>CAVTEP010000001.1:0-934045 GCA_963733915.1 Candidatus Sulfomarinibacteraceae bacterium
CGGAGAGAATGATCGCGATCAGGATCAGGCCCCGGATGAACTGCCTGTTGACCTCCTTGGTGACGACTCAGTACTCCAACCCGGCCTTCTCAAGCCCTTCCAAGAGATGGTCGGTCAGCCCCTGCGACAGGGCGTGGCGCTGGATCAGCTCTTCCCGGAGCTCCGACGCCGGCCTCCCCCAATACTCGAACATTTTCCGGAGATGGGACGCGGCTTCCTCCCTCCGACCCAACTGGCCCAGAGTCGCCGCGACGAACATCGGTGTCCTGAAATCGCCGGACATCTCGACGCTTCTGGAAAACTCCAGCGCCTTTTCGTAACGGCCCAGGCGGTAATGCTCGTAGAAGCCACCCATGCCGCTCCACGGAGGCGGGTAGGGATCCACCTCCAGCGACTTGCTGTACATCGGCACACCGAGCTCGAACTCCTCCTGCTGGATGAGGTACAAGCCCATCAGGGCGAGCCACATCGCGTCGTTGGGATTGAGCTCGATGGTCTTGATGGACTCCATCTTCGCCCTTTCGTACTCGCCGCGAAAATACAGCGTCAGGGCCATTGCGCCGTGGACCACATGCGAGGTGGGATCGAGGCGCATCGCAATGTCGGCATACTCCTTCGCCCTGTCTAGCGAAAGGTACAGATCCGTCTCCTCGTTCCAGCGATGGTGAAACTGGTCGCCGTACAAATATCCCAGCCACGCGTTGCCGTCGGCAAACCCGGGATCGGTCTCGAGAATGGTTTCCAGGCACTCACGTGCGGCATAGTGGTTTTCCGCTGTGTGGACGTGGAGATACTCGTATACCCTCAGGACGCAGTCGTAACCCTCCATGCTGGCCGGCGGCTTGCGCCGGGCACCGGGCAACCCGGCCCGGGTGAGGGCGCCGTAGGTGCCTGCGATCTCGTTGACGACCCGGCTGGTCAGTTCGTCCTGAAGCTCGAACAGGTTTTCTGCGGTGAGATCCCGCTCGAAGCGCATGTCCCAGACCGAGCGCCCATCATCGGTGTCGGATAGCTGGACGTTCAGCCGGATGCGATTCCCGACCTGCCGCACGCTTCCCTGCAACAGGTAACGGGCCCCCAGCTTTTTGCCCACATCTCGCACATCGATATCCCGGCCGCGATACGCGGTGGTGGAGGATCGAGCGATGACCGACAGCTCACGGTAGCGCGCCAACTCGGTACCGATCTCCGCTGCCAGACCATCACTGAAATAGTCCTGGTCCGGATCACCGCCGGCGTTTTCGAAAGGCAAAACCGCGATCGACGGCCCAGCGGGACCCGCCTCTGCCCCGACCGGGCTCGCATCCCGTTTGCGGTCCAAACCCTGCCACACGAGAACCGCGGTCACGATCACGACAGCCACCGCGACCAACGCCCAGGCGATGCGACGGGGGTGGGGAGCTACGGTGACCGGCAATTGTCCGGCCGATGAATCCCGTCTCAGCCGCTTGAGATCCGCCAACAGCCCGGCCGAGCTCTGATAGCGCAGGTCCGGGTCCTTCTCCAGCGTCTTGTTGATGATCCGTTCGAGCTCGGTCGGCACCTGCGGGTTCAGGCTCACCGGTGCCGTGGGCGCCCGGTTGAGAATGGCGTCGAACACGGCGGCCTGGGTGCTCCCCTCGAATGCGCACCGGCCGGTGACCATTTCGTAAAGCACCACTCCGAGCGAGAAGAGATCGGTCCTGACATCCAGCTCTTTGCCGAGCGCCTGCTCCGGCGACATGTAGGCAACAGTGCCCACCACCGCTCCTGGAGAGGTCCTGTCCTCGATGGAGCGGGTCTCCTCCTCGGCGCCCGTGTCCTGTTCAGTCAGCTTGGCGAGACCGAAGTCCAGGATTTTGGCCTGCCCGCGTGTGGTGACGAAGATGTTCGAGGACTTGATATCGCGGTGGATGATTCCCTTGGAGTGGGCGGCATCCAGTGCATCCGCGATCTGTATGGCAAGGTCGACCGCCGAATCCACCGGCATCGGCCTTCCCCCGATCGCGTGTTGCAGCGTCTGCCCCTCCAACAGCTCCATGACGATGAAGCGACGGTCCTCCGCCTCGCCGATGTCATGAATAGAACAGATGTGGGGATGGTTGAGGGCCGATGCGGCTCGCGCCTCCCGCAGGTGACGGTCCACTGATTCGGCGTTTCGACCTCGGTCTTCCGAGACGAGCTTCAAGGCCACCTCGCGGTGCAGCCGGGTATCTTCGGCCTTCCAAACGACTCCCATGCCGCCCTCACCGATCTTTTCAATCAGGCGGTAATGGAGCAATTCGTTGCCAGCCTCGATGGGCACCGGGTGGTCCTTTCGCAGATTCATTTGTTTGGTTGCACAAGTCTACACGAATCCAGGGGGGCAATTCTGAAATCTCGTAGCCCAGCCCAACGATGAAACTCGAGGTGGATCCCACACACCCACAATCGTTGGGCCCGGGACCTCGGTTCTACTGTTGGTACGAGGTCGCCGCCGAAACGACGTGCGGGAGGTTCATGCGGCGCGCCAGGTTCTGGAAACGCGGGTCCGAGCGCAGCGGATCGAACAGCGGTATTCCGAGGTAGGGAAGATTCGGATCACCTGCTTCGTATCCCTCCTCGAGCCAGTCGATCGCGCGCTGGAAGTCCCCGCCGTCGATAAAGCGCGCTGAAATCGCGACCGGCGGGTAGACTCTGCGACTGCCGGCATCGGGGATGCCCTTTGCGAGTTCATACCTCTCAGCCAAAAGATCAGCGATGGCCAGCTGGGCGCCCTCGTAGCCCCCTTCGGCCAGCCCTTCCTCGAAGGCTGCTACCCGTCCCGGGTCCCCAGCGATCCGCCCCCGCTGGAGTTCCAGCTGCACCTCTTTCATGCCTTTGGCGATATAGGCGTCGTGCAGAACTGCCCCGGCAATCCCCATACCAGGCTGGAGTTCGAGGCTGGCGTTTGCTGCGGCGATTGCCTCATCGAGGCGGCGGTCGAAGACCAGCACCATGCCGTACAGCGCCTGCAACAAGGCGTTGTACGGATCGAGCTCGATCGATCGCTCGGCATGTTCCACGGCCTCATTTGAGCGGCCCATGGTTGCCAGGAAGTGCGCATAATACGCATGGGCAAGGGCGTAGTTGGGGTTGATTTCGAGCGTGCGCCGCCACTCGCGCTCGGCGGCCATCCAGTCCCAGTCGGTCCAGGTGCTGATCCCGGCCAGGGCCGCGTGGGCCGCATCGGACCCATCATCCAGCGCGATGGCCCGTTCGGCCGCCGCCTTGGCCTTCGGACCGGCCTCGCTGGGAGCTGAGATTCCCATTTGTTGCCGACCTGCCCACACCCATGCGAGGCCGGCGTACGCCGAGGCATAGTCCGGGTCCACCTCGAGCGCCTGCTCGAAGTGACGCTCGGCCGTTTCGAGGCCTGCTTCGGACACCGTATTCCAGTGCATCATTCCCTTGAGAAAGGCTTCGTAGGCCGCGGGGTCGACGCGCTCGACGGACGCCAGCCTTTGCAGCTCCTCGGGCAGCAGTTCCAGAGCCAACGCGTCAGCCACTTCGCGCGCCACCTGGCTCTGCACCATCAGAATTCCAGACAGCTTCCGATCGAACGCGTCGGCCCAGATCTGGGTCTGGTTCCCGACCTCGATCAGCTCGGTGGCGATTCGTACGCGATCACCCTCCCGCTGCGCGCTGCCTTCGAGCACATAGTCCACCTCGAGCTCGCGGCCGATCTGGTCGATCGGCGTGTTGCCGTCCCGGTAGCGCATCACCGACGACCGCGCGATGATGCTCAATCCTTCGGGATGGAGATTTCCCAGTTGCGTGATCATCTCCTGGGTGAGCCCGTCCGACAGGTACGTCTGTTCCGGGTCGCCCGAGAGGTTGGCGAACGGCAGCACCGCGAGACGAATTGGCCTCTGTGCGACAACGCCGCTGCCCACCAATCGATCGGTGACCTTGTCGAAACCGAGCCACACCAGAGCTGAGACAGCGACGGCAACTCCCGCCGCAGCCGGTAGCCACCGGCGACCTCCGGTCGCCGGCCGCTCCAACGGCATGGCCGGTCCGCTGCCTGTCAGGGTCAACTCCAGCGCCGTCCGGACCTCGCCGGCTCGTTGGTAGCGAGCATCCGGGTCCTTTTCCAGGCAGTGATCGATGACGGCCTGCAGCTGCGTCGGCAGCTGGCCGATGGCGGTCTGCGGCAGCGGCGGCGCAGGTTGGCCGAGAATCGCCGAGCTCAGCTCGAAGCCCGTGCTCCCGCGAAACGGCCGACGTCCAGCCGCCATCTCGAAGAGCATGACGCCGAGGGCCCACAGATCTGAGCGCGCGTCGGCCGGCTGGCCGCGCAGCTGCTCGGGCGCCATGTAGGGCAGGGTGCCGGCAATCTTTCCCGACAGTTCGGCCGATTCCAGCGTCTGGGTGGTGGCCTCGGTTACGTCGTCGTTCCTGAGCCGCCCCGCCAGACCGAAGTCCAGCACCTTGGCCCGGCCCTCCGGGGTGATGACCACGTTGGCGCACTTGAGGTCGCGGTGAACCACCTCGCGTGCGTGGGCGTGCTCGAGCGCCTCGGCCACCGAGAAGAAGGAAACGCCGATCGCGAAGGGCCTGCCCGCCGGCCCGGGCGGCGCCACCGGACAGATCGTCTTCTCGGCCAACAAGGCCGTCGAGTGGGCCAAGGCCGGCATGACCGTGCTGCTGGTCCGCGAGGAGACCAACCCCGAAGACGTCGAAGGGATGCGAGCCGCGGTGGGCATCCTCACCGGTCGCGGCGGCATGACCTCGCATGCGGCGTTGGTCGCCCGCGGTTGGGGCAAGTGCTGCATCGTCGGCGCCGGGACCCTGGACATCGACGTCATCGGCAAGACGATCACCGCCGATGACAAGGTCTTCAAAGAGGGCGACGTCCTGACCCTCAACGGCACCCGCGGTCTGGTCTACGCGGGCGCCCTCGGGATGATCGACGCCACCGAAAACCCGCGCTTCGTCGACTTCATGACGCTGGCCGACGAGATCCGTGTGCTCAAGGTGCGCACCAACGCCGACACCCCGGAGGACGCCCGCAACGCCATCGCGTTCGGCGCCGAGGGCATCGGCCTCTTCCGCACCGAGCACATGTTCTACGGCACCGGTTCCGAGGAGCCGCTGTTCCTCCTCCGCAAGATGATCATGTCGGGCTCGGTCAGCGAACGGCGCGCCGCCCTCGACGAGCTCTACCCCTTCGTAAAACGAGACATGAAGGCGACCATGGAGGTCATGGGCGACCGCCCGGTGACCATCCGCCTGCTCGACCCGCCGCTGCACGAGTTCGTGCCGCAATCCGCCGACGAGCGCGCCAAGCTCGCCTCGGCCCTCGGCATCGATGCCGCCGAACTCGACCGCCGGGCCGATGAACTGCACGAGATGAACCCGATGATGGGACACCGCGGCGTCCGCCTCGGCGTCACCTTCCCCGAGATCAGCGGAGATGCAGGTTCCGCGCCATTCTCGAAGCGGCGGTCGAGCTGCGGAAGGACGGCAAGAACTGCTTCCCCGAGATCATGGTCCCGGTGACCTGCGCCAGGGCCGAGCTCGACGACCAGCTCGAGATCGCCAAAAAGGTCCACGCCGAGGTCTGCGAGAAGTACGGGTCGACGATCGAACACCTCTACGGCACCATGATCGAGATCCCGCGGGCGGCCCTGACGGCGGATCAGATCGCCGAAGTCGGTGCAGTTCTTCAGCTTCGGCACCAACGACCTCACCCAGATGACCTTCGGCTTCTCGCGCGACGACATCGGCGGCTTCCTGCCCGACTACCTCGACAAGAAGATCCTCCCGGTCGACCCCTTCCAGGTCCTCGACCGTGACTCGGTCGGCGTGCTGGTCAAGACCGGCATCGAGAAGGGCCGCTCGACCAAGCCCGACCTCAAGGTCGGCATCTGCGGCGAGCACGGCGGCGAGCCGAACTCGGTCGAGTTCTGCCACCTCGTCGGGCATGAACTACGTCAGCTGCTCGCCCTTCCGCGTGCCCATCGCCCGGCTGGCGGCTGCGCAGGCGCAGATCAACCACCCGCGCAAGTAACCACTCATCGACTTCGAATCAACGACCCGCGCTCATCCGAGCGCGGGTCTTCTTGCGGCCCGTGCCGCCGTTTTCCGGACGGTACCGAGAAGCCCACGCTCGAGCACTCGAATCGAGGTGTGAGGCACCGATTTCCGCATTTGAAGCCTCAACTACGGTACTGCGTGCCAGGTACCTTTTGTGTATCTCGGGTATCAGACCTTCGCAATCACTCGTTAGTTGAGCAGTGCTCCGGGCAGGCGTTCGACGACCTTGCCCACCCCCTCAAGACATCAAGCCTCGTTCGGTGGTGGGACGAAATGACCCTCTTTGTCAAATCGAGTTACGGCTCGAGGGCGAGCAGCATCACAAATCTCGATCAGCTGACCTCGGCGGCCGCCGCAACAGCGAGTACATGCGAACGGTGGCACCCTCGATCAGCTCGCACGACCTGATGTCGCACTGAAATGTTACAGAATTGTCAAAGATACTGGCACTGGTGGTCAGGAGTGTTCATCGATTATACAATTCTTGTATGTAGCCTGGGGGCGGGCGCAACGGGAAAGGGACCATCATGAAAAATTTTTGGCCGATTGCTGTCGCGTTCTTGCTCATCGCATTCATCGCCTCCGTGGGCGCCGCCCAACAGAGGAGGTCCAATCCTCGTCGAATCGCGGCCGATGGCGGCGTTCAGCTCGAGACGCCTTCCGGTGAAAACCAGGGCCAGGTTTCCGGCAACGGCAATCAGCGCCAGGTTCCCGGCAACGACAACCAGGGAGAGGTTAACGACGACGAACCTCAGGGAGCGACGCCCGACGGAATCACTCCCGCGGAAGAGACCACCTGCGACGACTTGAAACACGGGACGCCGGGTCTCTACGGGTTGTGCGTCGCCTTTTGTGAGGCCCATGACTGCGTCCCGGACTTTGATCTTGAAAACCCCTTCGCCAACTGCAAGAAGAACGACCGAAAAATCCTCGACAAGTACCGGCAGAAGATGAGGGATGGCGACCCGGACATGCCGTGCATACCGAGCGTGGATGAGGATCCGGCCGAAGCATGTCCGTGTTGGAGTCAGAGCCAGGCCGCGCTGTTCCCGTACAGCCTTTCAATCCCAGGCGTTCAAATGAGCTTCAACACGTGTGAGGTCGATGTCGAATACGAGGAAGAAGACGATGGCGGGATCTGCTACCAGACTGTGAGTTTCGTCAATGAGTTCTCGCTCCTTGCCGGCGGTTACGTCTATTTCAACATATCGGCGGTCAGTGGTGACTGCTCCAGCGGAACGTATTGCACAGGGTACATCGGCTGTGTGGGAGATTCGTGCCCGGACGGTTTCGAAGCGTCCAATCTCTGGCTCGACCTCACTCCCGAAGAGTACGAGGTCTGCAATCAACAAATCAGCCAGTTGTCATACTATTGCTACTGATCCTATCGCGACTGGATCGAGACGCGCCAGGCAGAAGGCTCTGGTGAGGGCGAACCCCCCATCGCCGACGACGGCGACGGATGCGCCGGGCACCCCTGTCTCCTCGAGTACCACCCTGGCTGCGGCGTCGACGCCTCGAGTGATTTCCGTAGTGAGCTGAGCGGGCAGAGAGTCGTTGTTCGTCGCCAGGAAAACGAGGACACAGCTTGGGTGCCTCTAGCCCGCATATCTCACCAGCTTTCAGCTGCGGCCAGCGATGCATCACACCCAGCGGTGCTTTCTCGCCTCGGGGTGCTCGACGTACTGTCAAGTACGCCTCCGCGCCCCTCGGGTCGAAAACCCCACTGGGCGCGGCGCCTCGCCGTCCTCGCGACGAAACCCGGTGAGATATGCGGGCTAGATATGGATCTCAAAACGACAGTGCGACCGAGAACGAAATCTCCCGGCGGCTGACGGTGGCGGTGATCCTGGTATTCGAGTCTGCCGGCAGAGCGGCCTCTCGAACGAATATGGCGACAAAGTTTCCGAGCGCCGCCCCGAGAAAAATGTCGGAGGGGTAGTGCTTGCCGCCCTCGACGCGTGCCCACGCGGTGCCCCAGGCCAGGGCCTGGAAGGAGGTCTTCATCGCGATTCTCCAGCCCTCCGGGACTCCCCGTAGATCGTTGACGTTGAGGCATGCGAGCTCGGTGCGGACGAAAGCCTGCGAGGCGTGTCCCGATGGCGTGCTGTCGTCACCCGACCCGTCAGGCCGCTCGCGACCGGTAAGGTGCTTGAGCCCGCTGGTCAGGCCGTTGTTGAGCTGAACCGCCAGGAAGTCGAGCACGAGTCGCTCCGGTTTGGTCTCCCACGCGCCGCTTCCGTTGGGTATTGCCAGGGTGGTGCCTACCATGGCCAGGGTTGTGGCGGTCTTGAGGTTGTCGCTCGCCTCCTGGGCATGGTCGACCGAACCGAAGACCGGTGTGTTCTCGACCGCCCACTCGGAGATGTGCTGGTCCCAGTCGTCGATGCTCACCACCGCGGCGGCGGCGATCGGCAGCCACGTCCCGCGGCTCTTCAGCGCACGCATCGTCGATTGCTTCCACCTGGCGCCATGCGGCAGGTAGTCACGGGCCGTGAGGTCGCGCTTCGAAGAAGCACACCCTGTCGCCAGCACTGCCACGAATACGATGGGAACCGTGGCAGGCTTCAGGACCTCAGGGATTCGCCTCAATGGTCGCCTCGCGTTAGTAATGCTGAGGGTTCAACAGCGATGTCAGGTTTTCGGACCTCAGAGAGCCAACGTTTCCTCAGGCCTGGAATGAACATCCCAAGTTCCCGAATCGCGGCACCGAACAGAGAGCTATTCCACGAGCGGTCCCTTTTCAGGATACAAGGGGTAGAGCACTTCATAGACTTCGCGGCGGACGTCGATCGCTTCATAGGCGGCCGGAATCGTTTTTGCCAGCTCAGAGTCACGGAATTCTGCGAGGGCAGCTTGATCCTCGAAGAAATAGATTCCGCACATATCACCCGTCGTGTCGTCTCGTCCATAGATCTTCTGCACCAATCCTGGGACCTCTCGGAAACGAGGTCGACGTTCGATGGCTCGACGCTCGAGCTCTTGTTCGTCGAGTTGTGATTTGACGCGTACAAATAAAACAACAGCCATATCTGCACCCCTCGGTTTGCTCTATTTCGTTCACCATAGCATTTTGCAGGCTTGTCGCCGCATCGTGCCATCCTTCGCATTCACTCTTTGCAACAATGCGGACAGTGGACTCATGTGTGTTCATCCTTTCTCCCCGTCTGGGTTCCATCTCTCATATTTGACTGGACCTGATCCCGATGCGGCCGCATGATACGCGTCTCCGATAGGGCAACGCGAGCTGGGGCAATAGAACAATCCCGTCCGGCGGTGGGTGTGGGCCGGGAGTTGTTTTGTGTTTTTTCAATTGACGTGATAGCGAATCTTTTTCAACTCCAATTGTTGCGGTCAGGTGTGCGGACTGGGCAAGGACGTAGGGAGAGATCATGAAGAAAACGGCTGCGGTCGTTTCTACTGCTCGTTGCAGCTGATGCTCTGTGGATGCGCGGGAGAAAGGGATGTTCTCCCGGTTCACGGTGAGGTGAACGGCGCAATTCCGGGAGCCACCAACACTCAGATTGGCGGCGGCCCGTTCTTTTTCGAGGAGCTCGAAACGGGCGGCACTCGTCTATTCACCACTCTCGACGCGGTGCAGGAACTCGCGCACGACCTGGGCATAGCTCTCCGGTTCCTCGAGCATCGTCATGTGGGCACTCTCCTCGAAGATCGCCAGAGAGGCCCCCGGGACGAGGCTCTGATACCAGGCGGTGGTCTCCGGCGTGGCCTCGTCGAATCGTCCGGCCGTGAACAGGGTCGGAACCGAGATTGCGCCCAGTCTTCCGCTTCGGTCGTAGTCCTTCAGGCTGCCGGTCGCAAAGAACTCGCTCGGCCCCCACATGCTGCCGTACACCTGCATGTTGAGGTCCTCGAATATAGGGCCGAGCACCTCCCAGGCCGATTCGCTCCGGCACAGATGCCGATGGTAGAAGACCATGGTCGCCTCCAGGTATGCCTCGGAATCGGTCGTACCTGCCGCCTCGTGCTCGTCGAGAATCCGGCGGACCTCCTCCGGCAGTTCGGCGCGGAGGCGGTCTGCGTCCTCGACCCACCTTGGTGCGCTCAGGGCCGGGCTCGCGAGAATCATGCTGGCGATGCCTTCGGCGCCGGCCAGATAGTAATCCACCGCAAGCATCGTTCCCCACGAGTGGCCGAGGAGATGGACCCGGTCGAGTCCGAGAGCCTTGCGAAACTGCCCGACCTCGTCCACGAACCTCTCGGTGGTCCACAGCGACGGATCGTCCGGCCGGTCCGATCGGCCGCTGCCGAGCTGGTCATAGAAGATCACCGGCCGTTCGTCCGCCAGGGTCGCCAGCGGCCCGAAGTAGTCACTGTTCGCGCCGGGGCCGCCGTGCAGCAGGAGCAGGGGGGGCTCGGTCCCGGCGCCGACAATGCGGTACCAGACCTTTCCGCCGGTGACCTCGACAAAGCCTTCACCGGGTTGCAGCCCTCGTTCTCCGCAACCCGAAGCCACCACCACTGTCAGGAACAGAGCGCCCAGAAGCCGGACTTTCGTGCTCATGGAGTCCCCCTTTTCCGTAACCTGAGATCTGATCCGCCGCATTGTCGCACACGCACTGGCGCGCCGCATGAGTGTCCACGGTCGCCAGATGCGATGATGTGATCAGTGGCACGACCGCGAAGTCCCTCTCGTGCAACCGCGGCCGTTCGATATAGAGTCTGCCGTACCATGTCACCGGAGGTAACCATGCTCCGAAAATGGGGAACCGTGTCACTTCTCCTGGTGGCGATCGCTGCCTGCAGCGGCGGTGCGGAATTGCCGGCATCGATCGCGCCTGCAGACCGCATTCACTCCGATGTACCGGCCGCCATCGACTCGTCGGCGCGCTATCTGATTTACCTCCACGGGCGGATCATCGAAGATCAGGGGGTGCGTCCGACCCACCCGGAGTTCGGGATTTACGAGTACGAGCAGATTCTCCAGACCTTTGCCGAGCAGGGTCTTGTGGTGATTTCCGAAGCGCGGGCTCCGGCGACCGACGGGACCGAGTATGCGGCGAAGGTCGTCACACAGGTCACAACTCTGCTCGATGCCGGGGTGCCGCCCGAGCGTGTCACGGTGGTGGGCTTTTCCAAGGGCGGCGGGATCGCGATTCTCGCCTCGTCGATGCTCACCAATGACCGGCTCAACTTCGTCTTCGTGGCTTCGTGTGGTCCGTGGTACGCCGATCGGCCCGGGATCGTGCCCCGGGGACGACTGCTGGCGTTGCGCGAGGCCTCCGACGACCTGGCGGGTCCATGCGACGAGCTCTTTGCGCGCTGGCCGGCCAATGCGGATCGTTCCGAGATCGTCCTCGATCTCGGAGGTGGGCACGGGGCGTTCTACCGGCTTCATCCGGAGTGGGTTGAACCGGTCGTCGCGTGGGCGATGAGCTCCGATTGAGGTCTATCTTTCCTTACGATTGAGTGCGCGCACCCCGAGGAAGGTTATGGCCGCGAATCCGGCGAGGACGATCACGATCAAGATCAGCCCGCGGATGAAGAGCTTGTTGACCTCGCGGGTGAAGGCCTCGTCCATCAGGGTGTCGAGATCGGAGAACACTGCGGCGCGTTCCTGACTCACCGCCTCGAGAACGATCATTCGTTCCTCGGCGAGAGCCTGCATCACCGCCACCCGTTCCTCGCGGATGGCGGCCAGAAGGGCTTCGCGTTCGGTGCGCACGTCGTCGTGCATCAGCGTGGTGCGTTGAAGATCCACGAAGGCGAGAGTTTCCCGGAGGTAATCGTGGACCGCTTCGAGTACCGCCTGCCGCTCGTCCGCCACCAGATTCGGGAGATCGGCGATCAGGGGATCGAGGTCGTCGAGAAAGGCCGCGACCATCTCGAGGTGCTGGAGCTGTTCGATGCTGGAAATCACCGCCTGGTAATCTTGGTCTCCTTTGATGTCGTCCATGATCAGGAGCTGGGCCTGCCAGCGCGCGAACTTGGGGACGTACTCGGCATTGAGGTCGATTCGCGCCACCAGGTCCTCGATCGTCTCGGTGATGGAACCGATGGATTTCAGCGCTCCGCCGCCGGTGCGGGCGGTATACTCCGCCAGCATTGCGACCGACCCCTGGCGCGACACGAAGCCGGAATTGATGGGGTACTGAGCGGCTGTGTGATAGACCAGTTGTCGTCCGGATTCGTAGTCGGTTTCTTCACCGGCGTTGTCGACGATGAGCTTGATGTCAGCCTCCATGGCATCGAGCGCGGTCCGCGCGATCTGCAGGTACTCCTCGGGTATCGGGATTTCGGTGGTTCCGTCAAAGTAACGGCGCATCTGCGCGATGAGAAACTGAGCTTCGAGCAGTGCCGCGAGCGGGTCGGGCTCGAACAGACGCCTGCTGCATGGCGGGAATGCCGTTGGTCAGCCACAGCAGGGCTCGCCGTTTCATTTCGGGGTCGTGGGTCGTTGGCCAGGACCTCGTTGCCTGCTCCCTCCATGAGTCCTGAGAAGCGATCGGCCAGCGATCGCACCTCGACCCGCAGCTGGGCGGCGGAGATGGTCATCTTGGTGGTTTTCATGAGCCGCGTCTGACGGGGGCCGCTGGTCGAGCAGCCACTGAGGATGAGGGTGAAAAGGACGAGCAACGACTGGACGATGCTCGGTCGTTGATGTCGGCGCATGATGGCGGTCCCCCGTTGGATTCCGCGCCCATTCTACCCAATCCGGTGAGATCGGGGAATCCAACGCGTGTCCGGCCAAGTGGTTCGGATCAGGCCCGAAATGGTCGTGCTATGAGAACCCGGTCACCGGTGCGCGTCGCCATGACCTGCCACTTCGTGCCGCAATGGCAGAAGAGGTGGCCGGGGCACGCGCCTTCCGGAAGCTCCAGGATCTCGACCCTGGGGTCGCCGTCACCATCAAAGATCACCACCCTGGGGCGATCCCGGTGACCTTCGTCGGTATCCGGACTCGCCGACCGCGTTCGCGGTTCGCGATCGTGTGATGGACTCACTGTGTACCTCGCCGAAAATCGACGCAAGATCCGTGCCCGGGATTCCTTGAGATGGGTAGCTCCCGGCCGGGCTTTATCTCTCCTGTTTTCGGAAACCCGTAGGCCGAGATCGGAATTCCGGACATCGGCCTCGTGAGGCGACGGCGTGTCTCCCAGATAGGGCAGATGCCGTTGGGCTAGCGCTTGCCGAAGCGGTACTCCAGGTTCGCAAGAACCGATTTGCGGCTGCCGACACCCCCTTCGAGGGTCAGGTTCCAGTGCTCGCTGAGTCCGGCGATCATTCCGATCTGATAGTTCCAGGGCTTTGACTGCTGGAGCTCCACGTAGTAGGGCACCTGGCCGATATACGGCATCTCCCAGATCCCCTCGTGAGTCTCCTCGGCCTGCTGGTACATCGCCCCGACCCAGACGGCAGCACCGCCAAAAACGAGGCCGACGCGCGGCGTCAACACCCACCCCTGGACAGACGAGGTGGTGACGTCGAGGTCGGTCCTGGTGATGTCGTAGGTGAGAGTGGTGAACCAACCTTTTCCCCCAAAGGCGAGCGTGAGGCCGCCGCCGTACATGATGCCGGAGTAGTCGATTCGGATGTCGTTGAGACGGATCGGTAGTCCGAGGTCCACATCGCTGAGCTTGACGTTGGTCGTGCCGTCGATGTAGCCGCCGAGCAGGTAGACATTGAGGAACGGGGCCAGCCAGTAGTCGAACTTGAAATGGTAGCTGTCGGTATTGTTCTCGATCGTCAGGTCCTCGGCGGCGCCGATATCGAGGCCGGCGAGCGGAACCATGAGATTCACGATGTCGTAGGGCTGGGTCTGATTGTAAATCGTAAACCCGACGCCCCACTTCATCGGCATTTTGTGGCCCCTGGTAGCCACATCGATGCCCTCGTTCTGCCCCCACGCGGGCCCGGTTATCGCCAGAAAAAGGACGGCGACCGCCAGCACCGGAATTCTCATGCCTCTGATCAAGGGACCCTCCTCTCCGTGCTCGAACAACCCTTAATTGGCGCCAGCGCTCGCGGCAAAACGCCCGATTACCATTTGTTGGCCCGAGTGTATCTCAGAATTCTCCCCTCGGACCAGAAAAACGATAGCGTAGAATGCGTGCCTGGAGGAGGATCGGGTGTCAGCCCTGAGCACAGGCGTGTTGTTCATCGTCTCTTCGCCGTCTGGGGGCGGTAAGACCACGCTGATCCGCGAGACAATCTCCCGGCTTGCGGCTCGTGGAATCGAAGGCCACTTTTCGATCTCCCACACCACGCGGCCCGCCCGACCAGCCGAGACCGACGGCGTGGACTACTACTTCGTGGATGACGATACCTTCGGAATGATGGTCCAAAAAGGGGAGTTTCTCGAGTGGGCGGAGTACGCCGACTATCGTTACGGTACCTCCCGCAAGCCGGTGGAAGATCAGCTGGCAGCCGGTTTTGACGTGTTTCTCGACATCGAGGTTCAGGGGGCGAACCAGGTCAAGACGCTGATTCCGGAGGTCGTCAAGATCTTCGTCTACCCCCCGTCCTACAAGGTGCTCAAACAACGCCTCATGGAGCGCCGCCAGGACCCGCCGGAGGCCATTGAGCGGCGTTTGCAGTGGGCATTACGGGAATTTCGGGTCGCGGGGGAGTTCGATTATGCTATTATCAACGACCGTCTCGAAGAGGCGGTGGGAGATTTGTTCGGCATCTGCGTTGCCGAGCACCTGAAATCGACCCTCATGAAATCCAGATTGGACGCCATCAGATCGGCGTTCCAGGAATCGCTCGAGAAGGACTTCGCACAATGATCGAGTTGCCCAAAGAGTTCGACTCCATATTCCGCTACATAGTGGTGGTATCTCAACGCGCCGAACAGATCATCAACGGCGCCAAACCGCGATCGGAGAGCCGGTACCTGAAGCCGACTCTGATCGCGCGTGACGACGTCGAGGCGAAGGCGGTCAGCTGGCGCATACTCAGCCAGGAAGAGCTCGACGCCCACCGCCAGGCGCTGGTGGAACAGTTCCGAGCCGAGGTCGACGCCGCCAGCGAGCGGCCCACGATGCGTCAGATCCCGGACGTGCTGCCGACCGCCGACCTCGCGATCGCTGACGACGACGAAGATCGGGACGACGAGCTCGCGCGTCTGCAGAAGCTGCTCGGCATGACCCGCGGGGCGAGCGCAGCCGGCGATGCGGACGAAGATGGCGATGACTTCGATGACGAGGTCGATGATGCCAATGACGACACGGAAGAGGACTGAGCGGTTCTTCCCCTCGATGACGCTCGTGAGGCTTCCGGTCACTGCATTGGATCGGATGTTCGTTGCGCGCACGTGATCTCAATCGCTACCTGAGAGATTTCGGATGGGCCAGGTGTCCTCTGCCACCCGAATCGTCGCCCGCCTCGACCGCAGCCACGTCTGACGCGGGCGGGCAGACCCTCGAATCGCTTTCGCGGCAAGCTGCGGGCTGCACCCTGTGCCGTCTGAGCGAAAGGCGGCAGACCGTCGTCTTTGGCGAGGGGAGCGCAGCGGCGCCGCTGATGTTTATCGGTGAGGGCCCGGGCGCCGAAGAGGACCGCACCGGCCGCCCGTTCGTCGGCCAGGCCGGCAGATTGCTCGACCAGATGATCTTTGCCATGGGATTCGAACGCGGCGATGTCTACATAGCCAACGTCGTCAAATGCCGGCCGCCGGGTAACCGGGACCCCAAGGAGGATGAGGTGGCTGCCTGTTCGCCGTATCTCGATCGCCAGATCGAACTCATCTCACCACAGGTCCTGGTCGCGCTTGGCAAGCCTGCGGCGCACCGTCTGACCGGATCCGCGAAGCCCATCAGCGCGATGCGCGGACGCTGGTCGACATACCGTGGTATTCCGCTGATGCCGGTTTTCCACCCCGCCTACCTGCTGCGCAACCCGAAGGCGAAGCGGGAGGTGTGGGAGGATCTCAAGCTGGTGATGCGACGACTCGCGTCCACCAAAGGCGAATGAGGAATGAGGAACTAGGAATGAGGAATTAGGAATTCCCAACCGCCCCCTCCGGTGACTTCAAAGTTCCCTGGGGTGGATGGGCGGAATTCCTAATTCCTAATTCCTCAATTCCAATTCGAATCTCTATCGGTCCCTTTCCATATACTTCAGGAACTCGCCGTCGGTGGACAACAGCAGGATCGTGCCCTTGTCCATGGTCGTGGTGTAGACCTCCATGGTCTTGAGAAATCGATAGAAGTCGGGGTCGCGGTTATAGGCGGCGGCGTAGATGTCGGCCGCTTCGGCGTCCGCCTTACCTTTGATCTCCTGTGCCTGGCGGTAGGCTTCAGACGTGATTTCCTTGAGATCGCGGTCCTTGTTTCCGATGATGCGGGCCGCTTCGCCGGCTCCCTCGGATCGGTACTCCTCGGCGATTCGCTTTCGCTCGGAAATCATCCGTTCGTAGACTTTGGGGCGATCGACCTCCGCATAATTCGTGCGCTTGAACTGAAAGTCCAGGATCTCGATGCCCAACACCTCGGTGCGGGCCGACGCATTGGTAAGGACCTGTTGCTCGAGAACCAGCCGACCGGCGGTAATCGGTCGTGCCCCTTCACCCTCGATGGCGGAGCTGACTTCGAACTCGCGGTTGGTCGATCGTACGACGTCGATGAGGTCGTGCTTGGCAATGGTGTTGCGGGTTTCGCCGTCGAGGATGTCATCGAGGCGCGATTGGGCGCCGCGCTCGTCGCGCAGCCGCTGGAAGAACAGAAGGGGATCGGTGATTCGCCAGCGCGCGTAGGTGTCGACATATATAAACCGCTTGTCCCTGGTGGGCACCTCGTTGGAGTCACCGTCCCACTCCAGAAAGCGTTTTTCGAAGAAATTGGCCTTCTGGACAAAAGGCATTTTGACCTTGAGGCCCGGCGTGAAGATGGGATCGCCTACCGGTTTTCCGAACTGGGTGATGATGACCTGCTGCGCTTCGTTGACCACAAAGAAGGCGCCGCCGAGAATCGCGAATACCAGCAGGACGATGGCGGCGATGAGGATCACCGAGAGCTGTTTCATGGCTTCACCTCCACCCCGTCCAGTTGGAGGAGTGGCAGGACTCCCTGGAGAGAGTTGTCGAGCAGGATCTTGCGTTGCATGGCCGGATAGATCGTCTCCATCGTTTCGAGGAATATGCGCCGACGGGTTACCTCGGGGGCCTTGCGGTAGGCCGTGTAGACTTCCTCGAAGAGAACCGCGTCGCCTTTGGCTCGGTTGACGCGGTCGATGGCGTAACCCTTGGCCTGCTCGATGACCTGGGCTGCCTCACCGCCGGCCTTCGGGATGACCCGATTGTAATCACCGCGGGCTTCATTGATTGACCGTTCGCGCTCCTGCTCGGCCTGGTTGACCTCGTTAAAAGATGGTTTGACGGGGTCCGGGGGGTTGACATTCTGGAGCACGATTTGGTCGACGACGATGCCGGTCTCATAGCGGTCGCAGAGTTCCTGCAACTTGATCTTGACCTGATCCTCGATCTCCAACCGGCCGACGGTGATCACCTCGTCGACCGAGCGATCGCCCACCACTGAACGGACCACCGCCTCGTTTATGTCGCGAAATGTCTTTGTGACATTGCGGACCTTGAAGAGGTATTTGTAGGGGTCGGCGACGCGGTACTGGGCAATCCACTCGACGACAGCGACGTTGAGGTCGCCGGTGAGCATCAGCGACTCGCCTTCGAAGTCCCGGTCGGAGTAGCGGGTGCGGACCCCGGCCTCGACGGTCTCGAATCCGAACTCCTGTTTGAGCTGGCGCTGCACCGGCACCTTCATGACCTGCTCGATGGGCGCCGGCATCTTGAAGTTGAGCCCCGGATCGGCGGTGCGGGTGTACTCGCCGAAACGCAGCACGATACCGACCTCCTCGGGCTGGATGGTGAAGACGATGCTGAGGATCAGCAGGGCGCCGATGAGGACGAGCGCGCCTATGAAGATCAGCTGCGTTGGCGGTTTCCCCGGTCGGAAGTTTCCGATGTCGATGATTCGCGGTCTCTGGTATTCCATGGTCCTTCCTTTCAGTTCATTTGCTCAGCGGGCGGTCAGCACCAGGGTCAGGTCGCAGACATTGGTGCCGGTCGGCCCGGTTCGCATGGTATCGCCGACGGCCTCGAGGGCGGTGCCGCTGTCGTTAGTTCGTGAGAAGGGTTTCCGGGTCGAGGCCCATTTTACGCAGGCGCGGGCAGGTTGTGGCATCGACAACGGCGCCGGCGTCCTTCGAGGAACCGTCGATCCCGTCGGTGCCTGCGGCCAGCACCACGATGTTGCCCGCGTTCTCGATCCCGATCGCCGCCGCCAGGGCCAGCTCCTGGTTGCGGCCGCCCCTCCCTGGACCCCGGACCGTGACCGTCGTTTCACCACCCATTACTACGGCTGTGCTGGCGGACGATTCCGGCGCACGAGCGCGATCGGCAATCTCGCGGCCGCGATCGGCGGCCTCACCCACCAGAGGCTCGGTGGCCACCTCGACCTGATAGGCGCGGGATCGCAGCTCGAGGGCTGCGGCCTCGACGGCGGTGTGGTTGTTCGCGATCACGTGGGTCGCGCACGCCGCCGCCCAGGCGCCGTCGTCCGGCGGGTTGCCGCTGGCGGCGACGAGAAGGGTGACAACGGCTTCCGGGACCGCTCTGCGGAGGGCGTAGCAATCGAGAACTGCGAGAGCATCGGCCGCGGTCGTTGATGAGACCACCGTCGGTCCGGAGGCGATGTCATGGAGCGAGTCACCGAGCACGTCGGACACGATCAAGGTTCGAACCGTGGCCGGCGAGGCGGCGCGAGCGAGACCGCCGCCCGCCGCGGCGAGGATGTGGCGTCGCACTTTGTTGAGGTCGGTTATGGGCGCGCCCGCCCTGAGCAGTACCTCGGTTGTGCTGCGAATGTCGGCTAGGGAGAGTCCGTCGATCGGCGCGGCCAGCAGTGCCGACCCACCACCTGACAGCAGTACGACCAGCAGATCATCGCCCGCGAGCGAGCCCGCGACATCGAGAAGCCTGCGGGTCGAGTGTTCACCTTCGGAGTCGGGGTGGGGGTGGGCGCCACGAAGGATGGGCGCCGCCTCTTCAACCGCGATCGGGACCGGCACGCCGTGAGGCGCGAGCACGAAGAGCTCGTGGGTCCAGCCCGGAGCGGCCTCGAGCCAGGCGGCGGCCAACCCCGGGGCCGCCTTGCCGATTGCGATCACCACCCTGCGTCCAACGGACTGCGGGAGCGGCTCGTCGGCGACCAACACTTCGTCTCCCACCCGTTGAACCCAATACGGAACCAGGTTTCGCGGCAGCGCTGCTCTCACCGCCGCATCGAAGGCCGCGCGCGCATCGGCGCGCATCCGGTCGAGGGACACCATGGGAGGCAGTGTAGCCGACCCGGCCGGGCCGGGTCGGCAGTTTTCAGTTTTTAGTTTTCAGTTTTTTGTTTTGAATTCCCACCTCTCGGGAAGCGAGTGCTGAATGCAGGCGTGTGAAGGATGTGATTGACGCCCTCTCGAAGTCTGAGACGGGCGCCCAAGGGGGGCGCCCGCAACTCAAAACTCAAAACTCAAAACTAAGAACTAATCTCTGTGGCCTTGGTCCGCAGCACGAGCTCCTCGCCGTCGGTGTCGATCAGGATCGTTGTTCCCGGACCCACCTCTCCTGAGAGGACCATCCGTGCCAACGGGTCCTGGACCAGACGCTGGATGGTGCGCTTGAGCGGCCGGGCGCCGAAGTCGGGGTCGAAACCCCGATGGGCCAACATTCGGGTAGCTGCCTCGGTGGCATCGACCACGAGACCCTGATCGGCGACCAGCCGGTTGAGGTTGGCGAGCTGGATGTGCACGATCTTGGCCACGTCCTCTTCCGAGAGGCGGTGGAAGACGAGGACTTCGTCGATACGGTTGAGGAACTCGGGTCGGAAATGGGTTTTGAGCTCGGCTTCCACCAGAGTCGTCATCCGGTCGCGCTCGGACTCCGGGAGCTCCCGGATGATCGATGACGCGATGTTGGAGGTCATGATGACCACCGTATTGCGGAAATCCACCGTGCGCCCCTTGCCGTCGGTCAGCCGGCCCTCGTCGAGGACCTGCAGGAGGACGTTGAAGACGTCGGGGTGGGCCTTTTCGATCTCGTCGAAGAGGATCACGGAGTAGGGGCGCCGCCGCACCGCTTCGGTGAGCTGACCGCCCTCGTCGTAGCCGACATAGCCGGGAGGCGCGCCGATCAGCCGCGCCACCGCATGTTTCTCCATGTACTCGGACATGTCGATGCGGACCATGGCCCGTTCGTCGTCGAACAGGAATTGGGCCAACGCGCGCGCCACCTCTGTCTTACCGACGCCCGTCGGTCCGAGGAAGAGGAAAGAGCCGATCGGCCGGTTGGGGTCTTTGAGCCCGGCGCGGGCGCGGCGTACCGCCGCTGCGACCGCGGTGACAGCGTCATCCTGGCCGACCACCCGCTCGGCGATCCGGTCCTCCATCCGCAGGAGCTTCTCCTTCTCGCTCTCGAGCAGCCGCGACACCGGGACCCCGGTCCACTTGGAGACCGCGCGTGCGATGTCCTCCTCAGCGACCTCCTCGGCGAGCATGGTGCCGTGCTCCTGCTGGTGCTTTTTGAGGGTTTCGGAAACGGCCTCGAGCTCCTGGTTCAGGGTCACCAGCTGGCCGTAGCGGAGTTGGGCGGCACGTTCGAGATCGCCGTCGCGCTCGGCGCGGTCGGCCGCCTCACGGGTCCCCTCGATTTGCTCCTTGAGCCCCTGGAGACGGGTGATGATGTCCTTTTCAGCGTGCCACTGTGCCTTGAGCCCCGAGCTCTTTTCCCTGAGCTCGGCAAGCTCGCTCTCGATCCCGGCCAAACGCTCCTTGGAGGTCCTGTCCTTCTCCTTGGCAAGCGCCCGCTTTTCGATCTCGAGCTGCAGGGCACGGCGCTCGAGTTGGTCGATCTCGGTCGGCATGGAGTCGATCTCGATGCGCAGCCTCGACGCGGCCTCGTCCACCAGGTCGATGGCCTTGTCGGGCAGGAATCGATCGGTGATATAGCGGTTCGATAGCGAGGCAGCCGCCACCAGCGCGGTGTCGGCGATGCGCACACCGTGGTGCACCTCGTACTTTTCCTTGAGCCCTCGCAGGATCGCCACCGTCTCCTCGACCGAGGGTTCGCCGAGCAGGACCGGTTGGAAGCGCCGCTCGAGCGCGGCATCTTTCTCCACGTACTTGCGGTACTCGTTGAGGGTCGTGGCGCCGATCGCGCGGAGCTCACCCCGCGCAAGGGCGGGCTTCAGGATGTTGGCCGCATCCATCGCGCCTTCGGCTGCGCCCGCCCCGACCAGAGTGTGGAGCTCGTCGATGAAGAGGATAACCTCACCCTCGGAGTCCACCACCTCTTTGACCACCGCCTTGAGTCGGTCCTCGAACTCGCCGCGGTACTTGGCGCCGGCGATCAAGGCGCCCATATCGAGGGAGACGATGCGGCGCTTTTTGAGGATCTCGGGCACGTCGCCCGAGGCGATGCGTTGGGCGAGGCCTTCGGCAACCGCGGTCTTGCCGACCCCGGGCTCGCCGATGAGCACCGGGTTGTTCTTGGTTCGCCGGGTCAATACCTGCATCACCCGGCGAATCTCCTCGTCGCGACCGATCACCGGGTCGAGCTTGCCGGCCTCTGCGAGGGCGGTGAGGTCGCGGCCGTAGTTCGAAAGCGCCTCGTACTTTTCCTCGGGGTTGGCGTCTGTGACCCGGTGCGAGCCGCGCAGCTCCTGGATGGCGCTGAGCAGCGATTCTTTGCTGACGCCATGAGCCGCCAGCGCCCGCGCCGCCGCCGAGTCGGGCACCGTCGCGATCGCCATCAGCAGGTGCTCGACCGACACGAACTGGTCCTGAAACTGCGGGGCCAGCTTCTGAGCCTGTTCGAGTACCTTGCGCAGACCTCGCGAGGGCTGCGGTTCGGATCCGCCCTCCGCGGAGGGAAGACGGTCCAGGGCCTGTTTGAGCTCGGACTCCAGCTCGCCCGCCGGGACGCCGACCCTGGCCAGCAGCCGTGGGGCGATTCCACCCTCCTGCTGCATCAGTGCCATCAACAGGTGGGCCGGGGTTGTCTCCGGGTTTCCGCGATTGCTCGCACGAGTGACGGCCTCCTGGAGAGCCTCTGCGGCCTTGACGGTGAATTGTTGTTTGCGCTCATTCATCGAGCGGTTTCCTCCTCGAAAAAGCCCGTAGGGCTTCGAAAGAATATAATATCTTAGTGTTTTATTGTCAAGTGCGAACTGTCAAATATCTGCTTAAATATATATCAGATTTTGAATGATCAGACGAATTTCCCTGAAGAAAGTAAAGAGTAAAGAAAGTAAAGGATTCTGAATGGAGTGTGAATCACACCGGCATGACCTTTGAGGGGCATATCTGAATAGACCACTCCTCGTCCACCACACCTTCACCCGCGCAAGCAAACGCCCCAAGCCCCAAGCCCCTTCCAACAACAGGTACAATGGCGTGCCAGGCGGAGGGGGGTTCGACCGCAGTCCATGGGTGAGCAGGACGTTCGCAAGCAATCGCAGGCAGAAGAGATCCGCGTCTTTCTGAGGCATCTGCTGAAGGATGTACGAGCCTTCGAGCAGATGCTCGACGAGGACCGCTTCGAGACTGGCGTTCGCCGGATCGGCGCCGAGCAGGAGGTATTCCTGGTCGACCAGCACTGGCGTCCCGCACCGATCGCCACCGACGTCCTCGAGCTCGTCAACGACCCCCACATCACGACCGAGCTCGCTCGTTTCAACCTCGAGTTCAATCTCGATCCGATGATCTTCGGTGGCACCTGCCTGCGCGACATGGAGTGGCAGCTCGGTGAGCTCCTGGGCAAGGTGCGGACGGCGGCGCAGAGTTGCGGCGGCGACGTCGTGCTGACCGGCATTCTGCCGACTCTCAAGAAGACCGACCTCGAGCTCATCAATATGACCCCGAACCCGCGCTACTACGCCCTCAACGAGGCCATGAACCGGCTTCGCGGCGGCGCCTACGAGTTCTACCTCCAGGGTCTCGACGAGCTCCACCTCCACCACGACTCGATCCTCGTGGAGGCCGCCAACACCAGCTTCCAGATTCACTTCCAGGTCGCACCGAAGGAGTTCGCGCGGCTGTACAACGCGGCACAGGCGGTGGCCGGGCCGCTGCTCGCTGCGGCCGCCAACTCGCCCATGCTCTTCGGCAAGAGGTTGTGGGCGGAGACCCGAATCGGCCTCTTCCAACAGTCGATCGACACCCGCAGATCGACTCCGCACCTGCGTGAGCAGACGCCGCGCGTCAGCTTTGGCCGACAGTGGGTGAAATCATCGGCGCTCGAAATATTTCAGGAGGATATCGCCCGTTTCCGGGCCCTCATCTCGACCGAAATCGAGGACGATCCGTTCCAGGAGCTCGAGAACGGCCGCGCGCCGAGCCTCAAGGCCCTCCGCCTCCACAACAGCACCATCTACCGGTGGAACCGGGTCTGTTATGGAATCTCGGACGGCAAGCCGCACCTGCGGATCGAGAATCGCATCCTCCCGGCAGGGCCGACGCCGCGTGACGAGATGGCCAACGCCGCCTTCTGGTTCGGCCTCATCAGCGGCGTGCTCGAGCGGTACGGTGACGTCGCCGAGAAGATGAGCTTCGACGATGCGCGCCGCAACTTCCTGGCCGCGGCCCGGCACGGCCTCGAAGCGCAGCTGAGCTGGGTCGGACAATCGCCGATGCCGGCCAGCCGACTGATCCTGGAGGAACTGCTGCCACTGGCGCGAGAGGGCTTGGAGACGCCGGGCCTCGAAGCCGAGAACATCGATCTTTACCTCGGGATTATCGAGGAGCGGGTGCGTTCTGGCCGGACCGGCGCCTACTGGCAGCTCGAGTCGATGGCGAAGCTCGCCGACCAGGGTCCGATGGCGGAGCGGCTGACGGCGATCACGGCCGCCATCGCCACCCGCCAACGCGGGGGCAAACCGGTGCACACGTGGGAGCCGGCGGGTCTCGAAGAGGGCGCCGGTTGGAAGCAAAGCTATCTCACGGTCGAGCACTGCATGGACACCGACATCGTTACCGTCAACGAGGCCGAGCCCGTCGATCTTGTGGCCAACCTCATGGTGTGGAACAACATTCGGCACGTGATGGTGGAGGACGACGAGAACCGGCTGATCGGGCTGGTCTCACAGCGGAAGCTGCTCGGGCTGGTCGGTACCTACCATCCCGAGGAACGCGATGGACCGATGCCGGTGAGCGAGATCATGCAACGCGATCCGGTGAGGGTGACACCAGAGACGTCGACGGTCGAGGCCATCGACCTCATGCGCACCAACGGTTGGGCGTGCCTGCCGGTGATCAAGGATGGCCACCTGGTCGGTGTGTTGACCGAGAGCCGGTTGATGGTCATCGCCGGCGAGCTCCTCGAGCAGAAGCTCCGAGAGTAATCGCACCCACCAAATTCAGTTTTGAGTTTTGAGTTTTGAGTTTTGAATTTCCAACCACCATCCCCCGGGAATCGTTACGGCGAGGGGTAACTCAACACTCATAACTCAATACTCAACACTTTGTCTCATCGAGCGTTCTATCCCGAGTTCGGTCGCAGGATCAGCTAGAATCGGTGCGTCCACTTCAGGAGGAGGCTTTGATGGCCGATAAGAAGTTCGTTCCCTACGTGCCGTCCGAGACCACCATGCCGGAGTTCACCTTCAAGGCGTTGTTTCTGGGTGTGGTGATGGCAATCGTGCTCGGTGCAGCCAACGCCTACCTGGGCATGAAGGTCGGCCTGACTGTTGCAGCCACCTTCCCGGCGGCGGTGGTGGCGATGGCCGCCCTGCGGATCTTCCGCGGCAACATCCTCGAGGAGAACCTGGCGCGCACCACCGCCTCGGTGGGTGAGTCGTTGGTGGCTGGGGCGATCTTCACCATACCCGCGTTCCTGATCGCCGGCGCGTGGACCGAGTTCAACCTCCGCGACGCCATGCTCATCATGGGCATCGGCGGCGTGCTCGGTGTGTTGTTCGTCATCATCCTCCGCCGGCCGCTGGTGGTCGAGGCCGAGCTGCCGTTCCCGGAGAGCGTGGCTGCGGCCGAGATCGTCAAGGCCGGCCAGAAAGGCCAGACCGGTGCCGGCCTGGTCTTTGGCGCGATGGGCATCGCAGCGTTGTGGGAGCTCTTCAAAAACGACGCCGGGCTGCAGATCATCCAGGACAAGGCGTCGCATTTTGTTCAATTCGGGCGTTCGGCGATTGACATTCTGGCGCGCAGGATCGAGTACACGGGCGGCATGCTGCTGTCGACCCCCGAGGCCTCGCCCATGGTCATGGGCGTCGGATTCATCGTCGGTCTGAGAATCTCGGCGGTGCTGTTCTGCGGCGCGGTCACCGGGTGGCTGGTGCTGGTTCCGTTGGCCATCTTCCTCAACCCCGGGCTTCAGTCCATCGGCGCCGAGAGTGGATTTCCTGCCCTCGCCGTCGATGTGTGGTTCCGGCAGATCCGCCCACTGGCGGTGGGCACCATGATCGTCTCGGCCTTTTACACGCTCTACACCCTTCGTGGATCGCTGATCAACGGCATCCGTAAGGCGGCGGCGGCGCTCTCCGCCGGCGGCTCGTCGGCGGATACCGAGCGCACCGAGCAGGACCTCAACCTGAAGTGGGTCCTGATCGCGATCGGCGTCATGGCCGTTCCCATGTTCTTCCTCTACCGATACTTTTCGGCGTCGACCATACCGGCCCTGCTGCTCACGGTGGTCATGCTCGTGCTCGGAGTCCTGTTTGCGGCGGTGGCGGGCTATCTGGTAGGTCTGGTCGGCAACTCCAACAACCCAATCTCCGGTCTGACCCTGTCGGCGCTGGTGATATCGGCGCTGTTGATGGTCCTGATGGGGGTCACCGGTGTGCACGGAGTCGCTGCTGTTCTCGGCGTCGCCGGGGTCGTGTGCTGCGCCGCCGGCGTTGCCGGCGACATGATGCAGGACTTCAAGGTCGGCCACATTCTCGGCGGTACGCCGTGGAAGATGCAGCTGGGCGAGATCATGGGCGTGGTGGCAGCGGCGGTCGCTCTGCCGGTGCTGCTGATGGTGCTCAACCAGGCCTACACCATCGGCTCCGTAGAACTGCCGGCGCCGCAGGCCGGGCTCATGGCACTCATGGCCAACGGCATCGTCGGCGGCGATATGGCCTGGCCGTTGGTCATCGTCGGCATGCTCTTCGGCGTCGCTCTGATCCTCATCAAGGCGCCGGCGCCGATGTTGATCGCGGTCGGCATGTACCTACCGTTCTCCACCACCTCGGCGGTCTTTGCCGGCGGCGTCATTCGCGCCGTTCTCGACTGGTTCCTGGATCGAAAGCGGGTCACCGAGGAGGAGCGGACCAGGGCCGAGAACTCCGGCATCCTGGTCTCGTCAGGGCTCATCGCCGGCCAGTCACTGATGGCGGTGCTGCTGGCTTTCGTCGTGCTCTACGAACAGGCCAAGCTCGGCATGTCCGAGTCCGAGCACCTGCTGCCCCACATCGCCAACAGCTTTGGCGCCGGACTGCTGGTCTACCCGCTGCTGCTCGGGCTGCTGGTGTGGCTGCCGTTGAGCCGTATGAGAAGTCCAGCCGCCGCGGTCGAGGAATGAGCCGGTAGACATGCCGGTGAGGCGGAGGATGCGGGCGCTTTCGGCCGTCGACCTTCTCGAGTTGGCGCCCGTGCGTCTGGCCCCCTGGATAGAGCGCGAGGATGGTCGGATCGTCATCGACCGTCCGCGGCCGCCGATTCGCGGTCTGCACGGCGTCCTCGAACGCGCCAACTGGTTGATGTCGCCACGCCGCGTCCGTCTCGACGACGTCGGCAGCTTTGCGTGGCGGCGGCTCGACGGTGCGACCAAGGTGCGAACGCTCGCAGGGGTGATGCGGGACGCGTTTCCGGATTGCCGCGACCAACTCGAGGAACGGCTGGCGGTCCACCTGCGGGTATTGCGCCGGCTCCGGTTGATCGCGTTCCCCGAGTGGGATGATCCGGCCGCTTGACGGCGCCGGTGGCATTGGAGGCGCGGGACGTGAAGGTATCTCTCGTCATCGTCTGCCATCGCTCGGCGCAGGTCATCCGTGACTGCGTCACGAGCTTTCGCCGCGAGGCCGCAGCCGCCGGCGTCGAGGCCGAGGTCGTGGCGGTCGAACAATCCGAGGACGAATACGAGGTTTCGGGTTTGCGTGATGCGGGCGTCGAGTTGCTGATCGAGCGACCAAACAGGGGTTATGCCGCTGGACTCAATGCGGGTGCAACGGCGGCCGGTGGCGAGATCTTCCTGCTGGCAAATCCCGACCTCCGGTTCTTTCCAGGCAGCCTCGAAGCGCTCCTCGACGGAATCCGTCACGGATTCGACGTGGTCGGACCACAGTTTGTATGGGACGACGACGCTGTCGTTCGCCTGCCCCCGGCCGAGGACCCTTCGCCCCGTGCGGCCCTGTCTCGAGCCCTCCGCCGGCGCTGGCGGTGGGCGTGGAGGGCGGGTTTGGCGGGGGCCGTCGAGGACAGTCTGCGGGCTTGGACGGCTCGAACGACGATCTCGGTGAATGGCCTGCGTGGGGCTCTGCTCGCGGTGTCTCGCGACGCCTGGTTGCGCTTCGGGCCATTTGACGAGGGCTACTTTCTGTTCTACGAGGAAACCGAGTGGCTGTGGCGAGCGCGCCGTCGCGGCGCCCGCCTCGGTCTCGCGGCCGGCGCTCGCGTCCAACACCGGTGGGGGCACTCGACCGGGAACGACGGCCGGACCGCCGAACGCGAGCAGGCGTCGAGGCGGCGCTTCGAGGCTCGCAACTACGGTCCACTGTGGCGAGGAATCCTGTGGGCGAGCGGTGGCGGCGATCGGCCCCCGATCGCGGTGACCCCGCTCGCAGACGACGGCGTCATCCCGCGGTTCGAGGCCGATGTCTGGCTGGCATCGCCTTTTCACCATCTCATGCCCGCGATCGGGACCGTCGGCGCATCGCTTCCGCCGTCGGAATTTTTGGATTTCTGTCGCGATCGGCGGTGGGTTGTGGCGGCGGCGATGTGTGAGAGAAACCACTGGCGCGTGATCGGCGCCTGGAGGTGGAATCGGTGAGTCGTCCCGGACCTCCCGTCGTGAGAGCTTACCGGGAGGGTGACGAGATCGCCCTCAACGGCCTCTGGGAGAGAGCCCGCGGAAGCCCGCGGTCGCTTGACGAGTGGTCCTGGCTCTACCCCCCCGAGGAGGAGGGACGGACAATCATCGTCGCCGAGGACAATGGCGGCATCGCTGCTGTCTGCGCCGGCCGGCCCGTCTCTGTCGCGACCAACGGTCGTCAGTGGAATGCGGTCCAGTTTCACGAGATTCTGGCGGCGTCGGGCGGCGATGGGGCGCCGACCGACGATCTCAAGAATCAGGTGGTAGGGGGGTTTTTCGAGGCTTTCGGGTCGACCAAACGTTTCCACCTGGCGCTCGCCGCGGTCGATGCCGACGACGGACTACCGTCGCACTTCGAGGACGCGCCCGTGCGCCGAATCCCGGTTTTCGTCCGCGAGCAGTCGGTGGTCCCGCGTCCGACGAGGTTCATGTACCGGGCCGAGTTGGCCCGAGACTGGGAGCCGCGGCTTGACGACCTCTGGAGCCGGGTAGTGGCGACGTACAAGGCGGCGGTTGTCCGCGACGCCGAATACGCGTTGCGTCGTTTCGCCGGACATCCGACCGTGCAGTATCACCGGTTCTTGATTTTGCCCAGGTTCGGCAACCGCGCCGTGGCCTTCGCGGTCTTTAGCGACGGAGGCGGCCGCTGGCTCTGGCAGGACCTCGTCTGGGACAATGCTCATCCGGGTGCCCTGGAATTGTTGGCCCACATTTCTGGTCGACTGGCCGCTCGGTCCGGGGTCAATGTCGAGGAGCTGTGGTTGGCGGGAGACGGCGATGCTCGGGAGTTGCTCGAAAAGCGCGGCTTCCAAGCGGTGAAATCGGCAGTGACGCCGATCGTGACGGCGCGGTCCCTCGACCCTGAGCTGGACGGTCGGGCCTTCCTCAGACGGGCGTATCTGACCATGGCCGACGCCGGGGGACCACGGCCGTGACCGCGGTCGTGGTGCGCCTCTTTCAACCCGGTGACGAGGTCGCCATCAACGACGGTTTCAACCGCGTCTTCGGCAAATCGCGGAGCATCGAGGAGTGGGCCTGGAAATACGAGGCGAATGTGGCGCCGGTGCCCATCGTCGCCGCCTGGGACGGTGACCGATTGGCCGCGCACAACGGTGGCATCAGGGCCCTTTATCAAGTCGACGGCCGCAGGGTGGGCGCCCTGCAGGGGGTGGACACCCTGTCGCTGGCGGCGGCCGATCGACGGCCCGATTGGCGCGAGGCGTGGTACGAGGTCATGGAAGAATTTGCCGCGATCGCTGCGGACCTCGGCGTCGGCCTGCTCTACGGCTTTACTGGCGGGCGTGCCGTCAGTCACATGGTGGCGCGCGCCCGGTGGGACTCGGTGGAACCGCGTCGCATCCCACTCTTCGTACGGCGACGGCGGTTTCCGGGACGATCTCCGGCGTCGTGGCTCTTCAAGGCGCGTCTGATCGGTGACCACGAGCCAGCGCTGGACCGACTGTGGGAAAGGGCCGGCCACCGTTACCCGGTGTCAATCGTTCGCGATGCCGACCACGCACGGCGGCGGTTGAGTTCTCACCCCACCGTGTTCTATCACCGCTGGCTGATCACACCGCGGTGGTCTTCGACGCCGGCGGCCTTTGTCGCCTTCCGTACCGACGGCGGCGTCTGCCGCTGGGTCGAGCTGGTATGGGACGGCAGACCCGGCTCGCTCGGACTGATCGACCACATGTCGAGAAAACTGGCCGACCAGACCGGCGCCGGGCGCGAGGAGCTGTGGTTGGATGGCGATCCGGAAGCCGAGAGGCAATTACGATCCCTTGGTTTCGATGGTGGGCCCGACCCGATCGGGGTGGTCCGGGTCGTGCGTTTTCTCGACCCGTCGCTGCGCCCGGAATCCTTCGCCCCCGGTCGGGTCTACACGACCATGGCCGATGCAGATCTCGTGTGAGGGGTCAAAGGGAGAAGATTGAAGAGAGAAGAGTCGAGAGGTCTTCAAGGTTGGTCGGACCTTCGTCTCGACTTTTGTCTGGACTTCTTCCAAAAACACCTTGTGACGATCTCGCCTCGCGGATTTGCATGAACCGCAACCACAAAGACACAAAGCCACGAAGGATTTCACGAAGATATTCTTCTCTGTGTTTTTCTTTGTGTCTTTGTGCCTTGGTGGTTGTGACGTTTCTACGGCATCGCGCATCCTTCGTTGCGTAAAGCCTCCTCCAGCCGTGTGACCAGGCCGTGCGGGCTGAAATCTTCCGCCGCCGCCAGACCGGCGGTGCGCAGCTTACTGCGCAGGTCGCGGTCGGTGAGACGCAGCACCGCCTCGGCGATGGCCTCGGGTTCACCCGGCGTGAAGCGCAGGGTCGCGTCGATGGGCAGCGCGGCGAGCGAAGGAATGTCGCTGTGTGCTACCGGGACCCCGCAGGCCATGGCCTCGAGGACCGGTAGCCCGAAGCCCTCCTCGACCGTGGACGGAAACAGGAGCGCATCGATATTGGCGTAGAAGCCGGGCATCTTGACGGTTGGAAGACGGTGTTCGAAGACGTCGATCAAGTCGAAGGCACGCTCCTCCTCCGTCATGGTTTCGGTCGACGCGCGGTGAACCTCAATCTCGAGGCCGCGGTCGCGCACCAGGCGCAACCCCGCCAATCCTTCGCGGATGCCCTTGACCCGGGCCGAATAGGCGCCGACCAGACCGACGCGGAGCGGAACGGCGTTGGATCGAAAACCGAGCGGGAAGAAGACCCGCGGATCGATTGCCTCGCCAATGAAGTGGCAGCGGGCCCCGGGATAGAGCTCGGTGAGCATGGCATCCAGGTGGTGGGACACCACCAGTTTCGGGATCGGTTGGCGATAGGCGGCGTCGATCCGGTCGCGAAGGTCGTCGTACTCGCGGAACAACCCCTCATAGCCCTGGCAAAGATGGAAGACGTGCGGTGATCCGGAGGCGAGCGCCGGTTCGACGGTGGTGTAGAAGGTGGCGATGGTGATGTCGGCACGGGGGATCGAACCCGGTCCAGCAAGGTCCGAAGAAAACCACGGCACCACCGGGTGGTGCCAGTCCGGGCGCCGGCCGGGGCCGACGACCCGCGTGATCCAACCGCTGTCCGTCAACCACTCGGCGATCTCGAGCGGCAGGCGGATGCCGCCGTGAAGCTCCGATGTTGGGAGAACGAACTGCAGGCTCGGAGACATATTCAATCTCGTGCGATGGCGAAGACGCACTTTCGGCAGATGAACTCGTCGGGAGCATCCTCCAGACCGTAGGTCATTCGTCGCAGGCGGGCCATCTCCTCGCCCGACATGACTTCGTCGATGGTCTGGGTCTGCAAATCGCCGACGATGTGGTACTCGTCATAGTCCTCGCAGCACAGGACGCACTTCCCTTGCGGGTTGATGTGGATGTGCTCGATTGGGCGTGAGCCGAGGTTGCTGCAGCCGCGGAGGCCTTGGTGCGGTCTGTCGGGTTTGAGGCCGATCGGTAGGTACCCGGCGCGGTCCATGATCTGAAAATCACGGACGACGAAGCGGCTGCCCGCAAAGCGATCGCGGATCGCCGCCGCGTCGGCGCGGTGTTGATCGTCTTGGTGACCGAGAACGATGAGGTCCATGGTCTCGGCGACCGGTCTGTCTTTGATGTACTCGAGATGCTCGAGCACCGTCTGCAGGTGATCCCGTCGTCGTTCCGCCTTGTATCGTTCACGGTCGAGGCTGGAAATGTTGACCGACAGGTAGGCAATCGGACCGATCTCGACCAAGGCGTCGGCCTTGTCGGGAGTGAAGGTAGAGGCGTTGGAGAGCACCGCGACGGGAAGGTGGTGCTCCATGAGCGTTCGTACCTGATCCGCGAATCGTCGGTCGGCGGTAGGTTCGTTGTAGTTGTTGAGAGTCACCGCCTCAATAGTGTCGCGGTAACCCGCAATCTCCTCTACCAGCCGCTCGAAGAGCTCGGTTGCCATGTACTCTGGCTTCCTGGGCGCCATCGAGACCGGACAGAAGGAGCATGCCTGGGTGCAGACGGTGTGGGTCTCGAGCGACACATACCGCAGACGATAGGCGGTCGACAGGTCCTCGCCCTCGGGAATCAGCCAGCGGTCGGCTGCGAGCCTCCCCTGGATCGCGTCGAGGTCCACGACGCTGTCTCCGGATTCGATGAGCCGTCGAAGCACCTGGTAGGCGGGATCCTCGTTCGAGATGCCGAGCCCGGTGTGCGGGTTGAGGACGACGTGGTCAAAGAGGTGCAGATATGGGCTTGCAGACCAGGTGCCGGATTTCGATTCCGCGATCATGACCCTTCTCCTCCCTCACGCCACCGGTGCGGAACCGCCACGATCCCAAAAGGGTACTCGTCGTACTCGACGGTGAAAGCATCCTCGAGAATGCGGGTGTCGTAGATGTGAAGACCGTCCTCGGCGAGCAGGAAGACGTAGAGCTTGAATGTGTTCTTGACCAACGGCAGCTCCGGGATCTCGAGTCGGACGCTGTAGTTTCTGCGGCCGGTCCATGGGCCCGCTCCCGAGCGGTGCGAGAGGAATGACGTCACCTCCACTTCGTCGGGACGGTTGACACCGACGCCGAGATGAAACGCGATTTCGGGTGAAGCGGCGGCCCATTCGATCTCGAGTTCGAGAGGATCTCCAACATTGTAGGTCGTGCCGGTCAGCAGACGCACGCCGGTCAGATGAGCCGGCGATGACGCTTCGGCGGTGACCATCTCGGGCTTGTCCTCGCCTCGATCGCCCTTGGCGTCAAGGTATGCCTCGTAGCGCGGCACCACCTGCTGGGTCGGTCCGAGAGCTTGGCTGCGGCCGTCCTTCATCCACAGCGTCCGCTCGCAGAAAGCGGAGATGTAGTACATGGCATGCGAACAGATGAGCAGCGTGCCACCGTTGTCGACATAGCGTTTGAGGCGGACCATGCATTTTTTCTGAAAATATCCGTCGCCCACCGACAGCGCCTCGTCGATCAGCAGCACATCCGGCTCGACCTGGATCGCGATCGCGAATCCGAGACGCATGACCATGCCGGTCGAGTAGGTCTTGATCGGCCGGTCGATATAGGCGCCGAGCTCCGAAAACTCGATGATACGCGGGGTGCGCTCGATCACCTGTGCCCGGTCGAGGCCGAACATGGCGGCGTTGAGGACGATGTTCTGACGGCCGCTCAGCTCGCCGTGAAACGCCGAGCCGAGCTCGAGGATCGAGGCCACCGTGCCTTTGATTCGCACATCGCCTTCGGTCGGCGCCGTGACCCCGGCGAGGATCTTGAGCAGGGTGCTCTTGCCGGCGCCGTTTTCGCCGATGATGCCAAAACCCTCACCTCGAGGCACCTCGAATTCGATCCCCTGGAGCGCCGGAAAGGGGGTGTGCCGGGGCCGGCGTAGCAGCCCTTCGACGAGGCGGTCCGCGGGGCGCGGGTAGGCCTTGTAGACCTTGTGGAGGCCGCGGACAGAGATCACGTGATCGCCCATCGCCGCCTCAGATTTCATCCGCGAAGACCGGTTTGAGCCGGCGGAAAACGGTGATCCCGACGAGCAGCGCCCCTGCCGCCGCGACGATCAGGGGTGTCAGCAGGCCGAGAGGTGGAAATTGTCCACCCAGGAGCGCCTCGCGGTAAAGACTGGCCAACGCGGTCAGCGGATTGAGCTCCAGATAGCCCTTGAAGCGTTCCGGTACCAGGCTCAACGGGTAGACGATCGGGGTCAGGTAGAACCAGCCCTGGAGCAGCATGCCGTTGATCTGGGCGGTGTCGCGGAAGAAGACGTTGACGGCCGCGGCCAGAAAGCCGATGCCGGCGGTCAGGGCCACCTGCAACGGCACGGCGATCGCCAGCATCCACAGGCCGGACAACGAGAGCTGGCCGGTCACGGCCAGCACGACGAGGAACAGCCCGAGCGCAATCGCCTCGTGGAGCAGCGCGGCCAGCACCACCGCCCACACCAGCAGCCCGGACGGAAACGACATCTTCTTCACCAACGAGGCGTTTTCGGTGATGGCGGTGGTGGCGCGCAGGATCCCCTCCTGCATCGCCATCCACGGCAGCAGACCACAGAAGAGAAAGACCGCGAAGTTGTCCGTCCTCTCGCCGATCCCCGGAGACACCTTCATGATCGTGCTGAAGAGAAAGGTAAAAAGGGCCAGGCTCCACAGCGGCTGCACGAAGGACCACAAGAAGCCCATCACCGAGCCGGCGTAGCGGCCCGTGAAATCGCGGCGCGTGAACTCGCCGAGCAGAAAGAGCGATTGTTGAACCGACTTCATCTGTAAATCGGGCAAGAGGCCCGCATCGGGGGAGTTTAGCAGCCCCGTGCCCGCGGCCGGCCTCGCCTGCGGAGGTATACGGCCGCTGCGGAGGCATCGTCGGCAGGAGACAGCGAGCGAGGCTTGACGAGGCAGGGCGCACCGACCACACTCGCTCCAATGTCGCTCTTTGTCTGGACCGTGCTTCCGCTGGTACTCGTCCACCTGTGGTGGTTTCGGCGGTGGCGGCGGGTCTTTCGTTTTCAGCTCCTCCTGGATGTGATTCTGGCCGTCGTCATGGGTCCCGCGTTCTGGGTCGTGGGCGATCTCAACCCGATCAGCGGCATCAAGGGCTCGGCACCGTTTCGCCATACCGTGTGGTCACCCCACACCGGTTTCCAACCCACCCAGGGTGATCTGGTCTTTCAGTTTCATCCGTGGTGGGAGGAAGCCGGGCGCCACCTTCGTCGAGCTGAACTCCCCAGCGTTCAACCCGGGGTCGGTGGGGGGCTGCCGCTGCTGGCCAATGGCCAGACCGGGCTGTGGGCGCCGATGATGGCGCCGGTGTGGATACACGGGCCCGAACGGGGCACCACCATCATGGCCTTTTGGAAGCTCGAGCTGGCAGGGCTCGGCGCCTTCCTGTTCCTGGCCAGGGTGTGGCGGCTGCGTTGGACGGCTGCCGCGGTCGGCGGTATCTCCTGGGCCGGGGCGCCCTACCTCGTCGGCTGGCTGTTGGTGCCGTTGGCATGGGTGGCGGCGGCCTTGCCGTGGGCCTGGTGGGCCGCCTGGTGGGTCGGGCGCCGGCGGACGCGATTGCGGGGCGCCGTCCTCATCGGGCTCGCCTTTGGCTGGCTGATGGGTGCGGGGCTCCACCCCGAGACCGCATCGATCGTTTGCGGCTCCGCCCTCCTCGCGGCCCTCATCCTGCACCCGAGGCGGTGGTCGCGCGCGGCTGCGGTGGCGTGTGTCGGCGGTCTGACGGCTCTGATTCTGTCGTGGCCCACGGTTGGCTATATCTCGGCCTCCTCCCGAGCCGCCATCGGGGCGCACGGCGAGGCCAACCGCGAGGGACTCCCGTGGTCGATCCAAAGGGACCTGGTGCGGCAGATCGTGGTCCCGGCCGCCATGGGTCATCCCGGGCGTGGCGACTGGCGCCCGCAGTATCCGCAGGCGCCCGGAGCGGCCGGGGTTGGAGGTGCGGTGCTGGCGTTGGTCATGGCGGGCCGGATCCGGCGCCGCTACCGGCGCCTGGCGGTTGCGGCCGCGGCTTCCGCGACCCTTGGCCTCGTGCTCCTGGTCCGCATCCCGCCCTTCGACGCCCTTCTGGTTCGCATCCCTCCGCTCGACCAGATGACGGTGCCCCGTTTCGGGGTCCTCATCCCGTGGGGCGTGGTCGTGCTCGCGGCCTTGGCACTCGACGGCGCTCTCCGGGGATGGGGCCGGTCGCCGGCAGCGCGTCTGGCGCCGGCGGTCGTGGTTGCGGCCATCGCCGTTGCGGCGGCACCGTGGTCGCTTGCGCCCACCGACACGGCCCTGGTCGCGCTGACGGTGGCGATGGCGGTTGCGGTCGGACTGCTGCGGCGATGGCGGATCGTGCCCTGGATGGTGACGGCCGAGCTCGCCCTGCTGGCGGTCGGGATCAACCCGGTCGCGAGCAGCGCCGACCGCCTGCCGGAGCCGCCGCTGGTCGAACGCCTGCGCGCGATGGAGGCGGTGACCCCGTGCCGGATCATCGGTCTTGATCACGCTCTGCAACCGAATCTCGCCTCCCGCTACGGGCTGCGCGACCTGCGCGCCTCGGATCCCCTGCGCCCGGAGCCCTTCGCACGCCTGATGGGAGTCTTTGGCGAGCCGGTCACCATCCTCGGCGGTCCGCTCAGGCGGGCGCCGGCCGGTCTGTGCGGCGCGTGGGGGGTCGGACTGGCGGTGGCGCCGCCGGAACGCGAGCTTCCCGGGTGGCGGCGGGAGTATGGCGACCGGGACGGAGCCATCTGGTCGAACCCCTTGTTGCTGCCCGAGGTGCGGGTGGTTGGACGGGTGTACCCGGAGCCCGGCGACGCGTTGACCCTGCTCGAGATCGTCGAGGTCATGGATTTCGAAACCACGGCCCTGGTCGCCGGGGGCACGGCGTCCGTTGATGCCGGAAGCACGAGCCTCGATCTGTGGAGCCGGACGCCTGATTACCTCGAGGCGTCGATCGAGTGCGACGGCCCCTGTCTGGTGGTCGTCGCCCAGCCGTGGGCGCCCGGATGGCAGGCGTTTGTCGATGACCGCGTGGTTCCGCTGGTGCGGACAAACATCGCCGGCCTCGGAATCGTGGCGCCGGCCGGACGCCACACCGTCGGGCTCTCCTACCACCCCTGGCAGTGGCGGGCTGGGGTACCCTGATGGGCATGGAGACGACCAACGAGCAGGCGATCGATCTCTCGGTGGTGGTGCCGGTCTACAACGAAATCGACAACATCGGCCAGCTCCTCGAGCGGGTACGGGCGACCCTCGACGAGACCGGTCTCGGCTGGGAACTGTTGGCGGTGGACGACGGCTCCAGTGACGGCTCCGGCGAGCGACTGGAGGAGCTGGCGCGAGACGAGGAGCGCATGCGGGTATTGCACTTCGTCGCCAATTGCGGCCAGTCGGCGGGCCTCGACGCCGGCTTCAAATCCGCACGGGGCCGGTTGGTCGCGATCCTTGACGCCGACCTCCAGACCTACCCGGAGGACCTTCCCAAACTGATCGAGATCCTCGAAACCGAAGGGGTCGACGCGGTGGTCGGCATCCGGGCAGAGCGCCATGACTCGGGCTGGAAACGATTCAGCTCGCGCTTTGCCAACGGCGTCCGAAACCGGCTCACCCGCGAGGACATCACCGACACGGGCTGTCCCATCAAGGTCTTCCGGGCCGAGGCCATCCGCTCGATCAAGATCTTCACCGGCATGCACCGCTTTCTGCCCACCCTGCTGCGGATGGAGGGCTTCACCGTCCGCCAGGTGCCGGTGCGCCACACCGAACGGACCGCGGGGACGAGCAAGTACGGCACCTGGGACCGCGCCTTCTCCGGCCTCCGCGACGCCCTCGCCGTGCGCTGGATGCAGGACCGCCGCATGAAGTGGAAGCTGCGTACCTGATCCCGTGCCCGTCTCCGTCTCCGTGCCCGAATAGCCCGCCCGCCGCGGTCTGACGACCGCGGCACGCGTCCTCGATCCTCCGTTCCTCCGAGAGCAGGCTCTCGTCGGTTCCGTCGGATCTCGTCCGCTGTGCGCCTGCGGCGCACGCGCGGGCTCTTGCCAGTCGCGATGCTCTCGCCTCGCCCCCGACCCCCGCACACCCACCCTCAGAAATCCACGTCGGCCACCACCCGACCCTCCTCCCGCCGCAGATTTCTGAGGGGCAGGAGTGGTTTTTGACCTCGCGCCGGTGCTTCTTTCCGTTATTCAATGGCAAAGCTCAGCCCTTTGTGACTTCTTTGTGTCCTTGGTGTCTTCGTGGTTTTCGGGAGGGTGGTTGCAGAGCTATTTCTTGCCAAGTCTCGAGCCTCAAGCCTTAGGCGCCGTGCCGCCGGTGGGTGGGTGTGTGGAAACTGAAAACTCAAAACTGAAAACTCAAAACTCAAAACTGATTCGGGAGGGCGGGCGGCATTCCTCATTCCTCATTCCTAATTCCTAATTCCCCCCACCGTCCACGCCTCGAGCGCGTGCTGGAACTGCTCCCGCTCGCGCTGCCAGTCTCTGAAGCTCCAGCCGAGCTCGCGGCGCAGGATCGGGCGCAGCTGGGGTAGGATCTCGACCGCGGTGGTGGGCTCCCACATGCCGAGACGCACCCGCCGCAGGAGCAGGTCCTCGAGGTGGAGGACCGCGCCCCAGCGGCAGTGGGCGCGGACCTCGGCCGCACTGAGGTCGAGACCCGCCCGCACCGGCCTCAGCTCCGAGCGGCCGCGCGCGAGCTCGACCGCGCTCGACGCCAGGGCGCCGAGCCGGCGGGTCATCGCCGAGGCCACGGCCGGTTCGAGGCCATGTGCGTCCACGAGCCTCGAGGCGAGGTCGCGGGGCGCGAGACCGGCCAGCGGCGTGCCCTTGGTCAAACAGCGCCCGGCCCTGCTCGCGATGCCCTCCGGCAGGCGCTCGATGGCGGCGTCGACCGCCTCCTCGGCGGTCGAACGCCAGGTGGTGAGCTTGCCGCCGGATACGGAGAGGACCCCGTTCTCCTCCCAGATGTCCTCCTCGCGGCTGGCTTCGGAGGGATCGTCGGCATGGATGTCGAGGATCGGCCGCAGGCCAGCAAAGGTGGCGACGATTTTCGTGCGGTCGATACCGCGGCCCGGGAAAGCGGTCTGGGCGCCGCGCAGCAGGTACTCGACCTCGGCCCCGGTTGGCCGTGGGTCATCGAGATCGCCGTCGTGGAAGAGATCGGTGGTGCCGAGGAGTACGCCCTCGGGGTGGGGAATCAGAAACACCGGCCGGCCGTCGTCGGGTGAGGGCAGCGACACCGCGACTGTGATGGGCACGAGGTCCGTCGGCAGGATGATGTGGATGCCGCGCGATGGCCGCACCCGGTGTCCCTTGAGCCCGAGACGCCCGCGCACCTCGTCGGTCCACACCCCGCTGGCGTTGACCATGACCCGGGCCTCGACGCGGTGGCTCTGGCCCGAGAGGAGGTCGTGAAGCACCAATCCGGCGGCTCGCCCGGCCGCGTCTCGAATCGCCGTCACCGCCTCGCAGCGGGTCAGCACGGCGGCGCCAAAGGCGTGGGCGGTGGCGGCCACCGCCAGCGTCAGACGAGCGTCGTCGGCCATCGCGTCGGTGTAGGCGAGGACCCGGTCGAGGCCCTCGGCGGGGAGGCCCGGGACCAGCTCGTGAACCTCATTGGTGCTGAGGTGGGTGTGCTTCTCGGGTCTCGCGGTCAGCCGGTCATACATCCAGAGCCCGAGATCGATCTGCCAGCCAGGTGTGCGGTCACCGTGTGAGGCGGGGTAGAGGAAACGGATGGGGTGCACGAGGTGCGGGCTCAGCGCCAACATCCGGTCGCGCTCGCGGCAGGCGAGGCGGGTGATCCGGAACTGCATCTGTTTGAGGTAGCGAAGTCCGCCGTGGATCAGCTTTGACGACCGCGACGAGGTGCCCGAGGCGATGTCGCCGCGCTCCACGAGCAACACGCTGAGACCGCGCTGGGCGGCGTCGAGGGCAACGCCGCAGCCGGTGACGCCACCGCCCACCACCACCAGATCGAAGGTGTCATCGAGAGCTGCGAGTGCGGCGTCGCGCCAACCCGGGTGAAACATCACTGCTCCAGGCGGTCCTCCGGTTCGAGGAGGACGTGCGGGTTCATGATACCGCCGGGATCGAGGCGCCGCGCCGTGGCGCCGATGAGGTCGATCCCGGTGTCGCCGATCTCCTGGGCGAGCCACGGAGCGTGCCACTGGCCGATGCCGTGGTGGTGGCTGAGGGTGGCGCCGGAGGCGACCAGGGCATGGTTGGCGGCTCGCTTGACGCGCGCCCAGCGGGAGATCGTGGCTTCCACCGACGACGCACAGCGGAAAAATAACGTGAAGTAGAGCGACGCGCCGTCACGATAGGGGTGCGATACGTGGCACAGCACCGCCACCCGCTCGCCGTCGTCGGCGAGGGCGTCGCCGACGGCGGACAGCATCGTCTCCCTGAGCTCGGCGACGCGCGACCACGTCGCGGCGGTCTCGAAGGTGTCAGTCGCGTAGCCGAGGTCGAGCAGCGACTCGCGCAGGTAGGGGTGACGGAATCGGTCGCGCAGCCAGTGGCGGCCGGGCCGGCGACCGAGTGAGACGCCGCGGTGCGACCGCAGCACATGGTGGGCGCTCCTGAGCCGGTTATCGACATCATGGTCTGCGGCGGCGGCGAAGAGCATCAGGCACGCGTCGTTGCCGATACCGCGCAGTCTCAGGTAGCGGTTGACCAGTCGGCGTCCAAGGGCTGGCGCCGAGACCCACCGCCATCGCGACCTCGGTTTCGGACGCATCCGAGAGGCGGATCATGGTCAACGGCACGCCGGAGACCACGAGCTCCCGCACCGCTTCGAGGCCGCGTTCGAGGTTCGGAAGCAACGCGGCGTCCACGGCGGTCACCTGAGGCCGCGGGCGTACCCGGAGCGTGATTTCGGTGATCACGCCGAAACGACCCTCCGAGCCCATCACGAATCGCCCGAGGTCGGGACCGGCGGCCGAGGCGGGTCGGGTCGGGACCCGCAGTCGATCGCCGGGCCCGACAACCTCGAGCCCGGCGACCATGTCCTCGATGCGGCCGTATCCGAGGGACTCCTGGCCCGACGAGCGGGTTGCGACCCAGCCACCGACGGTCGCCAGCTCCCACGACTGCGGGAAATGGCCGAGGGTGAGGCCGTGCTCGGCGAGTGCCGCCTCGACCGCCGGTCCGCGCGTGCCGGGCCCAAAGGTCGCGAGACCCGAACGCCGGTCGAGGGCCGTCAGCCCGCTGAGACGCACGAGGTCGAGGCTGAGGACGGGCGGATCGCCGGCGAGAACGTTGACGCCGCCGGTCACCGAGGTGCCGCCGCCCCAGGGGATGACTCGGAACTGGCGTTGTGCGCAGGCGCGGAGCACCGCCGCCACCTCTGCGGAGTTCTGCGGACGGCAAACCCCGTCGGGCAGGGCCGGGACCAGTCCGCCGCGAAGCCGGAGGACATCGGCCAATCCCTGACCGCGGGCGTGAGCGAGGCGGTCGAGCGGGTCGGACGAAACGGCGGCGGGCAGCGTGCCGAGGTCTGCGGCCCGCAGATCCGGGGGTGCGGCGGCGGTTTTCGGGGCGGGGTGCCCGGGGTCGCCGATGCGAGCTGCCAGCCAACTCAGGAGTTGGCCGGAGGGCGTATAGCTCAGGCCCTCGAAACCCCAGCCTCCAAGCCGTCGTTTGGGTTGGGCCATCGCCGCCAGTATACGTATACCGGCTGACCGCGGTGGGGTACCATCTGGCGATGGCAGGACGCGTCGCGAATTCTGGATCCGCATCCGCCGGCGGCGAGGCGGCTCACCGCCTATCACGAGGCGGGTCACGCGGTCATGGCCCAGCTCTGCGGCCGCCAGATCACCGAGGTCGAAATCGTCGGCGACCGCGAGCACACCGGCAGCGTGCAGTCGCTCGCCTTTCCTCCGGACCCCGCCGAAGGACTGCCGCCGTCAGCGGTGGCGGACGATCTCGAACGCCAGCTCAAGTGCGTGCTCGCCGGTACCGTGGCCGAGGCGATGGTCTCGGGCCGCGACGGCTGGGATGAAACGAGCGGGGACCTCGATCTCGCGGTCCGTCTGGCGATGCAGCTGGTCGACGACTGCGAGAAGGTTCTGCCGCTCCTCGAGAAACTCCGGCATGAGGTCGAACGGGACCTGCGAAGCCATTGGCCGGCGGTCGAGTCGCTTGCCGACGAGCTTCTCGACCGAAAGTCGTTGTCCGGCTCCGAGGTGCGCCGGCTGCTGACTCCGTTTCTGCCCTGAGCCTCGGTTCACGCCGCACCCGGTGGCCGGGGATTTCCTTCTTTCGCCCGGGCCATGCCGCACCGATGCCTCCGTCTCGCCACCGCTGGGGTCTCTGATGGTGATGAAGACATCATCCTGGAGGTCATCATGCGGTCCTTTTCCAACGCCACGATGCTCACCGCCAAGCTGGTCCTGATCGGCGTCCTGGGTTTCGCACTGTGGATTCCGACGTCGATCGTCGGTCTGCTCGTAAAGGAGCGCGCCGGCCGCCGGAATGAGGTGGTAGGAGAGGTTTCCGCCACCTGGGGTGGAGCCCAGGTCGTGGAGGGGCCGGTGCTGTCGGTTCCGGTTCGCTTGTGGGAAGAGGACGAGAAGGGGAGGCATTCCTGGCGAACGGGCTGGGTGCATCAGCTCCCGGAGGCGCTCGAGATTCGCGGCAGCCTCGAGCCCGAGATCCGCTACCGTACGATCTACGAGGTTGTTCTTTTCCGCGGCACCATCGGCCTGCGCGGCAACTTTCCGCCGCTCGACCCTGCCCGGTGGGGGGTCCGATCGGAAGACGTTCAGTGGGATCGCGCGGTGTTGACCTTTGGGGTGTCAGACCCCAAAGGTCTCCGCGAGGTGCCGCGGCTGGCGCTCGGCGGGGTGGTCTCGCCCCTCGAACCGGGGGCGGGTCGGGGCCCATTTGCCGACGGGCTCGGCGCGGCCGTGACCTTATCGCCGCCAGCCGATGGTAAAGGGGGGGCGGCGATTCCGTTCGATCTCGAGGTGGCGCTCGCCGGAAGCGAGAGCCTGCATTTTCTGCCGATGGCGCGTGAGACCGTGGTCGAGCTGAGCGCTCCGTGGCCGCACCCGAGCTTTGAAGGAGCGTTTCTGCCCGATGAGCGAACCGTGACCGAGGATGGCTTCAAGGCCTCGTGGAGGGTCCTCTCGCTCAATCGCGAGGTTCCCCAACACTGGGCGTCAGGCGACGACCCTGGCGACTGCCATGCCGCGAATCTGCGCGACTCATCGTTTGGAGTGAAGCTCCTCTTTCCAGTGGATGCCTACCAGCGGACGATGCGCTCGGTCAAGTACTCGGTCCTTTTTTCCCTGCTCACTCTGCTCGGGTTCTTTGCGGTGGAGGTCGGCGCCGGTGCTTCGATCCACCCGGTGCAGTATGGCGTGATCGGCTTTGCGCTGTGCCTGTTCTACACCTTGCTGCTGTCGTTGTCGGAGCTGATCGGCTTTGAGCCCGCATACCTGGTGGCGAGCGTCGTCATCATCGTGCTGATTGCCGGCTATATCCACGGTATCGTCCGTCGTTTGACCCTCAGTGTTCTCTGTGCCGGGGTGATGGTTATCGTTTACGGGAGTCTCTTCGTCATGCTCCAGCTCGAGGAGCTGGCCCTGTTGATGGGCACCGTGTTGTTGCTGGTCCTGTGTGCGGTCGTGATGCTCCTCACCCGTCGTCTGAGCTGGAAACACGAAGGCTGAAAAAGCGCCTCAGCCGAGGGTTTCGGCGACGAAATCGAGCATCAACCGGACCCCTTCGGCGAAGACCTCCGGGGGCGGGAGGAGGCTCGCGACCAACCAACCCTCGTTTGGAAAACCGAAAAATCGACCCGGTTGGACGGCGACACCATGCCGCTCGAGCAGCTCCATGCACAAGCCCTCCTCGCCGACCACCGACGGCACCCGCAGGACCGCGCTCCAGCCACCGCCGACCGGTGCGACTGTCACCGCGGTGACGCCAGTGGCCAACCGGCGCAGACTTTCGATGTTGGTACGGCAGCGGTCGGCGATAAAGCTCTGCAGCGGTGCGGCGGCTGCGATCAGCTTCGGCGCCGCCAGCGCGACCGGGGTGGAGACGGAGAGATAGCTGTCCGTGACGAAGTCGAGACCTTCGAGAACCCGCCCGACGAGGTACTCGGGGCCACCCACCACGATCCACGCCAGCTTGAGCTGCGGCAGGCCGAGGCTCTTGGAAAACCCCCCGAGGGTGCAGCAGAGGCAGCCGTCGACCTCCGCAAAAGAGCTCTCCGACCCCTGGCCGCCTTCGAGCGGAAAGGGCAGAAACACCTCGTCGGCGATGAGGGCCCAGCTCCGCTCCCGGCACAGCTCGATCAGCCGGTCGCGGTCGCGGGGACGGATGAACGAACCGGTGGGATTGTTGGGGTGAACCACCACGACCGCCCTCGCCCGGTCGGGAGCGGTTTCGAGCGCCGGGAAGTCGGGGCGCCAGCCGCCGACGGGGTCGAGTGGATAGACGACCGGGCTGACGCCTTCGAGACGGGCGAGGTGTTCAAAAAGTGGATAGGAAGGCGAAGGCACAAGGACGGCGTCGCCAGGATCGCACAGGAGGCGAAAGAGGTAACCGTAGGCCTCGCTGGTCGAGGCGGTGAGGACGATGCGTTCCGGGTCGAGCTCGACGTCCCAGCGCCTGTAGTCGGCGGCCACGGCCTGCCGGGCAACCAGCGACCCGCGGGGGTCCGGCATGTAAACCAGGCCGCGGGAGTCGCCGAGAGCCCTGAGGAGGTCGGGCGGGTAGGGGAGATTGCAGAGGGTCGGGTTGCTGACGGTCAGGTCGAAGGGGACCCGGCCGAGCCTGTCCCGGACCACGGCCAGCGGGTTCGGACTGAGGTCCGACGGGACTCTGCGTGAACGAAACGCCATTCATTCATTGTACTGTCTGCTAACCCACCATCACCGATGCTCGATTCTGGATGCTCGATCCGACAACCCGCACGGAGAAACCGCAGATGACGCCGACTGACGGAGATATTGACGATTTCCCGTCAGGCATGTGGAGACGGGCCGGGGACGGATAGAATCACAGGGTGCCAGATCTGACCGGTCCGCAGAAGAGAGCCCTCGAAGCCTCCGGCTGCGAGCTGCGAACGGATCGGCTCACCCGCTGCCTGTATGCCGTCGATGCGTCGATCTACCGGATCGAGCCGGCGGCGGTAGCGTTTCCCCGCTCCGCGTCCGACGCGGCGAAGCTCCTAAGGGCGGCGGCGGACAGCGGTGTCGAGATGACGCCGCGCGGCGCCGGCACCGGGCTTGCGGGCGGGGCGCTCGGGAGCGGCCTGGTGGTCGATCTCGCGCGCCACAACCGGCGCATCTCCAAGCTCGACCTCGAGCGCGGCACGGTGCGGGTCGGCGCGGGGGTCGTGCTCGATCGGCTCAACGCGCAGCTCGCGCCGCACGGGCGTTGGTTTGGTCCGGACGTCGCGACCTCGTCGCGCGCCACCCTCGGCGGCATGATCGCCAACAACTCGTCCGGCGCCCACGCGCCGGTCTACGGCACCACGGCGGACCACGTGGTGGCGCTGGAGGTGGTGCTGGCCGACGGCACGGTCGCCGTCGTCGGCGCCGGGGAGGATGGCCTGCCCGGGCTCCGCGACGCCGCGTGCCAGGTGGTCGAGGAGTGTGCCGACGCGATCGCCGGGCGGATGCCGGCGGGGTTGGTCAAGCGCTGGCCCGGCTACGGCTTCGACCGTGCGCTGCGGGCGCCCGGCGACCTCACGCAGCTGGTGGCGGGCAGCGAGGGGACGCTCGCGGCGGTCGTCTCGGCGGTGCTCAAGGTGGTGCCGCGGCCGCAGCGCCGGACCCTCGGCGTGCTCTTCTTCGACACGGTGGAGGAGGCGTTACAGGCGACGGTGGAGCTCGGCGACATCGGCGCCGCCGCCATCGAACATCTCGACCGCGCCGTCTTCGACCAGACCCGGGGCCAACGGGCCTTTGCCGCGGCGCGCGATTTGCTCCGGCTCGACGATCGGCCGTGCGGCGCGATGTTGCTGGTGGAGTTCTTCGACGACGACGGCGACCGGCTGGCCGCGCTCGAACGGCTGGGCCTGGGCCAGCGAACGCAGCTCTTCGCCGCTCCTTCCGACCAGGAGCTGGTATGGAGCCTGCGTCGCGCCGGCCTGTCGCTGCTCACCAGCCGCGCCGGCGCCGCCAAGCCGGTGTCGGGGCTCGAGGACGTGTGCGTGCTGCCCGGGCGGCTGCCGGCGTACGCGGCCGGGCTGCGCGAGATCCTCGAGCCGCTCGGCCTCGAGGCGTCGTTCTACGGCCACGCCGCCTCCGGCGAGCTGCACGTGCGGCCGATCCTCGACCTCCACCGAACCGACGACATCGAAAAGCTGCGGACGGTGGCGGACCAGGTGTCCGATCTGTGCCGTCAGTTCGGCGGTTCGGTGGCGGCCGAGCACGGCGCCGGGGTGGCGCGCACCGAGTACCTCGATGAGCACCTGGGGCCCGAGCTCGCGGCGGCGAGCCGCCGCCTCAAGACCCTCTTCGATCCGCGTGGCGTCATGAACCCGGGCAAGGTCGTCGACGACGGTCGCTTCAGAATCGACCGCGACCTCCGGCTCGGCCCCGGCTCCGATATCGTGTTGCCGTTTGCGCCGGCGTTTGCGTGGGTCGGCCGTGACGATGGTCTTGTCGCCAACCTCGAGCAGTGCAACGGCTGCGGGGGCTGCCGCAAGGAATCGCCGACCATGTGCCCGACCTTTGTCGCCACCGGCGACGAGGCGCAGTCGACGAGGGGGCGCGCGAACATCATCCGCGCCGCGCTCGAGGGCCGTTTTGCCGGTCGCGACGGCGGTTGCCGCTGCCGAGCTCGTCGAGGTGCTCGGTACCTGTCTTGCCTGCAAGGCGTGCGTCACCGAGTGCCCGTCCAACGTCGATCTGGCGCGGCTCAAGACCGAACTCCGGTGGGCTCACCACCGCGAACAGGGCGTGCCGCTGAGCGACCGGTTGATTGTCTCGGCCGATCGTCTCGGCCGCCTCGGCAGCGCGATGCCGTGGCTCGCCAATACTCTGATTGGCAGCCGCGCCGTGCGCCGGTTGCTGACGGTGGCGGTTGGTCTTGACGTCGAGGCCCCGATTCCAGGATTTGCGCGGCAGCGTTTTGACCGCTGGTTCCGACGGCGATCGGCTGCGGGCGACGGCCGCCGCGGCCGCGTGATCCTCTGGGACGACACCTGGGTGCGCTACCACGAGCCGGAGGTGGGCCGCGCTGCGGTGGCCGTGCTCGAGGCCGCGGGTTTCGAGGTCGGCCTGGTCGCGGGCCGGGTGTGTTGCGGCCGTCCGGCGGCCAGCCGGGGCGTGCTCGACGAGGTGCGCCGCGCCGCGGTCCACAACATCGGGCTCTTGCGCGGGTCGGTCGAGCCCGTCGTGTTTCTGGAGCCCTCGTGCTGGTCGATGTTCGTCGACGAGTACCGGCAGCTCGGGATCGCCGGCGCCGACGAGGTGGCGGCGCGGGCGGTGCTCTTCGAGGACTTCGTGGCCGACCTGCTCGATCGCGATCCGGATGCGCTGCCTGTTTCGGGGCCGGTGGGGCCGGTTGCCGTCCACGGCCACTGCCACGCAAAAGCGCTGGCCGATGCGCGGCGGGTCGTGAGTCTGCTCGGGCGGCTGCCGGGCGCCTCGCCGCGCTGGCTCGAGACCGGCTGCTGTGGGATGGCCGGCGCCTTCGGAATGCTCGCGGAGCACCGTGAGCTGTCTCGAAGGTGGCGGAGCCGCTGCGGCGCGCCGTCGAGAGCCTGCCGGCCGGGACCGCGCTGGTGGCTTCGGGCACCAGCTGCCGCCACCAGATCGCCGACCTCACCGCGGCCCGCCCACTCCACCTTGCCGAGTTCCTCGCCGGCTGCCTCGACGAATCAGTGTGATCGACTCGTGCGGTCGCATTGACACAATATTGACGAGGATCCGCGAACCCAATCGGCCGTGGTCACGTTTGAAGGGTTGGACATGGCCCGACCGGCTGCGTCCAAGGAGCTGATTGGCACCACCGGAGAGCCGCTCCGGCTACAATCGGTGGGACGCCGACGGGAGGACTGATGAGGATTGCGTACTTCGAGCCGTTGAACCGGGCATGGGAAAGGATGAAGTTCATCCTCTGGAGACCCTTCGAGCTTGCGAAATGGCTCGTGCTCGGGTTCTCGGCGTGGCTCGCGGGCCTCGCGGACGGCGCCGGCGGCGGCGGCTGGAAGTATCTGGCTGACGAGAACGATTTCCCCGGTTGCACAGGGTGGCTGTGCAGTGATTCGTGGCGGGAGGCGGGCGAGGCGCTGCTCTGGCTGCCGTTGCTGTTCGTCATCATCATGGCGGTCGCGGCGATCCTGCTGCTGATCCTCTGGCTGTCCTCACGCGCCAAGTTCATCTTCCTCGACAACGTGGTCCACAACCGCGCTCAGATCGTCGAGCCGTGGCACCGGCTGCGTGCTCTCGGCAACTCGCTCTTTTTGTGGCGGCTGATCTTCATCGTCGTCTGCGGGCTGGTTGCGCTGGCGCTGATTTTCATCTTTTTTGCGCCGGCGTTGACCCTGTCGTTCTCCGACGCGATCGCAGGGCTGTCGTACGCGGCCATGGGCTTCGGCGTTCTGATCCTGATCGCCTTCGGCATCGTCGCCGGCTTCGTGGCGCTGATGCTCGAGGGCTTCGTGATTCCGATCATGTACAAGTTCGACCTCACGGCGACCGAGGCCTGGCGCTACTTCCTGCCCTGGCTCAAGACGCGACCCTGGCAGTTCGTGCTCTACGCCCTGTTCGTGGTCGCCCTCGCGCTCGGGTTTGTCCTGTTCTTCGGCGTGGTGTGTCTGCTGACCTGTTGCATCGTCGCCCTGCCCTACGTTGGCACGGTCATTCTGTTGCCGTTGTGGGTCACCTACCGGATCTACAGCATCGAGTTTTTGGCCCAGTTCGACCCCGGCTTCGATCTCTTCACGCCGCCGGAAATGGTGGCTGAGGCCGGGTAGGGCCGCCGCGACCCAGTGCGAAATCAGCGGCGAGCAACCCGAGAGCAACGGCGAACAGCATCATGCGGAGGAGGTTTTCGCTGACCCTCGTGATGAGATGCGCGCCGACCGGGCTGTAATAGACAGCGTCAGGGTCCTGGGCGGCTTCGACCCGCTCCCGCAATACCGGCCGCCAGGCGAAGGAGGATCGTGCAAGCGATTCGCCAAAGGCGCGCTCGAGAATCAGGTTCTCCCGGAATGCCGCCGTCATTTTCGTGCGGTAGGGCGGCGACCCGGGTTCGAGCTTGCGGGCCTCCGCGAGATTGCGGTCGCGGGCAGATACGTGGATCCGGAATTCGTAGCCGAAGGGATCGTCAACGGGCGAAATCGAGGTTGGCAGATCCCGTGAAGCATCTCGGGACCGGTCGAGAAGCACCGACGCATTTGAAGACCGCGATTGATCGGCACGGACCAGCTCGTCGATCCGAAGCCGAGACCGGAACGTGGTTTGGTCGTCGAGCCGGTGAGAGTGGCCGTACTCGCAGATGGCATCACCCACGATGGCTGCCGAGGAGGGTCCGAGTAGGCGGTGGGTCATGGCGGAGATCCGTCGCGGGGTGGCTGCCAGGCACAATGTCAACAGCAGCACCACAGCAACGGCGAGACGGCACAGGAGGCGCAGCGAGTCGCGGCCAAGGCCGGGGTTCGCTGGCGGCGCCAATCGCCAGGCCGCGATCTGAACCAGGGTCACGGAGCCTCCGTTGAGCACGATGTCCCGAAAGTCAAAGAACCGTCCCGGCACCAGCCACTGGATGATCTCGTCCGCAATGCCTGCCAGGACGCCGACCAGCGCCGCCGCCGGAAAGACCGCCGCGTCCCGAACCCGGGGCCTCAGGGCACGGTTGAGGAGCAGGCCGAGCACGCCGTACTCGACGATGTGGACGGCCTCCTCGGGCCGTTCCATCAGGCGGCCGGTCCAGATCACGAGGATCGCCGCCAGGCCGACAATCAAAATGAGATCTGCGCGATGAATCCGGTGCCGGCGCCTACGTGCGGCGCCGATGCCGACGGTTGCCCCCACGGCAACCACGACGATCACCGCCCAGCCGATCAGCTCGGCCGGCCAGCGAGAAACAAAGCTCTCACGCATCTGTCGAACGAACGGTATGCTGGCGTAGATCGCTCCGATCCACAGCAGGACCGCGATCCAGGGACGCATGGACTCTCGACGCATACGCGCATCGTACTGCATGGACCTTGGTGCGCGAGGAGGGCACCTCGCGATTTTGCGTTTGCGCGCAATCACATCAGTTATAGTCCCAGTCGATGCCGACCGTCGTCCACATCGACACCGCCCGCTCGTGGCGGGGGGGCCAGCTGCAGGTTTTCCTGCTTCACGGCGAGCTGTTGAAATTGGGATTGGGAAGCCGGCTGATCGCGCGCGCCGGAGGCGCCCTCCACCGCCGGTGCGTGGATGCCGGGCTGCCGGTCGATCCGGTGTCCGTCCTGCGGCCGTGGTATCCGCCGGCGTTGGCGGCGGTCAGGCGCTTGACGCGATCGGCGTCGATCATCCACGCCCACGACTCGCACGCGTTGTCGCTGGCGGCGCTGGCGAGGGTCGCGCGACCGGAGGTCGCGCTGGTATGTCATCGCCGCAATGCCTATCCGCTGAGCGAGGCCTTGGCGTGGCGGCACAAGTATCGGTCGGTCGATCTTTGGATCGCCGTCAGTTCCGAGATCGCCGATGCCCTGCGTCGGGCCGGCGTCGATCATCACCGGGTCGTGCCTTCGGCGATCGACGTGGACGGCCTTCGCGAGGCGGACGCCGCTGATCTCAGCCGGCTCCGGACCGAGTTCGGTATTCCAGAGCAGTCGCCGGTGATCGGGATGGTGGGCGCTCTGACTTCCCAGAAGGGGCACAGAGTCCTGCTGGCGGCAGCCGCCGAAATCACAGCCGCGAACCCGGGGACGATTTTTGTGTGCGTGGGCGAGGGCCCGCTGCGCGCCGGGCTCGAGCGGCGGGCCCGCGGTCTTGGCCACGCCGTCGTCTTCACCGGCTTCCGACACGATGTGCCAGCCTTGATGAAGTTGTTCTCGGTGCTGGTGGCGCCGAGCCTCGATGGCGAGGGCTCGAGCGCGGTCATCAAGGAGGCGATGGTGCTCGGGACGCCTGTCGTAGCCTCCGATTTACCGGGCAACCGCGAGGTCCTGGGTGACGCGGGCATTCTCGTACCGGTAGGCAGGTACCAAGCATTGGCCCTCGCCGTGACGGAGTTGTTGAACGAACCGGCGCTCCGCTCCGAGCTGGCTGATCTCGGCCGCGCCTGCGTCAAGCGCTTCGGTCCGGAGGCGATGACGAAAGCGGTGATCGAAGGGTATGCAAGCCTGGGCCTTCGGGTCGCCATCGCACCGGAGGCGGCGTGAAGGGAACAGCCGCTGTGTCGGCGGTCGTCATCACCAGGGATGCCGAGGAGCACCTCGATCGCGTTCTCGGCGCCCTCGATATTTGCGACGAGATCGTCATCCTCGACTCGGGGTCCACCGATCGAACTCGCGAGATCGCTGGTCGGCACGGCGCGAGCTGGTTCGAACACCCGTTTGAAGGCTACGGCCCGCAGAAAAGGCACGCGGTGGTGCGCGCACGCCACGACTGGATCGTGGCGGTGGACGCTGACGAGGTGCTCGATGAGCGGGGGAGGGCGGGGCTGGCGGCCATCGACTGGGATCGTCAGGACCCGTCGGTCTGTTGGCGAATTCGCCGCCGTCCATTCATCGGTCGCCGTGAGATCCGACATGGTCATTGGAACCCGGACTGGGTGGTACGCGTATTCAACCGCCGCCGCCACGATTTTTCGGCCGCTGCGGTGCACGAATCCGTGGTGCCGACCGGCGTGGTCCGGACCCTGCCGGGGTCGCTGATCCACTCCAGCTACCGTGATCTCGGTGAGATCATCCGCTCGGACTACCACCGACTCAAGGCCGAAAGCTATCGCGCCCAGGGGCGACGGACCAACGGCCCGGTGCTCGCGGCGCGCGCGGTGTGGGCGTTCTTCTCGTGCTACGTCCTCCGCAGAGGCTTCCTCGACGGACCCGCCGGTGTGGTGGTGGCGCTCGCGGGGGCGGTCAACGCGGTGATGGGCTTGGCCTTGGCAAGTGATGACGACGAGAACGGAGAGGCTATGATCGGTCGCTTCGCGACCTGGCTATGAGGCTATGAAGATCTCCGTTTTTGATGTTGTCGGGCCGCGGTATTTCCGCTGCCTCATAGCCCCATAGCCCCATAGCCCCATGGCCCCATGGCCCCATGGCCTCAAAGCCTTCCTGCCGTCCGCGTGATCGCGACTCAGTCCCTGCTATGCTATGAACCAGTCTTCGAGGAGGCACTCATGAGCGAGAAGAAAGGCGAGAGTTCCGGCCTCGGTATCGTCGGCTACGACAGCTATGAGTTCGTGGTCGCCGACGTCGATCGCAGCCACCGGTTCTACACCGAGATGATGGATGTGTCGGCGGTGGCGCGTCTCGACGAACGGGAGGCCGCGCGTCGGGGCGAGGACGCGGTGATCTTCGCCGCCGGCAAGGCGCAGTGCGTGTGCGTCACACCGCGAGAAGGGGATTCGTCCGCAGACCGCTGGCTCAAGCGACACCCGGACGGGGTGCGGATGGTGGGCTTCAGGGTGCGCGATATCGAAACCGCCCGCAATGTGCTCGCCGAGCGCAACGCGACGTTCTGCACCGATCTCGTCAACTCCACCGACTCGAATAACCGGCCCTTTCGCTTTTTCGAGATTGCGACGCCGCTGGGAGATGTGCGTTTTCGATTTGTCGAGCGCGCGGCGGACGCCCTGCCGCCCGGGTTTTCGCTCATCGACCCCGGCTCCGGGACCAACCGGAACGGGTTTCAGGTGATCGACCACATCACCTCGAACTTCCTCACGCTGGAGCCACACGTGACCTGGCTGCGCGACGTCATGGGTTTTTCAGAATATTGGCGGGTGCATTTTCATACCGCCGACATCAACCCCACCACGGGTGGCTCGGGTCTTGCGTCAATCGTCATGTGGGACCCCGAATCGGGCATCAAGCTGGCCAACAACGAGCCGGTCACTCCGCATTACGAGTCGAGTCAGATCTATACCTTTGTGGAGGCGAACAGGGGTCCGGGAGTGCAGCACGTGGCCTTCCACGTGCCGGTCATCGCGCCGGCGGTGGAAAACTTGCGACGCTCGGGCATCGAGTTCCTCGATACCCCGGCGACCTACTACGACATGCTGCCCGAGCGTCTGGCGCGACAGAAGGTGACGAACTTCGACGAAAACATCGACGAGCTCAAACGACTCGGCATCCTGGTCGACGGCGAAGACGACCGCTACCTGCTGCAGATCTTCATGGTCGAGGGTGGACTTCTCTACGGCGACAACTCGGCCGGACCCTTCTTTTACGAGGTCATCCAACGGCTCGGCTCGCGAGGCTTTGGCGAAGGTAACTTCCGGGCCCTCTTCGAGTCGATCGAACGCGATCAGGTCGAGCGCGCCACGGCCGAGAAGCAGCTCAAAGCAGGGGCAGGCTCATAAGATGAATGAGGAATGAGGAATGAGGAATGCCGACCACCCTCCCGTTCTCTGGGGCAGCGGATGGGAATTCCTCATTCCTCATTCCTAATTCCAACTTCAGTTCTCCGGGGAGGCTACAAGAGTGATCCATCGCATAACACGTGGCGACATCCCGAACAAGCCCCACACGGTCTTCGAGGTCGATGGCAAGCTGACCTATGAACACTGTTTCACGCGCGCGGGCTTCGAGTCCATCTACACCATCCTTTGGCATCGGCGACCACCGCATTGGATCGAGTCCGAGGAAGACCTCGGCCGGCATCCCGGCTGGGCCGAAGGCGTCCGCTCAACTCCACTGCGGCGCAGCCATTACCTGAGCGACAAACAAACCAGCGGCGGTAGCCCGCTCCTCGCGCGGCGATTGATATTCACGAACTCCGATATCGGGGTGTGGATGGGCCGTCCGACCGAGAGCGAGCCGACCCTGGTGGCAAACGCCGACGGCGATGAATTGAGCTTTGTCCACCAGGGTTCGGGCCGCATCGAGTGCCCGCTGGGCGTGGTGCGGTTTCAAGAAAATGACTACGTGTACGTGCCGCAGGCCCTACCACACCGTTGGCTGCTCGATGGGCCGGCGCTCCTTCTGACCATCGAGGCGCGCTCGGCGCTGCGGGTGCCAAAGCAGTACCGCGCTCCGGAAGGCCAGCTCTCGATGTACGCGCCGTACACGCACCACGATTTCACCGAACCGGATTGGCCGCAGGGTGGTCCGGAAGCACTCACCGCGCCGCGCCGGCTGATCGTACAGAGCGGCGGCGCGCTCACCGCTTTCGAGCTCACGCATGATCCCTTCGACGTGGTCGGCTGGGACGGACAGGTGTGGCCCTTCGCCTTTCCGATCCTCGCATTCCAGCCCAAGACCGGCCTCATCCACCTGCCGCCGACCATTCACACCACCTTTGCCGGTAACGGCTATGTGGTGTGCTCGTTCGTTCCGAGGTTGGTCGACTTCGCGGACAACGCCATTCCCTGTCCCTACCCGCACTCGTCGCCTGATTGCGACGAGGTCCTGTTCTACGTCGCGGGCAACTTCACCTCGCGCAAGGGGGTCGGTGCGGGCTCGATGACCCTGCACCCGCGGGGTCTGCCGCACGGACCGCACCCGGGCACCTACGAGGCCTCCATCGGCAGTGACCGCACCGATGAGCTGGCGGTGATGGTTGACACCTTCAAACCGTTGCTGCCGACTCCATTTGCAGAGGCCATCGAGGACGCCAACTACAACCAGAGTTGGGTGCGGTAGGAGCGGCACGAATTGGGAATTAGGAATTCGGAATTCGGAATTTCGCCCACCCACCCGAGGAAGGTGAATGTGTGATCGCATCCGATGGATTCGGGGCCGAAAAAGCCGCCTGAATTCGGCTTCCGTTCAAACCGAAATAGGCATCGACGTCATCGGATGGGTGTGGAGCTTCAAGTCTTTCTGCGACACTGTCGCGAACAACATCGTGGTCAAACGCGTATGATGTTGTGATGCAACGATCGCAACGGCGCCTGACGCTGACGTTGGCGCCCGGAATCCTCGCATTCCTGATTGCCGCGTTGTCGGTTGCGGACATGTTTCTTCCGCGACCCTACGACGGGGTGATTCTGGAAGCGGATGTGCCGGGGGCGAGGGTGGTGCGCGCGGTGGTGCCGGACTCCGGTGCCGATCGCGCGGGCATTCGTCCCGCCGACGTCATTGTCGGCATCGACCGCACCTTTCTCCTCGACTCCCAGACCCATGCTCAGGAACTTCTCAACCGGCACCGAATCGGCGATTCGGTGTCCTACCTCGTGCGATCCGGCGGCAGCATCTTCGAGGTCAAGGTGGAGCTTGGGCGCCGGCGCATCGGCGACACCAGCTATCTCTTTGCGGCATTGCTCGGTTTCCTTTTCTTCGGCGTCGGCACCTTTGTCGTCCTGCGACAACCGAGGATGCCGGCGGCGCGGGTCTTTTTCACGATGTGCAGCCTCTTCATGCTCTTTCTGGTGTGCCGGCTGCGGCCCGCGTCGTACTCGTGGGTGGACACCTTTGTCCTCACGACGGGCACCATGGCCCTGCTCTTTCTGCCGGCGGCGTTTCTCCATTTCTTCCTGATCTTCCCGCGACCGATCTGGGAGTGGCGGCGAGACCCAATCGCGGACGTTCTCGGCTGGATCGCCCGCATCAGCGCCAAGCTGCTGCCTCTCTACTTGTTGCCGCCACTCGTCTACCTCGGCACCGTGCTGTGGGCGAGGTACTCGGACAGTTCCCTGGCCCTGATCAGCGGAGCGCCGATGACCAACTGGTGGGTGATGGTGGGCTACATGATGCTCGGCCTCGGCGCCCTTTATCTCTCCGCCCGCCATCTTCCGGACCCGGCCCAGCGGCGGGGCGCGGGACTGGTCTTTGTCGGCACCCTTTTTGGAGTGGCGCCCTTTATCGTGCTCGCGGTCGGTTTTCCGACCCTGTTCAACACCGAGCGCTTTCTCTTTTACGGTGTCGTGCCGCTGATTCTGGTCCCGATCACCTTTGCATACGCCATCGTTCGATTCGGATTCCTCGATATTCGCGTGATCCTCCGCAAGAGCCTGCTCTACACCGTGACCACGGCCATGGTGACCGCGGTCTACGCTCTCGGCATCGCCTCCTTCAACCTGTTGTTCCGGGGCACTCAGCTCGCCGACTCACCGTATTTTCCGGTGATATTCGCGCTCGCGATCGTGCTCCTTTTCGAGCCCCTCAGGCAGCGGTTGCAGGGCCCTGTGGACAGGTTTTTCTTTGCCGAGAGACTTCGCCTGCAGCGAGCGATGGTCGAGATGGGCGAGGCGTTCACGAGGGAGGTCGAGATCGGCCCCGTCGTGGCGCAGCTCGTGGACCGGCTTCCCGAATTGCTGGGGCTTCGTTTCTCCGCCCTCTATCTGATGTCGGGGCGGCGGCTGATGCGGCAGGCGGGGCCCGTGGCGTTGCCTGAAGAGCTTCCGATCATCGGTATCCTTCATGATCAGCTCAAGCGCCAGGGTGCGCTGGTCCGGATCGACGAGCTCGCTCCGCTGCGGCTGCTGTCACCGGAGGTCGATGCATTGAGCTCGACCCTCGCCGCCGAAGGTGTCGAATTCGCTGGCCTGCTTGCCTCAACTCGCCGGTCAGTGGGCGTGATTCTCCTCTCCGGGAAAGCCGGTCAGACTGCCTTCGAGAGAGAAGAGATGCAGCTTCTGCGGGGCCTTTTCAATCAGGCATCAATCGCGCTCGAAACCAGCATCCTTCTCGACGAGCGCGCCCGCCAGGCCGAGCTCGAGCGCGAGCTCAAGATCGCGGCCTCCATCCAGGCGTCTCTGTTGCCGGACAAGCTGGCGACCGCCGACGGATGGGCGCTGGCGGCGATGTGCAGGCCGGCTCAGGAGGTCGGCGGAGACTTCTTTGCCGAGCTGCCGGGTCGCGATGACGGCGAGCATGTCGTGGTTTACGGTGATGTGTCCGGGAAGTCGATTTCGGGGGCGTTGATGATGATGGCTGCGCACGAGGTCCTCAATTCCGTGGCGCTCGCCCACCCCGAGCCAGAGACGCTGCTCCGTCTCGCCAACGAACGGCTCTATACGCTGCGCGGAAAGCGCGGTCGCTCGGTAGTCCATGGCGGCAGCTTCGTCGCACTCGGATATCTCGGCTTTCGGGCCGGCGAAGGGAAACTGTCGTACACGCTGGCCGGGCAACCGGCGCCGCTGGTGCGCCGGAAATCGGGCGTGATCGAATCACTCGGTCTGCCCGAGCACCGAGTACCGCTGGGGGCGCTCCGGGTTGGCGGTCACCGCATCATGCACGCGGAAATCGAGATCGGAGACCTCGTCCTGGCCTACTCCGACGGTGCCATCGAGGCGCAGTCGCCGGGCGGGGACTTTTTCGGCGAGGAGCGCTTGACGAAGGCCCTCAGGGAAGCCCCTGCCACCCCGCAGGAAGCGGTCAACTTCCTTCTCGAAGAGATCGAGGCCTTCACCTGCGGCCACACCCCCTACGACGATGTGACGCTCGTTGCCGCATCGTGGGCGCCCGAAAATCTTTCGAGCAACCAATCAGTGGAGTCTACCTTCCCGCCTGCAACCGCTCCATGAAGTCGAAGGGCTTTTCGGTGTAGCCGGCCGGCGGGTCGTATGTGCCGGCAGGGGCGTCGACATTTTCGATCGAGATCGTCTTCTCCGAGGTGCCGACCTCGCTGCCCATCATGGTCATGACACCCTGCTGCTCGACGACGAGTCCGTTGATCTTGCGCATCTCGTTGACGACGTCGGCCATTCCAGGCTGCAGACTATTCAGGTGGACGTACATAGTCTGGAAGGCCTCGGGGTCGTAGCCCGAGACCGCGGTCACCCACAAGGTGGAGTTCATCGTGAACATCGCCGACGACATCGTCATGTCGAAACGTCGGGCGTCCCATTCACCCACCTGTTTGTGTTCGTCGATCGGAGACACCGTCACCTCAAACTTCATCATGTCGAGCATCGGCTTCATTTCGGCCGGCACGAGAGATGAGAGATCGATCGGCAGATCGAGGACGTGGAAGGTCTGGGTTGAGTGACTGATTACGTAGAGCTTCTTGGAATCAAGGCGAACGATTGTTGCCGTGTCGCCCTGGTTCATTTTCATCCGGTCCTTTCCGATCCAGGTGATCTGCTCCGTGTCCTCGGCCGGTTGGGTCTGGCCCATCATCGTGAAGCCGTCGCGGTGGGTTTGTTTGACGACCTTGAGATCGGCGGCCGCGATACCCGAGGTCATAACGATCATGAACGACACAGCAATAATCCGGCGAGTCAGCATCGGTGCCTCCTTCGGGGCGGTTCATCGAGCGCCCGAGCATGGTAGCCCGGTCAGTCGGCAGCGTCCAGACCTGTGTTCCTCACCGCCGGAGATCCCGGCAGAATCGGATGAAATCGCGAACCGTTCTCCCGAGACGATCTGCGAGCACTTCGTCCTTTAGGCGGCCGGACGCGTCAAGTACCTCTCCGATGTCGGGGATAAAGCACCGTCGCCCAAACAAATGGGCCTGACGGTACTGAAAGACCATCTCGAGCTGCTCCACCGCACGCACGGCCCCCCACCTGCTCGCGGACAGACCGATGAAGGCAGCCGGTTTTTCGTACAGGCTGGCAGGGAACTCGAGCATGTCGATGAAGTATTTCAGGACCCCGGGGAAGGACCCGTTGTACTCGGGGACCACGGTGATGATGCCGTCGGCTTCGAGCACCGCCGCTTGGAAGGCTCCGAATGAGGGGGGTCTTGAGGCGTAGCTTGTGGGCGCGAATATCTCGAGTGGCAGATCGGCGAGATCGATAAACCTCAGATGCTCGCCGAGCTCATCGATTTGACGGCGGACGAGCGTGGCGACCTCCAGTGTTTTCGAGCCGGGACGGTTGCTTCCGGCGATCACTGCAATCATGGGACCCCCAAAACGATGACCGTGCGCTCGCTGGAACGTGACGGCTCCACAAGCGACAACGGACATGTGAACGGGTGAATTCCGTCACCGCCTATTCTCACCACCTCGCGACGCGAGGTGGTGAGAAAAGCGGGCTAGAATGACCGCTGGAGGCTGCATGAAGGCGAGACACATCGGTTGGGCGGCGATGGTGGCGGTAATGGTCGTCCCGGCCGTCGGGACCTCCGCGGCGACCCTCCACCATGATCTTTCGGTGCGAATCCTCCCTGTGGAGCATCGTCTCGAGGTCGCCGACCGCGTGAGCCTTGCCGGCGCGGTGACCGCGGACGAAACCGGCGCCTTTCGCCTCGTTCTCCACGCCGGCCTCGAACCGCGTGTGGCAACGCCGGGGTGGCGTCTCGAGGCTCTCGAGGGCCACGTTGAGGAAGGTTTCCTCGGTATCAACGTGACCACCGACACGGTCCAGGAGAGGGTCCCCTTGGAGGCATTCCTCCTGATTCCCGGAGACGGCGCGAGCGAGCCTGTCGAGATTGTCTACGGCGGCGTGATCCACCACGAGCTCGCGACCCAGGGCGAGGAGTACCAGCGGAGCTTTTCGGAGACTCCGGGCACGATCGGCGAATTCGGAGTGTTTCTGGCCGGCACCAGTTTCTGGGTGCCTACCTTTGGCGATGGTCTGATGACCTTTGACCTCGAGGTGATCGACCTGTCTCCGCCGTGGGATGTCGTATCGCAGGGTCGGAGGACCCGCCATGAGCTCGATGCCGACGGTCGGCGGACGAGCGCCTGGCATCTCGAGCATCCGACCGAGGAGGTCTATCTGGTCGCCGGTCCGTGGCACGAGTACGGCCGTCAGGCCAGGAACGTGGAGGTCTACGCGTTTTTGCGCGGCGATGATCCGGCCCTCGCCCAACGTTATCTTGATGCCACCGCCCGCTACCTCGAGCTCTACCAGGAGATGCTGCCGCCCTACCCGTACGCCTCCTTCGCACTCGTCGAGAACTTCTGGGAAACCGGCTACGGGATGCCGGGCTTCACCCTCCTCGGCCCGCGGGTGATCCGATTTCCGTGGATTCTCACCTCCTCCTACCCCCACGAGCTGCTCCACAACTGGTGGGGGAACTCGGTCTATGTGGACTTCTCGACCGGCAACTGGTGCGAGGGCTTGACCGCCTACATGGCCGACCATCTGTTCGCCGAGCAGCGGGGCGAAGGCGCCACCTACCGGCGTGCAACCCTGAAGAAGTTCACCGACATGGTTTCGACGGGCGAGGATTTTCCGCTCTCCGAGTTCGGTTCCCGCAGCTCGGCGGCGTCGGAGGCGGTCGGCTACGGAAAGTCGCTGATGCTCTTCCACATGGCGCGACGCTCTGTAGGCGATGAGGCGTTCCTCGCCGCGCTGTCGGACTTCGACCGCGAGCACCGCTTTTCCAGGGCCTCCTTTGCCGACCTCGCGACTGCCTTCACCGACTCTTCGGGCGGCGACTGGATGCCGTTTGTAGCGGAATGGGTTGATCGAGCCGGAGCGCCCGAGATCGAGATCCACGAGGCGCGTGTCGAGGAGGGCGCTCCCGGCGAGGCACCGTGGCGGGTGGCCGTCCACCTTCGACAGACCCAGGCTGAGGATCCGTTCCCGATTACGGTGCCGGTGGCTGTCACAGTCGAAGGCCTCGAAGAAGCCGTGTGGGCGGAGGCCGGGACCTGCGGACGCGACTGCATCATCGAAGTCCCGTGCCCCGCGCGTCCGCTCCGGGTCGATGTCGACCCGGCCTTCGACGTCATGCGCCGCCTCGACCCGCTCGAGGTGCCGCCGGCGTTGTCGACCGTCTTTGGTGCGGAGGACATCCTCTTCGTGCTGCCCGCCTCGGCCACCGACGCCGAGGCGACGGCGTGGCGCCAGCTCGCTGCCGACTGGGCCCTTCCGGACGAGCCGATGATCGTCCTGGACAGCGAGCTCGAGGAGCTGCCCGGCAGACCGGCCTGGCTTTTCGGTTGGAGCAATCGATTTGGAGACGAGATGATTCGCCGGGTGGCCGACCAGGGGGTCGAGCTCTCCGAGGCTTCGGTGAAGATCGGTGAGGAAGAGCTGCCGCGCGCGGATCATTCGCTGGTCCTTGTGGCGCGTGCCGCTGGGGACCCGAGCGCGGCCGTGGGCTGGGTGACGGCGTCGCCTGTCGATGCCATCCCGGGCCTCGCGCGCAAACTGCCCCACTACACCCGCTACTCCTACCTTGGCTTCCGCGGACCTGAACCCGACAATGTCGCCAAGGGCATGTGGCGCCCGCTTTCGTCGCCGATGGTGCGAAACCTTTCAGAGAGCGCAATGCCCGCGCTCCAGCTGGCGGCGAGAGCGCCGCTAGCCGAGCTGCCGCCGGCCTATGACGCCGAAAGTCTGCGGCGCGTGGTCGCAGAGCTCGCGGACCCGGCCCTCGAGGGACGGGGTCTCGGCTCCGACGGGCTTGCCCGCGCCACCGCCATGGTCGAGGCCCGCCTCAGTGCATCGGGAGCCGAACCGGCGGGAAACGGCGGTTTCCGTCAAAGCTGGCGTTTCACCGGCGGCGATCCGGAACGGGAGATGGAAATGGTCAACCTGGTGGCGAGGGTGCCGGGTTCCGACCCTGCGCTCCTCGAACAACCGGTCCTGGTGATGGCTCATCTGGACCACCTGGGGTGGGGTTGGCCCGACGTCCGCACGGGTAACGAGGGCCAGCTTCACCCTGGAGCGGACGACAACGCTTCTGGGGTGGCGGTGCTGCTCGAGTTGGTGCGGACGATGGCGGCCGAACCGCCACGTCCGCGGCCGGTCGTGTTCGCGGTGGTGACCGGCGAGGAGGCAGGATTGCTCGGTTCGCGTCATTTGCTGCAGTCGTCGACGATCGGTGGCGCGCCGATTGCCTGTGTCAACCTGGACACGGTCGGCCGGCTTTCAGACGGCAAGCTGTACGTACTCAACACCGATACCGCTCGCGAATGGCGCTTTATCTTCATGGGGGTCGGCTATACAACTGGCGCCCCGGTGGCGGTAGTCTCGGAATCCCTGGACGCGTCTGATCAGGTGGCGTGCATCGAGCGTGGAGTGCCTGCGGTGCAATTGTTCACAGGCCCGACGGCCGACTATCACCGGCCCACCGATACCGCCGGCACGATCGACGCGGAGGGCATGGTGGTGGTCACGGAGGCTGCCCACGAGGCCGTGGGGTACCTGGCGGAGCGGGTTGAGCCGTTGACTGTGACGATCGCCGGGACGGCAGACAGCACCGAAGAGCCAAAGCCGCAGACCGAGCGCCGGGCGAGCCTCGGCACAATGCCCGACTTTGCCTTCGAAGGCCCGGGGGTCCGGGTGCAAAAGGTGATGCCGGATTCCGCGGCCGAGCAGGCCGGAGTGCTCGCGGGCGACGTTCTGTTGGCCTTCGACGGCCAACCGGTGGCCGATCTGCGCTCGTTTTCGGAGTTGCTCAAGGCGCGCGCCCCCGGCGACGTGGTCGAGGTGACGGTGCTCAGGGGCGGCGAAGAGCATGTAATCGCAGCCGAGCTTGGAGAAAGGTAGCGTTAAACGTTAGAACGTTAGAACGTTGTGATGTTCTTTGCTAGGATGGGCAATGGCGGCGGCAGATCCCCGAGAGGAGACGACCGATGATCACGTTTACGGAAACGGCGCGACAGAAAGTCCGCGAGTATATGGACATGAGCGAGACTCCGAGCCTCGGCGTGAGGGTGGTCGCACACCGCTTCGGTCGCCACCAGTTCCGCTACGAGCTGGCGCTGGTCATGGAAGGTGAGGCCTCCGACAAGGACGTCGTTGTCAACCAGGACGTCTTTGACGTTTTTGTCGATCCCCAGAGTGCCGAGAGCATCGAAGGGACAACTGTCGACTTTGTCTCGGATGTCAGCGGCACGGGTTTCATGTTTTCCAATCCGCTGGCCGAGGTGAACTGGGACGATCCCCTGGCCCAGCGAGTTCAGAAGGTCATCGACGAACGAATCTCCCCTTCGTTGGCCGGCCACGGTGGGTGGGTGGAGTTGCTGGCGGTCGATGGCGATGCCGCCATCATCCAGTTCGGCGGCGGTTGCCAGGGCTGTGGAATGTCTCAGGTCACCCTCAAGGATGGCATCGAGAGCGCCATCCTGAGCGAGGTGCCCGAGATCAAGCGCGTGCTCGACGACACCGACCACGCCTCGGGTGACAATCCCTACTACTCGCGATAGCAGCCGCCGTATCCGTCCGCTGCGGGCTCCGCCCGCGGCACGCGTTCTCGATCCTCGCGGCTTCCGAGAGCAAGCCCTCGTCGGCCGTTCGGATCTCGCCCGCTGCGCGCCTGCGGCGCGCGGACGGACACCGACGATCGGTGGGTGTTGTCTTGAAAAGGGGAAAAGGGGAAAAGGGGAAAAGGAGCCCATCCTGCTCCCCCTGCGCCTCTGCCCCTTGTCTCCTTTTCAAAGAAGGGTGGGCGGAATTCCGAAATCTGCGTCCATCTGCGTGATCTGCGGTTCCTCATCGGGCGGGCGGGTGGAAAATTCCTAATTCTTAATTCCTAATTCCTAATTCCCGTTTCAGATCCCTCCACCATTTTCAAAACGCTCGGTGGTCGGCCGCGACTGCGAGACGGTGGCGCCGGGGGCGACGTCGCGAGTAACCCAGACGTTGCCGCCGATCACCGCGGATTTGCCGATGGTGATCCGGCCGAGGATGGTGGCGCCGGAGTAGATGGTGACCTCGTCCTCGATCACCGGATGGCGATCGATGCCCTTGAGAGGATTGCCGTTCTCGTCGAGCGGGAAGCTCTTGGCGCCGAGGGTCACACCCTGGTAGATGCGGACGCGGTTACCGATGATCGCGGTCTCGCCGATCACAACGCCGGTGCCGTGATCGATGAAGAGGCGCTCGCCGATCCTGGCGCCCGGGTGGATATCGATCCCCGTCTTGCTGTGGGCGTGCTCGGCAATGATGCGTGGGATCAGAGGCACGTCGAAGCTGTAGAGCACGTGGGCGATGCGGTGGCAGGTGAGGGCGAGGACCCCGGGATAGCAGAAGATTGCCTCGGAGGGGCTCGATGCCGCCGGGTCGCCCTCGTAGGCAGCGACAGCGTCGAGGGCCAGCTGCTGCCGCACCTCGGGCAGTCGGCGCAGGAAGTCCGCCGCGATCCGCTGTGCCTGGCCGAGGCAGGCCTCGGGAGTTCGTTCGCTCGAGTCCCGCCGGCAGGCAAAGCAGAGCCCGCGATGAATTTCGTCGACCATGATCAACGAGGCCTGGTGGAGGGCCGAACCCATGTGGTAGCCGAGGCTCTCCTCGGTCACGTCACGGTTGCCGACGTAGCCGGGGAAGATGACCGACTGCAGCAGCTCGATCATCTTCACGACTTCCTTGCGCGATGGCAGCGGGTGGCCGGAAAAGGTCTTGCCCAGCGGCGTGGCGAGCTCGTCGGACTGGGCCTGCAGCTCATTCACCACCTCGGCCAGCACCTTGTCGATCGTACTGGCGCCGTGGTCGTGTCGGTGCGGCTCGAGGACAGTCAGTTCAGCCATGGTGGCCTCCCAACTCACTCAACACGGTTTGACCCAAACATACTCCCACCGACCCTCAGAAACCCGGGCGCTGCGCGCCCGCGGGTTTCTGAGGGGAAGGGGTGTTATTACCTTTTTAAACTGGATTATGGTGTTGGGTCTGGGAGCTCTATTGCATGGCACGATCGGAACCCGACGCGTTGTGAGTTACTGGTCAAAAATGCTGTGGCAACCCCACCCGTCGAGTTCTTGTTCGATTGCAGACGCGTCACCGTATCCTCGGCAGTACTCCGCGTCCAACCGCGATTCGCGCTGTCGATGAAGGTCGTCAGTCACGATTTGGCCCAGCACCTTCGAGCGACCGAACCGTCGAACCTCATCGTCGGAATCCAGGTCAGCGAGGAGTTTTTCGTCCAGCAGGATGGTCACGCGCCTCATTCTCACAGTTTCAATCTATCGGAATCCAAGGGCGTGGGGAAGAGCGAAACAGAAGGTCGCTGAATGACGGTTGGTCAAGGAGACCACGCATCAAGAAGTGTCTCGCTGACATTCGTGGTATGTCGAAGACTATCCCTATCCCTCAGAAATCTTCGGCGGAGGGAGGGTTGGGTGGAGTCCGACGGAGATTTCTGAGGGGCGGTCGGGTGGGCGGTTAGAACATCCCGCCCTTGCGGGGGGCGCCCATGGCGCTGCGCTCGGCGGCGCGCTTGCGGTCGTCCGCCGCGAGGTGGCAGGCCTTGTACTTCCTGCCCGAGCCGCACCAGCAGATTTCGTTACGACCGAGCACCGGTATGGCCTGTCGCTCGGGACCTAAAACCAGACGCTTGAGACTGTCGCGGAGATTCATGACACCCATCCTCTGCGGCCAAAACACCGCCAAAAGCGCCGGGAGAATAACAGATGAGTCCGAATCGGTCAATTCGCGTCGGATTCGGCCGATCCTGGGAACGGTGTGAGACCGAGCAGTGTGGCCGCCAGCCGTGGCAGCTCGGTATTGTCGAGGACGCCGGTGAAATACTCGGACCCGGGTCCAAAGGCAAAGAGGGGCACCCACTGGGACGAGTGTTCGCCGGTCGCCCAGCGAACCGCTGCCTCCCCCTCCTCGTAGAATCCATCGACCAGGGTCGGGGTGCCGGTGTCATGGTCGGCGGTGACCAACACCAGCGTGTCCCCCGCCGGGAGGGTCAGCTCGAGGACCTGCCGGACTGCTTCGTCGAGCTCGCGCATGCCGTCCATCAGGGCGGCGATATTGTTTTTGTGGGCCAATTGGTCGGTGACCTCGGACTCGATCACGAGGACGTAGCCCTCGGGGTTGTCCGCCATCAACTCGATCGCCCGACGGGCGCTGACCGCAAGTGGGGGGCCGTGTTGTTCGTCGAAGCCGGGCCGTGACGGTAGGAAAGCGAGAAGAGGGGCCGGCATAACCAGCAGCTCGGCCTCGTCGCGCGCGACGTTGTAGCCGTGTTCTGATCCGAGCTCGCCGATCCGTTCGACGAGGCTCAGATACGCCGTGTTCTTCATGGCCTTTCGCTGTCGAAGCAAGTCGCCCCCGATCATGATGTCGGTGCCCGAAACCAGCATCTGCTCGAGGATCTCGGGGTACATATCTCGGTGGTCGACGTGGGCGGTGTAGCTTGCAGGGGTGGCGTCCACCAGACCCGAGGTCGTGATCACCCCGGTCATCAATCCGCGTTCGCGGGCCGCCTCGAAGAGGTTGGGGACGACCGTACCGTCCTCGAGCACCCCTACCGCCTTTTTCCGAGTCTTGAACCCGGTCGCCATGGCGGTGCCGGAAGCGGCCGAATCGGTGGCGATCGTATCCGCCGCCCAGGTGCGCACGAGTGCGACGTGGCGGGTGTCGGTCATGGTGAGAACGGCGCCGGGGTGCTCGAGCAGCGCCGAAGCCGCGCTGACGTGGCCGATTCCCATTCCGTCACCGATCAAGAGAATCAGGTTCTGAACCCGCGTTTCGCCGGCGCCGGCCGCCGACACCAGACCTCGCTGTATTCCTGAGGCGGAGCTCGGCGGCGCCGCAAGCGGGTAGGTCGAACCTCTCTGCGCGCGCAGAACGAGATTGCCGATCGCGATCTCGGAGCCGCCGAATCGGGAAAAGACCAGGAGCGCCGTTGCCAGCGCCAGCAATGCGATCACCGCGTGGCCGAGGAACCGGCCGGGACGAAAACCCATTCATCCTCCAGCCAGCGATGGTAACCGTTCCGGGAAACCGAGGCGACCGGTTTTTGGAGGAATATCCGCGGCCGACCGGAGGTAGTACGATACGTCGGGCGCCGCGGCCCCGACCGCTTTTGACGGAGGGTGTTCCATGTACTTTGATCCTTTGTATTTCCTGTTTATCGCGCCGGCCTTCATTTTTTCGCTGTGGGCGAGCTGGCGAACCAAGGCGAACTTCAAGATCTACTCGCGGGTGCCGGTGTCGTCGGGCATGAGCGGCGCCGAGGCGGCGCAACGGATCCTCGACGGCGCCGGGATCAGGGATGTCACGATCGGTCGCTCGCGTGGTCTGTTGAGCGACCACTACAACCCCATCAAGAAAAATCTGGCCCTGTCGGACGGGGTCTTCGACTCGCGCTCGCTGGCGGCGGTCGGCATCGCCGCTCACGAGGCCGGCCATGCCATCCAGCACGCCAGACACTACAGCCCGCTCAAGCTGCGCTCGATGCTGGTTCCCACCGCGGGCATCGGCTCGAATCTCGGTTATATCGTGATGATGATCGGGCTCTTCTTGACGATGTCGTCAGGCGGCGCGGCGGGCAAGGGCATCGTGATGATCGGCGCCCTGTTGTTTTCGGCCGTTCTGCTCTTCCAGATCGTCACCCTGCCGGTGGAGTTTGACGCATCCAATCGGGCAAAGGCTCTGGTGGTGGAGCAGGGGATCGTCGGGGTCGCGGAGCGCCGCGGTATGGACAAGGTGCTCAACGCGGCGGCCATGACCTATGTGGCGGCGGTCGCCTCGTCCCTGGCCACCCTGCTCTATTTCCTGGTCCGATCCGGTCTGCTCGGTGGCAGAAGAGACTGACCGGCACCCCAATATCATCTGGCGACGTGGCGTGAGAAAACGACTATCGCGCGGAGAGCAGCCGCGCGATCTCGTTGGCGGGGCGTCGCAATTCCTTCTCGGCCACCCGCTGCGCGTTGAGGTGGGTGTACTCGGCCCGCAGACGCACCGGCGCGGCGAGGGAAGCACCCCCCTGGAGGTCGATGGGTACGACCGTGATACGTGCCTGAAAGGCGACGTCGCGCTGACCCATGTACATGAGTGGCCGCTCTCCGAGGTACTCCACCCGCACCATCACCAGGTCCGCGGCATAGGGACGGAGCAGTTCGCGGACCTCTCCCGGTTCCGGGGTCCTTTCACCGCCGATGAAAGCGGCAATACCGGGAATGCTGTTTTCGTCGACCAACAGCACCCCGGCCCTGGCCAGGGCATCCTCGACCACCACCTCGGCCTCGCCGGCGAGGACGGTCTCACCGACGGCAATGACGACCGTCCCGCGAGGCGGCGGAAGCCTCGACGGCGGGGCCGCATCGCGTTCCGGTCCGATTTGAGACCTTTCGTTTTCCCGGCCGGCGGTGTCTACGGCGGACTCAATCTTCTTGACGGGTGCGGAGGTCGGAAGCGATTCCGACCGGACAGCTTCCTCCGGTTCGTCCGATCCGGTCGAAGTTGTTACGACGCCCCCTCCGGCGGCCGAAGCCGCCGTTTGCCCGCTGTCCTCCCCCGCTGCGTCCGCGGCGGGCTCGGGGCCGGTATCTGCTACAGGCTGTTCATCCCTGGCGGTGACCGCCACCTTGCTCTCGAGGCTGCGCGTCGCAGCGGCGAAGAGGCCGGACCGCCAGGCGACGACCCCGGCCGCGACCACCGCCCCAATTCCGAGCAGCACCACCACCGCCGCCACCAGAGCCAGCCGGCGTCCCGAGCCTTTTCGGGGTTCCTCGAGCGGCGAGGTCTCGACCACCGGCGCCTCGGTTCGGACGCCTCCGGCCGTGACCGTCGCCGCGCCGCCGGCCGCATCTCCGGACACCTGCAGGGTCGGCTGCGAGTCGAGCTGCGCGTCGGCGGCGGAACGGGGCGGCGCCGGCCGGCCGGCCGAGGCGGCGAGCCGTTCGACCAGGCTCCCGGAGGCGCCGCGCGCTTCGAGGAAGGCCTCGAGGCCGTCGATCAGCTCGGCGCAGCTCGAAACCCGCAGGTCGCGGTTTTTGGCCATCATGCGGGCGACGATCGCCCGCAACTCGGGGTCCACTTCCGGCTTGAGCTCTCCGAGATCGGGCGGCTCGACTTCGACAATCTGCCGCAGCAGGGCGAGCGGGCTGTCGGCCGCGAACGGCACCTTGCCCGCGAGGGCCTCAAAGAGGGTGACGCCGAGCGAGTAGATGTCGGTGCGGTGGTCGATTTCCTGGTCCAGGCACTGCTCGGGCGAGAGATAGCCGGGGGTGCCCATGAACATACCCGTGGCGGTGAGGCGGGAGACGCCGCTCGCCATCAGCGCAAGGCCGAAGTCGGCGATTTTGACCAGCCCACGGTCGTCGATCAACAGATTGGCAGGTTTGATATCGCGGTGGATGATGCCGCGTTCGTGTGCGGCCTGCAGACCGGAGGCCGTCTGCAGTGCGATGCGCGCCACCTGCAAGGGATCGAGCGGCCCCGACGACTTCAGGATCTGCTGCAGGCTGCGGCCCGAAACGTACTCCATGACGAAGAAGTGCTTGCCCGCCTCTTCACTGACGGCGTAGATCTGGACGATGTTGGGGTGGTTGAGGCTGGCGGCGCTTCGGGCTTCCCGGAGGAAGCGTTCGATCTGGGTCTCGTCCTCGGCCAGGTGGTCGCCGAGGACCTTGATGGCGACGAAACGGTTGAGGGATTCCTCGTGCGCCTTGTAGACGATGCCCATGCCGCCGCGACCGAGCTCGGCGACGATACGGTAGTGGCCAATGCGATCAACCATATTGAGCTCCCCACTGGATGACCTTGAGACAGAATGTCGGAATGAGTCCCATTGCGATGCTAACACAGGCTAAACGAGGCCACACGTCCCTCCGTAAAAAGAGCGAGATCAGGGACGACGAAGATCGTTCGACTCACCTCCTTCCTCGCCAGCCCGCCGGCCCCCCGGCGGGTTTGGTTTTCAGGCCCCTGTAAGATGGGGGACCAGGAGGGAGTCGGTCTTGAGGATCGCAATAGCCCAGCTCGACTACACCATCGGCGCCTTCGAGGCGAACCTCGAGGCGATGACCAATGCCGTGGAGCGGGCGCGATTCGCGGCGGCCGACCTCGTGGTCTTCACCGAGCTCGCCACCACCGGCTATCCCCCCGGGGATCTCCTCGAGCGGAGCGACTTCATCGACCGCAATTTGGCTCAGCTCGAAAGCGTCGCCCTTCTCAGCGATGACGAAATCGGGATCCTCGTCGGTTTTGTCGACCGCAACGAGTCCGGGACCGGCAAGCCGCTCCACAACGCGGTCGCCCTGTGCCACCGCGGCGTGATAGTCGACCGCCGCCACAAATGTCTCCTGCCGACCTACGACGTCTTCGACGAGGCGCGCTACTTCGAGCCCGGAGGCGACGCGCGACCGCTCGAGTTCCGTGGAGTGCGCATCGGGGTGTCGATCTGCGAAGACGTCTGGGCTGACCCGGATCTCGACGGCCTCAGCCTGTACCATCGCGATCCCGTGCTCGAGCTGATCCACCGTGGCGCCCAGCTCCTGGTCAATCTGTCGGCGAGTCCATTCGTGCTCGGCAAGGCGGCCGAGCGGCGCGAGCTGGTGCGCCGTTACGCCGAGGACGCGGGCCGGTTCTTCGTCTACGCCAACCAGGTGGGCGGCAATGACGATCTGGTCTTCGACGGTCACTCGTTGATCTTCGACGGCAGCGGTGGGGTGGTTGCCCGGGCGCGTGATTTTGACGAGGACCTGCTGGTCTACGAGGTTCCCGACGGGGCCCTCGGCGAAACCAGGGGAGTCGTGGGCCCGCCCGGCGAGATTCGCGAGACCGCGGAGACCACCGAGGCGGAGGCGCTGGCCGCGCTCGAGCTCGGCCTCCGCGACTACGTCAGAAAGTGCGGTTTCGATCGCGTGTTGCTGGGGCTCTCGGGTGGCATCGACTCGGCCCTGACCGCGGCGATCGCGGCGCGCGCCCTCGGACCCGACAAGGTGCTCGGGGTGGCCATGCCGACCCGCTATTCGTCTCAGGGAAGCGTGGTCGACGCCGAGGCCTTGGCCGCAAATCTCGGCATCGAGTTTCGCGTCGTCACCATCGACACGATTTTTCAGTCCTACCTCGACGTGCTGGCGCCGGCCTTTGACGGTTTCGAAGAGGATGTCACCGAGGAGAACATCCAGGCCCGCATCCGGGCGGCGGTGCTGATGGCGCTGGCCAACAAGTACGGGCGCCTGCTGCTGGCCACCGGCAACAAATCGGAGCTGGCCGTGGGCTACTGCACCCTTTACGGTGACATGGCGGGTGGGGTGGCGGTTCTGGCCGATGTGCCGAAGACCCTGGTCTACCGGTTGGCCCGGCACCTCAACTCGGATGGCGAGGTGATTCCCGAGTCGACCCTCAGCAAACCGCCGTCGGCGGAGCTGCGGCACGACCAGTTGGACCAGGACTCGCTGCCGCCCTACGAGGTTCTCGACCGCATCGTCGAGGCCTGGGTCGAGGAGCACCGTCGGTGGAGGAGATCATCGCCGAGGGCCTCGATCCCGACGCGGTGCGCCAGGTGGTTCGGCTGATCACGGGCAACGAGTACAAACGCCGGCAGGCCGCGCCCGGGATCAAGATCACCGCCAAGGCCTTCGGGGTCGGCCGGCGCTATCCCATCGCTGCGAAGTACTGACGCCGCCCCACTCACCCACTCTCATCAGTTTTGAGTTCTCAGGTTTGAGTTTTGAGTTTTCCCACGTCCCACGCCAGGTCGTGGGCGAGGGGCGCCGGGAACTCAGAACTCAAAACTCAAAACTCACCCGTGCCGTTCCTCCAGGCGCTCTGGTCTACGATTATCACCATCCGCCGTGGACGATGTTCGTTTCATCGAGCCGTTTTCTGAATCGCAGCGTCGCCAGGCTCACGGTGAGCACGAAGAAACCAGGAGCGGCGACACCGCGTGATGAAGCTCGGCGATCACGGGCTTTGCCACGCCGGTCCTGGTCCTCTGCACCTGCCGGCCGTTCGACCCGCCGGTTTCGGGAGGACCGCTGCGCTATGTCGTGTGGGCGCAGTCCGTTCCCCGCTGAGTATTCCCTTGGCTTTTTCGATTCCACATCCAGAGACGCTTAGTCGATTCAACGTTGATCGTTTCAACTTTTCAACGTTTTAACGTTCCAGGAGCCCGCCCTCGTCGAGGTCGTGCTCGCGCAGCGGATCGAGCTGCAGGTAGTCCTTGAGGTAGCGAACACCGACATAGAAGGGGATGGTGTCAAATGCCGCGACGACGAACTTGAAGGCGTAGCCGGTGATGATGAAGAGGGCCAGCTGACGTCCGAGGGGCTGCGAATTGTCGATCGGCAGCGCGTGCGCGTAGTAATGGGTGATGAGGATGACCGCAACCGTATCCACCATCTGGCTGACCATCGTCGAGCCGTTGTTGCGTACCCACAGCAGCCGTCCCTTGGTGACCCGTTTCCAGAAGTGGAAGACCCAGACGTCGCAGAACTGGGCCGCCATGTAGGCGATCATCGAGGCGGTGACGGCGCCGAAGGTCAGGGCGCGGATCTCGAAGAAGACCGGCAGCCGGCCGGCCGCGTCACGAACGATCTGTCCGGTTGCGGGATCGAGCCTTCGAAACCGGGCAGCACGCCGCCAAGCCAGATGATGAAGACCACCCAGATGTTGAGCAGCAGACCGACGAAGACGACGAAGTTGGCCCGCCGGCGACCGTAGAACTCGCTGATGAAGTCGGTGCACAGAAAGGTCATCGGGTAGGGCAGGACTCCGACCGCAATCGCGAAGACGAGCGGTGCACCGCTCGCGGTCTGAAGCTCGAGGAGCTTGATGAAGCGGCTGATGCCGAGGATGTTGAGCATCGCCAGAGTGCCGAGGAAGAGGCCGGCGAGGATCAGGAACACGCGCTCGCGGCGGGCGTGCAGGTGCGAGGCCTCGATCGGATGCAGACTCTCTGGCGGCGTTGCCATGGCCGAGAGGATACCTGATCTCAGGGCAGGGCAGCTGTCTGTTTTGAGTTCCTAGTTTTGAGTTTTGAGTTCCGCCCGCCCGCCCAAAAACGCTGCCGGGGCGGGTGGAGAAAACTCAAAACTAAAACTCACAACTTCTAGCTCGGACGCTGATCGTCGTCGTTGTCGAGCCCCTCGAACTCCTCCTCCCACGCGTCCATCTCGCTCTCCGAGAATCCGAAGTGGTGGCCGATCTCGTGCAGCAGGGTCAGCTGGATCTGGTGGATGAGCCCGGCGCGGGTGCGGCAGGCGGCGAGGAGCGGCTTCCTGTACAGCACGATCACGTCGGGCAGCACGTTGCCGTACCAGCCGCCGCGCTGGTCGAGCGGCACCCCGGTGTAGAGCCCGAAGAGCGTGTCGCGACGCGGGTCGAGCTCGAGGTCGGCCAGAGTTTCGGCGTCGGGTGCCTCGCGGACCTGGATCGAGAGGTTGGACATGAGCTCGGCAAACTCGAGCGGCAACTGGTCGAGTGCTTCAGCGACGGCGGATTCAAACTCCACTCGGTTCATGATTGTTGCGGCGCGGTGACGTCACCGGGTCCGGAGTGTGACCTCACTTCTGAGTGCGTCCCTTGAAGAGATCGACCAGGTTCCAGCCGAAAATGGCCCCGATCGCCGCACCGATCATGGCGCCGGTGATGTCGTAGTACTTGATGCCAGCGGCCGCGCCCACGCAACCGAAGACGATCGCGCAGAGGACTCTCATGAATCTCACGGTCTCGAAGTCCATCGCCATGGGTGCTCTCCCCGCCGGCTCCAGGCAGCCGACAATCAGATTATACAGCCCGGGCCGGTGTACAGTGTCCGCACGGGAGGAATCTCCATGCGCTTCATCGGCGTGCTCGGCATGCTCGCACTGCTCGGCCTGGCGTGGGCCCTGTCCTATCATCGGCGCGACATCAGACCGCGAATCGTCGTCTGGGGTCTCGGCCTCCAGTTTCTGTTCGCGGTGATCATCCTCCGCCAAGACCTGTGGAGCTTTGTCGGTATGGGAGTCCTCGGAGTGCTGGTGGCGACGTTTGTGTTGATTCACGATCGGGGCGCGGCAGGCCGCAGCCGGGTTGCAATGGCGGGCATTCTCGTCGGCGTGGCAGCCGTCGCTGCGGTTCTCGCATCGGCCGGTCCGGGGATCGTCGGCGCCTCCTTCATCGTCGTCGTCCTGCTGCTGGTCGTAAACTCGCGCTGGCGCCTCGCGCCGCAGGCGCAGGGACCGCTCGGCGCCCTGTTGGTTGCGACAGCGGTCGGCTGGTTGGTCGCCTCCGATCTCTACGGGCAGATCATATTCACCGAGTTCAGCAACAAGGTGGCCGCGTTCCTGAGCCTTTCGGACTACGGCGCCCGGTTCCTGTTTGGCAACCTTGCCGACCGCCAGTACTTCTTTCCGGGGGGCGCTGCGAGTTGGCCGGGATTCGGCTTCCAGTTCGCCTTCAAGGTGCTGCCGACGATCATCTTTTTCGGCGGGTTCATGGCGGTGCTCTACTACCTCGGCATCATGCAACGGGTGATCGAGTCCCTGGCCCGCTTCATGCGCTGGACGGTGGGCACGAGCGGTGCGGAAACCTTGTCCTGCTCCGCCAATATCTTTGTTGGTCAGACCGAGGCGCCGCTCCTGATCAAGCCGTTTCTCAACGAGATGACCAGATCGGAGATACTGACCGTCATGGTCGGCGGCTTCGCCACCATCGCCGGCGGCGTGCTCGCCGCCTACATCGCGATGGGCATACCGGCGGGCCACCTGATCGCCGCCAGCGTGATGGCGGCCCCCGCGGCGTTGCTGGTGGGAAAGATCATCTACCCGGAAACCGAGCATTCGTTGACGGCCGGCGACATCGAGTTGCCCGAAATCGATTCGGGCGGCAACGTCATCGAGGCCGCATCCAACGGCATCACCGACGGCCTCAAGCTCGCGGTCAACGTGGGCGCGATGCTGATCGGTTTTATCGCCCTGATCGCGGTCCTCGACGTCTGCCTCAACTGGGTCGACTCGCTGGTGGACGGCGGCCTCTTGCGGGGCGCCTGGGTGACCTACTCCGCGGGGGGCATGTCGCCCGTCGTCGGCGAGTTTCTGGGCGTGGTTCCGGGCTCTCTCCAGACCCTATTCGGTACGGCGCTTCGGCCGCTGGCGTTCTTGATGGGCGTGCCGTGGGCGGACGCCGCAGCGGTCGGGAACCTGCTCGGCGTCAAGCTGTCGCTCAACGAACTTGTTGCCTATGGCGTGCTGAGCTCGTACATCCAGGACGGCGCGATCTCGGAGCGGGCGGCAGTCATCGCCACCTACGCCCTCTGCGGATTCGCCAATTTCTCGTCGATCGGCATCCAGATCGGAGGCATCTCGGCGGTTGCTCCGCGGCGGCGATCCGATCTTGCCCAGCTCGGACTCAAGGCGATGTTCGGTGGCGCCATTGCGTCGTGCCTGACGGCGACGATCGCCGGTATGCTGCTGTAGGCAGTGATCAACCATGCAGGAGGTTAGATGATGATGCGGCGAGCGCACGCGACGGTGCTGATGGTGCTTCTGGTTCTGGTTGCCGGCTGCGGCGTGGTGGATCCGACGAGACCGACCACACAGCCCGATACCGAGGTCTTCGGAAATCTGCTCGACGTCGAGCGCAACCCCGATGATACCGGCACGTGGACAGCGCATGTCAAGGTCGGCACGCCACGCTCGGTGAGGTCAGCCGAGGAGGAGATCGGCAATCCGACCCCGGAGGTGGAGGAAGGATTGATCGCGACGGTCACGGTCGGCCCTGAATCCGTGGTGGTGGTCGGTGATCGCCCCGCGCTTCTCGGGGATATCGACCCCGGGACCGAGCTTGTGGTGCTGCCGGTAGCCGGCACGACTAGGGTGTACGGTTCGGATGATCTCCGTCTCGAGGCCTCCACGGTGATGGACTTCGCGACCTATCGCAAGTGGCGGTTGCCCAAGCTGGAGGCCGGCAACGAACCCGAAGACGACGACCCATCATTGATCAACTCGACCGGCGCCGAGGTCGCTCCGGTACCGGTGGCCGCCGGTAAGGTCCTTTACTTCAGCGCCCATCTGCGGCCGCCGGCGACCGCGGCGGTAGGCTGGCACGGCGCGGCTCGCGAGGGCCTCGTCGTCCCGGAAGAAGGTGTGGCTGGGGTCGAGCGGAGCTACCGATCGGAGCTCGGCGAGGATGGCTGGTCGGCGCCCGAACTGGTGCGATTCCCGGGTCTTGACGACGCTATCCAGGTGCGGGTGTCCTGGGTGGGCCCCGCCGAGACGGTGTGCCTGGTGACAGTGGTGATGGCCGGAGAAGCGCCCTGGGTCGGGCGCTCGACCCGCGCCCGGGCAAAGGCGGCCTGGGGCGCCCCCGAGCGGCTCGACGCCCTCGGCGGTGACGCCCGTGAAGCAGTCTACCTGACTGGCAGCCAGACCAAGATCGTCTTCGTTTCCAGTCGCGGTGCCGGCGGACAGAGCGATCTCCTGCTTTACGACCCCAAGGTCGAGGAGAGCCCGTTGCCGCTCGAGCCTCAAATCTGCACTTTCGGAAACGAGTGGAGTCCCCGCACCGGCCCTCAGGGCGAGCTGCTCTTTTGTCGCGCCGATCGCCAGCTGATTTTCAAGGGCGGACAGGTGCGCGCGCTGCGGTTGCCGGGACCGCACCGGGTCCAGTTCAACCAGGCCGCGGTTTCCGATGATGGCCGCTGGCTCTTCTTCTGCATGCCGACCTACCGCTCGCCCGAGTTCGATGAGAACATCTTTGTCGCGAGCTTTGGTGGTGACCTCAGCATCGGCGAACCGGTGCCGGTTGACGATTGGCGGCCCTGACACCCGGTGCCAGTTGAGTGGGCGGAGCTGCTCGGCGGTGGATGGGGCGCCTGGCGCGGCGCCTGGCGCAGCGACCGCCTGCTCATCAACCGGGCGGGCTCCTGGGTGCTCGAAGAAGGCGGCCGCGAAAGTGACCGCTGGCCCGACCTTCGAGACGCGTTGTCGGCGCTCTGGCCTCGACGCCTGGTTCGCGACAACTCGCCGTGGGCGCTGGGATGGATCGGTTACGAAGAGGCCGCGTTGCTGGCCGGAAGGATGCCGGCCCGTGACGGCGGGGATACCGCGCCGGCGGGCAGGTTGCTTCTCGAACCCGAGCCGGCACCCACAGCGGAGGATGCAGGAAATTCGGCAGCCGGACCGCCCGGTGTTCCCAGCTGGAGCCTCGACGGCGAGGCGTATCGCGCCGGCGTCGTAGCTGTCCGTGAACGGATTGCGGCGGGGGACGTCTACCAGGTGAATCTGTGCCGGCGCTTGACGGTCGAAGGAACCACGAGGTCGCTAGGTCCATTCGCGGCGGCGGCAGCGAGGGGCGGAGTGCCGGACTATCTGGCGCGGTTCCATTTCGACGGCGGCGAGCTGCTGTGTGCGTCGATGGAACTCTTGCTGCGCCGTCGCGGAGAGATTCTGGAGACCAGCCCCATCAAGGGAACCCGGCCGCGCGGCGAGTCGGTCGAAGAGGAACGGCATCTGGCGGAGGAGCTCGCGTCCGATCCCAAGGAGCGAGCCGAGCTGGCGATGGTCATCGACCTCGAACGCAACGATCTCGGGCAGGTCTCGCGCATCGGTTCGGTGGAGGTCATCGATCGGGGCACGGTTCATACCTACGCCACGGTCCACCACCTCGTGGGTCGGGTGAGAGGCCGGGCCCGCGCCGATCTCGAATGGTGGGAAATGCTGGCGGCAGTCGTGCCGGGCGGTTCGGTGACCGGGTGTCCAAAGTATGCGGCGATGACAGTGATTCGTGAGCTGGAACCGGTCCGGAGGGGGCCGTTCACGGGCGCTTTCGGCGTCGTCACGGGCGCCGGCGATATGGAAATGGCACTCCCGATCCGCACCGCCTGGCGGGTCGGTTCGACCCTCGAGTTTGCCGCCGGCTGCGGCATCGTCTGGGAGTCGATCCCGGAGATCGAGGAGCGAGAGTGTCTGCTCAAGATTGCGCGGTGGCTGGAGCTCGTAGGAAGTGCGGGATGAGCGTTGTGTGGTGCGACGGTCGCATCTACGAAAGCCGCGAGGCTGAAACGCCGGGTGGGTCGGCCTGGGGCGCGTTCACTACCGCCGGGTGCGATCGGTGTCGGCCATTGTTGTGGTCGCGACACCTCGGGCGTCTCGCGGCGAGCCTCGAAGTCCTCGGCGCTGGGGACAGCGTGCGGCTTCCGACAGAACCCGAGTTGTGTCAGCTCCTGGATGCCGGTGGTTTCCACGGAGCGGCGCGCCTGCGAGTGGCAGCTCGGAGGGTCGAGGTCTCGGTCTGGCGCGTTGAGGCGTCGGTCTCGCCCTTCGACGTCGCGGGGCCGGCACTGAGCCCCGCGCACCTGACGGTCGAACGCTGGCTGTCAGCGCCACCTCTTGCCGGTCACAAGACCCTGGGGAGGTCGGCCTGGGATCTGGCGCGCGAGGGGGCGCGGAGCGCCGGGTTTGACGACGCGCTGCTGGTCGATAAACAGGGAAATCTGCTCGAGACCTCGATCGCCAACGTATTCGTCCTCAGCGACGGGGTGGCACGGACGCCGATCGCGCCGGCCCGATGTTTGCCGGGGGTGATGCGGGGCTGGTTGCTCGATCACCTCGGTCGGGCCGGTCTGTCGGTCGAGGCCTGCGAGCTCACGATCGACGATCTCGCGGTCGCGGACGAGATCTGGCTCAGCAACGCGGTCATAGGCCTGCGGCGGGTCGCGTCGGTGGACAGGCAACGATGGCGGGAGTGGCCGCGCTTCAGGTCGTTGGCGGATCTCGGAATTCCCGCGCCCGGCTGGTAGCCCACAGGTCGCAGGAGAATCATGAATAATGGGGGCTAGCCTGCATATCTCACCACGTCTCGTAGCGAGACCGGTGAGATGCTGTGCGATGTGGTGTTTGCGACCTGAGGACCGCGGAGGCGTACTTGACCGTACGTCGAGCAGTCCGATGGGAGAAAACGCCGCAGCGTGCTGCAGATCGCCGGTCGCAGTAGAGAGGTGGTGAGATATGCAGGCTAGGACAGGCGATGCCGGTGCGCCGCGACCAGACGATAGAGCGGCGGGCCGAGCCAGCTCAGCGGTGGCAGCGCGGCCAGCCGGGCCAGCCACCCCCAGCGGGGGAGCTCGCTCATGATCCGGCGCCAGGCTGCGAAACCCTCGAGCAGACTGCCGTCGGTATCGGCGACCCACAAGGATCCCTTGTGGGCGGAGCGGGGGGCGGGGAGCGCGCGATCGTCGGCGCTGCGGAAGTCCCGAAAGCGCAGCCGCCGATCCCGGTCGCGGGTTTCGCACCACTCCTGAGATCGGCGGCAGAGCCCGCACTCGCCGTCCATCCAGACCTCGAGCTGCGGTGTCGTCCGATCGGTGCTTCGTCGCACGAGGCCTCCCATCGTAGCAACCGTGGAGAGAACGCTTGACATTCCTTAAGGAAATTCTAAAATATCGATATGACGATATACCGGAGTGCTGAATCGCCGCGACTACCGACGGGAACCCATCGGTGAGCGAGTCGCAGAACGATTGCAAATCGCGGGACAAATCCCAGGATTTACTGGATTCTCTCAGAAGTCTCCTGGCGGCCCGGGCGGAGGGGCTGCGCCGCTTGTCGGACCACTACTCGCTACTCGCCGGAGAGACCCGTCTCAAAATCATCGCCCTGCTTTCCGACGGCGGGGAACTGTGTGTTTGTGATCTGGCGTCAGTGCTCGAAATGACGCCGGCGGCGGTGTCGCAGCATCTCAGCCGGCTGCGATCGGGCCGGTTGGTGCGGTCGCGGCGCGACGGCATGACGATCTACTATCGTCTTGCAGGACCTGTGGACGCGGCGACCCTGCAGTTGATCCCCGGCCGCACCGCAAGCGGAGAGGAGTGACCCATGCAATCGAGAGTCGCGCTGGCAGCCGTATTCCTGATCATTCTCGGACTCGCCGGGCAGGTCGCCGGTGGCGGCAGACCGGACACGGTGCGCACCGTGTTCACGGTCCAAGGGATGCACTGTGGCGGGTGTTCCTCCACCATCACGGCGACGCTCGAACGAGTCGAAGGCGTGGTCGAGGCATCCGCTGACCACGAGAAGGGCATCGCCGAGGCGGTGTACAACCCGCGCCTGGTCGAAGCCGACGATTTGAAGGCCGAAATCGAAAAGCTCGGATATACGGTGACGACGATGAAGACCGAGGCGGTGGGAAGCTAGGTTTGAATGAGGAATGAGGAATGAGGAATGAGGAATTCACGCCCGCCCTCCCACTTTCCGTGGGGTGGGTGGGAACTCAAAACTCAAAACTCAAAACTGAAAACTGAAAACTCACGCTCTTTCGTTTGAGGTAGACGACGGTGGCGCCCCAGCCGCCCCGATCGGGAGGGGCGTCGTGGAATCCCGATGCCAATGGGTGTCGAGCGAGCAGTTTCTGTACCCGGTCCCGCTGCACGCCGATGCCGCGACCGTGGATCAATCGCACCTCTGGAAAACCCTTTTCGACGGCGACCTCGAGGTAGGCGTCGACAACGTCAGGCACATCACGCGGCGGGAAGGAGTGGAGGTCGATGCTGTCCTCGACCGGAAGCTCGACCACCAGGTCCGGGTCGGCCGGCGCCCCATTGTCGGTGGCGGCATCGGACCGGCTCGACTGATCTTTGCCTCGCTCCGCCACAGACCCACCAAACAACACTCCCAGAGTGATGATTGCCAGCAAGCCGACAAACACGCCAAACCCGATCCAGGCCTTCGGCCCCATCAGACGAGCCAAGGGCCAGGTTGCGATCGCCGCAATCACAACGACTCCCGCCTTGGTGCCGATGTATGCCCAAAACACTCTGGGATCGCGAAACGCCTGCCGGATCACGAGTGGATTCTACTCTTCCGGCTAGGGGAGGGTGGGCGGCAATTCCTCATTCCGAATTCCTCATTCCGAACTCGTCAGGGGTTCAACCGGTTGATCAACCTCGGATACGGAATCGTCTCGCGCAGGTGCGGTACGCCGCAGATCCAGGCCACGCAGCGCTCGATGCCCATGCCAAAGCCAGCGTGGGGGAACGACCCGAAGCGGCGGACGTCGAGATACCACTCGAAGGCCTCGCGCGGGAGGCCGTGGGTGGCGATCTGACGCTCGAGGTGCTCGAGGGAATCCGATCTCTCGGAACCGCCGATGATCTCTCCGTAGCCCTCTGGTGCGAGGACGTCGACCGCCAGCGCGCGACTCGTGTCTTCAGGGTCGGGCTGCATATAGAAGGCCTTGATCGCGGCCGGGTAACGGGTGATCTGAAGCGGCCGGTCGTACTGAGCGGTCAGAAGGGTCTCGTCGTCACCGCCCAGGTCCTCGCCGAGTTGGACGTCCGATCCGAGTTTCTGCAGCTTGGCGACTGCCTCGGCGTAGTCAAGGCGTGGAAAATCCCCCCGGGTCGTGGGCTCGAGCTTGGATACGTCCCGCTCGAGACGCTCGAGATCGTCGGCGCAGCGATCAAGTACCCGCGCCACGATTGCGGACAGGAACTCCTCGCAGAGATCGAGAAGGCCTTCGAAACGGAGCCACGCGACCTCCGGTTCCACCATCCAAAACTCGGTCAGGTGGCGGCGGGTCTTTGATTTCTCCGCACGAAAAGTCGGCCCGAAGCAGTAGACCTTGCCAAGCGCGGCCGCTGCGGGCTCGAGGTAGAGCTGACCCGATTGCGACAAAAAGGCGGTGTCGCCGAAGTACTCGGTCTCGAAAAGAGTCGAGGTGCCCTCGCACGCGGCTGGAGTGAGGATCGGCGAGTCGATGAGTGTGTAGTTGCGGCTCTGAAAGAAGTCCCGAATCGCAAACTCGAGCTCGGATCGTACGCGCATGATGGCGTGCTGTCGCTTCGAACGCAGCCAGAGGTGGCGGTGGTTGAGGAGGAAATCGGGACCATGGTCCTTCTTGCCGATGGGAAACTCGGGAGCGATCTGGAGTGCCTCGAGTCCCGAGACCTTGAGCTCGAAGCCGCCGGGAGCGCGTTCGTCGGACGCGACCCTGCCGGTGATCTTGACCGACGACTCTTGCGTCACGGCGACCGCGGCATCCCATACCTCGTCGATGACGTCGGGACGGAAGATCACACACTGGAGGTAGCCGAAACCGTCGCGCAGGATGATGAAGCGGAGCTTCCCCTTCTTGCGCCAGTTGTAGACCCAACCGAAGATCGTGACCTCTTGGTTGACGTGCTCGGCGAGGTCGCCGATGGTGATGACGGGGCACGGCATGAGCAGCCTCCAGGAAGGGGGATTGTACACGAGGGAGGGCGACGGACGGCCTCCGGCCAATCCAGGTCGTGATCGCGGTCGGAGCAGGCCAAGAGTGAAGAGTAAAGAGTCAAGAGTGAAGACGTTCAATTCGCTTCACAACTTGTGTGCAGGGCTTTACTCTTGACTCTTAACTCTTTTCTTATTCAAGCTTCGGACACAGGTACACCCCATTCGAGACCCATCAACCCCCTGCTCGTCGGTGGACCCGGTGCACGGAGTGCGGCACAATGGCGGATTCCTGGACGCCGAGGAGGCGAGTATGGAGGTCCGTCCCGACAAGCAAGAGTTTCTCAAGCTGGCGCGCGACTTCGACGTTGTGCCGGTGATAGAGGAGCTGACCTCGGATACCGTGACACCGTTTACGGTCTTCTCTCGGCTCGCGGCCAATGGCCGCAATCCGTTTCTCCTCGAAAGCGTCGAGGGTGGAGAGCGAGCCGCCCGCTACTCCTTCGCCGGCGCTGATCCATTCCGAATCGTCGAGCTGCGCGGCGGCACGGTTTTTGTGGACGGCGCGCCCCGGGCCGGGTCGGCAGTCGAAGAGCTGCGGCGGGCAACCGATTTCGGCTCGGTGGCGCCGGTCGCAGGTCTGCCGCCATTTGCCGGCGGCGCCATGGGCTATCTCGGCTACGATGCGGTGCGGCTCATCGAGGAGATACCCGACAGCTGTCATGACGAGGGCGGGCTGCCCGAGGCATGGTTCGGTCTCTACGACGGCATCGTCGCCCTAGATCGCGCCCGCCAGCGGCTCCTGTTGGTGGTGGCAGCTCGCATCGATGAGGACCGGGAGGCGGCGTGGAAGGAGGCGCGGCGACGCCTGGCCGCCATGCACCGATCGCTCCTCGGCGGCGGCTCGAGCCCAAGCCCCCACGTCATACCCATTCCAGTTGGTGGTTGGGACGGTTGGCGGGTGACGCCGACCGACGACGACTATATGGCGGCTGTATCCCGCGCCCGCGAGCACATCCTCGCCGGCGATATCTTTCAGGTGGTCCTGTCCCGACGCTGGCGAAAGATGCCACGCTGCACGGCCCCCGAAATCTATCGCATGCTGCGGCTGACCAACCCCTCGCCCTATATGTTCCTCTTCGACACCGGTCAGGCGCGGATACTCGGCTCGAGCCCGGAGATGTTGGTGCGGGTTCGTGGTGACGCCGTCGCCACCTGTCCGATCGCCGGCACCCGCCGACGTGGAGTTGGCCTCGAGGACGACCTTCACCTCGAAGAAGAGCTGAAAGCCGACCCCAAGGAGCGAGCGGAGCACGTCATGCTCGTCGATCTCGGCCGCAACGACATCGGGCGGGTAGCGGCCCCCGGCACGGTGCAGGTATCGCGCCAAATGGAGATCGAGCGCTACAGCCACGTGATGCACCTGGTCAGCGAGGTGGAGGGGCGGCTGCGGCCGGGGCTCGACGCGTGGGACGCCCTCTTTGCGTGCTTTCCGGCCGGCACCCTCAGCGGTGCGCCAAAGGTGCGGGCGATGGAACTCATCGACGAGCTCGAGGAGGTCCGTCGTGGGGTTTATGGTGGCGCGGTGGGTTACCGCAACCTCAACGGCGACCTCGATTCGTGCATCGCCATCCGCACCCTGGTCGAACGCGGCGGCAGCGCACAGATTCAGGCCGGGGCGGGTATCGTCTACGACTCGGTGCCCGCGTCTGAGCTCGCGGAATGCACGGCCAAGGCAAACGCCCTGGTCGAGGCGGTCGCGATGGCTGAGGCGGCGGGGAGAGGCACCCAGAATGATGAATGAGGAATTAGGAATTAGGAATGACCCCCGCCTACCCAGGAGATCGCGGGTCGGGGGAGGGTGGGTGGGAATTCAGAATTCCGAATTCCGAATTCAGAATTCGAGGGGTGGAGGTGGGTGGTGATCCTGATGATCGACAACTACGACTCCTTCACCTACAACCTGGTGCAGGAGCTGTCCGAGGTGGGGGTCCTTTCCGTCGAGGTCGTGCGCAACGATGCCTCGACGGTTCCCGGGTTGCTGGCGCTGAAACCGGAGGCGATCGTCATATCACCCGGCCCCGGTGTGCCCGAGGACGCCGGTGTCACAATGGAGCTGGTAAAGACCGCTGTTGGCTATCCGCTCCTGGGGATCTGCCTTGGCCACCAGGCGCTGGCGGCCGTCCACGGCGGCAGGGTGATCCGGGCGTCGGAGCCCGTGCACGGCAAGACCTCCCCGGTTCACCACGACGGCGAGGGGCTGTTCGAGGGACTGCCGGAGCCTCTGGAGGCCACCCGTTATCACTCCTTGATCGTGGAAAGAGACTCGCTCCCGGAGTTGCTGGAAGTCACCGCCTGGACCGCTGACGGTACAATCATGGGTCTGCGACATCGCAGCCAACCCCACTTCGGTGTCCAGTTCCATCCCGAGTCGTACCTCTGCCACGACGGCAGAAAGTTATTGGCGCGATTCCTCACGATCGCCGGCGTGGCGGTCCGACCAGAGTGGAAATAGGAGCAACGTGTTGAGTTTTAGCTTTCGGATTCGTCCCTGGGAGGGGAGTGTGGAATTCCGAATTCCTAATTCCGAATTCCTAATTTGAAATTGATGATCTCCATCGACCACCGACCCATCCTGAATCGGCTTCTCGCTCGAGAGGATCTCGAGCCCGAGGTGATGGAGGCCTTCATCGGCGTCGTCATGGATGGTGGCGTCGAGGAGGTCGTGGTGGCGGCGATATTGGCGGCGCTGCGGGCAAAGGGCGAGACCGGCTCCGAAGTGGCGGCGGCCGCCCGCGCAATGCGCGCCCGGTCTGTGGCCGTAGAAATCTCCGCTCCGGAGAAATCAGTCGACACCTGCGGCACCGGTGGCGACGGCGCCGAGACGATAAATATCTCGACCGCCGCGGCGCTGCTCGCCGCGGCGGCGGGTGTGCCGGTGGCCAAGCACGGCAATCGTTCGGTCTCCTCGCGCTGCGGCTCGGCCGACGTGCTCGAAGCCGCCGGCGTGCGTCTCGACCTCACGCCGGGGGTGATGGCGGCCCTGCACGACGAGGTCGGAATCGCCTTTCTCTTCGCCCCGAGGCTCCATCCGGCGATGAAGGCGGTGATGCCCGTACGGCGGGCGCTCGGTGTCCGAACTGTCTTCAACCTGCTGGGACCGTTGACCAACCCAGCGGGCGTCGAGCGGCAGGTGGTCGGGGTCTGGGGACCGGAGGTACAGCGATTGATGGCGGCGGCGCTTGCCGAGCTCGGGGCACGGAGCGCCCTGGTGGTTCATTCCGACGACGGGCTCGACGAGATCTCGGTCTGCGCTCCGACCTCAGTCATCGAGGTCCGGGACGCCGAGGTGGCCGGCGAGTGGCGGGTCGACCCGACGGCATTTGGCATCGAAGTGACCGATCCCGGATCCCTCAAAGGGGCTGACGCGGGCGAAAACCTGCGGCGGATGCGGGCCATTTTGGGCGGTGAAGAAATCTCCGCAGGCGCCGACGCGGTTGCGCTCAACGCGGGCGCCGCGCTCTACGTCGCCGGCGCGGCCGCCGATCTCGAGGAAGGCTTTCGCCGCGCCTGCGAGGTGCGTCGGTCGGGCGCCGCGCTCGCACGGCTGGAAACCCTGGCCCGGAGATCGCAGGAGCTGAGCGTTGGTGACTGAGTCCCTGCTCGACCGTATCGTCGCCGACGTGCGCCGGCGTCTGGAAACCTCCACTGAAGCACCCGGTCTCGAAAAGAAAGCACACGAAGCGGTGGAGGCACGCCGGAAAGACGGTCTGCGATCGTTGCGGCGGGCGTTGTCGCAGCCGGGACCGGCGCTGATTGCGGAGTGCAAAAAGGCGTCGCCGGCGGCGGGCGTGATCCGCGAGGACTTCGATGCGGCATCCCTTGCCAGGTCCTACGCCTCCGGTGGAGCGGCCGCGATCTCGGTCGTCACCGAGCCTGATTCTTTCCGGGGCGACCCTCGCTGGCTCGACGACGTCCGCCGCTCGGTGGACCTGCCGGTGCTGCGCAAGGATTTCATCGTGAGCCGACGACAGCTGCTCGAGACCGCCGTGCTCGGGGCCGACGCCGTGCTGTTGATCGCCCGCATCCTCGACCAGGCGCTCCTCGCCGAGCTGCTGCGGACGGCGGCCGCGCTCGAGCTCGAGGTCCTGCTCGAGATTTTTACCGACGAGGAACCGGCGGTTGCGGTGGCCTCGGGCGCGGCCATCATCGGCGTCAACGCCCGCAACCTCGCCACCTTCGAACTGAGCCTCGACCGGGTGGCGGAGATGGCGGACCGGCTTCCCGCCGACCGGGTGCGCGTGGCCGAGAGCGGGATCCGCGGGCCCGACGATCTCGGGCGGCTCCACCGCGCGGGTTACGATGCCTTTCTGGTCGGCGAACGTCTGGTGCGGGCCGAGGATCCGGAGAGCGCGGTGCGAGAGCTCCTCGGGCACGGATACGGAGACGGGCACGGGTGCTGATCAAGATCTGCGGAATCACAAGTGCCGGGGACGCCGAGGCGGCGATTGCCGCCGGCGCCGATCTGCTCGGTTTCGTCTTCAGATCGGGAACACCGCGGGCGCTCGATCCCACGAATTCGGGTTGGATCCGCGATCTCGGTGGGGCGCACAGGGTCGGGGTGTTTCTCGATGCGCCCTTGGACCAGGTGCTGAGGGTGCGCGATCTCCTGGCCCTCGAGTGGGTCCAGCTCCACGGCCACGAGCCCGAGTCGTATCTCGAGGCCCTCGGTGAGAGGGTGATCCGTCGCGTTCCGGTCGGTGCGGCGATCGATTGGGATCGGGTGACGCGGCTTGCCGATCGGTGTCTGCCGCTGTTTGACCCCGGCGCCGGCGATGGGGTCGCCTGGGCGTGGGAGGTCCTGGCGGACGGCCCGCCCGGAATTCGTTTCGGTCTCGCCGGCGGTCTTGACCCGGAGAACGTCGCCGATGCCGTGCGCACCGTGCGCCCGTACCTGGTCGATGTGTCCTCGGGCGTCGAGACGTCTCCCGGCATCAAGGACCACGCCAAGATCCGCGACTTCATCGCCGCAGCTCGCAATGCCGCCCGGCCACCCATTTGAACCGCAGATCACGCAGATCACGCAGATCACCGACCCATCGGTATGAACGCAGAGCCACCCGACCACCCACCCGCGCAACGACGCAGAGAGGCAGAGGACGCCCTGCGAATCTTCCCCCTTGTGATCGATTCAGAAAAAACCTCTGTGCGATCTCTGTGCCTCCGTGTCTCTGTGGTTCTCCTGCCTGCCTGCTTTGCGCCTTTGCGTTAGATCATGGGATGACGGAACTGAGAACTCTCGACGGTCTCTTTCGTACGGAATCTCTGAAGGAGGAGCCGATGAATCGTGTGCATCTGTTCATGTGTCTGTTGTGTCTCGGCAGCGTCTCCTGCTCGCAAACCTGCTCGGATCCTGCAAATCCCGGATCCATCTCCGCGTTTCCAGAGCTTCGGGGACCCTACATCGGACAGGAGCCGCCGGGCTTGGAGCCCGAGATCTTTGCACCCGGGATCGTCTCGACCGGGCTCGCCACCCGCGACCTGGCCATGACCCCGGACGGCTCCGAGCTCTACTACTCGGTCTCGCTCGGCGGCCGCACCATGATCATGGTCACCAAACAACTCGACGGGTTGTGGACCGAGCCGGTCGTGGCGCCGTTTTCCGGTCGCTACCTGGATATCGAGCCTGCGATCTCGCCTGACGGAGCACGGTTCTTTTTCCTCTCGACCCGACCACAGCCGGGTCAGGAGGAGAGATCGGGCTGGGTCTACCAGGACATCTGGGTGATGGACCGCGAAGGCGACGGCTGGGGTGAGCCCCACAATTTGGGATCACCGGTCAACTCCGACGCACCCGAGTTCTTCCCGTCGGTGACCGCCGATGGAACCCTTTACTTCACCCGTGAAGGCGAGGACAGGGTCTCGGCCACATGGCGCTCGCGCCTCGTCGATGGCGTGTACGCGAAACCCGAGCTGCTGCCGCCGCAAATCAACTGCGGCTCGGATCGGTTCAACGTCCATGTGGCGCCCGACGAGAGCTTCGCCATCGTGCCGGCCGTCGGCCGTGAAGATAGCCTCGGCGGGGTGGACTACTACGTGGTATTCCGCGCCGACGACGACACATGGTCCGAGCCAGTCAACATGGGTCCGGCCATCAATCAGCCGGAGGGCCGGGAGTGGTCGGCATCGCTTTCGCCGGACGGAGAGTTTCTTTTCTTCATGTCCTCACGGGCCTACGGTGAGACGAACATTTCCCTGACCTCGAGATCCATCACCGAGCTCCTGCGGCTCTCGACCCAGCCGGGCTGGGGCAGCTCGGACATCTGGTGGGTCAGCGCGAAGGTCATCGAGAGGATGCGACCGTAGGGAGCAGGAAGAGGAGAAAAGGAGAAAGAAGTAGAACGTAAAAGGAGACCGCTGCCCCTCCCCGGCTGACTGACCTCACTGCTCCTCTGCACCTTTTCCCCTTTTCCCCTTTTCCATCTCCCACTTTGCCCAAGACTGCGTTCGTGTAAAATCGGGTCGCCCTGATGAAAAAGCTCCCTGACGACCGCGGCTACTTTGGCGATTACGGCGGACGTTTCGTGCCGGAAACGCTGATGGCGCCGCTGGCGGAGCTCGAAGAGGCGTACCGCAAGGCGTCCGGTGACAAGGGATTCAATTCCCGGCTCGAAGAGCTGTTGGAGCACTACGCCGGTCGTCCGACGCCGCTGTTCTCGGCGCGACGGCTGTCAGCACACCTCGGCGGCGCCCGGATCTGGCTCAAACGCGAGGACCTGTGTCACACGGGCGCCCACAAAATCAACAACGCTCTCGGCCAGGCGCTGCTCGCCCGTGAGATGGGCAAGGACAGGGTGATTGCCGAAACCGGCGCCGGACAGCACGGGGTCGCGGTAGCGACGGCCGCCGCCCTCCTCGGTCTCGAATGCCGGGTCTACATGGGTACCGAGGACATCAGACGGCAGGAGCTGAATGTCGTCCGGATGCGGCTGATGGGCGCCGAGGTCACTGGGGTGGACGCCGGTTCTCGCACCCTCAAGGACGCCATCAACGAGGCCCTTCGAGATTGGGTGACTAACGTCCAAACCACCCACTACATCCTCGGTTCGGTTCTCGGTCCGCACCCTTACCCGATGATTGTCCGGGACTTTCAGACTGTGATCGGGCGTGAGGCGATCGAGCAGTTCAGGCAGGCGACGCGACGTCTCCCCGATCTGGTGGTGGCGTGTGTGGGCGGCGGCTCCAACGCGGCCGGGATCTTCAGCGCCTTTGTTCCCCACGAGGCGGTGGGTCTTGTCGGGGTGGAGGCGGGTGGCCGGGGCATCACACCGGGTGAGCATGCGGCTCGGTTCTCGGATGCCGGCGCGCCGGGCATACTCCATGGAACAAGGACGCGCGTCCTCCAGGATGCCGACGGCCAGATCCTTGGCACCCACTCGGTTTCGGCCGGGCTCGATTACCCGGCGGTGGGCCCCGAGCACGTCCTGTGGTGGGAGCAGGGGCGGGTCCACTACACCCACGTCGACGACAAAGAAGCGGTCGCCGCCTACCACTTGCTCGCGGAGTGTGAGGGGATCGTGCCCGCATTGGAGTCGGCGCACGCGATCGCGTACGTCGCCAGGGTGGCACGGTCGATGTCCCTCAGCACAAACGTCGTCGTCAACCTCTCGGGGCGCGGCGACAAGGACCTGGCGGAGGTCGGCCGGGTCGAGGACGGGGCACGATGAGCCGGATCGAAGAGGCCTTTCGCGCCGCCAAGCGAGACCGGCGCTCGGCCTTCGTGCCCTACATTACCGCCGGCGATCCCGGGCTCGATCGGACGGTCGAGCTGGTGCGGGCGCTCGCCGGTACCGGTGCTGACGTTGTCGAGCTCGGGGTTCCATTCTCCGACCCCATCGCTGACGGGCCGACCAACCAGCGCGCGGCCGAACGTGCGCTTGCCGCCGGTACCACTCTCACCGGGGTGCTCGCTGCGGTGGAGGTCTTGCGGCGGGACCTCGAGATCCCGATTGTCCTGTTCACCTACGCCAACCCGGTTGTGCGCTATGGGATTGACCGTTTCGCCAAAGACGCCGCGGCGGTGGGGATCGACGGAGTGCTCTTCACCGATGTACCGGCCGAAGAAATGGCGCCATTCGAGGAGCAGCTCGGGCCATCGGAGCTTGATCTCGTCATGCTTGTTACGCCGACCTCGGACCGACGACGGATGAAGGCCGCGGCGCGATTTGGCGGCGGCTTCCTCTATCTGGTGTCGAGGACCGGCGTGACGGGCGCCCGTCTGGACCTCGACGATGAGTTGGCGGCCAACCTGCGCCGGGCGCGCAAGGCATCGCGCCTGCCGGTCGCGGTCGGTTTCGGCATCTCGACGCCGGAGCAGGTGGCGCGGGTGGCCAGGCTGGCCGACGGAGTCGTGGTCGGCTCGGCGATTGTCAGCCGCATCGGCGCCCTCGGTGACTGCGACGAGCTGATCGAAGAGGTTGCCAGCTTTGCGAGTACCCTGCGCGAGGCCTGCAGGAGATAGGTTTGAGTCTCGAGTTTTCAGTCTTGAGTTTTCACTACACTTTCCGAGCAGGATTTGTCGATGTGTCTACAACTCAAAACTCAAAACTCAACACTCAAAACTCGAGTCGTGGGTAGACCGAAGCGTCGCCGCCTCGGACAGAACTTCCTGGTGGATTCTTCGATCGCCGACCGGATTACGGCGGCGCTCGCCGACGGGCCCCCTCGGGTACTTGAGATTGGGCCGGGGAAAGGCTCGCTGACAGAATCGCTCCTTCAGCGCTTCGACCGCATCATCGGCCTCGAATTTGACGAGCAATTGCTGCCGCATCTCCAGCAGCGATTCGGCGGCCGCCGGCTCCAAGTCATCCACGACGATGCCATGACGATCGATCTCGATACACTTCTCGCCGCCGAATCGCCGTGGCAGGTGGCCTCCAATCTGCCGTACTCGGTGGGTACCGCGATCCTGCGCCGGTTGCTACCGCGTCACGACCTCGTCACCCGGCTGGTGGTGATGCTGCAACGTGAGGTTGCACACCGTGTCGTGGCACAGCCCGGCGGCAAGGGGCACGGCCTGCTCGCGCTCGAGCGCGCCGCCTGGGCCGAAGCCAGGGTTCTCTTTGACGTTCACCCGTCGGCGTTCCGGCCGCGGCCAAAGGTGGAGTCGAGTGTGGTTGCGCTCGACCTGAAGGCCCCTGAACACGAGGCGGCCGACCTCGATCGCGCGCTGCGGTTGGCTGCGGAAGCCCTGACCCGGCCGCGGAAGATGCTGCGCAACGCCTTCAGGACCGATATCGATCCAGCACAGATCGAGGCGGCTGGGCTCGATGCTTCGGCGCGGCCCGGAACGGTCACGCTCGAGGGGTGGGTACGACTCGCGCGAGGCGCATAAGTCGACCTCCGGCAGAGGTTTGACCGAAAGTGGTACCATTCTTTCAATGTGTAATCGACGCTGCGCGTGCCAACGGTCCGTCAAGGAACGAGGATGACGTTATGGCAAGCGGCGCTGCTCGGCGTACTCCAGGGCGTGACCGAGTTCCTTCCGGTCTCTTCGTCGGGCCATCTGGCGTTGGCGCAGATGCTGATGCCGGACTTTCAGCAGCGTGGCGTGGTTTTTGACGCCATGCTTCACCTGGGAACCGCCTGCGCAGTCGTGTGGTTCGAACGCCGTCAGATTGCGAGATGGCTCGGTTCCGCAGATGGCCGGAAGCTCCTCGAGCTGATACTGCTCGGCACCGTCGCCACCGCCTGTGTCGCGCTCCCTCTGCGAGCGCGTGCCACAGCGGCTTTTGCGAGCCCGTTGTGGGTGGGGCTGGCGCTGGTACTGACGGGATTGGTGGTGGGTGCGACCAGGTGGCTCCCCGGCGGAACGCGCGGCGAGCGCGATACGGGCTGGCGCCAGGCGGTGTCAATCGGCCTGGTCCAGGGTTTGGCGGTCTTCCCCGGTCTCTCACGCTCAGCCGTCACGATTGCGACTGGGCTGACGAATCGCATGGAAAGGGCCTGGGCGGCTCGCTTTTCGTTTCTCCTGGCGGCGCCAGCCATCCTTGCGGCGACCCTGGTCGAGACAGCGATCGCGTGGGAGGCTCCGGAACGCATCGCAGCTGAGTTCTGGATGGCGTGCATCCTGGGCGCGGTGGCCGCCGGGGTCACCGGATACTTCGCGATGCAGTTGGTCATCAAGACCGTGTCCAACCGGGTCTTTCAGCATTATTCATGGTACTGCTTCGTGCTCGGTGGGCTGGCGATCGTGTGGGGGCTTTCGTGATACGGGAACGGGTGGTCCGTGAGGCGATCGCCGTCGCCCTCCTCCTGGGGGCACTGCTGGTGGTGGTGGCGTTGCTGTCCCACTCACCTCTCGATCCAAGCCCCTTCCATGCCTCGACCCTTCGGGAAACTCCCCAGAATCTCGCCGGCTGGCTCGGTGCGACCCTTTCGGCGGCGCTTTTCAGTTTTCTCGGCGTTACCGCATTTTTTCTGCCGCTAGCGGCGGCAATGCTCGGTTGGAGGCTGTTGCGCCAATCGCCGATCACCAACCCGAGGCTGACGGCGGTGGGCTGGGCCATGGTGCTTGTTGCCCTGCCCGGTTTTGCCAGCCTGCTCGTCGCCGACCTCCCATTCCGTGATGGGCGGGTCTCCTCCGGCGGATGGGTAGGCCTCGCCGAGACCGAGCTTCTCCGCGGCTTTGCCGGCCCCGTGGGTGGAATCGTGGCACTCGTGTTTTTGCTCGTGGTCGGCATATTGCTCCTCACCGGTGCGTCGGCGGGCGCAGTCGTCGATCGCCTGGCCGAGCGCGTGCGCGATCGGTGGTATGAGCGGCGACGCGAAGCCAACGAGCGGCAGCAGGTGAACGAGGAAGCGCGGGCGCGGCATCGGGTCATCGAGCGTCAGGTGCGACGACTCGAAAACAGCCACGACTACAAGGGCTCGCTGACAGTCAAAGAGGTGGAAGGTCGAGGGCGGTTCCGCATCGTCCGCAAACAGGCCCAGGATGAGGCTGCCGAGACTCCGCCAGTTCAACGGCGCGCGGTGTCGAATGCTCGCGAGTCGAAGCCTGCAGTTGCCAGGCCGGCGCCCAAGGCGAAGCGGGCGCAGGTCCAGGAGGAGTTCGATTTCGTCGAGGACCTCGAATCCTACGAGCTGCCCAAGGAGACATTCCTCGAGCTCGCCGAGGAAGCTCCGGAACGGGATTCGGCGGCGCTGATCGAGATGTCGAAGCTGATCACCGCCAAGTGTCAGGAGTTCCGGGTCCGGGGTGAGGTCGTCAACATTCGTACCGGACCGGTGATCACCACGTATGAGTTCAGGCTCGACTCCGGAGTCAAGATCTCGGCGGTCCAAAACCTGAGCGAGGACCTCGCGCTCGCGCTTCGCACCGATTCGGTGCGGATCGAGCGCATACCGGGCCGCGCCACGGTCGGTATCGAGGTGCCGAGCCCGGACCCTGAAATCATCCGACTTCGACAGCTGATCGAGACGCCGGAGTTCAAGCGCTCGCAGTCGCTGCTCACCCTCAGCTTGGGGGTCGATATTCGCGGCAAACCGTTTTTTGCCGATCTGTCGCGCATGCCCCACCTCCTGATCGGTGGTTTCACCGGTTCGGGGAAATCGGTCGGTCTCAATGCCATGATCATGTCGGTCCTGTACAAGGCTCGACCGGATGAGGTGAAGTTCATACTCGTCGATCCGAAGATGGTCGAGCTCGGTGTCTACGCCGACATCCCGCACCTCTTGACACCGATCATCTCCAATCCCAAGAAGGCGGCCAATGCGCTCGGGTGGGCGGTGGCCGAGATGGACGACCGCTACCGGGTGCTGGCGGGGCTCGGGGTCCGCAACCTCCAGCAGTTCAACCAACTCCTGAAGGACCCGGTGCAGCTCAAGAGGGCCAGGACCAAGCTCGCCGAGAAAATCGACGGAGACGTACCCGATCTCCAACCGATGCCCTACATCGTGATCATTATCGATGAGCTCGCCGACCTGATGATCACTTCGGGGCGCGCGGTCGAGGAGTCGATCATCCGCCTTTCGCAAAAGGCGCGGGCGGTTGGCGTACACCTGGTGTGCGCCACCCAGAGGCCGTCGGTGGACATCCTGACCGGTATCATCAAGGCCAACTTTCCGTGCCGGATTGCATACAAAGTCCGTTCGCGCTTCGACTCGCGCACCATCCTCGACTCGATGGGCGCCGAGCACCTCCTGGGCCGTGGCGACATGCTCTTCCTGCCGCCGGGAAGCGCCAGTCTTCTCCGGTTGCACGGGCCGCTCGTGACCGAGAAAGAAATCGCGAGCGTGGTCCGCTACGTCAAACGACTCGGCAAGCCCGAGTACCAGCGCGACGTACTGTCGCACGCGCCGCTGGGACCGCCCGAACGTGGAGGCAAGCGCAGCAACAGTCTCGAGGAGGCCGAGGCCATCGACGACCCGATGTACGACGCCGCCGCACGGTTGGTGGTGAAGACCCGCAAGGCTTCGGCCTCTTACATCCAGCGTCGACTGCGGCTCGGATACACTCGATCCGCGCGCCTCTTGGATATGATGGAAAAGGAAGGTTTGGTGGGACCGGCCGCCGGATCAAAGGGCCGGGACCTTCTGGTGCCTGAAGAGTATTTCGGCGAGATCGATGAGACGCTCGCGCTCAACGGTGACGAAGAGGAAGATGAGGGAAGGTGAACATGGATTTCGAAATACTCGATTTATCGCCGGTAACCCTCTATCAGCTTGGCGCCGCGGCAGTGGTGTCCGTGTTGTTGTTGCTGCTGCTCGCGTCGTTCATGTCGCGGTCGCGGGTGTTCTGCCAGTACCTGCACCACATGACCGGTATCGAGTTGCGACCGGGAACGGTCCGCGGTCTGTACAAGAGGCGCGGACGGTCGGGAGTTCGTGATCATCTCATCGATCTCCTGATCCGCGAGGACCTGGCCGACCCCAGCCGGATCATCACGCCGGATTCGAAGCCCGACACCTCTGTCTTCGAAAACCCGTAGATCCTTCAGCTGCTAACGTTCAAACGTTATAACGTTTGAACGATCCTCCATCGAGAGTACGCGCGAAGCGGTATGATGTCCGTCATGCCCGATATCCGCGTTCTACCCGACGACCTCGTCAACCGAATCGCCGCCGGCGAGGTGGTGGAACGTCCGGCGTCGGTGATCAAGGAGCTTGTGGAGAACAGTCTCGACGCCGGTGCCACCAGGATCGAGGTCGAGCTCGCCAACGGCGGCTGCGGCCTGGTGAGGGTGGCGGACGACGGCGGCGGGATGGACCCGGATGACGCGCTGCTCGCGCTCGAGCGTCACGCCACATCCAAGATCTCCAAGGCCGACGATCTCGACCACATCGCGACGCTCGGATTCCGGGGCGAAGCGTTACCGTCGATTGCCGCGGTGTCGCGTTTCACGCTGCTCACCTCGCGCGACCCGTCCTTGGGGGGGGTGAGGGTGGTGGTGGACGGAGGACGGATCCTCGGGGTCGATCCGGCGGCGCGCGGCCGCGGTACGACGGTCGAGGTTCGCGATTTGTTCTTCAATGTGCCCGCGCGGCGAAAATTCCTGCGCGCACCCGAGACCGAACTGCGGCACGCCCAGGAATGCCTTTGGGGTGCGGCCCTGGCCCGACCCGACGTGTGCTTTGTTCTCCGTCATGGGAAGAGGACACTGATCGACGCCCCGGCCGTAGCCGACCCCTCGCGCCGGCTCAAGGACCTGTGGCGTGGGGCCGATCGGGTGATCCGGTTCGAGGCGGCCGCGGGCGGGGCGGAGGTCCAGGGACTGCTGGCGCCGGGAGGCGGTCGCGGGCGCCCGACGCTGATCCTGCTCGTCAACGGCCGTCCAGTGCGCGACCGCCTGTTGGTGGGAGCGGCGCTGCGGGTCCTGCGCGATGGCGGCGCCGGTTTCGGCGGGTCGAGACTGGTCATCGACCTTCGTCTGGCGCCCGACCAGGTCGATGTCAACGTTCACCCGGCGAAGGCGGAGGTCCGGTTCGCGCGCTCGGGCTCGATTTTCGGTCTCGTCGAGCGGGCGGTACGAGAGGGCGTCGCCGCCTCCCGGGGCCAGGTGGCGGTAGGCAGGCTCGATCCGGCGGATCGGGCGACGGGAGCCGTCGCGGAATCAGTCGGCGGCGGGTACGGAGAGCTTCTCCGGGGCCGTGCGGCCGGGAGACCGCCGCTCTTTGCGCACCCGGTTTACAGCCGCGCTGAGGGTGCGGCCGAAGTGACATCTCGCGAGTCTGGCGATTGGCCGACCTCCCCTGGGGCCGCGTCATCCGATCGCTCCGGGGCCAGACCCGGGGCGGCGGACACGCCTTTCGGCCGGCTCATAGGCCAATACCGCAACTCGTTCATCCTTCTGGAGGACGGCCACGGTCTGGTGATCGTCGACCAGCACGTGGCCCACGAGCGGGTGCTCTACGAAAAGATCCTCCGCCGGCTCGCCGGCGAGACTACGCCTTCGCAGGGGCTCCTCAGCCCGCGATTGCTCGAGGTGGACGAGGCGCGGGCAGCGGCTCTGCCGGCTGTCGCCGATTTGCTGCTCAAGGTGGGTGTCGACGCCGAGCTTTTCGGTGCCGGTACCATCCGCCTGTCGTCGGTGCCGCCCGAACTCGAACCCGAGGCGATCGACGAGGTGGTCGAGGACGTCCTCGACCGCGCCACCGCCCTCGACGGCGTCCCCGAGAGGGTGAGCGAAGAGCTCGAAGAAACACTTGCGGCGGCGCTTTCGTGCCGCGGCGCGATCAAGGTCAACCACCGTTTGTCGATCGAGGAGCAGAGGGCGTTGCTCGACGACCTGGTCGCGACGGACAATCCGTATCGCTGCCCACATGGGCGCCCGATCATCCTCCGACTCGGTCAGGAGGAAATGGAGCGACGCCTGGGGAGACGTTGATGCACCGAGAACACTGGCACCTGACCGAGGGCCTCATCTTTGCCCACTTCGCGGTCTTCATCCTGAGTACGACGATGCGCGAAGGGCTGGAGGCGCTCGCTCTCGTTCCGGAGGGCCTGAGAGCGCGGCCATGGACCCTGGTGACTTACCAGTTCGTACATGGGCCGAGCATGTTCTGGTTTTTCATCTCGATGCTGGTGTTGTGGATCATGGCGCGGCCGATCGAGGAGAGCTGGGGTTCACCGCGCTTCCTCGTCTTCTGGCTTATCGCCACCTTTGGCGCGTCGCTCACCTCGGTCGCCCTCGGCCGCATGCTCTTCGGCGACGTCGGCTTTGGCACCTGCCTGCTCTTTACCTTCGCCACTCTCTACCCCGAGGTGGAGTTCCGGCTCTTTTTCATCATTCCGGTCAGGGTCAAGTACCTGGCGGTGATAGCGGCGGCGTTCCTCGTCTACTCGAGCCTTTCGTACGGCATTGTCGCCGGGATCGCCAACATCGCCGGGATGTCGGCCGGATACCTCTTCTTTCTCGCGACCCGCAAGTTGCCGAGCCGTCGCAAGATCGCGTTCGAACTGAAAAAGCGCCGTACCGCGGCGGTCATTCAGACCGAAAACGTGCAGATCGAGGAACGCAACCGATCGTGGGATGCGAAGGTCCGAGCGGCCGAGGTGCGGGCTCGGGACGGCGGCGCCGTCGTGGAAGAGGACGCTGCGTTCCTGTCCGAACTCGACGCGGCGAAGGACCCGTCGATCACCGTCTGTGCGCCCTCCGAGTTCGGCTTTATCGAGGACAACGTGTGCCGGTCCTGCGCCGGATTCGCCGAGTGCGCCGCGCGCCGGATCCGAATGGCGGCGGAGGAGAAGGGCTTTGAACGTTAGAACGTTAGAACGTTAGAACGTTCCACCCGCCCACCCTTTTTAACGCAAAGGCGCAAAGGTTTTCACTCTTGCGCCTTGGCGGCTTGGCGTTTGATTCCGGAAAATGGCGAAACGCGGGACAATGGGTGCGATGGAATCTGAGGGCTCAGGGGCAAAACGAGTCGATGCGCTGATTGTGGTCGCGTTGCTGGCGGTCGCGCTGCTGTGGAGGGTGGTGTACTTCGTCGAGATGGAGGCCAGCCCCTACGCCGACAACCTCACGCTCGACTCGCAGGTCTATCACGAACTCGCGTTGGCGGCGGCCGAAGGCCGGTGGAGCGACGGCGGGACCTTTTTCCAGGCGCCGCTCTACCCGTGGGTGTTGGGCTCGATCTACCGGGTTTTCGGGCCGGACCAGACCGCCGCCAGGCTCTTCCAGATCCTGCTCAGCGTGGCCAGTTGCTGGCTGGTATTTTCGATCGCATCGCGCGCATTCGACCGCCGGGTCGGCGCCGTCGCCCTCGCCGCCAGCGTTGTCTATGGGATGTTTCTGTTTTTTGCCAACGAGCTGTTGGCGGTCACCCTGGTCGTGTTTCTGGATCTCCTCGGTCTCGAGGTCCTGCTGAGAGCGATTGCCGTCCCGCGCCGGGTGATGTGGTGGGGTGCCGGCATCGCCTTTGGTCTCTCGGCAATTACGAGGCCGACGATCCTGCCCTTCCTGCTGGCGGCCGCGGTGTGGATTGTTGTCGTCCGACGGAAGTCGGGTGGGATGCGTGCCGCGTTCCAGGAGGCGGGGCTCTTCGTGCTCGGTATCGCTCTTCCGATCGCACCAGTTGCGGCGCACAACTGCATGGCGGACGGCGACCTCGTGCTGGTGGCGGCCAACGGCGGCGTCAACTTCTATATCGGCAACAATCCGGCGTCTGACGGCATCACAGCAGGTATCCCAGGCACCCGCGAAGATCGCCTCGGCGGGTACGAGGACCAGGTCCGGATCGCTCGCGAGAGCCTGCAAAACCCACGCGCCACCCCGGCCGAGGTTTCCAGATTCTGGTTCCGGCGAGGCCTCGCCCATATCGTGGAATCACCGGGTTGGGCCTTGCGCCACACCGCGTACAAGGCCTTGATCCTCTTCAACGCCCGCGAGATCTCGAACAACCGGGCCATCGAGTTCGTGACCCGCTACTCGTGGATCTTTAGCTGGGCAAGCCTGGGCTTCCGGGTCGTTTTCCCGTTTGCCGTCGCGGGTCTGATTGCGGGCCGAGGCCGGACCGTCGAGGTGTCGCTGCTGTTGCTTTTCGCGGCCGTCTCCATAGCGACGATCGTGCCTTTCTTTATCAGTGCGCGTTTTCGGATGCCGCTGTTGCCGATAGTCATCATCTTTGCCGCGGCCGGTGTCGTTGCCTGGGGGCGGTGGCTGGGCACCGGCGGTTGGAGGCTGGACGGTCGCCGGCGGTTTGTGATCGTGGTTTCGATGATCTCGGCCGCCGCCGTGGCGCTGCTGATCCGTCCCCGACCGGAGCTTCAGCCCACCGATGCGCAAGCGTTTTTCAACGAGGCGGAGGCCTATCGCTCCCACGGAGATTACCGTGGCGCCGCCGACTGGTACGGACGGGCGCTGGCGGTCTACCCCGAGTTCTGCGACGCTGCCTTCAACCTCGGACGCATCCAAGCCGAGATCTTTACCGATCCAGCCGGCGCGAGCGCGGTGCTCGAACCGATGGTGGCGCCGTGTGGCGAGGATCTCGAGTTGCGGCGGCTCCTGGGATTGACCCTGTGTGCCGCCGGCCGGTGCGAGAGCGGTCTCGAGCATCTGCTCTTCGTGGCCGAGCGCCGCCCCGATTCGCAGGCGGCGCAGCAGGAGGTCGAATGGGCGTCCGGGCTGCTCCGCGACGGTGATCCATCCGCTCGTGAGTCGACCGGACAGTGACCGCTGGATGCTGTAACTGCGTCTCAATAAGGCATTTGCATTCGTGAAGAAATTCACATACCTTGAGCTCAGGGCACCGGACGGGTTATGCTGAATCCCCGGTCCCTCGATTTTCCTCGGAACGGAGAGTATGCGTGTACCGGAAACGGGTGACAGTATTCGTCGGCCACTTTGGCAGCGGCAAGACCGAGATCGCTCTCAATGGGGCTCTCGATCTGGCGGCCGCGGGCGAACGCGTGGTCGTCGCCGATCTTGACGTCGTCAAGCCGTACTTCCGGTCGCGCTCGGCGCGGGCCATCCTCTCGGATGCCGGGATCGAGCTGTTGGCGCCCACCGGCGCCAACATCCACTCCGATTTGCCGATCATCGTGCCACAGATCCGCAGCCGGCTGCGCGACAGCAACCGCCGTCTGATCATGGACGTGGGCGGCGACGACATCGGCGCGCGAGTCCTCGGCTCGCTGGCGGACGTGGTTCCGCTCGATGACACCGACTGCCTGCTGGTGCTCAACTTCCGTCGTCCGTCGACCCCTGACCCAGGGGCAGCACTGCTGATGGTGCGCGAGATCGAGTCGGTGGGCAGGGTGCCGGTGAGCGGGTTGATATCGAATACCCATTTGATGGACGAGACCACCCTCGAGGTGGTGCTCGAGGGTTACCACCAGGCGGTCGAAACCGCACGCCTGGCCGGGGTGCCGCTGGTTGCGGTGACGGTGACCCAGGAGCTGGCGATGGTTCTTCGTGGTGAGAATCTCGAGTGCCCTGTGGTCGCGATGCGCCGCATCGTAAAGCCGCCGTTTGCGCAGAGCCACGAGCGGCGAACGGTCGGGCCGCTCTTCGTGGTCAACTGAGAAAGGAGCGTCGATGCCGCAGATCATCATCAGCCCTGATCGCTGCAAGGGTTGCGAGCTCTGCGTTCACGCGTGTCCGCAGCAGATCCTGGGGATGGGCAAGAGCATCAACAGCAGGGGCTATTTCTACGCCGAGGTGGTCGAGCAGATGCGCTGTATCGGCTGCCGGCTGTGCTGTATCACCTGCCCCGACATGGCGATCGACATGAAGGTCAACGGCGCGATGTACCACTACTTCAGCTATTGATGGAGGCCATGATGATGAAACTCGTGCCCGTCTCCGTCTCCGTATCCGTGCCCGACGGGATGGTATGGGTTGCATGGACCCATCGGGCACGGAAACGGATACGGGCACGGAGACGGGTATGTGATCGGAGGCCCGCATGACCAAAAAACTCATGAAGGGCTCGGAGGCGATCGGCGAGGCGGCCGTCCAGGCGGGCTGCAAGCTGTTCTTCGGGTATCCGATCACTCCCCAGAACGAGATTCCCGAGTACATGTCGATGCGGCTGCCGCAGATCGGCGGCGCCTTCGTGCAGGCCGAGAGCGAGGTCGCGGCCTCGAACATGATCTACGGCGCCGCCGGCACCGGCGAGCGGGTCATGACCTCGTCCTCGTCGCCCGGGATATCGTTGATGGCAGAGGGCATCTCGTATCTCGCCGGCGCCGAGCTGCCGGTGGTGATCGTCAACATCGTCCGCGCGGGCCCGGGACTGGGCGGCATCCTGCCGAGCCAGGGGGACTACTTTCAGGCCACCAAGGGACTCGGCCACGGTGACTTCCGGGTCCTGGTGCTGGCACCGTGGTCGGTTCAGGAAGCCGCGGATCTGGTGCAGGACGCGTTCGATCTCGCCGACTATTACCGCAACCCGGTCATGATCCTCGGCGACGGCCTCATCGGACAGATGATGGAGCCGGTGGAGTTTGGCGAGGGCCGGCAGCCGCTCAAGGACCTCGAGCCGAAAACCTGGGCCACCACCGGTTGCGACGGCAGCCGGCCGACCAATATCATCAACTCGCTCTTTCTCGATCCCGAGGAGCTCGAGCGGCACAACAACCACCTCAAGGCCAAGTACGACCTGATGGTGCGTGATGAGGTGCGCTATGCCACCGACGGCGCCGATGAAGGTTACGACGTCCTGATCGTCGCCTACGGAACGGTCGCGCGGGTCTGCTCCACGGCCATCGAAGAGCTCAGGGAGGACGGCATCAAGGCGGCGCTCGTACGGCCGATCACGCTCTTTCCTTTCCCCTACGGGGCGATTCGAGCCGCAGCCCTCGAAGCGAGCGCGGTGCTGGTGGTCGAGCTTTCGACCGGACAGATGATCGAGGACGTCCAGCTCGCTCTCGCCCGCAGCCGCCCGCTACACTTTTTCAACCGGCTCGGCGGCATGCTGGTGTCGCCGGACGAGGTGGTGGCCAAGGTCAAGGCGATCCTCGACGGCAGCTCGCAGGAGGTGCACCATGGCTGAAACCGTGTTCGCCCGACCGCAGGCGCTGGCCGACATCGCCACCCACTACTGTCCGGGATGCACGCACGGGATCATCCACCGGCTGGTGGCCGAGGTGCTCGACGAGCTCGGCGTCCGTGAACGGACAGTCGGCGTCGCGCCGGTCGGTTGCGCGGTGCTCGCCTACAACTACTTCACGGTCGATTTCCACGAGGCTGCCCACGGCCGCGCGCCGGCGGTCGCCACCGGTATCAAACGCGCCCGACCGGACCTGATCGTCTTCACCTACCAGGGCGACGGCGACCTCGCCTCGATCGGCATGGCCGAGATCGTCCATTGCGCCAACCGCGGCGAAAAGGTGACGGTGGTCTTCGTCAACAACGCCATTTACGGCATGACCGGCGGTCAGATGGCCCCAACGACCATGCCGAAGCAGGTCGCCACGACCTGCCAGCTCGGACGTGACGTGGAAACGATGGGTCACCCGATCCGGGTTGCCGAGCTCATCTCCACCCTCCGCACGCCGGCCTTTGTCGCCCGTGCCTCGGTCCACAACCCGCTGGTCTCGGTGCACGCCAAGGAAATGCTGCGCCGCGCCTTCACCCACCAGGTGGCAGGCAGTTGTTTCTCGTTGGTGGAGATCCTGTCGACCTGTCCCACCAACTGGGGGATTCCGCCGGCCGAATCCACCGGGTGGCTGGAGAAGAACATGCTGCCCTACTACCCGGTCGGGGTATTCAGGACGCCCGATGGTGGGAGCCGCGAACCGAAACCGTTGGTCGATTGAGTGGAGGAGGCATGCAGCGCGAAGTGATCATGGCGGGCTTCGGGGGACAGGGGATCCTCCTGATCGGCAAGATGCTCGCCTATGCGGGCATGCACGAGGGCAAGGAGGTGTCGTGGCTGCCATCCTATGGGCCCGAGATGCGCGGCGGCACCTGCAACTGTACGGTGGTGGTGTCCGACAAACCGGTCGGCTCGCCCGTGATCCGCTCGCCGCGAGCGGTCCTGGCGATGAACCTGCCCTCACTGGAAAAGTTCGAGCCCGATATCCGGCCCGGAGGCCTGTTGCTGATCAACAGCTCGCTCATCAATCGGGGCTCGGAACGGAATGACCTGACGGTCATCGAGGTCCCGGCCAACGAGATCGCCGCCGGGCTCGGCAACCCGCGCGGCGCCAACATGGTCGCCCTCGGCGCCTACCTCGGGGCCACCGACGCGGTGTCGCTCGAGGAGATTGAAAGCGTGATCAGGGAGACCTTTGCCGCCAAACCGGCGGTGATCGACGTCAACATCGAGGCGCTGCGCAAGGGATACGAGCTCGGAGCGGCGCACAAGGTCGCGGAGGCGTGATGGCTGATACCCCGTGTTCCGACCTCAGCAAGGCCGAGGAGATCCTGGGACGCTACCCGCACGAGGAGCCGGCGCTGATCCAGGTCCTCCAAGACGTCCACCGCGCGTACAATTACCTGCCCTGCGATGTGCTCGAGCGGGTGGCGGACGTCCTCGAAGTGCCGCTCGCCAAGGTGTTTTCGGTGTCGACCTTTTACAAGGCGTTTTCGCTCGAACCGCAGGGCGACACGATCGTCAAGGTCTGCCTGGGAACCGCCTGCCACATCCGCGGCGCCGGCCAGTTGGTGGAGGAGCTCGAGCGCCGGCTCGGAATCGTCTCCGAACGAGACGACCCCGGACCTCAAGTTCACCCTCAAGACGGTGAACTGCGTCGGCGCCTGCGCGATGGCGCCGGTCATGATCGTCGGCGAAAAGTACTGGGGCGGCGCCAAGCCGGGACGAATGTCGAAGTACCTCGCCGAGGGAAGCAACGATGAGAATTAACCCGCATATCTTGCCAGCTTTCGTCGCGAGGCCGGAGAGGTGTTGTGAGATGTGGTGTTTGCGACCTGAGGGCCGCGGAGGCGTACTAGAGGGTACGTCGAGCAGCCCGATGGGAGCAAGCGCCGCAGATTGCTGCGAATCTCCGGCCGCAGCAGGAAGGTGGTGAGATATGCGGGTACAGTCGAAGGACCAATTCGAGGCGTTGCGCGCCCAGGCCGGGGAGATCGAAACCGGCCGCGACCGGCAGGTGCTGGTGTGCTGCGGCACCGGCTGCTTGGCCTGGGGATCGAAGAAGGTGGCGGAGACCTTCGCCGCCGAGATCGCCAAACGCAGCCTCGACGCGGAGGTCAATCTGTTCGTCAAATCCACCGGGTGCCACGGGTTCTGCGAGCGCGGCCCGCTGGTGGTGCTCAAGCCGTCGGGTGTCCTCTACACGAAGGTCAAACCGAACCGGGTGGAGGAGATCGTCGAAAAGACGCTCGTGGGTGGCGAGATCATCCCCGGCCTCCTCTACAAGGAGCCGGTCAGCGGCGAGCGGGTCGAAAACTACGACGAGATTCCCTTCTACAAGCACCAGGTGCGGGTGGCGATGCGCAACATCGGCCGCATCGACCCCACCGACATCCTCGACGCGATCGCGGCCGGCGCCTACGCCGGTCTCGCCAAGGCCCTCTCTGAAATGACCCCCGACGAGGTGATCGGCGAGGTCGCGACCTCGGGACAGCGGGGCCGCGGCGGCGCCGGGTTCTCGACCGCCCGCAAGTGGCAGTCGTGCAAGAGCGCGCCGGGTGACCGCCGCTTCGTGCTTTGCAACGGCGACGAGGGCGACCCGGGCGCCTTCAAGGACCGTTCGATCATGGAGGGCGACCCGCACTCGGTGATCGAGGGCATGATCATCGGCGCCTACGCTATCGGCGCCCACGAAGGTTGGATCTACGTCCGAGACGAGTACCCGTTGGCGGTGGTCAACCTCGAGATCGCCATCCGCGAGGCGCGCAAGTACGGCCTCCTCGGCCGCAATATCATGGGCTCGGGCTTCGACTTCGACATCACGATCTCGCGCGGCGGCGGCGCCTTCGTGTGCGGCGAGTCGTCGGCGTTGATGCGCTCGCTCGAGGGCAAGACCGGTGAGCCGCGGGCCAAGTACGTCCATGCCACCGAAAAGGGCCTTTTCGATCTGCCGACGGTGCTCAACAATGTCGAGACCTGGGCCGGAATCGGCGCCATCATCGACCGCGGCGGTGCGTGGTTCGCCTCCATGGGCACCGAACGATCGAAGGGGACGAAAGCCTTCTCCCTGGTCGGCAAGGTCAAGAACACCGGGCTCATCGAGCTGCCCATGGGCACCACCCTGCGCCACATTGTCTACGAGATCGGTGGCGGCATCCTCAAGGACCGGCCGCTCAAGGCCGTGCAGACCGGAGGGCCTTCGGGCGGCTGTGTTCCGGAGGCGTTGCTCGATTTGCCGGTCGATTACGAGCAGCTGACCGAGGCCGGCTCGATGATGGGATCGGGCGGCATGATCGTGATGGACGACCGCACCTGCATGGTCGACGTGTCGCGGTTCTTCCTCGCCTTTCTCGAGGAGGAGAGCTGCGGCAAGTGCACCCCATGCCGCGAGGGCCTCAAGCAGATGCTCTACATCTACGACCGGATCATCGCCGGCGACGGGACGGATGCCGACCTCGGGCTCATCGAACGGCTCGCCGCCGGCATGAAGCTCGGCAGCCTGTGCGAGCTCGGCAAGTCGGCGCCCAATCCCGTGCTGTCGACCCTGCGGTACTTCAGGGCGGAGTACGAGGCCCACATCCGCGACAAGGCCTGCCCGGCGGGCGTGTGCCGCGAGCTCACCGCCTTCGAGATCATCGAGGAGGCCTGCGACGGTTGCCACGCCTGCTCCAAGGCCTGCCCCGTGGACGCCATCGCGGGCGCGACCAAGGAGCTGCACGTCATCGACCATGAGATCTGCATCTCCTGCGGCGCCTGCCTCGATGTCTGCCCGACCGACGCGGTGCGCACATTTCCCAAGTTAGAAGGTGCCAGGTTTAACAATGTTTGAGGTAATTCGTGACTCCAGATTGAAACCGGGAGGCCAACCGAAAATGACAGTGAACATTGTTATACCTGGCACCTCGGCGGAGGTGGTGTGATGCCGACGCTGCGGGTCAACGGGCGCCGGGTGACGGTCGCCGACGACGCCACCGTCCTCGATGCGGCGCGCGCCGCCGGGGTCGAGGTGCCGACCCTGTGCCAGTTCGACGGGCTCGAGCCCTGGGGCGGATGCCGACTGTGCGTGGTCGACCTCTCGGAGGCCCACTGGGACGACGATTGGTTCAAGGTCGTCACCGCCTGCAACCATCCGGTGGCCGAGGGCATGACCGTCGTCACCGATTCCGAACGGGTGCTCGAGACCCGGCGAGTGGTTCTCGATCTGTTGCTCGCGCGCTGTCCGGAGACGCCCCTGGTGCAGCGTCTGGCAGCCGAGCATGGGATCGAAAAGACCTCCTACACCCCGCGAGACGAACCCGACGACTGTATCCTGTGCGGTCTCTGCACCCGGGTCTGCGACCACATCGGCGTGTCGGCCATCTCCTCGGTCAACCGCGGCTGGGGGCGGGAGATCGCACCGCCGTTTCACCAGCCGCCGCCCGATTGCATCGGCTGTCTGGCCTGCGCCGAGATCTGTCCGACCGACTGCATCCCGTACACGACCTCGAATACGAGGCGCGAGATCTGGGGCAAGGAATTCGAGATGCTGCGCGACCCGAAGACCGGCGAGGCGGTGATCACCTGCGCGCAAGCGGAGCATTTCGCCGCGCGCAGCGGGGTGCCGATGACCTACTTCGAGACCTCCGACAGGAGCAAAAGGAAGGTGATGGCGACCACCTTCGAGAAGCTGCAGGTGGTGAAGTGATGAAGATGATCTACAAGGTCTCGGTGGAGCGCTGCATCGCCTGTGGCAAGTGCGAGCTGGCCTGCGCCTTCGCCCACGGGTCGGAGGGCCGACCGTCCAAGACCCGCATCAATATCCACCGCCGCGGGCCCGAGCTGGGCACGCCCATCGTCTGCTTTCAGTGCGAAGAGGCGGCCTGCGTCGCCGTCTGTCCGACCGCGGCCTTGGTGCGCAACCCGGAGACCGGCGCCATCGACATGCTGCGCTCGCGTTGCATCTCCTGCCGGATGTGCGTCGCCGGCTGCCCGTTTGGCAACATGCTGTGGGACGAGACCTACCACCGCGTCCAGAAGTGCGATCTTTGCGGCGGCGATCCGCGCTGCGTGCCGTTCTGCCCGACCGGCGCCATCGCCTGGGTGCCGCTCGAGGAGGCGGCGATTCGGCCGGAACCGCTGGATCGCGAGACACTTGTATTTGACGGTGGCGCGTGAAGAGATGAACCACAGAGATACAAAGAGCACAGAGTTTTTCACAGAGGTTTTTTGGAGCCCGGCCCAGGGCCGATTGACCGGCGACCATCTGTCGGGGCACCTGGCGCCCAATTCAAAAAACACCTCTGTGCGACTCTGTGCCCTCTGTGTCTCTGTGGTGAACTGAATCCACACACCGGGAGCGAAAGATGCTTCAAGCAAACGACGATATTCGCGAGATTCTGAAGAAGGCGTACCAGATCGAGGTCGACGGCTACACCTTCTACTCGATGGCGGCCGACCGCGCCTCGAAACCGGCGGTGCAGGAGCTCTTCGACAAGCTCGCCCGCGATGAGGTCCAGCACAAGGCCTATCTGCAGTCGGTCATCGGTTCATACGAGGAGAAGGGGCTCGCCGCCTTCAGCGTTCCGCGCCGCGACCCCGACCTCAAGGCCTTCACCGCCACCATCTTCACCGAGGATTTCAAGAAACAGGCGCACGGCGCCGACTTCGAGCTCGGCGTGCTGTCGATCGGCATGACCCTCGAGACCAACGCCATCACCTACTTCACGGGTGCGGCCGAGGGCACGACCGAGAAGGAGGTGCGCGAGTTCTACCAGTTCCTCGCCGACTGGGAGAAGCAGCACCTCGAGACCCTGCAGGCCTTGTATCACGGGGTTCGCCAGGACTTCTGGGCCGAAGGCGGCTTCGCCCCGTTCTAAGGCGCCACGTTTCGCATTGTTTGCCCAGGAGGCGTTGCGAGTCTAAGACGCGATCGCGTCAAACAATGCAAAAGGTGGCACCTTGCTCGAAGCGGAAAGCGCTGACCGCACAACGCCCGCCCGCCGCGGTCTACGACCGCGCCTCGCGTCCTCGGAAATCCGGATCTCCAAGAGTCCACTCTTGGAGATCCGTCATCCCTCGGCCGCTGCTCGCCTTCGGCGAGCGGGCGGGCCCTCGTCGTTGATTGACCACCCTCGTCCCTTTTTGTCCCGCCCCCGCCCCCCGCCCACCCGCCCTCGGAAACCCGCGCACTATGTGCTGCGGGTTTCCGAGGGGAGGGGGATTTGACCTGGCACCGGCTGACTCGGTTTTCCGAGGGGAGGGGGTGTATTTGACCTGGCGCCGGAGTTTCTTCCGATTGTTCTCTGGCTAGGGTCAATAATCTTCTTGGTGATTTCTTTGTGCTCTTTGTGTCTTCGTGGTTCAGGGGCGGTGGGCGGTTCCATGGACCCATAGCCCCGAGCCTCGAGCCACGCCTGGGTGGGTGGAAGTCAAAACTCAAAACTCAAAACTCAAAACTGCGCCGAAGGCGCCCGGGTACAATGCCCTCGTTCGAAGGAGGACCCATGGATCTCAAGGAACAGTTCGAGGCCTCGATCGCGAAGGCCAAAGGGCTGCCCTCGCAGTCCAACGAGACGCTGCTCGAGCTCTACAGCCTCTACAAGCAGGCCACCGAGGGTGATGTCCGCGGTGAGGCCCCGTCTGGCTTCGACTTCCGCGGCGCCGCCAAGTACGCAGCCTGGGAGAAGAGGCGCGGAATGGCGTCTGAGCAAGCCATGCAGGCCTATGTTGATCTTGTCGACCGGCTGGCGGCCGGCTGAGACGGCGCATGACTGAGACGGTGAAGATCGACGGCCGCAACCTGACGGTCGACATGGTCGAGGCGGTGGCGCGCCGCGGTGCGGGCGTTGCCCTCGACGCCGAGGCGAGAGCGCGGGTGGCAGAAACCCGGCGCGTGGTCGAGGAGATCCTGGCGTCGGGCGCGGTGGTCTACGGGATCAACACCGGTTTCGGCAAACTCGCCGAGCTGCGGATCTCGCCCGATCAGCTCGAGCGATTGCAGCTGAATTTGCTGCGCTCGCACGCCTGCGGCGTCGGCGAGCCCTTTGCCGAAGACGTGGCGCGCGCGATGCTGCTGTTGCGCGCCAACGTCCTCGCCACCGGTCACGCCGGGTGCCGGCCCGAGGTCGTGGAACGGATTCTCGAGCTGCTCGAGACGGGGGTGCACCCGGTGGTACCGTGCCGGGGCTCGGTCGGCGCATCGGGCGACCTCGCGCCGCTCGCCCACCTCGCGCTGGTGCTGGTGGGGGAGGGGGAGGCGGTGCTCGGTGGTGAGCGGATGCCTGGCGCCGAAGCGCTCACGCGCGCCGGCATCAGGCCTTTGCAGCTCGAAGCCAAGGAGGGCCTCGCTCTGATCAACGGCACCCAGGCATCGGCGGCGGTCGGTGCACTCGCGGTCGCCGACGCCCGGCGTCTGCTTGACGCCGCGGACGTCGTCTGCGCGCTGACCCTCGACGCCATGGCCGGCACCGACGCCGCCTTCGACCCGGCGGTCCATGCCGCGCGGCCCCACCCTGGCCAGGGCGTGAGCGCCTCGCGGCTCCTGCGCCTCCTGGTCGGCTCGGAGGTGCGTGAGTCCCACCGCGAGTGCGGCCATGTGCAGGACGCTTACTCCCTGCGATGTTCGCCACAGGTTCACGGCGCCGGCCGCGACGCGCTCGAGCATGCCCACCGGGTGCTCGAGATCGAGCTCAACTCGGCCACGGACAATCCGATGGTCTTTGCCGAGGGGCGGCTGATCTCGGGAGGCAACTTCCACGGCGCACCCATCGCGGCGGTCTTTGATTATCTGGCGGCCACCCTCACCGACCTCGCCTCGATCTCCGAGCGGCGATTGGCTCGGATGGTGGATACTGCCCTCTCCGGTCTGCCCCGTTTTCTGTCGCCCGACGCCGGCCTCAACTCGGGTTTCATGATGGTGCAGGTGTCGGCAGCCGCTCTGGTATCGGAGTGCAAGACCCTGGCCCACCCGGCGTCGGTCGATTCGATCCCGACCTCGGCCGGTCAGGAGGACCACGTCTCGATGTCGACCTGGGCGGCGCGCAAGCTCGCCGGCATCGTCGAGTTGACGCGCCAGGTCCTGGGGATGGAGTACCTCGCTGCGGTCCAGGCGCTCGAGTTCCAGCGCCCGCTCAAGACCTCGCCGGCGCTCGAGGCCGCGGCCGCACGGCTGCGCGAACGCGTACCGCGGCTCGAGGAGGACCGTTACATGGCGACGGACATCGCCGCCGCCGCCGAGCTCGTAACGACTCTCGGCCCCCTCGCCGACTGACCCGTCTCCGCCCCCCGCCCACCCACACTCAGAAATCCACGTCGGCCACCGCCCGGCCTCCCTTCCGCTGTGGATTTCTGAGGGGAGGGGGCGTATTTGACCTGGCGCTAGGGCTCCTGCACCTCATTCCAGGGCAATCATCAAATCTCTTCTTCGTGATTTCTTTGTGGTTTTCGTGTCTTCGTGGTTCATGGGTGGGTGGGCGGAAATCAAAAAACCAAAATCTGAAATCAAAAACCGCCCCGGTTCTCAGGGGCGGTCGGGTGGTAACTGAAAACTCAAAACTCAAAACTCAAAACTGCTCCGTCAGGAGCAACCAGTCGTCCCCCCGCACGAGTCGCACTTCAGACAGGTGCCGTTGCGGACCAGGGTGAGGGCGCCGCACTCGGGGCAGGGGTCGCCTTCATAGCCCATGTAGCGCGCCTGTTTGGACATGGCGTGACTCTTGTTGACCGTGGTCCTGGCGGTCCCGACTGCCGGTGCGGACTCCGCGGCCGGGGAGCTGCCGCTCTGGCCGACCGCGATCTGGTGCACCTCGGCGACGTCTTCATCGTCGTCCTTCGGCACCTTGTGCTGGTCGGAGCCCGTGCCGACGGCGTCGTGGCGGAGGTCCTCGAGCGCCACCTGCGCGAGGTCGTCGCGGCCGAGATAGGTGATGGCGAGCTCGCGAAAGATGTAGTCGATCACCGAGGTTGCCATCTTGATGCGGTCGTGGCCGCCTACGATGCCCGAGGGTTCGAAACGAGTGAAGACGAACGCGTCCACGTACTCCTCGAGAGGCACGCCGTACTGGAGGCCGAGCGAAACTGCGATCGCAAAGCAGTTCATGAGCGAGCGAAACGCCGCCCCTTCGCGGTGCATATCGAGGAAGATCTCGCCGACAGTGCCGGTCTCGTACTCGCCCGTCCGGATGTACACCTTGTGGCCGCCTACCGAGGCTTTTTGCGTAAAGCCGGTACGGCGTCCCGGGAGCCGGTTGCGGCGGGCCTGGTAGCGGATCACCACCCGCTCGGCCATGGATTCTGCGACCTTGACCGGGTCGCCGGCCGCCACCGCCTCGGCCAGCGCCGCCTCCTGCTCTTCGTCCATGGCGATGCCCAAAGGCTGGCTGAGCTTGGAGCCGTCGCGGTAGATGGCGACGGCCTTGAGCATCTTCTGCCACGCCAGGTAGTAGGCGCGCTTGATGTCGTCGAGAGTCGCCTCGGCCGGCATGTTGATGGTCTTGGAAATGGCGCCCGAGATGAACGGCTGCGCCGCCGCCATCATCAGGATGTGGCCTTCGTATCGGATCGATCGCGTGCCGCGTCTGCCGCAACGGTTGGCGCAGTCGAAGACCGGCAGGTGCTCGGTCGCAAGGTGCGGCGCGCCCTCGATGGTCATGGTGCCGCAGGCCCAGGTATTGGCCGCCTCGATATCCTCGGCGCCGAATCCGAGCCTGGCAAGGACGTTGAGGCTCCAATCGGCGATCTCGCGGTCGGAGATGCCGAGGCTGCGCAGCTCCTCCTCACCTATGACGTGCGGCGCGAAAGCGTTTGCAATCTCGAACGAGGTGGGCAGCGCTTTTTCTACCCGCGCGATGGCCTCGTTGCTGAAGCCGCGATCGCGGAGGGTCATGTGGTCGATCGCGGGGCAATTCTTGAGCGTCCCGCGTCCGAGGGTGTAGGCAATAATGTCGTCGATCTGTTCGGCGGCGTAGCCAAGAGTCTTGAGGGCGGCGGGGATGCTCTGGTTGATAATCTTGAAGTAGCCGCCGCCGGCCAGTTTCTTGAACTTGACGAGGGCGAAATCCGGTTCGATACCGGTGGTGTCGCAGTCCATCACCAGGCCGATTGTGCCGGTGGGCGCGATCACGGTTGCCTGGGCGTTGCGAAACCCGTGTTCGGTACCGAGCTCGACAGCCCGGTTCCACACGTCTCGGGCTGCGGCGACGAGGTCCGGGGGCGTCGTCTCGGCCGACAGACCCACGGGCTTGATGGTCAGCCCCTCGTACATCTCGGTCGGAGCGTTATACGCCGCCCGCCGGTGGTTGCCGATGACCCGCAACATGTGGTCCCGGTTGTCCTCGAAGCCGGGGAAGGGATCGAGCTCGCGCGCCATCTCGGCCGAGGTCGTGTACGACTCGCCGGTCATGATCGAGGTGATGGCGCCGCAGATCGAGCGCCCCCGATCCGAATCGTAGGGTATGCCCATCCGCATCAGGAGGGAGCCGATATTTGCGAAGCCGAGCCCCAGCGTTCGGTAGCGGTAGCTGAGCTCGGCGATGCTGCGGGACGGGAAAGAAGCCATCAGAACCGAGATCTCGAGGACGATCGTCCAGAGGCGGACCGAGTGGCGGAAACCGTCGATGTCAAAGTGTCCGTCGTCACCGAGAAACTTCACCAGGTTGAGCGAGGCCAGGTTGCACGCGGTGTCGTCGAGGAACATGTACTCGGAGCATGGGTTGGATGCATTGATACGGCCGTTTGCCGGACAGGTGTGCCACTCGTTGATGGTGTCGTCGAATTGCAGGCCCGGGTCGGCGCACTCCCAGGCGGCGAGGGTAATGCTGTTCCAGAGCTTGGCCGCCGGGACTTTCTTCGCAACCTCACCGTCGGTGCGGTTGACGAGAGTCCAGCTTCGGTTGACCTCGAGAGCGTCGAAAAAGGCGTTCGGCACGCGCACGCTGTTGTTGGCGTTCTGCCCAGACACTGTGTAGTAGGCATCCGAGTCCCAGTCGGTGTCGTACTCCTCGACCGGGTAGGTGCGAACACCCTGAGCCGCGAGCTGCAACACCCTCTGGATCGAGCCGTCGGGCACGCCTTTCCGGCAGCCGGCGACGATGCGGTCGCGAAGCTCGGTGTTCTTCTTGAGGTCCATGACCGGGCTCGCCGAGTCCTCGGGGAAGCAGGCGTCGAGTATTTCCTGCAGCTGCCGGCGAAGGAGCCGCGAGCCGGCGACTAATGCCGCAACCTTGCGCTCTTCGACGGCCTTCCAAGAGATGAACTCCTCGACGTCCGGATGGTCGAGATCAAGGCACACCATCTTGGCGGCGCGGCGGGTGGTACCGCCTGACTTGATCGCGCCGGCTGCACGGTCGCCGATCTTGAGGAACGACATGAGGCCGGATGAGCGCCCGCCGCCCGAAAGAGACTCGCCCATGCCGCGAAGCTTGGAGAAGTTGGTGCCGGTGCCCGAGCCGTACTTGAAGAGCCGGGCTTCGCGCACCCAAAGGTTCATGATGCCGCCCTCGTTGACGAGGTCGTCGCTCACCGACTGGATGAAGCAGGCGTGTGGTTGCGGGTGCTCGTATGCCGACGAGGAGGTTTTGAGCTTGCCGGTCTTGGGGTCGGCGTACCAGTGGCCCTGGGCGGGGCCCGCGATTCCGTAGGCCCAGTGCAGACCCGTGTTGAACCACTGTGGCGAGTTCGGTGCGGCGAACTGGGCGGCCAGCATATAGCAGAGCTCGTCGTGGAAGGCCTCGGCATCTTCGTCCGAATCGAAGTAGCCATGCTCCTTGCCCCAGTAGGTCCAGCAGCCGGCGAGACGGTTGAAGACCTGCCGAGCGTCGCGTTCGGGCCCGGTCGCGGGCTCGCCGCTTTCGGTCATTTCCGGGTTGCCGTCGTCGTCGAACTGCGGCACGCCGGCCTTGCGAAAGTACTTCTGTACGAGCACGTCGACCGCGACCTGGGACCACTGCTTCGGCACCTTGATCCCATCCATCGCAAAGACCAGGCTGCCGTCGGGGTTTCGGATCTCGGAGGCTCGCTCGACGAACTCAATGTCATCGTACGGGCCCTTCCCGGCGTGCGTGAAGCGACGCGTGACCTTCATATAGTGCCCTCGTCCCCCTCAAAACGCCGATTTCCGGCGCAAAATCTCCCCTACACAGCTCTCATGGGAGCATCGGCTCGCGGAATCAATGCACTCGACTCGAACCACTATATCTTGGGCTCCCAATCCTTGTCAACACTACATCTTGCGGTCTTGGGGCTGTTTTTTTGTGACGGAAGTGTCCATGAAAGAACCATTTCTGGCTTCACCCTTCGACCGGGAGAGCTGCCGCTGAGTTTGTCTCGAAACAACATCTGGAAAGGAGACGCGACGCGTGGGTACTGAAGGGTCACGACCGGTAACGGTTTCGAATCTGTGGGATCAGGTAGTCCGCGAAACCGCCCGCCAGATCGTACCGAGGCTCGAGCCCCCAGTCGGTGCGGGCGGCGGAGTCGTCAACCGCGGCCGGCCAGCTGTCGACAATGGCCTGTCGTTTGAGGTCCGGCGCGAAAGCGATTTCCGCGTCCGGAAAACCCTCGAGGACGAGTGTTCGAATCTCCTCCGCCGAGGGGTTGAAGGCGTTGATGTTGTAGACGCTCTGGCCCAGACTCGCGCGATCGGCCCTGGCAAGCTGGACGAGAGCGTCGACCGCGTCCGGCATGACCATGAAGGGGATGCGGGTGTCCGGCCGCACGAAGCAGGCGTAGGCATCGCCCCGCGCGGCGGCGTGGATCATCTCCGGCGCATAGTCGGAGGTGCCGCCGGAGGGAACCGTAACCGCCGAGATCAGACCCGGGAAGCGGATGGCGCGGAAGTCCACCTTACCCGACAAGGTCTCGGCGGCAAGCTGCTTGTAGTGGTGCGCGTAGTAGCGGCCCAGGTGTTCGCAGTACAACTTGTTGCAGCCGTACATGGTGGTGGGGTGGTTCCACTCGTGCTCGCTCACTGCGCCCGCGGAGTTTTTTGTTTCGAGGTCAGGCAGCCCATATGCAGCGATCGACGAGGGATAGAGAAAGACGACCGCCCGGCCGTGCGACTCGCCCTCGGCCTGGGCAAAGTCGAGCAATCGCAGGGTGCCCTCGACGTTGACCTGGTGACCGGTCACCGGCGTGAACTCGGTGCGGGTCGAGAGAATGGCGGCGAGGTGGTAGATCTTTTCGACCTCGTACTCGGAGAGAATCCGCTCGAGCAGATGGGTCTCGAGGATCGAGCCGATGTACTCGTGCTCGACCCGGTCGGCGATTGTCGGGTCCAGAGCCTGGAGGTCGATGGTGACGATCGCGGTGTCGCCGTCGGCCGTCAGCCGCTCGATGAGGCCGTGGCCGATCTCTCCACCGGCGCCGGTGATCAGGGTGACGTGCTTGCGCATCTTGCTCCCTTCCGTCCGCCCGCCAGATTCCTCGACGCGCCGCGACCTGTCAAGTTCTGCCGGACCCGTGCCCGTCTCCGTCTCCATGGCCATCGGCCCGCCGGCCGCGATCTGCGATCGCGGCCACGCGGTATCGGTCCTCCGGCTCTCCGAGCGCTGTCGCTCGTCGATCCGTGGGACCTCGACCGCAGCGCGCCTCCGGCGCGCCGGCGGGCGGCGCTCACGACCCGCTAGCAACCGCTCCTTTTCGTCCCGCCCCCGCCCCCCGCCCACCCACCCTCGGAAATCCGTGACATCCGGCGCGAGCGCCGGCCGATCCGAATTTCCGAGGGGCAGGAGTGGTTATGACCTGGCGCCGGAGTTTCTTCCTGGGATTCCGCCGCAACGGTCAAAAGAACTCTCTTCGTGATTTCTTTGTGTTCTTCGTGGCTTGGTGTTTGAGGGCGGTTGGGTGGAATTCCGAATTCCGAATTCCGAATTCGACCCGTCGAATTTTCAAACGTATCCGCACCCGGATGCATCGAACAGTACGGGCACCGCGATCGAGGCCGGGTCGGGAACGGGAACTCTGAACTTCTCCCGCCTGGATTACGTACTTTGAGACAGGGTCGGTTGATCCGTGGAGGACGAGGATGGCAAAAGTATTGAGACTTCTCCTGGTGGTCGTTGTCGTGGCGGGTGCGGCCGGTGGCATCTATGCGTGGGTCGGCACCCGGAACTCCGGTCAAAACGGCAACACCCTGGTGGCGGCGGAGATCGGTTCGATTACCGAGAAGGCATTGGCGGTCGGTCAGATCGAGCCGCGAGAGCGGTTTCAGATCAAGTCCAAGATCTCCGGCATCGTCAAGCACTGCTTCGTCGAGGTCGGCGACTACGTGCGGGCGGGTGACCCTCTGTTCGAGATCGCGCCCGACCCCACTCCGCAGGAGCTCCTCAACGTCGACCACGGCGTTCGCTCGTCGGAGGCCGTCTTTCTCAAAGCCCAGGCCGACTACGAGCGCGGCCAGGAGCTGCATCAAAACGGGCTCATGTCGAAGGGCGACCTCGACGCGCTGCGCGAGAATTTCGAGCTTGCGCGGATCGCCCGCCAGCAGGCCTTTGACAACCGCGACCTGACCCGCAGCGGTCGGGTGACCGGCGGCGACACCGAAGTCGAGGCTCTCATCCACACCACCGCCAGCGGCACCGTGCTCTCTCGTGCGGTCAATGTCGGCGACCCTGTCGTCCCGCTGACCTCGTACCAACCGGGCACCGAGCTCGCCGCGGTGGCCGACATGGGTGATCTGATCTTCAAGGGAACGGTCGACGAAATCGATGTCGGCAAGATTTCGGTCGGAATGGAGTGCCGGATCAAGGTCGGCGCGCTCCCGGATGAGATCGTGACCGGACGGCTTTCCCGAATCGCCCCCCAGGCTCAGAAGAACGAGGGCGCAACCCTCTTCGATGTCGAAATCGAGCTCGACCCGGACCAGGAAATGACCCTCCGGGCCGGCTACTCGGCCAACGCCGACGTCGTCATTCGCGAGAAGGAAGACATTGTTCTCATACCCGAACGACTGGTCCTGTTCGAGGGCGAGCAGACCTTTGTCGAGGTGCCGGGCGATTCGTCTGAAGCCGAGCCGCGCAAGGTCGAGGTCCAGCTCGGGCTGTCGGACGGACTCAACGTCGAGATCGTGACCGGCCTCGGCGAGGGGGACGAGGTCGTGCAACGGCCGCCTCGCGAGATCTCCTGAGGGAATTAGGAATTCGGAATTAGGAATGCAGGATTCCGGGTCGGTTACGAATAATACGTCGATATCACCGTGGGGGTGGGCGGGAATTCCTCATTCCTCATTCCTCATTCCTCTTTCGGGTGGGTGGGCGGAATGACCGGATTCGGTTCCTTCTTCCGGCAGCTGGCCCGCGATTTGTGGAGCCAGAAGCTTCGCACCTTTCTCACCACCTTCGGCATCGTCTGGGGGACGGTTGCCGTGAGCCTATTGCTCGCTTTTGGACACGGTCTCCACCAGCAGATGATCAAGAGCACCGCCGGTCTCGGCGACCGCATCGTCATCGCGTGGCCGATGCGGACTTCGATGGTCTTCGAAGGCCTGGGCAAGGGACGCCGGATGCAGATGATGGAAGAGGACATCCGTTTTCTGGAGGCGCAGGTCGAGCTGGTGGCCGCTATCTCCGGCGAGTACTCGGAAAACCTCATCGCGCGCTTCGGAGACCGGCAGCGGGCGATCGACGTTTCGGGAGTGTCGCCGGCCTACGGCGATATGCGTAACATGATTCCGGCGCCGGGTGGGCGCTTTATCAACGCACTCGACGTCGAGCAGCGGCGGCGGGTGGTTTTCGTTGGCAACGAGCTGGCGGAAGACCTCTTCGGGACCATGGACGCGATCGGGGAGACCGTGATGATCCACGGCTCGCCGTTCCTGGTTGTGGGTGTGCTCAGACCCAAGGAGCAGGATTCGTCGTACTCGGGGCGCGACCACTCGAAGATGATCATCCCGGAGTCGACCTTTCGCGCGCTGACCGGCCAGAAATACGTGGACAACTTCATTTACAAGGCGCCAAGCCCCGACCTCAACACCGCCCTCAACGAACAGGTCCGGCAAGCGTTGAGCAAACGACTCCGTTTCCACCCCGAAGACGACCAGGCGGTGCAGGTGTGGGACACCAGCGAGATGTTTGTCTTCATGGACGCCTTCATGCTCGGTTTCAAAGTGTTTCTGGGCATCATGGGCGTGTTGACCTTGATTGTCGGCGGAATCGGTGTGTCCAACATCATGAACGTGGTGGTGGAGGAGCGGACGCGAGAGATCGGCATCAAGATGGCTCTCGGTGCCCGCTCGCGTTCGATTCTCACCCAGTTCATGCTCGAGACCATGATCCTGACCGCGGTGGGCGGCGCCATCGGCCTCGGGATCTCGTTTGCCATCTGCGCGGCCTTTCCCAAAAACCTCGAAGAATACGTCGGGCTGCCGACCCTGTCGCCGGGTCTGGCGGTGCTCACCGCGTCGATCCTCGGTTTCGTGGGATTCGTCGCCGGCTACTTCCCGGCCCGCGACGCATCCCGACTCGACCCGGTGGTTGCGATGAAACTGTGACGAAGATTAGGAATTAGGAATGAGGAATTAGGAATGGCCACCCACCCACCCTTGCCACCGACAGGAATTGTCGTGGGTCAATGGACTTCATCGCCGACTCGCGAGTGCTGTATCTCAGCGAGATGGGATACGGACTTCAAGTCAGACGGGGAGGGCGGGAATTCCTCATTCCTCATTCCTAATTCCTCATTCACGACCCGCCAATCGAGGGCGAGAGTGTTGGGGGGTTGTTGATGCGTCTCCTCGATTGGCGGGTCGTGGTCCAGCTGTTCTGGAAGGCCTCGTCGCTGCAGCGCAAGCGCGCCGCTTTGACGGTGGCCGCCATCGCCTGGGGAACCGTGGCCATCGTCATGCTCCTGGCCTTTGGCGAGGGGCTCAAGATCCAGCTCATGAAGGGCCGTCGCGGCATGGGTGAGAACATCGCCGTGTGGTGGCCGGGCGAGACCTCAAAGGTCTGGCAGGGGCTGCCGGAGGGCCGTCCGATCCGCCCACGACTGGACGATATCGATTACCTCAGGGGTCGGTTGACAGCCGCCTCCGGCGTGCTCGGCGAGATGACGAGCTGGTCGAGCTCGATGACCTGGGGTACGACCACCATAACGGGTCGCGTGACCGGCGCCAACTGGGAGTATGGCGAGATTCGCCATCACTTCCCGCAGGCCGGAGGCCGCTTCTTCAACGCCAACGACGAACGGGACAAACGGCGGGTCATCTTTCTCGGCGACGAGCTCGCGGTGGACATCTTTGCTGAGGTGGACCCGGTCGGCAAGACCCTATTCGTCGACCGGGTGCCGTACCTTGTCATCGGCGTACTGCAGCACAAAATGCAGATGGGCACCTACAAGGGGCCCGACGCCAACGGGTCGGTCATCCCGATAACCACCTTCTCCGCCCAGTTTGGGCGCCAGCGGCTCACCAATATCGTCTTCAAGGCGCGGACCGCCGACGACATGCCGCTCGCTCGCGAGCAGTTCAACCAGGCGCTGGCCGCGAAATACCGCTTCGACCCGTCCGACGAGCAGGTGACCGGCGTATGGGACACGGTCGAGGGTGCAAAGGTCATGAGCAACATCATGATCGGTCTCCAGGCCTTTCTCGGCATCATCGGCGCCCTCACCCTGCTCATCGGCGGCATCGGTGTGGCCAACATCATGTATGCGGTGGTCAAGGAAAAGACGCGGGAGATCGGGGTGCAGATGGCGCTCGGCGCCCACCGCGGCTGGGTGACGGGGCCGTTTGTCCTGCAGGGCTTGTCATACACCCTGGTCGGTGGGGCCATGGGTCTGGTCATCGCGGTGATTCTCATCCTTCTCCTCGGGCTGATCCCGGTCGAGGGCAACCAGGCCCTGGAGTTTCTCGGCAAGCCGACCCTTTCGTGGCAGATTGCATCCGCGACCGCAGCCGTGCTCGGTTCGATCGGCATTCTTGCCGGGTACCTCCCAGCACGCAGAGCCGCGACCGTCGATCCCGCAGAGACGCTGAGATATGAGTGACGCCATGAGCGCTATTCATCTTCAAATTTCGGCCCGCGTTTTCCAAAACGACCTCTGCGGGTCCTTGAGCGCAGCCGTAGGAAACCGCGGGCCGAAATTTGAGAGTGAGGACCGGCGGACATCGGTTCGCTGATTGTGAACGGGAGCCAAAAATGAATTGGCAATTCAAGAAATCGCAACGTCAAACCGCCGGTCCGAACGGACATATCATCGACATGAGCGGAATTACCAAGATCTACGACACGGGAAAGGTCAAGGTCGAGGCCCTTCGAGGCATCGATTTGCAGGTGAAAAAGGGCGAGTTCGTCGCAATCGTCGGGCCCTCGGGTTCGGGCAAGTCGACCCTGCTCAACCTGCTCGGCTGTCTCGATACGCCGAGTGACGGTGAGTACCTTCTCGGCGGCGAAGCCGTGGCCGGTCTCGACCGTGATGATCTTGCCGACATTCGCAACCGGCGGGTAGGCTTCGTATTTCAGAACTTCAACCTGTTGCCGCAGCTGACGGCGCTCGAAAACGTGGAGATGCCGCTGCTGTTTGGCGGGGTTGGCCGCCGGGAGCGGCGGATGCGGGCGATGAAACGGCTCGAGGCGGTCGGTCTTGGTGACCGCGTCGAGCACAAACCGACCGAGCTCTCCGGCGGCCAGATGCAGCGTGTCGCCATCGCCCGAGCGCTCGCCATGGAGCCCGATATCGTGCTCGCCGACGAGCCGACCGGAAACCTGGACACCGGGTCGGGAGCCGACGTGATGGGCGCCCTTCAGGAGCTGTGGGACCAGGGCAGCACGCTGGTGGTGGTGACACACGACCTTGCCCTCGCCCAACGCGCGAACCGGGTGGTGGAGATCCGCGACGGGCTTGTGGTGGAGGACAACGCCGCGAGCTGAATTCGGAATGAGGAATGAGGAATTAGGAAAGCCACCCACCCTCCCAAATCATGCAATACTTCTGTAATGGACTTGAGAATATCTTGTTAAATTTCAATAACTTGCGGACTTTCACGGAATTCCGAATTCCGAATTCCGAATTCCGAACTCGCAGCTTGGAATGCATCGCGGTACAATAGTTGGCGAGGTATCGAGAATGCTTGAGGATGAACTCACACCCACTCGCCGCCAGTTTCCGCGAATTGCGGCGGAAGACGTCGTTATGATCCATCGAATCGGCCCGGCAGAGCAGGAGGAGCACGCGACTGCGCGGCAGATCGGGCTCGGGGGAATGATGATTTCGAGCGTGGAACCCCTGGGCGTGGATTCCTATCTGCGGTTGAAGATCACGATCGACGCCGAGGAAATCGAGGCCACCGGCAGGGTCGTGTGGGAAAAACTCGCCAGAGACGGCTCCGGTTCCTATGATGTAGGGGTGGCGTTTATATCCATCGACTCAGCCCATTCGGACACCATCATGGCCCGTTTGGTCGCTGCGGGCGCGAGCAGCTAGCATCCGCCCACCCCCCGCCTCAGTCGTTTGAACGTTACACGTTAAAACGTTTGAACGTTCCCACCCGTCCGCCCCGAACGAGCGGAGGGGAAACGGAGAAGAGGGGTAGAGGGGCGTCTCCCCTTTTCCCCTTTTCTCCTCTTCTCCTCTGCCCATCCACGGTGGGTGGTTAACGTTTCAACGTTCTAACGTGTAAGTTTCTAACGGTCTATACTGTGCAGTCGGAAGGAGCCGGTCATGACCGAGAATGCCTCTTTTTCGGGCGGTTGCTTGTGCGGCGCCGTGCGCTTCGAGGTGAGGCCGCCGACCAAGTGGTGCGCCCACTGTCACTGCTCGTTGTGCCGCCGTGCGCACGGTGCGGCCTTCGTGACCTGGTTTGGGGTCGAGCGGCCCAAATTCGAGCTCGTGGCCGGTTCTGATGACCTGTCCTGGTATCGGTCGACACCGGCGGCGCGGCGTGGATTTTGCGGTCGCTGTGGGACGACGATGTTTTTCGAGGGCGAGCGGTGGCCCGATGAGATCCACATCGCGCTTGCCGGGATGGACGGCCCTATCGACCGGCGGCCGACGGCACACGTCTTTTTCGACAGCCACGTCGACTGGCTCGACATTGGCGACGATCTGCGCCGTCTCGGTGGTCCGTCGGGAAACGAACCGCTCGACGAGGCGTGAGGGACGCCGTATGTGTTCACAGTGAGGTATGGGAGCACGTTTGAAGATGCAAGTTGCAGGATGGATTCAAAGGGCGGGTTGGGTGTGACCTGTACCCTGAACCCGGGTGGGCGGGCGGCATTCCGAATTCCTAATTCTGAGAAATCTCCTTTTCTCCTTTTCTCCTCTGCAGCCGAAAGGCCGGCGCGCGATTACCCGTGTGCGACCTCTTCGGTCCGCGAATGTTTTTCCTTCTTGCCGCGCATGCGCTGCGCAAAGCGGTCCATATAGGCGTAGACCACCGGCACCAGGAAGAGGGTGAGCAGGGTCGAGGTGGTCATGCCACCGGCGGTCGCCACCGCCATGGGAGCTCGCGCCTCGCCACCCTCGCCGAGCGCCAGCGCTACGGGAAGTACGCCGAAGATCATGGACACCGCGGTCATCAGGATCGGCCGCAACCGGATCGGACATGCCGCGCGCAAAGCAGCTTCACGGTCGAGGCCGCTCTCCTGTTTCTGAATCGTCAGGTCGACGAGCAGAATCGAGTTCTTCGTCACCAGCCCGAAGAGCAGGATGATGCCGATCACCGACATGATGTTGATGGTGTAACCAGTCAGGAAGAGTGCGAGCAGGGCTCCGACCATGGCCGGTGGTAGCGCAAACATGATGGTGAATGGGTGGAGCAGCGAATCGAACTGGCTCGCCAACAGCATGTACACGATGAGAATCGCGAGACCGAGGGCGAACAGCAGGGAGTTCATCGATTCCGCGTACTCCTCGGCCTGGCCGGTGGCCTTGGCGCGGTAGCCCTCGGGCAGCTCCTCGGTGAGGATGCGGTCGACGGTCTCGAGCGCGCGGTTGAGGGGCACGCCTTCGAGGTTGGCGGTCAGCAGCACCGAGCGCTCGCGATCGGTGCGGTTGATGTTGATCGGACCGACGCCGTAGCGGACGCTCACCACCGAGTCGAGGCGCACCATGTCACCCGATCGGGTCCTCACCTGGAGCCGGCCGATGTCCTCGGGTGTCCGTACCTGCGTGGGCAGGGCCTTGATCCGCACGTCATAGCGTTTGCCGCGGTCGGTGAAGGATCCGATCTCACGGCCCGCGATGAGGGAGTAAACCGTCTCATAGATGGTCGTGGCGTCAAGGCCCAGATCGGCCGCCCGTTCACGGTCGACGGTAACGAAGAGCTGCGGCTGCTCGAGGTCGAGGTTGGTGTCGAGATCAACAAAACCGGGCTCGTCGGCGAGCCGCTCCATCACGGTTCGACTGATGCGGTCGAGCTCGTCGAGGCCCGGACCGCGGATCGAATAGGCGAGCGCCTTTTCACCGCCCTCGCCCGAGACGTTGTAGAAGCTGAACTCTATGACGAAGGACCTCATGCCCTCAATGGCTGCCAGCTCGCGGCGCAGACGCTGGACCACCTCGGCCTGGGTGTTCTCACGTTGTGATGGTTTGTACATGCGCAGAAACATGATTCCCGAGTTCACCTGGCCGCGCTCGTCGATGTCGATTGCGGCGAAGCCGGAACGGATCTCGGGTTGCGAGAGCACGATCCGCTCAGCCTGCTGGATGAGCCTGTCCATGCCTTCGAGCGAGGTGCCGACCGGCGATTCCATCATGATCATGAACGAGGACATGTCCTCGGCTGGTGCGAACTCGGCGCCTATATACGGCGTCAACGCGAGGCTGGCGACGACGATCACGGTCGAGACCACCATAGTGGTGATCTTATGGCGGAGCACCCAGTCGAGGGCGCGGGCATAGGAGGCCTCGAGCCACCGGAATCCGCCCTCGAGAAACTCGTACAGCCGTCCGTGCTTGGGTCGCACCTTGAGGATCCTCGAGCACAGCATCGGGGTCAGGGTGAGGGCCACGAACAATGATATGAGGATGGCCGCGGCCACCGATATGCCGAACTCGAAGAGGAACTGGCCGATCATGCCCTTCATGTAGGCAACCGGGATGAAGACCGCGGCGATGGAGAACGTGGCCGCCATCGCGGCGAGGGCGATCTCACGAGTGCCGTTGTGTGCCGCTACGAAGGGGTCTTCACCCTCCTCCTGGTGTCGGAATATGTTCTCGAGCACGACGATGGCGTCGTCGATCACGACGCCCACCGACAGCGCCAGCGCCAGGGTGGTGAGGTTGTTGAGCGAGAAGCCGAAGACGCGCATGAAACCGAAGGTAGCGATGAGAGAGGTCGGGATCGCGAGCGAGACGATAAAGGTGGACCGCCAGGAGCGCAGGAACACGAACACCACCAGGATCGCCAGCACCGCACCGTAGACGATGTCCACCTGGACGTTTTCGATAGACTTCTCGACGTACTCGGCACCGTCGAAGGCGACGTCGTAGAAGAGCCCGGGCGGGAAGTCCTTGACGAGCTCGTCCATCCGCTCGCGGGCGCCGCGGTTGACGTCGACCAGGTTGGCTCCAGCGCGCGGGGCGATGCCGAGGCCGAGGGTCGGCGTCAGGTTGTAGCGCGCCATCCCACGCTCGTCGGCAATTCCGAGTTGAGTGAAGCCGACGTCGGATAGGCGGATTGGCCGGCCGTCAACGGTGGACACGATGAGGTTGTCGAAATCCTCGACGTTTTCGAAGAGACCCATATTGCGCACCGCGAGCTCGGTCATCGTCCCCTCGATGATGCCGCCGGGCAGCTCGAGGTTATCGCGACCCAGGGCGGTGATCACGTCGGACACCGCGAGCCGATGGGCGGCGAGCTTGTCACGGTCGACCCAGATCCGCATCATCGGCTCGCGGAAGCCGGCCACGAAAACGTTGCCGACCCCGGGAACCGACTGCAGCCGGGGCTTGACCACCTGGTCGGCGTAGTCCGACAGCTCGCGGGCGTCGAGGCCGGCCAGCGCCATCCACAACATGGGTTGCGAGTTGACGTCGAACTTCTGCACGATGGGGGGCTCGGCGTCGAGCGGCAGCTGGCCGACCGCGCCCGAAACCTTGTCGCGGACGTCCTGGGCGGCGATGTCGATGTCGCGCTCGAGGGTGAAGGTAATGGTCACCTGCGATACACCCTGGCCAGAGTATGAGGTCAGCTGCTTGATACCCTCGATGGTGTTGACCGCCGCCTCGATGATATCGGTAATGTCCGATTCCATGACCTCCGGTGACGCGCCCGGAAGGATGGTCGTAACGGTGACCACCGGGATGTCGAGGGACGGCAGGAGGTTGATGGGCAGAGTCTGGTAGCCGAGGGCGCCGAAGACCACCAGCGCCACCATCAGCATGACGGTGAACACCGGACGGCGGATCGCAATGTCGTACAAGTTCATGACTTCTCCTTCGGAGAAGAGTTTTGCGTTTTGAGTTTTAGGTTGTGGGTCTGCAACGTGATTCCAGCCGACGTACTCACCGTGTCCTCCAACTCAAAACTCAAAACCAAAAACTCAAAACTCATCGATCACCGTCACAGGGAGGCCGCGGGTCAGACCGGAAACATTGGCGACAACCATGTCGTCAGGTCCCAGCCCGGACACTATTTCGATCGAGCCGTCTACTCTTCGACCGATTTGGACCTTACGGAACGCGATGACGCCGCTCTCCACCATCAGCACCTGCGGCAAGTCTGAGGTTGCGACGGCGAGCGCCGGCAGCCAAAGCGACGTCTCGACGATAGGCGACGTCAGCGTGACGTTGGCGAACATACCCGGTTTCATCGTGCCGTCGTTGACGGCGGTGCCGACGACCTCGAACGAACGGCTCGCCTCCTGAACCGCCGGCTGGACGCTGTACACCCGAGCCGGGTGCTCGGCGCCGGCCACGCCAACCGTAAAGCTGAAATTCTCCAGTCCCGCGAGCCTGGGCGCCCACGCCTCGGGGACCCGCGCCGCGATCTTGACCTTGTCGCCGATATCGAGCTCGAGGAGCCCGACGCCAACCTCCGCCCATTGACCCGCCACCACCATCCGCCGGGTGATGGCCCCCGCCGCCGGCGCTCGAATGACGCTGCGGTTGAAATCACGTTGCGCGAGGTTCAGGGCGGCGGTGGCAGCGGCCACCCGCGCGGTGGCGAGCTCTTGGGACGCCACGGCCTGGTCGAAATCGGACTGCGGAATGGTCTCGTCCGAGCGCAGATCGCGCTTGCGCTCGAGCTCCTTGTCGGCAAGGGCGAGATCAGCTTTGGCCGCCGCGAGATTCGCTTCGGCCTGCTGCCGGTAGATTTCGAATGTCGAGCGATCCACCTCGACGAGCGGCGCGCCGGCGGGCACACGGTCCCCGACCTCGACCAGCACCCGATCGACCTTGCCGGCAACCTCGGATGAAATCGTGACGGTGTCGAAGGCACGGATCTCGCCCACCAGGTCGACCGACGGATGCTCCTCGCGCGCTTCCGGCATGATCATTCGTACCTCGCGCGGCGCGAGAGCCTGCTCGAGGATCTCGGCCGCCGCGGCGGGATCATCGTCACCCGAACCGTGGCAGCCGGCCAGCGATGCGATGAGGATCGTCATGAACAGAGTGATCGAACGACGTTTCCGAGTGACTTTCATCTCATTACTCCTGGGGGTCCGCGGCGCTCATCTGGCTGAGATCGAGATCGGGGAGCGGTGGCAAGCCGACCGCATATCGAAGAAAAATCGCCTGGTACTCGCGCTGCGCTCGGGCGACGATTTGCGAGGTTTCGGCGTCGGTGGCCTCGGTGGTGGCCGAGAGGAGGTCGGTGGTGGACGCCTCACCGACTCGATAGGCACGTTCCACCTGACGGTAGGCGAGGCGCGAGGCCTCGTTTCGCTCGCCGGCGGCGTCGAGCACCGCGTCGGCCGACCGATAGCCGAGGTAGGCCGAATCCACCTGGTCCGAGATAGTGCGCCGTAGCGTTTCCTCGAGCAGCTCCACCTCGCGCAGGTCCTCCTTGGCCCTGGCGACCCGGGCCTTGGTCAAGCCGCCGTCGTAAATCGGGACTGTGAGGATCAACGACAGGGACATCCAGTCGTTGGCGGGGAAGCCCGCTTTTTGTTGAAAGTATTGGGCCGCCGCGTCGAGCTCGGGATACCAACCGCCCTTCTCCACCTTGACGAAGAGACCTGCCGCCTCGATCTGGTGGGCGAGGGTCTGCATTTCGAGACGTTGGCCGAAGGCGGTGGTGATGAGCTCGTCGTCAGTGCCGGCGGGGACTGGAATGGGACCGGGTGATTCGAGCTTGCCCAGTTCGGTCAGCCCCACCAGTCGCCGGAGTCGATTGTGGGCGAGCTCGGCGTCTCCCGTTGCCACCACCAGAGTCTGTTTGGCCGCGGCCACCTGGGCCTGCCATCGGGCGACGTCGGCAATCGCGATCTCACCGACCTCGAAACGCCGTTGGGCCACCTTGAGCTGGTTTTCGTTTTCCCTGAGCACGATCTTGCGGACCTCCACCCATTCGGCGAGCGCGAGAGCGTCGTAGAAGGCCCTCGCCACCTGAAGGGAGAGGTCAAAAATCGTCGTCGACCGGTCGAGCTCGGCGATGTCGCGGTTGAGCCTCGCGATGTCGCGCGCCCGCCAGTCGCGCAAACCGTAAAACAGCGTTTGACGGAGATCGACGCTCCCGCTCCAGTCCTGGGCCGGTCGGATAACGAAGCTCTCGTCGTCCGAGAGCTCGATGACCTGCTCGTCAGCGTAGAAGGTATAGGCGCCGTTGAGCTCGAGACGCGGCAGCAGGGCCGATCCGACCAGCTTGATGTCGGCCTGGGCGCGACGGATCTGACTGTCGGCGAGCTGCACCGATTCGTGGGTCTTGATCGCCTGCAGGACGAGCTCTTTGAGAGTCGCGTCCTGGAGCTCTTGCGCCGTTACCACCGTCGGCGCGGCGACGACAGCCGCAGCGATCATCGCGATGCAGCGTTTCAGACTGAACCAAGGCATGGGCGCCCTCCAGTGGGGAAGTGATACGTCGGTCTTGGCTGAGGTGTTTCGGATTTCATAGCGACTCCGTCGTCAGGCCTTCGTGGAGGATACGACCGAAGACCTCAGTAATACGGTGGGGATCGATCGAGCGGTCAAAATAGAGCTGGATGCCAAGGCCGTCGACCATGGCCACGACCGTGGCCGCCAGAGCTTCGGCATCGACCGAGGTCTTGAACTCGCCCCGGTTCTGACCGGCGCGAATGAATTCCGCGACGAGGTTTCGGAACATGGTGTAGCTGGAGACAACGGCCCGGCGGTATTTCTCCTCGAATTCCCTGCCGCGAGAGGCGGCCCAGAAATCGAGGATCACTGGTTGCAGGTCGACCTGCTCCGAGATCACCTCGGCTCCGAGACGCAGCAAGTTGTGCAGCTGCTCCTCGGTCGATCCGCCGGCGGCGAGCGCGGCGTCCATCCTCGCCGAGATGTCCATGTTGATGGACTCGAAGACCGCGAAGAGTAGCTCCTCCTTTGACCTGAAGTACTCGTAGACCGTTCCCTTGCCGACTCCGGCTCGCACCGCGATGTCGGCAACGCGGGTCGAAGCGTATCCCTTTTCGGCGAAGACGGCGCACGCCGCCTCGACGAGGCGGGGGCGCTTGGCGCCGCGGGTAGTTGCAGTCGTTATCACGTCTCACCCAGTGTATTGACTGACCGGTCGGTCAGTGTTCGAGGGAAAATACGCTGGGGTGGGGTGGATGTCAAGGGTCATCGTGTGAATTCGGAATTCGGAATTCGGAATGCCCACCCACCCTCCCTGACAAGTTGCTTGTCTCGGAGGGGCCACCCAAGGCCGAGGTTACCAAGATTTCAAGACTCAAAACTCAGACGATCCGCAGCTTCCACCGACCGCGACGGAACACGAGTATGCCGATGACGGTGATGAGGGACTCGGCGATCGTGATGGCGGCAAAGACCCCGGTCGGGCCAAAACCGGCGAAGTAGGCGAGGGCATACGCCAGCGGCAGCTGGAAGAGCCAGTAGCAGAAGAAATTGATCACTGTCGGTGTATAGGTATCGCCGGCGCCGTTGAAGGCCTGCACAATGACCATGCCCCAGCCGTAGAAGGGGTAGCCGATGGACACCCACACCAGGCACCGAACGCCGAAACCGACCACCGTCGGGTCCTGCGAAAAAATGCGAATCAGCGGGCCGGCGGCAATGATGAAGAACGCCGCGATCCCGAGCAGGAAATACATGTTGTAGACACCGGCCCGCCACACCGAGATCTCGGCGCGGTCCGGGTGCCCTGCGCCCAGGTTCTGGCCGACCAGGGTTGCGGCGGCGTTGGCGAGCCCCCACGACGGCAGGATGGCGAAGACAATCAGCCGGATGGCGAGGGTGTAGCCGGCAACCGCGGCCGGACCGAAACCGCCGATGATCCACACCAGCACCACCCAGCTCGAGGTGCCGATGAGGAATTGGAGAATGCCGCCCACCGACAGGCGGAAGAGGCGCAGAATAATCCTCAACCGCGGCGCGAGATCGGAGACCAGGATCCGAATTCGGCTGCCGCCGGAAAACAGGACCCAAAGCTGGATTGCCACCCCCGTACCGCGGCCGATGGTTGTGGCAATCGCGGCGCCCGTCACTCCGAGCGCGGGGAAGGGCCCGAGCCCGAAGATCAGACACGGGTCGAGCACGATGTTGATGAGGTTGGCGATCCACAGCACCCGCATCGCGATAGCGGCGTCGCCTGCGCCGCGAAACACCGCATTGAGGAGGAAGATCAGCATGATGGTCGCGGAGCCGCCGAAGAGTACCCGGGTATATCCGTGGCCGGAGGCTACGAGGTCGGGCGTGCCGCCCATGAGCGCCAGCAGGTTTTCCGCAAACAGCACTCCCGGCAGCGCCACCACCACCGTGAGCGCGAGGCCGAGGAGGATCGATTGGGCGGCCGCAACCCGAGCTCCCGCCAGGTCCCGCTCGCCGACCCTCCGCGCCACCATCGCCGTCGTCGCCATGCCGGTACCGACTGCAACCGCGAAAAGCAGCGAGATCATGGCCTCGGTCAGGCCTATGGTTGCGACCGCGTCGGTGCCGAGGCGCGAAACAAAGAAGGCGTCGGTGAGGGCGAAGACGGATTCCATCACCATCTCCAACACCATCGGGATGGCGAGCAGGACAATGGCGCGACCGATGGGGCCCGAGGTGAAGTCGAGCTCCTTGCCGGTGAGCGCCAGCTTGATGGTCGCCCAGGCGCCGGCGTCGGGCACGGCGCCCGTCGCGGGAGTCGAGATCGGTTCGTCGTTCGCCATGGCAGATACCTTACGCGATTCCCGGCAGATGGTTTGATGAATTACGGAGCAGGGGAGCAACGAGAATCGTTAAGACGTTAAAACGTTAGAACGATTCCCGCCGGCTTGCTTCGGATTTGCGGGATAGAGGAGGGTGGAAACCTTGGATCGTTCAACCTTCAAACGTTGTAGTGATTCATTGTGGACCCTCGCCTCTTCTCCTGTTCTCCTTTTCACCTCTGCTTGAAGAAGTATGTCCGTCGAGGAACAAGTGGGCGATAATGAGCGCACTTTGAGTTGGAACAAGAAAACGCAGGGGGAATCATGGCAGGGACATCGAAAGCAGCTGTTGCCGGCGTGTGCGATATCCTCGCCGAGCCCGAATTCCGGGTCGCCGGCTGACGGGCGGCGAGGGTGAGCTCGAAGACGACCAAGGTTCTTGCGGGCTGCAGTGTCGGCTGCTTGCTGTTGGTGGCGGCGGCGGCGATGGTGGGCTGGCTCGGCTATCGATGGGCGGACGACGCTGTGTCGACGGCGGAAAACGCGGCCGCGACGCAACACGAGCTCACTGACACCTTTGGGCCCGTCGACGAATTCGTACCATCGCTCGAACCTGGTGTGCCCGCCGATCGGCTCGAGGTTTTTTTGTCGGTGCGCGAGGCTCTCTCCGAGCCCCGCCGGGAGCTGATCGAGGCGGTCGACCTCGTGGCACCGTCCGGAGATGGATCTCAGGCGCCGGGGGGCCTCCGCATGGCGGCTGCCGGCGCCCGCCTCGCACCTCGCACTCTCACCCTCACGAATGCCCGCAACCAAACCCTGCTCGACGCCGGGATGGGTTTCGGTGAATACACCTGGATCTATTGGCTGAGCTATCACGCCTGGCTCGGGCACCCGGTGGGCGAGTCACGGCTGCACGAGGTGATGGCAGCTCGAGCTGCGGCCGGAGAGTCGATGCAGATTCATTTCAGCGGTAATCTCGAACCCGAGCGCATCAGGTGGCGGCTGCGGCACCACCTGGTTTCGATGCTCGAAAACCTGGTCACGGCGCTCGAAGGCGATCCGCAACGCCGGCAGTGGCGGCGCGAGGTGACGACGGCGCTCGCCGAAACTCAATCCGACCCCGAGAAACTGCCCTGGGGGGATGGCGTGCCGGATCTGGTGGCGCAGACCCTCGAGCCGTACCGGGACCGTCTGGAGGCTACCTACTCACCGGCGTCCAATGTCTTCGAGCTGCTCGACCTCGACTGAAGAAATCGGGTTAGAATCTGCGGAGGAGAACCTCGCATGGCCGACTCGGAAGGACGGATCCGTCTCAATCCGGATATCGCGAGAATCGTCTGCTCGGTTACCGGCAATTCGTACGACCCGCAGGGTTTCAACAGACCCATCGGCCTCTGCTCCTGTTGCTCGGCTCCCGGCAAACCGCTCGTGGTCGTCTACCGGTTGGAGGAGATTCGCCAGCGCCTCGAGGGCGAGGGCTGGGGCAAGGGTCCCGGCATGTGGCGCTATGGAGCGCTCTTGCCGGTGTTGGGCATGCCGTGGCGCTACGCGCCCGATGTCGGTCTAACCCGGGCGGTGCGGCACGAGATCCTCGGTGGGATGAACGGCGTCGACCTCTACCTCAAGAACGAGGGCACCAATCCCTCGGCCAGCTTCAAGGATCGCGGTTTGGCGGTTGGCATCGCCCTCGGGGTCGCCTGTGGGGCGAAGCGGTTCTGCCTGCCGACCCAGGGCAATGCCGGGGTGGCGTCGAGTCTCTTTTCAACCCGGCTCCGCCTACCCCCTTGCCTCGTGTACATGCCCGAGGCATACAAGGGAAATATCTACCACCGCGAGGCGGAGTTCTTTGGGGCGGAGGTTCGGTTTGCCGGCGACAACATCGCCGCCGCGGGCAGGGCCATGCGCGGGGCCCACGCCGACCAGCTCGCCAGCGGCGAGCTGGTGGACATGTCGACCTTTTTCGAGCCCGGGAGACTCGAGGGAAAGAAAACCATGGGCTTCGAGATCGTCGACGGTTTTGGGGCCAACAACCTGCCCGAGTGGATCCTCTACCCGACCGGCGGCGGCACCGGGCTGGTGGGCATCTGGAAGGCCTTCCAGGAGCTGGCGGCGCTCGGTAGGCTGGACCCGCAAAAGCACCGCCTGCCGCGCATGGTGGCGGTGCAATCGGAGAACTGCGCACCGGTGGTGGAGGCATTCAAACGCGGCCTCGATTACGTGGAACCGGTGGAGTCGAAAGGCACGATCGCGGACGGCCTCGACGTGCCGGGCGCGATCATGGGCCACGGCATCCTGGCCACCATCCGCCAGTCGGGCGGCACCGCGGTGGCGGTGCGCGAGACGGCGATCGTCGACGCCTTCAAGGTCCTCGGCCTCAACGGCCAGGCCGCGAGCTATGAAAGTGCGGCCACCTTTGCCGCCCTGCGCCGGCTACGCGCTGATGGTGTGATCGGTGTCGGCGCCAAGGTGCTGCTGCTGATGACCGCCAGCCACCTCATCTCGCTCTCAAATCAGTAGCGAGAGTTTATCGTCCACCGCCGGAGCCGCCGAGGCCGCAGGCGGCGTTGCTGTTCCTCTCGAGATACCGTTGGTGATACTCCTCGGCGCGCCAGAAGGTGGGTGCCGCCTCGATCGAGGTCACGATTGGACGCTTGAAGGCGCCCGAGGCTTGGAGGGTCTCCTTCGCCGCCCGAGCCGTTACCTCCTGCTCCGGCGTGTGGAAAAAGACCACCGACCGGTACTGGTCGCCGATATCCGGTCCCTGACGGTTGAGCTGGGTCGGGTCGTGCAGCTCCCAGAAGGTCGCGAGCAGCGCCTCAAAAGTCACTCGAGCCGGATCGTAGTCCACTTCGACCACCTCGGCGTGGCCGGTCGAGTGTGAGCAGACGTCGCGGTAGGTCGGATTGTCGGCGTGTCCGCCGGCGTAGCCGACGGCGGTGTCCGTCACCCCGTCGATCCGCCGAAACGCCGCCTCAACGCCCCAAAAACAACCCGCACCAAATGTCGCCTTGGCCATATACACCATCCTCCTGCCCATACAACAGAATCGCCGAACGGCATGTTCCATCCGAAGAGACCCACGACATCCGGCGCCGGGCGCCGGCTGACGCGGATTTCCGAGGACCAGGAGTGTTTTTGACCTGGCGCCGGAGTTTCTTCCGTGGCTTTCACGGCACAGGGTGAAAAGACCTTCTTCGTGATTTCTTTGTGCTCTTGGTGTCTTCGTGTTTCAGGGTGGTTGGGTGGGAATCCGAAATCCGAAATCCGAAATGAAAAACCCCGGCCGTGAACGACCGGGGGGAGTGGGTGGGAATTCCTAATTTCTAATTCCAAATTCCTCATTCGTCCTTCCAGCTCGGCAGCCGTCCCGGGGTCCACGGAGCGCCGGCGGCCTCGAGCTGGTTCTCGAAGAATTCGAGAGCGGAGGCGAGGGTCGTGAGCCGGCCGAGCGCCTCGGCGAACTCGTCAGCCGCCCACCGATAGGCGTCCCTCTCGGTCTGGGTCGGCGCCGAGGTGGTGTCCCACTGCGAACCGACGATCTGGTTCACGCGTTCGGAGATCGACGGAGGCGTGAAGACGTTGCGCTTCTCTCGGGTCTTGTCGCCGCGCAGGTCCACCAGGATGTCGTCGAGCGCGGTTTGCAGACGCTGCGACTCGGCAAGCAGGGCGGTGTCCGCGCCGGGGGTGTCATAGAGCGCCTTGCGGGTGTAGCTGAGCCGTTCGTCCGCCTCGGACGCCCACTCGACAGCGCCGCGCACCGCACGCTCGAGCTCCCAGGTCTTCTGCTGGAAGGCAAAGGCTTCATCGAGATTCTCTGCTTTGAAGGTGTTGAGTCCGAGCTCGACAACCGAAAACTCCTGCAGCCCGGCGAGGTCGGTGGTCACACCATCGACGGTGCTCGAGAGAGTCGCCGTGTAGGTCCCCGGGAGCGCCAGCGGTCCGACGGGCTCGCGGTCCCACGGCGCCCGGTCCTCTTCCTTCTTGAGCGAGGTCGGCCGCGCGCTCGGGTAGCGAAGGTCCCAGGAGACTCGGTGGATGCCCTTATTCGTCGCGCCGTCAACGCGCTGGACCACGTTACCGTCCGCGTCACGGATGGTGACGAACACCTTGGGTTCGATCTGCTCCTCTTCGGCGCGGAGAGCGTCGTAGCTCGGAATCACAGGGTCGCTGTCGGCCTCTCGAGCTTTCTTTTCAGCCTCGATGCGAATCTCCTCGCGGGTCCTGAGGCTGTCCTTGAGGTAATAGGTGAAGGTGGCGCCGAAGGGTGGGTTGTCGGCGGTGAAGAATGTGGCGCCGCGGCCAGCGATTCGCGAGCGCATCTCCACGAACCGCAGGGCGGCTTTGGTGGGGAAGAGAATGGCGTCCTGCTCGAGCGCTTGCTCCGACACCTGGCGCAGCGCGCTGTAGTCGTCGAGGATGTAGAAGCCGCGCCCGAAGGTGCCAAGCACGAGGTCCGATTCGCCGCGATGGATGTCGATGTCTCGCACCTGGATGGTCGGCAGACCGCCCTTGAGACGAATCCAGTGGGCCCCCTCGTCAATCGTGAAGTAGAGGCCGAACTCGGTGCCGGCAAACAAGAGCTCCGGTTTGACGTGGTCCTGCATCAGCGAGTAGACGATCTCGCGCTCCGGCAGATCTCCGCTGATCGACGTCCAGGTCTTCCCGCGGTCTCGGCTGACGAAGACGTAGGGTTTGAAATCGCCGCGCTTCTTGTTGTTGAAAACCGCATAGACGGTGTCCTTGTCGTCCCTCGAGGCCTCCACTCGGCCGACATAGGTCCTCTCCGGCACCCCTGCGATCTGATCGATTTTCCTCCAGTCGGCGCCGCCGTTCTCGGTGACCTGGATGAGACCGTCATCGGTGCCGACGTAGATCAGGCCCTCGACCAGCGTTGACTCGGAGAGCGAGACGATGTTGCCGTAGTTGGAGGTCGACATGTTCTTGGCCACCGCGTCTATGCTCTGGATCCCGCCGAAGACGGGTAGCGAGTTGGGGTCGATCTGGCGGCTGAGGTCGGTGCTCACGGCGATCCACGCGTTCCCGCGGTCGTCCGAGCGGTAGAGCCGCTGTGAGGCGTAGTAAAGCCGGGTCGGGGAGAACGGGCTGATGATCAGCGGCGAGTCCCAGTTCCAGCGGTCCGCCGCGTCGCCCGGCGCTTCCTGCGGTTGGATGTTGACCTGCTCGCCGCTTGCGCGGTCGTAACGCACCAAACCACCGTACTGCGACTGGCTGTAGACTATATCGGGGTTGGTGGGGTCGACGACGGTCTCGTAACCGTCACCGCCCGTGGTGATGAACCAGTCCTCGTTGGAAATACCGGAGCTCGCGAGAGTCCGAGACGGACCGCCCATCGAGTTGTTGTCCTGGGTACCGCCGTAAACGTAGTAGAACGGTTTCGAGTTGTCGACCGACACCCGGTAGAACTGGGTGATGGGCAGGTTCTCGAAGAAACGATAGTCGGCACCGCGGTTGTAGGTCTCGTAGATGCCGCCGTCGCAGCCGGCGATGAAGTGGTCCGTGTCCTCGGGGTCGATCCAGATGGTGTGGTTGTCGACGTGTTTTCTCTTCTCGCCGACCCGCTTGAAGGTCTTACCGCCGTCAAGCGTGATCTGGAGAAATGTGTCCATGGCATAGACCCGATCCACGTCGTGCGGATCGGCGACGATCTCGTTGTAGTACTGCGGGCTGTCCGAGACGTAGTCGGACATCTTCGACCAGCTCTCACCGCGGTCGGTGGAACGGAAGAAGCCGCCCTCGTCGCGCTGCGCCTCGATGACGGCGTAGATCACGTCCGGGTCGGCCGGCGAGATGTCGAGGCCGATCCTGCCCATGTCCACCTTGGGCAGGCCCTCGGTGATCTTGCGCCAGTTGGCGCCGGCGTCGGTCGACTTGTAGATCGCCGACTCGGGGCCGCCGTCGATCAGGGTCCAGACGTGGCGGCGGCGCTGGTAGGCCGAGGCGTAGAGCACATCGGGATCACGCGGGTCCATGTGCACCTCGTTGGCACCGGTGTCGTCGGAGATGTGGAGCACGCGCTCCCAGGTTGCGCCTCCGTCGGTGGTTTTGTAGACCCCGCGGTCGCCGCCCGGGTTCCAGAGCGGGCCCTGCGCGGCCACGTAGACCACATCCGAGTCGCGCGGGTCGACAACGATCATGCCGACGTGCTCGGAGGACTCGAGGCCGACGTTCGCCCAGTTCTGGCCCCCGTCGAGACTCTTGTAGACACCGTCGCCAAAGGCCACCGAGCGCTGGCTGTTGTTCTCGCCGGTGCCGACCCACACCACATTGGGATTGTTCGGGTCGAGGGTGACGCAGCCGATGGAATAGGAGCCCTCCTTGTCGAAGATTGGTTTCCACGTGATGCCTGCGTTGAGGGTCTTCCAAAGGCCCCCCGAAGCGGTTGCCGCGTAGATGATCTTGGTCTGCTCGGGTTGGACCGCAAGGTCGCTGACCCGTCCAGAGTTGATGGCGGGTCCGATGTTGCGAAGCTCGAGACCGGCGAAGGTGCCCGCCGACATCGGCTTCTCATCCCCGGGGACGACCTCGTCAACGGCCGTACTCTTCGCCGGGGCCGGTGTTGCGATAACCGCCAGTACCATCACGAGGTTCCAGAGCGTTTTCATTGATTCTTCCCCCTTTGTCGGTATGAACAGCCCCGGTCCCGAGGCCGAGCGGTCGGACTGTAACACGTGCTGGGTACCTCCGGAAAAGCTCTCAAAACGGCAGCTCGGTCTCGGCGGTTTCGGGTTGTTCGAGCAGGAACTGGTCGGGCCGTGCTCGTACCACCTCGTTCAGCCAGGTCTCGGGGTAGCCCCGCTCGACCTCCTCAGTCCTGCCCGCTACGAAGCCGTCGTTGTAGGTGATGATCACCGATCCGTCCGCCGACGCGCCCTTGCTGAAGAGGATGTTGGTGCAGGCCGAGGCCGGGCGCTCGTTCGCCGCCAGGACCACGATCGCAAGGATTGCAGTAGAAATGGATGAGGAATTGAGAAAGCGTAACATCGCGGCCCTCCTGTCCCGACAACGGATGGTATCACCAGCGTGTTTCCGAAATCTCGAGTCTCAAGGTTGAAAGACCAGCATTCTTCAAGATAGTTCGGGGGCCGATGGGAATTGAGCATTGAGAATTGAGAATTGAGCATTGAACGAGCTTCGGTATGGGGGACAATGGAGCTGTCATGAGCCGCCGCGATTTCAGCCATGCCAACAACCCTTCGTTCGACTGTGCGGAATCCGTGCTCCTGCTGCCCTTCGGCCGACATTCGTTCCTGCCTGCAATCGTCGAGGCGTGGGGTGGCGAGGCCGTGGCTCTCGACGAGACCACCGACCGCGAGCTCTACCAGCTGCGGGCCGCGAGCTCGCCGGTCACACTGGTGTACTCGGGGATGGGTTCACCGGCGGCGGCCAACGCGCTCGAAATGGTGGCCGCGGCTGGAGCGCGGCGGGTCGTGGTCTTCGGTGCATGCGGAGGGGTTGCCGAGGTTCTGGGGGTCGGTGAGCTGATCGTCGCCGCCGCCGCGGTGCGCGGCGAGGGGACCTCGGGTTACTACGCGCCTCCGGGCTACCCCGCCGCCTTCGACCCGGTGCTTGTCGCCCGGCTGTGGGCGGCGGCCGCGGGCTGCGGTACCCCGGCCCACCGGGGGGTCGTTTACACCACCGACGCCGGCTATCGGCAGGGCCCCGAGATCTACGAGGACTGTGCCGGCCTCGTGATCGGTGTCGAGTCCGAGTGTGCCGCGGTCGCCGTCGTCAGCGCCCGTCTCGGGCTCGAGGCCGGCGCCCTCCTCTTCTGTACCGACAACGTCAACCACCCTCGCGCCAAGGATCACCACTACCGCGGCCTCGCCGATCCTCGGGTCAAGCAGGCTTTTGAGGCGGGGCTCGAAACCGTGATCTCGGTGCTGTCGGGGCCTGCCAACAACCCGTGACAATCCTGCACCCAGCAACCAGCATCCAGTAATCGGGCGAGTGGATGGGTTGGTGTAGCATGTGCTGACCATCAACAGAGGAGCTGAACATGCGCTGGAAGGGCGGACGCAGGAGTCAAAACGTCGAGGACCGACGTGGGATGTCGATGGGCCGCGGCGCCACGGTCGGCGGCGTCGGTGGCTTGGGTTTCCTGATCATCGTGGTCCTCTACCTGCTGCTCGGCGGTGATCCGGCGCAGTTGGTGGAGCAGATGCCGGCGGGCGGAGGGCCGTCAGCCTCGACCTCCACCGGGCCCCCACCGCCGGGACAGGAGGAGCTGGCGGACTTCGTTTCGGTGGTCCTGGCCGACACCGAGGACACCTGGAACCCGATCTTCGCTTCGATCGGTCGCCAGTACCAGGAGCCGAAGCTGGTCCTCTTTTCCGACCAGGTGCGGTCGGCCTGCGGCATGGCCGGCGCAGCCATGGGCCCGTTCTACTGCCCCGCCGACCAGAAGCTGTACATCGATCTCGGCTTCTACGACGAGCTCCAACGTCGCTTTCGCGCCCCGGGCGATTTCGCCCAGGCCTACGTCATCGCCCACGAGGTCGGTCACCACGTGCAGAACCTGCTTGGCATCAACGAAGAAGTGCAGGCGATGCAACGGCGCGTGAGCCGAACCGAGGCCAACCAGCTGTCGGTGCGGCTCGAGCTCCAGGCGGACTGTTTGGCCGGAATCTGGGGCTATCACACCGAGCGGGCGCGGGACATGCTCGAGGCGGGCGATCTCGAGGAGGCCATCAACGCCGCCAGCGCCATCGGTGACGACCGCATCCAGCGCGAGAGCACCGGTCGCGTTGTCCCGGACAGCTTCACCCACGGCAGCTCGGCGCAGCGGGTGAAGTGGTTTCGTATCGGCTATGAGACCGGTGATGTCGCTGCTTGCGAAACCTTTCGCGTGGCGAATCCCTAAACGTTCAAACGTTCAAACGTTATTACGTTCAAACGTTGGATTATCGGCGTGAGATCTCTCCGAGCAGGTTGCGTCCCAGGATTGCCGAGGCGGAAAGGACGGCCCCGAACAAGGCGCCGGCAACGCCGGCGGTGCAGATATCCTGACCGGTCAGGTAGAAACCCTTCAAGCCGGTCCGTGGCCGCAGCGCCCGTTGCCGGAAACGCGCGGGGGTGTGCTCGAGCCCGTAGATTTCGCCCTCGTCATAGCCGCCGAAATGGCGGGTCGACAGCGGAGTCGACAACTCGAAGTAGGCGACCTTGCCCGCGACCTGCGGCACCTCGCGTTCAAGCACCTCGATGAGACGACGCGAAAGATCGTCCTTGATCGCCTCGTAGTCCCCGCCGCGTTTCATCCATTTCGTGTCCTCCCACGGGCGGAAGCGCTCGTAGGGGGCGATACTGACCACCTCGACGGTGGCCTTGCCGGGGTGGCGATTGGCAAAGTCCGGATCCTTGGCCGAAGGAAACGAGATGTAGGCCAGCGGCAGCGGCACCGCCGGGTCGGCAAGGTAGCGTGCGAGGTCGCCATCCTGATCGGCGCTCGAGTAGACCCACAAGTTCGAGCGGCCGAGACCGAGCGCCCGGTCGTCTTCGTCGAAACCCGCATAGAGACAGATGTGAGAAGCCGAGCGCGCGGTGTTGCGGAACGTCTCGCGCAGCGCTTCGCGTCCGGGCGTGCCTTGAGGCAGCAGGTGGAGCACCGTGTTGGGGACCCCGGCATCGCTGACCACCAGCGGCGCCCGGATCTCCCGCCCGTCCTTCATGCGAACGCCGGTCGCGCGTGATCCGTCGACGATTACCGAATCGACCTCGGCGCTGACGACGATGTTCCCCCCCGCGGCCTCGATCACCGGTGCGATGGATGCGGCAATCTGCGATGCTCCTCCAACCGGATAGGCGCCGCCGCCAAGGTAGTGGTTGAAGATCATGGCGTGGATGGCAAAGCTCGCCTGCGATGGCGGCAGCCCGTGATCGCCGAACTGAGCGGCAAGCACCGCCTTCAGGACGCGATTGGTGGTCAGCCCGTCGAGCACCTCGCCCAGGGTGCGGTCGGAGTGGCGGAGGAAGCGGCGGCGCATCCAAGGTCCGGCGACCATGGCGGCGGGGCCGGGCAAGGCTTTTTCGGCAAAAAAGGTCCGCGCGCCGCCGATCGCCTCCCTCACCGCCTCGAGATAGCGGTCGATCGCAGCGGTCTCGTTCGGAAAGTACGCGTGCATCCGCTCACGCCAGGCGTCGCGGCCGGTCACGTACTCCCAACGCTCGCCACCGATGACCACGGTGTCGTAGACCTCGCCCATCGGCTCCCACTGGAGGCTGCCGTCGCCGATCTCGTCGAACAATCGGCGCAGCATCGAGCCCTCGCGTTGCACCTGGCCGATGTAGTGGACGCCGACGTCCCAGTCCCAGTCCTTGCGGCTGAAGGCGTGGGTAAAACCGCCGGCCTTGGTGTGGCGTTCGAGGACCAGGACCTTGTGGTCGCCGTGTCTGGCGAGCAGGGCGGCGGCGGCGAGACCGCCGATGCCCGATCCGATGACAATGGTGTCGAAGTCGCCGTCAGTCTGGAAGTTCGCGTAGGGCTGTCCGGTCTTTTTCATCTCTCGAGCTTCTCCTCGACCGACCGCAGCTTGGCGTCCATCGACGCCTCGCGGTCGGTGCGGGTTCCGAGGCGGACATTGGTCGCGATCCGCGGTACTCCCATCCCGTGCAGCCTCTCGTGGCAGGACTTGAGCGCCGCCATCACCACGTCCCAATCGCCTTCCACGTTGGTCCCATTGGCATGCAGTTTCGGTGCGAGCCCGGCTTCGGTGAAGACCTTCTCGCACTCCGCCACGTACGACGACAGCGAAAGCCCCACCCCGAGCGGGATGATGCTGATGTCGGCGATGAGTTTCATTTCGGACCTCCGTGGTGCAAGCATACGCCGCCCCCCGCGCGTCCAGCCGCTTCGGCCCGCCTCGCGCGTTCAACGATCTCGGCTGTCGTTTCCAGCTTCTCAGTCTGGTGGTTTCGGAAGGGCGGGTGGCAAATTCGAAATCCGAAATCCGAAATCCGAAATTTAATCACGCTATCCTTGTCCGCCATGGAGCACACCCTCGAACTCTGGCTCGTCCGTCATGGCGAGACGACGTACTCCGCCACCAAACGGGTGGCCGGGTGGAGCGACCCGCCGCTGACCGACAACGGCCGCCGCCAGGCGGAGGCCCTGCGCACGGTCATCGACGGCTCGGAGTTTGCCGGTGTCTGGTCGTCGGATCTGGTCCGCACCGTGGAAAGCGCACAGCTGGCTTGGGGCGAGCCACATTCCGATTCGCGGCTGCGCGAGTGCCACTTCGGTGTGCTCGAAGGCTGCAGCTACCACGAGGCGGACTCGACCTACGGCGAGGTCTTCCGCGAGTTCCGGGACTTCCAGGCGCCGCAGGGCGAGTCGTACGCGACATTCCGCGCCAGGGTCCTCGATTTTGTCGCCGGGCTCGATCCCGGCCGGCACCTGCTCTTCGTCCATGGCGGCGTCATCCGGGCGCTGACCCAGGACCTGGGGCTGGATCGATTTGTTCCCACGGGCAGCCTGGTGAAGCTTGATTGGCACGCCGCCAGAATCATCGAGATCCACGAGCCGGGGAATACTGAACGACCGGCGTGATTTCTGACTGACATGGAACGTCGTCTATTCCTCGCATCTGTGATGGCGGTTGCCGTCGCTCAGGCCGGATTGATAACGGCGGAAGAGTACGGCGAGGGCAACGCCCGGGTGCGCTTGGTGGCGAGCGCCGGTCGGCAGCACTCCGGGGACGCGGTCTTTCTCGGGGTGCGTTTCGACATCAAGCCCGGCTGGCACATCTACTGGAAGAACCCCGGCGGCGCCGGTCTCGCCACCGACATCCGCTGGCGGCTGCCGGCGGGCATTGACGCCGGCGATCTGCAATGGCCCTTGCCGGTCGCCTTTACCCAGAGCGGTGACATCCCCGGGTACGGCTACGAGGGCTCGGTGGTGCTGGCGGCCGAACTACGGTCCGCAAACCATCCGCCGGACAACGCGGTCGTGGGTGCCTCGGTCTCGTGGCTCGCCTGCAGGGATGTCTGTGTTCTCGGTTCGGCCGAGCTCGAGGCGCCGTGGGCCGAGATCGAGGTCGATCGGGGGCTTGCAGACTGGGAAGAGTCACTACCCCATCCGCTCGAGGGATCCGACGCGCCCTTCACACTGACCACGAAAGGAGGCCTGGCCGCGGGGAAAGTCGGTCTGTGGCTCCAATGGCGGACTGCACCGCAATCCGTCGAGTTTTTTCCCGATCCATCCGATGGCCTCGTGGTGGAGGATTTCGCGATTCAGACCCGGGGTGGTCTGACCCGTATCGACGCGGTGGTGCGTTCGATGGCCGGTTCGGACCTTCAATACGGCACTCTGGACTCGGTAGTGGTGGTCATCGACGAGAACCACCGACGTCGCGGCTGGGAAGCGACCATCAATCTGACAGAAAACGACAGATAAAGGAGACGATATGAAGCTGAAGATCATGATCATCGCGGGCATCGTGGTGATGACCCTGGCCGGCGCGGCGGCCGCGAGCAATGCCACGGTTGGCGCAGCCGCCCCGAACTTCACCCTGACGGACACGGCCGGCAACGAGGTGAGCCTTTCCGATTTTGCGGGCAAGGTCGTGGTACTGGAGTGGGTCAACCCCGACTGCCCGTTCGTGCAGCGGCATTACAAAGCGGGCACGATGAAAAACCTGGCCACCACATACGGCGCCGAGGGCGTGGTCTGGCTGACCATCAACTCGACCAACTACATGGATGCCTCCGCCAATGCCGCCTTCAAGACGGCCAACGGCCTGCCCTACCCGATCCTGGTCGACCAGTCGGGCGAGGTGGGTCACCTCTACGGCGCGGCGACCACGCCCCACATGTACGTCATCGATGGCGGCGGAACGCTGGTCTACATCGGCGCTATCGACGACGACCCACGCGGCAGCTCCGATGATCCGAACAATTACGTGGCCGCCGCCCTCGACGAGGTCCTGGCAGGCGAAGCGGTCGCGACCGCAGAGACCAAGCCCTATGGGTGTTCGGTGAAATACAAGAACTGAATCAGGAAGTCTGAACTGGGAATTGGGAATTCCCGTCCGCCCGCCGCGTGCACTCGCAGGGGTGGGTAGAAATTCAAAAAAAAAGAATCTGACGCATCCGGCTCCCGTCATTTTGGGTCCTGTGCCTGAATGCCTGGTGTAGCCTGTGGGCGTGGTCGATAACAACGAGCAGCTGAAAGGACCCGATAGCGCGGCGGCCACGGTGTCACTGCGACGGCTGGTCGCTCTTGCAACGCCCGAGTGGCGGCGGCTGGCGGTGGCGACGGTCTTCCTGCTGATCGGCGGCGCCGCCGGGCTAGCGTATCCGCAGGTGGTGCGGGTGCTCATCGACGCGGCGCTGGCGCGCGGCGCCGCCACGATCAACAAGGCGGCGAGTCGCCATGGCGGCGATCTTCGCGGTCGAGGCCTTGGCGGTGGCGCTGCGGTACTACCTGTTCTCGATCGCCGGCGAGCGCATCGTCACCCGGCTGCGGGAGACGGTCTACCGGTCGATCATCGAGCAGGAGATCGCCTTCTTCGATGCCCGCCGGACGGGCGAGCTGACCAGCCGCCTGACGGCGGATGCCACGGTGATGCAGAACACGGTCAGCGTCAACCTCTCGATGGGCCTCCGCAACCTGGTCATGGTGGTCGGTGGGCTCGCGCTGCTCATCGCGTCGTCACCGCGGCTGACCATGGTCATGCTCGCCATCGTGCCGCCGGTCGCGGTTGGTGCGGTCGTCGTCGGGCGGCGCCTGGCAAAGCTCGGGAGGGAGACGCAGGACGCGCTGGCGCGCGCCAACGAGGCCGCCGAGGAAGCCATCGCGGGCATCCGTACCGTGCGCAGCTTCGCCCGCGAGGAGGCGGAGTCCGAGCGCTACGGCATTCGCGTGTGGGAGTCCTTCGCGGTATCTCGGCGCCGCATCAAGACGGTGGCGGTCTTTATCGCCCTCGCCACGGTCGGCGCCTTCGGCTCGGTGTCGGCAGTGCTGTGGTTCGGCGGTCGGATGGTGATGGCCGGCGACATGACGGTGGGCGCGCTGGCTTCGTTCATTCTCTACACGCTCATCGTCGCCATGTCGCTGAGTGCGCTTGCCGATTTGTGGTCCGACTTCGCGCGCGCCCGCGGCGCCTCGGAACGCGTATTCGAGCTCGTCGACCGCAGGCCGACGGTGGACTCCGGCGGCGGCGTGCAACCCGGCAGCGTTGAGGGTCGGGTCGAGTTCGACGGTGTCGGTTTCTCCTACCCCGTCCGGCCCGAGGTGAGGGTCCTCGATGAGGTCAGCCTGAGTCTGGAGCCCGGCAAGGTGGTGGCGCTGGTGGGCCCCTCGGGCGCAGGTAAGTCGACCATCGCCGCCCTCCTGCTGCGCCTTTACGACCCTGACGACGGTGCGGTCCGGCTTGACGGCCGCAATATCCGCGAGCTCGATGCGCGCTGGCTGCGGGAGCGGATCGGCACCGTCGCCCAGGAGCCGGTGCTGTTCTCGACCTCGGTGGCGGCGAATATCCGTTACGGACGTCGCGAGGCCTCCGGCGAGGAGGTCGAGGCGGCCGCACGGGCGGCCAACGCCCACGACTTCATCTCCGACCTGCCCGAGGGCTACGACACCGAGGTCGGCGAGCGAGGCGTGCGGCTGTCGGGCGGCCAGAAACAGCGGGTGGCGATCGCTCGCGCGGTGCTCAAGGACCCGCCGATCCTGATACTCGACGAGGCCACCTCGTCGCTCGACGCCGAGTCGGAGTCGCTCGTGCAGGAGGCCCTCGAAAGGCTGATGGCCTGCCGCGCCAGCCTGGTCGTCGCCCACCGCCTGTCGACGGTGCGCCGAGCCGACCGGGTGGTGGTGCTCGACGGCGGGCGGGTGATCGAGACCGGCACTCACGACGAGCTCATGGCGGTCGACGGGCTCTACCGCCGCCTCGTCAGCAAACAGCTGGTGGAAGCCTGAGCTCGCGAACACCCGGCACCGTTTCGACACGGGCGGACGCGATCGGTACACTGGGACGAGAACCACGATCCGGGGGTGACCGTATGGACCAAGAACCCGGCTTGAGCCCGCCCACCGATCCACTTCAATGCAAACCCACGTTTTTCGGACCGCTGGACGATGATCTGACACCGGTCACGGGCCCCGTCAAGGTCTTCCCGGGCGAGGAAAAATATCTCTCTTCGCGCAAGCTCGACGCCCGGGTCAAGCTCGGTGACGCCGTCCGGTCTCGACTCGAGCGGGTCCTCGACGCGGACGAGACGGTGCTCTACGTGCTGCCCGCCCTCCACCAGCCCCGGCTTCTGGAACTTCTGGGTCTGGGGGTCTGGTGGAGCTACTTCTTTCGTGCCGCGCTGGTGCTCACCGACCGCCGTCTGATCGAAGTACTGATGCGCGACGGTGGTCACGCCGGTACCCGCGTCTGCTCCTACTCGTGGGGCCAGGCGCGAGAAATCAGACTGCGGATGGGGACTCTGAAGCTGAAACCCGCGCAGGGCCGGACCCAGAAGTGGACGATCAGCGAACGCGGTGATCGCAAGCTTCTCAAGCTTCTGCTGCCGAAGATCGAACAGCTCCTGCCCGGCGACATCCACGCGCCGCGCCCGGTCCCGCTCTGGCACTGTCCGGAGTGCGGGACCGCGGCGCCGAAACACCCGGCCGAGTGCACACAGTGCGGGACGCGGTTCAAATCGAGACGCCTCGCGGCGGCCCTGTCCATCGCCTTTCCTGGCGCCGGGCTTTATTATGCCGGGCACCCGGTGCTGGCCGCTTTCGATTTTCTCGGTGAGGTGTTCCTCTTCATCATGGTGGCGATCATGTTTCTGGTCGCAGCCGGTCCCGCCGAGCTCGTCGGGGCGCTGGCCGTGGGTCTGCTGGTCCTGTTCTTCACAAAGCTCGAGAGCGTGCACCTGGCGACAGTCCTAGTGCATCGCACCAAACCCGATCGAGACCCCACCCGGTGGCGGCGACTCGTGATCGGAGGCGCGGTCCTCAGCCTGGGGCTGATGGCGGTCCCACCACTCCTGCACGGATCATTCGGCAATCGGCTGGATCGCGACCTGGACCTCTCGGCCAACGGCTTGGGCTGGAGCGGCGGTGCCGATCCGGAGCAGTGGCAGTTCGGGGTCGAGCCGAACCAGCGCTCGGAGTGGATTCGCGATGACGGTCAGGCGCTCTTCGTGTGGTCGCTACCGATGACTGCCGGCGAGACCTATGAGTCTGTGGCCGAAGACTTCAATGCGGAGAGCGGAAATATTGTGATCGAGTCGGACATCATCGGCGGGTTCGAAGGCTTTCGAGTTGTGATGAACGAGGTCGACGAGGAGGGCGGAGCGTACCTCGGAGTGCGGTGGGTCCTCTTCGACCGCGAGTTCGACGATCTCCACATCATCGGCGCCGCCGTCTATCCGGAAGGCCTGGAGTCTCTCGAGTCCGAGGTCGACGTGTTGCTGCGGAATGCGACGTGGGTCACCGCCGAAGATCGATAGCGATTCCGAAGACGCTACTGCGCCGCACCGACGATCTGCTCGACCAGCGCCTGTCCCTCGGGCGTGTCGGGGATAATGCCGGGCTTGAGGAGCCGCCTGGTCAGCTCGATCCAGTTGGGGTCGGCGGCAAAGACCGTGCGAAACATCGGTAGCGCCTGCGCGATATCACCGCCCGTGGCGAGGGTCACTGCAGCCCAGTACTGGACCTCGACATTGCCCGGTAGGAGCTCGGCGGCGGCGCCGTACTCGGTCATGGCGAGGTCGAGGTCACCGTGCTCGACCGCGAGGTCGCCCGCGTTCATGTGGTCGTAGGCGCGGTGGACCTTGAGCAGACGGCGGAGCTCGACAATCGGCTCCGGGTCGTCCTCGATTCTGAGCTCGAGCACGCGGTCTGCCCACGATCGGCCCGTCGATTCCGGTTTGACGATCAGCATGGCCGCGGACTGCTTGCCGCGGATGTCACCGCCGACAGACTGGGCCGCCTCGAGCGCCGCCATCATCCGATCGGCGAGGTCACCCTCGGCTGATTCGTAGGCCGCGGCCATGGCCGGCACCACCTTGTCGTTGAGCATCATGTTGGCCTGGACGGAGTAGCCCTCGCCGACGTGGTTGCCGGCGGCCTCGATGCACTTGGCCCCGGTGTGGGCGGCGACGTTGCCGTCGTTGTCGATGAATGCGACCTGGCGCACCTCGCGGCCCTCGTCAACCAGCAGGAGCGCTTCGAGCGCCTGCTCGGCGGAGAGCCCGCTTTTCATGAGCTCGAGCCCACGCGGTCCGTAGGCCGGGTCGACAAAGCTCTGGGTGGCGACGGCGCCGACCCCGGCCTCTGCCCAGCTGACGATGGAGCCGACCGAGAACCAGTGCGACTGGACCGCCACCCCCATCTCGCCGGTGGCCGCGTCGCGGGCGACGATGGAGAAGGTGTGGGCGAGGGGTTCCGTGGCGCGCGCGGAAAGCGAAGCGGTGATCACGAATAGGCAGATGATCAGTCGGCGCATGAAATCCTCCACAGGCGTAGCTTTGCGCGCGATTGTACTCGGTGTTTCCTTTTTTGCCGCGGGCGCCCTACGGGCGAACGCGGCAAAAAAGAGAATGACAAAAGCAGACCCGGCCTCCGAGTCGGAGGCCGGGTCGGGAAATCCGTGGCGGAGTTCTCAGTCGTTGAGTGCTTCGTGGACCCGACCCACCATCTCGGGTCCGGGGCGGAGAGTCTTGTCGCCATCGTCCTTCCACTTCGAGGGGCAGCCCTCGTCGGCCTTGCGCGCGAGGTAGAGGTTGGCCTTGAACTTGCGCATCAGCTCGTCGATGTTGCGGCCCATGTTGTAGAAGTTGACTTCGGAGTTGAAAAGCGTGCCGTCGGGGCTGATGATGAAGGTGCCGCGGAGCGCGAGCCCGGAACCCTCGTCGTACACGCCGAAGAGCCGCGACAGCCTGCCGGTCGGGTCCGCGCCCATGGCGTACTTGACGTCGGCGAGCTCTTTCTCGTCACGCTTCCACGCCAGGTGGACAAACTCGGTGTCGGTGGAGACGGTGATGAGCTCGGCGCCCATCTTTCGGAACCTGTCCTGCTGCTCTGCCAGAGCAGCGAACTCGGTCGCTCAAACGAAGGTGAAGTCGGCGGGGTAGAAGAAGAGAATGGTCCATTTCCCGCCCTTCTTCAACTCGGCGAGCTTGCGTTTTCCAAAGCCGTGTTTCTCGGGTTCATAGACGGTGAGCTCGAAGTCGGGCACCTTCTGGCCGATCTTCACTTGGGTGATTTCGTCACTCATGATGTGGTCTCCCTTCAGTTCGTGTTGCGCGCACCGGGCAGTATAAACCTCCCTTGGATTATTGGGAAGGGTTCTCGTTAAGTGAATTGCGCTGGCTGGGGAGCTTGGGTGGGAGCAATCACCACAGAGGCACAGAGACACAGAGGTAGACACAGAGGTTTTTTAAAGGTGGCGCTGGGTGACAGTCAGGAGATGCGGAGATGTAACGCGATGATTCGCCCAAAGCCACAAGAGGGTTTTCCTCCGTGTTTCTCTCTGTGCCCTCTGTGTCTCTGTGGTTTGGATTGACTGGTATTCTGGGTATTTTAAATACCCCACCGGGGTATGGTATGAGTCCTGGCTATGGAAACGACGATTGCGGTCGACGAGCAGGTTCAAAAGAAAGCCCTTCGCCGGCTCAGCATCATCGAGGGCCAGGTGCGGGGTCTTCGGCGGATGGTCGAGGAAAGCACCGGCTGTGTCGAGGTGCTCACTCAGATCTCCGCAGTTCACGAAGCCCTCCGCGGTGTCGGCAAGCTCATCGTCCGCCATCACATCGAGACCTGTGTGACCGAAGGGCTGCAGACGGACAAGAAACAACAGCATCAGGACGAGTTGATCGACCTGATCTACAAGCTGAGCAAATAATGGAGTGGATCCTCAGCGTTGCCGCCGCCTCGTGGGCCGTCTTTGCTGCGATGGCGCCGTATCTGCTGCTCGGATTCATGGTTGCCGGGTTGCTGTCGGTGGTGATCTCGCCGGAGTGGGTCGAGCGCCATCTCGGCGGCAACGGTCTCGGTCAGGTGGTCAAGGCGAGTCTCTTCGGAGTGCCGTTGCCGTTGTGCTCGTGCGGGGTGATCCCGGTTGCGGCCTCGCTCCGCCGCCACGGGGCAAGTAAAGGCGCGACCACAGCCTTCCTGCTGTCGACGCCGCAGACTGGTGTCGACAGCATCGCCGTGACCTACGGTCTCCTCGGTCCGTTCCTGGCCGTCGTGCGGCCGCTGGCCGCGCTCATCACCGGGATCTTCGGCGGTGGTCTCGTACAGGCCTTCAACGGTCATGTCGTGCCGGTCAACCCGGATATCTCTGCTGGCGAAGAGACGCAGACCTGCTCGTCGGATTGCTGCGATGAAGAGAAGCTGAATAATCGACCGAAGATCGTCGAGGGGCTGCATTACGGTCTCGTCATTCTGCCGCGCGACATCGGCAAGGCCCTGATCCTCGGGGTCGTCATCTCTGGATTGATCGCGGCCTTTGTTGCTCCCCAGGCCCTCGAGTCGTCCCTTGGCGGCGGGCTCTGGCCAATGCTGGCCGCGATGGCGATCGGCATCCCGCTCTACGTCTGCGCCACCGCGTCGACGCCGATTGCCCTCGGCCTGATTCACGCAGGACTGTCGCCGGGCGCGGCCCTGGTCTTTCTGATCTCGGGACCGGCCACCAACTCGGCGGCGCTGACGACACTGTGGAAGGTGCTCGGCCGCCGCACCGCCATCATCTATTTGTTGACGGTGGCCGTAGCCTCGCTGGCAACCGGACTCGCCGTCGACGGTCTCATCGCTGCCGGCGGGTTGCCCGAATCAGCGCTCGTTCCGGCGGCGACTTCGATCGCCGCTCAGGGCGCTCACGCCCACCATGAGGGTGGGGGGGCGATGTCCTGGTTCGAGACCGCGAGCGCAGTTGTTCTTCTGGCGGTGCTGATCAATGCGCTCAGACCAAGGCGCCGGGCGGATGGAGCTGAAACGATGGCAACGGACGATGAAAAGGTGGTCGAACTCAAAGTCGCTGGCATGCGCTGCAACGGCTGTGTCACAAGCGTTCAGCGTGCCTTGTCGGAAATCACCGGCGTCACCGGCGCCGAGGTGCGGTTGGACGAGGGCCGAGCATTGATCCGCGGCAGTGACTTCTCGGTCCAGGACCTCATCGAGGCCGTGAATTCGCTCGGTTTCGAAGCAAGTAGCTGAGATGAAACAGATCCAGAATCCAGCATCGAGCCTAGCCCGCACTATTCATGAGGTCTCTACTGCGGACGGCGATGCACCGCGCCCAGCGTCGCTTTCTCGCCTCGGGGTGCTCGACGTACTGTCAAGTACAAGCCGCGCCCCTCGGGTCGAAAACGCCACTGTGAACGGCGCCTCGTCGCCCTCGCGACGAAACCTCATGAATAATGCGGGCTAGTGAATTCTGCAAAACGGGAGTAGGCTTCTCTCGATGTCCACGGCTGCAACGCGTCGTGTGATGGTGGTCGACGACTCCAGATTGCAGTGCGCCGTATGGCGCAAGCTGTTGGAGGAGCGCTACGGCGACCGGGTCGCGGTCGAGACCTACACCGATCCGTCAGAAGCAGTCCCGGGAATGGCCCCGGATATCCACCTCCTTTTGCTCGATTGGGAGATGCCGGAGATGGACGGCAAGGAGGTCCTCGAGGCGGCCAAGGAGACGGGCGTCAATCTCAAGCGGGTGATCATCACCTCGGGGCATACCGCCGACCGGCTGCACGAGGAGTTCGACGACTCGGGTTGTCTGGCGGTGATCGAAAAGGCCGAGCCCGAGCAGCAGGCGGCCTTCCTGATGATCCTCGATTCCATAATGCGCAGGTAATTCGAGTCTGCAATTCACCGGGCGAATCGCAGACTCGAATTACTGGATAGGAACTTTTCTCCTTCGACCTGCGTACTCTTGATCAGGAGGATCGGACAATGCTCGAGGTGCTCGGCATTTTCACACTGCTGTTCGTTGGGGTCGTCGTCATTGGCGTCATTGCCCTGCTGGCGGGGATCCTGAAGGTCGTCTTCAAGCTCGCCCTGCTGCCGCTGGTGCTCGGCCTCAAGGCCTTGGTCTTCATTATCGGCTTCATGATCGCACTGGTGGTGGTCGGACCGGTTGTTCTCGCGCTCGGTCTCGTACTTCTGATCCCGCTGTTGATTCTGGGCGGCATCGTCTGGGCCGGCGTCGCGATCGTCACCTACGGTTACGAATCAGTTGCAGTTTTGAATTCTCGAGTTCCCACCCGACCCCCGGGAAATGATCGAGGGGAGGGTGGAAATTGAAAATTCAAAATTCAGAATTCAAAACTCTGATCGGCCGCAGGTCGATCAGCGCAGCTTCATCCACAGGTAGGCATACTCGAGAGCGTCCGTGTAGGCGCGCTGGTTGAGGTTGGCGCCCGAGGCGTGACCGCCCTCGGTGTTTTCGTAGTAGTAGACCCTGTGATCCATTTCATCCATCCGGGCCACCATCTTGCGGGCGTGCGCGGGGTGGACCCGGTCGTCGCGGGTGTTGGTCCAGAAGAAGACCTCTGGATAGTCCGCCTTCGGGTCGAGGTTCTGGTACGGCGACCAGAGCTTCATGTATTCCCAGTCGTCGGTGTCGGGGTTGCCGTACTCCGACATCCAGGCCGCGCCGATCAGCAGCTTGTTGTATCGCTTCATGTCCGAAAGCGGCACCGCACTGACAACGGCGTTGAAGAGATCGGGTCGCTGCACGAAGCAGCCGCCGACCAGCAGACCCCCCTGCGAGCCGCCGACGATCCCGAGGTGGCCGGGCGAGGTGATCCGGCGCTCGATCAAATCTTCGGCAACGGCGATGAAATCGTCAAAGTTGTTCTGGTGCTTCTCCTTGACGGCCGCTTGGTGCCACTTGGGTCCAAACTCCCCGCCGCCACGAATATTGGCGAGCACGTAGACACCACCCCGCGCTACCCAAGCCGGGCCGTCGGCGCTGGCGTATCGCGGCACTTGCGAGATCTCGAACCCACCGTAGGCGGTGAGCAGGGTTGGGTTCGTACCGTCGGCATCGAAGTTTTTCGGCATGAAAACGAAGTAAGGAATTTTGGTTCCGTCCTTCGAGGTCGCTTCGTACTGTTCGACTGTCATCCCGGAGGCGTCGAACCAGACCGGCGAGGACTTGATCTGCCGGGGAATCGCACCCTCATGAACCAGGTAAAGGCTTGATGGCGTGACGAAATCGGTGTAGGTGAAGAAGTGGTCATCCGTGGCGTCGGAGAAGAAGCTGCCGTCAGATCCGCGTTGGTTGAGGCGAACGGTACCGATGCCGGGGAGCTCAACCTCCTCCTTGTTCCAGCCATTCCCCTCGGGCGTGAGCCGGTAGAGACGCGAGTGAACATTGTCGAGCGTCGTATAGACGAGGTGGTTCCGGGTCGATTGGACCTGATCCAGCGATACTCTTTCCCCGGGTTCGAAGAGGACGTCGAAGTCGCGTTTGCCCTCGAGAAAGTCATCGAGATCGATCGCGAGAAGGGCGTCCTGCGGGTAGGTGGTGCCGCCGATCTCCCAGTCGGATCGCAAGGAGATGAGCAGCTTGTCCTTGAAGAATCCGCGCATCTGGGCGTCCTCGGGGATGTCAAGCTTGACGAGTCGTTCACCGAGTAGCAGGTAGGTGGTGCCGCGGAAGAAATCGGGCATCACCGTGACCGTGTCGTAACGGCCTTCCGGTGATTGGATCGAGGAGGCGATGGTGTAAACGTCTTCCATAGAGCCTTCGAACACCGTCGTTGCCTTCTCGATGGCGGTGCCCCGTTTCCACTCCTTGGCGAAGCGCGGGAAACTCGACGAGTTGAGTGATCCCTCGCCGAAGTTGGTACCGACCCACAGTGTGTTCTTGTCCTTCCAATCGAGGTTGTGCCTGCCCTCGGGTAGGGCGAAGCCGTCGTCCACGAATTTCTTGGCGACAGCGTCGAACTCGCGCTCTACGGTGGCGTCCGCGCCGCCCCGCGACAATCCGATCATGCAGTGACGAAATTCCGGTTCGAGGCAGTCGGCGTTTTTCCATACCCAGTTCTCGCCCTCGGCCTCGGCCAGGAGGTCGAGGTCGAGCACGGTCTCCCAGGCTGGTGATTCCTTGAGGTACTCCGACAGAAAGGTGCGGCGCCAGACGCCGCGGACATGCTCGGCATCCTGCCAGAAGTTGTAGATCCAGGAACCGCGGATCCCGGGGGTCGGAATGCGGTCACGCGAGTTGTAGATCTCGACCAGCGTGGCGTAGATTTCGGCATACTCCGGCACGGCCTCGAGGACGGCGGTGTCTGCGTCCGACCGCTCCTTGGCCCACGCGAGGGCCTGCTCGCCCTCCACCTCCTCGAGCCATAGGTAGGGGTCCTCGTCAGCGCCAACGATCCCGGCGGCAAACAAACCGATCAAAAACGCAATGAAGACACGGTGACGCATCGCAATACTCCTTCAGAGGCATCATACGATTTTGGGCGCCATAAGTTGGCACGGGATAATGGCAATCGTTGAAACGTTAGAACGTTCAAACGTTCAAACGTTGAAACGTCCTGCGGAGTGGCGGCGGGGGGCGGGTTCTGATATCACCGTGTCGGGAGTTTCTCGATGGACACATCCTCTGGATCACGCCGGGTGGTCGTTATCGATGGGGCCCGCACGCCCTTCTGTCGCTCGGGGACGGCCTTTACCGACCTTCGCTCCTATGACCTCGGCCGCATGGCGGTTTCGGGGCTCCTCCACCGGACCCGAATCGATCCGTCGGTCGTCGACCTGTTGGTCATGGGTACGGTGATCGCGGACCCCGCGACGTCGAATCTCGGCCGCGAGGTGGTGCTCGGCACCCAGCTCCCGGCCAGCTGTCCCGCCTACACATGTTCGGTGGCCTGTGTGTCCTCGCTGCAATCTTTCCTCGACTGCGCGCGGGCGATCGCGACCGGCGACGCCGAGGTGGCGATCGCGGCCGGCGCGGAGACCCTATCGGACGCGCCCATCCGATATCGCCGCAGCGTCCGCAAACGGCTCATTGCCGCCCAGAAGGCGCGAGGTCCCGGAGAATACCTCAAGCTGATCAAGGGTTTGGGACCAAGCGACCTGCTGCCCGAACCGGTCGCTCTGGCCGAATTCTCGACCGGCGAAATCATGGGCGAGAACTGCGAGCGCCTGGCCAAGCGGCTCGACATCACCCGCGAGGCCCAGGATACCTACGCCCTGATGTCCAACCACCGGGCGGCGGCGGCGATCGCCGAGGGCCGCCTCAAGCGACAGACCGTGCCCGTCTTTCCGCCGCCGCGCTTCGATGGCGTCAGCACCGACAACGGAGTCCGCGGCGACACGACGATGGAGAAGCTCGCCAAGCTGAAACCTGCCTTTGACCGTCGCTTCGGCACCATCACCGCCGGCAATTCTTCCTATCTCACGGACGGCGGTTCGGCGGTGCTGCTGGCCTCGGAGGAGGCCGCGGATCGGCTCGGTCTCCAGCCGCTCGCGGTGCTCAAGGCTTCGGCGGTGGCCGCTCTCGACCCCCTCGAGGAGCTGCTCTTGGGGCCGGCGCTGACGGTGCCGATGGCCCTCGAGGCGGCCGGCCTGGAGCTCGCCGGAGTCGAAGTCGTCGAGCTTCACGAGGCCTTCGCCGCCCAGGTGTTGGCGGTCGTCAAGCTGCTCGATGATGAAGAGTTCTGCCGCGAACGCCTGGGTCGCGAGCGGCCGGTGGGGCGGATCGATTTCGACCGGCTCAACACCTGGGGTGGCTCGCTGTCGCTCGGGCACCCCTTCGGCGCCACCGGCGCCCGTCTCATCACCAACTGTTGCCACCGCCTCGAGACCGAAAAAGCGCGTTACGGGTTGGTGGCGGCCTGCGCTGCCGGCGCGATCGGCATCGGGCTCGTTTTCGAGCGGCTTGACGGGAGGGCTTGAAACCATGGGCATGATCCACGTCGAACGACGATCCGACGGCGTTGCCATGGTCACGCTCGACCATCCGACAAAGCCGGTCAACACCCTGTCACCCGCGGTCGTCGAGGAGTTCAACCAGAAGGTCGCACCGCTCCTCGACGAGGACGATGTCCGCGCGATGGTCGTGGTGTCGGCCAAGCCGGACACCTTTATCGCCGGCGCCGATCTCGAGCTGATCGAGGGCCTCGGCGAAGCCGAGATCAGCGCCATGTCGCGCGACGGCAACGCGCTTCTCGAGCGCATCGCGACCTCGAAGAAACCGGTGGTGGCTGCGGTCCACGGCGCCGCCCTCGGCGGCGGGCTCGAGGTGGCCCTGGCCTGCCACTACATCCTCGCCTCCGACGATCCGAAGACGGTACTCGCGCAGTCCGAGGTGATGCTCGGTCTGCTGCCCGCGGGCGGCGGCTCGCAACGGCTCGTGGAACGGGTGGGTCTGGTTGCAGCCTTGCCGATGCTGCTCACGGGCAAGCGGGTGCGGGCGCGACGGGCAAAGAAGATGGGTCTCGTCGACGCCGTCACCACTCCAGGCGGCATCGCCGAAACCGGGGCGCGGGCCGCGCTGGCGCTTGCTGAAGGATCGCTGAGACGCGTGCCGAGAAAACGGAGCTTGCTCGACCGTCTGGTTTCGACCGCACCCGGACGCGCCCTGGTGCTGCGAAAGGCGCGACAGCAAGTCGTCCGGCAGACGCGGGGGAACTACCCGGCGCCGCCGGCGATCCTCGATTGCGTGGAGACCGGGCTGAAAAAGGGCCGCCTCGCGGGGCTCGCGCGCGAGAGCGACTACTTCGGCAAGCTCGCGGTGACGCCCGCGAGCCGCAACCTGGTGCGTCTCTTCCACGCCATGAACGAGGCCAAGAAGGACGCCGGCCGGGGGGAGGCCGGGGAGGTGCGGCGGCTGGCCGTGCTCGGTGGCGGCTTTATGGGTGCGGGCGTGGCGTCAGTCTCGCTCGGATTGTGCCCGGTAGTCGTGCGCGACCTCTCGGACAAGGTTCTGGGCACGGCGGCGAGGACGGTGGACGGCGGTCTCAAAAGCCAGATCCGTTCGGGCGCCATTTCGCGCGTCGAGGCCGACCGGCGTCGGTCGCGTCTGCTGCTCACAACCGCGCTTGCGGACCTCGGTGGAACCGATCTGGTGATCGAGGCGGTGTTCGAGGACCTCGAGCTCAAGCGGCGGGTCCTGGCCGAGGTCGAGGAGCTCATACCCGACGGCGCCGTCTTCGCCTCCAATACCTCCGCGCTGCCGATTGCCGAGATCGCCGCCGGCGCGCGCCGACCCGAGCGGGTGCTGGGTATGCACTACTTCTCACCGGTGCCCAAGATGCCGCTGCTCGAAATCGTGGTCGCCGAAAGGACCTCGGCCTCGGCGACGGCCGTCGCCCGTTCCTTTGGCACCGCTCAGGGCAAGACCTGCATCGTGGTCAAGGACGGACCGGGTTTCTACACCACCCGCATCCTCGCCCCCTATCTCAACGAGGCGGTGTTGCTCGTCGAAGAGGGCGTCCGCATCGAGGACATAGACCGGGCGATGAAGGACTTCGGTTACCCGGTGGGTCCGCTGGCCCTGATCGACGAGGTCGGCATCGACGTCGGCGCACACGTCGCGCGGGACCTCGGTCGCGCCTTCGCCGATCGCGGACTCGAAGGCTCGGGCGCGATGCCGCGTCTTTTTGAGGCGGGTCTCCATGGACGAAAAAACGGGCGTGGCTTCTACCGGTACCCGGCGGGGCAGAAGAAGGCGCGCAAGACGGTCAACCCGGAAATCTACGGTCTGCTCGGCGGCGAAGTGCGGCGAGGGATCGCGGCCTCCGAGATCCAGGACCGGCTGGCGCTGTTGATGGTGAACGAGGCGGTCCACTGTCTGCAGGAAGGGGTGATCTCGTCGCCCCGGGACGGCGATCTCGGCGCCATTCTCGGGCTCGGCTTCCCGCCCTTCCGCGGCGGGCCGTTCCGATACGTCGACAGCATCGGACGAGAGACCCTCATTGCAAGGCTGCGGAAGCTCGCCGAGAAACACGGGCAACGCTTCGAACCGGCAAGACTGCTCGAAGAACAAGGGAAGTTCTACCCATGATCAGTTTTGAGTTTTCAGTTTTGAGTTTTGAGTTTTCCCACTCCCGACCCGTATCACGAGGGGAGGGTGGTTGGGAACTCAAAACTCAAAACTCACAACTCAAACCTAACGGGGACGATTCTTGAGCGGCATAGTGCCTCTTCCGCTCGAGGGTGTCCTGGTGCTCGATCTGAGCCGCATGCTGCCCGGCGCGGTGCTCGCCCGGCAGTTGATCGATCTCGGGGCCAGGCTGATCAAGGTCGAGGAGCCCGGAACCGGCGATCCCATGCGCATGGTGCCGCCGCAGGTGGAGGGGATCGGGGTCGGGTTTGCGGCTTTTCTCCGTGGCGCCGAGTCGGTGGCCCTCGACCTTCGCGAGCCCGGCGACCGGGAGTGCGTGCAGAAGATCATCGCCCGAGCAGATGTACTGATCGAGAGCTTCCGCCCCGGCTCACTCGATGCCTGGGGCTTGGGCTGGGAAGCCCTCCATCGCGCCAACCCGCGCCTCGTGGTCTGCTCACTCTCCGCCTTCGGCTCCGCTCCCGAGGTCCGCGGCCGGGTAGCGCACGATCTCAACCTGAGCGCGATGGCCGGGATCCTCGACCTTGTGGGCGGCCGGGTGCCCCGGCTCCAGCTCGCCGATATCACCTCCGGGATGCTCGCCGCATCCGCAATCCTCGCGGCCCTGCTGGCGCGGGAGCGGGACGGCGTCGGCCGGAGGTTGGAGCAGCCTCTCGCCGCAGGCCCGCTTCCCTTTCTCACCTGGAGTTGGGTCGAACAGGGGCTGGGTGGGGGAGGCGTTCTCGACACGCTCCTCGGCGGAGTCTGTCCCTGCTACCGCATCTACCGTTGCGGCGACGGCAAGACCCTTTCTCTGGCCGCTCTCGAAGCCAAGTTCTGGACCGGCTTCGTCGAATTGATCGGCGAGAAAGGGCTCGAGAATTCGGCCTTCGCCCTCGCCGAGGAAGGTGCGAGAACAGTTGCCGCCGTGGAGCGCGCGCTGGCCGCGCACCCGCGCAGCCCACTGGCTTCGGCTGGCCGAGGAGAACGGACTGCCGATGGGTCCGGTGCACGGGTTTGACGAGGCAATGAACGACCCGACGTTTGCCGCCGCCGGTCTCGTCGAGGACTCACCTCTGCCGGGTGGCTCGGCGGTCGTCGGCGTCGGTCCGTGGAACCCGGGTTTGGGCGAAACTCCGGATCGGCCGGCACCACAGCTCGGCGAACACACCGCGGCCATACTGGCCGAATTTCGAATTAAGAATTAGGAATTAGGAATGAGGAATTTCCCCCGCCCACCCCATACGGGTGATGAGTTTTTAGTTTTTAGTTTTCAGTTTTGAGTTATCCCCCTCCCAACCCTCACGTACTATGAATTCTCAATTGTTGGTTTTGAGTTGTCCCTCGCTCACCCGGGGAATGGGGGGAGGGTGGATGGGAACTCAGAACTCAAACCTCAAAACTCAAACCTCGAAACTCAAAACTCAAAACTCAAAACTCAAAACTCAGAACTACCCTCTCGTATACTCGTCGCGATGCAACGCGTACTCGTCGCCATGAAGCCCGTGCTGCCGTGGCTGTTTGCGATGCTTGCCGGTCTCGCGCTCGCCCTTGCCATGCCGGGGCCGGGGCTCGGGCCCCTGGCCTTGCTGTTCCCGATCCTGCTCCTCGAGGCCTTGGAGCGGGGGCCGGGACGATGGCGGCCGTGGCTGCTCGGATGGCTCGCCGGGACCGTGTTCTGGGTCGTGACGACCAACTGGGTGGTGCCGGTGATGCACCACTATGGCGGGCTGCCGCAGGTGCTCGCGGTCGGTTGCCTGGTCGGGATGGGAGCCTACCTCGGTGTCCTGTGGGCGCTGGCGGCCGGGGTCGCAACACTGGTGGCGCCCGCCCGCCGGATCTGGCTCTTCCCGGCAGCGTGGGTGGCTATCACGGTTCTCCAGCGCTTTCCGCCGTACGGCTTCACCTGGACCGGCGCTGCGTCTGCGTTTGTCGAGTGGCCGTGGCTGATGGGCTCGCTGCCGGTGTGGGGGGCGACGGGTCTCGGTTGGTGCGTGGTTGCGGCCGGTTCCGCGCTGTGGGGATTGGCCCGCTCCGATGTCCGCCGGAGCGCCGTGGCGGCGCTCGCGTTTGCTGCTGCCGCGCTGATCCTGTCGATCATCACCGCACCGGCGCCGGTGCCGACCGGTGAACCGCTGAAGGTGGCAGTGGTCCAACCCGGGACCTCGCTCGAGGAGAAATGGGATCCCTCCCGATCCCAGGAGATCGCCGACCGGGTGTGGACGATGACGGCGGTTGCGGCAGTGCGTGGCGCCGACCTGGTGCTGTGGCCCGAAGGTGCGGTTCCCTGGGAGATCGATAACGATCCCACCTACCGCGACGCGGTCGAGCGCATGGCCGGCCAATTCGAGGTCGAGATCGTGCTCAACTCGGTGGCCTCGATTCCGGGCGGAGGCTACACAAACTCGGCCTTTCTGGTGACCGGAAACGGCGTGTCGCCGGTGCGCTACGACAAGGTCCACCTCGTGCCTTTCGGCGAGTTCGTACCCGGTTGGGCGAGCTTCGCCTTCACCGAGTCGCTGGTGCGGGAGGTCGGGTCCTTCACTCCGGGGGAAAAACCTCATGCCCTGCCGGCGCGTGTTCCGCTGGGTGTCGCCATCTGTTTCGAGGTCGTGTTTCCGGATCTGGTGGCGGCCGAGGTCCGTTCGGGAGCCGAGATCCTCGTCACCCTCACAAACGACGGCTGGTACGGGTTCTCGTGGGCGCCGCACCAGCACTTCGCGCAGGTGCGGCTTCGCGCCGCCGAGAGCCGGCGTTGGTTCGCACGCGCCGCGCTGTCCGGTATCTCGGGTTTTGTCGACCCTGCGGGGCGGGTGATTTCGACCCTCGCCGTGGGCCAGCGCGGGACCTTGATCGAGGAGCTGCAACCGCTGACGGGTCTGACCCCACGCGTGCGATTCGGCGATTGGTGGGCAGTCCTGTGTGCAGTCTTCGCGGTGTCTCTCCTGGGTGCTTCTAAAGTGCGCCGAATCGCACTCTCGAAAAAACGTTCTAACGTCTCAACGTTCAAACGTTTTGACGACCTCGATGTTGGATGATGGCGGCGAAGAAGATTGTTGGATAGAATAGGCCGTCCGTTCGGTCCGAAAAACCACCCCGAGAGGCGAAAATGCTCGAAGAAATGATGCAGACAGGTGACGCGGAGATGGAGCGCATCGAGCGCCTCCGGGGGTACCTTTGACGAAGAATCGCTGAGAAAACAGCTGGCCGAGGTCGACACCGAGGCCCAGGACCCCGACATCTGGTCCGATCAGAACCGCGCGCGACAGGTCCTGAGCCTGCGTTCGCAGCTGCAGGAACAGGTTGCCACCGTCGAGTCGCTCAAGGTGGCGCACGATGAGCTCGAGGTGTTGTTGGAAATGGCTCGCGACGGCGAGCCCGGAGCCGACGCCGAGCTCGAGACGGCTCTCGAACGTATTTCGCCCCTCCTCGACCGGGTCGAGCTCACCGCCCAGATGACGGGCGAGCACGACGTCGCCAATGCCTTCATCGAGATTCATCCCGGGGCCGGCGGAACCGAAAGCCAGGACTGGGCGGAAATGCTCGAGCGGCTGTACCTCCGGTGGGCCGAGCGGCGCGGATTCGATGTCGAGGTGATGGACGAGCAGCCGGGTGAGGAGGCGGGCATCAAAAGCGCGATGCTGCTGGTCAAGGGGCCGTACGCATACGGCAACCTTCGCTCCGAGAACGGAGTCCATCGTCTGGTGCGGATCTCACCCTTTGATTCCCAGTCCCGGCGCCACACCTCATTTGCGTCGGCACACGTCTACCCGGAAATCGACGACGACGTCGACCTCGAGATCCCGGAAAAGGACATCAGGGTCGATCGCTACTGTTCGTCAGGTCCAGGCGGGCAGGGCGTCAACACGACCTACTCGGCGGTCCGTGTGGTGCACGAGCCCACGGGGATCATCGTCACCTGCCAGAACGAACGCTCCCAGATCAAGAATCTGGCCAGCGCTATGAAGGTCCTGAAGGCGCGTCTCTACGAGCTCGAGATGGAGAGGCGTGAGCAGGAGATGGCGAAGCTGAAGGGGCCGAAGAAAGACATCTCGTGGGGCAACCAGATCCGTTCGTACGTGCTCCAGCCCTACCGCATGGTCAAGGACCTGCGCACCGACCACGAGGTGGGCAATGCCGACCGGGTCCTTGACGGCGACATCGACGACTTCATCGAGGCCTTCCTGCACTGGAACGCACAGCAGGAGAGCCGTTAGCCGCTGCGGAGACTCACCGAAACCGGGGCGGTTGCGCGCGCGTATTGCTGAATGTAGTGTAACCCGGCGGGATGCGGCCCGGCCGCGGCAGGCACAAGCGTCCCTGCACCGCGAGGTTTCCGCAGACACCGAATCTGGAGGGTTGTGTAATGAAGCAGACGGCTGAGCTGACAGGGTCTGCCAGGTTTATCGAGCTCGAGGAGCGCCACGGAGCGCACAACTACCACCCGTTGGATGTGGTGGTGGCCCGCGCCGAGGGCGTCTGGGTGTGGGACGTCGAAGGCAAGCGATATCTGGATTTCCTGGCCGCGTACTCGGCGGTCAACCAGGGCCATTGTCACCCCAAACTCGTCAAGGTGATGCACGAGCAGTCGAAGCGGGTGACTCTGACTTCACGCGCCTTTCGTAACGACCAGCTCGGTCCGTTTTGTGAGGAGCTGACCACTCTGACCGGCTACCACCGGGTGCTGCCGATGAACACCGGCGCCGAGGCGGTTGAGACCGCCATCAAGGCCGCCCGCAAGTGGGGCTACACGGTCAAGGGGATTCCGGCCGACGAGGCCGAGATTCTCGTCTTTGCGGGCAACTTCCACGGCAGGACAACCACCATCGTAGGATTTTCGTCCGAGGAGGCCTACCGGTCCGGCTTTGGCCCCTTCACCCCCGGCTTCCGAATTCTGCCCTACGGTGACGCCGATGCGGTCGCGGCCGCGATGCATGACAAGGTGGCGGCAGTCCTGGTGGAGCCGATTCAGGGTGAGGCAGGGATCGTGATCCCGCCGGCCGGGTTTCTGCGCCGGTTGCGCGAGATCACCACCGAGAACAACGCCCTCCTGTTGGTGGATGAGATCCAATCGGGGCTCGGGCGGACGGGGAAGCTCTTCGCCTACGAGCACGAAGGCATCCGCCCCGACGTCGTGATTGTCGGCAAGGCGCTTTCCGGGGGCATGTACCCGGTTTCGGCGATTCTGGCCGACGACGAGGTGATGGGCGTCTTCAAACCGGGAGAGCACGGTTCCACCTTCGGCGGCAACCCGCTCGGGGCCGCTATCGCGCGTGAGGCCATCAAGGTGTTGATCGAGGAGGATATGATCCGCCTCTCGGCCGAAAACGGGGCCTATTTCCTCGAACAGCTGCAGACCATCGACTCCGAGCACGTCAAGGAGATTCGCGGCGTCGGTCTGTGGATCGCGATCGAACTCAACGATCGTGCGGGTGGCGCGCGGCGCTTTTGTGAGGCGTTACAGGAGGCTGGCCTCCTGTGCAAGGAAACGCACGCGACGGTGATTCGCGTTGCACCACCGCTGATCATCGGCCGCGATGATATCGACTGGGCGGTCGAGCGCTTCGCCAAGGTGCTGACGACTCTTTGACGTTAAAACGTTGGAACGTTAGAACGTTCCTCATGCGGACGGTCGACACCAGGAGGCGTCCGGCCGACTACGGCCACACACCGAGGCGGGGCGTGAGATGGCGGGGTTTGCCGTTTCATGAACGGTCGATTCAAGCCCGTCTGGGAATCCACCGGCCCTCGGCTCTGAAACGTTTTACGTTCTAACGTTTAACGTTCAAACGTATTTGCGCAAGATGTCGCTATACTGATCGCCATGCGCCGCCAGGGCCCCATCACCATGCGCCACATGATCGTCGCGGTGCTCGTGATGGTCGTGATCAATGCGCAACTGACCTGGTGGGTCGTGTTCATCCTGCGCCTCAATCGGACGATTCTCGCCTTTGAGCGGCAGCGATTGCAGGGGGTTGCGCAAATCGAGGCGGTGCGGATGCGGTCCGATCTCGATTCCGCGCGCACGGCGCTGGTGGCCGCGGTTCTGATGGGCGATGAGCCGGGCCGAAGCGACGTTCCAAAGCCGTTTGTCGGTTGGCGCGCCGCCTTTGGGGTTGACGACTGCCGGTTGGCGAGCCTGAATTCGTCGGGCGTGATCGAGTTGAGCGTGGAGTCGGGTCTGGTCTGCGTCACCGGGGTCATCGCAGGTGCCTGGAGCAGGGAGATGCTCGATGTCGGCGCCGAGCTCGAGGCGGTCGCCGCCGGTGTCGACGGTCCTCCAGGCGTGAGCTTGGCTGAACCGTACGACGGTCTCGCGATCCGACCGCGCCCTGAGGTCTGGCAGGACATGCTCGACTCATATCGCCGGCGAATCGTGATGCTGGTTTCCGAAGGCGCCTTTTTTGCCGTTCTCCTGTTGGTGCTGATCGGGCTCCTGTGGCGGTCGTTCCGACGCGAGGTCGAGCTCGAACGGCAGCACCGCAACTTCATGTCGGCGGTCACCCACGAGCTCAAGTCTCCACTTGCCTCCATGCGTCTCGCCCTCGAGACGGTGGCCTCCGGCCGGGCCAGCCCGGAGGCCGGGAATCGATTCATCAGCAATGCGATCGAGGATGCGGAGCGGCTCCAGGACCTGGTCCAAAAGGTCCTCGAGACGACGCGTTTTGGTGAGGGATGGACGGAGATCCACCCCCAGGACACCGATCTCAGCGGGCTCGTCGAGGATTCGATCGAGGTCTTTCGCCGCCGGGCACTCGCCGCCGGCGCCCGGCTGGATGCGACGATCGCACCGAATGTCCGCGCCGAGGTCGATGCGGAGGCGATGGCGATCGTGGTCTCGAACCTGCTCGAGAATGCGGTCAAATACGGCGGCGAACCGCCCAGGGTGGAGGTTGACCTGAGCTTTGACGGCACCCACGCGGTCCTCGATGTCGCCGACAACGGCTCGGGCATTCCCGATGAGGATCTCGATTTGATCTTCGGGAGGTTCTACCGGGGCGGAGATGAAATGACACGGACCACGCGCGGCACCGGCCTCGGCCTGTATCTGGTACAACAGATCATCGAGGCACACCGGAGCCGGATCGGGGTGTCGTCCACAGGACCGGAGGGGACAGTATTCCGAGTCACCCTCCCCGGGTCGCAGGTTTAACGAGGCTGGTGGGAGGAGATGCATGAAGAAGCACATTCTCATCGTCGATGACGAGGAACACCTCGCCGATGCCCTTGCCCACAACCTCCAGTTCGAGGGTTTCTCCACCACCATTGCGTATGACGGCGAGGAGGGCCTTCAGCTGGCGCGAACCATCCAGTTCGACCTCGTCGTTCTCGACATCATGATGCCCAAGCTCGACGGGTTGGAGGTGTGCCGCCGATTGCGGGCCACCGGCAGCAAGGTCCCAATCCTCTTTCTGACCGCGAAGTCCGCCGACGCCGACCGTTTGCTCGGCCTCAAGGTCGGCGCTGACGACTACGTCGCCAAACCGTTCCTGCTCGAGGAGCTGATCCTCCGCATCCACGGCATCTTCAGGCGCCAGGAGTGGTATAGCACCGCGCCCGACGAACAGGAGGTGTTCAGCTTCGGCGGTAACGAGGTGAACTTCCTGACCTATGAGGCCACCACCGGGGGCCGCACGGTGCGGCTGACCGAGAAGGAGTGCATGCTGATGAAGCTGCTGGTGGAGCGCCACAACCAGGTCGTCTCCCGGGAGGAGATCCTGGAACGGGTGTGGGGCTACCGCTTCTCCACCTCGTCGCGCACCATTGACAACTTCATCGTTCGTTTGCGCCGGTATTTCGAATCCGACCCGAAAAACCCCGAGTTCATTCACTCGGTTCGCGGCGTCGGATACCGTTTCACGAGCCCGGACTGATCCGGCGCTCGCATGGTGTCGCTACACCGGGCGCTGCTCGCCGTACTTCTGCTGGGAAATGCCGTCGCGTTTGCGGGAGTCGACCCGCCGACGAGGCTGGCAACCGCGGTCATCGCGGTCGTTCTGATGGCCGATTTACGGCGCATACCCGAGGTGCCGCAAACGGTTCGGATCGCGGCGTGGGGGTTCCTGGCTCTGGCCGTCATTCAGCTCGTGCCGTTGCCGGAAGGGCTGCGCCGGTTTCTCCAGCCCGGTTTTTCCGAGTTCATCACCACGGGCTGGGGCGTCCTTTCGCTTGCGCCGTGGTCGACAATCCGGGTGGTGGGATCGATGGTGGTGGCGGCGGCGGTCGCGCTGACTGCGGCTCGTATGGCGGTCACACGCAGCGGTCTGCCGATCATCCTCGGTGTGATGGCCTCGACCTGTGGGGTCGTGGCCCTGCTCGGGCTTGCCGGGGAGAGCGGCGCGCCCGAAAAGGTGCTGTTGGTCCGGGCCAACACCGGCGGCGGCGACGTCTATGGCCCATTCGTCAACTCCAATCACTTTGCGGCGTGCGTCGAGCTCGGCCTTCCCGCCGCACTCGTACTGTTGGCCGCGGCGTTGCGAAACCTGGGGCGACCCGGGGTCACACGCCAGCGCGCGGTCGTGGTCGGCTTCGCCTCCAGTGTGGTTGCAATTGTGGCGACAGCTGCGGTCATGCGATCGTCGTCTCGTGGAGGCTTGCTCTTCCTCGGTGTTGCCGCGATCGTGACCGCGGCGATGTGGATGCGGCCCAGACGCCGCCTGAAGTGGCCCTGGGTTTCTGTCGGTGCGGCTCTTCTGATCGGCGCCCTCGCCCTCGCGTGGACCCGGCTGCCCGAGGTCAGGGATGGTTTTTCGAGCCTCTTGGTTGTCGAAGGGGTCGAGGGCAACACGCGTTGGGACATCTGGGCGGGGACCGCGCGCTCGTGGTCGCGTTCGCCGGTGATCGGTTCGGGTCTGGGCAGCTATCGTCACGTTATCGGTCTCGACAAGCCCGCGACCGGTACGGCTGTGCTCGAGCAGGCCCACAACGATTGGCTCGAGTGGCTATCGACAACAGGTCTGGTCGGTGTCGCCGTGCTGGTCTTGCTGTTGTTCGGGGTGCTCGGTCTGCTGCGGCCGCAACGCGTCCGGCGTCTCAGATTCGAGCTCCGGTACCCTCTCGCCGGCGCGAGCCTGGCCGTCGTCGCCACCGCCCTCCACGAGACGGTGGGATTCGGTCTGCAGACTCCACTCAACCGATACCTGGTGGCGGCGTGGCTGGGGCTGATCTGGGGGGTGTGGAACAGGGTCGAGGAGGGACGGCAGCGTTCGGACCGGGCGCAGTCGACGGCACCGCAGCCGGAAATCGAGCACGAGGCGGGTGTTGACGAAGCTCGAGGCGGAGCCGGTAACCATCGAGATCAGGCCGGTGAGGGTGATGACGAAGACGAGCACCTGGATGAATCAAGATGGCGATCAAGCGCCGGGGAAGTGATTGGATGATTGGACAGACGTCGGCCGTCGATGTGGAGCGCCACCTCGTCCGGATGAGACTGACAATGGTCCTCTTTTTGGCCGCGGTGCCGGCGGCGATCGTCCTCGCCCTCGTTCTGCCGCGCCGGGAATCGGCGGTGGCGTCGCCGCTCGTTGTGACAGTGGTGGCGGTGGTCGCGATCCTGTGGGTCGGGTTTTCGGCCAACCGTGATGCGGCGGCACGTCTCGAACGGATCCGGCGCGCCTTTGCCGTGCACGGAGACGAGAAGCGTCTCCTCCGGGACCACTGGCTGGTGTTTTCAGTTGTGCTGTTTCGGCTCGAGGTGATGATCATCGGCGGGCTGGTGGTGGCGTTGTGGGGCGGTGGCGCGGCCCTCGGGGTGCTGCTGATCCTCCTTGGCGGGGTGATGATCACCCTCACCTGGCCCACCGCCCGCAAGACCCAACTGCTGCTGGGGCGGGCGCGCGTCCTGCGCGAAAGTGTTGAAACAGATGGAGTTTAGAACATTTGAAGATTTCAGTGCCGACCACCGGATTCGGGGGCAGGAACTGGTCAAAGAATGAAACCTCTTCGCATCTTTCACGTACAATTACGCGAGAGGCGTGCACCTGCACCTCATGTAGGGTTCTATCTGGACAGGTATCGGACGGAGGCGAGATGAAACGTTGGATGTGGTTGGCGCTGGCGGCGGTGGTTGTTGTCGGGGTCGGCGTGACGTTGGTGGCGCTGCCGCAAGCTCAGGAATGGACGACTTCGTCCCCCGAGGCCATGGTCGCGTTCGATGCCGGCATGGACGCCATGATGAAGCTCTATATGGATGATGCCCGTCAGTACTTCGAACGGGCGGTGGAGCTCGATCCGGACTTCGCGGTCGCGAAGATGTACCTCGCCGAATACGTCTCGCACGATAATCAGGAGAAGGGCGACGCTCTGCGGGATGAAGTCTTGGCGACCGACACCACGCAGTTGACGCCGCGCGAGCGTTTCATGATCGATAGAATGCGGGCTTACCGCGAGAAGCGACCGGAGGATGGTCGCGCACTGCTCGACGAGTACACCGAAAAGTACCCGAACGATCCATACATTCTCAATCAACGGGCGGCGACTGCATTCTCCGCCGGCAATTTCGAGGAGGCCGAGCGCCTCTATCAGCGGCTGGTGGAGATCAGCCCCAACTGGGTCATCGCCTACAACCAACTCGGCTACATCAACATGGGCAAGGGCCGCTTCGCGGAGTCCGAGGAGTACTTCAAGAGCTACCGCTTTATCGCGCCCGACCAGGCCAACCCCTATGACTCGCTGGGCGAGCTCTTTATCGCCCTCGGCCGCTATGAAGAGGCCGAGGAGTCGTTCAACGAGGCGCTCGAGATCAAACCCGATTTCTGGGCTTCCTATGAGCACATCGTATTGATGAAGACCTTCAACGGTGATCTAGTTGGCGCCCGCGAGGCGGTGGACCGGGCGCAGGCGGCGGGCGCTCCGGAGTCCATGATTGTGTCGATGGGCTGTCTCGAAAGCTACATGGCGATGCGCAACAGCGGTGAGTGGCAGGAGATCCTCGACGCGGCGGACTCCGAGTGCATCACGGACGGTGTGAACTTTCCCAAGGTCACGACCCATCTCGCCGCCTGTGAGCTCGGCGAGTGGGACCAGGCAATCGCCATCGAGGAAGAGGCGGCCGAACGCTATGCCAAGTACGACACCGGAAACCCAAACAAGGAACTCATGAGGTTGCGCGCCGCAATCGACCACATGAAAGGCGTGCGGCTGGCCTCGAGCGGCGACTACGGAGCCGCGGAGGAGATGCTGCGTGCAGCGGACGAGAATCTCAGTTTCTCGGAGGCGCCCAACGCCGTCTTCAAGATCTACAATCGGATGGTCCTGACCGAGCTCCTGCTGGCCGGCGGCAAGGACGCGGAGGCACACGCGCTGCTGTCGGATCTCCGGGGTGTCAACCCGGTGTGGGTGGCGGAGTTCGAGGACGCCGGGCTCAAGATTGTGGGCCTCGGTCGCGGCTGAAAACATTTAACAGGTACTCATCAGGGGCGCTGCGGCGCCCCTTTTACTTCGTCAATCGGTGACGTAGGGTCTGAGCCTTCGCTCCGCCTCGTCGAGGTCTACCACCAGTGGATGGTCACCGAGGCGGCGCCGGACGGCGTCGATAACGCCGCTGAAGTACCACAGCTGCCGCTCGGGCCCGGCATTGAACGGCTCCCAAACTGCCTCGGGGTCTTCCGCGGCGTCGAGGTCGGCAATCAGCGACAGCAGGTTGTGGAGCACGTCGGCGGCCTTGATCAGAACCGCCTCCGCCGGCATGCTTTCGAGGTGCTCGATCTGCTCCCGTTTCCGGACCTCCCAGGTGTCGACCACGTTGAGCTCGCGCCGTTTCTGTTCCGTGACCTCGAGAACCAGCGCCAGCACCTCGTCATTGAGGGTTCGGCGGATCTGCTCGCGGCCGTCAGGGTCGGGGACATCTTCCAGATAGTCGTGGAGGATTGCCGCGGCGAGAACTTCGTCGCGCACTCCAAGCCGCGCGAGGATGCACATGGTCCCCATCAGGTGCGCGATATAGGGGATGCGGCTCGGGAAAAACGGTCGTGAGGAACTCTCGTCTCCGGGGTCGTCGGGGCTTTGCTTGCGGAATTGGTGGTAGTGGCCGCGGGCGGCGAGCCGCACCGCGGCCTCGAGCAGCGGGGAAAACAGTGGCCCCCCGTCGAATCGCTCGCCGGTCGGATTGTCGTCGGGCATCGTCCAATCATCTTATCAAGGGGTGCGGCCAATTCGGGCAGTGAAGAAAAGGGGAAAAGGGGAAAAGGGGAAAAGGAGAAAAGGCGACCGCCCCCCTTGGTAACCTCGGTCATCTCAGCTCCTCCGCGCCTCTTCACCTTTTCTCCTCTTCATTGAACGTCGAGGTACACTTGATCGCGGAGGTATGGATGCGACGTGGAATCGTTCTGATTGCGATATTTCTGCTGTGGTCGATGCCGGCCGTGGCTCAGTTCGTAGCGCCGGGCGGGGCGATCCCCGCGGTAGCCAACATTCGGGGCCCGGGGGTCTTCTGGCGCTCGGACGTCAGCATCCTCAACCTGAGCTCCGCGGACACCACCGTCGTTCTGCTGCTCTTCCCCGAGCTCACAAACGCCGGCGCGGCCTTCGAGCCCTTGGTTTCCGAACCTATCGCGATCGTCGGCAACGGACAAATCACCTTGCCCAACGTCGTTACCGACGTTTTTGGTCTGCGCAACGCCAAGGGAGGGCTCCAGGTGATCTCGGGCGACGGCTCACCGTTGGTGCTCGCCTCGCGCACCTACACCAACGCGGACACCGGCGGCAGCTACGGCCTCAACGTGTATGGACTCCCGTTGATCAATACCGGGACCGCGTGGCTGGCGAACGTCGCTGAGGACAGCGCGTATCGCACCAATGTCGGCATCTTCCTGCCGATCGATCCCCAGGTGGGGAACCCGCTCGTGTTCACGGTCACTGTCCACGATGACGATGGCGCCGAGGTGGCGTCGGGGTCGGTCATCTTCGATCAGGCGGGGCTCCGCCAGGAAAGTCTGGAGTACTTCGGTGTCGACCAAGCACTGACCGACGGTTGGGTGGAGTTCCACTGCAGCGATCCGTCATACGTCTGGTACGCCTATGCGACCGTGATCGACAACCTCACGGGCGACTCGGTCTACAGGTCTGCGATCGGCCAGCAAGCCCCATGAGTAAATTAGGAATGAGGAATGAGGAATTAGGAATTCCCGTCCGCCCCGCCCTAATTCCGCGAATTCTGCGGGGAGGTGGGGTGGCATTCCTGATTCCTGATTCCTGATTCCTCATTCAAAATTGGGCGGGTGGGTGGTTATAGGAAGCCCCGCTCCTTCATCCACGCGTCGTTGTAAATCGTGCTCAGATAACGGGTGCCCGAGTCCGGAAAGACGGTGACGATGCGCGCAGGCGCATCGAGGCGACGTGCGAGCTCACGAACCCCCCACAGCGCCGCCCCCGAGGAGCCGCCGCCAAGGATCGCCTCGCGTCGGGCGAGCCCGCGGGCGGCTCGAAAGGCCGCTCGATCGGTCACGCGGTACATGTCGTCGATGAGGTCGAAGTCCGGGCAGCCTATGATCTCCTCATCACCGAGGCCCTCGATGAGATAAGTGCCAGGTTCCACCCGGCGACCGCTGTGGAAGTGATCGAAAAAGACCGACCCCTCGGGATCGACCGCGATCACCCGGATCGACGGGTCCTGCTCCTTGAGGTACCGCGCGACTCCGCAGATCGTGCCTCCGGTGCCGATCCCAGCCACGAAGTAGTCGATACGGCCCGCCATCTGTTGCCAGATCTCGGGCCCAGTCGTGAAGTAGTGCGCTTCCGAGTTCTCGCGGTTGTTGTGCTGGTCCGGAAAGTAGGCGCCGGGGGTCGAGGCTGCGATCTCGCGCGCCTTCCGGTTGTAGCTCTCCGGATGGTCGGGCGGCAGGCTTCCATCAACCAGGATGAGCTCGATGCCCATCGCCCGGAGGCAGTCGAGCTTCTCCTTCGATGTCGAGCGGCGCACGACCATCCTGCACCGCAAATCGTCGAGGACCGCCATCATCGCCAGCCCCATCGCGGTGTTGCCCGACGAGTTCTCCACCACGAGATCGCCCGCGTGAAGACGGCCACCTGCGATGGCCTTTTCGATCATATGGCGGGCGATTCGGTCCTTGACGCTGCCCATCGGGTTGAGGAATTCGATCTTGGCAAAGACCTCGCTCTCGAAGTCATCCACCGTCGCTCGAAGCCGGACCATCGGCGTCCACCCGACGGCCTCCGAGATCCGGTCGTAGACGCGAAGATCTTTCATGGAGGGGGATTATAGACTCACGGATCATGCGCGATGATGGCAGGAGCGTGGCAACTCGATCATTCTGGAACAAAGTTTCTGAGATTCTCAGTTCTCGTTTTGAGTTCCCAACCTCCCTGTCGTCCGCACCAGGGTGGGTGGGCGGATACTCAAAACTCGAACTTCAAAACTCAAACTGCCGCGAGCTAGACGGGCACTGTGAATGCAGATGCCTGCGTAGCCGACGACCGCCGAGCGGTCGCCGCTGACATCACCGGAGGTCGCGTAGGCGACGAGGTGGGCGTCGGTCGCCCCGAGCTGGTTGGCCGCTTCGATGGCGACAGTCGCGGGCAAGACGCCGCACATCGAGATTCCTTCCCTGTGGACGGTTTCGAACAGGGATTTCGGGTCGCGTTTCAGGGCGGCGTCGATCGCCAAATGATCGAGCGTTCGCGCCTCACCGTCCTCGAGATAGTGGCTCATATCAGACGACGCAACGATACCCACGGGCTCGCCGAGACTGCGAACGAGGCGTGCGAGGACCGAACCGAGGTCGAGGCAGTCCGCGAGGCTCAGGCGCCCGAGACAGATGGGAACGAACTCCATATCGGGACGGCGCGCGAGCAGAAACGGAAGCTGAACCTCCAGCGAGTGCTCGCGCCAATGGGCGCGCGGGTCAAAGGTGGCCGTGATGGAACGGTCGACGAGCTTTTTCGCGAGGCTGCTGTCGACGACGAGGTTTCCGAGGGGGGTCCGCCAGCGCTCGTGGGGCGCGACGGCGACGGCGGCGCCGACTCCGGTGTGGTTCGGCCCGAGAAGGATGACCCGTCGCGGTACGTCGAGATGGCCGTAGAGCTCGCCCGCAACGCCTCCCGAGTAGATATAACCGGCGTGGGGCGCGATACAGGCCAACAGCTCGTGACGGTGTTCCGAAACCTCGATCAGAGCGCGCACCTCTCGCTCCAGAGCTGAGGCGGTGCCCGGGTAAAAGGTACCGGCGACCGCGGGTTCGCGCGTCGTGATCTCCATTGCAGTTCCTCGGAAGCCCTCCTCTAAGTGTGGGCCGCCGCCGGCGGAAGGTCAAGCGATGGCGCCGGCCGAAAGCAGCCGCACGAGCTCGGCGTCGGCCGGGGGGGTGGGATACGTCTGCAGGTCGGCGACCGGGACCCAGACGAGGGTCTGCCCCTCGCGGGCCCGGGGGACGCCGTCGTCGATCCGGGCGGCGAAAAACAGGAGCAGGATCCGCAGCCCGGGTTCCTCATGAACCGCGAAGGTCATCGGTTTCGCAACGGCGATCTCGACCGCCAGCTCTTCCCGGAGCTCACGCACCAGGGCCTCGGCCGGCGATTCGCCGTTCTCGAGCTTACCGCCGGGGAACTCCCACAAACCGCCCATATGGCTTTCAGCCGGGCGTCGTGTCAACAGAACACGTCCGCGGGCGTCGCGGATCACGGCCGCAACGACGGTGACATCTCGAACTGCCTCCGGCCCGGTGTCCATGGCTGAGACCGTAGCCGGATCGGGTGCGCGGCGTCAAATCACCCTCGCGGTCCCTGTAGAATGCGGGCCATGTCATCGAGCTTCGACCGACTCGTCGGAATCATGGATCGCCTGCGCGACCCGGGCGGATGTCCGTGGGACCGCGAACAAACCCTCCACAGCCTCGCGCCCTATTTTCTCGAGGAGGCCTACGAGGTGGTGGATGCCATCGCCGGCGCTGACCCCGAGAAGCTTTGCGAGGAGCTGGGCGACCTCCTGTTGCAGATCGTCTTCGTTGCCCGCATCGCGCGCGAGGAAGGCTGGTTCGACGTTGACGGAGTTTGCGACACCATTGCCGAAAAAATGGTTCGCCGCCATCCTCACGTCTTCGGCGACCGCGAGGTCAGTGATTCGGCCGAGGTCATGCGCAACTGGGAAGACATCAAGCGGACCGAGCGCGGAGCGGAGCCCAACGCCTCGGTCCTCGACGGCGTGCCGGGCTCGCTGCCGGCGCTCTTGAAGGCGTTCCGGATGACCGAGAAGGCAGCCGCGGTCGGCTTTGACTGGCGCCGGCCGGCAGATGTCATGGACAAGATGCGTGAAGAGATGGACGAGCTCGAGGCAGAGCTCGCGGTCGGCGAGGCGGCAGCAAACGAACGGGTGGCAGCGGAGCTTGGAGACATCCTCTTCGTGATGGCCAACCTCGCCCGTCATCTCGGAGTCGAGCCCGAAACCTCGCTGCAACGCACCAACGCGACCTTTATGCGGCGGTTCCGGGCCATGGAAGAGCGGGCGCTGGACGCGGGCCGCGATTTTCGCACCATGGACCTCGCCGAACAGGATGCGCTTTGGGACGAGGTCAAGCAGTCGGAAGAGCCAAAGGGGTAGACGGGCTCAGGTTCTCACGCACCGGTCGCGGCGAGGATGCGGCGTTGGATCTCGATGTTGTCACGGTGGCCGGTGAGATTGGCGGTGACCTTGCCTCGCATCGGATAACCGAGCAGATAGAGATCGCCGATGATATCCAGGATCTTGTGGCGCACGAACTCGTCCGGAAAGCGAAGATCGGTGTTGATGACGTTGTCCTCGCCGACCAGGATGAAGTTGTCGAGTCGACCGCCGGTACCGAGACCGAGCTCGTTGATCATCTTCAAATCGCGCATGAACCCGAAGGTGCGGGCGGGAGCGATCTGCTTGCGGTAGGCGTCACAGTCGGACATCACGAAGTCATAGAACTGGTTTCCGATCGGCGGTGGATAGCGAAGCTGGTAGGAGACCGAGAACGCTTCGGCAGGCTCGATGACCAGCGATTTGTCGCCATTGGCGATCTCGTAACGGCGATCGATGACCAGCTCTCTGACCGGCGCGTCTTGGCTCACTATGCCGATTTTTTCGAGCTTCTCGAGGAAGGAGAGCGATGAGCCGTCGAGCACCGGGATCTCTCCGTGGACCTTGACCAGCAGATTGGTGATGCCGCACGAATGCAGGGCCGACATCAGATGTTCGACAGTCCGGATGCTCTCGCCGTGGCGGGTCAAAGTGGTCGCGTAGTCGGTTTCGGCCACCGAGTTGACGTGAGCCGGGATGGTGAGGCCCCGCGGGAGGGTGATGAAGTGGATCCCGGTGTCGGGTGGCAGCGGTTGGATAACCATTCCGGTACGGCCGCCGGAATGAAGCCCGAGCCCGTAAATGACGCTCGCGTCGCGAATCGTCTTCTGGTGGCGGTCGGTCGTCTCGAGTATCGAGAGTTCCGGCGGCGGCTCGAACTTCATCACCGGCTCGATTCGCTCGCGACTGGCCTCGAGGACGCCGGCTTCCGAGGATCCGACCCTTGTGCGTTTGGTTTCGAGGGCGTCCTTCACTGCCTTGAGGGTGCGGTCGTAGGAAAGCGGCTTTTCGAGATAATCGTGTGCACCCATCTTGATCGCCTTGACCGCGGTCTCGGAGGTGCCATGCCCGGACATCATGATCACCATCGCGTTGGGGTCGACATCGCGCAGCGCCTGGAGGGTCTCGAGCCCGTCCCAATCGGGAAGCCAGATATCCAGGAAGACCACCTCTGGGCGCCTCTCACGGAACAGGTGGAGGGCCTCTTCACCGCTGGTCGTCACGACCGTGCGGTAGCCCTCATCACCGAGGATTTGTCCCAGAGTCGTCAGAATACCGGGCTCGTCGTCGACGATCAGGATCAGCTCGTTCATGGCGAGGCCAGTGTGCAGCGTCGTTGACTGAGGGTCAAGCGAGACCTCCCGGTCTCGAATTAGGAATTAGGAGTTAGGAATTAGGAATTCCCACCTCTCCCCCCGGTGATTGGTAGGTCTCGATTGGGTGGACGGCATTCCTGATTCCTCATTCCCAATTCCTCGTTCTCAAAGCGTTCCGCTGACCGAAAAATAGCGGGCATCGGGGTGGTGAAACACCAGCGCGCTGACCGATGCTTCCGGCTCCATCATCATCCCGTCTGTGAGGCTAATCCCGATCACCTCAGGCTCGAGAAGGCGCCACATTGCGGCCTGGTCGTCAAGCTCCGGGCAGGCCGGGTAACCGAAGCTGAAACGCTTGCCGCGGTAGCGGGCTGCGAATCGGTCCTTCATCTCGAGCTCCGGCGGGTCGGGGAAGCCCCACAGCGCTCGCAGCTCGCCGTGAAGCCACTCGGCCGCCGCCTCGGCGGTCTCGATCGCCAGCGCCTGCATGGCGTGGCTTGCGAGGTACTCGCCGGCCTCCTTGGCGGCGGAGGCCCGCTCGCGAACCCCGGAGCCCGCACCGACCACGAACAGCGCCACCGAGTCCCGCACCCCGTTCCGCGGCTGCAGCACGAAATCGGAGAGGCACAGGCCCCCGGCTTTGGTCTGGCGGCCAAAGGTGAACACATGGGCTGGAGACCCGCCGCCAGCTTCAAAGAGCTTGATGGCGTCGCCCTCGGGCTCAGCCTCGAAGAAACGCCACACGGCCCCCACGCGCATCCAGGATTCGACCTCGTCCTTGAGGGACTCGATCACCCCCTGAAGCTTTTCGGCCTTGACGTCGCCGTCGGCGAGCAGCCGGGCGAATCCGCCACGCAGCCCGAGGTGCTTGCCGTAGAGCATCTGCGGGTTGATATAGCTCCAGACCTCGCGCAGATCCTCGACCGGCGACCACACCACACGGTCCGGACGGGGTGGCGGCACCGGGTCGAGATCGGTCCGGATATTGGGCACCGCGGTTGCGGTCGCGGCGCGCGGCCTTGCGCGTGGAGCTGTCTCGACGGAGGGCGCTTTCAACGCGCCCGGGGACTTCGCTGTTTTGGTTCCATCACCGTCAGCGATGCGGAGCATCACCTCGAGCCCGGCCATTGCGTCCGCGCAGTAGACCACCGACGCGCCGTAGGCCGGCGCGATGCGATCGTCGGTAAAGCGCTTCGAGAGCGCGGCGCCGCCGACCAGGATCGGAACCTCGATTCCTGCGGCATGGAGGTCCTCGGCGGTGACCACCATCTGGTGTGCCGATTTCACCAGCAATCCAGACAGACCGATGGCGTCCGGCCGGTACTGGCGCGCGGCCTGGACGAGGGTCTCCGGCGGTACTTTGATTCCGAGGTCGACGACCTCGAAGCCGTTGTTGACGAAGATGATCTCGACCAGATTCTTGCCGATGTCGTGGACGTCGCCCTTGACGGTGGCAAGGACCACCCGGCCGCGTGCGGCGGAGGTGTCGGCGTCCATGAACTGCTCGAGATGCGAGACCGCGGCCTTCATGGCTTCGGCGCTCTGCAACACCTCGGCCACGATGAGCTGGTTGTCGTTGAACAGCCGCCCGACCTCCGCCATGCCCGCCATCAGCGGTCCGTTGATGATGTCGAGCGGCGCCGCGCCGCCGGCCAGCTTGAGATCGAGGTCCTCGCGCAGCCCAGTGCGGCTGCCGTCAACGATGTAGCCCGCGAGACGCTCGTCAAGCGGCTGATCCGGCCGTACCACCGCCGTCCGGGTGGCGCCGCGGAAGTGTTCGCTGACCCGGCTGACGTGGAACCGATGAAGGGCCGCGCGCTGCTCCGCCGTTTGCTCGCGCCAGTCGGTCGGCGCCGCGGCCAGCGCCGGCTCGTCGGTCTCGTCCGCCGCCGGCGGCGAATTGAAGAGCAGGGCCTCGACCATTCTTCGCTCGATCTCGGGAATTGCGGCGTAGCGCTCGATGCCCTGGGAGTTGACGATGGCGAGGTCGAGGCCGGCCTTGGTGCACAGGTAGAGGAAGACCGAGTTGACGATCTCGCGCGCCCGCGCCGGCAGTCCGAAGGACACGTTGGAGATCCCGAGCACGGTAGTGCAGGCTGGCAAGTCCTGCTTGATGAGCCGCAGACCCTCGATGGTCTCGACCGCTCCGCCGATATAGCCGGCATCGCCGCTGGCGGCCGGAAAGACCAGCGGGTCGAATACGATGTCGGTTTCCGGGACTCCGTATTTCCCGGTCAGCAAATCGCGGCCGCGGCGCGCGATCTCGAGCTTGCGCTCACGGCTGAAGGCCTGCGCCTGCTCGGGGTCCTCGTCGATGACGCCGAATATCACCGCCGCACCGTAGCGTCGCAACAGGGGCGCCACGGCGGCAATCCGCTCCTCGCCGTCCTCGAGATTGACCGAGTTGACGATCGCCTTGCCCTGGCAGTAGCTCAGCGCGACCTCGATCGCCGCCGGGTCGGTCGAGTCGATCATGAAGGGCACCTTGACGGCCCGCCCCAGGCGCTCGTAGAGCTCGCGCACCGCGACGATCTCGTCTCCTTCGGTCGACTGCAGACAGACATCGATGATCTGCGCGCCGCCCTTGACTTGAAGGCGCGCGATCTCGGTCGCCTCGTCCCAATCGCCGGCGGCGACCATCTCCCTGAACTTCTTTGAGCCGATGACGTTGGTGCGCTCACCCACCAACAACGGCCGATTGTCATCATCGGGCTCGACGAGGTCGATGCCCGAAAAAACCGCCCGCCGTGGGCGGTCGCCAAAATCCCCGCGCGGCAGCCGGCCCTCGACCATGCGCGCGATCGCCGCCGTATGCTCGGCGGTCGTGCCGCAGCAACCGCCGATGAGATTCAACCAGCCCTGGTCGACAAAACGCTCGAGGGCCGCGGCCAGGCTCGTCGGCGTCTCCGAGTAGCGGCCGTCCTCGTCCGGGAGACCCGCGTTCGGAAAGCACGAAACCGCAAACCGTGAGCGCTCGTGGATGGTGCGCAGGTGGTCGGTCATGAGGTCGGGGCCGGTCGCGCAGTTGAGGCCGACCGCCAGCAGATCGGCGTGCTCGATCGAGGCGAGCAACGCTTCCGCCGTCTGGCCGCCGAGCATCGTGCCCGTCATCTCGATGGTCCCTGAAACGACGATCGGGCGCCGCACCCCGGCGTCGGTGAAAGCCGCCTCGACCGCGATCAGGGCGGCCTTGGTGTTGCGGGTGTCCTGGCAGGTTTCGATAAAGAGAATGTCCACCCCGCCCTCGAGCAGTCCGCGGACCTGTTCACCAAAGGTCCGGACGAGCTCCGGAAACGTGATCCCGCCGGTGACCGAAATCGCCCGTGTCGTGGGCCCGATCGAGCCGGCCACGAAGCGGGGCGTGGCCGGCGTCGAGTACTCTCGCGCGGCCTCGACAGCGAGCTCGGCGGCGCGCCGGTTGAGGGCCCGCGCCTCGGACTCGAGCCCGTACTCGGCCAGCACCAGCGGAGTGCCGCCAAAGGTGTCGGTTTCGATGATGTCGGCGCCGGCGCCGAGATAGGCGCGGTGGACATCGAGGATCACGTCCGGCCGGGTGCGGACGAGGATCTCGTTGCAGCCTTCAAGCTCGGCACCGCCAAAGTCCTCGGGCCCGAGGTTCCTCGACTGCAGCATCGTCCCGGTCGCCCCATCGAGGACCAGGATCCGCTCGGCCATCAACGCGCGCAGCTCCTCCGTCCGGTCCGACCCGGCGGCGACGAAGCGTGGTACCGACGACGTTTCGTTCACGTTGAAATCCACAAAGACAAGTCAAGAGGTTAAGGGTTAAGAGTTAGGAGTCAAGGGCTTCGGGAGGAACCTCGAGCTCCTGCAAAGGGGTAGTGCCACCTTAACTCTTTACTCTTAACTCTTTACCCGCTCGCGGCGTCGTCGATCAACGGCAGAATCGCCTGCGGCTGTTTGAAGGGCGCGATCAGGTAGACTCCGGCGGCGCGCTCGGGAGCCTGCTGCAGCATCCGAACGGCACGCTCGTGGCCGATGCGGTCGGCATCCGCGCCGGCGGCCTCGAGCGCCGCCAGCAGATCATCGGGAACGACGATTCCCGGCACCTCGTGGTGCAACCGCAGCGCCATCTTGAACGACCGCAAGGGCCACACGGCGGCAAGCGTGGGAATCGGCAGCCGACCGCCCAAGAATCCGGTGAACCGATCCCAGTCCTTCCAGTCGAAGCACACCTGGCTCATCGCGAAGTGGGCGCCGTTGTCGATCTTGCGGCGCAGCCGGTCTGCCTCTCCCTGCGGGTCGTCGGCGGCCGGGTTGACGGCGACCCCGATCAGAAATCCCGGAGGTTCGCCGATCCGGTTGCCGGCGCAATCGAAGCCCTCGGCCATCCGCGACAACGCCCGTACGAGCTCGAAGACGTCGACGTGGTAGACATCGTGCACGCCTGGGTAGTCGCCAAGCTGGGATGGGTCACCGGTAATTGCCAGCAGATTGCGGATGCCCCCGGTCCAGGCGCCGAGGAGCTGCGATTGAAGCCCCATCAGGCTGGCGTCGCGGGGGGTGATGTGCGGCACCGTCTCGAGACCGATCCGCTGCTGGATGAGCTGGCCGAGAAAGAGCGGGTCCATGCGGAGGCGCGCGAGCGGGTTGGAATTGATATCGACCCCGTCGATATCCGGGTGGGCCGCGATGGCCCTGGTTGCATCCAGCAGGGCCTCGACGTTGGTGCCCTTGGGGGGATCGAGCTGGACCAGCCGAACAAAGCGGCCGCGCGCGAGCTTGGCGGCGAGTGCGGACTTCGGTTTGACCGGATCGGGCGCGGGCACGGCGTGAACCACCGTGACCTTTTCTCCCGACCGCGGTGCCGGCCTGAGCCCCCGTACACCCTCGGCTATGGCGCGGATGTGTTCAGGCCCGGTGCCGCAGCAGCCGCCGACCACGGCTGCACCGAGCCCCACCGCTTGGCGGGCAAACCGGGCGAGGTAGCTCGGCGTCGCGGGCGGCATCAGGATCCGGCCCTCGCGCCTGACCAGCATCCCGGCGTTGGGCGACGCCGCCAGGGGCAGCTCGACCTGGCGCATGTGGCGGAGGATCTCGAGGGCGCCCATCGGTCCGGGTGCACAGTTGACGCCGACCGCCACCAGGTCGAGCTCGGCCAGTTCGTCGAGCTGCTCGGCCTGCTCCTCGTAAGGGTGCGGGGGGCGCTCGTGGGCAAAGGTCATCATGGCGATGAGCGGCACGTCGGTGACGCTCCGCACCGCCGCTACGGCGATGGTCAGTTCATCGAGCCTGAAGAAGGTCTCGAGCACCAGGAGATCGGCGCCACGGCCGGCGAGCACTCTCGCCTGCTCGGCGTGGGCGAGCGGAATGACGGCGCGGCCTTCGGGCTCGTCGAGATCGAGTACCCCGGCAAGGGGGGCGATCGAACCGGCGATCAGAACATCCTTGCCCGAGATCTCGCGCGCCTCGCGGGCGAGCTTGACCGCACCGGCGTTGACGGCCTCGGTGAGATCGCCCGCCCGTGCCCGCTCGAGCCGCGGACGCGAGCTGCCGAAGGTCGCGGTCTCGATCAGCTCGGCACCGGCCTCGATGTAGGCCAGGTGGATGTCGAGGACCGCCTTCGGGTGCTCATGGGCGGCGAGATCGAGACGGGAGCCGTCAGGCAGCCTTTGCAACAGCTCCGAACCCATGGCCCCGTCGGCAACTACGACATGATCGGCAAAGCGCTTGCGAAGCTCCTCGATCTTCATACCGCGATCCCCCGAGCGACGATCTCCGCCAGTCGCGCCTCGAGTTCGCCGTTTAAGGCCGCGGTCAGAAATTCGTCGAGGCTGCCGCAACCGACAACGTCGACCGTGGTTTGCGGCGGTGGAGATGCCGGCGCCTCGATCCAGTACCCGGCAATACCCGCCTGGGCCGCGCAGACGACGTCCCAGTCCCAGTTGTCGCCGACCATCAGACATTCTTCTGGCCGCCGGCCCAACGCCTGGAGGATCTCCAGGTAGTACGTGGGGCTCGACTTGGTGGCGTGGCAGTTCTCGTAGCTCGTCACAAGGTCGTAGGCGAAGCGGTCGACTCCCACACCGCCCCACGCCATCCGCTCCTCGATGGCGGCTCGCGGGAAGAGCGGATTGGTAGCGATTGCGATCTGGAGACCCCTCGTGTGCGCCCACTCGACGACCCGCGGCGCCGCCGCCCGCGCGCCGGTCAAGGGTCTCAGCTTTGGGAACTCATCGCGATAGAAGCGTTCGAGCAGCGGCTCCATCTCCTCTCGTGGAATGCCCAGCGCCGGGTAGAAGGCGGCCGCGAAAACCTCCTCGTTGCTCGCCCCCGAACCCGGGTTGTGATTCATGGCACGGGTTGCTGCCAACAACTCCTCGATGAAACGGCCCGGCGGCACCACGCCCGCGACAAACGATTCCAGGGCACGGAAGTAGGCCGGGACAAAGGTCTCGACCGAATTGTCGATCAGCGTGTCGTCGAGATCGAGCAGAAGAGCCTTGAGGCCGGAAGACGTCATTGGGGGAGTATAACGAGACGAAGTCTGAATTCGGAATTCGGAATTCGGAATTCGGAATTCCACCCACCCGCCCGTGAACCACGAAGACACGAAGAGCACAAAGAAATCACGAAGAAGGTTTTTTAACCCTTGCTATGGAATATGCAGAGGAAACCCCGGCGCCAGGTCAAAAAACACTCCATCCCCTCGGAAATTCGAATCAGCCGGCGCCCCGCGCCGGATGTCTTGGATTTCCGAGCGTGGCACAATCAGGGCGTGGCTACCGTGACGATGCTGCTGCTGGCTCCGCTGTGCGCGCTGGTGGCGGCGGCCTATGCGGCGGTGGGTCTCGGCGGTGGCACCGGTTACCTGGCGTTGATGACCCTCGTCGGGCTGAATACCGAGAGCATGCCTTCAACCGCGCTCCTGCTCAACGTCGTGGTCACCGGCGCCGCGTTGTTGCGCTTCGGAGTTGCCGGAAGGCTCCGTCCACGGATGCTGCTGCCCTTTCTGTTGCCGGCCATCCCGGCTGCCTTTGCAGGCGGGCTCATCTCCGCGCCGCGGCAGACCTTTCTCGGCGTCCTTGCCGTCGGTCTCACCGCGGCGGCGGTTGCCATGTTGCGGTCGGCAGGCTCGAGTGACGAGCCTCACAGTCCGACACCGGTGGCGCTGATGATGGTCGCGATTCCGTCAGGGATCCTGATCGGACTGGCCTCCGGCTTTCTCGGGATCGGCGGCGGCGTGTTCCTGGGCCCGCTGGTTCTGTTGCTCGGTTGGGCCGGGCCACGCGAGGTGGCGGCCATGAGCTCGGCGACGGTGCTCACCCTCTCCGTGGCCGGTCTCGCCGCGCACGGGTTGCGTGGTTCGATCGATCTCGGGATCGCCGGCCCCCTGGCCGTGTCGGTTCTCGTTGGTGGCCTCGCCGGCGCCCACCTCGCCGAGACCCGTTTCTCGGCGGCCAACCTCAAGCGTCTGTTCGCGGTGATCATCCTGATTGCGGCGGCGCGCGCCGCCTTTACGGCCCTGAGCTGAAACCACCTCTTCCGTGACCTCGATGGGTTAGAATGCGCGCTTGGGTTCGACCCATACAAGGAAATAGATGAACAACGAACCACGCCAGAATCACCGTCTCGGCATTCTCACCAGCGGTGGCGACGCGCCGGGCATGAACGCCGCGATCCGTGCCGCGGTGCGAACCGCGCTCGAAGCCGGCGTCGAGCCCGTCGCCGTCAAGGAAGGGTTCCGCGGCCTGGTGGAGGGCGGCTCGTACTTCGAGCCCATGTCCTGGGATTCCGTGGGCGGCATCATGCACAAAGGCGGGACGATCATCGGCACCGCGCGCTGCGATGAGTTCCGGACTCGCGAGGGCCGGCTGAAGGCGGTTCACAATCTTGTCAAGAATGAAATCGACCACCTCATCGTCATCGGCGGTGATGGCAGTCTCATTGCTGCCGACCTCCTATACCGCGAGTGGCCCGAGCTCCTCGAGGAACTGGTGGGTCAGGGCCAGGTGGCGCGCGAAGCCGCGGACCGCCATCGAACGCTGTCTCTCGCCGGGCTCGGCGCGTCGATCGACAACGACATGGTGGGCACCGACATGTCGATCGGCGCCGACACCGCACTGCACCGGATCACCGAGGCGGTGGACGCGATCAGCTCCACCGCCGCCAGCCACCAGCGGACGTTCGTGGTCGAGGTGATGGGCCGGCACTGCGGATATCTGGCGTTGATGAGCGGTCTCGCAACCGGTGCCGACTCCGTGCTCATCCCTGAGGCTCCGCCCGCGGGTGAGACATGGCAGCAGATCCTCCCCCGGCGTTTGCGAGCGGGACGCGAGGCCGGGCGCCGCGACAGTATCGTCATTCTTGCCGAGGGCGCGGTCGACAGCGAGGGGCATCCGATCACTGCGAAACAGGTGCAGGAGGTCCTCGAGACCCACATGGAAGAGGAGGTCCGGGTGACCATCCTCGGCCACGTCCAGCGCGGTGGCCAACCCACCGCGTATGACCGCATGATGCCGACCCTACTCGGCCACGCCGCTGTCGACGAAGTTCTTTGCGCCGCTGACGGCACCCCGCCGCAACTGGTCGGTGTGCGCCACAACCGGGTCACCCGGCAGCCGTTGGCCGAATGTGTCGAGGCCACCCGGCAGGTTGCCACAGCCATCGAATACCGCGAATTCAACGAGGCCCTGCGACTGCGCGGTGGCGGATTCTCGGACAACCTCGACACCCTGCAGACCTTGCTGCGGTCGCTGCCCAACCCGCCGCGTCCGGATCAACGGCGCTTTCGTTTGGCGGTGCTGTCCTCGGGCGGTCCGTCGCCGGGCATGAACACCGCGACCCGCGCCGCGGTGCGCATCGGTCTCGACGAGGGCCACGTCATGCTCGGCGTCCACGGCGGGTTCCGCGGCCTCATCGACGGCAATGTAGAGGAGCTGGGGTGGATGAGCGTCCGCGGCTGGACCACCGCCGGGGGTTGTGAGCTCGGGGTCAACCGCGTGATCCCGCGTGGCAAGGACTTCTACGCCGTGGCCCGCACCATCGAGAATCTCAAGATCGACGGCATCCTGATGATTGGTGGGTGGTCGGGCTACGACTCGTGTTTGCGGCTGTCGCTCAAACGCGAGGCTTTCCCCGCCTTTAACATCCCCATCATCTGTCTGCCCGCGACTATCAACAACAATCTTCCCGGTTCCGAGCTCTCGGTGGGCGCCGATACCGCCCTCAACGCCATCGTCCAGGCGGTCGACAAGATCAAACAATCGGCGGTGGCGTCGCGCCGTTGCTTTGTGGTCGAGGTCATGGGCCGCTATTGCGGCTATCTTGCGCTGATGGGCGGTCTCGCCAGCGGCGCCGAACGGGTCTACCTGCACGAAGAAGGAGTCACGATCGCCGATCTGCAGTCCGACGTCGAGAGCCTGGTCGCAGGCTTTCAGAGAGGCAAGCGCCTCGGTCTCATGATCCGCAACGAAAACGCCAATCCCTGTTACAGCACCCAGTTCATGGTGTCGCTCTTCGAGGAGGAGGGGAAGGACCTTTTTGAGGTGCGCCAGGCGATCCTCGGCCACCAGCAGCAGGGCGGCAACCCGACTCCGTTCGACCGCATTCTCGCCACCCGGCTCGCCAAACGCTGCGTCGAGCGCCTGATCGACGAGATCGAAGCCGGGACGGACGCCGCCCTCGCGATCGGCATCTCCGACGGCAAGGTCGAGTTCTCCGAGCTTGAGGGCCTGCGGCGCCAGGTCGACTCGGATCACCAACGCCCCAAACACCAGTGGTGGATGGAGGTGCGGCCGATCGCACGGGTGCTGGCGCAGCCGGGACCGAGCGCGACGTTAGAACGTTTGAACGTTGAAACGTTCAACGATTGAGGCACCTCAGCCGCACGCGGATCGTTTCCGGTCCGGTTGCGGGGCAGCCGTCCCGGCTGCCGGGCGGGTGGATGGAAATTCCTAATTCCTAATTCCTATTCTAATTCCGGTAGACTGTCCACCTCCCGGGAGGTGCTCATGAAACGTGTGACGGCACTCAGCCTCGTTCTCATCGTTCTCGCCTGCGGCGGCGGACCCCAACAGGAGATGCCGGTACTCGAGGAGAAGCTGCCGGCGTCTCCCGGCCAGGGCTCGGTCACCGCGCCCGACGGGGTTGCGATCGCCTACACCATTCGCGGCAGCGGGTCGCCCGCGTTGGTGTTCATCCACGGGTGGATGTGCGACCAGACCTTCTGGGATGCTCAGGTGGAGCCTTTCAGTGAGTCGTTCACCGTTGTCACCATCGACCTGGCGGGTCACGGCCAGTCGGGAATGACCAGGGTTGAATGGTCCCTTGCGGCCTTCGGCGCCGACGTGCGGGCAGTGGTCGAACACCTCGGTCTCGACGACGTGATCGTGATTGGCCACTCGATGGGTGGGCCGGTGGCCCTCGAGGCGGCGCGTTTGATGCCCGACCGGGTGAACGGCGTGGTCGCCGTCGACGCGCTGCAGAATGCCGACTTCGATTTCGGCCCTGATCAGATTGCTGAGTTCCTTGCCGCCTGGGACCAGGACTTTACCGGCACCTGCACCGGCTTCGTGATCTCCATGTTTCCGGAGACGGCCGATCCCGCGCTGGTGGATCGCGTCGAATCGTCAATGTGTGAAGGCCCGGCACAGTCGAGCGTTGCCCAGCTTCGACAGTACCTCGATTACGACATGGGGGCGGCTCTCGAGGCCGTCGAGGTTCCGGTGCGCTGCATCAATGCCAGCCAATTTCGCACCGATGTCGATGGCAACCGCAAGTACCACGTGGACTTCGACGCCGTCATCATCGAAGGTCCCGGCCACTTCCTGATGATGGAAGCGCCGGAGCAGTTCAACCCCCAGCTGCAGTCGGCAGTGGCGGAGTTGAGCGAGCCGACCTGACGTTGAAACGTTGAAACGTTGCAACGTCAGAACGTTATTTCGGGAAGCGCGCTCCGAAGGGTGGCGCACCACCGCCGTGGATAAACGCCGGGCACGGAGACGGAGACGGGCACGGGTTCTAGCCCGCATATCTCACCAGCTTTCTGCTGCGGCCGACGATGCGTCGCACCCAGCGGTGCTTTCTCCGCTCGGGGTGCTCAACGTACTGCTGAGTACGTCTCCGCGCCCCTCGAGTCGAAAACCCCACTGGGCACGGCGCCTCGCCGCCCTCGCAACGAAACCCGGTGAGATATACGGGCTAGTTGTCGAGATCGATGACGAAGCCCGGGCGGTCGAAGTAGCCCTTGTCGACGATTTCCTTGCCCTTGAAGCGCGCCCACTGAGGGATGTCGCGGTGGTACGTCCGGGTCATGTGATAGAGCTGCATCCCCGAGTTGGCGGCCATGACGTACATGGTCTTGGCCGGGTTCCAGGGGTTGGGCACGACCAGAAACAAACCGTCGTCGGATGCGCCGTAGTCTGACCCCATCCAACTGAAATGATCGCGGCCGAATGCCACGGGCAGGTCGTCCGGCAGGCGATTGAAGAAGTAGTTGTCCGCCAGGGTCCCCATCACCATGAGATCGCTCGTCGCCACCTGGTCCTCGCTGATCTCCGCATCCTTGAGCAAGGGCGGCAGGATCTCGATATAGGTGTCAGCCACCATCTCCTGCCAGCGCCGGGCCATGGTGTGGTTGGCCTCGTCCTGGCGTGCGGTGCCGTAGACGATCAGGGTGTCGTGGAACTCGTCGATGAAGTTGTTCCACGCGTAGAAGCTCGAGTGTTCCACGGGGATGTCGTGGAGGGCGTCGAACACCACCCGGGTCGGGCGCCCGTCGAAGTGGAGCTGGATCGGGTCGGCGCCATCCACCTCGACTTTCCGCAGCAAACACTTGCCGTCGACCTCGACCTCGAGGTGGGTCACGAAGCGGTAGGGCGTGCCCTCCTGACCACGGTCAACTCGAGGTCCCACCCGCCGCGTCGTGATCTTCTGGACCTCGACCGATGGTATGGAGCTCGGCAGACCAGCACGGTCGAGCCACTGGCGGACGAAGGACGCCAGCACCTTGCCGGAGACCTCCTCGGCCACCTCGATGAACTGGAGCGTGGTCATCTCGGTGCCGCGGAAACGATCGTGGGTGGTCGACATGATGTCGAAGAAGACCTCGTTGCCGAGCAGGAGCCGCAGCTGGTGGAGGGCGAAGGTGCCCTTGATCCGCGGCAGCAGGTACGGCCCGTAACGATCGTAGGCGCGGTGGGCGTCGATCGCCGGCAAATCCTCCTCCCGCGACACGGTGTAGAGGTAGCGCGCCTCGAGCGCCGCCATCTCGTCGGCCAGCTGTCCGGCGGCGGTAGCCGCATCCTCGTCGTCAAGACCGTCGAGCATCCGCCAGTAGGCTGAGGTGGCGCTGACAAACCAGCTCACCGCAGGACTCGCCGGTTCGACGGTGCCGCGCCAGAGGTCCTTCTTCGTGATCTCGAACTCCGGCGCCAGGTCACCGAGGACGAGCGCGGTATCCGAAGCCTCGGGTTTCGCGGTGTCCTTCGGGCGCGTCGCCTTGAGCTGGTCGGCGACAAAGATCGGGCTCACGACCGAGTACCCCAGGCTGAGGTGAGGCTCGGCGCCAGGAAGATCAGGGAGATAGCGCCACCCGTTGGTCGGGAACTTCTCGCGCAGGGTCACCTTGCCGTGGTGGGCGAGAAAGACCATCTGCGCGGCCATCTCGGTGTTGGTGATCTTGCCGTCGCAAGCGTGGGCGCGGTTGACCGGCGACGAGGCCCACAACCCAACCCCGGCGTTGGCGTCGATCTTGCCTTTGTACTCGGCGTAGAACTGGTTGAAGGCCAGGTCGCGGTTCCACGGCGAGAACATGAGGTCGAAGGGCCGGTCGTCGGGTTGGGCCACATACTCCTTGCGCACTTCGGGGTCGCGGTTGTTGTTGTTGGCCCACAGGAAGCCCGGCGTGCCAAATGGGTTCATGTCCTCGGAGGTCCGCCACAGCTTCTTGGTGTGGGTGCCGAGGAGGAGGATGGCCACCTCGCCGGTCTTGAAGTCGGCGATCGGCCAGTCGTTGGTGTACATGCCGTTGTTTTTCTCCCACAGGATGCGCACCACGTCGTCGATCGATGCCGAGTACTGGGCAGCCTTGCGGGCGCGGTTGGACTGTGGGGTCGAGTCCTCCTCGTACGGCGTCTGCATCACGGTGGTTTCACCAAAGGCGATCCCCGCCGAGTTGAGGTAGAAGTCGGCGCCCGAGTGAATACCGCCCGGGAAGGTGTGGTAGACGAGCCGGTAGCCCTCTGAGGGCTCGATGTCGGTTATGACATTCCAGTGGACGCCGGTGAATCCGCCCCACATGAAGATCTGGCCGAAGACGATGTTGCCGTCCTTGGTCGCCGGACCGGTGGCGGCAAAGGCCGAGCACTTGTGTTGCTCGACTGAGATGTCGAGCTCCTCGTCGGGAGAGGCGAAGGCCTGCCCCGTAAGCGAGTTCGGGGTCACCTCGAGGGCGTTCTCGAGCTGGCCGAGATCGACCACCGAGTTCAGAGCGACGATATCGCGCAGATCGATCGGCCGTCCCCAGACCTCACCTCCGGCGTCGGCGGCGCCATCGGCGATGCCTTGCATCTCGGTCAGGTACTCGTCGTCGTACTTGCGCAGGAAGAGGGCGTCGGTCTCAAAGCGGATAGTCTGCCATCCCGCCGCCGGGTCCTCCTTGTGCTGCAGAACGCCGAGCTTGCGAACGTACTCGGCGATCTCCTCGGGCATCAGCGAACCGTACTGGTATCCGCGCTCATAGGGCTCGCCCTCGATGTGGACGAATATCCATCCCTGGTCGTCGTAGCGGAATCCGTCGCCTGACCAACGCACGGTCTCGGGTGGGATGTAGGCGGCGATGTCCTCGACCCGCTCGACCCGGATGTCGTCAAACCACGCGGTGCCGCGGGCGGTGCCGTTGTATCCCAGGTGGAGCTCGACCCGGTCTTCGGCAGCGACTGCGACGAAGAGCTGATCCACCCGCGTCCAGTCCGAGTCGCCGCCGACTGCGGAGGAGTGCATGGTGAAGGGCAGGGCCTGCATGCTGAGGCACGCGGGAAGGGCCGTCGGGTATTTAGCCATCGGGTCCGCCACCACACCTTCGGTGCGGATCCAACCGCTCAGACGGTAGAGCTTGCCAACCTCGAGCGCCACCGGCTCGGAGACCGCAGTTGCCTTGCCGTGCCCTCTCACGGCCAGTTTTGCGCCGCCGATACCGTCGTGCACCTCATCGGTGACACCGACCAGCTCGGCGCCGACGCTCGACGCCACCGCCGCGAGCCGCCAGCCGGTGATTGCTCCACCAGGCTCCAACCGCTCGAAGCCTGGATTTGCCACCTCGACGTCAGCGGCGGCCGCGGAGAGCGAGACACCCCAACCAAACACCACGGCAACGACCACAACTCGAAAAACCAATCCTGCACGCTCAATCATTACGAGGCCCCTCCGACGCGCCATTCTAACCGCAATTCTGCAGCGGGAATCTGCGGCGCAGATTGCCGCTGCAGAATTGCTGTACCATACCCGAACCCGAGCGGAGGTCCCATGAATCCCTGTGCGCAGGCGCTTTTTGAAGGCATCATCGACTATGCTGGCCTCTTCCCGCCGGCAGCCCTCTCGATGGAGGACGCCTTCTCCCGCTACCTCATCCACCGACAGTCCGGCGACAGCTGGATGATGGCCCGATTCGTGTGTCCGGTCGGTCGCCTCGACGAGCTCGAATCTCTACTGACGGATACCGCGGTCGGAGCATCAAAGATCGATATCGCCGTCCTCGGCCGCGGCGGCGCGACGCTGGATGATTTCGTGCAGGCCACCGAGGCCGACGCCGCCCTGATCCGGGAGTTTCTCGCTCGGCAGAAGCACCGTGCTGCGGCCGATGTGTTCGAGGCCCGTCTGCCGGAGGCCGGAGGCGCGGCGGTGGCGGTCGAAACGGCGTGGCGGAGCCTCACCGACAACGGATCGGCGGCGGTGACGCCGTACTTCGAGGTCTCGCTCCTCGGCGACTGGCGGCCCCGGTTGCCGGCGGCGGTAGCTGCCATCCGCGACGCCACCCGCACCGCGGGTGGTGACCACCGCCTCGGCCTCAAGATCCGCTGCGGCGGTCTCGACGCGGCCGCAATTCCCGAATCGATGGCGGTGGCGGCGGCTATCGCCACCTGCCGCGCCACCGGGGTGCCGCTCAAGGCCACCCAGGGGCTCCACCACCCCTTCCGCCACACCGACGAGGCGCTCGGCACCGCCGTCCACGGTTTCCTCAACCTGTTCACGGCCTCGGTCATGGCCCACGCCCGCGACCTGCCGGTCACCAGGCTCACCGAGATCATCGCCGACACCGATCCGCGGTCCTTTGTAGTCGAGGCCGAGCGGCTGGCGTGGCGCGATCTCGAGGCCTCGGCCGCCGAGGTGGCCGCGGCGCGGTCCGGCGTGCTGACGACCTTCGGCAGCTGCAGCTTTTCAGAACCGCGCGACGACCTCCGGGCGCTCGACATCATCGACCACTCAAAGGAGCTCACCCAATGACCCGTCCCGACTCCGAACTGCGCTCATTCATCGAGGTCCCCGCCGGCTCCGACTTCACGATCCACAACCTCCCATTCGGGGTCTTCAAACCGGCCTTCGGCGCGGCGCCCCGGATCGGGGTGGCCATCGGCGACCGGATCCTCGATCTTTCGGTGCTCGCCGACCGCGGCCTGCTTTCCGGCCCCGAAATGGGCACCGCCGCGGTCCTCGGGCTCACCAGCCTCAATGCCCTGATGGCCCTTGGACGACCGGCGTGGCGAGAGCTGCGGTCGAAGCTGACCCAGCTGCTCCGTGACGATCAGGCGGCGTTGCGCGACGACGCAGGCCTCCGCAATGCGGCCCTGGTGCCGGCCACGAGCGTCGAGATGCTGCTGCCGGCCACCATCGGCGACTACACCGATTTCTACTCCTCGCGCGAGCACGCCACCAACGTCGGCATCATGCTGCGCGGCGCCGACAATGCACTGCAGGCGAACTGGCTCCACCTCCCGGTGGGCTACCACGGCCGCGCGAGCTCGGTGGTGGTCAGTGGTACCGACGTCTGCAGACCGATGGGGCAGACCAAAGCGCCCGACGCCGAAACGCCCGGCTACGGTCCCTGCCGCTTGATGGACTTCGAGCTCGAGATGGGCTTCTTCGTCGGCCCGGGCAACGACCTCGGAACCCCGATCCCGATCGACAAGGCCGCCGACCATATTTTCGGGATGGTACTCGTGAACGACTGGTCGGCGCGCGACATCCAGGCCTGGGAGTATGTGCCGCTGGGCCCATTCCTGGCCAAGAACTTCGCAACCTCGATCTCGCCGTGGGTGGTGACCATGGACGCGCTCGAGCCGTTCCGTTGCAGCGGCCCCGCCCAGAACGAACCCGAGCCGCTCGACTACCTCAGGAACCCAGGCGATTGCGCGTACGACATCCGCCTCGAGGTGCAGCTGCAGTCGGAGAAGATGACGACGCCCGAGACCATCGCCACCTCGAATTTCAAGTACATGTACTGGAGCGTCTGCCAACAGCTCGCCCACCATGCCTCGGGTGGGTGCAACCTCCGGCCCGGCGACCTCCTGGCGTCCGGCACGATCTCGGGCCCCGGCAAGCACGAACGCGGCTCCATGCTCGAGCTCAGCTGGCGCGGCGCCGAACCCATCGGGCTGTCAAACGGCGAGGAACGAAAGTTCCTCGCGGACGGCGACACGGTCATCATGCGCGGGCACTGCGAGGCCGAGGACCTGCGGGTGGGTTTTGGTGAGGTGGTGGGGAAGCTCTTGCCTGCGAACGTTGAACGTTAGAACGTTCAACGTTAGAACGTTCGGCTCTTCCGGAATTGGGTGAGTTGGCGACTCATCGAACTCGGAATTCGGAAATTCCAGCCACCCTTCCCCGAAGAGATCGGTTCCATCCCCCAAAACAGCGGTCGGGGACAGCGGCAGGTACAGCGTCAGCGACCGGTGGCCGCGGCAGGGGCGGTCGGCAGCGACAAGTCCCGGACGGACCGTCCCGTCACGACCCATACTGGCTGCTCCGGCCGCTGCCCCGGCCGCTGCTCTCTGACCCTGCCTCTGTCTGTCGCTGTCCCTGGCGCTGCGGCTGCTGAAGAATCTTCTGCGGCCTCGCGAAGGATTTTTGCGCGTCGGCGACACCTACATCGTGAAAGACAATATTTGACGGTCACGACGACAAAGGAGAAAGGTATGAAAACGAAGTGCTGTATCGCGATTCTGCTCGGCCTCTGTCTGGCTTCATCGCCGGCGCTCGCCCTCAACCCGGACGACGAGCTCTGGGTGCCGGCGGCCGCGCGCGGTTTCGGCGCAGGGACAGCGTCCTGGATAACTGATTTGTACATCTTGAACCCCGGAGAGGAGGCGGTGACGGTCGAAATCGCGTGGTTGGAGCGGGACGAGGACAACACTGATCCGCTGACCGAGGAGTTCGAGATCGGGCCCGGCGAGACGCTGGTCCTCGAGGATGTCATTGAGAGCGTGTTCGGGCTCGAGGAAGGCGCCGGCGGTTTTCACATCGAAATCGTCCAGGAAGACGATGAAGGTGACGAGAAGAGAGTCTCCAAACAGGACTCGGCCGAGGATGCCCTGCTGGTCGTCGAAGCCCGGGTCTACAGCCTCGGCGATGAAGATGGGACCTTCGGACTCGGCTTCGAGGGTGTTCCCTCCTACGCCGCAATCTCGAATGACGGCCCCGAGACCACTCACTCCATCGGAGTCACCAACAACTCCGCCTACCGCTCCAACTGGTACGGTCTCAACATCGGCGACGAGGAGGCCGAGGTGATGGTCGAGCTCCTCGATCTCGAAGGCGACGTGCTGGCGGCCGACACCTTCGAGCTGCCGCCGGTGGCACCGATTTTGAAAACGGTTTCCAGCCTCGGCGGACCGGCATTCGCCAACGGCACCCTGCGTTTCACCATGCTCGACGGCGAGGGTGTCTTCGGCGTCACCAAGATCGACCGAACGTCGAATGACGCCATCCATCTCGAGTCCCACTGGCAGTGTTCGGCGGACAGCGACGACCTCGAGTTCACCGACGAGTTCTTCGCCGATGACTGCACTTTCGCCAATACCGGGATGAATCGTTATTACATCCCGCTCGATCCCGGCTATCAATTCTTCTACGAGGGTGAGGAGGACGGCGAGGAAATCGCCCTCCGCATCACCGTGCTCGACGACACCGAGATGGTCGACGGCGTCGAGACCCGGGTCATCGAGGAGTACGAGACTGCCGACGGTGAGCTCGTCGAGGTGTCTCGCAACTACTTCGCGATCTGCGTCGAGACCGGCAGCGTTTTCTACTTCGGCGAAGAGGTGGACATCTACGACGACGGCGAGATCGTCAGCCACGACGGCGCCTGGCGTGCGGGCGAGGACGGCGCAGTTGCCGGAATCATCATGCCCGGAACGGTCCTGCTCGGCGCACGCTACTACCAGGAGGTCGCGCCGGGTGTGGCCGAAGACCGAGCCGAACACATCGCGATGGATGTGACGGTCGAGACCCCCGCCGACACCTTCGAGGACTGTCTCGAGGTGCGGGAAACCACAGCCCTCGAGTCCGGCGAGAGCATGAAATTCTACGCCCCCGACGTCGGCCTCGTACGGGACGACATTCTCGACCTGGTCGAGATCGTCGAACCCGCCCGCTGAGATCCTTCCTCCCCCGTTTGAAGGTGGGCGCCCAATGGGCGCCCACCGCTTTTTCAATCCGCAGCCGGTGGACGGCATATTGACATATGGTAGGTGTAGGGCCATCAATGGGGGAGGGAGAATTCGTGGATTCGGTCGTTCCCGGCCGCTATTGGAGCCCGCTCGACGACGGGCGCGTGGTGTGCGAGCTCTGTCCCCGGCTTGTGCAAGCTCAAGGAGGGCCAGCGAGGCTTCTGCTTCGTGCGCCAGAACCTCGACGGTGGCGTGGTCCTCACCACCTACGGCCGCTCTTCCGGCTTCTGCGTCGACCCGATCGAGAAGAAGCCGCTCAACCACTTTCACCCCGGGACCGGCGTCCTTTCCTTCGGCACCGCCGGCTGCAATCTGGCCTGCCGATTCTGCCAGAACTGGTCGATTTCCAAGTCGCGCGAAACCGACACGCTGGCGGACAATGCGTCCCCGGAGGCGATCGCTGGGGCCGCGGTATCGACGGGTTGCCGCAGCGTTGCCTTTACCTATAACGACCCGGTCATCTTCCTCGAGTACGCAGTGGACGTGGCCGTGGCGTGTCACGAGCTGGGCATCGCGACCGTCGCCGTCACCGCCGGCGAGATCTGTCCGTCCCCTCGCCGGGAGTTCTTCTCCCACATCGACGCCGCCAACGTCGATCTCAAGGGTTTCACCGAGAGCTTTTACAAGAAACTCTGCGGCGGCGCCCTGCAGCCGGTGCTCGAGACCCTCGAGTACCTGGTCAGGGAAACCGATGTCTGGGTCGAGATTACGACCCTGCTGATACCGGGCGAGAACGATTCCACGGACGAGATTGACGCCATGACCCGCTGGGTCGTCGACACGCTCGGTGCGGATGTGCCGGTTCATTTCACGGCCTTTCACCCCGACTTCAAGATGAGAGAATTGCCACCGACCCCACCCGAGACCCTGAGCAGGGCGCGCGAGATCGCGCGTGCCAACGGTGTCCGCCACGCCTACACCGGCAACGTGGTCGATCCGGCCGGGGGATCGACCTACTGTCACCACTGCGGCGAGCTGTTGATCGGGCGGGACTGGTACCGGCTCGGTATCTGGGCCCTGACCGACGACGGCCGGTGCCTCAAATGCGGCACCCGGTGCCCGGGACACTTTGACGGACCACCCGGCGACTGGGGACCACGCAGAATGCCGGTCCGAATCGGAGATTCAGCCACATAGGTGACGAAAAACCTTTGGAGAGTTTTGAGTGTTGAGTTTTGAGTGTTGAGTTCTCCACCCACCCCAGATCAACGACCCAACTCGGATCGATAACTCAAAACTCAAAACTGATAACTCAAAACTGCGCGCCCCAAGGGCGCGCATCACCAGACCGGGGCGGAGGCGATGAGCTGCTTCGGCTGCGGGCACGGTCAGAGGGCGCGAGAACCAGAAGCCCTGGCCGTGCGGACACTGCATCCGACGCAGCCGATCCACCTGGTCGGCCGTCTCGATGCCCTCCGCCACCACACCGATTCCGAGGCTGTTGGCGAGATTGAGGATCGTCTCGACAATTGCCCGCGACTCGCCGGGAGACTCGAGCTTGCTGACGAATGAGCGGTCGATCTTCAGCGAGTCGTAGTGGAAGCGCTGCAAATAGCTGAGCGACGAGTAGCCGGTTCCAAAATCGTCGATCGAGAGCTGAACACCGAGGGCGCGCAGCTCCATCAGATTTCGGACCGCCAGCTCGGCGTGGTCCATGACCACGTTCTCGGTGACCTCGATCCGCAGGTCTCGCGGCTCGAGGCCGGTTTCCTCGAGAATTCCGAGCAGTTCGTCGACCATCGTGCTCTTCATGAACAGCTTGCCAGACATATTGACGCTGATCCACAGCGGCGGATCGCTGGGGAACCGGTCCTGCCACTTCCGGGTCTGCTTGCAGGACTCCCTCACCACCCACCAGCCGATCGGTACGATCAACCCGGTCTCCTCGGCGATGGCGATGAAATGAGCAGGCGTCACGATGCCGCGTTCCGGGTGCTGCCATCGCACCAGCCCCTCGAAGCCGACGATGCGGCCCTTGCCGAGGGAGACGATGGGTTGGTAGTTCATGACGAAATCGCCTCGGTGGACGCTGCGTCTGAGCTCGGTCTCGAGCTTGAGCAGGGCGACGGCGCTTTGATGCATATCGCGGTCGAAGATTTCGTAGCGAGCTTTGCCGTCGGCCTTGGCGCGGTACATCGCGATGTCGGCGTCGCGCAGGATTTCCTCCGGGCTGGCGTAGCCGGTCGAGCTGTGGGCGATGCCGATCGATGCGGTCACCATGACGTCGTGACCTTCGATCGAGAAGTTCATGCTCAGAATGTCCTGGATGCGATCCGCGACGTGGATCGCGCCGCTCGCGTCGTCGACCCGGTGGATGAGCACCGCGAACTCGTCGCCGCCGAGGCGTGCGACGGTGTCGCCTGGACGCAGAAAATGTTCCAGCCGGCGGGCAATGCCCACCAGCAGCTTGTCGCCGATGGTGTGGCCGAGGCTGTCGTTGACGTTTTTGAAGCGATCGAGATCGAAGAAGAGGACCGCAAAGTGCGGGGAGGCGCGCCGCTGCAAATCAGCCACAGCGCAGGCCAGACGATCCACGAACAGCACTCTGTTGGCGAGGCCGGTAAGGCCGTCGTGGAGGGCGTCGTGCTGGAGTTGGTGCTCGGCCCGTTTGCGAGCAGTGATATCGGTCTGCGAACCGGCCATACGGTAGGGCTTGCCGTGCTCGTCGCGGACCGCGACTCCGCGCGCCAGCACCCACAGGTATTCGCCGGCTGCGTTTCGCATCCGATGCTCGAACTCGAGCTTTTCGGTGGCGCCCGTGAGGTGGGCGTCGAGGTGGCGTCGAAACGGCGGTCGGTCGTCGGCGTGAATGCGGTCCAACCACTCGCGAGGGCTGTCACCGACATCGTTGTTTGAAAACCCGAGCATCGACTTCCAGCGCGGTGAATAGAAGACGCGATCGGTCTCGAAGTTCCAGTCCCAGAGACCGTCGTTGGCGCCTCGTACGGCCAGCGCATATCGTTCCTCCGAGTTGCGGAGCGCGTCCTCAGAGGCCTGTCTCTCGATGGCGTAAAGAATCGAACGCACCAGCAATCTGGTGTCCGCCTCGCGTTTGATCAGATAGTCTTGCGCGCCCTGGCGAACTGCCTGCACGGCGAGTTCGTTGTCGTCGAGGCTGGTAAGAACGATCACCGGGGTCCGTGGCGCGGTCTCGTGGACCCGTTGAAAAGTGTCGAGACCACAGCTGTCGGGTAACGAAAAGTCGAGGAGGATGACGTCAAAATTCTCACGCGCGATCAATTCGAGCGCGCTTTGCAGACGTTCCACGTGCTCGATAGCAACCTCAATTCGTTTTGATCGCTTGAGCTTCGTGGAGATCAATTCAGCCTGGTCTGGGCTGTCCTCCACGAGAAGCACACGTACGGATTCGTCGCCGCGCGTCTGGTTGGGCTTGTTGCCGGACCCCATTCAATGCCTCCTCAACATGACCCGAACCCTCACGGATGCCCCTCTTCGTGGTCGAGCGCCCGCTTCGGTATCGTAAAAAAGAACCTCGCACCCCGCTGCTGTTCAGATTCTACCCATATTCGACCGCCGTGGCGATCCACGATGCGCTTGCAGATCGCGAGACCGATCCCGGTACCCGGGATTTCCTTCTCGGTATGCAGGCGCTGGAACATCACGAATATCCTTTCCGACGCTTCGGGGTCGATGCCGATGCCGTTGTCCCGGACCTCGATCTGCCACTCCGCTTCCCGTTCTTCCGCCGATAGATGGATGGCCGCTGGACCGCCGCCTGAAAACTTGAGGGAGTTCGAAATCAGATTCTGGAGCAACTGTTCCATCTGCCCCTCGTCGGCGATGATGGTCGGCAGCTGATCACAGGTGATTTCCGCTTTTGCACAGGTGATTTCCTTCCACAAAGCACCCTTGACGCGCTCGAGCACAGCGCCGAGATCTACCGGCGCAAAATCGCTACCCCGCGCTTCAACCCGGGCGTAGCCGAGCACAGCGTCGACCATGACCTGGACCCGAACCGCGGCCGCGGTCGCTTTGTCCAGAAAACCTTCCTCGTCGGTGTCAAGCTTGCCCCGGACGCTCTCACCGAGCATTTCCAGATAGCTCGAGACAACGCTCAGCGGCTGCTGGAGGTCGTGGGAGACGACGTACGCAAACTGCTCGAGCTCGTCGTTCGAGCGGGCCAGCGCATCGGTGCGGGCCGCCAGCTCATCCTGCGCGGCGTGGTAATCGCCGGTGTCCTCGACCACGCCCTGGATGTGCCGCATGCCGGAACCGGCGTCCTCCACCACCCACGACGAGACCCGGACCCAGGCGAGTGTGTCGTCGGACCGCCGCACCTGGGCATCGAGGTTGCGTACTGCGCGAGCGGTCGTCATGTGGTTCCGCCAGCGATCGGCTGCAGCCTTGTCGGCAAACAGGCCCGGGAAGCTCGACCAAGCGATTTCTTCCGGGTCGAAGAGACCGAGGGTGGCGGCAAAAGCTGGATTCGCCTCGAGGATCTCACCTTCGAGGGTGGCCACGAAAACACCCACCGGCAGTCCCTCCACCAGGCGCCGATAGGGCGCATCGCGCGAGCTCGCCACCGCCTGCCGTCGGGTTCGGAAAAAAACCGACCGGACGACCGCAGGCAATCGTACGAATCCGCCCGGCGACTTCGAGACATAAGCGTCCACCCCGAGGCGGAGGCTCTCGCTCCACAACTCTTCGGATTTCACGGATGTGAAGAGGATTACCGGGCAGTCCGGCCGTATCTCCCGAATCAGCCGGATCACATCGACGCCGTCACCCCACGAAAAACTCGCCTCGGTGATGACGATCCCGAATCGTCCCGCTGCCAGTACGCCCGAAAACTCGGCAGCTGTCCCGGCGGCCTCGAGCTCGATCTTGCCGAATTCCGCCGCCAGCACGAGCTTCATCAATGCGCGGTCGTTCGCGTCGTCATCGATGATAAGGACCCGTGGGAGGTTGTTCATCGGAGTCCCGTGCACACATAAGCCCGATCAGACGACGGCACGCCGTCGACACGAGGTTTCATCGCCGCATTTTTCGAGGTCGGCAAGCTGTGCACCAGGAGAAGGACTCCCACCGTGATCGTGGGAGTATATCATGCGACCGAGTTGTCAACCTGCTGCACACATTGAGACGATTTTCTGTCGCAATATCAGCCGCAATGCGCATTCCGGACCGGACTCAAAGTCAGCTGTCAGGTCACTCACCTGATCGACAGGAGCTCGGCATCGGCCTCGATCTCGACCCGCCATCGGGGATCGAGCAGGCCCTTGACGACGACCAGTGTCGCGGCCGGATAGGTGTCGCGAAAGCACTCGCCGTGAGCGCGTGAAACCGCATCCCAGTCCGCAGCGTCAATCACGTACATCCTCGTCCGAACGACATCTTCACGGGTACCGCCGAGGGCCTCGACCGCCTCGAGAATGATTTCAAAACAACGCGACGCTTGCACGTAGGCGTCACCGATGACGGTCTCGCCGTCGGGACCGATCGGCGCAGTGCCCGAGACGGCGATGCGCGAGCCCCGGCGCACCGCGCGCGAGAACCCGATCAGACTCTCGTACGCGGACGCGGACCGAAACCGGTCGCTGGCCGCAGTCGCCTTTTTCCTGCTCACGTAGGCTCATTGTACACTTGCGGTTCCGAAAATCAAGAACACGAGGGCCCACCGCCAAACGGCGGACCCTCGTCAAAAACAGCTCTACGACGGTCGGTCTACCAGGCGTGGACGCCGATCGAACCGTTCACCGTTTCCAGCTGGATATTACTGCCGCCGCCTGCGATGACGCCGGAAAGATCGGATCCGACGTACTTGCCCTTGCGGACCTCGAGCCCGAAATCATTGCGAATCGTGCCGTTCAAGGATTCGGCGCGGACTTCGGCGCCGACGCCCGCCGAAAGGTAGATGTCCAGGCTGCCGTTGACCGCTTCCAGGTCGACGCCTTCGCTCCGGTCGAGGCGATTGGTGTAGAGCTCGATCCCGCCGTTGACCGTCGACAGTGCGGCGCTGCCCGAACACTCCCGAACAGCGATATTCCCGTTCACCGTTTCAGCTTGCACGCCGCCCTCGACTCCAATCACCAACAGGCTGCCGTTGACGAGATCGACGTCTTCGATCTTGGCCGATCGTGGCACGGTGAGGGTGTACTCCACCTGCCTGTGATCGCCCTTCTCATGTTTGAAGTTGTGGGTAGAAAGGTAGCGTGTGTTGATCCGCACGGCGTCCGGCTTGGCGTCGACCTCGACCAACAGCAGCTCGAGCAGCTCTGGCGAGCTGGCGCTTTTGACCGCAAAAACCCGGACCTCGGTTCGTTCCCAGACCTCGATGCTCACATCGCCGTTGACGTTATCCAGCGACACACTCCCACCGGCGGCAAGCGCATAGGTTTGGTCGACGGTTTCCTGGTATCCGGCGGCGTCGGTTGCCCCTCCGGAAACAGCCAGCATCAGACTCAGTATTGCTATACAAATCACCTTCGCTCTCATCGGCACTCCCCCTCTCCGGTAGTTTTTCTCCACAATCATGAGATGCCGGTGAGGATCAAAGGGTTGTGATACCTACCGCGCGGCTTGCGGCCCCGGCGCGAAACCGGTAGCGTGATTTCTAGGGCCGTGCATCGCGCCATGCTCACCGGGCGGGGGTTGGCGCCGCGCGGCGAATTGCAGGGAGCACCATGATCGACGATAAACCCCAGGTATCGCCTGAGGACAAACACCCTGGTCCGCAAGATTGGCTCGAGATCGTGCGGACTCTGCGGTGGCCTCTGGTGGTTCTGATCATCGGACTTGTCGTCTACCTCGGCGTCCACGAGATCGGCCGAACCGCCCGCGAGGGCGGGAAAGCGGCCGGCGACGCAGTGCGCGACGTCGGCAAGAGCGCCGTCACGATCGCCGCGGCCTTCCGCACCGGGACCATTACCAACACCTTTGTCTCGGCCATCCCTACGATCGCGCCGGACAGCGGACTGCGTCTCGAGCTGGCGTCCTTCGAGGCGATGGAGGTTCTCCGCAGCACCGACGAGCTGCGTATCGCCTGGGACCTCATCCCGCTCGGGACGACGGTCACCGAGATCCGCGTGCCCGTGACCTACCGTTACCACCTGCGCTTAGACGAGCCGTGGCGCCTGGTGGTCGAGGGCCAGACCTGCGTTGTTCACGCGCCTCCCATCCGCCCCACCGTGCCGCCGGCGATTGACACCGGACGCATGGAGAAATTCAGCGATCGGGGTTGGTTGCGGTTCAACGAGGACGAGCAGATGGGGGAGCTCGAGCGAGGCATCACTGCCGCCGTGTCCGCGCGGGCCGCGGACGCCACCCATCTCGAGCTGGTGCGGGAACGTTGCCGGATGGAGGTTGCCGAGTTCGTGCGCTCGTGGCTGCTCGTCGAAGACCACTGGCGGGAGGACCGCTTTCGTTCGATTATCGTTATCTTCGCAGACGAGGCGGATAACCAGCCACCGACCCGATTTCCAACTCTCGTCCTCGAGCGCACCGAGATCGCTTCCGACTGAGACCCTGGCGTTTGCGAGTCGGTCGGATACAATCGCGTCGTGAGTCCGTCACCCATCATCGCCGCCCTCGAAGCTCACCGTGCGAAGATGAGCCCGGTGGTTCCCTTCGATCTGAGAAGCGGCCGATTGATGATTTTCGACTTCACCGATGCCAACCGGGAGCTCGCCCATCTCGATGTCAACGACGTCTCGGGCTTCACCGAGTACCTGTTCGAGACGGATAGCCGAGGCCGAAACGCCGGTTGGGATCGGGTGTTATGACGAGGACCGAGTGCTCTACCGGCACTCTCCGCTTTTTGACGGAGTTGCCGAACGGCGCAGCATCCATCTCGGCATCGACCTCTTTGTGGTCGAAGGCACCGAGGTCTTTGCCCCGCTGCCGGCGACCGTGCACTCTGCCGCCGACAACGCCGGGCTCGGCAACTACGGGCCGACAGTGATTCTCAGCCACGTGCTCGACGGGGTTTCGTTTTATACCCTGTACGGGCATCTCAGCCGCGCATCTCTGGATCGACTGAAGGTGGGAGGCTCGCTCGCCGAGGGGTCGCTGGTGGGTGAGGTGGGTGATCTGCAGGAGAACGGCAGCTGGCCGCCCCACCTCCACTTTCAGATCATCGCGGAGACTCTCGGCAACGAGGTCGACTATCCGGGGGTCGCGGCGCCGTCGGAACGGGAGCGCTTCCTCGAGCTGTGCCCGGACCCGAATCTCATTCTGGGCATTCCTGGATTGTGATCGAAAAAACGTTCAAACGGTAGAACGATGAATATTAGAACGTTTGGGTCCACCGTGATGACACCAAACGACAACAAACCGCCGCCGCGCAGTGCTGGCGCTGCTCGCGTTGGCTCCCGTTCCAAGCCTGGGAGTGATCGTGGCGATGGTGGTAGCGCCGGGCCCGGTTGGACGGGTGCTGTTCATGGCAGCCAAGGTGTGGCTGGTGGTTTTTCCAGCCGCCTGGTACCTGTTGGTGCAGAAGGGCAGGCCGAGTTGGTCGCCACCCCGCCGGGGCGGGCTCGCGGTCGGCGCTGTCAGCGGTCTCGGGCTGGCGGCGCTGATCGTCATCGGCGCGTGGCTGGTCGGCGTCCAGGACATGGACCTGACGTCGCTCCGCGCACAGGTTCGGGAGATGGGTCTTGGATCGGCCGTTTCCTACCTGGCGGGGGCTGCCGGCTGGACCTTTTTCAATTCCCTGATCGAGGAGTACGTGTACCGCTGGTTCATCTTCCGCCAGTGCGAGGCTCTGATCAAAGGACCGGCGGCAGTTCTTGCATCCGCGGCCATCTTTAGCGCCCACCACGTCATCGCCGTCAGCCAGTACCTCGATCCGGTGTTCAGTTTTCTCGCCTCCTCCGGAGTCTTTGTGGGCGGTGCGATATGGTCCTGGCTCTACAAACGCTACCGGTCGGTGTGGCCCTGCTGGATCAGCCACGTCCTGGCCGACATCGCGGTGTTTGGGATCGGCTGGTGGCTGTTGTTTGGTCAGGGGGTTATGGGTTAAGAGTAAAGGGTTAAGCGCCCCCCAGATTCACTTCTCGTTCTTCGGTCTTCACTCTTGACCCGCAGCCGTCAGCTCCCAGAGCGCCAGCCCACCCAGAACGATCATGCTCACCATCAACACGAGCAGCGGTGAACCTGCCGCGCGTGGGAGGTTGGGCGCCGAGAAGTTGAGGTTGAGGTCTGCGAACACTCCCGTGAGGAAGCCCCACAGGCTCGGTGCAAAGGCCAGCCCGGCTGCGGCCACCGCCGCGATTGTCGCCCGTTGGACCCAGACAATCGGCCGCAGCGCGCGTCGGAAGATGTCCTCCCGTTCCGCGAGCCGCGCCCGGAGCCAGATGACGGAGGGATCGGGGAGGGGTGTGCTGAGGTTGAGGAGCTCCTCGGCGTCAGCCGCCATCGCCGCCACGACCAACGTGAGTTCAGCACAGATCATGCAGCCGTCGCGGTGAGCTTGGAGCTCGGGGGTCCAATCGCCGGAATGGGCGGCGACCGCCACCGCGTCCTCATGGGCGCAACAAGGATGCTTCATGATGCCTCCCCACCGGGGTGCAGCCCCCTGTTGTGGAGTTTTTTCGCCAGTCGTTGCCGGGCCCGAAACAGCATGGATCGAATGCTCGCGGTCCGCAATCCGAGCGCCGTCGCGATCTCCTCGTGCGATGATCCCTCCACGTAAGCCAGCCACAGCATCTGCCGGTCATTTGGAGACAGCTCCGACATGGCGCCACCGACGTCGGACCTGAGATGGACCGCCTCGACGTGGCTCGGTGCGGTGTCCCGCTCGGGCACCTCGTCGGTCTCCGGCCGCTTGCGTCGAAAATGATCCCGCATGGCGTTGGTCGCGATACGGAAGAGATAGTTCTTGCGATGGTCGTCGTCCTCTCCCTCAAAGCCCGAACGGAGAAAGCGCAGGTAGGCCTCCTGGACGAGATCATCGGCCAACGCGAGATCGTCGCAGGCCCGGATCAGATAGGCGCGCAGCGGGCGTGCGGTGCGGTGGTGGAGGCGGCGAAAGGCCGCCTCATCCATCGCCACCGCCCGCGCCGCCGGATCCGCCGCGTGAGTTCGTGGCAGAGAAAGTGCCATCGGGATCATGACCGCCGGTACCCACGCCGCCTACGGTATCAAGCCTGGTCGTCCGCGGAACCGTTGACCAGACCCCATTTCTTTGAAAAGAAGTAGGCCGCCCCACTCGACGCCAGGAAGCCCAGGCCGAGACTCAGACCCAGAACACCAACCACCGTAAAGGTGTCGAAGGTCTCGGGGAGCATGCTGCGCAGGACCAGGAACCCGACCGCCAGCAGACTCAAGACCGCTCCGGCTTGGAGGGCGCTGAGGATCCGGCCGTAGGGGTTGCCGCGCTCCTGGGTTGCAAAGGCAAACACATTCTCACTGGCGCCGCTGCGCAGGTACTCGACGGCTTCCGGCGACGAACCGAGCTTGTCGAGGAGCTTGTCCTGGAGGGCGTAGTGGTGCTTCATGTGCGCCCGGGTCTGGAAAAAGTTGAGCATCGTCTTGAAGGCCCAACCAAAAATCACAAACATCGTGGGCATGACGATGATCATGATCATGGCTTCTGCTTGTTGTCCGTCCATGAGGTCCTCCTCGTATTTCAGTCACCAGTCACTACGTGACGGCGCGCACGATGGTTAGCAGCCCCGTGGTATCATCCCGCATCGAAATACAGACGAGGAGACCCCAATGAAAACGACCTTTTGCTGCGTAGCTCTGCTGACGGCTCTTGCCCTCGCCTTGCCGGCCACTTCGGCATCCGCCCAGGATGACTGGAAGTCCTTGAAACAGGAATCGAAAAGGATGAAGGTCGACGAGGCGGCAAAAGAGGCGTTGGAAAAGCTCTTCGCCGACAACCCGAAAGCCAAAAACCTGTACGAAAAGTCGTACGGCTGGGCGGTCTTTGACAACCTCAAGCTGGCCTTCGGGTTCTCGGGCGGCGGAGGCAACGGCGTCGCGACGGTCAAGGAGACCGGTGAAAAGACCTACATGCAGATGGGTACCGCAGGGGTCGGCATCGGGCTCGGGGCCAACAAGTACCAGATTGTCTTCCTCTTCCAGGACTCCCAGACCTTTGACAGCTTTGTCAACAAAGGCTGGCAGGCCGACGCTGGAGCAACTGCAGCCGCGGGAAAAAACGCTGCCGAGGTCAAGACCGACTTCAGCAACGGCCTGGCCATCTACCAGATGACCGAAAAGGGGCTGATGGCCAACGCCGACATCGCCGGCACCAAGTACTGGAAGAACGACAAGCTGAATAAGTAAAGAACGTTGGAACCTTAGAATGTTTGAACGTTAAAACGTTAAGACCTGAAGACGTCAAGATATCACCAATAGTCCGTGGTCAGGGTGACGGGGCCGCGGATGCGGGCGCAGCAGGCGAGGCGCTCGTTGTCACCCGCATGCTGGGCGCTGAGAATCTTGCGCTCCTCAGATCCTGCCGATGACAGGTTTTCAAGCCCGTCGAGAATCTGGACCCGGCAAAAGCCGCAGAGGGCGATGCCGTCACAGGACTGGCCGAGAGGAAGAGCAGCCTGGAGCACCGCGTCCATCAGGACCGTGTCATGGGCCACCCGCACCTCGCGGCCCGAGGGCTCGCAGCGCACGGTCGCAACCTCGACCTTGAATTCCGAAAATCTCACAGGAGATTTCTCTCTGAGGCGGCACGCTCGAGATCCTCGCGAAAGTCCGGGTGCGCGATGTCGATGAGATCGCGTGCCCGTTCGCGCAGACTGCGCCCATAGAGATTGGCGATGCCGTACTCCGTGACCACATAGTGAACGTCGGCGCGGGTGGTGACGACGCCGGAGCCCGGGATCAGGGTGTCGACGAGGCGGGACAATGTCCCCCCCTTGGCGGTCGACGGCAGGGCGATGATGGGCACACCGTTCTTGGATCGAGCCGCGCCGCGGATGAAGTCGAGCTGACCTCCAAAGCCGGAGTAGATCCTGGTGCCGATAGAATCGGCGCAGACCTGACCGGTGAGGTCCACCGCCAGCGCGGAGTTGATGGCCACCATCTTGTCGTTGCGGGCCACCACGTAGGGATCGTTGACGTACTCGTTGGGGTGAAACTCCATGAACGGGTTGTTGTCGACGAAATCGAAGGCGCGCCGGGTGCCGATCACGAACGACGCGACGATCTTGCCGCGGTGAAGGCTCTTTTTTTCGTTGGTCACCACACCCGCCTCGAAGAGGTCAACGAGACCGTCCGAGAACATCTCGGTGTGGACGCCGAGGTGCCTCTTGTCGCCGAGAAAATCGAGTACCGCATCGGGAATCTCGCCGATGCCCATTTGGATGGTGGCGCCATCGGTGATCAGCGAGGCGATGTTGCCGCCGATCTTGCGCGCCACCTCGGAAACCTCTGCCGACATCGGGTGCTCGATCAACCTTTCGTCCACCTCCACCACCCTGGTGAGCTTGGAGACATGAACAAAGGAGTCGCCGAGGGTGCGCGGCATCTGCCGGTTGACCATCGCGATCACGGTGCGGGAGTGCTCGACGGCCGTCTTGGTGGCGTCAACGCCAACTCCATAGGAACAGAAGCCGTGCTCGTCCGGCGGCGAGATGTGGATCAGTGCCACGTCGACCGGCATCTGTCCGCGGGAAATCAGGGCCGGCACGTCGTGGAGATGGATGGGCACGAAGTCGGCCCGCCCATCGTTGACCGCGGCGCGGACGTTGCTGCCCGTAAAGAGCGAGCGGTGGCGGAAATGGCCCTCCATGCCGGGCGCCACATAGGGCGCCTCTGCGAGGGTCAGGATATGGACGACCTCCACGTCTTCGAGCTCGGGTGCCCGCGCCACCATCGCTTCGATAAGCAGCGTCGGCGTGTTGCAACCGGGGTGGATCCAGACTCGATCGCCGGATCGGATGTCCTGGACCGCGCCTTCGGCGGTCGTCACCCGATTGCGGTAGATACTGTTCCAATCCATCGTGCCCCCTCAGTCACCATCGATCCGGTGATAGGGCACGTTGAAGATCTTGGCCACGCCCTCGCGGAGACAGTGACCGTCATAGGTGTAGGTGCCGCGTCGAATCGCCGGGTTGTCGCGGACCGCACGGTCGAAACCAACGTCGGCGATCTCCTCGACATAGGGCAACATGGAGTTGGTGAGCGAACGGGTTGACGCGCGGGAGGCCGTGGACGGCAGGTTGGGCACGCAGAAGTGGATGATCCCGTCCACCTCGTAGGTGGGGTTGGAGAAGTCGGTCGGTCGCGAGGTCTCGCAACAACCGCCCTGATCGATCGACAGGTCCATGATGACCGAGCGCGGCTTCATGAGTTTGAGCATGTCGCGGGTGACCAGGATCGGCGTCCGCTCGCCGTGCACCGCCACCGCGCACACCAGGATATCGGCAAAGGCGAGCGCCTTTTCGATCCGCGCCCGGGTGGCGATCATGGTCGGGATCTCGTCGAAGGTCATTTTCTGTACCCGCCGCAGCGCGTTGATGTCCTTGTCGAGCACCACCACGTGGGCGCCGATACCGCGGGCGAACTTCGCCGCCTCGCAGCCGAGGGTGCCGGCGCCGAGAATCACCATCGAGGCCGGCGGGATGCCCGGCGCGCCGCCGATCAGCAGTCCTTTGCCGCCGAACTCGTTGAGCACCAGCCCGGCGCCGATCGTCACCGCCAGACGGCCGGCGATCTCCGACATCGCCTCCAACACCGGCGCATGGCCTTCGTCGTCTTCGATGATTTCGTAACCGACCGTGGTGACTTTGCCTTCAAGCAGGTTTTTGAAGTAAGCCTCCGAAGCGACCGCCAGATGCCAGGCCGCGATCACCACCTGGCCCGGCTGATAGCCTTCACACTCCTCGGGGGTCGGAGGCGAAAGGCGAATCAGCATCTCGGAACGAAGTCGCACCTCCTCGTCCGAGTAGACCACCGTGGCGCCCACGTTCCGATACACCTCATTCGGGAAGCCCGCCTCGAGACCGGCGTCGTTTTCCACGTACACCCGGTGGCCCTTCTCGGTCAGCGCCCGCACCCCACCCGGGGTGAGACCGATGCGGTGCTCGAAGGGTCGACGGTCCTTGATCAGCCCGACATCCATACGTCCTCCAGCGGCTGTGCATTTGACCACATCCGCCAGCACGCGGCAATGCGTCGGAATCAACGTTGTAACGTTAGAACGTTTAAACGTTTGAACGTTGTTCTCCGGTAGCGAAAGCCGAAAGGAGTTCGCGCACCATATTCAGGTCTTCCGTCGGGACGACAAGGACAAGCCGGATGACGAGGGAGGGACCGACACGCGCCCACTCGGTGGCCATCGACCACCTGAGGTCAGGCTGCGCCAGGAGGGCTTCGAGCTGGTTGGTGGCCTCCGGGTCGAATCCGATGGGATTGACCACCTCCGCCAGCGGGCGTTCGCGGCCAAGAGTCAACCAGACCACCGTCCTCCCCGCCAGAGCGCTCTGCGAAAGGACCAGGAAGAACCGATCGCCGAGCTCCTGCAAATGCGGTCCCAGCGCCAACATGACTGGCTCAGGATCGCTCGGCAGTCGATAGATCACGTTGTAGACGTCGTCGACGCGGTGCAGCGAGTCCGCGATTCGCACCACCACGTCGGTGAGACGACGACAAAATCCTGGCTCGGCCGGCGACGGTATGTCGAGACTGAGGTCGAGGCGGCAAACATCGGCGCCCGCCGTGGTGGTGAGCGGCGTTTGGTGGATTGTGGCGCTGATCTCGGTTCCGCGTCGCCACCTCCTCAGCCTTTGTATGAACATCGCAACTGGGGCGATCATCACCAGCGCCATCGCACCGGCGGCCGTCATCAGACACCCGCGGGATCCGGAATTTCGAAGCTCGCCAGGGTCAGCCATCGGCCTCAGGCGGAGTTGGTGTGAAGAGGTTCCGCAGTGTCCACAGGTAGGCGAGAAAAGAGGCCCATACGACGGCGTTGACCGCTGCCATCGGCCAGCCGGCGGGTATGCCGATCGCAGTCATCATCGCGGCCTGTTCCTCGGGAACGCCCAGGAGGGCGGCCATCGTTGCGAAATCCATCCCGATAAGGGTTGCTGACGACGACAGACATCCGGCGAGGCTGAGGGCCATTCCGGCGTTCCACGCCCACGGCGCCCGCCGGAAGGTGCCGACCGCGATGGCCACGCAGGCGACAAGGGTGAGACTCCACAGGGCGGCCCCCGCCGCGCCCGTCAACACCGCGCCGAAGACGGGGAAAAGGAAATCGTAGGCCGGCATCAACAGGATCGAGAGCGCGCAGAGCAGCCAGACGATCGTCAGCGTCAGAAGGCGACGGGGACAGCGGTCGATCCACTGCGGTCCGGGATCACGAAGACGGCAGGTGGCTGCCACGTGGGGCGAGCGGTAAAAGATCACCATTGCTCCCGGCAACACCACGTACACGAAACCGACGACTCCGAAAACCACGAGGTTGACGATCAGGATCCAGCCGGGAGGCAAATCGGATCCGGCAGCCAGCTCGCGCATCATCGCAGGAACCACCAGCAAACCGATGGCCAGAGAGCAGAGGCCGGTCAGCAGCCAGATCCAGGATAGCGACAGCAGCAGCTCGCAGGCCCAGCGACGGGCGCGGATGGAGCCGATGCCGAGCCACCCAAAGACGCCCGCCGTCACCACGTAGATCGCAGAGGCCGACAACGCCGAGCGGAGGTGGGAGCCGGCGCCCTCCGCCGATTCGCCGAGTATGACTGCCGCAAAGCTCAACGGCACCAGCAGGAGACAGAGACCGCCGATCAGGATCTCGACCACTCCGAAGACCACCAACCCGAGGCTGCGGTCCCTGTGCTCCGGCGCGATCTCGCCCGTCTCGCTCATCGTCAGCCGAGGATATCAGGCGGGATGCTCGGCGCGTCCCGGCGGCGCCGGATCCAGAGTGCACGCCTGAGCGGACCACATTTTAGGTATGAGAAAAGGAGAAAAGGAGAAGAGGAGAAAAGGGAACCGCCCCTTCCCCTCCGCACCTCTGCACCTTTTCTCCTTTTCGCCGAAGGGTGGGCGGGCGGAGGGTCCGGCCGTTGTGCTAGCGTTACGGCGGACGCACCATGAAGCTCATCATCCAGATCCCGGCGTGGAATGAGGAAGAACAACTCCCGGCGACCCTGGCCGCACTTCCCGATTCGGTCGAGGGCTTCGAGGAACTCGGGGTGCTGGTCATCGATGACGGCTCCGACGACCGCACCGCGGAGGTGGCGGCCGCTGCCGGCGCCGATGTGGTGCGGATGCCGGTTCATCGCGGCCTCGCGGTCGCCTTTTCAACCGGTATCAGGGCTTGTCTCGAGCGCGGCGCCGACGTCATCGTCAACACCGACGCCGACAATCAGTACGACGCCCGCGACATCCCGGCCCTGGTGCGGCCGATCGTCGACGGTACGGCGCAGATGGTGATCGGCGATCGCCAGGTCGAGAGCCTGAGCCACTTCTCGACCTCGAAACGGATGCTGCAGAAGCTCGGGTCCTGGGTTGTCAGGCGGCTGTCCAGGACCTCGGTGGGCGATGCCACCTCCGGCTTCCGCGCCGTCTCGAGAACCACGGCGCTCAAGCTCCACGTTTTTACCCGCTTCACCTACACCCTCGAGACCATTCTCCAGGCGGGTGAGGCCGGGCTCAAGGTTGTGTCGGTGCCGGTGCGAGTCAACCCGGGGTCCCAACGACCCTCGCGTCTCTTCCAGTCCGATCTCGGCTACGTCGTGAGATCGCTGGCCAGCATGGCCCGCATCGTGACCCTTTACAACCCGCTGCGAACCTTCATCATGCTCGGCGCGGTCCCGATCGCCTGCGGAACGGTGCTTCTCCTCCGTTTTCTGTGGTTTTATGTCACCAGGATCTCACCTGCGGGCCATATTCAATCGCTGATCCTGGCGGTCATCCTGATCGTCACCGGCGCCCTGGTGTGGCTGGCCGGAGTTGTGGCCGACCTCACCGCGGTCAACCGCCGGCTGCTCGAGGAGCAGGTGGAGCGATTGCGCGAAACGGGTCTCGAGGGCCCTCGTTGAGCGCCTGATGAGAAATCCGGATGACGAAAGGACCGGCCTCCGCGTTGCAGGACCTCTGGTCGGCGCCGCCGCATCCGCCGGATTGCTCGGAGCGGTCCTTGCAGTCGCCGGCCCTGCCGCCGTCGCCCGGTTGCTGGCATCCACCGACGGCTTGCTCCTGGCGCTGGCCCTCGTGATTTCGGCCGCCTTCCTGGCCGCGCGCGGGTTGCGGCTGCAGCTGCTGATGGAGCGCGGGCTTCTCGGGTGGCCACGAGCGGCCCTGACGGCGTCTGCGGCCCAGGCGGCGGCACTTTTTGCGCCACTGCGAACCGGCGAGCTGGCCCTTCCCTGGCTTCTGGCGAAGCACACGCAACGGAGCTTTTCGGCCTGTGTCGGCACCCTGCTCGCCGCTCGAACCCTTGATCTTGCAACCCTCGGACTCTGGGGCGGAGCAGCCGTGCTGGCCGTTCGCGGCTTCCGCGATCCCCTGGCGATCGGTATCTCGGTCGTCCTCCTGGCACCATCGCTCTTGCTGCCGCTGACGCTCGCAGTTGCGGACCGGCTTGTGCTGCGGCTGCTGGCGCCGCGGGGCACGCGCGGCCGCCGCTGGGTCCGCCGGCTGCGGAGGGTCCGCCGCGAACTCGAGGCATTGCGTCGACGTCCCGCTCGCCTGGTCGGAGCCGCGGTCGTTTCACTCATCATGTGGGGCCTGCAGTGGGGCGTCGCCTGGATCCTGCTCGCGGCGATGGGCCATCGGTGGCCACCCGCCAAGGTCGTCGCGGGCGCCACCGCGGCCGCGGTGGCCAATCTGCTCCCGTTCAACCTGATCGGCAACCTCGGGACGCTCGAGGCCGGTTGGACCGCCGCGTTCGCCTCTCTCGGGGTGTCGCTCGAGGTAGCAGCGGCGACCGGTCTTGCCGCCCATCTGTGGAGCCTGATCTTCGCCGCACTCTTTGGCGCACTGGCGTGGGCATTCCTTTCGGTCTCGACGAAATGAACCCGAGCGGCCATGTTTCTATCGCGTGATGACGAAGATCTGAGCGATCGTCCTGTCTCGTGACCCCCGGCACAGACGGAGGACATTTGTCGTAATAGCTTGGAAGGCGGAGGAACCAACTCCGACGCTGGACCGTTCCGCCGCCTTTGGGGTCGGCGGACCATAGGAAGGAGGGCGCCTATGTGGTCCCGAGGAAGGTGGTCAAAGAGAGGATTGTGTGCCATCGCTGTGCCGGGCTCGAACCACGATCGCGAGGTCGTGCTCCTCCTTCGCATCGCGCTCGGCACCCTCGGGATCACGTTGACCGCAGCCATGGCGAGCGGAGCCGCGGGCATGGCAGGTGGTCGGTTGGACGGGTCCGGCCCTTTGCCGGATACGGGCCCGGAAACGGTGGCCGTGGTCGCGCCGCTCGCCGCAGACCACGGATCGCCGCCGTCAGCGCCTCAATTCGAAATTCGCGCCGCCGCCACCGCGGAGGCATTCTTGGCCGTCAATCCGGAGGCCCGACCGAGGGTGATGGCGGCCGGCGATTTCGATGAGGACGGCGTGCCGGACCTCGTGGTCGGAATGGCGGACGAAGGCGGGGGTTTCCTCCTCCTGTACCGTGGGAACATCGAAGCCATCTACCCGGTTCTGCCCGCAGCCATGGTGCGCCGGGAGCTTGCGCCGCCGTTCGAAGCGCCGATTACAATCGCCGTCGCCCCCATCGCGCCTCAATTCCTGGCGGCCGGTGATTTCGACGCCGATGGTCATCTCGATCTGCTGGTGGTCGAGCCGGGACGCGGCGGAATGGGCCTCTACCGCGGGGATGGTCGGGGCGCCTTTGCAACTGTCGGGCGCATCCGGCTCCCCGGCGAGGTGACGGCTCTCGCATCGGGAGAAGTCAACCGCCGAGATGGTCTCGCCGACGTGGTGGTGGCCGTGCAAGCCGCCGGAGGCCCGCAGATTCTGGTCTTCGAGCACCCGGCGGGCGCCTTTGCCGCACCGCCCGAGATCATCGCTCTCGACTCAGCAGCGACGGCGCTCGTCCTGGGTCAGCTCGACGCTGAATTCGGAATCGATCTCGCGGTTGCGAGCGGCCGCGAAATCATGATCGTCCACGGACGTGACCGGCACCGGGCGGAAAGTGCCGAGATGCCGCCGCGGATCGATCGCCTGCCCATGCCCTTCGCCGTCAACGCGCTGGCAGTCGGCGATTTTGCGGAGGAGCAGCCGTCCCGCGCCGAGCTCGCGGCGGCGGGCGGTGACGGAACGGTGCGGTTGATCGATTGTCTCGATCGCCGCGAAGCGGCACTGTCTGTCGTCGCTCAACAACCACTCGGCGGGATCCAGTTGACCGCGGCCCGCGTGTCGGGCGCGGTAGCTGACGATCTTCTGGTGTGGACGAGGGGCGACAAGAGATTGCAGATCGTCACCAGCGATAAAGGTCAGGCGGCGAGGGGAAAATCCGCTGTGGCCGGCTGGACGTCGTTCCTCCCACCGCCGCCGCTGGCCACCTTGAGCAGCGGGCGACCCTTGCACCGACCGACAGTCGTCGAGACGCGGATCGCCAACCCGGTGTTGACGGTGTCGCAGATCAGCGATCTCGAGATCGATGGGCCGATGCTTGCGATCTTGCCAATGCGATTGAACGGCGACGCCTTCAGCGATTTCGTGGTGTTGCACGAGAATCAGACGATCCCGGTGGTGCTGAGCCCGGAGGCGGGCGAGCTCGTGGTCGTGGACTCGACGACCGACAGCGCCGACGGTGACACGAGCTCGATCGCCGCCCTCATTGCCAGCCCCGGTGCGGACGGCGTGATCGGGCTGCGAGAGGCGATCACCGCCGCCAACAACACGACCGGCGCCGACGAGATTGGTTTCGCAATCCCTGTCGACACCGACCCCGGTTGTAATGCCGGTTCCGGCGTGTGCACCATCCAGCCGGGTGGCCTCGGGTTGCCGACCATTATCCAGCCGGTGATTATCGACGGCACCAGCCAACCAGGTTTTGTGGGCAACCCGGTGGTCGAGATCGACGGCAGCCTCGCCGACACCAACGCGACCGGTCTTGCGATCTCTGCCGGAAGCTCGGTGATTCGCGGGCTGGTGATCAACCGCTTCGCGTCTAACTCTGACATCGTCATGTGGGCTGCCGGTGGCAACGTGGTCGAGGGCAATTTCCTCGGTGTCGACCCGAGCGGCACCTTCAACCGGGGGACCACCAACTCGGTGCACGTTTACGGCACTTCGGGCAACACGATCGGTGGCACCACGGTTGCGGCTCGCAACCTGATCTCGGGCAACACCAATCCCGGCGTGGCTTTCAATGCGGGGGCCTCCGGCAACGCGGTCATGGGCAATTTTTTCGGTACAGATGTCACGGGCACCATCGCGCTCGGCAACAGCGGTAACGATGTCGTGACCCTGGATTCGCCGGACAACACCATCGGCGGCACCCAGCCGGGCGCCGGCAACCTGATCGCGGGCGGCCTCGATCCGGACTTTGCGAGCGTCGGTCTAGGCTTTCCCGCCTCGACCGGAAACCTCGTGCAGGGCAACCTGGTCGGCACCGATATCACCGGCACCGTCGACCTCGGGGGCGCGAGCGTCGGCGTCTATGTCGTCGAGGGCGCGGGTAACACCATCGGGGGCACGTCGCCCGCGGCGCGCAATTTGATTTCAGGCGGTGACTCCTCGGGGGTTGGCATTGCGGTCGGCACCGGCAATCTCGTCCAGGGAAACCTCATCGGTACTGCGATCGACGGCGAGACGCCTTTGCCCAACGCGTCACACGGGGTGTTCTTCTACGCCGGAGCCGCGGGCAACACCGTCGGCGGCCGCGGTCCGGGTGAGGGCAACACGATCGCCAACAACGGTGGCAGCGGGGTCGACCTGCGCGGCGACGCGGGTGCCGGCAACGAGATCGCCGCCAACGCCATCATTGCAAACGCCGGGTTGGGCATCAACACATGCGCCGATTTCGACCCCGGGACCCTGAGCTGTAACGACCCCACCGAAGTGACGCCAAACGATCCCGACGACCCGGATGACGGAGCCAACAACCTCCAGAACTATCCCGAGCTGACAGCAATCGACATTGGCGGAACCTTCGTGGACGGCGCTCTGGATAGCATACCGAGTTCGGATTTCACGATCGACCTCTACGCGAGCGAAGCCTGCGATCCATCGGGTCATGGTGAGGGCTCGAGCTGGATCGGTTCGGATGCGGTCACGACCGACGCCAGCGGTGACGCGGTGTTTTCGATCACCTTGGCGACAGCGGCGCCGGTGGGGTCCCACATCACCGCGACGGCGACCGACGCCGGCGGCAGCACATCCGAGTTTTCACAGTGTCGTGAGGTTTTCCCCGATGAGATCTTCGCCGATGGTTTCGAGTCGGGCGCCACCTCGGAGTGGTCGGCGACGGTGTCCTGACCCGTATTCTTCTGGAAGTATCTGCAGCGCTCGCAGAGTGCTCGCGACAAACGTTGCGGGAGGAGTACACTGCGGCGCGGAGACGCTGGAGGGCGTCATTCGAGATTCCCGAAGGAGACGGTCATGCAGAAGATCACGGCTCACTGGGTTCATGGTTTGCCACTCGCGCTGGCAGCCCTGGCGTTGCTCGCGAGCTTCACGGCTGCGGCCGCGACCTCGGACCCGTTGCTCCGGTTTCCAGATGTGCACGGCGATGCCGTGGTCTTTGTCCACGCCGAGGACATCTGGACAGCGCCGGCCGGCGGCGGGCGTGCCTACCGTTTGACCGACGACGAGGGGGAGGAGCGCCATCCCAAGTACTCGCCCGATGGGTCACTGATCGCCTTCACCGCCGAGATCGACGGCAACCCCGACGTCTGGGTCATGAACGCGGACGGCTCCGGTCTCAGGCGGATCACCTTCCACCCGGAGGACGACGAGGTGGTGGGCTGGCACCCGGTCACGGGAAAGATCATGTTCCGTTCGACGCGCCGCTCATGGTCGCGGTTCGACCGGCTCTTTCTCATCGCCCCCGACGGCAGCGGTCTCGAGGTGCTGCCGATGAACGAGGCTGGCCGCGGCTCGTTTTCGGCCGACGGCACCAAGATCGCTTACAACCGGCTCGCGCGCGAGGACCGCACCTGGAAACGGTACTACGGCGGTATGGCGCAGGATGTGTGGCTGTACGAGCTCGCGACCGGCCAGGACCGGAGGCTCACCGCCTGGGTGGGCACCGACCGGATCCCGATGTGGATCGGTAACGCCATTTACTTCGCCTCGGACCGCGATGGCGAGCTCAATATCTGGCGCTACGATCTGAAGGACGGTGCCGAAACCAGGATCACCGACCACACCGACTACGACATCCGCCGGCCGAGCGAGGGCGGCACGGACATCGTGTACGAGGTTGCGGGGAGGATCTGGATCCTCGACACCGTGACCGGCGCGACTCGACAGATCCCGATCGAGATCCCTACGGCTGCGCGCGAGACGATGTCGTTTCGGAAAAATGTCAGCGAGTGGATCACCCACATCGCGATTTCGCCCCAGGGTGGCCGCGCGCTGATCACGGCCCGCGGCGAGGTCTTCAGCGTGCCGTCCGAGCACGGACCGGTCCGCAACCTGACCCGGAGCTCCGGGGTTCGCGACCGTGGCGCCGTGTGGTCGCCCGACGGGGAAACGGTCGCCTATTTTTCCGACGCCGGGGGTGAGTACCAGCTTGTCATTGCCGATGCCATGGGTAACGGCGAACCGCAGCCGCTGACCGCCCGCGACCGCGGTTGGCCGCACACCGCGAGGTGGTCGCCGGACGGGACGATGATCGCCTTCACCGACGAGACCCTCACCCTGTACGTGGTCGACGTGGCGAGCCGGCGGCTGACGACGGTGGATCGGGCCGAGGTCGAGCCCATGGACATCGGGCTCGAACTCAAGCCGATCTCCGACCACGCGTGGTCGCCGGACTCGCGCTGGCTCGCGTACTCGAAGATCGGCCTCGATCAGGTTTCCAATGTCTATATCTACTCGCTCGACAGCGGGACCAGCCACAACGTGTCGAACGGCCTCTTCAACGATTTCGGCCCGGTCTTCAGCCGCGATGGCGAGCATTTGTTGTTCATTTCGAACCGTCGATTCGATCCCACCTTCTGCGATTTCGAGTGGGAGATGGTTTACAAGGACGTGGCCGGGATCTACGCCCTGACCCTGCGTGCCGGCGGCGAGCCGCTCCTGCCGCCGCGATCGGACGAGCTGGCGTCGGCGACATCGCCGGATGACGATGCAAGAGCGGAGACGCCGGCCGGACCGGCGGGCGCGCTCAGGATCGATTTCGAGGGGATCGCCGAGCGCATCGAGGCTCTGCCGGTGCCGGCTTCGAACTACCGGTCTCTCGCGGCCGGCAACAATGCAATCCTTGCCCTCGACGGCGACGACGGCGATTTCAACCGCTTCGAGTATCGATCGTTGCCGCCGCGCACGTTGCACTCATTCGATCTCAGAAAACGCGAGCTGAGCACGATCGTGGAGTCGGTTGAGGAGTATGCCCTGGCCGAAGACGGCGAACACCTCGTGTGGAGGCGGGGCGACGTGGTCGGGATCGTCGATACCGGCAGCGCCAGGCGGCGACCGGGTCAGCCAGATGTCCCGTCGCCCGCGGTTGCCGCTGCAGCCAAGAAACCTGACATTCTCGATCTCGACGAACTGGTCATGACGCTCGACCCGCGCGCCGAATGGAGCGAGGTTTTTGCGGACGCCTGGCGGCTGGAACGGGATTTCTACTACGAGCCCGGGATGAACGGCCTCGACTGGCCGGCGATGCGGTCCAAGTACGAGCCGCTGGTGCGGCGCGCAACCTGTGCTCAGGATATGCGCTTTATCATCGGGGAGCTGATCGGCGAGCTGTCGACCTCGCACACCTATATCAGCACCGGCGACCGTCGACGGCACGCAGAGGAGGTCGACGTCGGAATGCTGGGCGCCGACTGGTCACTCGACGGGACCGGTGAGCGTTGGCGGATCGCCCGGGTTCTCCGCGTGCCCGACTGGTCGCGTGGGGTGATACCACCGCTCGTGGGGCCCGGCATCGACGTCCGTGAGGGCGACTCGCTGGTTGCGGTCAACGGGCTGCCGGTGGCGGTGGACCGGGAGGTGTACGCCGCCTTCCAGGGGCTCGCCGACGAGCAGGTGCGGTTGACCCTCGGGCGCAACGGCCGAAGCTTTGATGTGACCGTGACGCCGCTCGCCAGCGAGCGCACGCTCCGCTACCTGGACTGGGTGGAGCACAACCGCCGGGTGGTCAACGAAGCCACCGGCGGCCGGGTGGGCTATATCCACCTTCCGGACACCTACGTCGGCTCGGCGATCGAGTTCCCCAAGTACTACTTCGCGCAGACGCAGAAACAGGGGTTGCTGATCGACGGCCGTTTCAACGGCGGCGGTCTCGACCCCGACATCTTTCTCCAACGCCTCGCCAAAAAGCCACTGACCTATTGGACTCGACGCTACTCGGAGGACCAGGTCGAGCCGGTCTACGCGTCGAACGCACGGATGGCGCTGGTGACCAACCGGCAGGCCGGGTCGGGCGGCGACATGCTCCCCTTCGAGTTCCGTCAGAAGGGGATGGGGCCGGTGATCGGCACCCGCACCTGGGGCGGTCTGGTCGGGGTCTCGATGTCGATCACCCTGGTCGACGGCAGCCGGCTGACCTGCCCCGACTACCGGGTCTACTCGCCCGAGGGGGAGTGGGTGGTGGAGAACCAGGGGGTGACGCCCGACATCGAGGTCGAGCTCGACCCGGGCGAGATGGCGCGTGGCTGGGACGCCCAGCTGCAGAAGGGAATCGAAGTCATTCTCGAGATGATCGAGCGCGACCCGCCGGTGCCGCCGAGCCACCCGCCGTTCCCAACCAGGCATTAGAGCCCGAATCCGCGCGAGAAGCCAGGGGTTACGTTCTCTGGGACGTCGGACCCGCCGGCCGCGGTCTTCGACCGCGGCACGCGTCCTCGGGCCGTCGAATCTCCACGAGCAGAGCTCGTGTCGATTCGCCATTCCTCATTCCCAACTCCCCATTCTCCCCGCTTGTCATTGACCGCCCGTCGGATTGGTGCTACAACGGCCCGCTCGCGTTTGTGAGCCGAAAGTGAGCGCCCCCCAAATGTCCGAGTTCCGGAATCTCGCGATCATCGCCCATGTCGACCACGGCAAGACCACTCTGGTGGATGCCATGCTGTGGCAGAGCGGCATTTTTCGTTCCAACCAGAAGGTCAACGAGCGGGTGATGGACTCCGGCGACCTCGAGCGGGAGCGCGGCATCACGATCCTCGCCAAGAACACCGCCGTCCGCTACCAGGGCGTCAAGATCAACATCGTCGACACGCCCGGCCACGCCGACTTCGGCGGCGAGGTCGAGCGCACCCTGCAGATGGTGGACGGCGTGCTGCTCCTGGTCGATGCCGCCGAGGGGCCGTTGCCGCAGACCCGGTTCGTGCTCCAGAAGGCCCTCGCCCTCGGCCTGCCTCCGATTGTCGTCCTCAACAAGATCGACCGCGGAGATGCGCGACCGGCCGCGGTTCTCGACGAGGTCTACGACCTCTTTATCGACCTCGACGCCACCGAGGAGCAGCTCGACTTCCCGGTCTTCTGCACCGACGCGCGCAAGGGCCTGTGCCGGCGCGGTCTCGAGGGTGAGTTCGGCGACTTGCGGACCCTGCTCGACCAGATCGTGACCGCTCTGCCCGCCCCCAAGGGTGACCCGGCGGCGTCGCTCCAGATGCTGATTACAAACCTCGATTACTCCGACTACCTGGGACGACTGGCGGTCGGCCGCATCGTCAACGGCACTCTCTACGCCAACCGTACCGTGGGCATCGCCCGCATCGACGGAATCGGCCGGGCCAAGGTCGGCGTCCTCTACTCGCACGAGGGCCTCGATCGGGTCGAGGTGGAAATGGCGGTGGCCGGCGACATCGTGGCGCTCGCGGGTCTCGACGAAGTCGCTATCGGTGACTCCTTGGTCGACCCGGAGGATCCCCAGCCGCTGAAACGGATTGCGGTCGACGAGCCGACGATGGCGATGGTCTTCTCGGGCAACAACTCGCCCTTCGGCGGTCACGATGGCCAGTACGTGACCGCGCGCCAGATCCGCGCGCGGCTCGAGAAGGAGGCGTTGCACAACGTTTCGATCCGGCTCGAGATCCTCGCCAACGACGCCTTCAAGGTCATGGGCCGGGGCGAGCTGCAGCTGGCGATCCTCATCGAGACGATGCGCCGCGAGGGTTATGAGCTGTCGGTCACGAAACCGGAGGTGGTGGTCCGCTCGATCGACGGGCAGACGCACGAGCCGATGGAGATCGTGCAGGTGGACTGCCCCGAGGAGTACGTCGGCGTCGTGACCCAGAAGCTCGGCGGCCGCAGGGGGCAGATGACCGAAATGCACAACCCCGGCCACGGTCGGGTGCGGCTGGCGTTCCGGATTCCCTCGCGCGGCCTCATCGGCTTCCGCTCCGAGTTTCTCACCGACACCCGCGGCACCGGCATCCTCAACCACCTCTTCGACGGCTGGGAGCCGTGGCAGGGGGAGATCGCCGGCCGCGCCACCGGTGCGCTGGTCTCGGACCGCGCCGGCAGGTGCACCACCTATGCGCTGTACCACCTCGAGCCGCGCGGCACCCTCTTCATGCACCCGGGGACGAACGTCTACGAAGGCATGATCGTCGGTGAGAACGCGCGCGACAACGATCTCGACGTCAACGTCACGCGCGAAAAGAAGCTCACCAACATGCGCTCCTCCGGCGCCGACGACGCCCTGCGTCTGGCCCCGCCGCGCGAAATGACCCTCGACCGGGCGCTGGAGTGGATCGACGGCGACGAGCTGGTCGAGGTCACGCCGTCGGCGATCCGGGTGCGCAAGCGCGTGCTCGCCGCCAATCAGCGGCCCCGAAACGGGAAGGGCAAGTAGGCGACCGCCCACCCTGCCACGAAAAGGAGAAAAGGAGAAAGGGCAGGGGGCAGGGAGTAGGGGCGAGGCATCGGGAAACATTGGAGGGGTCGGGTGGTCTTCCCCTCTTCCCCATCATCCCCTTTTCCAGATCTAGCCCACCCACAGCGTTGACCTAGCAAGATTCTCGTTCACGATTTCGCTGCATCATCAACATCCAACATCGCAGCATCCAACATCAAATATCCTGCGTCGAGCATCAATGAGGATCAGAAATCAGATCCGTATTTGAGGGGCCTCGCCTTGTAGCTCGCGATGGCGGCCTGGGTGCGGCCGATCATGGCGTGCGGCGCGAGACGGCCGCAGTGTCCCTGGCCTTCGACCGGTTCGCACAGACCGCGGCAGAACGACACCTGATGGCCGTTGTAGGGACATTCGATGGTGGTGTACGAGCGAAAGCTCGTACGCCGTCGCTCGTTTCTCGGGTGGAGCAGGGGCATTTCACGTCTCCCACGAGAATGATACCTGATTCCGGTGATCGGGTGGAGTGTCGTGTGGCGTGGACATCTCCAACGTTAAACGTTTGAACGTTTGAACGTTTTCTATCTCGCATCGAAACGCTGGCAAACGATGCGTTAGACTGGCCGCATGAACGCTGCTGGATTGCCCGACGAAGCCGCCGTCTTTGCCATCGAGCGCCCTTCACCAAAGCTCTTCACCTACTACCTGCTGTCCTCGCTTCTCCTCGGTCCGTTGTTCTTCATCCCCTTGATCCCTTTGTACTTCCGCTATCACACCCTGCGCTATCGGTTTGACGAGGAGGGCATCTCGATGCGCTGGGGCATCCTCTTCCGGCGCGAGATCAACCTCACCTATGCGCGCATCCAGGACATCCATCTGCGATCGAACGTCGTCGAGCGCTGGCTCGATCTCGCCCGAATCGAGGTCCAGACCGCCAGCGGCAGCTCGGGGGCGGAGATGACGCTCGAGGGCTTGCTCGAGTTCGAGGCGATCCGCGACTATCTCTACGCCCGCATGCGGGGGAGCCTTGACCGGCGACCCGTCGCTCCGGTCTCGGCGTCGTCCTCCAGCGGTGCGGTCGACGCCGCGGTCACGAAGGAGCTCACCGCGACCCTGCGCGAGGTGACCGCCGAGTTGCGGGCGCTGCGGGAGGCCCTCGCCGGGCGCGATCGGAGCTTCGGCGGTGATTGACCGGCTCAAGGCCACTATGTTGCGGCTGCTCAATGTGCCGCCGGAGCCAAGTCTGCCGGCCGGGTCGGCAGACACGGCGCGAGTGTTCCGCGCTTCGAAGCGGTATCTCCAGCTCAAGCTCCTGGGGTGGGGGATCGGACAGCTTTTCACCCTGATCGGTCTGGTCATTGCCCTGGTCGCCCTCGATCTCATCGCGGCGGGTCGTCTCGAGGTCCTCCAGAATGTGCCCCACCGGGCGATCATCTTGAGGTTCCTGGGTTGGGCCGAGGCCTTTGGCGTGGTCGCCTTCCTGGCCCAACTCCCGGTGTCCGTGGTGCCTGTGATCCTCGACTGGGAGATGCGCTGGTACATGGTCACCGATCGCAGCCTGCGCATCCGCGAGGGAGTGTGGAGAGTCAGCGAGATGACCATGACCTTTGCCAATGTGCAGGAGGTCTCGATCCGCCAGGGACCGGTGGAACGGTTGTTCGGCATCTCCAACCTGCGGGTGCGGACCGCGGGCGGGGGAGGCCGGCCGGGTCCGCAGGAGGCTCAGAACGAGGAGAAGAGCGGCCACATCGGTTACTTCCGCGGCGTCGACAATGCGCCGGTCATCCGCGACCTGATCCTCGAGCGCCTCAAACGATTGCGGGACGCGGGTCTCGGCGATCCGGAACAGCCCTCCGTGGAAGCGAGCGCAGCCGCTGACGGCCTGGCGCCGGATCTCCTCGATGCGGCGCGGGAGCTTCTGAGCGAGGCCCGCACCCTCCGGCGAGCAATCGCTCCGTAAGGGTAGGTGAGACCGCCCACCCAAATTCGGAGTTCGGAGTTCGGAATTCCCGTCCGCTCCAACCGGTTCTGCGCGCAACGTTCTAGCGATTCAACGTTCTAACGTTCTAACGGATCGTGATCATCACGACCCGCGAGGCGCCGCCCGCGAGGTCGCGAACGATCTTCAGCTCGTGCGCCAGGCTTCCGGCGACGTCGGCCTTTGCCGGACATTCGAGACAGGCGAGCGCCGAGGTCGAAAGCAGCCCGGAGAAGAAGGCTGATTCGAGGGCCCGCGCCCCCTCTTCCCAGCTCTCGAACGGGGGATCGGCCCACACGACGTCGAAGGTCTCTCCAGACTTCGCGAGCTCACTGACTGCGGCGAGAACCGGTTTGACCCGAAGCTCGGCACGGCGTGTTTCGAGCCCGAAAGCCGCGCAGTTGTCCCGCACAACGCGTGCGATGGCGCGATGACGCTCGACAAAGACGACCGCACGGGCGCCGCGTGACAGGGCCTCGAGTCCGACCGCGCCGGTACCGGCGTAAAGGTCGAGGAAGCGCGCATCCACGACGCGGTCGCCGATGACCGCGAACGCCCGCTCGCGCATGGCATCCGGCGTCGGCCGCGTCTGAGTGCCGCGACCTGGCCCGCGCAACCGGCGCGAACGCCACTCGCCGCCGGTGATCCTCAAGGTTCGGGGTCCACCACGCGCAAGATCATCTGGTCGCGCATGTCGGCCGGCAGAGATTCGCGGACAAAGGTCTCCTCGTGCTCGAGAATCAGCAGTCCCCCGTCCCAGATTTCGACCACCTTCGCGTAGGATCCGCTCATCAGCTGCACGCGGTCGCCGCGCTTGGGCTCCCAGTCGTGCAGTCGCTCCGCCGACTCGCTCGCGCTGCGCACCTGGAGCTCGAGATCGTCCACCACCGCGACGATCCGCGACAGCGGCAGCGAGATGGTTGACATCGGCGAAAACTCGAGCCGGCGCGGCGCCTTCGGTCCGATGTGGAGGCTGAGCTCGATATTCGCCCTGGAGGTTTCGACGCGCGACGTGACGGGTTTCTCACCGAGCTCCTTGGCGGCGGTCTCGAGGGCGCCGAGATAGACAATGTACTCGTCCTCGGGAAGGGTGATTCGACGCATGAAGTCCACCACCTCTGCCTGACGAATCGTCACCACCACGACCCCGTTCGAGAACAGCGAAGTTCGGGTGACGACGTCTCCCTGGGTCGAGAACCTCTCGATCACCGGCACCGGCGCCGGTTCCTGGGCCGAAGCCGTGATGGCGAATATGGAGAAGGCGACGGCCAACACGGTACGGGAAGTCACGCGCTCTCCCTGGTCAGCGAACGGGCGGTGTCGATCGCCCACGACAGCGCCTCGTGGTCGGAGACCACGCCGTCGATCATGGCATCGCGAGTCATCCTGAGGACGAGGCCGACCTGCGGTCCGGGTGGGACGCCGGCCTCGATCAGCTGAGCTCCGGTCACTGGCGGGGAGACTCGCGACGCCGCCACCGCGGCGTCGGCAAGATACCGGCGTGAGTCCATCGGCAGCTCTGACATTGCCAGCAGCAGCGCCTCGGTCGGGTGCTGCTCGACCACATGGACCCGTTGCGAGCGCGTTGCTCTGTCGTCGGCAATCTCCTTGATCGCGGCGACGGCCGCCGGTATCGCGAGCAGCCGCGAGCGCCGGGCGCCGTCGAGCTGGAGACGGTGGACGAGGCTCTCGATGGCGCCGTCACCGGAAGCGAGGGCCATTCCCGCGATGTAGAGATCCCACGGCGCGGGGGGAGGGCCGATCTGTTCGAGCTGATACCAGCTGAGCTGTCCCTCCATCTCCATCAGCGAGTTTTGCACCGCTTCGGACCATTCGAGCTCAGGACTGATCGCCGGTAGCAGACCGAGGTCCGCGATCAAGGCCAGCGCCGGGGTCGGATGAGGCTCGGCGAGCAATAGCTCGAGCTCCCGCCGCAGCCGCTGGCCGGAGACGCGGTCGAAGACGCCTTCGGCGACCGCAGTGGAGATCAGATTGCGCGTGTCGGGTGCGATCGTGAAACCGAGCCGTCGCGCGTAGCGCACCGCGCGCAACGCGCGCGTCGGGTCGTCGATAAACGACAACGAGTGGAGGACCCGGATCTCCTGGCGTTGGATGTCCTTGCGCCCGCCAAAGAAGTCCACCAGCTCGCCGTGGCGTTCGCCGGACAGGGCGATGGCGAGCGAGTTGATGGTGAAGTCGCGGCGGTAGAGGTCCTGGCGGATGAGGGAGGTGGCGACCTCCGGCAGCGCAGCCGGAGTGCGATAGAACTCGGTGCGTGCCGATGCGACGTCCACCCGCAGACCCTCCGGGAGGGTGACGACCGCGGTCAAAAACGGGGCGTGCGGGTGATGGCGCCCGTCCAGAGCTGCGGCAAGCTCGGCGGCGAAGGCAATGCCGTCCCCCTCGACCACCAGGTCGACGTCCTCGTTGGCGCGCTCGAGCAGCAAATCGCGGACGATGCCCCCGACCAGGTAAACGCTGACCCGCTGCGCATCCGCGACTTTTCGCACGGCGGCAATCAGCCGCTGCACCCAGGGTGGCGAGATCTCGCGGAGAATCCTCGTGACGAGCTGACTCACCGGGCGCATGCCGGCTATCCGGCGATCGAGGCTGGCGCCCGCCACATGCTGTTGCTCGAAGAAGCGACGGAAGAGGTCCATCCGGGTGATGATGCCAACCGGCCGCCCGGCCTGCTCGACGACCACGAATCGGTATGAGCGTTCGAGAAAAAGATCGCGGAGCTGGTCGAGCGGCGTTGTCGCGGGCACTATCGGCAGCTCGGGCTGCATGACCGTACGCACCGGTCTGTCACCCATGCCGTGACTGACGGCGCGGTCGAGAATCTGACGCGTCACCAGGCCTACCAGCTCGCCCGAGTCGGCGCCGCGCACCGGAAGCGCGTTGACTCTCAGTTGATTGATGCGGTCCTTGGTTTCCTCGACGTCGTTGGTGTCGTCAATCGAAAAGATGGTTCGGGTCGCGATGTCGATCGCGGTCAAAGGCGGCGGCATCTCCACCGCCAGGGTCTCGAGCAGTACCTCCCGCAGCTCGACGGGCATCATGCCGGTGATTCGCGCCGACGCAGCGGTCGGGTGGCCGCCGCCGCCGAAGCGTTGCGCCACTCGCCCGACATGCAGCCCGGGCAGGCGCGAGCGCAGGATCAGGTTGATGTTCGGCGGTCGCACGAGCATGACCGCGCCGACCGCGATCTCGAAGATCTCCACCCAGCGGTGGACGACGAAGGCCGCCTCCTCGTGATAGCGGTCGACCTCGATCATCGACAAAGCCACCCGGCTCCCTGCCACCTCCAACTCCTCGGTCGCTTCCACCATCAGATTGAGAAGCTCGAGCTGCTCGGGTTGGAGGGCCTTGAGGACCCACCGCCGGACCGATTCGAGCGACCCCCCCTGTTCGAGAAGCCATGCACTCATGCGGAGGTCCTCGGCGGTCGTTTCCCTGTACGACAGACCGCCGGTGTCCTCGTAGATCCCCATCAACAGGAGGGTGGCCTCGTCGGCGGTGGGTTCGATACCGCGTTCGCGGTAGAGCTCGGCGACGATCGTACAGGTGGCGCCGACCGGACGCTCGATCAGCTCAGCTGCCTCGAGGCCGTCCACCTCCTCCTCCATGTGGTGGTCGATCACGGTCATCGGGCATTTGTCCCGTTCAATCAGATCGTAGACCTCGCCGAGCCGGGCCGGGCTCCGCGTGTCCACCACGACCGCGTGTTCGAGCGTGCCCGCCCTCGCCTGCCGCAGTTTGAGCTCGGGGTAGCTGAGCTTCGACTCGGTGAGAAAACGTCGAACCGCCACCTCCTGTGAGCCGGGGAAGAGAACCTGCGAGCCGGGATAGAGGCGTACCGCGCAGACCGCCGCCGCGAAGGCGTCGAAGTCGGCCGACAAATGGGTGGTGATGATCCTCACGCGCCCATTGTATTGAAGTCACGAACCTTGCGCTTCCTGTGTCGGCAAGGGAGAGCCCGGCCGCCGCTCAGTCGCCGCCGCCCGGGATCAACCACGGCGCCATCGCCGACCCCTGTCGGTGTCAGCGGCGGAGAACCGCGGCAGGGCTGTTGACAGCGGCAGCACCCGGACGGACCGGCGCAAACAACGTCGATCGAGCCCTTGCCGTCGTCACGACCCCTAGGTCTCTGTTCGGGTTGCTGCCCCGGCCTCTGCTCTCTGACCCTGCCTCTGCGGTCTGTCGCTGTCCCTGGTGCTGCGCCCGTAACAGGAAACTCCTTCTACCGTGTATCGTAAACCCCACATGCGCCGTGCTCTCGTTGTGTTGATTGTGCTGTTTACCGCCGGTCAGACGGTCGCTGAGGTGCCGGCGCTGACGGCGAGGGTCGGGGAGATGGTCGAGGGCATCGCCTGCGCTTCGGATCCGACCCAGACCTACACCCTCTATCTGCCCCACGGATTCACCAACGACCGGCAATGGCCGTTGCTGCTGGTCTTCGATCCGCGCGGGCGTTCGGAGTACGCCGCCGGGCTCTTCCGTGCGGCGGCGGACACCCATGGTTGGATCATCGTCAGCTCCGACAATACCCGTTCCGACGCAACGTGGGAGCCGAATTTGATCGCCCTCCAGGCCCTGTGGCCGGAGGTCCACAGCCGTATTCCGGCCGACCCCAAGCGCATCTACGCGACCGGATTTTCCGGCGGGGCGGCGGTTGCGACCCTGCTCGCCAAGACGAGTGGCGGGGTCGCCGGGATCCTGGCCTGCGGCGGGCGGTTCTTTCCGAGCCAGCTCGAGGACCCTGAGCTGGCGATCTTCTCGACCGCCGGCGACACCGACTTCAATTACCTCGAAATGCACTGGGTCGACGAGTATCTCGCCGAGCACGGCAACCCGCACCGGTTGGTGATCTTCGACGGGCCCCACAACTGGATGACGCCGGCGGTGGCCGGCGAGGCGATCGGGTGGTTCGAGCTGATTGCCATGAAGCGGGGACTGCGGGAGCCCGATCCGGAGCTCGTTGCCTCGCTGTGGGCGTCGGATGTTGCGGCAGTGGAGGCGCTCGAAGCCGATGGGCGGCTGATCGAGGCGGCGCGGCGGTTGCGCGAGATGGAAGGCGATTATGCGGGTTTCCGCGACACCACCGAGATCGCTGTGGCAGCCCGGCGGATCGAGGCCAGCGACGCTTTCCGCTCCCAGCTCAAGCAGATGAACCGCGCGGAGGATTACGAAGTGGCCTGTGTGGAACGGAGAGACAACTATCTCACCGTGCTGCGCCTGGCCGAGGTCACGCCGCCGACCCGCCAGCTCGCCAACAGCCTGCGGATCGAAGAAATGCAGAAAACGGCCCGTCTCCCCGGTATCGAAGGTCTGGCCGCTCAGCGCTGTCTCAACGCCTACTGGACGGCGGTCGGTTTCTATCTGCCGGACGAGATGCTGCCGAAACAGCAGTACGCGCAGCTCGCCGTCTCCTATGAGCTCGCGCTCATGATCCGCGACGACAGCCCGAGAATCTGGTACAACCTCGGGTGTGCCCGGGCGCGGCTCGGCCAGGAACGGAAGGCGGTGGAGGCGCTGGCGAGGGCGCTGGAACTCGGATTCAAGAACCTCGAACTGCTGGAAACCGACCCCGATCTCGACCCGCTCCGGAGTCGCGACGACTTCAAAGCACTGGTGGCGTCGGCAGAAAACAGAGACACACCGGCAGAAAATTGACGCGGAGGAGCAGAACCGTCCGCGCTCACCAGCCCCAGTCCGAAGCGTCCGAACCGACCACCACCTGATCGGCGTGTTGGGCGCCGTTGCGGAGGATCAGGGTCGAGCCCATGACCGATGTCGGGTCGGGGCAGCCCGCCATCCCGAGCTGCACCGGGCTCGCGTAGACGGCGTGCGTCAGCCCGTGGCGATCGAGCCACATCATGTACCGCGAACCCTGTTGATCGTCGATGGCGTCTCCGACCCTCTGCCAGCGGGAGGCAATCCCGGACGGTGAGCACAATTCCGAGCCCGCCCGGTTGAGGGCGAATCTGAGGTGTTCTTCGCGCGGGCGGGAGTCGGACCAGCGGACGACCAGGGCCATGACCGCCCCCGTTCGCATGATCTGTGCGCCGACCACTCCCGGACGCGAGACGTTGGCGCGCGTCTCGGCCACGACCTGCCGGTCGGCCTCGAGAGCGGTCTTGATGCGGGCCGCCCACCGCTGTGCGTCGTAGGCGACGTCGTGTTCCGCCAGCAGAGCATCGGGACCGTCGAAGAGGTAGTTCACCGGAAGCGCGAAACCGAGGTTGTTGGCCTCACCCACCATCATGGAGACGACACCGACCGCGTGACCGCCCTCGTCGAGAAGAGGACCGCCGCTGTTGCCCGGGTTGACGCCGGCATCGATCTGCAGGTACGAGATGCCCATCATGGCCCGATTCGGGTGGCTCACGATGCCCCGTGACAGCGTGAAGTCCATGCCGCGCGGGCTTCCCATCATGACGACCGGGTCGCCGCGCTCGAGACGGGTGGCGTCGGCCAGTGAGAGCGGCCACGCCTTGATCCCCGAGACCCTCACGAGTCCGAGATCGAGCCACGCGTCGGTCCGCACGATCCGACCGACGGTCGTTCGACCGTCACTCAGCGTGACCGTGACCTGAGGGGTGTTCGCGCAGAGCACGTGAGCGTTGGTGACGATCAGATCGGGTGCGACGAAAAAACCCGCGCCGAGCCGTTGTTCGCAGCTCAGCTGGACCGTCGCCTTCTCCGCGATCACCGCGATCTCCTGGGTGGTGATCGCCTCGGCTTCGACAGGTCCGTCCCGCCGTTCGTCACCGTTGCCGAGCATGATGACGGCCGCGATCAGACCGAGGCCGAGGGCGAGAGCTATCGTCGTTCCGGGTCGCGCGCGCGCGATCCGCAGACCGCCTGCGACTACCGTCGCCGCCGTCCGCGGCGCGCGCACCTTGAGGTCGGAGTCGTCGAAGCGGTGGTACACGATCCGGGTCGCGATGCCCGCGGCCCCGAGCCGCGTCTCACAGGCGGCCGCCATCGCCCTCGTGACCAGCGGCACCACGATTCCCGGCGCCTCCTCGAGACCCCGCTTCAACGCCAGGAAGCCGAGCGGGATCTCGGCCACGGCTTCGAGGTCACGCGCCGAGTGATAGACGCTGCGGCTGTCGGGGACTCTCTCCGTCACCCAGAGATCGAAAAGCACCTCGCTGCGGCAGTGGGGGCAGATCGTGGCCTCGGGGAGGATCGACTCCCCGCATCGAGGGCAGGGTTGTCGCTGTTCCGTCACATATTTCATTGTATCAAAGGGGTTTCCGCCGAGGAGGACACCCCAGAGGCGGAATCGCTCCAGAGGCCGTCAGTCGAATCAATCTGCGACCGCGACAACCGCCCGTGGGCCAAGGGCGAATCCGAATCGCCGCGGGTCGCCCACGCCCGAGAATCGGGCCGCGGTGAGGTCAAAGACAACCGCGTTGACTCCGCCGAAAAAAGCGGAATCGCTCACCGGTTCGGGCGGGTATTGGAGACGGTACATGGATTCGAAGCCAAAGCTCTGCAACCGATCGGCATCGGACGCGGTCACCGGATCGGCGATCTCGATGCAGACCCGGGGCGGCTCGTGGGCGCTGTTCCACAAGACCCGCGGCGCGACCACGGCGTCACGAATCCCCAGTCCGCGGTCGACGACATTGCTGATGACCCCGGTCACCGATGGTGGAATGCGGTCGGAGCCGGCGCTGCCGAGGGCCATGACCCATTCCCCGGCGCGGACGATGGTCGGCGCCATCGAGGTGGAATAGGTGCCGCCGGGTCGCAGGTAGATCGGGCTGTGCGGGTCCTCGAAATCGAGGAACTCGAGACAGCAGTTGTAGGGAAAGCCGAGCCCGGGCGTCGCGACCTTGGCGCCGTACTGGCGGCACAGGGTCTGCGTCAGCGACACGACGTTGCCGTACCGGTCGACCACCGAGACGTGGGTCGTGTGCTCGCCGAGGATCGACGATTTGCGACCCACTCCCAGCTCTCGATCGTCGATCGCGCGTCCCGGCGTGATCATCGCGGCCCGTTGTGCCGCGTGCTCCCGGCTCAGGTACGACGGTCGGGTTTGAGGAAACCGGTCGAGCTCTGATGCCATGGTGGCGTGGTCGATTTGCGCGATACGGGAGGCCTCGACCAGAACGTGTTGCCGTTCGACCGAGTCCTCGTCAAGGAACGCGCTCGGGAAGAACTCAAGGATGTTGAGGGCCTCGACGACCTCGGCCCCGCCACCCGGAGGCGGAAAGGAAATGATCTCGACGTTTCGGTAGGTGGAACGCAGCGGTTCCCTCTCGCGCACCTGATAACGGGCCAGGTCGACTGTGCGCAAAAACCCGTTGTGAGATTCCAGGTCGGCGGAGATCTCGTCGGCCAGACTCCCGCGGTAGAAGGTCTCTGGTCCCTCGTCCGAGATTCGGCGCAGCGTCCTTCCAAGGTCCGGCCGACAGACGAGATCGCCGGGTTGCCCCAGTCGCGCACCGTCCTCGAGCACCACGAACCGGAAGTAGTGGGAGGCGAGGATTTCGTCCAGATACCCCTGCGCCCACGCAATCGAGCCGGGACTGAGGCGAAACCCCTGCTCAGCGATCGCGATCGCCGGCGCCAGGGCCTGACCGAGACTGATGCTGCCGTAGGCGTCGAGCGTGTGGGCGAGCGTCGCCAGAGTGGTGGGGACCGAAACAACAAGATAGCCGAAGGGCCATCCCTGGGCGCGGGTCTGAAACAACTGCTCGCGGTTGACGACAAGGGGCACCGGCGTCGAGCCGTCGATCGCAACGTTGCGTCCGTCGGCCAGCGACAGCAAGACATAGGTGAAACCGCCGAGGCCGGAACCACCGGCGTCCGAAACGCCGAGCGCGAAGGCCGCCGCCACCGCGGCGTCGACCGCGGTGCCGCCCTGCTCGAGAATCTGGACGCCCGCCCGTGTCGCCTCGATCGAACCGGTGGAAACCATGCCGTAGTCGGAGTGGGCCTCGGCCGCATACAGTGGTTGCGTGCCACGTCGCATCTTCTGCACGTGGCGCCCGGAACACGAGGTAGTCGTCAGGGCCGCCGCTGCGGCGACCATAACGACTGCAAGACGCAGCCGGGTCCGGTGAAGTGATCGCAGATTCATCGAGATCTTCAATGATGCCCTTTTTGAAACCGCGACAGAAGTGTAACTATTCGCGTCAGTGTGGGGTGGCTGGCTCAGCGACGACTTCGGGGCCCGCGGCATCGCCCCACCGCCGGCCATCGCCGACCCCGACAAAGGTCATGGCGTCGGCATCCCAGCCGACGGCGTTGACCCCGCCGAAGAGCACGATCCGTCGCGGGGAACTGGGGTCAGGGTCGGAATGGCGTTCGATCGGTGCATGTCCCATCGTCTCGAGGGCGTCGACATCGGCGTCGGTGATCGGATCTCGAAGCTCGACGAGAGGCTGGATGTCGGGATAGACCCCGCCGTACAGAACCCGCGGGGCCTCGATCGCCTCGGGGAGGTCCATCCGCCCGTCGACGAGGTTGCTGATGACGAGGGTGATCATCGACGGAATGCGGTTGCTGCTTGGCGCGCCGAGGGCCGCCAGGAGCGTGCCGTCAGCGGCGAGGACAATGGTCGGCGCCACGTCGTTGGGGCATGGGATCTGGGGTTGGAGGTAACCGGGACAGTGCGGTTTGTCATAGTTGAAATTTTCGAGCAGGCTGTTGTAGGGAAAGCCGAGGCCGGGGGTGGCGACCTCGGCCCCGAAGGAGCGCCCGAGCGTTTGCGTGAGGGACACAACGTTGCCCCACCGGTCAGCGACCGAAACCTGGGTCGTGCTTTCCCCGGTCGGAGCGCACTCCGGGTCGACCGGACCGATGAGAGCTGATTCCGGAATCCGTTCGCCCGCCACGATCATGCCGGCGCGTTGCCGCGCGAACTCCTTGCTGAGGGCGGGCGGCGGCTCGGGGCGAAGTCGACTCGGGTTGGCCGCTATCATCCAACGATCAGCCATCACGATGCGGAAGGTCTCGATCAGGGTGTGGTGTCTGTCGACCGTGGCTTTGGCGAGGTCCTCGCTCGGAAAATATTCCAGAATATTGAGAGCTTCAATGACCGGAGTCCCGCCACCCGGCGGTGGAACCGTGAAGACCTCGAATCCGCGATAGCTCGTGTGGAGAGGATACGTCTCCTGAATTCGCAGCATCGCGAGGTCGGCTTTGCGGAGAAAACCGCCATTCGCGATCATGTCGGCCTCGATCTCATCAGCGATGGCGCCGCGGTAGAACGACGCGACCCCGTCGCGCTGGATCCGCAGAAGGGTCCCTGCGAGGTCCGGCCGGCAGCGGAGGTCGCCCGGTAGACCGATCGCGGAGTTTTCGTCGGTGGGTCGGCCGACGAGGGTGTTGTCGCCAAGCGCGATCAAGCGGAGATATCCGGAGCGGAGAATCCGCTCGTAGTAGACGTTGGTCCAAATGATCTGGACGGGACTGAGCCGATACCCTCGTACGGCGGCCACGATCGCCGGTACCAGCAGATCGGACATCTCCATGGAGCCGTAACGCGAGCGCGCACGGTCGAGGACCGCGAGGGTGGTCGGCACCGCCACCAGCTCGTAGCCGTAGAGGGTCTCAGCCTCCTCGAGCTCCCGAAGCCTGACCGGATCGACCGCTCGCGGAGTCGGCGCAGTCCCGTTGACGACGATCGTGCGGCCGTTGGCGAGGTGGATGACCATCGTGGTCATGCCGCCGAGACCGGAGGCGTCCGGGTCGGCGACTCCCAAGGTCAGCGCCACGGCGACCGCGGCATCGATGGCGTTGCCGCCACGTTCGAGGATCTGGACGCCGGCGTCGGTGGCTGCCGGCGACCCGGTGGCCACCATCCCGAAGTCGGAGCGCGCCACCGAGGTGTGGATCGCGGCCGGCAACGGCTTGCCCGTGCGTGCCTCCATTTCGGGCGTGAGCTGTTGGGCGCCGAGACCGGGATTCGCAGCCGCGATGACCACGGCACAGACCACCGTCAACCATCCACGACGGTGCAAATCGTTCCGAACAAGCGCGTCGTCATTCATTGGTGGCGACTACCCGTGGTCCCATCGCCACCCCACCGCGCCGCGGGTCGCTGACACCCGAAAAGACCCCGGTTCGCGGATCGTAGGACACCGCGTTGACACCGCCGAAGTTGGCGGAAGTGTCATCCTCGGGCGCAGGAAAACGGAGAACGGTCATTTCCTCGTAGCCCATGTTCTCGAAGGCACTGACGATGTCCTCGGTGATCGGGTCGACCAGCTCGAGCCACACCCGCAGATACCTCATCCCACCCCAGAGGACCCGGGGTGCCGCAACCGCCTCACCCACGGTCATGCTTCGGTCCACCAAATTGCTGATCACGTCGGCGATGATCGCGGGGATGCGGTTCGAACCCGGGGTGCCGAGGGCCGCGACAAAGCCGTTTTTGGAGACCACGATGGTCGGGGCCATGTCGCTCGATGCGGGGCTGCTCGGTTGCAGGTAGCCGGGACACTGCGGCTTGTCGACGTTGAAGGACTCGAGAAAGCTGTTGTACGGGAAGCCGAGACCGGGGGTCGCAACCTTGGCGCCGAAGGAACGGCTGAGGGTCTGGGTCAGCGACACCACGTTGCCGAGGTTGTCGGCGACGGAGACCTGGGTCGTGCTCTCACCGCTTGGTCCGCACTCGGAGCTGCCCGACGTCCACAGGACCTCGTTCGGGATGATCTGACCGGGCACGATGAGCGCCACACGGTCGCGGGCGTGCGCCTTGCTGAGGCTCTGCTGGCCGAGCCAGATATGTTGGCCGCTGGTGGCACCGGCCGCCGCTCCGTCCGCGGCGGCGATCCGATAGGCTTCGACGAGAACCTGATCTCTTTCGACCGTGTCTTCGGCCAGGAATTCGCTCGGAAAGGTCTCGAGCAGATTGAGCGCCGCCACGACTCCGGCGCCGCCGCCCGGCGGCGGGAAAGTGAAGATCTCGACGTCGCGGTAGGTGGTGCGGAGAGGCGCCACCTCACGTACCCGAACCGCGGCGAGGTCGGACTTGCGCAGAAAGCCGCCGTTGGCGATCATGTCGGCCTCGATCTCGTCGGCGATGCTGCCGACATAAAAGCTCCCGACGCCCTCGGCGGCGATGCGCCGGAGGGTGTTGGCGAGCTCGGGCTGGCAGTGGAGGTCGCCCGGCTGGCCGATCGTGCGGCCGTCCTCCATCGCCAGGTAGGGCATATAGATCGAGGCCGCGAGGATGTTGTCGTAGTACTTCCTCGTCCACGTGATCTGGATTGGAGTCAGCCGGTAGCCGCGTTCGGCGACTGCGATCGCAGGCGCGAGAAGCTCCGCCATCGACATCGTGCCGTAACGGGACCGCGCGTGCTCGAGGGTTGCAAGCGTGGTCGGGACGGAGACGACCTCGTAGCCGTAATTCCGGCCGCTCAGCTTCATCTCGCGGAGCTTTGCCATGTCGAGCTTCATCGGTGTCTGGGAAGTGCCGTCGATGGCGATCGTGCGGCCGTTCGCGAGGTGGATCACGATGTAGGTCATGCCCGCGATGCCCGAGGCGTCGGAGTCGGCCACGCCGAGGGTCATGGCGGCCGCGACCGCGGCGTCGATCGCGTTGCCGCCACGCTCGAGGATCTCGACCGCGGCATCGGTTGCATCGGTCGAACCGGTGGCGACCATTCCCAGGTCGGAACGCGCTTCGGTCGCGCACAGCTCGGGCGGAATACCCCGATCAGAACAGGTGCCCGCCGAAAGCGGTAGCGCTCCACACACCGCCGCCAGGGCGAGAGAAAACCGAATCGGACAACTCGCGGACGGACGCAATCGGTGATCCAGCGCCTTTCCCCCTTCGCCCGGGACCGCTTGTGGCTGCTGGTCCCCCGGCACGACACAAAACTCTGTTGCGTCATTGTACGACGAGCTTTTTTGGCCGTGGAGGAACAGACACCTTGACAAGAGTGGATCCGGAATGTATTAATACACTATGACATTAATATACTAGAACACTGGAGCAATGCGTGGCACTCAGTTTTCAGATCGACCTCAAGAGCGGCGTTCCCTTCTACCGCCAGATCATCGACCAGGTGAAGGCCGCCATCGCGACCGGGACCATCGCGGCCGGCGACCGGCTGCCGACGGTCCGGCAGCTCGCGGTCGACCTCTCGATCAACCCGAACACGGTCAGCCGCGCCTACACCGAGCTCGAGCTCACGGGTCTGGTGGAGACGCAGATGGGTTCGGGGACATTTGTCGGCGACAGGACGGTCGAGCGGGACGACGTGGAACAACGGCGGCTGCTCGAACAGCTCTGCCAGGAGTTTCTTTCACGGGTCTCGACCCACGGTTTCACCCTCGACGACGTTTTACAGAACCTGGAGCAGCGGCGAAAGCGCTGAGAAAAGGAGATCGCAATGAACAAACTCGGTCAAATGAAGTTGGACGCCCTCGAGAAGTTTGCGACATCGTTCAGGGCGGATTATCGATTCGCGCCGCTCAACATCATGATCCTGGTGACGGTGTGTCTGGTGGGTCTTTCAGTCCAGCTGACGGTGTTCCCGTTCCGTCTCGAGACGGTGATCACCATGATCGGCGTCGCCATCGGACTGGCGATGGCCTTCCGGCTCTTCCAGATCTGGGAAACAGTGGTCGTGTTCACGACCGGCGCCGCTCTGCTGACCTATCTGCGACACCGGCCCGAGGCGTGGATCCTGGTCACTGCGGTGGTTGTCGCCGGGCTGCTCTCACCATGCCTGCAGATGGCGTACCAGTGGGAGCGGGCGGTGGTCCTGCGCTTCGGACGATTCCGTGGTCTCCGTGGATCGGGATTGTTTGCGGTGTTTCCGATTATCGACAAGGTTGCCAACTACGTCGACCAGCGGATCCGGGTCACCGATTTCAAGGCCGAAACCACCCTCACCAAGGACACCGTGCCGGTCAACGTCGACGCGATCGCATTCTGGATGGTGTGGGACGCAGAGAAGGCGGTGCTCGAGGTCGAGGACTTCGACCTTGCCATCACCCTTTCGGCGCAGACGGGTCTCCGTGACTCCATCGGTCGCCACGAGCTCGGCGACATGCTGTCCCACCGCGACCGGTTGGGTAAGGAAATCCGGGAGGTGCTCGACGCCAAGACAAACGCCTGGGGCATCACCGTCCAGTCGGTGGAGATCCGCGACATCATCATTCCCAAGGAGCTCGAGGACGCCATGAGCCGCCAGGCCCAGGCCGAACGCGAACGCCAGTCGCGGATCATCCTCTCCAAGGCCGAGGAAGAGATCGCCGAGAGCTTTTCGAAGGCGTCGGAGCACTACAAGCACAACCAGGCTGCGCTCCATCTGCGGGCGATGAACATGGTCTTCGAGGGCCTCAAGAAGAAGGGCTCGATGATCATCGTGCCTTCGACCGCGGTCGAAACCATGGGTCTCGGCGCGATGGGAGGGTTGACCGCCTTCGACCGTATCCTGGGTTCTGAGAAGGGACCGGCCGAGACCGCGGACCCGCCCCACGATCCGGACACCAAGGAATAAAGATACGGAGGCAAAATATGAGTTCTCGAATCTATGTGACCGTCACTGGCACTGTCTTTGGATTTGTCGCAGTTATTCATTTACTTCGAGTCGTCAACGGGTGGGCCTTCGTGGTGGGACCGTGGTCAATCCCGATGGAGGTCTCGTGGATTGGCACGTTCTTCCCGGCTGTTCTGTGTGTGTGGGCCTTCCGATTGGCGTCGCGGATACGGGAACCATGAGAGGTGGGCCATGTTTGATGACGACAACACTCCACGACGAGTTTCGCTGGTGGCTGGATTGATTCTGCTGATCGTGCTGGCCGCCGTCGCCGCCATACCGGGCACGTTGGGCGCGGAGGATCTCGCAATTGCGGTGGCCGAGAACACGGCACTCGACGCCGAGGTGGCCGACGTCGTGGCGCACCTCGGCGCCGTGGATACTCTGAATTGGATTCAGAGCGCGGCCGTTGAGCAATACGTTTCCGATGGGCGAACCCGTTCCACGGGTACGAGGCGAGTCGCGCCGAACATGCACGACCGGGCCGTAACGCGCATGCTGGACGCTCTAGGACCGGTTACCGCACCCATGTCGGCGTGCTTTGCCGACGATGCACTCGTCAGATACGATCTCGGCATCGCTCCCGGCGCCGCCGTCGAGGTGCTGGCGGGTCTCCTCGAGACAGCCATCCCGGAAGTCCACGCTCAGTTGCGGGAGGCCTTTCACGACTTCTACCTGGCCACCGGGTTTGACCCAGTGGTCGATTTCCTGCCCCATCTTGGACACGGAGTAGCGGTCGGGCTGCTTCCCCCCGAGGATGATCTCGATGGGTGGCCGCTCCCGCGCAAGGTCGTCATCATGCGGGTCCTCGACGACGAAGCGGTTGCTCGATATCTCGAGGCGTGGTTCACCTGGGTGGCGGGCGCCGTGGCCCCGATGACTCATGGCCTCCTGGGCGCGCGGATCGACGCGGAAACCGTGGCCGGCTTCGATCTGGTGGGTCTGCGGTTGGACGGACTGCCGCCGGTGCGGCTCCCGCTGCCGTCACCATCCTACGTGGTTGCCGATGGGTTCCTGGTCGTATCTCCGGTGAGGTCGGCCGTGGCCGAGACCATCGACCGGCTCGGAGAAGGGTGTTCGTCCACGCCTGTCGAGTATCCAGACCCATCAGTGGTGGAAGATGTGTGGCTGAACTTCCCGGAGTGGCCGCGTGCATGGCAACGCGCCGAACCGCTCGTCGGATCGATCCTGGCGTGGCTGGGTGTGGAGTCGCCCACCGCGGTGCAGGCCTGCGGGTCTCTTTTCCAGCTTCTCGGGGGATTCCAGCCGGCCCACGGTACGACCTCGCTGACGCCGGAAGGAGGCTTCGTCTTCCGCATCGAGTTCGCACCGGCGGAATGACAAGCTCGAGCTCTTACCGGTTTCTCGCGGCCCCCGGCGCCCCGACTGTCTCCAGGGAGAGGGCTGAGCCCTCAGCTCGACCTTCCACGCCCCGCGACCGTGGGTGAAGACACCCAGATCGGTCCCCAGGTACCGCCGATCGCCATCCTGGGGGTCGACAACAATCGAGTGGACCGGGATATCGGGAACCCTGGCCGTGCCTGTTCCGTCGATAGCGTCCCAACTCACTCCGCCATCGTCCGATCGCCACATTGAACCCGATCAATCCTGATTGGCGAGGACGCTGCCACTGGGCAGGGACAACCGCCGGCCCGAGCTGCGGGTCGGCAATGCCCGGAGGACCGCCGCTCCGACATCCTCCAACGTGGTGTACCACACGGGCAGGGCGAGGAGGGTGAAAAAGGTCGAGGTGGCGAGGCCGCCGATCACGACCACCGCGATCGAGTCGATATAGGCGCCCGCGACGGTCGCTCGCGCAAGCGCCAACGGCAGCAGCCCGAAAATCGTGGTAATGGCGGTCATCATCACCGGACGCAAGCGGTCGCCACAACCCTCGATCAGCGCTTGACGCCGCTCGACTCCCGAGACCCGCAGCGAGTTGACGTGGTCGACGAGAACGATGCCGTTGTTGACGACGATTCCGATGAGAATGATGATTCCCATGAAGGCGATCGGATTGAGGTCGAAGCCGAAGATCCACAGGCTCCAGAAGGCGCCGAAGAAGGCGAGCAGGAGGGTAATGAGAATTGCGAAGGGCTGGGTGAAGGACTCGAAGAGGGCGGCCATCAGCAGGATCACGACCACCAGCGACATGACGACTCCGCGGGTCATGGTGCTCAGGGCCTGATCCCGGTCGCGTCCCCATTGGCCCCAGTCCCAGGAGTAGCCCTCCGGGACCTTGAATCCAACCATCCGCTCCGCGACCAGCTTCTGCGCCTCCTCGGTCGTCACCGCCTCCTTGTCAAACTGCACCGTGACCCGTTGAGTCGTCTGGCGGTCCTCGCGCTGGATGCGCTCCTGAGTCGTCGCCACCGTGACCCGCGCCACCGAACTCAGCGGCACCAGACCACCTGCCCGGTTCGGGATCGGCAGGTCGGCCAGGGCGTCGATGCCGGGCTGGGCGTCCTCGGGCAGTCCGAGGACCATCTCCAGCTCGCCGTCCGCTCCCTGGAAACGGCGCAGGCGGCGGCCACGGAAGGCGAAGCTGACCGCATCGGCGATGGCCCGCGGGCTGACCTCCAGGCTGTGGGCGGCGTCGGCATCGACCAGCAGACGCAGTTCCTTGGTGCCCTGGATGGTCGGCCCCCAGATTTCCTCCAGGTGATCGATGCCGCGCATCCGCTCCTCGACCTGGATCGAAAGCTCTTCCAGATACTCGGGATCCTCGCCGTGGAGGGCGACCGACACCATGCGCCGGTCCTGGCCGCCGCCGCCGCGGTGGCGCCACTGGTCACGGTCGCCGATCTCGAGCTTGACACCCGCGATCTCGGGGGTTCCGTCGCGCAGCTGTGACCGCAGCCGGGCCACATCTTCCGGGTTGGCTCGATCGGCGGGGAGGTAGACCCGGGTCATGCAGAAGCCGTGCTCGGTGTACCACGAGTAGACGCTCTCGAAGCCGAGCTCCTCCTTGCGGCTGAAGACCCATTCCTCCACCTGGTCCACGTAGCCTTCGAGGACGTCCTTGGACACGTCGTCATAGGCGCGGAGGAAGATCGACACTTCGCGGCTCTGCTCAGGCATATCACCCGACTTTTCGATCTTGACCAGCGGCCAGACCGCCGACGAGGCCACCACGAACAAACAGATCAGTGTCACCAGTCGGTGATCCAGGGTCCAGTTGAGGACCCGGCGGTAGGCCGGCACCAGGGTGCGGATGACGAAACCGGGTTTGGGCTCCTCGGCGGGTACGAAGCGTGCCGCCGCCAGCGGGATGAAGGTCAGCGAAATCAACAGGGAGCACGCCACGGCGAGGCAAATGGTGAGGGCCACGGCACCCATCATGATGACCATCGTGTTGCGCTCGGACACGAACAACCACGACCAGACGAAGACGGTCGTAGCAGTCGACGCGACCACTGCCAAGGCCACCTGCCGGGACCCCTGCCGCGCCGCAGCGACCGGGTTCAGACCGAGCCCTTCGTAGCGGTGGATATTCTCGATGACCACGACTGCGTTGTCGACCAGCATGCCGACGCCGAGCATCAGGCCGAGCAGGGTGAGGACGTTGAACTGCGAACCGAGTGCGTACATCGCGCCGCAGGTCACGAGCAACGAGAACGGGATGGCCGTCGCGACGATCAAGGTGGTGCGCACGCGGCGGAGGAAGAAGTGCAGCACCAGCACCGCCATGATGCCGCCGTAGATGCCCGCGTTTCGCAGCCCGGACAGCGAGTTGCGGATCGCCTCGCCCTGGTTTTCCCAGATCAGCAGGTTGATGCCTTCGAGCTGAGGGTCCCGTTTGATCTCCTCGATGCGGGCGATCGCGCGATCGACCACGTCGACGGTGTTGGCGGTCGGCTCCTTGTAGATGTCGATGCCGACCGCAAACGAGCGGTCGAGGTGGCGCCCGTAATCGAGACGCGGTTCGCGTAGCTCGACCCTTGCCACGTCGCCAACGCGGAGGCTGCCGTGCCCGAGCCGCAACGACGCGATTTCGTCGGCGGAACGGAAGCGGGTCAGGCTGCGGACCTCGTAGCGAACCACGTCGCCGCGGATCACGCCCGCGTCGACGTCATGGTTGGCGGCGTTGACCGTGCTCAAAACCTCGCCGGCGGCGATACCGTGGCGGCGCAGCGAGTCGAGGTCGAGATCGATCCTCAGCTGCTGTTGCTCGACGCCGTAGAGGTCGACCCGCGCGACGCCCTTGATTCGCTCCAGCGGACGACCGATCCGCCGGTCGAGGAGGTCCCATGATTCCGAAAGGTTGCGCTCGGCCGAGATCCGACCCGCCAGCACCTGCGCCGAGCCGCCGTCGGTGTCGCCGCGAATGGAGATGTGGCCGATGGTGTCGGGAAGATTGGGGCGGGCGCGTTCCACGGCCTCGCGCACCTCCATCTTCTTGATGTCGACGTCGACTCCCCAGTCAAACATCACCTCCATTTGGGCCTGGCCGGCCGAGGTGTTGGCGTGGATTTGCTTGACATCGGGGATGGTCGCGATCTCGTCCTCGAGCGGTTGCACCACCTCGCGCAGGCTCTCGAGCGGATGGCTTCCCGGGAACGGAACCTCGATGTCGATCTCCGGTTCGTTGATAACCGGCATGAAATCGAGCGGCAGCAGGAACAGCGACACCACGCCCAGCACGGTCAGGCTGAGGAGCAGCATTAGCGTCGCCACCGGACGGTCGAGGGGAATGTCGGTCAGTTTCATCAGACGGCCAAAGGAAAAACGTTCAAACGTTCGAACGTTAAAACGTTATAACGTTTGTTCTCAAGCGCGATGATGCTCATTCGGATTCCACCTTCGTTCTTACCGGCGCTGCTCCCAGGATTCGATAAATACACGGTATCACCAGCAACGTGAGGAAGGTGGCGACGCTGAGGCCGCCGACGACGGTGATGGCGAGCGGCGCCCGCAGCTCGTCACCGGCGCCGAGCCCGAAGGCCATCGGCAGCAGCGCGAGCACCGTCGTGGCGGTGGTCATAAGGATCGGTCGCAACCGCTCGCGGCCCGCGTCAACCAGTGCGTCGTCGATCGCCTGGCCCTCGCGGCGCCTGCGGTTGACCGCGTCGACCAGCACGATCGCATTGTTGACCACGATGCCCGCCAGCATGATGGCGCCGATGAGCACCAGCACGCTGACCGAGTTGGCGGTCAGCGTCAGCGCCGCGACCACCCCGACCACGCCGAGCGGCACCGCCATCAGAATGACGAAGGGATGGACCAACGACTCGAACTGCGATGCCATCACCACGTACACCAGAAAGGTCGCAAGGGCCAGCGCCAGCCACAGCGAGTTGAAGCTCACCTCGAGCTCCTGGTTCTGACCTGAGAGCTCGAGACGCGCCCCCCGCGGCGGCGTGATTTTCGAGACGGCGTCGTTGACCGCCGCCAGGGCGCGGCCGAGATCCTTGGTTGTGGGCAGGGCAGTGACCTCGGCGACCCGGGCGCCGGACAAGCGGTAGATCGCGGCCGGCCCACGACCGAGAACAACCGTGGCAACCGCCGAGACCGGCACCGTGGTGCCTCCGGGCAGAACGATGCGCAGCGATTGCACGCCGGACGCGAGCGATCGGAAACGCTCGCCGGCCCGCAGCCGGATATCGATGCGTTCCTCGCCCTCGCGGAATTCTCCCACCACATCGCCGCGGATCTTGGTGCGCATGGCGGCTCCCACCTCCTCCGCCGACACCCCGATCGCGGCTGCCTTCTCGCGGTCGAGCTCGACCAGGATTTCCGGGCTGCCGGGCTCGGAGGTCGTCGCCACGTCGCGCACCTCGGGCAGCCCGGCGAGCGTGAGCCGCACCTGTTCGGAGGCGAGGTCGAGCTCTGCCAAATCGTCAGAGAAGATCTGGACCGCGATCGGCGGACGCACCGACAGGACGGCCGGTCGCACGAGTTCAGCCTCGGCTCGCGGGAAACGCATCAATGCCTCGCGCACACGGGCCACGGCCGCCTCCTCGTCTGCGGCGCCCGCCTCCTCTGCCATACGGAAGTTGATCTGGGCCAGGTTCTCGCCGAGGGTGCGCCGCCCCGATGCGGCCGACGGAAGGCTGCCGACCATCGTGAATACCGACGCAAAGGCCGGGTCGTTGACCAGCATGTCCTCGACCCGCGCCACAGCCTCCGCAGTCGCATCGAGGGTCGTGCCCTCGGGCAGTCGAAGCTGGAACGCAAACTCACCTTGCGCCAGATCGGGGACGAGATCGGTGCCTAACCGCGGGATCATTGCGATTGACGCGATGAACGCGGCAAAAGCCGCCGACAGCACGAGCCAGCGGCGTCGGAGCGCGGTGGAGAGAGCACCCGGATAACTGCGGCCCAGGATATCGAGCGCGCGCGCCAGGGGCGTTGCGAGCCAGTGGAAAGCCCAGCTGAAGGCCCACCATGCGGCGCCCCCCGCCAGGGCCGCGACCAGGATGACGAAACGCAACGGGAACAATGCGACCGTTACGGCGCGGCTGAGGAGGGAGCGTCCGTTGCCGAGTGGCTCGAGCTCGAGCGGGCCGAGCCGGAAACTGAACGGCAGAGGCTCATCCCGCTCCTGCTTGCGGCCGATGAAGCGGGTTGCCGACTCGAAGCCGGCTCGCGGCGCAAATCCGGACAGGGCCGGGATCAGGGTCAGCGAGACGAACAGAGAGGTGGTGAGCGACAGGCAGACGGTGAGTGCCTGATCGCGGAAGAGCTGCCCGGCGACCCCCTGCACGAAGACGATGGGGAAGAACACCGCCACCGTGGTCAGGGTTGCGGCGGTCACCGCCCCGGCTACTTCGCCGGCGCCTTTGATTGCGGCTTGCGGACGCGGGAGCCCCTCGGCCCGGCGACGGTCGATGGCTTCGAGCACCACGATCGAGTTGTCGACCAGCATACCGATGCCGAGGGCGAGACCACCGAGCGACATGATGTTGAGCGTGACGTCGGCACTTTCCATGAAGAGGAAGGTGGCTACCACGGAGACCGGGATCGTGAGGGCGATGATGACGGTCGCGCGGAGGTCGCGGAGAAAAAAGTAGAGCACCAGGATCGCCAGCACGCCGCCGATCCAAGCCGCCGACCACACCATGTCGATGGCGGCGGTGATGTAGGCCGAGAGATCGGTCAGCGGTTCGATGCGAAGATCTGCGGGCATCTCCAGCCGCAGCTCGTCGAGCTTTTCCGATACCGCTCGCGCGACCGCCACGGTGTTTGCGCGGCCCTGCCGGTGGAGGTCGATTTCAACGACCTCGCGTCCGTCAAGCCTGGTGATTTCGTCGCGGTCGCGATGGCCCCGAAACACGCGGGCCACGTCCTCGACGCGGACTCGACCATCGGGTGTTTCGCGCACCACGGTGCGTCGGATCTGTTCGAGGTCCTCGAACTCGTGCATCGTGCGTACGAGGTAGATCGCGTTGAAGTCGCGGAGGGTGCCTCCGGGCTGGTTGACGTTTTCCTCGCGCAGCGCTCGGGCGAGGTCGTCGAGGGTCAATCCGAGGGTCGCGAGACGGTCCTCGTCGGCCTCGATCACGATCTCCGCGTCGAGTCCGCCGCGGACCTTGGCGGCGGCTACCCCAACGACGGCCTCGAGCCGTGGTTTGAGCCAGCGCTCGGCGAGCTGGCGCAGCTCGTCCAGGTCCCGGTCGCCGTAGAAGCCGAGCCGCATGATGGGTTCCAGCGACGGGTCGAATCGCAGGACCCGGGGAATCTCGGCCTCACGGGGCAGCTCGACCAGCCCGAGCCGTTCCCGGACATCGAGACCGGCCGTGTCCATCGACTCGCCCCACTCGAATTCGAGCACCACTTCTGAAAGGCTCGACCGCGATTGTGAGCGCATCTCCCGTACCCCGGGAATCACGCCGACCGCCTCTTCGATGGGACGGGTCACAAACTGCTCGACGGTTTCGGGCGCGGCGTCGGGGTACTCGGTCTGGACTGTCAGGGTGGGGTAGGAAAGATCAGGCAAGAGATCGACGGGCAGGTTCTGGACCGCCAGCACGCCGAAGGTCGACAGCGCGAGGGTGGCCATGAGCACCGTGACGGGGCGGTTGACGGCAAAGCGCGGCAACACGGCTCAGGTCTCGCGATGACGAGGGTGGGCGACTGGAATCAACGCCATCAACCGGCTCGAGTGACGTCGGTCGCACCCTCGATCGGGTCGTCCATGACCCGCACCAGGGCGCCGTCGGAGAGTGCCGGCGCTCCCACGACAACCACCCGGTCGGCGGGGGAGATGCTGAGCTCTGGTTTGGCGGCGCCGGCGATCTCGACGCGGTCGCCGTTTTCAAAACCGATCATCACCTCAACTTGCTCTACCTTTGTGCCGTCGCCGCTGAGGCGATAGAGATACCACCGGCGGCCCTCCGCCACCAGCGCGGAGCGGGCGACAACCAGGGCGTCGGCGTGGGTGTCGGTGACGATGTCGACGCGGACAAACGCGCCGGGCCGCAGACCTGAGGCGCCCTGCACCGCGACCGTCACCTTGACCGTGCCCGTTGCCGGGTCCACCGCCGGCGCGATGCGTTCGATGATCGCCGCGGCCTCGGCTGCAGTCGAATCAGCGGTCAGCAGCACCGTCTGGCCGGGGCTGAGCTGGATCACGTGCCGCTCGGGGATATTGATGTCGGCGTACAGGGGATCGAGATCAGCCAGATCGTAGACCGGGGTGCCGTCGGAAACGGTAGCGCCGACATCGAGGTGGCGCGCCACGACCACTCCGGCGATCGGCGCCCGAATTGCCGTGCGCGAGAGCTCGAGCTCCGCGAGTTCGAGAGCGTGTAGCGCGTCTTCAGAATCACGCCGGCTCGCCTCGTATTCGTCGACGCTCACCAGGCCCTGTTCGTAAAGCCCGGACAGTCGCTCGTGATCACGGCGAGCCGTCTCTTCGGTCGTGCGCGCGCGCGCTGCAGCGATCTGCTGCTCGTCGTCCTCGAGGTGGGCCAAGGTCTGTCCGGAGCTGACGCGATCGCCCTCCTCGACCACCAGGCGCTCGACGACGCCACGCGTGCGGGCGATCACCGTGGCCGAACGGTCAGCCCGCAGAGTGGCCGACGTGGAATAGAGGGACGAGATGGGCTCACGGGCAACTTCGCCAACCCGGACCGCGATCGCCGGGTCTTCCTTTTCGCCGTTGGCGGGTCTACCCCGCCCGCCGGGCGCGCCTCGGCCGGAGGCCTCGTGGCCGCCGCAGCCGGAAACGAGAATCAATAGAGATAGCGCGATCGCCGGCGCTGCGCGCCGCACAGTCGATCTGTGGGAATCTGACGTGACTGGCCTCGTGATCAATGGCTTTCCTTTGAAAAGTTGGTGTCCGACGAGTTCTGACGGGTTCCGAACACCCCGCGGGTTGTACGGGGAAACCCGTGCGGGGGTTGCCATTGTATACCCCAGGGGAAAACCGTGAGGGCCGGCGAAAAAATCCGCCCGCCTGGCGTTGACATCGAATCGGAGAGAATTCACGGCCTTCCTTCATCCAGCATCCATCATCGGCGGAAAGAAAAACCCGGGCCGTGAGGCCCGGGTCGTGGTTTCTCGAAGGGGAGAGCGATCAGTACATTCCGCCCATGCCGCCCATGTCACCCATGCCGCCGCCGGGCATCCCGTGGTCCTTCTTCGCCTCGGGGATCTCGCACACCAGCGCCTCGGTCGTGAGGAGCAGGCCGGCGATGGAAGAGGCGTTGAGGAGGGCATTCTTGGTCACCTTGGCGGGGTCGATGATTCCGGCCTTGATCATGTCGGTGATCTCGCCGGCCGCCGCATCGTAACCCATGTTCTTGCCCTTGGCGCGGATCTCGCGCACGATCACCGCCGCCTCGTCGACGCCGGTGTTGTGGATGATCTGACGGGTCGGCTCCTCGAGTGCGCGGAGCAGGATCTTGACGCCGGTTTGGATGTCGCCCTCGGTCTCGCCGACGAGCTTCTCGACGTTAGTCATGGCGCGCAGCAGGGCGACGCCGCCGCCGGGCACGATGCCCTCCTCGACGGCCGCTTTGGTGGCGTGAAGCGCGTCCTCGACGCGGGCCTTCTTCTCCTTCATCTCGGTCTCGGTGGCGGCGCCGACCTTGATCTGCGCCACACCGCCGACGAGCTTGGCCAGACGCTCCTGGAGCTTCTCGCGATCGTAGTCCGAGGTGGTGTCCTCGATCTGGCGTTTGATCTGGCCGACGCGACCGAGCACCGCTTCGTGCTTCGATTCGTCGCTGTCATCGACGACGATCGTCGTATCGTCCTTGTTGACGACGATCTTCTTGGCGGTGCCGAGGTCGTCCCAGGTCACGTTTTCGAGCTTGATTCCGAGGTCCTCGGAGATCATCTTGCCGCCGGTGAGGATGGCGACGTCCTCGAGCATGGCCTTGCGGCGGTCGCCGAAACCGGGCGCCTTGACGGCGCAGATGTGAAGCGTGCCGCGGAGCTTGTTGACCACCAGGGTGGCGAGGGCCTCGCCCTCGACGTCCTCGGCGATGATCAGGAGCGGTTTGCCCTGCTGGGCGACCTTCTCGAGAATCGGCAACAGGTCCTTCATGCTCGAGATCTTCTTCTCGAAAATGAGGATGACGGCGTTCTCGAGCACCACTTCCATCCGCTCGGGGTCGGTCACGAAGTACGGTGAGAGATAACCGCGGTCGAAGCGCATCCCCTCGACCACCTCGAGGGTGGTATCGAGGCCCTTGGCCTCCTCGACGGTGATGACGCCGTCCTTGCCGACCTTCTCCATCGCCTCGCGGATGATCTCGCCGATCTCGGAGTCGGCGTTGGCCGAGATGGTGCCGACCGCCGCGACCGCATCACCCTCGACCGGTTTGGCGAGCTTGTTGACCGCCTCGACGGCCACCTTGGTGGCCTGGTCGATGCCGCGCTTGAGGTCCATCGGGTTGGCGCCGGCGGTGACATTCTTGATGCCCTCGCGGTAGATGGTCTGCGCCAGGACGGTCGCGGTGGTGGTGCCGTCACCGGCAACATCCGAGGTCTTGGAAGCGACCTCGCGCACCATCTGCGCGCCCATGTTCTCGAGCGGGTCGGGGAGCTCGATTTCCTTGGCGACGGTGACGCCGTCCTTGGTGATGGTCGGCGAACCGAACTTCTTTTCGAGCACGACGTTGCGGCCCTTGGGGCCGAGAGTGACCTTGACTGCGTTGGCGAGCTTGTTGACACCCGCCAGAACTTTGCTCCGAGCCTCCTCGGAGTAAACGATCTGCTTTCCTGCCATTGTCCGCCTCCTACTTGACGATGATGCCGAGGATATCGTCCTCACGGACGATCGTGTGTTCCTCGTCGTTGATCTTGATGTCCTGTCCGGTGTACTTGCCGATCAGCACGCGGTCGCCCTTTTTGACGGTCATCGGCATGCGCTTGCCGTCGTCATCCAACTTGCCGTCACCCACCGCAACGACCTCGGCCTCCTGTGGTTTTTCCTTGGCGGTGTCCGGGATAATGATCCCGCCTCGCACTTGTTCCTCGACCTCGATGCGCTTCAAGAGCACCCGGTCGCCCAGGGGTTTCACCTTCATGTGACTCTCTCCTTTCGAGTTATTAGCTGTGTTTAGCACTCTGCTCACGAGAGTGCTAGCGTGAATATAGCGACGGTCCGGGCGAATGTCAAGCCCCTAACCACGCTTTTCTTATAAATGTAAACTAAGATTTCGTGAACGCCCGGGAATACCGCTTTCTAAGTCTTCACGACTAAGATCTGTGGTCCGGATCCCCGTCCGAATTGATTCCCTTTGGCGTCGGTCCGGGGTCCTGAAACCCCTGCCCCGGCATTGCCGGCGGCGCCCGACCGGGGTACCTTGTGGGGCAGTGGAAGCTGAAACGCCCCCCCGCCATCCGGTGGACGGTGTCTCGTCCGGTGGAGGCGCCCGCGCCGGCGCCGGACGGCGCCCGGTCCTCGGCGGCGATCTCTTTGGCATCCGTCGCGGCGAGGGTCTGCTCGCGTGGCTCTTTTTTCTCGAGTTCCTGGTTCTGACGACCGTCCACTTCGCTGGCAAGAGCGTCCGGCAGGCGACCTTCATCGACGCCCTGGGCGCCGAAAACCTGCCCTGGGTTTATCTGGCAGTGGCGGTGATCTCGTTTCCGGTGCTCGTGCTCTACTCGCGGCTGGCCGACCGGTTTCGCCTGGAGATCCTGATTCTCGGCGGTAGTTTGCTGCACGTCGTCGGGCTCGCAGCATTCTTTGTTCTCTTTGCGCTCGGCCGGAGCTGGGTGGCGGTGGCGTACTACCTGTGGTTGGGGATGGCTTTTGCGATCGCCGTCTCACAGTTCTGGACCTACGCCAACCAGGTCTTCGACCCCCGCCAGGCCCGTCGCCTGTTTTCGTTCATTGGCGCCGGCGGCCTCCTGGGCTCGGTGCTCGGGGGATTGTTGGCGGTCAGGGTGACGAGGCTTCTGGGGACCCGCTACACCCTGCTCGGGGCGGCCGCCATCATGGTCTTGGTGCCGATCCTGGTAATGTTGATCGAGCGTCATCGCGGTTGGCCCTCGGCGGCGACTTTGCGCCGTCCCCGAGACCGTTACGAGGAGGCCCGCGGCGGGTTCAGCAGCCTCCGCGGCTCCAGACTCCTGGCCTTGATCGCGCTCCTGATGCTGTCATCCGTCGTGATCGATCAGCTAGTTCAGTGGCAGTTCTATTGGTTCGTAGAAAAAAACACCACCGTGCTCGACGAGAGAACGTCGGTGATCGGACTGTCGTTCGTGCTCATGGGGCTGATCGGGTTCTTCTTCCAGCTCGTCTTTACCGGGCAGATTCACCGCGTGCTCGGCGTCGGCGTCGGCTTACGGGTGCTGCCCGGGTCGGTGGTGATCGCCCAGCTGGCGGTGGTGGTGGCGGTGGTTGCCGGTCCGGCCGCGGTCTACCCGCTCGTGTGGTTGCTGTTTCTGAGTGAGGGGAGCCTCCGCCACTCGATCGACCAGGCGACGCGCGAGCTCCTGTTCCAACCCGTGGCGGAGGAACTGAGGGTCAAGGGCAAGGCCTTCATCGACGTCTTTGTCCAGCGATTTGGCAAGGGTGCGGCCGCGATCCTGATCCTCGTCACCCTGAAGTTCCTGCCGGCGCCCTGGGTCGGTGTGTTGACCCTGATCCTGGCGGTCGGCTGGCTCGTGCTCACGATGCGCACGAAGCGCGAGTACGTGGAAACGTTCCGGGAAGGTCTGAAGTCGGGCACCATCCAGCCGGACACGACCATCGATCCACGCGATGTGACCACCTTGACGACCCTTGTGCAGTCGCTGGGCAGCGCGGACCCCCGTAAGGTACTCCACAGCCTCGAGTTGCTGTCGACGAGCGGCGAAGGCCGACTGGTACCGCCGGTTCTGCTCCACCACGAAAGCGCCGAGGTCCGCCGCAGGACGCTCGAAGTTCTTGCCGATACCAACCGGGAGGACGCGGCCCATCTGGTCGAACGCGCCCTCAGCGACGAGGACGCCGAGGTCCGCACGGGCGCCATGCGCACCCTCGCCGTGCTGCGGAAGGAGCGGGCCGCGACGCTGATGCTGGCCCACCTCGACGACCAGGACTACCGCCTGCGGGCCTCGGCCGCCGCCAGCCTGCTCAGCAGTGGGGAGGGGGAGAATAGCGAGCTGGCCGAACGAGTTCTCGCCGAACTCGTCGGCGACGAATCCCCCGTGATTCGCGCCGAGGCCGCCGTCGCGCTCGGCCAGGTTCGGGATCCCCTGGCGAGCGATGTTCTGGTGCAGCTTCTCTACGACCGAGACCTGGGAGTGATCCGCGCCGCTATCAAAGCCGTCCGAAACCGCATCGACCGCTGTGGTCCCAACCCGTTGTACGCGACCATTCTGATCTCCCTGATGGGCAATCGCCGCCTCAAGCACGAGGCGCGTGAGGCCCTGGTGGCCCAGGGCACAGCCGCCGTGGAGTCGCTGCTGCTGTTCATGCGCTCACCGGACGAGCAGATTTGGGTCCGTCGCGCGGTGCCGAAGACCATCGCCCTGATCGGCGCCCAGCCCGCCGTCGAGGCCCTGGTGGAAAGTTTCGACACCGCCGACGCCATGCTGCGGACCAAGATCATCGAGGCATTGGTTTATCTCCGCACACGCCACCCCGATCTCAAGTTCAACCGTCGCAAGATCAGCCATCACCTTCGCAGCGAGGCCGCCCGCTACCTGCGCGTGCTTGCCGATTTGTGGGCCGTGTCGTCGCTGCACGAAGCCAGGCTGGACGGGCCGCTGGCAGTGTGGAAGGTCGACGGTCGCGTCCCGACCCTGCCGCAGCAGCTGCTGGCGCAACGAATGGTCAACTCGGTCGGCAACATCTTCGGTCTGCTCGAGTTGATCGAGAATCCGGAGAACGTTCGCGCCGCCCAACGGAGTCTTCTCTCGGGCCAGTCCAAGCTTCGCGGCCGCGCCCTCGAGTATCTCGACAACACCCTTTCCGGGTCAGTGCGCCGCGACATCTTCGCGGTCATCGACGACGCGCCGCCCGAGGACAAGCTGCATCGGGCGCAGCTCAACTTCGAGATTCATATCCAGTCGCCCGAGGAAACGCTGGAGAGACTGATCCATATCGACCCGAGGGAGGACCCGAGCGCGATCGGCATCATCCTCGCGGCCCTTTACAACGTGTGGGCCGAGGAGATCACCGCTCTGCATCCCCTGGTGGCCTCGGTCGCCGAGGACGCGGAGGACCCGATGGTGCGGGAGACCGCGGGATGGGTCCGTCGGCGTGTGGAAGGCGGTCTGCGGACCCGCGGCGTTCTTGCGAGGGGAGGAGACAGCGAAATGGGCCCGATGGCACAGATCGAAATGATGGTGTTCCTGCAGGGAGTTGATCTTTTCGCGCACTGCAATGCCGACCAGGTGTTGCGGCTGGCGGCGATCTCCAGCGAGCGGAGCTACGGCAAATCTGAGGTCATTTTCCGGCGGCAGGATCCGGCCGATTGTCTGTATTGCGTGGTCGAAGGACGGGTGCGGTTGGAGGCCGACGAGGAGACGGGAGTCATCATCGGCCCCAGCGGCCGCTTTGGGGTGCTCGATATTCTCAGCGGTCGACCGCGTTTCGGTGACGCGACGGCGGTTTCTGATACCAGAGTCCTCATCATCGAGGCGGAGGACTTCTTCGACCTGTTGTCCAACAACATCGAGATCGTGCGCGCCCTCTTCCGAACCGTCGTCGCCCTCGGCGAGGACGCGAATGAGAGACTGCTATAACGAATTGAGAATTAGGAATGAGGAATTCCCACCCAACCTCCCCTGATCGCAATGGGCGGGTGGGGGATCAATTCCTAATTCCTAATTCCTAATTCCTGATTCCTGACTCCTCATTCCTCATTCACCGCGGCGCGGGCTTCCGCGCCGCGCTGCGGTGTATTTGCCGCGCTCAGACTTTCAATCAGTTGCGCATGACGATAGCGTTTCTCTGAACCCGATGGAGGGAGCGATAGTCTCATGCAAAAACCCGAACCGGTGCGTTGCACCTACTGCGATGCGATCTCGGTGTGGTCAGCCGAAACGACCGACCGTACGATGATGGGTGAGGTCCACACCTGCCCCGACTGCGGTCGGGAAACTCACACCTGCGATGATCGGGCCGGTCATCAACTCGACAACGCAACCACGATGTCGTGGATAGCGGCTGAGCCTCTTTACTAGAAGCTAGTCAAACGGAAGATCGCTCGGCTGCACGACGTGCAGGTGAAGGCGGTCGTCAAGCGGCGCAGATTCGCGAAAGCGGCGCTCCAGATCGGGTCGCAGCCTTTCCGGGTCGTCGGTAGCCACCACGATTCGAAGGCGATTGAAGCAACCGCTCGCGCGATCGACGGTGGCGGCTGCGATGACCGCCGGCAGCGCCTCTTCGGCGCGCTGCCCCGAGTCCTCGGCCTCGAGCACATAGACCAGCAGACGGCCGCCGACGTCGATCCGCGTGAGCTTCGTGTCCAGCGCCTGGTCGAGGTCGGTGTGGGTGCAGTGAATCCACTCGAGAAACTCGTCAGGACACGCGCATCCGAGGGTCGATCGGATAAAGGTCCGCAGCCGGGAGTTCAGTTCGTTGGTCACTTCTTCCATTCTACGTGTACCACCGATTCCATCGACGTTAGAACGTTTAACGTTAGAACGTTATAACGTTCCGCCCTCCCTCCCTGAGAATGCAGAGGGGAAAAGGGGAAAAGGGGAAAAGGGGACCACCCACCCACTCCTACATGACGCCGTTGGTCCTCGCCGTTGAAACGGCGGTCAGGCACGGCGGCAGGTACAGCGTCAGCGTCCGGAGTCCGCGTCAGGGGCATTTCGCAGCGCCAGCACCCGGGGATGGCCATGCCTTCGTCACGACCCGTGCGCGCTGCCGCGGTCGCTGCCCCGGCCGCTGCTCTCGGTCCCTGCCCCTGCCTCTGCGCCCTGTCCCGGTCCCTGTCGCTGCACCTGCTGAAAGGAATTTCAAACCTCGATCTCAAGCTATTCCGGATGAGCGAAGGAATTGCAACCGCCTGGGAGGGGGGTGGAAACGTTGAACGTTCGAACGTTTTAACGTCCGATGGTCGGCCTACACTGTCGTTGTGACAAACACCCTCAGCACCGCCTTCAGGGAAAGGGCGCGCTACGAGGCTGCGCGGTACGGAACCGACCCATGGGTGTTTGTTCGCGAGCTTCTGCAGAACGCTCGCGACGCCGGGGCGTCCGAGGTCGTCATCGAGACCACGACCGAAGACGGACGCGACCGCATCAGTTGCCGCGACAACGGTTCCGGGATGAGCTTCAGCCACGCACAGCAATACCTTCTTTCTCTCTACTCCTCCTCGAAACGAGGACAATCCGGATCTGCGGGCCGATTCGGAATCGGCTTTTGGTCGGTTCTCCGCTTCGATCCGGAGTTCATCATCGTCCGCTCGGCGACCGACCGGGGGGACCCGTGGCAGATTCGTCTCGACGGAAGGCTCGAGCACGTTTGGCGTGAACCGACCGCGATGGCTCGAGGTACCGAGGTGGTGCTCGAACGACCTCGAAACGGTAGGGGTCTCGAGCAATCCGTGGTCAGCGCGGTTCTTCGCGACGCGCCGTTTCTAAGCCGTCGAAACCACGATCAGCGGCCCCTCGATGTGCGGGTCAACGGCCGGCCGGTGCGGGCCGAACCGGTCTTGCCGCCGCCGAGTCTGAGCTTTCGGAGCCGCGGTCTGCGCGGGGTCGTGGGTCTCGGGACCGAAGCTCTCGTTGAGGTGTTCGCGCACGGTCTGCGGGTTCGCGAGGCGATTACGCTCGACGAGCTGGTGGTCGAGGGCGGGCGCCGGCGTCCGATCTCGCCGATCGCCGTGGAGGGGTTGGCACCGAGGGTGATTGTCGACAGCCGCGAGCTCGAGGTGCTGATGGCAAGGGGGGATGCCCGTGAAGACCGGGCGCTGCGGAACGTGATGGCGGTGGTGCAGCGCGAGCTGCGACGCCTCGTGCGAAGCGAGCTCGACCGCCACCGCCGGTTGTCGTTGCCCGGCCGTCTGATCGAGGGAGCGAGAGAGGCGTGGTCGGCCTCACCGCTGCCGAAGGCGTTGTTGGGGTTTGCTATCGCCGGATTGCTGGCCGCCGCGGGCTGGCGTGGTGCGTCGTCGTGGCGCGGTTTGGGGCATGCGCCGATCGAGAAAACGACGGCCGTGGAAACGGATTCTGATGCCTCTCCGGGTCCGGAGCCCTACAGCGATCTCGCGACCCGCTACCGCGGGCCTGAGGTCGACGGCGTCGGCGTGGCAACAACGGCGGTAGACATCAGCTACCAGCCCGACTCGAAACGTCCCTATCTGGCCGCGCTGTGGGCGTCGGGAATCCGGGCGGACGGAAAAATCGAGGTCGGTGGCACGACCGCGGTGGAACCGTACCGGGGTGTGGTGTGCGCGGTGGATTGTCTCGAAGTGGAGTTGGGCGTCGACTCGCCCTCGGGGCTCCTGCGCCTTCCGGTGGCCACCGGCCATCTGTTGGACCCTGACAGCGTCCGCCTCGATGGGATGCGGATCACGGTGGTTGCGGTCGCTACCGGCCAGCCGGCGGTGGTGCTCGAAGCGCCATGGTCCGGGCGACTGCGATACCGCGCAGGTCCGGGGGTCGATCGTCCGCCTTCGATCACGACGACCTGGCCACCGTTGCCGCCGGCGGTCGCCGCTTATGCGCGTGAGATCGAGGCGCTGCCGGCGTCGGCCCGTGCCCTGGCGGCTGCTGAGTTTGTACGCCGGCGGGTGGTCTACGATGTCTCACCGGAAACTGTCGCCGGCCATCGGAGGGCACGACTCGAGGGCGTCGGTGTTTTCGACCGCGCGTTGGCCGTCGGCGCCGGCGACTGCGACGTCCAGAACGCCCTCGTGGCAGCGATTCTCGACCATTCCGGTTTGCCGTCAAGGCTGGCAGTGGGTTGGATCGGCTCGGAGGGGCGAGCCGTGCCCGGCCTCCACGCCTGGACCGAGTACCGCGATGCCGACGGGCGCTGGCGCGCGGTGGACGCAAGCGTAGAGGTTGCCGCCACACCCGTGGGCGCGGCGCGTGTCGCCCACGACCCTCGAGATAGTGGGGACGGTCGCCGAGTTGCACCACTGGTGCTGCCGATCGCGGGCGTGGCAGCGGTCCTTCTGGCTGGTGTGATGGCTGTCGTCGTAAACCGTCGATGGAGGCGTTCGTTCGAAGCGGGCGATGCCGACGATGTCCTCGGTCTCCTGCGTGGCGCGGCCCTCCGGCCCCGCGACTTCGAGGGAATCCATTCACTCTTCAACCGCCGCATGCTGCCATTGCTCACGGGAGCTTCGATCTCCCTGGCACGGGCACGCGAGCTGGCCGGGCGCGGTCGGCTGGCATGCGGCAGCCCGCGCACGGAGTTGGCGCGGTTGGCAGCCGCGGGAGGGGGCGCCGTTCTTGATATCGAGCACGCGGAGAGCAGGACGATCGCCGAGGCGATGGCCGCTGTTGATCTCGACGGGTGGCAGAGCCTGCTCGATCGTGCGACGAGTTATCCCTTGGTCGTTCGCGTCGAGGACGCGTTGGCCGCGGTGGGCGAGCCCTGTCACCTGCAGATCGCGGCCGGAGTGGGGAACGATATTGCGATCCTTGACGGCGCGGCCTTCGGACTTGGTTCCCGCGCGTGCTGGGTGGTGGTCGACGGAACCGGAGAGCCGTGGCGGGTTGTCTGCGAGCTCGCCGACCGTTACCCGGCGAGGGCGGAGTTGGTGCTGGCCGACCTCGTCCTGCGCCGGAAGGGTGCTCCTGAAACGACTGTGGCGCAGTGTCTGGCCGGCCTTGCCGAGAAGGCTCTCCGCGAGGCTTCGAGAGGTGGGTCGTGAGCGAAGAACGGGTCCTTTCGATCGACATCGACTCGGAGATCGAGAGCCTGAGCGAGGCACAGCTCAAGGGCAGCTGGCAGATTCCCGCGGAGCTCGTACGGCTCGCCTTCAGGACCGGGGCCGATGAGGTCCGCGTCAACCGCTGTCGCCGCGGCCTGGTTCTCAGATGGCCGGGGCCGGTTGTCGCAGAGGCCGTGCTCGAAAACCTCGGGCTTGCGCTCGACTCGAGGCACGATGTTTCCGTTCGACAACGCGCGATCGGTGCACTCGAGACTGCGGGCGTGGACGGCCTGCTGTGGGCGGCCGGCGCGAAGGGTGCCCGAATCCGGGTTGGCTGCTCGACCGGCGCGTGGCGATGGCGCTTCGAACACCGGCCCCGCGGTCGGCCGCGCATGACTCAAGAGAAGGGCTCGCCAGACGGGGCCGGTGTGGAGCTCGAGTGGGCTTGCACCGGGCTCGACGTGGAACGCGCTCTGCGCTGGCTGGCTGCAGCGGTGCGATTCGCGCCGGCCGCGGTCTTGGTCGACGGACGGCCGGCGCCTCGGGGCTTTGCCGGCGGCCTCTTTCACCTTCTTCTCGAACAGCCCGTTCCATACCGTCTGGGTCTGACCCGCGGCGGCGATTCGCCGGTCCTGTGGCTGCTCAAAGATGGGGTGGTTTCGTCACGGGCCGGGATACCGGACTATCCGCCGTTTGAGGCGGCCGTCGAGCTGGGTGGGGTGGTGGCAAGCGGCGCCAGCGACGCCGATCTGCGGCGGGCGGTGGGCCCGTTTCTGAGTGAAATCGTCGATCGCGCGGTGTGGATGATGGTCGAGGTCGCACAGCGCATGGAAGAGTTGACGGACGATGACCAGGACCGTCTCACGCTGCTCTTGCTGCGTGCCGCACGCCGGGGCGTTCGCGCCGACGAGATTCGTCGCCTGCCGCTGCTGCGAGCGGCTGCTGGCGACGCTCACCGGCTATCGATCAACGACACAGTTGGGCTTGCGGAACGACGCGACCGTGTTCTGTCCGCGATCGATCCTGGCGATCCCAAGGGCGAGGCCCTGGTCGATCCACAATCGACTCTGGCAATGACGAGCGAGGTCCGGGGTCTCGTCGCACGGCTGACCGGCATCCGTTTTCAAACGCCGCCCCGACGTCTCCGCGGGATCTTCGCGCGCGGCGCCGTTTGGATGCGCGGCTTTGGGTCCCGTCTGGCGCGACGGGTTCGAGGGATGAAGGCGCCGCGCACGCTGATCGCCGAAGAGTTGCGGGTTGGCGAGGCCAGCGTGTTGGCGGCCCTGCAAACGGGTGTCGGCGGCACGAACATCGACCTTTGCGGAGGCGGGGGCAGGGTCGGGAAGACATCGCGGACCCTGGTGGTGCCGCGAGCCTGCCCGACACTCCTGGTCGGGGCGGATCTGGCGGCGGAGGACCGCGCCTGGATCTATCCGCTGCTGCTCGCCCTCGATACCGGCGAGGAGCCAACGGCGGCGTGCCGCGAACGGTGGCTGCGGTTTGCGGGGTTTCGTCACGATCTCCTCTGAGCCCGCCCGGTCGCCGTTTCTGCCCTCTTGACCAAAATAATGAGACAATAGGGGTGGCGCCCGGCCCGGCCCGCATTGGAAGACGCGCGACCGGTGCCGAAAAACAGGATGGGCCGTCGGGTCTCCCGGCGGGATCGTGGAGGTATTGTGGAACATCTGAACACAAAGGTGTTGGCGGCCGGTATCGAGCGTTCGACCTTTGAAAAGCTGGCGCCGGTGCTGCGCCGTGACGCGATAAAGATCGATTGGGTCGCGACCCCCGAGGCTGGCGTCGCGCTCGCCTCCGACGAGAGGTACGACGTCATTCTCATGGACGCCGTGCCGTGCGACTGGCCGCTGGAAAAGGTCGTACGCTCGTTTCGGGACTCGGAGTCGCCGAGCCGCAACGCTGCGATCCTGGTCCTCGCCGAGCCGGATCATGTCGATGTCGCGCGGGCGCTGAGGAGCCGCGGAGTCAACCGCGTCATGCTGGTCACCGATCCTCCGGAGATCATCTGCGACCAGATGGCGACTCTCCTCGAGGTGGCGCCTCGGGTCCAGGTCCGGCTCCCCATCAACGTCGAAACCGCATTTGGCAGCACTGAACGCGAGCTCTTCTGCCAGACGGTCAACCTGTCGTCGACGGGGATGCTGATCAGAACCCGGCACCGCCCCCAGGTCGGCAGCCCGGTGGTCTTCAAGATCCACCTCGCCGACCAGCCGGGCCCGATCTTTGGCAGGGGGGAGCTGGTGCGGCACGCGAGCCAAACCCAGGGGGGCGTCGACGGCGTTGCGATTCGCTTCAAGAGCTTTGCCGCCGATGGCGCCGTGCGGTTGCAGGATTTTCTCGAGGGCTTGACGACCGAGACCGTATTCGAGAACCAACCGGCAGGCGAGCACCGCCCGGCGCCGAAGCCTGCGACCGAAGGTCGGTCCGAGCGAGAACCCAAGCATGATGCAGAGCCCAAGATCGTCATCGAGTTCGAGTGACGACTCGACGATTCGCTATCCGCTCGAGAATGATCGAACACCTGTAGGCGGCGGGTCCTTCAGGGCCCGCTACTCCAATCTTCAACCAAGCGCAACCGCGATGAGAATGGCGAAGTAGTGGAGCACGCTGCCGGCGAGCACGAAGAGGTGCCACAGGGCGTGTCCGTAGCGGAGGCTCTTCCAGCCGTAAAATGCGAGGCCTCCGGTGTACGCAAGCCCTCCGGCGACCAGCAACACGAGCACTCCCGGGTCGACGGCAGCGATGATCGGCCGAATCGCGATCACAACCAACCATCCCATCGTCAGATAGAGGGAGATGGAAAGCCAATGCCACCGGCCCGGGGCGAGCGCGTTGAGCAGGACTCCCGCCAGGGCGAGCAGCCAGACGCCTCCAAAGATCGACCAGCCCCAGGCCCCCCCGAGCGCGACCAGGACGAGCGGGGTGTAGGTGCCGGCGATAAGGAGGAAGATCGCCGAGTGGTCGAGCACCCGGAAAACACCTTTTGCGCGCCGATTCGGCAGGGCGTGGTACAGCGTCGAAGCCGCGTACAACAACACCAGGGTGACGCCGAAAACCGTACAGGATATGACGCGCAAGGTACCACCGGTGACGGTGGCAGAGGACACCAGGGTCACGAGGCCGCCAATGCTCAGTATCCAACCGATGCCATGGGTGACACTGTTGGCAATTTCCTCGCCTGCGGAGTATCGGGAACCCGTGGCCGTGGTCATGGCACACAGACTAACCCGATTCGCTGACGGGTTCGATCACAAAAATTCCGGGGGTCCACATCGGCGCCAGAGCAGGTATAGTGGTAGATATATGCCGATGGCCGGACGCGGTTCTCGGCCCGATGCGGCGAGGGGGAAGATTGAGCGACAAGCCATCCAGGGTCCTGCTCGCGGGGATCGGGCGCGGTCCGTTCGAGGCGATCGCTCCTGTGCTGGAGCGTCAGAAGGTCCGGATCGAGCGGGTGGAGACGCCCGAGGCCGCCATCGAGCTGGCCTGCGCGCAGCACATAGACCTCATCATCTTCGACAGCGAGCCCAACGAGATGCCGCTGCAGGAAATCGTCGACACGCTTCGCGCCGAGTCCTCGGCGAGCCGCAAGACCTCGCTCCTCGTGATGGCCGATCCCGACAACGACAAGCAGGCGCGCGCCCTGATCGGCAATGGCGTCAACCGTGTGATGTACCTCGATGATCCCGAAGAGCTGATCGAACGCCAGGTGGCCGAGCTGCTCAGCGTCGCGCCGCGGGCGGCGGTGCGATTCAGGACTCGGCTCTACACCTCGCTCGAGTCCGGCACCGATGCGATCTTCGGACAGACGGCGAACGTCTCGGTGTCGGGGATGCTTGTCCAGACTCCGACCCTGCTCGAGCCCGGCCAACGGGTGGGCTTCGAGATCCTCATCAATGGTGGTGAGGGGACGGTTCTGGGCCAGGCCGAGATCGTCCGCCACGCGGTCAAAGACCGGGAAGGTGTCGAAGGCATCGGGGTCCGGTTTCTCGGCTTCGAGAGCGGCGGCCAGGAAAGGCTCGAAGCGGCCCTTGGCTCCGCCCTCGAGGAATTCCTGGTCTAACCACTCTCGCCCTCACCCCGCAGCGGCGGCGGCAAGACTCTCCAACTGACAGCACCCATCTCTCGTTGTGAGACAATCCTCGCAACTCGAGGCGATGCGTGCGGGGGTTGCAGGGTTGACTATCAGAACACAACTGATGCTGCGGTGGCTCGGGTATTTTTTGCTCACCCTGTTGCCATCGGCCCTCGTGCTGCTCCTGTTTCTCATGAACCGGGTACTGGCCACGCCGGCGCTGTTTGCCAGCGTCGGGTTGGCCGCCTTCGCCACCTTCAAGGCGGTCAAGACGATCGAGCGGATGCGGGGCTTGCGCGACGACGAGAGAACCGTGCACTGGCTGGAAGCCGCGCGCCGGCGCGACCGGGCCGTCGCCGAGGTGCGGGACGGCGCGGTCGAGGACGAAAAGTTGCTGGCGGAGCTGCGCGGTCAAAAGGACGCGCGGTTGCCGGCGGCGAGCGCGAAGCCCTCCTATTGGCGCGGTCTCGACGACCCGGTCCTGCTGGGGCAGACCGTGCGCCTCTTGAAAATGCTCGGTCGTCGGGTTCAGCGTTCCGGGGCCTCCGCCCACCGCGGCTTCGACCTCGTGATCGACAACAACTCGATCGTGCAGTGTGGGTCGGCATCGAAGAGAATGGCCAACGAGGCGGCGCACGAGCTGCTCGAGACCCTGCGGGCACATCCCGCGTGCGCCGCCGCCATCCTGGTGTGGCCAAAGGGGTTTTCGGCCAGGACCAGGTATCTTGCCCGCGGCTCGGACCTCATCCTGTGGGACGCCGACAACATCGCGCGGCTGATCAGGGAACAACGCCTGGCGTAGCCACACCGATCACAGGGCTTCTGAGGGGAGTGGGGGCGATTCATCATCCAAAGTACGTGTTCCCCGGCTCGTATGGCAGTAGAATGTGCAACCGAGGATTCCCGCGTAACGCCGAGACCGACCCTGGCGCCCGCGCGGCGATGATTGGAGGAGTCATGAGAACGAGGATTCTGATGGTGTTGGTGGGATGCGTTGCGATGTTGGTGGTTACGGGATGCTCGAAACCGGAGCCGGTGAGCGAGGTCGTGGTTGCAACTGATGCCGTGACCGAGATCGAGGGAGCCGAGGTGGCGGTCAGGCACGACGTCGTCTACGCGTGCAACTGCGGTCCGGAGTGTGACTGTGGTTCGATCAGCACCGCGGCCGGTTCGTGCTCGTGCGGCAGCGAGCTGGCGGCCGCCCATGTCGTGAAGGTCAACGGCAACGACGCGTTGCTCTGCACCTGCGCCGACGGCTGTGACTGTGAGATCGATGCCGAGGACGGCACGAAATGCGCCTGTGGCGCCGATCTCAAGACTGTCAGCCTCGAGGGCAGCGGCATCTTCTACTGCAACTGCGGCGGCTCCTGCACCTGCAACTTCGTGTCTACCGAGCCGGGCAAGTGCGCCTGCGGGATGGAGCTGATCACGAGCTGATCGGTCGATCCGTTGTGGCGAGACCGAGGCGCCCGGAAACCCGCATTCGCAACCGGGTCAGGTGGGGAGGTCTCTGCTCGTCCTCGGGTTTGATGCTGAATATCGACTCTCGATTTGTCGGCGCAGTTCAAGACGAAAGGATGTCGATAACGCATCACCCGATCACGGCTCGTATTGCAACCCTTGCAGTCGTTTTTTCCCGCCGTGCTCGTCGCCCCTCCGGCTCGTGCCCAAGGCGACGACTCCGCCGCGGCTGAAGAGGCCGCGAAGATTGCGGCCAACGCCAACAACCCGCTTGCCAACATTGTCGCCTTCAATATCCAGAATTACTATTATTCCAGCCTCTACGGCACCGACGACAGTGCCAACACTGCCTGGCTGCGCTATGTGCGGCCGTTTGGCCGCTGGCTGATGCGGGCCTCGTTGCCTTTGAGCACGGTACCGGTTCCCGATTCACCGGACCCGAAGTCCGGCCTCGGCGATTTCAACGCCTTCTTCGCCTACCTCGTGTCCGACCCGTCTTCGCCCACGCAGTTCGGCGTCGGACCGTTGATCGCGATGCCCACCGCGACGAATGACGCGCTCGGTTCGGACACCTGGCAGGCGGGAGCGGCGGCGGTCTACTTCAACGCCACGTCGCGCCGGGTGCAGTACGGTGGTCTCGTCACCTATCAGACGTCTTTTGCCGGAGATGGGACCGACGTCAGCCAGGCGGCCATTCAACCCTTCTACATGTTCCAGCTCGGCAAGGGCACCTACCTCCGCGGCGCGCCCGTCTGGGTGTATGACTTCGAAAACGCCTCGTACAGCGTGCCCTTCGGTCTCGGGATCGGCCAGGTCATCAAGAACAACAACACCGTCTATAACATCTTCATCGAGCCCCAGTGGACGATCCTCCACGACGGCCTCGGCCAGCCCGAGTTCACGGTCTTCGTCGGGCTCAACATCCAGTTCCTGGGCAAGTAGCGGTTTTCCTGGGATGGCGGTCAGATCAATTGTTTCCGGTCTCGTGGTTTGCCGCCAGGTGGTCACCTGGTAGGGAATATGTTAACCTCGGCCGGCATTTTCTCTGGTTGTGGAAAGAGGGCATGAATGTTCACCGCGCCGCCGGAGTGATTGGCATACCGGCGGTGATATCGAGTTGGTGGACGGCGGAACGAGATTCACCGCCGCCGCACGATTGAACTGAGAGAGGATCAAAGGAGGACGTCGTGAAGTCACAAGGGCTCAATTGGTTTGTACTGGCGACCGTAGCGGTGCTGATCACGGTCGGATTTGGCGTTTGCCCAGCGGTGGCCCAGGAAACGCCTTCACAGGCCGGCGAAAAGGTCGGCGTCGAAGGCCAGTTTGTCCGCGTCGCCGAGAATGACACGGGCTGGGTTGTCCTCGGGTACCGCATGGCGAACGAGTCGGTTAAAGAGGAGTGGATGCTGCTCGAAGTCGGCATCACCCTCCAAAAGGGTGTCAAGGGCCGGGAGCTCACCCGCGACCAGATCAAGCTCGTGACTCCAGACAAACAGGTGATCTCGCTGCCGAGCCAGGAGGAATTTGCCAAAGTGGCCGCCTCGCTCGGCGCGTTGAACGAGCGGGCGGCGATGATGAACGACTCGATCAACTACTTTCCGCCGGGCACCAATCAGGCGTGCCGCATCGGGTTTTTCGCTTCCACCGAGGGGGCGACCCGGGACATGGTGTCCTTCAACGAGGTCGAGCTCAGCAGCCAGCGCGCGTGCATGGGACGCTTGTACTTCCAGGTCCCGGGCGGCATCCAGTACGGCAACTACAACCTCGATGTGAACTTCGGGGACAGCGTCGTCAAGGTGCCGATGGACATCATGACCAAGGAGCAGGCCGAGGCCTTCGAGAAGCAGTGGAAGGACCAGAAAAAGGACAAGAAGGACTGAACCAGGGACTCTCCGAGTCCGCCGCGAGGCGCGCCCTTTAGGACGCGCCTACAACCCAATCCTTTGAACCGTAGGCGGGTCCTTCAGGGCCCGCCCCTTTGTTCATTCGTGATGGATGAATCCTCCAACAACCCGCGACGAAAGGAAAACGAGAATTGAAACCTCACGACAGATCATCAGATCCCTGGCATTCGCTGCGGCATGCGCCGTGCTGGCGACTTCTCTCGCGGCCGCGCAGACGGCCACCGGAATACCGACCGCGATCACCACGCCGGACAAGCTCGAGACCCGCATCGGCACGCTCGAATTCGCCGACGGGGTACCGACTGCGGAGACCGCCGCCAAGGTCTACGACACCCTGCTGTTTACCCGTGCCCTCAACGCCTACAACAACAGCTTTCGCGGCGCCTCGGCGCTGGCCCTGGTCAAGGGGTTCCAAAGCATCGGCGCCGATTTCAACGACGTCGTCATTTTTTCCGAGCTGATGGACTCGCATTCGCTCTTTCTGACCGCCAACGCCGACACCGTCTACTACCTGGCCGGGTTGGATCTCAGCAAGGGCCCGATGGTGATCGAGCAGCCGTCGGACGGGCTCGGGGCCGTCAACGACATGTGGTTCCAGTGGGTCATCGATATCGGCAAGCCCGGGCCCGATCGTGGGCTTGGCGGCAAGTACCTGATCGTCGGGCCCGGCTATGACGGGACACTGCCGCAGGGCGGGTATTTCATAGCCCACTCCAAAACGAACCTGGTCCTCTATGCCGCCCGGGCGTTCATCGTCAACGGCAATGATCCGAAACCGGCCGTCGACAACATCAAACAGAACCTCAAGATCTATCCGTACCAGCCGGGCAGCTTCGGCACCCCGATCGCGGAGGCCCTCGAGGGCACGGTGCGGCTCGCCGGCGAGCCCAAGATCCCCGAGACGAAGTTCATCGAGGGCACCGGGCTCTCGTTCAACACCGTCCCGCCGAGCGACTTCGGCTATTTCGAGATGATCAACGAAAACGTCCAGAACCAGCCCGCGACCAGCTACGACGTCGAGCTCGCCGGGCAGCTGGCCGCCATCGGCATCGTCCACGGCAAGCCGTTCAACCCGGATGCCCACGAGCGCAAGATCCTCGCCGACGCCGCGGCGGTCGGACAGGCGTTCGGCCGTTCGCTGCAGTGGCGTTTCGCCCAGGCGCACCCGGAATGGGCCTACTACGAGGGCTCGAACTGGGGCAACATGCTGTTCGAGGGCGGGGCCCTTTTCGAGACGCCGCCGCCGGCCTTCGAGGACGGCATGTTCAAGCCCTACCCGCCGACCGGCGCGCGCACCCTCGACTCCCGGACTGCGTTCTACTACGCCTACACTCTCGACTCACCGGGAATGATCATGCGCATTCCCGGCGTCGGGTCGCAGTACCTCATGGCATTCCTGGACTCCGAAGGCAACGCCTTCGACGGTGCGAAGACCTACAAGGTGACCCTGCCCAAGGACATCCCGGCGCGGGCCTTCTGGTCCTTCACCGTGTACGACAACCAGTCGCGCTCGATGCTGCAGACGCCGCAGAAATACCCGCGCGCGGGCAGCCAGGGCTACCCGTCGCCCGCCGCCGAGGCCGCCGCCGACGGCTCGACGACGGTGTACTTCGGTCCGAAGCAGCCGCAGGGCGTCGCCCGCGGTAATTGGATCCAGACCATGCCCGGCAAAGGTTGGTTCACGATCCTACGGCTCTACAGCCCGCTGCCGTCGTTCTTCGACAAGACCTGGCGGCCGAGCGAGATCGAGCTGGTGAAGTAGACTGCAGCGATGCACTCGGTGGAGCGGACGGCGCATCGGCGCCGTCCGCTGGGCCGAAGAATCCGTCTCACCGGAACCTCGGCCGGCGGGGGCGTCGATCCGGCAACGGCTCAGTGAGAGCGCTCGTCACCGTCGCCGTGGGATGCCAGCTTGTTGACGACCCAGTCGTCCGCCATCTCGATGACCTGATTGATCAATCGAATGCCGCCATAGGAAAGCCACAGCACCCCGTCGTGACAGCCGGTGCACGACCCTGGTGGGGGCGGCGATCGGCGCGATGGACTCGAGCACCCGAAATGGCTTTTCGGCCGCGTGGCGGTGGTGTTTCTCCACGAAGTCCGCGCCGCGCCTGACGCCGTCGTGGATCAGGCGCTTGCATCCCCTGAGCCGCTTCCAGCCCTCTTCAGTCATCTTCCATCACCCAGGCTTCGATGTGTTCGTAGACGGCGGGGTGCCGGGCGAGGGCGAAGTGGTCCAGCCCACGGCATGACCTGCACATCGGATCCACCCGGTGCGCCGGGTTGGGCGCCGTGGGCCCGTCCGGCGGCGCTCTCCGGCCGTACCACGGCGTCGCCGGCGGTCCCGGCCCCCGACAGCGCCTGGCCGACGACGAGGTGGTGGCGTGCGCTGGCCAGCCAGGGGATGGGTACGCGGCGGTTGTTCATGAGCTCGTCCGGGTCGCAGTCGAGCCAGTCCTGATCGACCAGGTTTCCAAAACGAAGATCCTTGACCCCGGCGCTGCGGGTGTTCAACAGGTCGCGGATGACGCGGGTGGCCGTGGTGTCGAAGAGGCCCAGCACGTGGGTCGCCACGTTGGTGGCTTTCTCGAGCGGCGCCCCCAGATGGGGTGAGCCCAGGTAGACGACGTGACGCACCCGCGCCACCCAGTGAGAATCGCGAGCCTGGTGGCAGGCGCTGCGGATCACCAGCCCGCCAAGGCTGTGGCCGATGAGCAGCAGCTCCGTGACGGCCGCTCCGTGGGAGGCGCAGAATCGCTCGAGGAGATCGGCCAACTGCCGACCGTTTTCGGAGACCCGCAGCCCGGTGTTGAAGCGCAGGTACAGCGGCATGTAGCCGTGGCGCCGTTCCAAGAGCTCGCCATAACCGCCGCCGTCGTGGGGCGCGGGATAGTTCCACAGCGACTCGTTGCAACCGAGGCCGTGCACGAGCACACAGACCTTGCCGGTCGGGGGGGCCGCGAGGTCTTCCGGTGCCACCGGTCGGTTGTCCCGGTAGAACGCCATCCGCTGCTCGAGCTCGTTGCCGGTCTGTGAGAGATAGTCGCCAAACCAGCCGTTGAGCGCGCTGACGGCGTGCTCCATCATCCCCGGCCCGCGTTTGCTCGTACCGTCTTCTTGCCCTGTCACGGACGTGAGCCTATCACCTTTGGCTCATCCGAATTCCGAAATCGACACGTCGCCACCTCACCCAATTCCTGAAGCGCCGGACCTGTCACCGATGCCGGGGTGGGCCGATCTCCTCGACCTCACCGCGTTCGAGCTTGGCCTGGTACTCGTTCCAGGTCATCTGCGGCAGACCCGAGTCGCGCGTCACCATCGTGATGCAGTCCTCCACCGGACAGAGGAGCGAGCACAGATTGCAGCCGACACAGGTTTCCTGGTCGATCTCGTAACGGTTGATATAGCCGCCGCCGGCGCCCGGCATGAAGGACCGGCTGCCGCTGCTCTCGATCGCGAGGCCGCCGTTGCCGGGGGAGGCGACAAACGCCTCCTCAGCGACCTCGGTGCGCCGTATCGACTGGTGGGCGCCGTCCTCGCAGGCGATGTAGCACAGACCGCAGTGGATGCAGCGGTCCTGGTCGATTTCGGCGACCACCTTGTAGCCGAGGTCGAGCTCGCCCCAGCCGCCAATCGACGACACGGTGCGGCCGACGAAATCGTCGAGACAGTTGAATCCCTTGTCGATCATCCAGCGCTCGAGGCCCGAGATCATGTGTTCGACCAGCCGGAAGCCGTAGTGCATGACCGCGGTGCAGACCTGGACGCTGGTGGCGCCGAGCAGCAGGTACTCCGCCGCATCCTGCCAGGCCTGGATGCCGCCGATGCCGGAGATCGGGATCGTGATCTCGGGGTCCGAGGCCAGGGCGTGCACCATGTGCAGCGCGATCGGCTTGACGGCCGGCCCGCAGTAGCCGCCGTGCGAGCCGCGCCCGGCCACGTGCGGAACGGGGTTGAAGGTGTCGAGGTCGACGCCGACGATCGAGTTCAGGGTGTTGATCAGCGACAGGCCGTCGGCGCCACCCGCCTGGGCGGCGCGGCCGATGGCGCGGATGTCGGTGATGTTGGGCGTCAGCTTGACCAGCACCGGCGTCGTGGCGACCTCCTTCACCCACGTGGTGATCATCTCGGTGTACTCGGGCACCTGGCCGACCGCCGAGCCCATGCCGCGCTCGCTCATGCCGTGCGGGCAGCCGAAGTTGAGCTCGAGGCCGTCGCAGCCGGTGTCCTCGACCCGTTTGACCATCTCGTGCCATGCCTCTCGCTCGCTCGCGACCATCAGTGACACCAACACGGCGCGGTCGGGGAACTCGCTCTTGACGTCGCGGATCTCGCGGAGATTGTCCTCGAGGCTGCGATCCGAGATCAGCTCGATGTTGTTGAAGCCCATGATCTTGCGCCCGTCGTAGTCGACCGCGCCGTAGCGCGACGAGACGTTGACGATGGGCTCGAAGTCGAGGGTCTTCCAGACCACGCCGCCCCAGCCGGCCGCGAAGGCGCGCCGCACCTGGTAGGCGCTGTTGGTCGGCGGCGCGCTGGCCAGCCAGAAGGGGTTGGGCGACGAGATGCCGCAGGTGTTGGCCGTCAGATCGGGTTTCTTCATCGCGCTGCCTCAGCCTTTCCCATTGCCGGCGAGAAAATCGGAGATCCCCCGCGCCGCGATCTTGCCCTGCTCGACCGCATCGACCACCTCGGCGCCCTTGCTGATACAGTCGCCGCCGGCAAAGAGCCCGGCCACCGAGGTGGCGCCGGTTGCCGGGTCCACGACCACCTTGCCGCCCGAGACCTCGAGGCCCTCGACGGCGCTGAAGACCTCGTGCAGCGGCTGCTGGCCGAGGGCCTTGATGACCATGTCGCATTCGAGCCGGAGCTCGCCGCCGGTGACCGGCGTCAGCTTGGCCGTGCGACCGGCGCCCTGCATCTCGAGACGCTGGAATTGAACGCCGCAGGCGGCGCCATCCTCGCCCTCGACCGCGAGCGGCGCGACCAGCCACTCGAAGCTCACCCCGGAGGCCTTGGCGAGCTCGAGCTCGTGCTCGTAGGCGGGCATCTCGGCGGCGGTGCGCCGGTAGGCGATGGTGACCCGCTCGGCGCCGAGCCTGGCGGCGGCGTTGGCGGCGTCGATGGCGGTGTTGCCGCCGCCGATGACCACCACGCGACGGCCGACCTCGCACTCGGCCAGGGGTCTCCGGTGGGTCTGGTAGATAAAGCTCAGAGCCTCCCAGACTCCCACGAGGTCTTCGCCCGGGATCTCGAGCGATTCCGTGGCGCCAAGGCCGACACCGAGAAAGACCGCGTCGTACTCGCCGAGCAGACGGGCGACCCCGGCGCCGTCGACCGCCGAGTTCACGAGGATCTCGGCGCCCATCTCCCGTACCCGTTCGACCTCCGAAAGGGCGTACTCGGTGGAGATCTTGTAGGCGGCGATGCCGGCGGTGTTGATGCCGCCCGGCCGGTCGTCGGCCTCGAAGATGGTGACCGCGTGGCCGAACCTCCGGAGCTCGAAGGCGCAGGACAGACCCGCGGGTCCGGCGCCGACGACCGCCACCCGGCGGCCGCTGTCCGGTCCCGGCGAGAAGAACTGCAGGCCGCGGTCGTCCGCCCAGTCGACGGCGAAGCGCTGGAGGCGTCCGATGGGGACCGCCTCGTCGTGCAGCACCCGGTCGACGCAGGCGCCCTCGCAGAGCACCGCGGTCGGGCAGACCCGGGCGCAGGAGCCGCCGAGCACGTTGGCGTCGAGAATGGTCTCGGCGGCGCCGCCGGGGTTGTGGTGCAGGATCTGGCGGATGAAGCGGGGAATGTCGATGTGGGTCGGACAGGCCCGGGTGCATGGGGCGTCGTAGCAGAAGAGACACCGAGAAGCCTGCGCCCGCGCCTCGTCGGCGCCGAAGGGCGGATGAATGTCGGCGAAGTTACTCTCGAGCTCGTCGGCTTCGGGTTTTGGCGCCATCGCGGTCTCCTCAGGACATCCAGTTGGAGCGGTGCTCGTCCGACCACTTGCAGGTGATCTTCTTCGACTGCGTCCAGAAGTCGATCGCGCCGTAGCCCGTGATGTCGCCCTCGCCGAAGCGGCTGTCGTGCCAGCCGCCGAAGGCGAAGGGCTCGCGCGGCACCGGCACTCCGATGTTGACACCGATCATGCCGGCCCCGGCCCGCTCCGCAAAGCGCTGGGCGACGCCGCCCGACGAGGTGTAGATCGCCGCGGCGTTGCCGTAGGGGTTCGAGTTCTCGATCGCGATCGCCTCGTCGAGGGTGGCGCAGCGCAGGATGGTGAGCACCGGACCGAAGATCTCGTCGCAGGCCGCCTCGTGGCTCGGTTCTTTGACCTCGATGATGCCGGGTCCGATGAAGTAGCCGCCGTCGGGCGCCTCCTTCGCCACCTGTCCGGCGTCCGTCGAGCACGACGCCGGCGCCGGCGCGGTCGATGTAGCCCGACACGCGCTCCTTCGCCGCCCCGCTGATCATGGGCCCGATGTCGCGGCCGGCGACCAGCGCCGCCATCTTGTCGCGGATCCGATCGATGATGTGGTCGACCTCGCCGACGGCGAGGAGGACGCTGGCCGCCATACAGCGCTGACCGGCACAACCGGTGACCGACGCGACCACGTTGGTGGCGGTCATCTCGGGGTCGGCGTCGGGAACCACCACCAGGTGGTTCTTGGCGCCGCCGAGGGCGCGGACCCTTTTGTGGTGGGCCGTGCCCCGCGTGTAGACGGCCTGGGCGACCCGGGTCGAGCCGACAAAGGCGATCGCCGCGATTCCGGGGTGGTCGCAGATCGCCTCGACCACCTCGCGGTCGCCGTTGACCACCGAGAAGACGCCCGGCGGCAGACCGGCCTCGGTGAACAGACGGGCCAGCTCGAGGGCGCTGAGAGGCGTCTGCTCCGAGGGCTTGAGGATGAAGGCGTTGCCGCAGCCGATGGCCATCGGGGCCATCCACAGCGGCACCATCAGCGGGAAGTTGAAGGGGGTGATGCCGGCCACCACGCCGAGCGGGAAGCGGACGGTCCGGCAGTCGACGCCCCGGCTGACCTCGAGACCTTCGCCGGGCACCAGCTGCGGCAGGCTGCACGCGAACTCGACGCACTCGATGGCACGCAGGATGCTGCCTTCGGCCTCGGGCCTGGTCTTGCCGTTTTCCTCGGTGATCCGGGCGGCCAGGCGATCGACCTGGGCCTCCATCAGCGCCTTCATCCGGAAGAGCACCTGGACCCGGTCCTTGATCGGGGTCGAGCCCCACTCGCGCTGGGCCTCGGTGGCCTTGGCGACGGCCAGGTCGAGGTCCGAGGCGGTGGACAACGGCACCTCGGCGATGACGTCGCCGGTCGCCGGGTTGGTGACCTGCAGGCTCCTCACCGAGCTGCTGTCGACCGATGTCCCGCCGATGAAGTTGGCGAGGCGGATGGCGGATACCTGCGGAGCGCTCATAGCTGGCCTCCCGGGACGCCGGCAAAGCTGCGGGGCAGCCACTGCCCGCGACCCTCGGTGCCGACAACCTTGTAGTCGTCGACGATGATGTCGCCGCGCGACAGGGTGGTGCGGGCAAAGCCGGCCAGCTCCCAGCCCTCGAAGGGCGACCAGTCGGTGTTGGTCTCCATCTGGCTCGGGTCGACCGTGAGCTTCTTCTCGGGGTGGATGATGGCGAGGTCGGCGTCGGCACCGACTTCGATAGCGCCCTTCTTCGGATACAGACCCATGATCTTCGCCGGGTTGGTCGACAGACAGGCGGCCATCCGCTCGATATCCATCCGCTCCTCCGAGCACGCCGCGGGTGTAGGCGATGGGCAGCAGCGTCTCGAGACCGGGCATGCCCATGGGAATCTTGGTCCAGTCGCCGCCCCACATCGCCTTCTGCTCGCGGGTGAAGCTACAGGTGTCGGTGGATATCACCGACACCTCGCCGTCGGCGAGCCCCTGCCAGAGCCGCTCCGAGTCTTCCTTCTTCTTGATCTGCGGGCAGGTGGCGAAGAGGTGGCCCTCGGGCCGGGCGAAGACCGAGTCGTCGAGCACCAGGTACTGCGGGCAGGTCTCGGACAGCACCTTGACGCCGCGCTCCTGCGCCGCCCGTACGATGTCAGCCCCGGCGCCGGTCGACATGTGGACCACGTACAGGGTCCCGCCGGTCACCTCGCACCAGGTGATGGCGCGCTGGATGGCCTCGTACTCGGTGAACTGCGGGCGGGTGATGGCGTGGAGCTGGGCGCCGTACTTCTTCATCTCGTCGGGCTGGTGGTGGCGCTCGATGAGCTCGTCGAGGACCCGCGCCGTCTCGGCGTGCACCATCAGCATCCCGCCGAGATCGCGCAGCTGCTCGAGCGTGCAGTAAACGGCGCGGTCGTCCGACTGCCAGCCCTCGGACTCGTAGATCATGAACTCCTTGAACGAGGTGACTCCGCGGTCGAACATCTCCTTGATCTGGTGCCGGTGCTCGTGCCAGCGGGTGATGCAGAGGTGGAAGGCGTAGTCGATGAGCGCCTTGCCCTCGGCGCGCCGGTGCCAGTTGTCGACGGCTTCGCTGAGCGATTCCTCGGCGTAGGGGATGGCGAAATCCATCAGGGTCGTGACCCCGCCGCGGGCCCCGGCCCGGGTGCCGCTGCGGTAGTCGTCGGAGGACACCGTGCCGCAAAACGGCAGCTCCAGGTGCACGTGCACGTCGATGACCCCGGGCAGCACGATGTGGCCGGACGCGTCGACGACCTTGGCGCCGTTGCTCGTCGTCCGGCCAGGTTCGGTGCCGAGGGCGGCGATCTTCTCGCCGCTGGATGCCGATGTCGGTCTCGGTCACGCCCGTCCGGCGTGACCACCTTGCCGCCCTGTCACGATGGTGTCGAAGTTCATGATCCACCCCCCTGTCCAGCAGCGGTGGTCAGCGCCCGGTCGAGCACCGCCAGCGCGAAATCAACGTCGTCCCTGGTGATGCACATCGGTGGCTTGATGCGGAGCACATTGCCGAAAAGGCCACCCTTGCCGACGATCACGCCCATCGAACGCGACAGCCTCGAGCACCGCCGCCGTCTCGGCGGTGGCGGGCTCCTTGCTCGCGCGGTCGCGCACCAGCTCGACCCCGAGCATCAGCCCCATGCCGCGCACGTCGCCGATCAGCGGGTGACGCTGCTGCAGCTCCTCCAGGCCCTGCTTGAAGTACGCGCCGACCACCCGCGAGTTCTCCTGCAGCCCATCCTCCTCGATGACCTCGAGCACGGCGAGCGCGGCGGCCATGCACACCGGGTTGCCGCCGTAGGTGTTGAAGTGGACCCGCTGGGTCATCGAGGAGGCGATGTCGCGCCGGGTCGTGACGGCGCCGAGCGGCACGCCGTTGCCGATCCCCTTGGCCATGGTCACGATGTCCGGGACCACGCCCGAGTTCTCGAAGCCCCAGAAGTGCTCCCCGGTGCGGCCGAACCCGGTCTGGACCTCGTCGGCGATGCACACGCCGCCGTGCTCGCGCACGATGTCGTAGGCGAGACGGAGGTACTCCGGGTCGCCCTGGGTGGCGCCGCCGACGCCCTGAATCGGCTCGGCGATGAAGGCGGCCACCTTGCCCGGGGTCGAGAAGCGGATGAGCTCGCGGATCTCCTCGGCGCACCGCCGCGCGATCTCCTCGGGGTTGCCCGGGTAGGTGCTGCGGTAGGGATCGGGACAGGGCACGTGGTGCACGCCGACGCCGTTGGGCAAGGGGAACTTCCAGGTGTGGAGCGACGTCAGCCCCTGCGCGGTGGGCGAGCCGCCGTGATAGGCGTTGCGCACCGCGATGATGTCGAAGTTCCCGGTGTGCAGCCGCGCCATCTGGATCGCCAGGTCGTTGGCCTCGGAGCCGCTGTTGACGAAGTAGCTCACGTCGAGCCCGTCGGGCAGCTTGGCCGCCAGGGCCTCGGCATAGGCGCCGACGTTGGGGTGGAGGTAGATCGTGGTGGTGTGCTGGATGGTCTCGACCTGCCTCGTGATCGCCGCCACCACCTTCGGGTGGCAGTGACCGCAACCCACCGTGACGATTCCGGCAAAGAGATCGAGGTAGCGCCGCCCGGTCTCGTCCCACAGGTACTGCATGTGGCCTTCGACGACCATCAGCGGGTCGGAGTAGAAGGTGAAGATGCCGGGGTTGAGGTACCGCTTGCGTTGCTCGAGAACCTCTTTACGGGAGGGCCCGGTATAGGGTCTCGGTTGGTGGTCGGTCGGTGGCATGGAGGCTTCGGTCATCTCTTCGCTCCTTGTTGGTCGCCGCCGCCGGCCTCGGCCTCGGGCGGCGGAAAGGCGTTGCTCAGAATGATATAGAAGATGCCGGCAATCAGCAGGCTGACAAACCAAGCATAGGTGTAGAGAGACTCGAAAATCGGAGCGACCCGGATCGAAGCCCCCGACGCCTGGGCCAGAAATCCGGGTACGTTGACCGCGATCCCGAGCGCCAACGCCGTCAGGGCACGCCAGTTGAAACCACTGCCGCCGAAGGCGTACTCGCCGTTTTTCACGTAAAGCGCATCGACGTCGAGCCGGGTCCGTCGCAGGAGGTAGTAGTCGGCCAGCATGACGCCGGCCACGGCACCGAGCAGCGCGCTGTAGCCGATCAACCAGGTGAAGATGTACTGCGAGAGGTCGGTGTAGAGCTTCCACGGCATGATCAGGATGCCGACCAGCCCGGTGATCAGCCCGCCCCGTTTGAAGCTGATGCGCCGCGGCCACAGATTGGAGAAATCGTTGGCGGGCGACACCACGTTGGCGGCGATGTTGGTCGACAGGGTCGCCACCGTCAGCGCGAAGAGGGCGAGGCCGACCGTCAGGGTGCTCGAGAAACGGCCCAGGAGCTGGACCGGGTCCCAGATCGCTTCGCCGAAGATGATGACGGTGGCGCTGGTGACCGCGATACCGATAAAGGAGTAGAGGGCCATGGTGGTCGGAAGACCGATCAGCTGACCGAGGACCTGGTCGCGTTGACGCCGCGCATAGCGCGTGAAGTCCGGAATGTTGAGCGACAGCGTCGCCCAGAAACCCACCATGGCGGTGAGGTTGGGCCAGAACACGCGCCAGAATTCGAAGCTCGAGCTGATCCCGCCGCGGACATGCCCGATGGTCCGCTCCGACAGCACCAGGGAGAGGCCGCCCGCCTCGCTCACCGCCCAGTAGAGGAGCCCGAGGCCGATCACCAGCAGGAAAGGCGCCGCCAGCGTCTCCAACCACTTGATGCTCTCGATGCCGGCGAGGATGACCGCGATGTTGAGCGCCCAGAAGAGGAGGAAGCACCCGAGCTGTCCGGGCGACAACCCGAGACCGGGTAACACATCGGCGGGCCCGGCCGGCTCGAAGTTGAAGATCACCGCGTGCAGGGTGTAGATCGCCGAGCCGCCGATCCAGGTCTGGATGCCGAACCAGCCGCAGGCCACGAGGGCCCGCATGAGGGCCGGGATGTTGGCCCCGAGGGTCCCGAACGAGGCTCGCAGGAGGACCGGAAACGGAACGCCGTAGCGGGTTCCGGCATGGGCGTTGAGCATCATCGGCACGAGCACGACGAGGTTGCCGAGGGTGATGGTGGCGAGCGCCTGCCGCCAGTTCATGCCCTGGGCGATCAGACCCGCCGCCAGGGTGTAGGTGGGGATGCAGACCGCCATGCCGACCCACAGGGCGGCGATGTTCCAAATGCCCCAGGTGCGGCCGTCGGCGGGGACCGGGGCCAGATCCTCGTTGTAGAGGCTCGAGTCCCGGATCGTCATCGGGCTCGGCTCACGGCGCTACCGTCGAGGTGTAGGTCTCCGGGCGGCGGTCGCGGTAGAACTGCCACACGTTGCGGACCTCGCGAATGAGGTCGAGATCGAGGTCGGCGACCACCAGCGCGTCACCGCTGCGCGGGCCTTCGGCGATGATCTGGCCGCGCGGGTTGGCGAAGTAGGACGTGCCGTAGAACTCGCCGATGTTCCACGGCGCTTCGGTGCCGGGCCGGTTGATGGCGCCGACGAAGAAGATGTTGGCGCAGGCCGCCGCCGGTTGCTCGAGCTTCCACAGGTACTCGCTGAGGCCGGCCACCGTGGCCGAGGGGTTGAACACGATCTCGGCGCCGTTGAGACCGAGCTCGCGCCAGCCCTCGGGGAAATGGCGGTCGTAGCAGATATAGACGCCGACCTTGCCGTAGGCGGTGTCGAAGACCGGATAGCCCAGATTGCCGGGCCGGAAGTAGAACTTCTCCCAGAATCCGGGGTCACAGTGCGGGATGTGGTTCTTGCGGTAGCAGCCGAGCAGGCTGCCGTCGGCGTCGATGACCGCCGCCGTGTTGTAGTAGATGCCCGTGCCCGCCTCTTCATACACCGGCAGCACGATCACCATGTTGTGCTTTTTCGCCAGCTCCTGGGCGAGCTTGGTCGTCTTTCCGTCGGGGATCTTCTCGGTCAATTCGTACCACTTGATCTCCTGCTCGGCGGGAAAGTACGGCCCGTAGAAGAGCTCCTGGAGACAGACGATCTGGGCGCCCTTGTCGGCGGCCTCGCCGATCAGATCGACGTGCTTGTCGATCATCTTCTGCTTGATGCGGTTGACCGGCGCGGTCGCGTCCTCGCACAAGGTGGCCTGGATCAATGCGGCGCGTACGTGTCGCTCCATGTTCGTGTCCTTTCTGTTGAAGACGCTGAGACTCATTGTACCCGAGAAACGCGATCCGATCGGGCGGCCGGAAGCTATCGCGCCGGACCCCAAACCACAATCTTGCGTGATCGATTCTCCGAGGCTTGCGGGGTATAGTGGATGCATTACATCAGAGAAGGCGGTGCATGACCGGTGATCGAAAAGAGAGCATTGGTGTTGGTGGCTGGAATCGGCCGGGGCCCCTTCGAGGCGCTCGCTCCGGTGCTCGACCGCCACAAGCTCGAGGTCGTAAAAGTGGCGGCGCCCGAAAACTCGGTCGAGCTGGCGCGGACGGAGCCATTCGACCTCTTGATCTTCGATGCCGAGATCAACCAGGGAACGCTCGCCCAGGTGGTTGGCGCGATCCGCGCCGAGTTGTCGGCGAGCCGGACGTCGTCGCTCCTCGTGCTGGCGGAGCCCGGCAAGGCGGACCCGGCCCGCGCGCTCATCGGAAAGGGCGTCAACCGGGTGATGCTCCTCGACGATCCTCCCGAGCTCATCGGCCAGCAGGTGGCGGAGCTCCTCAACGTGGCACCGCGGGCGGAGGTGCGGTTGTCGACCCGCCTCAAGACCTCGGTTGCCGACGGCGCCGTGGATGTCCTGGGCGAGGTCGTGAACCTGTCCGTCTCCGGCATGCTGGTCGAGACCGATACCCTGTTCGAGCCGGAGGAACAGGTGGTGGTCTCGATCAACCTCGGCGACCGGTGGGGGTCGGTGACGGCCAAGGCGGTGGTCGTGCGGCAGGCCCACAGCGAACGCGGCGGCGTCGACGGGATCGGGGTCCGCTTTGTCGGCCTCGCGGGCGACGGCAAGGCAAAGATCGAGGCCTTTCTCGACGAGGCGTTCTTCTTTCCACCCGCCGACTGATACGTGAACACGTACCAGGTTTCGACCCTCCGTGGTAGTGTGTCCCGGCTGGAAATCGATTCGATTGCATGGACTCGATCGGACGAACATTGAGAAGGAGGAGTGAGCGATGAAACGGAATATTCTGGTGGGAGTCGGAGTGGTGTTGCTGTTGAGCGTGTCCGGGGCCTGGGCCCAGGACAGCATTGTCGACGAGATGATGGCTGCGTGTGAGGTGGAGATCAACACCTACTGCAGCCAGGTGACGCCAGGGGAAGGACGGCTGCTCGCCTGCGCCTACGCCCACGAGGACAAGCTCTCCGGCGGCTGCACCTGGGCCATCTACAAGGGCGTCGCGGAGCTCGAGGCCTTCGTCGATGCCGTCGTCGAGGTCGCGACTGCGTGCGAGGACGATCTGATGACCTTCTGCTCCCAGGTTCAGCTCGGCGAGGGCCGGGTCGCGACCTGCCTGCTCGAGCACAAGGACGAGGTCTCGGACGGTTGCAGCGTGGCGATCGACGACGCCGGGCTCGAGTTCGTCGAAGAATAGGTCACAGCTCGAAGCCCATCAGTTCCGTGCGGGTCTGGCCTTCTGCGTGCCGGGCCCGCTTTTTTGAGATATCCATCTGATGAGCCGTAAAGGTAAAGGTACCAGTAAAGGTACCAGGCACCAACGTATTGATCTTATGATGGCTTCACCAAAGCTGGTGGAGATGGGGGATGGGTCGTCGGCCGGGGGTGCTGTTAACGGGCGGGATCTGCCACACATAACATCGCGTTGCCCCGGGATGCGCACGTTTTTCGTGACGAGGACGAGGCAGACAGGATTGAGGCTTTCCGTGGTTTGATGATGAAACTAGCCGATTTCCAGATCCTTTCCTGGTGTTTAATGTCGGACCACCAAACATCAATACCTTAGTGCCTGGCACCTGGCACCTTTACGGAGCCGAGCGCTCCCCGCAAGACGGGCTACGGCGAGGAGTTACGAAGGCACGGTCGGTCGCGGTGCAGAAAAACACCGGCCGGGGCACGTTGAATATAGGGTTGTGAGGTCGTGATACCCGACACAGTTTTTGGCCGCGACCGGCCCAAACCGCGGCTTCTGAAACCTGTGATATAAGGTCGAAGAGTGCGCACTACGCAACTGTTTCCAGCCGTCCTCATGACAATGTCCCTCGGTTGCCACAGTGGAAGCCCGTCCACGCCAACGCCGGCGGCGACGCCGGCCCGGGAGCCGGCTTCGGACCGTCCGGCCCCATCGGCTTCAGAGGACGCGACCGCGGTCGTCGAGCTGCGAATCGACGAGATCGCATCTCACGGCAATCTGCGCCTTCGGCTCCTCGAGGTGAATGACTCACGCTGTCCGCGAGGCGCGCAGTGCATCTGGGAGGGGCAGGTGACCGCAACCGTGGAGGTCTCTCGACAGAATCTGATGCCGCAGACGGTCGAGCTCATGCTGCGCGCTGGAGTCGAGATGTGGGCGACAGCCGTGGCAGGCTTTGAGCTCCGGCTCTTGAACGTCGCGCCCTACCCGCGGGACGGAGTGACGCCGGAGCGCGGCGCTCATCTGGCAACTGTTGAGATCCGGCCTCTGTAACGAGCTTTCGTCGCCCGGGTCCAAAAAAGGGGCGCCCTTGTGGGCGCCCCTTGAGATAGCTGCGGGGCTCAGCCCCGGTCTACGCTTTCGCTCAGTGGCACTTGTAGACCATCAGGTCGTCGATGTACCAGCCGAAGCGGCCGGAGCAGCCGTCGTTGCCGATGTCGAAGCGAAGCCGGATCTTGTCCTTCGGCTTCGCGTACGGGGCGAGGTTGACGATCGAGCGGCCCCAGGAGCCGTCGACGGCGCCGCCGTCGGTGCCCGAGAAGGCCGGCTCGTCCTGCTATTGGGTTGGTGTTGCCCTGGGGCCGGTGAAGAGGGTCGTGTTGTACGGGTTGTAGACGAAGTCGGCAGCCTGGACGAGCTGCCAGGGACCGCCGTTGACGCTGATCTTGAGGTTGCCGCCATCCCAGCCACGCCTCGCGTCGCCACCCAGTGATCGAAGGTGAGCCTGGGCGCGGTCACGGACGCCGGGATGGTGATCTTCGGGCTGTACGAGGTGAAGCACGGCCGTCTCGTCTCCGCCGGGCGCGCAGGTGCCGATGTCTGGGTCGGAGCCAAAGAAGGCATTGCCCGCACGATCGTCCGGCAGACCGGAGACGACCTGCCCAGTCGCGCGGCGTGAAGTCGGGGGTGGTCCCGCTGTGGCTGACGCTCCAGCGGGCGGTCGAGGACTTGCCGTTGTCGAAGGTGTCGTGGAAGAGCTGCGTCGGCGAAGCCGCCCGCGTCGCACAAGCGCCGGCGGGTTCTGGGCCAGCAGCGGCTGGAAGTTGCACTGGTGGGCGGCGTCCGCAGCTCGACCGCGAGGGCGGCCTTGGCCACCTGCGCGCAGTCGGACGCGCGAGATGGACCTCGCCAGAGGGGGCGCCGGTCGTGAGGCGGCCAGGTTCGATGCCGATCAGGTCGGAGCAGGACTGCTCGAGGGCGTCGGCGTGGTCGGCGAAGTCGCTGGCCGGCCCCTGGTAGACGCTCATGGCCCGGAAGTAGATGTGGGCCGCCTTCGTCAGGCCGATGCCGCTGATCGTCTGGCCGTTGTAGGTGCCGCCGTCCACGAGCAGGGCGTAGGCATGGTTGGGAACACCGGAGTTGCGTGTGCACGCCGCCGCCGTCCGCGGTGCGAGCAGGTGTACTCGAGCGTGTCCGTCACCTTGCCCGGGTTGCCGTAGCAGGCGGGGTTCCACATGTCGCGAAGCGCGCCGCTGAGGCCGGGGGCGGTGGCGTCCTCGCCCATGAGCCAGCGCACCGAGTTGTCGGTGCCGCGACGCCGCGGGTGATCGTCGCGTTGACCGTGGTCGCGGCAGGCTCGGCCTTGATCGCGGTGCCGTCGTTCTGGGTGACCGACGAGCGACGGGATCGATGACCGCGGCGTCGGCCCGCCCATGTTGACGATCGCCGTGCCGCCCACGTTGTTGCCGATCGATCGACGGCCGACCGCGCCGTTGAGTCCTGGGCGTTCTTTGCCTTGACCGCTGAAGGCGCAGAGCGCCCGGTCGATGATCGCGATCTTGCCGGCCACCGCGGCGGCGTTGACGAACGGCGTCGCAGCAGCCGTCGTTGGTCGTGCCGCCGCCGTCGTCGACCATCGACCACGTCGTCGGTGAGGTCGACGATCTGCGGACCGAAGGCCGCCGGCCCGCGTTCTTGAGGCCCCGGCGAATGCGCCGGCCGGGGCGTTGATCGTGACGCGTCGGGGGCGGAGTGCCGTCAAAGGTCGATACAGGCGCCGGCGGTGCGCGGCGCCGTCTGGGCGTGTCGGTGCCGCGGCCGTTGATGAGGTCCACCACCTCGCCGAAGATGTCCGAGTACGACTCGTTGAGCGCTCCCGGCTGCCACTGGTAGATGAGGTTGTGGGTGTACTCGGTGTAGGCGTGGGTCCACTCGTGGCCGGTCACGTCGTCGGTCGTCAGGCCCGGGCAGAACGAGATGAAGGTCGCCGTTCCAGGAGGCGTTCGGGCAGCCGTTGCCGCGGTTGAAGATCGAGTCCATGGTCGCGCCGGCGCCGTCGAAGGAGTCGCGGCCGAAGGCGTTGGAGAACAGGTCGTAGGTCTCCCCGGAGGCGTAGGATCATGTTGTCGGCTTCGAAGGTGCCGGTCGGGAAGGGCAGCTCACCCTCGACCCAGAACGGGCTGGCGGGGTAGTTCGGTCCCGGAGCGGTAAATCCCTCGGCGTCGTAGGCCCGGCGGTAGAGGCCAGTCGTGGATCCCGGTGATCTGGTCGATGACCTTGCCGCGTGTGGGCGTCGACGTAGACGAACTCGCGGATGTCGCTGCCGTTGCCGACCTCGATCTCCCACGCCAGGTGGTCGGCGCCGGGCGCGCCCTTGGCGAGGCCCTCACGGAAGATGATCAGTCGGCTGCCGAGCACCGAGGCGCCGTCGGCGCCGACGAACTGCACAGCCATGTCACCGGCTTCCCGCGCGTCGCGCCGCCGAAGCGGCGAGACCTGAATGTTGGAGAGCACCGTGCCGTTGACCACTCGCAGGGCGCCGCTGGCGTCGAAATGCACCTTGAGCGAAGTGCCGAAGACCGGCACGCCGTCATGGAACTGAGAATAGTTGAGGTGAGACCACCCCTGGCGGTCGGTGAGCACGCGCACGAGATTCAGCTCTTCGCCGGCGTTGCGCAGGCCGAAGGCCGCGCCGTGGCGTGTCAGAAAATCGAGGGCGCGCGTTCGCGTGTCCCCGATCGTGGCGGTCCCCCTCAGACCGCTCGAGCCCTCAGCTGGAAACCGGATGAACCGGGCGGCGCCGGTGGCCGGGTCGACGCTGATCTCGACGCCGGGCCGTTCGGCCTGGAGCTGAGCGATCGCGTCGGCGGTAGCGGCTTCCGCTCTGAGGCCCGCGCCGACCACCAGAGCAGTAACCAACGCCAGGGCTGCACATACACTGGGTCTCACTGTTTTCCTCATTTCGACTCGTCTCCTTTCGCGGTGGATACCGCAATGCACGAGGTCCGTGCTGTTAGGTCGCCCATCACGAGGCCAAATTCAATGACACAACTATCGAGATCTAGGGCGACTGGGAAGAGATTGAGACTGTATCCGAATATCGAAACTTGTCAAGCTCGAGTCACCCGTTTTCGCCGGGCGAGGTTCTCGCCGATGTCGCCCGAAACCTCGTGCGAGCGGCCGGCGAGGTCAGTGACAGTGAGCGATTGCGAAGTTTCGATCGAAAACCTGGATTGCTGTGGTGCGAAAGGCGGGCTCGACCCCGCGCCCGGCTGCGCGAGCGATTCCGGCCTCATCAGAATGAGGCTGCCATGAAGAGCACGCAGGCGGGGGTGCGGCGAGTCCCCAGCGCTCTCACCAGAAGTGCACACGTGACTCATCGATGATTGGGTAGCTTTGCATTGGTGCGAAAGGGGGGACTCGAACCCCCACACCCTTACGGGCACAAGAACCTGAATCTTGCGCGTCTACCAATTCCGCCACTTTCGCACGCAAGCGGGAGGTGAATGGTAGATCCCGGTCGGACGGCTGTCAAGGCGCAATTCGCTGTGCGAATTGCTGAACAAAGATCCTCATCGGGCGGTGTCGCTGTTACCCTTGCGCGGAGAGCATTCGACAATCGAAAACAAGGAGGAGGTTGGAGATGCGTTTGAACACCAAGGCCTTGGCGTTGACCTGTGGGATTTTCTGGGGGGCGACGATTTTTCTGGCGACGGTGTGGCTGCTGGCCTTTGGCTACGAGGGCGAGCAGATCCGGACCCTGGACCACTTCTACTTCGGCTACAGCTTCAGCTATGTCGGGGCGGTGATCGGCGCCGTCTGGGGCTTTGTCGACGGTGCGATCTGCGGTTGGGTTTTCGCCTGGTTGTACAACAAGCTCAGCGGCGCACAGTAGCGCGCCGTTTCCGAATTAGGAATTGGAAATGAGGAATTAGGAATTCCGCCCGCCCCGTGGACGCACTGAGGGGAGGGTCGGTGGAATTCCGAATTCCGAATTCCGAATTCCGAATTCGTGATGCTGTGTTTCAATAGCCGCGATGACAAAGAAATCCCCTGATAGTGACGTGAAACCCGCCGATCTGCTGGCCGCGATCCGCGAGCGCGGCCGGCGCGGTCTGACCGCCAAGCAGCTCGTCAATCAAATGGCCGACGACAAGCGGGTCGACCGCTCGGAGGCGAGACGGCTGCTGCGTCCCGCTCTCAAACAGCTCGAGCAGGACGGACGGGTGGTGCTGGGCCGCGGCAAGCGCTACTTCGTGCCCGAGGCTTCGGACCTGATCAGCGGCAAGCTCCGCCGCGTCGCCGGCGGCCACCTCGAGCTGGCGCGAACCGAGGGCGCCGGACCACCGGTGCGGATCCCGCCGCGCGCCACCCGGGGCGCCCTCGACGGCGACACCGTCCTCGTCCGGATCGAGGCGCCGCGCAAGCGGGCGCGCGCCGAGGGCGTTCGCGAGGGCGTCGTGGTGCGGGTGCAGGAACGCGGCCGTCGCGAGGTCGTCGGTCGCTGGGCGGTCGGTGGCGACCGGCCGCACGTGCGCCCGCTCGACCGGCGGTTGCGGGTCAAGGTGACGCCGACCGGAAGCCGGGTCGAGGGCGAGCCGGAGGAGGGCGAGCTGGTCGTGATCTCGATCGACACGGTGGACTCGCGCAGCGACCACGCCCGCGGCGTGCTGCTCGAGCGGCTCGGCCTGGCCTCCGATCCCGGCGTCGTCGAACGGGTGGTGCTGCGCTTGAACGGTATCGAGGAAGCGTTCTCGGAAACCGCCCTCCGGGAGGCGGATCACCTGCCGCGCACGGTGTCGTCAGCCGAGATCGGCACGTCGCGAGGACCTGCGCGACCGGCCGACCATCACCATCGACGGCCGCACGGCGCGCGACTTCGACGATGCGGTCAGCGCACGCCGGCTCGATTCGGGCGAGATCGAGGTCGAGGTCCACATCGCCGACGTCAGCCACTACGTGCGTCCGGGCAGTGCCCTCGACGAGGCGGCGCGGTCGCGCGGGACCTCGGTGTATCTGCCGGGGATCTGCGTGCCGATGCTGCCGGAGCGACTCTCCAACGACCTCTGCTCGCTGCGCGAGGCCGAGGACCGGCTGACGTGGACGGCGCGTTACCGGGTTGACCGGAAGGGCCGGATCCGCGCCCGCTCGGCGGTCGAATCGGTGATCCGGTCGCGCCGCCGTTGCACCTACGAGGAGGTCGCGGGGTGGCTCGAAAAGCCGAGGCGCGACTGGCCGTCGGAGACCGGGGCCTTTGCGGACTCGCTCGAGCTGCTGGCCGAGGCGGCCGGGTGGTTGGGGCGCGAGCGCCGGCAGCGCGGGAGCCTCGACTTCGATCTCGCCGAGCCGGAGCTGATCCTCGACCCCGAAGGGCGGGTGGTGGCGATCCAGCCCGCGGCCCGCAACCGCGCCCATCGACTCATCGAGGAGCTGATGGTGGCCGCCAACCGCGCGGTGGCCGGGATCCTTCTCGAGGCCGGCCAGCCGGCGCTGCACCGGGTCCACGACGAGCCGGAAGCGTCGCGGGTGGAGGAGCTCAAACAGGTGGTCTCCGATCTCGGTCTGCGGCTGGGCGGTGATTCGCGGTCACTCGCGCCGAGCGAGCTGCAGGCGCTGCTCGAGGCGGCCGACGGTCGTCCCGAGGAGCGGCTGGTCGACATGCTGGTGCTGCGGACGCTGGCGCGCGCCCTCTACAGCCCGGAGTCGCGCGGCCACTACGCGCTGGTGACCGACGAGTACCTCCACTTCACGTCGCCGATCCGGCGCTATCCGGACCTGGTGGTCCACCGGATGCTGCGCCGGTTGACCACCGAAGGTCCGCTGCCGGCGGGCGTGGAGCGCGAGGCCGTCGAGGCCGAGCTGATCGTGCTCGGCGACTCGTGTTCGGCGGCCGAACGGCGGGCGGAGGCGGCCGAGCGGACGGCGGTGGAGTGGAAGACCATCATTTTCCTCGCCGACCGGGAGGGGGAGGTCTTCGACGGCCACATCTCCGGGGTGACCGACTTCGGGCTCTTTGTCCGCCTCGACGAGATCTCGGTCGACGGCATGGTCCACATCTCGGACCTGAACGACGACTATTACGCCTACGACGAGCGGGGCCACCGGCTGGTCGGCGAGCGCAAGGGGCGGGTGTGGCGGATGGGCGACGCGATCGAGGTGCGGCTGGCGCGGGTCGACCTCGACGCCATGCAGCTGCAATTCCTGCCGGTCGGCGTCAAGCCGGATGCTCGAACCGTCCGGAAGTCGGGACGACCGCGAAAGAGTACCGTGAAACGATAACCCGATCGCGGGTGCGCTCTCGCTCGAAGCGGAAGCTTGGATGCGACGACAGGAAGGGGATAGACAGGGTCCACCAGCAGGAGGCGGGCTCGGGGCGGCCGGATTTTGCGAGAATGTGGACAACCCCGAGTCGGGGAACGGAGGTCGGGATGCCGAGGGTCGAGGTCAACGGGATTGAGATTTATTACGAGGAGCATGGGTCCGGCCCGCCGCTGGTGCTGATCGGCGGGTTGGGCGCCGACACCTACTTGTGGTCGAGCCAGGTGCCGGCGTTTTCGGAGCGGTTTCGGGTGGTGGTTTTTGACAACCGGGGGTCCGGTGAGTCGGACAAACCGGACGAGCCGTACTCGATCCCGATGTTCGTGGCCGACACGGTGGGTCTGATGGAAGCCCTGGGGATCGAGAGGGCTCACGTAATGGGCGCGTCGCTCGGCGGGCTGATCGCGCAGGATCTCGTGCTGACCCATCCCGAGATGGTGGACATGCTGGTGCTGGTCTGCACCACCAGCAATGGCCCGAGGAGCGTCCGACCGTCGCTGTGGAAGTTGATCCCGATGCTGTTCCTCCTGCGACGGAGCGGCGACCCGGCAGCAGACACGCGGCGGGCATTTTCGATCTTTGCCCACCCGCGCTGGCTGGAGAGCAACCCCGACGAAGTTGAGAGGTACGTGGCCTGGCGGGTGGCCCACCCACAGCCCCGGTACGCCTTCAAGAGGCAGCGGGGGGCCATCAAGGGCTATCACCGCGAGGATCGGCTAGGCACGATCACCGCTCCAACCCTGATCGTCCACGGGGACTCGGACCGGGTGTCGCCGGCCGCCAATGCCCGCATACTGGGTGAACTGATCCCCAACGCGGAGGTGGTGATTCTCGAGGACTCCGGACACGCGTGCTCCTTCGACCAGCGGGATCGATTCAACCAGGCGGTTCTGGGTTTTCTCACCGCGCGTCGGGAGGAAATGGGACGGTGAGCGCGCCGGCGACGGATCACGCGCCGCCGATCGGCTTCCTGTCGGCCGGAGCCTATATTCCCCAGACCTTCATCACGGCGGCGGAGATCGCCGAACGATCGGGAGTCCCGGAGGATGTGATCGTCGACAAGATGGGTATTGTGCGCAAGCCGGTGACGGGCCCCGGCGATCACACCAACGCCGTAGGGCTGTGGGCCGCCGACGAGCTTGTCGCCTTCTGCGGCGGGAAAATGGCCAGATTCAAGATCCCGAAGTCGGTGGTGTTCGCGGAGGAGTTGCCCAAGACCGCCGCCGGAAAGGTCGACAAGAAGCGCCTCGTGGGGTATGCCGTGGATCGAGTGGGGGATGATCTGGCGTCGATTGAATCCTGGGTCAACGAGGTCTCACCAAACCCCCGGCCGGGACGGTTCAACATACTGACCTCAATGTCTTCATTCAGCAATTCGCGAACGCGAATCGCCAAGACTTGACAACTCCGAAAACGCGGCGTACCTTACAAAACGAACGTTCGGTTTGTAACAAAGCGATGCCACGAGGGACCACCCAACGCCAGGCCGAGAGGTCGGAGCTCGCCACCTCCAAGGTGCTCGAGGTGGCCCTCGAGCTTTTCTCCACCCAGGGTTACGGCGCGACCTCGATGCGCCAGATCGCCGAGGCCTGCGGCCAGTCGGTCGGCAATCTCTACCACCACTTCGGCTCCAAGGAGACGATCTTCCAGCGTCTCATCGACGACTACTGGGAGCGACTCCTCGATCCCGAGCACCCGCTGCAGAAGGTCTTCGCCGGCGCGAACTTCCCCGACGACCTCGAGGCCTTGGCGGAGGCGATCGAGTTCACGGTGGAGGAGAACAAGGCCTCGATCCTGCTCGTCTTCATCGATGTCATCGAGTTCAAGGGTCAACACATCCGGTTCTTCTACGAGACCATGGCGGACCGTTTCAAGGCGGTCTACGGCAAGCGATTCGAGGAGCTGCGGCGTCAGGGCCGGCTGTCGGACGCCGACCCGATGGTGGCGGTGATGGTCGCGACCCGCTGGCTCTTCTACTTCTACACGGTCGAGAAGTGTTTCGGCGTGCCCATGCACTTCGGCATGGACGCGCATCAGGCGGTCGATGGGTTTCATTCGTATCTTGCGTCTCGGGTTGTTGCGGCAGCCGGTCCAGGTTGCCGTACCGGCCGGGACGGAGCAAATGAAGGGGAGGTAATCATGAGAGATCGCAGGAAGTTCAGGTTGCTGTCGGCGGCCGGGCTGGCCGTGCTGCTGGTGGGGCTCGCCCTGCCGGCAGCGGCACAGGTCTCGACCGGCACGATCGAGATCAATACCGTCGACGAGCAGGAGCTGCCGATGCCGGGTGTGACCGGCCGGGTGGTCAATACCGCGACCGGCGCCGCGCGGGCCTCGGTCACCGACGTGGCCGGTCTCATCATCATCCCGGCGCTACCGCCCGGCGAGTACAACGTCGCAGTGTCGATACCGGGCTTCGCGCCGGCCGAGCGGGATATCGTGATCCGCATCGGCCAGACCGCGCGATTGATCTTCACCATGAAGGTGCAGCTTTCGGAGACCATCACGGTGACCGGCGAAGCGCCCATCGTTGACGTTCTCAAAAACGACTCGTCGACCAACGTGACTCCGGAGCAGATCCAGGACCTGCCGGTGGCCTCGCGTGAGTTCGAACGATTGGCCTTTATCGCGCCAGGCACCAACCGCGAGCGCGGCACCTATCGCTTTATCCAAGGCGCGGCAGTGGTCGGCGCGGGCGGCAACGCCAGCCAGACCACCTTCATGGTCGACGGCGTCGAGCTCACCGACCAGGCCCTCGGTCTCTCGCGGGCGCGCTTTTCGATGGACGCGATCCGCGAGTTCCGGGTGGTGACGGCGCGCTTCGACCCCGAGATCGGCGGATCCCAGGGCGGCGCCCTCAACGTGGCCACCAAGTCGGGTGGAAACGAAGTCCACGGTTCAGTCTTCGGTTTTTACCGCGGCGCGGACCTGCGTCAGACCGGCGCCCTCGAGGAGAACAACGACGATTTCCGGCGCTACCAGGTGGGCTTCACCCTCGGCGGGCCGATCTCACGCGACAAGATGCACTACTTCCTGTCGTTTGAACAGATCGACGAGCAGAACGTGACCCTGTTCCGGCCCGGCGGGCTGTACGTAAACGAAGCCGCGGACATCCCGGATCCCTTCGACCAGACCCTTGTCCTCGGCAGCTTTGACGTCCAGTTTGGTCAGTCGGCGTCGGGCTTTGCCAAGCTGGTTTACGAAAAGTTCAGCATGGACAACTTCCGGGTCGGCGGGGTCTCGGCCGAGTCCCACGGCCAGCAGCTCAACCGTGACAACTGGAACGCGGTACTCGGCCACACCAAGGTCTTCAGCGACGGCAACCACGTCAACGAGCTTCGCGTCCAGGGCGGTCAACGCTACTATGAGGAGCCGACCAACTCCGACGATCTCGAGGAGTGGTTCACGTCGGGCACGACTCTGCAGATCGGCACCAACACGGTCGGCGATCTCTTGGGCGACGGCTCGTATTTCGAACTGCGGGACACCTACCACTGGCACCTGACGGGCAACCGCAGCGTCCACGATTTCAAGGTCGGGGGCGCCTGGATGCACATCGACGAGCGGTCGGACATCCCTGTCTATCAGGGTGGGACCATGCTCTACCTCACCGATGATCGCAGCTTGCCGTTGGCCTACGTCTACGGTGTCGGATCGGCCGACGTCAAGAAGAAGACCGACCTCTTTGGCGTCTTTATCAACGACGACTGGCGGCCGTTGCCCAACTTCACCCTGAGCATGGGCATCCGCTATGACTACGACACCCAGGGGAACAATCCGGACTTCGACGACTCACCGCTGGTGGGTCCTCGCTCGGTCGACAGCAACAACATTCAGCCCCGGGTTGGCTTCAACTGGGACATCGGAAACGACGGAAAGAATATCCTGCGTGGTGGCGCCGGTGTTTTCACGGGGCGCTACCTGTTGGTGCCGGCCTTCACCGAGCTCCAGCAGAACGGCACCACCGGCCGGGTGGTCGGGACCAACTACAATGGCCTGCTGTTCAGTCTGCCGCCCGCCTACTGGCTCGACCCGGCCGACCCGCAGAACACCGGTCTGCCGCAGCCGCCAAACGCGACCCTGCTCCAGGACAGCCTCAAGGCGCCCGAGACCTTCCAGGCCAGCCTCGGTTTCACCCACGCCCTCGGCAACACGGGTCTTTACGTCGATCTCGAGGGCATCTATGCCAAGGGCGACGACGAGATCACCATCCGTGACACCAACTGGGGCGGCAACTCCAACCCGGTGAGCCTCAACCCGGCCTGGGACCAGATTAACACCTATGGCAACGACGGTCGGAGCGAGTACTACGCCGCGATCCTCAGCCTCAACGGGACCTTCGGCGCCGGCCACATCGTGACCTCGTCGCTGACCTGGACCGACAAGAAGAACATCTCCGATGACTTCAGCCCGGTCTTCCCGTACGGCTATCCTTCGGACCCGGCGGACATGGAGGCCGAGTTTGCCCGCAGTCGCGGGGCAGAGGACCTTCGTGTCGTGATGTCCGGCATCTTCCGCTTGCCGGCCAACTTCAACCTCGGCGCCACCTATATTTACGGAAGTGGTCTCCCGTGGAATCGGATATACGGCTACGACTACAACGGCGACGGCAAGAACTCCGACCGCCTGCCGGGGGTGGACCGCAACAGCATGGACGGTCCGCGGTACTCGCAGTTCAACCTGCGGGTGTCGTGGACCCTGGGCATCAAGGGAGGCTCGGGGCTCGAGTTCATTGCCGAGGCCTTCAACCTCTTCAATACGGTCAACTACGACGTCGCCTCGGTGAACAACGCAGAGTTCTTCACCGGCCCGACCCTGCTCAACCCGAATATCCCGTTCACGGAGAACCCGGGTTACGGCCAGTACCGCGCCACCCTCGACCCGCTCGAGATTCAGCTCGGCGTCCGCTGGCAGTTCTGAGGAACTGGAGTCGAAGGGTAGAGGATGAACCTGTGACGTGTATCGCGGGCGCGCCGTTGATGCGGCGCGCCCGTTTGTTTTTTCGACGAGGAGGGGTGAATGATCGAAACCGGGTTGAAGGATAGAGTTGTCATCGTCACCGGCGCCGCTGCCGGCATCGGTCTGGCGACGGCCGAGCGATTCGTGGCCGAAGGGTGCAAGGTCGCGGCGTGGGATGTCAACAAAGCACCCGCGAGCGCAGGGGCCTTTCAAAAGGTCAACGTGGCGGACGCTTCCGCGGTCGAGGCCGCCGCGGCCGAGGTGGTGGACCGCTGGGGTTCCATCTATGTATTGGTCAACAACGCCGGCATCGTTCGCGATGCCCAGCTCGTCAAGTACAAAGACGGCGAGGTCCAGTCGCGGATGACCGACGAGGCCTGGGAGGCGGTGATAGGCGTCAACCTGCGCGGGGTCTTCAACTGCACGCGCGCGGTGGCGCCGCATCTCATCGCCGGCGGCGGCGGCGCAATCCTCAACGCGTCGTCGGTGGCCTGCCTCAACGGCAACTTCGGCCAGACCAACTACGTCGCCACCAAGGCCGGGGTCATCGGGATGACCAAGACCTGGGCGCGGGAGCTCGGCAAGTTCGGCATCAGAGTCAATGCGGTCGCGCCCGGCTTCGTCAAGACCGAGATCCTGGCCGCGATGCCCGACAAGATCCTCGACGCCATGGTCGGCCACACCCCGATGGGTCGGATCGGCGATCCCGCGGACATCGCCGAAGCCTATCTGTGGCTCGCCTCCGATGCCGCGAACTGGGTTACCGGCACGGTGCTGAGCGTCGATGGCGGGTTGGTGATCGGCACGTAGAGTAATTCGGATTCGGAATTCGGAATTCGGAATGCCGACCACCTCCCGGACGGGACGCGTGCCGCACGAGCAGCGAGATCAGTGGTGGGGCATCCGCGATTCGCAACGAATCGGCGAGCCTGAGACATTCTCTCGGGATCCGCTCCGAGTGGCTGTGACGTCGAGGAGAGCGCAGATGACACGATACGCGACGATCGTTGCGACCGGCGCTACATCCCGGAGATCGAGGTTTCGAACGACGAGCTGCGCGAGCGATTCGCGCACCTTCCGGATTTTGTCGACAACATGGAGGCGTCGACCGGGATCCCGACCCGCTGGTGGGCGCCGGAGGACTGGTGCGCCTCGGACATCGCCCTGCCGGCCGCACGACAGGCCCTGGAGAAGGCCGGGCGTCGGCCCGAGGACGTCGATCTCATCATCCTCGGCACCGACTCGCCGGACTACATCACGCCGGCGACCTCGGTGGTCCTGCAGCACAAGCTCGGCGCCAACAACGCCGGCACCTTCGACGTCGGCTGTGCGTGCGCGTCCTTTCCGACCGGCGTCACCATCGCGGCCGGGCTGATCGCCTCCAACCCGGCCCTCGAGACGGTGCTGGTGGTCGGCGTCTACAACATGCACAAGCTGGCCGACGCGGGCGACCCGATGGTCTTCTTCTACGGCGATGGGGCCGGCGCCGCGGTGCTCGAGCCGGCGGACGATCCGGGCTTTGTCGGCTCGGCGATGCGCGCCGATGGCAGCTATCACGCCCACTGGGGGATCTATGCCGGCGCGACCTTCGAGCCGGCAACCGAGGAGGCGGTGCGAGAGGGCCGCACCAGGGTCAAGATGATCGACCGCTATCCACCCGAGATCAACCACGAGGGCTGGCCGCTGGTCGTCCGCACGCTGGCCGCAAACGGCGGCTTCGAGGTCTCGGACATCGACTTCGCGATCTTCACCCAGGTGCGCAAGCCGTCGATCGAGCTGGTGATGGCGGATCTCGGCCTGCCGATGGAGCGAACCCACACGGTGATGGAGAAGTGGGGCTACACCGGTTCGGCCTGCGTGCCCATCGCGTTGGATGACGCGATCGAGCAGGGAAAGATCTCCTCGGGCGATCTGCTGGTGATGGTCGGGTCCGGGGTGGGGTATAACCAGGCGGGTGTCGCGTTCAGGATGAAGTGAGCACCATGGAGAATTTCAGTTCTCAATTCTCAATTTTGAATTCCCACCCGCACCGCCCCGAGAAGCGCGGGGGAGGGTGGCCGGGAATTGCAGAATTAAGAATTGAAAATTGAGAATTGAATCGGATTGATCGGAAGTGGGCTGATGGGAAGAAAGTTATTGAAGTTGCTCGTGGCGTTCGGGGTGGTAGTCGTCATCGCGATCATCGCGTCGGTGTGGATGGTCTGGAAGCGGCCGCTCACGGTCGATGCCATGTTCAGCCGGATGGCGCTCGGCCGGATCGGCTTCGAGAAGTCGTGGGTGGACACCCCCGACGGCCGCATGACGGTGTGGACCGGCGGCGACGGGCCGTGCATGGTGCTGCTGCACGGCGCCGGCGATCAGGCGGGAGCGTGGGCGCGGATGGTGCCGCCCCTGCTCGACGGATTACCGCGTCGTGATCCCGGATCTCCCGGGCCACTGGAAGAGCGACCCGAGGAGCGGCCCTCTCGGCATCGACCAGGTGATGGCCGGGCTCGAGACGGTGATGGCGACCACCTGCGCAGGCACGAAAGCGCTACTGGTGGGTAATTCGATGGGAGCGTGGATCTCGATGCTCTATGCCCGTGAGCACCCGGACCGGGTGGACCGGGTCGTCGCCATCAACGGCGGCGCGATCCGCGAGGACGACCCGCAGGTCAATTTGTTTCCGACCACCCGCGAGGAGGCCCGCGAGACCATGGAGGCGCTGATGGGACCGGCGACGCTGCCGGCACCGGGTTTCGTGCTCGACGACGTCATCCGTCACGCCCGGGTCGGGCCCGCCGGCCGTCTGGCGGGCCGCCTGGCGGATGCCGGCGACGAGATCGATGCCTACCTGCTCGATGGGCGGCTCGACGAGGTGACGGTGCCGGTCGAGATGGTGTGGGGCGATGCCGACGGTCTGTTCACCCTCGACTATGCCGAGCGGATGCTCGACGGGCTGCCGCGCGCGCGGCTCCATATCGTGCACGGCTGCGGCCACCTGGCGCCGCGAGAGTGCCCGGACCGCACTCTCGAGGTGATGCTGGCGGCGCTCGCCCTGGATCCGCCGGAGCCCGCGGAAGCAGCGCCCGAACCGGCGCCGGAGAGCGCGTCGTGATCTGCGCCGATATCATCGGGGAGCGCAGCCGTCTCTCGCCGGACCGCACGGCGATTGTCGAGGTGGCGAGCGGACGGCGGTTGTCCTACCGCGAGATGAACCACCGCGCCGCGTCCTGCGCGCGCACCTGGCTGTACGGTCTCGGGCTCAAGCCGGGCGATAGGATCGGGATTCTGTCCGGCAACCGCGTCGAGTTCCTCGATGCCTACTTTGCCGCCGCCAAGTCGGGGGTCGTTCTGGTGCCGCTGGGCACGCGGCTGACGGCGCCCGAGCTGGCGGTGATCGTCGCCGACTGCGGGCTTTCGGCTCTGATTTTCGACGCGAGCACGAGGAGACGGTTCGCCAGCTCGCGAGCCTCGCGGAGATCGGCAGATTGGTGGCGCTCGACGAAACCGATCTGGCGGCCGCTGTCACCGTTCGCGGACGTCGCGACGCCGGTCGGGCAAGGGCGACTTCGTGCCTGCGGTGTGCCGGCCGGAAGACCCCTACTGCCTGCTCTACACCTCGGGTACCACCGGGCGGCCAAAGGGCGTCATCATCCCCCACCGCATGGTGGCCTGGAATGCGTACAACACGGTCGTGTGCTGGCAGCTGACCGAAAGCGACATCAGCCCGATCTTCACGCCGCTGTACCACGCGGGCGGGCTCGGGGCGTTTCTCGCGCCGATCATGCTCGCGGGCGGCACCATCGTCCTTCACCGCGGATTCGAACCAGCCGAGGTCTGGCGGGTGATCGAGGAGGAGGGTTGCACGGTGGTGCTCGGGGTGCCGACGATCTGGAAGATGCTGGCCGAGAGCGCCGGAGTTTGAAACAGCGGATCTCAGCCAGTGTGCGGTGGTTCATCTCCGGTGGGGCGCCGCTGCCGCGGCACCTGATCGACGTCTATCGGGAGCGCGGCGTCGTGCTGCGCCAGGGCTACGGCCTGACCGAGGTCGGAGTCAACTGCTTCGCGATGTCGAACGAGGAGGCGTGGGCCAAGGCGGGATCGATCGGCCGGCCTCTCATGTTCACCGAGGCGCGGGTGATGGACCCAGACGGCAAGGAGATGCCGGACGACCAGGTCGGCGAGCTGTGCTTCCGCGGGCCGCACGTCAGCGCCGGCTATTGGAACAACCCGCAGGCGACCGCCGCCGCCCGGGACAGGGACGGCTGGTTTCACACCGGTGACATGGCGCGACGCGACGCCGACGGCTTCTTCTACATCGCCGGCCGCGCCAAGGACATGTTCATCTCCGGTGGGGTCAACGTCTACCCGGCCGAGATCGAAAACGTGCTGCTGCAGCATCCGCGCTCGCCGACGCGGCGGTGGTCGGGGTGCCGCACGAGACCTGGGGCGAGGTGGGCGTGGCCTTCGTGGTTCCCGCCGCGGGCGAGTCGGTGACCGCGCACGACCTGGCGGCTTTTGTCGGCGGCCGTCTCGCCCGCTACAAGGTCCCGAAGGAGTTCCATTTTCTCGACCAGTTACCGCGCACGGCGTACGGCAAAGTCGTCAAGGGAGAGCTGGTGGAGATTGTGGAAGAAGGAGAAAGGGAATTAGGAATTTGGAATTTCGAATTTCGGAATTTCCACCCAACCACCCGCGATGCGGTGTGTGTGGCAATCTCGGGGAGCGCGCCGTGAGAAAAACTCTTCGAAATCAGTAACGCAACGCCGAAGCATCTGCTCGGCCACACATTGGACTCCCAAGGAGGTCACGTGAAGAAAATCTTCATCGCCGCATACCATCAATCCAAGTTCGGCAAGCTCTTCGACATGACGGTGCCGGAGATCATCGCCAACGCGGTCACCGAAACCTGTGGCGAGATCGGGGTCGAAGCGTCCGTGATCGACGCCGCGTCGATCGGCGCCACCTGCAACTTCTCGCTCAACGAGCAGGGCCTGCTCGCCGGGCTGGTGGCGATGGTGCCGGGGCTCGGAGCCAAACCCATCGAGGCGGTCGAGAACGCCTGCGCCAGCGGCGGCCAGGCGGTGCTGAGCGTGATCGGCAAGCTCCAGATGGGGCTCGGCGACGTCGGTCTCGCGGTGGGCTACGAGAAGATGCGCGACGACGAGGGCAAGATGGACGGGGCCCTGATCGGCAAGGTGTTGGGCTTCTTCTCGCACCCCGACGAGCGCGAGGGCAAGGTCTACATCTTCCCCCACCTCTTCGCCGAGGTGATGCGCGACTACATGGCGGCACACGGCACCACCGAGCGCGAGTTCGCCGAGATCTCGTCCCGCGAGTACGCCAACGGCAACCACAACCCCTACGCCCAGATGCAGAAGATCCAGGTGTCGCTGGACGAGGCGGCGACCGCCGAGGGCCGCAACCGCTACATCGTCGAAGGTCTGCCGCTCAAGACCTACGACTGCTCGCAGATCACCGACGGTTACGCGGGCATGATCCTCGCCACCGAGGAGGGCCTTGCGAAGCTCGGCATCGCCAAGACCGACTGCGTGGAGATCGCTGGTTGGGGCCAGGCCACCGACCCGCTGCTCAAGGCCGGCCGCGACATCCTCAGGCCGGCCGGCGCCTTTGCCGCCATGAACGCGGCCTACACGATGGCCGGGGCGAAACCGGCCGATGTCAATGTGGCCGAGATCCACGACTGCTTCACGGTGATGGGCGCCATCGGCGCCGAGGTCATCGGCAAGGCCGGTTACGGCGAGGGGGCCCGCTACTGGGCCGAGGGCAAGGCCGACGCCGAGGGCGAGTGCGGTATCAACACCTCGGGCGGCCTGATCGCCAAGGGCCACCCGGTGGGGGCCACCGGGATCGCCATGATCGGTTGGGCGTCGTGGCAGCTCCAGGGTAAGGCGCCGGCCGAGCTCCAGGTGTCCGACCCCAGGATGGCGGCGACCTTCAACATCGGCGGGCCGATATGCGCGAGCGTCTGCACCGTTCTCCGCCGGGCGGAGAACTGAGTTCTGAGTTTTGAATTCTGAGTTTTGAGTTATCCCCAGCCCACCCCATGTCATCCGGGAGGGTGGGCGGGAACTCAAAACTCAAAACTAAGAACTCAAAACTATTGAGGAGGGATCGCATGACACAGGAGATTGCACCCGATCGTAGCGGTCACCTCGAGGTGGACGGGCAGAAGATCTGGTGGGAGTACCACGGCAAGGGCGGTCGCGAGGCGGTGTGCCTGCTCAACGGACTCGCCATGCACACCAAGGCCTGGTACGGGTTCCTGCCGCAGCTCTGCGACGAGTACGACGTGATCCTCTATGACTTCCTCGGCCAGGGGGAATCGTCAAAGGAGGACGTGCCGTACTTCATCGATGAGCTCGCCCGCTATCTGGCGCTGATCATGGACGAGGTCGGGGTGGAGAAGGTCCACCCCATGGGGATCTCCTACGGCGGCTTCATCGCCCTCGAGTTCGCCCGTCTCTATCCCGATCGAATCCACACCCTGATCCTGTCGGGCATCCTCGCCAGCCGCGAAAAGCTTTTTTCGATGTACCAGGACATCTCCCTGCGCTTCTACCGTGGCACCAAGGGCGAGTTCGAGCTCTACACCCACTACATGTACGAAAAGATCTTCTCCGAGCGGTTTGTCAGCACGATCTCGGACGAGCAGCTCGCGGCCATGCGACAGCGCTTCTACGACCGATACGTCGACTACCGGTACTGTCTGATCCGGCTGACCGAGGCCCAGGACCCGTACTTTGCCAACATCGAGGAACGGGCCGAGGGATACCGGAAGGTGAACGCGCCGACCCTGATCCTGGCCGGCGCTCACGACCGCGCGATTCCGCTGTGGCAGCAGGAGAAGCTGGCCGAGATCTTCCCCAACAGCCGCTACGAGCTGGTGCCCGAGAGCGGCCACGTGGTCTACATCGAACGGCCGGACATCTTTTTTCCGGCCCTCAAAGCGTTCATGGCTGCCAAGTCGGTCGACTTCGAGATGCCGGCGGGCGGGAACGCGGCGTGAGCGAGGACCCCACCGTTCTTTTCCACCAGTGTGATGGTGAGGGTGATCCGTTGCTCCTCCTCAACGGCATCGCCATGACGGCGGCCTCGTGGCAGGCGGTGGCGCGGCCACTGGCGGAGCGATTCCGGGTCATCCGCTGCGACTTCCGCGGCCAGCTCATGACTCCGGTGGCGCCGCCGCACGATGTCGCCGATCACGCCGACGACGTGGCCGCCCTCCTCGATCACCTCGGGCTCGAATCGGCCCACGTCGTCGGGACCTCCTTCGGCGGGGTCGTCGGGACGCTGACCGCGGCGCGGCACCCGGATCGCGTGCGGTCGCTGATCACCATCGCCTCAGCCGACGGCTTTGACGAGGTGATGGCGGACGAGGTGGCGCGGTGGCGGCAGGCGTGCGTGGATGCACTCGAGGGAGACGATCGCGGCGTGCTCTCCGACATTCTCGAACCGGTTGTCTACTCTCCTGAATGGGTGACGGCCCACAAGGCCGAACGCGCGCAGCGGCGTGCACAGATCGCCGCCCTCCCCGATGCATGGTTCGAAGGTCTGATCGGGCTCCTCGATACAGCCCATTCGCTGAGGCTTCGCGACGAGCTCGCCGCGATCCGTTGCCCGACCCTCGTGGTCGCGGCGGAGCTCGACGGCTTCGTGCCGCTCGACCGCGCCCGCGGGCTCGCTGCCGCCATTGCCGGCGCGCGCTTCGAGCTCGTCATCGGCGCCGGTCACGCGGTAGTGGTGGAGCAGCCGAAGCGCATCGTCGAGCTGTGCCTGGCGTTTCTAAGATCGTTGGAACGTTGAACGTTAGAACGTTCCACCCGCCCAACCGGATACAGGATTCACCCACCCACCTATCCGCCCGGAAGCAGGATGCAGGTCCCGCCCGCCCGCCCACCCGTCTCCGACGCCGTTTCTACGGATGAAACCAACGGAGTCGGGGATGGGTGGGTGGTCCCCTTTTCTCCTTTTCCCCTTTTCCCCTCTGCCCCCTCCGCGAGGGTGGGCGGAACGTTCCAACGTTGAACGTTTTAACGTTTCAACGTTTTGGATGATCTCTGCCATAATCGGCGTGATGGAGATCGTGTCACCACTTCGTGCGAGTGGCGAGTGCTGATCGGAACGCTCACCTCGTGGGCGCTGGCGGGCGTGGTCGGCGTCGCGGCGGCCGCCGCGTTGATCCTCTGGCATCTCGGACGTTGATGCCGGAGCGGGTCGACCGGTCGCTGTCGGTGGCGTGGGTGCTGGTGGCGCTGGGACCGGTGGTCGCTTCGCTGTCCGCGCTCGGACGCGTCCGCAGCACCGGCGGCGCGATGGTCGTCGTGGGCATCCTCCTGCTGGGTACCGGCCTGGCCCGGATCGGCCCCGAATCAATGGAGCGCCGCTGGGGAGCGATCGCTCTGACCGCGGCCTTCCTGGCCACGGCCGGAATGCTGCTGCCGGAGTTCGCCTCGCGCGGCGTGTACGGTCTCGCCCTGCTGGTGACCGTTATCTGGCTGGCGACAAAAATGAACGTCGAGGTGCCGAGGGTGGCCTTCAACCTCGGCGTGGCGCTGCTCGCTGCGGCGGGGATCGGACTCATGGCAGGGGCGATTCGACCGTCGATCGAGATCTCGACCGATGCCGTAATCGCCGCCCTGCTGTTTGGCGGCGTCGTCGCGATGGCGGTGGCCTCGGTCGTCGGCCAGGCCTCGTCGGAGATTTCGGCGTTGCGCAGAAAGCTTGCCGACCTCCAGGACGAGCACGGTCACCTCCTGCGGCTTGCGGAGTCGGACCCGCTCACCGGTTGCCCCACCCGCCAAGCCCTGCGGGCCTGGTTCCAGCGCTGGGAGGGCGGCGAGCCGGTGTCGGTCGTGTTGATCGATGTCGACGATCTCAAGCGCATCAACGCCCGCCACGGCCATGGCGCCGGTGACGAGGCGCTGCGGCTGGTGGCCGATGTGCTCAAGCAGTCCATCCGACCCGGCGACCTGGTCGTTCGCTGGGGGGGCGACGAGTTCGTGGCGGTGCTGCGCGGCGCCGGTCACGACGCCGCGAAGCGGCGGTTCACCGGCCTGATCAGGGTTCTGGAGGAAGCGGCGGCGGAGTTTCCCTACCCCGATCCTCTGCACGTCAATTGGGGCGTGTCCTCATGTGCCGCGGCGTCGGACATCTCTCTGGCCCTCGCCCAGGCCGACGAGCGGATGTACGCGATGAAGCGAAGCCGCCAGCTCGACGCCGGCGGTGAGGCCGACTGAGCTGTTCGCCGAGCTCCAGGTGGGTGGCGGGAGCTCACAGCGGTGGCGCGGAGAGATTGACCGAACCCTCGGCGAGCACCGTAACCTGAACCACCTTTGCGACCCGCAGCACGAAGGTGCTCGGGTCCTCGAGCCCCCACTCGACATACGGGATCTCGAACTCGGCTTTGGCGCTGAATCGCCCGCCATCAATCTCGACGTGGAGCGGGACGCCGATCTCGTGGCGGCGACCCAGGATCTCCATTTCACCGTGGAGCGTGACATCGCTCGGGCCGATGAGAGCGAGGTCACCCTCGAGGTGGGTGGCCACCAGCTCGATTCGTGGATAGGTGCTCGAGCGCAGAACTTTGGTGTGCATCTTCTTGTCGCGTTTCGTGTTCCCTGTCTCGGCGGTGGCGGCGTCGACCCTAACCTTACCGGCCATGGCTCCGTCGCCGGTGTTGAGTCGCATCGAACCCGAGACGGCGGCCGCGCTGCCGTGTACCGAGTGCATCGTGGCCTGCAACCGGAAGGTGATCGACGTGAGCTCAGAGTCGAGCTCGATGTGCAGCTCGTCGGCGGCAAGCTGCGGGGCGAGGCCGAGAACCCCGGCCACAACCAGGTGAATTGCTTTCATGGCTTCCTCCGGGTGCTGCGCGGCGCGGTCACAGGTCGATCCGAAACATGGTGCGGAGGTTCAAGAGCGGGTCGTTTTCGGTTGCGGTCGAAGGCGGTCGCTCAACCGATAGAGGGCTGTAAAACAGCTCGACCGCCAGGGAAAATGTTCCGCCGAGCGACCACGATGCACCACCGTTGACCGACCAGGTCCAGCCGTCGGCGAGCAACAGGCTGCGGTCGATGAAGCCGTAAGTGAGCGCATCGACCTGAAACTCCATGTCCATGGAGTTGGCGGCGAGGCCCCAGTGGAAATCAGTCTTTTTCAACCGGTAGCCGCCGGTAAACGCGACACCGACGTAGTTGAGGGTCAGCTCGTCCTCGGACGGCGCCTCGCAGCCCCAGATGTTGGCGGGCGTGCCGGGCGGGAACGAAGCGTCGTCCTCCGAACACGTGAAGTCGCCCACGACCTCGCCGAGTTGGCCATAGGCGCGGACACCGAGGGTCCACGGCCCGGCCGAGTAGATCGGTCGTTCGAAACCGATGGCAAAGAGGTTGGACGTCACGCCCCGCAGCTCGACCGGCGGCACCCAGGCCACGTCGAGTGAGATCTTCGCCGGGAGCCCCACGGTCAGCCTGGGTCGGAGAATCGCCGGCAATCGATTGATGTCCTCGACCTTGGCGCCTCCGAAGCCGATGCGCCGTTGGTCCTCGCTGAGCCGCGGGATTCTGTCCAGCTCGAGGCCGACCGAAAAGGTCCACGGCTCGCGGATTGCAGGCGGGCCGAGCCCGGTGAGGATGCTGACCGAGGTGAAATACTTCATGGCCCACGCCTCGGGGTCGTCCCACTCGAGCTCGGTCCGGTCGTCGATGATCTGGGCGGAGGCAGCTCCGGCGGAAACGAGCGCGAGGATCATGATCGTGACGATCCACCGACTCGACCGGGGGCTGGAGGTGTTGTTCACTTTCGGTCCTTTCATGAGAGCTGCCGTCGATTGAAGGCACACAACGGCGGCTGGCGGCACTCGGGCCGCCGGCCGCCGTGACCACTCGAATCAGTCGTCCGGCGCGCCCCGCTCGATCCAGTCGCGCAGCAGGTCGATCAGGTCCTGGCTCAATCGGGCGCCGCCGCGAGGCATTCGGAGACCGCTGATGGTCGGGTCGCCGAGGACCTTCAAGTAGAGATAACTGCTGTTTGGATTGCCGGGCTCGATGCGGTCGAGCGACGACCGCTGATTCGACCTCACGTTGACGATGTTCGAATAGGCGACCCCCTGACCAAGGTCCATGCCCTCGGCCGGCGAGGAGCCGCCGTGGCAACCCGAGAATGCGCAGCTGGCGGAAAAGATCTGGTTCTGGACCTCGGTGAAGGTGGCCTGCCCGCCGCCGCCTTCGACGGTGATCGTTCGCGTGTCCGGTGTCGGATCGGCTGTTCCGTTGTCATCGGTGACAGTGAAGCGGACCGTGTAGGTCCCCGAGTCGGAGTAGGTGTGGTTACCCGGCACGAGCGCGGTTGTCGTGATTCCGTCGCCGAAGTTCCAGAAGTACGTCATGCTGTCACCGTCCGGGTCCTCTGCAATGCCCTCGAAGTTGACCGATGCCCCCTCGGCGATGGTGAGGTTGCCGGTCGGAGCGGTGATGATGCCATTCGGCGGGTTGTTGCCGGCCTGCGGCGGAGGCAGGACCGGCGCAAATGACGGCACGACGTAGAAGCCGTCGTTGGTGACGTTGTCCACGGGTGTCAGGTAGAAGGCCACCGGCGCCGCAGCCGAGTACTGCAGGATGAAGGCGTCCTGGGTCCGCTCGCTCGCAGGCACCGACGGTAGCAGCCGGAACCACGCCTCGACGGTGTTGGCAAACGGCGCCACAGTCACCTGGTCCGACCCCAGCACCTGGCCTGCCGCCGTCATTGCAGTCAGAGTGACGTCGACCTCAAACGGGTTCGGGTTGAAGTACCCGACGTTGGTCCGGAATCCCTCTCCTGACGAAACCGGCCGGTTCGATCCGAGCAACATCGCGCCTGAGGTGGGGATCTCGGATGGGTCGACCGGTGGGACGAAGAGACCGAATGTGCCGCCGATGGCGGGGTTGTCGCGCTGGTCGTTGAAGACCTTGGCCACCGCCACGAACGGCTCCGAGGACGAGAGCTTGAGCGCGCCGTTGCCGTCCGCGAGGAAGAGGCTCGACACGGCGTCATCGACGATCTCGGTAGTGCCGGCTCCGATCGTCAACGAGGTCGTCGTTTCGGCCGATCCGAGCCCCGCCGTATTCAGTGGAAACCAGTCCGCATAGGTCGTGATCTCGACATCGTTGGAGTTGAAGACGTTGAGGTTGGTCCGCCAGCGTGCGCCGACCGCGTCGGTTCGGGTGATGACCGGAAATACCCGCACCGTTTCGGTGGCACGGAGCTGGCCCCGGACCGCCCCGGAGGCGAAGTCCGAGGTGTGGACATTGAAGTAGAACCGGTGCGGCGATGCGAGGATCTCACGTTCGAGGTCGTCGTCCACCGCCACCGTGGCGACCGCCACGCCGCTGCTGAAGTTCGCCGATGGGTCGACGGCGATGGATCCGTTCTCCGCCGCGGTGCCGCGGTGGATGTGTGCGGCTGTCGGCGGACTGAGGTTCGTCACGTTGAAATAAAAATGCGCTGTGCCGTCATCGAAGACCACTGACGCGAAGCCCTCGCCGTCCGGGTCGCCGGAATTCCCCACCGTCCGCTCGCCGTTGAGGGTAGCGGCCAGCGCCATGTCCGAAGCTCCTCCACCGAGGACCTGACCCCGCACCGCGCCCGCGGTGTGATCCGGGTTGTGGACGTTGAAGTAGAACGCCGAGGGATCTTCGAGGATCGCGGCAATCGTGCCGGCGCTGGCGGCCACCGAACCGAAGGCGGCGTAGGAGCCGTTGCCCACCGCCGAAAACGCCGCTGTGAAGTCGACCACGATACCGCCGTTGACGCCGGCGTACCCCGCGTGCACATGCGCAGCGGTCGGTTGTGAAACGTCGGTCACCCACAGGTAATAGTCGACCGAGCCAGAGCTGACTCCGATCACGCCCACCCCCCAGCCGTCGCCGTCACCGGGGTTGCCCACCTCGTTGGCGCCCGAAAGCGAGGCGCTGAACCACCGCGTCTGCGCCGCCGCGGGGGATGCGGTCATCGCCGCAGCACCAATGATCAGTGCGTAGATGGCACATATCAGACCTCTCACGCCGTGATTCATGATTCACCTCCGATAAAGAGTGTAGCGAGTTGGGAGAATGAGACACACTGTCAAAAATGATTTGTCTGGTCCGGTTTTGTTTCGCGTCTCCGTGCAGACATCACCGTAGGACTCGATTTCGGGCGGAACCGCGGTCACCCAGCACGGACCGGTGGGAATGTGATGCGTCTCACGCAGGGCCCGAGCGAGCGCGGATTTCGAGAATGGGAAGCCGGCCAGGTTTGTTAGGGCCTGATGGTGACCGTGAAAGCAGTCGAACCCGCAGCGGCGCGAGCACGCGACCGTTCACTGGTGGCCTCCTGTCTGAAAGGGAAAGAGGAGGCGTGGGTAGAGCTGTGGTCCAGGTACGGCCCGGTTGTCAAGGCGGTGGCCAGACGCACCGGGTGCGACGCCGAAGAGGCGAAAGACGTCTTGCAGCGGGTTGCCCTGGTGGCGCTGCAGAGTCTCGAGCAGTTGCGCGATCCCGAAAAGCTCGGTGGATGGCTGGCGGGAACCGCCCGGTATCAATCGTTGGAGGTGATTCGAAAACGTCGCGCAACGGATCAGCTCTGGCCGGATTCCGCGACCTATGCCGAGAATCCTGAGGAACGCCTGCAAATGGATCGTGACCTGGTTCACTTGCGGAAGGCCATGATGGAGCTCGATGAGCGCTGCCGTCGCCTGATCCGCAAACTCGACCTCAAGGAGCCGCCCGACTCCTATAACGACGTGGCGGAGGCGGAAGGATTGGCGCCTTCGTCGATCGGTCCGATCCGGCGTCGCTGTGTTCAGCGCCTCGGAAAAATCGTGTCACGACTGTCTCAACGCCCTCTCCAGGCACACCCTGAGGGTGAGGAGTGAGATGAAACACCTCGGTGTCGACCGCGTGTTGGCTGTCCTCGGCGGCGAGGGCACGGAAGGCGAGCGAGCTCACCTCGGCGAGTGCGCGGGCTGCAGCGGCGTTCTCGACGCGTGGCGGCTGAGGCTGTCCGACCTCCGCGAGCTCGAGTCGAACGCCGTCGAAACATCCGAGATGCACAATCTGCGGGTGCTCTTCCGCCAGCTGGGACCACGTTCCGAGAAGACCGGCTGGGTGGCGCGCATGGTTCGCGGTCCCGAGTTTGCCGCGGAATCGGTCCGGGGCAGTCTCGCGGCCAGTCTCGGGGCGTATCGCGCGGGTCCATTCGAGATCGTGGTCCAGGTCCGACCGGCGGAATCCGAGGGGCGCTTCGAAATCCAGGGACAGATCGCGAATGTGGACGATGCGGCACCGGTCGATGCAAGCGTGGTCGTGACATCGCGAGACGGATACGTCGACCGTGCGGCGCTTGACGCCTTTGGCGAATTCCGGCTTGCCGATGTGCCTGCCGGACCGAGCCGATTGGTGTGGCTGGTCGGTGATTCCCGCATCGACCTGGTGGAATTGAATGTCGGAGAGCCGGACGACGATGCGGGGCATTGAGATGCTTCCCGCGGAAGTTCAAGACACCCTCGCCTCTGAGGGACCGGTGTCGGCAGGCGAGCAGCTTGTCCGCATCGCCGAGCGGGTTGGACGTTCGCAACCGGGAGAGGCTCGGCGCTGGGGTTCGGGGCTGGCAAAGGCCAGATTCGACGACGAAATCATCGCGGGATGTGCTCGCTGGGCTGCCGGTGTGGCGATGTATCTCGCCGGAGACGTGGACTCTGCGGAGCCCGAGCTTGTGGAAGCGGTGCGCCGCCTGAAGATTGCTGACCGGCACGGTCTCGCCGACCGAGCCAGCCTGCTCCTGCTGGACGTGCACGGTGAACGATTTGCGCTCGACCGCGCACGACGTCTGGCTTCGCGCCTCCATCGGAGCTTTTTGGAGCGCGGTGACCGCGAACGTGCCGCGGTGGTCCTCGCGAATCTTGCCGGGGCCGAGGATACAGCCGATCGGGTGGCCCGCGCCCACAAGTTGTGGCGCCGAGCGCGTCGTGATCTCGCGGCTGGATCGTTGCGCCGCCTGTTGACCGACGCAAATCTCGCAAACGTGGCGTCGCTCGAGGGACGACTCCTGGATGCGGAGACGACCTTGCAGCAGGTCGCGGAGGAGGCGGGGCGTCAGGGAATGGAAGGCGTGGTCCGCCATGCCGAGCTCAACCTCGCCGAGGTGGAGTTTGCGGCAGGCAAAGTCGATCGGAGCTTTGCCCGCTGGCAGCAGGTTATCGCCGGGGCGGATAAGGCTGGTGACGCCGCAGTGGCCGTCGCTGCCGGCATCGACCTCGCGCGCGCCGAAACAGTTATCGGCGACATCGCAGGTGCGAGGTCCCACCTCGAAAGAGCACGGGGTGCAGCGCGAGATCGGGGGCTCGATGGAGAGGCCGCCCGGGCTGCCTATCAACTCGCGGTCCTGGAGGCCGCCGAAGGTGTCCGAGGGGTCCTTCAACGAGCGGAAGGCGAGCTCCGGGGACCTGGATTCGCTGTCCAGCGCGATCTGCTCCTGGTGGACATCGCGCAGCTCGACCCGAGCTGCGATCCCGGACGGCTGTCACGCGCCTCGCGGCGGCTGGTCCGATCGGGCCATCTTCAGCGCGGTCGACTTGGTCTGACGTGGGCGGCGCGGCGCTTCCTCGACCGAGGGCAACCGAATCGGGCTCGGCTGTTGTCAGAGGAAGTCCTGTCGACGCGCAATCTCTCGCCGTGGACCCGGATGCTGGCGCACCACGTGCTCGGTCGCATCGGCGGGCGCCGGGGCATCCGGCATCTCCTGGCCGCAGTAAGACATGCCGACGCCGTCCACGGTCGCCTCGCCGCCGCCGCGGACCGGCAGGCGTTTCTGTCGGTGCGGGGCGAGCTGTATTTCGACCTCCTGGGAGCGCTTCTCGAGCGAAACCGACCGGCCGATCGGCGACGCGCACTGGGCATAGCCGATCGCCTCCGAGCCGGATGGCTGCTCGACGAGCTCGCGCGACGGACCGATCGAGGCGACGACGAGCAGGTGCGGCGCTGGCAGGATCTGCGCTGCCGGCTTGCGGCGATGCTGCACGAGGTGGAAAGCGCGGGCGAACCTCGCGTCCGCCGCGCCGGACTCAAGCTGCACGGCCGAATCCGCTCGCTCGAGCGGAGTGTCCGTCAGGCGGAAACCGAGCTCGCACGTCGTTGGCCAATTGCGTCGTGCGGCTCCATGTACGCAGCCGCCGACGCCCTTCTGCGGGTATTGCCCGAGCGCGAGGTTTTTGTCGAGTATCTTCTCGACGCTGAGGACCTCGTGCTTTTTCTCGTGAATCGAGGTGTGCTGGCCGTACGCATCGTTCCCGGGGTCGCCCGTGAGCTGGCCGATCTCCTCGCGTCGGTGCAGTTCCACCTTGAAGCCGCGACCTGGCTGGGAGACGAATGGGGCCGGTCGCAGGGCGCTGCGCTTGATGCGCGGCTGCAGAGGCTTGGAGAGCTGTTGCTCGATCCGATCCCGCTGGAGGGAGTTCGCAGGCTCTGGATCGCGCCGCACGGCTGCCTCTTCCATGTGCCGTGGGCCGCGCTCGACCATCCTGCGGGCGGCCGACTGATGGACAAGGTGCCCTTTACCCTTGCGCCCGGCGCGGGTCCCGCGGCCATGTTGCTCGGCGAAGAGGTGCGCCGGCCCGAATCGATGGCCGTTGTCGGTGCCGCCGTCGAAACGCTCCCGCTGGTAGTGCGCGAAGTGCACGAACTGGCGCGTCTTTTCGGCAGGGCCGAAGTCGCGGCTGCGACGACCCGTGAGGAGTTTCTGCGATTGGTTGCTGAAAACGATTTGGTTCATCTGGCCGGACATTCGCTGTTTCTCGATGGCCTTCCGCTGGCGTCGGGTCTGCGGATGCGCGACGGCTATGTCACCGTCCACGACCTTGCCGGCACCCGGCTTTCTGCTCGCTACGTCTCCTTTGGCGTGTGCTCGGGGCTGAGGTTCGGCCGGGACACGGGAGACCGATACGCGGGATTCGTGTTGGCGCTGATGAGTGGCGGTGTGCGAACGGTGGTCGGCCCAATGGCGCCGGTCCGTGACGACGTGGCCTACACCTTTGATCTGGCGCTCCACAAGACCCTGCGCGATACCGGCGATCCGCAATCGGCGTTTTCGAAGGCAATCGCATCCGTCCGGGAGCTCGACCCGCGTCCCGCGACCTGGGGGAGCTTCCATCATTGGGGAGATCCGCGTCCATGGGGGCTCGCATGATCTGCAGACGTGTCGTATTTGCATTTTTCGTCATGGCCGCGGCGGGCAGTGTGACCGCCGATGGTGGCAATGATCGCCTTCCCTATTCGACGCTGAGCGCAACGGCAAAAGGCTCTCGGGTCGTCGTCCGGGGCATCGTCGAGATCGTGCGGCCACCGTTCGGACTCGTACTTGCCGACGGCACCGAGGTCGAGGTCGATCCGGCTGCGGACTGGGCGGGCGCCGAAAACGCCTCGGATCTGCGACCGGGAGACGAAGTGGTCGTGGCCGGTCGGCAGGATACCGGGGCACCGGTGCTTTCGGTGAAGGCGGGCGGTGTTCGCGTGGTCTCACGAAACGGTCGGCTGGTACCGATCGGCGCGCCGGTCTGTCTACCTCCGCGAAACCCCAAGGCGCGAGCTGTCGAGCTCGGCGCTCGGCGGGCGACGGCGGCTTCGTCGCGCCCCGTGTACTCGCAAGCACTTTCAAAGGACGAGGCTGAGCTCGAAGGAGTTGTTGTAACGGTCGCGGCCGGGGGCTTCGAGCTGGAAACCCTCGCCGCCGATCGGTACACGGTGATCGTCGACGAGGAAACAGACTTCGACGGGGTCGCGGGGCTCTATGCCCTCGTGCCGGGTGACACGGTCCGCGTTCGTGGTGAGTTCACGGGTGCGGCGTTCTCCGCGAACCGGGTCGAGCTTCGCGGCGACGGCGGCGGAGACGATGACGGCGGCGGAGACGACGACGGCGGCGAGGGCGATGAAAAGGGTGGGGTGGATTTCGAATCCGTCGGCGTTCTCCTCGAGTTGCAGCCCCCGGACCGCTTTCTGCTCAGCGATCAGCGATCGTACGTGGTGGACGGACTGACGGTTTTTGACGACCCGATCGTCTCGTACGCGGGCCTCGCAGTCGGACAGTACCTCGAGGTGGAGGCCGTGTACGAAGGGAGCGGCATGTATCGGGCGCTCAAGATCGAGTACGAAGGCGACCAAGACGATGGCCACGGATATGTCAGGCTCGAGGGAATCGTCGACTCGGTGTCATCGTCAAGCCTGTCGCTGACCGACGGTACCGTAGCGCAGCTGACGGCGACGACGGCTTTCGAAGGTGACGCCGACCGCCGGGAGGACATCCGGCCGGGTTGGCGGGCGGAAATCTACGCCCTTCACAACGTTGCCGGCGCTCTGGTCGCAAGATCGGTGCGCTGCGAGGATCTCAAACCCGCAACCACCGTCGGCCAGGAGTACGAGCCCCATGAGGCGGTGCTCATTCTCGCGGACGGTGCAGTTCCGGAAACCATAGCCGCACGTCATGAGGCAGTCGTGTCAGCCCAGGGCTCGACCAGGAGCGTTCTTTTTGCCTGGGATCGCGAAGTCGACGACGAGCTGCTGGCCCAGCTTGAGGCGGATCCGGATGTCGAGGCGGTGGAGCCGAACTTCCTGTTTCGCGATCCGGAGTCGGTGCGTCGGCGGTTCGTGATTGTCGATCTGTCGCCTACAGGTGCGGAGTATACCGGTCAGGCGGCAGCGCTCCGCCACAGTTTTGCGAGGGCCATTCCGATTGCTGACGGTAGCGGCGCGGTTGTTGCGGTCATCGACACGGGTGTAGATCGCTGCCACCCGTTGCTTTTCGGTCATCTTCTGGGCGGTGGTCTCGACCTGGTCGACGGCGACATTTCTCCGTGGGAATCGCGGGGCGGTCTTGACGAGGACAGCGACGGCGAGGTGGACGAGGCAGTTGGACACGGCACCTTCGTTGCGTCCTTGGTGGCGCTGGCGGCGCCAGGCGCAAAAATCCTCCCGTACCGTGTGCTCGACGACGACGGCGGGGGAACAGCGTTCAATCTCGCGATCGCCCTGGCCGACGCCATTGCACGCGGGGTCGATGTCATCAACCTCTCCCTGGCCTACCGCGAGCGATCCGTGGTGGTGGATCTCCTGCTCGAGGAAGCCGAGCGACAAGGCATCGTGGTGGTCGCGGCCGCTGGCAACGACGGCGCCGCGACCTTACCGTTCCCTGCGATCGACAGCCACGTGCTCGCCGTGACAGCTCTGCGGCCGGACGGCGCGAGCCTCGCGGAATTCGCCAACCGGGGAGACAAGGCGGTGGTAGCGGCCGTCGGAGAAGAGGTTTACGGTGGGCTGTACGGCGGCGAATACGGGACCTCCTCGGGCACTTCGCTGGCGACGCCCTTCGCTGCGGCCGCGGCAGCACTCGTGAAGGGTCTCGACCCAGGAGTCTCGGCCGAAATCGTCCGCCTCCTCCTCATCCAATCCGGTGTCCCGGTGGCCGACGGACTGTGGAGCGGCCGCTCGCTCGATCTCGGCCAGGCCGTCCTTTCCATCGCACCCCAGTGAGTTGGCTCACACTCTGCACTGTCCGAATCTGATCCTCAATCGCACTTACTACTGAAGACACGGCCGCACGACAGCGGCACGACAGGAGGACACGATGAAACGGACTGAGAGTTGGCATCGGACGATCATTGGATGCACGGCCATCGCGATCCTGGCAGCGGTGACGCCGATCGCGGAGGCGGGCTCGTCATCGCGGCGGGCGGCCCGCGCCCTCAGAATGGAAGCCTCCCGGGAAGCGGCCGCGGCTCTGACGGCGGTGGGAACGGCCTCCGGATGGGGACGTATCAAGGTCGAAGACTCAATGCGGACAGGCGTCGCCAAGCGCGAGGTTGAAATCAACCTTTTCGACATGGAACCGTTGACGCGATTCTCGATCGAGGCGGACGGCGTCACGCTCGGCTGGGTGACCACCGATGGCGCCGGTTGGGCGACGTTAAAGCTCGAGACTGACGACAACAGCCACCCGCCGGTCCCGCCCGGCCTACCGGCGGCCGCGGACCTGCAGTCGGCCTCGGTACGCGACGCAAGCGACGCGTTCGTCCTCGAGGGCAGCTTTGTCCGGTTTGCCGTCGAAGGCGAGGACGCTTCGGCCCACGAGGAGAAGATCTCGCTGGCAGATCAGCAGGGAATCGGCGCCGCCGGGGTTGCCAAGGTCGAGCGCGAGGCGACAGGGAAACAGGAGTTCGACAGCCGGGCGACCGGTCTCTTTTCGGGCAGCTCCTACATCGTCATGGTCGACGGGTTCATGGCCGGCATGGTGACCGCGGACCCGATCGGCCAGGCGCGATTGAAGCTCGAGTCACCGGACGACGAAAACCCGCTGCCGATCGAACTCCAGCCCATCGAGGACCTGCGAGTGGTCGAGTGGCTCGACGCAGGGGGCGCTGTGGTGCTCGCCGGGGTCTTTACCGGCATTTCAAACGATGACGACATTGGCGACGACGACAACGGCGACGACAACGGCGACGACAACGGCGACGACAACGGCGACGACGACGGCGACGACAACGACGACGACAACGGAGACGATGATGAAGACGACGACGACAACGGTGGGAACAGAGGCCAGGGCGTTCGTGCCGGCGGCACGCTCGGCTGAGTCACGCCGAGGTTGATCGATGGCTCGTAGCAAAGCTCGCGGCGGGATCGACAACGATTCATCGGATCGAACCAGCCCTCCGCTCAACCGCGGGACCCGGTAGAACCGAAGTCTCCCGACCGCGACACCGACCGCCCCGATCCGGGGCGGTCGGTTTTTCTGCGTCGGTCCTCACCTGATGAACACCCGCCCGAAGGCTATCTAGCCCGCATATCTCACCGGGTTTCGTCGCGAGGACGGCGAGGCGCCGTGCCCAGTGGGGTTTTCGACTCGAGGGGCGCGGAGACGTACTCAGCAGTACGTTGAGCACCCCGAGCGGAGAAAGCACCGCTGGGTGCGATGCATCGCCGGCCGCAGCAGAAAGCTGGTGAGATATGCGGGCTAGCACCCGATGACGATGAGTGCGCCGCCTCAGGGCGAACACACGAGGAGAGTCAAGCGGCGACGATCATGCCGATGACGACGGCCGTCTGGTGGAAAGCCCGAACGGCAGATAAGCCGGGCACCAGCCGAGAAACGCGGTGACAAGAGGGACCAGCCCTATCAGACCGAACCAGCTCTTGAAGTAGTATCCGGCGGCAAGGATGCCGATGCCGAGAATGCCCCGGATGATGCGGTCGGCGCTGCCCATGTTCGTCTTCATGATTCTCCTCCTGTATTTCGCTGAACTCGTTAGCTTCGCGACGAGAAGCTCATATGAGGAACATCCGCCGCTGACCATCTATTCGCTGTTTCGTGCCCGAAGACGATCCAGCACCCGATGGCGATGAGGACAATACCTCCCAAGACCGCCATCCGAGCACCGAATCGGGCGCCGAGGGCTCTTCCCCCGAGGGTTCCCACGAGCGTCATCACGGCGGCGGTTACGCCGATGATTGCGGCCGGTATCCATACCCGAACCCCAAGGGCGGCGAAGCTCAAACCGATCGCGAGGGCGTCGATACTGGTGGCGACCGAAAGCACCACCAGCGACCACCCGCGAGTGGGATCGGTTGCCGGGGCGCGGCGGTCGCTGCCGCGAATTGAATCACGGATCATCTTCCCTCCGACAAGACTGAGCAACCCAAACGCCAACCAATGGTCCCAGCTCTCGATCCACTGCCTGATCGACGCGCCCGCGACCCAGCCGATGACCGGCATCAGCGCCTGGAAGAGCCCGAAGTGCCACACCAGACGAAAGGTCTGCCGGCGGGAAAGGCCGCCGAGCCCGACACTGACCCCGATCGCGACGGAAAATGCATCCATCGCGAGGCCGAGCGCGATTCCGAAAAGTATCATCAGTTCCATGCTCCTTCGCGGGCTGGCGGATTACAGAGGCCCAGAGGCCGAAAAGACGTGTCGACAGTAATTTTGGCCGAGGTCCGAGGCAGCAATCAAGTGCCGCTAGACTATGATGCACCACCACGATGGAAGATTTGACGACGAGCCACGAGCACCACTTCGACCAGCACCTGCCGAAGGGCGGGGAGGCGCGCACCCGTTGGGTCGTCGTCATGACCGCGGCGATGATGGTGTTGGAGGTCGCGGCCGGTATTGCCTTCGGCTCGATGGCATTGCTGGCGGACGGGCTGCACATGGCGTCTCACGCCGCGGCCCTGGGGTTGTCCGCGCTGGCCTATGCCTATGCCCGCCGCCATGCGCACGATCAGCGTTTCAGCTTCGGCACCGGCAAGGTCAACTCGTTGGCCGGTTTTGCGAGCGCGATCGTGCTCGCGCTCTTCGCGGTCCTGATGGGGGTGGAAAGCGTCGGCCGTATCCTGAACCCGGTTCGGATCGCCTTTGACGAGGCGATTGCCGTCGCCGTGCTCGGGTTGCTCGTCAACGGCGTCAGCGTGTTCATTCTCCGCGATCGGCACGACAACCACCACGCGCACGGCGGCCACCGCCACGACCACAACCTGCTGGCCGCATACCTGCACGTGCTCGCCGACGCCCTGACCTCGTTGCTTGCGATCGCCGCCCTGCTCGCCGCCAAATACCTCGGTTGGGCGTGGATGGACCCGGCGATGGGCGTTGTCGGCGGGCTGTTGGTCGCGAGGTGGTCGTGGGGCCTTTTGCGGAACACCAGCGGGGTGCTGCTGGATCGTCAGGCCCCGGATTCCGTGCTCGTTTCCCTGCGCCGGGCAATTGCCGGCGACTCCGTGCGCATCCGCGACCTCCACGTCTGGGAGATCGGACCCGGTTACCGGGCCGCCATCGTCTCCGTCGAGACGGCGACGGCGTTGACGCCGCAGTCGGTGAAGGAGATGCTCCCGCAGGATCTCGGGATCAGCCACCTCACGGTCGAGATCGAGCCTGCACAGAGCCGTGGTGACGGTTCGGGCTCCTCGAAAGGCGGCGCATGAGCCAGCTCGGCCTGCTCGCCGAACGGCGGTTCTGGCCGTTGTTCTGGACCCAGTTCCTCGGCGCCTTCAACGACAATCTGTTCAAAAACGCGCTCGTGATCCTGATCGCCTACCGATCGATGTCTCTGCTCGGAATCCCTTCCGGAACCATCGTCGTCGCCTGCGCGGGGATCTTCATCTTTCCCTTCTTTCTCTTCTCGGCTACCGCCGGGCAGCTCGCCGACCATTTTCCGAAGTGGCGTCTCATCCGTTGGGTCAAGGTCTGGGAGATCGGGGTCATGATCCTGGCTGGGTTGGGATTTGCCACCGACAACCTCGGTCTGCTGCTGGCGGTGCTCTTCCTGATGGGCATGCAGTCGACATTCTTCGGCCCCGCCAAATACGCCATCCTGCCCGAGTTGCTGGGCGACGAGAGTCTGGTCGGCGGCAACGCGCTGGTCGCGATGGCTACCTTTCTTGCCATTCTCCTCGGCACCATCACCGGTGGTCTGGTGGTGGCGGGTGGTGAGCGCTGGGTGTCGCGTCTCGGGCTCATCGTGGTCGTGGTGGCGGTAATGGGCTGGTTGACCAGCCTGTTCGTCAAGAAGACCCCCGCCGCCAACCCCGATTTACCGGTCAGTTACGAGCCGGTGGCCCCGACCGTCGACATCCTGCGCGTGTCGCGAAGCGTCCACTCGGTTTTTCTTTCGATCCTCGCCATCTCGTGGTTCTGGTTTCTCGGCGCCTCGTTCCTGTCGCTGTTGCCGAACTTCTCGAAGGACGTGCTCGGTGGCGGAGAGACCGTGGTCACCCTGAGCCTGGCCACCTTCTGCGTCGGCATCGGGACCGGCTCGATGCTCTGCGAGCGGTTGTCGCGCCGCCACCTCGAGCTCGGCCTGGTCCCGCTCGGATCAATCGGCATCAGCGCCTTCGCCATGGACCTCGCATTCTCGGGCTGGCGGTTTGTCGGACCTTCGTCCGGCGGCCTGCTGACCGCCGCCGAGTTCCTGCGCCGGCCGGGCGGCGTGCACGTGCTGGCTGATCTCTTCATGATCGCGGTCTTTGCCGGTTTCTACACGGTCCCGCTCATGACTTTCATCCAGCAGCGTTCGGCGAACGCTGAGCGGTCGCGGGTGATTGCCGGCAACAACATCCTCAACGCGCTTCTGATGGTGGTGTCGTCGTTGCTGCTGGTTGCGTTGATGGCGGCCGATGTGTCGATCCCGGCGATCTTCCTGATCCTGGCGATCCTCAACGTGGGAGCGGCGGTGTACATTTACACGGTCATCCCCGAGTTTCTGCTGCGCTTCGCGGCGTGGTGTCTGGCCAATATTCTCTACCGCCTTCGCGTCGTTCACCCGGAGCGCATCCCATCGAGCGGCCCGGCCGTGCTCACCCCCAACCACGTCAGCTTTGTCGATTGGCTGGTGGTGGCGTCGGCGTCGGTGCGGCCGGTTCGATTCGTGATGGACGAGGAGTACGCGCGGCGCAGAGTGGTCCGGTTTCTCTTTCGCGGCGCCAAGGTGATCCCCATCGCGACGGCGCGCGACAAACCCGAAGTCCTTGCGAGGGCCTATGACCGTATTGCCGCCGAGCTCCAGGATGGAGAGCTGGTGTGCATCTTCCCCGAGGGCGGGATCACCTCGGATGGCGAGCTGGCGCCGTTTCGGCCCGGTATCGAACGTATCGTTGCGCGCAGCCCGGTGCCGGTGGTGCCGGTCGCCCTGATCGGGCTGTGGGGGAGCTTTTTCAGCCGCCAGGGCGGCGGCGCCATGCGCCGCCCGTTTCGCCGCCTCTGGTCGAGGGTTGAGGTGCGGATCGGGGAGGCGATCCCGCCGGAAGCGGTCACCGCCCAGGGCGTTGCCGAAAAGGTTGCAAAACTGGGCGGGTGGGAGGTGCCGTCGCCCTACCAACCACCCCCGGCCAAAGAGGAATGAGGAATGAGAAATTAGGAATTAGGAATGGCATCCACCCACCCCGACAACTGACGAACTCCGACGGGTGGGCGGGGGCACTCAAAATTCAAAACTCAAAACTCAAAACTGCAATTCGGCATCGACGATGCCGAATTGCTACCACATCTTGATCGCCACCCGGACGCCGTCGGTGGTTGTGACCGTCACCAGCTCGCCGTTCTCGGCGGCGTGCAGGATGTCAAAGGCCATCTGCGGGTCGATGGTTTCCCAGTCCCAGTTTTCGAGGGCAGCCAGGACCCCGTCGATGGGGACGTTGCACCGTACGATCGCGTCGTCGGCATCGACCGCGATCCGAAGCGTGTCACCGTCCTTGACGATGTCGACCGTGGCATCCTCGCACCTGACCATGACGAGACGAGCGTCGGGGCTCTCGAGCAGCTCGCGCACCACGGCGAGCACCAGCTCCTTCTGCTGCCTGACCTCCGGCGGCACCCGGGCCTCCTCGAGGGCCTCCTCGGGGATGAAGCTGCTCGCCATGTTCGCCACGATGAGCGGGAACGGCACCTTGATGTGGACCGGAGTACCCTCCTCGACCACATGCACGTCCACCACCATCCAGTCCATCATCAAGGTCGCGGTCAGCAAACCCGCCGTGCCGGCGAGCAGCACCGCGCCGAGGGTCGTCATGCCGCGCTGGCTTTTCATTATTCGATCCAAACGCGGACGTTGGCGTCGGTCGAGGTGACCGTGACCAGGTTGCCGTCGGGAAGCTTGTCGAAGCTCTGGAGCAGGGCGGCAACGTCAAGAGTGTTGTTCTCACCGAAGCTGAGAGCGGCCATCATCTCCATCGGCATGGTGACCTCGACCTGCGCCATCTCCTCTTGCTTCTGGTTGACGTTGACATAGATCGTTCCGCCCTCCTTGCGCACGTTGACATCGGCCTCGTCGGAGGTCACGGTGACGAACTTGCCGTCGGGCGCGTCTTTGATCGCCTTCATGATCTCCGGGAAATCGATGTCGACATCGCCGAGATCGAGATCCACCTCTCCGCCGTGGAAGTTCTCGACATCGACGTTTCGCAGCACCGTGAGCACCAGATTCAAGGGCAGGTGCACCTCGACGTTGGTGCCGGACGAGTTCTCGGTCACGTGGACGTTGACCCACCGGGTCTCCTGAGCGAAGGCCGCGGGAGCCAACAGCAGCGCGAGAATTGCAACCAGGATCCAGAGTTTCCGATTCATGTGATACCTCCGTCTGTTGATGTAGACGATTGATCGTCGGATTCGTTAACGATCGCTCTCAGACATCACAACGATTTCGGAGGCAAAAGGTTCGCAGGCAATTCGTGGTTCGGCGGCCGAACCACGAATTGCGGGGCTGGCTTCGCCGACCAATCCCCAACCACGCCCAGCCCCCGGGTCGGGTGGGCGGGAACTCAAAACTCAAAACTCAGAATTCAAAACTGGGGCGTAGAACGTCAGCCCTACGTCCCCTTCGGCATCACGATCCACAGGATCAGATAGACCAGGATGCCGGGGAAGGCGACGGACAGGATCGAAACGATGACGTAGAGGGCGCGGACCGTGGTCGGGTTCCATCCCAGCCACTCGGCGATGCCGCCGCAGACGCCGGCGATGATGCTGTTCGATGATGAACGCTGTAGCTTTTTGCTTGTGTCAGCCATGTGACCTCCAGAGTGCTCGATTGATTCTACGCGCGCGATGGCGCAATATTCAGTTTTGCCGGTTAGCCGCGGCGCGATATTCGCCATGCGCGCCACGTAAGGCGCGAGGAAACCAATAGCGCCGTGCCGACCGCGAGGTAAAGCGGGCCGACGATTCCGTGCGCGACGGTGCCGCGGAGCAGGCGTCCGGCGACCATCATCAGGATGACCAGCCCCCAGGTCGTGGGCGACAGAAAGCCGCCGATACAGCGGCCGTCGCCACGGGCGCGGATCCGGGCGATGATCCGCGCCGCCGCCCGGTCGAGCACCAGCCGTGATTTGATGGCGCCGATCGCCACCGCAGCTGCCGCGAGCCACGGGGCGACGACGGGAGAAGCATCCCACAACCACCACGCACCGACACCGGCGAGGGCCACACCGACCATCGCCCACATCAGCCACGCCAGCATCAGGTGCGTGGGCAGGGCCGCCGCCGGTTTGTGGCTTTCCGCCCAGTGCGTCAAGCGATACCTCCGGGCGAAGTGTGGTGGTGCAATTCGGCGCGCTGGACGCCGAGAATGAGGTTCTGGCGTTTTCGCCCCGGCACTTCAATCCATCGATCATGACCCTGCAAAGAACCTCCGGCGGAAGAAGAGCGCTACGTTGACCAGGCCGATCAGGACCGGGACCTCGACCAACGGCCCGATGACGGCCGCGAATGCGACTCCGGAAGAAATGCCGAAAGTGGCGATGGCCACCGCGATGGCGAGCTCGAAGTTGTTCGATGCCGCCGTGAATGACAGGGTGGCGGAACGCCCGTAGTCGGCGCCGACCCTTTTCGACATGAAGAACGAGACCAGGAACATCACCACGAAGTAGATCGTCAGCGGGATCGCGATTCGGACGACGTCGAAGGGCAGCTCGACGATGACCTCGCCCTTGAACGAGAACATCACCACGATGGTGAAGAGCAGGGCGATCAAGGTGATGGGGCTGATCTTCGGGATGAAGACGTCGTGGTACCACGTCTTGCCCTTGAGGGCGATGAGCGAAAAGCGGGTGATGACGCCGGCGAGAAACGGAATCCCGAGGTAGATGAAGACGCTCTCGGCGATCTGGCCGATGGTGACGTGGATCGTCGTGCCTTCGAGGCCGAAGAGGGGAGGGAGGATGGTGATGAAGAACCACGCGTAGACCGAGAAGAACAGGACTTGGAAGACCGAATTGAAGGCCACCAACCCTGCGCAGTACTCGCTGTCGCCGTCCGCCAACTCGTTCCAGACGATGACCATCGCGATGCACCGGGCGAGACCGATGAGGATCAGACCGACCATGTACTCCGGTTTGTCGGCGAGCAGTGCGATGGCGAGGAGAAACATCAGCACCGGCCCGACGATCCAGTTCTGGACCAGCGATAGCCCGAGCACCTTCCAGTCCCTGAAGACCCTGCCCATCTCCTCGTAACGCACCCTGGCCAACGGCGGGTACATCATGAGGATGAGCCCGACGGCGATCGGGATGTTCGTGGTCCCGACCGAAAAGCGGTTCCAGAAGGAGGCAACTCCCGGCCACAACCAGCCTGCGCCGACGCCGCAGGCCATTGCGAGGAAGATCCACAGGGTCAGATAGCGGTCGAGCAGCGACAGCTTGTGGCTCACGCCCGCGCGGTGGGTCATATCCACACCTTTCAACGCCTCTTCATTCGGCGACGTCCGTACGGTCCGCCATCGATTTCGCGGCCTCGTAGCCGAATCGACACAGGTCTTCGACCGGCAGGCGACGCAGCTCGCCGACGAGGCGAGCGTCCGCCACGATCTGGGGATCCTCGGAGAGTGGCAACAGGCTGGCCTCGACCAACGAGCGGGTCGCGTCGTCGCCGGCGAGGTTGAAGTAGACCCACTTCCCGTCCCTGCGCTCACTGATCAGACCGGCTTGCTTGAGTTCCTTGAGGTGCGCCGACACGGTGGATGGCGCAAGTCCGACGACCTCGGTGATCTGGCAGACGCAGAGTTCGCCCGTACGCAGTGCGGCCATGGTGCGCAGCCGGGCGGGGTGGCCGAGAGCGCGGGCGGCGGCGACTGTCGATTCGAGATCTCGCATTATCATTTCGTCATCTCGCGAAATGTAGTATTGTCGTCTGGCGTTGTCAAATCTGGAGGAACGATGCCGACGAAGCAACGGGTCCTGGTTCTTTGCACCGGCAACTCCTGCCGCTCACAGATGGCGGAGGGCTGGATCAACGTCGAGCTCGGCGAGAGCTGGGAGGCACGTTCAGCGGGCACACGGCCCGCCGAGAAGATCCACCCGAAAGCGATTGAGGTGATGGCCGAGGTCGGAATCGACATCGCACACGGTCGCCCGCGGCACGTGGACACCCTCCTCGGCGAGGACTGGAACCTGGTGATCACCGTCTGTGACTCCGCCAAAGAAAGCTGCCCGGTCTTCCCGAGTCCGGTCGAGACGCTGCACATCTCCTTTCCCGACCCGGCCGATGCCGAGGGGACCCAGGACGAGATCACGGTGGTTTTTCAAACGGTGCGCGACGCGATCCGTGATCGCGTGCTGGCGGAGCTTCGAGCGCGCTCGGTTTGACATCACTCCGCAGACGACCGATCATGATTGCGTGACTCATCACGTCGAGAGTGAATCAGGGGTGTTTCTCGAAGTCGGGATGGCAGCAGCGGCGGAACCGATACAGTTGCGCCGCGTTTCGGTTCTATTGGAAGAGGGGGGTCGCTATGAAACGGTGGACTGTCGTGTCGGTGGTGTTCGTTCTCATGCTGTCCGGCTGTTCGCGGCCGGCGGAGCAACCGGTAGAGATCGAGGAGGTCACGGTTGCCACCTGGGAGAAGGTCCTGCCCGGTCTGATGACCGATACCCAGAAGGCGCAACAGGAGCTGGTGGCGACCGCGGTCAACGCGCTTGCCTCCGAGATGATGGGCGAGCTTACCGCCGCCCTCGACTCGGGCGACGTGAGCGCAGCGATAGCCGTCTGCAAGGAGAAGGCGCCCCACGTGACCGCACAGGTGAACGAGGTCTATGGAGTGCAGATGGGTCGTACCTCGAACAAGCTGCGCAACCCAGCCAATGTGGCGCCGGAATGGGCACAGGTCTACGTCGCCGAGATGGTCGAGGACCCGACCTATGTCGCGGGTCCGAACGGCGAGCTCGGCGCCCTGCTGCCGATCAAGCTCAGGGCCGAGTGCCAGATGTGCCATGGTCCGGCGGAGCAGATCGATGAGGGCGTCATGGCGGCGATCTCCGAGGCCTATCCTGAAGACCAGGCGGTGGGATTTGTCGAAGGCGACCTCCGTGGCTGGTTCTGGGTCGAGGCGCCGCCCGGCGAAGCCGATGAATCCAGTTAGCACGTTAGAACGTTAAAACGTAAAAACGTTAAGACGTTCAACGTTTCCTGCCGACCGCCCGTGCTCTGCTTGGCGGTGTTTTCACCGGGGAGGGTGGGGGAACGTTCTAACGTTCTAACGGTGAATGACGTGGGCGGTCAGGCCAACAGCCGCTTTCTGACGTACTCGACAACGACGTCCCTGGCGTATTCGAGGACCTGATCGGGGGATTCAGACGCTTCGGCATAGTCCGGGGTTTCGACGATGTCGACAATCATCTCCTCCCACCAGTCGGACTCGAGGGTCAAATCGACGACCTCGGGATCGAAGTCCGCATCGGCGAAGTCGTCCGGGTCCGGCTCGTTGAAGGCGATGGCGATGCCGTCCGCCTCCTCGTCGATGGTCACCCGCGTCTGGATCCACTCGTACAGCCGTTTGATTTCGTCCCTGTCCATTGGTCCCCTCATCGTTGCGATGGTCATCCAACCGTCGCCATCTCACCGATCCAGCGACGCCTTTCCATTCTATGCAACCCTCCAATGGGTTTGACATCCATCGACCCACCGCCCATCATGAATCCGTGAAATCACCGGCTCGAATGAGCGTTTTGTTTGTTGCGGCGACGCTGGTGGCGTGGGACGGGGTATCGTTGTCGAAGCCTCACAACCACTCCGACACCACCGTGCCCCAGGAAATGCTCGCCTGTTCTGCCTCCCACCCCTTGTCGCAGACCAGCCATTTGCACGCTTCGGGCCGACGCCTGACGGCGCACGTGTGCCTCGCGTGCCTGGCCGGCTCGACGGTTGCGCACGGACCCGGCGTAGAGAACGTTGCAGCGGCGACCATCAGCGGTCCGTCGAGAGCAGTCGCACACCAGGGCCTCCGGTCTCAGCTCCACACCCATCTCCCCCTGTTGCGAGGTCCACCGGTATCCACCTGAGTCGGGATTGAGGCACGACTGATTGTGGACCAACAAGGGAGAGAACATGAAAACACGATATGTTCGTGGCGCGTGTCTGTGGCTGGCGTTTGTTGCGATGGCAGCGGGTTCCGTTTCCGCGCAGAACACGGAGCCGCCGCCGACCCCGGGGCCCGCGGCGGCACCGACAGTCGAGGAGTTGCAGCGGCAGATCGACCAATTGACGCAGCAACTGCAGGCCGTTCAACAGCAGCTCGACGCCCTCCTGGCCCAACAGGAGGCTCACGCGGAGCAGTCCGAGCTCGACCACCTACGGCAGGCGGCGGCAGCCGAAGCCGCCTCCGAAGCGCCCGCCGAGGAGGTGGACACCGGCACCGAGTTCGTCTCGGGGACCCGCATGCAGCCCGAGCTCAACCCCGAGATTTCGGTCACCGGCGATATTTTCTTTGTCGCCGGCGACAATCTGAAAAACGAAATGCAGGCCCGCCACTTCGAGCTCGACTTCCAGTCGTACCTCGATCCCTTCACCAAAATGCACGTGGTATTCGGCTACGCAGGAGCTGATGCCGAGTGGGATCACGGCGGCGAGGACTACGAGGCGGAAAAACACGGTGGGGAAGGTGAAGAGGAGCTCGGTTTCGAGCTCGAGGAGGGCTATTTGAACTGGTTTAACCTGCCGGGGAACACGTCGTTGACCGTCGGCAAGAAACGCCAGCAGTTCGGCATCCTCAACCGCTGGCACCTGCACGCCCTGCCCCAGACCGACTATCCGTGGGTCATCCAGGAGAGCTTTGGAGGGGAAGGGCTGTCGGGCACGGGTGTGTCCGTGGAGTGGATGATGCCCGCGCTGTGGGCCGACGCCAACGAGCTCGTGGTCGAGATCATGGACGGCAACAACGATGTGGCCTTCGCGGGCTCGGACTGGAAGCAGCCCTCATATCTCGTCTTTCTGAAAAACTACTGGGACCTCAGTGCCAACACCTACTTCGAGCTCGACATCACGGGCCTCCACGGGGTGACCAACCCCGACGGCAACCTGGGACATGATTTCGTCGCCCTTGACGTGACATACGACTGGTATCCCCTCGGCCGGGAGCTGTATCGAGGCTTCGAGCTCCGCGGCATGCTGCTGCGTTCGTGGCTCGATCTCGAGGACGGCGGCAGGCTGGACAGCTGGGGCAGCTACCTCTACAGCCAGTACAGGATCGCCAGGCGGTGGATCGTCGGGGTACGGGGCGACTGGGTCCAGGACCAGCGGCTCGCGGGGCACGAGTTCTGGGGACTGTCGCCCTATCTTACCTTCTGGCAATCGGAGTACGTCAGGTTGCGAGCTCAGTACTCGTACCGAGATGACAATTGGTATGGCGCAGGCAACCGATTCGAGTTGCAGTTCACCTTCGCGGCCGGTCCGCACAAACACGAAACGTATTGAGGTGATCGCGATGAGTTATCCACGTCGAATTTCAGGAGCCGTGCTGGCGGCGGTGTTCCTTCTTCCCTCGACCTCACTGGCGACGATCAAGGTAGTCACGACCCAGGAGACCTATGCCTCTATCGCGCGAGAGATCGGTGGTGATCTGGTGACGGCGGAGTCCATCGTTCCCGGCAACGCCGACGCCCATTTCGTCAAGCCCAAACCGTCTTATGCGCTGATGCTCCGTGACGCCGACCTCTTCGTCAGCACTGGTCTCGATCTCGAGCTGTGGGCGCCGGTGCTGGTCAACAAATCTGGGAATCGCAACATCGGCGACGGCGCCATCGGCTATGTGGCGGCGGCGCAGGGCATCGAGCTGCTCGAAAAACCGGCTTCGCTGGACCGCTCCGCGGGCGATGTTCACATCTACGGCAACCCGCACATCCAGACCTCGCCCATCAACGTCACCGTGATCGCCCGCAACATCGCCACCGGTCTGTGCAAGGTGGACCCCGGCAACTGCGAGTCCTATAGGCATCGTCTCGCCGATTTCAACAATCGGCTGGCACGGCGGTTGTACGGCGAGAAGCTGGTGGAGCTTCTCGGCGTCGACACCCTGGACCCGCTGGCACGCAGCGGGCGCCTGGTACCGTTTCTCGAGGAAAAGGGCTTTGCCGACCAGATCGGCGGCTGGCTTGGGGAAGGCATGAGTTTTCGCGGCCACAAGCTCGTCTGCTATCACAAGAACTGGATCTACTTCACGACCCTCTTCGGGCTCGAGGTGGCGGGTCATGTCGAGACCAAACCCGGGATCCCGCCGACGGCGCGACACGTATCGGAACTGATCGAGCGGATTGACGAAGAGCACGTGGGTGTCCTGCTCGCCGCCAACTACTTCGAACGCAGCAAACCTCAACTCATCGCCGATCGGACCGGGATCGTGCCGGTGGTGGTCCCGATGTCGGTGGACGCCGGTTCGGGAGTCTCCACCTACTTCGACCTTGTCGACCTTTGGGTTGGCAGTTTGAAGAATGCATATGCTCAGACGGAGACAGGAAAATGACCTCGATGATGAGCTTCATGGCCGCACCCTTTGCAGCCTGTCTGGTGTTGGTCGGGCTCCACGCCTACTTCGGGATCCACGTGATCGAGCGACGGGTTCTCTTTGTCGACCTCGCGGTGGCGCAGTTCGCGGCGCTGGGCGCGGTGGTCGGCTTCGCCTTCGGCCATCATCCGGGAGAGCCGGGTTCGACCCTCTTCAGTCTGGCCTTCGCCACACTGGCCGCCGTTCTCTTCGCGCTGACCCGGGTCCGGATCGAGAAGCTTCCGCAGGAGGCGATCATCGGGATCACCTTTGTGGTCGCCTCGGCGTTGACCATCCTGGTCGCAGACCGGGCGCCGGAAGGCGCCGAGCACATCAAGGAAACGCTTGCAGGTTCGCTGCTCTGGGTGACCTGGCCCACGGTTCTCAAGGTGCTCGTGATCTACGCGGCCATCGGTATGTTCCACCGCCTGTTGGGGCGCCGTTTCATGTTGATAACCACCGACCCCGACGAGGCCTATCGGCGCGGATGGCGGGTTCGCTGGTGGGACTTTCTCTTCTACCTGAGCTTTGGCGTCATGATCACTTTTTCGGTCGAGATCGGCGGGGTGTTGATGGTCTTCGCCTACCTGGTGATCCCGGCTTGCGTCGCGATCCTCCTCCACGGCAGAACCCGAACGCGGCTTGCCATCGGTTGGATCGTAGGTATCGTGGGCTCCGCCGTCGGGCTGGTGGGCTCCTATTACCTCGACCTGCCGACCGGGCCGGCGATCGTTGTCGTCCTCGGTCTGATGCTGGTTGCCGCGTGGATTCTCGACGCCCTCAAACCGTCCCGTCCTGTCGCCCCAGATGCCGGAAAGTCGGCAGGACCCGTTCAAAGATGACCAGCAGAACAAACGGGATAAAGAGAATCACAGCCGCCGCGAGGATACCCTCCTTTTCGAACATCCCGGGCACGTAGGTTTCGCGAAAGCCGCTCATGCTCTTGGAGAACATCTGGCCGCCGATGACCACGTTCCAACGCATGGCAAGGACCTGCAGCAACAGGAGGAGCGAGGAGACCATCGTCAGAGTGTTGCGGATGCGGTCGTCCATATAGCCACCCATGAGCACCACGATGCCGAGCAGGATGAGAGGAATCAGTCCTCCGCCCACCATCTGCAGCGAGATGAACGAGAACGAGAGCTGGTGCGTCAGCAGGTGGCCGATGACCTCCCACTCCTCGGCCCGCTCGTAGGCCAGCATCATGATCTCGAGCAGCTCCATGGTCAGCGACATGATCATGAACAGCCACAGCCAACGGGCCATCGCGGAGATGGCGAGGCGGTCGATCGGCATGCCTTTGAGCTTCATCGCGATCTGGTAGAGAACAATCAGCAGGGCAATGCCCGAGACCATCGCGGAGAACAGGAATATGACCGGCATCAGCGGCGTCGACCACCAGGGGTTGGCCTTGAGAGCGCCGAAGAGGAAGCCGACGTATCCGTGGAGCAGACAGGCCATCGGGATACCGATGGCCGCGAGCACCCGGATGATGTTGCGGTCGAGGGCGCGGGCCTCTGACGAGGTGTCGTAGACACCGAGGGCAAGGACCGAGAAGAGCCAACGCTTGAAACCTCGGGAGCGGGCCGCGGTGTCGATGATGTCGACCCGAAAGACGAACCAGACCTCGAGGAGGAGGATGATGAAGTACGAGGCGTAGAGGATTCCGAAGCCCGCCATGGCCGAGGTGAAGTTGGGTGTGACGATGATGTTGATACCTCGTTCGGGGTGCCCGAGGTGATTGAGCAGGGGGAGACCGGCAACCACGAGGAAACACAGCGCCGTGGCCAGCGCGAAGCGGCCGAGCGGTTTGAACTCCTCGCGCCCGAAGACGTGGTACAGCGACGACACCAGAAACGCCCCGGCCACCAGCCCGGTGATGTAGGGGTACATCACGATCATCAAGCTCCAGTGGATGTGGACGTCGTTCGGGAAGAGATAACCCGTCAGCTCCGGGAACATCAGCGCACCTCCATGTCGAGCCCGAGATAGAAGCACTGCGGGCGGGTGAGGAGCTCGGGCTGCAGGACCTCGACACGTTGGGTGGCGAGAATCTCGATGACCTCATCGTCGGGGTTCATCCGGTCGCCGAGCCGCCGCGCACCGACCGGACAGATCTCGACGCAGGCCGTCTCAAGACCCTTGGTGATGCGGTGATAGCACAGCGTGCACTTGTCGGCGGTGTGGGTTTCTGGGTTGATGAACCGGCTGCCGAAGGGGCACGCCTGGACGCAGTATCCGCAGCCGATGCAGTGCTCCGGGTCCACCAGCACGACGCCGTCGCGGGTGGCGAACGACGCGCCGACGGGACAGACCTGGATGCAGGGGGTCGCGCGGCAGTGGTTGCACAGCTTGGGTACGAAGAAACCCTTGCGGACGGCGAGACCGGTGGCAACCGGGTCGAAGCCGTGCTCGGCGCCGTCGGGAGAGTCGATGAAAGCCTCGCCTTCGACCGGAATCTCGTAGCGTTCGACCCAGGTCCGGTACATTTTCGGGGGGACCGAATTTTCGGCCCGGCAGGCGCGGACACAGGAGCCGCAACCTATGCACTTGGTGGTGTCGATGAGGTAGACCCACCGATGGCGGTTCCAGTCGTAATCGGCCCCGGCGATACCGGCCGAAGCCCCCTCGGGAAGGATGAGGGCGATGATCATGCTGCCGGCGAATGCGGTGCCCGACTGGTGGAGGAACCGGCGACGGGAAATCGGCAAGGGCGAATTTGCGGAGGTTTTGTCATGAGCTGACATGGCGTCTCCTCGTCATCAGTATGGTGAGTGGGGGTCGTGGCATTGGATGCAGGCGTCGGCGGTGAGCTCGCCGCCGTTTTCGAGGACGTGCTCGCGGACGTCGATCTGCGGAAAACCGGCCGGGCGCGCCTCGAGACGGCGGTGGCAGAGCTCGCAGAGCTCGCGGCTCTTGCGGATCGGCATCTCGGCCAGCACCTCGCCCTGCTCGAGGTCGACGTGGAGGGCGGCGGGACCGTGGCACAGTTCGCAATCCACCGAAGCATGCACTCCGGCCTCGTGGTCCGCATATTCGACGTCGTGACACATCGCGCAGGATTGGTTGCCGCCGTGGCGTACCGGCTTGTCGCGGTGCTCGGCCACCGCCGCTCCCCGGTACGGCCCGAACTCGCCCCAGGTCTCCGGGACAAAGAGCGACCTTCCGAGGAGCATGACGATCACCACGACGATTAGCAGGATGGCTGCCCGGAACACGTGCTTGGAGTGGACGAGAGGGCTCTCAGGGTCCATGCGTCGGGACCTCCTTGGTGGGTTTGACGTCGTTCAGGCGCTCGAGAGCTTCGCCGGAGAATATCCAGCGAAGGGGGGATTGGGGCGTGGACTCCGTCACCTCCGGCGCCACGCCGAGATCCTCAGGGCCGGCCAACCAGGAAAAGAATCCACGGTTCTGCCGGACCGGTTCGCCGGTCTGCGGCAGGCGGTCGCTCGATCTGAGCCAATGCAACGACCTGCGAATTTCCGGCCGCGTCGAAGAGCGTTCCTCGGGTGGTGGCAGAAGCTCTGGCTCCATGATCCACCTCCCGATCTCGATCAATCGACCCGCGAGCCGCCGACGATGGAAGCCTGCCGATTGTGCTTGACGCATCGAGATCGACTCCTCAGCAGATGTCTTCGTGGACAATTGATCAATACCGCAATGATGGTATCGTGGTGCCGGAACAGTTTCAAGATGTGTGTGTGATTAATAGACTCTGTCTCAGGAGAGACCGATGGATGAGCGAGTCGACAAGCTGGAGGCCGCGGTGGCCGCCCTCGAATCCGCGGTCGATCGCCACGAGGAACGGCTGACGGCCCTCGAACCACGCGGTGCGGCCTTGTCGGATACCCCGCTCCAAGAGGTCGCCGCAGTGGAGAGTCCACTGGCCGCCGCTGCGCACGAGGGACCGCTGGCAGTCCTGATCGGAACACCTGCGCTGATCGGGCGCAGTCTCTTGATCCTGGCCGGAGCCTTTCTGCTGCGTGCGTTGACCGAAGCCGGCACCTTGGCAACCGGGGTCGGGGTCGGGCTCGGTCTGATCTACGCCGTGGCTTGGATCGTCGCGGCAGCCATGGCGGCCAGCCGGGGTTCGCGAGCGAGCGCCGGATTCTACGCGATCTGCGCGGCGCTGATCGCGGACCCACTGCTCTTCGAAGCCGCGACCGGATTCGGCGTGCTGTCACCGACCGGCGGCGCGATGGCGCTTGCGGCCGTGGCCGCGGCGGGTCTCTGCGTGGCGTTTCGGTGGTGTCTCCAGGAGTCGGCGTGGGTGTTCGTCGTGGGTGCGATGGTGACCGCCACGGCGCTGGCGGTGGTGCGGCCGCCGGGAGAGGCGGCAACGGCCGTCGTGCTCGGCCTCGGTCTGGCGTCGGTGTGGCTCGCCACGGCGCGTGGCTGGGAATCCCTGAAATGGTTGACCGCGGTGGCGGCCGATCTCGGGGTTCTCCGCCTGACCGCGATGGCGACGGCGCCATCCGGTCTGCCTCATGGAGTCGAAGCGGTGCACGCGCCGTTTGTGGCCGGGTTGCTCACCGTCTTGATGCTGGGCTATGTCGGTTCGTCGGTGACCCGCGCGCTGCGCGGCCGGCACCCGATGGGGGCGTTTGACTTCCTGCAGTCGGTGGCGGTGTGGGCGATCGCCTGGGGGGGCGCCGTGCGGCTCGCGCGGTCGCACGATGTCGGGACCGGAGGCCTCGCCCTCCTCGCCCTGATCGCAGGTGGAGCCCTCTACGTGGGCGCGTTCCGGGTGGTGGATCGACAGCAGGGAAGAAACAGGGCGTTCTTCTACCTCTCGACGCTTGCCGTGGCGCTCGTGCTGCTCGGCCTGCCGGGGGTCGCGGGCGGCGGCACGGCGGCGCTCTGGGCTCTGCTGGCGGTGATCGCGGCTGCAGTGGGGAGCCGTTGGGATCGGGTGACCCTGCGCGTGCACGCAGTCGCGATGCTGGTGGCGGCGTGGACCGCAGGCGGGCTCGCGGTGGTGGTCTCCGGTCACCTTGCCGGTCGTGTGGACACCGCCGCCGTCGCGGATGGTGGGACCATGATCGTCGCGGCCTTGACCGTGGTCACGACCCTGGTGGTTCTGTTTGGTCGAAGGCTGCAGGACCCCGGTTGGGAGCAGCGGCTGCCACTCACCGCGCTGTTCGTCATGTCCGGGCTGGTGTTTGCCGCGGCGGTGATATCGCTGGCGGTCGCGGTGGTGCCGGCGGCGTCTCCGGGGATCGGAACGGTCGCGCTGGCCATTGTGACCATCGGGTTTGCGGTGTTGGCCTCGCGGTGGGGGGTGGTGGAGGCGGGCTGGGTGGTCTACCCGCTGCTGGCGGTGACCGGGCTTCGGGTCATTTTCACCGACCTCACGTCCGGCCGCACCGTTGTGTTCGTGGTCGCGCTCGCGGCGTATGGCGCCGCCCTGATTCTTTCGCCGAGACTCTTGCGTTCACGGCGCCCTCAGACTCAGCCGTGAATCAACCTTGGTCAGTTCTTGGTTGCGCTTCCCGACGCAGGTTGTTGGTGCAGTCCTCGTAGGCGTGGAGGACTCCGGTGCGGATCAAGGTTCGCAGATGCTCGTCGGCGAGGCTGTAGTAGACCGAGCGGCCTTCCCTGGTTGCCATCAACATCGAGCGGTCGCGGAGGAGCCGCAGCTGGTGGCTGATTGCGGACACCGAAAGACCGGTGTGGTCGGCGATCTCCGACACGTTGAGGCGGTCCGCCTCGGTCAGGGCATGGACGATCCGGATGCGGGTGTGGTCCGAGATCGATGAGAAGAGGCGGCTCAAACACTCGACGATCCACTCCGGCAGAGGCTCAGGCGCCGGACGACGGTTCTACCGATTTGTTCATGCGTTCATATTCTCAAGAATCGGAGACGCCGTCAAATCTTGAGATTATTAATGTTTTTAAGACTCGATCGCTGTGAACAGACCTTCCGCGATCCAGGTGCGGAACCAGCGGAAGACCTGCGCCTGCTGCCGGGAGGACTTCTGGCGGCCGGCCGCCGATGCGAGCGCCTCACCGAGAGGAGCGCCGTCGACCAGGTCCCGGAGCAGATCATGCTCGGCGCGGCTCAGCTCCAGACGCAGGACCGAGTAATCGCGGCGGTAGAGGGCGACCCATGAAGCCCTCCGCCGCGGACCCGGTGAGGGCCGGTCCTTGTGGTAGGCGACCAGGTTCGGAACCACCGCATGCTTGAAGGCCAGCAACCGGAATGCGGCGATCGGCCGCATTCGAATCCTCTCCCAGGCCTCCGGCGGCACCGTCTCCAGCTCGGCGGTACCGAGCACCGGCGACTCCTGCTCGTCGAAGACCTCGGTCATGGCCAGCTCGAGGCGGGCGAGGTCGTGGAGAAAGGCGGCCTGAGGCCACTCGGGCTGGTCGAGAAAGAACTGCGGCAGGTGGTCGCCGAGGCGGTTGAGGGTGTAGCTCGTCGACGGGTAGCGCTGGACGTACTCGCGCACCAGGTGGGCGAACCGGTGGTCGCCGAGGTGGTAGCGGATCACCGGGTAGTCGGTCGCGAGCGCCTCCTCCATCCGCATCAGGTACATGCCGTGGTAGACGCCGATCCGCTCGGCGGAGGTCATCGAGTGTGACGGCAGCACGACCTCGCCCAGGCTCTCGGACGGGATCTCACGTTCGGCGCCGGCCGACGCGATCGCCTCCTCGACGGCGCCGGGGTGGACCACGACCTCCTGCATCCATCGTTGCAGGCGGTCGAGCTCGGTTCGTCCTGGTCGAAGCTCATGCGACATCGGCCACCTCCTGCCGCCGCCAGTCGTCGGCCTTGAGCACCTCCTGGTGCACCACCTCGAACGGCGGGATGTCGGCGTCCCACTCGAGCAGGGTGGCTCGCAGACCGATGGTGCGGATGGTGTGGCCGAACAGCTCCCACACCGGATCGAGGACGTGGTCGTTGTGGGTGTCGATGATGTGGGTGCCCTTGTTGGTGTGACCGGCGAGGTGGTACTGGCAGACCCGGTCCGCTGGGATGGCGTCGATGTAGGCCACCGGGTCGTAGCCGTGGTTGAAGGCCGAGACGTAGACGTTGTTGACGTCAAAGAGGAGTCCGCAGTCGGCCTCCTCGGCGAGACGCGCCACGAACTCCCACTCCGGCATGTCCGAGTCGGCGAACTCGAGGTAGGTCGAGGGGTTTTCGAGCACCAACGGCCGTTCGAGGTACTCCTGCACCACCTTGACGCGCCCGACCGCGTGGGCCAGGCTCTCCTCGGTGTAGGGGAGCGGCAACAGGTCGTGGGTGTTGCGGCCGAGGACCCCGGTCCAGCAGATGTGGTCCGAGATCCAGAGCGCGCCGGTCCTCGCGGCCAGTGCCTTGACCTTGGCCAGATATTCGAAGTTGATCGGGTCGGTGGAGCCGATCGACATCGAGACCCCGTGCATCACGGTCGGATAGAGCTCGGCGATCTGATCGAGCAGATAGAGCGGCCGCCCGCCGGTGTCGAGGTAGTTCTCGGTCAGGATCTCGAAAAAGCCGATCTCCGGTCTTTCCGAAAGGATGTGGGCGTAGTGGGTGGTGCGCAACCCGATCCCGAGCCCGAGGTCCGGCAATCCCCAGCGGTTGTCGTCCATGATCATTTCTCCGTTTCGGGAAACTGGAACGGGCCCCGGGGATCTGCCCGGGGCCCGTTCCACAGATCGTTTCTCAGGCGTCGGTTTCGGAGTGCTCGATGGGAACGGCGCAACCGCCCTTGCCCTTGCACGAGTTCTTGGCGGCGCAGCCGTTGTCGCCGGACTCGACAACCACCCAGACCCTTGCAATCGTTCTGGCCCTTGCAGGCGTGCCTGGCGTCCTCGGACGCGCAGCCGCCCTTGCCCTTGCACGAGTTCTTGCCGGCGCAGCCGTTGTCACCGGACTTGCAGGCGCCCTGGCCCTTGCAGTCGTTCATGCCCTTGCAGGCGTGGCGCTCGGAGGCATTCTTTGCCTCATCGCCGGACTTGCCGCCACAGCCGTCCTTGCCACCGCAGCTGTTCTGGCTGAGCTCGGTGGTGGTCGTGGCCGAGCCAGCTGCCGGAACCATCACGCCGGCGCCGGCAATCATGCCCGCCATCGCCGCGTTGACCAACATCTTCTTGACCTTCGGATTCATCTGAAACCCCTTTCGCTGTGTTCGAACCGGTTTTGGAGATCGTGGCACATATAACTGAGTCTGAGTCTCTTTTCATTTCCAACGTAGTCTTACTCTGCGGAACTCGAAAAGTTACAGCTCATCAAAAAAAATCAGGGTGAGTCCGGGACGGCAGCCGGCGCCAGACGAAGGATTCGCCGGAGAAGGGCGTCGAGGCTCAGCCTGCCGGCGCCGTAGAAGATGAGCCACAGGAGAAACAGGAGGAAGACGAAGGCGGTGATATCGGTCGGAGATTTCTCCGCGGCGGCGCCCCACGAGGCCAGAAAATCGGCGTTGTCGGCAGTCATCAGCGCGACCACCATCGTGACCGACAGACCGCAGGGGCTGTGAACAGCGGCCGGGGCAGCGTCTTGGGCAGCAAGCAAGGGTCGTAACGCGCCGGTCCGTCCGGGGGCTGTCGCTGTGAACTGCCCCGGACGCGGTCTCCGGCCGCTGCTGCTGTCCCTGCCGCCGTCCCTGCCCGCTCTGTGTCAACGGATGGGATCAACAGCTTCGTGGAGGGGTGGGTGGTCCCCTTTTCCCCTTTTCTCCTTTTCCCCTCCGCCTCCTCGGGGCGGGTGGAACGTTCTAACGTTCCAACGTTCCAACGTTCCAACGGCTTCCGGAGGTGCCTGCTCAGGTCTTCCTTTTGAGCTGCACCATCCCGATCGCAGCGATGACGACCCCGACAATGGCGCCGGCGATCTGCTTCCAACCGATCGCAGTTCCCTCACCGAATCCGGTGGTGTCGGCGGTCAGGCTGATGAGAAACACAAGCACTCCAATAACCAGCAGGACGACAGGCAAACGCTTCATTCATTCCTCCATTTGCGCCGCGGGCGTCGACGATGCGGCGCTCGCCGCGAGAGGGGCCATCATGGCCGTATCCGTGGACAGCCGGTTATACCACCACACGGCGATCGCGACCACCAATACTGCACCGACCGCCGAGCCCGCGGTGGCGCCCGGGTAACCGCCGATGACGGCGTTTCGGACGGTGCCGAGGGCGGCGCCGGCGGCGGTCACCAACGGTACCAGGGCGGGTTGGTGCCGGAGCACCAGCGCCCATGCCGCGAGCAGCACGAGGCCGGTGAGGGCGCCCTCCACCAGCCACAACGGCAGGCTCTCGACGCCTCCGCTGCCGGTGGCAACCAACCCGAGGCCGACCAGCAGCACCGATGCGAAGACCCGCCGGCGTTGCCAGCCGCCGGTCAGGGTGTGCAGCCCCGTCACCGCAAGCAGAATGAGAGCGGTGCCCATGAGCCACGACCTCAGGGGTCCGAGCGAGGCCGCCAGAACCGGCAGCCAGTCGGCGGCCCCGGCGAGATCCGGCCATTGCGGCAGCTCCGAGGGCGCCAGCCGCATACCGGCGGCGCCAAGGGCGGCGAGCGCGGCACCGAGACCGAATCCGGCGGCAAGGCCGGAGGCGGTCGTGGTTGGTGGTTGCGGCGGGAGCATGCGATGGGCGAGACCGATCAGCAACGCGGACACCGCGGCGACCGCGGTCATGGCAATGAGGCCACCGATAACCAGGAGGGCGGCCTGGAGCTTGAAAGGCTGCTCGGTGAGAAACTGAGAGCTCGCGGCTCGGAACCCGTTGCCGAATCGGATCACGCCGAGGGCCGCCAGCACCGCAAAGAAGACCGCAAAGGTGGCGGTGGCGAAGCGGCGACGGCTCCACCAAACAACCGCCAGCACCGCGCCGGCGAGGTACAGGAGCACGAGGAGGACAACACAGGCAATCTGAACGATCTGGGTCGTGCCCCGGCGGTTACGGTCGGCCCTTTCCCATTCCTCGGGGATGTGGACGTATCGGCCGGTCCGGACCACCTCGTCGCCGGCGATATTGATCTCGATCCGCGCCTCGCCGGCCGCCATCGGGTAGCCGGCCGGGTCCCTGAACACGAATGACCAGTCGCGGCGGTCAGGGTGCTGCGAGGGATCGGCGGAGACCTCCTCCAGCGTCTCCCCGCCGCGCCCGATGATTTCTCGCACCGCCTGCAGAGCGATGACGCGGGCCTCGTCTTCCTCGAGCTGTGCTCCGGGCCGATCCTCGGGCAACACATGGGTCAGTCGTTGAATCTCGCCGTCAGGCCCGACAAAGACGACATACTCCTCGGCCCGCTCGGCCACGTCGCCCTCGAAGCGTGCGTAGCGGACGATCCGCCGCGGCACCGGCAGGTAGCGGCCGAGGAGATCGCGATAGGCCTCGCGGCCGCCCTCCTGCCAGACGAACCGGTCCGCGAGCCCGAGCGGTGCGTCGGCATCGCTGAGCTCGCGCCATTCGGGAGCAAGCTCGATGTCGCGCGCCGCCAGGGCCGCGCGCGCGGCGAACCTTGCCTCGGCGTCGGTGTGCTCGAGGCCGGGCGCCTCGGTGCGGAAGCTGCTTGTCAGACCCCACACGACGAGGCCGACGACCCCCAGGATCACGAGGGCCGTCCTCGTCGTCGTCGGCAGTCCCTCCGATGCCGCGATGGGCGCGTCGACCGTACGCTCGGGCGCCGGCGGCGGCGTCCAGGAGATGTTGCGGTCGGCTACAGACACCTCGCCCCACGACCCCGCCCGCCAGCGGGCACGGAGCACGACCCACAACGGCACCAGCGTCAGCGCGATGATGATCCCGCGATCGACCCAGACGCCCGGGGTGGCGGCGGTAAACAGCGGCAGCGCGAACCACACCACGTCGTAGGCGAAGTGAAAGACGATGGCGGGCACCAGCCCGAACACGAGGTATATCCCGCCGAAGGAGAGGGCGGGAATGATGAGCTCTACCAGTCGCGCATAGGCCGGTTGCGCCGGATAGTTGGCGTGGCCGGCGCCGAAGATCACCGCCTGCAACACGAGCGCGGCGGCGATCCACAGCCACCGCTTGCCGAAGCGACGGCCGAGGAGGGCGGCGGACGCGATGGGCACGGCGCGGAACAGGCACTCCTCCCAGAATCCGGCCTGGAGCGAGACGGCGATCGAGGTCAGCCACGGGAAGTAATTGGCGAGCACGTCGGGATCGGTGAGGGCGCTCGACGGCGTCCACCATTCGAGGTTGTTGTTGGCAAAGACGTAGAGCCACACCTCGTAGGCGAAGAAGATGCCGATCATGAGATAACCGGCGACAGTCTGGCCGAGCAACGATCGGGTCGGCGCGACCCCGGCCGACCACGCCCGCCAGAGCTGGATGTGTTCGGGGAAAGCGCGGCGGGTGAGGCTTTCGGCGGCGATGAAGCTCAGGGCCAGCACGGCGCCCATGCCGACCAACTGGGCGAGGGCCACGGCGATCTGTTGCAACGCGAAGGTGGTCGCCGAAAGTGCGGTGTCGTAACCCATCCACAGGAGGGGCCACTGGTTGAGGACCACCAGGGCCTGGAGTGCGGCGATGAAAACGGCCCACTTGAGGGCCGGCTTCCACACCACCCACCGCTGCCGCATCAGAAAGAAGAGCCCGACCGCGCAGCCGCCGCCAAGGTAGAGGATCGCGACCGCGTACAACGCGCCGGTGGCGATGCCTTGATTGGCCGACCGCATCTCCTGGTAGCGGCGCGTGAAGGCCTCCGGGATCTTGATGAAGTGGGTGAGCTCGGCGAAGCGGTCGCCGGCGACGGTCAGCCGCAACCGGTAGCGGCCCTCGCCGATCTGGACATCGGGGCGTTCGTAGACCAGGGTGTGGTCGGTGCGACCGCCGGGCCGGAGCTCGTACGAGGACTCGACGAGCTCGTACTCCCCGAGGTCCACGTCCCAGCCGTCCGCGACCGCGGCCTCGGCAAGCTCGCGCGCGGCCCCGGCCTCGAGGCTGGCGCCGGGCTCGTCCTCCGGCAGGGTCTCGCGGAACCCGGAGGCCGTGCCGTCGGGCCGGAACCGGACCACGGTCTCGTTGGCTTCGCCCTCGGCAAAGCGCCGCACGACCCACAGGTAGGGTGAGTAGAGGTCGCCGCGCAGCATCTCGTTGTAGGCTTCCTTGCCGCCGGCTTCGAGTTCGACAAAGCTCTGGGTCTCGTTGTCGAGCGAAAACTGTACCGCCTGGCGGGCGTCCTCCGGGCCCCAGCCGCGATCGGTGGCGAGGGCATCGGCCGCGTCGAGCGCCGCGGCCCGGTCCATGGTCACGTCGAGAGTGACGAGGGGGAAGGCCTCGGCGAAGTGCCTCACCGCCCAAAAGGTGCAGAGGGCCGACACCAGGGTGAAAACTGCCCAGAACCAGGGCCTACGGAACATCGGAACCCCCGCAAACGAATGTTGTGACGGCCAGAGTGTACCTCGGCTGGTTTCTTATGAAGTGGAGCTGTTGTTGCTCCGCAGCTCATGGCGTTGTGCGGGCGGGACGCCCGCACATCGGATGCTGTTCGAGCAGAGACGAGATGCACCGTGGTATGTCACGGCGTTGCTGGGGAGAAAATATGGGGCTTCAGTTCTGGAGGACTGCCCAGATCGCGAGCGCCAACACCACATAGAAGAAATGCCACTCGGCGTGTTTGAAAAACGGCCGTGCCGAATCGGAGTCGATGCTGTGCCGGAACACGGTGGCCGCCAACAGGACAGCTGCGACCATTCCGAAGAGGGCGGTCAGTCGAAGGTCCCACGGCGCCAGGGCCGCAAACACCACCGAGTTGATGCGGTGCGGTTCGTTCAGCCGCTTCCAATACCTCAGCAGCACCAGCGCCGCCACGAAGACGACGCAACCGACAAACACGAGCCACATCCCGATGGGTGGGATGCGGGTGTCCGGCCAGTAGCCCGTCGGAGGCTGCGATCCGATCAGCCGTACGGCGGTCGCGATCCCGCCGGCCGCGGCAGCCGCGGGCACGGTTCGGACGAGGATCTTCCGCGCCTCCGGGCGATCCGTGCGCGGGTAGAAAAGGTAGCTCACGGCAAACAGTAGACCGAGAAACCAGAAGCCGTTCAACCAACCCCAGACCGCAAACACCACCGGCAGTCCGTAGACTTGTTGCGGACGCTTTTCGATATATCGCTCGAGCGAGAACACCGTCGCACCGAAGAGCAGCACCGGGACCGCCCAGCCCACTCCCACCACCGCCGGCCGGGCGAGTGCGGCGGCGAAAAAGAGCAGGAACGAGCACATCAGGTGGTCGCGGTTCTTTTTCTTGAGCCCGAGAAACAGAAAGAAGCTCCCGAAGGTGGCCGGAATGGACACCCCCCACGGCCGGCCGCCGTAGATGAGGAGGGCGATGACGGTGAAGACCGAGGCCATCCCCACGTACTCCATCTTGAGCCGCCGGCCGTAGACCTCGACCGGGCCGGGCGCGTAGCCAATCAGGACGGGTTCGTCGGTTTCCATCGCGGTCGGGCCTCCTCCTGGGTTCCGGGCATCTGAACTCGACCGCGGAGCAAAGTCAAGGCATGGCTCGTGGATGGAACCTTGCGTCGAAGAAGGTCCAATTGACGGAATGAACAAACTTGCGGTACTGTTCAAGTGTACGTATGAGACGAAGCGAATTCCTCCGCACCTTGGCGACCGTTGCCCTGCTGCTGCCGGGGCTGGTGTTCGCTGCGCCCGCGGCGGGCGCCTGTGGTCTCTGCGACCGCGGTCTGCCGTGTCCGAGCATGACCACCCCGGAGCCTGCCGCAACGCCCCACTCGTGTTGCAGTGAGGCCGCGGTCACCGCGCCCGACAGTCCCGCGCCATCCTCTCTCGGATCAATGGCCTGCGATTGCGGTCGTGAGGCGCCACCGGCAGTCATCGCTGCGGTCGAGGCGCCGACAACGGACGCCAACTACTTCGAGGCATCGTATGACGCGGCCGCGAGTGAGTGCGGCGAGCGTCCAGATCGCCACCGCGGCGTGTGTTCGGCTTTCGACCACACCACCGTCTCCACTCATCTTCCTGATCGACTGTGCGTTCCTGACCTAGGGCGATTCGCTTCGCGAATCGCTGACGGGGGAGAAGTGTGTCTTCTGCCCGTGTTGAAAGGGGTCAGGAATGAATCGTGCTCGTGCTTTTTCAAGTCTTTGGGTACTGGTGATCGTGGCCGGCGTCGGATTGTTCGCAGGCTTCGCCGGTGCTGAGACCGGGGAACCGGCGGGTCCGGCCGCGGCTGACGAGATCGTCTCCTCCGTGACCGATCTCCAGCTTCGGCTGCTGCTGGAGGAAGTGCTCGACCGCAACCCGCGGCTGGCACGCCTGGCGGCGGAGGCAGCGGCTGCGGCCCAGCGCGCGCCGCAGGTCAAGGCGCTGCCCGACCCGACCGCGTCGTTGACCTGGTTTCTGATGTCGCCGCAGACCAGGGTCGGGCCTCTCCAGGCGACGGTGAACATTTCGCAGTCGCTGCCGTGGTTTGGCACCCTCAAGCTCGAGGAGCAGGCTGCAATGCTGGAGGCCTCGGCGAGCCGGGCGCGAGTCGAGGCGGCGCGGCTCGAAGTCGTGACCGAGGCCAGGCTCGCATACCTCGAGCTCCAGTTTCTCGATACCGAAGGTGGTGTCGTCAAGGAAGATCGGACGACCCTCGAGCACTACGCCGAGCTGGCCCTTGCTCGCTATGTATCGGGGGTCGGTCTCGACCAGGCGGTGATCAAGATTCAGGCGGAGATCACCCAGACCGACACCCGGTTGCTCGGCATCGCGGCTCGCCGTTCGGACGTGGTGGCGAGGCTCAACGCCCTCCGCGATCGACCGCAAACCTCAACCGTGGTCGTTTCCGAAACGAGTGGTCTGCGTTCGGTCGAAACCGAACCCGCAGAGCTGCGCCGGCGATCGCTCGCACGCCGCCCCGAAATGGCGGCGGCCACCGCGGAGGCCGAGGCGGCAGATGCTCCGGGTGGAGCGGTCCAAAAAGGCCTACAGCCCGAACCTCATGGTGGGTCTGAGCTACGGCTTCGTGGGTCCTCGGGACGACGAAGCGGGGCGGTTGGTCCCGCCGGAGGGCAACGGCGACGACGACCTCGCTCTGACGGCCGGTGTCAGCCTGCCGGTGTGGCGGTCAAAGCTGCGGGCGGGCGTCGAGGAAGGGACCGCCAGGCGTCTCGCCGCTGAAGAGGCCGTGCGCGAGGTCACGGCCGCCATTGACGGTGGGCTGGGAGAGCTTCTCCACCGCATCCCGCTGCTCGAGGACCAGGTGGAGCTCTACGAGAACGTGCTGATCGTGCAGGCGCGCCAGTCGCTGTTATCGGCCGAGTCGGCCTACGCCGCGGGCACTGCCGGCGCGCTCGACCTGCTCGACGCCGAGCGCGTCCTGCTCCAGGTTCGGGTTGCCGCGGCACGCGCGCGAACTGATCTGGACATCGCCTACGCCAGGCTCGAGGGAGTTGTGGCTGGGCCGTTGGAGGTGAGGTCATGACGAGGAAGCAGTCTCTATCCACGGGAATGGCCAACGTTCGAACGTTCAAACGTTTCAACGTTTCAACGTTATCGTCCACCTGCCCCGAGCGGGGAAGTGCAGCGGTGCGTGCGGTCCTGTGGCTACTGGCAGGCGTCGTTCTGACGCTGCTGCTGCTGGTCGATCCGCTGGGAGTGAGCCCCGTGGACGGCTGGCTCGGCGTCGGGCGGAGTCTTGTCGAGCACGGAAACAGCAATGGAAACGGGCTCGAGGCCGAGCTATGGACCTGCGGCATGCACCCCGAGGTCATCGAGGACGAGCCCGGACAATGTCCAATCTGTCACATGGATCTGGTGCCGTTACGGCAGGAGAACGGGCACGGAGACGGAGACGGAAACGGGGCCGACGGCGGGTTGTGGACCTGCCCGATGCACCCGGAGATCCTCGAAGAGGAGCCGGGCTCGTGCCCGATCTGTGGGATGGATCTGGTGAAGGTGAAGGATGATCTCGGGCACGGAAACGGAGACGGAGACGGGCAAGGGGAGGAAGCGATCCTCTTTTACCGCAACCCGATGGACCCGAACATCACATCGCCGGAGCCACGCAAGGACGAGATGGGCATGGACTATGTGCCGGTCTATGCCGAAGAGGCGGAAGCCGCGGCCGACCAGGGGACGGTGGTGACCATCAACCCTGCGGTCCAGCAGAACATGAATGTGGTCACCCAGCGGGTCGAGCGACGGGACATCAGCCACGAGATCCGCACCGTGGGCTATTTCGATTACGACCAGGAGCGGATGGTTTCGGTGACCACCAAGTATCCGGGTTTTATCGAGAAGACCTATGTCAACTACATCGGCCAGTCGGTGACAAAGGGCGAGCCGCTGTTCGAGATCTACGCGCCCGAGCTGGTGCAGACCGAGCAGGAGCTGCTGGCGGCCTTGCGCTACTCGCGGCAGCTGGAGTCGGCCCCGGCCGACACCCGCGATCGCGCCCTCGCCCTCGTCGAGGCGGCCCGCCAGCGTCTCGCCTACTGGGACATCGGTGGAGACCAGATCCGGCGTCTCGAAGAGACCGGTGAGGTCTTTCGCACGCTGCAGGTGTTGGCGCCCGCGAGCGGCGTGGTGATGTTGCGGATGCCGGGCCTCGAGGGCATGGCGGCCCAACCCGGCATGGAGCTGTTGCACATCGCCGACCTCTCGAATTTGTGGCTGACGGTCGAGGTTTTTGACAACCAGCTCCCGTGGATCGACGTCGGCAGCCCGGCCACCATTTCCTTGAGCTATTTTCCCGGCGTGACCTACCGGGGTCGCGTCCGCTATATCGAGCCCGAAGTGTCGGAGACGACGCGTACGATCCGGTTGACCCTCGACGTGCCCAACCGCGACCGCCGCCTGCGGGTCGGCATGTACGCCACGGTGGTGTTCGAGCCGGTGGCGGCGACCGGCGCCCTGACGGTGCCGGCCGAAGCGGTGATCCGCACCGGTGAACGCGATCTGCTGGTGGTGGCCCTCGGCAACGGGCGCTTCGCCCCGCGCGAGGTGGTGCTCGGGCCCGGCGGGGACGGATTCGTTCAGGTCCTGGAAGGGCTCACCGACGGTGACGAGGTGGTGACCTCGGCGCAGTTCCTGATCGACTCCGAGTCGAACCTGCGCGAGGCGATCCAGAAGATGATCGCCGCCAAGCGTGGAGGAGGTGGGTCGTGATGACGCGCAGAGGAGAAGAGGGGAAAAGGAGAAAAGGGGCGGGGAGGATCGTTGAATCGTTTCAACTTTCAAACGTTGGAACGTTTGAGTGGGTTACAGGTCCTGCAAGAGGTCCTCTCGAGGAACGCCTTTGTGGTCGGCCACGACGCGCAGGATTGCAGAGAACGTACCGATTCGTAGCGCGCGATGTGCGGGGACCACGATGCGTTGATGGGTTGGGTCGCCGGTCTCCAGAACGATGTGACTGCCGACTTGGTGGACGATTCCATAACCCCATCGGCGGCAGAGGTGCCGAGCGAGCTGATTTCCGTCGAGATCGCGTGGAAGCTTCATCCAACGGCGAGCAGCTCGTCGCGGATGAGACGAAGCCGAACGGTTTTCGGGGCTTCGCCGTCAAAAAAGAACGCGCTGACCGCATCCTGGACGTTTCCCCGCAACTCCTCCCAGGTGTCTCCCTGGGTGACGATGGGCTGGGTCAAGCACTCGGCGACGTAGCCACCGTCCGCCTCCTGGGTCACCTCGAACACGACCTCGGCATTCATACGAAAAGTCTACCATTCCGGAGCCCGGCATGTTGAACAACATCATCGAGTGGTCGCTCAAAAACCAGTTCGTCGTGATCGTCGGTGTCATCATCGCGGTTCTCGGCGGGTGGTGGGCGGTCAGCACCATCCGTCTCGACGCCATCCCCGACCTCTCCGACGCCCAGGTCATCATCTACACCAAATACCCCGGCCAGGCGCCGCAGGTGGTCGAGGACCAGCTCACCTATCCGATCACGTCGAAGATGCTGGCGGTGCCCTTCGCCAAGGTGGTGCGCGGTTACTCGTTCTTCGGTTTCTCATTCGTCTACGTGATCTTCGAGGACGGGACCGACCTCTACTGGGCGCGGTCGCGGGTGCTCGAGTACCTCAACGGTCTATCGGGCCAACTTCCCGACGGCGTGGCGCCCCAGCTCGGGCCCGACGCCACCGGCGTCGGTTGGGCTTTCATGTACGTCCTCAACTCGCCGATTCGTTCGCTTGCCGAGTTGCGCTCGTACCAGGATTGGCACCTCAAGTACGGCCTGATGTCGGTCGACGGAGTTTCGGAGGTGGCGTCGCTGGGCGGTTTCGTCCGCCAGTACCAGGTGGAGGTCGACCCGGTGCGGCTCCGCGCCTATGGGGTTTCCCTGGCGACAATCAAGACCGCCATCCAGCGTTCCAACAGCGATGTCGGCGGCCGTTTGGTGGAGATGGGCGAACGCGAGTTCATGGTGCGCGGGCGCGGGTACATCAAGGAGATCCGTGATCTCGAACGCATCCCGCTCGGCATCGGCCCCGGCGGCACGCCGCTGTATCTGTCAGATGTCGCCAACATCACCATCGGCCCCGAGATCCGGCGCGGCCTCGCCGATTGGAACGGCGAGGGCGAGACGGTCGGTGGGATCGTGGTGGTGCGGTCCGGCGCCGATACCCTGTCGACCATCGCACAGGGTCAAGGATCGCTTGGCCGAGCTCGAGGCCGGGCTGCCGGACGACGTCGAAGATCTCGGTCGCCTACGACCGGACCGGGTTGATCCACGACTCCATCGAGACCCTGACCCGCACGCTGATCGAGGAGTCGATCATCGTCGCCCTGGTCTGCATCATCTTCCTCTTTCACTTCCGCTCGGCCTTCGTGGCGATCATCTCGATCCCGATCTCCATCCTTCTCGCATTCATCGTCATGCGGATCCAGGGGCTCGGCGCCAACATCATGTCGCTTGGAGGCATCGCCATTTCGATCGGCGTGCTGGTGGACGCGTCGGTCATCATGGTGGAAAACGCGCACAAGCACTACGAGGAGTGGCGCGGCGAGCGCAGCCACTTCGAAATCATTCTGCGGTCTGCGCAGGAGGTGGGGCCGACGCTGTTTTTCAGTCTGCTCCTGATCACCGTCTGCTTCATACCGGTCTTCACGCTGCAGGCGCAGGAGGGACGGCTCTTCAGACCGCTCGCCTTCACCAAGACCTACTCCCTGGCGATGGCGGCGATCGTCGCCGTGACCGTCATCCCGGTGCTGATGTACTGGTTTGTCCGCGGCAAGATCCACTCCGAGGAGCGGCACCCGGTGTCGCGGCTGCTACGCTTCCTCTACACACCGGCCCTCAACCTCGCCCTCAAGTGGCGCTGGCTGGTGGTGGTGCTGGCGATCGCTGCCGTGGCCTCGGTGTGGTTCCCGATTCAACATATCGGTTCCGAGTTCATGCCGCCGCTGTGGGAGGGCGACCTGCTCTACATGCCCACCACCTTTCCCGGCATCTCGATCACAAAGGCCAGGGAGCTGTTGCAGCAAACTGACAAGATCATCGCCTCGTTTCCAGAGGTGGAATCGGTGCTGGGCAAGGTGGGTCGCGCAGAGACCGCCACTGACCCGGCGCCGCTGTCGATGATCGAGACCACCATCGTCCTCAAAGACCCTTCGCAATGGCGTCCGGGAATGACCAAGGAAAAGCTCATCGAGGAGCTCGACCGCGCGATCCAGTTCCCGGGTCTGACCAACGCCTGGACCATGCCCATCAAGACTCGAATCGATATGCTGTCGACCGGCATCAAGACCCCGGTCGGGATCAAGATCGGCGGGCCCGACCTCAAAGAGCTCGAGCGCATCGGCAAGGAGGTGGAGGCGGTGGTCAAACCGCTCCAGGGGACCTTGTCGGCCTACGCCGAACGGGTGATGGGCGGCAGCTACCTCGATTTCGACATCGACCGCGAGGCGGCGGCGCGCTACGGCATCACGGTGGGCGATGTGCAGGACGTCATCATGTCGGCGATCGGCGGAATGAACGTCGGCTGGACGGTCGAAGGGCTCGAGCGCTACCCGATCAACCTTCGCTATCCGCGCGAGTTGCGCGACGACCTCATGGCGCTCGCCGAGGTGCTGGTGCCGACACCGGCCGGCGCCCAGGTGCCGCTGGGCCAGGTCGCGACGCTCCTCATCCGGCAGGGCCCGCCCATGATCAAGTCCGAAAACGCCCGCCCCAATGCCTGGGTGTACGTGGACCTGCGCGGCATCGACGTCGGCACCTGGGTCGAGCGGGCGAAGGCCGAGGTCGCGCGGAGAATCGAGCTGCCGCCCGGCTACACAATCTTCTGGTCGGGCCAGTACGAGTACATGCAGCGAGCGAAGGCGCGGTTGACGTTCATCGTGCCGATCACGCTCTTTCTGGTCTTTCTGATCCTCTACGTCAACACGAAGTCCCTGACCAAGACCGCCGTCGTCCTGCTCGCGGTGCCGTTCTCGGCGGTCGGCGCCATCTGGCTGATGTACTTCCTGGGCTACAACTGGTCGATCGCGGTGTGGGTGGGGCTGATCGCCCTCGCCGGTCTCGACGCCGAGACCGGCGTGGTCATGCTGCTCTACCTCGACCTCGCCTACGATCGCTGGAAGACAAAGGGCCGGATGAGCACCTGGTCTGACCTCGCCGAGGCCGTGGATCACGGCGCCGTCCAGAGAATTCGCCCGAAGGCCATGACGGTGGCCACCACCTTTATCGCTCTGGTGCCCATCCTGTGGGCGACCGGGACCGGCGCCGACGTCATGCGCCGCATCGCCGCACCGATGGTCGGCGGCATCGTGACCTCGTTCTTCGGCGAGCTGCTCGTCTACCCTGCGATCTTCTTCATCTGGAAGTCGAGGAGGCTTTACAAGGCAGATCAGTCATGATCGTGATCCCCTATCCTCGGGTGGTCGGGCAGGTACCAGCACGCGTCGCGACATTCTCCGAACTCACAGAGTCCGAGGAGCAGCGGGCTGCCGGCGTGGCCTTTCGCAAGGACATATCCGACCCTGACCTTCGACTCAAGGTGAACACTCGCAGGTCTCCGACTTGACTCCTGAGCCCGTCACGGTGATCTTGGAGCACTCCGTCCACGCTGCAGGAGACGCCGAGCGTCACTGTGGCTCCAAGCTGCGCGGCCCGTTACCGGGCCCGGAATCCACGCGCCACGCCCCTCTACCGCCTCTTCGAGGCGCACTTCGACGACGTGAGGGGGCAGTGGGAGGAGCGCTTCGAGCGCCGGTGCGGGTTCTGGCGCGGCTTCGTCGACGAGCAGGTGCGGAGGTACCTGGACTGTGGGCTTTTCGAAAACGGCTTCGCCCGCATCCGGTGTCCGGACTGCGCCAAGGAGTATCTGCTCGCCTTTTCGTGCAAGACGCGGGAGCTGTGCCCGTCGTGCGCGGCCAAGCGTTCAGCGGTGACTGCCGCGTTGCTGGCGGAGGAGGTCTTCGAGGAGGTGGGGCACGCGCAGTGGGTGTTCGTTAGCCGCAAGATGCTGCGGCCGTACTTCCTGCACCACCGGGCGCTCCTCGGCGGGCTCGCGCACGCAGCCTGGGAGACGGTGCTGGAGCTGATGTGCGCGGCGGCCGGCGACGAGGGCATGCGGCCGGGGATGGTCGCCGTGGTCCAGACTGCGGGCGACCTGGCCAATTGGCACCCGCATGTGCACGCGATCGTGTCGCGCGGCGGCTGGACGCGGGACGGTGAGTGGGTCCCGGTCGCCTTCGTCGATGAGGGCTCAGCGGAGCTGCTCTACCGCCACAAGGTGATGCGAATGCTGCGGGACGAGGGGCTGCTCACTGAGGAGCGGACCGAGCTCCTGCTGTCGTGGCGGCACACCGGGTTTTCGGTCCACAACCGGGTTCAGGTGGAGCCCGAGGAACAGCTGGCGCAATTCGTCTGACGAATTGCAGCGTACTCCAACGTGTCGAGGGGCAAGCGGCGGAAGGCTGATGCTGAGAATGGGGAGCTTGGGGGTGAAGGCGCCGGCCCGGCCTCCCGTGCGGCTCGTGACGAGGTCCGCAACGCCCGCGCCCTCAGGCGGAGCTCGGCGCAGTTGATCAAGCGGATCTACGAGGTCGACCCGCTGGTGTGCCCGACCTGCGGCTCGGAGATGAAGGTGATCGCGTTCATCACTGAACACGACGTGGTCGACGCGATTCTGCGGCACCTCGCAGGTAGGGAGTCGCAGGGGGCCCGGGCGCCGCCGAGCTGACACGAGACCAATATCTCTCGGGGCGGTTCGGGTTCTTCCTGATGCGCGGCCGGGATAGGTGTGACCGAAAAGGGGGAATCGAAGATCGACCAGGCAGGTGGTACGGTGACAGGGTGTCACTGTTCCGATGCTCGGTGGAATCGGTTCTCAGAACGCTCCGATCGAGCAGATCCCTGGGGTGTTCGGCGGAGGTTCGGGGGATGATGGGCGTGGTACCTTCGATTAGGGCGAAAGGAAATTCCTAGCCGTTGACGTGTAGCACCGGCATGGCGTATCTCGACGTCAGTCCGTATAATGCGCTTAGGCGTCACAGCTCACTCGTGCCGTCTCGTCAGCACTGGGCCTGATCGGGGATCAACTTTCGGGAGGACGCCATGGTTCGGAAGGGGTTCGTAGTCGCCGCCATCCAACTCCTCTGTCACCTGCCCGCCGCTGCACAGCTGTTCGAAGACCCCGTCCTCTATCCGACCCAACCACAGCCGCGCAAGGTCAGGCTCGCAGACCTCGACGGCCTGCCGGACATCGACCTGATCACCGCGAACGCGTCAGGCGGTTTGTCGCTGCTGGTCAACGGCAGCTTCGGGGTCTACCTCCCGCCGGTCTACGTCGGGGTCTTCGGATCGGAAGCCGTCGAGGACGTTGCAGCCGCGGACCTCGATGGCGATCTCGACGTCGACCTCGTCGCCGTTACCAAATTGCGGGTGGTCTTTCTGCGCAACGACGGAGACCTCGAGTTCACCGAATCCGGCTTCCACGAACCCGGGGCAGGTTTCCTCATCCGGGTCGAGACGGCGGATCTGGACGGCGACGAGGATCAGGACGTGATCCTGTGTTCCGAAGGTCTGCAAGGTGGCGTGCGCGTGATGGAGAATGCCGGAGACGGGACGTTCTCGGCCTCCACCCTGATCTTTGGGCCTGCCTCTGTATCAGATGTGGTCGTGGCCGATCTTGACAACGATACGATCCTCGACGTGGCCGCGACCTGGCTCGGCCGAGTGGTCGTCATGATTGGACGTGGTGACGGCACCTTCGACGATCCGGTGTTGTACCCCACCCAATCCGTTTCGCTCGTGTCGGTCAGCGCCGGTTTGATGAACGATGACGCCTTTGTCGATCTGGTGACTCTGGCAAGGGATATCAACTCGACCGGCCATAACCTGATCTGGACGAACAACGGCGATGGCACCTTCGGCGAACCGATCGATTCGAGCTCTGATTACCTTGCGCGGAAGACCGTCGTCGCAGACATCGATCAACAGCTGTGCCCAGACCTGGTGACGTCCACCGGCCACCAGATCGCCTCCTACTGGCTGAATGGCTGCGACGGCGGGTGGAGCTACGGCTGGGTCACTGGGGGTGCGACACCTGTGCAGATCGATATCGCAGCAGTCGATGTGGACTCCGACACCGACCTCGACGTCGTCCTGCTGTGGGAGGACCTCGACGGCGTGGCGGTCTACGAGAACACGGTCATCGAGTCGCAGGGCATCTTCCGCGACCGGTTCGAGACGGGTGACACCTCGATGTGGTCGTCGACGGTGCCCTAGAGTCACGAATCGGAAGCGTGCGAGGTATCACAACCTCACAACGGCTTCGCTTTCACCCCGGAGCACCTCACCTCGCCGCCCGAGCCGCGGCACAAAGCACGGCTAGCGTTTTTCGGCTAGCGTTTTCCTTTTCCAGGGTTCTCACCGGTTCAGCGTATCAGCGGTGCTCGGGAGCGGCAACATTGACCTGAGGCCTCGGTATCCGCTCGTTCGCGCACCGATCCTGTTCGAGAACGGGGGCGGAGGACTTTGGCGCCGTGATGGGACGACCCAAGGTGGGGCTGATGCACCTGAAGGTAGGGATGGAAGCGCAGCTCGGTTTGCTGGCCACCACCTTTATCGCCCTGGTGCCCATCCTGTGGGCCACCGGCACCGGCGCCGACGTCATGCGCCGCATCGCCGCACCGATGGTCGGCGGCATCGTGACCTCGTTCTTCGGCGAGCTCCTGGTCTATCCGGCTGTTTACTTTGTCTGGAAATCCCTCGGTCTCAAACGCACGAAAATATTTGGAGAAGTGAACAACGATACCTAGCCAGGGAACTTGTTGAGCCCTTGCTTACGTGAGATACTCCTCGAGAATGAGACGGTTTCTCGTGTCCGCTGTGACGGTGTGTTCGCTGTTGTGGGCTGTGACCGGTGTGTCGGTCCTTGCCATCGCACTCCACGAGCATCATCACCACCCGGCTGAAGTTCATGACCACGATGACACATTCGAGCTGGTGCTCCATTGTCACGACAATGACGGGACGCCTCATCACGACCACGAGCTGAAGGCACCAATGAGTGCCTCGAGAACCTCGTGGTCGAATCATGTGCACTCAATGACCTCTCAGACGAGTGATGTGGTTGACACCGAGACCGGGACGGTCCGTTTTTCGGCCGTTGAATATTCCGAACCGAGAGATCTCGGCCCGCCCGCCTACCTCATGCTCTGCGTGCTCCTGACCTAGAGCCATTCCTTTCGCAGCATTCCTCCGAGAGTTTGCCGAAAGGAGCGCACCATGAAACGCGCATCATGGGCGTTGGCATCGTTGCTGGTTTTTTCCCGATGCCTGCCACTTCACGCCCAGGTTTTGACCGAAGAGCAGTTCCTCGACAACGCATTGGTGAACCACCCCGGTGTGGCCGCCGCCAGCGCCGCCGAAACCGCGGCGGCCGGAGCTCGTCGACAGGCCGGGATCATTCAGAACCCCGTTGTGTCGTGGGAAAGAGAGCAGCCCAATACCGCGATTCGAGAGGAAACCTTGCGGTTGGACTGGCGACTGCCCTTCGACGGTCGCAAGCATCGGGTTGTCGCGGGTGAGGCCGCGTTGGCTGCCTCGAAGTCAGATCTCGAATCCACTCGGCTCGGCATTCGGTTGGGAATGCGTTCGCTCTTTGCCGCGTGGTACCTCGCGGAGGAGAAAGAGGCCGTGCTCGAGGCGCACCTCGATCGCACCAGAAGGTTGGCGGATTGGCTGCGCGCCAGGGCAGAGGAAGGCGAGGCGGCCGGGGTCGAGGCTCGACGCCTCGATCTCGAGGTCGAGGTCTTCGAGCGGGAACTCGTCACGGCCCGTGCTTCAGCCTCGGCCGAACGGGCTGCAGCCGCCGTGTGGAGTGAACTTGTGTCTCCAACCGTTCGACCTCAGCGGCCTTTGCTGCCGATGCCGCCTGCGACGGTTGACGTCGGAGGCCGACCTGATCTGCAGGCGATCGCCCACCGTGTGGCCAAGGCCGAAGCGCTTCAAAGACTGCAACGGCGTTCTCTCGAACCGCCCGAGATCAGCTTCGGATGGAAAAAGCTCGGTGAGGATGGGTTGAGTTTCGACGGACCTGTGTACGGGATTGCCTGGCCGCTTCCGGTCTTCGACCGAAACCAGGGCAATCGCGAGGCGGCGACCGCAGAAGCCTCGGTGGCGCGATCGCAGCTGGAGCTCGAGACACGGCTGGCGGAACAGCGAGCGCGGGCAGCGCTGGCCGCTTACAACGATCTCTACCAAATTTCCAAACCCGTAGAGGCCGGTAGCGAAGGCCTCGACGTGGCGATCGCGACCTTTGCCGCCTTCGAGGCGGGGGAGGCGAGCCTGACTGATGTCCTCGATGCACTGCGGGCGTCGGTTGAAGTGAAACTGGCTCGCCTCGAGAGCTTCGACCAGGCACTTGCCGCCGAACGCGAGCTGGAGGCGGCGGTCGGCCGGCCCATTCTTCCGGGAGGATCCTCATGAAATCGCGATACCTGATGTTGATGTTTGCAGCCCTGGTTGTCGTTGCTTGTGGTCAGGATCAAGCTGAGGACGCACACACTCACGGCGAAGATGAAACAGGATCGTGGGCCGTGACTGCATGGGGCGAGTACTTCGGGCTGTTTCCAGAATTCGAGGGACTCGTTGCCGGTCAGACTGGCGGCTGTCACTTCCACGTAACGGTGCTCGACGGCTTCACGCCGGCGGCTGAGGGATCGGTCACGATCGTTCTCAGAGAACCGTCTGGAAGGGAGGAGCGGTTCGCCTCGACGGAGGTGGTTCGGCCGGGGATTTTTCTCGTCGATGTTTGGCCGAAGGATATCGGCGAGCGCGAGCTCACCTTCGAGATCGAGATTGATGGTGTCAGGGAGACCATCGCCGGTGGAACGGTCCGTGTCGGCACCGCCGAAGAGCCGGGGGGTCTGGTCGTGGCGCCATTCGATCCTCCGTCGGGCGGCGGAGGGGAAGCGGTAGATTTCCTCCTCGAGCAGCAGTGGAGTACCGGCTTCGCTTCGGAGTGGGTCAACTCAGGTTTTCTCCACGCTTCTGTTGCGGGAACAGCCCGCATCGAACCCCCCTCGGGTGGCGAGGTGCTTCTCACCGCGCCGACGGATGGTGTCGTTCGGGCCGCGACGTGGCCGTACACGGGGCAAAAGGTCGCACCCGGCGCAACCCTGCTGACTCTCATCCCGATCGCAAACACCCAAAGGAGCCTCGCGGAGCTCGAGGCGTCGGTGAGCGAAATCGAAGCCCTGAACGAGGCAGCGGTGGCTCGGGCACAACGACTCGATAGCTTGCTCGAGCGCGAGGCGGTGAGTCGGCGAGAGGTGGAACACGCAAGGGCAGAGGCCACAGGGCTCGGGGCGCGTCTGGAGGCGGCACGTGCTGATCTCGAAGCAGCGGAAGCCGGCCGCACGGGAAGGCAGGGTGTCACCGGTCTCGGAATAGCTTCGCCTTTTGTCGGCCGGGTTGCCGAGGTCGTGGTGTCGCCTGGTGAGCACGTATCTGCGGGCACGGCGCTGCTGCGATTGGTCCGGGAGCGTCCGGTGTGGGCCCGCGTGGCGTTGACACCGGGTGACGCCGGCCGTCTGAGCGACCGGGTCGCCGGACTTGTACTGGATATCGGCGCGAGCTCCGATTCGCTGGAGGTCTCTGAAGACGAGCTTCGGCTGGTGTCCGTGGCCCCGGAGGTGGATCCGCTGACGGGGACGGTCGAGGCGCTTATCGAGATCTCGAAGAGTGTCGACGAGCTCAGACCGGGATCGGTGGCTACGGCGCAGATCCTCCTGCCCGATCTGATTGGGGGCGTCGTCCTGCCCGACTCGGCGGTGGTCGATGATGCCGGCGAAGCCGTCGTCTACGTCCAGTTCGACGGTGAGAGCTTTTTGCGTCGCGAGGTCGAGGTGCGCCGTCGACAGGGCAACGAGCTGTTGGTCGAGGGCGTGCTGCCCGGCGAGAGGGTCGTGACACGTGGCGGCGCTGCGATTCGGCGTGCTTCCCTGATGGCCTCGGGCGAGGCCCAGGGCCACGTCCACTAGATGGAGGCACCATGATCGCCAAGCTCATTCGATTCTCCGTCCGGTTCCGTGGATTCGTTCTTGTTGTTGCGGGCGTGCTCCTCCTGGTAGGTGGTTTGGTGGCCGGCAGAACACCGGTCGACGTCCTCCCGGATCTCACGGCCCCGTCGGTCACGGTGCTCACTGAGGCGACGGGATTCGCACCCGAAGAGGTCGAGATCTTGGTGACATTCCCCCTCGAGTCGGTCCTCAACGGTGCGCCAGGGGTTCGCCGCCTGCGCTCGGTGTCGGGGGCCGGGGTGTCCGTGGTGTGGGTCGACTTTGACTGGGGACAGGATCTCTATCTTGCCCGGCAAATCGTCTCCGAACGCCTTCAACAGGCCCAACTGCCGGCCGAAGCGAGCCGGCCGAAACTCGGCCCCGTGAGCTCGGTGATGGGCGAGATTGCGTTTCTCGCCCTGACATCCGGGGAGCTGACGGATGCCGAGCTCCGGCGTCTCGCAGAGACCGATGTCAGGAGGGCATTGCTCGCGATTCCGGGAATCTCACAGGTCGTGCCGATGGGCGGCGACCTCCGCCAGTACCAGGTTGATGTCGATCCTGCAGCACTCGTCCGGCATGGAATCGGGATGCTGGATGTGGTGGAGGCTCTGGAAAAGGCAAGCGCCAACGCCGCCGCGGGCTTCCACATCGACGACTCGCAGGAGTACCTCGTGCGGGGCCTGGGGCGGGCGCGAACTGCGGCAGACCTCGCCGCGACAGCAGTGACCCGAGTCGAAGGAGTGCCCGTCACGGTGGGTATGATCGGTCGGGTCGTCGTCGGCGTCGAACCGATTCGCGGCACGGCCTCCTTCAACGGGAGGCCTGCCGTCATTCTCTCGGTGACGAAACAGCCGGGTACCAACACCATCGAGCTCACCGCCGCCATCGACCGGGTCATGGCCGAAATTGGCGCGTCGCTCCCACCCTCGGTGACGATCGAAGGAGAGAGCTTTCGCCAGGCGGATTTCATCGAGGTCGCGATCCACAACGTGTCCGTCGCCATGCGCGACGGCGCGGTACTGGTGGTCATCATTCTATTCGTGTTTCTAGGCAACATCCGCGCAACCGTGATCTCGGCCCTTGCGATCCCGTTGTCGCTTGTCGCCGGGGTGCTGGCGATCTCTGCGTTCGGGGCGACAGTCAACACCATGACCCTCGGTGGACTGACCATCGCCATCGGCGCATTGGTCGACGATGCGATCATCGCGGTCGAGAACATTGTACGCCGGCTCCGGAAGCGGCTGCGGGGATCCGAATCCATCGGGATGGCCGCAGTCGGTGACGTGGTCGAGGGTGCGGTCGTGGATGTCGTGCGGCCGATTCTCTTCGCCACGGCGATGATCGGGCTGGTGTTCATCCCCCTCTTCTTCCTTCCCGGCATGGAGGGGCGGTTGATGAAACCGCTCGGGTTGGCCTACGTGTCGGCACTGGCAGCGTCTCTCGTCGTGTCGTTGACGGTGACGCCGGCCCTGGCCGCGGTCCTCCTGGCGAGGGGGCGCGCGCTGTCGACCCTCCGAGCCGCGGTTGATGGAGTGGTTGCTCCGGTTCTACAGGCCCAGCGTTCGTTGGGCGGTCGATCACGCAGGCCTGGTGATGGCGGGCTCGGCGCTGGCGCTCGCGGGCGCCCTCGCGATGCTGCCTTTTCTCGGCAGGACATTCATGCCGGCCTTCAACGAGGGTGCGCTCACTGTGGCGGTGGTCTCGCCTCCTGGTATCACGCTTTCGGAGAGTGACGACCTCGGTCGGCAGGTCGAGGAGGCGCTGCTCGCGTTCCCCGAGGTGGTTTCCACAAGCCGCCGCACGGGACGTGCGGAGCGCGATGAACACCTCCAGGGCGTCAATGGGTCGGAAATCGAGGTGGTGTTGCGGCCCGGCAGAACGAAAGAAGAGTTGTTGTCGGAGATGCGCCGCTCTGTCGCCGCCATCCCGGGTGTGTCCGTGGCCTTCGGCCAGCCGATCAGCCACCGCATCGAGCACATGATCGCGGGCGCCAAGGCCAACCTGGCGGTCAAGATCTTCGGCCCCGACCTGACGGTGCTTCGCCGCCTCGCCTCCTCTGCGGAGGAGATCCTCGAAGGCGTCCCCGGGATCGTCGATCTGTCCAACCTGGAGCAGGCCACCGTTCCGCAGGTGGTCATTTCGTTCGACCGCGAGGCGATGGCGATTTACGGTTTGAGTGCTCACTCTCTCGCCAGATCCGTCGAAACGATGTTTCAGGGGACCCGGGTCGGAGAGATCCTGGAGGAAGGGCTGTCGACCTCGGTGGTGGTGCGTCTGGGCATCGACAGCCATCGTCACCGCGAGGAGCTCGAGCGGATGCCGGTGCTGGCGCAGGGCGGGCAGGTCGTGAGGCTCGGCGACGTGGCGACGATCCGCCAGGATCTCGGGCCGAGCATCGTCCGCCGCGAGGGCGTGCGGCGGGTCGTGGTGTTGGCCGCCAACATCACCGGGCCGGGACCTGACCGGCATGGTGGATGCCGCACGGACGGCGCTCGATGAGGGGCTCGATCTCCCAGCCGGCTACCAGGTGGTCCTCGGCGGCCCGTTCGAAGTCTGCCGCGCGCAGCCTTGTGGCCATCGCCGTGCTCTCGGTGCTGGCGTTGGCGGCATCCTACGGGCTGTTGTTCTTCGCATTCTCGAGCCACCGGCAGGCGGTGATCGTGCTCGTGAACATGCCGTTGGCGGTGGTCGGCGGAGTGGTTGCCGTGGCCGTCGGACAGGGAGTGCTGAGCGTTGCCTCATTGCTCGGCTTCATCACTCTTTTCGGCATCGCGACCCGCAACGGCGTCCTCTTGGTGACCCGCTACCGGCAGCTGCTCGAGACCGGAGAGGCAACTGTCAGGGAGGCCGTATTCGTCGGGTCCGAAGAGCGGTTGGCGCCCGTGCTGATGACGGCGCTGACCGCCGGGCTCGCGCTCGTGCCGCTGGTGCTCGCGGGTGGGCGTCCGGGCAATGAGATCCTGAGCCCGATGGGCGAAGTGATTCTCGGCGGGTTGCTCAGCTCGACCGCCCTCAACTTGGTGGTCGTGCCGGCGCTTTTCGCGCGGTGGGGCATTCCGGTGCGGCCGGACCTTGAAGGTGGAGGCGACGGCCCAGGGGAAAGGCACAATGGGAGCGATGGACCCTGAGAAGACCCGCACGGCGGTTCGGGAGGCCTACTCGAAGGCAGCGAGAAAGCCCCGAGGTTCGCACCCGTTCCCGGTGGGCAAGCGTTTCGCCAAGTCGGTCGGCTATCCGGCCGCGTTGCTGAAGACGATTCCCAGGCTGTCGTTCGAGTCGTTCTCGGGGGTGTCCAACGTCTCGCTGTTTTCCGAGATCGGTGACGCCATGACGGTCCTCGACCTCGGCTGTGGCGCGGGGCTGGACGCCATCGTCGCATCGCGTCGCGTCGGCGCAGGAGGACGGGTCGTGGGTGTCGATTTCAGCCCCGATATGGTCCTCAAGGCCCGCCGGGCCGTCGACGAAGATGGCGCTGACAACCTCGAGGTGGTCGTCGCGGGAGGCGAATGTCTCCCGCTGCATACGGGGAGCATCGATCTCGTGCTCGTCAACGGAATCTTCAACCTCAATCCCTGGCGAGAGCAGATCTTCCGCGAGCTTGCCCGGGTTGTGAAAACCGGCGGGACAGTGTGGTCGGCCGAGATCATCCTCAGGGCACCGCTGCCCGAAGCCCATCGGCGGAGCGAGGCCGCATGGTTTGCTTGAATCGGCGGCGCAAAGGAGGGCGGCGCCTTCCTTGACGAATTCCTGGGGGCGGGATTTTCCAGGGCCGAGACTCTCAGGATAATGAGAAACGCCCGCACCCAACACGAGGCGGTGGTCGCGGCCGAGGTGGTGGCGACAAGGTAGCGTCTGAGTGGCATACTGTGCCCATACTCGTCTGCAACAAGGTGGTCTGTGATGAGCTGGGTTATGAGCCATGAACCTTTCGTTCGCCTGGGGTTCTTTTTGACTGTGTTCATCGTGATGGCGATGTGGGAACTCGTCGCACCTTGCCGGATGCTGAGAGCGGCAAAGGGCGCCCGTTGGTTTGCCAATCTCGGGATCGTGGTCGTGGATGCGCTGGTGGTTCGCGCCGTCTTTCCGGCCGCGGCGGTTGGCATGGCGATTGTCGCTGCCGAGCGTGGCTGGGGATTGTTGAACAACCTGAATCTGGCGCCGGCGGTGTCTTTGGTCGTTTCCGTGGTCGTCCTCGACCTTGTAATTTATCTCCAACACCTGATGTTTCACGCCGTTCCCGCGTTGTGGCGGCTGCACATGGTGCACCACGCCGACGTCGACTTCGACCTCAGCACCGGACTCCGATTCCACCCGGTGGAGATTCTGCTGTCGATGGTGATCAAGCTGGCCGCCGTGGCGGTGTTGGGGCCGCCGGCGGTGGCGGTCCTCATCTTCGAGGTGGTGCTCAACGCCACCGCGATATTCAACCACGGCAACGTCCGTCTGCCCGCGTCCGTCGATCGTGTCCTGAGGTGGATCGTGGTCACCCCGGATATGCACCGCGTCCACCACTCCGTCAAACCCTTCGAGACCAACAGCAACTTCGGCTTCAACCTGCCGTGGTGGGACCGGCTGCTCGGCACCTACCGCGAACAACCCGAGGACGGGCACGAAACCATGACCATCGGGCTCGATCAGTTCCAGGGTCGGCCGCGCCAGAGTCTCCAGTGGCTGCTCGCCCTGCCATTCACCGGACGAATCGGCGGCTATCCCATCGGTAGCTGAGCTGGGCCAGCGAAAAGCGTCGTCGCCGACGGCCGTACCGAGCTGCGGCCGTTGGCGCTCCTGCGGATGGTCGAGGAAATCCACGATACTGGGAGCGGCGTGTGACGATCAGGTGCCGTCGGACCGATCACGCAGGACCATTGTCTCCCGCAGGAGATCGAGCACCGCCCGGTCTTTGGGCCGGCCGGCGGCCTCCTTGCTGGCGATCAGGGTTTCGAGTCCGAGGACAATGATTTCCAGACCGCCCAGTGTACGGGCTCGTGATCGAGAAACGAGATCCGGGTAGGCCAACTCGTTGCCGATCGATCCCATCACGTCGAGCCGCCCGTGTCGTGTTCTCAGGAGATGGTGGCCGCCTCCCCGAAGCCGATCGATAGATGGGTGAATCTTCGGTCCGCTGGGGTCGACGTACGCCGCATCCAGATCATCGAGGACGTGGGCGAGACGAGCCACGTTTTCCCCTTCGAGGGAGTAGACGATGTCGAGGTCGAAGGTCGAGACAGGCGCACCCTCCAACACGGCCGCGACGCCGCCGACCACGATGAACGCCACCTCTCCCTCGACCAAGGCCCTGAGGAGCTCGAGAAAACGAACCGGTGTCTGATCCTCAGCCATGTGCGGGCGTCCAGAACGTGTCGACAAAGTCCTGGAGGACCGCAAGCCGCTCCTCGGGGGTCAGCGAGAGGGCCCAGCGAATCTGCTCCAGATCGTCGAGAGGAGTCTCGATTACCGCCTCTCCCGATTCAAACAGGCGGTCGGGTATCGCTTCCGCGTCGGCGTTCTCTCCGGGAACGTTCATTGACGTCAGTTTAACAGCAACGCCAGGTGACGCAGAAGTCTGAGACTCTCGAGTCGTAAGTGGTACTCGTCGAGTATGTTCAGAGCTGACGTCTTGACAGCATAAATGAAGAGCATCATGATGTCAATATGAGAACGACGCTGACTCTCGAGGACGACCTGGCACGGCGGCTCAAGGAACTGGCGCGAAGCACCGACCGCAACTTCAAGGAGGTCGTGAACGACGCCATCCGCAAGGGTCTGAGCCTCGGCGACGACGCACCGGACGGCCAGGAGCGTTTTGTCGTGTGACCGCAGGCGTGTGGGTTCCGTACCGGAGTTGATCCGACCAAGCTGAACCAGCTCTACGACGATCTGGAGATGGAAGATTTCAGGGGGGATTCCGGATTCGGAGTCCACGAGAAATGATCATCCCCGATATCAACCTGCTGGCCTACGCCTATAACACCGACGCGCCGCATCACGAAGCGGCTCGAGGGTGGTGGGAGAATTGTCTCTCGGAATCGCGGCCGGTCGGGATCCCCTGGGTCGTGTCGCTCGGCTTCGTGCGCATCATGACCAGCCGAGTGGTGCTCATCGATCCCATGGATCCCGGCGACGCCTTGGCTCACGTCAGGTCGTGGTTGGAGAGGCCGCAGGCCCATCCGCTGGTGCCGGGCCCCAGCCACCTCGAGATCCTCACGGAGATCATGCGAGCCGCCGGCGCCTCGGGCCGCTTGACGACCGACGCCCACCTCGCGGCCCTTGCCATCGAGACCCAGTCGGAGCTGCACTCCAACGATGCCGATTTTTCACGCTTCCCGGGTTTGCGGTCGGGTCAACCCGCTCGGCGAGAGCGATGGGCCCACCCGTTGAAACCGTGTGAGGTCGATTTGAAGGACGCCGACAATCCTGTTGAGTGGAATTATGAAAAGGATCGCGATGATCACACATCGGAAACAACGACGACATTCGATCCTTATTGGACTGCACCAGATTCTCGTAGGTGCCCCGAACGGACTTCCAACCACTTTTCAAATTCGCGTTCATTCTGGGATGGTGTCGAGCGGCCTCACCAACAACGCGCCCGGTACCTCGATGGCGATCAGCCCGCAGGTCGGCAGCACGGCCTCAGGCGTCTGGGCGGGTGAAAGGCCTTCGATGGTTCCGTGCAAGTGGGTGGCGCCCGCAAACAGTTCCAACTCGGCGTCGGCGAACTGCACGCTGAGCCCGGTCTCGCTCGAGACCCAGTCGAGGAAGGCCAGCGCCGATTTTCCCTCGATCTCGAATGGCGGTGCAATCGCCTGGGTCCACGCCCACGCCGGGTCATACGGAGTGATTGCCGAGGTGCTGATTTTTCCCGTGGCGTCGACCGACAGTGTGACGCCCTGGGTGATCTGGAAATCGTCTTCACCGCGGGTCAACGACACCAGTCCTTCCCGGACCTTGACGTCCAGGGTGTCGTGCTCGAGACGCACCTCGAACTGGGTACCGATGTCGATTGCGGTGCCGAGGGCGGTGCGAACCTCTGTTCCCGAGCCCGGATCGTCGGCCGAGTCGATATAGACCGCTCCGGAATCGAGCGAGATCGAGGCCTCCGAATCGAGCCGGGCTTCCGTGTCGACATCGAGGCGCAACGACCGTTTGTCCGCCAGCAATACCGCCACGCGGCTTGCCGAGGATGTTCTGATCAGCGACCCTCGTGGAATCTCGACGCCTGCGTCATCGGTGGTCAAGACACCGACCCTCGAACCCGGCGGCGTCACCTCAACGGTGCCATCGATCGTCGCGACAATGATGGACCGACGCCCCGGTTCGGAAGTGTCCTGCCGGAGGATTGGCAGGTAGATCACGGCAATGATCAGCGCGGCCGCCGCCGCGATACCACCGAGCCACAAACGGTTTCGTTGCCGTGATCTGGCCGCGACCTGGTTCTGCCACGCCGGTCGAATCATCTCCTTGACCCTTGCGGCGCCATCCGCCGGGACTTCGGGACCGTGTCCGGCCGCGTGGAGCAGACGTTCGACCAGCCCCTCGGTGTCCTTGGACTCGTCCGGTGTGGCGCGAATGTCGACCGTTGACCTGGTGTCGTCGTTTTTCATGATTTCACACTCCTGCCACAGCGGAAAAACCGTCGCGGAACGCCTGTCTGGCACGGGTCAGGGTGGATTCGGCGGCCTTCGGGCTCGCTCCGAGGCGCCTGGCGATTTCAAGTACGGAAAGCCCCTGAATGTACTTCCATTGCAAAGCGTTTCCGTAGCGGATGGGGAGGTGGTCGAGCACCGCCCACACCATGCGGGCCAACTCCTCGCGTTCGAAACGGGCCACGGTCCCATCCGACAGTGCGCCGAGTGTTTCGAGGGCCGCCCTGGCACCCGGCGAATCCTCCTCGAGCGATACCTCGGGTGCCCGTTTTCCTTTGCGTCTCCAGTAAGCGGCGATCTCGAAGCGGCAGAATGTGCAGAGCCACGTGAAAAGCGCAGCTTCACCACGGTAGGTGCCGATCTTCTGGATCACGTTCGAGAAGGTTGTCTGAACGATTTCTTCGGTTGCATCTGCGTTCCCTCGCAGCCGTGAATAGACAAAGCGGTAGAGTCTTGGATAGTACTCGTCGACGAAGAGGTCGAAGGCCCGCTCGTTGCCCCTGACCATGAGGGCAACCAGCTTTCGGTCTTCGGCGTAACTCTCACGCATGGCGTTCTACCTCCGCTCGAAAGGTAGGTGTCGAGAGGCCGACCAAATCCTTCGATATTTCTCGCCGTGGATTGCTTTCATTGTACGAATTGTCGGCGAACGGCCGGTTTTCGCGTGGGGTGGTGGGTGACCCTCATAGCCCCATAGCCCCATAGCCCCATAGCCCATAGCCCCAAGCCCTCAAAACTGCCACGCGATTCCGATGCTGGGTACGATCGGGGCCCAGTACCCGTACTCCGGAGTAACAGTCACTGAGCCGTCGGGCTCGATCGTGTACTCAAAGTCCTCGGTGCAGCACACGTTCTGGCGGTTGCTCAGGTTGATGACCTCGAGATACACGGTCCAGCCGCCGCGGAGGGTGGGAAAGAGCTTGCTGACCCGAAGGTCGAGGCGAGCGTAGGGCGGGTACCTGGCCGAGTTCCGGGTCCCGACGACCGGTTCGACCTCCTCGTCGCCCTCCTCGTTGACCACCACCTCGCCGGTCACCGGAGTTGTCGGCCACCCGGAGTGGTAGATGCCGGCGAGGCTCAGGGACCAGCGGCGCGGCAGGTTGAAATTGACGCCGAGGGTCACGGCGACCTCCTGGTCCCAGCTGCGTGGCTGCCACCCGCCGTCGATCTCGTCCTCGGCGCGGGCCAGGACGAAGCTGCCCCACCACGAAAGCGACGGTCCAGGCGCGCCCTTGAAAACGACTTCGAGACCGCGGACCAGCCCCTGGTCCGGATCGATCAGGACGCGGTCGGCTTCGGCCTCGGGAAAGAGCTGGATCGGGCTGAAGAGGTTTTCGTACCGCGGCCGGAGGTCGGACAGGTCCTTGCGATAGATCTCGAACCTGGAGGCAAGGCTGGGCGAGAACGAGTGTTCGACGCTGAACAGCCAGTGGTTGGCGAGCTGGGCGGGGTAGAAATCCTCGACCCCGTCCTCCACCTGCAGCTCGTTGAGCCGTTGCGACTGGTGGAAGCGGCCCCACGCGGCGCGCAGGACGGTATGGTCGCCGAGTGAGTACATCAGGTTCACCCTCGGACTCAGCTGGCTGTCGCCGATCCAGCTCTGCCGGTCCCAACGGAGACCTAGCTCGATGACCAACGGATCGATCACCTGGATCCGGTCGGCGACGTACAGACTGTAGGCGGTGCCCTCGGGGTCGAGGTGGGTGTCGACCTCGGTGGTTGGCGGCAACGGGTCAGTGGGGGAGTCCGGGTCCCGGAGGGTCGTGGCACTGATGTAGTCGTACACCGCCTCCTGGCGGACGATATCGAAGCCCGTCTTGAGAATATTGTGTGGGCCGAGCTCGACGGTCCAGTCCTGGCCGAGACCCGCGAAATCGAAGGCGCGGTGGTCGTCGACGTCCAAGCGTCCGTCCTCGACATCGTCGACCACGCCCGTCCGTTCGCGGGTGAGTCGGCCGGCCGACAGCACGGTCTGCGAAAACACATGGGGCGACCACTGGGTTTGAGTGTTGATCCAGGCGCTGTAGCTGCCGTACTCGGCCCGCACGTCCTGCACCTCGTCGACCGCGACCTGGTTGAAACCGAGGTCGTCGTATGCCACCAGCAGATTGGCCGAGAGCTCGGATCGCCGGCCGATCTGGTGCTGGATCTTGGCCAGAACATCGTAGTAGTCGGTCGTCACGTCGGAGGAAGGGTCGCTGATCAATTGCACCACGGCGTCCGGGTACCAGGCGCGGGCGCTGACAAAGTACCGGCCCCGGCCCTCGTTGAACTCGCCCTGAGTGAGCAACCGGGCGTTGATGGTGCTGATTTCGACGGCAGTGGTTGGCGGGCCGGTCGGGGTGGCCACCGTGATGTCCATGACCCCGCTCATGCGGTCGCCATACTGGACCGGAAAACCGCCGGTGAGAAAGTCGACGCCGCCGATCGCTTCCGAATCGATGATCGAAAAGACGCTCTGGAAGTCCTTGAGATGGAAGGGCTCATACAGCTCGAGCCCGTCGAGGATCACCAGCAGCTCGTCCTGCTCGCCGCCGCGAACGTTGATCTTGGCGGTGAAATCGCCGCCCGCGGCGCCTGGCAGCCGCTTGACCGCCCGGTACAGGTCGTCGGCGGCGTGCGGCATCTGCTGCACCTCTTCCCGGTTGAGGAACTGCCGGCTCTCGGGCTCGCTGTCGAGGAGGCGGAAGTGGCTCGGGGTGACGATGACCTCGTTGAGAAAGACCGACACCGGGACGAGGTCGAAGCGGAGGCGAGAGGCCTGTCCGATCGTGACCTCGACGTCTTCGATGCTCTGATTGGTAAAGGTCGACGAGACGGCGGTGACGGTGTAGCGTCCGGGTGGGACATCGTCGATCACGAATCTCCCATCCTGGATCGACGCGGTCCGGAGAGGGGTTCCTTCGACGACGATGACGAGGTCCGCGAATTCGACGCGGTTGCCGGCGACGGTCACCATCCCCTGGATGCTGCCGGTCGTGGGCACGGTGTCGTCATCTCTCGCTGCCACCAGGATGAGGATCTTTCCGCCGGGACCATCCTCGGCCCGCAAGCCGAGAGGCTCCAGAATCTGATCGAGAATGTTGCGGAGGTCCTCAGCCCGCGGCTCGACCTGCACCATCATCGTTGGTTTGACGACCGCGGTGCTGTAGACGATCTCGAGGCCCTCTGCCTGCAGCTCTACCAGTACATCGGCGAGCGGACGGCCGGCGTAAGTGCCGCTTCCCTGCGCATCGACCACAACCGGGGCGAGCGCCAGGATGAGCACGAAAACCAGTTTGGTTCGCGACATGACAAGCTCAGAGTATTATGGCAGGCCGAGTGCCGGACGCGTTACGCTATCCTTCGGCCGCGATCGTTGCAGCTGCCGCGGTGTCGTTCGGCAGCGAGCGCTGGGCAAGGAGCAACCGATGGAGATTCGATACGCACTGGTCAAGGAACTGCCCGGGATGGAGTACGACGTGGCGGTGGAACGCGCCACCGCCTTGCTCGCCGAAGAGGGCTTTGGCATCATCACCGAGATCGACGTCACGGCGACTCTCAAAAAGAAGCTCGGCATAGACTTCAAGCGCTATATGATTCTCGGCGCCTGCAATCCGGAGCTTGCCCACCAGGCGATCAACGGCGAGCCGTTTATCGGCGTTCTGCTCCCGTGCAATGTCGTGGTGATGGAGCGCGAGGGTGGCGGCACCATCGTCTCCGCCTTCAAACCGACTGCCGGGTTTTCGCTGGTCGACAACCCCGAGGTGGCGCCGATCGCCGAGGAGGTCGAGGGCCGGCTGCGGCGGGTGCTGGAGCGGCTGGATTAGGCCTCGGGTGCGATGATACGGGACCAGAGGCGTTGACAGCGTGATGGGAGCTCGGCCGCTCGCGCGTCGATGTCGGCCCGGAACTGCTCGCGGTCGACCGCCAGCGCGAGAACCTGCTCGATGTCCCAACGGTCCTGCGGTCCCCCCGCGTAGAGCTTCAGAAGCACGAGGCCGATCTCATCGACCACCGGAACCTCAATATCGGCTACTCCTCGAAAAAGCTGCAAGGCACTCGACCTATCTGGCGACGGCGCCGCAACTCGCGGAGTGCCTCCTTTTCGCTCAGGCCGTGGGCACGCCGGAAGATCTCCATGTCGTGGTCCCCAAGCTCGAGCGCCAGCGCTACCCGTTCGGACGCACTCATTGCGGCCTCGTCATGGGCACGCTCGGCGCGAAGTGTGTCGGCAATCGATTTCATGACGGCAGTATACCGGCTGCCGGCGGGCGGATCAGGGTCGGTTGACGATCAGCGCGACCTCGCGCCGGCTGGCGTTGGTTGTGGCGATGACCTCGAGGCGGTCCCGGAGCCCCGGCGGCAGCTCTTCGAGGCGGGCGGCGTTGGCGACCGCGAAGACCCGCCCTTCCTGGTCGAGATGGCGAGCGAGGGTGGCGGAGTCGTTGGTCTCGATCGTGTACAGGCCGTTGCCGAACAAGGCGTAGGCGACCGGCAGATTGCCGACGTCGAAGGCCACGATCTGGTGGCCGGCGGCTCGCGACGCCGCGGTTTCGGCCACAATGACCTCCGCGAATTCGCGGCTCGACTTGACGGCGTTGGCCGCCGGAAAAACCACCGCCGCGGCAAACAGGTAGATCACCGCGAAACCGACGGCTGGGACCACGGACGCCGTAAAGAGGTTGCTCTTCGTGACGGCCCATAAGGTCGACAGTCCGGTGGCCAGCAGCAAACCAGCCAGCGCGAAGATGGTCCAGGCCGGGACCGCGTCCACCCGTTCCGCCGCGAATGGCGCTGCCGCACCGAGAAGAGTCAGGAGCCCGCCAAAAATCGTCTGGCCGACCGTGATCCACCGCCTCGACATGACGGGTGATTCTTCCCAGCCGAGCATGGCGCCGACAAAACGCGCCGTCATCAGCGCAAAGGCGGGAAAGGCGGGCAGCACGTAAAGGTTGCGCTTTTCGGTGGAAATTGAAAAGAAGAGGACGACGAATATAACTGTGACGAGCAGGAATCGGTCGCTGCGGTCGCGCCGCCGCCACGCCAGCACCAACGCACCCGGGACGAGGAAGGCCCAGGGCATCAGCTGGGTCGGTAGCACCTCGGCGTAATACCACCAGGGCTGGGCGTGGTGCATGCCGTGGATGCCACGGTCGACAAAATGCTCCTTGAGCGCGCCCCACACCGAGTACTCAGCCGGTCCCCACAAGGCCGCGGCCGCCACCCAGGCACCGCAGATGAGGGCGAAGACGAGCGGCCCGGAGAGCGGCGCGAAACCGCGCCAGCGACCGATCTCGCGATCGACGGCAAGGGTCGCCAGCGCGATACCCAGCGGCAGCATCAGCCCGACCGGACCTTTGGCGAGCACGGCGAGCGCAGAGGCGGCCCAGAAGATGATCCCCGCTCGCCGGCCGTCGAGGTCTCCTGCGCGCCAGGCCTCGAAGGCCGACAGCGCGACCCAGATCAAAAAGCACAACAGGGCCTCGATCTGCGCCGTCCGAGCCTTGTCCCAGAACATGTAGGTGGTGGCGAGAACGAAGGCGGCGAGGGCGGCCGTCTTCTCCGACGACCAGCGGTGGCCGAGGCGGAACGTCATCGCCACCGTGCCGAGCGACGCCAGCACCGATGGCAAACGGGCGCTCAGCGAGGTGACCCTGCCGAGGGGCAGCGACAGGAGGGCGATCAGCCAGAAGAAGAGCGGCGGCTTGTGGGTGTTGACCACGCCGTTGATGTGGCTGACCAGCCACTGACCGTCGGCCACCATCTCGCGCGCGCCCTCGCCGAAGAAGGGCTCGTCGGGGGCCCACAGATCGTAGCCCCAGATGTTGACGATGAACAGGATCGCGGCGAAGACGAAAACAACTCGTGCAGGCTTCATCAGGCACCCTCCACCGGCTCGCCCAGCGGCACCCGCACCCCCTCGCCGAAGGTGGCGTCGCACCACAGGTCGAAGGCAAGCAGGGTGAAGAGCGGCTTGCGATGGTCGATCCGCTGTGACAGGTGCTCGTCGAGCAGGCCGGCGATTCCGGCCGGGTTGAAGAGGCCGCGGGCCTCCACCCTGTCCGCCGAAAAACGCTGTCTGAGCTCGTCACCGAGCCCGTGCAGCAGCCACTTCGAGAATGGGATGTTGAAGCCGCGCTTGCGGCGTTTGATGACATCGGAGGGCAGGCGTTTCCCGACCGTCTTTTTGAGGATGTCCTTGGTGTTTTTGCCCCTCAGCTTGAGGCTCGAGGGCAGCCCAGCTGCGAACTGGGAGAGATCGTGATCGAGAAACGGTGCCCGGGCCTCGAGCGAGGCGAGCATGGTCGCCCGGTCGACCTTGGTCAGGAGGTCGTCCTGGAGATACATGGTGAAATCCATGTAGAGCAGCTTGGAAAGACTGTCGGGAAGGTCTTTGCCTTCCAGGCGGGAACGCGCCGAGCCGAAGGGGTCGTCGCCCGCGAGCGCCGTGAGGACTCGAGGCGCCAGGACCGCCCGCTGCATCTCGGGCGAGTAGCTGCCGAACCAGGTGTGGTGCCGTTCGACCAGATCCTGGTCGGCGGCGGACACGAAGCGGCTCAGGAGATAGTCGAAGGCGATGTTGCCCATCGACACCGGCGTGACTTTGAGGGCGGTCTTGACCGCGAGATTCGTGATCGGCCGTGGGATGCGGTTGTAGATCTCGGCCACCCGGTTGCCGATGTAGGTCGGGTAGCCGGCAAAGAGCTCGTCGGCGCCTTCGCCCGACAGGATGACCTTGACTTTTTGGCGGGCGAACAGGGCCAGCAGGTGGCTGGGGATGGTGGAGGCGTCGCCGAGCGGCTCACCGAGCCCGGGCCCGACCCGTCGCAGCCCGTCGGCGAGATCGCTCTCGTTGAGGATCAGCTGGTTGAAGTCAGCCTTGAAGTGGCGCGCCGTGATCTCGGCCAAGCTCGCCTCGTCGAATGCCTTCTCGGTGTGGCCGATGGAGAAAACCGGCACGCCGTCGCCCCGCTGCTCGGCGAGATAGGAGAGCACCGCCGACGAGTCGACTCCGCCCGACAGGAAGAGCCCGAAAGGCACATCCGAGCGGCTGCGGCGGCGCACCGCCTGCGCCATCCGGTGATCGAGCTCTTCTGCGAGATCATCGGAGCTGCGGCGGGCGAGCTCGGGCTGGACGAAGTGGTCGGCGAGGTCCCAGTACTGACGGATGGTGAGCTTACAGTCCTCGGCGATCAGGAGGTGGCCGGCCGGCAGCTTGCGCACGCCCGCGAGCGGACTCATCGGCGCCGGGACGTAGTCGTGGGTCAGATAGCGGCGGAGCGCCACCGGGTCGATGGCCTTCGGGATCCGGGGGTGGACCAGGAACGCCCGCAGATCGGAGGCGAAGACGAGCTCTCTACCATCGCTCCAGTAGAAGAGCGGCTTCTCACCGGCGCGGTCGCGGGCCAGCAACAGCCGGCCGCGCGGCTCGTCCCACACCGCAAAGGCAAACATGCCGTTGAGCTTGTCGACCAGGTCGGCGCCGTGCTCCTCGTAGAGGTGGGGGATGACCTCGGTATCGGTCTTTGTCCGCAGGACGTGGCCTTTGCGGAAGAGCTCCTCGGTGAGGTCGGGGGCGTTGTAGATCTGGCCGTTGCAGATCGACCAGATCGACCGGTCCTCGTTGGGGAAGGGCGGCGACGCGGCGGCGACGTCGATGATGGCCAGCCGGCGGAAGCCGAGGGCGCAGTCGGCGCGGGCCTCGTAGCCCTCGCCGTCGGGGCCGCGGTGGACCATGGTTCCGGCCATCGCGTGCACCAGCTCCCGACGTTCGGCGTCGGATTCCCGACACCCGACAATGCCCACCAAACCACACATGAGCCTGCCCTTCCGGTCCCGTGCCGATCGGTGATTCTACCGCAGGTTTGTCAGCGGGGACGGAACTCTGTATCTTCGCAGCTACTTGTTGCTCTCGGGGAGACACCATGAGTCTGGCAACGTATCGAAGGTGGAGCTGCTACCCCGAAGGCCTCCAACCCACGCGGCGGGCCTTTCTGAGGACGCTGGCGGCGGCCACTGTTGCGGCCGGCACTGGAAGCGCCTCTGCGGCGCAGGACGAGGGCGTGGTGGTCGCCGATGAGCCGATCCCGGTGTTCCCCGCCGACGGCTTTCCGGCAGGGTCCGTGCGGCTCAACTTCAACGAGAACCCGCTCGGCCCGTCGCCAAAGGCGATTGCCGCCATTCTCGAGGGCGGCCTCCGGGGAGCAAACCGCTACTGTTACATCGATCCGCTGGTTGACGTGATCGCGAGGCACCACGGCGTACAGCCAGGAAACGTCCTCGTCGGCTGCGGCTCCACCGAGTTCCTCCAGTTCTCCCCGTGGGCTTTCCTCAGAGACGGAGGCAACATTGTGCTGCCGCACCCGAGCTATGGCTGGGCGGCCGGAGTTGCGGAGACCATGGGTCGCCGCGCGATCCGCGTTCCGCTCGGCGAGCGCGGTGTGGTCGACACCACCCGGTTGGCAAAGGCTCTCACGCCGGACACCCGAATCGTCTATCTCGCCAACCCCAACAACCCCACCGGGTCAGCGGTGCCGCACTCCGAGATCGTCGCCCTCCTCGAGTCTCTACCGCCGCGCGCAATCCTGATGGTGGACCAGGCGTATCACGACTTCCTACCCGACGCTGAGCTCGCGTTCGACCTCGTCCGCCAGGGCGCTCCGGTGCTCGTCCTGCGCACCTTTTCCAAGGCTTGCGGGCTGGCGGGTCTGCGGCTCGGCTACGCCGTCGGGCCGGACGCGGTCCTCGACCCGCTGCGCACGGTGTGGTGGGGCGACTTCGGGATCAACTCCGCGGCGCTGGTTGCCGGCCCGGCGGCGCTCGCCGACCGCGAGCACCTGCAGCGTTACGCGGCCCTCGTCGACAGCGGCCTCACGCAGCTGCGCGCGGGCCTCGAGGCAATGGGCCTCGCTCCGTACCCGTACCGGGCGCCGTTTCTGATGGTCGACTGCGGCCGGCCAACCGACTCCGTGGTGCGGTCGCTGCGCGAGCGCAAGGTCTACATCCAGCCGGGGAGCAACTGGGACATGGCGACCTTCATCCGGGTCTCGGTGGGCACGACCGAGGACAACCGGGCCTTCCTGGGAGCAATGCGGGAGGTTGTGACATGAATGCGACAGATTGCGGGGCGATGCGATGCTGATTCTGACCCACCCTCAGGTGCGCGAGCTGCTGCCGATGCGGGACTGCATGGCGGCGGTGGGGGAGGCGCTGGCCGATCTCGCCCGTGGCAACGGCGTGCAGCCGCTGCGCGACGGCTTCCTGCTGCCCAATCGGGACGGCGTGCTGGCGTGGATGCCGGGGTCCTTGGCGAAGGGCAAGCCGTACGGCGTCAAGATTCTCAGCATTCATGACCGCGCCGCCGAGATGGGGCTCGACTCCCACCAGGGCGCGGTGATGATCTTCGATCCCGAGACCGGGCGGCCCCTGGCGCTTGCCGAGGCCGGGGCGGTGACCGCCGTCCGCACTGCGGCGGTGTCGGCGTTGGCCACCGAGCGGCTGGCTCGCGCGGATTCAACGTCGTTGGCGATTCTCGGCTCGGGAGCGCAGGCGAGGACCCACCTCGAAGCGATGCTCGAGGTGCGGCCGATCGAGGCTGTCAGGGTGTGGAGCCGGACCCGCGCCAACGCGGAGCGCTTTGCCGCCGAGGCCTCAGAGCGACACGGCGCCACCGTCGAGGTCGCGGCGGATGCGGCGGCGGCGGTCGCGGGCGCCGACATCGTGTGCACCACCACCGCCGCCCGCGAGCCGGTCTTTCTCGGCGAGATGCTGCGGCCCGGTATGCACGTCAACGGGGTCGGCTCCAGCGTTTCGGAATGGAGCGAGCTCGACGTCGAGACCGTGAGGCGATCGATGCTTTTCACCGACCGCCGCGAGTCGCTCGAGAACGAGGCCCACGAGTACCGAATCGCGGTCGAGAAAGGTGAGATCCCACGCCACCACCTCCAGGCCGAGCTCGGCCAGGTGCTGATCGGGAGCCATCCCGGCCGCACCTCCGACGACGAGATCACCCTCTTCCGATCGCTCGGTCTCGCGGTCGAGGACCTCGCATCGGTCGAGCTGATCTATCAAACGGGCGCTGGAGCGCGGCGTCGGCACCGAGGTCGACCTCGCCGGCTGACGATCCTGATCGACGACACCGCGAGTTCATCGAAAATCGGTTCCCTCCATCGTGGTGCAGGCGTCTCAAAGCACATCATCAAAGGGCGGGTTCAGAATGTGCAGCCGGGACGGCTGACCCACAATCATCACTCGGTTTCTCGAGAATCGTCCGGAGGGCACGCGTCTCGCGTGGGCGGTTGTGTCATTTTGAGCGGGGATCGATCGCACGCCCCTTGGTCAGCGCTTCCTGCGCCTCGGCCGTCCGGCCGCTTCGATTGAGCAGATCGGCGAGCACGTAGTAGCCGAGCGGCCCGGCCTGGCCGTCGGGATCGGCGGCGATGCCCTTCCGCGCGAGTTCCTCGGCGCGGGCGAGGTCCTGCCCACGGTCCATGTGCAGCTTGGCCAGATAGTAGTAGCCCCGCGCGAAGTCGGGGTTGGACTCGATGGCGTCCTCCCACAGCTCCAGTTGCCGTCGCAGTGTTGCCCATGTGTCCATAGATCCGGCCGAGGTTGAACTGGGCCTGGAAGTTGCGCGGTGACCGTTCGATCGCGCTTTCGTAGAGCCGCACCGCCCCGTCGAGATCTCCGCTGTCCTCGGTGAGGACCGCCAGGTTGTAGTACGGCTTGCCCATCTCGGCGTTGGCCGCAATCGCCTGCTCGAAGAGCGTCGCGGCCCTCCCCCTCGCGGCCCTGGAGCACCCGCAGCTCGCCGAGACGGTTGACGACGATCGGGGGCGGCTCGGGCTGCTCACAGATCGCCGCGAGGACGCCGGCCGCATCGTCGATCCGGCCCGCCTTTTCGTAGAGGTCCGCCAGCGGCAGCGCGGCCTTGGTGTCGCGGGGCGAGAGCTCGAGCAGGCGGCGAAAACCGAGCTCCGCGTCCTGGTCGCGCCCGAGCTCGAGATAGGCGATGGCGAGTCCGTGAAGGGACGACTTGTGGTTCTCGTCGAGCCGGAGGGCCTCTTGGTAATGTGCAGCCGCCTCCGCGAACCGATGCTCCGTCGACGCGATCTGACCCATCAACTGATGGGCGTCGATGATGGTCGGGTCGCGCTCGAGCACCCGGTTGAGAAGCGTCGTCGCCCTCTCGGTGTCACCGCGTCCGATCTCGCCCTGGGTGGCCATGATCATCTGGTGGAGCTCGATCTTATCCTTGGGGTCGGACCGCGGGTGGTCGCCCTCCTCGTCGACGGCGACACCGCCGCTCCCGGTCAGATACCCGAGGGCGCGCAGCTGATTGAGAGTCTGCTCGTCGAGTTGGGCCTCGCTCCCCTGCGATGGTGCGTCCCGCTCCATCTCGTCCCGCAGGCGTTGCAGCCGGACCCGCAGATCGTCGACGATCAGCGGTTCCTGCGCGGCCAGGTTGCGCACTTCAGAGCGATCGTTGCGCAGGTCGTAGAGCTCCGGCCGCGGAACGTCAATGAGCTTGAAGGTATCCGTTCGCAGCGCCCGCAGAGGCGCCCAGCCGTAGTGGAGCAGGGGGTAAAAGGACTCGCTGTAGACCTCGCTTTCGCGGGCTTTCGCCTGACCCAGAATCGCCGGCACGAGGCTGGTACCTTCCACGCCCTCTGGAACCGGCAACCCGGCGGCCTCGAGAATCGTCGGCATGATGTCGACGTGGCTCACCGGGCCGGTATACACCGTGCCCGCCCGGAACGCGTGGGGGAAGCGGACGATCAGCGGGACGTGGATCGTCGTCTCGTAGACGAAGAAGCCGTGGAATCGCTCGCCGTGATCGCCGAGCCCCTCGCCGTGGTCGCCGGTCAGGATCAGCAGAGACCGGTCGACGAGGCCGCGTTCCTCCAGCGCTTCCCGGAAGTGTCCCACCAGCGAATCCGTGAAGGCGACCTCGCCGTTATAGGGCTGCCCCGGGAAGCGCGACAGGTACGGCTCCGGTGGAGTGTAGGGGTCGTGGGGGTCGTAGAGGTGGAGCCAGAGGAAGAAAGGCGACGCGCCCTGGCGCTCGTCCAGCCACCGCACCGCTTCGGCGATCGTCACATCGCCCGAGCGTTGCACCGACCCCAGGTTCGCTGTGTCCATCTCCTCGCGATCAAAATCGTCATAGTAGCGCTCGAAGCCCTGGGCGATGCCCCACCGTGAGTCGAGCACGAAGGCGCTCACAAAACCCGCCGTGTCGCGCCCGGCGGCCTGCAGCGACCGCGCAATGGTTGCAGCGCCGTCCTGGAGAATGTAGCCGACGTTCTCGCGGACGCCGTGGTGGGGAGGGTAGGTGCCGGTCATGATCGACGAATGCGCGGGCAATGTAAACGGGACCGTGCTCGCGGCGTTTTCGAAGAGCACCCCTTCGGCCGCGAAGCGGTCGATGGCGGGCGTATCGACGGATGAGGACCCATAGCACGAGAGACGGTCCGCCCGTAGGGTGTCGATCGTGACCAGGATGACGTTGAGCTGGTCGGGCGCGATCTCGCCGAACAGCTCGGCGGGGGCGGGCGCAACCGGTGCCGGCTCTTCACGCTGGCGGCACCCGAAGAAAACGCCCATCGCGATCAGGGCGGCCAGAGCGCCTGCGATGAACCGGCGATGGTGGCGCGGGGTCTTCCCGTTGGTGATGACATTCACCCCGCTATCCTACCCCGACCACGGTGCTTCGGGCACCGAGAGAGGCGGGGAGGCGCGGAACCGCCCACCCACCCGAGAAAGCCCGCAAATCACGCAGATGACGTGGATCCGCGGCAACCCAATTGCGAGCCGTATTCGTGGTGAGCGCCAAATAGATGAATGCGGAACTGTGTTGGAGCCCTTCTCCAGTTATCGGGCAATATCTGTCCGGCACCCTCCAGAGGGCTACGGCGAGGAGTCAGGGTTCTCCTCGGACTGATATGCCCGCCGGTAGTCGTCGCCTCGGTCCTGGTTCGCTTCCTCGAGGGTTCGGAAGCGGCGGACGCCCGGTGTTGGACGCGGTCCGAGCCGACGACACAACACCATCATCGTGGCGACTCGGCGCAGATTTCCGGAGTCGTTTGGATCCGTCCACGGGGGCGGCATTTCTTCGATCGACCGGTACCGTTCAACCGTCACCTCACTCCTCCTCGATTCCGAAGCGTTGCGCGAGCAGCTCGGCATCCATCCGGTCCACCGGCCGTACCGTGTCCTTCTTCAATCGCCACAGTGTGATGGGAGTCACCACCCGGACTTTCACGTCACCATAGACCTTTTCCTCGACCTCGAGGTCTTCAAACTGGAATGCCTCTCCAAGCCTGGTCACAATGTCGAAACCGAAACCTTCGGGCGGAACGTAGCGAACGGCCGGGTATTCACCGCACAAGTCGTCCGCGGAGATCTCGCCGACACTCGGATCGGGGAAGACCGATCGCAGCGCATCCTTGAGACGTTCCACGTTTGCGCGGTCCGGCGGGATAAACAGATCGAGATCCATGGTTGAGCGCGCCAGGCCGTGCAGGCCGAGAGCGACGCCACCGAATACCGCATACTCGACCTGATGCTCGGCGAGAGCGCGGAAAACCGCACGCAGCAGCTCCTCGTCAACCAGGGGCGGCGGCGTCAAGACTGGTTTCCTCGTCGGGGGTGTTCGAACACGGATTCTATTGTGCCATGGCGTGGGCGAATTCCGGTCGGTGCCCGGCATGTTGATAAGACGTTGAGATGATTGTCAAAGCCACCCAACGGCGCGCAGCGATGACATTATTGGTTTCGTTTCTCAAGACACCGATGGGGCCCGCTCGAGCCGTGATGAGCCAGGATCGGCGACCCGGCGAGATCGATCTGGTCAAGTAACAGGGAACTCCGCACGAACTCCGCGGGCCACGGCTTGAGGTTGACTGTCAGCGTGTCGATCGTGCCGGTGAACCTGAACGGCGACTCGTAGCGGTACTTCAGCATTGCGACGCCGGTGCGCGTGTCCACACCGACGTCAAACGACTCGTCTTCGGGGAACGTGATCGGCGTGCCGTGTTCGATGGTGTTCCTGGCCACTTCCTTGTCGTCCACGGAGAGCACTCCCGTTCCTCCCTCGCCGGGGTCTGGACCGTCGGACGTGAAGTCGAAGACGATGGTGTGCTTGCCGGCGCCCAAAGCGGGCCCAGACCACGTTGTGCGCTTGAGGTTGAGCAGGTTGTAGATGAACACCGGCTTGCCCCGACCAAAGCTCACCACGCCGGTGATGAATACCGCAACCACGAGGAGTGAGGCGAGGATCACGACCGTGGTGCTCAGTCTCTTCATCAGGCGTGACCAGTTCCTGCTCTGCCCGCGCCAGGCGAGCAGCAATCCGAAGACCAGGAATCCCAGACCCAGATTCCGGAAGAAGTCCGCCTTGGACCACCAGTTGAAGCCAGGACTCAGATATAAGCCGTAGCCGCCGAAGCGGCCGCCGTCGGTCACGATCATGCCTTCCGCGCCGCCCTTGGGGATCTCGACCTCGGCCGTGATGGTGTAGGACTTGTTCAGGATGTTCGGAGCGACGCTGCCGGGGACGCCGGAAAGCTCGCCCGAGTAGGTGAAGACGGTTCGTCCCGCCGTGAGGCTCGGGCGCGGCGTGTTCCAGCGCGCGAGCGTCGTATTGTCGAGCGGTAACACGTTGTACTTCTCCGCCTCGACATAGAAGAGGTCCTGCATCTCCTTCACTTTGTCCGGCATCTGGACGGCGAGGTCGTTGAACTGGGCGGGATCCTCCTCGAGGTTGTAGAGCTCCCACTGTACCCGGTCATCAGATCCCGGGGGCGCCGCGGTGCTCAGCTCCCATGGAAGCGTCGCCGGGGTGGTCGCCGCCACCCATTCCTCGTGATAGATGGCTCAGAAACCAAGCCGTGTTCGAGGCGGCTCAACAGATCGAGCTCGAGGGCGTTGCAATCAAGATCATTTCGCTTCGGCACCCCGTGGAGGCCAAGCGAAGCTCCGATCGGGCGCGCGACCTCGCCGACGTTGACGAACTCCTCAAGATCAACGAGCAATCCTGAGATCACCCAAAATCATGAGCTCCGTACCGGGCGCTTTTTCTCACCCTCGCCCTCCTGGATTGCCCACCCGCGCCGCGAAGGCGCGAATGTTTTTCGAGTGCCGGATGTTGAGATAGTAGGCCGGAGCGGTATCGGCCGTTCGCACCGAAGGGAGAAAGCACATCATGACCCGATTCAAGCTCACGTACTTCGATTTTGACGGCGGAAGGGGGGAACCGATACGGATCGCGTTTCATGTCGGGGGCATCGACTTCGAGGATGTCCGGGTGAAGGGCTCCGATTTTCGAGAGGTGCAGCCGTCATTCCGGTTCCACGCGCTGCCGGTGCTCGAAATCGACGGCCGGCAGATCACCCAGTCGAACTCCATCCTTCGCCACGTGGGCAAGCTGGCCGGTCTCTACCCCACCGACGACCTGCAGGCCCTTTATTGCGACGAAACCATGGGGGCGGTCGAGGATCTGAGTCACGCTGTCGGCAGGACATTCGGTCTGAAAGGCGACGCCATGAAGCAGGCACGTGAGGAGCTCGTCGAGGGCCGGCTCGCGACCTACATCAAGGGTCTCGATGGACTCCTCGGCCGCGGCGGCGGCGAGTACTTTGCGGACGGGCGGATGACCGTAGCCGACCTCAAGGTCTTCGTCGAGACCCGGAACCTGGCCAGAGGCATCCTGGACCACGTCCCGACCGACATCGTCGAGAGCCTCGCCCCGGCTCTGGCGGAGCACCGCGACCGCATCACCAACGACCCGCGGGTCCTGGCCTACTACGCTCGTTAGGGGACCGGGTCGGTCAAAGGGTGGCAGCTTTACAATCCTTCGGTATCCGGACCCGAAGATCCGTCTGCCAGTTCTCCGCTCAATGCCTCGAACAGGACCGCGGCTGCCAGATGGTTGCCGGTGTCGGTGAAGTGGGCACGGCCCTGATCGTAAAAGAACCGTCCTTCGCCGTTCCCCGAACCGGCGCTGGCCGCCTCTCGAAAGCTGTCGGCCATCGTGAGGCATGGGATCCCGAGCTCACCGCAGATTCCGGCGAGCCTGGTCTCCGGGTTGGTGCGATCGAAAAACCGGGCCTCCTCGCCCGCAGCGTCGATCACCTCGGCCCAGAGGTCGTCGTAGATCTGCGGCCCGGTGGGAATGACGGCCACCACAAACCGTGAGCCTCGCGCCGCGACCTGGTCGCGGAACTCGGCCAGCAGACGGCAAGTCAGCTCCCAGGCATGATCCACGTCCTCGTCACCGGCGGTGTTGAAAACCTGGTACCGCGACGGTAATCGCCCGGCGAGCTCGCGGACCCGTTCGCGACCGCGGGTGCGGGCGATGCGATACCAGACGTAGAGCCGGCTGTGCTGGTTGAGCCAGCTCGAGAGACCGCTGGCTGCGGCCGAGTACGGCAGCTGGCGGAGGCCGCCGCCGTCGTCGAGCTCGAAGTAGATGCGTCTCGCCCCGGTCAGGCGGCGACTGTTGTCGGCCAGGTCATTGCCGACGAAGAAGGCGAGCACGACGATGTCGGGTTGGTAGCGCCACACCAGCTCGCGATACAACACCAGCTCCTGGCCGGTGCTGGCGCTCGAGACCCCGAAGTTCAGGACCTCCCACCGTTCGTCCGGAAACGCTGCCGCGAGGCGGTCCTCGAGATCGGCGACCATGGTCTGTTCCTCGGCGGTCGCCACGGCCACGATCATGGAATCGCCGATGACGGCGATCCGTCGCGTGCCGGTGGGCTTTGTGGAGGGCCGGTCAGGGCCCCGAAAACCGTCTCGGTGGAAACGGAGACGGATCGTGCGGCCGGACTCGGGCACGAAAACCTGTTCATCGAAATCGGCGACGTAGCGTTTGCCGATCACCGGGTCGTGGACCGTCAGACGCTTGTCGATATCGGTGAGGCCCCTCACGGCGAGCTCACCCGCGGCCGCCATCAACACCAGACTGGCGACCGTCAGACCCAGCCGCGGCAGCCATCGACCTAAGCGGCGTCGGTTCCGGGGATCATCGGCGCTGGGCGGGCTCATACGGGCCGCAGTATACGGAAGCCTGCCAACTACGGCGGTACGGACGTTCTTGATACCCAGCTCATCATCCGAAATTCGCTCGGCGGTGGGCATCCACCGCCGAACGAATTGCGCGGATGTGCTCCGGCCCGGTCCCGCAGCACCCGCCGATGATCTTCACGCCGAGATCGATCAGCTCGGCCGACCCGCGCGGCCATGAAGTCGGGGCTCTCCGCGTAGACCAGCTCGCCGTCGCGGAGCTCGGGCATCCCGGCGTTCGACTGGATCGCGATCGGCACCGAGGCGTGACTGGCGAACTCGCGGGCGATCTCGAGCATCTTCTCGATGCCGTTGCCGCAGTTCGAGCCGACGACGTTCGCGCCCGCTGCGACGAGCGTCGCACAGCACTGCTCGATGCTCGATCCCATCATCGTGAAGTAGCCGCGCGGGGTGGTGTCGAAGGTCATGGTGGCGATGATCGGAATATCGGCGGAGCGGGCGCGCGCCGCCTCGACGGCGAGCCGCGCCTCGGTGAGGTCGATCATGGTCTCGACGCAGATCAGGTCCGCGCCCGCATCGACCAGCGCGCCGATCTGGCGGCGGAAGCCCTCGGCCAGGACTTCCGGTTCGGTGTCGCCGTAGGGTTTGACGATCGCTCCGGTCGGGCCGACCGACCCCGAGATGTAGGCCCGGCCCTCGACCACCGGTTTGAGCGCCTCGACCGCCAGCCGGTTGATCTCCTCGGTGCGGTCGGCGAGGCCGGTGGGCCTGCAGCTTGAGCGGCGAGCCGCCGAAGGTGTTGGTGGTGATGAGCTCGGCGCCGGCGTCGACGTAGAGCGAGGCGATCTCGACCAGCGCCGCCGGGTTCGACAGGTTGACGGCCTCGGGGCTTTCGCCCGGCTCGAGGCCGCGGGCCATGAGCTGGGTGCCCCAGGCGCCGTCGCCGACCAGCACCTCGCCGGCGCGCAGGCGTTCGAGCAGGCCGCGCATCACGCCACTCCGGTCAGCTTCTTGACGACCTCGACCGCGTTGGAAGCGTCGTAGCCGTAGGCGTCGGCGCCGATCTCGTCGGCGATACTGCTGCGACAGCGGCGCGCCGCCGACCACGACCTTGACGCGATCCTGGAGGCCCCGGTCGTTGACCAGCTCGACGACCTTCTTCATGCCCGACATGGTGGTGGTGAGGAGGGCCGACAGCCCGACCACCGATGCGCCGTGCGCTTCGGCGGTGTCGACGAAGCGCTCCGGCGCCACGTCGGCGCCGAGATCGATGACCTCGAAGCCGGCGCCCTTGAGCATGATCCCGACCAGGTTCTTGCCGATGTCGTGGAGGTCGCCCTTGACCGTGCCGACCACCACCTTGCCGAGGGACGGCACATCCTCGGCGATCAGCAGCGGCTTCAGGACCTCGACGCCGGCGTCCATGGCACGCGCGGCCAGCAGCACCTCGGGCAGGAAGATCTCGTGAGCGCCGAACTTGCGACCGATGACGTCCATGCCCGCGAGCAGGCCCTGGTTAAGGATCTGCCCCGCCGTCAGCCCGCCGTCGACCGCCTGCTGCGTCAGCTCGGCGACCTTCCGGTCCTCTCCACGCTGCAAGGTCTCGTTGATCTGTTGCAGAACTTCCATGCCAAACCTCCGTTGATCAACCCGTTCCCCTTCGGTCCGGGGACGATATTCCACATTCAGTCGCGCCGAGCGTGATCGCCCAGTTTGCAAAGATACACCGGTTCGAATTCATCGCCACCCGCCCGCCTTCGCCCTGCCGACCATCACCCCGACAGTCGGAAAGAGCGCGAGCTCGGTGTGGGGCAGAAACAGGGCCGCGGTGTACTGGTCCATGTACTCGGGCTCGGTGCTGAGCTCGATGTTGGTCATGCGACCGGCGATGACGAGCTGGAGGCGGCGGTGGGCGCGGGAAACCAGCGTCATGTGCGAGCCGGTCAGCGAGGCGTTGCCGAGGTAGCGGTACCTCTCGAGGGGGAGGTCCGGGATCATCCCGATGACGATCGCCTGTTCGATCGCCAGGAACCGCCCGAAGTTGCCGGCGATGTAGACCCGGTCGAGGTTCTCGAAGCCCAAACCGACCCGGCGCAGCATCAGCGCCGACGCCGAGTAGATGGCGGCCTTGGCGCGGATGACGTTCTCGATCTCGTTTTCGCTGATGGCGATCGGCTTGCCGGTCCCGCTGTCGGCGGCCGACACCAGCAGGTAGCGCGCGCGCTTGTCGCCGAGGTCGATGAACTCGGAGCGCCGCGAGCGGTCGAGCTCGTCCCTGGCGGTCGATCCAGCCGGTCCGCAGGAGGTTGGCCAGCACGTCGACGATCCCCGACCCGCAGATCCCGAGGGGCGGTTTGTCGCCGATCGTCGAGCAGGTGGGCCGGGCCGTCTCGCGATCCACCGCCACCTCCTCGATCGCGCCGGCGCACGCGCGCATGCCGCACTCGATACCGCCGCCCTCGAAGGCGGGCCCCGCCGAGCACGCGCACGACATCAGGAAGTCGGTGTTGCCGACCACGATCTCGCCGTTGGTACCGATGTCGATAAGGAGGCTGATGCCGTGCTGCTCGCGCGCCAGGTCGGTGCACAGCAGCCCGGCTGTGATGTCGCCGCCGACATAGCTGCCGACACAGGGCGCGAGCTCCACCGGCGCTTCGGCGCTGATGGCGAGGCCCAGCTCCGCCGCCGTGACCGTCGGCGCCTGGAGCACGGTCGGCGTGTAGGGCGCGAGCCGGATCTGCTCCGGCGGCAGGCCGAGCAGGAGGTGGGTCATCACCGTGTTGCCGGAGATCGCCGCGTGACAGATCTCGCCCGGGTTGATGCCGCGGCCGAAGGCGGCCCTGCAGATGAGTCGGTTCACGGTGTCCAGGACCCGCCGCTGCAGCTCGCCGAGGCCCGCCGGGCCGAGCCGCGTAGTTGATGCGGCTGATCACGTCCACGCCGCACGGGATCTGGTCGTTGGCGTCGCTCTCGGTGGCGAGGACGGCGCCGGTCGGCAGGTAGACGAGCTGCACCGCGACCGAGGTCGTGCCGATGTCGACGGCGACGCCGTAGTGACGCGAGGTGGTGTCTCCGGGCTCGATGTCGAGGACCCGCACCCCGCCGTCGTCGGGCAGGACGGTGACCGTCACCAGCCCGTCTTCCTCGCGCAGCGCCGCGGCCGCGGCTCGCGCGGCCGACAATGTGCAGCCGACGCTGTCGACGCTTCGCGCGGCACGAATCGAGGCCGTCAGCCGGTCGACGTCGGAGAGGCCGTCCTCGAGATGCGGCGGCGCCACCTCGAGACGACCACTTCTCGACCAGCGGCTCGAGATCGTCCGCTCGCGGCAACAGCGTCGTATCGACGAGCAACCGCGCCTCCTCGTCGTCCGCGAACTGGCCGTCCGCCCGGGACCGGTCGGGCAGCTCGACGGTGATCGCGCCGTCGTGCACCCGCGTCTGGCAGGCGAGCACGTAGCCCGACGCGACCGCCGAGGCGGGCACCCGCCCCCGGCTTTCGGTCCGCACCTCGCCGCCGGTCGTGCGCACGATGCACCGCCCGCACGATCCGTCACCGCCGCAGGGCAGCTCGAGGTCGAGACCCGCGGTGCGGGCCGCCGCCACCAGCGGGGTGCCGGGTGGCGCCTCGACGGTCGCGTGTGCGGGAAGAAACTCGATGGTCGCCATGGGCTGCGGTCGCGGACTCCCTTCTTTTCCCGGCGGCTAGGACAGCCGGGCCTTGATAAAGCTCTCGAGGTCGGAGGCCTCCTGGGGCCCGACCATCACCTTCCATCCGGGGAAGCTCTCCTCGAGCTCGCCGCTGATCTGGGCCACGAAACCCGGGATCACGATGTCGCGCCGGTTGACCTTGTCTTCGAGCCCGGCCTCCTTGCAGAACTTGGCGATGCTGGCGCCCGAAAACTTGCCGGCGGCCCAGGCGGTGAGCACGCTCATGCCCTCGCACTCGGGCACCACCAGCCAGGCGCTGAGCCCGCTGTTCTCGATCTCGCCGCCGACGATGAAGTAGGTGAGCGAGAAGTTGGTGGTGACGAAGACCGGCGAGTCGGCGGTCGGCTCGCCGATCGGGTAGATCCCGGGCTCGACCTGGATCGGTTTCTGCGGGTCGGTGAAGATGTTCAGACGCAGCGTGATGAGGGTCGCGATCTGGGCGGTGTCGAAGCCTGGCAGCACGCAGATCCCGCCGTACTTGGCGATCTGGGTCGCAGCCTCGACGGTGCCGGTCACCGGGTCGGCGCCGTCGACAAAGCTCAGGAACGGCAGCCCGAGCGGCTTGACGCCGTCCTTGAGCGCCGCCCGCCGGGCGACGGCGTTGGTCTGGAATCGCTCGGCGAGCGAGTGGGTCTCGAACTGGAGCAGGAGGTCGGTGAAGCCGCCCTCCAGGATGGCGGCGGACGCCATCGCCAACTGATCGAGGTCGGGGGCGCTCAGCGCCAGTGCATGCCCGTTCTCCTCGGCCGCCGCGACCAGCGCGCCTGCAGTCTCCGGCGTGGCGGTGGCGAGGACGCTGTGCGAGGCGCTGACCGCTTTGGCGGCGAGCGCCAGAGCCTGCGGGTCCGAGCTGCGCAGCACCAACGGCTTGCCCACCTCGCGCCACGCCCGGGCGGCGAGGTCGACGAAGGCGCCGACGTCGCTGCCGGTCTGGGTCACCGCCAGCATGTCGATGTCGATGGTCTCGCCGACCCGTTCGATCGAGTACTCCTTGACCGATTTCATGGTGCGGTCAATGCTCGCGGGATCGTCGGTGTCGTTGAGGTTGACCGCCAGCAGGGTCTGGCTGACAAAGGTCTTCTCGTGCCGGTAGAGCACGGTCTCGCCGCCGAGCTTGAGCGCGCCGCCGGGCCCCAGCCGGACCGCTTTCACCGGCGGCTCGTAGGCCTTGCCGAGAACCCGGATCGCCTCCTCGGAGGCGTAGGGGCAGGCGCCGATCTCGGCCTTGCGGGCGGCGAGCTTCATGGCGAATGCGAGACAGGTGTTGACCCCGCACTCCTTGCAGTTGGTCTTTGGCAGGAGCTTCTGGATCTGGAGCCCGGTGAGTGCCATCGCCTAGCCCCTCCCGTCCATGAGCCGGAAGATCGTGTCCTTGGTCGCCATCGCCGCGTCCGGGTGGTACATGATCAGCACATCGGCGCCCGCGTAGAGCAGGGTGGTGGCGCAGGCCAGCTCCCACAGGACCGCCCGCTCGCCCAGCTCGCCCCACGCCGGGAAGTCGCTCGCCGGCGCCTTCACTTCCTTGACCCTCGCCGTCTCCTGTCCGGGCGACACGATCATCGGCCCGGCCAGCATGGCGTCGCCGCCGAGACCGCTGAGACGGATCCGCTCCATCACCGAGTAGGTGTACTCGAGGCCGTAGCCCATGGCGCCGGTCATCGGGTCCATGACGATCTGCTCGACCGGCAGGCTCATCCCGGTGAGCAGGATGTTCATCTGCTTGCCGATGTTGACGTCGATCGGGCTCTGCGCGACCACGCTGTGGCCGTAGGCCAGCGCCGCGCCGGCGATGGTGCGGTAGTTGTCCTGCTCGGCCCAGTTGAGCAGCAGGTTCTCGCCGTGGCACGCCTGGGCGACCGCCTTCATCACTTCGTTGATGGAATCGAAGTGGTTGTGACCGGTGATGATGAGTGGGACCTCGACGGCTTCGAGTACCGCCTTGACGAGCGCGACCGCCTGTTCGGGCGACCTGCCGCCCTTTTCGGGGTGGGTCCCCTCGAGGCGCACCGAGATCAGATCGGCGCCGTACTTTTCGACGCAGGTCCGCGCCATCTCGGGCGGATCGTCGAGCAGCCCGCCGAAGATCTCGCGCAGCACCTGCGGGTACTTCTCGGAGACGACGTCAAAGACCTCGAGCGCCACCAGCGGACGGTGCGGCATCGCACCTTCCCACAGGTGGAAGGGCATGCAGGTGGCGCCCCCCACCTGATAGGTGACGCCGCGGGTTCCGCCGCGGTCGGGGCCGGCGCCGAGGGTGACGGTCCACGTGGGCTGCTCGCATCGTTCCTTCGAGACCTCGAAGGATCTCACCGCCGCCAGCCTTTCGGCGGCGGTGGGTCCGGCTTCGATGGAGGTGGTTTTCGGGGTGGACTTGGTAGGTCTTGAATCGGGCACGGAGACGGAGACGGTGGGGGAGGCGGAGACTGGCTTCGGGGCTTCGCCGAGGAAGCGCTCGCCGAGGACACCGATGATCTCGCGCACGATGTCCCGGGTGAGTGATTGCTTGAGATCCTGCTGGAGCTCGGCGATCACCGAGGCGGCCACCTCGGACTTGAGCCTGGCGATGTCTTCGGGCTTCATGTCGGTATCCTCAGGACCCTGCGTCGGCCGCCGCCGTCGGCGCGACGGTTGGTGATGCTGTCGTCACGGCGGGCTCGGGCGCCTCCGCCTGGCGCGCATACTGCGCCATGTCCTCCATCGCCAGCGCCGGGTGGCCGACCTTCTCCATGAAGGCGCGGATCTCCTGCGGGTCGGTGGCGATGGTCTCGTCGGCGATCTTGTCGAGCTGGTCCGGCAGACCGAGCTCGGCGAAGCGGCCGTTCGAGGTCATCGGCGAGCAGCTCCTTGAGCTCCCTCGGCATCCAGATCAGACGCCCGGGGCCGCCGTCGGCGGCCAGGAACTTGCGGCTGGTGAGGAAGATCTTGCCGCAACCCATGAAGCCCGGCGTCTGCCGGCCGCCGCCGACCTCGCCCGCCAGGGTCGAGAAGTTCATCCCCACCGGGGTGTCGCCCTGGAACTCGCGGTTGACCACCATGACGCCGTTGCACTCGGGGACAAAGCCGCAGATCACCTCGAAGCAGCCGCAGCTGGTCATCGGCCGGTCCATGATCGAGTAGGCCGCAAAGGACTCGAGGGTCTTGTGGCTGTTGACGTAGACGTAGTCGTCGACGCCCTTGCCAGATGCCGCGCTTGGGGTCGAGGCACTCGCCCTTGGGCACCGGCTGGTTGGCGCCGGTGGGGTCGATCTCGTAGGCGGCGTGGCCGTCGAGCCAGTTGTAGGCGCCGCACAGCCCGAGCCGCTCGGGGGTGATGATGCACACGTGGTTGGGCGCGAAGCTCTGGCACAGCAGGCACGAGTAGAAGGTGTCGACCGACTCGTCGGTCATCGCCTCGAGCCGCCGGTTGCGCTGGTCGTAGACCACGCGCGCGATCTCCTGGCGGCGCTCCACCTCGTCGAGCTCGGTGAAGAGGGTGATCTTGACCTTGTCGACGATCGATCCGTACTCGGCGAGGATCTTGGCGTGCAGGATCTCGCCGTAGTGTCGGAGCCGCAGCCCCCGGTCGAAGGCCTCCTTGGAGATCCGGGTCCACACGATGTCGCGCTGCCCCATGTGCCACAGCCCCGAGGCGCCGTTGAGGAAGTGGTGGACCTGGCGCTCGAGGATCGGCTCGAAGTCGACCTGCATCTTGCGGCCCGCGACCTCGACCCAGATGCCGAGCGGCAGCGCCTCCCCCGATCTCGATCTCGTCCACCTCGCGGCCGATGACCTCGATCTCGCCGTCGCTGATCTCGTCGAGCTCGACCGTGGTCACGTACTCGAAGGCCGGGGTCCGGTTGCCGCCGAACTCCACCCGCATGTCGGACTTGCGGATGCGCTCGCCCTCGAAGGCGGGGCCGTAGGGAACCGGCACCGGGACCTTCGTGATTCGCACCTTGCAGCCGCGCACCTCGAGCGCCTTCTCGACCATGCTCTCGTAGGGCACCGACGACACCACGTGCTCGTAGGTGCAGACCCCGGTGGGCAGGATCTCGGGGATGTCGGTGTCGGCGATGACCGGAAAGCTGTAGTTGATGGCGCCTGCCGCCACGGCGTACTTCTCGGCGTCCACCTCGCCGAAGGCGAGGACGAAGGCGAAGACCCGGTCCCGGTTGTACCGGAGGTTGGCCCTGAAGTCGCCGGGCGCGACGCCGCCGAAGGACAGCGCCACCCGGTTGGCGAATCCGAGCGCGTAGACCAGCGCCGACACGTCCTTGCCGAAGGGCACCAGCCGGGTCTCCCAGCCCAGCTGCACCCCTTCCTCGGCGAGCTGTTCGGCGAACTGCCGGCCGCCGGTCGCTCCCGCCATGAAGACGTAGATGTTCTTCTCCTGGAGCTCGCGCGCGATCCGGACCGCGATCTCGTTCGACGGCGCGGCCCCGGTGACGGCGGCAAAGCCCGGCGCGGTGCCGTCCACGAACTCGATGCCGCGCTCGCGGATGATCACGTCGGAGGCGGCGCCGAGCCAGATGCCGCCGGCCGGCGTCCCCGCCGTTGAGGCACTTGCAGGCCTCGACGATTTCGCAGGCGAAGAGCGAGGCGACGCCCGCATCGAGCGCGCTGCCGAGGTAGGGCAGCCAGTGGTTCTCGGAGGGGCGCTGGGGCAGCAGCTCCTTGGCCCGCCTCAGCACCGCCCGGCAGTCGGCCAGGGTCTCGACCTTGAACTCCGACAGCGAGTAGATGATCGGCAGGTGGTAGGCGGTGTTGGCAAAGCCGACGGCGTGATCCTCGCCGTAAGCTGCGACCGCACGGTCGACGCTGGCGTCGGCCCGGGCGACCCACTCGACGGCGCCGTCGATCGCGCTAGCGCAGATCAGCTTCGACATGGATCTTTCGCCGGTCTTTCATGTCCATGAGCTTGCGCTCGGCCCTGGTGTTGATGCCCAGCTTGTCGCGCCGCCGGTTGAGGATCTCGAGCACGAGCCCGGCGGCCTCGAGCGGGTCCGGCTCGACGTGAAACGACGCGCCGTAGAGCGATCGCGCCCCGTCGTTGAGGAAGCTCGTGACCTGGTCCGAGCCTTCGATGTGGAAGGGGTGGCCGAGGACGACGTCGATGCCGGAGGCGACGAAGTAGCAGCCGATGGTGATCGCCTTTTCGCTCATCCACTCGGGCGCCACGCCGACCGCCGGGATGTCCGAAAGGTCTTCGCCGAGCCCGCCCTCGCGCACGATCTCGGTGGCGGCCTCGAGGATCCGCGAGTTGTCGACGCAGCTTCCCATGTGCAGCACCGGCGGCATTCCGACCGCCTCGCAGACCTCGCGCAGACCGGGCCCGGCGTCGCTGAGCCCGGCCTCCGGGAGGAGCAGCCCGGCCTTGGCCGAGGCGATGGCGGCGCAACCGGTCTTGAGGACGAGGACGTTGTTCGCGAGCAGCTCGCGGGTCAGCGCGTTGGTGTAGGCGTCCATCTGGATCTTGGGGTTCGAGCAGCCGACAACGCCGCACACCCCGGTGATCCGGCCCTGCATGATGGCGTCGTTGAGGGGCCGGAAGGAGGCCCTGAAGGTGCCGCCGAGCATGTACTTGATGGCGTCGACCGAAAAGCCGCCGATCAGCGGTCGCCGGTGCTCGGGGATGGCCATCTTCGCCCGGTCGCGGTTGGCGTAGTTGGCGATGGCGCGCCGCACCAGGGCCTTGGCGTCGTCGTAGGCGCGATCCTCGGCAAACGGCAGCGGCGTGGCGCCGACGGTGCTGGCGATGGCTGAGGTGGAGACGATCTCGGTGTGATAGGCGGCGGCGACCTCGGGCAGGCTCGGCATGCAGCACTGGACGTCGACCACCATCATCTCGACCGCGCCGGTGATGATGGCCAGCTCCTGCTGGAGGAAGTTCCCCGCCACCGGGATGCCGTGGCGCATCAGGATCTCGTTGGCGGTGCAGCACACTCCAGCGAGGGTGACGCCCTCCGCGCCGGCCTGGATCGCGGCGGTCTCGATCTCCGGGTCGCGCACCGCGACCGCCAGCATTTCGGACAGGACCGGCTCGTGACCGTGGACGACGATGTTGACCGTGTGCTCGCCGAGGACACCGAGGTTGACGTCGCCGCGAACCGGTTGCGGGGTGCCGAAGAGGATGTCCGAGATGATGCTGGCCACCCGCGAGCCGCCCCAGCCGTCGGCGAGCGCGGTCCGCATCGCCTGCTGGAGCAGGTGGCGGTGGTCGTGATCCACCCCCATGGTCGAGCGGTGCATCGACTCGACCATCATGCGGTCGATGCCGAGCGGCTCGACGCCGCGCTTGCGCCACACGCCCTGACGGTTGAGCGGCGCCAGCCTGAGTCCCCTGAGCGTCGTCTCCTGGCTGGTGAACTCGGCCAGCAGGCGGTCGGCGAAATCGGCGGCGATCTCCTCCTTGCCGCGATCGAGATCCTCGACCCCGTAGGCCGCCGCGTTTCGCCGAAGCGCCCTCTCGTCCCTGATCTCGTAGCCGCCCTCGAGCCCCTGTGCGACCTTCTTGAGCAGCAGCACCAGACCCCGCGCGTGGTCGGAGTGGGCCGCGGCGCCGCCCACCACCTCGCGCAGGTAGTTGCGGGCGACGATGGTGTGGGCGTCGGCGCCGCAGACCCCGAGCGGCGTCTTGGTGGTGATCCGGCAAGGCCCCATGTGGCAGACCCGGCAACACAGGCCCTGGCTGCCGAACTTGCACTGCACATCCTGGGTGTCCATCCGGCTGAAGGCGGTGCCGAGGCCGTCGGTCCCGGCCTTTCTCAACATCTCGACCGAGGCCGGGTCGAGCACCCGCATCTCGGGGGTCTTCGGCGTCTTCGGTTCAGGCATGATGAGACCCTCCAATCCGGGTTGTCGTGTTCATTGCAGGCCCGCCCTCGCGATCAGTCGGTCGATCGGCTCGATGATGGTCGGATCGGCGTCGAAGCCGATCAGGCTGCCGCCCCGCTCGGCGATCTCGGCCAGCGCCGGGTCGGTGGGCAGCGCCAGCAACTCGTCGGCGCCGGTCAGCTTCTTCAGGACGGCGGCCTCCTCAGGCGGCTGCGCCTCTCGGAGCCGGTTGACGACGATCGCCAGCGACCCGTAATCGAGACCCATTTCGCGCGCCAGCTCGTGGAGCCGCGCGACGGTCGTCAATCCTGCGCGCGAAGGATCGGTCACCATCACCAGCAAATCGACCTTGCGGACGATGCGGCGCGACAGGTTCTCGAGCCCGGCTTCGTTGTCGACGACGACCACCGGGTACTCGTCGGCGAGCTGTTCGATCACTCTCTTGAGCACATTGTTGGCGTAGCAGTAGCAGCCCGGTCCCTCGCATCGGCCCATCGCGATGAGGTCGAAGTCGTCGGCTTCGACCAGGCTCTCGGCGATCTTGAGCTCGAGCATCTGTTGTTTCGAGACCCCCGATCCGATCCCCTGGCCGGCCAGGTCGCGTGCCGCCTCGCGCACCCTGCCGACGGTCTGCCGCACCTCGACTCCGAGCGCGGCATCGAGACAGGAGTTGGGATCGGCGTCGACCGCGAGCACCGGCGTGCGTCCGGTCGCCACCAGCCGCGACACGAGGAGGGCCGCCACCGTCGTCTTGCCGGTGCCGCCCTTGCCCGCGATCGCGATGGTCTGGGCCATACGCTCAGAACCCGTGCCTGGCGCGCAGTGTCTTCGACAGCTCGCCGGTCAGCCGGAACACCATCTCCGAGTCCGCCGCCGCCATCGACCCGGTGCCGCAGGATCCGGTGAGCAGGGTCTGCTCGTAGATCATCCGCCGGTCGAGGCCGCTCTTTTCGACCAGGTTGTCGACCATCTTTTCGTAGTGGTCGGCCAGCGACTCGGCGGTGTTGTCGCGCACCGCGACCGACGTCGGCACGACGCCCCAGGCGAGCGCGCCGCCGCCCTCGAGGTGGCGCCTGACGTGGTCGGGGTACATGGCAATGGTCTCGCCGTACTGGTAGGCGTCGAAGTTGACGATCTCGGCGCCGGTGTCGATCGGGATCGACCACTCGGTGTTGCCGCAGCAGTGGACACCGGCCAGCGCACCCTCGGCGTGGATGGCCTCGACCAGCTCGGCGATCGCCGCCACCACGTCGTCGCGTTGCACCGAGACATAGGTCGAGCTGCCGAAGCCCGACAATATCGGCTCGTCGACGCAGCAGATGACGGTGTCGGCGAAGCGCTTGAGCTTCTGGATCTGCCACCGGCATTTCATCGCCAGGGCCTTGATGACGACATCGCGGAACTCGTCGTTGTACCAGAGGGCACGCTTGTTCTCGTCGACGATGGTCAACGCGAACGAGCACGGTCCGGTGGTCTGGCACTTGACGAAGGGCCGGGTCCCACCCTCGCCCTGCAGCCGATTCTCGAGCTCGTAGATCCCGGCGGCGAAGTCCGGCGAGATCGCCATCGCCGACACGTCCCCGGTCCCGTCGTCGGGATCCATGGCCTGCATGTACAACTCGTAGAACGCCGTGAAGGCGTCGGTGTAGTCGCCCGAGGTCTCGAAAAACATCCGCCCCTTGACGCGGTCGATGACCCGGCAGGGCAGGCCCTCGGAGTACTGGATCTCCATCTGCTCGTTGAGCCCGCGGCCCGACAGCTGCGGCCATATCGGCGCGTCCGGAATGCTCGCGAGCACAACGTCGACCGCAGCGCGGGCGTCGGCGTGGGGCATGCTGCCCACCGCGGTGGCCAGGAATCTCGGTTTGAATTCCATCTTCTCGGCCCTCCCTCTACTTCCGCACGTGGATCTTCTTGCAGGCGTCGGTGATCCGCGCCAGCTCCCACATCCGCTCCGCCAGCCGCTCGCGGGCCGCGTCGAGCTCGGCGCGGCAGGGGGCCGAGGCGTCGCCGGCCACCGCCGTCTCGAGCTCCTCGACCCTGTCCTCGAGCTCGGATATGTCCGTCATCAGGCGGACGTACTTCTCGCGCGTCACGTCGGTCATTGGACAACCTCTCTACTGAGCGCCGCCAACAAACCCTCGAATCGGGCGAGAGTCTCGTCGTCGAAGGCGTCGAGAACCGGACGGCGGTCGCGATCGGCGGCGCGGATCGCCTCCGAGTAGCCGATCGTCGCAGCGATCTCACGGCCCGCGAGCGCCTCGCTGATCCATGCTTCATCGGCCGGCGAGGTGATCTTGTTGGCCACCACCCGGACGTCGCCGAGACCGATGTCGGCGGCCATGCTGAAGACGCGCTCGGCGCACTCGACCGACATCCGGCTCGGCTCGACCACCACCAGCATCGTGTCGACTCCGTGCGCGGTGCCCCGCCCGAGATGCTCGACGCCGGCCTCCATGTCCATCACCAGCGCCTCGTCATTGTGGAGCACGAGCTCCGCGACCAGAGCCTTGATGAGAACGCTCTCCGGACAGGCGCATCCGGAGCCGCCGGCCTCGATGGCGCCGAGAACCAGCAGGTCAACGCCATCATGACGGACCGCGAAACGGTCGGCGATATCCGCGACCTCGGGGTTGAGCTTGAAGAGCTGTCCGTACTGCCGGACCTTGGCGCCGGTCCGCTCCTCGACCAGCGCGCGTTGCTCGGAGATCGGCACGATCTCGCGCCGGCGGTCGTGCGGCAGACCCAGGGTCGAGGCAAGGTTGGCGTCGGGGTCGGCATCGACGGCGAGGACGCGGCAACCGGCGCGCGCCTGGAGCAGCGCGAGCGCAGCGGCGACCGTCGACTTGCCCGATCCGCCTTTGCCGGCGACGGCGATCTTCATCGGACCACCTCAATCCCGATCGGGCAGATGCCCCATGTCGAAGCGGCGCGCCTCGGCTGTCATCAATCTTTCGAGCTCGGCCGCCACATCGTCAGGAATCCGCGACGGTGTGTACGACGCGACCAGACGCGCCACCTCCTTCACCGCCCGGTCGTGCAGGCTCAGCCCGCCCTCCTCGAGCCAACGCGCGCTGTTGGCGCGGTCGACGACCGGTCCCGGGAACACGATTTCCTCCTTCAGGTGCTTGCGGGTGTGGTCGGCGATCAGCAGGTGTTTCTCGCGGATCAGCTCCTCGAAGATCGGGGTCGACGGAAAGTCGTCGCGCGGCTCGATGCCCCGCACCAGCCGCTGGGTCAAACCGCAGATCTCGTTGTCGAGCACCAGCTTTTCGAGGCTCTGGCAGCTTTCGAAGTCGAGCATTCCGGGGCCGGAGATGCTGTTGATGCCGGAGAGCGCGGCGAGGGTGGCGCCCATCGAGCTCTCGAACCCGGCCTGGGCGTCGAGCCGCTTGGCGTCGCTCATCGCGATGTACGCCTGGGTCGGCATGCCGAGGTGCTTGCCGATCTCGCTGTAGGCGCAGTCGATCATCTGCGTTTCGACGGCGCCCATCGGCGTGGTCTCGTAGCGCATGTCGAAGACGGCGGGCGAGCCGCCGTAGAGGACCGGAGTTCCGGGCCCGGCGAGCTGGCTGATGACGACGCCGCTGAGCGTCTCGGTGGTGTGCTGGATCAACGAGCCGACCAGCGTCACCGGGGCCATGAAGCCGGAGAGCGGCATCGAGATGAACTCGACGGGAATGCCGTAGCGGGCGCAGTCGACGACGTTCTGCGAGGTCACGTCGCTCCACTTGATGGGCGAGGTCGGGCAGCACGAGAAGACTGTCAAGCGGCTTGGCGCGGAGCGCCTCCTCGCTGCCGCGGACCGCGAGCTGGAGGTCGCGCATGATCGCGAAGGCCTCGATGGTGAAGGCGCCGGTGACCACCGGTTTCTCACAGTAGAGAAGGCTGAGGTACAGGCGGTAGCTGTCCGAGATTTCCTCCGCGCACGTCGGCCGGGATAAAGGCGGTGCTCTGCGCCTCGATGTTGGCGAGGCCGCTGACCACCTTGGCGTACCTGATGTAGTCGGCGGTGGTGGGCTTGCGCATCGCATCGCCGTCGAGAATGTTGATGGCGGCCGAGCCCGGAGTGAAGTGCACCTTGTCGCCCGAAAAATCGTGGGTCTGCGCACCTACGACGTCGTAGAGCATGAAGGAACTCGGCACCGAGCCGAGGGCGGTGTCGATGATTTTCTCGGTCAAGCGCGCGTGCTGCCTGCCGAGGTCGACCTCGGCACCGTGATCGCCGAGCAGCGCGAGCACCCCCGGATTGTGGATCTCGACGCCGAGTGTGCACAACAGATGACGCGCCTCGTCGATGATCCTGGTCTTGAGATCGTCGTCGAGGAGCTTGAGAGTGGGACGCATGAGGATCCTCCGTCGAGGCTTTCGAGGCACTCGTCCAGCCATAACGTACCACAATTTGGCATAGAATCTCACCATATGGAAGGATTTTTGGCGGTGGATGCGGCAAAGCGCCCCGGACAAACCGGGTATGATGATCCCCGTCTCGGAGTGACGGAGCCAAAGGAGACTGGTTTGGAGCGGTATTGGCGAGTTCTGCTCGGACTGTCCTTGCTGCTGAGCTCGAGGCCGGTATTCGCAGCTGGTGGCGACGACACCGGCAAGGATCCACTTCACGGTCTCGAGTACCGGCTGATCGGTCCGGCGGCTGGCGGGCGGGTGTCGCGGGTGGCGGGCGTGCCCGGCGATCCCCTGACCTACAACGCGGCGACCGGCGAGGGACAGATCGGGACCATGGCCGTCCATCCACACAACCCGGACACGGCCTTCGCCGCCGTTCTCGGCAGCCCCTTCGGACCGGGGCCCGAAGCGTCCGGGCTGGTCGAGCTCGGAAACACGCTGGTCAAAAAACTGGACGCCGTCGAGGAAGAGATCCACAACCCGCACGCCGAGGTCAACCACGACATCCTGGCCGACCGTCAGGGCGGCGCCAAGCTGTACTCACGGTTGAATTGGATGTTTATGATCGCGGAGGACCACGACGGCCCGCCGACCCAGGGGATGCGAAAGGTCGGCGCGGAGCTCGGCAAGGCGCTGGCGGTTCAGGAGGCGGCGCTCGACAAACTGGTGTCCGGGGACCTGGCCGCACTCAACGCTCAGGCGAAAGAACTGGGCGTTCCCTACGTGGTGGCGCCGCCCGGAGACAACTGACTCGGAGACCGGCGCGAGGACGTCGTCGGCAAGAAAGGAAGACGGGGAATGTCACACCCGGACCTCATCAGTTCCATGGGTTTTGGCTCGCAACTGTTTGACGACGTCCAACTGCGCGAGATCCACCACGCCACGCTGGAGGTCCTGCGCCGGACCGGGGTGCGGGTCCGCCACGAAGTCGCCCTCGAGCTGCTGCGCGAAGCCGGTTGCGCGATCAGCAGCGGGGACCTGGTGAAATTCCCGGCCGCGGTGGTGGAGGAGGCGCTGGCATGGGCACCGTCGCGCATCGTGCTCTGCGGTCGCGATGGCAGTCCACGGGTGTTTCTCGAGGGGCGCCGCAGCTTCTTCGGCACCGGCTCGGACCTGCCCAACATCCTCGATCTCGAGACCGGCGAACGGCGGCTGTCACGCCTGTCCGACGTGGCGGACACCGCCCGCCTCGCGGACTCGCTGCCCAACCTCGACTTCGTGATGTCGATGGCCCTGCCGTCGGACGTGGCGGCGGCGACCTCGGACCGCCGCTCCTTTCTGGCGATGATCGAGAACACCTCCAAGCCGGTCGTCTTCACCGCCTGGGACGAGACCGGGCTGGCCGACATCATCGCCATGGCGGAGGTGGTCGCCGGCGGGCCCGAGGCGCTGAGCCTCAACCCGTTCCTGCTCGCCTACCTCGAGCCGTCGTCGCCGCTGCAGCACTCGGAGACGGTGCTCGCCAAGATTATGATCATGGCCGACAAGCGGCTGCCCTTCGTCTATGCGCCGGGGCCGGTCGAGGGCGCGTCGGCGCCGGTGACCCCGGCGGGCAGCCTGGTCATGGCCAATGCCGAGGTCCTGAGCGGCATCACCATCGCTCAGCTGCGGCGACGCGGCACGCCGATAGTCTACGGGTCGGGCAGCGGCCCCCTCGATATGCGCACTACCGTCGCCACCTACTCGAGCCCCGAGTTCATGCTGCACTGCCGGGCCTTCTCCGAGCTCGGACAGCGCTTCTACCACCTGCCGACCTGGGGCTTTTCGGGCTGCACCGACTCCAAGCTGCCCGATGTCCAGGCCGGCGCCGACAGCGCCCTGTGGATCCTGTGGACCGCTCTCAGCGGCAACAACCTGGTGCACGACATCGGTTACCTCGAATCGGGCATGACCTGCTCGTACGAAATGATCGTCCTCTGCGACGAGATCATCGGCTTTGTCCGCCGTCTGACGGGCGGCGTCGAGCTGTCGGCCGAGACCCTGGCCCTGGAGGCGATCGACGAGGTCGGTCCGGGGGGCGATTACCTCATCGCCGATCACACGCTGCGTCACTACAAGGAGTGCTGGTACCCGAGGGTCTTCGACCGGCTGTCCCACCAGTCCTGGGCCACGGCCGGCAGCCCCTCGATCGCCGACCGGGCCCGGGCCGCCGCGCGCGAGGCTATCGCAAGCCACGTACCCAAGCCGCTGCCGGAGTCAACCCTCGAGAAACTGCGCGCCGTGGTGACGGCCGCCGACGTACGCGCCGGGATCAAGTGATTTCCCGATGCGGGCTCACGTAGCCAGTTCTGATCAAAAACGCACCCATGTTCGATGGGTGATCCTTGCACTCCTGTTCATGATGAGCTTCGTGGCCTATGTGCTGCGGACAAACATGTCGATAGCCGGCGAAAACATCATGGCTGATCTCGGCTTGTCCAAAATTCAGTTGGGAATGGTGCTTTCGGCTTTTGCCTGGGGATACGCCATCTTTCAGTTTCCGGGCGGCGTTTTCGGTGACGTGTTGGGGTCCCGCCGGACCCTCAGCATCATCGCCGTGGTGTGGGGGATCCTCACCCTGATGACGGGCATGGTGCCCGGGAACACTCTTGCATCCACGACCTTCATCCTCACCACGCTGATCGGCCTGCGATTTCTTTTTGGCGTCGCTCAAGCGCCTTTGTTTCCAGTGTTCGGTGGCGGAACTATCGGGACATGGTTCCCGGTGTCAGGATGGGCGTTTCCGAACGGATTGACGAGCACCGGGCTGACTCTGGGTGCCGCCGTTACGGCACCGTTGGTTGCCTGGCTGATGGAAAAACTGGGGTGGCGTGAGTCCTTTCTCCTGACGGCACCCATGGCGTTTGTCATTGCAGGGGCCTGGTGGTGGTACGCGAGGGACGATCCGGCCGATCACCCGCGAGTCAGCAAACACGAGCTGGACCTCATCAATGCAGACCGCCCATTACCGGAACAGGATGCCGAAAACAAAACGGGCTGGAAACGTGTACTCAAAAATCGAGACATTGTGCTGCTGACCGCGAGCTACTTCTGCTCGAACTACGTCTTCTACATTTTCTTCAATTGGTTCTTTATCTATCTCGTCGATGTTCGGCACTTCGAGATCCTGGAAGGGGGCTTCTACGCCGCAGCTCCCTGGCTGGTCGGCGCAGTCGCTGCAAGCGTCGGCGGGCTGTGGTGCGATCGTCTCTGCAAACGCATCGGTCCTCGATGGGGATACAGAATACCCGGCATCGTCGGTCTCAGTCTCGTTGCCGGTCTTCTTTTCCTCGGCGCAACCGCCAAGAATCCATACCTGGCCGTCGTGTTGCTATCCTTGAGCTTCGGGTGCACCCAGCTGACCGAGGGAGCATACTGGGCGGCGGCGATCTCCGTGTCCGGCAAACACGCATCGGCCGCCGCAGGAGTCCTGAACACGGGTGGAAATGTCGTCGGCGGTATCGGAGCTCTGCTCGTTCCGATCACAGCCAAAACCTTTGGTTGGGTACCGGCGCTTGCGACCGGATCGGTGTTTGCGCTGATCGGGGTTGGGTTGTGGCTGTTCGTCCGCGCCGATAGGCCGATGGCGTGAGATTTGGGCTGAACGCTTTAGCCACGGATGCAGACATCGAACTCAATCACGATACGATATGTGCGAAACGAACGGTGGAACGATAGGTCTGGAGATTCAATGCCATGACGAAAACCCTGCGTCTCGCGTGCCTATTGATCTGCGTCGTCGCGGCCGCGCCGGTAGCTGCGGCCGACCTCGAGCTCGTCAAGGAAGCGGCCGTGGCGGCGGTCGACGCCCACAGCGCCGAGCTCATCGGCCTCGCCGACCAGGTCTGGGCCTTCGCCGAGACCGCGCTCCGGGAGACCCGGTCCGCCGCCCTGCTCGAGGACTTTCTCGAAGAGCACGGCTTCGAGGTTGAACGGGGCGTCTCCGGCATGCCTACCGCCTTCGTTGCCAGCTACGGGAATGGCAGTCCGATCATCGGCGTCCTCGGCGAGTACGACGCCCTCCCAGGCATCTCGCAGCGCGCCCAGCCGACGGAGGAGCCCCTGGTTCCGGGAGCCGCGGGCCACGGCTGCGGCCACAACCTGCTTGGCACCGCCGGCATCGGCGCCGCGCTGGCGATCAAGGAGCTCATCGAGGCCGGCGAGCTCCAGGGCACCGTCCGCTACTACGGCACGCCGGCCGAGGAGTCGGTGGGCGGCAAGCTTTACATGGTTCGCGACGGACTCTTCGACGACCTCGACGCGGCCATTACCTGGCACCCGGATGTCGAGGTGAGGGCTGACACCCAGCAGAACCAGGCGATGGTGGATATCGAGGTGGAATTCGAGGGCCGGGCGGCCCACGCCGCCTACGATCCGTGGAACGGGCGCAGCGCCGCCGACGGGGCCGAGGTCTTCACCTTCGCCCTCAACCTGATGCGCGAGCACGTTCAACCGACGGTGCGCGTGCACTATGTGGTGACCGACGCGGGCGACGTCCCCAACGTGGTCCCCACCTATGCCCGGGTGTGGTGCTGGATGCGCGACTCGAACGCTACCGGCGTCAACCAGCTGCTCGAGCGTGCGCGGCGCATTGCCGAGGGCGCGGCCCTGGCCACCGGAACGACCGCCCGGCTCGACGTGCAGTCCGGCACCTGGGAGCTGCTGCTCACCATGGCCGGCGCCAGGCTCATCCACGACAACATGACGTGGCTGGGACCGATCGAGTTCAGCGACGAGGAGCAGGAGTTCGCGCGTCAGATCCAGCGCGCCACCGACGCCGAACCGGTCGGGCTCGAGGCCGTGCCGAAACCGCTGGACCTCGATCCGCAAGGAGTCCAGGGCGGTTCGACCGACGTCGGCGACGTCAGCTGGCAGGTGCCGACCCTCCACTTTTCGGTGACCACGGCCCCGATCGGCGCACCCTGGCACGCCTGGCCGGTGGTGGCCACCGGCGGCATGTCGATCGGCCACAAGGGCATGCTCTACACCGCCAAGGTCATGGCCGCAACGATGTTCGATCTCTATGCCGATCCGGCGGCGCTGGCCGCCGTCCGCCGGGAGTGGGAGGAGAAGACGAGCGGCATCGAGTACCTGAGTTACCTTCCCGACGGGCTGCCGCCGCTGCCCGCGGACTCCGGCCGCGAGAGAAGTCGCTGTGAAGATCGAGCTTTCGAGATGGAACGCATGCAGTGACTGGAGAACGTGGTCGAGTTCGACCTCAGCGAGAGCGAGTGCTCCCGGTATCGCTGCGCGAGCTGTCGGCATGGGCTTCGACTGGAGTGGGCCTGAGACCCCGCTGACCTACAGCCAGTCGATGGAACCTGAGCTCAGGAGGCCTGGCTCGACTGTATCCGGCTCGACCGGCAACTTCGAAGTCCCAACGGGCTCGGCGCCGCCGTAGATCATCGCACCGTCGAGGAAGGTTGTCTCGACTTCGATCCCGAGGATGGCCGAGGCTTCCACCGCGAGCGGATCGGCGGTCAGCACCACCAGATCGGCCCTGCCGCCGACCGCCAACTCTCCGCGTTCGGGCTCGCCGCCGCCGGGGGGCCAGAGCCGGGTCTGGATCCTCAGGCTCTCGAGCCGCGGCAGACGCTCGTCCGGGTGCCAGCCGTCCGCCGGCAGCCCCTTGCCGTTCTGCCTGGTGGTCGCGGAGTAGAAGCCGAGCAGCGGTTGGGCGGGCGCGACAAAGTAGTCGGAGCCGAAAGCGAGCCGTGCGCCGGCCGCCGCCAGGCGGCCAAGGGCGTAGACCCGCTCGCTGGATTCGACGCCCACCCGCGCGTCCTCCATCGCCAGCCCGTGATCATCCGGCGCCACGAAGTCGGGGTTGACCGCCAGCACGATGCCGAGGGCGGCCGCGCGATCGAAGTCCTCCGGTTTTGCATAGGAGAAGTGCTCGATCCGCAGCCTTTCCGGCCGCAGCTCGGGCCGCTCGTTGAGGATTTCCTCGTAAACGTCCAACGCCATGTGGATGGCGGCGTCGCCGATGGCGTGGGTGGCGACGTCGAGCCCGGCGTCGAGCGCCGCCATGGCCTCCTCCATGACTGCCTCTGCGGTCATCCTCTCCACCCCGGAGGTGCCGGGATCGTCGAGGTAGGGGTGCGAGAGCCACGCCCCCCGGCTCCCGAGAGCGCCGTCGGTAAAGAGCTTGAGGTGGGTGACGCCGATCCGCGGCGTGAGATGGCGGTAGGAGGACGGGTCGGCGGCGATCTGTGAAAACAGAGTGCTCGGCGCGGGGACCATCAGGTGGACGCGTAACGGCAAGGGCGACTCGAGGTCGGCTTCCACAAGGAGATTCAAGTAGCGCTCGAAGTCGAGGCCCAGGTCGACCACCCCGGGCAGACCGAGAAAACCGGCGTCAAAGACCTCGGTGACGCCCAGCGCCGACAGCGCGTCGGCGCCCATCCGAAAGGCGCGCCGGATCTCGGCCGGTGAGGGCTCGGGCAGGGACGGTCGCAGCAGCTCGTTGGCGCGTTCGAGCAGCACCCCGCTGGGCGATCCATCCGGCGCCCGCCGAATCACGCCGCCGGGCGGGTCGGGGGTCGCGGCGTCGATTCCTCCTGCAGCCAGGGCCTCGGCGTTGGCCCAGCCGGCGTGGCCGTCGCCCCGGGTGAAGAACACCGGATGGTCCGGCGCGGCTGTGGACAGCACCTCGTTGCTCGGCAGTTCGGAGGCGCCCCAGGCGCCCTGGCTCCAGCTCTGGCCGAGGATCCAGGTGCCGGCGGGGAGAACCGACGCGCTGGCCTCGACCCGGTCGCCGATCTTCTCCAGCGAGTCGAGACTGGCGAGATCGACGAAGCTCGGCGAGGGCTCGGCCTGATAGAGCAGCGCAAAGCCGAGGTTGAGCAGGTGGACGTGGTGATCGACAAAGGCCGGCGCCAGCACTCTGCCGCCAAGATCGTAATCGACCGTGTCGGGGCCGCGCAGCTGTTCGACCTTCACACGATCGCCCATCGCGACGATGAGCCCGTCGGCGATCGCAATGGCGTCGACAGTCGCAGGATCACCCAGCGTCAGGATCCGGCCGCCGCTGATGATGATATCGGCTTCCGTGGCTTCGGGCGACGAGCAGGCGGACGCCAGCGAAAGGCAGACGATGCAGGCAGTCCAACTCAAGACCTTCTTCACACGTTTTCCATCCATCACTCGGCCCCTTTGACGACGATGGTCGTTCCCGCCAGAAAGGCGGGAACGACCCGTTCCAGGTCGCGCCGCGAGACCGCGTTCACGGCCTCTGCAAAGTCCTCGTCCGACAACAGGCCGCCATGTCCCGACCCAGTCTTCGATCAGCTCGGCCGAGACCTCTTCGTTGCTCTGCGCGGCGGTCAGCCTGCGACCCGAGGAGGTGGGATTTCGCCTCGTCGACCTCGCCTCCGGTCGGCGGAGCATCGGCCAGGTCCTGGATCGTCTCCGACAGCAGGGCGCGCATCGCGTCGAGCTTGGCCGGGTCGACCCCGATTGCCAGCGACACCCGTCCGCTCGTGCCGTCGCTCAGGTACTCGCGCATCGATGTAATAGACAAGGCCGCGCCGGCTGATGGCCTCGACTCCCAAGTCGCCCCTCGTAGCCGTGGCTGAGAACGTAGAGCAGGATGCGCCACGCAAACCAGTCGGGGTGGCTCGGCGGCGGCGCCGCCACGACGTAGCCGAGCGCGGCCTGGGCCACCGCCACGGCGAGGTCGATCTGCGTTCGCGAGGGCCCGGCTTCGGCGCCGGAAGCGCGGCCGCTGCCCGGCGTCAGATCGCCGAATGCCGCTTCGAGCAGCGGCACGGCCTCCGCCTCCCGCAGGTCGCCGACCAGGGCGACCACGGAGACTCCCGGCGCTACCACCGGCGCGGTGACCGCCAGGACCTCGTCAAAGGCCAGGGCCAGACGCGCCATCGGGTCGTCGACGTCGGCGGGCGAGACGGCGGCGCCGGGGTCGCCGTCAGCCGGCCTCGCGCGCTCGCGGCAGGGTCGCCTGCAGCTCCGCCGGGCGAAACCTGAAGTTCAGGGACGTGTGGCGCCAGACCGGGGTGTCCGGGGACGCGTCGGCCTCGAATTCGAGCCGCGTCGTCGGCACCAGGATGCGGAGATAGGCGGCGGAGGACAGCGACTCGGCTGGAAGATCACCGGCACTCCGCCGGCCAGGCGCACGATCCTCGGCGGCGAGGGTGCGGAGGGCTGCGCCTCCGGCGCGCTCCTGCGCCTCCACCGTCGAGGACGGCGGAGGCCCGGCGGCGGCCGCTCCGACACTCAAGGCGGGGCGGGGCGGGGGGCGGGCGCCGGACCTATGAGATACCACCCGATCGTGCGCTGGTCGGGCCGGAGGTAGGTGCCGGCGACCCGCGTGATGTCGGCCGGCGTGACCGCGGCCAGCCGGTTCGGCAGCTCGATCAGGACGTCGAGTGCATCGAGGCCGGCGAAGTAGGCCAGCTGATGCGCGGCGTCCTCGGTGGTCTCGAGGTCGAACACCAGCTCGTCGAGGAGCTGCTTGCGGGCGGCCGCCAGCTCCTCCTCGGTCGGCGGTCGGTGAAGCCAGGACGTCGATCGCCGCCTGCAGCCGCCCCTCGAGGTCGGCGGTCGAGGCCGCGGCATCGATGCTGCCGGCGATGGTGAAGACGTAGGGTGCGGCCTGGGGTGGGTACCAGGTCGCGAGGTCGTCGGTGATGCCGGCCAGCCGGGAGCTGGGCAGCACCGCGTCACCGAACTCGTTCTGGCCGAAGTTGATCCCGCGGCCGCCCGCCAGCACCTGCTGCACGAGCAGAAAGGCGGGGTAGTCGGGGTCGGTGACGGACGGCGCGTGGTAGGCGACCTCGAAGCGGTTGCGGGCGCCGGGTCCCCGGAGCTCGACCCGGCGCACCCCGGTCTGCGGCGGCTCGACGGTCGGCGGCGGCAGCGTTCTCTCACCGCCCGGCAGGGCGCCGAAGAGCTCGCGCACGCGCTCGAGGACGGCATCGGCGGAGACCGGGCCGACCACCGCCAGGACCGCGTTGGCCGGGCCGATAGGCATCGCGGTAGAACTCCACCAGGTCGTCGTGGGTGATGCTCTCGACGTCGCTCTCCCAGCCGATGGTGTTGTTGCGGTAGGGGTGCTGGAGAAAGGACACCGCCAGGACGGTGTCGTGCAGCACCGACGCCGGGTCGTTCTCGTAGCCGTGCATCTCGGCCAGCACGGCGCCGCGCTCGGCCTCGACCTCCGCCGCCGGTATCACCAGCCGCGCCATGCGGTCGGCCTCGATCCGCAGCGCCAGGTCGAGGTCCTCGGCCGGCAGGGTCTCGAAGTAGGTCGTCTGGTCGAGCCAGGTGTAGCCGTGCCACTCGCCGCCCACCGCGTAGATCGAGCTCGACGAGCTCGGTGTCCGGAAAGTTCTCGCTCGCCCGGAAGGCCATGTGCTCGAGGTAGTGGCTGAGCCCGGTGCGTCCGATTTCTTCGTTGCGCGCCCCGACCCGGTAGAGCACCTGGACGCTGACCACCGGCGCCGCCGGCACCTCGAGGACGATCACGCTGAGGCCGTTGTCGAGCCGGAAGCGCTGCGCCTCGGCGAGGTCGAAGGCGGGGAGGGGACAGGTGGCGAGCACGATCAACGCCACCCACACGATCACGCTCCAATGCCGATGGACCGGTTGCATCCTCTCCATGTCGATCGGGTCGTTCTGCATCATGCGCCTCCGATGGATCGTCTCAGGTTAGCACGCGGTTTCTCTGCTAAGCTCGCGCCTCATCGAGTCGAACATCGTTCGCCTCGCGCAGGAGGAGTTTGCATGCGGCAGCACGAAAAACGGCGCTTCGGTCTCGTCCTCACAACGATCACGTGTCTCGCCCTCGCCGGCTGCGGCGGCGGCACATCGACGTCGGTATCGCTCCCTGACGCCGCGGCGCAGGTCGACGCGCTCTTCGCGCCCTTTACGACCGGCGAGTCCCCCGGCGCGGCCGTCATGGTCATCCGCGACGGCGAGGTGCTCCACGCCGGCGGCTACGGTTACGCCGACCTCGAACGGAAAATCCCGATCACGCCGCAGACCGCCTTCCGGCTGGCCTCGGTGTCGAAGCAGTTCACCGCCATGGCGGTCATGATCCTGGCCGAGCGCGGACAGCTCTCCTACGACGACCCGCTGGTGAAGTACCTGCCCGAGCTCGCGAGATTCGGCGATAGCATCACCCTGCGAAACCTCCTGACCCACACCGGCGGGCTGCCCGACTACTACGACGTCCTCGAGGCGGCGTCGACCGAGCACATGCCCGACACCGAGGAGGCGATGGAGTTTCTGGCCGCCTGGGATGAGGCCGCCCTGTTCGCGGCGGGCGAGCGCTACGAGTACTCGAACCCCGGCTACGAGATGCTGGCGCTGGTGGTCGAGCGGGTGTCGGGGCAGCGTTTCGGACAGTTCCTCGAGGACAACATCTTCAGGCCGCTGGGGATGAACCACACCGTGGTCCGCGACAGCACGGAGCCCGAGATCGCCAACCGCGCGCTCGGCTACTCGCGGGCCGACGGCAGCTTCGCCCTCGACGACGATCACGTACTGAACCACCTCGTCGGCTCGGGCTTGATGTACTCGACGGTCGAGGACCTCGCGCTGTGGGATCAGGCCCTGTACACCGACACGCTCGTGCAACCTGCCACCCTGGAGGAGGCGTGGTCGCCCGTGCGGCTCGCGAACGGCGAGGAGTACCCCTACGGCTTTGGCTGGCGGCTCGGCCGCTACGGCGGTCTCGGCCGCCGCCTGGCCCATGCCGGCGGCTGGGTCGGCTTCAGCACCTTTATCGTCCGTTATCCGGAACGGCGGTTCAGCGTCATCGTCCTGTCCAACCTCGACGAGTTCGAGGCCGAGGACTTCGCCGGCCGGATCACCGACATCTACTACCCGTCGACGCTGATCACGAATGCCACCGTGGTGGACGGGACCGGCGAGCCCCGATTCACGGCCGACGTGCGCATCGTGGACGATCGCATCGCCGCGGTCGGCGATCTCGAGCCGGGGCCCGACGAACCGGTCATCGACGCCCGCGGGATGGTACTGGCGCCGGGCTTTATCGACACCCACAGCCACGCCGACGGCGCGATCCTCGACCATCTCGACGCCCTCGGCGCGGTCAACCAGGGCATCACCACGACGGTGGTCGGTCAGGACGGTGACTCCAGATTCCCGCTCGAGGATTTCTTCGGCAACCTGGAGGCCGACGCCACCGGCGGTCAATCTGGCCTCCTACGTCGGGTCACGGGACCCTCCGATTGCAGTCAATGGGAGAGGACTTCAGACGTGGCGGCCACGGACGAGGAGATCGCGCGCATGGCGGCGCTGCTGGACGAGGAGATGGAGGCGGGGGCGCTCGGTCTCTCGAGCGGGCTCGAGTACGCGCCCGGAATCTACGCGACCACCGGGGAGGTCGTGGCGCTGGCGAAGGTGGCGGCGGCCCACGGCGGCCGTTACATGAGCCACATCCGCAGCGAGGACCGCTGGTTCTGGGAGGCGATCGAAGAGATCCTGACCATCGGCCGCGAGGCGGGGCTGCCGGTCCAGATCTCGCACATCAAGCTCGCCATGAGAAGCCTGCACGGTCAGACCGACCGGCTGCTCGACACGCTCGACCGAGGCCCGCGCCGACGGGGTCGATGTCACCGCCGACATCTACCCCTACACCTATTGGCAGGCGACACTGAGAGTCATGTTCCCCGACCGCGACTTACGAGGATCAAGAAGCGGCGAGATTTGCAGTCGAGGAGCTGACGGCGCCGGAGGACATGCTGATCCCGGTCTTCGAGCCCGATCCGTCGCTGGCCGGCAAGACCCTGGCCGAGATCTCGGCCCTGCGCGGTACGGATCCGCCCACGACGCTGATGGACCTGATCCGGGAGGCGGAAGACCTGGCGCAAGGGCAGACGCTTCGAAGGTGAGGACGATAGCGTCGAGAACGTCATCGCGGTCAGCATGCAGGAGACCGACATCGAGCGTTTGATGGCCTGGCCCTTCATCAACTTCTGCACCGACGGCGGGCTTGACGGGACGCACCCGCGGGGCTTCGGCTCGTTTCCGCGGGTCCTCGGTCGGTACGTCCGCGAGCGACAGGTCCTGAGCCTGGAGGAGGCCATCCGCAAGATGACTGCCCAGGCGGCATCGAACGTGGGCATCGCGGAGCGCGGTCGGATCGAGCCGGGAGCGTTCGCCGACCTGGTGCTCTTCGACCCCGAGACCGTGCTCGACCGGGCGACGACTGACGATCCGCACGCCACCGCGGTGGGGATCGAGATGGTGTGGGTCAACGGCCGTATCGTCTACGAGGACGGCCGCCCGAGCGGGCGCCAGCCCGGTCCGGTCTGCGCACGCGATCTCTGAGGGTGAGGCCGATGGCCGGAGATCTTCAACCGGAGCAGATCGAGCGGCGCTTGCTCGAGATCGACGTGACGACCGCGATCGAGCAGGGCTTCGTCGCCTATTCGCAGGGCCGGGTGGTGGTGCCGCCGGTGGGGGAGCTGGTCTTCGAGGACCCGCCGGGCGACGTCCACATCAAGTACGGCTACATCAAGGACGACGACTACTTCGTCATCAAGGTCGCCTCGGGCTTTTACGGCAACGTCAAGCTCGGGCTGCCCCCGGCCGACGGTCTGATGCTGGTGTTCAGCCAGAAGACAGCGCAGCTCGAGTGCATCCTCCTCGACGAGTGCCACCTCACCAACGTTCGCACCGCCGCCGCCGGCGCGGTGGTCGCGAAGTACCTGGCGCCGAGCAAGGTCGAGCGCATCGGCGTGTTCGGAGCCGGCGTCCAGGGCAAGATGCAGGTCGAGGCATTGCTGCCAATCGTCGACTGCCGCGATGTGATCGTCTGGGGGACCGGCGAAGAGGAGCTCGAGGCCTACTCGCGAGGCGATGAGCGGGCACGGGCTGACGATCGAGACGACCCTCGACGGCGGAAGAAATCGCCGCCACCTGCAATCTCATCGTCACCGCGACGCCGTCGCACACCCCGCTGCTGCGGGCCGACCAGATCAGAGAGGGGACCCACATCACCGCGATGGGCTCGGACACCAGGGAGAAGCAACGAGCTCGAACCCGCGATCCTGCACAGGGCTGACCTGGTGGTTGCCGACAGCGTCGAGCAGTGCCGGGTGCGCGGCGAGATCTTCCACGCGCTCCAAGCCGGGTTGCTCCGGGACGGCGACGCCGTCGAACTAGGAAGCATCATCGCCGACCCGGCGTTGCGGCGGACCAGCGACTCCCAGATCACGGTCGCGGATCTCACTGGCGTCGCCGTCCAGGACATCCAGATCTCGAAGGCGGTGTTCGAGGTCCTGAGGTCGGGCCCGCGCAAAGAGTGAGTGATCACCGCCGCGGAGCGGAAGGGGATGGATGCCTTCGGGGGGTGGCGAGTCGAAGCGTCCGTTTCGCGCAATCGATCTTGTCGTTAGAAGATCGGATGAGTATCGGCTAGTATGACCCGGTGATGCAGGAAGACCGTCGTGTCCCCGTGTCATCGCCGGAAACCCTCGATTCCGCGACCGTTCTCATGGGTGCCGACCGTGGTCGCCGGGCGGCCGAGAAGCGGGGGGATCCGCCGGCCCCGGCCGGGCGTGCCTGCGCGGCCGGTGTGAACCCGATCGACGGCGGGAGGTGAGTGGCGGTGCTCTGGGTGCGCTCGGGCCCCGGGGACCTCGTGTTCATCACCTGGTCGGCCCATTCACTCGCCACCGGCGCGCGCGAAGATGTCCGCCACGTTTACTCAGAGATCGGGCGGCGGCTCCGAGAGGACGATCTGGTTGTCCTCCACGAGCGCGTGTTCGGCGAGGTCGCCTCCGCGGCATCGATTGCGGAGCTCCGCGCTGTGGCACTTGGAGAGGGCTCTGACAACGCCGCAATCCCGCCGACTCATGTCGAGGGGATCCCCTGCATCGGGTCCGGTGCAGCCGGCATCCAGGTGATCGCGGCCCGGCCGTCCACCGTCGACTCCTCCGAGATCCTCGAGTGGCACGGCGCACCGTGCGGCCGCCGTGTCGACGGCAAGGACGCCAGCTACCTGAGCCTGTCGGACCTGGCCCGGCTGTTGCCGTCAGAGGCTCGATCGCAGCCGGCTGACGAGACCCGGGAGGCGCTGCTGCTCGCCGATCAGATGCTGCGCGGCTGCGAGTGGTCGTTTGCGGACGTATGCCGCACGTGGTTCTTTCTCGACGATATCCTCGCCTGGTACGACGATTTCAACCGGACGCGGAACGAGGTCTTTGAGAATCTTCGGTCTCCTCAACGGTTCGCCCGCGAGCGTCATCCCGGCAAGCACAGGTATCCGTGGACGCAACGCCCGTGGGCATCGCTGCACCTTCGATCTGCTCGCGACGCGGCCGTTGGCGGGTCGGACGCTTTCAGTCGAAAGGCTACGCAACCCCCTCCAGAATGAGGCGCCGGAGTACGGTTCGGCCTTTTCGCGTGGGCTCAGCATCGCCACTGACCGCTGCCGATACTTTTTGCTTTCCGGCACGGCCTCGATCGACGAGCACGGCAACACTGTCCATCCGGGCGATTTCGATTGTCAGGCGAGACGGACCCTCGACAACGTCGAATCGCTGCTCGCCTCAGGAGGTGCGGTCTTTGACGACATCTGCCAGGCCTCGGTTTTCGTCAAACACCTCGAGGATGTGGAGCGGCTGCATCGAATCCTGAAGCTTCGCGGACTCGACAACCTGCCTCTCGTCTGCACGATCGAGGACATCTGCCGCGAGGATCTGCTGGTCGAGCTGGACGCGACCGCTGTCATCGCTCGACCCGCTGCCGGGCAATGACACAGCACTTCTGCACCGGCGTCCCCTTGCGGTCTGCCGGTCTGCTGCTGTCCCTCCTTCTGGCGTTCTGCGGAGGGGCGTTCGCGGTCGATTTGGTGGTGGTGCGACAGCCGGCAGCTTCGGATAACGGCATGCTGAATCGCCCACCCGCCGGCTGCGCCGCCGGAAGTGCCATCGTCCGTCTTTCGAGCGACGGGACGGAGCGGGTTCTGACCCCCGGTTTCGTCGCCGCCTGCGACCCGGCAGTTTCGTTTGACGGGAAGCAGATTCTGTTTGCCGGTTTTCAAGACGGCGACCGGAGCCAGATCTGGAGGATGGATGCCGACGGTGGCAACCTGATTCGGCTCAGCTCCGGCATCGACGTTTTCACCTCACCCCTGTGGATCGGGTCGCTGTTTCACCTCGACGACGAGGCGCCCACCGAACGCATCGCATACCTCAGCACCGGAACCGGATGGCTTGACGAGCTGAGCTCCGGGCCGGTCATCGCGCTCTTTACCGCCGATCTCGACGGCGGCCATCCGCTCCGCATCTCTTTCCACCCGAGCTCCGATCTCGATCCCGACGTCCTCCCCAACGGTCGATTGATCTTTCCCAGTTGGAGATCCATTACCGGGGGCACTCTCGGTACACGACTGTCGCTGATGGCGGTCAACAACGACGGCACCGATCTGATGGCCTTTTACGACAATCACGACGGCCCACCCCAACCCCACTCGGTCAAGGTGGGCGGGGATGGACGGGTGTTCTTCGTGGAGGCCGATGGGACGTCGCCGCTCGGCGGCGGTGATCTCGCGTACGTCAGTTTGCGCCGCCCGCTCCACAGCCGAAAGGTTCTTTCGGTGGCCGGCGACGGGTCCTACCTCGACCCGCTGCCGCTCACCGACGGCGGTTTGCTGGCTTCGTATCGTCCGACGGGAAGCGATACGGTCTATGGTCTCTACCGAGTCGACCCTGCCACCGGGGACCGTCTCGGTCTGGTGCACGGAAACTCCGAGTTCCACTATCTGGATGCCCAGGAACTGGCGTCGCACCCGAAGGTCAAGGGGCGGTCATCGGTGGTGGACACGACGAAGACGACCGGCGTCTTCTACTGCATCAGCTCGCACTTCAGCGACCGGCCGGGACTCGAGCGCCTGCGGGCGGGCGAGGCCTCGATCCTGCGGGTCATCGAGGGAGTGGCGCCCGATCCGACCCTGGCCCGGTGGAGTCAACGGACATTGGGCGAAGTGCCCCTCGAACAGGATGGATCGTTTCACATCGAGGTTCCGTCCGGTACGCCGATTCGTTTCGAGCTCCTCGATGAAGCAGGCGTCGAGATCGCACGCCAGGACTCGTGGACCTGGGTCATGCCCCGCGAGTGGCGAGGCTGCATCGGCTGCCACGAGGACCGCGAGATGGTGGTCCCCAACACCCTGGCCGATGCCGTCGTCAAGCCCGCCGTCCGGCTCGATCAGTTTCAGGAGGAGGCACCATGAGGGCACCACTTGCCGTGGCAATACTGTTGATCTCGGTGGCGGCGGCCGCCGCCGATCAGCCGCCGCTGCCCCAGTTCGTCGACATCACCGAACAGCGCGGGGATCCGCTTCGTGCACGGGATCGGCGACGACGAGCTGTCGAACATCGTCGAGTCGTCGGGCGCCGGCTGCGTCTTCTTCGATTTCGACGACGACGGCGATCTCGATATCTATCTGGTCAACGGGAGCTATTTGGAGGGTGTCAGCTCGGTGCGCGGCCGCGGTCTCGCGGGAAAGCTGAAGAACGCGTTGTACCGCAACAACGGTGGCGCCACATTCACGGACGTCACTGACACGGCCGGCGTCGGGGACACCGGCTTCGGGATGGCCGCGGTCGCCGCCGACTACGACAACGACGGCGACCGGGATCTCTTCGTCACCAACTACGGCCGCGACACGCTCTACCGCAACAACGGAGACGGCAGCTTCACCGACGTCACCACCGCCGCCGGCGTGGGCAGCGAGCTGTGGAGCATCGGCGCGTCCTTCTTCGACGCCGACGGCGACGGGCTGCTCGATCTCTACGTCGGCGGTTATCTGATCTATGACCCCGAGTACTCGTACTACTTTGCGGCCGAGGCCTTTCCGGGGCCGCTCGCCTACCGCGGCCAGAAGGACATCCTCTATCACAACAACGGTGACGGCACCTTCACCGACATCGGTCGAGCGGCGGGGGTCGGCACCAGCGACGGCCGGGCGATGGGGGTGTCGGCCGGCGACATCGATGACGACGGCGACCAGGACGTCTTCGTGGCCAACGACGGCATGGAGAACTATCTTTACCGTAACCGGGGCGATGGCAGCTTTGACAATATCGCGCTGCGCGCCGGCACCGCCTTTGGCGAGAACGGCGAGGCCACCTCCGCCATGGGCCCCGAGTTCGGTGATTTCGACGGCGACGGTCTGGTCGATCTGTTGGTGCCCGACATGCGCTACGGCTGTCTGTACCGCAACTTGGGTGACGGTGTTTTCGAGGAGAGGAGCGCCGAGGCCGGGCTGGCGGCGGTGCTCGGCCAGTACACCAGCTGGTCCGGCAACTTCTTCGACTACGACAACGATGGAGTGCTCGACATCTTCATCGTCAACGGCGATGCGCACCACCTCGAGCCCGAGGAGGACACCCTGTTCCGCGGCGGCGGCGGTCGTTTCGTGGATGTGTCGTCGGCGAGCGGCGCGGCGCTCGAGGTCAAGGGCATGGGTCGCGGCTCGGCGGTCGGCGATGTCGACAACGACGGTGACCTCGACCTGTTGGTCCTCAACCTCAACGGACCCGGCGCGGCTGCTCCGCAACGACGGCGGCAACCGTGGCAACTGGATCATGATTCGCACCGTCGGCACGGCGAGCAACCGCGACGGAATCGGCGCCCGCATCCGCGTGACGGCGGGTGGCGTCGCCCAGCTCCGCGAAGTGCGGTCGAGCTCCGGCTACCTCAGCCAGAGCGACCCGAGGGCCCACTTCGGGCTCGGCTCGGCAAAGATCGTGGACCGGATCGAAATCCGTTGGCCGAGCGGGCTCGTCTCGACGATCGAGAAGATCGAGGTCAACCAGATCCTCACCGTGAACGAACCGGAGGCGAAGGTGCAGTGATGCGACGGGCCCTGATGACTGTGCTCGTGCTGCTGACGGCGTTTGGCGCCGAGACCACCGAGCCCGTCTTCGTGGGCGCCGAAGTCTGCGGTGAGTGCCACGACAGTGCGCAGCGTGACCAGCTCGACATCTGGTATCGGTCGCCGCACGCCCGCGCCTACGCTGCCTTGGCCATGCCCGAGGCGGCGGAGATCGCCCGCATCTCGGGTCTTGATGAGCCGCCCTTCTCGAGCGCCGTCTGTCTCGGTTGCCACGCAACTGCCGCCGACGTCGAGGCGTGGCAGCTCGACCCGACCTTTCACATCGAGGACGGGGTCCAGTGCGAGCGCTGCCACGGTCCGGGCGGCGGCTACATTGCAGCCCGGGTCATGTTCGACCCCGAGGCGGCAGCGGCGGCAGGTTTGCTGAAGCCTGACCGCCGGACCTGCATGGTATGCCACAAGGAGAAGGGTTCGCATACCGCGGTGCTCGAGGTGAAACCCTTCGACTATGACGAGGCTCTGAAGAAGATCGCCCACCGTGGAGTTGGTGGCGAGCTTCGTGATGGCGCCGCTCGAGTGGAACCTGCGGACGACGATCCGCATGTCGTCGGCGTCATGGTGTGTGGCTCCTGCCACCACGGAGAATCCATGGGATTCGTGACCAGCAAATGGCGCTTGACCGCCCACGCCGAGGCGTACGCGATCCTCGGAACCGACGACGCGCGGGAGATAGCGGCCACGACGGGAATCGACGGCGACCCGCGCCAGAGCATCACCTGTCTCCAGTGCCATACCACCGGTGGCGGTCTTTCACCGACCCGCGGCGTCCAGTGCGAGAGCTGCCATGGGCCCGGCAGCCGTCACGCCGCCACCGCCGGAACCGGGGAATCCGAGGCCGCGCATGAGGTCGGTCTCGAGCGGCCGACGCGCGCCACCTGCGAGCAGTGCCACACGCCTGGAATCCACGGCAAGACTTTCGAATTCGAGTCGTTCCTGCCGCAGGTCGATCACTCGCGGCAGGACGTGGCGGCGGCGCGGATCGCGGCGGTCGAGTACAAGACACCGTTCAACCTGGCGGTGAGCCCGGACGGGACGCTGCTGTACGTCGTCTGCGAGGCCTCGGACAGCCTTGCCGTGGTGGACACCTCGAAACGCGCGGTGGTGGGCGAGATCGGGGTCGGCAATCTGCCGCACGGGGTCTGCGCTGTCGCCCGACGGCGGCACCGCCTTTGTCAGCAACCGCGGCGACGACACGGTGTCGGTGATCGATCTGGCGGCGATGGTCGTGGAGGAGACCATCGCGGTCGGAGACGAGCCGCACGGCGTGGTCACCGACGCCGGCGGCCGGACGCTCTACGTGGCCAACGCCGGCTCCGCCGATGTGTCGGTGGTGGATCTCGCGAGCGGGCGCGAGGTCAAGCGATTGTCGGCGGCCCGCGGCACCTGGGGCGTGAGCCGCTCGCCCGACGGCGGCTCGATCTACGTCACCAACAACCTCTCCCACTTCGTGCCCTTCCGCACGCCGTCGCGATCCGAGGTCACCGTCATCGACACCGCGCGCCGGTCGTCGACGATCGGCTCATGATTCCCGAGGCCAATCTGGTGCAGGGGGTGGACGTGGCCCCGAGCGGCGACTTCGCGCTGGTGACCCTGATCCGGACCAAGAACCTGGTGCCGATGACCCGGGTCCTCCAGGGCTGGGTGATGACCAACGGCATCGGCATCCTGTGGCGTGACGGCCGGGTCGACCAGCTGCTGCTCGACGAGCCCGATGACTACTTTGCGGACCCGACCGACGTCCGCATCACGCCTGACGGACGACTCGCCTTCGTCACCGGCGGCGGCGTCGACGAGGTTGCGGTGGTCGACCTCGAGCGCATGCGGGCGGTGCTCGAGGCGGCGGACGAAGAACGGCGCCGCGAGCTGCTGCCCAACCATCTCGGGGTGACCACCGAGTTCGTCGAGCGGCGGATCCCGGTCGGTCGCAACCCGCGTGGGCTGGCGGTCTCTCCCGACGGCCGCTTCGTCTACGTGGCGGAGGCGCTCGACGACTCGGTTGCGGTGATCGATGTCGCTCTGAGGCGGAAGCTGGCGACCATCGACCTCGGCGGTCCCGAGGAGATCACCCTGACACGGAAGGGTGAGCGGATCTTCCACTCGGCCGAGATCACCTACGGCCGCGAGTTCTCCTGTCACTCCTGCCACCCCGACGGCGGCGTCGACGCCGTCACCTACGACATCGAGCCCGACGGCATCGGCCTCAACCCGGTCGACAACCGGACCCTGCGCGGCATCCTCGATACCGCGCCCTTCAAGTGGACCGGCAAGAACCCGACCATCTCCCGCCAGTGCGGCCCGCGGCTGGCGGTCTTCTTCACCCGCATCGACCCCTTCACGCCCGACCAGGTGGTGGCGCTCGAGAGCTACATCCGCACCATCCCGCGCAACCCCAACCGCTACCGGACCGGACGACGAGCTCAGCCCGGCCCAGCGCCGCGGCAAGGCGATCTTCGAACGCACCGTCACCAACTCCGGTCAGACGATCCCGGTCGAGCAACGTTGCAGCGGCTGCCACCCAGCGCCCTACTTCACCAACCGGGAGCTGGTGTCGGTGGGCACCGCGTCGGAGCTCGACACCCACGATGTCTTCGACATCCCGCACCTCAACAACATCTACGAGTCGGCGCCCTACCTCCACGACGGCCGGGCCGACACCCTCGAGGAGATCTGGACGCGTTTCAATCCGCACGACGAGCACGGCGTGACCAACGACATGACCAAGGATCAGCTCAATGATCTTATTGAGTACCTCAAGACACTCTAATTCGCTTCGCGAATTAGGGGTGGGGACACGCGCCGCCGGTGTGGTCGCGCTCCTCTTTTTGACGGTGACTGCCGCCTTGAGTGCCGAGGGCGACGAGCCGGGGTTGGCAGGGAGAGCCGTACGTCTATACGCACTGGGAGATGTTTTACGCCGAAGAGGGTGGACTGCCGAATGATCACATCTTCGCTCTCACCGCCGACGGCGACCGGCTGTGGGTTGGCACTGAGGACGGGCTGGCTCTGTACGAGGGCGGCAAATGGCGGTCGTGGCGGGAGAAGGACGGTCTGCCGTGGCGGGTGGTGAGCGCGATCGCGGTCAGCCCGAAGACCGGCGACGTCTGGGTCGGCCTCTTCGGCGGTGGTCTGGCGCGCTTTTCCGGCGGCCGCTTCGATCACTACAACCAGTTCAACAGCGGTCTCGTCAACGACGTGGTCTACGGAGTGGCGGTCCTCGACGACGCGGTGTGGGTGGCGACCACCGCGGGCATGAGCGTTCTCGACACCCTCAGCGGCGAGTGGGAGATCTACACCGAAAAGAACGCACCGATGGAGGAGATCTGGTGCTACAACGTCGACGCCGCCGACGGCAAGGTCTTCGCCGCGGTGTGGGGTGGCGGCATCCTCGAGTGGGATGTCGCGACCAGGCGCTGGAACGCCCACCGCGACCCCGACCGCGAGATGGAGATCGATCTCTACCGTGACGACGGGCTGATCCACATCATCACCACCTCGGCCTCCTACGTCGACAAGGTCTTGTGGGCCTCCACCTACTTCGGTCTCAGCCGTTACGACGGCCGTCACTGGCGCGGCTACATGGACCACGACAGCGGTCTCGCGAGCAACTTCATCAACCTCGCCAAGGGGCCGCAGCGCCACCTCGTGTTACAACGCCACCGACCTCGGCCTGGCGGCGCTGGTGGATTTCGACAGCGACACCTGGGTCGGCTACCGGCGTGACGACGAGGACGCGGCGACCTGGACCGCACACCTCAGCGTCGGCAACGACGAGCTGCGGACGGTGGCCACCGATCTGTCGTTGCCCAACCACTTTGTCATCACGGTGGAGTTCCAGGGTGACGATGTCTGGATCGGCACCGGCCACGGTCTCGCGCGCGGGGTCGGAGATGGCTACTACGACGGGCTTTCGAAGCCGGCAACAGAGACTCCTGAGGAGGCGCACAGATGAGATCCGCGGTGGCGTTGCCGTGTGCGGTCATCCTCGCATTTTCCTTTTTCGCGGTCGGCGACGAAGCCAAACCGACGCCGACGCCGGAAGCGATAAAGCAGGTCTACGGCGACACCCCGCCCGAGTACGCACCCTACGGCAACTTCGTCGAGCCCTACAAGCGCTTCTTTCTCGAGCCGGTCCCGTACCGTGGCTATGGCCGCGAGATCCCGGTGGCGGAGACGGTGGAAAGCGTCAAGATCGGATTCCTCGGGCCGATCGAGCCGACGGTCTCGGTGGCCACCGGCGGCGCCTCGCACGAGGAGCCGCTGGGAAGCAAGATGCTTCAGGGCGCGCAACTGGCCATCGAGCACGCCAACGCCCGGGGCGGATTTCGCGGCGGCGGTACCCCCTACGAGCTGGTGGTCCGCAACGACAACGGCCTCTGGGGCGCGAGCGGTAACGAGATCGTGGACCTTGCCTACACCGAGCAGGTGTGGGCGATCCTCGGCACCATCGACGGCGCCAACTCGCACATCGCCATCCGCGTCGCCCTCAAGGCCGAAGTGCCGATCATGAACACCGGCGACACCGACCCGACCTTTGTCGAGACCAGCATCCCCTGGGTGTGCCGCAACATCACCGACGACCGCCAGATGAGCTACGCCCTGGCCGACTATGTCTTTGGCACCCTCGGGCTGACCCGGATCGCGGCCCTGCGCGCCAACAACCGCTACGGCCGCATCAGCATCGACGAGTTCCGCGATGCGGCGACGCGGCTGGGCCACCCGTTTCTTGCGGAGCTCAACTACCAGCTCGGCGACACCGACTTCAGACCGCAGCTCGAGGCCATCAAGGTGCTGGCGCCGGAAGCCCTGATCACCTACGGCGATGCGAACGAGTCGGCGATGATCCTCCAGCAGATGCGGGCGATGGGCATGGAGCAGTGGTTCATCGGCTCCGACCGCATGGTGACGCCCGGGTTCCTGGCGGTTGTGGGCGAGAAAATCTCCAGGGTGGTCGCCGGCTACCCCTTTGATCCCACCCGTGATGATCCGAAGTACCTCCGATTCGTCGAGCAGTTCAGCAAGCGTTACGGCGAGGCGCCCGAGGTCTACGCCGCCCACGCCTACGACGGCATGACCCAGCTGATCGAGGCCATCGAGCGCGCCGGTCTCAACCGCGCGCTGATCCTCGACCAGTTGACGGCCACGAAAACCTGGCAGGGAGTGACGGGCGAAAAGGTCTATGACGCGATCTGCTCCAACCGCAGCGCGGCGGTGCTCGCGCTGGTCAAAGACGGTGCGTGGATCTTTGTGACTCCGGGCGAGGCGGCGGACCGGCCGTGAGTCGCGAGATCCGGGTCGCGGTCGCGATGCTCGGTACGATGGTCGTCACCGCGTTGCCGGTCTTTGCCGACGAGCCCTACAAGACGATGCTCGACGAGCCGATGGTCTTCACCGGCACCGAGTCGTTGGCCGTGGTAGCCGCCGACGGCGGTGAAATCCGGATCGGTCTTTTCGCGCCCGACGGTGACGAGCACCCGGTGGGTCGCGACCTCGCCCGCGGCGTGGCCCTCGCCGTCGAGCACGCCAACGCCACCGGCGGGATCGACGGCGCTCGGCTGTGGGTGATCCGGCGCTGGGCCGATGACCCGTGGGGAGCGGGCTCCGGCGAGCTCATCCGGCTGGTCTTTGAGGACCGGGTGGTGGTGGTCATCGGTGGTCCCGACGGCGCCTCAACCCACGTGGCGCAACAGATCGCCACCAAGGCGTATGTGCCGCTGATCGCACCGGTCTCGGGCGACCCGTCGCTGACCCAAACCCGGGTGCCGTGGATCTTCCGTCTGCCGCCCGACGACCGTGCGCAGGCCGAGCTCTTGGTTATGGAGGGCATGGTGCCGCGCGGGGTGCGGCGAGCGGCGCTGGTGATATCGGATGACCACGACGGGCGCACGGCGGCGCGGGAGCTCGCGGACGCCATGGCCCGGGCCGGTCGGCCACCGGCCTTCGAGCTGGCCACCGACCCACAGCTCGAGGACCCGTTCGCGCTGGCCTCTCGTCTCGCGGAGCTCGCGCCGGACGGGGTGGTGTTGAGCTTGCCGGGGCCATCGGTTCGGCGCGCGCTCGCGGCCCTGGAGGGCGCGGGGCTCAGGTGCCCGGTCTTTCTGCCCTGGGTCGCCGACCTCGATCTCGAAGCCTACCCGTCGCACTATGGCGGGCCGATCGTCGAGGTGCAGCCGTTTGCGGACGCGCGGACCTGCGGTCCGCAGTTGAAGTTTGAACGAGCCGCCATCCAACGCTACGGTGAGCGGCCTTCGCCGGCGATGGTTTACGGCTTTGACGCCGCTAACCTGCTGATCGACGCTCTCCGCGCGGGCGACGGAGGTCGCGTTGAATTGCGTCAGCGGCTGGCTGAGCTTTCGGGGACCGTTGGCGCCAGCGGCACCATCCACTGGGACAACGGCGGCGGCAACACCACGAGACCGGTCATTCGCGACCTCGACCGCGATTGACGGGTTGGGCCACCCCTCGCGGTGCATTGCGAAGACCTGTAGGCGGGTCCTTCAGGGCCCGCGGGCAAGGTCGTCGTGATGTGGAATGCCGCACCCGCCACGTTCGCGCTCCTCGCGCGCCCTGAAGGACGCGCCTACATTTTCGTACCCGATCCCAGCGCGCACCTACGGTCTATTCGTCGTGACATCTCAGCCTGCCGACGACACGTACCTCGTGTTGTACTTCTCATGCAAACGGTCACGTGCGCTGAGGTCAACGCCGCGCTTCGGCAATGGCTCGACCGTCCGGCGGTCGCGGGTCAAGAGGTCCATGTCCTTGCACCAGCCCTCGGTTTCGAGAACGTAGATTCGGGTCCAGCCGGGTGGCGGCCCCTGTTCCGGCGTCTCGAACTCGAGGTGGACGGCCTCGCCGGGACCGAAGACCGCGACCGCGTCGTCCGCCGCCGCCACCAGCTCGAGCGCATCCCCGAAGGCTGTGTAGAAACCGATCTGGAATCGGGTGTCCCAGAGCGGAGTGCGGCGGGCCCAGTCGTAGTGCGGCAACCGTTGCGCCCCGGTCGTGCGACGGGCAAAGCCCGGGGTTTCGACCCGCGCCGCAACCAGCTGGAGTTGTCGCCGAACGACCGACGGCGCGGTTTCGGCCGCCGCCACCTGCAGCCGGTCCCAGTAGATCTCCTGGTTGGTGGCCAGGCGCAGCTCGCGGGTGCCGGGTGGAAGCTTCGGCAGCGGCACCGCCATCCGGCGCGGCATCCCGGCCGGGTAGCCGAACTCGACCAGGACATCGGCCCACGAGCCGTCGGCACCCCGCGCGGACAGGGTCGGCGCCCGGTAGTCGGCGCCCGCCTGCCAGGCGGCGAACATGGTCGACGAGTACGGGTACTCCACCCACCCGTCGGCGATGAGCACGAGCTCCTCGCCGAGCGTGTCGAGCGGCTCGGCGAAGCTGATGGTCAGCACGTGCTCACCATCCAGCCGGCCGATAAACCGCTGGTCGAGCGGGCCGACCGGCGCCGCCAACAGATCGGCGATGACGATGGTGTCGGTGACGTCCCCGCCGCGCTCGTTGACCGCCCGCACGGGTGTCGCCATGCGCTGGTAAAAGACCGGTCGGCCGGTCGGCTCGGGGCCGAGAATGCCCATCCGCTCGTCGAGGGTCATCGACCACCCGGACGGCAGATCGTAGGCGACGGCCCGGGCTGCGTCGAGATAGGCGGTTTCCTCCATCGGCTCGCCGATCTTGAGGAGCAAACGGCCGTCGCGGGGAACGGCGCCCGGTGGCAGCATGAGATTTTCCCAAGGCCGCGGCGTGCTGTACTCGCCCGGTCCGACCGAGTAGCCGATGCCGCCGACTCCAAGAAGATCGGTGACAAAGGCGTAGCCGCGGCCGTCCCAGGCGAAGAGCACCGGACAGCTCGAGAGCTGGCGCTGGGTCTCGGCGACGCGGTGGGTGCTGCCGGGCTCGAGGTCCATCTCGGTCTGCAGCACCCCGTCCGACCAGTCAATCGAGATGAAGTCGATCCGCGGCGCGCCGCCGAGCCCGAGCAAAAGCGGCTGCAGGCTTTGACCGGGGCCGGAGTCGGCGCGGTAGGTGTCGACCACTGTCCACCGCGAACCCGCCCTGACCGCGAGACGGACACCGATGCCGGAGGCATTGGTTCGCATCGAGCTGGCGTCGTCCTCGCGGCCGCTGAGGCCGACGGCGACAAAGGGCAGCCGGCCGGGCCCGGGAGGCCACAGAGAGAAACCGTCATCCGCGTCAAAGCCCACCAGTGACGGTCCGAGGGAAGGATCGAGCGCGGCCAGGGCCCATGCCGCCACGGCTCCATCTGCCGCAAAGAGCTCGGTTCCGTCAGCCGGTGACACAACCCGCCATCCGCGGTCGGTCGAGGTCACGAGCTCGAGGTCTCCGTCGCCGTCGACGTCGGCAAGGGCGAGACGCGCTGACCCGATCGTGTACGATCCGTCGGCGACGGTGTCTGCCGTCCAATTCCCGCTTGCCACCTCCCGCCATCGGCTGACTGTGCCCTGGCCGTCGGTGCTGAAGATCTCGACGTGGCCATCGGCATCGGTGTCGCCGGCCACCGCCGCTTCGATGTCGGCGGCGATGAATGCGTCCCATCCATCGGCTGCGCGGTACTCCCAGAGAAGCTCGTTGACGTAGACCTGGTGGGGAGGCTCTGCGTTGATGACGATGATGTCGGCGTCGAGGTCGCCATCAAAATCGGCCACCAGCAGGCGTCGCGACTCCTTGCCGTCGCCGGTCAGCCCGCTCGCCGCCGCCAGCGGTCGGAAGGACCCGTCGCGGTTGTTGTTGAAAAGCTCATTGTCGCCGTTCGAGTTGACCACGAATATGTCGAGATCTCCGTCGTGGTCGGCGTCAAAGAGCGCGCCGTCGATCGTATTGAAGCTGCCGTCACCGGTCCCGGTTGAGGCCGTGACGTCCTGCCACGAACCTCCCTCGAGTTGACGCCAGAGCTGGTTCGGCCCGCGGCGGCAGAGGTAGACGTCGGTCAGACCGTCGTTGTCGATATCGCCCCACAGGGCGGTGTTGACCCCGTCGATGTGCGCCAGCGGGTGGTCGATGTCGATCTCGAATCCCGTGTCACCGGCCACCGCCAGGGCGTTGCGAAAAGGGGCCTCTCCGGCCGTCGCCCCGGCGATGAACAGATCCACCGCGCCGTCGTTGTCGATGTCGCAGACCGTGATGTCGGGTTGCGGTCCGGGCTCGACGGTGGCCCCCCACAACTCGACCCGGCGGTCGAAGATCGGTCCCGAGGGCATCTCGGTCGTTGTCTCGGCGTCGGAGCCCAGCGCCACGACCTCGGCCCATTCACCCATTCGGGTGTATTTGAACTCGACGAGATGGGAGCGCGGGTTTGACTCCAGGGCCTGGAAGCGCTCGATGAAGGCCTCGGCGCGCTCGCGGTCCCCAAGTCGCTGGGCAGCCTGGAAGGCGCGGTAGTGGGCGCTGCTGAGGTAGGGATCGATCTCGATTGCGCGTTCGAAGCACGACAGGGCCTCTTCGAACTGCTGCAGCTGCATGTGGCACTGGCCGAGGTGGTAGAAGGCTTCGGCGCTGGTCGGGTCTGCCTCCGCCACCAGCTGAAACCGCGACATCGCGGCCTCTGCCCGGCCGCGGTGAAGGTCGATGATGCCGCTGTTGTAGGCCGCGCTGACATTCGACGGGTCGTGTTCGAGGACCCGATCGAAGATGGCCTTGGCCGCCTCATCATCGCCTTCGTGTTGACGGTTCATGGTGGCGATGCCGAGGTTGACCTGGACGTCGGGGTTGTCCGGGTACCGTTCCGCAAGCGCTGAGAAGACCTCGAGCGCTGCTTCGAAGTCGAAGCGCCCCATGTTGGCGACTCCCCGGTTGTTGGCCGCCACACCTTCGGTATCGAGGCCGCCGGCCGGCCTTTGGCTGCCGCATCCGACCGCGAGCAAGAGCAGCGCTGCGGCAACCAAGCAGATCGGAATTTTCCGGGCGAACGCGATCTTCATGGCCGTCCTCCTTCGAATGCCCGCATAATGCCAGGGCAATTGTCTCTGATCTCGTATGTGGCAGTCTCCGTGCCAATATCAGACATCATTTACTCGCGCGGGGGCGCACCGGCGCAGCAGGTCTGCCCGGCCCGGTAGCGGGCGAGATTAGCCTCGAGTTTGGGAAGCTCTTCCAGACGGCCTTCCCAGGTCAATCTCTGGATCAGCTCCTGTTGCAGACGTACGGCGTCGTTGAACAGTCCAGCTTCGGCGGAGGCCATGGCCAGGGTCTCGAGGCGGCTCGGGGTCAAACCGTCGCGCAGGGTCCGCCGCGCCAGATCCAGCGCACGCTCGCCGTCCCTCGTCTCGGGGTCATCGGCCGACGCGAGCAGCCGGGCCAGGGCGTGGAGCAGCTCGACGCTCTCGGGGATCGCCTGCCAGCCCTCCTCAAGGCGCCGGCGCGCTTCCCGTGATCGACCCAGGGCGGTGAGCGCCTCGGCCTCGCCCAGCCGCGCCCGAACATTTCCGGGATCCGACACGACGATGCGCCGATAGATCTCGGCTGACTCCTGGTAGCGGCCGAGCCGGCCCATCGCCGCGCCGAGATCGAGACCGGCCGCGACCAGACCGGGGTCGAGAGCGAGCGCGGTGCGGTACTCCTCGACCGCGCGTTCGTCCGACCCGGCCCGGGACTCAATGATGCCGAGGTGATGGTGGACCTGGGCTGCATCCGAGGGATCGAGGTTGAGCTCGAGGGCCTCGAGGTAATTCGCCCGCGCGGCGTCGAGCTCACCGACACGGAGGGAGGCGACCGCCAGACGAATCCTCACCCCGTCCCCTTCGAGCCCCAGCTCGCACAGCCGCTCGAGGTCGGCGATTGCCTCCCGGTCGCGGCGCAGCTCCATTCTCGCCCTCGCCCTCGACCGGAGCGCATCGCTGTTGGCGGGCTCGAGCTCGAGAACGGCCGAGTAGCGGTCGACCGCCGCCTCGAGATCGCCGGTCTTCTCGAGCACGTAGCCGAGCATCAGGATGGCTTCGGCCATCTCGGGGACCAGGACGAGGGCCACCCCGGCCTGGTTGCGTGCGCCGCCGTCATCGCCGCGGTCGAGGCTGAGGCTGGCGAGGGCGAGGTGGAGACGGGCGCGTATGAGCCGGTTGCGGGCCGCCTCCGCCGATGACGGGTCCGGGGCGCCGGCCGCCGGCGTCAGGTCCACGATCGCCTGGTGGATCTGCTCGACCGCCTGGGGGAGGTCCTTGAGGTAGGTCGCCGCAAACACGGCAACGCTGCGGTCATCGTGGTCCTCCGGCTCGGCCGCCATCTCCAGCACCACCTCGACCACGTTTTCGTTTTTCAATGGCTCGATCGCGGCGAGCAGCGGATCGGCAAACCCGATCTCGGTGGTGCCGCGCTGCTCCATGTGGGCCCGCGCCGCCTCGGTGTCGCCGAGCTTGCGATAGGCGAGGGCCAGCTGGTAGTGGACGATCGTCGCCCGCGGCTGCAGCTCCAGGGCCTTCGTCAGGTGCTCGACCGCCTCGTCGGTTCGGCCGAGGGCGGCGGCGGCTCGCCCGAGACCGCCATGAGCGGCGGGCTCCGATGGGCTGAGCTCGAGGACGCGCTGAAACTGCTCGTAGGCCGCTTGATTCTCGCCCAGCGCGAGCAGGAGCTCCGCCAGGTGGATGTGGGTCGGGATATCGTCGGACCGGAGATCGAGGGCGCGCGCGAACGCCGCCCGCTCCCTCTCGAGGTCTCCGACCATCTGATAGACGAAGCCGAGGTAGTACGCCCAGCGGAAGTCGTTTGGGGAGAGCAGCGAGGCGTTGCGAAACGCGACCTCCGCCGCGTCGTTGAGATGGTGGGCGATGTAGTACATGCCGAGGGTCCCGTAGGCCTCGGCGAGATCGCCGTCGGATCCCGAAGGCTGCAGCCCGGCGACACGATCCTGGAGCAGTTCCAGTCGTTGACGGGTCGCATCCTCCATGGTCGAGAGATTGGGCAGGGGCAACGGAGCCAGCTCGTTGCGTTCGACCGGCCAGGCGTGTGGCGACAGTACGACCAGCAACAATACGACGACCGTCCACCGCGAGGTCGTCATGGCCGTCACTCTCCGCTCTTCTCCTTCGCGCCACCGCCACTGGTCAAGGTGGTGTAGCGATCGACGCCGACGCCGCTCCACGTCTCTACCGTCCCGTCGGGCCAGTGCACCTCCACCCGATCGACGGCCGTGCCGTCCGCCAGACCGATCAGCAGCCGGGGGTCGTTGGCGGAGGCATAGCCCCCATCCGTACGCACCCGCCGCCAGAGGACGGGCTTCCCCTTGCGGTGGATTCCGACCCAGGCGCCGATCTGGTCCCGGTGAGGGGTGCCCGCGACCAGCCGCAGACCGATCCAGTGCTTGGTGTTGCCGACGGTGTTGACGAGCAGACGCGCGCGTCCGTTGCAATTCTCCAGCAGCACATCGGTGTCGCCGTCGTTGTCGACATCGCCGAAGGCGAGGCCCCGGCTGACCTCGGAGAGCTCGAAGACCGAGCCCGCCGTCGCGGTCACATCCAGGAAACGGTTGGACCCGATGTTGTGAAACAGCTGGTTGGGCTGGTGCATCGGGAAAGGATCGTTCTTTCGCACCAGGGCTTCGATGACAAAGACGTCGCCGCTCGCCGTCATCAGGTCGAGCAGACCGTCGTTGTCGTAGTCGAAAAACCGCACCCCCCAGCTGGTGCGGCCGACGCTCGGCGGGCCGAGACCACTGGTGGTGGTCCGGTCTTCGAAAAACCCGGTCCCGTCGTTGATGTAGAGGGTGTTGGTCTGGTAGCCGAGGTGGGTCATGAACAGATCCTCGTCGCCGTCGCGGTCGAAGTCGGCGGCATCCACCCCCATGCTCGACTCGGAACGCCCGTCCGCATTGACCGCGGTGCCTCCGAACAGGGCGTCGTTGACGAAGCTGCCGTCGCGCTGGTTGATCCACATGTGGTTTGGCAGCATGTCGTTGGCGACGTAGACGTCCATCCAACCGTCGAGGTTGAAATCGGCGGCCATGACGCCCAGGGCCTTGCCGGCCTCGTGCCGGATCCCGGCCTTGAGAGACCAGTCCTCGAAGCTGCCGTCGCCCCGGTTGCGGTAGAGCCGGTTGGTGACGGCGCCGTAGGCCTCGGGCGCGCAATAGCCGGGGATTCCGGAGGGCAGCCGGCAGATCAGGTGTTTCTCGTAGGAAAAGTCGAGATAACTGCCGACGAAGAGGTCGAGCCAGCCATCGCGATCGAAGTCGAGGAAGGTGGCGCCCGTGTTCCAGCGGGGATCGTCGATACCGGCTGCCGCGATCACCTCCTCGAAGGTGCCGTCGCCCTTGTTTCTCCACAGCTGGTTGGGGCCGAAGTTGCTGAGAAAGATGTCGACCCAACCGTCGTTGTCGTAGTCGGCCACCGCGACGCCGACGCCATAGCCGTCGGCCCGGATCCCGGAGGCTTCGGTCACGTCGGTGAACGAGAGGACCCGGCTGCCGTCCTCCGCGATCACCAGGTCGTTGCGGTAGAGACGGTCGCGGAGGGGGTAGCCCTTCTGCGGTGGCAGGATGGCGTCGGTGACGCTCTTGCCGGGACCGAGCATCGTGCCCTGGATCAGGTAGAGGTCGAGGTCGCCGTCGTTGTCGTAGTCGAGCATGCCGCAGCCGGGCCCGCTGATCTCGACGATGTAGAACTCGCCGGAGACGCCGGCAAAGTGCACGAAGTCGACTCCGAGCTCTTCGGCGCGATCGACGAACAAGTCGGTGGGCGTGGCCGGCTTCTCGGCGCGTGCCGAGCAGGGTGCGACCGCCAGGACCAGCGCCAGCAGCCAGACCGACTCACAGCGGTGCGCCACCGAAGCCCTCCCGTACCGCCGTTTCGATTCAATGCGCCACATGGAACCTCAATGAATACCTCGAGATACGCGATGATGCTAACACACGGATCCAGCTCGATCTTCGTTCGGTGACGCGGACGCGGTACAGTCTCTCCCCGAGGAAGGAGAATCCATGAAACGCATCGAACCCCTCCGCGCGTTGACCGTGCTCGTTCTGATTCTCGGTGTTCTGTTGCTCACCGGTCGATCGGTGGCGCAGACCGCGACCGCGCCGGCGGCCGTCCCAGGCTCCAGCAGCTTCCTACCAGGACCTGCCGAGCGAGACCCCGGACACCCTCGTGCCCACCTACGACGGATTCGACTACACCAGACGGGAGGTCATGATCCCGATGCGCGACGGGGTCAGACTGCACACGGTGATCCTGGTGCCCAAGGACGCCGAGGGCGCGCCCATGCTGCTGACCCGCACGCCCTACGACGCCACGGCGCTGACGACTCACGCTCAAAGCTCGCACCTCGGCCCGGCCCTCGCCGGCTACGACAACGCCTACGATGTGATCGTCGACGGCGGCTACATCCGCGTCGTCCAGGACGTGCGCGGCAAGTACGGCTCGGAGGGCGACTACGTGATGAACCGCCCGCTCCACGGGCCGCAGAACCCGACCCCGGTCGACCACGCCACCGACACCTGGGACACCATCGACTGGCTGGTCAAGAACGTCCCGGAGTCGAACGGCAGGGTCGGCATCCTCGGCATCTCCTACGACGGCTTCCTGACCCTGATGGCGCTCGTCAATCCGCACCCGGCGCTCAAGGTGGCGGTGCCGATGAACCCGATGGTCGACGGCTGGATGGGCGACGACTGGTTCCACTACGGCGCCTTTCGTCAGCAGAACATGCCGTATATGTACGATCAGGTGGCGACCCGGAAGAACGAAGCGAAGTGGTGGACGAGCTTCTTCGACGACTACGACACCTACATGACGGCCGGGTCCGCCGGCGAGCTCGGCCGCAGCCGCGGGCTCGAGCAGATCGGGTTCTGGCGGAAGATCCTGGCCCATCCGAGCTACGACGCGTTCTGGCGCGACCAGGCGGTGGACAAGGTGCTGGCAGAGCGAGCCGCTGACCGTGCCGGTGATGCTGGTGCACGGCCTCTGGGACCAGGAGGACATCTATGGCGACATCGCCGTCTACAAGGCGATCGAGCCCAAGGACACCGCCAACGACCGGGTGTTTCTGGTCATGGGACCCTGGAACCACGGCCAGCAGATCGAGGACGGCAGCACCCTCGGCATCCTGAAGTTCAACAGCGACACCGCGCTCAGCTTCCGGCGCGAGATCCTGGCGCCGTTTCTCGCCCGTTACCTGATGGACGACGCGCCCGCGGCCGAGGTGCCGCCGGTGTTCGCCTTCGAGACCGGAACCAACACCTGGCGACGGTTGACCGCCTGGCCGGCCGGCTGCGTGAGCGGCTGCACGGTCGAGGCGACGCCGCTCTATCTCGCCGCCGGTCTCGGGCTCGGCTTCGAGGCTCCGCAGCCGGGAGATTCGGCGTTCGACGAGTACGTCTCCGACCCCGCCAAGCCGGTGCCCTTCCGCGCCCGCCCCATCGAGCCGGTCGGCTATGAGGACAAAGGCCTGACCTGGCCGCAGTGGCTGGTCGACGACCAGCGCGAGGCCTCGGGCCGCCCCGACGTGCTGGTCTTCAGCTCGGAGGTGCTCGACGAAACCGGTCAAGATCAGCGGCGAGCCGATCGCCAACCTGGTCGCCTCGACCAGCGGCACCGACTCGGACTGGGTCGTCAAGCTGATCGACGTCTACCCGCGACGAGGTGGCGGGCCAGCCGGCGATGGGCGGCTACCAGCTGATGGTCTCGGCCGACATCTTCCGCGGCCGCTACCGCGAGAGCTTCGAAGTGGCCGCACCGGTCGCGGCCGATGAACCGCTGCTCTACCGCTTCGCCCTGCCGACGGCCAACCACGTCTTCCTGCCCGGCCACCGGATCATGGTCCAGATCCAGTCGAGCTGGTTCCCCCTCTACGACCGCAACCCGCAGACCTTCGTGCCCAGCATCTTCTGGGCCAAGCCGGAGGACTTCCAGAAGGCGACCCAGCGCATCTACCACGCACCCGGGAAGGAGAGCTTCATCGAGCTACCGATGGTCGTGACGCCGGATAATTGACGCTGAGGCGCAGAGGGGTGGTCGCCGAGCACCACGAGAGGCGAGGCCTGCGTCTCTGCGCCTCTGCGTTAGGAAAAACTCAGCTTTTCGGTCATCGGGATACCGCGCCTTTTCATCTCTTCGACAAACAGCGTCGCCGGGACGCCGATCTCCACCGGTTTGACGCCGCGCGGGGTCTGCCCTCTGGCGTTCATGATGGCGACAATGGCGCCGTGCCAGCCGGTGGTCCGCTCCATGGCGGTGAATCCGGTCGCTTCGTCGTAGTAGTCGATCACCTCGACCATGGCCTCGGCAGGCCGCCCGTCCTTTTCACCGAGCGCCTTGACTCTGACGATGACAAAGTCCCGGTCGTCTGCCGTGGCCCTGATCTTCGGTCCCACGCACGCGTGGAGGACATCCCTCGGCACGACCTCGACCCCGTTGACTCTGACCGCTTCGAGGTCCATCAGACCCATGTCGATGACGGTCTTCCACTGCTCGAAGTGGCCCTTCCAGCGCAGGGTCTTGTTCTGAAAGGTCCGGACCTTGCCCTCGAAGGTCCAGGGTGCGGTCGAGGTGCCGCCGCCGGCGACGAAGGCCTCCATCGTGCCGATCGGTTCGGGGAACTCGACCAGCTCGTAGTCCTCGCGCTGGAAGGTCGGCACCTTCGTGACCTTGCCGTTGCGAAGAAAGACCGCCTCGCCGTAGTACTCGTTGGTGAGGCCCGCGATGTTGAAGGTGCAGACGTAGTTGAAGGGCGGTTTTGGGTGCTGGTCGTTGCCCCCGTCCCACATGTAGACGTGATCGGTCCGGTCGAGCAGCGACATGGCGTAGACCGACAGCGAGGTTCCCATCCCCGGGACCTGGCCGCAGTCGGGGATGACCGCGACGCCGGCTTGGGCGGCGTCGTCGTCCAGCTTCAGTTGTTCCCGGACGAGGTCCGTATTGCCACCGAGGTCGCACATGCAGGCGCGGCCGCGGACGGCCGCCTCGGTGATGGCGGGGTTGAGCCAGTAGGGGACTGCGGAGAGAAAGGAGTCGACCCCGGTGAGAAACGACACGAGCTCCTTTTCATCGGTGACGTCCAGGGCGACGGCTTTGGCGATCTCGGTGTTCAGGAGAGCGTTGACTCTCCGCGCGGAAGCCTCGGCCGCCCCTCGATCGAGGTCCGCGATCAGCACCCGTTCCGCGTCGCCGAATCTGGCCATGTCATAGGCCGCGGCGGTTCCCTGGCGGCCGCCGCCGAGCACGGCGTAGGTGTATTTCATGTTCGCCCTCCCATCATCCGCGTCAATAACCCGGCGAATTCCGCTGTTTCAACTCCATCAGCCCGCCATCGAACGGATCTTCGCCTCACCGCGGGCGATCAACTCGGCGTGGTCCTCGGGAGACGTGGTCCCTTCCAGGAGGTCCCGGGTGTGGCGGCGCAATCGCTCATCGGCCTTCGGGCGCCCCTGCTGCCGCCAGTCCTCGATCGTCAGATTGGGAAAGATCGCGCTTTCGAAGTAGGCGCTGCGGTAGTGCTCGAGGGTGCTGGCGGCCATCAGGAAGTTGCCGGCCGGCCCGACCTCGGCCACGTCGTCGATCGCGAGAGCGTCGTCGTCGAGCGCGAAACCGCCGGCCAATCGACGCGCCTGGGTGATGACCTCGTCGGCGTAGACGATGACCCCCGGGGACATAGTCGTCGAGCCGAGGTTGTCGCCGACAAACGGCGCCAGCCCAACCTTGCCCAGACAGCTGAGCAGGTGGTTGGTCCACTGGTGTCCGGCCGCGATGAGATCGGCCCCCCAGCCCATACCGCTGCCGGAGGTCCCGCAGTGGGGGAGCTTGTAGTACGCCATCATCTCGGCGCATGCGAGGTCGAGCAGATAGCTGATCGGGTCGTAGAAGTTGGCCATTCCCTTCATGTCGAAGAAGGCGGGCAGCATGCCGAGGATGACGGGCGTCCCCTTTCGGAAAACCTGGCTCAGCACCAACCCGGCGAGCAGCTCGGCGTTCAACATCGCCAGGATGCCGGCCGGGGTGATCGGGGTCGTGGTGCCGGCCATGCCGTAGTTGGAGTAGATGAAGGGCAGGCCCCGCTCGATGGTGGCCCACATCTTGTCCACCGTGCCCCGGTTGATCACCAGCGGCGTCACCGGGTTGAAGTAAGGAATCACAAAGGGCCGCGACCCGAGGTCGGGGTGGAGCTCTTCGAGCAGATCGAGCACCGCGGGAAAGCTCTCTTCCCTGGACACCAGGAGGACCAGCGGCTTGGTGCTGTTGGCGATCATTTCCAGGGTCGCGTAGAGATCGGATTGCTCTGGGTCGATGTCGTGGATGATGCCGATGGTCGAGATGACGTCGAAGGCGGGCAGCGATTCACCCAGCCGGACCATCGTCTCCATGTGCCGGCGTTGGAACTCAACCACCTCGTCGGTGACGGGGTCCTGGTAGTTGAGGGCGGTCACGCCGATCCCGAAACGGGTCTCGGAGCGCCCGCCGAGTTGGAACGCGAAACGTCCCCTCCGATCGAAGATGTCGATGCGGGCAGGGGCGGCATCGAGGGACCACTGGACGAGATCGGCCGGGATCCGGACGCGTTCGTCCTCGAGCCGGGCGCCGGCCCCTCCAAGGGCGCGCCGGGCGGGCTCCGAGTCGACCCGCACCCCGACCGTTTCCAGGATGTGGAGGGACCGGTCGTGGACCCGGTTGATCTGTTGCCTGGTCATCGCGCTGAGCTTCGGGCGGACGCGCTGCATGGATCATCCCTCCATTGAGCTCGCATATCTCACCAGCTTTCTGCTGCGGCCGGCGATGCATCGCACCCAGCGGCGCTTTCTCGCCTCGGGGTGCTCGGCGTACCGTCGAGTACGTCTCCGCGCCCCTCGGGTCGAAAACCCCACTGGGCACGGCACCTCGCCGCCCTCGCGACGAAACCCGGTGAGACATGCGGGCTAGCGTAGATCTTACACTCTCTCGATCAATCGAAAGTCGAGGCGTTTGGTAGACTCTCGCCGCCGACAGCCGTGACCCAGAAACACCGTGCGGGAGGCAGGGAGGCGAAGATGATGGATTCCAGTTCGGGGCCGGTTCGCTGCTTGAAAACCGCGGCGACGCTCGTCCTCGCGTCACTGTGTCTGGCGGCGATACCGCTCGCCGCGGCTGATCGAAACGCCCCCGACACGACCGAACCGGGCTCGGTCGAGGCCATCGCCAGCTTCACCACCGACCCGCAATTCGTCAGCCCCTGGGTGGCGTACCTGCCCGAGGCCGACGGCGTTCCCTCGCCGACCGACTTTCTGGGCCGCATCATGGGCGCCGCCGGCGAGCTGACGCGGTTGGAGGAGATCTACGGGTATCTGAGGGCGTTGGCGGAGGCCTCGCCGCGCGTTCAGCTCGAGACGATCGGCCGCACCGAGGAGGGACGCGAGATCATGCTGGTCGCGATCGCCGACGAGGAGGGGATCCGCAACCTGGCCGAGCTCAAGGCCGCCACCGCCGCCCTCGCCGATCCGAGAACGACCGACCCCGAGCGCGCGGAAGTCATCATCGCCGGCGCCAGGCCCATCTACTACATCAACGCGGGCCTCCACGCCGACGAAACGAGCTCGCCCGAGGCGGTCCTCGAGCTCGTCTACCGGCTGGCGGTTTCCGAGCAGCCGATGATCCGGCGGATCCGCGAGCGGGTGGTGGTACTCGTCAACCCGGTCTCCAACCCCGACGGCCGGGCCAAGATGGCGGACTGGTTCTACCGCTACCTCAAGGGTCGGACCGATTACGACGAGCTGCCGCGGCAGTCGCCGCCGTATTGGGGCCGCTACGTCTTTGTCGACGCCAACCGCGACGCCCACCAGCAGACCCAGGAGCTGATGAAGGCGATCTACCACATGTTCTGGGACTTTCACCCGACGGTGGTCCACGATCTCCACGAGTCCTTCGCCCTGCTCCAGACCTGGAATGGGACCGGGCCCTACAATCCCTATCTCGATCCGATCGTAACCAGCGAGTTTCTCGAGATGAGCTTTCACGAGGTGACGAGGATGACCGGCCTCGGCATGCCGGGGGTGTGGACCTGGGGATTCGGCGACGGCTACGGTCACCACTACGTCGACTCGGTGGCGATGAACCACAACGCGATCGGCCGCGGCTACGAGACCTACGGCAACGCCACCGGCGAGACCGTCGAACGGGTGCTCGAGCCCTGGGAGACGAGCCGCGAGTGGTACCGGCAGTGGCCGGCCTCGAACCCCCTGGTGTGGTCGATGCGTGACAGCGTGAACTACACCGAGACCGGTCTGCTCGCCGCCCTCGACTACACCGCGGTCAACGCGACCGAGATGCTGAGGAACTACTACCGCAAGGGCTACAAGTCCTGGCACAAGGGCAGGACCGATGCGCCCTTCGCGATCGTGATCCGCGCCGACCAGGGCGACCGCCGTCGCGTCGCGCAGATGGTCGACCTCCTGATGCTGCAGGGCATCGAGGTCGCTCGATCGCGCGAGGCCTTCACCATCGAGGATGCGATATTCCCGCGGTGGACCTTTGTCGTCCGCCTCGACCAGCCTTACCGCAACTACGCCGTCGACCTCCTGTTGCCGCAGACCTTCGTTTTTGAAGAGGGTCAGCTGCCCTACGACGATGTTTCCTGGTCCCTGCCCGTGCACTACGGCGTGGAGACCGTGAGCGTCGCCGACCGGCGAATTTTCGAGGTGCCGCTCGAGCCGCTGACCGCCGCCGTCCCGGTGGTCGGGTCGGTCGCCGGCCACGGCCCGTTCTTCCTGCTCCGCGACACCGGGCAGGAGGCGCTGCTTGCCGCCCGCTACCGGCTACAGGGCTTTGCGGTCGAGATCACCGAGCGGGGCTTCCAGTCCGGATCGGTGGATTACCCGGCGGGCTCGTGGATCCTGCCGCCCCAGACCGGGCTCGAGGAGGCGCTGGTCCCGGTGGCGCGCGAGCTGGCGCTCGATTTCGACAGCGTGGCCTCCGCCCCCGACGTGCCCCGCCACGACGCGCCCGCCCCGCGGCTCGGGGTCTGGGTGCCCTGGGCCGACACCGACACCATCGGCTGGCTGCGTTACACCCTCGACCGGCGCGGGGTGCCCTACACCTATCTCCGGGACGAGGACATCCGCGCCGGTGGGTTGCGCGAGCGCGTGGACATGATCCTCTACGGCAGCGTCGACCTCGACCTCCAGGGACAGATCCACGGCATCCCCCCGACCGCCGGCCCGATGGCCTTCGAGGCCACGGCTGAGTTTCCGAACCTCGGTCAACCGGCCGCTTCAACCGACATCACCGGCGGCCCCGGTTGGACCGGGCTCGCCGCTCTCGAGCAATTCGTCGATCGGGGCGGCGCCCTGCTGACCCTCGGCAACGGTTCCGCGCTGGTCCTCGAAGGGGGTCTGGTGCGCAACGTGCGCCGCGCCTACGACACCGGCATCAGGACCCCGGGGGTGGAGCTCCGGACCCACTTCCTCGATCCCGACCACCCGCTGGCCTACGGCTACGGCGGCACCACCTCGGTGTTCCGCTTCAACTACCCGGTCTACGACGTGCCGCGCCGCTGGCTGCGCATGGCCTACTGCACCTCGTGCCTCGACGGGCCGGTGGACAAGCGGTGGGTGGTCATGGAGTGGGGTGCGGCTTCTCCCGAAGACCGAGCAGCGACCGGTCCCGCGACCGGAAACATGGTCGTCAGCGGCGGCGTCCTGGCCGAGGAAAAGCTCGAGGGCCGCCCGGCGATCCTCGCCGTACCCACCGGTGACGGCATGGTGGTGGCCTATAACTTCAACCCGATGCACCGCGATCTCAACCGCTCGGACTACCGGCTGCTGTGGAACGCGATCCTCAACTGGGAGTTTCTCGTCGCGGCTCCCGCGTCCGGATCCGACGTTCCATAATGTGAAAACCCCGACCGGATCGTAGTAGAGTAACGGCATCACGACGCCCGGTCTGGGGGAAGAAGCATGTGTGATCGCTTGTCGAGGCCCGGCCTGTTTGTTGCAATCCTTTTCATCGGCGCCCAGCTCGGCGCCGCCGGTCCGGCAGACGATGCGCCGGCCGCTCCCCGCGCATTGACGGTCGACGATTATTTCAAGATCGGCGAGGTCGACGACCCGCAGATCAGCCCCGACGGGCTATGGGTGGCCTACACCGTCACGATCTCGGACCTCGAGGAGGACGAGTCGAAGAGCCGTATCTGGATGGTGCCCGCCGCCGGCGGCGAGGCGGTGCCGATGACCTCCGAGGACCGCGAGGCCTCGCAGCCGCGGTGGAGCCCCGACAACCGCTACCTGGCGTTTCTGTCCGCGCCCGAGGACGGCAAGGACCAGGTGTGGACGCTGTTTCGCGAGGGCGGCGAGGCGGTCCAGCTCACCGACACGGCCCAGGATGTCAGCGACTACGAGTGGTCGCCGGACGGGAAGCGCGTGGTCCTCGTGCTCCAGGACCCGACCGCCGAGGAGCTGGCGGTCAAGATGGGCGGGAAGAAACCAAAGAACCCACCACCGTGGGTGATCACGCGCCGCCAGTTCAAGGAGGATTACATCGGCTATCTCGACAGCCGGCGAAGCCACCTCTACGTCCTCGACCTGGCCACGAAAAAGATCACCCAGATCACCTCGGGGGACTTCGACGACACCGAGCCCGCCTGGTCGCCCGACGGCACTCGCATCGCCTTTACCAGCAACCGCTCGGAAGACCCCGACAGCAACTACAACACCGACATCTGGGTGGTGGCGGCGGACACCACCGACATGGGACGGACCCTGATCCAGGTCACCACCAACCCCGGCCCCGACGCCTCGCCGGATTGGTCGCCGAACGGCGAATGGATCGCCTTCAGGGCCGCCACCGACACCGCCGCCAACGTCTACGCCACCAACCACCTGGCGGTCGCGCCCGCCACCGGCGGCGCCGCCACAGTCCTGACCCGCACTCTCGACCGCAATATCTTCTACCCGGAGTTCTCGGTCGACGGCCGCTCGGTGCTGGCGGCGGTGGAGGACGACGGCGAGCAGTACCTCGCCCGGGTGCCGGTCGACGGCGCCCCGCTCGAACAGGTAATCGGCGGGCCGCGATCGGTGCGCGACTTCGATGTCGGCAGCGACGGCCGTATCGCGGCCGTTATCTCCGAGACCCAGCTCCCACCGGAGGTTTTCCTCCACACCACCGGTGGGCTCGAACGCATCACCCACACCAACGACGCGGTCCTCGCCGGGATCCGGCTCGGAGAGGTGGAAAACGTCCACTTCACGAGCAGGGACGGCACCGGGGTCGAGGGCTTCATCATCAAACCTCCGGGCTTCAAAGCGGGCCTCCGCTACCCGGCGCTCCTGCTCATTCACGGCGGGCCGATGATGCAGTACGACTTCGGCTTCGACATCGAGGGCCAACTCTTCGCCGGCGCCGGCTACGTGGTGGTCATGGCCAACCCGCGCGGCTCCTCGGGCTACGGCCAGGACTTCAGCACCGCGATCTGGCAGGCCTGGGGCGGCAAGGACTTCGACGATGTCATGGCCGCGGTCGACGACGCCGTCGCCCGTGGCTATGCCGACCCGGAGCGGCTTGCGGTCGGCGGCTGGTCCTACGGCGGCATTCTGACCGACCACGTGATCACCAAGACCGACCGTTTCAAGGCCGCCTACACCGGCGCCAGCGAGTCCCTCTACATCACCAATTACGGGCACGACGAGTACCAGCTGTGGTGGGAGGGCGAGCTTGGGCTGCCGTGGGAGAACCCCGCGCTCTACCAGGAGATGTCGCCCTACTACCAGGTCGACAAGGTGGTCACGCCGACCCTGATCGTCGGCGGCGAGCAGGACTGGAACGTGCCGATCGTCAACTCGGAGCAGCTCTACCAGGCCCTCAAACGCCTCGGTGTGGCCACCGAGTTGGTGGTCTATCCCGGCGAGGGTCACGTCTTCGAGACGCCCTCCTACAACAAGGATCTCTACGAGCGCTACCTCGCATGGTTCGAGAAGTATGTCTTGGGGGACAGCGAGACGGAGGGCGATCGGTCATGAAAGCGCATACGCGATGGCTTGGCGCCGGTCTGCTGCTCGCCGCAGCAGTGGTGGCGGCGGAGGACAGACCGGAGCCTGCCGAGCCCCGGATCCCCGGCTTCACCGCCGCGGCGAGCCGGAGCGAGCGCGGGCTCGAGGCAAGGCTGGTCGGGCTGCTCGACCCGGCGAGCACCGCCCGCTACTTCCGTCTCCTGACCGAGGAGCCCCACCCGGCTGGCTCCGCCGTCAACCTCGAGCTCGCCCACTACGTCCGCGACCAGTTTGTCGCGTCTGGCCTCGAGGAGGTGCGGATCCACCGCTACGACGTGCTGCTGCCGTGGCCGCGCAAGGTCGCGGTGTCGATGGTCGAGCCGTGGACGATGCCCGCCTCGCTCGCCGAGGACGGCTACCCGGTGGACAAGGACTCCTACGGCGTCGGTGCGAGCCTGACCTACCTCGGTATGTCGGCTTCGGGCGACGTCACGGCCGACGTCGTCTACGCCCACAGCGGCAACCCCGAGGACTACGACTGGCTGGTGTCGCAGGGCATCGATCCCCGCGGCAAGATCGCCGTCGTCCGCTACTCGAACCCTTACAGCTACCGCGGCTTCAAGGCCTGGGAGGCGGAGCGCCGCGGGGTCGCGGCCCTGATCATCTACTCCGATCCGATGGACGACGGCTACCGCAAGGGAGATGTCTTTCCCGATGGTCCCTGGGGCCCGGAGAGCCACATCCAGCGCGGCGCCATCACCTACGATTTCATCGTTCCCGGCGATCCGCTGACGCCGGGGTGGGCGTCGCTCGAGGGAGCGAAGAGAATCACCGAAGAGGAGGCGCGCTCGGTCCCGCGGATTCCCGCCGTACCGATGTCGTGGCGCGACGCAAAGCCGATCCTCGAAAACCTCGCCGGACCGGTGGCGCCGGCCTCCTGGCAGGGCGCGCTGCCCCTGACCTATCACGTCGGACCGGGCCCGGCGAAGCTCCACGTCGAGGTCGACATGGACGGCGGGACGCGGCCGATCTGGGTGGTCGAGGGCCGGATCGTGGGCTCCGAAAAACCCGACGAGCTGGTCGTTCTCGGCAACCATCGCGACGCCTGGGTTTATGGCGCCGTCGACCCCTCGAGCGGCACCGCCAGCCTGCTCGAGGCCGCACGGGTGCTCGGCAAGCTGGCGCGCGAGGGGCACCGGCCGCGGCGGTCTCTCGTCTTTGCCAGCTGGGACGCGGAGGAGTGGCACCTGACGGGCTCCACCGAGTGGGGCGAGCAGTTCGCCGCCGAGCTCGGCAAGAGCGCCGTCGCCTATCTCAACGTCGACAGCTCGACCAGCGGCTCGGTCTTTCTGGTCAGCGCCGTCGCCAGCCTCAACCCGACGATTCTCGGGGTCGCCGGCGACGTCATCGATCCCAACAGCCGCCACAGTCTCCTCGAGACGTGGACAGAAGCCGCGTCGTCGTCCTCACCGGAGGCCGCCGCAGAGGCCTCGATGGTCGAGAACAACCTCGGCAGCGGTTCGGACTACACGGTCTTCCTCAACTTCCTCGGCGTGCCGGTGGTCGACCTGGCTTTTGACGGACCCTACGGCGTCTACCACTCGCAGTACGACGATCTCTACTGGATGGAGCACTTCGGCGATCCGGGCTACCGCTACATGACGGCGATGGTGGAGGTGTGGGGGCGGCTGGCTCTGCGGCTCGCCAATGCGGATGTCCTTGCCTACGACTTCCGCCAGTATGCGACCGCCGTGCAGGGCTTTGTCGATTCTCTCCGTGAGGTTTCCCAGCTGTCGGAGAAGCTCGACCTGGGCCCGGTCGAAACCGCCGTCGACGAGTGGTCGAAGCAGGCGGAGACCCTGCAAGACAAGATCGACCGCGCCCTGACCCGGGAGGACCCCCCGGTCCCGAGCTCGTTCTCCGCCCTCAACGCCGCCCTGCTCGGGGTCGAACGCGAGCTCCTGCTGCCGGACGGGATCCCCGACCGGCCGTGGTTCAAGCATTGTCTGTATGCACCTCGATACACCTACGCCGCGATGTCGCTGCCCGGGGTCCGCGAGGCCGCCGAAGCAGGGGATTGGGAGCTGGCCCGCGACCAGCTCGAGGCGCTGGCGCAGCGTCTGCGGGCGGCGTCGGCGGCCACCCGACGGGCGGCGGCCCTGGTGCCGGCATCATGAAGCCACCTGCCGAAACCGTGGGAAGCCCGGACCCGAAACACGAGCTGAGCTCGGAAGGCCTGGTCCGCGGTCTCGGCCGCTGGGACGCCACCTTTCTCACCGTCGGTTCGGTGATCGGCACCGGCATCTTCATCACCACCGCCGACATCGCGCGCGTGCTGCCGCACCAGGGGATGATCCTTCTGGTGTGGGCGCTCGGGGGATTCCTCACCCTGGCGGGGGCCTTGAGCTACGCCGAGCTCGGGGCGCTCTTCCCGCGCGCCGGCGGGATGTACCACTTTCTCAAGGAGGCCTACGGCCCATTCACCGGTTTTCTTTTCGGGTGGGCCTGTTTCCTGATCATCATGTCGGGCGGGATCGCCGCCCTGGCGGTGGCCTTCGGCGTCTATCTCGGTAGCTTCGTGCCGATGTTTTCGACCGCCAACGTCCTCTTTTCGCTGCCGATCGGATCGTGGGTCTGGACGGTTTCGGGCGGCCAGGTCGCCGCCGCGCTCGCCATCTTTCTCCTGACCGCCGTCAACTACGTCGGTCTGCGCGAGGGCGCCGGGGTCCAGAACTTCCTCACGGTGTTCAGGATCGGCGCCATCGTCGTCTTTGTCGGGCTGGCATTTTTCGTCGACGCTCCCCAGCAGGTTTCGCTGTTCGGCCCGCTGCCCGCGGTCCCGCTGCTGAGTGGGATCGGTATCGCCATGATCGCCGCGCTGTGGACCTACGACGGCTGGTACGGCCCGACCTTTTCGGCCGGCGAGATGCGCGACCCCGAACGCACCCTGCCCTTCGGGCTGGTGTGGGGAACGGTGATCGTCATGGTCCTCTACGCCCTGATCAACTTCGTCTACCTGCGCGCCCTGCCGCTCGCCGAGATAGCAGCGACGCCGCGGATCGGCGAGGCCGCGGCGACCGCCCTCTTTGGCGCCGGCGGCGGCAAGCTGATCTCGTTTGCGGTGCTCGTCTCGACCTTCGGCTGTCTGTCGGCGACCATTCTCTACAGCTCGCGGATCTATCTCCCGATGGCGCGCGACGGGGTGTTCTTCCGCGGGCTGGCCGCGGTCCATCCCAGCCACCACACGCCCGGACGGAGCCTGTGGGCGCAGAGCCTGTGGGCGGTGGTGCTGGCGCTGTCGGGGACCTACGAGCAGATCTACACTTACGTCATCTTTGCCGGGCTGCTGTTTCACGTCGCGACCGCGGGCGCGGTGATCGTTCTTCGCCGCCGCCGGCCGGAGCTCGAACGGCCGTACCGGGTCTTCGGCTACCCCTGGGTCCCGCTGCTCTTCATTCTGGCCTCGATCCTGCTGGTCGGAAACACGCTCGCGGAGAAACCGGTGGAGTCGATCCTCGGGCTCGCCTTCCTGGCCGCGGGCGTACCGGCCTACCTCTGGTGGCGGCGGCATCCGCCGGCGGACGCGGGACCGACCTCGTGAGCGGCAAGACCGCACCCGAGGGGACCCAGGCCGTGATCCGGGCGCTCGGCCTCTTGAAGGCCTTCAGCCGGGCACAGCCCGAGCAGAGCCTGGCCGAACTGAGCGGCGCCACCGGGCTGGCCAAGACCACCGCCCACCGGCTGTTGGCCGCGCTGGAGAGCGAGGGTTTGATAGCGAGAAACCCGCTCACCCGATCGTTTCGGCTCGGTCCGGCGGCGCTCGCCCTGGGCATTCAGGCCCTGGTCAGCAACGATCTGCGGGCGGTGGTCGAGCCCGAGCTGCGGGTGCTGGCCGAACACACCGGCGAAACGGCGACCCTCGAGGTGCCCCTCGAGGCCACCATGTTGATCCTGGCCGAGGTGTCCGGCCGCCACCTGGTCACGGTGGCGGCGGAGCTCGGCACCCGCTGGCCGATCCACGCCACCTCCACCGGCAAGGCGTACCTCGCCGCGCTCTCCGCCGACCAGCGGCGCACAATCCTCGCCCCGCCCCTGGCCGCGCTGACGCCGGCCACCATCGTCGATGTCGAGGAGCTCGAGCGGGAGCTCGAGCGGGTCCGCAAGCTCGGCTACGCGACGGCGAGCGATGAGATCGAAGCGGGCGCCTCGGCGGTCGGCGCGGTCCTCAAGAACGCGCTCGGAAAGCCGGTGGGCGGCATCAGCTTCAACGGCCCGACCAGCCGGTTCACGGCGCGGCATATTCAATCGCTGGGCCGCGAGCTTGCCGCCGCCGCGTCCAGGTTGGCGCCCCTGATTCACACCATGGATTGAATGCGAATCGTGGTAGCGTATCGGCGGGTGAGGAGCCCAGGAGCATGATCCCGGAACGGCTCAGCGTGCTGCACAGCTGGTGCGTCCAGGCCGATTGGGACGCGCCGACCATCGTCGGCGGCGAGGGCGCGTGGTTCTGGGACGAAAACGGCCGCCGCTATCTCGACATGAGCAGTCTGTCCGAGTCGATGAACCTCGGACACCAACACCCGGCGCTGGTGCGCGCCATCCGGCAACAGGCTGAAGAGCTCTGCTTCGTCTCCGCCGCCTGGGGCGCCGAACCCCGCGCGCGCCTCGCCGAGCAGCTGCTCGAGAAGTCCGGTTTCGAAAGCGGGCGCGTGTTCTTCTGTCTCGGCGGATCGGACGCCAACGAGCACGCGGTCAAGTTCGCCCGCCAGGCGAGCGCAAAGCCGCAGGGCTGGGTGATCGCCAGGGACCGGTCCTATCACGGCGCCAGCTACGGGGCGGCGGCGTTCTCAGGCGACACTCGTACGCGCCACCAGATCGATCCACAGGTGATGAGGGTGGTCCACGTTCCACCGCCCTACGCCTATCGGTGCCCCTTCGGTACCGTCTCCGAGACCGAGTGTGGCGAGCGCAGTGCCCGCCACCTTGGTACCGTGATCGACGAGCGGGGCGCGGGCGAAGTCGCCGCGGTCCTGATGGAACCCAACGCGGGCACCAACGGGATCGTCGCTCCGGACAACTACTGGCCCCTGCTGCGGGAGGAGACCCGCCGCCGTGGAGTCGCGCTGATCGCCGACGAGGTGATGAGCGGTTTCGGCCGCTGCGGTGAGTGGTTTGCGTGGCAGCGCTACGGCGAGGCCGGGCGCCCCGACCTTATGAGCCTGGCCAAGGGGCTGACCGCCTCCCACCTGCCGCTCGCCGCCGTGGTCGTGTCCCGGGACATCGCCGCCCGGCTCGAGCACGAGATGCTGTGGACGGGTCTGACCTACTGCGGCCACCCCCTCGCCTGCGCGGCTGGAGTGGCGGCGGTCCAGGCCTACCAGGACGAGGGGCTGATCGAACGCTCGCGGCGGCTGGGCGCGCGGCTCATCGCCGAGCTGCGGGCGATGCAGGACCGGGTCGAGGTGATCGGTGACGTGCGGGGCGGGCACGGTCTCTTTGCGGTGGTCGAGCTGGTCGCCGACCGGACGACGCGGGCGCCGGTCTCGCCCTGGCCGCAGATCCATCCGTCCCTGACAACCCTTGTCGACCGGGCGCGGCAGGAGGGGGTATCGTTTGCGGTGCGCGGCAATCTCGTCATCCTGGCGCCGCCGCTGGTCATCGAGGAAGACGACCTGATGAACGCGCTCTCGCTGATGGAGCGCCTGCTCACGGAACTGGAGTGGTCATGACCTTCAAGCTCACCTACTCGACGATGTTCAATCCCCCGGACGAGATGCACAGCCGCTTCGAGGCGGCCCTCGCGGAGCTGCGCTCCGGTCTCGGAGCCACCCACGCGATGTACATCGACGGCGACGAGGTCGAGGGCAGGACAACCGCCGAAAAACGAAGCCCGGTCGACCAGCGTCTGGTCCTCGGACACTTTCCGGTCGGCGACGCCGCGGACGTCGAGCGAGCGGTGGCGGCCGCCAAAAAGGCGTTTCAGACCTGGCGGATGACCCCGTACGAAGATCGCGTCCGGCTCGTCCGGCGGGTGGCGGAGCTGATCGAGGAGCGGGTCTACTCGATCGGCGCCGCGCTCGCGCTCGAGGTCGGCAAGAACCGGATGGAGTCGCTGGGCGAGACCCAGGAAACGGCGGATTTCTTCTCGGGCTACGCGGCGGAGCTCGAACGCAACCACGGCTACGACGTGGCGCTGCCGGACGATCCGCTGACCGACTACCGCTCCCACAACCGCAGCGTGCTCAAACCGCACGGCGTGTGGGGGGTGATCGTGCCCTTCAACTTTCCCCTGGCTTTGGGCGGTGGTCCGGTGGCCGCGGCACTGGTGACCGGCAACACCGTCGTCCTCAAGGGCGCGACCGATACGCCGTGGGCGGGCCGGCTGCTGGCCGACTGCGTCCGTGACGCGGGGGTACCGGCCGGCGTCTTCAACTACCTGATGGGACCCGGCTCGGTGGTGGGCGAGACGCTGATCAACCATCCCGATCTCGCCGGCGTGACCTTTACCGGCTCCCACGAGGTGGGGATGCGGATCCATCGCGTGATGGCGGGCGGCGCCTACCCGCGTCCCTGTATCGCCGAGATGGGCGGCAAGAACGCCTGCATCGTGACCGCCCGGGGTGATCTGGAGCGGGCGGCCGCCGGCATCGTGCGCTCCGCCTTCGGCTTGAGCGGACAGAAGTGCTCAGCGCTGTCGCGGGTCTACGTCGAGGAGAGGGTCGCCGAGGATTTGCTTGAACGAGTGCTCGAGGGGACCCGCGCGATTCGAGTCGGCGATCCCTGTCTGCGCGAGAACTGGATGGGTCCGGTGATCAACCAGGGCGCAGCGCGCGAGTACGAGCGCTACTGTGCCGAGCTCTCCTCGGGGGGCGGCCGCATCCTCGTCGGCGGCCGGCGTCTGCGCGATGCCGAGCACGCCCACGGGCATTTCGTCGAGTGCACTGTGGCCGAGGCCCCGGCGGATCACCCGCTGTTTCGCGAGGAGATGTTCCAGCCGATCCTGATGGTGTGCCGGGTCGAGGACCTCCGGGAGGGCGTCGCCCTCGCCAACGACAGCCCGCTGGGTCTGACCGGAGGCTGCTACGGCAGCGACGAGGACCTGCGCTACTTCCTCGACCACATCGAGGCGGGCGTCCTCTACCTCAACCGCCCTCAGGGGGCGACCACCGGCGCCTGGCCGGGCTACCAGGCATTCGGCGGGTGGAAGGGCTCGGGCTCGACGGGCAAGGCCATCGGTTCGTTCTATTACCTGCCGCTCTACATGCGCGAGCAGTCGCAGACCGTGGTCGAGTGAGCCTGGCCCGCCTGCGATCGCAGACTGGAAGTGAATCCATGAAGAACCAGCACATCAGGACCGAGCTGCCGGGACCGAAGGCGCGGGCCATCCTGGAGCGGGACGCAAAGGTCGTCTCGCCGTCCTACCCGCGCGATTACCCCTTCGTCATGTCGCACGGTCGGGGCGCCGAGGTGTGGGACGTGGACGGCAATCGTTTTCTCGACTTTGCGGCGGGCATCGCCGTCTGCTCGACCGGCCACTCGCACCCGCAGGTCGTGCAGGCGATCAAGGACGCGGCCGACGGCTTCCTCCACATCAGCTCGGACTACTGGCACGAGGGCCAGGTACGGCTCGGCGAGAAGATCGAAAAGCTGAACCCGATGGGCGAGCCGGTGATGTGCTTCTTCGCCCAGTCCGGCAGCGAGAGCGTGGAGGGCGCCCTCAAGCTGGCCCGCGACGTCACCAGACGCCCCCGGTTCATCGGCTTTCTCGGAGGCTTTCACGGCCGCACGATGGGATCGCTCGCCTTCACCTCGAGCAAGGTCACCCAGCAGAGCGGCTTCTTCCCGACCATGCCGGGCGTCACCCACGTGCCCTACCCCGACAACTACCGGCCGCTCTTCGCAGGGGACGATCAGGGACAGGCGGTGCTCGATTACATCGAGAACGTGCTCTTCGAGTCCAACGTGCCGCCGGACGAGGTGGCGGGCGTTCTGGTCGAGCCGATCCTCGGCGAGGGCGGGTACATCGTCCCTCCCGACGGTTTTCTGGCGGGTCTGCGCGCGCTCTGCGACCAACACGGGATCATGCTCATCTTCGACGAGGTTCAGTGCGGAATCGGGCGCACCGGCAAGCTCTTCGCCTGCCAGCACTGGAAGGTGGCGCCGGACATCATGACCCTGGCCAAGGGCTTGGGCTCGGGTCTGCCCATCGGCCTGGTGGTCGCGAAGCGGAGCATCATGGAGCAGTGGCCCCGGGGCGCCCACGGCAACACCTTCGGCGGCAACCCGATCTGCTGCGCCGCCGCACTCGCCACCCTGGACCTGGTGGCGGGGGGTTACGCCGACAACGCCGCCGAGGTGGGCGCGTACTTCATCGACCGGCTGCGCGAGCTGCAGACGCGCCATCAGTGCATCGGCGAGGTGCGCGGCAGAGGCTTGATGATCGGCATCGAGCTGGTGACCGACCGCGAGTCGCGCGAACCGGCTCGGGAGCTCTGCAAGAAGGTCCTCCACCGCGCCTATGAAAACGGCCTGATCCTGCTCTCCTGCGGCGTCAGCACGGTCCGCTTCATGCCGCCGTTGATGATCACCAGGGGCGACGTCGATGAGGCGCTCTCGATCCTGGAGCCGAGCCTCGTCGAGGCCCTCGACAGCCTGTGAGCTCTCCGCCACACTCGCCGATCGAACGTCCTTCCTTTGTACTCGGAGCTTCCCGTGGAGGTGTGTCATGCGTGTGATGTGGGTGCTCGTCGTTTCCGTGTTGTTGGCTCTGCCGGTGGCCGCCGCCGACCCGCCGCGCGCCCGCGATCTCGGCATTCCCTTTGACGGCAGTCCGGGTCCCTTGAACGCGATCACCGACGTCGCCGGCGTCACAGTCGGCCACGCGACCGTGAGCGAGGACTTCGCCGACGGTCGCGCCGCACGGACCGGGGTCACGGCCGTGTTGCCACGAGGCCGCGGCTCGTTGTTACAACCGGTCTTCGGCGCCTGGTTCGCCCTGAACGGCGCCGGTGAAATGACGGGCACGACGTGGGTTGAAGAGTCCGGACGGCTCGAGGGTCCGGTCATGCTGACCAACACCCACAGCATCGGCACGGTGCACCAGGCGACGATCGCCTGGCGCATTCGCCAGGGCGGTCCGGACGCCACCGGGTATTACTGGTCGGCGCCGGTCGTCGCCGAGACCTGGGACGATCCCCTCAACGACATCAACGGCTTCCACGTCACACCCGAGCACGTCAATGCGGCGCTCGACGGCGCCGCCGCCGGACCGGTGGCCGAGGGCAATGTCGGTGCCGGTACCGGCGTCATGTGTTTCGACTTCAAGTGCGGCATCGGCACCGCCTCGCGCGTGATCGAGATTCTCGGCGTGCCCTACACCGTCGGCGTGCTGGTGCAGGCAAACTACGGGAGCGAGAGGCGCGACGAGCTGCGAATCGCGGGCGTTCCGGTTGGGCGACTCCTCCACGAGCCACAAAGCTTCAGCGACCTTGGAGCCCAAGGTCGGGAGGACGGCTCGATCATCATCGTCGTGGCGACCGACGCGCCGCTGTTGCCGTACCAGCTCAAAAGGATCGCGCGGCGCGCCGCGCTCGGCCTCGCCCGCACTGGCTCGGTCGCCGACAACGGCTCCGGCGACATCTTCGTCGCGTTCACGACGGCGGATCAATCGCTGGGTCGAAACGACGTCATTCTGAGCCATCACTCGGTTCCCAATGATGAGCTCGACGCCCTGTTCGCCGCCACGGTCCGGGCGACCGAGGAGGCGATCATCAACGCAATGGTCGCCGCCCGCGACATGGTTGGCAACGAGGGACACTCCGCCAGGGCGATCCCGCACGACGCGCTGATCGAGGTCATGAAACGGTACGGGCGATCGATTCCCTGACGCCCTACCGATCGGGTGGAGATGTCTCAACGTTCTAACGTTTTAACGTTCAACGTTTGAACGTTGGAAACCATCGCCCCCGCGCCGAGCTCGACACGGTCCGGAATCAGCCCTTAAGGATGGCCCGCGCCGCGAGAGCGCCCGGTGCGCAGGTGATGCCGCCGCCGGGATGGCTGCCGCTGCCGCACAGGAACAGCCCGGCGAAGGGCGTGCGATACCCGGTGCACCCGGGCGCCGGCCGGACGGCGAGCTGGTCGGTGGCGTGCTCGCCGTGGAAGAGGTGCCCGCCGCTGACCCCGTAGACCGCCTCCAGGTCGCTGGGGCTGAGGAGCTGATGACCGACGATCGCTCCCTCGATCCCCGGGGCGTACTCCGAGAGACGATCCACCACCGCGCGGTAGAGCTCGTCCCTGGACGCCTCGTTCCACGAGCCCTCCAGCTCGTGGGGCGCGCAGTGGACCAGGATCGACAGCACGTGGTGTCCCGCCGGGGCCAGCTCGGGGGTCTCGATGGTGGGCACCGAGATGTCCAGCGCCGGCCGGCGCGCGAACTGCCGGTACTTGACCGGGTCGAAGGCGCGTTCGAGATCGTCGATGGTCTCGCCGATCCGGATCCTCTCCGGCTTGAGTCCCGGGCGGCAGGAGAACTCCGGCGGTCCGCTCAGGGCCAGGTTCAGCTTGGCCGTGGTGCCCCGGCTCCGGAAGTTGGAGATGTCGCGCTCCAGAGTAGCCGACAGGGCGCCGCCCGGCAGGAGCTCGAGAAAGAGGTGCTTGGGATGGCACGAGGCGGCGACCGTCGCTGCGTGCAAGCTCTCGCCGCCGCCGAGGCTGACCGCCACCACCCTGGCGTCGTCAAGAACCAGAGCCTCGACCGCCGTTCCGCAACGGATCTCCACACCGTTGGCTAGTCGCCGCCCTTTCGAGTGCGGCGATAAGCGCCCGGGGGCCGCCCGCGATCGGCTCCGCGATCGTGCTCTCCATCCACAGCAGATTGGTGGTGGTGCCGGGCGACCACGGCCCGGCAAAACAGCCTTCGAGCGCGGGCGCGGCCAGCCCCGCCTTCAAGAGCTCGGAGTCAAACCACTCGTTGAGCCAGTCGGCCACGCACATCGGGGCGATCCGGAGGACCTCCATCATGTCCTTCCTGCCGAGCAGGCGGAGGGAGAGCGCCGCCCCACCGAGACCCAGGAGATCGCCGAGACCCGGCTCGATGAGATTCGGCGGTCGGCGGTCCGCGAGCTTGCGGATGGTCGCACTGACACGTTTGACAAATGCCCGGTAGCCGCGGTACTTCCCCGCGTCGTCGGCCGACCTCCGGGACAGCTCGGCCGCCGCCTTCCCGGGGTCGCGATCGAGCACCAGACCCTCGCCGTCCAGCTCGGGCAGGAGCACCGGCGGCGGGTCGGACCGGAACTCGAGGCCGTGGCGACGGAGCCCCAGCTCCTCCACCACCCAGGGGCGGACCCTGGTGGTGTCGTGCAGCACACCGGCCGTGCGATAGCCGGGGTGGAACTCCTCGCCGGCCGCCAGCCCGCCGATGTGCTCCCGCCCTTCGAGCACGAGCACCTTGCGCCCGCGCTTGGCGAGCAGGGCCGCGGTGGTGAGGCCGTTGGGACCGGCGCCGATCACGATGACGTCGTATTTCTGGGTCATAGCTCCCTCGATTGGAGGACGGCGGCGGCGGCGAGCTGTCCCGGCGCTCCCATGATGCCGCCGCCCGGATGGGCGCCGGAGCCGCACAACCAGAGGTTTCTGATCGGCGTGCGGTAGCGGCACCAGCCCGCCGCCGGCCGCTGGAACAGGAGCTGTTCGAGGCTCAGCTCACCCTGGAAGATGTTGCCCTCGGTCAGCCCGTAGACCTGCTCGAGGTCCCACGGCGTGAGGACCTGGCGGTACAGGATCGACTCCTTGAGCCCCGGGCAGTACTCGGCCAGGGTGTCGACCACCGCGTCGCCGAAGGCCTCGCGCTTTTCCGGCCAGCTCTCCGGACCGCCGTTGATCTTGTAGGGCGCGTACTGGACGAACATCGAGATGATGTGCTTGCCCGGGGGGGCGACGCTGGGGTCCATGATCGAGGGGATGACGACGTTGATGTAGGGCCGGTCGAGAACTCGCCGTACTTGGCCTGGTCGTAGGCCCGCTCGAGGTAGTCGATGCCGGGAGCGATGGCGATGTCGCCGCGCAGGTGGGCGGTGCCCTCGCGGCCGAAGAACTCCGGCAGCCGGTCGACGGCGAGGTTGACCTTGCCCGAGCTGCCGCGCAGCTTGTAGCTCTTGATCGTCTTGCGTGAAGTCGTCGTCGAGGTGGCGCTCGCCGACCAGCCGCAGGAAGGTGCGGTTGGGATCGCAGCTCGAGAGCACGGCCCTGGCCCCGATCTCGTCGCCGCTCTCCAGCACCACGCCCCGCGCCCCGCCGTTTCTGATCAGGATCTCGGCGACCGGCGCCTCGGTGCGGATCTCGACGCCGAGGCTCTCGGCGGCGCGCGCGCAGGCCCGGCTGAGACCGCCGGTGCCGCCCTTCGAGTAACCCCAGGAGCGGAAGGCGCCGTCGATCTCGCCCATGTAGTGGTGGAGCAGGACGTAGGCGGTCCCCGGCGACTGGACGCCGAGAAAGGTGCCGATGATCCCGCTCACCGCCATCGGCGCCTTGAGCACGTCGGACTCGAACCACATGTCGAGGAAGTCGACGGCGCTCATCGTCATCAGCTTGAGGTTCATGTGGATCGCGTCGCTGCCGCCGTCCTTCATCGCCCGGCCGAGCTTGAGCAGCTTCCACAGCTCCCGCGGATCGAGCGAGGTCGGGTCGGGGGCCGGTGCGTCGATGATCTCCCGCACGAACTGGGCGACCTTGGTCATCGCCAGGCTGAACTCGGGGTAGACCTCGGCGTCGCGGGCGCTGAACCTGGCGATCTCGCGCCGGCTGCGCTGCGGGTCCGCCCAGCGGCAGAGACCGGGATCGTCGACGCGAGGCGTAAACGCGGTCTCGAGCGGGATGATCTCGAGACCGTGCTCCGGGAGCTCCAGATCGCGGATGATCGACGGCCGCAACAGGCTCACCACGTAGGAGCAGACCGAGAAGTGAAAGCCCGGATGGAGCTCCTCGGTGACCGCCGCGCCCCCGAGCAAATGGCGTTTCTCGAGCACCAGGACCTTGCGTCCGGCCCTGGCCAGATAGGCGGCGCAGATCAGGCCGTTGTGGCCGCCACCGATGATGACCGCGTCATATTTCTTGACCGCGCTCATGGCGTCCTCTTTCTCGGGGGGTTGAAGAACGGGGTCTTGACCACCGTCGCCGAGACCGTGTGGCGCCGGTACTCGGCGGTCACCTCGATCTTGACCGTGTTGCCCTCCTCGGCATGCGCCGACTCGATCTGCGCCAGCGCGAGGTTCTTCTTCAGGGTCGGCGACCAGGCGCCGCTGGTTGCCTGTCCGATCCACCGGTTGTCGAGGTCGTAGACCGGTTTGCCGTCCCGCCAGGCGCTCCGCGGAAGCTCGGGCGGCAGTCCATAGCCGGCGAAGATCTTCTCGAGCTCGGCCCAGCTGATGTCGAGCCCGACAAATGATTTCTTGGGACCGGCGGCCTTTTCGCGGAGCAGGGCGTCGCGGCCGACGAACTGGTCGCGGTTCGAGCTGGACAGTCCAGCCGAGCCCGAGCTCGAAGGGCGAGCTCTTGCGGCGCTCGGTCAGACAGTGGTGGGCGCTGAAGTAGTCGACGCCGTTCATGATGAAGCCTGCCTCGACCCGAGACACGTCGAGGGCGTCGATCCCGGCCGGCAGGAGACCGTAGTCTCCGCCGGCATGGAGCAGGGCGTCGTAGGCCGCTTCGGCGTCCCCGCGTTCGACCCAGATCTCGTAGCCGAGATCGCCGGTGTAGCCGGTGCGGGTGATCCAGACCCCGATGCCGTCGAGGCTGCACCGTTGATTGCCGAAGAAGCTGAGCGTGTCCAATGTCGGCGTCGGTGATCTGTTTGAGGATCTCTCTCGAGGTCGGACCCTGGAGCGCCAGCGCCCCGATCCGGTCGCTGCTGTCCTCGATCGTGACGTCGTAGCCGCGGCGGAAGCGCTCGAGCCAGGAGAAGGCGGGCTCGGCGGCGGTCAGACGGAAGTAGTCGTCCTCGAGCCGCGAGACCGTTCCGTCGTCGACGACCTTGCCGTCGTCGTCGCACCAGCAGAGGTAGGTGACCCGGCCCACCTCGAGCTTGGCCAGGTTCTTGACCGTCAGCCGCGAGAGGAAGGCGGCGGCGTCGGGCCCGTAGACCTCGTACTTGAAGAGCGGGGTGACGTCGATCAGGCCCGCCGCGTGCCGGATCGCGAAGTACTCGGGTTCGTGGAAGGTGTCGTAGGAGCAGACCGCAAAGTAGCCGGCCCAGTCCTTCCACCGGTTGCTCGTGCACAGCTTCGAGGTGCGCGAATGAAACATGGTCGGGACGGGCATCGCTCGAACTCCTTCTCGGAGGGTTGTGGTCGGCGCTCCGGTCCCCGATGGTCCCACATCGTGGACGACTTTTCCATATTGTGAGGTCAAGAACCCTGGAGTCGTTTGATTGCGGCCGCGGCTCGTCTCCGCAGCTCGGCGGACTCGGCGTCGGACGAACGCTCCATGAAGCTCTGGTAGGCTTCGAGGGCTTGCTCGAAGCGGTGCATGCGTTCGAGGTGGATGGCCAGGTTGAGCCAACCCGAGGCCATTCCCGGTTCGACCCGCACCACCTCGCGGAAGGCGGCGAGCGCCTCCTCGTCCTTTCCCACCATGGCCAGGGTCATGCCGAGACCGTTGGCGGCCCAGACGTAGTCGGGGTTGATTTCGAGCACCCGCCGGTAGTGCTCGACCGCCTTGGTGGAGTTCTTTGTCGCACGGTACACATCGGCCAGACGGTAGTGGGCGGTGACGCTGCGGTCCTCGAGGGCCAGCGCAATCAGGAGCTCCCGCGCGGCCTGTGCGAAGGCTCTCCGGCGGTAGGCGATGAGCCCCAGGTTGGCATGGATCTCGGCCGACTCGATGCCGTGCTCGAGCGCCTGCCGGTAGACCCGCTCTGCCTCGTCATAGCGCTCGAGCTCGATGTAGGACCAACCGATGTTGGTGTAGAGGATGGGGATGCCGTCGTCCTCGGCCAGGGCCGGGTTGAGGATCTCGAGCGCACCGGAGTAATTCCCTTGACTGACGAATGAGAGGCCGAGCTCGATGTTCCGCCACAGCTCGAGCCGGTCCTTGGGATCGACCGGGGAGGACCCGGTGGTCGGCGGGGGGCTGCTGCCGGAGATGTACCCCAGGCTGCGCAGCATCTCTTCCGTCCGGGGATCGACCGCCCGCCCCGAGGCACCGGCCGTCGGGCCCATCGAGGCCATCAACGACGCCAGACGGCGCTCGAGCCGGCCGGCCATCGCAGGTTCCGAATCAACCAGGTTCTTTCGTTCTCCCGGGTCCGCCTTGAGGTCGTAGAGCTCCGGGCGTGGGGCGAGGATGAAGCGATAGTTGCCAGCCTCCAGGCCTCGCAGCTCGCTCCAACCGAGGTTCAGGCTCGGGTAAAGCGATTCGCTGTAGGCCAGGATCTCCTCACCGGGGCTCCCGCCCTCGACCAGGGGACGGAGGCTGGTTCCCTGCCCGAAGGTTTTTGAAACGCCCAGGTAGTCCAAGATCGTGGGCGCCAGATCGATGGTCCGGCTGAGCTGCGCGACCGTCTTCCCGGCCGGGATGAGCCGGGGGAAATAGAGCAGCATCGGCACGTGGATGGTGGAGTTGTAGATGAGCAGCGAGTGGGTCTGCTCGCCGTGCTCACCCAGCCCCTCGCCGTGGTCGCCGACCACCGCGACCAGGGTCGAGCCGAGGAGCTTCCGAGCTTCGAGATCCCCGACGATCCTGCCCACCACCGCATCGGTGTAGGCGATCTCGCCGGCGTAGGGATCGCCGGCAAAACGGGTGCGAAACGGTTCTGGTGGCGTGTACGGCGCGTGGGGATCGTAGAGGTGGATCCAGACGAAGAAGGGTTCGCCTCCGGCGCGGTCCTCGAGCCACTTCGAGAAGGCGTCGTAGACGGCGCCGGCGTCGCGCTCGGCGGCCAGATTTCCCAGCGTGTCGAGGGCGCCCCAGTCACCCTCGTCATAGACGTCGAAGCCCTGCGCGATCCCGAAGTCGCGATCGAGGACAAAGGCGCCGACAAAGGCTGCGGTCTCATAGCCCCTTCCGCCGAGGACCTCGGCCAGGGTCAGCTGTTCGTCGGCGAGGCGGTAGCTCCCATTGTCGCGAAGGCCATGGACCGGGGGATAGTTGCCGGTCATGATCGTGGCGTGGGCCGGCAGCGTCAGCGGGACCGATGTCCGCGCCCGCGTAAAGTTGACGCCGCCCGCGGCGAGCCGGTCGAGATGCGGTGTGGAGACCTTCTTCGAGCCGTTGCAGCTCAGGGCGTCGGCCCGCAGCGTGTCGATGGTGATCAGCAGGAGGCTCGCCTTCGGTTCGGCGGCCGACACGGATGGAGCGCTGCAACAAAGAACTGCGGTGAGGACCGCGACGGCTGCGTGTGCCCGACTCGTCATCATGCTTCGATCTATCCTATGGTGTCGGCCGCCGAAATGAAACGAGCCGCGATGAACGCAGCGAGATTTCTGTAGGCGGGTCGTTTACGGCCCGCCCGAGCGCGATGATGTCTGCCTCGGCCTCCGACGATGATGCGACCCGTTGGCGGGCCCTGAAGGACCCGCCTACAAACGCGAGCGGTGTTTCTGCGACTCGACGAATCGAAAAAAACCGGGCGGCGCGTGGCTCGCCGCCCGGTGAGTTCGGCCGGTCGGGCCGGTTGGTCCCGAGTCGCTAGAAGTCGATGCCGAAGTGCAGCTGGAGACGCATGGGCCTCACCCAGGTGGTGGGAACGTACACGTCGCCATCGGACAGGGTCGTGGTCTCGAACCAGTCGGTGGGGGTGCTGTTGAGCACGTTGAAGAGCTGGAGGTCGATCTGGAGCCCGACGTCGCCGCCCAAATCGAAACGTTTACCGATCCCGAGGTTCCACAGGTACTGGAAGTCGTGGCGTCCCGGGTCGCCCGCCGGCGCCACCACTGCACGTGGAGACAACTCCGTCGGCACTCGGTACAGCCGGTTGTAGGGTCTCCCGCTCTGGAGGTTGATCATGGTGTTGGCGTTCATGTTCCACGGCAGCTGGAAGTTCGCCTGGACCCGGAACATGTGCGGCCGGTCGCCCTGGAGCCGCTGGCCGTCGGCGTTGAGGAAGGCGTTGGGGTCGGCCCCCCAGCGGTTGCCGTAGAGCGGGTTGGACTGGTACTGGGATTGATAGGCCGCGATCAGCCCGGTCGACTCGGAGTAGGTGTAGTTCGCCTGCAGGCTCCAGAAGTCGGCAAAGCGCCGGTTGAAGGTGAGAATGATCGCCCAGTACTCCTGCCAGTAGCCGTCGATGCTCGGATCGACGGTAAAGCCGGGGTCGTTGCCCTTGCGCACCGAAGGAAAGGTGGTCGGGTTGAGCAGGGTGTACTCATCGCCGGTAAAGGGGTCGGTCCACGGCAACGGCTCGTAGACGCCGTCGTCCAGGATCTGCCACCCGATCAGATCCTTGGTGTCCTTGTAGAGCCCGGTGACGCCAACCGAGTAGTTCGCGCCGATGCCCTGCTCGAAGCCGAGCGAGTACTGGAGGGTCTGTGGCGCCTTGAGGCCGGGTTGGACCTCGTTGGTACCGGGGTCCCACCAGATTCCCTGCTCCACCCAGGGCCCGTCCCACGACTCGCCCGTGGAGTAATACTGCGGCGGCTGGAAGGGCGCGGGCGCGTCCCAGTTGCCGGTCACGTTGCCGTCGTAGTAGACGCCAAAGGAGCCGCGGATGACGGTCTTCTGGTCGGCGCCCGCGGCATAGGCGAAGCCGATCCGCGGCGAGAAGTTGTTCCAGGTGAACACCGGGTCGACACCGGGGACCATCTCGCCGGTCGGGTCGCCGTTGATGTCCAGCCGGTCGTAGGAGGGGATTTTGCCGACGTGGTGGTCGTAGCGGATCCCCAGGTTGAGGGTCAGCCGGTCGCCGAGGCTCCAGGAGTCGTCGACAAAGGCCGCGATCGAGTCGTTCTTGGCGCCGTACCAGTAGGGCAGCCCGTCGACCTTGTAGTAATAGTCGTAGATCTCGCCGTAGTAGTCGTAGGCGTCATGGTAGTAGTAGGAGCCGTTCATCGAGGTGTAGTTCTTGCCGTTGTTGTCGCCTCGGCTGGCCTGGATCCCGAACTTGAAGTCGTGGTCGCCAGCCACGAAGTCGTCGGCGAAGGTGGTGAGCGAGACGCTCAGCTGGTCGACCGAGGTGTCGTAGGTCCAGGGGTAGAGCACCCCGCCCCAGTAGGTCGCCGGACCGCCGCCCGGCGGCGCGTAGTCGAAATAGGCCGCCTCGGTGCTGCCGGTCTGCGAGAGATTGTCGTCGACGGTCTGCCAGCCGTTGTAGCGGACCTCCATGAAGGTGCGGTCCGAGAAGATCGACTGGTAGTTGAGGCCCCAGGCCTGATCGTTGCCGATCTCGCCCGCCGACGCCGACGGCGTGGTGTACAGGCTCGCCGCCCACGGGTACCCCCACTTCGCGTAGTAACCCTTGGCGTCGAGGAGGTTGGAGTCGTTGATCCGCCACGACAGCTTGGCGTCATAGCGGTCCTGATACTGCGTCTTGGTGAGGTCGGGGTCGCTGCCGGGGTAGGCGTAGTTGTCGCGCCAGTACTCGAAGGCGGCAAAGAACCACAGCTTGTCCCTGGCGATCGGTCCGCCGAGGGTGGCGGTCACGTCCCAGAAATCGTTCTGGACGAACTCGGGGAACTCGGTGCCGTAGTCGATCTTGGAGTTGACCAGCGAGTCGTCAAACCAGTAGGCGTTGACCCCGCCCTTGAACTCGTTGGACCCCGACTTGGTGACCACGTTGAAGGCCGCGCCGAGCATGTTGCCGTACTCGGCCGGGGCGCCGATCGACGTGATCTGGACCTCCTGGATGGCGTCGGGGTTGACGCTGATCCAGGTGGAACCGGTCTCCGGTGCGGCGGTCTCGATGCCGTCGATAAACCAGGCGTTGGACTGAAGGTTGGAGCCGCCGGCAACCATGCGGTCCGAATCCTCGAGGGCAGCGCTGACGTCGGGCGAAACCGCGATGATGTCGTAGAAGTTGCGGGTGGTCGGGAGGCTCTCGAGAAAGTCGGCGCTGTAGACGGTGGGGGTGCTCGAGCTGGTGGTGTTAATCAGCGGCGACTCACCGGTGACCACCATCTCCTCCGAGAACTGGGGCTGCATCACGAAATCGGCGGTGCCCGTGCCGCCGATCGAAACCGCGACCCCCTCGATGGTCTGGCTCTGAAAGCCGTTCATCTCCGCGCGGACGGAGTAGGTGCCGAGTGGCATGGCGGCAAAACGGTACGCCCCGGTGTCGCCGGTGACCGCGGTCCGCGAGCCGCCCATGATGGCGGGGCTGCTGGCGGTGACGGTGACGCCGGGCATCGGATAGCCGTCGACACCGGTGACCTGACCCAGGATGCGGCCGGTCCGGCTCTGTGCCGCCGCCGGCACGGTGAACAGGAGCAGCACCGCGACGACGCACACGCCTATGACGATTCTTCTTGCCATACCCCATCCTCCTTTACCAAAAAATACGCGGAGGCGCCGATCCGGTTGCGGATGCTGCGCCCTGCGGGTCGTAGGTGGAACCGACCTCCGGGGCGCACCGCTGCGCTCTGAGGCTGGTCGGCGGGAAAAAACTGTCGGGTGGGCGAGGTCAGCAGAGGTGGTGTTCGCGTGAGCGAACGGCCTGCACTTCGAGCCGTCTGCCGCGGAAGCGATCACGCGTGTGACGAGCACCCCTGGGACCTCCAATCTGGTCCGATCGACAATTGTTGCGCACATCATAGTACAGAACGCAAGCTCAATGCGAGAAAGTCGTGTGGTTGTTGGACTCATTCTCGTTGTCATTCGCGGCCGATCTCGTTGAGGGTCCTGTCGAGCGCCGCCAACATCTCGTCGACATCCTGCGGCTGGATCACCAGCGGCGGTTTGATCTTGATGACGTTGTGGAACGGGCCGTCGGTCGAGAGCAGGAACCCCCGGGTTTTCATCCCGTCGATCACCAGCGACGCCTCGACGTCGGCCGGCGCGAGGGTTTCGCGATCCCGCACCAGCTCGACCCCGATAAAGAGGCCGAGCCCGCGCACGTCGCCGATCAGAGGGTGCTGCTCCTGCAATCCGCGCAATCCGGCCAGCATCCGGTTGCCGACCTCGAGGGCGCGCATCTGCAGGCTCTCGTCCTCGACCACGTCGAGCACCGCGAGCCCGACCGCGCACGACACCGGGTTGCCGCCAAAGGTGTTGAAGTACTCCATCCCGGTGACGAATGAGTCGGCGATCCCGGGGGTGGTCACGACCGCGGCCATCGGGTGGCCGTTGCCGATCGGCTTGCCGAGGGTGACGATGTCGGGGATCACGCCCTGCGGCTCGAAGCCCCAGAAGTGGGTGCCGACGCGGCCAAAGCCGACCTGGACCTCGTCGGCGATGAAGACGCCGCCGGCGGCGCGCACGGTATCCGCGGCGGCGGCGAGAAAGCCGGGCGGGGGGATGACCTGCCCGCCGCAGCTGATCAACGACTCGGCCAGGAATGCGCCCACCTTGCGGCCGTTTCCGGCAACCGTCTCGACCACCCGCCGCACCTCGTCGGCGTAGCGCTTGCCGGCATCGGCCCCCCGGTGCGGCCCCCGGTAGGTGTCGGGCATCGGGACCTTGTGGGCGTGCTCCGCGAGACCCTCGCCGCCGGGGCCCTCGCACTTGTAGGGCGAGATCTCGATCAGCGAGGGCGAGTGACCGTGGTAGGCGTGATCGAGGACGATGATCTCCTTCGAACCCGTGTGGGCGCGGGCCAGCCGCAGCGCGAGGTCGTTGGCCTCGGTGCCGGAGTTGACAAAGAAACAGACGCCGAGGGGATCCGGCAGGGTGGCGGCCAGCCGCAGGGCGTACTCGGCGAGGTTGTCGTGCAGGTAGCGGGTGTTGGTGTTGAGCTCGGCGATCTGTCGTTGCGCCGCCGCCACGACGTGCGGGTGGCAGTGGCCGACGTGGCAGACGTTGTTGACCAGATCGAGATAGCGGCGTCCCGCGTCGTCAAAGAGATACTGGCCCCGGCCGCGGACGATCTTGAGCGGCTTCGAGTAGGAGGTGCTCAGGTTGCGGCCGAAGTGCCGGCGTCTGACGGCGGCGATCTCTTCGGCGCTGCGAACCGGCGTGCCGCGCCGCGCGATCCCGCCGACCAGGTCGCGGGCGGCCGCATCGCGCTCGACGGCCGTCAGTTTTTCGAGCAGCCGCCACACCGGCCGCTCCGAGATCTGGTGGTACTCGTTGTCGGGCTCGGTGTGTCGTCGTTGCGCAGACATCAAGACGCTCGCGCACAACCGCGCGATGATCAGATCGAAGAGCACCGCCTGCTCGGGTTCCGGCAACGGCCGGACCGAGTTGTAGCCGGCGATCACGTGGGCCGCGTCGGCAAAGGGTTGCTCGCGGTCGAGCATGATGTAGGTACAGACGATGGCGAGCTCGGCGATGGTCACGGTGTGCAGGAGATCGCCGAAGTCGATGATGCCGGCGACGATCGGCCGGCCGTCGGTGCCGTCGCTGACCAGCAGATTGTGATCGTTGGCATCGTTGTGAATCACGCTGCGGGCAAGATCCGCCAGCTGTGGCGCCACCCGGTCGGCAAAGCGCTCGAGGTGCCGCTCGACCGCCGCCCGTCGCGACGGCTCGGCGATGTAGATCGCAAACGGCGCCAGCCCCGCGGTTGACTCGAGGTCCCAGACGATCGTCCGTCGCGCCCCCGGGTGGTCAAAGCCGCGGAGCGCGAGATCGAGGCCGGCGAGGGTGCGCCCGATCTCCTCGAGAAACCAGGACGGCCGGTCGCCGCGGTCGACCAGCGGCGTTCCCTCGAGGTAGCTGACCACCCGGACCCAGGACGTTCCTTCGCCCTCGTCCCAGGCGAGCAGCGCCTCCCCGGTCCGGGTGGGAACTATGCGTGGCACGACCCCTGCAACCGGAGTGCTCGCGAGCCTTTCGAGTGCGCTCACCTGGCAGTCCATGGCCACCCGCGACGCGCCGGGGGGCGACGCCTTGAGAACGAAGCGGTTGCCGTCGCCGGTGACGAGCAGAAAGTTGCGGTCGATCTCGCCGGCCAGCTCCCGAGCGCGGGTCTCGAGGCCCCAGGCCATCCGGGCGATGCGCTCGGCGTCGGCCGCGCTCGGGTGTGGGTCGCTCCGCTTCAATCGCCTTCCGATCGTCGTGAGAGTACCACCGCGGCGATTCAGTTTTCGCCGTCGGCGGTCACGATCGGCGTCTCGGGCGCCGGCAGCTCGCCCGCCTCGACGAACGACATGATCCCCATCAAGGCCCCCCACGAGTGGAAGCGGTCCGACGACAACCGTTCGTCGTCACCGGTGCCGGTGACGGCCGAGTAGTTTTCGCTCACGTAGCCCTGGCGCTGCCATTCGTTGAGCAGCAGGGCCAGCGATTTCGAAGCCAGCTCGGAGGCCTCGTCGCGAAACCAGACCTGGCGCAGGCTCAGATAGCTGAGAAAGTTGAGCGGCGGCCAGATTGCGCCCTTCCAGTAGCGCTGTTGGGCGAAGGCCGGGTCGTCGCGGGCGATCGAGGGTATGACCCACTCGCCCCAGAACTCCTGCGGGTCGAGCAGGTGCTCCGACACCATCCGGCGCGCACGTTTGAAATCCGGGACGCCGGCCAGCAGCGGATAGAAGAGGGTGGGGGAGAGCCGGTGCGAGAGCGTGCCGGTGTCGGTGCGGCGGTTGAGGTAGAGCCCGGTCTCCTCGTCCCACAGCTGCTCGAGGTTTTGCGAAAGCGTGGCCGCACGCCTGCGCAGCTCCTCGGCCTCGACCTCGCGCCCGAGCACCACCGCCATCTCCACCAGTGCCAGCGAATCGGCGATGACCAGGCTGTTGAGACCGACGTCCTGGAGCTCGAGGGTGTTCGTCTCCCGGTTGAAGGGAACCCCCTCGTACATCGGCGAGTCGTCCATTCCCGACTCGTAACCGGCGGCCCGCTTGCTCCGGGTGGCGGGTTCGAGGAAGGGGTTTTCGGCATCGTGCGAGCCGTAGCTCAGGAGACCGGCGTTGAGGCGCCGCGTCATCCACCAACGGTTCCACCCCAGCAGATCGTCGAAGACGGCTTCCAAAAACCACCGCTCCGGGTGTTTCTTGTAGATCTCCCGGACCATGATCGACCCCACCGGCGGCTGCGACCGGTCGAGAGAGGAGCTGCCGTTGCCGCGGTTGTCGTTGGGGATGAATCCCTCGTCGGTGGCGCCGCGCAGGTGCTCGATGGTGTTGGCGAAGGCGAGGTCGCGGCTGAAGAGCGAGCTGATGTAGGCGAGAAAGAAGTTGTCCCAGCCAAACAGGCAGTAGCCGCCGTACTCCTCGTTCCACAGCCGTCCGACGGTGGAGACGACCCGGTCGAAGCGGGGCTCGTAGATCAGGTTCCAGGCGATACCGGCTCTCGATCGCGATAAAGGCCTCGGCGAGCTCGCCGTGAGAAGCAGCCGTTTTTCCGACCTGATCCCGGGCCGCCTCGATCAGGGCGCCGATCTCCTCGACCGTGCGCGGTGATCCGGTGGAAAGACCCACCGGGCGGTCGAGGGCCAGCACGAGGTAGGGCGTCTGGGTCTGGACGTAGAAATCCTCCTGGTGCGACGAGGTGGTGTAGACCTCGACCGTCCGGGCCGGCAGCACGGCTCGCAGCTGGTTGTCCGCGACCTTGGCCAGCGAGCCGGGACGGTTCCAGTACAGCGCGGTCTCGACCACCATCTTGACCGGCAGGGTTTGCGCGGTCACCGGAGTCACCAGGATCACGAGATCGTCGCCTGCATGCGCCGACTCGACCCGCGCCCACAGCTGCTGCCACTGGATGTCGAGCCGGGTGTAGCTGCCGTCGAGAGTGTGGGGCCCGGGCCGGATATGGGCGCCATCCGCATCGCGGCCGAAAAGGGCCTCTCGCAGATAGGGCTCGTCGAGCCACTTGATTTGTTTGAAGGCGAGGTTGAGGCCGAAGCCCTCCGGGAGCAACGAGTGTGACAGCACCGAGCGGGTGTTCCAGGTGTTCCATCCTCGAGCCAGACGCTGTTTGATCTCGAGGTACTCGGGGCGCTGGTGGGCTTCGACCTCTTCGGCCGAAACGGCAGATGGTAGAGCGGATCCAGCCACGAAGATTCCCGCGATCACGATCGGGATGCGGGCCAGGCATCCTCCGATATGGAGCTCCATGTATTCGATATTACAGGGTTTCTCCCGCTCGCACCCTGCAAAACCGTCGCTTCAGTCCCTCCCGAACTGCAGCTGTTCGAACACCTCTTTTTCGTCGTAGGAGTCGACTATCAGCTTGTCGTGGAGGTCGAGCTCGAATCCGAAATGCTCCGCGGCCCAGATGATGAACCTCGACACTGCATTCCTCAGTTGAATCATGATGCTCTCCTTTGCATATAGGTTGTGGTGGTCGTTTCCGAGATGAATTCAACAGCCGAGTTGATGACCTCCGGATCGCGGAGGATGCGGTGGTGGCCGAGCCCCTGGGTCGTGATCATCCGTCCATCCGGCCAGGCGGCTCCGAGATCGGCGCCCTCGCTTGCGGGGATGAATCGATCATCGGCTCGACAAAGGCGCCGAGCTGGAGACCCCGCCCCGCCCAGCCGTGGACGAGGAGAACGGTCTGAGCTCCGTTACCCCACACCCACACCGGGATCGGACCAAGCGCCGATGGGATGGTGACTCTCTCGGCGCCCGCCGCCCATGCTTCTTCCCGAGCCGGGCGTTTGGTCGGAAACGGAGTGACAAAGAGCCGCCCGGCCAGCCGGGCCGCGACGGACGGGGCCAGCCGGCTCAGCATCGAGCTGAAGCCCCGGAAAAGCATAACACGACCGTTCGTGCTTTTTTCATTCGAAACCTCATGGTGAAACATTCGTGACTCCTCGCGTCGCCTATTTCGCGCGGTTCAAGAGTTGCTCCAGGGCATCCATTGCGCGACCGTGCGCCTTCGGGTCCCGGAGCAAGCGGTGATAGAGGTGAAAGGCCATAAAGGCCCCGTAGAGCTCGAAGGCGAACTGGCCGGCGTCGAGGTCCCTGCGGAAGTGTCCCTCGTCGATCGCGATGTTGATCGTGGTGATCAAGGTATCGACCCAGTCCTGCTGGGTCGCCGCCAGCGCGTCACGGACCCGACCCGGCCGATCGTCGAACTCGAAGGTGGCTGCCATGAACGGGCATCCACCGGTGCGAAGGGTTTCCCACGCGAGCCACCTTTCGTAGAGCGCGCGCACCCTAGGCTCGCCGCGCGCTTCGCGCAGGGCGGGGGAGATCACCGTCTCGATAAAGTTGGCCGATCCCGTCCTCAGGACCTCGAGCTGGAGGTCCTCCTTCGAGTTGAAATGGGCGAAGAGCCCGCTCTTCGACATCTCGGTCGCCTTGGCCAGCTCGCCGATCGAAAGTCCCTCGATCCCGACTGTGCTCGCGAGCTCCAATGCCTCGCCCAGAATTCGCTCTTTGGTGTCCTGTCCCTTGGTCATGTGGACAATATAGTACGACCGTTCGTTTTTGTCAAGAAACAGGGCTCACCCGCCCCTCCGCCCGCCAGGATGCAGGATGCAGGTCTCAGCCACCCAGCCACGAGCGGATGGTGCTTTCGGTTCATCCTGCATCCTGAACCCTGCATCCTTCGTCGCCGCGACTTTCCAGTATCATCACTCCATGCCACGAATCGAGCGGCTCAGCGAGCACGACCACACCGAGCAGCGCTCGCGCTTTCATGCCGCAGCCGTGCCGGCGGCGACCCTCGACGAGGTCAAGCTGGCGCTCGCCGAACGCAAGAAGCGTTACCACAAGGCTCGCCACCACTGCTGGGCGTGCCGGGTGCGGGACGAAAGCGGGCTCCTGGTGGAGCAGGCGCGCGACGACGGCGAGGTCGGGCGGCCGGGGATGAAAATGCTCGAACTGCTGCGGCACCACGATCTCGAAGGGCTGCTGGTGGTCTCTCGGATCTTCGGCGGCGTCAAGCTCGGCCCCGGCGGCGTCGGCCGCGCCTTCCGCGACGCCGCGTCCGGAGCACTGGCCGGGCTCACGTAAGGCAACATCTACTGGATTCTGGATCCACCCACCCGGCCACGAAAAGGAGAAAAGGAGAAAAGGGGAAAAGGAGCAAGGGGCCGAGGTGTCGGAAAACAGTGGGAGGGCGGATGGTCTCCTCTTCCCCTTTTCCCCTTTTCACCTTTTCCGGACCACGCCCACCCTCTCTCCCCGAGCCATCCTGCATCCTGCACCCTGTATCCGGGTCGACACGCGGGCGGTTACAATCTCATGCTATGTCACAACCTTTAGGTTTGCCCGACAGTCCGACCGGGGGCGCTCTACGGCGCTTTCCCCTCTACCTCACCCTGGCCGCGGTCTTCGTCAGCCTGTTTGTCGTCTTCGGCCTCGCGCTGATCGGGTTCTTTTATTCCGAGTCGAAGCGCATCGAGCTCCTGGCCGCCGACGACCTCATGGAGCGCATCGGCCGCCACCTGCAGGCCTCCATCGCCGAGCTCTACCTGCCGGCTCAGGACCTGGTGGACATCGCCTCGAAATCGGCGCCGCTCGCCGGCGCGACTCTCGATGAGCGGCTGACGACTCTTGGCACGCTGACCGAGGCCTTGCGGCTCAATTCGCAGATGTCGTCAATCTTCGCGGGATACGAGGACGGCGAGTTCTTCCTCGTCCGCTCCGTCGGCGACCGCCGGGTGGCCGCCCGGACCCTCGAGGCTCCGCCGAACAGCCGTTTTGCCGTGCAGAGCATCGAACGAGGGGACGACGGGGCGCTCCGTGAAACACTCATCTTTTTCGACGATGATCTCGCACGGATCGGCACCCGCGAGGTCGAAACCGAGGGCTTCGACCCACGTGAGCGCGAGTGGTACCGGGCGGCGATCGGCAGAGACGATCCGATCACCTCGGATTTCTACGTTTTCTTCACCACCTCCGAGGTCGGGATCAGCTTCGCCCGCCGCATGGCCCGGGGTGGCGGAGTGGTTGGCGCCGATCTCGCGCTCGCCGACCTGTCGGCCGGACTCGCCCAACACCGGGTGACTCCGTCGAGCAAGATCGCCATCTTCGACCCGTCCACCAGGGTGGTCGCGTTGTCGACGCTCGAGCTGCGGGTGCCGGTGCTGGCGACCGGTCCGACCGACGCACCGTCCATGCCGCGGCTGGCGGAGCTCGATGATGCGGTGTACGCCGGGCTGGCGGGAAGGCTCGAGCAGGGGAGCTACAGCGGTCGATTCGAGCTCGATGCGGCGGGCGAGCCGTGGCTCGCCTCGGTGACGGCGGTACCGACCCGCCGCGGTGGCGACGTCTATCTGGCGACGCTGATCCCGCGCGCCGAGCTGCTCGCGGATGTCGATCGGGTACGCGACCAGAGCCTGTTGATCGCCGTCGCCCTGCTGCTGCTGGCGGCCGGGATCGTGCTCTGGGTGTCCCGCGGACTCTCCTCGTCGCTGCGGGGTCTGGCGCTCGAGGCGGAGCAGATCCGGCGTTTCAAGCTCGCACGACCCGTGACGGTGCGCTCACGCATCGCCGAGGTCGATGAGCTCGCCGCCACCATGGGCGTGATGAAGAACTCGTTGCAGCAGTTCTTTGCCATCTCCAAGGCTTTGTCGGCCGAGAGGGATTACAAGAAGCTCCTCGAGATGATCCTGCGTGAGGCGCGCACCATCGCTCACGCCGACGGCGGCGCGATTCTGATGGTGTCGGACGACGAGACCTCCCTCGAACCGGCGATCCTCGAAAACCAGGCGACCGGAGTCCACTATGGCGGCACCAGCGGTGTCGAGGCGCCATTCGCTCCAGTTTTGCTCAACGATGAGTTCGCCCTCGAAGCAGAAACGGCGCGGGTCGGCGAGACGATCCGAATCGAAGACCTGGCGGAAAACCGGAGGTTTGACGCCATCGCGATTTGCGAGCGGTACGGGTGGGCGGGTGCAGCGAGCAAATCGCTGCTCACCGTGCCGCTCAGCGACCAGAAGAACGAGATCGTCGGCGTCCTCCAGCTGGTCAACGCCCGCTCCGCCGCGGGTGAAGTCATGGGCTTCGACGCCGAGGTGGTGCCCTCGCTCGAGGCCATAGCCGCCGACGCCGCGGTGGCGCTCGATCTGCGGCGGATGCTCCAGGCCCAGAAGGATCTGCTCGACGCCGTCATCCACATGGTGGCGGGGGCGATCGACGCCAAGTCGCCCTACACCCACGGCCACTGCCGGAGGGTGCCGGTAATCGCGAAAAAGTTGGCCGCGGCTGCAAACTCTGCGACCGAGGGCCCCTTTGCCGACTTCTCGCTCAGTGAAAACGAGTGGTACGAGCTCCACCTCGCGAGCTGGCTCCACGACTGCGGCAAGGTCACAACGCCGGAGTATGTCGTGGACAAGGCGACCCGTCTCGAGACCATCTCGAACCGGCTGCACGAAATCCGAACCCGTTTCGAGGTCCTGTGGCGCGACGCCGAGATCGAGTATCTGAAGCACCTGGCCGCCGGGCGGCCCGAGGACAACGAGGCCAGGGACGGGCTCGAGCGACGCCTCGATCAGATCCGCCGCGACTACCAGTTCATCGCCGAGTGCAACTCGGGTGAGACCTTCATGAGCGACGAGCGAATCCAGCTGGTCAAGAAGATCGGCGCCCAGCGTTGGACCCGACACCTCGACGACCGCATCGGGCTCTCCAACGACGAGCTCGAGCGCGCGCGGCGGACCCCGGCTCAGGACCTCCCGGTGGAGGAGACGCTGCTCGCCGACAAGGTGGAGCACCTGGTCTCACGCGGCGGACCCCCCTTCGGCGACAACCCCCACGGTTTCAAAATGGACGTCCCCGTGCATCTCTACAACCACGGTGAGATTTACAACCTCTGCATCCAGAAGGGCACGCTCACCGCCGAGGAACGATTCAAGATCAACGAGCACATCGTCGAGACGATCAACATGCTCGGCCAGCTGCCCTTTCCGAAGGAGCTGCGGCGGGTCCCCGATTGGGCGGGCAACCACCACGAGAAGCTCGACGGCACCGGTTATCCCCGCCGTCTTGGAGCCGGGGATCTTTCGCCCTTGGCCCGGATCATGGCGATCGCCGACATCTTCGAGGCGCTGACCGCCTCGGACCGCCCCTACAAACCGCCCAAAAAGCTCAGCACCTCGATCAAGATCATGAGCAGCTTCCGCGACGAAGGCCACATCTGTCCCGATCTCTTCGATCTCTTCCTCAGCTCGGGGGTGTTCCGGAAGTACGGGGAAGAGTACCTGCGGCCGGAGCAGGTGGATGAGGTGGATATCAGGCAGTTCAGGGTGGGTGGATCTGGGTGAATTAGGAATTAGGAATTAGGAATGAGGAATTAGGGATTTCCACCCACCCTCCCTGCAGCCGAGACGGCTGCCCCACAATCATCTGGCGGCGGTCGTCTTGTGGGGCACGCGTCTCGCGTGCACGGTTGGGTGGGAGGCTTCCCCACGTCTCAAGCCCTTTTCGGGCAGCCGGCTCGAGTATCCAGTATCGAACAGCGAGGACCAATGTGCATTGACACGCATATTCACTGGTACTACAATATGCGTTGGGATGCAGATCAATGCGAACTACATTGAACATCGATGACGACGCCCTCCGGGCGGCAATGAGATTTGCCCAGGGACGGACGAAGACAGAAGTCATCAACGAGGCCTTGCGAAGGTTTGTCAGAGCCAAAAAGCGCCGTCAGCTCCTCCAGTTGCAGGGGAAGATCGAGTGGAAAGGGGATATCGACGCCCTCAGGAAGCGCGCATGAGAGTGCTTGTCGATACATCCGCGTGGGTCGATTTTTTCAACGGCCACCCGAGCCCACAGGCGGATGCCCTCGCGAGGATGATCAATGAAGAGGCGGATGTGCTGACCTGCGGTGTGGTAGTTGCCGAGGTGCTTCAGGGGATCAGGCGCTCAAAGAGCCTCGACGAGATCGAAGGTCACTTCCGAGAGATGGAGTGGTTGACGCCGCGGGAACCCGAGACATATGTCGAGGCGGCGGATCTCTTTCGCCAACTTCGTTCGCGAGGGCTGACGATCCGTTCCACCATCGACTGCATCATCGCCAAGCTGGCCGAGGAGAACGACGCCCTGCTGTTATCCAAGGACCGGGACATTCAACTGATCGTCGATTCAAATCTCCTCGACATCCGATCGCTGCCTCTCGTGTAACTCGAGAGACGACACCTGCGCTAGCGCACCTCGAAGGCCGGCGGCTCGGCGAAGATTGGCGGGTTGGCCTCGAGCTCTCCGCGAACCGCAATGATGGCCGCTTCGAGCTGCGGGTCGATGCCTCTGGCAAGCTGTGACGGATCGTCGATCACCGGGATGTCGGGGTCGACGCCGTGACCCTCGGCAAACCACTCTCCGTTGACGCTGAAGAGCCGCCCCGGTGGGGCGGTGTAGCGGCCGCCGTCGATCAGCTCGTGACCCACGGCGGGCCCGATGAGTCCGCCCCAGGTCCGCTCGCCGACCAAGGGTCCGACATCCATTTCCTTGAAGAAGAACGGAAACGCGTCGCCGCCCGAACCCGCCCAGCCGTTGATCAGCATCGCCTTGGCGCCGTAGTGGCTCACCGGCGGGTGGGTGACGGTGGCGCCGTTGCGAAAGAAGATCCGGGTCACCATCTGGCGGTTGAAGTTTTCGATGAACCGGTCGGGGAGCTGACCGCCGGCGTTGAAGCGCTCGTCGATGATCAGACCCGGCAGGCGGAGCTGGCTGTTGAGCTGGCGCACGAGCTCGGTCTGACCGTTGATCGAGGTGTCGGGGACGAAGATGTAACCGATTCCGCCGTTCGAAGCAGCGAGCACCCGCTGCCGGTTGTGCTCGATCCACTCGCGATTGCGGAGCGGATACTCGCTGGAGATCGTCTCCACCAGGACTTCGCGAGCGCCCTCCAGCGATGGGCCGCTGTTGACGGTGAGCGCCACGGTCTGATCCGCCAGGCCCTCGAAGGCGGCGTAGGGCTCCTTGCTGAGGTCGATGGGCACGCCGTTGACCGCAAGGACGTAATCGCCTTCAACGATGCCGACACCGGGCTCGTCGAGCGGGGATCTGATTTCGGCGTCCCACGGCGCGCCATGGACGATGCGGGTGATGCGGTAGGCGTCGTTTTCGAGGTTCCAGTCGACGCCGAGCAGACCGACCCCGCGGCGACGCTCGTCCTCGGTGTCGCCGCCGCCGACATAGGTGTGGGAGGCATTGACCTCGCCGATCAGCTCACCGATGACGAAGTTGACATCCCAGCGGGTGACCGCGTCATCGAGAACAGCACCGTACTGGACGCGCAGGGCCTGCCAGTCGAGGCCGTGCATGCTCGGATCGTAGAAGTAGTCGCGGTAGGTGCGCCAGACGTCGGTAAAGAGTTGGTGCCACTCGGCCGGTGGGTCGAGCAGCATCTCGAGCTTCGAGGTGTCGAGGGTGTTGTTCGCGTCGCCCGAGCCGCCGATCTTCTGCCCGGACTGGACGTCAACGATCGCGTAGCTGTCATGCAAGCTGACCAGCATCTTCTTGCCGTCGGCGGAGAGCTCGTAGTCCGAGGCGTCGTCGAGGATGATCTCCTCCTTTCGCTCTTCGAGGTCGTAGTAGCCGATGGGTTGATCTTCATCGGAGGATCCGGATCGGGGCGAGCGGTGGAATACCACCTTGCCGGAGACCGCCGCCAGCTTGCCGTAGTTCCCGGCCTCCAGCGGCAGGACCACCGCCCGTTTCTCGAAGCCGTCGAGGTCGATCGTGACCGGCTCGGGCTTCTTGTCCTTCTCAGCCTGGTCGTCGTCGTCCTCGGCCGCATCCACCTTCTTTTTGTCGCCCTTCTTTTTGTTGCCGGTGTCTTTGGCTTCGTCCACCTTCGCCGGGTCCGCTTTTGCCTCATCGACGTCGTTGCGGGGCGCGAGCGGAGACGCGACCTCGGCGCGGAGCGCCACGGCCACGATGGTGGTTGTGTTGGGATAGATCCAGGTGCCGTCGATGTCCGAGTAGATGGGTTCGAGGCTTCGGTTCGAGCGGTAATACAGATAGCTGCCGTCGGGGTCGAAGACCGGGCCCGAGTCGCTGTAGTACCCGGAGGTCGCCTGGTGGCGGACGCCGTTTGCGGTGTCATAAATGAAGATCGCGTTGTTGGCGGTTTCGAGGCCGCGCGAGTAGGCGATCCAGCGGCTGTCCGACGACCAGCTGAGGTCAAAGGCCAGGAGGTTGGGGTGCAACATCCAGAGGCCCTTGTCGACCACGGAAAGACCGTCTGTCTCGAGGTCGTAGACCCGGATGGTCTGGGTCTGGTCGATAAACACGATCTTTGTGCTGTCGGGCGACCAGCGCGGCCGATAACGGAATCCGGGACCGAGGCTGGTGAGGGTCCGCGGCTCACCACCGGCAGCGGGAATCAGAGTCAGCTCGTACTCGCCCGAAGCATCGCTCCAGACGGCGATCTGCTTGCCGTCGGGCGACCAGGCTGGGAATCGCTCGGCCGCACCCGAGCTGCGGCTCAGGTTCTGGATGACACCGTGCTTGGCGGGGACGGTGAAGATCTCTCCCCGGGCCTGGAAGACCGCTCGTCTTGCCGCTCGGCGAGATGTCGGCCCACTGGATGAGATCGGAGGCGTTGACCCACCGCGGGCGCAGGCTGGCGAGGTCGGTGACGATGTCGACCTCGACCTCGTCATAACCCTCGTCGTCGAGACCCATCAGGTACAACCGCCCGCCGGCCTGAAAGACGATGTCGGAGGGTCCGATGGCGGGAAAGGTGACATCGACGTCGGTAAAGCGGGTGACCTGGCGCATCTCGGATTTCGTCGTGTCGAGGGCCCAGATGTTGGAGCGCAGCTCGGGGCCCTGGTCGGAGAGGAAGTAGAGGGTGTCGCCGTGCCACATCGGCTGCGAGTCGTTGGCCGCGCTGTCGGTCAGGTTGCGGGCGTCCAGGGTCTCGAGGTCGAAGAGCCAGATGTCGGGCGCCGTGCCGCCGCGATACCGCTTCCAGGTGCGAAAACCGCGATCGCGGGTGGTGTAGGCGATGGTCGAGCCCGCACGGGGAGAGGGCGCCGAAATCGCCGTAGGGAACCGGCAGGGTCTCCGGGAACCCACCGTCGGGCGAGACGAGATAGAACTGGCTGAGGCTGCGCACGCCGCTCGCCCGCCGGGATGAAAAGAGCACCTTTGTCGCCACTCGGGGTCCAGTCGGAGATCAGGTCCCGGTCGGGGTGGTAGCTCAGGCGCCGCGGTGTGCCGCCCATCGACAGGGATCACGTAGACATCGGTGTTGCCGTCGTAGTTGGCGCTGAACGCGAGCTCGCTGCCGTCGGGCGAAAAGCGGGGAAAGAGCTCCTCACCCGGCGGCGAGCTCAACCGGTGCGCCGTGCCGCCGCCCTTTTCGACCAGCCAGATGTCGCCCGCGTAGACAAAGGCGATATGGGTCTCCGACACGTCGGGGTAACGGAGCAAGCGGGCGTCCACCTGGGCGGACGCGGTGGCGGCGGTCAGGTACAGCGACAGCGCGGTCAGGGTGAGCAGTGGTCGCATTGCGGCGAAATCCTCCATCTGAAAATTGAGAATGATGCATCAACAAAAGGATTCTACGAGATCCCGAGCAAAGAGTTCAGCCTCAGAATCGGGGATGTATGTTCGTCAACGACCCGGAGACCGGTCACGAGAGGTTGCACCCGTGCGACAGATTTGGCATGTGATCATTTCCATCGTAGGGTAGGGCCACAATGTCTCGGGAATCACTCACATTGGATTCGGGCTCACCGGGGTTTGATGCGCCTGAAAACGATATCGTCGGGCGACCTCTCGTTGTCGGTGAGGTGCTCTTCGACGAAATGCCCGACGGCACCAGGGTGCTCGGCGGTGCGCCGTTCAACGTGGCCTGGCACCTCCAGGTCTTCGGTTTACGACCGCTGATGATCACGCGGGTGGGTGGCGACAATGCTGGAGAAGCGGTGCTGAGGGCGATGAGGGAGTGGGGCATGGATACGGCCGGTGTGCAACGTGACGATGCGCATCCCACCGGGCGTGTGCAGGTTGACATCGACGACGGCGAGCCCTCCTTTCACATCCTCCCGGACCAGGCGTACGATTTTCTCGATCAGGAACGGGCGATTCGGATGATGACTCGGGACAATATGTCTCTTCTGTATCACGGTAGCCTGATATCGCGGGGTGAGGTCTCGGGAAGCACAATTGATGCCCTCAGGGGCGAATCCGAAATTCCCGTTTTTGTCGACGTCAATCTGCGAAATCCGTGGTGGAAGAAGGAAGCGGTCGTCGAATCCATTCGACGGGCACGGTGGGCCAAAATGAATGAACACGAGCTCGTCCAGCTCGCGGGTGGGTCCGATTCCGCGACCGCGGAAGGCTTTCGAGCCGCTTGCGAACTCGAGGCGTTGATCGTCACGAGAGGTGGACGTGGCGCAGTCGTGATCGACGCCGGTGGCAGGGTCGAAGCGGCTCCTCCTTCAGACCTGCGGCTCGTCGACACCGTGGGCGCGGGCGATGCGTTCTGTGCGGTGTCCATCCTCGGTCTTGCTCGTCGATGGCCGACCGGGCTGACGCTGCATCGTGCCCTCGAGTTCGCAGCGGCGGTCTGCGGGTTTTCCGGCGCCACCACCAGAGATCGCAGGCTGTACTCCCGGTTCGAGAACCAAGGATGGTGGTGAGCGATGACGGACCGAGACGGGCTCTTCATCGCACTGATCAGCCTCCACGGGCTCATTCGCGGTAAAGATCCCGAGCTCGGACGAGACGCCGACACGGGCGGTCAGGTTCTGTACGTCCTCGATCTGGCTCGAGCTCTAGCCGAGCACCCCGAGGTCTCGCGGGTCGAGCTCATGACCCGCCAGGTCCTGTCCACCAACGTAGACCATCACTACGGCGAGCATCTCGAACAGATTGCCGACCGGGCGTGGATCGTACGTCTGCCGTTCGGGCCTCACCGCTACCTTCACAAGGAGCACCTGTGGCCCTATCTGCCGCAGTTCGTAGAAAACGCCCTTGTCCACTTCCGCCAGATCGGGCGTGTGCCGGACGTCGTGCACAGCCACTACGCAGATGCGGGTGAGGTTGGGGTCCGACTCGCCCGGATACTCGCCATACCATTGGTTCATACGGGCCATTCGCTGGGTCGCGTCAAACAGCAACGGCTGCTCGACAAGGGGCTGGCCCAGGACGTGATCGAGCGGCGATACCACATGGGCCGCCGGATCGAGGCCGAGGATCGCATACTCGAAAGTGCCGACCTGATCATCGCCAGCACGGCCCAGGAAACCGAAGAGCAGTATGGGATGTATCCCGTTGATGCCCGCGACCGCATGGTGGTGATCGCGCCGGGGGTCGACCTCAACCGCTTTCGCCCACCGAGGACGGGTGAACGATTCGACGTTGCCCGGGAGATCGACCGTTTCCTCGAGCGGCCGAGAAAACCGATGATCCTGGCGATCCAACGTCCGGATGAGCGCAAAAACCTGGACACGCTGATGCACGCCTACGGAGGATGCGACGCCCTGCGGAAGCTTGCCAATCTCGTCCTGCTGATTGGAGCCAGGGATGACATCGATGACTTGCCGAAGGCGCAGCGCAAGGTTCTTCAACGAATGCTCCATCTCATAGACCGGTACGATCTCTACGGGTCGGTGGCGTATCCGAAACGACACTCCGCCGAGGATGTGCCCAAGGTCTATCGATTGGCCGCCGCCCGCCGCGGGGTGTTCGTCAACCCGGCCTTGACCGAGCCGTTCGGATTGACTCTGATCGAGGCCGCGGCCAGCGGCCTGCCGATCGTCGCCACCAACGACGGGGGCCCTCGGGAAATCGTACGTATCTGCGACAACGGTATCGTCGTCGACCCGCTGGACGCCGAAGCTCTGGCTCAGGGTCTGCTCGAGGTGCTTTCGGACCCCGCGCTCTGGCGACGACGAGCTCGGACCGGCATCCGTGGCGCGGACCGCCATTTCTCCTGGAAGGGGCACGTCGCGCAGTACGTCAAGCGACTGAACTCTTTGCGCCGCCGGGATCGCTCGACCGGTCAATCAATGGCGCGCATGGTGCTCGCGGACAGGCTGCTGGTTTGCGACATCGACAACACCCTTGTCGGCGATCGCGGGGCCCTCGACGAGCTCCTCGCCTGGCTGGATACCCATCGCGATCGGATAGCCTTCGGCATCGCCACCGGACGGGTGCTCGAACGTGCGCTGGCGGTCCTCGAACGGTGGAATGTGCCGTGCCCCGATGTCCTCATCACCGCGGTTGGATCCGAGATCCATTACGGCGGCCCGGACCTCACCATGGATTTGAACTGGAGACGGTCGATCGAACACCTTTGGGATCCCGAGGGCCTCCGCATCTGCCTCGCGGAGGTGCCCGGGATCAGCCTGCAGCCGGAGCGAGACCAGCGTGAGTTCAAGCTCAGCTACGTCGTAGATCGTCGTGATTGGCCGGGCGCGAGAGAAATTCGCAGGCGTCTCAAAGAGCACGGCCTCGCGGCAAACCTCATATTCTCACACCACGAGTTCCTCGACCTGCTGCCGGTTCGTGCTTCCAAAGGCCGCGCAGTCCAATACCTGACACGCCGCTGGGGACTGGGGATGGACGCGGTGATGGTGGCCGGCGACTCGGGAAACGATGCGGATATGCTCAGGTCTGGCGCCCTCGGTGTCGTGGTCAGGAACCACAGTAGCGAGTTGCGGTCTCTCCGGGGTCGTGAGCGTATCCACTTTGCAGATGCATCGCACGCCCGCGGAGTTCTCGAGGGCATTGACTGGCACGGGTTCCTTGGCGATGAAACGCCGGAAACGGACGGTGAAGCGGGCCGCTCCGATCAGTGATCGCTGCCACCGACGGTGGCGGCCCTCGGGCGATACTGGAGCCCGTACAACATCTCCAGATAGCGACGGGTCTCGGCCTTCTCGAGGTTCGTCATGTACTTCCAGAACCCGTAGATGCGGCTCAGCGTCATCAGACGCTCGGCGTAGAGCTTCCAGGTGTAACGGCGGTTGACCCGGTCGATGCCGCCGCGAGAGATCCCGTCCCAACGCCCAGGGTCTTCGGAGCATTGCTCGAAGAACTCGGCCATCAACTCGGAGGCCCGATCGCCGTGGTTGGGATCGACGTGGAAACCGCTGACGCCGTGCTCGATGATCTCCAGCGGCCCTCCGAAGCAGGTGGCAAAGGTCGGCAGCCCGCACACCATCGCCTCGATCACGGTGAGCCCGAAGGCCTCGAAGAGCGCGGGCTGGACAAAGGCGCCTCGACGTTCGGCGACATAGCGGTAGACCTCGCTGCCCATGACGCGGTCATGGTGGCTGACCCAGCGCATCTCGCCGTCGAGGGCGTGTCGATCCATTAGCTCGTGCATTCGGCGGATCTCGGCCTGTTCCTCGGCGTCGCGGGACTCTTCGGGATTGAGGAAGCCGGCGAGGATGACGAGATTGGCCTGGCGGCGCAGCCGATCACTCTCTCCGAACCACTGCGTGAGACCGGTCAAGTTCTTGATGCGGTCCAGCCGGGCCATCGAGAACAGGATCGGTTTGTCGGCGATCCTCGAGCCGGCCGCGGGTGCCCGGATGGCCGACCTCGAACAGTTTGCTCTCGATTTCCGGTTGGAGGCCGTGAAGGCGACGTTCCGACTCGGTGAACGGGAAGTAGATGTCGGGATCGGCCCCCGGGGAGACGATGTTGAATCGCGGGTCGAAGACGTCGATGCCGTTGACGACGCGGTACAGGCCGGGCAGCGTGTACGCGTGGTAGCTCTCGTACTGGCCGACACTCTGCGCGGTGCCCGCGATCTCCTGGTAGGTGCTGGTGATGATGAAATCGGCCGCGTTCATGGCGATAAGGTCGGCGGTGAACTGGCAGGAGAAGTGGTAGCGGTCCTCGTTGTCCTTCCAGTAGAGGTCGGACAGGAGATACTTGGTCTTCTCCAATGCGTGGGCGATCGTGCACTTGGTGACCCCGAGGCGCTCACCGACGATGCTGGCGACGAGATTGCCGTCCGAGTAGTTGCCGATGACCAGGTCCGGTTTGGTCGCGAGCTCGGCGATGAGCTCCCGCTGGACCTCGATGGCGAAGCGCTCGAGGTACGGCCAGACCTCGAAGCGTGAGATCCATTGCCGGATGATTTCACCGTTCGGATTCCGGAACGGTACCCGCAGGATGCGGGCATTCGCGGTCCCGGAGATCGGCTCCAGGCGCTGGTTACAGGTCGTCGGTCCGGCTTCTGGAATCAAACGAGTCACGACCAGGATCTGCGGCTCGAAGTCCACCCCCTGCTCGAAGAGGCGCGCACGGATCTCGTGCTCCAGGGCTCGAACCTGGTCGAGTATGTAGACCACCTGGCCACCGGTGTCGGGCAGACCCATGACGTTGGATTGGGCGAAGTAGCCGTGCGGCGACATGATCGCGACATTGAAGATCATGGGTATGCGAGCCAGAAATCTCTCCAGAAGGTCGGGGCCTGGGGCTTCGAGCAGATCCTGAAAAAGCTGGAGGGTCTCGGCGACTCTCGCGGCCGTTCGGCCCCATCCCGGTTCGAATCCCAGATTGCGCAGATCCGATTCAATCTCCGACCACGGGGTCTGGGTGTGCAAGGGTTCGAGGAGCGCGTTGGCCGATCGCAACGCCCGTCGCACCGCGTCGGGATCGTCGAGCTGGGGGTTGAGCATGAGCTGTCGCCCACCGAGAGTGTGCAGCGACAGAAACGAAATGAGGCGCTTCACGCCGACCTCCGCCTGTGCGAGAAGCTGTCCGGAGAGCTGCCGGTTGAGAAACTCCAGCCCGCGTCCGATCGAGCGCACCTCGCGCAGGCGCGGGAATCCCCTTCCGAACGGTCCGAAGTCGATTTCCACCGGCCAACCGTCCATGTAGCCGTCGCCTTCAATCAACGACTCCTTGAACGCCTGGTACCGCGCGACGGTTATTCGCTCCAGGTGGAGTGTCTCGGCATGGATCCTGAAATACGTCCACCGTCCGATCTCCGGGCGAACGGCCAGGTAGATCCACGGGACCTGGATGGCCGCTTCCTGGGTGAGTCCAAGCGCCTCGCCGAGGACGCTGCCCGCGAGCACCTGGCCGTGACCGGTGGAACAAAAGTCAGCGAAGCCGTCAACTAGATCCGAGCGCAACAGAAACGGCTTGTTGCGGCTGAAATAGGTGTGAAGGAGCATGTATACGGGAGCCCGGTGGGACTCGATGAACTCTTGAACGGTTGCTGCGTTGATGACCATGAAAAACGTTTCTCGCAATCTCCAAGCGCTAGGACAATTGTAAGGGTGTCCGAACGCAGGCTTTTGTTGGACATTGGTTCAGAACGCTCATCAATGCGTTCGAACCTGCCGCAGTGTCCGAACAGTGTACCGAACCTCGTGTTAGCGTGAAGTCGAACGGAAGAAATGCCTATTCCCTCGCGTTTGGCGGGACAATGGCGAACTTCAGCGTCTCTACGATCGATATCGTCATTCTGGTCGGCTACGTGCTCGGTGTGCGGGTCTTCTTTGGTTGGTTGGTGTCGAGGCGCATCCGGGGGCAGGGCTCGAAAGGGTATTTTCTCGGCGGCCGCCGACTGACGTGGCCGCTCATCGGCCTTTCGTTCTACGTCTCCAACATGAGTGGGAGCACCTTCGTCGCCCTGCCGGGGAGCGCATATCACAGCGGCATCAACGCTTACAACTATGAGTGGATGCCGGCACTCATCCTGGTCATCTTTGCGGTTTTTGTGTTGCCCCTATACCTGCGGACGCGAGTCGTGACCGCCCCGGGGTACCTCGAAAGGCGTTTCGACGGTCGCTCGAGGGTTGTTTTCTCCGGCTTCCTCCTTGTCGCGAACACCTTCATCGACGCCGCGGCGGCCCTCTTTGCCGGGGCCACAATTGTGCAGGTTCTCTTCCCCAGAGTTCCTTTCTGGTTGACAATTTCCACGGCCGCACTCGTGGCCGGGATCTACATCCTGATCGGTGGGCTCGAGGCGGTGGTGCTCAACGACACCGTCCAGGCCGCGCTGATTATCATCGGCGGCACGGTCATCGGAATCATGACCCTGGCGCGGATTCCCTCCTGGGATGCGGTACGGGCCGCGGCGCCGCCGCGCGGCCTTCACCTCGGGCTTCCCGCGAACAACCCTGTGATGCCGTGGCCCGGCCTCGTGACGGGCGTCCTGGTGGTCGGGTTCTACTTCTGGTGCACCAACCAGTTCATGATCCAGCGTGCGCTGGGCGCCCGGTCCCTCGATCACGGCCGTTGGGGCGCCATCTTCGCCGGCGCCCTCAAGCTCCCAAATCTCTTTATTCTCATCCTGCCCGGTGTCATGGCGACCGCCATCTACCCGCGGCTCGAGCGTCCCGATCTGGTGTTCCCGACCCTCGCCTTCGACCTCCTGCCGGTCGGTCTCCGCGGCCTCATCCTCGCCGCCCTGGCGGCGGCCATCCTCTCGAGCCTCGAGTCGATCTACAACTCAGCCTCCACCCTCTTCACCTTCGATTTTGCCGCCCGGGTGAGGCCGGGGATGTCGGATTCGCAGCTGGTTCGCACCGGACGGTGGGCGACCATTGCCTTCATGGTGCTGTCTGCCGCGTGGGCGCCGCAGATCTCGCGCTTTCCGACCCTCTGGCAGTACCTCCAATCGGTGCTGTCCTACGTCACCCCGCCCGCGGTCGCCGTATTCCTGCTCGGGATGTTCTGGAGGCGGGCCACGCCCGCCGCCGCCGTAACCACTCTTGCAGTGGGACTCCCACTCGGCTTGGCCGGCTGGGTCATCAACGAGATCGCCGGCGTGTTCTCGATCCAATACCTTTATGCCAGCGGCGTCATGTTTGTCATCAGTTGTGCGCTCATGATTGGCATCAGCCTGGTCACTCGACCGACCGATCCCTCGCGCCTCAAAGCCACGGTGTGGAGCAGGAAGAACTGGCAGGAGGATCGAAAGGCACTCCGAGGCGTCCCCTGGTATCGCAACTGGATCGTCCTGTCAGCGCTGCTGCTGGCCGTCACGACCGTAATCGTCGTCTGGTGGTGGTGACGAGCATCCGTGCATGATGGGATGGCATGAACCTTGCTTTTCATACCCGGTGGTGGCGGTATATTTAGTCCTCGACCATTTTCTCGACCGAGATCTGCCGGGGCACCGAAACTGGGTTCGAATTCATGATTCGCTGGATTGACGCACCTTCGAGCTCGCGGCGGATCAGGAGCTGCGTGTAGGACGCCTGCGCGCCCTGTCGGAGGAAGAGGCCGATCAGGGTGAAGCGACGGAAAGGCCCCAACTGCGAGTAACCGGGGTCACCAGGACCGCGATCACCACCCGGTTCAAATCCACCTTCATGGGTGCCACCCTTCGCAATCCCTCAATCTTGCTTTCTGAAGTCTGCTGAGTAGAATCGTTTTGTCCCGTCCGCGCTTGGGAGGAATCCCATGGCGCGAAAACCCCGCCTTTTTGTTCCGGGAGCCACCTATCACGTGTATTGCCGCGTCGCTCGCGGCGAGTTTGTTTTTGACGACCCGTATGAGGCGGAAGAGTTCGTCGAAAAGGTACGGGAGGTTCGCGACGCAGACGACTGGCGGATTTTCGCCTGGTGCTTGATGGGAAACCATTATCACCTGGTGGTCAAGACTGGTTCAATCCCGTTGTGGCGGTCGATGTTGCGGCTTCAAGCGGGGATCGCTCGAGGATTCAACAAGCGGCGACGATATCTTGGAAGGCTATGGCAGAGCCGATACCGGGCACGAATAATCGACTCAACGGACTACTTTCGGAAGGTCGTTTCATATGTTCATCTCAACCCTGTCGCGGCGCGTTTGGTTTCCGACCCGGTCAATTACGCAAATAGCGGCCACAGGGAGATAGTCGGTCACCGACCGGCTCGGCTCGTCGATCTGCCATCTGTTCTGACCGAGTTCGAGGACGAACTTGGAGATGGTGCGCGCGACAACTACTTCAAATGGATTCGTAATGTGGCGGAGGCCAAATGGATCGATCAGGGCCTTGAGGAACTCCCATGGTGGAAATCAGCTCGCGACAAGGACGAGATGGATTGCGAAGGGTGGCGTGCGCCGAGCAAAGCTCGGGGAAGGGGGAAGAGATGACATGAGATGAGTCACTCGGAAACCTTTCGTACAGATCCTGCGGGTCGAGTCCCGCCCGGGTAAGGCTGGCCCCCGCCCGGAAGCGAGTCTTGCGTGGTGGTCGGGTAACCGTCACTGCGAAGCGTAGACAGCGAAGATGCAGGCCGTGTGATTGAGCCCCGAAATTCACTATTCGTGGGAGCCGACGCCGTGTCACTAGCGGAAGGCAACATCGCGAGCGCCGAGAATGGCCTGGCGCTCCGGTCCCACCGGGGTCTGATGTGAGCAGGGCATGCATCGAGAGGATCTGACGGGAACTCGGGAGATCCTGTTTTCTCCGTCCTCAAGGAGCCGGTAGGGGAGCCGGCTGACCAAAACCCAGGCTCGCCGTGGGCAGTGCTGGTCGACGGCGGGAGCGAAACAAACAGCGCAGGGACGGTACCGGCAGGCGAATTCAACGAGCCTCCCGGGATGGATGGCAGGAAGTCGGAGCGCCCCATAGTACCGATGAGACCGGGGAACCGAACCCACAGGGACCCGGAGGAGGGAAGGGGGCGCCGGGGCATGGAACCGGTGGAGGGAAAGATGGCGAGGACATCGGACCTCGGGAGCGTCTCAACGAGACTGCATCGGATAGCTGAGCTGGCAAGGCAGGCACCTGAAATGGTGATCGTGACCCTTGCCCACCACATCGACCTGGCGTGGATGTACGAAGCATACCGGCAGACGCGCAAGGACGGGGCGGCAGGATCGGACGAGGTGACGGCGGCAGAGTACGCCGAGGATCTTGACCGAAACCTGCGGTCGCTCCTGGAGCGCTTCAAGTCGGGATCGTACTTCGCGCCACCGGTGCGACGGGTGCAGATTCCGAAAGGGGACGGGAGCAAGACCCGCCCGATCGGGATACCGACCTTTGAGGACAAGGTCCTGCAGAGGGCGGTGCTGATGGTGCTGGAGGCGGTGTACGAGCAGGACTTCTATGACTTCTCGTACGGCTTTCGGCCGAAGCGGTCTGCACACCAGGCACTGGACAGCCTGTGGCACAGGCTGATGGACGTGCATGGGGGCTGGGTGCTGGAGGCTGACATCTCGAGCTTCTTCGACACCCTGGATCACAAGATCCTACGGAGCTTTCTGGACCAGCGGGTGCGCGACGGTGTGATTCGAAAGATGATCGACAAGTGGCTGAAAGCGAGAGTGCTGGAGGACGGGCAGCTGCGACGGACAACGGACGGCACGCCGCAGGGAGGGGTGATCTCGCCGTTATTGGCGAACATCTACCTGCACGAGGTGCTGGACCGGTGGTTTGTCGAGCAGGTCCAGCCGCGGATGCGGGGGCCGGCCCACCTCATCCGGTACGCCGACGACTTCGTGATGGTGTTTGCCACCGAGTCCGACGCGCGCCGGGTGATGGAGGTGCTGGCGAAGCGATTTGCGAAGTACGGGCTCACTCTGCACCCAGAGAAGACGCGACTGATCGAATATGGCCGGACCCAGGGGCCGAGGAACGGAGGGGGAGGCGGAAAACCGCCGACCTTCGACTTCCTCGGATTCACCCATTACTGGGGAAAGTCACGCAAGGGAACGCTGGTGGTCAAGCGCAAGACAGCGCGGCGCCGGTTTGCCCGCTCGCTCAAGCGCGTAGCCCAGTGGTGCAAGCGACACCGGCACAAGCCGATCGCAGACCAGCAACGGTACCTCTCCGCGGTGCTGCTGGGGCACTACTGCGTACTTTGGCTTGACCGGTAACGGCAGAGCTCTTGGTACGTATCATCACCAGCTTGTCAGGATCTGGCACTACTGGCTGCGACGGCGGTCGCAGCGCAGATCCCTGAACTGGGCCCGGTTTGCCCGCCTTCTCGAGCGCTTTCCGCTCCCGCCACCAAAGGTCGTCCACTCGATCTACCGCCACGCAGCGAACCCATGCGCCTGAGGAGCCGGATGCGGGAAATCTGCACGTCCGGATCCGTGGGGGGCCCGGGCGGGTAACCGCCCGGGTCTACCCGACACCTTCCCAAGGTGAAGGTGCCCAGACACCGCTTAGAAGAACTCATCTACTCAGATAAAGGCGCATCGCGCCTTTACGAAAACTGGACTGACAACACGACCAGTCCGATGCATCGGACAGTCCACGATCTTCACGAACTGCCGGAGGCACTGAAGCTGTTATTGAAATAATGCCAAGGTGTCACCCATCGATCGGGCCAGCATTCAGACGGCGAAAAGCGCCCCCTGTACTATCCGTGTCGAGTGACAGCTTTGGTCAAGCGAAAGGTAGGTTCCGTCCAACTGTTGAACCTTCGACCGGTAGTCCCTTGCATGTTCTTCTGACCAGAAGAAAACGCATTTTCTTCAATACCCGTCGATGATGTTCGGATCCTTGAACCGGGGCCAGTCGATCTCGGGCTCAAAAACCAGCAGATTGGGCCCGCCTTTTTCGATCCGGTAGTTCAGCTCGCTGTCGACGACGAGTTCGATCGCTTCTCCGGAGTGAGTACAGGTGCTCTTGATTTCCACCTCGAGGGGGCTGTTCCGCAGATGCCCTTGCACGAAGGGCGTCGCTATCGCGTCTTCTGCTCAGGCGGCGTCGAGTCGCTCGCCCGTGCTGAAGACCAGATGGTGTCCGGTCTCGTCAGCCGTTACCGGAAAAGCCCACGACACTTCCGAACCGTCGCCACGAACGAGGAAAAACAGGTTTTTCTCGAGATCTTCCACGATGCTTTTCGTTCGTGTTCGATTCAGTTTCAACGCTTCAGAAATCTCGGCGAGAGGAATTGGGCGGCCCTGCCGTGGAAGCTCTCGCACGACAAAGTTCCGCACCAGATGGTGGTCCTCAGACATGAACTCCAATCGCCGGCCGATCGCCTCCGGGGCAAGAGTCAATTCGTGTTCCCAGATTTCTTGAGGAAGGCTGGCGATCGAATCTCCCCGGCCTATCAGGACTGTGTCGGTCATGGCTCCTCCCGGTTCTCGCGTCGGAATCGATCTCATTGTAGACGGCCTCTTCGAAGCCGTCGCCTCCCGCGACATCTCTGAGGGTATGAATTGCCTGGAGGGTTGATCCGGTCAGAAGATCAATCGTTGAGGACGAAACCCGGCTTCGCCGGGACAGTTTTTTCGAAACGGGGTTTCGAAGAAAAATTGGTGGAGCCGAAGGGGATCGAACCCTCGACCTCAGCATTGCGAACGCTGCGCTCTCCCAACTGAGCTACGGCCCCACGCGCGGCGGATAGTACCTTGATCCGCAATGGGTTGCAAGGGTCCGCATTTCGCGGGCTCGGCCCGCGAATTGCTAGTCGATCTTGAACGCGACCTCGATGGCGGCCTGCCATTCGATCTGGCCGTCGTTGCCGAGCCCGCCTCGGAGCTCCTTGACCTCGAACCAGGCGAGGTTGCGAAGGCTCTCAGACGCCTTTTCGATCGCGACCTCGACGGCTCTCTCGTAGCTCTCGGTGGAACATCCGGTGACGGCGATTTTCTTGAAGACCTTGTCTGGCATTGCTGCTCCTCTCAACCTGGGAGAACCTCGATCGGCCGGATGGTGTTCCCTGCGACCGCCGTATTCTCGAGACACGGCGGAGACCGGTATCGTTATTCGCCTGAGCTGCCGTCTCCGTTGGTGTCGCCGTCGAGCCCCGACCACTTGCGCCAGGCGGTGTCGAGCGGTTCGCCTCCGTACCACACCGCGCGGGTAAAGCTCTCGACCCACGGATCGAAACCAGGGATGATGCGGAGGTTGTCCTCCATCGCGAGCATGGCCGGGTCGTTTGGCAATCGCTCGAGGGCGCCCGCGGCGCGGCGCAGACGCCACCCCCACGAGGATTCCTCGTGGCACTGGTCGAGCCTGCGCGCCCACAGGCGAAGGACGGCCGCGGTGCGGACCGCATTTGGTTCCTGCCCACGGGGCACCATGCACGGCACGAACGGGTCCATGCCGAGGCTGTGCATCGTGATGCCGGCGCAGCGTTCGAGGGCGTGCAAGCCGCGGCTGACGTCGGCGTGAAAGAGAGCGTTCTCGAGCTCCTCCTCGACGCCGGTCCCCTCACAACCATCGAGGATGCGGTGGCGATCCTTTGGAGTCAGCAGCAGCGGGGCGGTAACGGCAAAACGGGCACCGGCCGTCTTGAGCTGCTCGATGCGCCGCTCCACTTCGGCGACGGCGCCGGGGAACGGAAACAGACCCAACACCGCACCCCAGATGTTGTTCTTCCACGCATCGGGCAGCTGGAGACCGTCACTGAGCGGGTAGGGGAGGATCGGCAGAACGATGGTCACGCGAGGGTTGTCGTCGAAGGCATCGAGCCCGAGGTCCGAGGGCGTGATCTCGGGATCGTCGAGCACAACCAGTGCGTAGCCTCCGCGCTCGAGAATCCGGTGAAAGGTCTCGCGGCGGTTGGCAGCCACGCGGGCAAATACCATCGCCCGCACCGGCTCCCTCGGCACCGAACCCTCGGCAGGCAGGATCCTGACCGGTGCGTCCTCCCAGACGACGCCGAGCTTGATCGGATCGAGGCAGACTTTCTTCCCGGGTAAATACCCCGGACGGAGAACGTGGGTAATCGGGAAGAGGTCAGGGTAGGCGGGTTCGATCCTACGCATTGCCGCCGCCGAACATCTCTTCCAGCGCCGACGGCCCACGGCCGTCCATTTGCTGCACAACGTATTTCGCGAGTACGTCGGTCTCGATGTGGAGCTGCGCTCCGGGTCGCAGCCGAGCGAGAGTGGTGGCCTCGAGGGTCGCTGGAATCAGGGCGACCTCGAACCAGTCGCGCCCACGAGAGGCGACTGTCAGCGACACTCCGTTGAGGGTCACGCTCCCCTTGACGGCCACCTCGCGCGCCTGATCTGGAGGCAGCGAAAGCCGCCAGCGCTGGAACGCCCCCTCGGACTTTGTCGTGAGAACCTGCACGACCGCGTCGACGTGGCCCTGGACGAGGTGGCCGCCAATTCGATCGCCCAGCTTGAGCGCCCGCTCGAGGTTGACGCTGGCGCCGGACTGAAGTCCGCCGAGAAGGGTCCGGGCGATCGTTTCCGGCGACAAATCGGCGCTGAACGACCCGCCGGTTGGTGCGACCGCCGTCAGGCACGCACCGTCTACGGCGACGCTGTCACCAGCCCGCGGGATGTCGTCGTCGGGCCAGGCGACCGAAACCGTGAGCCGGGCCCCGCGGCCGGTGCTGCGCAAGGCCTCGACGGTGCCGACGGTCTCAATCAGACCCGTGAACATCCGCCTCCTCCCGCCGCACCGCGCGAAGCTCGAGGTCGTCGCCGTGCCGGTCGACGTGTTCAAAACACATTCGTCGCGCGGTGTCGAGGGTTGCGATCCCACGACCCGCGACCGCCGACGGGCCGCCGCCACCGATGATGAAAGGAGCAACGAACAACGCCATCTCGTCGACCAGATCGGCGTCGCTGAATGACCCGTGAACGGTCGGCCCGCCCTCCACCAGCAGCGCCGCGACCTCGCGCCGTCCGAGGTGATCGAGGACGGCCTCGATGTCGACCCGACCGTCGTCTCCGGCCCTCAGCTCCACCAGCTCCACGCCCGTCTCGCGCAGTCGCCGCCGGTCTTCGACCGTCGCCGCAACGGTGTGCAGGATGAGGGTCGACGTCGGTTGGTTTTGCACGATGACCGCATCGCTCGGCGTTCTCAGATTCGAGTCGAGAACGACCCGGCGCCAGCCGGAAACGGGATTGAGGCCGAGACGGCGCGTGAGACTCGGATCGTCGGCGAGGATGGTTTCGACTCCCACCAGGATCGCGTCGTGCTCCTCGCGAAGCTCGAGCCCCCGTTCGCGGGCGAGTTCGCCCGTGATCCACTTCGAGTCGCCCTCGCGGGTGGCGACCCGGCCGTCGAGTGAGATTGCGGCCTTCAGCGTCACCCATGGCCGGTGAAACGTGGCCCAGTGCAACCAGCGACGATTGAGGATCCTCGCCCGATCGCTTCCCGGGCCTTCGCGGACCTCGAGCCCCTCCGCCCTCAGGCTGTCGCTGCCGCCTCCGGCGGCGGCCGTGGGATCGGCGTTTGCAAAGACGACTCTGCGAATCCCGGCCGCCAGGATGGCATCGACACAGGGCGGGGTCTTGCCGTGATGACTGCAGGGCTCGAGGGTGCAATACAGGGTGGCGCCCCGTGCGTTTTCGCCGGCTTCTGCGAGGGCGACGACCTCAGCGTGCGGCCCACCGTAGAGTGCGTGGTATCCCTCGCCGACGACCTGGCCTTCGACGTCGATGACTACGGCGCCGACCATCGGGTTCGGTGAGACTCCGATTCGTCCGCGGGTGGCGAGTTCGATGGCGCGCTCCATCCAACGGGCATCCGGGTCAATGGGCGCGGTTCTCTTCGCTCCGCACCCCGGAGCGACGGGCGCTCGGCTGATCGGGCTCCCGTCTCCTGACCCTGGCACTCCCGGTCCCGGCCGCCTCATTCAGTCCGCCCGTGCTGTGTCCATGGATGACACAGATTTGAGCTCGGATTCTCCCGATTCGATCGAGAGCAGCGAGTCAACGAAGTCTTCCGCCACGAAAGGCAGCAAATCATCCGCGTCTTCACCGACACCCACCCATCGTACAGGGAGCTTGAGCGACTCGGCAATGGCGAGAATCACGCCCCCCTTTGCCGTTCCATCGAGCTTTGTCAGCACCACGCCGGTGACTCCCGCGATGGCGCCGAAGCGTTGCGCCTGCTCGATGCCGTTTGCGCCCGTGGTTGCATCGAGGACGAGCAGCACCTCGTGCGGCGCGCCCGCCACCTCGCGGGCGGAAATCTTCTTGACCTTTTCGAGCTCCTTCATCAGATTGACCCGGGTGTGCAGCCGCCCGGCCGTGTCGACCAGCACCTCGTCGACGCCTCTTGAGCGCGCCGAGGCGATGGCGTCAAAAACCACCGCGGCCGGGTCCGCTCCCTCCTGCTGGTGAATCACCGGAACGCCGACCCGCTGCGCCCACACCATGAGCTGGTCCACGGCCGCGGCGCGGAAGGTGTCGGCTGCCGCGATGACCACGGTCTTCCCCGCTTCCTGCTTGCGTTTGGCGAGCTTGGCGACGGTGGTGGTCTTGCCGGTTCCGTTAACGCCGACCACGAGGGTTATCCGCGGCCTTTCGGCGCCCGCTGCGAGCGGTTGGGCGGCCTCCGCCTCCCGCAGGAGATCGAGGAGCCGACCGCGTATCGCCGGGCGGAGCTCCTCCGCGGTCGTGATTCGACCGCTTCGGATCTCACTGCGGAGCTCATTGACCAGGCGCAGGGACAACTCGACTCCGGTATCCGATCCGATCAAGGCCTCTTCGAGACGATCGAGGAGGGAAGGCTCAATCGGCCCGGTACGACGGAGCGCTTCGCCCGCCCTTTCCAGGAATTCGGTGTGGGTCATAAACAGACCGCGCTTGAGCTTTCCGAGGAAAGATCGTGTCATGAGTCCCCCGTATCGTCGGGATCGCCGCTCAGCGTCCCTGATCGTGCACGCCGGCGTCAGAAGATCTCGTGAGCGATGACCGCGGCCGTGCGACGCAGGCGGTTCAGGGCGTGCGCCCGGGAGCTCCACCGATCCACGACGAGCACCACATAGTAGCCGTCGGGCAGCGCCTGCGTCAACGTCACCAGACGGCTGCCCTCGAGCACGATCGAGTGGATAGGCCCCACATCCACGCTCATCGTCAATCGTTCGAGCTGCCGCATGAAGATGCTGTGGTAGGCGCCCTCGACCTTGAGGTGGAATGGATCGTCGTGACGAGTGACCCAGTCGACCGCCTCACCCTCGGGATCCACGAAGATGGCACCGACCGCATGGGGGACGTCGACCAGCAGGTTGGTCAACAGGTAGTTGAACGGCATTCAGGCCCTAGCTTGAACCGAGGAGGCTCTTTGCAGTCGTCGCGAAATCCGAGTTGGGCGCGTCCGCGATGACCTGCTCCAGATACGGGCGTGCTTCATCATCTCGTCCCATGAGGACCAGGACCTTGCCGAGATCGAGCTTGACCTCGGTGCTTTCCGGGAAATTGAGCATGGCCTCCTCGAGGAGGCTCTCCGCCAGGGCGAGCTCGCCTTGCCTCTGCGCAAGCTCGGCGAGCCGCAAATAGGCTTCGTAGACAGGATTCGGCAGGACGATCGACCGCCTAAAGTTCTCCTCGGCCGCTCCCAGCTGCCCCTGCTCCAGGTAGACCAACCCGAGATTGTAGAAGACCTGCTTTCGGCGCGGATAGGTCGAGTCTGCGAGCACGGCCACAAAATCGACCTCGGCAAGGCGAAGCTGGCCCATAGCAAGATAGACGGCGCCGCGGTTGTTGCGGGCATCGGTATAGAGCGGGGCCAATTCCAGAGAGCGGCTGAAGGACGCCATTGCCGCAGCATAGTCGCCCATTCTCATCTGACAGAGCCCGATCATGTTTGCGGTGGTGGCATTGCCCGGGGCGATCTTGTCCGCCTCTTCAAAACGCTCGATCGCTTCTGGATACCGGCCTTGTTCGAGCAGCACCGAGCCCTGACGCATGAGAGTGAGCGAATAGAGGGGGTCGGTCGGGGTCGACTCGGCCTCCTTCTTGGATTTCTTGTCGGGTGGCGGCTGTTCAGTAGCGGCGCTCGAACTCGAACAGGCGGTCGAAATGATCAGGCCGATACAGAAGGACGTCGAAATCAATCGTTTCACGAAACCTCCGACGAGACCGGTTCTTCGGCCGACGGGGCCGGTGGAGCGATGTCCCCGGCCGAAACGGCGGCGATAAACGCTTCGACAACCCGGGGGTCGAAGCGCGATCCCGACATCGAGCGCATTTTGGCGATCACGTAGTCGAGGGTCATAGCCTGTTGATAGGGGCGGGTCGTGGTCATGGCGTCAAAGGTGTCCGCGACGCCGATGATACGAGCGACCAGCGGGATACCCTCACCTGCAAGACCGTCCGGGTAACCGTTGCCGTCCCAGGTCTCGTGGTGATTCCGGATTCCCGGAATGATGTCCTTGAGCATGCGGATCGGGCTCATGATCTGGGCGCCGATGGAGGGATGTTGACGCATGATCTCGAACTCGTCGTCCGAGAGGCCGCCCGGCTTGTTGAGGATGCCATCGCGGATACCGAGCTTGCCGACATCGTGCAGGATGGCGGCGATATGGACGCGAAAGACCTCGTCCTGGTTGAGTCCGAGGTGGCGGGAAATCGCCATCGAAAACGAGCTCACCCGCTCGGAGTGACCGCGCGTGTAGGGGTCCTTGGCGTCGATGGCCGCGGCGAGTGTGCGGATCGTCTCGAGAAAGAGCTCCTGGTTTTGCCGCAGAGCCTGCTTGAGACGGCGGACCAGGGCCTCGATGTTGACGGCCATGTTGTTGAAGTTGCTGCCGAGAAGGGCGATCTCGTCTTCGCCGCGGACGGTGGCGCGGACGGCCAGGTTGCCGTCGGCGATTTCGGTCGTGGTGGCGGCCAGGTTTTGCAACGGGATGATAAGGCGCCGGCTGAAAGTAAACCCGATACCGAGCGCAATCACGGCGGCCAGCGCGGTAAACGTCAGGGTCCGCGACCGCATGATTCGCACCGGTGCGAAGGCCTCGGCAGTGGGTCGTTCCATGAGGACGCCCCAGCCGAGGACGTCGACGGGTGCGACCGAACCGAGCACCTCGCCCGCTTCGATCGCGACCGGATGTTCGTAGGTCAGGGTGATCCGCTGCGGGCTGTCGAGGAAGCCCCGCACCAGAGGTGAACCGGAGAAGTTCGCCCCCCGCAGGTCGGGGACCGAGGAGATGACCACCTGCCCGTTTCCGTCGAGAACGCTCACGAACAGACCGGAGTAGGTGTTTTCGCCGAGTTTTTCCTGCAGCGGCTCGAGATCGACCACGCCGCCGAGGGTGCCCCAGACGCCGCTGCCGCGTGACCTGAGGGGAAACGCCAGCACCGCTTTCGGCGCCTCGCCGCGCGGCACATCGAGAATGATCTCCTCCACCTGCTCACCCGCGAGGGCGCGCTCGTGGGCTTCGGCGACGGCGTCGTCGAGAATCTTCACCATTCCTGAACCGAGCCGGGGTGAGCGCACGAAGGCGCCAATCCCGGTGCGGGGGATGATCTGAAGGTAGGCGAACGCGCGGCCCGGCTCGTTGCCGATTCCCTGGAGGAGCGATTCGAAGCTCTTGACGTCGATTCGATCGGCAGCCGCCAGCGCCCGTGCGGTGCTCGCGAGCAGGGTGCGGTGGCCGTCCATGAAGAGCGATATTTCCCCGGCCAGGCTGACCGCCTGTCTTCCGAGATACCGTTTTTCGACGGTTTCGAGGTGCGTCCGGTTGGCATTCGTCAGCAGCAGACCTACCAGCACCATCGGAACCACCGTGACCAGGACCAGCGTGGCTGCAATGGGGTAGGTCAGGCTCGATCGGAATCGCGCTAAAAAGCCCATGAGACCGAGAAGAATATATCATGATGGGGCCGTGAATACTGTGATGATTGGCATGGAACGGATTGCGCCTCGGGTGGTAACGTGACCCTCGATCGCCGAAAAGCTGCACGCGCGCTGCGCCAAATTGCGGTCCTGCTCGAAGTCCAGGGCGAAAACGTCCATCGCGTGCGCGCCCTGGCCAACGCCTCGAGAATCGTCGAGCGAATCGAGGGCGATCTCGAGGACATGATCGAAAGCGGTGAGATTCTCAACATCAAGGGGTTGGGCAAAGGAACTGCGGCGATCCTCGAGCAGCTCGCAGCCGGACGGACACCCGAAACCCTCGAAGAGGCGGAGAAGGCGGTTCCGGCCGGTGTGCGCGAGTTGATCGGATTGCCCGGGCTGGGGCCGAAAAAGGTGCGGGCCCTGTGGCGGGACCTCGAAATCTCGAGCATCGGCGAGCTCGAGTATGCGTGCCGCGAAAACCGACTCGTCGAGCTGCCGGGTTTCGGCGCCAAGACCCAGGAAAAGCTGCTCGATGCCATTCGCTATTCGCGATTGGCCGATCAGCGACGGCTCATCAACGAGGCGTGGGCTGCGGCGACGCGACTCGCGTCGGCCTTGAAGGGGATCGCAGCCATCGAAGAGGTAGTGCTCACCGGCGAGCTGCGGCGTTGTTCGGAAACGGTGGGGTCGCTGGACCTCGTGGCGACTGCAGTCGATGAAAGTGCCGCCGAAAAGGGCTTCGCCGATCATTTCCGCCAACTCCGGCGAGAGGCGCCCGGCCATTTCAGCGGGCTGACTGAGGATGGGTTTGCCATTCGAGTGCGGGTCGCTCCACCACCCGAGACCGCGGCCGCGCTTCTGTGGTCAACCGGCTCCGATGAGCACATTCGCGCGCTCGTGATGCGCGCCGAGGCTGTCGGGCTGAGCTTGGACGAGCGTGGTCTGTGGCGGGACGGCGTGCCCTTGGCATGTGCCGACGAGAGAGAACTGTACGACGCCCTCGGCTGCCACTGGGTCCCTCCCGAGCTGCGCGAAGGCGGTGACGAGGTAGAGCGCGGCATTGCCGGCACGCTGCCCGATCTGGTGACGATCGACGATCTGCTGGGGGTCCTTCACAACCACACGACCGACTCCGACGGCGCCGCGCCGGTGGCGGCGATGGCGGACGCCGCTCGCCAACACGGGTGGTCGTTTTTTGGAGTCGCGGATCACTCGCCGGTGGCGGCCTACGCCAACGGTGTCAGTGCTGAGAGGCTGCGCGACCAGTGGCGCCGGATCGACGAGCTCAACGCCGGGCAACCGGAGATGCGAATCGTCAAAGGGCTCGAGGCCGACATTCTGCCGGATGGCGGGCTCGACATTCCGGAGGGTTGCGAGGAGGGGCTCGAGTACGTGGTGGCCTCGGTTCACTCCGTGTTCGGTCTGTCGGAAGAGGCTCAGACCGCCCGGGTGGTGCGTGCGGTCTCCCACCCCGCCTGCCGAATTCTCGGTCATCCGACCGGCCGCCTGCTGCTGGCCCGGCCGGGTTATGCGGTCGATCTCGAAAGGGTGCTCGGCGCGTGTGCCGAGCACGGGGTGGCGGTGGAGATCAACGCCAGTCCCTATCGCCTCGACCTCGACTGGCGGTGGGCTCGACGCGCGCTGGAGCTCGGTCTTGCACTGGCGGTCAACCCGGATGCCCACTCCACCGACGGTCTCGCCGATGTCCGCTGGGGCCTGGCGGTCGCCCGCAAGGCCGGAGCGACGGCCGCGGACCTGGTCAACTGTCGGGGAATTGAGGAGTTCATCTCGGGTACGTGACGCAGCCTGGGGTACGACTGAGGTGCGGTGTGCAAGGGAAAAGGGGAAAAGGGGAAAAGGAGAAAGGGAGAAAAGGGGAGGGAGGTTGGTCCCCTTTTCTCCTCTGCACCTTTTCTCCCCTGCATTTCGAAGCGGTCCCCACTCACGCCAGTGAACTGTAGACCCCCAACGACTTCCGGGATAACCTCGATGGAGGAGGGTATGTGGCCGATCTGGTACTGGTGGTGGAGGACGATCCCGCCAACGCGGTGCTGGTGGAGGCGATTCTCACCTCGGTCGGGGGCTTCGACGCGGTCTGCAGCGACGACGGCGACGAAATCCTCGGCACGGTTCGGGAGCTGCCGCTGGCGGCGGTGCTGATGGACGTTTCTCTCGGCAACACCCGCGTTGCCGGCACCAAGGTTGACGGGGTCGAGCTCACCCGTCTCATCCGCGATTTGCCGGAGGGCCTCAATCTCCCGGTCATACTGCTCACCGCCCACGCCATGAAAGGCGACCGCGAGCGGCTGCTCTTCGAATCCAGCGCCAACGACTACGTGGCCAAACCGATCATCGATCAAAAGGGCCTGGTGGAGCTTGTTCGGCGACATATCCGAGCCGCCGAGGCGGTGAGGGCCGAACTCGAGGATCGACGCCGGGACCGCGATGGACCAGCTTGACGGCTCGTGGGCAGCAGCCCTGGCTCAGGGTGAGTGGTTTGACGTCAGCCGCCCGCTGCGGAATACCACGCCGGTGTGGCCGGGGGACCGCTCATTCGAGCTTCGCCAGCGTCGCGGGCCGGGCTTCGTCCTCAGCTCCTTCGAGACCACGTGTCACGTCGGCACTCATGTCGACGCTCCGCTTCACCTCGATCCATCGCTGACCGGGATCGAGAAGATTCCCATCGGACGCTGCGTCGGGCCGGCCGAGGTCGTGGTGCTGCCGGCGAAGGTCGAGCCGGTGGGTCCCGCCGACCTCCCGGTTGGTTGGGAGCCGATCGAAACACGGGTGCTCTTCCGCACCGATTCGCACCCGATCGACGAACCGATCAGCGACGGTTTCACCGGTCTTTCGGCGGAATTGGTGGATTGGCTCGCGGACCGTGGCGTCGAGCTGGTTGGGATCGATACGCCGTCGGTGGATGTCTTCGACTCCGAGGACGTCGGAGCTCACCGCGCGCTCCTCGCCCGCGGGATGACCTGGATCGAAGGCCTGTGGCTCACAGATATCGAACCGGGGCGCTATTTCCTCGTTGCCCTGCCGATCCTCCTCGAAGGCGCCGAGGCCGCGCCGGTGCGAGCGATTCTCAAGCCAATCAGTAGCGAGTTTTGAGTTTTTAGTTTTGAGGTTTGAGTTGCGGACGGCCGTTGTTCGTCTCAGCTATCTGCCACAAAACGCGGCAATTTGCGGGTCCTCACTCGCACCATGATTGGCGTTCCCTGGGGTGGGAGGGGGATAACTCAAAACTCAAAACCTAAAACTCAAAACTCAACATTCGTGTTCACTCCCCGTCCGGATCGGCCTCGATCAAAAAGCGCGCCGCTTCTTCGGGCGGCGTCGGGTTGATGCTGTAGCCCGAGCCCCACTCGAAGCCCGCCGGTCGCGAGATGCGCGGCGCAAACCCGATGTGCCAGTGATAGTCGAGCTCGATCGTGGTCCAGAAATCGGGCTGACCGGGGCGCGGGTGCGGGCTGGGCGCGGTGTGCAGCACCATGTTGTAGGGGGGGTCGTCGAGGAGGCCGCGGATCCGGCGCAGGAAGTCCCGCAGAATCACGGCCAGGCCACGGAGCTCGTCGTTTGTGGCGAGCGCGAAGTCGTGGCGGTGCTCCTTTGGGAGGATCCAGGTCTCGAAGGGCAGCGTGGCCGCAAACGGTGCGAGGGCGACATAGCGATCGGTCTCGAGGCAGATCCGTTCTGAAAGCCGGAGCTCCTGGCGAATGACATCACAAAAGAGACAGCGTTCGCGGTTTCGAAAGTGCTCGCGACAGGAATTGAGCTCCCCAACCACAGTCGTCGGGATGATCGGGGTCGCGATGAGCTGCGAATGCGAGTGGGGTACCGACGCCCCGGCCTCGCGGCCCTTGTTTTTGAAGATCAGGACGTAGCGAAGGCGCAGATCGCGGCGCAGGTCGAGCAGGCGGGCTCGGTAGGCTTCCAACACGAGCTGAATCTGGTCGACACTGAGGTCGGCCATCTCGACATCCGACGCCGGAGTCTCGACAATCACCTCGTGTGCGCCGACACCGCTGACGGTGTCGTTGAGCCCGACCGCCTCCCGCACCACCTCACCCTCGACGCGGAGAGCCGGAAACGAGTCTGCAAACACCCGAACCTGCCAGTCGGCGCCGTTGTCGGGACGCGGAATGGTGAAGATGGTGGGCGCCGTCCGGGATTCGTTACCGGGCGCGAACGGATCGTCTTCCGGTCTGACGACCGCTTCGCGCGGGGAGGGCGTGAACTCGTGCGGGCGCAGCTTGCGCTCGGGCGCGATGATCGTCCAATGGTGCTTGATCGGACAGTAACGGAGCTCGGACATTTCAATCCCTTCGCGTGCGGTCTGCATATTCATCGTCGACCGGAAACGGTTCCAGTAGAAGCGCGGCGCCGGCCGGCAGCCGACATTCGCCGAGCCTGACCTCGAGCCGGACACCGGCGCGCCCGTCCCACGGCAGCGACAGCTCGGCGATCCGGCCGATCGCGAAGTCGACCCCCGGTGGAAGCTCTCGCTGGCCACCGATATCGACCTTGAGAGTGCGGCCGTCCATGGAGCGAAGGCTCACCTGCAGGTGATGGCGGTCGACCAACGGTTGCAACGCGGCACTGCATTCGACCATGATGTAGAGGCGTCCGTTGCCACCCCACACCGCCAGCCGCCGGAGCGGGCCTTCGGTTTCAGACTCGACCCAGACCGCCATTGACCATTCGAAATACGAGGTGATCCGACCGTCGATCACCGGCGCGGGGCGGCGCTTCGATACCGGAACCTGCAACGACCGCGTGAGGGTCTTGAGCGGCTGTTCGAGGTCGACCGGCGATTCGATCCCTGCCGCGACGCAGGCATCAATAAGATGAAGACGAAAGATCTTGTCATAAAGCGGCGCGAGCTCAGTGGGGTTGTCGTCGCCGAGCCACCAGAACCAATCGGAGCCTTCCGCCAACAGCAGCGATGGCGGTGGGTCATCGGTATCGGGACCGATCGCCGATCGCAGAGCCGACAAGACTTCCCACGCCCTGGTCTTTTCCGGGTGTCCGATCCAGGTCGCGAAAGTCGAGTTGATCCACGAGCCCGGGTGAAGGCGCTCGAGTATGTCCGGTTTGCTGAGGTCCGAGGCGCCGGAAAGTGTGGCTGGCACCAGATGAGGCGGTCCGTCGTTGAGGCGGGACGCGAGCTCGCGCAGAAACCGGCCGCCTCCTTCAGGGTAGTGGAGCCAGGGATTCTCGCCGTCAAGCGCGATCACGATGCTGGCGTCGTCCGTGAGCGATTTCGCGAGCTCCTCGAGGCGGCGCACCAGCGACTCAGCCGCCTCAGCTTCGTTGCTCCAGCGTCCGTACTCGAAACCGATGGCGTCCGACAATCGGCGATCACGGAAGAAGAGGATTGAGGCCATGCCGTCGAGCCGCCATGGGCGGTAAAGCTCGTCGGCGGTGTGGTCGCCGTTGCGCAAAATCCGGCCGAGGCTGCGCTCCAGGATTCCTTCGTCGGTGACCAGCCAGCGCACGCCTGCCTCGGCGTACATGGCCACCGCCTCCGCGGACACCGAGCCTTCCGGCGGCCAGCAACCGGCGGTGTCGAACCCGAGGTCGCGCATGAAGGCGCGACCCTTATCAAGCTGCCGGCAGGCGTCTCGCGGATAGTGAAAGGCGGGCACCTCGGGTGCCTGGTGCGGCGCCCAGCTGGCGGTAACGACACCGGTGTCGATGAGCAATGGCGCGATCGGGTGGGCAAATGGACTGGTCGAGATCTCGACCCCGGGGAGGACCGCGAGGCGGCGCCAGCCTTCGATCAGCTCGGCAGGCTGGACCCGAAGCCATGCGGCCACCTGTCGGTGGTCGTCGGCGCCGAAGCCCCCTCCCCGCTCATAAAGGGGGGCCAGGCGCGCATCGGTCCAGGCCTGCTCGCCTGCGTGGGCGAGGACGAAGAGCACCTGGAGGTCGCGCAAATCACCAGGCCCATAGCGGCTCGCGAGCCGGTTTTTGGTACCGGCCGGGGGTCGCCGTTGTGCGAGCTCGCCGAGCTTGGGGTAGCGGGCGAGCTGGCGCGGGTTGACGTGAAATCCCCACGCCACAAGCGTCCCGATCTGGGTTTCAGAGAGCTCGGTGGCCGGCGTCAGGACAGCGTCCAGAACCGGGTCGGTTACTTTTTCTTCGGTGTAGGCGACGAGCTGCTCGAGAAGAGTCGGAACGATGTTGACGACGTGTCCGGAAGCCGAGGTGCTCTCGAGGGCGCGGGCGAGAGTCTTATAGGCGCCGCCGGCGTGCAGGATCGCCCAGGGCGCGTGGGAGACGCCGTCGGCGGTGCGGTATGCCGGCTGGTGGAGGTGCCAAAGGAAGGAAACCGTCGCCATGAAATCGACTACGGATCAGTCGTCGGACGTTCCGTAGTAGCGGTCATCCAGTGACATCATCTCCCCGTACGCCTCTTCGCTGGTAAACAGGGCCGCCTTTTGGTTTCCGCATGTTGTGCAGATGGCCTCGGTGATCCGTGCACCGTCCCAATCAAAGGTGTAGACGGGGCTGTCGCATTCCAAACAGATGACGAAGTCGGGCTCGTTCATGTCGGTACCTCCCACTCAGAATTCCATTTTCGCTGCGAATGAGCTGGGTGTCACCCCTCGTAGAGGGCAGAGGAGAAAAGGGGCACAGGAGAAAAGGAGCTGTGGAGCAGTTCCCGTTCTCCCATTCCCCTTTTCCCCTTTTCCCCTTTTCCCCTCCGCTTCTCCGTTTTTTCACTCTTCCGTGGGGACTTCGAGATCCAGCAGGCCCATGATCTCCTGCCGGCTGAAGCTCGAGATCACGTCTTCGGTCGGTGTCACGACCCGCTCCATCAGCTCCACCTTGGAACGGATGAGCTCGTCGATCCGCTCCTCGATCGTGTTCCGGGTGATGAGCTTGAAGACCTGGACGAAGCGTCGTTGACCGAGGCGGTGAACCCGGTCGGTCGCCTGGTTTTCCTTGGCCGGATTCCACCAGCGATCATAGTGCAGCACCACCGAGGCGCCGGTGAGATCGATCCCGACCCCGCCGGCGAGAAGGCTTGCAAGCAGCACGCGTTCGTGTTGCTCGGAGTTGAAGCGCCGGACGATGCTTCCGCGGTCACGGGTCTCGCCGGTCAACACGAGGTGTTTGATCTTACGCCGGTCGAGGTGGTGCGACATCAGTTCGATCATCTTTACGTATTGGGAGAAGACGACGACCTGCAAACCACCATCGAGCGCCTCGTCGAGGATTTCGTCGAAGATCTCGGTCTTCGCCGACTCGCCAGATCCCGAATCTTCGCCCTCCACCAGTTGGGGGTGATCGCAGACCTGCTTGAGGCGGGTGAGGAGAGCAAAGATGTGCATGTACGGGATCACCGCCTCTTCGTCTCTGAGCAGCTCGACGATTTCGGCCGATCGCTGGCGGTGGATGCTCCGGTACAGCGCTTTCTGCTCCGGCAGGAGGTGACAGTAGCGAATGTCCTCCACCTTTTCCGGCAGATCGGCCAGCACCTGGTCCTTGACCCGTCGCAGCGTGAGCACGCCCAGGCGCTGCCGGAGAAGGTGGAGTTGGTGGTGAGAGGGGTCGCGGTGGGTGGTTCGAAATTCTCGTTCCGACCCGAGGTAGCCGGGCAGGATCAGGTCAACAACGGACCACAGCTCGAGGAGGCGGTTTTCGAGCGGCGTGCCGGTGAGAGCGAGACGAAAGGACGCCGGAACCTTGCGCGCGGCGCGGGCCGCCTTAGTGCGCGGGTTCTTGATCCGTTGCGCCTCGTCGAAAACCACGACCGCCCACTTTCGTTCGATCAGCGCCTCGGTCGACCGAAACAGGATGTCGTAGGTTGTCAATACGATGCCGCCGCTGTCGAAACCGTCAAGCGAACGCGACGGGCCGTGGAACAGCCTGAGCTTGAGCCCCGGCGCGAAACGGCTGAGCAGGGTGTGCCAGTGTTCGAGGACACCCCGCGGACACACGACAATCGACTGTGCGTCCGGATCGCGGTCGGCGAGAAGGCACAACAGACCCATCACCTGGTGAGTCTTGCCGAGCCCCATGTCATCGGCCAGCAGTGCGCCGACACCAACCAGGTAACGGCCCCAGAGCCAGGCGACACCTTCTGCCTGGTAGGGCCGGAGATGGGAGCGGAGTCCGGGCGGGCTGTGAAACTCGCGCCCGCCGCGTCCCTGAAGGACCGCAGCGAGCTCGCGCAAATCCTCGTCGGGGCCTTCCACCGACAGACCGGTTTCGGCTATGAGACGGATAAAGGCGACACGGCTGCCGAGCATCCCGAGATCGCGGCGGCGCTTGGGCATACGAAAACCCAGTTCCTGCAGGACATCAGTGTCAGGTGCCCGGACGATGGTCTCTCCGATGCGAGTGAAGCCGATTTCGAGGAGCGGCAGCACGTCCGCCCATGAGAGTAGGGTGCCCGCCGCTTCATACCGGGGACGAACCCGGATCTTGCCGTTCGGCGTTGTCTCGGCCTCAAGGGCGACCGGGGTGGGGACGAGAGGCTGGCGGAAGGTCGCGAGCTGGCCCTGCGGCAGGTACCAGGAGTGCTGGCGAAGCTGCGGGTGATCGAGATTGAGAAAACGCAGTGCGTCCTTGCCCTTGAGAACCCTCCGGCCCTGGCGGTAGAACGGCACCAACGGCGTCGCCGGATCGAGCACCCGGCACAGGTGGCTGCCGATCCTTGCCCAACGGCCATGGATGCGCCCGTTGAGGCCATCGGCGGTAAAAACCTGGCCGCTGCCGAGGCGATATCCGGGTTCGAGGATGATCCCCTGATCGTCCCAGGTCGTGGTCAGCACCGGACGAAGCCTTGCTTCCGACAACTCGAGCTCAGCGAGCTCGCCTTCAAGCCGGATCGTCGACAGCGACCGGAGCATCGGCAGCGCTCCGGGGAGGTTTGAGGCCGGGAAAAAAACCAGACGGGTGTCCCCGGAGGGCAGCGCGATTCTGATCTCGACGTCGCCGCCGGCCAGCTGGGCGGTTGCGGTCCCGGTCTTCTGCAGCGACAGCTGGAGCTCGAGGGCCGAACGAAGATCGTCGCCGGTAAGATGGCTGAGATCGACGCGTTCGGCCGCCGACCGCCCCGGAGAAATAAAGGGGTGACGCGAATTGGCGCGCCACATGGCGCCGGGTCCAAGGCGCTGCATCGTTGCGCGGATGTCGAGCCACTGGAGTAGCGTCGCCGTGGCATGGAAGCAAGGCGGTTCGATTTCCCCACAGACCGAGCACTCGCAGTACGGGAAGGTGCTCCGGCCGATGGCGGAGATCCGCACCGTCGATCCGGGCGACACGAGCTCGGCCTCGAGGTCTTCGCCAGTCCATGCGATCTTCGCCACCCGCCGATCCTGGTAGAGATGGTAGCCGCGTTCGGCGATGCCGCGCGGCAGCTTTCCCAACACCTCTCCGGTGTTGATCTCAAACAGTCCGGATCGGCTTTTTGGCTTCCGTCCGGGAGTGGAGTCCGCGGTCATAGCCCATCAATATAGCAGGATCTCGGTCGAGGCTCCCGCGGATTTCGGGGGAGCTTGGTGACAGAGGCCCGGTTTTTGGGCGAAGAAAAATGGCGAGCGGTGGAGAAAACCGTTCGAACGTTTAAACGTTAGGACGTTTAACGTCTCAACCGCCCACCCTGGTCGAGTGATGATTGCCAAAACCCCCCGGGGAGCGATGGGCTGAACGTTCTAAGGTTTTAACGTTCTAACGGCAGACTCACTCCTCTGCCCCTTTTCCCCTTTTCTCCTTTTCTCCTTTTCCCCTCCGCCCCTCTGCTCCTCGTATCATCGCGGTGCGCGGAGCGGACGCGAGAGGGCGGCGAAACCGAGACCGAGAAATGCACCGACCGTCCCGATGCCGAACCACAGGGTGCCGGCGCCGAGGTGCTGGTAAACCGCGGTGCCGATTACAGGGCCGATGACAAACGCGGTGGAGAACGCGAGAGTGTAGGCGCCCATATAGCTCCCGACAGCAGCTCGTCCCGCCCGTTCAGCGACAATGGCATTCGAGATCGGCATCGAGAGCATTTCGCCAACCGTCAGAACCACCATCGACAGCACCGCCATCGTCCACACCGAAGCCAGGGGGAGAAGGGCGAGGCCGATGCACACGGAAAACGCACCCACACCGACCGTTCGCATGCGGTCACGTCGCTCGACCGCGCGGATCAGCGGCATCTCGGCAAGAACAATCAAGATCGCATTGAGGGCGAGCAGGAGCCCGATGGCGCGCTCCGAGAGCCCGTAGACCGAGCGGAGGTAGATCGGCAGGGTCGACCACACCTGGAAAAAGGTCATGGCGAGCAGAACGATCAATACCAGAAAAACGAGATACGGACCGTCGCTCCAGGGTGAGCGGCCTATGTGTCTCCGCCGATGATCGATCTCAACCCCGCCACCAACGCTGTTCCTGAAGCTCACGATCAGAATCGCGGCGGCCGCCCAGCACGTCAGTGCGTCGGCAAAAAAGATCAGGGCGTAACCGTGAACGGCGAGTATTCCGGCGACGGCGGGGCCGACGGCCATGCCGAGGTTGGCTGCAAGACGGATGAGCGCGAAGGCGCGACTCTGGGTCTCCGCCGTGCTGCGATGGGCGATGGCCACCAGCAGTGCCGGCCGAAATGCATCACCCAGGACGGCGATCGTGAAGATACCGACCGCCAGCGCGGGAAAGCTCTCGAGGCGGACAAAGAGCGCGAAGCCAATGCCGCTCGTAATCAGCGACAGCTGTTGGATTCGCAGCGGATCCACGCGGTCCGAAAGCCAGCCGCCAAGAAACGAGCCGAGCATCGATCCAAGACCAAAGCAGCCGATGATGAGGCCGGCCCGCGCGGAGCTGAAGCCGAGGTCCTTGGTCAGGTAGAGGGAGAGGAAGGGGAGCACCATGGTGCCGGCCCGGTTGACAAAAAGGGCGCCGGCAAGCAGCCACACCTCGCGATCAAGACCGGCGAAGGCGGCGCGATAGGCAAAAAACAGGGATCTGAACAGCTTCATGAAGAAAATCTGGTCTTCCCGGGCGTGCAGTATAGGCGCACCGCGATTTTCCCGTGGCGCGTAGCCCTGACGGCGGACCGACCTTCGGCTATAAGATATTGTAATAGAATAATTTAGATGTTTTCTGATGTTTTCACACTAATATTTGTAATTTTCAACAATCAGATACTTGACAAAACAATAAGCAGATATTATATTCAATGTCGTGAATGAAGCATGAAGGGAGGAATCAACCATGGTCATGCTGACACGGTGGAATCCGACGACAGATGGGGCGAACCTGGCTCGGCGGATGGAAGGTCTTTTTGACGAGATGGTGGGTCGTGGGTTTTGGCGGACTTCGGAAGAGCGTCCCCTCCGCGGCTCCTGGGTCCCGGCCATCAACATCCTCGAGCGGACCGATGCGATGGTGATCACCGCCGACCTGCCCGGTCTCAAGGCCGAGGACGTCGAGGTGACGGTCGAGGAGGGAACCCTCACGATCCGCGGCGAGCGCAGGCTCGAGGAGGCGTCCGAGGGTGAGACCTACCATCGGGTGGAGCGGCTCTACGGGGTCTTTGAACGCTCGTTCACTCTTCCCAACTCGGTCAACGTGGACAAGATCGACGCCCGCTTCTCAAACGGTGAGATGGTTCTCACCCTGCCCAAGCGCGAGGAGTCCAAGCCCCGTTCGGTCAAAATCAAGGTCGAGAAGATCTGAAACAACCGACCCATCTGAAAATCGGAACTGGAGAGCCCCGGAGTCATCCGGGGCTTATTCATAGTAACGAAAACAACGTTAGAACGTTAAAACGTTCAAACGGCGAAGTCACAGGTTGGCGGCGACGAACTCCCAGTTCACCAGCTGCCAGAAGTGCTCGAGATATTCGGGTCGGGAGTTGCGGTAGTCGATGTAGTAGGCGTGTTCCCAGACGTCGCAGGTCAACACCGGTTTGGTGCCGTGGGCGATGGGTGTATCGGCATTGTCAGTCGTTTCGACAACCAATCGACCGGACGGCTCGCTCACCAACCATGCCCAACCGGATCCGAAATGGCCGGTAGCGGCGGCAGTGAAGGTGTCGTGAAATTTCGCGAAGTTGCCAAAAGCGTAGTTGATCCGGGTTGCCAGCGCGCCGGAGGGCTGGCCACCGCCGTCCGGGCTCAGACAGGACCAGTAGAAACTGTGGTTCCAGACCTGTGCGGCGTTGTTGAAGATGGCGCCGTCCGCTTTGCGAATGATGTCCTCGAGCGAGCTCGTCTCCCACTCGGTCCCGGCGGTCAGGCGACTGAGGTTGGCAACGTAGGCACTGTGGTGCTTGCCATGATGATAGGCGAGGGTCTCGGCCGACAGATGCGGCGCGAGGGCATCATCCGGATATGGAAGAGGGGGCAACTCGAAAGCCATGATGTCCTCCCTGTCTGGTTTTTTCAATTTTATACTGGAATCAGTGGTTGGAGCCTGTTTTGAGATAAAACAAGTCCACCCTGGATGCAGATGAAAAGTCGCCTCAGATCAGCCCGCGCCGACGGAAGAAGAGGAGCAGACCGGCCACCGTCAGGAGCATGACCAGAAGTACCATCGGGTATCCCCAGTACCAGCCGAGCTCGGGCATGTTCCAGGGGCTGGCTTGCGTGTCGAAATTCATGCCGTACAAACCCGCTACGAATGACAGCGGGATGAAGGTGGTGGCGATGATGGTCAAGACCTTCATGATCTCATTCATCCGGTTGGAGACGCTCGAGAGATAGAGATCGTTGAGGCTCGCCACCATTTCGCGGTAGGTCTCGATGATGTCGAGGGCGAGTGCCGCGTGGTCGGCGGCGTCGCGCAGGTAGGTCGGAGTGTCGTTGCCGAGCAGGTCGGATTCGGTCAACATCAGGGTGTGAAGCATGTCGCGCAACGGCCAGACCGATTTTCGGAGCACCAGCAAGTCGCGTTTGATGTGGTGGATGCTATAGCGATCGTCGCTCGTCGGCTCGTCGAGGATCGAGTCCTCGAGGGTCTCGAGCCGGTCGCCGATGTGATCGAGCACCGGAAACAGGTGGTCGACCGTGGTGTCGATCAGCGTGTAGGCGAGATAGCCGGGGCCGCCGCCCCGGATTCGCGGCTTGCCCAGGCGCAGCCGCTGCCGAACCGGATCGAAGAGCGCGCTCGGCTGCTCGCGGGCCGAGAGCACGAGCCCGCGCTGGACAACGATGCTGATCTGTTCCTTGGCGAGGCTGTCGCCTTTGCCTCCGAACGAGAAGTGGTCCAAGACGACAAAGAGCGAATCGTCGTAATCCTCAACCTTGGGCCGCTGCCCGACATTCACCACGTCCTCGAGGACCAGGGAGTGAATGTTCAGATTTCGCCCGAGCTCGGCGATCAGCCCGACATCATGGCCCTCGACGTCGATCCAGGTCGTGACCCCCTCGGCGGCGGCGGGTGGCGCCACCAACCCGGCCGGCTCTTCCTCGCTGATCTGGTCGAGCCCGTATCGGACCAGGTGAACAACCGCCGGTTCGAGCCCCGGGGGTCGGTCGGAAATGGTGCCGGGTGGGGTTCCCGGAGCATGCCGTTGCTTGTGGATCCGCATGCGAACTCCTCCCTGTTCAACCGTCGTGGCAGCCCGCGTGAAGTGTCTCGAACGATTGTAGCCGGATTGAATGCGGTCGACTGACACGCCGCGGTTTTCAGAGCAGACGGGTGCCGCGGTCCTCCGCAGCCCGCAGCCCGCCCGACAGTTGCCCAGGAACCTCAGCTGCCGGGCAACGTGCGTTGAAGCCGCACCATGCGCACAAAACGCCGGGCGACGCCGGAAAGTCGTCAACAGCTTCAACGTCCTCGACGAGCTCGAGGAAGCGATTCAGAATCACCTTTGCGCGATTGCTGTCGACGTGTTGCCAACGTGTGGTGCCATGGCGCAGGTAGTGGTAACCGGCAAGCCCCTCGTCCTCGCTGTGATGGCCGAGCACGCAGGCGGCGTACAGTGGCGCCTGCAGGCCGTCTGAGAACTCCGACCCGTCGCCTTCGTGCCGCGAGGTCTTGTAGTCGATCACGAAGAGACGTCCCTGCTCGGTGCGACCGACCCGATCGGCAAACCCGGTAAAGACGACACGCTCCGACAACGGCACCGTGAGCCGCTGTTCGAGGGAGATGGTCTCGCTGTTGTCGCGGGAAAAGGTGTCCCGAAGAAAGCGGCTCAGCATTTCGCGGCCTGTCCGCAGATAGCTTTCCTCGCCGTCGTCGACCCGGACAATCACGACCGTGTCGTCGCGACCGGCGGTCCAGACGGCGGCGAAGCGGTCAAGCATCGTCGCTTCGTCCGGGCTCGATGACCGGTCGCGCTCGACATAGAGCCACTCGAGCACCTCGTGAACTGCGTTGCCGAGGAACGACTCGATCGAACGAAACGCCTCCTTGAAACCATCGAGGTAACGGTATCGGTAGCGGAGCGGACACTGGTGAAAGCACTTGATTCGCGAGAACGAATAGGCGTTACTCGGCGCGGGAGCGCGTTCGTTGTTCGTCATCTGCTGGAGTGTAACCGAGTCGAATTTCGAATTTCGAATTTCGAATTTCGGATTTCCACCCACCCTCCCATCGACTCAACGGTTCGAGAGTCTGCGGCTCTAAATCCGAAATCCGAAATCTCAAATCCGAAATCAAATTGGGTTTGGTATGTCGACAAACTCGACGTCGAGCCCATGGTGATCGGCGATCCAGCGACCGAGGGCGCGGATGCCGAAGCGCTCGGTGGCATAGTGGCCGGCGGCGATATAGTGGACCTGGTCTTCGGCAGCCTGGTGCATGACCCACTCGGTGGCCTCGCCGGTGACGTAGGCGTCGAGACCGGCGGCCACCGCCTGGTGAAACTCACGCTGCGCGGCGCCGGTGACGATTCCGACAGACGAGACAAGGCGGTCTCCACCCGGAAAAACCCGGGGCTCGCGCTCGCAGGCTTCGGCGATGGCGGCAAAGAACTCCTCGGCCTCGACGGCTTCGGGGAACACTCCACACACACCGGCGGGTGCCCCGAAATGGAGGCCGAAGGGTTCGAGTTCGACAAGCCCGAGTCTGCGCGCGAGCTGCGCCGCGTTGCCGAGCTCGAGGTGACGGTCGAGCGGGAGGTGGTAGGCGATCAGCGAAATGCGGCTCTCGATCAAGATCCGCAGGCGCTCCCGGAAAGAACCGACGATCCGGGCGGCCTCCGAGCTGTTCCAAACGACGCCGTGGTGCGTGATCACGGCGTCGGCACCCCGTTCAACCGCGTGGCTGAAGAGCTCCCGCGATGCGGAGACCGCGGTGACGATCTTCTCGACCTTGAGCCTGCCTTCGACCTGGAGGCCGTTGGGGCAGTAGTCGGAGGTGCCTTCAGCCTCGAGCAGATCGTCGAGTTCGGCGACCAGTTGCAGGAGGTCCACGTGGCAATGTTAGCGCAACCCGCGAAAGCGTTGAGGCTAGAATGGTGGAAGACGTGCGCACGAAGAACCCAGGAATTGTATCCGCGATCGTGGTGCTGACGCTGCTGCCGGCGGCCTGTGCGCGGGTCGATAACGATGCTCAAAGTGATTTTACCGTCAAGATGCTCACAACCCGGACGGTTTCGGGGCCATGGGAGCGGGCCGCCGAGCGCGGGCTCGGCCGTATCGCCGCCGAGCTCGAGGCTGAGGTTGCGCGGGTCCGGTTCGACGACCCTGGCGAGGCCGGGGCCAGGCTCTCCGAAGTAGGACGGGCAGGTGCCGACCTGGTTTTTTGTGTCGGCGCCGGTTTCGAGCCGGTTCTCTACACGGCGGCGAAGGGTTTCCCGGATACCGTGTTCGTACTCTTGCCGGGATGGTCGAAGACCGCCAACGTTGCCGGCATCGAGTTCTTGCCGGACGAGGCCGGGTTTCTCGCGGGCGCGGTCGCAGGAGTCCTCGCGGCCGATCGCAATCTGGGCCTCTTGCGTGGCGGCGGGCAGCCGTGGCTCGAGACTCTCGAAGAAGGGTTTGTCGCCGGCTACCGGAGCCGTCAATCGCGCGCCACTGTGAAGGTGGCCGAAGGCGCCGACGGTGTGTGGGAGCTGGTTGCCGCCGGGGTCCCGCTCGCGCTCTACGCGTGTGACCGCGCCGACCCCGAGGTTCTCGCGGCGGCCCACAACGCCGGGCTCTTGCTGGTGGCGACCGATCCGGAGTTGCTCGAGATCGAACCCGAGATCGTGGTTGCAGCGGTCGACTTCGATATTTCCGAAGCCATGCTGCGAGTCGCGCGCGAGGTCCGGGACGGTCCTTTCATCGGCCGCGTCTTTGCCTTCGACCTCGGCTCCGGAGTCGTCGATGTTGTGATCAATCCGGCGCTCGCATCGGATCAACAGGCTGCCGCGCGAGCGGTCCTCGAAGAGGCCCGCTCCGAGGTCACCGCGGGGCTGGTCGAGTTTGATGAGCTGGGACTCTGACGAAAATTAGGAATTAGGAATTGGGAATTGCGGAATTCCCACCCCTCCCCCTTCACGGATGATCCGGCAGAGGATGGATGGGCGTGCGAATTCCTCATTCCTCATTCTGCATTCGCGAGATTTCCTCTTGACATCCGTTGTTTTTGGCATTATTGTAGCGAATGTGCTACAGATGTAACATAATACGAAGGGAGCCACCGTGACGCCGGAGAACGATCTTCCACAGCTGACGCCAGCTGAGCTCGACGTGATGAAGGCCCTGTGGGCAGAGGGCGGGCTGAGTGCACGGGAAATTCACGACATCCTGGGCGAGCGTCTCGGTTGGGCGTATTCGACGACCCGAACCACCGTCGATCGCATGGTACGCAAAGGGCTGGTCGAGAAGTCGGCGTTTCACGGGCTTCACATCTACTCGGCGACTGTCTCGCGCGCCACCGGGCTTGCGCGGATGGTGCGCGACTTTGCTTCGCGGGTTCTCGAAGGGAGCCACGTGCCGGTGGTTTCTCTTTTTGCGGACTGCGGGACCCTGACCGACGAGGAGGTGGCGGAACTGCGCGAGTTGCTCGACGATGCAGGCCGCAAGGTGGAACCATGACCGGGGCGGACTTCATGCTGTTCGGGTCGTCGTGGATCGACCTGCTTGCGCGGAACAGTCTGCAAGCGGCGTTCGTGTTCGCCGTCGTGATGGCGTCGACCCGTCTCCTGCGGAGGAGAAGTCCGGCGCTCCGGCTCGTTCTGTGGGGTCTGGTTTTCGTGCGGCTGGTGCTGCCGCCGGCGTTGACCCATCCGGTCAGCGCGGGAGCTCTGATGCAGCGGCTGGCCGCTCCAGGTTTTCGAACCGCCGGCGTTGACGATCACGCCTTCCGGATGGCCGTCTCGGCGGCTACCGGCACTGACCAAACCGATCTCGAGAAGACGCCGGTCGGACAGGCGTTTCCCTGGGAGACAGCGTTGGCGATACTGTGGTTCGCCGGCGCGGTATTGGTCATCACCGTCAACGAACGGCGGCTGGCGGAGTTTCGCCGGGTCGTCCGATCAGCTCGGTCGGTGAATGACCCGGCTGTCATGGAGCTGGCCGACACCTGGCGGCGTCGGCTGCGAGTGAGACGGCCGGTCAGGGTCGTGTCCTCCTCCGCGGCGGTGCCACCGTTCACGCTCGGCACAGTGCATCCGGTGATCTTCGTGCCGGCGGCGGTCGTCGCCGATCCGAAACTCGTGGAGCCGGTCGTGGCCCACGAGATGGCGCACGTGGCGCATTGGGACGCGTTCTGGCTCCGCCTCCAGCGTTTTGTCGAGGCCCTGTACTTCTTTCACCCACTGGTGTGGTTCAGCGGCGCGAAAATCAATCAGGAACGCGAGTGGCTGTGTGATGCGACGGTGGTCGCCACCGGACGCCTTGGAGCTCACGACTACGTGGGCGGCATCCTCTCGATGCTCCGGCTCGACCTGCAGGCAGCCGGGGCACCGACGATGACAGCACGGAAAAGGAGGATCGGAATGCGCATCCGGAGTATTCTCGCCCGCGACGACGCCCGCCGACCGCGACCGGCGCTCGCGGCATTCGCAGCGGCTGTGGTCGGCTTCTTCCTGCTGCCTTTGGGCAGTGGCGGGGCCGACGCGTCATCAGTTGATGAGACAGTCCGCGATCAACAGCTCAGCGTGGCCGAGTCCACGACCGCCACCATCGAACTCGTCAATCCGCTGCCCGCTGGCCGGGTGACCTGGAGTTGGGGCCCGGGCCATCTTGATCCCTTCACCAAGGAAGAGGTCTTCCACCGCGGGATCGATGTCGCCGCCACCGCCGGCACTCCAGTCCTGGCGCCGGCCGGTGGTCTCGTGACCGTGGCTACCGACACCTTCGATCAGTCGCCAGATTCAGGAACCGTTGTGGTGCTCGATCACAGCGACGGCTACACGACTCTGTTCTCTCATCTCGGGTCCTTCGAGGTGAGTGAGGGCCAACAGGTGGCGCAGGGTGAGGTAATCGCAACTGTGGGTTCTACCGGGAAATCGACCGGTCCCCACCTCCATTTCGAAATCCGGCACAACGGCGAAGCGCTCGATCCCGCGGACTTCGTGTCGGACTGGAATCAATAACGTTTGAACGTTCGAACGTTAAAACGTTATAACGTTGTGACGGCCGCGGCGAGGCTCACGATGTCAGCTGGCAACACGTACGTGGGGGTGTTATGAGCATCACTATTTGGCACAATCCCGGTTGAAGCAAATCGAGGCAGGCGGTCAGCCTGTTGCGCGAACGCGGCGTCGAGCCGGAAATAGTGGAATATCTGAAAACCCCACCGACCGCAGCTGAACTCGAAACCGTCCTCGATATGCTGGGGATGGAGCCCCGCAACCTGATCCGGGGCAAGGAGAAGGAGTATCAGGCGTTGGGGTTGGCAGACGCTTCGCTGAGCCGCCCTCAGCTCGTCGCTGCGATGGCTGCGCACCCGCGCCTCATCGAGCGGCCGGTCGCCATTTCCGGAAAGCGCGCGGTTCTCGGACGCCCGACCGAGAAGGTGCTGGAACTTCTCTGATCCGTTTATTCTCGTTCGTTGTCGGAGATTGAAACCAACGAGGTGAATCATTGAACCAGGTACGGGACGAGCTGCTGGAATTCTGGTTCGGCGACCATCCTGACGATACGGTGGTCGCCGAAACCAAGGCGGGTCTGTGGTGGGGTCAAAGCCAGGAGACGGACGAACAGTTGCAGGCGCGGTTTGGCGGCATAGCCTCGTCTGCGGCCGCCGGTGTGTTGGACCACTGGACCGGGTCACCTCGCGGCCGGCTGGCGCTGATCCTGTTGCTTGACCAGCTCCCCCGCGCCATCCACCGCGGAACGCCGGCAGCTTTTGCCCAAGATGCGAGGGCTCGCCGGGTGGCCGAAATAGGTCTCGAGTCCGGTGCGGACAAGTTGCTGAGACCGATCGAGAGGCTTTTTTTCTATTTACCCTTCGAGCACTCGGAGGAGCTCGGTGACCAGGAGCGGAGCGTCGCGCTGTACCGTGAGCTCGTGACCGCGGTGCCCGAGGGGCAACAAGAAACCTTTGCCGGTTTCATCGAATACGCGGTCAAACATCGAGACATCATCGCCCGTTTCGGACGCTTTCCCCACCGCAACCGCATCCTCGGACGCGAATCGACGCCGGAGGAAACGGCATTTCTCGAGGAGCCAGGGTCGTCGTTTTAGCCGTTTGAACGTTGAAACGTTTAACGTTCAAACGTTTTAACGAATGGCCCCGGGGCCCGCTATACTATGCCGATGGCGCGGACGAACGACGAGACGACGACCTGCCCGCTGTGCGGAGGCACCGGTTGGACCCTGGCCGAAAAGGAGGGTGTCGAGGTGGTTCGGCGCTGCGAGTGCGCCGAAGGCGCGATGCGCGAGCGGCTCCTCGAGCAGGCCGGGATTCCGGCGCGCTACCGCCACTGTACGCTCGAAAATTTCGAGCTCTGGAACCCGGAGGACCCGACTCTGGCCAAGACCCTGCGGGCGGTTCAGGAGTTCGTGGACCTCTACCCGTCCGGCGACAAGGGCCTCCTCTTGATGGGGCCGGTCGGCACGGGCAAGACCCACCTTGCGGTCGCGGCGATGCAACAGGTCATGCGTGAAAAAACGCCGCCGGTGCGCGGGCGTTTCGCCGATTTCACGGCTCTCGTGCTGGAGATCCAGATGACCTTCGACGGCTCGGGCTCGAGCCGCGAAATTCTCCGCCCGCTGGTCGAGGCCGATCTCTTGGTCCTCGACGAACTCGGCGCCGGCAAGACGACACCCTGGGTCATGGACCTCTTGTATTACCTCGTCAACACACGCTACCTCGACGGCAGGGTGACGATATTCACCACCAATTTTTCGGATTTCACCAAGCGCCCGGACGAGGAGTCTCTGACCGACCGGGTGTCGGCGCGTATTCGATCGCGGCTTTACGAAATGTGCCGGCGGCTCGAGCTGAGGGGTCGCGACTTCCGCTCCGAACGCCTCGCTTCCCGTGAGGGGGGCCTGCGCCTGTGAGGATTCGAAACGCCATTGGTATTGACGATTGCTGATGGCCGGCTGTACCAGCGCACCGCGACCGATCACGCCGCCACGGGCATCCATACCGACGGCGACCGCAGTGCCGTCGGCGACGCCGAGTATGACCCCGATGCCGGCGACGCCGACCGCGGTGCCGACGGTGCCGCCGCCGACCGCCATGCCGGCGCGGGACGTCGATCCACCTCTGGTGCGCGTGCTCCTGGTTCGTACGACCGACGTGGTCGAGCTACCACAGCCGGGCAGGGCGTACCGACTTTCTTTCGAGGGACGCTCCACCTGGGTGTGGGGACCGTTGACGATACGAGTTGCGGCGGCCGGTCAAGGGTGGTGGCAGGTCGGAGCTTGGAGCGACCCGGCCAACGCTTCGAATGCGGCCCAGCGCATTCGAAATGCCTTCGGGTCCGCCGCCGATGTTCGTCAGGAGCCAGCGTCCGGTGGTCTCATCCGGGTCCGGGTCGGCTGGTCGTCGGTGGAACCGTCAGACCCGGCGGCTGAGCTCGCGGCACTCGGTTTCGCTGGCGTCTACCGCGCCGCGGCTTCGGGTCAGCTTCGGATCGAGGGTGCCGCCGGGGGTGTCGTCACGAGCGCTGAGGAGGTCCTGATCGAAGCCGCCGGAGACTGGCAGGTCGTGGTTGGGGGCTGGCGCGGCTACCGCGGGCGGTTGCGGGCGCGGGCGGTCGGCAACGAGACGCTGGTCATCAACGAACTCAACATCGAGAGCTACCTCAAGGGCGTGGTGCCGGTGGAAATGGGGCCCTCACAGTTCCCCGAGATCGACGCGCTCAAGGCGCAGGCGGTGGCGGCCCGCACCTACGCGGTGGCCCACCTCGGCGACCACGACGACGAGGGCTGGGATTTGTGCGCGACCCCGGCCTGCCAGGCCTACTACGGGAGGAGCGCCGAACACTCGCTGTCAAACAGGGCGGTGGAAGAGACGGCGGGTCTGGTGGCGGCGTACCGGGGCCAACCGATCGACGCCATGTACACCTCCACCTGCGGCGGCCACACCGAGGACGCTGGGTTCCTGTTCGAAGATCGCGCGCAACCGTACCTGATGGGCGTGGTCTGTGCGTGGGATCGTCCGATCGAGTTGACCGGCACATCGGGGCCCGGCCCCTGGCTCGACTCGACCGCCTTTTCCGCTGCAGTCGCACGGGAGGTTCTCGGGCTCGCGGACGGCGCCACTCCGGCGGCGATCCTCGCCCGTGTCCTCGAGTGGACGGGCGTTACCGCCCACGTCTTGGCGCCGATCGACCCGGAATCGTTTGCCGTTTCGGTTCTTGCGGCGGCCGGGGTTGATCCGCCGGCCGGCATCGCACCGGTGGTGGGCGGCCTCGATCGGCTGCTCTTCCTCGCCGACCTCTACAAGGTGCCGCTCGATCCGCCGACCGACGGCCTTGCCGGAAATTGGCCGGCTGCGGCGGCGCTGGCCGCTCTCGAGCTGCGGGGTGATGTGACGCGTGACGAAGGCGATGCGGTGCCGCGACCCGGAGGCGGCGGTATTTTCCCGCGTCGCGCCGAGCACGGTGAAGACCTGCCGTTGTCGCTACCGCTGTGGGAAAACTGGAGCGGCGGGTATCGCCGGCTGGCGTCAATCGAGGTGCTACCGGGGACCGTGCTCGAGAGAATCCGGGTCGGCGACCGGGTAGTGGCCCTCTCGGTGCGGTTGTCGGACGGGAACGGTGAGGCCGACCGGCGTTCGGCCTGGCGCGAGTGGGTCCGTGAGCGCAGCTGGACGGAGCTCGAAAAAATGACCGGCGTACCCGCTCTCGAGCGACTCACTGTGACCCGGCGCTCACCCTCGGGACGGGTCGTGGGGCTGGTCGCGGTCGGTGCCGGCGGAACCAGCACCGAGTGGACGGGTTTTGAGGTCCGGCAGGTCCTCGAGCTGCCCGAGACTCTGTTTTCCATGAATCTGCGAAGCCAGCCCGACGGCGAACGGTTCGTTCACTTTTTGGGCCGTGGCTGGGGGCATGGCGTGGGTCTGTGCCAGAACGGAGCCTATGGTCTCGCGCGGGCTGGGATGAGCTTTGATCGGATCCTCGGCCACTATTACTCGGGCATCGAGATCGTTCGCTGGGACAGCCTACAATTAACGGAGTAGCTGCAAAGGGGGAGCGTGTGGATTTCACGTTGAGCCAGGACCAACAGGCCATACGCGATATGGTTCGCGATTTTGCTCGCAGGGAGATCGCCCCGAATGGCGCTGGAATGGGACGAGGCTCAGCATTTTCCGCGTGAGCTGTTTGCCATGCTCGGAGAGCTCGGTCTGCTCGGTGTCCTGGTTCCGGAGGACCTCGGAGGCGCCGGACTCGGCTATGTCGAGTACGTCACCATCCTGGAGGAGATCGGCGCCGCCGACGGGGCGGTCGGTCTCTCGGTGGCGGCGCACAACTCGCTGTGCACCAATCATCTTTATCTCTTTGGTTCGGACGAGCTCAAGCGGAGCTACCTGCCGAGGCTGGCATCGGGCGAGTGGGTCGGTGCCTGGGGTCTGACCGAATCGCAGGCCGGTTCGGATGCCGGCGGCACCCGTACCACGGCGGTGCGGGACGGCGACGACTGGGTCCTCAACGGCTCCAAGACCTTTATCACCCACGCCACCGTGGGCGATGCCGCTGTACTGATGGCGCGGACCTCCGCCGAGGGCGGGCACCACGGGATCTCGGCCTTCTTCGTTCCCTTCGACCGTCCCGGTGTGTCGCCGGGCAAAAAGGAGAACAAGCTCGGGATGCGGGCCTCCGACACTTCATCGCTGGTGCTCGAAGATTGCCGGGTTCCCAACCAAAACCTCCTCGGAAGCGAGGGCGATGGATTTGTCCAGGCGATGAAGGTCCTCGACGGCGGTCGCATCTCGATCGCGGCATTGTCCGTGGGGATCGCCCGCGGCGCCCTCGATGCCGCCCTCAGCTACTCCAACGTGCGCGAACAGTTCGGCAAGCCGATCTCCTCGTTCCAGCTCACCCAGGCCAAGCTTGCCGACATGGCGACCGGTGTCGACGCGGCACGGCTCCTGACCCAGCGGGCCGCCGCCATGAAGGACACCGGGCTCACCACGACCCGCGAGTCGGCAATGGCCAAGGTCTACGCCTCGGAGGTCGCGGTGGCGGTTGCCGAGGAGGCGGTGCAGATTCACGGCGGTTACGGCTATACCAAGGAGTACCCGGTCGAACGCGCATGGCGCGATGCCAAGCTCTGCACCATCGGTGAAGGCACCTCCGAGATCCAGCGCATGGTCATCGCCCGCGAGCTGCTGAAGAAAATTGGAGATGTGCAATGACCGACACGCCGGTCCTCGATCACATCGGCATCGCGGTCGAGTCCATCGAATCCGGTCTCGCGATCTACCGGACACTCGGCATCGAGGCAGACGGCATCGAGGAGGTGGCGGATCAGGGAGTGCGGGTGGCGTTTCTGCCCGTCGGCGATTCCCGCATCGAACTGCTGGAGCCAACCCGCGATGACTCGCCGGTGGCCCGCCACCTCGAAAACCGGGGCGCGGGTCTGCATCACATCAGCCTGCGGGTGCCGGATATCCGGTCGGCGATGGCTCGCCTTTCCGAGGCTGGCTTCCGGTTGCTGTCGGAAGAGCCGGTGCGTGGGGCGCACGACTGTCTGGTGTGCTTCATCCACCCGAAATCGACTGGCGGCGTGTTGATCGAGCTGTCGCAGCCGGCGTCGAAATAGAAAGGCCCGGGAGAAGATGGTTGACGCCGTCGAAAAGGGCGCGCTCGTCATCCTCCACTGCGCCAACCCGCGCGAGAAGATGTGGGGCGTCTTGCAGCGCCTCGATACGGTTGGCGTTGTCGTGCGCGGTCTCGATCTGGAATCGGTCGAGGACTGGCTGCGTCAGGAGAGAGCCGGAAACGATCGGCTGATCGGGGCGACCACGTTTTTTGTGCCCTTGCACAGGGTCCTGCGCATCGATCTCGATGAAAGCACCGTGGCGGTCGAAAGCTACGGTGACCGTTATCGGGCGGCCTGCGGACGCGAGGTTCGCGACGTATTGCTTGGCGACACCGGAAGCAAAGCGTGAAGCCGGGTCGGAGCCTCGTGTTGACCCTGCTTGCCGGGATCTGCGCCGTCAGTGGGAATGCAGGCGCTCAGTACCAGGGTCAGGTCGCAGTGGTGGCGGTCGTGGTTCCGGTCACCGTACGCAACGACTCGGGCCGCGTCGTCACCGGTGTTGCCCACGACCGGTTTCACCTTACGGTGGACGGATTTGCAGTGCCCATTCGCGACATCGACATCGAGAGCGATCTCCCGATCAGTCTCGGTTTCATCCTCGACACGTCGGGCTCGATGATGGGCCGCAAGATGAGCGGGAGCCAGGAGCTCATCACGGCCTTTCTGAACCACCGGCGGCCGGACGACCAACTCGCGTTGTGGACCTTCGGTGACGATCGTGTCCTGGAGCGATTTCCCTTCGGCATGGGTTGGTATCTGTTGCCGCGAGTCCTGGAGACCCTCAAACCGTGGAGCACGACGGCGCTTTACGACATGGTCCGGCGTGTGCCCGAAGTGGTTGAGAAGGCGAGTCATCACCGGCGGGCGGCGATCCTGCTGACCGATGGAGTCGACAACGCGTCCCAGTTCTCCGCCGAGGAGGCGATGGCGGTGGCGAGACGTCTCGAGACCCCGATCTATGTCCTCGGCGTCGAGCCGCCGACTCTGTCGCGGAGCGCCGAAGGGCCGTCCTACGAGGAGATCCTGACCCTGATCGCGGATTCCTCCGGCGGCCACTATCGACGTATCCCGGAGGCCGAGCAGATGCCGGAAGTCGTCGACGAGCTCCTGCAGGAGCTGTCTTCGCGGTACATCCTGACCTTTGTCACCTCGGGTATCGGCCAGCAGAAATGGCGCACCATCGAGCTAAGGGTTGACGGCTACCACGCCACCACGCGCTCGGGGTATGTCGGCACGCTGCCCTGAACCGCCCACCCGCCCGCGAAAAGGGGAAAAGGGGAAAAGGGGCAAGGGGAAAAGGGGCGGAGGAGCAGAGGGAGGGCGGGTCCCCTTCTCTCCTTTTCTCCTTTTCTCCTTTTCACCTTCTCAGATGACCCTCACCAGCTCTTTGCCGAGCTTGATTGACCGCAAGTATCACGCGAATAGGGCTAGTTGTATTACAATAATTGCGAGGAATGAATTATCGATTTCGAACGGATAACAGTGAGATTTCCCTTGGAGGTATGCATGCGTAAGGCCCTTCTCGTGCTCGGAATCTGCATCCTGGCGACACCGGCGTTTGCCGGCGGCGGCTTCAGCTTGTTTGGCGCGTACTCACAGGTCAATGCGGAAGAGTTCGCACCGGGCGCCGGTGTGCGGTTGTCGGTCGGTGGTGACAGGTGGGTCGGCGATCTGACCTGGACCTGGTTCGAAAACAAGGACGGCGTGGATACGATTGCAGGGAATAACGACGATCTTCAGGTCATTCCAACCGATCTCGGTCTGCGCTATCTCTTCAACAGTCAGGGCAAGTTCGACCCGTACGTGGGTGCGGGCTTCACGTATTTTTACAACAACCTCAACGACGGCAATGCTGAAAACGCCGTCGGCGGATACGGCATGCTTGGCTTCAACATCGGGAAGGGCCGGACGAAGTTCTTTGCCGAGGCGATCTACCGCTGGGGCAGGTCCGATGTCAGCTATCACGTCACCCCCAATGACGAGGTCACGGGCTCGATGGACGTGGGCGGTTTGGGCTTCAACCTCGGCGTGGTCTCGGTTTAGCCATTCTCACCACGAAGTAGCGAGGCCCGCGAGATGTGCGGGTCGGATTCAATCACTCGTCCTCGACGATGACAGCCGTGCCGTAGGCGAGGAGCTCGGCCGCTCCCTGCATGAGCATCGAGGTGGCGAAGCGGGTGCAGATGACGGCGTTGGCGCCCAACTCCTCGGCTTCCTCCACCATCCGGTCGAGGGACTGTTCGCGCGCCTCGGCCATCATCTTGGTGTACTCGGAGATTTCTCCGCCGACGATGTTCCTGAGAACGGCGATCACGTCCTGCCCCAGATGACGGGCGCGGATGGTGTTGCCGCGAACCAGACCGAGGGTCCGCGCGACTCTCTTGCCGGCGATTTTGTCATCCGAGACGACGATCATTTCTCAACCTCCCGGTAGGGATCGGTCCTTGCCGCGTTGATTCGATCGAGCAGCACCGACAAGAAGAGCAGGGCGAACGCGCTGAGACCTCCGAACACGAGCACGCGCTCGATGAGGCTCTCCGTTCCCTGCCAGAGTTGCCACATCGTGAAGGCCGCAACGAACACGGCCCAGATCACGGCGGCGATCCAGCCGGCGCTGCGGGCTGCAAAGCTCGCCCCGCTGCGCGGGCGCTCGTCCCACTGGTTGTCTTTGGGTGTAGAAAACTCCGTCGACATGGTTGCTTCCCTCAACGCCCTGAGCTCCTCGAGCACCGACCGGCAGTGGCCGCAATCCTCGAGATGGATGCGGACCTTTTGCTCGGCAGCCTGGGTCAGCTCGCCGTCGAGGTGCCCGGATACCAGGGTTTCGTCGAAGGAAGTCGGGCAGCGCTCAGCCATCCCTGACCTCCCCGGTGTTGCGCCGTTGCCCCCGGACCACTTCGTGCAGGAGACGACGGGCTCGGTGCAGACGTGACATCACCGTTCCTCTCGGGATCTTCAGCGTCGTAGCGATCTCGGCGTACGAGAGGTCCTGGTAGTCGCGCAGGACCAGAACTTCGCGGTAACGCTGAGGGATTTCCTGGAGACATTTCCAGACCATGGCCTGGAGCTCACGCCGCGATGCCCGCGCTTCCGGGTCCGGGGCGGCGTCGCTGGGCTCGAAGCGCAGCGCGTCCTCCGCGGGCTCGAGGGACTCGGTCCGCCGAATTCGCTGACGCCGCGCCCGATCGCGAACCAGATTGCGCACGATCCGCAGCAGCCACGGCCGAACCGGCCGTGACGGGTCGAAGCGTTCGAGCGAGCGAAAAAACCGGAGCATGGCATCCTGGGCGACATCGAGGGCGTCGTCAGGGTGGCCGATGAGCTGGAGGGCGAAGACATAGGCCTGCTGGCGGCAGCTGCGGGCGAGTTCGTCGAGCGCCGCCGCCTCCCCCCGTTGTGCGAGGAGGACCGTCTGAGCCTCGCTCGGAGGCGTGATTGCCGCAGTGGCCGCAGCGGTCGAATGACCGGTCATGACGATGCTCACGCCCTCCCTTACGCGCTCGACCGCCCCTTATTCCACCGGTCCTCGAGCATCTTCACAATCATTTCGTATCCCTCGCCGTCGGTGGCGTCGAAGTGGGCCTTCTTGCGCGAGTCGATGTCGAGGACGCCGATCGGTCGCCTGCCCCGGTTCCGAATCGGTACCACGACCTCCGAGAGGCTTTGCGCATCGCACGCGATATGGCCGGGAAATGCGTGGACGTCGCCCACGACCTGAGTTTCGTTGTTGTCGATTGCGGCCCAGCATACGCCGACGTGGCGTTCGAGAACCAGACACGCTACGGGTCCCTGGTAGGCGTCGACCACCAACTCGTCATCCTTGAGGAAGTAGAAACCCGTCCATGATACGCCGGGCAGCTTGTGGTGGAGAAGGGCAACGGCCGTCGCGCAGTGTGCCGTACGGTCGTCGGTCTTGGCGATCAGCTCCCGAAGCTGCTCCGCAATTCGCTGGTAGCGTTCGATACGCTTCTGATCGTTCATGACTGCCCGGGCGATTTCGGATTTCGGATTTCGGATTTCGAATTTTTCCCCCGCCCACGCGGTGCTGCTCCGGTGTTGAAGACTCCTTCGGAGTGTGTCTCTATCACAACGGTGGCCGAGGCGCCGGCGAATGATGGCGAATTGACCCGTCTCATGTTTGGGCGAGAGCGGAGAGGTGAGATGTCGGAATAGGCCTCTGAAGCGCCCACCGTCATCACGGGGGTGGTTGGATGGGAAATCCGAAATCCGAAATCCGAAATCCGAAATTGAATCACATCTCCTCCGGTATCGGTATCCCAAGCAGCTCCTCCAAGAGTATCTGCATCTCGGAGTCGAAGAGCGTAAATACTGCCCGCCGCAGGCGGCGTATGTCGGGTTTCTCCTCCGGCACCACCGGGTGAGCGTGGTAGAGGCGGTGAAAGAGTTGGGCGAGCTCGTGCACGTGTTGGGCGAGCAGCGAGAACTCGAGATTAGCGATTGCCTGGCCGACGACTTCTCGCCGCCGGGCGCATTGCAGCACCAGCTCCCACAAATCGTCTCCGATTTCGGTCTCGGCCAGGTCGGAGATCTCGCCCTTCCCGATCCGCCCTTCGTTCCGGCGTTCGGCGAGTTTGTCGAAGATCTTGCCCGCGCGAACCGCGGAGTACTGGAGGTACGGCCCCGTGTCTCCTTCGAACGCTAGGGCCTCGTCGAAATCGAAGGCGAGCACGCGATTTCGCGATTGCCGGGCCATCAGGTAACGGAGCGAGCCGACCGCAATCGCCTTGGCGCGGTCGCTGACATCCGCCGGAGCACCACCGCCGGCGAGGCGTTTGACAATCGAATCCTCGGCCGCATCGGTCAGGACGTCGAGGAACTCGTCCGCCTTGACGCCGATACCGCGCCGGCCCGACATCTCGACGTAGGACTTGGCCATTTCCTCGTCGCTGAGGCCGAACGAGGTATCGGTTCGCTCCTCGATGGTTCGCACCGCTGCCGGTGTCAATGCCACCATTTCGTAGGCGAAATGGATCGAGTTCTCGGCCGCGTTCTCGTGGCCGAGTACGCGGACCGCCTCCTTGACCACTTTTTGCGGGTAGGACTGGCGGACATCGATGACGTTGTAGACCGCTGAGGCACCGCCGAATTCTCGATCCGCAACGGATTCGGCGGAGTCAGCGGTCGTGCGAATCAGCAGCTTCTTGCCGGTCCCATATCGTACCGGGGCCGAGGGGGCAGGCTGCGTCCAGGCGCTGAACTCACGGTAGCCGAAATCGTGCCGTGCGCCATCGGGCTCGAGCAGGAGACCGAACTTCCACAGCTGGTAGGCGATGTCCTTTGCGGTGTAGGTCACGGTGCCGTTGGAACGGACGAGGATCTTGTCGGGATCGTCCATGTCCGCGAACTCCGGGCTCGCGGCCAACGACATCACCCAGCAGCCGATGTTCTTGCCGTCGTCCTCGAGGCGGATGGCCCCTGACGCCTTCAAAATTTCAAAGGCGCGCTGCCAGAACCCGAGATGGAGGATGTCGGACTCGTGGGTCAGAAGGTCGTACGCGATGCCCAGTCGTGCCATCGTCGCGAGGTGGCAACGGACGTTGCCTTCGGCCACGGCCGCCGCCAGGCCAGACACGGCTCGCGGACTGAAGCCCTCGCCGGCTATGAGCGAACCTCTCAGCAGATGCAGTGCCTGCTCGAGATCGAGCTCTCCGTGGCCCCCTTCGATCCAGTGGAGGACCTCGGCGCGATGTTCAGCAAAATCCGGATCCTCTGCGTAGCGGTTGGTGACCCGCGGGTAGATCTCCCAGCAGAGATCGTCGAAATCACTCGTCGACGCCGGTGGGATGTCCTCGCCGGGTGCCCGTTCCAAGACCAACTCGATCAACTCGTCGCGCCGGCACGGTTCGATTCCGAGGCACGCCGCGAGCTCGGTCTCGGGCAGATACAGGATTCCAACGACGACATCCGCGACCTGCACTCCGGTGTCGTCGATGTAGTTCTGGATTTCTACCTCGGAACCGAGGTGACGCAGGCTGCGGCCGAGGATGTCGCCGAGCACGGAGTTTCTGAGGTGACCGATGTGTGCGGCCTTGTTGGGGTTGATGGCGGTGTGCTCGACAATCGTCTTGGTACCCTTTAAATTCTCGGCGACATCTTTGCCGGCAAGCAAACCGGTCAGCAACTGGTTGCGGTCGAGGTAGAGGTTGAGAAAACCGGGGCCGGCGATCTCGACCCGGTCCACCTCCTCGGGCCAATCGGCGCTGTCGGCTACCGCTTCCGCGATCTGCCGCGGCGCTCGCTTGAGCTCGCGTGACAGCGGCAGGGCGCCGGGCCAGGCGAGGTCGCCGAGATCGCGCCGCGGCGGCAGCTCGAAGACGACCTCGGCCGGACGGTGGCCGAAGGCTTCCTCGAGCGCCGTGGCCAGCGCCTCCGCTGCGGCCTTTTTTATTGAATCCAGGGACATCAGCCTCCTCCGCGTAGAAAGGGGATTCTACTCGATTCAAATTCTCGCCGTCACACGCCCGGCGTGTGACGGCGAAATTTGAATCGAGCAGGGGTTTCCGGGGCTCAGGGTGTCTACTCCGTTTTGTGGCGGTTGATTCAAGGTCTATGGCGTGCTGGAGAATGGGTTGGCAGGAACTTGTCGAGAAAACGTGCCAGACGGTCACCGACGTGGCCAAACCGCCGGTTCGCAGCGGCTGCGGCCGCCGCCGGGCCGAGGCGACGGGCGATGCCCGGATCGGCGATTAGAGATCCCACGGCTTCAGCCAGAGCTGCCGGATTGTGGTCGACGATCCGCCCGGTCACGCCGTCATGGATGAGGTCTTCCACGCCCGAAGTGGAAACGGCAATGACCGGTCGAGCGCAGGCCTGGGCCTCGGAAATCGCCCGGTGGCCCCAGTCGGAGCCTGGGGCGAGGAAAAGGACCACATTCATGGCGGCGTAGAGCTCGGGCAGGGCCTCGTCCTGATAGCCCGTCCAGTGGACCCGTTCCGCGATCCCAAGGCTGGAAGCGAGCACCTCGAACTCAGAACGAAGCTCGCCGTGGCCAACTGCGACGACGTGTATTTGCGGATCGCAACGGGCGGTGGTCTCCAGGAGGAGCTCGAAGCCGCGGCCCCGAGCCAGCTTGCCGACCATGCCGAGGGTGGGGGCGTTTGCGGGTACGGCGAGGCCGGTGCGCACGGCGGCACCGTCGACCGCTGCAAAACGATCGTCGACCGGAACCGGAAACACAGCGGTGGGCAGACCGCCGTGGACCGCGCGGATGGCGCGGTCGAGACCGCCGGAGGCGGGCAAAGCGGCCGTCAGGCGCCGATCGAGAAAACGGTGGTAGAGGTCACGCCGGACGTGGCGGGGGTTGCGGAAGGCGCGGACCAGGGGGATCCGTCGATGAACCCCGGCGGCCACGCACAACAGATGATCGTGGGGGAGGTGGCAGATGACGACGTCGACGTCCTCGGCGAGCGCGCGCACCGCACGAATATTCGCGAGAAAGTCGCGCGGCGATCGCTCCTTGACGAGGCAGGGATGGGCCCATGGCCTGCCGGTGAGGCGCCGTTCGAGGTTGCGGCCACCGACGAAAAGCAGCTTCGCGTCGACCCCGGCGGCGTGGAGGGCGCGGCAGTGGAGCTCGGTCACGGCGCCTGCACCGGTCCACTTGTTGGCAAAAACGACCATGCCGACTTTCATGTTCGTTAGCCTATCCTCTTTTCATATTCTCGCCCGCCCACGCCCGACGTGGTCGGGCGAGAATATGAGATAGACAAAGCCCCGGGTTGGCAAACCGTACCGTAGGGGGTAGTATTCGCCGGCGCGAATGCGCGCTGGGAGGCTTCGATGGCGGTGGATCTCAGGGGACGCTCGTTCCTCAAACTGCTGGATTTCTCGCCGGACGAGATCCGCGAGCTGCTGACCCTGGCCGCGGAGCTCAAGGCCAAAAAGAAGGCCGGCATTCGCGAGCGCTCGCTCGACGGGCTCAACATAGCCCTCCTGTTCGAAAAGCCGTCGACCAGGACCCGGTGCGCCTTCACTGTCGCCTGCATCGATGAGGGGGCGCACCCCGAGTACCTCGGTAAGGGCGACATCCAGTTCGGCAAGAAGGAATCCGTGGCCGACACGGCGAGAGTTCTCGGGCGGATGTTCGACGGCATCGAGTTTCGCGGTTTCGACCACCAGACGGTCGAGACTCTGGCCGAGTACGCGGGGGTGCCGGTGTGGAACGGTCTCACGGACGTCTGGCACCCGACCCAGGTGCTGGCCGACGTCCTGACCATCGAGGAGGAATTCGGTTCGCTCGAGGGACGGACCCTGGCGTATATCGGCGATGGGCGCAACAATGTCGCCAATTCGCTGATGATCGGATGCGCGAAGCTCGGCATGAACTGCCGGATCATCGCTCCCCAGGAGCTGCAGCCAGATCCCGATCTGGTGGCGGGAGCGGTTGAAATCGCGAGCCTCAACGGCGGCACCCCGATGGTCACCTCGTCGATCGAAGAGGGAGTGGCCGGAGCTGACGCAATTTACGCCGACGTCTGGGTATCCATGGGCGAAGAGTCGCTGATCGCGGAGCGCATCCGGATTCTCAAGCCCTACAAGATCACCCGCGAGGTGATGAGCGCCGCCGGGCGCGAGGACACCATCTTTCTTCACTGCCTGCCGAGCTTTCACAATCTCGACACCGCGGTCGCGCGCGAGCACCCGGACATCCAGGAGGTCGAGGACGAAGTGTTTGAAGGCCCGCGTTCACGAGTCTTCGAGCAGGCCGAAAACCGCCTGCATACCATCAAGGCGGTCATGGTGGCGACCCTCGGGGGTTGATCGAGTCATCACGATCGGTGACGCAGCCACTGTGGCGGCGACAACCGTCTGAAAGGAATTGCGATTATGAAACGAGTCGTCGTATTTGGAGCCGGGTTGGTGGTGCGGGCCCACGTTCACTATCTGCTCGACAACGGTTTCCACGTCACTGTCGCCAGCCGAACGGTTGGCAAGGCGGAGGCTATCCTCGACGGGCACGCGAATGGTGCTCCGATGGCCTTCGATATCACAACCGAGGCCGACAAGCTGGAGGCGATCATCGCCGATCACGATGTGGCTGTCAGCCTGCTGCCGTGGCAGTTCCACCCGCAGGTGGCGCGGGCCTGCCTCAATGTGGGCAAGCACATGGTGACCACGTCGTACGTCAAGGAGGAGATGCAGGCGCTCGATGCCGAGGCCAAGGAGAGGGGGATCATCCTCCTCAACGAGGTCGGGGTCGATCCCGGCATCGATCATATGACGGCCATGCGGGTGATCGACCGGGTGCACGCCGATGGCGGCAAGATCACCACCTTTCAGTCCTACTGCGGTGGCCTGCCGGCCCCCGAGGCAAACGACAATCCATACGGCTACAAATTCTCGTGGAGCCCACGCGGGGTTCTGTTGGCGGGGCTCAACAACGCTCGCTACCGCCGCGACGCAAAGGTCGTCGAAGTGCCTGGCCCCGAGCTCTTTGACCATGTGTGGCCGGTGGAGGTGACGATCGACGGCGTGTCGACTGAACTCCAGGGCTATCCCAATCGCGACTCCATGCCCTACACCGAGGTCTACGGTATCGACCCGCGCGACGTCATGTTTCGCGGCACCTTGCGTTTCCCGGCCTGGTGTGCGATCCAGAAACAGGCGGCTCGCCTGGGCTGGCTGCGCACCGACGCCATCGACGGCCTCGAGGGCAAGACCTTCGCCGATCTGACGGCCCTGCTGGCCGGAGTTGCCGGAACCGTTGATCTCGAGGCGAAACTGGCGGCACACCTCGGCATCGATGCTGCCGGTCCCGAGCTCGCGGGTATGGAGTGGCTGGGACTTCTCGGCGATGATCCCCTCCCGGGCCCGGCGGCGCCGGTGGACATCCTGACCATGCGCATGCTCCAGAAGATGTCCTATGCCGAGGGTGAGCGCGACATGCTGGTTCTTCAGCACAGCTTCGTCGCGGAGTTTCCCGGCAGGACCGAGCACATCACCTCGACCATGATCGACTTTGGCATCCCGGGTGGCGATTCCTCGATGAATCGTACCGTTGGCCTGCCGGCGGCGGTCGGCGTTCGCTTCATTCTCGAAGGGCGCTTCACGCGACCCGGCGTGATCGTTCCGGTAATGAAGGAGTTCTATGAACCCGCGCTCGACGAGCTCGAACGACTGGGCATCCAATTCACCGAGGACGTCAAGACCGTCTGACGGTCTGAATTAGGAATTAGGAATTTGGAATGCCGCCCTCCCGCCCGTCGTCGACGGTGATCCAGGGGGGGTGGGTGGGAATTCCTAGTTCCTCATTCCTAACTCCTCATTCTCGCCCAACGGGCGAGTGAGTGCTGCCGTGAGCGATGCTCTTCGCTACCGTGGCTTGATGGTCTCCGGCTCGATCGACCGGGCGATTCTCCACCTCGGAGCGCCGGCGGCAATGGCGGCGATGCTGCAGGCCGGTTTTCTGATCGTCGACACCTTCTGGCTCGGCCGGGTCGGACCGGTGGCGTTGGCTGCCGCGTCGACAGCGGGGTTCACCATGTGGTTGGCCCAGACGCTCGGCGAAGGCATGGCATCGGGCTCGGGTTCGGTACTGGCGGGGGCAGTCGGCGCCGCCAATGAGGCGGGCGCGACCCGCGCTGCCGCGGCCGGCCAGACTCTCGGGGTGTGGAGCGCGGCGATCGTGTCGGGCATCGGTTTGGTTTCGAGCCACGCGGTTTTCGCTTTTATGGGGACCGCGCCCGATGTCACCGCCGAGGGTCTGCGATATATGTGGGTGATCCTTGCGGGGATGCCTGCCTACTTCATCTTTGTGTGGCTCTCGGCGGCGTTTCGGGCGGTCGGCGACGCTCGCACCCCGCTCAAACTGTTGGCGGTGGCAGCGACGGTCAATCTGGTGGTGGACCCGGTGCTGATCTTCGGGTTGGGACCGCTGCCCGCTCTCGGCGTCATGGGGGCGGCCATCGCCACCATCATTTCCTGGTCGGTAGCGGCTGTTCACGGTTGGATCTTGCTGGGTCGACTCGGAATCAGGCCCTCCGTCCTGGCGTCGCTGAAGCCGCCGTTCGAGGAAACATGGGCGTCATTTCGGGTCGGCTTCCCGCTCGCCATCGAGGGCGCTCTCTTCTCGTTGATCTACATCCTGTTGACCAGGGTGGTCACCACATTTGGCACACCGGCGGTCGCCGCCCTCGGGGTGTGCCACAAGCTCGAGGTGCTCAACTACTTCGTGTGCGCCGGCATGGGGGCGGCGGCAACCACTCTGGTCGGTCAAAACCTCGGCGCCGGCGACACGCGCCGGGCCGTCCGCTCCGCGTGGCGAACCTTGTTTCTGACCTGTCTGCCGGTGGGTGCGGTGACCGTGCTGCTGGTGGCCTTCCCGGAATCGGCGGTCGGCGTATTCTCGAACGATCCCGGTATCGTCGCGGTGGGCACGACCTACGTGTTGCTGGTCGGCCTCACCCAGCTCTTCATGGCCGCCGAGGTGGTCATGATCGGCTCTTTTGCCGGCACCCAGTGGACAGTTGTGCCGGCGGTGATCGAGATCGGGTTCACCGCTGTCAGGGTGCCGCTGGCGATGTGGCTGGTGGCACAGGGCTGGGGCGTCGAGGCGGTGTGGTTCGCCATCGCCTCGACCACCGTCGTCAAGGGAACCATCCTGGCCGCGCTCTTCGGCCTCCGCTATGGCCGAGGGGAATTCAATCCCTCGCTGGACCAACGTACGAACGTGTAACGTTTAAACGTTTTAACGTTTGAACGATTCCCTGGATGCCGTACAATGACCCCGCACACGGGAGGAAACCATGATCGAGACTATTCGAAAGCATCTCGGGGACCAGGCATCGCTGCTCGACTACACCTGCAAGGGCATCTCCAAGGCCCAACTTCACCTGCCGGGACCTGACTTCATCGACCGGGTGGTGGCGTCAACCGATCGCTCGCCGCAGACCATGGCGTCGCTGCAGCGGATATTCGACGCGGGCCGCCTCCGCGGCACCGGTTTTGTGTCCATTCTGCCGGTGGACCAGGGTATCGAGCACTCGGGCGCCGCCTCGTTCGCCCCCAACCCGATCTACTTCGACCCCGCCAAGATCGTCGAGCTCGCCCTCGAGGGCGGGTGCAACGCGGTCGCCTCGACCCTCGGTGTGTTGGGAGCGGTGTCGCGGAAATACGCCCACAGGATTCCGTTCCTGGTCAAGATCAACCACAACGAGATGCTGACCTATCCCAACGAATACGACCAGACGCTGTGGGCGTCGGTCGAACAGGCGTGGAACCTGGGTGCGGCGGCCATCGGCGCCACCATCTACTACGGCTCGGACAACTGCCGCCGCCAGATCATGGAGATCTCGGATGCCTTCCAGCAGGCCCACGAGTTGGGGATGGCCACCGTTTTGTGGTGCTATCTGAGGAACTCGGCGTTCAAGAAGGACGGCGTCGACTACCACGCGTCGGCCGACCTCACCGGCCAGGCCAACCACCTCGGGGTGACCATCGAGGCGGACATCGTCAAACAGAAACAGGCCACCAACAACGGTGGTTACACCGCCATCGGTTTTGGCAAGACCAGCCCCCTGGTGTACGACAAGCTGGTTCCTGACAACCCCATCGAGTTCACCCGCTGGCAGGTGGTCAACTGCTACATGGGTCGTGCCGGGCTCATCAACTCGGGTGGCGCGTCAGGCGACAACGATCTCGCACAGGCGGTGATGACCGCGGTCGTCAATAAACGCGCCGGCGGGATGGGGATGATCTCGGGCCGCAAGTCCTTCCAGAAGCCGATGAAGGACGGTGTCAAGCTCCTCAACGCCATTCAGGATGTCTATTTGTGCGACGAGGTAACAGTTGCGTAGCCGAAACGCTTTCGCTGTTCACCACGCATAAGCCGACCTCAACCTGCAATTCAGCCGGTCACGAATGTGGCGGGCTGAATTGCTTTACATGATCGCGTAGAAAGGACTCTTCTCGCCGGAGCGGATGGCCGCGCCCTTGGCTGCGACCGTTGGCAGCGCACGGTAGGCAAAGTGAATCGCGGTCTGAATCTTGTTGTGATAGAAGGCCGCTTCCTCGTTGCCCAGGAGAAATTCCTTGTAAGCCTTCTTGTCATCAGTGCCGACACCCTGCGCTTCGAGAATCGCCGCCAGCTTCTTTTTGGCGAGGATTGCCTGATCCATCAGGAAATGGGCGCCGAGGACCGTGCCGATCATGTCGAGCAGGGGCGGAGCGTTGAGCAGAATGAGCTGGATGGCGTCGGGCCGCTTGGTGATCTCCTTGGAGATCGTCTCGATCTGCTTGAGGGCGGCGGCCAGCATCCACGCTGGCTCCATCATCTCCGGGTCGTTCCGCAGTTTCTTGAAGGTGGACTCGGCCATGCCCAGCAGCTCGCGAATCGTCTGGCCATTGTTCATCGGCAGCTTGCGCGCGACGAAATCGAGCGCCTGGATGCCGTTGGTCCCCTCGTAGATAGTTGCGATCTCTGCGTCCCGCATGATCTGCTCGGCCGGGTAGTCCGAGGTGTAGCCGTAGCCGCCGTGCACCTGCAGGCACCAGTGGCTGACCTGCACCCCCCATTCCGAGCACCAGGCCTTGCAGATCGGGGTCAGCATTTCCACATAGCTGTGGTAGCGCTCGGCCTCCTCGCCCTCGGTGATATGGGACATGTCGAGATAGGTGGAGGCCTGCAGGAGCAAGGCCCGCATGGCTTCGGTGTAGGCCTTCGAGCTGAGCAGCATACGCCGTACGTCCGGGTGTTCGATGATCGGTACCTGCGGCGCCTCGGGGTTCTTGAGTTCCTTCCAGCTGCGGCTCTGGAGCCTCTCCTTCGCATAGGACAGGGCCTGCTGGTGGGCAGCGCCGGCGGCGGCCAGGCCCTGTAGACCGACATCGATACGGGCCGCGTTCATGAGGATGAACATGAGCTTCATGCCCTGAAGCTCCTCGCCGAGGAGGTAGCCTCGACAGCCGTCATTCTGGCCGAAGACCAGGGTGCAGGTCGGCGAGCCGTGGATACCCATCTTTTCTTCGATATTGTTGGTGAAGATATCGTTTGGCTCACCGAGTGAACCGTCCGGATTGACCCGGACCTTGGGAACGATGAAGAGCGAGAGCCCCTTGGTGCCGACCGGTGCGTCCGGGGTGCGGGCGAGCACCAGGTGGATGATGTTGTCGGCGAGGTCGTGGTCGCCGCCGGTGATGAAGATCTTTTCACCGGAGATCGAGTAGCTGCCGTCGTCCTGCTTGATCGCTTTGGTTTTCGACGCGCCGACATCCGACCCTGCCTGGGCCTCGGTCAGACACATGGTACCGGTCCACTCCCCCGAGTAGAGCTTTTCGACGTAGGCGGCCTTCTGCTCGTCGGTGCCGAATTCACCGATCATGGCGGCCGCACCGCGAGTCAGCATCAGGGTCAGTGACAGCGACACGTTGGACCCATTGAAGAACTCGTTGACCGCCGTCCCAACCGCCTCGGGCAGGCCCATGCCGCCAAAATCCGGGCTCGCGAGCAGGCCGATCCAGCCGCCCTCACAAATGGTCCTGTAGACCGGTTTGAAGGACTCCGGGAGAGTGACCTTGCCATCGGCGTACCGGGCGCCGATGCGGTCTCCGTCTTCGTTACACGGCCCCATCTGCTCTTGAGCGATCTTGAGAGCCTCGTTGAGCACCATTTCGACGTTTTCGGCGTCCCAGTCGGTGTATTTCTCCGCCTCGAGAATGCCGCCGAGATCGAGCCACTCGAAGAGCTGAAACTTGATATCACGAAGGTCGACTTTGTAATCCACGAAAGGCCTCCTTAGGGCGACCGATGGGGTGGTCGGAAGTGAATGAACACTCATTCATTCTCTCCGAACTGCGGCACGATTGCAAGGGAAATTGTCAAGGTGCGGCAATTCGGTTGAAAGCCCGCCCCGTGCCCGTCTCCGTCTCCGTCTCCGTGCCCGAAAATGTAATACAAAGAAGGACTTACGCCAATTGTGATCGACCGACTACGAGCGCCCAGCAGGGGATCGGAGAGTTCCATTGGGTACGGGCACGGAGACGGAGACGGAGACGGGCACAAAAAAACCGGCGCTCGCGCCGGTTTTTTTGTTTCCGAGTGACGATGGTCAGTTTCGGCGAGGGCCTCGATCACGTCCGCGGTCCCGGCCGCCTCGATGATCATCCCGACCTCCGCGTCCGCCCGGGCGTCCGCCGCGGGATTCCCGCGGCGGGCGGGTGTCGCGTTCGGGAATCTCTTCACCGCGGGCGCGCGCCTCGTCCTCGAGGATGACGCGCCGCGACAGTTTGATGCGGTCGTTGGCATCGATATCGATGATTCGCACCTGGAGCTTGTCACCCTCGGTGAGCACGTCCCGGATGTCCGGAATGCGTTCGAGCGCGAGCTCGGAAATGTGGACGAGACCGTCGTGGTTCGGAAGGATCTCGACAAAGGCGCCGTAGGGCTCGATTCGCCGTACGATCCCCTCGAACTCTTCACCGATCTGGGGCTGACGGGTGAGACCCTCGATCATCTCGATTGCCTTCTTTGCCGCTTCCTGGTCGGCGGTGGCGATCTGGACCGTTCCGTCGTCCTCGACGTTGATCTTGGCGCCGGTCGTGTCGACGATGTGTCTGATCATCTTTCCGCCGGGGCCGATGACATTCCGGATTTGGTCGATGTCGATCTTGATCTGGATGATCCTGGGCGCATAGGGTGAGATGTCCGGGCGGCCTTTGCTGATGGCGGTCTTCATTGTCTCGAGGAGTTGGAGACGCCCGCGGCGGGCCTGCTCCAGAGCCTCCTCGAGGATCTGGCGGTTGAGGCCGGCGACCTTGATGTCCATCTGCAGCGCGGTAAGGCCCTTGGCCGTGCCCGCGACCTTGAAGTCCATGTCGCCGTAATGGTCCTCCTGGCCGGCGATGTCTGTGAGCACGGCATATCGGTCGCCGTCGGACACCAAGCCCATGGCGATGCCCGCCACCGCGTCCTTGAGAGGTGCTCCGGCATCCATCATCGCCATCGAGCCGCCACAGATCGAGGCCATCGATGAGGAGCCGTTGGACTCGAGGATGTCCGACACCACGCGCAGGGTGTAGGGAAAGTTCTCGGTGTCCGGGAGAACCGGCACCAGGGCCCGCCGCGCCAACGCCCCGTGGCCGATCTCGCGTCGTCCGGGCCCACGCAGGAAACGTGCCTCGCCAACCGAAAACGGCGGGAAGTTGTAATGCAGCATGAAGGGCTGCCGCGAATCGCCCTCGAAGCTCTCGATGAGCTGCGAGGCGTCCGAGGTGCCAAGGGTGCAGGTGACCAGTGCCTGGGTCTCGCCACGGGTGAACAGCGCCGATCCGTGGGCGCGGGGCAGGATGCCGACTTCGCAGGTGACCGTGCGGATCTCGTCGAAGGCGCGACCGTCGAGCCGCTGCCGCTGATCGAGGATTGTCTGGCGGGTGATTTCCTTGGTCATCGCCTGGAAGACCGACTTGACCCAACGCGTGCGCTCGTCGACCTCATTCTCGGCGAGCTCGGCCAGTGCCTTGTCGCGGACCTCGTTTGCCGCCGCCTTCTGTTCGAACTTGCCGCGGACCTGGAGCGCGGTGCGGAGCTCTTCGGTCCAACGGGCGCGAATAGCGTTGGCGAAGTCTGTCGGCCACGGATCTGGCGCGGCTTCGAACCCAGCCGTGACGACGCCGGCCTCCTCCACGATTTCGTGCTGGAGGGCGATGATTTTCTTGATCTCGCTGTGGGCGAGATCGAGGGCGTCGAGAATCACCGACTCGGGAAGCTCATTTGCGCCGCACTCGACCATTGCCAGAGCGGTTTCGGTTCCGGTGACCACCAGATCGAGCTGACTCTTCTGGGTCTCTTCGTAGGTAGGGAATACCACCAGGCGTCCGTCGACGTAGCCGACGCGGACACCGGCGAGGGCAGATTCGTAGGGAATATCGGCGGCCAGGAGCAGCGCGAGCGAGGCGCCCGAGATGCCATAAACATCAGGGCTGAATTCGTCGTCGGCCGAAATAACCCAGGCAATGACCTGGGTCTCCCGATAGAAACCGTCTGGAAAAAGCGGCCGCAAACCGCGGTCGATCAACCGGCAGGTGAGAATCTCGCGTTCAGTCGGCCGGCCTTCGCGTTTGAAGAAACCGCCGGGGATGCGACCACCGGCATAGGTATTTTCGCGATAGTCGACCGTCAGGGGCATGAAGTCCACTCCCTGACGAACACTGGTTTCGGAACAGGCGGTCACCAGAACCATGGTGTCGCCCATGCGGACTACGGTCGATCCACCGGCCTGCTTGGCGATCTTGCCCGTTTCAAAGCTCAGTGTCTTGCCGTCGATCTCGACGGTCTTGGTTATTGCTTTCATTCGTTCATCCAATCTTGCGGAGCGCCCGCATGTCGGACCTCTCTGCGTATAGAGCAGATAATCTGATGTTCGGGCGCGCCGGCGTGGTCGTATTCAGCCTCTGAGTTCGAGTCGCTCCACGAGCCGGCGATAACGGGTGATGTCCTTCGCCTTCAAGTACTCGAGGAGACGGCGGCGGCGGCCGACCAGACGCAACAGACCACGACGGGAGTGGAAGTCCTTCTTGTAGATCTTGAAGTGCTCCGTCAGAAACTGAATACGGCGGGTCAACAGTGCGACCTGCACCTCCGGCGACCCGGTGTCGGTCGGATGGGTGCGAAACTCGTCAACAATGTTTGTTTTCTGGGCGTCGAAGTGACTCAACTTTTCCTCCACTGTCCTCCGATGGCGGGGAGGCACCGGTACGTTAACAGGTAGCAGCCTTTATGGCAACCTTCCAAAGCCCTTCACCCTTGTGCTTTTGGGGTGGTTTTTGTCGCGTGGTCGGTTTCGAGGACCATCGCAGGCGCGATGTTGAGAGTGCGCCCACGCGCGAGCACCGCACGCACCGAGCCGATACCGAGCAGGTTCTTTTCCGCACCACGCACCACCACCCTGGAGTCCACCGACAGGCCTTCGACCCCGGGCTGGAACACGACCACGTCCTGACCGTGCAGGAAGCGGAGCGTGGCGGCCGGATTGAGCGTGATCGCCGGGAATGGCAGCTCCACCGTCTCGATCGGTACCCAGGCGGGTCCATCGACTATCTCGTCCGGTCCCCGGGCCGATATCAGCTGCGCCTGGCTGAGGGCGCGGTCGACGGTATAGGGCCCGATGGCCGATCGATGGAGATGGCGAAGATGGCCGCCGCACCCGAGCTTGACGCCGATATCATGCGCCAACGAGCGGACGTAGAAACCGGTCGACGTTCGTGCCTTGACCCCGAGCCGGTCCGATGCCTTGACCTCGAGTGCGATCTCATGGACCGCCACTGGTTTCGGTTCGGGAGTCACGGGCTCGCCGCTGCGTGCCAGCTCGTACATCTTCTTGCCGGCGATTTTCTTGGCGGAAAAGGGCGGCGGCACCTGCTGGATTTCGCCTCGAAACTGATCCTCGAGACCGTCGAGAACTGCACGCTCCAGCTGCGGTAGGGCGCCGGACGGCTCCTGGTCTTCCCCCTCGCTGTCGTAGGTCGTCGTAGAGCGGCCGAGTTGGACCTCCCCGAGATAGGTCTTGTCCCAGGCGAGAAGATATTGCTGGAGTCGGGTGGCCTGGCCGACGCACAGAAGCAGCAGTCCCTCGGCCAGGGGGTCGAGGGTGCCGGTGTGGCCGATTCGTCTCTCGCCGAGAGCCTTTCGCGCCATATCGACGACGTCGTGAGAGGTCGGTCCGACCTCTTTGAAGACCGGCAGCAGACCATGGTAGAGCGCTGGGCGACGACGGCTCACGGCGTAGCTCCGAGGGCTGCAGCCATCGCCGCCGCGACGTCACGCTCGATATCGCCGAGCTCACCTTTGATCGTGCAACCGGCAGCGTTCTTGTGCCCGCCACCTCCAAAGGCGGCGGCCACCGCTTGGACGTCGACCGCGCCCCGGGACCGCAGGCTCAACCTGACGATTCCGGGCTCCCACTGTTTGAAGTAGGCCACCGCCTCGACGCCGGTGATCGATCGCGGTACATTGACTGTCTCCTCGGTGTCCTCCGGCCCCGCCTGGGCGTGAAGAAACGCGTCCCTGTCGGCAGTGATCAGCGCCAGCTTGCCGTCGCACAGGATGCGAAGGGTGCGGAGGGATTCTCCGAGCAAACGGACCGAGGCAAGGCTGCGGTTGTTGTGGATCCAATTTGCGACCACCGGCGGCCGGGCCCCTGCGTCGACCATTTCCCCGGCGACCCGAAACGCACGGCCGGTCGCGTTGGAGTACCGAAAGTCACCTGTATCGGTTGATAAGGCGACGAAAAGGTCGGTGGCCGCGGACGGTGACGGTAGGACGCCGAGCTCTCCAAAAAGCCGCCACACCATTTCACCGACCGCCGGAGACTCGGTGTCAAGGTAGTTGACGACACCGTAGCCGGCGTTGGAAGGATGGTGGTCGATATTGAGGATTGGGCGCCGGGTGAGGCCATCGAAGCCGCTACGATCGAGCCCGGGACACTCGACCGTGATGACAAGGTCGAAGGCGTCCGGGAAATCCGCCGGGAGATCGTCCGCGACGATGATCCGATCGGCCCGGGGCAGGAGCAGCAGATTTGCGGGGGTGGCATCGCGGTTCACGATCACGGCCTCGACACCGAGAGTCTCGGCGAGCTCGGCCAACGCCAGTGCCGAACCGATGGCGTCGCCATCCGGGTTTCGGTGGCAGGTGAGCAGTACCCGGTAGGACTCCTTGAGCTTGGTGGCTGCGTCGCGGGGATCAGCACCGGTAGCGGTCACGATTCGTTCTCCGTGCGGTCGATGTCATTTTCGGATGAGCTGAGGAGGCCCTCGTCCGCGAGGCGGTCGAAGAGCCGTTCCATGCGGTCGCCATACTCGTAAGAGGTGTCGCGAATGAACTCCAGGCTGGGGACAATCCGCAGGCGCATGTGTTGGCCGAGCTGGCGGCGCATGAACGGCGCCGCGGCAGAAAAGCCGTCGCTTGCCTCGCGTTCCCTCTCCTCGTCGCCGATGACCGAAAAGTACACCCTTGCCTTGGACCGGTCGGGCGAGAGCCTGATCGTCGACACGGACACGCCCGCCAGCCGTGGGTCGTTGACCTCGAGAAGGAGCAAACTCGACAGCACGGCCCTGATCTCGCCCGCGAGGCGTGCGTTTCGTTCAAACGTCCGATCAGCCAAGAATCCTCCGTGCTCGTTGCGGGCCAATCTGAATGACATCGACTTCCCAGCTCAGGATATGGCCGCTCCAGTTGTGATTGACGGTTTTCTCAACCCGCTGCAACCGCGCTTCGACATCGACCGGATTGGTGGACAGGGCGCAAATCGTGAGGCCTGCGCGCTGGTACAGATCCTGATGGCCGACCTCGATCACGAGGACCTGGTGGCGGCTTCTTATCTTCTCCACCAGGCTGCGAACCGGGGCGCGCTTGGCCTTGAGACTGCGCGCCTCGGGGATGTGCAACTCGAGGTGCGCGATGCCGACGTAGGTTTCTTCACTCAATGACAGCTCATTCGCCGCGAAGCCCCAGCCCGCATATCTTACCGGGTTTCGTCGCGAGGGCGCCGAGGTGCCGTGCTCGGTGCATCGGCGGCCGCAGGAGGAAGCTGGTGAGATATGCGGGCGAAGATCACAGCTCCGGTGCGATTTCCACCATGCGATAGGCCTCGATGATGTCCCCTTCCTTGATATCGTGATAACGCGCGAGGCCGATGCCGCAGTCGAAACCCTGACGAACCTCCGACGCGTCGTCCTTGAATCTCCTCAGCGATGCAAGCTCGCCCTGGAAGATGACGACGTGGTCCCGTAGCAGTCGCACCTTGGCGGTGCGTGTGATGACGCCGTCGATGACGTGACTGCCGGCGATAGCGCCGACCTTCGGCACCTTGAAGACCTCCCGCACCTCGGCGTGGCCGAGCTCTTCTTCGCGATACTCGGGCTCGAGGAGTCCGACCATCGCCTTCTTAATGTCATCGACGAGGTCGTAGATCACGGTGTAGAGGCGGATATCAACCTGTTCGGTTTCCGAAAGCTCGCGGGCGTTTCGTTCGGGACGTACCGCGAATCCGATGATGATTGCGTTTGATGCAGAGGCCAGCATGACATCGTTGGTCGTCACCGCGCCAACCGACCCGTGGAGGACGTTGATCTTGACCTTTTCGGTGCCGAGGCTGGTGAGGGTCTCCCGGAGGACCTCGACCGAGCCTTGAACGTCGGCCTTGATGACGACGTTGAGCTCACGCATATCGCGTTCTGCAATCGAGTCGAAGAGGTTGTCGAGGGAGACCTTGCGGGTCACCATCAGGCCCTCGTCGCGATCGCGCTGGCTGCGGTAACTCGCGACCTCGAGCGCCTTGCCCTCGCTCTCGGTACCCTGGAAAACATCACCTGCTGCCGGCACGTCTTCGAATCCGGTGATCTCCACCGGGTCTGACGGACCGGCCTCGGTGATGCGCTCACCCGCGTCGTCGGCAATGGCGCGCACGCGTCCCCAGGTAGAGCCGCAGAAAAAGTAGTCCCCGATTTCGAGCTTGCCCTGCTGGATGAGCACGGTTGCAACGATGCCGCGCCCCTTCTCCTTGCGAGCCTCGAGGACGACCCCGCGGGCCGGGCAGTCAACCACTGCCTTGAGCTCCTTGAGCTCGGCCACCAGCAGAATCATGTCGAGGAGATCGTCGAGCCCCTGATTCTTTTTGGCGGAGACATCGACCGACGGCACCTCGCCGCCCCACGACTCGACGAGGATGTCATTCTCGGCAAGCTGCTGTTTGACGCGGTCCGGATTCGCGTTCGCCTTGTCGATCTTGTTGATGGCCACGATCAACGGAACGTTGGCCGCCCGCGCGTGATTGATCGCTTCCTTCGTCTGTGGCATGACGCCGTCGTCGGCCGCCACCACCAGGACCACGATGTCGGTCACCTGGGCGCCGCGGGCGCGCATGTGGGTAAACGCCTCGTGACCCGGGGTGTCGACAAAGACCACCTTTCGCCCACCGGAGGCCTCGATCCGCGATGCGCCGATATGCTGGGTGATGCCACCCGCCTCCTGTTCGGCGACGCGGCTCGATCGAATTGCGTCTAGCAGTGATGTCTTGCCGTGGTCGACGTGGCCCATAACGGTGACCACGGGCGGACGTGCCACCTGTGGCCCGGTCGCCTCTGCGCTCTCTTCCCGTTCGTACTCGATGAGCTCTTCTGCCGATGCCACCATCGCTTCGACTTCCAAATCGGCGCAGATTTCCTCCGCCAGCTCGTGCGGCAGGGACTGATTGGCGGTGACCATCACGCCTTTCTGGATCAACAGACCCAGGAGATCCTTGGCGGTGACGTTGAGTTTTTCGGCAAGCTCTCGCGCAGTCACCATCTCAGACAGAATGATCGGCCCTTCGGGTTTCTCATCGTCCTTGAATTGGATCGCCTTGCTTGGACGAGGCGGTGCGGTGGGCCGCTCCTCATCCTGTCGCCGCCGCCGGGTCTTTTTGGTCGGGCGAGCGCTTGTGGGGCGTGGCGATGGCCGCGTGGCGCCGGCCGATTCCTGCTGGCCCTTGAGCTTCTGTTCGTCGAACTTGTTGAGCAGTTCGCGGATCTCTTTCGCGTCGGCCGCCGACTTCGCCTTGCGACTCGATCCTCTGGGGGAGGTGGCCTTTTCGGCCTTGCGCTTCTTGTCAACCGCTTTCTGGTTCGCCAGCCGCTGTCGGATCTCATCCTGGCTCAGCTCGCGAAGGTTTTGCTCGAGGGGGGTTTTCGGTCGGCTTGGACGAATCCTTTTGGGTGCCTCCTCCGTGCCATCCCCCGCGCGTGCGGCCGTGATCTCCTCCTCGGTGATCTCCGGCTCGGCCTTGAGGTCGCCATCGTCCTCGACATCCTCGTCGACGATTTCCTCTTCGACCAACAACGGTTCTTCCTCGAGCGGTTCTTCGACCGCAGCCTCATCGATTTCGACGGCGGCCGCCTCGACCTCCGCCTCGGTCTTCTTTTTGCCGGCCTTTCGTTTCGCAGGTTTGGCCTCGCCGGCCACTTCCACGATTTCCTTCTCGGTCTGCACCACCTGTCGCTTGCGCCGACGGGCGAGACGGTCCTTCGCCGAGGCGGTGGCGGTTTCCTCTTCCTGCTTTTCGCGCCGGACGATCACTTCCCGCGGGCGTCGCTGAAGCGTCTCACCCGTGATAATCGCGCGCACCGTTGCCAGGTCGAGGGTGTCTTCCTCGCTGGCGACAGTCACACCAATTGAGCGCAGCTTGAAGATCAGCTCGCGCGGCGTGATGCCCATCGTGTGGGCGAGATCGACAACTCGAAGCTGCTGCATGCTGCCTCACTCCTCCCCGATTGCGGACTCGGCCGCCTCGGCGAGGTTCTCCTCGAGGGTCTCCCCGGCCATGTCGAGGAGCTTCTGCGCCGTCACCGGCCCGATTCCGGGGATTGTGGCAAGTCCCTTGGAATCTCGTGCGAGGAGGTCCTGAACTGTGTGGACGCCGTGCCCCTCGAGGCGTTCGCGCAGGCGGTCCGTGAGCATCTTCATCTCCTCGAGAGGGATGATCTCGTCGTATGACACCGTCTTCGAAGCGGCTTCGAGTTCCGGAAGCTCATCCTCTTCAGATATACCTTCCATCTCGCGCAGCATCGACGCCAGCGCCGTTGCAAGCTCGTCCTTGACCGCCTCCTGGCTCTTGATTTCGATGCGGCAATCGAGCAGTCTGGAGGCCAGCCGCACGTTCTGACCTCGCTTGCCGATCGCCAACGACAGCTGTTCGGTGCCGACGATCACGTCGAGCACCACTTCCTTGCGCTGCTCGGTCAGAGCCTCGCCCTTTTCGTCGACGACGGGTTGACCTTCCTCGTTGCGAACCACGACCGTGATCGGTTCCTCACGAACCGCGACCCGGTTGATCTTGGCCGGTGAAAGGGCGTTTTGCGCAAAGGTCACGAGGTCGCTGTTGAACGGAATAATGTCAATCTTTTCGCCTTTGAGTTCACGCGTGATTGCCTGGACCCTCGACCCCTTGAGACCGACGCAGGCGCCGACGGGGTCGACGTCCGAATCTTTCGAAGTGACTGCCACCTTGGCCCGCTCGCCCGGCTCGCGAACGCATTTCTTGATGATCACCGTGCCGTCGTAAATCTCGGGGACCTCCATTTCGAGAAGTTTTCCGAGGAGCATCGGCGAGGTTCGCGAAAGCACCACCTGCGGCCGATTTGCGTCCATCGTGACGTCGACCACGACCGCGCGCACCCGGTCGCCCTGGCTGTATCGTTCGTGGCGGACCTGGTGGCTGCGCGGGATGATGCCTTCCGTGTCGCCGAGCTCCACGATCAGAGAGCCACGGTCCATGCGTTTGACGATCCCGTTGATCATGTCGCCGATGCGCCCCGAGTAATTCCGGGAGACAACCGCCCGCTCGGCCTCACGAACGCGCTGGAAGAGCACCTGTCGCGCCGACTGGGCCGCTATGCGACCGAGAACCGAGGTGTCCAGCGCCTCCAGCTTGACGATCCCGCCGATCTCGGCGTTGGGATCGATCGCCTGGGCTTCTTCGAGGGTCATCTCGATTTCAGGGTCCTCGACCTCTTCGACCACGTCTCGGGCCGTCCACGATTCGACCTCGCCCGAGTCGACATCGATATCGGTGTGGACGTTGCGCTCCTTGTAATGCTTGCGCGCCGCCGAAGAAATCGCCTCAGCGACCGCCTCGACCAGAGTTTCGGCTTCGATGTCGCGCTCCACTGCCATCTGGCGGACGAGCATGTTGATGTCGAGCTTCATGAACGGGCTTTCCCTTCCTTGATGACCGAACTCCAATCGACCTCGAGGCGGGCCTCGAGAACCTTATCGATCGGCAGTTCGATCTCTTTTCCGGAGTCATCGAAAATGCGCACCACGTCGCTGCGCAGTCCCAGCAGTTCACCAACCACGACTCGGTGCTCGCGGTATTCGGGCGCCATTCGAAGCTTGACACGATGGCCCACGAATCGATCGTAGTCGTTGAGACTGTATAACTTGCGGTCGAGGCCCGGGGAGGACACCTCGAGGGTGTAGTGATGGTGAATCGGGTCCTCGACATCGAGCATCGCTGACGCCTGCCGGGAAATCGATGCGCATCTTTCGAGAGAGACACCATCCGGGCCGTCCACGACCAGGCGCAAAACCGTTTTCGGGCCCGACCCCGCGACCTCGGTCGCGAGAAGTTCGAGCCCCTCGTCCGCGACGATGGCGGCGAGTTGGTCCTGAATTACCTGATCGAGCTTCATTTCTCCTCCGGCTGCAGAAAAAAAAGTGGGCCTCGGGCCCACTTTCCGTTCGAAAGCAGCAGCCGGTTTTATAGCACATAGGGGGCCCGGGCGCAAGGAGCGCTCAGGTGTCCCTCGTTGCATTGTCTGTGCTGGAGGCGCAACCGGCTTGGGAGTGGCCGAGTCAAACAATGCAAAGGGTGGGGTCCTATATAAGAAAAGGCGGGCACATCCGGCGAGAAGGGCGCCCTGGGTTAACATCTCCCCATGTCATGGATCGCCGACGAGATCGAGGCGCGGGGAGGCGAGGTGCCCTTTGACGAGTACATGGCGCTCGCGCTCTACCACCCGGAGCACGGTTACTATTCGAGCGAGCTCCCCAGGTACGGGCGCGACGGCGACTACCTGACCGCGCCCACCGCGTCTCGGTGGTACGCGCGTCTCCTGGCGCGCCTCCTGTCAGGGATCTCGGCCGCAAAAGGCCCTGTCCGCCTGCTCGATGTGGCGTCGGGAGACGGCTCTTTGATCGCGGGCGTTTTCGATGCCATGGAGGGAAGGGCCTCGCAGACTCTGTCAGAGATCGTTTCGGTGGAGCGGTCGCAATCGATGCGCAAACGGCAACGCGGACGATTGGCCGGCACGCCGGTCCCCATTTTCTGGGTCGGCGAGGCCGCAAGCATTCCTCTATCCTCGTCGCCGGCCGTGCTTCACGCCTCCGAGCTCTTCGACGCGCTGCCGGTTGCGAGAGTGGTCGCACGAAAAGGGAATCTGCAGGAGTTTTGGGTGGCTGTGAGTGGGGGAGGAATTCAGTTGCTGGAACGGCCGTCCAGGGCCGAAGTGGCTGCTTACTTCAAGAGCCACGGCGTCGATCTCGAAGAAGGGCAGATCGCGGAGGCCGCACTCGCCGCCGAGGGGTTGCATCGGCATCTCCTCGCGGCGGCAGGAAATGACGGCCTCGTGATTGTCCTCGATTACGGCTACGATTCGAATCGTCTTTACAATCCGCGCGGTCGCCGGGGTGGGTCGCTCGCGACCTTCCGGGGGCACCGCCTGGGTCGTGATCCCCTGCAGTCGCCCGGCGAGCTCGATCTCACGGCGCATGTCAACTGGGACGATCTTCGGCGCGCGGCAGCGACCGGGTGGCACGAGATCGGCCTGTGGTCGCTGGCCGAGTTCCTTGTCCGGGCCGGCATCGCGGACGAGCTCGAGGAAATGGGTCTGGGGATGGAGGCTGAGCTCAACGCAGCCACTCTCACCGCCCGTCAGGAGGTCAAACGCCTTCTCGATCCGGACGGGATGGGCTCGGATCTCAAGGTGCTCGTGCAGGCAACCGCCGACATGGTCGAGACCGCCAAGTCAGTTTTTAGTTTTGAGTTATGAGTTTTGAGGTCCCGACCGCCCTCCCCGATGACGCTGGGTGGGTGGAGGAAAACTCAAAACTCAAAACTCAAAACTCAACACTACGACCGAAGGTCGTCAAGCAGCGCTTCTACGACCGACACCATCTCCGCGATCGGTGTCGCCCGCTTCTCCCCGTCGCGGCGCAGGCTGATCTCGACCTCGCCGGCGTCGAGACCTCGTTGGCCGAGGACCACCCGTACCGGGAAGCCGATAAGGTCCATGTCGTTGAACTTGACCCCCGGGCGCTCCGGGCGGTCGTCAAAGAGAACATCGATGCCTGCATCCTCAAGCTGGGTGTGGAGGTCTTCCGCGGCCTTCACGACTTCCGGCTTGTCGGCGTTGAGGACCAGAAGCACAACCTCGAAGGGCGCCAGCGGGAGCGGCCAGATGATCCCCTTGTCGTCGTGGTTTTGCTCGACGGCGGCGGCGAGCGTGCGACCGACCCCGAGGCCGTAGCAGCCCATGATCATCGGCAGCTCATTGCCGTCTGCGTCCTGGAAGCGGCAGTTCATCTTTTCGGAATACTTGGTGCCGAGCTTGAAGATGTGACCGACCTCGATACCGCGGTTTTCGACCAGGACCTTGCCGCAGGCAGGGCACGGATCGCCGGCAGCGGCGAGCCGGACGTCGGCCACCGCTGTGGGCTCGAAATCGCGTCCGGGGACGACACCAACGAGGTGGCTGTCGGCGGCGTTGGCGCCGGTCGCGGCGATCGCGAGGTCCATCACAGTGGGGTCGGCGACGATGCGCACGCCTTGGAGGCCGACCGGTCCGGAGAATCCCTGTGGTCCGCCGGTGATCTCCTCGATTTTGGCCTCGGTGGCGAGCTGGAGCTGGGTGCATCCGAGAGCGTTCTTGAGCTTGACCTCGTTGACCTCGAGATCTCCGCGGATCAGGACGGCGACGTGTTCGCCGTCGGTTTCGAAAATCAGGGTCTTGATGAGATGGGCCGGCGCCACGCCGAGAAACTCGGCAACCTCTTCCACCGACCGCATCTCCGGGGTATGAACGGCTTGTGGAACAGCGCTCGGCTGGAGGGGCCAGGCGGGCGCCGCCTCGACCGGTCCCGCCTCCGCCTTCTCGACATTGGCGCCGTAGTGGCAGGCGGGACAGGAGAGGATCGCGTCCTCGCCGGTATCTGCAAGCACCATGAACTCGTGCGATTCCGAGCCGCCGATGTTGCCGGTGTCGGCTTCGACCTTGGTGTATCCGAGACCGCAGCGTTCGAAGGTCCGGCAGTAGGCTCTCTCCATCGCGCGATAGGCGAGGTCGAGGTCGCCGGCGTCGGCATGGAAGGTGTACGCGTCCTTCATGACGAACTCACGGCCGCGCATGAGGCCGAAACGGGGCCGGATCTCGTCCCGAAACTTGGTCTGGATCTGGTAGAGGTTGACCGGCAGCTGGCGATACGAGGTGATGGCGCGTCGCACCATGTCGGTGATCACCTCCTCGTGGGTCGGGCCGAAGCAGAAATTTCGTTCGTGGCGGTCGTTGATCCGCAGCAGCTCGGGTCCGTACTCGTACCAGCGGCCGGACTCCTGCCACAGCTCGGCCGGTTGCACGGCCGGCATCACGAGCTCCGCCGACCCTGCGCTGTCCATCTCCTCGCGGATGATAGTCATCAGCTTGGTCATCGAACGCCAACCGAGTGGCAGGTAGCTGTAGATACCTGCCGCAACCTTGGAGATGAGGCCGGCGCGTGTCATCAATCGATGCGAGACGACCTCGGCGTCCGACGGGTCCTGGCGCAAGGTATGAATGAATGTCCGGGTCCAACGCATGTTCTGCTCCGATTCAACGCTGAAGGATTGACAGAGTAACGCCTCAGCCCGCGCTGTAGTCGTAAAAGCCGCGTCCCGACTTGCAGCCGAGTCGGCCTGCGTCGACCATTTTCGCAAGCAGCGGACACGGCCGGTACTTGGGCTCGCCGAGCTCGGCATGAAGTGTCCGCATCACGCTCAGGCAGTTGTCGAGCCCGATGAGATCCGCGAGCCGCAGAGGACCCATCGGATGGTTCATTCCGAGGGTCATGATCTGGTCGATGGATTCAACGGTCGCGATGCCCTCGGCAACAGCAAAAACCGCCTCGTTGATCATCGGCATCAGCAGACGGTTGGATATGAACCCGGGCTGGTCGAGGCATTCGACCGGCGTCTTCCCCATGGCCTCAGCCGTCGCCCGAACGGCGGCGATCGTGGTGTCGGCTGTGTCGAGACCGCGGACAACCTCGACCAGGCGCATCACCTGCACCGGATTCATGAAGTGCATGCCGACCACCTTCGATGGGCGGCTGGTAACGGCGCCGAGGCGGGTGATCGAAATCGATGAAGTGTTCGAGGCGAGAAGGGTCTGGGAGGGGCAGAGTGCGTCGAGTTGACGAAATATCTCCGATTTGATGGCGAAGGACTCCACTGCCGACTCGATCACCAGATCGGCGCGCCGGTGGTCGACAACGCGGGTGCTGGTCGTGATGCGTCCGAGGATGTCTCTCTTTTCGCCAATCTTGGCGACACCTTTTCTGATCTGGCGATCCAGGTTGTGGCCGATCGAGTCGAGGCAACGTTCGAGGACCTCGGCCTCGATGTCCGTAAGGATCACATCAAAACCCGCCAGGGCTGCGACGTGGGCAATGCCTGCCCCCATCTGTCCGGCGCCGACGATACCGATCGTACGAATGCTCATGCCGCCTCCTCACCAGGTGCGGGCCGTGACTGGGACCGGAGGACGCGCGGGCCGGATCCCTCCTTGTGCCGTCGCCATTTTCCGGCGGGTGGGTTAAAGAAGGCTGTCGAGCTTGGCCGTGAGGCTCGCCTTGTCGGTCACGCCCACGATACGATCGGTGACCTCGCCGTTGCTGACAAGGAGAAGGGTCGGAATGGCCTGGATTCCGTACTTGACGGCGGTGTCTCGGTTCGAGTCCACGTCGAGCTTGCCCACGACGACGCGGTCCGCATACTCCTTGGCGATCTCCTCGACGATCGGGCCGATGACCCGGCACGGTCCACACCACACCGCCCAGAAGTCAACCAGCGCGGGCTTTCCCGCATTGAGAACGGTTTCCTCGAAGTTCGTATCGGTGATCTCAACTGCATTGCCTGCCATCAGGTCGTGCCTCCAAGCTCGAATCTCGGTCTGCCCATTCACAGACTGGGGGATGATACACCATTGTCCAAGCGGTTCACGGAATCCTCGCGCTGCGTGTTCGAATTCCGCCCTTCGTGTTCGGCCACCGAAAACGAGGGCAGAATTCGAGTTGAGGACCTCTCTCAAATACCAATATCTTCCAGAACGTCGTGAGCGACTTTTTCGCCGTACACGATGGCGTAATTCTGCCCACGGTCTTCGGGAAAAATCTGCGCCATCGTGCACAGGTACAACCCCGGCACGGGCGCGCGCCGCGAAGGAATGCAGTCGCGGTAGCCGACCGTCACAACCGGCTGGGCGTATTCGGCCCGGAAGTGGTGGCTCTTGACGATCCAGGACGGCTCGAAGGAGGGGTTGATGGTTGCCAATGCCGGCAGATACGACTCTAGGACGCTTTTCTTCGGCGCCATGAACATCGGGTGCTCACGGAAAAGGTAGTTCGATATGTAAAGGATGTGGCGGCCGCCGTAGCGCTCCTTCGGGACGTAGTTGGTGTGCTCTATGAGACCGCCGAATGGAAGCTCGGGATCGGCGATGTTGAGCCAGTAATAGGGCGTCAGCGAATGATAGAGTTCGAGAATCGTGCAAATCGCCCCGGTTGCTCGAAGATCGTCGAGCCCGGCTCGTTCGTCATCTGCCAGCAGATGGCCCGCGATCTCGAGGTAGTCGAAAACCGGCGCTGCAACCACGACCCGCGCGGCTTTCCACGTCGCGCCCGATGTGTGGAGGTCGAAGCTGCCGTCGGCACGATCGATCCTCTTCACCGCCTCCTTGAGGTGAAGGGTGGCTCCGAGTTCCTCGAGCCGCCGCTCGAGGGCGTCCACCAAACGCGCGAAGGAGCCTCGCATGTAGCCCAGGCGCTCACCCAGGCCGGACGCCGAGCGGGACTTCCCTCGCAGGCACAGCTTTCCCCACAACCACACCATCGCCACTTTTTCGGCGTCCTCTGCGAATTTCTGGTAGAAAAGAGGTCCCCACACGGCCCGCCACACCCGTTCGCCCTGGTGACGGCGGATCCATTCTGCCGCTGTCACCCGTTCGAAACGGGAGGGATCTCTCGTGCGCTGCAGCAATACGGTGGATACCGCGAATCGCAGCTTGTCGACAGGCGACAGGGGACCGAATCGGAGCAGCGACTGCGGTGTTCCAAAGTCCCACAGCCGGCCGTCGGCCCAGATCCCCATTCGCGAGGGGAGCCACTCGATCTGGTCGGCGACCCCGAGCTCTTCGGCGAGCGCTACATAGGATGTGTCACTGGTGAAGAGGTGGTGGTAGAAGGCCTCGAGGGGCTCGCCCCCGACTTCCAACACCCGCGCCAGACCGCCCGGGCGGGGGTATCGTTCGAAGACCCGCACACTGCATCCGGCCTGAGTCAGCCGGAGGGCCGCGGTGAGACCGGCGAGACCTGCGCCGACGACGGCTACGTCGTCCATGACGTCAAAAGATCACATGTTTGATGTAAAACGATTGGGTTGGCGTGGCGCCCTTTGCCAGTTCTTCGGCGAGCTCTGGGGTCAACCGGAAGGTTCCGGCGGGTTTGCCCGAAGTTTGAATCATCTCCAGCTCGACCGCTTCGGGGGCAATCCCCTGTTGCAGGGTGACGATCAGGTTGAAGGCCTCGGCCACAACCTCGAGCGCCTTGAAGACCTCACGTTCAGAGTCCGTCACCGCCTGCACGAAGTAGAAGTTCGGTTGGGTTCCCTGACTCGTTCGGTATATCAGAAGGTCCTTGTCGTCAAAGATCTTCGTGAAAGCCTGCTCCACTCGCTGGTCATGGTACTTGGTGTCCTGCAGCTTGATCCCAGGCGTCGGGACCGGAGTCGGCGAAACGGTTGAACGAAGCTCGGCCGCGGCTGCGCTCGCGTCGATGGAGGCATGTTGGCCGAGGGAGGTTTTGGGCGTCGGCGTTGGAATCGGCGCCGCCTCCACCGACAACTCCTCGATGAGCAGTGCGTCGCCGAGACCGAGCTGATTGTAGCGCTCGGTCTCCACCAAATCGACAAGCTGCAGAGGATAGCTGGCGACGGTACCGGTTGCGAGGGTGATGATTGCGTTCGGGCCCTCGATCCGCATCGGCTCCTTGCACCGGATCTTGTGCCCGCTCTTGAGTATCACGACATAGCCGCCGCTGGCGGCGGCGATCATTGCCGTCAACACAATCGCCGTCATCAGCCCGAATACGCGATCCCGCCACATTGCCCTGACCTCCTATGCGCTCGTCAAACATTATACCCATTCGATCAGAAAGCGACCAAGGCTTCACGTTGCAAAGACTTGCTGCCAGCGATCAGGGACGATTGGCAATCACCCCGCTGCCGGCGTCGATGAGGGTCTGGAGATCATTCCCAACAATTCGCCCCGCGAACCGGTTCGCGTCTTGCGGTACAGGTGTTTCAGGTGGTCCCGGACCGTGTGTGGGCTGATGCCGAGCTCGGTTGCGATCGCCACCGTGGTCAACCCCTGGACGAGAAGCTCCAACACCTCCAGTTCGCGCGGGCTGAGACCGAAACTCGCGGCGAACACCCCGACCCTGGCGTCGGACCCTGTTTCAACGAGCTGCAAGAATGCGAGCACCGCGACCGGATCATTCTCGGATGCGGCCCTGACTCGAGTCACCTCGCAGGTCATTGCCCGCCCGTCGACCAGATTCAAGGTGCCCTTCCAGGCCGAACCGGCACCGTCCGCGAGCGCGGTCTGTTCGACCAACGCGCAGAGCAGGGTGAACAGCGGCTGTCGAGGGTGACCGTCGGTCTCGGCAAGGAGTTCGTCTTCGGTTTGGAGGGAAAGGAGGTGGTCGGCGGTCGGGTTGGCGTACACGATGTCACCCCCGGCGTCGAACAGGAGGACCGAGCCCGAGGTCGCATCGAGGACAGCACGCATCAACCGCGCCTGAGTGTTCAGTCCGTGGCATTCGAGAATCGTCTCGAGGCACAGCGACAGCAGGTCTTCGAGTTCCTGCGAGGGTTTGGCAGCGGCGGGGATGCGGAGCAAGGCTCTGAAGTCGGGTCCAACCCGAAGCTGCAGGGGTGTGGATCGTCCCCGACCCGATCCGAGGCGATAGCTTTGGGATTCGCCGTCACCGTCGGGTTCGAGCTCGAGCTCCACCCAATTGAAGGCGCCCATGGTCTGCGCGACGCGCAAGAAACCCAGGATCTCCGGGTCATCGACGGCCGGACAGCGTGGCTGGAAGAGAAACGGATGCTCGGCGCCCATCTCTTTCCCTATTGTAGCCCTCTCTTCCGATGAGCCAAAGTCCTGCATCACCGACTCTTGACCTCTATCCGGTGCTGGCTTAGACTGCCGATCCTATGTTGGATGGGCTGCAGGATCGTTTGGCTCGCGTGACCAAGACCCTTCGTGGTGAGGGTCATCTGACCGAGTTTCACATCGAGACTGCCCTGCGAGAAATCCGGCTTGCTCTGCTCGAGGCGGACGTCAGCGTCGAGGTCGTGAACGGCTTTATCGAGAGATTACGGACGAGAGCTCTCGGCAAGGAGGTGCTGAGCTCGGTGACGCCGGCCCAGATGGTGACCAAGATTGTCCACGAGGAACTCGTTGACCTTCTCGGCGGCCAGACCACCGAGATTGATCTCAAGGGCCGGCCCGCGGTTGTCATGCTGGTTGGTCTCCAGGGCTCGGGTAAGACAACCACCGCGGCCAAGTTCGCACGCTGGATCAAGGACCGGAAAGGGCTCTTTCCGCTGCTCGTCCCCGCAGACACGTCGCGCCCAGCTGCTCGAGAGCAGCTAATGGTGCTTGGCGAACAGGCCTCGATTCCAACGGTCGACACCCGGGCGATGGACGACCCCGAGGTCATTGCGCGCCAAGCTCTGCGCGAGGCATCGATCAAGGGTTACCAGGTTTTGATCTTCGACACCGCGGGGCGGCTGCATGTCGACGACGAGTTGATGGAACAGCTGCAGCGTCTCAAGACGATCCTCAAGCCGCGGCAGATTCTGTTCGTGGCCGACGCCATGACCGGGCAGGATGCGGTGCGTTCAGCCCGCGCCTTCCACGAGCGCCTCGACATCACCGGCGTGATTCTCACCAAGCTCGACGGCGACGCTCGCGGCGGCGCCGCGCTTTCCATCCGTGAGGTGGTCGGCAAGCCGATTGTTTTCGCTGGTGTCGGTGAGCGTATCGAGAACCTCGAGCAATTCCACCCCGATCGCATGGCGGGTCGCATCCTGGGAATGGGCGACGTGCTGACGCTGGTTGAAAAAGCGCAGGACGCGGTCGATGAAAAGAAGGCGCGCCGCCTCGAAGCGAAGCTCAAGAAGAACAAGTTTGACCTCGAGGATCTCCGTGATCAGTTGAGCAGCTTGAAGAAGATGGGCCCGCTGCAATCGGTCATGGAGATGGTGCCGGGGATGGGTAAAATGTTGCCGGACGGCGGCATCGGAGAAGGACAGGAACGGCAGCTGAAGAGAATGGAGGCGTGCATCGATTCGATGACGCCGAAGGAGCGTCGGCACCCGCAGATTCTCAACGGTTCGCGCAAGAAGCGAATTGCCAGGGGCTCGGGAACGAGTGTCGAAGAGATTAACCGCCTCTTGCGTCAATACGGACAGATGCGTAAGCTCATGAAGCGTTTGGGGAAAGCCGACCCTCGGGCGCTGAAGCGACAGTTGGGTATCGGCTGAAATCGGACGCGGCTCAAATGGGCCGAACCGGGGAGGAAATTGGATGTTGATGATCAGATTGCGGCGTGGGGGTGCCAAGAATAAATCCGTCTTTCGTGTCGTGGTGTCGGATTCTCGCAAGGACACCCAGGCCGATTACCTGGACCAGGTGGGCTTTTATAATCCCAACGTGGACCCGCCCGAGATTCAGCTCGACCTCGAAAAGGTCGAGGAGTGGCGCGGCAAGGGCGCCGGCGTGTCTGAAACCGTGCAGTCCTTGATACGTAAGGCCCAGCAACAGCAGTGATGCGAGCCCGGAGCTCATGGGCTCCGGGTCATCTAGCCCACGCTTCTGAAAGGAGCTCCTCGTGAGTGCCATGAAAGACCTGCTGGAGGAGATCGCGAAAGCGCTGGTCGACAACCCTGAAGACGTCGCGGTGGCGGAGGTTGAGGGTGAGCAGACCACGGTTTTGGAATTACGGGTCCGGACCGAGGACCTCGGAAAAGTAATCGGCCGTCAGGGTCGAACCGCACGTGCAATCCGGACCCTTCTCGCGGCGGCGGGAATGAAGGTCCACAAGCGCTTCGTCCTCGAGATCCTCGAGTAGTGGCCGTCAGCCCGCACATCCCACCGGCTTCCGGCTGCGGCCGGCGATGCACCGCACCCGGCGGTGCTTCCTCGCCTCGGGGTGCTCGACGTAACGTCACGTACGCCTCCAGGTCGCAAACCCCGCTGGGCACAGCACCCCGCCGCCCTCGCGACGAAACCCGGTGAGATATGCGGGCTAGCCGTGACGACGACAGTCGCTCGTGGCTGATCGTGGGGCGCGCCTGCAAGCCGCACGGAATCCAGGGCGATCTCCTGGTTGAGATCATCACCGACTTTCCCGAGCGCCTCGCGGACGGCGTTCGCTTCGGTGTCGGAGGCGAGCTCGGGCCGGAGGAGTTTTTCGAGGTCCACCGGGTTCGCTACCACAAAGGCCGATGGTTGTTGTCGGTGCGCGGGCTGCGCGACCGCGAGGCCGTGCAGGAATGGAGAGGAAAATGCCTGTTCCTCCCGGAGCAGGCGATGGACGAGCTTCCCGAGGGCTATTACTACGAGCATCATCTGACCGGTCTCGAGTGCCGCTCACCCGATGGCCAGTTGATCGGCGAGGTCGCCGGCCTCGATTCGGGCGACAGCCAGTCGCGGTTGATCGTTCGCAGGGGTACGCGGGAATTCCTGGTGCCCTACGTGCCCGAAATTGTGTCCGAGGTCAGCGTGGAGCAGGGATACGTCATCATCGACGCCCCCGCCGGCCTGCTCGACGACGACGCCGATACCGCATAGCGACACCGTCATTCATCGAGCGCCCGACCCACCCGTTTCAATGCAGAGGCGCGGAACCGCCCGCCCATCCGATTCTACGCAAGGGCGCAAAGGCGCAAAGGCGCAAGGGAGCAAAGACGCAAAGGGCTCAGCGGCTGGTTTGAAATTTGGGCTCTTCTGGAATTGCGTGAGGTGGCTCATCATCGATTTCGGAATTTGGAATTCGGAATTTCCACCCACCCCTTCGCGAAACCGTTGGTCCCGTCGTTGACTCGGCTGGCCACCGGCTACCTCTCGCACTGAACGACTCGGAGGTGGCTATGCCGTCGTCACGACCCGCGCTTGCTGCCCCGGTCTCTGCCTCGGCCGCCGCCCTCTGACCCTGCCTCTGTGGTCTGCCGCTGTCTCTGTCGCTGCGTCTCTGCGATAAGTTGGTGGGCGGGTGCTTTGCGTCTTTGCGTTGTTTTCCGATATCGATCGGGTGTGAGCGCGGTGTCGACTTGGTGTCTCGGTGTCTTTGTGGTTCAATACGCGGTTCCGGGTGGTGATAGCGCTTCCGAAGGGTTTTTTGATGGAATTCGACGTACTGACCATATTCCCGCAGCTCTTCGTCCCGTTCAGAGAGACCGGACTTCTCGGCAAGGCGGTCGCAAGCGATGTCGTCGGTCTCGAGGTCCACGATCTCCGAAAATGGGCCGACAACAGGTGGCGGCAACTCGACGACGAGCCCTACGGCGGGGGCGCGGGAATGGTCCTGCAGGCACCGCCGGTGTTGGCGGCGCTCCGTGACATCGTCGCGAGATCGCAAGAGTCGAGGGTGATCGTCCTAGGGCCCCGGGGGAGGGTGCTGGACCAGAATCTGGCCGAGGAGTTGGCCTCTGAACGGCGTCTTGTGCTGTTGTGCGGTCGCTACGAGGGATTCGACGAGCGGATCAACGAGATCACCGGCGCCGACGAGGTTTCGGTGGGGGATTATGTTCTCGGCGGCGGCGAGGTGGCGGCCATGGTGCTCATCGAAGCGGTGGCTCGTTTGCTGCCCGGGGTTGTCGGAGACCCCGAATCGGTGACTGGCGACAGCTTTGGTCGGGGCCTTCTCGACTATCCGTGCTACACGCGTCCTCCCGATGTCGAGGGTGTGCCGGTCCCCGAGGTGCTACTCTCCGGCAATCACGAGGCGATCCGGCGCTGGCGGTTGGAGCGATCCGTCGAGGCGACCGTAACCAGGCGTCCGGACCTCGTAAAGAAGAACTGGGACCGGTACACGGAAGAGGTTCGTGAGCTGGTGCGTCGACTTGCGCCGGAGCTGGACCCGGTTGCGGGATGCAAATGACGCGGGTCGAAGGGCTTGCGGCCGATGAGGAAGATGATGAAATCAACGTTCGTCCTGTTGGTGGTGCTGTCATTGTGGGCTGTGGGGCTGGCCGGTGCTCAGGGATTCGACGCCGAACCCGTCTTTCAGGTCAAGCTCGTGCCCGACCGCAGCCCGGGTGTGGCCGGCGGGGAGCTTTGGCTTGCGGTCGTCCTGTCGGTGGATCGTGGCTGGCATGTCAACTCGAACGACCCGGGTGACGAGTTCTCCTGGCCGACCACCGTCGAGTTCGATTTACCCGAGGGTTGGCTCGCTCCCGTGCTCAGCTTTCCGGACGGCGAGACCCTCGAGTTCGAGTTCTCGGAAGACCCGATCGAAGTCTGGGAGGGTGAGGCCGTCATTCTGGGCTTGCTTTCGATTCCGGAAACGGCCTCCGGCGACGTGCGCCTACGGGTCACGGTCACGGCGCAGGCGTGCAACAACACGCAATGCCTGCCGCCGGAGGAGCTGCGCTCGGGCACCGATGTGACGGTGGCGCCGCCGGGGAGCAGGTGGGAGAAGGTCAATCGGGAGATCTTTGCGGCCGCCGGAGCTGGTGGCGGCGACGAAGCGAATCCGGGCGGCTCGTCGGGTTTCGGCTCGAAATCGTTGCCGTTGCTGCTGATTGGTGTGTTCCTGGCGGGGCTTGCCCTCAATCTGACGCCGTGCGTGTTTCCTCTCATCCCGATCACCGTCGGGTTCTTCACTCAGCAGACGAAAAACCGTGAGGGAAGTGCGTTTCCCCTCGCCCTCGCCTATGTGGTCGGCATCGCAGTCACCTATTCGGTGCTCGGAGTGCTGGCCGCGCTGAGCGGCGCCATTTTTGGCAGCGCCCTTCAGAGCCCGTGGGTCGTGGGGTTGATTGTGGCCGTCCTGTTGTCGTTGGCAACCTCGATGTTTGGGCTCTGGGAGCTGCGGGTGCCGGGTTGGGCACAGCGAGCTGCCGGTGGGCGGAGCGGAACCGTGGGCGCCCTCATCATGGGTCTGGTCATGGGCTTTGTAGCCGCGCCTTGCATCGGCCCGTTCGTGGTTGGACTTCTCACCTACGTCGGTCAACGCGGCGACCCCTTCCTCGGTTTCATTCTCTTCTTCACCCTCGCCCTGGGGCTTGGCCTGCCGTATCTGATCCTCGGCACCTTTACCGGTGCGGTCAACAAGCTACCCGCTTCCGGCATGTGGATGGTGGGCGTGCGGCGGGTTTTCGGGGTCATCCTCATCGCGATGGCCGCGTACTTCGCGGCGCCGCTGATGCCGGGCGGCAGTGGGCGCTGGCTCATCGCTGCAGTGCTCGTGCTTGGTGGGGTGTACCTCCTGGTGATCGACCGCACCGGCCACGAGCAGGCGGCGGTCGACCGGGTGATGCGGCTGCTGGCAGCGTCGATGCTGGTGGTGGGTGTGCTGATGGCGCCGGGTCTGCGGAGCGGTGTCGCCACGACGCCCGATTCGGCTGGTGGATTGGCGTGGCTGCCGTATCAACCGTCTGCGGTCACCGCGGCCCTCGCCGGTGATATGCCGGTAATTCTCGACTTCTCCGCTGAATGGTGCGCTCCGTGTCGGGAACTCGAAGAACGGACCTTTGCGGCGCCCGCCGTCAGAGAGGTTCTCGAAGGCTACTCCCGCTTCAAGATCGACTTGACGAGGAGCAGCGAGGCCGGCCAGGCGCTGACCAAGGAATACAGGGTGAGGGGCGTACCAACGGTGATTGTTCTTTCCGAAGGTGAGGAGGTGTTTCGCATCACCGGCTTCGAGCCGCCCGAGCGCTTCCTCGAGCGACTCGAGGACGTTCCCTGAGGGAAGTCGAGAAAAGGGGAAAAGGGGAAAAGGAGAAAAGGAGATTCTGTTCGTTCACTCCGATAGCCCATAGCCCAAAGCCCGTAGCAACGGGTATGTGGCGGGGTGCTCAGCTCTCGATGATGTCGCCGCCGGTGATGATGCGTTCGGTGCCGTCCACCGTGATCTTCAGAAAACCTTCCTCGGTCAGGTCGATCAAAGTCCCCGCGATCGTCGTTCCCGACGCGAGCCGGACCTTGACCGTGTCGCCGGAGCGTTGGATCAGGCGCTCCCGCCACAACTCGAGGCCGGGGACCGGGTCCGCCATGAATTGATCGAGCCGGCTGACGATGGTACAGATGAGCGTGAATCGCCAGGCATCCACGTCGCCGCGGCCAAGGAGTTCGGCGACCGAGGTCGCTGGCAGGCCACCCCTCTCCTCGATGATGGGAGCGTTCTCGAGGTTGACCCCGAGACCGACCGTCACCCAGTTTGCGCCGCCGTGACGGGTGAAGACAAGGATCCCGGCAAGCTTGCGACCATCGACCAGAAGGTCGTTGGGCCATTTGATTCGCGAGCCGTTGACTCCGATCTCCTCAAGGGCTTCGACCGCCGCCGCCGCGGCCAGCATCGGCAGCCGGGCGATGGTTTCGGCGGTGACCCCAGATCTCAGCCAGCTCATATAGAGGCCGCCGGACGGTGATTCCCAGCTGCGATCGCCGCGCCCCTCGCCCTTGATCTGGCGGTCCGCCATGATCAGGGTCGAACCGAGCTTCTGACTCTCCTCGTCCATTTCGGCGATGATCCGCCTCGCCATGGCGTGGGTCGAGTCCGCCACTTCGAAGAGGACCAGGTTCTCGACCCGGCCGGCGAGGGCGGCTGCCAATTTATCGAGACGGTCTCTCAAAATTTGATCATCTCAAAATCTCCGCCCGCGAAACAGCCTCGAAGGTTTGGGTTGCTGGCACGGCTCAGATCACGAAGGCTCGCGTCCGGCTTCCGCCTCGATCTCCCGCAAACGTTCACGCACCACGACCTCAGCCATGTCGGGAACGACGTCCCAGGCGATGTGCTCGATGCGGTCGGCGGCGAGTTCCAGCAGACGCCTTGCGATCCGATCCACGTCCTCGTCGCTGAGACCGATCGGCGCGGGCTGTTCGGACGGTTCGGCGAAATCGATCTTTTCGCCGAAATCGTGGGTATCGACGTCCGAATAAACATCGTCCCGGGCCGGGCCCGCCTGAGAGTCGGTCGTCCCGGCTGCTCGTGCCGCCCGGTCGGCCATCACCTCGGCGACATTGATCGGGGTCGTCAGCGACGTGTCAGTATCGGCCACGTCATAAGGTGGTTCCTCGAGAACGATGTCCTCGGTCGGATAACTCTCGTCATCTGCCGCCGAAGATTCGAAGGGCTCTTCGATCTGAATCGGTTCGGGCGGTTCGGGTGTGAATTCAAAGTCATCATCGTTCATGATGTCCGCGATGTCTTCGGCGGCCAGGGTCGCTGCCGGATCCGGCGAGGCATCGACCACAAGCTCGAAGTCCTGTGGTGGTTCGACGTCAGGGAGGTCGGTTGACTCCATGTCGATGGCGCGAAAATCGTCTCCCATCTCGAAATCGAGTTCTTCCGGCAGCGGTTCGGGGACTGAATTCCCGGCCGCCTCGAAGCCTCCCAACGCATCATCGGGACCACCGGCCGCTATCGTTTCCTTGGCTGCAAGCGAGGCGCCCGGCTCGCCGGGCCCGTACTCCCGGCTGACCTCGGTGTCTTCAAATTCGTCTTCGTCTTCCACGTCGCCGAGATCGGCGCGCTCTATGGCCTGGGTGTCGATGGCTGTCGGTGGAGGTGCCGCCGGGGAGGCCACCAGACGCTCGACAGCGTCGACCAGCTTTTTCGCCTCGAATGGTTTCGTGATGATCTCGGAGCATCCGACGGCAATCGCGCGATCACGATCGAAGGGTTCGAAGGTGCCGGTCAGAAGGATCACCGGCAAGTGCAGGAAGTTGGGGCTCGATTTGATTTCCTGGCAGACGTCGTAGCCGTCACGCCCCGGCATTATGACGTCGCAGATTACGAGGTCAGGCCGAGAATCGGGAAGCCGCCGCAGGAGCTCGTCTCCGCTCGACACCGCAACCACCTCGTAGTCGGTGTCGGCAAAGGTAAGCTCAACGACTTTTTGAATGGTCAGACTGTCGTCGGCAAGCAAAATGGTGCGGCTCATGGCTCCCCCAAATCATATCCCTCGTGGCGTCCAGGCCGGGTGGCGACGCGATCCCTGGACCGAGTTCTACGATGTTTGCTGGATGTGTGGCAAGTCTTCCACTGTCATAACTTATGTATCACGGAGGTGCGGAATCTGTCAACGAACCCGGGTCCGCGCAACGACCGCCACAACCTCCACCTTTCGGGGTCCAGCGCCGCCAGCCGGCGGGCCGATTCGATCGCGCCCGTGAGTGGGTCCCCTTCGGTCAATATCACGGCGTCGGAGGCAACCAGTGAGTCCGCTTCGAGGTCTCGAGCCTCGAGCAGAGCTGTGCGCGCCGCCTGCACTCCCAGCGCATCGGGAAGCCGGATGGTGCCGGACCAGCCCGTGACCAGCCCCCGCCTGATGCCGGGATGAGAGAACCGTGCCCGAGTTCCGGCGACGACAAGGTCGCAGGCAAGCACGAGATCGAAACCGCCACCCGAGCACGGACCGTCGACGGAGGCGATAGTCGGCGCTGGGAATCCTCCGAGGAGCTCCACCACCTGCCGGCCGCGACGCGCGTAGGCGACGGAAGCCGCGGCATCGATGCACGCGATCTCCCCCAGATGGGCGCCGGCAAGGAAGACTCTCGGGTCGTCCGAGCTCAAGATCAAGGGGGCGACGTCTCCTTGCGCGGCTGATTCGAGCGTGGAAATGAGGGAGTCGAGCACCCGCCGGGACAGAATCGGTGAGACAAATGACAGGATGATGGCGCCCGGAACCCGCGTGCAGCGAAGACCGGTGGAGCCATCGGCGCGCACCGTCATGCCTCAGCCCACCTGCTTGCGGTAGAAGTCGAGGGCGCGCAGGGGTCGCTCGGCTTCGTCGCGGACCGATCGGTCAAGCCAAGGACCGACCCGGGTGGCGGCTGTCTCCGGGACCTCGGACATCGGCTGACGGCGGTACGCGGCGAGGATCTTCACTCCGTCGGGTCCGAGCGTCGTCTCGATGTCCTCCACCGAGGGCAGGACGCCTCCGAGAACGAGGGTCCAGAACTCGGCGTAGCTGATGACGGTGGCGGGACTGACCCCGTTGAGCAGCCCCTCGAGGCACGCGACTCCAAGCCGGAACGCGCGCTCCGCCGGTTCCGCGGGTGGGCAGAATGTGAGCAGGAGTTCGGCGACAACCGCCGCTGCCGCCGACCGGTCGAGCTCGTGGGCAAGCGGATAGGAGCTTGTGATCAGGTCGAGATGGCGGAATGTTGCCAGATCCGCATCCGGCCGCTGGTATAGGCCGACGTGAACCAGGGAAAGAATCTGGGCGGCCGCCGCCGGGGGCGCCTTCCCGCCGCGGGCGCGCCTCAGTACACCGCGCTGGACCCCCCTTGAGTGCGTGAGGACGGAAAGCACGAGGTCGCGATCGCGAAAAGGGTGATGGTCGAGCACCAGAGCTTTATCGTCGATGGATGACACGGCGCCATGGTAGCCGAACGGCGGGGCGGACCGAAAAGGAGGAAAAGGGGAAAAGGGGAAAAGGGGAAAAGGGGATCGTTGAAATGTTTGAACGTTGGAACGTTACAACGTTCCCCACCCTCCCCGAGTAGGCAGAGGGGAAAAGGGGACCACCCACCCTCCCCGAAGCCGTTGGCCCATCCGTTGAATCGTCGGTCAGCGCCGGCGGCAGGGACAGCGGCGGCGGCTGGAGACCGCGTCAGGGGCAGTCGACAACGCCATCGCCTGGAAATCGCCACGGCGTCGTCACGATCCGCGCTCGCTGCACCGGGCGGCTGCCCCGGTCGCTGCTGCGGCCGCTGTTCACTGACCCTGCCTCTGTGGTCTGCCGCTGCCCCTTTTCCCCTTTTCCCCTTTTCCCCTCTGCCTTGCGCCCTCTGCCCAGGGCGGTTGGTCGGGAATTCCCAATTCCCAATTCCTAATTCCCAATTCCTAATTCCTAATTCAACCGTGTTACCCTCCCGGCGTGCCTCGGTGGTTGACAGCCCTCGTGATCGTCGTCGCTACTCTGGCGGTCTTTGCCGTCCTACCGGGAGCTGACTCGGCGACCGGGTCGTGGTGGAGCCTGCTTCCCCCGCTGGTCGCGATCGTGCTCGTCCTCGCGTTTCACGATGTTTTGATCGCGCTCCTGATGGCGGTGTGGATCGGAACCACCATGGTAGCGGGCGGGAATCCGCTGGCGGGCTTTCTTCGCGTGATCGACACCAACGTGCGCGGGGCGCTCATCGATTCAGACCACATGAGCATCATCGTTTTTTCGATGCTGCTCGGCGGCATGGTGGCGGTCATCAGCAAGAGCGGCGGCACCCTCGGGGTGGTGCGCCTGCTCGAGCCGCTGGCGACGACCCCGCGCCGGACCCAGGTGGTCACCTGGGTCATGGGGGTACTGATATTCTTCGACGACTACTCGAACACCTTGATCGTCGGAAACACCATGCGACCGGTGACCGACCGCCATCATGTCAGCCGCGAGAAGCTGGCGTTTCTGGTTGACGCCACCGCCGCTCCGGTCGCGTGTGTGGCCCTGGTTTCGACCTGGATCGGGTACGAGGTGTCGCTGGTCGGCGACGCACTCACCAAATCGGGATCGGACCTCAACCCCTTCTCAGTGTTCCTGGAGTCGATACCTTTCGCCTTCTATCCGTTTTTTGCCCTGGCCTCCACCCTGATCATCGCCTGGTCCGGCCGCGACTGGGGACCGATGCTGGCGGCGGAGCGGCGCGCGGCTGCAGGGGAGCTCCTGGCCGAAGGTGCTCAGCCGCTCGCCGATTTCGAGGGCAGCGACCTGGCGCCCGAAGAAGGGGTGCAGTGCCGGTGGTGGAACGCCGTCGTGCCGATCGTGCTGGTCGTGGCGACGACTCTTGGTGGTCTCTACCACACGGGTCGGGTCGCGTTGCTCGAGGGCGGAGAGACGACCCACGGAATGAGCCAGGTCATCGGCGCGTCGGACCCCTTTACCGTTCTCCTGTGGGCGAGCCTTGTCGGTCTCACGGCAGCCATCGTGCTCGCCGTAGGGCAGGGCATCCTGAGCGTGCGGAAGTCGCTCGATGTCACCGTGACCGGATTCAAGAGCATGTTCATGGCCTTCGTCGTCCTGACCCTGGCGTGGTCGCTCGGCCAGGTCTGTACCGACCTCCAGACGGCGGGTTTCCTGAAAGGCTCGATCGGGCCTCACATGCCGCCCACCCTGTTGCCGATGCTTATCTTCGTGGTGGCGGCGGCGGTCTCGTTTGCCACCGGCACCTCATGGGGCACGATGGCGATCTTGACCCCGCTGGCGGTGCCGTTGGTGCTGGAGTCCGCGGCCGGCGACTGGGGGGTCCTGGAAGCGACGGTTTCCGCCATTCTCGGGGGATCGGTCTTTGGCGACCATTGTTCTCCGATATCGGACACCACCATTCTGTCGTCGATGGCCTCGGGTTGCGATCACGTCGACCACGTTCGAACCCAACTTCCATACGCTCTGTTCGCCGCTGCGGTCGCGATTGTGATCGGCTATCTCCCGTACGCCCTGACCGAGGCGTTGCCTCCCTGGCTCCTGCTGATCGCCGGCTCGGCTTTGATCGCGGTTTGGATTCGGGTGGTCGGACGATCCGTGGCGGAGGACGGCTGAGAAACCTTGATTTGTCGGTGTTTTTGCGGCCTCGAATGCTATACTCCGCTTTGTGTTGTCAGCCGTCGCGGATGGTAAGGGGCTACGCTTCGAATAACCGGAACCCAGAGGAGGACAATCATAAGAAAATACGCGTTTCGTGATGATCCCGATGCACCACAGGTGCGGATAAATGAGCGAATCAGACTCTCGCCCGTGCGCCTGGTCGACGACGAGGGCAACCAGGTGGGGGTGGTGCCGGTTGAGGAAGCCCTCGCTCTTGCCAGAGAAAAGGGCCTCGATCTCGTCGAAGTAGCCGCCACCTCGCGGCCGATCGTCTGCAAGATCATGGACTACGGGCGCTTCCGCTATGAGCAGGAAAAGAAGGCCCGGGAGGCCAAGAAGCAGCAGCACCAGGTTGATGTTAAGGAGGTCAAGTACCGACCCAACATCAATATCCACGATTTCGAGACCAAGACGAATCGCGCACGGAAGTTTCTCGAACAGGGCAAGCACGTCAAGGTGACCATCATGTTCCGGATGCGCGAGATGCGTCGGCCGGAGAATGGTTTCGAGCTCTTGCGACGGGTTGCCGAGGAGCTTGGGGACGTGGCCAAGGTCGACCGCATGCCCACCCAACTCGAGGGGCGCGACCTGACCATGGTGATTCGTCCGGCCAAAAAGAACTAGGTTCCGTCACTCCTCCCCGCGCCGGAGATTCTCCCGAGCGACCGCGAGATTCCGGCGGAATTTCGCGTCGGAAACCCGGTTGAGAGCGCTTCCCTGACGCCATCTTCGATAGCCCTCTTCATCGAGGGCTGCGAGCTCCGCCAGACGCGGCCGAAACCGCGCGTCATCCGGGGCGAACTCCGGGTGGAGCCCGGCTGGGGCCTTTCGAGTCCACGGGCAGACCTCCTGACAGATATCGCAGCCGGCGATCATCGATCCTACACCGGGGCGCAGCTCGCCCGGAATCTGCGAACGGTGCTCCACCGTGAGATATCCGACACAGCGCCGGGCGTCGAGCACGCGGGGTTCCGGAAAGGCGCCGGTGGGGCAGGCATCGAGACAGGCCGTGCAGGTGCCGCAGTGCTCCGTCCGCGGGCGGTCGGAGTCGAGCTCGACATCGGTCAGCAGGAGGCCGAGAAAAAGCTCGGAGCCGAGTTCGCGGTTGAGAAGCATCGTGTTCTTGCCGATCCAACCGAGACCGGCTCGGGCTGCCCATTCCCGCTCGAGAACCGGCGCGGTGTCGACAGTCGCCCGCCAGGTGCAACCGGGCCGGCGCTCGGCCAGCCACCTCCCCAATCGCAGCAGTCGTTTTTTGAGGATGCGGTGGTAATCGCGGCCCCAGGCATACCGCGAAACCCATACCCGCCCGTCGTCGACCGTGAACGAGGTCGAATCCGGTCGTTGCTGGCGGTAGCTCATAGCGACCGCCACCACCGATCGACAGCCGGGGAGCAGGTGCTGAGGATCTGAACGAAGGTCGCGGGTACGCGCCATGTAGCCCATCTCGCCGTGCATTCCGGCGTCGAGCCAGCTCGCGAGGGCGGCTGCAGTTCGCGCCTTGCCAGCGGCGGCCACCCCGACGACGTCGAAGCCTACCTCGTGTGCCCGGCCTTTGAGCTCCGTCGTGAGTGTCGTCTGCATTTTTCAGAAATCAGATTAACGCATGCCGGCGCAGCGGTCGGAACGGATATGCTTGGTGGCGGAGGATGGATGCGGAAACCTGAGGCTTTGATCCGTCACCTAGCCGCGGTGCTCATCGTGGCGGCATTACCGGTAGCTGCTGAGGCTGGAGAGCATGCGCCTGTCGGCCTGCTCGCCGCGTCGAGTTCTGACGTGGTGGTGATTGTAGATCCCAGGACGGGAGGATCGGTCGTGGTGCCAACGGGTCCGGTTGCGTGGCTGTTTCCGGCCCCCGCCGGTGTCCTGTTCGCCCCCGACCTGGTGCATGGGAGCACCGCGGTGATCGATCTCCGCTCCCTCTCGGCGATGGACCCGATTGCGGGCATCACAATGCCACGGTTCGGGACGATGACCGATCGATACCTTGTCGTTGCAGATCAGCTGCTGGTCGTGAGCTACCCCGATCGCGCCCTGATGAACCAGTTCGATATCGGTTTCGAGCGTCCGTGGCAGGTCGAAATCGCGGCCGACAATTCCGTCCTTCTGGTGCTCGAACGACTACCCGAGGGAGATGGCGACGCCACCATGATCGCGGTGGAGCTTAACGAGGGCCGGCTGGTCTATCGGCGGCCACTCTCCGGCGACGTCCGCCACTTCGCGCTGTCCGAGGTCTTCGCCACCATGGCGTTGGCGGATGCAGGACGCGAGCGCGTGGTCTTTGTGGAGCCGGCGACGCTGACCCCGCGAGCAGAGTTTGCGGTCGCCGGCAAGCCGATGGACATCACGTTTGCAGGCGATGGCACATTCCTCGTGCTCGCGATCAAACGATCGGACGGTGGCGGCGATCTCGTTACCTGGAAGCTCAAACTGAGCAAGAAGGAGGGGCTGCAGCGCAAAAAGGAGTGGTCGATGCCGCTCAACGCTGCCCCTTCTCGGATGGCGCTGTCACCCGACGGACGCCATGTTGCCGTTGGCCTCGAAAATGGCGAGCTGCAGGTCGTTGAGGTCGAGAACCAGCTCATGGGGCTGACAGTCGAGCTGCCCGAAGCCCCGCGCGACATCGTATGGTGTGATCCGTTGGCGGACGGACCGCTCCAGCCGGATTGGTCCGATGACGACGCTCCGACCTTGGATTTCGGCTCGAAGGCCGAGTTTTAGCTGTCCCCTTCGGGAGCTTCGCCGGCTGGCTTTTTTCGCCGCCGCCGCCGCCGTCTTTTTGGGGGCTTTGTTTCACTCTCGCTGGATGGCGTGTCCGAATCGGCAGGGGCGCGGTGGGACGAGCGTTCCGGACGCGGGTTGCTGCGACGCGGTCTTGGTTCGCGGGGCAGCAACTGGGCGTACAATCCGTCATCTGCGAACTCGGTCGGCAGCTCGTAGCCCACGAACCGCTGAATGGCATCGATCGAGTACACGTAATCCTCACACGCGAGAGTGATCGCCTTGCCCTCGGCGCCGACGCGGGCAGTGCGGCCGATTCGATGAACGTAGTCCTCGGCGTCCTGAGGTAAATCGTAGTTGATGACGTGGCTGACGCCCTCGATGTGGAGGCCTCGACTGGCGACATCGGTTGCTACCAGAATAGGCAAGGTGCCGTCGCGGAAGTCGTCGAGAACTCGCAGCCGCTTGGTCTGCACGACGCTGCCGGTGAGCCCGCGTGCCGAGTAGCCGTGGCGGCGCAGATCGTCGACGAGGCGTTGGGCGCGGTAGCGCGTGTTGACAAAGATCATCGTGCGCGAGCTGCACTCGCGCTGCAGCAGCCCGATGAGAAGGGAAAGTTTTTCTCGCGTCGCGACGTGATAGAGGACCTGGTGGATTGAATCCGGAGTCAGTTGCTCGGAGCGAACGATGATCTCCTCAGGATTGTTCATCTGACGCCAGCCGAGGGTCATTACCCGCTGCGAGAGGGTGGCCGTAAACATCAACGACTGGCGGTCCTTGGGATTCGGCATCTGGCGAAGGATCCAACGCAGGTCCTCGGCGAAGCCCATGTCGAAGAGTCGATCACACTCGTCGACAACCACCATCTCGGTGTGCCGAAGTGAGTACGCCCCTTTCCTGTGGTAGTCGATGAGGCGGCCCGGCGTGCCGATGAGGAGGTCGGTACCGCGCTCGAGGATCTCGCGTTGCTTACGGTAATCGAGCCCGCCGAAGACGACGTGAGTTCGAATGCCGGCATGGTGTCCGAGGCCTTCGGCATCATGTGCAATTTGAACCGCCAGCTCTCTGGTCGGTGCCACGATCAATGCCCGCGGGGTTTCGGGAGGGGAGGATCGCGGGACGCGGAGGAACCGCGAGAAGACGGTCAGCAGGTAGGCCGCGGTTTTGCCGGACCCTGTCTGCGCCTGCGCGACGACGTCCCGACCCTCGAGTGCGATCGGCAATACGTCCGCCTGCACTCTGGTTAAGAAGGTGAAACCGAGGTCGTCGACCGCCCGTCGAATCGGCTCGGGGAGATCCACGGAATCGAATGTCTGATCGGTGAACAGGGAGGTGGCTTGGTCAGGCTGAGTCATCGGAGGAGATTCTAGCAAACGGCGCGGCGCGTAGCCGTAGAGATATGCGGCTTCGGCACACTTCCGACAATCGGACAGGTGCGCAGGGAACAATAAAGGGTAAACTCTTGCTTGATCTCTTGGAAAAGAGAATCCGCTTGGCGATCCCAACCAAGGGGTCGGGCGATCGAGGCGAAAGGACAGGTCGAAGGAGAATGATGAGACGATCCGGACTTATCCCTGGTGCCGCGACGGTGCTCATCGCAATATCGGTTTTTGCGGCCGCAGACGTACCGCAGGTGGAGCAGGGTGAGGGGCTGCCAAAGGGACTTGCATCCTATCTCGAGGCCCGGGTTTTCGAATCCAGCGGTCGTTTCCGGGAGGCGATGGACGCCTACGCGCGCGCTGTCCAGGAGGCGCCGGAGATCAACGAAATCCGTCTTGCCTACGCGAGTTTTCTGCTTGACGTCGGCATGGCTGCGAAGGCGATTGACGTCCTCACAGGTGGACTCGACCTCGGACCCGAGGGCCTCACGGTTCGTGCTCTCGCGCTGAGCCAGCAGTCGGCGCGGGACCCAAACCTTATGGCTGAGGCAGAGCTTGCCCTCAAGTCCGCGATCGAATCCGATGACGGCAATCCGAATCTGCTCTTTGCCCTCGCCCAGGTCCTGCAGCGTCAGAACAAAACGGCCGAGGCCGAAGAGATCGTGGCTCGATTGCGGCAGGACAGACCGGGCAATCCCAGCCTCGATGCCCTGCATGCGGACCTGTTGCGCTCCACCGGCCGCCTCGAAGAAGCCCTCGAGCTCTACGGAAGCTGCGCGGCTGGCGGGCCCAACCAGCAGACCTGCCGGGAGTCCCTGGTCGAGGTCCTGGTGGAGCTCGGCCGCCCGGGCGAGGCCGGCGAGCTGATGCTCAGCTGGCTAGGGGACATGGACCTCGACTCGTTGATGAGGGCGGCGGTGCTTCTGTGGGAGGGGGGGCGGTTGGAGCAAAGCCTCGAAACCGTGGAACGGGTGCTCGTGCGGGCGCCGGACTCAGCCCGCGCCCAGACCCTCGAGGCCCACGTCCTGTCGTCGCTCGGTCGTTTCGAAGATGCGGCAGCAATACTCCAGAAGCTCCTGAAGAAAAACCCTGGAGACTTCGATCTCATCCTTGCCATGGCCTGGTCAGTGGGTCGCGCCGGGGATCTCGACAAAGGGCGGAGCTGGCTCGATCGGGCCTGGCAACAGGTCGGCGACGACACGTCCTCGGCGCGTGCGGTGCGGTGCGCGACGACTGCGGCGCGCCTGGAGCTGATCGCCGGTAATCCACTGGTGGCGCGGGGGTGGCTCGACCGGTTGGGCGATCTCAATGCCGCGGGCGTCGATTACGTCCGTCTGCTGGCTGAGACCTACCGGCGCGAGGAACAGTGGCAGGAAGGCGTCACGGCAATGGTTCGCATCCAGCCGTCGCTGGACGAACGCGCGCAAATCGAGGCTGAGGCCGTCGAGAGCGAGTTCAGGCTACGAACGGGGGACCCGAGGGCGTGGCGCCGGTTGCGGCCTCTGTTGGATTCTGACCGGCTCGGCGTCGCGATGGTCGGGCTGCAGGTCCTGCAGACGTTGGAGCGTTGGCAGGAGGTAGATCAGGAATCCGCAAAGGCCATCGAGCGGTTTGGGGATCAGCGTGATCTGCTCTTCCTCCGCGCAGCGGCTCTGGAGCGCCTCGCTCAGTTCGACGATGCTGCCGAGCTTTTTCAGAGGCTGGTTGAAACCGAGCCCGACGATGCCAACGCCGCCAATTATCTGGGCTATATGTGGGCCGACCGGAACATGAATCTCGACGAGGCCCTTGAGTTGATCGCGCGCGCGGTCGCCCTCGATCCGGAGAACTCAGCCTATCTGGATAGCCTCGGATGGGTGCACTACCGGCTCGGCGACTATGGTGAGGCCGAGCGATGGCTGCGTCGTGCGGTCGATCTTGGTGGCGACGTCGGTGACGGCACCATCTACTGTCACCTCGGAGAGGTGCTGCTGGCAAGGGGTGATCGTGACGGCGGCCGTCGCTTCCTGCAGATTGGTCTCGACATGGGCTGCGAAGACCCTGACCACGTTCGCTCCTTACTCGAACATGCGGATGATCAGCAGCCATAGCCGGGGCGGCGGCCGCTCCGGTTTCGGTCTGGCGGCATTGGGCGCCGCCGCGGCCGTTATCCTCAGCGTCGCCGCCTGCCGGTCCGCCGCACCCCAGCTGTCCCCGGACGCCCTGCACGAGGCGATCCAAAAACTCAGCCGGCCGTTATCGGGCGATCTGGCGGCCCTGTATCGCCTGCGGGTGCGTTCGACGGGCGGTCTTCGGTTGGCGGTGCTGACCAGCAGCGAAATGGGACGCTTGACCGTTTCCGAGCCTTTTGGATCGGCCGTGTCGCTCACCGCGTGGAACGGCAGCGCGTCGACCACGTTTTTTGATTTGCGGCACGGCTGCCGGCTCGAGTCGGCCGACCTCGGGCGGGTCCTCGGGATCGCGGCGATGCCCCTCCCACAGGCGATCCTGCTGCTTGCGGGCCGGATTCCCGCCGCCGACGGTGATCGGCTCACAATCGGCTCGAACGGCCGCATCGTTGTCGAGGGCGCAGGTTGGGGCGCGCTTGTCACGGTGACGGTGAATCCGTGGCGGGTCGTGGCGGTCGAGGAGATGGGCGTCGAGGGAGGTGGTTGGAGTGTCGTGCTCGACGATCACCATGTGGCGGTGCCGGGTTTTGTGAGGGTCAAGAATTCAGACGGACGCTGGGCCGAGCTCGAGCTCGCTCGGATGGAGTGGAGGGAAAGTGGTGAGCTGCCGCCGCTCCCCGATCTGCCACTCTGTGGCCAAGACCTTGAACGATGATGCTTGCGGTCGATGCACCGGCCAAGATCAACCTCGACCTGCGCGTGTTGGGTCGCCGTGCGGACGGCTTTCACGAGCTGAGGACCGTCCTCCAGACCGTCGACCTGAGCGACGAAGTGCGGGTGTCGCCGGCGCCGGCAGGGGTGCTCCAATTGCGGGTCGAGCCGGAAGGCGTCGTGCCGGTTGGTAGGGATAATCTCGTCCTTCGTGCCGCCGAGTCCCTCCGCCGGAGCACCGGGACCACCCGCGGCGCCTGCCTCGAACTCTGCAAGCGGATCCCGGTCGGCGCGGGCCTTGGAGGGGGGGCGTCGGACGCCGCCGCCACCCTCGTACTGCTCAACTCTTTCTGGGACCTCGGTCTCGGGAACGCGGCGTTGGAGCAGATCGCCGCCGCGATCGGCTCGGACGTGACCTTCTTTCTCCACGGTGGGCTCGCCCTTGCAACCGGCCGCGGCGAGATCATCCGTCCGCTGCCGGACCTGGGCGGCTTCGGAGTGGTCATGTGCACGCCGCCGATCGAGGTGTCGACCGCGGAGGTTTTCAGCCTCATTTCGCAGTTGACCTTGACCGGAGCGAACGCTACTGTGGAGGCCTTCGCCGCGAGACCGGCGAGGGTGGCGGCGCAGGATCCGCCATGGAGACTGCTGGCCAACGACCTGGAGCCCGTGGTTGTGAGGATGTGGCCCGAGGTGGGCCGGGTTGTGGATCGGTTGTGGGGTACGGGACCGTTGCACGCGGCGGTCACCGGCTCCGGCTCGACGGCGTACGCGATTTACCCCGATCTCGGGACAGCGCGGGACGCGGCAAAGGTTCTCGGAGATCGGTGGCGCGTCGACGTGGGGCTGACCCTGAGACGCGACCAGGGGCGGTTGCGGGTGCGGGAGGTTGGCACCCGGGAGGAGGTTCGAAGGTGAAGGTGACCGAGGTACGCATCAGTCCTGCGAAGGGCGGTAAGGTTCGTGCATTTGCCAGCGTGGTATTTGACGACGCGTTCATGGTCAATGATCTGCGGGTGGTCGAAGGCCGTGAAGGCCAGGTTTTCGTGACCATGCCGGCGCGCAAGACCCGCAACGGTCAAATGAGGGACATCGCCCATCCACTCAACAGCGAAACCCGTTTACATATCGAACAACGGGTTCTCGAGGAATATGAGGCGGCGATCATCAGCCGGATGGTCCCGGAGCGCGGATCGATGGCCGACGCCGCGGCCGACTCGGGGCGCTCGGTGCTTGATCGTCTGTCGGCCCGGCTCTTTAACGAAGAGTTCTGGACCAACGAGGCGTCGGATTCCGACAACGACAGGGATTGAGTATTTGTATGTCGTTGGTCAAAGCGCGCTTGGCGATCGTGAGCGCCGGGGACGTGGAACCGCGGTCGATCCAGATCGGGTATACTCTGCGGCGCTTGGGGCGTCGGCAAGCGGTAAGCCACCGGTCTTTGGATCCGGCATTCGCAGGTTCGAATCCTGCCGCCCCAGCCACGAAGCTGGCAGCATATGCTTAGAGAACATCCCCTATTGGTTTGCTCCGGTCGCGCCAATCCGGCACTGACCGAGTCGATCTGCGGCTATCTGCAGATCGAGATGGGGCGCATGCGTCTCGGGAATTTTTCCGACGGCGAGCTGTACTGCCAGATCGAAGAGAACGCCCGCGGCGCGGATGTCTTCATCGTCCAGCCAACGGGTCCGCCGGCTAACGAAAACCTGATGGAGCTCCTGATCATGCTCGACGCCTTTCGTCGCGCCTCGCCGGCGAGAGTGTGCGTCGTCATTCCCTACCTGGGATACGCCCGCCAGGACCGCAAGGATGCGCCTCGGGTGCCGATTACGGCCAAGCTGATCGCAAATCTGATTACCACTGCCGGCGCGGGTCGCGTGCTGACAATCGACCTGCACGCCGCCCAGATCCAGGGCTTCTTCGACATCCCCGTGGATCACCTTTACGCAGCGCCGGTGCTGATCGAGGCGATTCGGCGCCGCGGGTTGGAGAAGCCGATGCTGGTATCGCCGGATGCCGGCGGCGTCGAGCGGGCGCGTGCCTTCGCCAAGCGGCTCAAGGTCGATCTCGCGATCATGGACAAACGGCGCCCGGAGGCGAACAGAGCGGAGATCATGAATGTTATCGGCAACGTCGAGGGCTGCGACTGCGTGATCGTCGACGACATCATCGACACCGCCGGCACCCTGGTCCTCTCCGCCGAGGCGCTGATCGAGCGCGGCGCGCGTTCGGTGTATGCAACCGGGGTGCACCCGGTGTTTTCGGGTCCAGCGATCGACCGCATTAACGCATCACCAATTGAAAAGGTCATGGTGACCGACACTTTGGCCCTGAGCGACCAGGCCCGGAAGTGCCCCAAGGTTGAGCAGCTTTCGCTGGCAGTTCTGCTCGGGGAGGCGATTCGAAGAATCCACGAGGGAGCGTCGGTCTCGAGCCTTTTCGTATAGGAAGACTGAAAGAGTCATACAAGGGAGTTTCTAGGAATGGCAACACAGACCCCAGAAATTGTTATCACGGTCGAGCGCCGCGACACCCGCGGCACCTCCGAGGCGGGGAGGTTACGTCACAAGGGAATGGTCCCGGCCGTCGTTTACGGCGGTGACAAACCTCCGTATCCGATATCGGTCGACGAGCATTCGATTCGCGAGCTCATCAAGGGGGCGGCTGGGGAGAACACCATCTTCCTCCTCAAGCTGGCCGGCTCGGACGAAGAGCGCCTGGCGATGATCAAAGACCTGCAGGTGGACCCCATCACCGGACGCTTCGTTCACATTGATTTCATCCGCATCACCCGCGGTCACAAGCTGACGGTGAAGATTCCGGTGGAGCTGATCGGCGACTCCGTCGGAGTGCGGCACGGTGGACGTGTCGATTTTGTGACCCGCGACGTCGAAATCGAGATCCTTCCACGCGATATGTTCGACAAGTTTGTGCTGGATATTTCGCACCTCGAAGTCGGCGAGCACCTCACGGTGGCCGAGCTGGCGTCGCAGCTGCCCGAGAGTGCGAAGTTTCTCGACGATTTGAAACGCGTCGTGGTCGTGATCGAAGCGCCGCGGGCGGTCGAGGAAGAAAAAGAGGCAGTCGAAGAGGCGCTCATCACCAAAGAGTCCGCCGAACCGGAAGTCATCGGCAAGGGCAAGGACGAGGACGAAGGGGCCGACTGAGCCGGCCCTCACTCGATCGTGTCCATCGATCTGGTTTTGGGACTCGGCAACCCCGGGTGCGAGTACGCCTGGACCCGTCACAATGTCGGGTTCCGGGTGGTGGAGGAGCTGTGCCGCCGCCGAGGTCCCGCAACCTGGATGCAACGCTATCTGAGCGAGATTGCTGTGGTTCACGCGGGGCGATTGGTGGTCGTGGCCCGTCCCCAGACCTTTATGAACCGGTCGGGCGAGGCGGCGGTGCGGCTCCTCGAAGCGCTCGAGCTGGCGCCGGAGCGAATGCTGGTGGTCGTCGATGACGTCGATCTTCCGCTCGGTGCGCTGCGCCTCCGCCGCAAGGGGGGGGCGGGCACCCACAACGGCCTGCGAGACCTCTGCGGGGCCGTTGGATCGAGCTTCCCGCGGCTGCGGTTGGGGATCCGAGGCGCCAGTAACGGAGGAGATCTCGCCGACTATGTTCTTGGGGATTTCGGTTCCGACGAGGTCGTGCGTGCCGAGGCGGCGATTGACAGGGCCGCAGATGCCGTCGAATCGGTCCTTCGCGTCGGCGTCGAACAAACGATGAACACTTTCAATCAACAATTCCCCACCGAATCAGCCGCCGGCTGATTCAGTGGGGAACTGTAAGCATCGGCATCCGGCATCGGCGAAGGACCGACTCCGCCACTGAGCCCAGGAGCACATGTTCGAGGCCGGAGAGACCGCGGGTGGCCATCATCACGAGATCGAATCGGTCGGGATCGGCGACGTCGACGATGGTGTCCGCGGCACGGCCCACCTTGACCTCGACCGCATGGGGAAGACCATCGAGAAGCTCGCCGGCGGCGGCACGAAGCGCTTTCTCCGAGCGCGTGATGAGCTGCCTGGTGAGGTCTTCGGAGAGCACGTCCACCGAGTAGAACTCGGGGTACACGACCGGCTCGACCACGTGCAGGAGCGTGATCTCCGCGTCCAATGCACGCGCCCAGGCCGCTGCCTCCCGGACGGCGTCCGACGACGCGCTGGAAAAGTCGTGCGGCACCAGGATATTCGTAATCCCCTGTGGATTGATCGTCGCGTCGATGCGCACGGTGAGCACTGGCACTGCGGAGGTGCGCACGACCCGCTCCGCGACCGAGCCCAGAAGGAGGTGTGAGATGCCGCGGCGGCCGTGCGTTCCCATGATGATCAGCTGACAACCGAAGTCGCTCGCGCTTTCGACGATCACCTCTGCCGGCGCGATACCGCGCACCATGTGGGGTGTGATCTCGACCCCGTCGTGGCCTTCGGCCTCGTTCTTCAGCACCTGGAGCCGAATTTCGTCGCCGGTGGCAACCAGCTCCTCGAGCCGAAGCCGGTTTCGTTCCTCGATGTGGGAGTCCTCGAGGGGGACGATGACGTGGAGCAGGTGAAGACCTGCCGAAAACCGGCGGGCGAGGTCGCGGGCGAGAGCGCCCGCCTGATCAGCAGTCTCGGAAAAATCGGTCGCCGCGAGAATGGACCTGGGTACGGCGTGCATCTCTACCTCCTTGACACCAGTTCAATTTCGGGTCAGCTCGGTCGCACTTTCTCCGAAAACTCCCGCGCCTGTGCCTCGATACGCTCGCGGTCGAGGGTCTGGAGCTTGCGGTTTCGCACCAGGACCTTTCCGCGAACCATGACGTGGCGGACGTCGGCAGACCGAGCGGCGAAGACCAGATGGGAGTACGGGTCGTACATTGGCGCCGTGTGGGGACCATCGACGGCTATGCAGACGATATCGGCCTCGCGCCCCTCGGAAAGGGTGCCGATCTTCGAGTCGAGCCCGAGAATCTCGGCGCCGCGGGAGGTAAGCAATTCGAGCATGGTTCGCGCGGGCAGGGCCGTGGGGTCGCCAGAAATCCCCTTGTGGAGGAGCGCCGCAAGCTGCATGTCCCGCAAGAGATCGAGAGTATTGTTGGATGCGGCGCCGTCGGTGCCGAGACCGAGCTTGACACCGGCTGCGATCATTGCCGGTACCGGCGATACCCCTGAGGCGAGCTTGAGGTTGCTGACCGGGTTGTGCGAGACACCTACTTCGAAATCCGCCAGCAGATCGATGTCCTCGGGAGACACGTGGACGCAGTGCGCGGCCACGATACGCTCGGTCAAGACGCCAAGATCAGCGAGGTAGGCGACCGGCGAAAGCCCCTTCTCAGCGAGCAGCTTTTCGACCTCCCAGCTCGTTTCGGCGAGGTGGATCTGCATCGGCACCTCGAACTCCTCCGCCAGCTCGGCCTCCGACACGAGATCGGCGGCCTGCACGCTGTAGGGTGCGTGGGCGGCCACAGACGGCGTGATGAGCGGGTGGCCACGATAGGTCTCGAGCAGCTCACGCTGCTTGGCGAGCATCTCCCCGGTGGTTGCGCAACGTGGGGTAGGGAATCCGATCAGCGACTCCGCGATGACTCCGCGCATGCCCGCTTCGACCAGCACGGCAGAAACCTCGTCGCCAAAAAAGTACATGTCGGTAGTGGTCGTGATCCCGGCCAGTAATTGCTCGGCGACGGCGAGCTCTGTACCGAGCCGCACCGTGTCGCGGTTCATGCGTTCCTTTTCGACCGGCCAAATGTGCTCCTCGAGCCACCGCATCAACGGCAGATCATCGGCGATGCCACGCAGGAGGCTCATTGCGAGGTGTGAGTGGGTATTGACGAGACCAGGCAGGATGAGACAGTTGCCGGCGTTGAGCACATCGCCGGAAGGCGCCAGCTCGAGCAGCTCCTCGGCCGGCCCCACCGCCGCGATTCGCCCGTCCGCGACCGCGACTGCCCCGCTCTTGATCGGCTCGGTCCCGGGCTCCATGGTCAGGACAGTGCCGCCGAGGACCAGCATGTCCCAGTTTGCCTCGTTGCTCATTCAGACCTCCAGAAACCGTCCGCCGCCACGCCCGCCGATTGGGTCTCGCTATTTTACATCCGCGCAGGGTCCACGTCCGAAATGGAGGTGGGCTATGGACTATGAGCCGTGGGGCCACCCGCCCAGATCGGAGTAAAGAGTTAAGAGTAAAGGGTTAAGGCAGGGATCCTAAGAGCTCGTCAGCTCTTCATTCTTTACTCTTCACTCTTGACCTGCACATGGGCGCGGACCCGTGATTCCTTTGTGCTCTTTGTGCCTTCGTGGTGGGTGGGTGGAATTCCTAATTCCTAATTCCTAATTCCGAATTCCTGACCCTGAGCTCTCACTCCCACTCTTCCTTCAATCGCCTCAGGTCCCGCCGCTCGCGTTTCTTCGGGGCACCGGCGCCGCGGGCGCGTCGGGGCGGCGCCGACAGGCGCTGCATGCGCCGCGCCTCCAGCTCCTCGGGCGTCGGCGGCGGCGTGTGGTCGACGTAGAGCTCGCGGGCGCGGGCTTTTGGCACGTTGGTCGACTCGAGCTCAACGACCTCGATGATGCGGCGACTGCCACCGGTCATCTGGATGCGGATGGTGTCTCCGGGCCGAACCGCACGGTGGGGCTTGCCGTGGTCGCCGTTGACCTCCACCCGCCCGCGCAGACACGCCGTCTGCGCCTGCGAACGGGTCTTGAAGAGGCAGGCCACGTCAAGCCAGATATCGAGCCGCACCGAATCGTCCTTCGTCATCGCCCTCAGTTTCACCGCCGCTGGCCACGCGGTCAATACCGAAACCACCCGTAGTCGCATTCGTGTATGCCCGACCTCCGCGGGCCATGGCCCGCGGCCTTCGTCCTCGGTCGCCGCGCCCTCCGAGCGCGAGCGCTCGTCGGCGCTCTGACCTCGTCCGCTGCGCGGCTTCGCCGCGCGGTCGGGCCGAATCTCGGCCTACCGCACTGGGCCGCGATGGATTTCCCGCCGTCGACCCCCGCCTACCCACCCTCGGAAATCCGTGACATCCGGCGCTGGGCGCCGGCTGACTCTGATTTCCGAGGGGAGGGGGTGTTTTTGACCTGGCGCCAGGGCTTCTACTGGGTATTCCGGGGCAAAGGTCGAAAAAGACCTCGTTCGTGATTTCTTTGTGCTCTTCGTGTCTTCGTGGTTAAGGGTGGGTGGGTGGAACGTTCTAACGTTCTAACGTTTTAACGGTCGGGTCATCCCGACGGCAGATCCTTGGCCGCGCGCCCCACGCTGGAGTACTTGAAACCCTGTTCCTTCATCCGCTTCGGGTCGTAGAGATTGCGGAGGTCGACGACCACCGGTTGTCTGAGCGACGACCGGACGCGCTCCATGTCAAGGGAGCGGAACTGGTTCCACTCGGTGACGATGATCATCGCATCGGCGCCATCGGCCGCGTCGTAGGAGTCGTCGCAGTACTCCACGCCTGCGGGCAGCAGCGCCCGTGCGTTTTCCATCGCCACCGGGTCGAAGGCCCTGACCCTGGCCCCGCCGTCGACCAACGCCGTCACCAGCGGGATCGACGACGAATCGCGCATGTCGTCGGTTTCGGGTTTGAAGCTGAGGCCCAGGACCGCCACGACCTTGCCGCCGAGATCGTCACCGATGGCTTCACGGACACGCTCGACGGCCCTTTCTTTGATGCGGTTGTTGACCGCGATGACGGTTTCCACGATCTCGAAGGGGCGGCCGGCTCCGCGCGCGATCTCGGACATCGCCTGCGTATCCTTGGGAAAACACGATCCGCCGAAACCGGGCCCCGGGTGGAGGAATTTCGGTCCGATGCGTTTGTCGAGCCCCATCCCCTTGGCGACGTGGTGGACGTCGGCACCGAGCCGATCGCAGAGCTCGGCGACCTCGTTGATAAACGTGATCTTGGTGGCGAGAAATGCGTTCGAGGCGTACTTGATGAGCTCTGAGGATTCAACATTGGTGATCACGAATGGGGTTTCGATCAGATACAGCGGAGAGTAGATATCCTTCATGATAGCCACCGCCTGAGGATCGCGGGCACCGATCACGACCCGGTCGGGCCGCATGAAGTCTGCGATCGCAGAGCCCTCCCGCAGAAACTCGGGGTTGGACACGACCGAAAACGGATGGGCGCCGTTGGCGCGCTCGGTGATGATCTTCTCGATCAGCTGACCAGTGCCGATCGGTACCGTGGACTTGGTGACCACGACCTTGTAGCCGTTGAGGTTGTCGGCGATCGCCTCGGCTACCTGGACCACGTAGGAGAGGTCGGCCGAACCGTCCTCCCTGGGCGGTGTGCCGACTGCGATGAAGATAGCGAGGGCGTTCTGGATCGCGGGTGCGAGCTCGGTCGAAAAATGGAGACGCCCGGCCTTGGCGTTTTTCTCCACCAAGGTATCCAGCCCGGGCTCGTAGATCGGGATTTCGCCGGCGAGGAGTTTTGCAATCTTGGGCTGGTCGTTGTCGACGCAGGTGACGTTGATGCCGAAGTCGGCGAGACATGCACCTGTGACGAGACCGACGTAACCCGTGCCAACAACACAAATGTGCATGCCCGCTCCCTTTTCGCGACAGAGAGTCGCTGGATCATGTTAGCAAAAGAATAATGAGGAGTTAGGAATCAGGAATTAGGAATTAGGAATTAGGAATTCGGAATTTCACCCACCCCCCCCCGGGGGGGGAGATGGTGGAAGTCGCGGGCTTGGAGGGGTGGCATTCCTCATTCCTCATTCCTAATTCCTGATTTGCGCGGTACCCTGTTCTCTGCCGTCTGAAATGGAGGTGACGTCGATGGCCGTGCCCCTGCTCGATCTGACACGCCAGTACCGAGGTCTGCGGGACGAGATCCGGGAAGCGATCGATCGTGTCTGCGACTCGCAGCGCTTTATTCTCGGCGGCGAGGTCGATGACTTCGAACGCGAAGCGGCGGTCGTGCTCGGCGTCCCGCACTCGGTCGGCGTCACATCGGGGACCGACGCGCTGCTGGCTGCTCTGATGGCCCTCGGTGTCGGCCAGGGTGATGAAGTGATCGTGCCGACATTCAGCTTCTTTGCCACTGCAGGAGTGGTGGCTCGGCTCGGAGCGACGCCGGTGTTCGTCGACATCGATCCACACGATTTCTGCCTGGATTCACGGCAATTGCCCGATCACATCGGGCCGCGCACGCGTGCCGTCATCCCGGTCCACCTTTTTGGACAGGCCGCAGACATGGAGGCCGTCATGGAGGCCGCCGGCAACGTGCCGGTCATTGAAGATTGCGCCCAGTCCTGGGGGGCGGACTTCAACGGTTCTCCACTTGGTTCGATTGGCGTAATGGGGGCGTTCTCGTTCTTCCCTTCAAAAAATCTCGGCTGCTTTGGCGACGGCGGCCTGGTGACAACGGCGGACGCGAAGCTGGATCACAGCCTGCGCGAACTCAGGATGCACGGCCAGTCCGGCCCGTACCTGCATCCTGTTGTCGGTGGCAACTTCCGCATCGACGCCCTGCAGGCGGCGATTCTGCGGGTCAAGCTGGGACACGTCCCGGGCTGGATCGAGGGCCGGCGGGCCAACGCGGACCGCTACCGGCGACTCTTCGATCACACCGCGCTCGAAGAATCCGTGCGGCTGCCCGAGGCCCTGCCCGGGCGTGGGCACAGCTTTAACCAGTACGTGGTGCGGGCATCGCGGCGCGACGAGCTCCGTGCTTTTCTCACAGAGCGTGGCATCGGCGCCGCTGTGTACTATCCCCTCCCGCTCCACCTCCAGCCGTGCTTCCAATACCTCGGTTACGGCGAGGGTGATTTCCCGGTCGCCGAGGAGGCATGCCGCGAGGTCCTGGCACTGCCGGTCTATCCCGAGTTGACCGAGGGTGAGCAGGAAGAGGTGGTGGGCGCGGTCGAGGAGTTCTACGCGAACTGATGCGGGTGCTGCTGATCACCAGCCGTTACCCGCGGCCGGCGTGGCGGGGCAACCAGGTACGTACCGTGGAGTGGATCGAGGCGCTCGCCGGCCACGAGCTGACGGTTCTCTGCCCCGAACCCCCGGACCAAACCGCCGCGTCGTTGCCGGTCGAATTCGTAGCTTTCAGGCTGGGGCCGGCTGCGAGCCTGGCAGGGCTCGCCCGGGCGGCGTTGGCCGGCCGGCCGCTGCAGGAGGGTCTTTACGAGGCCGGGACCGGGCGGCGGGCGGTCGCGGAGGCGTTGCGGACGAGGCAGCCGGACGTGGTCATCGTGCAGATGGTTCGGTGTGGCTGGGCGATCGAGACGGTTCGGACATCGGCATCGACGGTACCCGTGGTCTTCGATGCGATCGACGCGATGGGGCTCCATTTCGAACGCGCTGCAGACTCCGCCGCCTCCGTGCTCGCGTCGGCCTTTGCCGTCGAGGCCCGGCGCTGCCGGCGGCGTGAATCGGCAGATTGCCGCGGCCGCGGCGCTGACCGTGGCCGTCTCGGAGCGCGATCTCGCAGCGCTCGCTGTCCCTCCCGGGCGAGGCCGGGTGGTCCCGGTCGCGGGCCGGGAGGTCGCGGGGACCGATGTGCCGGCCGGCGAGCCGGTCGTGCTGCTCTCGGGAAACCTCGGCTATCGGCCGACGGTGGAGGCTGCGATCCGGTTCGCGCGCGAGGTCTGGCCCGGGATTCGTCGCCGCGTGCCGGACGCACGGTGGATTCTCGCGGGGGCGCGTCCGGTGGCCGCGATTCGAAGGCTCTCGAGTCTGGACGGCGTCGAGGTGCATGGCGATGTCCCCGATCTCGGACACTACCTACGCTCGGCGCGAGTGGCGGTGGCTCCGATGAACAGTGGTTCCGGTGTGCCGATGAAGGTGCTCGAGGCCATGGCCGCGGGTCTACCGGCGGTGGTGCATCCGTGGGCTGCGGGTGGCCTCGTGGGCGGGTCGGCGGACGCGGTGGCTGTCGCCGAAGATGCCGACGAGTGGATCGAGGTGGTGTCGGGTCTGTTGGGCGACCTGGAGGCTGCGCGTGACCTGGGCCGGCGGGGGCATGATCTGTGGCGGCGGTTCTACCGCCCCGATCGGGTCGCGGAGCAGATCCGTGAGGTTGTCGTGGAGGCGGCCGAGGTCATCCGTTAAGACGTTGAACGTTCAACGTTCAACCCGCCCTCCCTGGGGAGGCAGAGGGGAAAGGGGAAAAGGAGAAAAGGGGAAAAGGGGGCCACCCGCCCCTCCATGGAGCAGTTGGTCCGATCCGTTGAAACTGTGGTCAGGGGCAGCAGCTGGAGACCGCGTGAGGGGCTGTTCGCAGTGACAGCACCCGGACGGACGGGCCGCGACCCGTGCTCGCTGCCCCGGGCGCCGTCGCGGCCGCTGCCCTCTGCCCCTGCCTCTGCGGCCTGCTGCTGTTCCTGTAGCCGCGCGGGGGCTGCGCGCGAATTGATCAGATGCGCACACACAGAAAGTAGTATCTGCGTTCTCTGCGGTCCCTCGCTGGGTGGGTGGTTGGGGCCTTTGCCCTGGATCCTGTGTCCGGTTGGTTGGGCGGCTGGGCTAGCCCGCATATCTCACCAGCTTTCTGCTGCGGCCGGCGATGCGTCGCACCCAGCGGTGCTTTCTCCGCTCGGGGTGCTCAACGTACTGCTGAGTACGTCTCCGCGCCCCTCGAGTCGAAAACCCCACTGGGCACGGCACCTCGCCGCCCTCGCGACGAAACCCGGTGAGATATGCGGGCTAGAACAGCTCGAGGATTTCGACGTCGCCCTTGCCCTCGCGGATCAGGACCGGTTCGTCCCCCGACAGGTCGACGACGGTCGATGGAACGTGCAGCAGGATACCGCCGTCGATGACCATTTCCACGTCGTCACCGAGCGATTTCTCGATCTCCTCGGGGTCGTTGACAAATACCTCCTCCGGATCGCGGATGGATGAGCTGAGAAGCGGTTCACCGAGCTGTTCGAGGAGGGCGAGGGCGATCGGGTTGTCGGGCATTCGAATGCCGATCGTGCGTCGTTTGCGCAGCATGATTTTCGGCACCTCGGGGCTGGCCTCGAAAATGAAGGTGTAGGGCCCGGGGAGCACCCGTTTGAGGAGCCGGAATGCCGGTGTCGTCACGCCGCGGGCGTAGCGTCCGATCATGGTCATGTCGCCAACCAGGATCGAAAGGGGTTTTTTCGGATCCATGTCTTTGAGCTTGTAGATGCGCCGGATCGCCTCGGGGTGGGTGATGCCGCAGGTGAGACCGTAGACCGTGTCCGTGGGCATGACGACGACACCACCGTCACGTAGCGCCTGTGCCGCACGCGCCAACAGCCAGGGTTCCGGCTCGACGGGATCGATCTCCAGGATCATCTTCTTCAACGCCCGATCGGGCTCAACGTGTATACCGTCAGCTATCGTTTAGGTCAACCGGAATCGGGGTTCACCCATCCCACCACCCACCCGGATACAAGATGCAGGGCCACCCGCCCACCCGATAGTGGAAGACGATTTCAATGCATCCTGCACCCTGCAGAATCTTCGCATCTGCGAATCTCGAATGTGAGGCGTAGTATATTCGGGATTCGCTGGAGGAGGCATCGATGAGCGAAAGCGGACTCAAGAAAATCGGCGTCATCGGCATCGGTACCATGGGCAACGGCATCGCCCAGGTGGCCGCCCAGAGCGGCTTCGACACCGTGGTCATGGATGTGGACTCGAGCGCCCTCGAGCGTGGAATGGATGCGATCTCACGCAGCCTCGACCGCCTCGTCAAGGCCTTCGAGAAGTCCGGTGGTGAGAAAGGGATCACCGCCGACGCCAAGAACGAGGCAGTTGGGCGGTTGACCACCACCACCGGTCTGGACGCACTCCTGAGTTGCGATCTGATCATCGAGGCGGTGCCCGAGAAACCGGAGCTCAAGGAGAAGATCAACCGCGAGTTGGCCGAAAAGGGCTACGACAGGATCCTGGTGTCGAATACCTCCGGCATCAGCATCACGAGGCTGGGCGCCGCGTATGGCAAGCCGGATCGGTTCATGGGTATGCACTTCATGAACCCGGTGCCGATGCAAAAAGGGGTCGAGATCATCCGCGGCCTGGCGACCTCGGATGACACCTACAGCACGGTGGTTGCCCTCTGTCACGACCTGGACAAGATCGAGATCGCGGCCGAGGACAAGGCCGGCTTTGCCATCAACCGCATGTTCGTGCCCTTCGTCAACGAAGCCATCCGGGTCGTCGAGGAGGGCATCGCGGCCGTCGACGACGTCGACAAGTGCACCTACTGTCTCGGCCACAAAATGGGGCCGTTGATGACCGCCGACTACGTGGGTCTCGACACCATGCTCTTCATCTGTCAGGTCATCGAGGAGGAGTTCGGCAGCTTTTACAAGCCGAGCCCGCTTCTCAAGCGCCTGGTGGAGTCGGGTCAGCTCGGCGCCAAGACCGGCTCCGGCTTTTATGTGTGGGAGGATTTCAAGGCGGCAGGTGTCAACCCCGACATCGCCAGGTACCGCATCAAATAGACGCTGCCCTGTCGCCAGTTCTGCTACGACCTCGAGATCGCCACTCTCCGTTGCCCGGGCACGATTGTCGAGTCCAACACAGTGGCTCCGTAATCGTTTGTGGTAAAATTCTATCAAGTGGGCGGAAGTTATTGACCCGCCGTGGAATATCAAACTTTTTCCGCGTTGGAAGAGATAGTTTCGCGGGTGTCCGATCGCCGCGAAGGGGTTGGGAGTGTGCGAGGAATGGACAACAACGGCGGGTTCACGCTGGTCGAGCTGTTGATTGTCGTGGCGCTGATCGGGACACTTTCGATGATTATCATTCCCCGCCTTCTCGGATACACCCAGCGAACCCATGAGCTGCAGGCGTTGGTGGATCTCCGTGAGATGGATGCCGACATCGCCCAGTACGGCATGGATCACAACGTCCCGCCGGACAGCCTGGACGATGTTGGCTACGGTTCGCGCCGCGATCCGTGGGGAAACCCCTACCAGTATCTGAGAATCCTCGAAAGCACCGACCCCGGCCTCAACGGCAAGCGGCGCAAAGACCACTTCCTGGTCCCGGTGAACTCGGATTTCGACCTCTACAGCATGGGACCGGACGGCGACAGTAAACCACCGTTCACGGCGACGAGCGAGTCGCGACGACATCGTACGGGCGAGCAATGGCGCCTATATCGGCCCGGTGTCGGAGTTCTGACGCGGGGAACGACGGTGAAGATCGACACCCGACTGTTTCGCAGCATTCTCGCGCGCCGGTTTTTCACCCTCTTTGTGGTGAGCGCGGTGGTACCTACCGCGATTCTCGCAGTCGTCGCTTACCCATACGTCTCGGACCAGCTTTTCGAACAGAGCGCGGATCGGATGTGGCGCGCGGCCAAAGCCGAGAGCATGTCGGTGTACGAGCGGCTGCTGTTTCTCGAGTCCCAGTTGCGGGCGGTGGCGCCGTCGCTGATCGTCGCCGACCGGGCTCGCTGGCTCGACGATGCCTCGCGGCTCCGAGTGAGCGAGATGTTCGATGGTCTTGCCGTTTTCTCGGCCGAAACCGGACTCGTTACCGTCTTCGGCAGCTCATCGCCGCTGCCGGAGTTTGATGCCGATCAGAAAGCTCACCTCGAGCGAGGTGGAACTCTGCTGATCACGGCCGCTCCAGGAGGTCCGTTGGACGGCAGCCTCAGGATGTGGATGCTGAGTGACCCCGCCGATCCGGGAGCCGGGTTTGTGGCAGGAATGATAGCCAGCAGATACCTGTGGGGCCTTGATGCCGGCAGCGCGGTGCCGGCCGACACGGAAATCTGCGTCTATGACGAATACCGCCGGTTTCTCAGCGGGTCGTTTGTCGGCTGCGCCGAGATTGCGCCCGAGGTCAAGGGCGCCGCGGTTTCCGGCGTGCGGGGCGATTTCGGCTTCGTTTTTGGCGGCAGGGATTTCCGGGCGAGCTACCGGAATCTGTTTCTACAGCCCATCTTCCTGGTCAAGGACTGGACCTTCGTGCTGGTCGAGTCGGAAGAGCGAATTCTCAGACCGATGAGGGATTTTCGAAACGTCTTCCCGCCGGTCGTGCTCACCTCGCTGTGGGTTGTACTGCTCCTCAGCATCTACTCCATCCGCCGCAGCCTGGTTCCGCTGGACCGTTTGGCAGAGGGCACGAAGCGGATCGCCGCCAAAGATTTTTCGACAAAGGTTGCGGTGGACAGCGGCGACGAGTTCGAAGACCTGGCGGGTGCGTTCAACACGATGTCCGACCGCCTCCGCCGCCAATTCAAGGCGCTGGCCGCTAACGCCGGGATCCATCGCGCCATTCTGTCCTCGCTGGACACCTCGACGATCATCGAAACCGCGGTCGTCGGCGGTCTCGAGGCCGTCGACGCCGACCTGGTTGGGGTGGCGCTGCGAAACCACGATCGCAGCCAAGAGCTGACCATGCTCTTCGCGACCAAGGGAGCTCCCGACACGGTGCACACCGCGACCGTCACTCTGTCCGACTCCGACTTCGATACTCTCGCCCACAACCCTGAATTCATGCTCCTCAAAGGCGACAGTGCGCGTATGGGCCTGTTGGCGGCGCTGCCGACGGCGGACGATCTCGCGGTAACGGCGTTTCCGGTATTGCTCGAGAGCCGTCTGGACGCCGTGCTCTGCGTCGGACGCACCGGAGGCAGGCTTTTTTCCGATGAGGAGCACGCACAGGCCCGCCAGCTTGCGGACCAGGTGGCGGTGGCGCTTTCCAACTCGCGTTTGATCGAAGAGCTCAAGGCACTCACATGGGGCACCCTCGAGGCATTCGCGCGCGCGATCGACGCCAAGTCGCCGTGGACCGCGGGGCATTCGGAACGCGTCACCGAAATGTCGCTGCGCATCGCCCGACAGATGGGCCGCAGCCAAAGCGAGCTCGAGGTGCTGCATCGCGGAGCGCTTCTTCACGATATCGGCAAGCTCGGTATCTCGATGAAGGTGCTCGATAAACCGGGTCGGCTCGATGAAGATGAAGTCCAGCACGTCATGACCCATCCCACGATCGGCGGCCGGATTCTGGAGCCGATCTCGGCGTTTGCCGACATCCTGCCTATCGTCACACAACACCACGAGAAGTACGATGGCTCCGGCTACCCGGATCGGCTCGCGGCCGAGCAGATCGATATCAACGCGCGAATCCTCGCGGTCGCCGACACCTACGATGCCATGACCTCGGATCGGCCGTATCGAAAGGGTTTCGAGCACGCAAAGGCGGTCGGACTGATTTTGGAGGAGTCTGGCAAACAGTTTGATCCCCACGTGCTGAGGGCGTTTATGGTGGCCGTCAATGAGGACCCGCAGCGGGTACCGGTTTGGATCGAGGCGTCCGCCTTGCAGGACGTCGCGGGAGGGCAGGCATGACCGAATACGACGAGGATCGGGTGACCGTGGAGGTACCGGCGCATGCGATTGAAGACACACCCAAATCAGACCCGAGACGGGTGTTGATCGGGATTCTCATTCTCGGGGTGATCGTGTTGGTTTTAGGGTGGTTGCTGCAGCGACCCAGTTTTGATGCGAAAACGGCGCCGGCGTCGCTCGTCGGCGAGTGGATCAGCGACCATCCTGACTACTCCGATCGTTACCTCAGTGTGGCCCCGGACAGTGTGTCCTTCGGTATCGGCGATACCTCGATCGTGAAGTACTCAATCGTTGGGGTGACCGAGGAACGGACCGAGGGCGTCAACACGATCGTCCTCTACATTCGCGATGTCGCCGGTGACGAATATCAACGTGCTGTGGTGCTCGACCCGTCCGGCGGGCAGATGCACTTTGCGAGTCAGCCGCAGGTCATCTGGACGAAGGACTGAAGCCGACGATTTAGAGCTTCGCTTCGTGCATCCTGGCGCCCGGGCCGGCCGGATCACGTCAAGAGGAACAGTCGTGGCGGGAGGCCTCGGAGGGTCGAGGTGGTTTTTTCGGCGTCTGGAGCGTACAGTCGTTGCTGATGGGGGCATGAGATGACCCGGAGACGAATCGACGAGGACGACTGGGACGACTTCGAGGAGGTCGAGGAAAAGGAGCAAAAACCCGGCATCCTGACGACCTCCAGGATCCTCGTCGGGCTGGCGGTAGCGGTCGTGATCGTCCTTGTTGCGGCAAGGCTGTCGATAGAGAAACCACAGTACTCGGAGGTCGCGCCGCGCCTGATCGGGCTCTGGACCTGCCAGCACCCGGAGTTTTCCGACCGGTACGTGGAGTTTCGGCGGGACGCGATTGTTTTCGGCACCGGCGGCACCGGGGTGGTCAAGAACAAGGTATCGGGGATGAACGCGGAGAAAATGGGCGGCGCAGACCGGTATACCATCTTCTACCGCGATCTGGCCGGCACCAAGTTATACAAGGACATCCTGCTCGACGAAACCGGAACGGTGCTGCGCTTCACCGACAACGCCGACGCCCTCTGGACTCGCTACGAACAGTGAGATCAGCGGGCTAGGGCTAAAACACCCACGCGTAGCCGATCTTGGCGAATACCGAGCGGTTGGCGCGGGTGAGTTCGTAATCCTGGTTGGAAAATGAGTTGTCCGAGTACCCCAAAAAGAATACGGTGCTCGGGTTGAGCTTGTAGGAAAACAGCAGCTGGGTGAAGAGGTTCTGGTACTCGGGACCGCGATCGTCGGAGTAGAGAGCTGTGTTGAACTGGTCGTTGACGTGCTGCAGGATTGCGCGCACGAAGCAACGGGCGTTGAACTGCCACGAGGCCTCGAGCTGAGCGATGGTCGAGGTATAGAGCCAGCCCCCGGCGACATCCATCCGTTCGCGCGTGTAGCCGGGCTCGATGAAGAAATGGCGCCCGAAGCGATACCAGAAACCCGCATCGATATTGACGAAGTCGCCGGCCCGGGTGTTGACATAGTCCACCTGACCGCCGCCCGTGAGGTTGAGCCACGCGTGGCTGTGCCCGTTGGGTTTGGCGCAAAAGTGGAGCCTGAGCCGGTTGACGTTGAACTCCTGGCCGTTGTAACCCTCACGGGCCCGGCTCGGGCGGACCACGGAGTGTGACTGGAGCGGCCCTTCGAAGGTGAACTGGACCACGTCTTCATGAAAGAGGAGGAAGCCGGTCTGATCGACGGTGTCGGCGACCTTGGCCTTGAGGTCCATCCGCGAGTACCAGCTGCCTTGGACGGCGTTCCACTGGTACCCGAGACCGACCTCCCGGTGTCGAAAATTCACCTGGGGCATGAAACCGAGGTCGGCCCGAAAGTCGGATCCGACGTCCCACAGCAGCGCCCACCACTGCCAGGTCCGGGTATCGTGGGTGTAGTAGATCTCTCCGGCCCAATCATCAAAGGTCCCTTCGGGCTGATCGAAGTCCTCGACCACCTCCTCGGGATAGCGGGTGCTCGATCCCAGAACCTGGACAAAGACGCGGTCCCTCGGTGTGATCCGAAGGTCGCCGTCAAAGCCGCCGACCCGGTTGAGGTAATCCTGGCCGTTGCGGTCGGTGAACAGCCCGCCGAGGGTGACGCTCGAGCCGATGTCGTGCTTGTAACGCAGCACGGTGGCTCTGTTCGAAGAGTCGAGGACCGTGTAATCGGAGCTCTCACTGCCCGGGATGATAAGGTTGGTGATGTCGTCGTCGACCACGTAGGCGCCGATGGTGTGCGCGCCCTCCTTGCCGGTGAGCTTGAGGCCCCACGACGGCTCGCGCATGAGCCGGGTGTAGACGATGTCCATCGAGGTCTCGAAGAAGTCGGCGCCCTCCATGAAGAACGGACGTTTCTCCGGGTAAAAGATGGCGAACGGACGGTTGACCTCGAGCTGTCGGGCGTCGGCCTCGACCTGCGAGAAGTCGGGGTTGACGGTGCCGCTGAGAGTGAGGTTGGGTGTGATCCCCCAGCGCGCGGTGATCCCGAGCTCGATGTCGGGGTCGCCGTCCACCATCGAACCGTCCGGCAGGACTTCGCGCGCGTCGGTGCGCGAGGCCGTGAGGGTGGGGACGATCTCGATGTTGCGGCCCGGCGAGACCCCGGCAAAGCCTTCGATCTCGAGCGCCTGGCAGAGGTAGCAGTTGTTGCTGCGGTCGCGCGGGAAGGCGCCCATCTGGTGGAAGACGTTGCGCGGATAGCCGCGGATGGCGTCGAAGCCCCAGATCTGCGGCGCCTCGCTGCGCTGGAAGCGGAGGGTTGAAAACGGGATCTCGATCTCCGCCGACCACCCCCAGTCGGTGACGATGGCGGCCGAGGCCCAGATCCCGTCCCATGGCGTGTCGCCATCGGGCCAGTGCTCGATGGTGTCCATCTGAACCCCCAACGGGTTGATCGCAAACAGATAGTTGCGCCGTTCGTCGTTGAAGGTGTCGAATACGACCCCGACCCAGTCGTCGGACCAGGCCTGGTCCCGGTCCGTGAGATGGGCGCGGATGGCGCCGGGGTCCGGGTCGGTGGCCCGAAAGCCGACATAGATGTGACGCTCGTCGTACATGACCAGGACCTCGGTCCGTGCGGGCGCCGGAATGTTTTCGCCCGGCTGGACCTCGTAATCCATTGTCATCGTCCACGCGCGGTCCCAGACGGCTTCGTCGAGCACGCCGTCGACCCGCACCTCGGCATCCACCCGCGGAATATCGTGTGTTGCAGGCGGTGACGGCTTTTCGTTTTCGGGCGCCTGGGCGAAGGCGATGCTCGGGACGACTATGGTCAGGAGCATGGCGGCAACTACCAACCGAAACATGCGGAATCTACGAAAGATGTCTTTGTTTGTTTCGATTATCTCGATTTATCAGATTTTCGAGATCGGGTCGACGGGCCTGCTTGGCGGTCGCTTTTTTCGATCAGCTCACGGAGCAGTGAGACCTGCCGGGCGATCTCTGACGACGCCGTGCCGCCGAGAGAGGTTCGACGTTCGACGGCAGCACGTGGATCGAGCCACCGACCCAGATCCGACGGGAAGTCGGGGTGGAACTGTTGCGCCGCCCCTCCATCGAGGAACTTGAGGTTGCCGCCCTGCTCTTCGCACCACCTGACCGCCCGAGCGACGATCCCGTGGGCCTCTCTGAACGGCACGCCGCGCTCGACCAGCAGGTCGGCGAGCTCGGTGGCGAGGCTGAAATCGCCGAAGAGCTCGTCCTCGAACCGCTCCGTTTTCACGTCGAGCTTGCTCCACATCGCGGCCAGGAGTTGAACCGAGGCCTGCGTTCGCAGGACGGATTCGATGATGGGTTTCCGTTCCAGTTGCAGGTCGCGGTTGTAGGCAAGCGGCATGGCCTTGGTCAGGGTCAAAAGGGCCTGCAGGTTTCCAAAGACCACACCCGCCTCACCTCGGATGAGCTCCGCACCGTCGGGGTTGCGTTTTTGCGGCATGATGCTCGAGGTCGTGGTGTGCCTCTCATCGAGTTGGATGAACGCGAACTCTGCCGAAGACCAGAGGACGAGCTCCTCGGCCATCCGGGAAAGATTCGACATGCAAATTGCGCACGCCGAAACCGTTTCTTGAAGATGATCCTTCGACGCGACCGCGTCCATCGCGTTCTCGATCGGTCCGGAGAAGCCGAGGAGCTCGGCGGTCTTCTGACGATCGATGGGGTGGGGGGTACCGGCCAGGGCGCCCGCTCCAAGCGGGCATCGATCGATTCGCGCGGTCAACCCGCGAATCCGTTCGAGATCCCGGCTGAGCGCCCAGGCGTGGGCGAGAAGATGGTGGCCGAGGAGGATCGGTTGACCTCGTTGGAGGTGGGTGTAGCCCGGCAACAGGACCTGCCCGTCCGTCTTCACGCGTCCGAGAAGGGTCGTGACGAGTTCGCCGACAGCCGCCGAGAGGTCGCCGAGCCGGCGTTTGAGCCACAGACGGACATCGGTGGCCACCTGGTCATTGCGCGAGCGGGCGGTGTGGAGTTTGCCCCCGACTCCACCGACGATTTTGGTGAGACGGGCTTCCACTGCCATATGGACATCCTCCTGCATTGCGTCAGGAACCCAGGAGCCGTCCCGGAACTCATCCAGGATTTGCTTGAGACCCTGGACCAGCGCTTCCGCCTCTTCTGGAGTGAGAATTCCGACCTCGCCGAGCATCGTCACGTGGGCGATTGATCCCTCGATATCCTCCTCTGCTATCCACAGGTCCATTTCGAGCGACGAGGCAAATGCGCGGAAGAGTTCGTCCTCGTCAGCGGCGAAGAGATCGCGCAGATGGCTCATTCGCCCTCCGAGATCCTCTTGCCGCCAAGCGTTCGCAACCGCAGGGCGTTGAGGCGGATGAAGCCGGTCGCGTCCGCCTGGTCGTAGACCTCGTCGGCCTCGAAGGTCGCGACCGCCTCGTCGTAGAGAGTGTGGGTCTCGGACCTCCGTCCCTCGACCAGGACGCTTCCCTTGTAGAGCTTGAGCCGGGCTTCGCCGTTGACACGTTCCTGGACCGTGTCCATGAAGCTTTGGAGCGCCTCCCGCTCGGGGCTGAACCAGAGCCCGTTGTAGACCATTTCGGCATACCTGGGCACCAACTCATCACGCAGGTGCTGAACCTCGCGATCGAGGGTGATGGACTCCACGGCACGGTGGGCGTGATGGAGGATGGTGCCGCCCGGCGTCTCGTAAACACCGCGGCTCTTCATTCCAAGGAATCTGTTTTCGACAATGTCAACTCGTCCCACGCCGTGGCGCCCGCCGGTTGAGTTGAGAGTTTCGAGCAGGCTGACCGGATCGAGTACCTCGCCGTTGACCTCCCTGGGTTCGCCCTTTTCGAAACGCACGGTTACGATCTCTGGTTCATCGGGCGCGGATTCGGGGTCCGAGGTCATGCGGAACATCCCTTCCGGAGGGCTCGACCACGGATCTTCAAGCACACCCCCCTCGTAGGAAACGTGCATGAGGTTGGCATCCATCGAGTAGGAGGGTTTTGGCGCCGCAGGGATCGGGACGCCGTGCTTGGCGGCGTAGGCGATCAGATCGGATCGGCCCTTCATGTCCCATTCGCGCCACGGCGCTATGACTCGAATCTCCGGTTGGAGGGCATAAGCTGAGAGCTCGAACCGGACCTGATCATTGCCCTTGCCGGTTGCACCGTGGGCGATGGCGTCGGCGCCGAAACGCTCTGCCGTTTGCACCAGACCGCGGGCGAGAACCGGGCGGGCAAGGGCTGTGCCAAGGAGGTAGTACCACTCGTATGCGGCGTTTGCCCTGAGTGCGGGATAGATGCACTCGGTCACGAGAGCTTCGCGCAGGTCCTCAACCACGGCCTCGACGGCCCCCGTGGCGAGGGCGGCTGCGCGCACCTCGTCCATATCTTCGTCGATCTGACCGACGTTGCCGGTGTAGGAGATGACTTCGGCATCGTAGGTCTCCTTGATCCAGTGCAGAATGACCGACGTGTCGAGACCGCCCGAATAGGCAAGGACTACTTTCAATTCACCCCTCCAGTATTCCCATGATGGATCGCGCAACGGATTTTCCGTTGATGCGTTGTTCGGCGACCACAAGGACCGTATCGTCGCCCGCAAGCGTGCCTGCGACCCCCTCGAGTTGTGCTGCGTCGATGGCTGCGGCCACAGCGCCGGCCGTCGCCGCGCGCACCTTCAACACGACCAGGTTGCCAGATGGAACCGCCGCCTCGAGGTAATCCTCCAACACTCGACGCAGGCTTTCGAAGCCGTCGTCCGCCGGTGGTTTTTGACCGACGACGACGTAGCTCTCGCCCTTCGCACCGCCATCCGACTTGGTGACATCGAGCTTGGCGAGATCACGCGAAACCGTGGCCTGGGTAACGCGATGTCCCGCCTTGTCGAGGAGTCTGACGAGCTCCGTCTGGGTGGAGATTTCGCGCTCAGCCAGTAATTGGCGGATCAGCATTCGGCGGGCGGTGGATCGATCGCGTGGCATCAGTTCTGCTATGCGCATATGCGTATAACAGACCGATAGAATGGAGTCAACAACAAGCGAAGCAAAAAACCTGTCCGTGTCCGCGATAGGTGACGGACACGACGCGCGGCGACCACCGCGGTCGCCGCGCCTGCGGGAAAATCAGGAGCTCATTGTGGGCGGCGCCCGCCGGAGCGCCGTTTGAAGCGCGTGCCAATCTCGCCACGCATCTCTTCGAGCTGTTGCCGTTGCTCCTCGGTCAGGACCTGGAGCGCTGCGGCTCGGGTCCGTTCGACGACAACCATGAGCTCGACCTGGACCAGGAACTGCTGTTGGGCGAAGGCCCGCACCTCACCCTCGTCGAAAACCGCCGGGTCGTGGGTTTCCCTGCGGGTCTCATGCAGGGCGCGAAGCTCAGCGGCGAGCTCTTCGATCCGCGGCCGTTCCTCGTCAACGACGGCCTGGATCTCCTGCAATTGCTCCTCGGACAGGCCGAGCTCCTCAGCGAGCCGCGGCAGCATGCGCTCGAGGAAACCGAGACCGTGGGCGTCGCCAAAGCCGCCGATGTGGGGGCCCTGGCCCCAGCCGCCGCCGCCCCAGGCGCCACCGGCGGGACCCCCACCCCATCCGGATCCGTCGCCCGGACCGGGACCGGGGCTGGTCTGGGCGATAGCCGCCGATGGGATGGCGAGCAGAACACGCCGCCGCAAGCGTCAGGATGATGTTTCGCACTTTCATGTCCACCTCCGTGTGGTTCGCCGCCGGAGCGGCGTTTGTTCGGTCGTTGAGTGAAACGACCGAGGCGTCTTCAGTGTTGACGATCTTGAGCAAGGAAACGCACGGAGTTCCTAAAGAAAGGTCAAGACTCTCCGGGCGCTGATAGCATCGACTCATGTTCAGGATCCTGCTCGTCGATGACGACACCGAGCTCTGCGAGCTCGTGACCGAGTACCTCGAGGGCGAGGGCTTGGCGGTCGAATCCGTCCACGACGGCGCCGCCGGTCTCGAGCGATGCCTGGCGGCCGGGCCCGACCTCGTGATCCTGGATGTCATGCTGCCGCAGCTCGGCGGCTTCGCAGTCCTGGCCAAGATCCGCGAGCGATCCCGGGTGCCGGTCATCATGCTCACGGCCCGTGGCGAGGAGGTCGACCGCATCGTCGGGCTCGAGATGGGCGCCGACGACTACCTCGCCAAGCCCTTCAACCCGCGCGAGCTCGCGGCCCGCATCCGCGCCATCCTGCGCCGCACCGCGGGGCCAACGGACGAGTACGCCGAGGTAGGGGTTTTTGCGGTCGGTGATCTCGTCCTCGACCTCGGCGCGCGTCAGGTTCACCGCGGCGGTAACGAGGTCGAGCTCACCGGGGCGGAGTTCATGATTCTCGAGACCCTGGTGCGGGTGGCGGGAACTGTGGTCAGCCGCGACGAGATGTCGCGCCAGGCGCTCGGCAGGCGGGCGAGCGCCTTCGACCGCAGCCTCGACGTCCACCTCTCCAACCTGCGCCGCAAGCTCGGCCCGCTGCCGGGTGGTGGCGACCGCATCAAGACGGTCCGCGGAGTCGGGTACCTTTACGTCAGACCGAGCACGGCTTCGCCGTGAGTCATGAGTTTTGAGTTATGAGTTTTGAGTTTTCCCCCATCCACCCGGTTGCTGAATTTTGGAATCGTGGGTTTGTTCGTCGTGCGGTGTCGTACCGACTGGCGCGCATCGGAATCTCGCAGTTTCCCTTCCAATCGTCATTAGGCGGATTCACGGCGAGAGTGGCCTGGACCTCAAAACTCAAAACTCAAAACTCAAAACCGGGTAAGCATCCAGCTGGGTGGATCGGAATTCCGAATTCCGAAATCCGAATTCCGAATTTACAACCATGAAAAGCCTCTTCCTCCGCATCTTTCTCTGGTTCTGGCTGGCGATGGTGGTCGTGGTGGTCGCCCTGGTGGTGACCTCGCCCTTCTTCACCCGTTCGCGGCCCGGGTTCGAACGGTGGAGCGAGGACGAGGAGGGATGGGCCCGGCGACGCCTGGACGGGGCCGCGGCGATCGTGGCCCGGGAAGGGATCGATGTCCTCGACCAGACCCGGCCGCCCTACCGGGGAGGGCGGGGGCCGTCCGAGATTTTCGTTTTCTCGGCCGACGGCAGCGACGTTCGCGAGCAGGACGCGCCGCCAGCGGCGCGCGATCTCGCCCGCAGGTCGGCCGCCAGCGGAGCCGAGGAAGCCGAACGTCGGGGAGGCATGCACTTCATCGCCCGTCCGGTGACGGACCCAGACGGGAGGCAGTTGGTCGCGGTGGCCGGTATCCACCGCCCCCCGCGACCGGTCGATCTGCTCGAACCGCGCGCCCTGTGGTCCCGGCTCGCGGTGCTTGCTTTGGTGGTGGGTGCGCTCAGCCTGGCCCTGGCCCGTTACCTGGCGCGACCGGTCGCCGTGCTTCGGGATGCGACGAGACGTCTGGGGGTCGGGGAGCTGACCGCCAGGGTCGGACCGCGGGTGACGCGACGCAGCGACGAGATCGGCGCCCTGGCGAGAGACTTCGACGCCATGGCCGAGCAGCTCGAAACTCTCATCGGGTCACAGCGCCGGCTCTTGCGCGACGTCTCCCACGAGCTCAGGTCACCCCTGGCCCGCCTCCGGGTGGCGCTCGAGCTGGCGCGCGACCGCGCCGGTCGTGGCGCCGGCGAATCGCTCGACCGGATCGACCGGGAAGCGGCGCGGCTGGACGAGCTCATCGCCCAGCTGTTGCTGCTCGAACGGCTCGAGGCGGGAGCGCCCGACACCGAGCTTCTCGACCTGGACCTCGGGGGCGTGCTCGCCGAAGTGGTTGACGACGCATCCTTCGAGGCTGCGCCCGCAAATCGCGAGGTGGTGTTCGAATCCTGTTCCGTGGTCCCGATGCGGGGATACCCGGAGTTGCTGCGCAGCGCCCTCGACAATGTCATCCGAAACGCCATCCGGCACGCACCCGAAAACACCAGGGTCGAGGTATCGCTGTCGGTGGAGGACTCGTCGGCCGTCGTTTCGGTGTCCGACCGCGGGACGGGGGTGCCGGCGGAGCATCTGGCGTCACTCTTCGAGCCGTTTTCAAGGGTGGCCGACGCCCGCGAGCGCTCCATCGGGCGGCGCCGGCCTCGGCCTTGCCATCACCCGTCGCGCGGTCGAAGCCCACGGCGGCACCGTCGAGGCCCGCAACCGCCCCGAAGGCGGCCTCGAGATCATCATCCGACTGCCGTCAATGCCTCCGGCATAGAATTCTCAATTCTCAATTCTTAATTCTCAATTCCCATCCGCCCTCCCATGTCACCGGGAGTTGGGCGGGGATTAAAAATTGAGAATTGAGAATTGAGAATTACACGACAATGTTCACGAGCCGTCCGGGTACCACAATGATCTTCTTCGGTTCCTTGCCATCCATATGGCGCCGGACATTTTCGGATGCCAGGGCAAGCCGCTCGATCTCGGTTTTTTCGGTACCGTGCTCGACCTGGAGCTCGTCGCGCTTCTTGCCGTTGACCTGGACCACGACGGTGACGTTCTCGTCGCGGGCCAGCTCGGGGTCCCAGCCCGGCCATTCGGCGTGGGCGATCAGCTCGTTCTCGCCGAGCCGCTGCCACAGCTCCTCCGAGATGTGCGGCGCGTAGGGCGAGAGCAGGCGCAGGAAAGCAACGACGATCTCGCGCGGCAGGGTGGCGGCGCTGGTGGCGTCGTTGGTGAAGATCATCATCTGCGCGATGGCGGTGTTCATCTGCAGGGCCTCGGTGTCCGAGGTCACCTTTTTGATGGTCTTGTGCAGGCTGCGTTCGAGCTCCGGCTCCGACGAAGCCGGCGCGTCGGTGAGCCTGGGGTTGAGGCCGCCGGACTTCTCCTCCACCACCAACCGCCAGACCCGTTGTAGAAATCGATTGACGCCCTCGACGTCCTTCATCTGCCACGGCTTCTGCACCTCGAGCGGGCCCATAAAGAGCTCGTAGAGGCGCATCGCGTCGGCGCCGTAGGCCTTGATGACCTCGTCCGGGTTGACGACGTTGAGCTTCGATTTGGACATCTTCTCGACCTGGGCCTCGAGCTCGGTGTTGCTGCCCTTGACGAAGTACTGTCCGTTGCGTTCCTCGGCATCCGACGGGTGGTAGTACTTGCCGTTCGCGTCGCGGTAGGAGTAGGCGAGGATCATCCCCTGGTTGAAAAGCCTGGTGAAGGGCTCCTCGGTGTGGACGTAGCCGCAATCGAAAAGGACCTTGTGCCAGAAACGGGCATAGAGCAGGTGGAGCACCGCGTGCTCGACGCCGCCGACGTAGAGGTCGATCGGCATCCAGTAGTCCTCGGCTTCCCGAGACCAGGCCTCCTGGTCGTTGTGGGGATCCAGATAGCGCAGGTAGTACCAGCACGAGCCCGCCCACTGCGGCATGGTGTTGGTTTCACGGGTGGCCGGGCGGCCGTCGGGCAGCTCGACCCGCAGCCAGTCGTCACCGGCGCGGGCCAGCGGCGGTCGACCGTCATCGGTCGGCTTGTATTCGTCGATCACGGGCAGCTCGACCGGCAGAACATCGCCGGGCAACGGCAGCACTTCGCCGTCGTCGGTGTGGACCACCGGAAAGGGCTCGCCCCAGTAGCGCTGGCGGGAGAAGAGCCAATCGCGGAGGCGGTAGTGGACCCGTCCTTCACCCAAACCACGCTCGGCCAACCAGGCAGTGATCTTGGCGATCGCGTCCGGCACCTTGAGGCCGTCGATCGAAAAGCCGTCCTTGCCGGTCGAGTTCACCAGCACGCCGTCGACATTGTCGACGTAGGCCGCCTCCGCGATCGGGACCTCCGAACCCGATACCACCTCGACGATCGGCAGGTCGTACTCACGCGCGAACTCGTGGTCGCGCTCGTCGTGGCCCGGAACCGCCATGATGGCGCCGGTTCCGTAGCCCATCAGCACGTAGTCGGCGACCCAGATCGGGATCCTCTCGTCGTTGACCGGGTTGATGGCGAAGGCGCCGGTGAACGACGCCGGTCTTGCCTTTGGCGAGATCGGTCCGGTCGAGGTCGGTCTTCTGGGCCGCCTCGGCGACGTAGGCCTCGACCGCCCGCCGCTGCTCATCGGTGGTCATCTCGGCGACCATCGGGTGCTCGGGCGCGAAGACGCAGTAGGTGGCGCCGAAGAGGGTGTCGGGGCGGGTCGTGAAGACCGTGAACTCCTCGTCCGTGCCATCGATCCGGAAGACGACGTCGGCGCCGTAGCTCTTGCCGATCCAGTTGCGCTGCATCTCCTTGACGCTCTCCGGCCAGTCGACCAGATCGAGGTCGTCGAGCAGGCGTTCGGCGTAGTCGGTGATCTTGAGCATCCACTGCCGCATCAAACGCCGTTCGACCGGATCGCCGGTCTCGACGTAAGCGCCGTCCTTGACCTCCTCGTTGGCGAGCACGGTGCCGAGCGCCGGACACCAGTTGACTGGCACGTCCGCCATGTAGGCGAGACCCTTCTCGTAGAGCTTGAGGAAGATCCACTGCGTCCAGCGGTAGTAGTCGGGGGTCGAGGTGTTGACCTCACGGTCCCAGTCGTAGGAGAAGCCGAGGCGTTGGATCTGCTTGCGAAAGGTCGTCGACGTTGCGCTCGGTGATCACCGCCGGGTGCAGCCCCTCGCGCACCGCGGCCCGTTCCGCGGGCAGCCCGAAGGCGTCCCAGCCCATCGGGTGGAGGACGTTGAAGCCCTGGGCGCGCTTCATCCGCGCGATGACGTCTGTCGCCGTGTAGCCCTCGGGGTGGCCGACGTGAAGACCGGCGCCGGAGGGGTAGGGAAACATGTCGAGCACGTAGAACTTGGGCTTTGCGCGCAGCTCCTCGGGATCCGTTGGCGTGCGAAAGGTGCCTCGCTCGGCCCACACGGACTGCCATTTGGGCTCGATGACGGACGGTCGGTAGCTGTGCTCGGCCATGATCTCCCCTCGCGACCTGCCTCACGGCGGACCCGGCGTATTCTACGCATCCTCGCTGATCCCCGCCAGTGCCGGTTCAATCTCCTGGTCGAAGGTCCCAATGTAAAAGCTATGTAGATTCAGGCATTTCGTTTTTTGAGTCGTCGGGTCGGGAAGGATAGAATAATGAGAGAAGTGGCGTCGACGAAACCGACCACGACCACTGGAGGCGACGGGTTTGGGCTTTTCAGTGCAGCGGGCGTCGATCACCGAGCGGATCGACAACATCACCGAGATCAGGGACGAGTATCTTTCCGAGCTGCCCCCGTGCCCAAAATCGGTAAAGATCGAGCTCACCGGCCACTGCAATTTCTCGTGTGAGTTCTGCGCCCGTTCCAAGCGACTGCGCATGGTCGGGCAGATCAATCGCGGACTTCTACGAGAGGATCCTGGTCGAATCTGCTCGAGGCGGGGGTCGAGGAGCTCGGGCTCTTCTATCTGGGCGAGAGCTTTCTCGTTCCCTGGCTTCCGGACGCGGTGAGCTACGCGAAGGACCTCGGTTTCCCGTATGTGTTCCTGACCACCAACGGCTCGCACTGCACGCCCGCAAAGGTCGAGGCCTGTATGGCGGCGGGTCTCGACAGCCTCAAGTTCTCGTTCAATTACTCCGACCCGGAGCATTTCGCGTCGATCACGAAAAAGCCCGAGGCGATGTACTCCGAAATCATATCCAACCTCAAGGAGGCCTGGCGAGTGCGTGCGGAGGGGGGGTATTCCTGCGGGTTGTATGCCTCCTACATCATGTTCGAAGGCGAGCGGCAGCGTGAAAAAATGGCCCGGGTGGTCAAGGAGGTCGAAGCCTTTACCGACGAGGTCTATGCGCTCCCGCTCTACACCCAGGCCGCCCATATCAAGAAGGAAGACGGCACGCGGTGGGTCTTTACCGGGGGCAATCCGGGCAGGTACGACCGAATGCGGGCGCCGATCCCCTGCTGGGCGCTCTTTACCGAAGGCCATGTGACCTGGGACGGAAGACTCAGCGCGTGTTGCTTCGACCACGATGGGCGGTTCCACATGGGGGACCTCAAGCAGACGGCGTTCATGGATGCCTGGCACTCGCCCGAGTTCTGCAAGCTGCGAGCCGCCCATCTCCGTCACGAGGTGGGACCGACCGTGTGTGGGCAGTGCGTCTCCTTCGAGACCGAGAGCGCTTCGGTCGACCATCGTGAAGCCGGCTGACGCCGTTCGGAGCCTCGAGAGGCGGCCGCATTGCAGAAGCCGTTCCAGCAGACCTTGGCGTGGAATGACACGATTCGGAAGATGAAGATCGAAGGCCTTCACCGCCGTGCGCTTGGGTGTGCAGTGGTCGTGGTCGTGATCCTCCTCGCGCCGCAGTGGGCGGCCGCACAGGAGTTGAACCCACCGGATCCGCAGATCTATCGCAATCTGGAGACCTCGGTCGACGGCCCGCTGCAACGGCGGCTCGAAGAGGCGTTTCCAGATTCTTTCAGCCGGGGCGTCGATGTATTTTGGGAACCGCGGGACGGCTGGGTGTCGCCGGAGGTCTTCGATTGGTGGGCCGCCCGCCTCACCCCCGGCAACCTTGAAGGCGTGACTCCAGAGGCCGCTCAACGGATGTTCGCGCGGCTCGAGGCGCAATACCCTGTCTTCTCAAACACCAGTGGCAGGCAGATCTGCGCGGTTGTCGGCGCCTCCCGCAATCTCCTCGGATCTGATTACGGACGCCTGATCGATGCTCACAAGGTGGTCTTTCGGGTGAATCGGGCGCCCACCGAAGACTACGAATCCGATGTCGGGAAAAAGACCACCTATCACCTGATGTGGCCGCGCGACCTCGACGAAGGTCAGTTCGACAGCCGGGCCATTCTCCTGGTAACTCCGATCACCACGAATACCGACGAGGTTTTCGACCGCATCAATTTCATGGTGGAGCACGAACTCCACTGGGATCCGATCCGCGTGCGCATCATCAACCCGGAGTTCGTCAAGTACCTCCACGAGAACTGGACGGATGGGCGCAAGGCGTATCCCTCGACCGGCTTCATCGCCATGATGATCGCGCTGCACGTCTGTGACGAGGTCGATCTCTTCGGCTTCGGAGCCGACGCCAACGGCCGGTGGGATCGCTACTACGAAAACGATGCGAAGGTCGTGTCGAGCATTCATCCGGCGGATTTCGAGGTCCAGTTGCGCAGGGAGATGGAGGAACGAGGAATCCTCAAGGTGTTCACAGGGGTTCGCCCTGACCCGGGCTACCAAAGGGACCCGTCTCCGCTGGACTGAGATTGCGGGTGAGGGGAGGGCGGAGTATGCGAACCACAACCTTCGACCGTAGAGCGATTCCGATTGTTGTGGTTTTGGTCGTGTTCCATTCCTCGCCCCAGCGAGCAGCCTCCCAGGATTTGAGTTCGGCAGATTTGCTGCCAGTCTCCGATCTGCACACCACGGTCGAGCGCCCCCTGCAGCAGAGGCTCAAGGCGGCATTCCCTCAATCATTCAGAGAAGGCGTGGACATGCTCTGGGAGCCCGGTGAAGGCTGGGTCTCGCCCGAGGTGTTTAACTGGTGGGCGTCCCGCGTGGAAATCAGGGGCTTGAATGAAGCGGCCGCAGAGCGGATGTTTTCACGAATCTCGGAGAGATCCCCGGTCTTTTCGAGTCCCCACAGCAAGCAGACCTGTGCGGTCGTCGGCGCGTCCCGCAATCTGCTCAACTCAGATTATGGACGCCAGATCGATGCCCATGACGTGGTGATTCGGGTGAATCGGGCGCCCACAGAGGAGTTCAAATCGGATGTCGGGGAAAAGACGACCCATCACGTGATGTGGCCGACAAACTTCGGCAAGGACCTGGCCGATCGGCGAGCCGTTCTCCTGTTCAATCCGCTCACGTTGCATACCGAGAATCTCTTCGACTGGATCCTCGAACTCGTGGAGCAGGTTCTTCCCTGGGATGCGGGGCGCGTGCGCATCATCCATCCGGAGTTTGTCAAGTACCTCCACGAAGGCTGGTTGGAGGCGCGCGGGGGCTTCCCCTCCACCGGCTTCACCGCCATGATGGTCGCCGTGCATATCTGCGACGAGGTCGATGTCTTCGGTTTTGGTGCGGACGCTGAGGGCAGGTGGGACCGGTACTACGAGGACGAAGTGAATGAAATGACGGATTTGCATCCTGCAGACGTCGAGGGCAGGATCCGGCGCGAGCTGGCGGGAAAGGGAATCCTGAGGGTCTTCCTGGGGAGTCGCTCCGAGAGCGGCGCCGAGCTTCTCGAGAGTCCGGCGGACGCCCCACATCCCGGATGATTCGGTGTGAACTGGCGGGAATTGTCCGCAAGCCTATCAGGAGTCGGCGAGCCCGATGACAAGGGTCCCAATGAAGATGGCGATCGCCCACAGGATCCTGGTTCGAAAGTCGGCCTTTTGTCCGGCCAGCCAGTAGGCCAGGACCCCCTGGAACACGATGCTGATGCGGGCCATCGCGCTGATACCCGCCGCCATTCCCAAGGTGAGGGCCTTGCAGAACAAAAACGTGTTCAAGGCCAGCAGCCCGGAAATGAGGAACAGCGACCGCAGCGTTTGCGGAGGAAACTGCGCCCGGAAATCCTCCTTGCTGAAACGGAAGCCGGAAATCACGAGCGCACACATTCCGGTCAGGAAAAGCATGATCAGCGCATAGGTAAACGGGCTCGAGAGGAGGATTGCCTTTTTTTGGACGGCGATTTTGACCGCCGGGGGGATCGTGGACAGGAACGCGAACCAGAGGCCCAGATTCGCGCCACCCTTTTCGGCAGCTGGACGGGACCTGAGGTGGGTTCGAAAGACCCTTGTTGCTCCGGTAAGCCCCAGCAGCGACACGACAACGATCAGGATGCCAATGAACTCGAGAGCGCTGGGACGCTCGCCGATGATGATCCAGGCCGTAAACAGCGTAAGCACCGGCGTCAGCGCCGCGAAGGGGCTGACAAGGCTGACGTCGGTCAAGCTCAGGGCCTTGAAATGGAGGAGCCTTGCGGCGAAGTGCAGTACTGCTGTCAGCAGGATCAGAATCAGGACGGAGGAGGACGCCATCGATCTGAATTCCGTCAGCGAGACAATGCCTGCCGCTGGGAGAAATGGGAGCAGGAAGATGGCGGCGCTGATATGGGTGACGCCGACGACGCCGATCGCGCTGGGAGCGTCCTCTCCGGCGGCGCCTCTGAGGATGCGCGCCGACAGGACAAAGAACAACGACGAAGCGAAAGAGCTGCCGAACACGAGGGAGAGCAGCGCAATTGAATCCGGCACATCAAGCTCCTGAACGATTCTCGAATGGATTCCGCCGACAGCCTCGTGGCGTCCGACATCTTCCTCTATGAAAATATCATCTAGCCCGCTTATCTCGGCGGGTTTCGTAGCGAGGGCGGCGAAGCGAAAGTATCCGGTGAGTTTGGCGTGATTCGGGCGATGCAGTCCCAGTAGCACTACGTCGAGGAGTACGATTTACGACAAGCACGGCGGGACGCCGCGATTCGCCGTCCGCGGTAGACACCCGGTGAGATAAGCGGGCTGATTCCAGGCGAATTGTCCGCTGAACATGAGCGGGTGCATTTCGTTCCCCGCCATCCGTGGCATAATCGCCGACGGCGGCGAGACAGACCGCCCCGACATTGCGCTGGAGGAGACACAGCCCATGAAGGACACTGACAAGGTTCCCGGACTCAAAGCCAAGGCCAGGGCCCTCGAGGACAGCTTCTTTGCCAACGAGAATGCACGTCTGCTGCAAAAGCTGCGCGAGGTGAGCGCGCGCGAGGAGAAGAAGAAGGAGTTCCAGCGCCTTCTGAATATCGCGAAGGAGGCGCTTCTCGAGGCGCTCGTCGATCTCGGCGTCGAGCCCGAGACTGTAGTTGCTCTCAGCCTCGTGCCGCTGGTCGAGGTGGCGTGGGCGGACGGCGAGATCCAGCCAAAGGAACGCAACGCGATTCTCAAGGCGGCCGCCGAGCGAGGCATCGAAGAGGGCAGCCCGACCGCCGACCTGCTCAGGAACTGGCTTCTCAGCAAACCGGATTCAAAGCTGCTTGCGACCTGGAGGATCTACATCGAGGAGCTCATGGCAGCGCTCGATGACAAGGCCGGCGGCGAGCTCAAGGCGGCGGCCATGGGCCGCGCCCGCGCGGTCGCCGAGGCCGCTGGCGGTTTCCTCGGCGTCGGCTCCATCTCGGCGGCGGAAAAAACAAAGCTCGAAGAGCTCGAGTGGGCCTTCGGTTGAGTCGAGGCTGGGTCGGGAGCTTTTTCCTCGCGCTCCTGACCGGGTTCGGTCCGCCACTGGCAGCGTCCGACCCGAGTCTCGAGATTCTTGCCGAAACCATCCTACCGGATGATCTCGAGATCGACCGGATGCTGGTCGGCGGCCTGTCGGGTCTGAGCTACGATCCGGGCTGCGACCTTTTCTACGCGGTGTCCGACGATCGTGGAAACATCGCTCCACCCCGGTTCTACACCCTGAAGATTCAATCTGACGGCGATACGGCCGAGGTGGCGGTGCTCGGCGCGACCCTCCTCCGAGACGCTGACGGCGCACCCTTTGCGCGCGGTGATCTCGATCCCGAGGCCCTCGCCCTGGCCGCCGACGGCAGCTTGTTTGTGGCCTCCGAGGGCGTGCCCCACCGCGGCATCCCGCCGACGGTGGCGCGCTTCGGGCTCGACGGATCGCTCAGCGGACGGTATGAGCTGCCCGAGCACTACATACCGAATGCCGACGGCAGCCGGGGGGTGCGCGACAATCTCGCCTTCGAGGGGATCGGCATCAGCCCGGACGGCAGCCTGCTGGTTGTCGCCACCGAGAACGCCCTCCTCCAGGACGGACCGGCCGCCGATCTCGACCACGGCAGCCCGGCCCGGCTGCTGGTCCTCGAGCTGCCAACCGGCCGGCCGATCGCCGAGTACCTCTACGAGATTGGCGCTGTGCCGGATGAGCCGCAACCCGCGACCGCCTCGAGCACCAACGGAATTTCGGAGATCCTCGCGCTCGACAACCACCGGCTGTTGGTGGTCGAGCGTTCGTTCTCACCCGGGGTCGGCAACCGGGTACGGATCTATCTGGTGGAGCTCGAGGGCGCGACGAAAATCGGGGACATCGAGAGTCTCGATGACGCGGACGACCCGGAGCCGGTCCCGGTCGGCAAGACCCTCCTGGCGGATATCGGGGAGCTCGGGATCGAACCCGACAACCTCGAGGGCATGGCCCTGGGCCCCGCCCTGGCCGACGGCCGCCGTTTGCTGGTCCTCGTCTCCGACAACAACTTCCAGCCCTCGGTCCAGCGCAACCAGGTTCTGCTGCTCGCAATCTCGGGTGTTGATCTACCGGCGGCAGAGGTGCCGATCGTGCGGATCGGCGAGCTCCAGGGCACGGGTCACGTGTCGCCGTTTGTCGGCCGCTGTGTTGCCGGGGTGACGGGCGTGGTTACGGCCATCCTCGGCAGCCGCGGCGGCCAGGCCTTCTGGGTGCAGGACCCCGAGGGCGACGGCGACCGCGCGACCTCGGACGGGTTGTTCGTGACCACCGGAGAGGGCCAAGCGTTGGTAGAGATTGGTGAACTGGTGAGGCTCGACGGGCGGGTGGAGGAACCCTCGTGGGGCCTCGAGCTGCCGGTGACGCGGATCTTTGCGTCTGCGGTCGAGATCGTCGGGCAGGGTATCCCGCTGCCACCGCCGGTGATTCTCGGCACCGGCGGCCTGGTGGTCCCGCAGCCCGAGATTGCTGCGCCCAGGCTGGAGGCCGTCAACCCAGACCGTTACGCCGCCGATGCCTTCGAAACCGTGGAGGGTATGCGGGTGCGGGTCGAGGAGCCGGTGGTGATCGGCCCCACTTCGAACTACGGCGAAATCGTCGTCGTCGGCGACGGCGGTCGCGGATCCGGCCCGTGGACCGCTCGTGGCGGATTGCGGCTGCAGCCGTGCAACTCCCATCCGCAGAGGATCATCATCGATGACCGGCTGGTGCGCGATCCGCCATCGCTGGTGGTCGGCGACCTGCTGTCGGGTCCGATCGAAGGCATTCTCCACTACAGCTTCGGAAGCTACAAGCTGTTCAACACCGCGCCGCTGCCGGCGGCCGCTGCCGGCGGCCTCGAGCGCGAGCGGAGCGCTCTCGAGAGCGGCGCCGCAGGCCTCACGGTGGCGACGACCAACCTCGAAAACCTGTCGGCGGTGTCGTCAGAAGAAAAGTTCATTCGCCTCGCGCGAGTGGTGGCCGACAATCTGGGCTCACCCGACATCATCGCGGTGCAGGAGCTGCAGGACGACACGGGTCCCGAAGATGACGGCACGGTCAGCTCCGAGCGCTCGCTGGCTCGCCTGGTGACTGCGATCGAAAGCGCCGGGGGGCCGCGCTACGAGACCCGGGTCATCGATCCGTCGGACAACGCCGACGGCGGCCAGCCCGGCGCCAACATCCGCACCGCGTTTCTCTTCAACCCCGAACGGGTGGAATTTGTTGACCGCACGGGCTGTGGCGAAGGGTCAAGCGTGACGGTGACGGAAGGAGGATCGCTGTCGTGCAGCCCGGGGCTGGTGGACCCCGGCAACCCCGCTTTCCGGGCCCACGACGAAGGCCTCGGCGGCAGTCGTAAGCCGCTTGTCGGCGAGTTTCGATTTGCCGGGGAGCGGGTTCTCATTGTCGCCCTGCACCTCGTATCCAAGGGCGGTGACGACCCGTTTTTCGGCCGCCGGCAGCCGCCGGTCAAGGGCTCGACGCGGCATCGGACGGAACAGGCGCGGGTGGTTGCGGACTTTGTCGCGGACGTCATGGGAAAAGACGCGGGTGCACGGATCGTGGTGATCGGCGATTTCAACGATTTCGAGAACACCGAGCCGCTGCGAGCCCTCGAGGCCGCGGGTCTCGAAGACTTCATCAAACGCCTGCCGACGAACGAGCGCTACACCTATGTCTACCTCGGCAACTCGCAGGTCCTGGACCACGTGCTCGTCAGCCCCGCTCTCGCCGTTGGCGCCCGAATCGATGTTGTCCACGTCAACGCCGAGTTTCCCGCCGCCGATCGCGCCAGCCGATCACGATCCCGTCTCGTCGTATTATCGGTGGAACGTTAAAAATTAAGAACGTTAAAACGTTTCCACCCACCCTACAAGAGCAGAGGAGAAAGGGAGAAAAGGGGAAAAGGGGAAAAGGGGGAAGGGGAGGTTGGGTGGGAATTCCTAATTCCTAATTCCTCATTCCTCATTCCTCATTCGGTACGGTCTGCTAGCATCTCTCCATGCCAAGTCGTCTCCCCAGCGATGTCCGTGAAAAGCTCGAACCGATCCGGCTCGTGGTCCTCGATGTCGACGGCGTGCTCACCGACGGCACCCTGATCTACTCGGCCGAAGGCGAGGACCGGAAACGGTTTTCGGTCCGCGACGGCCTCGCCATCCGCCTGCTGCTGCGCGCTGGAATCCAGGTGGCGGTGATCAGCGGCCGCTCGGCAGGAGCGGTCACGGCGCGCTGCTCGGAGCTCGGCATCCGGGCGGAGCTGACCGTGCTGGGCTCATCGGACAAGACCGCCGACCTCGACCGCATCGAGGCGCTGCTCCAGCTCGGCGACGCCGCGGTGGCGGCGATGGGCGACGATTTGCCGGACCTGCCGTTGCTGGCCCGTGCCGGCTTTGCCGCCTGTCCGGCGGACGCCGCGCCCGAGGTCGCCGCCGCCTGCGATCTGGTCTGCGGCGCGGAAGGCGGCCGCGGCGCGGTACGTGAGCTCGCCGAGGTGCTGCTCAAGGCGCAGGGGCGGTGGAGCGAGCTGGTGAGCGATTGGGTGGTGCCCGGAATGCAGCGGGGATGAGGCAGTATCTCGACCTTCTCGACCACATCCTGGCGCAGGGAGTGGCAAAGGACGATCGCACCGGCACCGGCGCCCTGAGCATCTTCGGTCACCACATGCGCTTCGATCTCCGCCACGGATTTCCAGTGCTGACGACCAAGCGGCTGCACCTCAGGTCCATCATTCACGAGCTGCTGTGGTTTTTGGCCGGCGACACCAACACCCGCTATCTGCATGACCACAAGGTTACGATCTGGGACGAATGGGCTGACGAAAAAGGCGATCTCGGTCCGATCTACGGATACCAGTGGAGGTCGTGGCCGACCCCGGGTGGTGGCAGCATCGATCAGATTGCGCGGGTAGTCGAGGCCATTCGCAGTGATCCCGACTCACGGCGCCTTATCGTTTCGGCCTGGAATACGGCCGATATCGACCGCATGGCGCTGCCCCCCTGCCACTGTCTCTTTCAGTTCTGGGTTGCGGACGGCGGGTTGTCGTGCCAGCTCTACCAGCGCAGTGCCGACGTGTTCCTGGGCGTGCCCTTCAATATCGCCTCCTACGCCCTTTTGACCATGATGGTGGCGAGGGTCTGTGGCCTCGAGGCGCGCGAGTTCATCCACACCTTTGGCGATGCCCACCTCTACCGCAACCACGTCGAGCAGGCGCGGATTCAGCTCGGGCGGGAGCCGCGGGCCCTGCCGGCCATGCACATCGACCGCAGCCCGGACTCGATCTTCGACTTTCGCTTTGACGACTTCCGGCTCGAAGGCTACGATCCCCACCCCCACATCAAGGCCCCGATCGCGGTTTGACGATGACGGTTTCCTTGATCGTCGCGGTGTCGTCAAACGGGGTCATCGGCCGCGAGGGCGGGCTGCCGTGGCATCTGCCGGCGGACCTCAGGCACTTCAAACGCACGACCATGGGCCACCACCTCATCATCGGCCGGCGCACCTGGGAAGAGGTGGGCAAGCCGCTACCGGGTCGGACGATGGTGGTGGTGACGCGGAGCCGGCACTTCGCACCCGAGGGCGCGCGCGTTGTGCGTTCGGTGGAGAAGGCGCTCGCGGTGGCGTCGTCCGACGAGGAGCCGTTTATCGGCGGCGGTGCCCAGATCTATCGCGTCGCGCTCGGGAGAAGACTCGTCGACCGGATCTATCTGACGCGAATCCACGCCGAAGTCGAGGGCGATACCTTTTTCCCCGATTTCGATCTCGACGAGTGGAAGTTGGTATCCGAAGAGCACCACGAATCGGACGAAAAGAACGAATTCCGTTACAGCTTCTTGGTCTACGACCGGCCCAAAGGTGTTGCGCGATCCCTGAGGGTGGCGTAGCGCGACCGAAAAACCACAGAGTCACAGAGAATCACAGAGTCGCACAGAGATGAACCCAAAACAAGACCTCTGTGACCCTCTGTGCGGCTTTGTGCCTCTGTGGTTCGATTGGCCGATTGAAGCCCGGGAGTCCCGAAATCGAAAGCCGAATGCGATAACGTTCTAACGTTTTAACGTTCTGAACGTGCTGCCTAACTCACCACCGTGCCCGGCGGGACCTCCGCGTCCGGCGCCAGCAAGAACGGTGCTCCATCGACGTTGGCGGCGAGGAGCATACCCTGCGACTCGACGCCCATCAGCTTGGCCGGTTTGAGGTTGGCGACCACCACGATCTGGCGGCCGACCAGGTCTGCAGCCTGGTAGCGCTCGGCGATGCCGGCCACTAGCTGCCGCAGCCCGCCCTCGCCGAGGTCGACTTTGAGCCGCACCAGCTTCTTCGATTTCGGCACAGCTTCAGCCTCGCGGATGGTGCCGACGACCAGCCTGGTCTTGAAGAACTCGTCGATCGACTGGAGGTCGGATTCGGGGGTTTTGGCGGTGTCGTTTTCTGGGTCCATTTGGAGCTCCTTGAGATACGCTGCGATGTCGACCCCGGGAAACAAGGGCTCGGTCGGTCCGATAGCAGTGCCTTCAGCCAATCCGCCCCAGCCGGTGGCATCCTCGAGATTCCGGGGCATCTCGTCGACGCCCAACAGGTGCCGCAGCTTGGCGGCGATGACGGGCATGAAGGGCTCGATCAACACCGAGGTGATCCGCAGCCCCTCCATCGAAACGTAGAGGGTCGACTCCAGGGCGGCTCGTCCGGCGTCCCCTTCCTTGGCGCGGGCCCACGGCTGTTGTTCCTGGATATGGCCGTCGATGACCTTGAGCAGCTGCCACGCGGCCTCGAGCGCGCGGTTCGGTTCGCCGGCGTCCATGTGGTCCCGGAAGCCCTCGACGGCGGCCTGAGCGGCGGCCGGCACCGGACCCGCAGCCGACGGGGCGGGCACCCGGCCGTCGAGGTAACGGCCCGTCATGGAGAGCGTCCGCTGGGCGGTGTTGCCGAGGCCGTTGGCCAGGTCGGCGTTGAAACGCTCCAGGAAAGCTTCGTCGGAAGATGATGCGTCCTGGCCGAAGGCCATCTCGCGCGCCAGGAAGTAGCGCAACGCGTCGGCGCCGAAACGCTCGATCAGATAGTCGGGCCGGACCACGTTGCCGATCGACTTGGACATCTTGGCCTCGTCGCGCAGCCACCAGCCGTGGCCGACGATCTGCTGCGGCAACGGCAGCCCGGCCGACATCAGGAAGGCCGGCCAGTAGACGCAGTGGAAACGCAGGATGTCCTTGCCGACCAGGTGCATGGAGGCGGGCCAGAATCCGTCGTACAAGGCCTCGTCGTCCGAACCGAAGCCGAGGGCCGAGATGTAGTTGGTGAGCGCGTCGAGCCAGACGTACACGACGTGTCTTTCGTCGCCGGGGTAGGGGACCCCCCACTTGAGCGAGGTGCGGGAGATCGAAAGGTCCCGAAGACCGCCCTCGACAAAGCTCAGAACCTCGTTGTACCGGGTGCGGGGCCGGATGCATTCCGGGTTTGCGCGGTACCACTCGAGAAGCCGCTCCTGATACGCGGAGAGGCGGAAGAAGTAGCTTGGCTCGGACAGCCTCTCTACCGGCCGTCCGCTTTCGATGTCGTGGCCGTCCTTGACCTGCGAGTCGGGGATGAACGCCTCGTCGGCCGCCAGGTACCAGCCCTCGTATTCGCCCTCGTAGATGTCGCCGGCCGCCGTGATCCGGCGAATGATCTCGGCTACGGCCCGTTGGTGGCGGGGCTCGGAGGTGCGGATGAAGTCATCGTGTGAGATGTCGAGGGTCTTCCACAGCGAGTGGTAGCGGGCGACGACCCGGTCGGCGAGCTGGATGGGCTCGATTCCCTGGCTGTGCGCCGCCTTCTCGATTTTCTGGCCGTGCTCGTCGGTGCCGGTCAAGAAACGGACCTCGGCCCCCTTGAGCCGGTGATAACGGGCGAAGATGTCGGCCATCACCGTCGTGTAGATATGCCCGATGTGGGGCATGTCGTTGACGTAGTAGATCGGCGTGGTGATGTAGTAGCGCTCGGTCACTCGTCCTCCATTTCGCACGGTGTGGAAGGATACCATCGTCGGCGAGGGGGCTATGAGGCTATGAGGTCCAGCTTCACGACGGTTCCGGCGGGGTGGGAGGGTGGTGCCCCACAGCCCTTAGCCAGGCCGCGGCTGGTCACGGCGAGGCCCTCTGGGAGAAGCCGAAAGCGGCCGATCATAGCCCCAAGGCCCGAGTCAGGTATGATTCCCGATAATGAAGCGACGCAGTCTCGCTTGGTGGCTTTACCAGCCCTACAAATACCTGGTCATGGTGCCGGTGGTGGCGCTGATGACAGTCTCGCAGGCCACCGTCGCCGTCGTACTGAGCCTGGTGGCTTCGCCGCGCACCGCCAGCCGGCTGAGCGGTGTTCCGTGGGCGCGGGTCATCGCCTTCATGACGCCGATGAAGGTCAGGGTGGAAGGCCGCGAGAACATCGACCCGCGACAGTCCTACGTCTTGGTGTCCAACCACCAGAGTCAGTACGATATCTTCGTGCTCTACGGCTGGCTCGGGGTCGATTTCAAGTGGGTGATGAAGCAGGAGCTGCGCAGAGTGCTGGGAATCGGCGTTGCCTGTGCCCGGCTCGGTCACATCTTTATCGACCGCTCGAACCATGCCGCGGCGATGGCCACTCTCGAGGCCGCAAAAAAGAGGATCGTCGACGGGACTTCGGTGATCTTTTTTCCCGAGGGCACACGCAGCCGCGACGGAAAGCTGATGTCATTCAAGAAGGGCGCATTTCGAATGGCGGCGGACCTCGGGCTGCCGATCCTTCCGCTGACCATCAGTGGAACCCGCGACGTGCTGCCCGCAGGCACCTCGGATCTCACGCCCGGTTCGGCGCGTCTCACTATTCACCCGCCCGTTGCCGTCGACGGCACCACAGCGGCTGACGTGGCGCGCCTCTGCGACGAGGTTCGCAGGATCATCGCCACCGGGCTTCCGGCGGGCGGCCGATAACCACTGAGATATGCGGGTCAATCGGCCTGAAGCTCGAGGCTGGCCCGCGACCTGTTCACCGCTGCGCGCACCGCCGACAGCATCGCCTTGCGGTGGCGGTCATCGAGCACGTCGGAGGCCTTGGCAGCCGTCTCGTCCCCCATCTCCTCTCCGACCCTGCGATGAACAAAGAACAGCTGGTCGAGCAACTCGGGGGCGTCCTGGGAGGCCGAGGCGTAGATCGAGCTCGTGTTCTGAGGCGCACCGTGGCCCCGCGCCGAGGCAGCGCGCTGGACGCGTTCGTGCAACATCTCATTGATGGTGCGGCGAAGGCTTTCGAGCAGGCGGAGGCGGCGCGATCTTTGCGGTACCATGGTTCTCCCACTCCTCATCTGCCCTCCATATGCACAATGTCGCACCGTAGGAGTGTTCTTTCTGTGCTCTGGGTCACAAACAAAAAACCCGGGCACGAGCCCGGGTGTCCATATTCAGAGAAGAAATCGACCTGTCTTAGCGCGACGAGCCCTGCTCATTGGAAGCGAGCTTGGTCCCGGCCTCGGCCACCTGCTCGGACGCGCCCTCGGCGGCGCCCTTGTCGCAGTCCGCCTTGGCGGTAGCGGTCGCGCAGCTCGCACCTGCGGTCTTTGTCACGCTGGCATAGGCGGCCTGCGCGGTCTTCTCGCAACCGGTCTTGGCGTAGGTCTCATTGTAGGAGGCCTGGGCCACCGCATGCGTCGCCGCCGCTGTTGAGGTCTTTTCGCAGTTGCTCTCGGCATAAACCGCGTCATAGGCGGCCTTCTGGGCCGTCTTGGTGCAGCCGGTTTCGGCATAGCTCTTGGCATAGACGTTCTCGGCGAGGGTGGTGTTGAAGGCGGCCTGCGCGGTTTTCTCGCAGCCGGTCTCCTCGAGCGCCTTGGCATAGGCGGCCTTGGCGGCCGAGTTCGCGCAGCTGGAGCCCTCATTGCCGGCCTGGGCCGCGGCTGCCTTTGCACAGCCATTCGCGCCGTCATTGCTGGCTTTCTTGGCGTCCTTGCCGTCGCACGCGAGGGCGGGGTTGACGAGCAGCGTTGCGCACAGCGCCACTCCGAGAATCATCAGGGTCTTCTTCATATCCGATCTCCTTTCGGTTTGAACCCTCCGCGTGGGAGAGTGATTCGCGTTCTCAATCACATCCTAGCACACTTCTACGGATCTGGCCGGTTGTTGTTTCAGCGCTCCTCAGGGATTTCCCTGCCAACGAGCCGGGGTATCGACCCCGAGGCGCAGCCCGAACAGGTATTGGCGGCCGGGCGCCGGGTAGCCGAGCACCTCCTGGTACTCCTCGTCGAGCACGTTGAGCACCCGCGCCGTGATTTCGACCCCGTTCCAGAGGCTGTAGGCGAGGGCGATGTCGCCGGTGGTGTAACTTTCCGCGAGGGTCCGCTCAAAGGTGACCGGATCGACGTCGTCCCGGTCTCCGACGTAAACGAAGGTGATGTCGCCCGTCAGGTGCCTTGAAAAAGCGCCATGAATGGTCCACGAACCGCTCCACTCCGGTCGCCGCAACAGCGGCTGGCCGTTGTCGTCCTCGGTATCGAGGTAGGTTGCCTGAAGAAACGACGAACCTCTTCGTCCGAGGGCGAAGGCCCACGAGTACTCGGCGCCGCGGATCGTGGCGCTGCCGATGTTGTAGTTCTGATAGGTGGTGTAGTCGAACTCGATGAGGTTGTCGAGGTCGGTCGAAAACCCGGTCAGCACCATTCGCGAGGACCCGTTTTGCGTTGTGTAGCTGATCCCGAGATCTGAGGACGCCGATGTTTCGGGCTCGAGCGCGGGATTGCCGGAGAGGGGGTAGTAGAGCTCGCCGATCGAGGGCGGCCGGAAGGCCTGGCCGTAACCGGCCTTGATTTCGACGACCTCAGACACCTGCCAGCCGAGATCGGCTCGAGGCGACGTCTCGGATCCCCACTGTTCGGCGTCGTCCCAGCGGGCGCCGACCAACAGTCGCAGCTTCGAGCTCAGTTTCCACACATCCTGGAGGAAAAAGCTCGTCACCTCGACCTTCTCGCCTTCGACGGCAATGCCGAGGTTGGAGGCGTCGTCGACCTCGTCCGAGCGCCACTCGCCGCCCCAGCTCAAGGTATTGCGGCCAAGGTAGTGGTTGGAGGCCAGCCGCGCCTGGGTCGTCGTGGTCGCTGTGCGGGAGTTCGTGACCCACGAGTCGTCGGGATCGGAAAAGTCGAAGGTACCCTCGACCTGCGAGCCGATCAGCTCGAGGGACCAATGCTCCCCGATATGCCAGCTGATGGGCATTGCGAACACCGTCTGTTCGCTCTGTTGGCGGCGGTCGGGGGTCGGATCGCCGGGAATGGCATAGGGGATGCCGGTCTCGGTTTCGACATTCTGTACGAGCACGCCGATGCGGCTGCGGCGCTTGCCGAAGCTGACACCGGTGGTGACCAGAAACTGCTGGCCCGAGAAGTCGGAGTTCTCGAGCTCCCCGTCCGATCGGCGGTCGTAGCCGGAGGCGTAGATGTCAAAGACCTTGTCGCCCCAACCGGCCTCCCCCTCGATCCGTTGCCAGCCGTCGGAGCCGCCCTCGGCGAACAGCCTCCCGCTGAATCCGTTCTCTCCCCGCCTGGACAGCAGATTGATGACCCCTCCGACCGCGTCCGCTCCCCACAGCGCCGAGTACGGCCCGCGCACGACCTCGACCTGGCGTAGCCCGGTGGTGCTGAGTCGGCTCCAGTCGAAGCCTCCGAAGAAGGCAGGGTTGAGACGGACGCCGTCGAGCATCACCAGGGTCTGGTTGGAGCCGGTGCCGCGGGTAAAGACCGAGGTCAGCTTGCCCGCATCGCCCGAGCCGACCACGGTCAGACCCGGGACCCGGCGCAGCATGTCGACGACCCGGTCGGCCTCGGCGTCGTCCATCTCGTCGCGGGTGACGACGGTGACCGCGGTCGGCGCCTCGTCGACCTCGGTCTCGATCCCGGTGGCGGTCACGGTGACCTCGTCGGAAAAGGACGGAGTCATTGGCGCGACCTGGGTTGGTTGGTACTGTGCCGATGCCGGCGACGCGCCGACCACGGAAAGCGCGAGCATCACTCCAATGGCGACCGCGTACAGGGTTCTCTCGGACATGCGAAACCTCCCGTTTCTCGAATTCAGAACGGCAGGTCTCCTGGCTCCCGGATCGACCGCAATCGCTCGCCTTCCCAACCGGTCAACCCCTCTGGATCCATCCGATCAGTGGCCGGGCAGCCCGGTTTCCCGACCTGCCCGTGAGCGATCCGTCCCCGGTCACAGTGGCGGGGGCCGCGCCGGATTTCCACCGGCTTCCCTCACGCGCTTCATAGCGACCGTTCTGTCTCAGTCACCCTACGGCGGCAATCGGAAGACGTCAACTGGCGGACGTTACGGAAAGTGTTGAGTTTTGAGTTTTAAGTTTTGAGTTCCCGCCCGCCCTCCCATTTCCCGGGCCGGGGGGAACTCAAAACTCAAAACTAAGAACTCAAAACTCGGTACTGGTGGCGGGCTAATGCGCTTCATCCCAGTTGCGTCCCGTGCCCAGGTCAACGACCAGCGGCACCGAGAGCTCCATCGCCGAGCACATCTCGTGGCGGACCATCTCGCCGACCTCGTCGGCCCGGTCCTCGTCAACCTCAAGCAGCAGCTCGTCGTGCACCTGCAGGAGCAAAAGCTGTCCCGGGTGCTCCGAACGCAGGCGGGCGTCCACCGTCAACATGGCCTTTTTGATGAGGTCGGCGGCGCTGCCCTGAACCGGTGTGTTGACGGCCACTCTCTCGGCCGCGGCGCGGGCGGCGAAGTTGCCGCTCGCCAGATCCGGCACCGGCCGTTTCCGGCCCATCAGCGTTTCGACGTATCCGTGCTCGGCTGCCGCCGCCAGGGTGCGTTGTCGGTACTCCTCGATCTCGGGGAAACGCTCCTTGTAACGTTTGATGTACTCGGCGGCCTCGGCGCGGGTGATGCGCTGGGTCTGGGCGAGCCCGAAGGCGCTCTGGCCGTAGATGATGCCGAAGTTGACCGCCTTGGCAATGGTGCGCATCTCGCGGGTGACTTCCTCGGGCGAGATGTCGAAGAGACCGGCGGCAGTCTGGGCGTGGACGTCGACGCCGCGCGCGAAGGCATCGGCGAAGCCGCCCCGGCCTCCGCACAGGTGGGCGAGGATCCTGAGCTCGATCTGCGAGTAGTCGGCGGCCAGCAGGACCCGCCCGGGTGGCGCGACGAAGGCGGTGCGGATGCGGCGCCCCTCCGGGGTGCGGACCGGGATGTTCTGCAGGTTGGGGTCGGTGGAGGCGAGACGGCCGGTGGCGGCGGTGGTCTGCGAGTAGTGGGTGTGGATGCGGCCTGTGTCGGGATTGACGAGGCCCGGGAGGGGATCGACATAGGTGTTCTTGAGCTTGACCAGCGACCGGTAATCGAGGATCGCGCGCGGCAAGGGGTGCTGGAGGGCGAGCTCGGTCAGCACCTGTTCGTTGGTCGAAGGACCGGTCTTGGTCTTGCGGATGACCGGCAGCTCGAGCTTTTCAAAGAGGATCTCTCGGAGCTGTTTGACCGAGCCGATCATGAACTCCTGGCCGGCCGCCTCATAGCACCGCGCTTCGGCCGCTGTGATGCCTTCGGCAAGCTCTTTCGACAGTCCCTCGAGGACGGTCCCGTCGACCGCGATGCCGTTTGTCTCCATCCGTGCGAGGATGGGGATCAGCGGCAGCTCGAGCTCCCGGTAGAGCTCGTCCAAACCTTCCTCCTCGAGCGCCGGCCCGAGCTTGGCGTCGAGCAGCCAGGTGACGTGCGCGTCCTCGGCGGCGTAGTCGCGGGCCGTCTCCAGCCCCACCTCGGCGAAGCTCTCCTTGTCACCCGCGACCTCGTCGTAGGAAATCATGCGGTGGGAGAGGTGGATCAGGGCGAGATCGTCGAGCTTGTGCGAGCGACGATCGGGGCTCAGGAGGTAGTCGGCCAGGAGGGTGTCGCCGTCGATGCCGCCGATCATCACGCCGTGCCGAACGAGGACCTTGAGGTCGTACTTGAGGTGCTGGCCGGTGACGCCGATCTCCGGATCCTCGATCAGCGGCCCCAGCGCCTCGCGTACGATCTCCCAAGGGAGCTGCGGCTCGCCGGTCGTATGCGCCACCGGCACATACCAGGCGATTTTATCGTCGGCGCAAAAAGAGAGACCGACGAGGTCGGCCCGGAGGGCATCGAGCGAGGTGGTTTCGGTGTCGAGCGCAAAGCGGCCGGCCGCAGTCATCTGCGCACGAAGCTCTTCGAGTCCCTCCGTCGTCGTGACCAGGCGATAGGCTCTACGGTCGATGGTCGCCATTTCACCGCCGAACTGTTTGAGCAGCGACCGGAACTCGAGCTCGGTAAACAGATCCTGCGCGCGATCCTCGGGCGGTGGGTATTGGAGGGCGAGGGCGTCCAGGGCGACTTCGACCGGGGCATCGGTGCGGATGGTGGCGAGGTCACGGGAGAGGTAGGCGTTGTCGCGGTCGTTTTCAAGCTTCGTCCTGGCGCCCGGCGGTGTGACCTCGTCAATGTGTTCGTAGATGTCGTCGAGGCCCTTCCACTTCGCGAGCAAAGCCTTCGCCCCCTTCTCGCCGATACCCTTGACTCCGGGGATGTTGTCCGATGAGTCGCCCCAGATGCCGAGTGCGTCGGGAACCAGCTCGGGCGGACAGCCGAACTTTTCCTCGACCTCGGGGTAGGAAATTCGACGATCCTTCATCGAGTCGAAGAGGGTGACGTGGTCGGACACCAGCTGCATGAGGTCCTTGTCCGAGGTCACCAGCACGACATCGAGCTCGTCCTCGTGGCGGCGGGCGAGGGTGCCCATGACGTCGTCGGCCTCGAAATCGTCGAGGCACAGGTAGGGCACGTCAAAGGCCTCGGCGATGCGTTTGAAGTGGGGCATCTGCGCACGCAGTGCATCGGGCATCTCGGTCCGGGTGCCCTTGTAGTCCGGAAAGACGCGGTCTCGAAAGGAGCCGCCCTTGGGGTCCCAGGTGATCGCCAGGTAGTCCGGCCTTTGGTCGCGGATCAGCTTGAGGAGCATGTTGGTGAAGCCGAAGAGGGCATTGGTCGGCAGCCCCTGCGAGTTCGACATGCCGCCGATGGCGTAGAAGGCGCGGAACGCCATGTTGGGGCCGTCGATCAAATACAGCGTCTTGCGTTTCTTGTCGTTCATGCACGTAGTGTAACTGTGTCCATCCCGCCTCCGTGTCCGTCTCTGTGCCCGAACGCCCACCCTCGGAAATCCACGTCGGCCGACCCCCCACGCCATCCTCCCGCCGCGTATTTCCGAGGAGCAGGAGTGTTTTTTACCTGGCGCTAGAGTTACACACGAGATTCCACGGCCAAGGTCTTGGATGACGTTTGTGACGTCTTTGTGTCCTTCGTGTCTTCGTGGTTCAGGGTGGGTGGTCGGAAATCCGAAATCCGAAATCCGAAATTCGACATCTGCGTTTATCTGCGTGATCAGCGGTTTCTCCCGGGTGGGTGGGAATTCCGAATTCCGAATTCCGAATTGGGCGGGTGGTCGGGGAAAACCCCTATGCTATAAGGCTCTGACGCGATCAAGGAGGTTCGGCAATGCCCGAGCAGCGGATCGAGCACGATTTGTTGGGTGAGAAGGAAGTGCCGGCGAATGCCTACTACGGCATCCAGACGGTGCGCGCGATGGAAAACTTCCACATCACCGGCGTGCCCATCTCGCAGTATCCGGAGCTGATCCGGGCTCTGGCCATGATCAAGCTCGCTGCGGCGCGCGCCAACCACGATTGCGGCAAGCTGCGGCCGGAGCTGCTGGAGGGCATCGAAGGCGCCTGCCGGGAGATCATCGATGGCGCCCTCCACGACCAGTTCCCGGTCGACGTGATCCAGGGTGGCGCCGGCACCTCCACCAACATGAACATCAACGAGGTCGTCGCCAACCGGGCGCTCGAGCTCATGGGTCACGCCAAGGGGGATTACAAGCACTGCGACCCCCACGATCACGTCAACCGCTCGCAGTCGACGAATGATGTCTACCCGAGTGCGCTGCACGTGGCCATCGCTCTCGGCAACACCCACCTCTTGGGCGAGCTCCGCGCTCTGGTGGCGGCACTGCGCGACAAGGGCGAGGAGTTCGCGGGCGTGCTCAAGATGGGAAGAACCCAGCTTCAGGACGCGGTCCCGATGACCCTCGGCCAGGAGTTCGACGCCTGGGCCGAGAGTCTGGGAAACGAGATCGAGGCACTGTCCGACGTCGAGGACGTCCTCCTCGAGGTCAACATGGGCGGCACCGCCATCGGTACCGGATTGAATGCCCCCGAAGGGTACGCGGAGCGCTGCGTCGAACACCTGCTCGAACTTACCGGCAAGGCAATCCGATTGGCGCCGGACCTGGTCGAGGCGACCCAGGACACCCAGCCCTTCGTCCTCTATTCGTCTTGCCAGAAGAGCCTGGCCATCAAGCTGTCGAAGATTTGCAATGACCTGCGGCTGCTGTCATCGGGTCCACGGGCCGGTTTCAACGAGATCAACCTGCCGCGCATGCAGCCGGGGTCGTCCATCATGCCCGGCAAGGTCAATCCGGTCATCCCCGAGGTGGTCAACCAGGTCTGCTTCCGGGCCATCGGCAACGATCTTGCCGTGACCCTGGCCGCCGAGGCGGGACAGCTGCAGCTCAACGTCATGGAGCCGGTGATCGGAGACTGCATCCTCGAGTCGCAGACAATGTTCATGAATGCGGCGCGGACGCTTCGTGTTCACTGCGTCACCGGCATCACCGCCAACGAGGACGTCTGCCGCGAGTACATCGAGCGCAGCATCGGAGTCGTCACCGCCTTGAATCCGGTGCTCGGATACGAGACCACCACCGAGCTCGCCAAGGAGGCGCTCGCGACCGGTCGAGGGATCGTCGAGCTGGTGCGCGAGAAGGGCTTGCTTTCAGAGGACGAGATCGCGGCGGTGCTCAATCCGGCAAGCATGATCGGCCCTCGCCGTAGCCCCCTTCCGCGGAGCTGACCCACCCTCGGAAATCCACGACATCCGACGCCGGGCGCCGGCTGACGCGGATTTCCGAGGGGCAGGAGTGTTTTTCAACCTGGCGCCAGGGTTTCTGCTTCGTATTCCAGGGCAAAGGTCAAGAGACCTTCTTCGTGATTCCTTTGGGTTCTTGGTGTCTTCGTGTTGAGGGTGGGTGGGTGGAATTCCGAATTCCGAAATTCAGAATTCAAACCCACACGCTCTGCACATGATGCCTGTCCCCCTCCATGTGGCTCTCGAGAGCAGCCACCGCCTGCCGCCACTCGGCGCGGGTGATCGGCCGGTCGAGGTCCGACAGGGCAGCCGTCCCGGGCACCCGGTGGGCGGGGTGGTACTGGGCGAGGAGCGAGATGGCGACTTTCGGCGACAGCGATTGCGCGATCCACGCGATGCTCTGGTCGACCCCGGCGAGGCCTTCGGGCAGTACCAGCATCCGCACCAGCAGACCGCGCCGGAGCTCGCCCTCCGGCCCGAGCTCCCACGCGTCGCCTACCTGGCGGTACATCTCTTCGAGCGCCGCGCGTGCCCGCTGCGGATAGTCCTCGACCCCCGAGAGCCGGCACCCGGTTTCGGGGTCGGCGTACTTCAAATCCGGCATCCAGATGTCGACGACACCGTCGAGCAGGCGAAGCACCTCCACCGAGTCGTAGCCATTGGAGTTGTAGACCACGGGCACCGTGAGGCCGCGCCGCGCGGCCAGAGCCAACGCCCGCGCGAGCTGCGGCGCCTGGTGCGAGGGTGAGACCCAATTGAGGTTGTGGCAACCGCGGTCCTGCAGGTCGACGAAGATCGCCGCCAACTGTTCGGCGGTGGTCAGGCGCTCCGTGAAGGCGCTCGGCCGCTGCGAAATATCGTGGTTCTGGCAGAAGGCGCAGCGCATATTGCAGTTGGCCAGAAAAACAGTGCCCGAGCCGCGCCGGCAGGAGATCACGGGCTCTTCTCCGTGGTGCGGGCTCCAGGATGCGATCACCGCGTCGGCACCGGTTGCGCAATCGCCAAGCTCTGAACGGCGGTCGATCCGGCAGGCCCGGGGGCAGACCGTGCAATCCGCGAGCAGAGCGTCGAGCTTCCCGACCCGGTCTTCGAGCTCACCGCTCCACGCCAGCCGGACATAACCGGCACGCCAGGCTCGATTTCCAGTGCTCATTCCCTGATCATGATGACACGGCAATCGTTGACACGTTGAAACGTTAGAACGTTCCACCCGCCCACCATCAAGAGGCAGAGGGGAAAAGGGGAAAAGGGGAAAAGGGGAAAAGGGGACCACCCACCCCCCTTAAAGTCGTTGGTCCCATCCGTTGAAACGGCGGGCGGGGGTAGCAGGAGGATCAACGTGTAACGTTCTAACGTTCTAACGTTCTAACGGTTTGCTCTACCGGTATGAGCCGGTTCGATCGCCACTGGAATACGGGACGGTCGCCGGCGATCTCGCGAATCGCCGGATCATCCGGCTCGGCCTGGACAAAGAGCAATTCGGCCTCGGCGCCGGTGCCCATCAACCCCGCCGCCATCGCCCAGCCCCGCCAATCATCCGGCGGCAGAAGCACCAAGCCGCGTATGATCCCGGCTGCCGCCACTTGGCGTTCCAGCGAGCCGTCGACACCGTTGTAGCCGTGGTACAGCGCGAGCCGCTCCGGCAGTGCGGCCGCCGCCGACAGGCAGAGAATCGCAAACAGCGTGGACACAACCGCGATGTGGAGACGACGTTCCAGCGCCCGCCCGCCGGTGCCCAAGCGCGCGAGCTCCGCAAACCCTCGTGCGTTGAGGAGGAGAAGGGGAGCGACGACCTCGAAATGGTAACGGGGCCCGAAGCCGTGCAGACCGTGACCGCGGCTGCCGAGGTGGGCGAGCATCACCGCCGCAACCATCGCCGCCAACAGAAGGTCGCCGGCTCGCGCCCGGCGCAAAAGGAATGGAATGAAAGCGAAGGCGAGGCCGAGAGCGACCCAGAACGGGCCATGGAACGACGGCCACCCCCAGCCGTGGATGGAGTTCGCGGTCGAGTACAGCAGCGTATCGAGGTTGCGGAGGCCGAACGGGAGATTGGCGGCAAAGTACATGGGGCCGCTGGCGAGCGAGTAGGGGAATGAGAACGGATCGCCTGTGATGAGGGCGTTGGTGACGAGGGTCGGTACGGCGGCGGCGGCGCCGGCCACGCACCATGCAATCAGCCGGTTGCGGGCGCCACGGTCGCGGTGACGGGCGAGATCGGCGATCAACAGGACTGCAAAGGGCACTGCCACCGCCGCTGCCGACAGCGGACGGATAGCAAAGGCGAGCCCGACCGCGATGCCGGCGCCGGCCGCTCTCGGCGTGCTCTCCCGCTGTCGCGATGAGAGCAGCAGCCACAAGCCGCCGAGGACAAAGGACGCAGCGGCGGCGTGGGACAGGAGACTGCCGGAAATCAACCGCACCAGCGGCGACAGCAGGCCGAGTGCAGCGGCGGTCAGGCCGAGGATTGGGCCGTCGATCTCGCGTCCAGTGAGGTAGAGGAGGATCACAAACAGCCCGCCGAAGAACGGAGCGACCAACCACGGTGCGCCCAAAACGAGCCCAACTGACAGCAGCAGGGGCCAGCCAAAAGGATAGTGGCCGAGCCACCGGTCGCCGCGGACGTAGGTGTAGGGCACCATGAGGTGGTTTTCGTAGGCCGGCGCGGCGCCCCAGAGATGACCGTCCTGCAGCCATCGTGCCTGCAAAAGGTAGGTCACCGAGTCGGGCAGGTGAGGTAGGCCCTCGAGAACGTCGTGCGCGACCCAGCCCGATAGCGCCACCGCGGCCACTGCCGCGATCGCCACCCACGGCCACGCCCGCCAGCGCCGGGTCGCAGCGGGCACCGGAGAAAGCGGCGACACGGCCTCGAGGAGGGAAAAGAACGAGATCAGAACAGAGGCGACCGATGCGGCCCTGAGCAAGGTCGCGAGAATCGCGCCGAGGTCGGCGGCCGGGGTCGGGTCGATGCTGGTGACGGCGAGAGTGCGGCCGTCGGCGTCGCGGATGAAGGCATCGTTGTTGATGAGCCCACGACGGATGGCAACCGAGACCGGCGGCTCGCATTCGAGCTCAAGCCTGAGGTCGTGCTGGAAGCGCCCTCGAAGGGTCGCGGCAACGGTGAAGGGCCCTTTGACCACAATCTCCTGCCGCCACGCCTCGCCCTCGCCGGCGAGCTCGTCAAGCTCCCAGTCACCGACCGGCACGAGGGCGCCTGCAGGCAGTTCGAATCGGCGGGGCAGACGCGCACTTAGGACCACGCCCTGGTCGCCGGTGACGGAGAGGGCGTCTCCACCGGGAGGGTCGATGGAGTCCGTGGCGCGCACCGCGAGCGCCTGGAGCCGCTCGACGAGGATCGGCGCCGATAGGGTGGAGCCGGCGACGGTGGCGTGAACCGTGCCGCCGTCGGAGTAGATCTCGACCTCTGTCCTGCGGTCAAGCGCGGCGGCAAAGATCCACAGGGCGATCGCCGCGAGCGCCCAGGTCAACGATTTCCTCGCCGGCGTCATGCCGTATCTCTCAACGATCTCCGCGTTCAGTCGCGGAAGACGATCCGCTGAATCTCGTGCAGCATGTAGAGCAGTCGCAGCAGCCATTCCTCGTCCCTTTCGAGACGGACGAGCTCCTCGACGGTGGTCTCCTCGGCCTCGATGGTGCGGAGGATCCGTTGCTGCCGGCCCGACAGCTGGAGATCGGCCGGGATCGAGCCCGGCACGCGGAGCACCGTCTGCTGCATCCTGCCTTCCATGAATCGGCGGACGACGACCAACGGCAGTCGCTCCTGCACCCCTTCGTGGATCAGGGTGTGGGTGCGCAGGTTCAGCGGCAGCCCGGATTGCGTGATCGGCGCATCCACGTAGAGCGAAAAGGAGCCGGTGATCCAGCTGAAAAGCTCGAGGATGCGGTTGCGGACCTGACCGCCGAGCTCCTGGAAGAGCACGTTGGGCGTGCAGGCGTCGAGCGCGAGCAGTGCCTCGGTGAAGCGGAGGGCCTTGCGGGCCGCAAAGTCGAGCGTCTCGCCGTGTTGCTCGCGGGAAAGGATTCCCCGGGCAACCAGGTGCTCGCCGAAGAGCTCGCTCTCGACGTTGGAATCGGCGAAGACCGGGTTGCCATTTTCGAAATCAATCGATTTCTTGACCGGTTCACGATGCAGATCGAGAACGCCGGTGGTCTCGCCCTCGTTGATCTGATGGAGCAGCCGGCACAGCGACTGCTCGCGCAACAGGCCCTCCCGCGTCGCCTTCGGGGGTCGCTGATCTCTGGCGTCGACGGCGGGCACCGCAACCGGGCCGGCGCCGCGCACCGCAAAAATGTTGAGGGGGTTTCGGAGCGAGCCCGACGGTGCCTTTGGAATGCTCGGAGTGGTTGTTGGCGCCTCGTTGTCGTCGGGTTCCTTGCGAAGCTCGCGCTCCACCTCCTGGTCGCGCGCTTCCTCGCGCTCGATGTCCTCGGCGAACAGCGAGTGCATGAAGGTCGCGGTCTCGGCCTCGCTCATCGGCGTGCTGTTGTCGTCGCACTTCGATTCGAGGGCGACCGCGAAATCGAGGGCTGACGAGAATCGATCGTCCGGGTCGACCTCGAGGGCGTGCTCGAGCACCGAACGCAGGCCCCTGGGGATCGCGTTGAATCGCTTGCGGTCGAACTCGCCCTTGCGGATGTCGAGCAGCATCGCCATCTCGTTGTCGCCGGTGCGCAAAGGCGCCATCAACAGCATTTCTCCAAAAACGATGCCGAGCGAGAAGAGGTCCGAACGCCGGTCCACCTCCTTGGCGTAGGCCGCCTCGGGGCTCAAATACCGCACCTTGCCCTTGATGATCCCGTGCTCGGTGTGCTCCTCCCGGTCGCGGGCGCGGGCGACGCCGAAATCGGTCAGCTTCACCTCTCCGTTGTAGGTGATGATGATGTTTCGCGGGCTGACGTCACGATGGACGATCTCTTGCGGTTGGCCGTCCGGCGATCGGAACTCGTGCGCGAAGTGGAGCCCGGTGCAGACCTCGGTGACGATCTTGGTCGCCAGCCGCCACGGGCAGCGTCGGTCGAGCGAGCCGAGTCGTTGCAACACCCGGAAGAGGTCGCGCCCGGGCACGTACTCCATGGCGATATACGGGGTGCTGTCGGCTTCGCCGAGGTCGTAGATCTGGACGATGTTGGGGTGGACGAGCCGCGAAGCAATCTTCGCCTCGTCGGTGAACATGCGCAGGAAACGCGTCCGCTCGAGCAAATGCGCGTGGATCCGCTTGATGGCCACCGTCTTGGTGAATCCGCGGATCCCCACCACCTTCGCCCGATAGACGTCGGCCATGCCTCCCGAGGAGATCTTGTCGACCAGGATGTACTTGCCAAAGCGCTCCATAGCCACGGTTCGACAGTGTAGAACATTCGCGTCGATTCTCCGACCGATCATCCCGATTCCGAGCCCTGTTTCCCCTCCTCATTCGTTGCCCGAGTTGGAACCACAAAGCCTATGACGATCGAGCCATGGTCGTGGCTCGACAAGAACATCGTCGAAACCAATCTTGATGGAAAAGGTTAGGCCTACAACTATGAGCGGACGCGTTTTTGCGCTGTCGGTTGGGCGTTACGGGGGAATTGCGCCCAAACCATCAAACATCGATTCGCCATTGGGAGGCACCCATGAGAAGGAGGAGATTTGTTGAGACGGTTCTATTATTCGCTTTGATCGAGGTTGCCGGAGCCTGGGCCGAGGAGCCCGGCGAAACAGACGGGAACGCCACTCCGTTTGCCATGGCGGCTATAGCAGTTACCGGGGTCGCTACCCACGATGTGGCCATCGAACCCTGGATCCACAATTCCATGTCGGCGCGGGTGCGAGAAAGGCTCGAAGCGGGCTTCGAGCTTGCGGTGGAACGTGTGCGGGAGGTCGAAACCTGCCGCAATTTGTTCACGCAGGACGGCATCGATGGGCTTGAGGTCCTCGCCACCAGCCTCTATTTTCCGGTCGACTCCTATCGCCGGGAAATCGAGGTCTGCGGGCGTGACCCGTCCGTCCATTCGACAGGCGGGCGTTTTTTAACGTACACAACGGTCGGCGGTGCTCCGATCTGGATCTGCCGCCATTTCGCCAGGGTTTCAACCGAGACCGCAGCGGTGGCGGTGATCCACGAGGCCCTCCATCACGCCGGTCTCACGGAGCGACCTAATGACCGGCTGGCGATGTCGTCTCAAGAGATCACCGAGCTGGTCGAGTCAGCCTGTGGATTCTGAATGGTTTGCTCAGGTCGCTCGCGGGGCGCCTGCTCTTCCCTGAACGGGAACCCCCCACACAAGCGGCCAGGACCTCCTCCAACGATGGGAGTAACCGCCGCAGGTGGTATGGCGAAAAACCGTGAGTGAACCCATATTGGTGTCTGTCGGTGCGTTTGACCAATGGTTCAGCTAGACAGACAGGCTGTGCTTGACGTACACTGACGTCGGCGGTGCGCTGATTTGGCGCTGCTGCCGCACAGTTATCTCTCAGGCCACCGGCAGGGTGCCTGCCCCTCCCTGAACGGGAGCGCCCGGCCAAGCGGCCAGTACCTCCTCTACCGCCGGTGTCGCGAGCACGGGCGGTCTTTTTCGTCTACGTGAGATTGATGTTTTTGTTGCGAAAACCACTCCAGGTATTACATTTTTGTGACACATCCCTAAACAAACCGCTGTGCCCCTACGTTCGCCGGCGCTCGTTTCCGCAGGGTATGATGGTGCCGAGGAGTCCGTCATGGCCTACACGAAGATCTGCGTTGCCGCGGCCTTGCAGCGTTACCTCGACATCACCCCGATCGCGGCCCGGATTCGCGACCTCTCCGGTGTGCTGGCGGCGGCGTACGCGGTGCCGGTGGCGGTGCTGTCGGTGGAGGCGCCGGTGGAACTGATGCCGGACGTCGAGACAATGCAGGAAAAGATCGAGCGCTACGCCCAGCCGCTCAGGGCGGCGGGGCTCGAGGTCGATGTGGCCATCCGCAAGGGCAAGCCGAGCCGTGAGATCATCGCGCACATGGAGGAGGTCGGGGCCGATCTCCTGATCATCGGCAGCCACTCCAAACGCGGCACCCTCGATGTCGGTCTCGGCAGCACTGCGGCGGCCCTGCTGCGCGATCTCGAAACCACCGTGATCACGGTACGTCCCACCGCGGAAGAACAGGAAAAGGCGCAAGAGCTCATGATCCCGCGCTACCCGCTGGTCTTTCCGTACGGCTGAGAGGCTGACTGCTCGCGTGACCGACAGCACCAAGGTGTAGGATCCCCGGGTTTGACAACAATTGATACTGGGAATCTGTGATGCGACTCACCTTCGTGGACCCCTTGACCGGGTACCGTGAGGCTGCGATCAACTGTTGAACTCGCTATCGCAGGCGGTGGTGTCGGACACGAGGGGGGTTGCCGTGAGCGAAAGTCAATCCAGGGCCGAGCTCAGCCGTCGGGACTTGATACTGCATGCGGGCCATCCGCCGCGCATTCGTGCCGACAAGGATTCGGGGAATATCGGCCCACCCGCCGGGACTTCGACGGCAGGTCGCGCGACTGCGATGCGGACCCTGACGAAACCGATGGTCCGCGCCGGCGCCAAGTCGCTCCCGACCCCGCCAACGGCGGCGGTGGTCGCCCTCAATAGAATGGGTTTCGGACCGAGGCCCGGCGACATCGCGGCCTTCAACGCCCTCGGCGGGACCGATCAGGCGCGTCTGACCGCCTACGTGGATCAGCAGCTCGACCCGGCGAGCATCGACGACTCCGTGGCCGACGCGAAAATCGCGGCGGCCGGTTTCACGACGCTCAACAAGTCATTAGCCCAGCTGTGGGCCGACCATGTCGAGGCGGGGCCTCCATGGTCGGAGAGGATGCGGCCATTCTTCGAGACCGAACGGATGGCGTTTCTGCGCGCGCTTCATAGCAAGCGTCAGCTGGTCGAAGTGCTGGCCGATTTCTGGCACAACCATTTTTCGCTCAATGGCTATGAGTATTGGATCGGACCCGTTTTCGTCCACTGGGACCGCGATGTGATTCGCGGAAATCTATTTGGGAACTTCCGCGATATGCTCGAGGCCACCGCTACCAGCCCCGCGATGCTCTACTACCTCGACAACTACACCTCCTCGAACGCGGGGCCGAATGAAAACTACTCGCGTGAGCTTTTCGAGCTGCACGGCTTGGGCGCCGAGAATTACCTCGGTGTCATGCGCCAGGTCGACGTACCGGTCGACGGTATGGGGCGGCCGATAGGATATGTCGATGACGACGTCTTTGAGGCGGTACGGTGTTTCACCGGTTGGACCTTTGATTGGGACACTGGGCTCTTCGAATACCGGGCCGACTGGCATGACCACTTCCAGAAGACGGTCCTCGGCAGATACATGGCGCCCAATCAGCCGGCGCTCAAGGACGGCAAGGACGTGCTCGACGCCATCGCGGAACACCCGGGCACGGCCCGCCACGTCTCCCGCAAGCTCTGTCGCCGGTTGATCAGTGACAACCCGCCGCAGGCGGTGGTCGATCAGGCGGCAGCGGTCTTCGAGGCCCAACAGACCGCGCCGGATCAGCTGGCCCAGGTGGTGAGGACAATCCTGCTCTCGAACGAGTTCTTGACGACCTGGGGTGAGAAAGTGAAGCGACCCTTCGAGATTGCGGCGAGCGCGCTCCGCGCCGGCAACGCCAACTTTTCCTTTGCCCTGACCGAGGGCGACACCGATAGCTTCCTGTGGCGCTACGACCAGGGAGGCCAGCCGCTGTTCCAGTGGCCGGCCCCGAATGGTTACTCAGACTTCAGAGAGGATTGGCAGGCGCCCAACCCGAGGGTCGCGGGATGGCGGTTGAGCAACTGGCTGATCGATGTGACCGATGACAGCGATCATTTCCGTCTCAATCTTCTCGGTCAGACGCCGGCCGGGTTTCGTACGTCGAACGAGCTGGCGGATTTTTGGATCAATCGCGTGCTCGGCTATCCGATGCCCGCGGCAGAGCGCCAGGAAATCGTCGACTTCATGGCCCAGGGCCACAATCCCGACTTCGACCTTCCGCTCGACAGCGACGACGACACCCAGGACCGTCTGCGATCGATGGTCGGGCTCATCTTTATGTCGCCGGCGTTTCTGTGGAGGTAGGCATGGCAATGAAGCCGACCCGACGTGGTTTTGTCAGGGGCTGTTCCGCAGCCATCGCCGGTCTCGCCGGCGCGCGGTTCACGAATCTCGCCTTTGCAGCCTCAAGCGGCGAATTCAACGACGAAATCCTGGTTGTAGTGTTTCTCCGTGGCGGCATGGACGGGCTCAATGTCGTGATGCCGCTGGGTGGCGCCGACCGCGGGTTTTACGAGGCCGCGCGACCCGATCTGAAGGTGCCCGTCAGCGGGGACGGCGCCGCCTTGCCGCTCGACACCCAGCTCGGCCTCCACCCGGCGGCGCTCCCACTCCACGAGCTCTACCAGGACGGGCGCCTGGCGGTGGTTGTGGCGGCCGGCCTGACCGAGGCCAACCGCAGCCATTTCGACTCCATGGAGTTCATCGAGCGAGGTACGCCGGGCATCAAGACCACACCCACCGGTTGGCTCACGCGCCATTTCCTGAGCGCCGAGAACCTGCCGCCGGAGATCGTGATGCCCTCGCTGTCGGCGGGGAGTCTTCCGCAGACCTCGCTCTTCGGCGACCGGGAAAACATCAACCTCTCGGATCCCAACCAGTTCAGCCTCTCCTATGGGCCCTGGTTGTGGCGGAATGCCCAGCGAGTCGCTCTCCGGAATCTGTATTCGGGCGACGACACGTGGCTCCATGCCTCGGGTCTGCAATCTCTGGATGCGATGGACATCATCGAGCTCAATGTGACGGACGACTACATCCCGGCAAACGGAGCGGTCTATCCGGGAGGCTCTTTCGGCGACCACCTCGAGATGGTGGCGCAGATGATCAAGCTCGATCTCGGTCTGCGGGTGACCACCTTGGATCTCGGGGGCTGGGACACTCACAACGGCCAGGGTGACGGATCGGGTGGGTATTTCGCCGGTCTCCTCGGAACGCTTGCCGAAGGGCTGGCGGCCCTTTACACGGACCTCGACGGTACCGGCGCCGCAAACTACACCAAACGGCTGACGGTGGTGGTGCAGAGTGAGTTCGGGCGACGCCTGTCGCAGAACGATGATCGGGGTACCGATCACGGCCATGCGAACGCCATGCTGGTGCTTTCGGGCAATGCGATCGGAGGTGTCCACGGGGTGTGGCCCGGCCTCGCCCCGGAACAGCTCTTCGACTTCGCCGACCTCGACGTCACCACCGATTTTCGGCGGGTGCTCTCCGAGATCCTCATCCGCCGCATGGGCAACCCGAGCCTCGGCGTGGTCTTTCCCGGCTACACGGACTACTCGCCGCTGGGGGTGGTGACGGGCGCCGACCTGCCGCCCGACTACAGCGGGATCATCAACCGCATCTATCGTGACAGCTTCGAGTCGGGCACGGTTTCCGCCTGGGACGCCGCGACGACAGGGTAAAATCGACGTCGTGCATATCGACGGGTACTCGTTTGGCCGTATTCGGGTCGACGGCAGGGACTACTCGGTGGACGTGATTCTGCTCGGCGACGACGTGAGGAGCCCATGGTGGCGGGAGGCGGGCGGGCACGTCTACGCCGCTGAGGATCTCGGAGAGCTGCTGGAAGCCGCGCCGGAGGTGGTGGTCCTCGGGACCGGGTATTTCGGGCGGGTCAAGATCCTCGACGAGACGCTGACGGCCTTGGCCGAGGCCGGATCCGAAATCGTGGTCGAGCGCACGGGCGGAGCGGTCGAAGCCTACAACCGCTTCGCGGCCGAGGGCCGCGATGTCGCAGCGGCGTTGCATCTCACCTGTTGACGTTCTAACGTTGTAACGTTCTAACGTTTCAACGTTTTAACGTTATCCCAGAGACCTCGCCATCTCTTCCTTGAGGAGCCGCTGGTGCTCGGCCTCGGCCAGCCGCAGGCCTTCGAAAAGCTCGGTGACCTTGTCGTCGGTCACGTACTCGAGGGCTCCCGCGTAGAAGTCGTGAGCCGCGGTCTCGGAGGTCAGCGCGACCTCGAAGGCCTGCTTCAGAGTCACGTTGTCGGGCACCGCGTAGAAATCCGGCATCTCCACCGCCCACGACACCTTGGCCGCGTTTGACGCCGGCGCGTCGCCGTAGAGGCGCTTGCGCTGGACCACGATCTGGTCGCGGTGGCGCAGCTCGCGTCTCGCCATGCTGAGAAAGAAGTCCGCGACGTCTTGCTTGTCGTCGCCCACCCAGCCGGCGAGCTGCTCGTAATAGATCTGCGCCTCGTCCTCGATGGCGATCGCCATATCGAGGACGTCGGTCCCGCTGAGCTTGGAAAAATCGAGCTCGATGGTCATCGAAACCTCCACCATGGCGCGCCGGTGGCGCGGCGCGCGGTCGGTGGTGACTGTGCCTTGGCGCCCTATCAATGTCAAGGACGGCTCGCGCGCCGGTTCACTGCGATTTGAACCACTCTACCGTCGATGGAATGCCCTCGGAGAGCGGCGTGTCGATGGCCACGCTCAGCTCCTCGAGCATGCGCTCCGAGGCTGATGCACGACCGCCGCTGCTCGCCGGCCGCTGCGGGGCCGTGGGACGGAGCTCCGTCGAAGTCGGCGGCCTCGGCGATATGGTTGAAGAGGGTGTTGACGTCGGTCTCGACCCCGGTGCCCACGTTGTAGATACCGAATCCCGGCCGCTCGAGCGAGGCAACGTTGGCGCGGACGACGTCATCGACATAGACATAGTCCCTGGTCTGGAGGCCGTCGCCGTTGATCACTGCCTTGTCACCGTCGAGGAGGCGCCGGCTGAAGATCGCAACTACCCCCGCTTCGCCGTGGGGGTTCTGCCGGGGACCGTAGACATTGGCGTAGCGCAGGCAGGTGGCGTCGAGGCCGTACTGCGAGTGGTAGAAATAGAGGTAGCGTTCGCAGGCCAGCTTGGCGACACCGTATGGGGAGAGCGGGCGTGCGACGTGGTTCTCGTCGGCGGGGTACTCGTCCTGCTCGCCGTAAATGGCGCCGCCGGTCGAGGCGAAGATCACCTGACGCAATGAACCGCCACGAGCGGCTTCGAGGAGATTGAGGAGGCCGATGATGTTGACGTCGGCGTCGAAGACCGGGTCGGCTACCGAGCGGCGGACATCCATCTGCGCCGCGTGGTGGACGAGGATCTCCACCTTGCGGTCGACCAGGAACTTCGCCGCCTCCTCCGACCGCACGTCGAGCACCTGGAGCTCCGAGTCCTTCGGCACGTTTTCCTTGCAGCCGCTCGACAGGTCGTCCACAATCAGCACCCGGTTGCCCGCCGCCACCAGGGCGTCGGCGACGTGGCTGCCGATAAAACCGGCACCGCCGGTCACGCAGATGGTTGTACCCATGGTGGACCCTCCAATACTCGCGCGCGACTTCTACCAGCGTACCACCGAGACGGTGGCTCGAAGCTTGTTGGGCAAGCTCGTGGTTCGCAGCCACCCGGATGGTTCCGTGACGGTTCGACTGACCGAGGTCGAGGCCTACCTGGGGGTCGACGATCCTGCGTGCCATACCCACCGCGGCCGACGGACGGCGCGCACCGAGACCATGTGGGGCGAGGCCGGGCACGCCTACGTATACCTCGTCTACGGTGTGCACCACTGCCTCAACGTGGTCACGGTCGGTCCCGAGAACGCCGGAAGCGATCCTCCTCCGCGGCGGGGTCATCGTGCACGGGCACGCACTGGTGCGGGCGCGTCGGGGCTCGCGGGTGGGAGAAGATTCGCTGGTCGACGGTCCAGGCAAGTTGTGCCAGGCGCTCGCCATCAGTCGGATGGATGACGGCGCGGACCTGTGTTCGCCCCGGTCAGGCCTGAGGATCTGTGACGACGGATGGAGGGTCGACGACGCGCAGGTACGGTGCCTGCCCAGGGTTGGCGTCGACTACGCCGGTGACGCGGCTTTGTGGCCGCTTCGGCTGGTCACCTCGGCCAAGGTCTGAAAGAGTTTTTCCTCCTCGATCGGCTTCTGCAGGTAGGCGTCCGGGTGGTACTTCTTGAAGCGATCGAGGAAATTGCCGAAATCGGATTTCAGCGAGTCCTGGATGCCCGTCACGAGCACCACCGGCACCGTCGCGGTGCGCGGGTCCTTGCGCAGCGCGATGAGGGTGCTGAGACCACCCCGCTCCGGCATCATCACGTCGAGCAGCACCACATCAGGCGGTTGCTCCTGGGCGAGTGCGATGCCCTGGTTGGGATCGTTGGACGTTTGAACGCTCCAGCCATTGTCGGTCAGCAGGGTCTCGAAGTAGGTGGTGATGTCGGGCTCGTCATCGATGATCACGGCTGTTTTCGCTGCCATGGTACCTCCCCGCTGGGGTCATTCCCCTGCGCACACATTAGCATTCTGGAGGAGGGGCGGCAATGTCGTTAATGATATGAGATTGAGAATAACTATATGTTGGTTAATTCCTAGTTGACAGGTATGAATACGAGGAATATCTTCGATTCGGGATGAGAGGTCATCATGGCTCAGGATACTGATCGGATCCGATCCGCAGGCGAGAGGCTCGGATCACCGCCGTCGGCGGGCGGCGCGAGATGAAGATTTCCACCCGCGGCCGCTACGCCTTGAGGATGATGCTCGACATCGCCCGCCACGGAGGGCGGGAGACGCCGGTCAGCCTTGCCTCGGTCTCCGAGCGAACCGGAATCTCGCACGGTTACCTCGAGCAGGTGGCGCTGGCGCTTCGCGCAGCGCGGCTCGTGCGCGGCGTCGCCGGCCGCCACGGAGGCTACACGCTGGCGGCGCCCGCCGACCGGATCACCATCCGCCAGATCATCGAGGCCACCATCGGGCCGGTGTGCGTCGTCGACTGCATCGATGAGCCGGAGGCGTGCCCCCGGGCCGACTTCTGCGAGTGCCGCATCGTTTATGCGCTGATCAACCTGCGCATCGGGGAAGTGTTGGAGGAGTTCACGCTGGCTGATCTGGCGGATCCCAGCTGGATGCGGGAGACGGGCGAGGCCGTCAACACCCGGCTTGTGGGACTCGGCATCAAGGACTGAACGAACGAAGGAAGTCGGGGAGGATCGGATCATGTTGGAAAAGAAGGTCGGTAACAAGGTGTTGCGCCTGGTGCGGGCGGACATCACCGATTTGGATGTCGAAGCGTTTGTCTTCGACATCACCGAGAACGTCAAGCTCGGGTCGGGATTTGGCAACGCGATCCAGCAGCGGGGCGGCGTTGTCATCCAGAAACAGCTGGACGCGATCGGGAGCTGTCCGACCGGCGAGGCGGTGGTGACCGAGGCCGGTCTCCTCAAGGCCGACTGGATCATCCACGCAAACGGCCCGAAGTTCCGCGAGGAGGACGAGGAGGTCAAGCTCCGCAAGACAGTTCTCTCGGCGTTGGCGCGGGCAGAGGAGAAGGGCGTCAAACGCCTGGCGTTCCCGCCGATGGGCACGGGACTGTATCAGGTGCCGCTCGACCTCTGCACGCGGGTCATGGTGGACACGATCAGCCAACATCTTGCAAACGGCAGCACCCTCGAGGAGGTGTTGATCGTCGCGCCGGACCCGAGGGAGTTCAATCCCTTCAAGGCGCGTATCGAGGAAGGAGCCTGAAATGCACAATGTGAGCCCTGCCCTGCACACCGCCGAGGTGGTTCACTGGATCGCCCTTGTCGTGATGGCCATCGTCTATTCCCTCCGCATTCGCTGGCTGTTGTCATTCAACCTCGCAAAGGACAAATCGGCGCCCGGCAACCCCGCGCAGTCCAATAAGAAGAGGGGGGCGCGGTACTCGTTTTTCAATGTCGCCATGCCGTGGTCGATGGAGAGCACGCGCAAGCCCAAAGGATTCATCTTCTACCTCAGCTTCGTGATCTTTCACCTGGGTGTCGTCGCGGGCATCACCCTCGCGTTCGTCAGCACCATCGCTCCGGACTTCCTGCGCATCGAGGCGGTCGGGTGGACGATGATCGTCTTTATCGGCGCCGCGTTTTTGGTGTCGTTGTACCGGATCGCGCGGAGAACCTTGCGGCCGCTGATGCGCCTCATCAGCACTCCCGACGATTATTTCTCGCTGATCATGTTGACCGCCTGGTTCGGCCTTGGCGTGTGTACGCAGGCGTACCTGATGGGTATCTGGGGGATGACGAGTGAAACTCTGCTGGTCGCCTATCTCTACCTGACCAGCTTCTTCCTGCTGTACGTGCCGTTTTCAAAGATTTCTCATTACCTTTACTACCCGTTTACCCGCACCTACATCGGCCGCGCGCTCGGTCATCGCGGCAGCTATCCGGTCTCGCGTGGTTAGGAGTTGAACATGGCAAGACAAAAAACACACAAGATCAAGATGATGGAAGAGCAGCTGGCGAAAAAGCTCAACCGTCAGGTAGTGGGTTCGCTGGTCGGCTGCGTGCACTGCGGGATGTGCGATGAGTCGTGTCACTACGTGCTCGCCTTTCCCGACGACCACAAGATGACGCCGTCGTACAAGGCCGACCAGGTGCGCAAGCTCTTCAAGGCCAACCATGATTGGACCGGTAGCGTCTTCCCGTGGTGGGTTGGGGCGGACAAAGTGCCGTTGACCGATGACGATCTCGAAACCCTCAAGGATATCGCCTTCGGCACCTGCACCAACTGCCGCCGCTGCACCCTGAGCTGCCCGATGGGTGTCGACACCGCGACCTTGAACCGGATCATGCGCGGTCTGCTGTCGCACGTCGGCGTGATGCCGGAGGGTGTGCGTGTCGTTTCGAAGGACCAGTGGGAGCTTGGCAACCAGATGGGCGTCCTCAAGGAGGACTACCTCGACACCCTCGAGTGGATGTCGGAAGAGCTCGCCGAAGACCTCGGCCACAACGCGGCCGCCATCCCGGTGGAAAAGAAGGGCGCCAAGGTGATGTACTGCATCAACCCGCGCGAGGTGAAGTATGACCCGCGCACCATCAAGGAAGCGGCGCTCATCTTCCATACCGCGGGCGAGGACTGGACCATGCCCGAGGAAGGTTGGGACAACACCAACTTCGGTCTGTTTTCGGGCGACGACGGCCTCGGTGGAGCCTGCGCGAAACGGGAGTACGAGAAGGCGCGAGAGCTCGGTGTAGAAAAAATCGTGATCTCCGAGTGCGGCCACGGCTTCCGCTCGACCCGTTTCGAGGGCGTCAACTGGGCGGGCGAGAGCGAGCCGGTGCCGATGGAGAGCTCGGTCATGACCATGCTCAACTACATCAAGGAGGGCAGGATCAAGGTCGATCCGACCAAGAACCCGCAGAAGATGACCTTCCACGACTCGTGCAACAACGCCCGCAGCGGAGGGTTCTACGAGGAGCCGCGCGAGCTTCTGCGGCTCGTGTCGATGGACTTCCAGGAGATGTACCCGAACCGGGCCGAGAACTATTGTTGTACCGGCGGCGGCGGTGCGATGTCGATGTCGGAGTACACCCCACGGCGCCTCGAGTCGGCCAAGGTCAAGGCCGACCAGATCCGCGCGACCGGCGCCAAGGTGGTCGTGACGAGCTGTCACAACTGTGTCGACGGTCTCAACGACCTCATCAAGCACTACAAGCTCGACTGTGAGGTCAAGCAGTTGGTGAATCTGGTGGCGAATGCGCTGGTCCTCGACGAGGTGGCGAAGCTGGTCGAAGAGCCGCAACCGGGCGACCTCGTTGTCACCAAGGTGGCGGCCAAGGAGCCGCTCGCGGGCCGCAAGATCCTGGTGGTTGACGACGAGGAGGATGTGCGAACGTTTCTGACGATGGTCTTCGAGGACGCGGGCGCCGAGGTGGTCTCGGCGACGGATGGCGACGAGGCGATCGCCATGGCGCGCGAGCACCGGCCCGATCTCATCAGCCTCGATTTGTCGATGCCGGGCAAGGACGGCGTCGCGGCCTTTGTCGAGCTGCGAAAGGACCCGGAGACCGGGGAGATCCCGGTTTGTGTGGTCACCGGCCACCCCGAGTTCCGGCAGGTGATCTACGACCGGCAAGTGGCGCCGCCGGAGGGCTATCTCGGCAAGCCGGTGGACGAGGACAAGCTCGTGGCCTATGCCCACCACATCATCGAGCACCGGGAGGAAAAGGCGAACTGACCGGGACCAGCCGTTCTTGGCCGACTCGGCAGAGACAGGGAGACTCTCAGTGCAGAAAGTACCTTTGACCGTCCCCAGGCCGAAAACCGAGTTCGACTCCAGTTACCACAGGTACTGGGAGGAGATGCCCTGTTACCTGTCGGTGCACGACCGAGACTTTCGCATCATCGACGGTAACCGCCGCTTCCGTGAGGACTTCGGTGAGCGCATGGGCCAATACTGCTATCGGGTGTACAAGGGGAGGGACGAGATCTGTCCGAACTGCCCGGTGGAGGCGACATTCGCGGACGGCCGGAACCACCCCTCGGAGCAGCTGCTGATCACACGCGATGGTCGCGAAGTGCCGGTCGTGGTCCACACCACGGCGATTACGGATGACGCGGGCGAGGTGGTGGCGGTGATGGAGATGCACACCGACATCGGCGAGGTCAAACGCCTGCAGGGCCTGCTTCAGCGTTCGCAGGAGCGCCTCGCACAGCTATTCGAGGAGGTGCCCTGCTTCATCACTGTCCAGGGCCCCGATCGGGTCATCCAGCACGCCAACCGCAAATTCCGCGAGACCTTTGGCGATCCGGTGGGAAAGAACTGCTTCGAAATGTACAAGCACCGCGATGAGCAGTGCCTGGTGTGCCCGATGCAGCAGACCTTCGATGACGGAAGGGCGAGGGAGCACGAGGAGGTGCTCTTCACCAAGACCGGCGATAAACTGAGCGCGCTCTGTACGACTGCGCCGCTGCGCAATGCTGACGGCGAGGTCGAGGCCGTGATCGAGATGTGCATCGATATCACCCAGATCCGCGAGCTGCAGTCGCAGCTCGCCTCGATCGGGCTGTTGGTCGGCTCCATCTCGCACGGTATCAAGGGTCTCCTCACCGGTCTCGACGGCGGCATCTACATGGTCAACTCGGGCTTTGCCAAGGAAAAGCCGGAACGGGTCGAAAAAGGCTGGGAGATGGTCCAGCGCAACGTGGAGCGGATCCGCTCCATGGTGCTCGACATCCTCTACTACGCCAAGGACCGCGAGCTGGCGGTCGAGGACGTGGATCTTGCCGCGATTGTCGCCGACTTCCGCGAAGGCCTCGAAAAAAAGGCGAGCGATGCCGACACGGTGTTCGAGGTCGAGATCGCGGGCGACACCGGGATCCTTCCCGGCGATCCGCAGGCCATCCGGGCCATGCTCCTCAACCTGTTGGAGAACTCGCTCGACGCCTGCCGCATGGACAAGGGAAAGAGCGACCACGCGATTTCGCTCACCATTCGGCGGGCGGAACCCTGGATGCTGATCGCGGTCGAGGACAACGGGCTCGGGATGGACCAGGAGACCCGCGAGAAGATCTTTTCGCTCTTCTTCTCGTCCAAGGGGATTCAGGGGACCGGGCTCGGGCTCTTCATCTCCAACAAGATCGTCGACAAGCACGGCGGCGACATCATTGTCGACTCCGAGCCGGGTCGGGGCACCCGCTTTGAAATCCGGCTGCCGCTGGTTGCAAACCCGAGCATCGCGCCCGAGGACAGGGCGTGATGGAAGGACCCGAAGCCCGGGTCCTGATCGTCGATGACGATCCCGACATCGTCGACTATCTGTCGTTTTTTCTCGAGGACGAGGGCTTCGAGGTGGCGACCGCGAACCGCTGCTCGACCGCGCGCGAGGTGATCGAGGAGTTTCGACCTCAGGTGGTGCTCATCGACGCCCTGCTGCCCGGCAAATCCGGCCTCGAGCTCCTGGTCTCGCTGCGCCAGAACCCACGGTGGGGCGACCTGCCTCTGATCGTGGTAACCGGCAACGACCGGCTCCTCGAGGACGACTGCCAGTCGTATCTCGGTGCCCACGAGGGGGTGCGGGGCCCGGACGGCGTCCTCGGCAAACCGGTAGATCGAAAGTCCCTGCTGGCCGTGATTCGGAAGGTGCTCGATCGGCAGCCGGCTTGAGGTGCTCGAGATCGCGGTTTATGGGCGCCTCCATCTTTGTTCGTGCGCCCGGATCGGTGCGAATTTCCGTCAACGGCCCTCGTCGATATTTGGCAGCTCGGCGGGGTTGGTGAACCAAGAGGCGCGCGACGCCCAGAAGATGTTCTTGTCCGGGCGGCCGCCGGGGTCGTCGTCTAGGGTGCCCACCGGCACGAGATAGCCTTTCCGATTGCGCGACATCCACGGCATCGACGAACCGCAGACCGCGCACCAACCGGTGCAGTAGTACTGCGCGTCTGGCAGCTCCCAGCGTTTGACCAGCTCTTCGCCCCGCGTCCAGCGGAATTGGTCGGCCTTGACCAGAATGTTCGCGCGGTAGGCCGAGCCCGAGCTCTTGCGACAGCGGCCGCAGTGGCAGTGGTGGAAAAAGACGAACGGCGGACTCATTTCATAGGCCACGCCTCCGCACAGACACGATCCGTTGAGCGTCTTTTCAGCCATCGCCGCCTCCTTTGATTACCGGTCATCTGAGGGCAATCGGCCCAGCAGCCCCCACAACCAACGGTGGAATCTGTGGATGCCGGAGGGTCTGGCGTGCATCATGATGCACTCGCCGTACACGACATCGATCCCGTACTCCTCGCAGTATCGGATGGCTCTGGTGGATTCGGCGCCCTGCTGCATCCACACCCTACCGATTCCCGCCGTGTGGGCTTCCCGGACGAGAGCCTCGGTCTGGGCTGGTGGCACAACCAACACGAGCCCGCCGACCTTTTTCGGCAGCTCCGCAAGCGACGGGTAGCACCGCACTCCGCCGATCTCGGCGGCGTCCGGGTGCACGGCTAAGATCTCGTAGCCCTTGCCGGTGAGGTCCTCGAGCACCGCGTTGCCGAACTTCTTCCCGCTTCGGGAGAGCCCCGCCAGGGCCAGGGTCGTTTGTTCCAGGAACCCGTCAACCGATGCCTGGGTGGTCATCGTCGCCCTCTCGTTTTCGGAGTGCCTGGGCCGAACCCGCCAGCCCCGAGATGACGGCGATCAGCACCAACGCGATCACGCCGATCGCCGCGAGCCCGGCTACGATCTTCAGAATGGTCAAAAACATGGGGGCCATCGTAGCAGGACTACGGCAAGCGAGCGCCGATCCAAAGCAGCACCGCGATGATGAGGAAAACCCACCACGAGAAGTGTTTGGCCCGGGCGCCGACGAGGGAGATCAGCGAGCACGCCCCGAAGGTGACCGCGAACCCGTGCAGGACCCAGACTGTCCGCGGCTCGAGTGGGGCGAGCGACAATGCGATAACGACAGTGCCAATGCCGGCCAGGAGGACGGTCGTCAAATGCCAGGCAAAACGCAGGGTTCGGCGAGCGAAGTCCGAGCTCCCCAGCAGCTTCGGAACTCCGCCGCGCTCGAAGAGGGGAACGAGAATCAACTTCTCACCAAGCACCGAGTGGACGATTCCGATCAGCACCGATAGCAGCCCGGCGACCGACAACAACACGTTCATGAACCCTCCCGGACGGACGGTGAGAACCAAGGGTGTGCGCCGAACTGGTTCCGTTGCACCGGTTTGCCGCGGGTTATGAACCAGTCGAGGCCCTTGAGTACCGAGATCAGGTAGCGTCTGAGCTGGGGACGAAGCCGGGCAAAATGGGGCAGCCAGCGGATGACCACCGGCTGGTTCTGGAGCCCGTGCGGATAGACCGTGATCCTGAGGGTGGTCCGGCTTCCGTCGCGTTCCGCAATGCGCCACGAAACGGTCGACGTGCGCCCCCCGGGCCTGCCGATCTCCAAATCGTAACCGGCGTCCTCGATCCAGTCGGTGAAACGCCGCTCCAGCACCAGCCCGTTGAAGTAGTGGATCTCGTCGTGCGAGCCGGGGCCGGGCCATTCGTAGACCGGGTTTGTCTCGCAATAGGGGTGGTAGAGAGGAACCAGTCCGGGGCTCGAGATGAGGTTCCAGACATCGTTGTGGGGGGCAGCGATCACCGCGCAGGCGCCCACCGGCCACCGGAATCCCGGCCGAGGGTCGATTTCCGTGTCCACCGCTTCGCCCTCCACTGCGGACGCTACCCGGTTCTTCATCCGGCCTCCTCGAGCTTGGCGACAAAACGAACCAGCTTTCCCTCGTCGAGACGCCCATCCGTCCTCAGACCGGAGCACACGTCGACGCCGAACGGGCGCACCCGCCGTACCGCCTCGGCGATGCTGGCGATCCAGCACACCTTGCGACGAGGCCGATCCGAAGAAAACCGCAATTCAGGCCTCGACATAGGCCATCGTCGCGGTCATCTTGGACACCAAACGTTCCTCACCCGAGGACGAGCAGACAACCTCAGCCTCGACCACCGAGAATCGTCGTCCCGGCTTGAGGACCCTGGCCGTGCAGACCAACCTTTCGCCCCTGGCCGCGCGGAGAAGGTTGAGCTTGAACTCGATCGACAGCACCATCTGGCGCTCGCGAAGCAGGGTCGCCGCGGCGACCCCCGCGGTGTGGTCGGCGATGGTCGCGTGGACACCGGCGTGGACGATTCCGTCCTGCTGGAGGTGCCGGTCTTCGAGGTCGAGGCTCGTCACGCACTCGCCGTCGCCGACCGAGTCGAGCTTGATGCCGACGTCGGAGATGAAGCGGGCGGCGCGGAAAATGCGCTGGATCTCGTCGAGAACAGCAGGTTCCATCATCCACTCCCAAAATTCGTCGCCCCTATTCAACCACAGAATTGCGACCCGCGAATACGATCGCCACGTCGTCGGTTGTAGGGGAGGAATGCTCTCCAAAGGGAGTTGGACCAAATGCGTCGAAACGACAGCTCTCCTGAAGCCTACCGCAACGACGTCACCGGCGAGCAGCGAGAGATGCTCGAGCGGATTCGCGACACGATTTTCAGCGTCGCGCCGGGAATCGACGAGATCATCGAATATGGGATGCTCGGGTACCCCGGCCTCGCCAACCTCGGCGCGCAAAAGCATCACGTGGCGCTCTACGTCAAGCCGTCAGTCCTGGCTGGGCACGGGAATGCATTTCCGGCTGCCAGCCGCGGCAAGTGCTGCCTGCGCTTCAAACGCCTCGACCAGATCGACTGCGAGGCTGTTCGTGCGCTCCTTGTCGATGTGCTAGGCGCCTGATCAGAACAGCGCGGCGACAATCTCCTCGAGGGCGCCGACGGCGGAGTCGAGGATCCCGTCTTCGGTAGTCTTGAAGCGGGAGTTGGCGTTGGGGAGGAAGAGGCCGCGACACGAGGTGCAGCGCATGACCCCGTGCCTCGCAATCTTGCCGATACGCAGGATATCGCCCTCGCAGCGCGGGCACTTGACATGGGCGGATTCGCCGGTCGGCTGGTACTCGGATTTCGGCCCCGGGACCCTGTTCAGGTCCGACGAACCAGCCCCCGACTGATAGGCCTCGAGCTCACCACCGTCAAACCAAACTCCAAAACACACGCCGCAGAGGTCCAGACGCACCCCGCCGTGTTGCTCTTCGCTCATCTCAGCGGAGCATTTCGGACAGAACATCAGACCTCCCGAACGGGAATTTCGACTCCACGCCCAGATTACAGGAAATCGCTACCCTTTCCGTTCCCGATCATCATACGGTTCTATGAGCGAATTGTTGAAACTCGGCCCTTGATCCGAGGTAGCGGGTGTTACGGCCGACTTCACCCCAGCCACTCGAGCGCTAGGTTCAGCTTCATGTCGATTCGCCCAGGCACTCTCGGATGATGCCCGCGAACATCGCAGCGCCCAGCGGGATGAGCTCGTCCGGAAAGTCGTAGGCCGGGTTGTGCACCTCGGGCGTCACCTCCCCGGCGCCGATCCCGAACAGCGCCCCCTCCGCGAGCGCGGTGAAGCGGCCGAAGTCCTCAGACCACCGAAACGGACCATCCACAACCTTGACGGACCGGTCGCCGGCGGCGCGTCGAACTACAGCCACCGCATCCGGCGTGTTGACCGTGGCAGCAAAACTGTCGCAATAGGCGACGTCATGGTGCAGTCCGTGGCGAGACGCGATCCGCCGGACCGAGGATTCCAGGTGCTCGACCATCCGATTGAGGGTGGCGTCGGTCTCGCTGCGGATGGTCGCCATCACCCGTGCATCGCCCGGCGCCGTACCGAACGCGTCTTCGGCGCCGAGCCGCGCGCCGACGATGGTGGCAAACGCGACCTCGTCGCCAAGCCTCAGCCGGGTGGGCAGATCGTCGATCAGCTTCATGATCCGGCGCATCGCCCGCGCCGGGCTGGTGCCGGTCTCGGGCTGCGCGGCGTGGGCTGGGGTCCCTTCGAGCGAGACGACCATCCCGCGCGACGCGCAACAGAAGGTGCCGGTCCGGACGATGACCTGTCCGAGCGGAAACCCGGGCAGGTTGTGGAGGGCAAAGACGAGATCGGGGCTGATCTCCGAAAACCGTCCATCCCCGATGACGGCCTCCGCGCCGCTGCCGATTTCTTCGGCGGGTTGGTAGAGCAGCACCACCCGGCCCCGTGGCGGCCGCAGCGCGGAGAGGCCCTCGCCGACGGCGGCGAGGATCGCCATGTGGCCGTCGTGACCGCAGGCGTGCGATCTGCCGTCGACGGTGGAACGATGCGCGGCCCGGCTCAGTTCCCGAATCGGCAGTGCGTCGAGCTCGCAGCGCAGAAGCACCGTCGGTCCCGGAGCGGCGCCCGAAAAGACAAACGCCGCGCCGTGCCCTCCCAGCCCGCGGATGACCTTGTCGGGTTGAAGCGTTTCGAAGAACCGGCCGATCCTGTCGGCGGTCCCGGATTCGGACCCGGACAGCTCCGGGTGCCGGTGCAGCTCGCGCCGGAGCTCAACCACCGAGTTCATCGTGCGCTGCGTTCTGTGTGATAGGTCGACGCATCGGACACGACGCACAGATATCTGGAGCGCATCGGATCAGCGCAGAGCCCGGTGGGCCAGGACGACTATCGCCAGGACGAGGACGACCAGGGTGACTCCGCGCACGGCGCGTTGCTTTCGAAGAGGTTCATACGCCTCTTCGTCGAGGTACCGGCGCTGATGATCAACCGACACCACCGCATTCGTCGATTCGAGCCGGGACAGCCGCCAACGCGAGAGAAAGCTGAGCGGCGGCAGATCGATTGCGGTTTCCGGCGAGCTTGCCCCGGCGCGACGGAATCGCCGCACAAGCCGTTTTTCGAGCACCATGAACGTCGACGCCAGGACACCCAGAACGGCGGCAGCGGCCTGCACCAATTCAACCAGTCTCATGACGCGTGACCCTCCCGTTTTGGACCAGCGCTGGATCGCCCACACTGTATCAAGCCGTCAGGTGGCAGCGGATGATTGCTGGCGACGTATTGATTGAATCACCTCGTCGAGCCGCTGCAGAAAACGCGAACGGTCGGTTTTCTTGAGCGGCGGGGGCCCGCCCGTGATCTCGCCCGCGCCGCGCAGCTCTGACAGCAGGTCCCGGGTCGCGACCGCCGAACCGATGTTGTCATCTGTGAACGGCTTTCCGGTCGAGCCGATCACCCGCGCGCCTTTCTTCAGACAGCGGCTGGCCAGCGGAATGTCGGCAGTGATCACGATGTCGTTTGGATGCACGTGCTCGACGATCCAATCATCGGCCGCGTCGAAACCCTCCTCGACCACTTCGAGCCGAAGCCATGCTTCATCCGGTACCCGCATCCAGGAGTTGGCCACGAGTGTGACCTCGAGGCTATACCGGCATGCAACGCGGTACACCTCCTGTTTGACCGGGCAGGCGTCGGCATCGACAAAGATGTTCAGCAACTCTCTTGCTCATTCCTCGGAATCAGCTCAGAGAGTAATAGAGGGCGGCGCCCGAAGCAACGACCTATCCATCGCTCGACTCAGCCACCCAGTAGGTCGAGGGGGCTGAGCCTTCAAGACCGGCCTGGACACCGAGCACCACCGCATCCCGATCCGGGTCGTCACCTTCAGTCTCTTTCGCCTCCTGCAGTGTGAAAGCAACCAGAGGATCGAGGTCGGAGACCTCGGCATTACGAATCGTGTAGTCGGAGTCCATGCAAAGGGCCCTTTTATCGTGCCGCCAAACGCTCCGAGTTCAGCGGCCCGCACCTGCCGCCGGCAGCGACTCGCGGCCGAGGGCTGGATTCAAGGACGGGTGGAGGCCAGCCCATCGGACGCTCGCTGGTGGTGGTGCGAAGCGACGGCCGCAGGCCTTCAGCAACCCGTCGCGGGTGAGGGTCCGCTGGAACGAGGTGTTAGGCGATTGTCGCACTTCAAACTTGAACCTAGGCCTCGGGCTCATGGCATACCGCTTCGATGTTGTGCCCATCGGGGCCGATGACGAAGGCCGCGTAGTAGCTAGCGTGATAGTGCGGACGCAGACCAGGAGGACCATTGTCCTTGCCGCCTGCTTCCAGAGCCGCGCGATAGAAGGCCTGTACCTGCTGACGGCTCTCAGCCACGAATGCCAAGTGAAGATGCGCCGGCTTCTCCTTTGTTTCATACAAGCACAGTGAAACCGTGCCCTTCGGTTGGCTTAGCTCGACACCGTTCGGCGGCCACTCTCTCACATCAGTGACTCCGAGTGGCTCCAGGGCCCTGACGAAGAAGGACCTGCTCGCCGCATAGTCGCTGACGCCGAATTTGACGTGGTCAAACATGGGTTCTCCTGAATCGCGCGGTCCTGTGCGGGTGGGGCCACAGTCGGTCCATGGACTGGCTGTTGAGCGGCGCTAGGATCTGCACGGTGCGCTTCTTCCGAGACCTAACGGTCCGAGTTCAGCGGACCGAACAGCCGCGCTGTTTGGGTCCGCTGGAACGAGGTGTTAGCTGGCATGCTGGAGTTCCTCACGAATCACCTTCCGGAGGGTGTCCTCCAGGGACTCCGCCCGTTGAGAAATGTGTTCGCGAAGCGCGAGATTGATGAGGCTCTGATAATTACCGCCGCCAGCATCTGAGACTTCCTTCTTGAACCAAGCAATCACATCGTCGTCAAGTCGGATCGTGATGCGGGTTTTGCCCTTCGGAACAGAAACGACGGCTCCGCGCTTGCCTCTCTTGAAGTCATATTCCTTTTTCATGGTCATTCTTCGTGGGCCTTTCGTTCGCGACCCGTCGCCTTTCGGGTCGAGATGATCCGAACCGTGTCTCCACGCATTGTGAAGATCACCACGATGACTCGTTCAAGTGGGTCGCGACACAATGTCACAAACCGTTGTTCTCCACGGGACGACATGTCCTCGATCGTGAGCGCAAACTCATCTTCGAGGGCAACTGCTGCGTCGGCGAAGTCGACTCCGTGTTTCTTTCGGTTCGACCGCGCCTTCGCAGGATCCCACTCAACAGTAACGATAACAAATGTATGTACATTTGTACACCGTGTCAAGGCCACGGAGCATTTTCAGCAAGCTAACGCGCCGCGCCGCGCCGCGCCAACGGTTCGAATTCGGCGGACCGAGGCGGCGGCCGCCGCGGACTCGGGTCCGCTGGAATGAGGTGTTAGGGCTCATAGCTTTACCCAACGGCCTGGAATACTGTGACATCGCGATCGAGCACGTCTTCAAGACGGTCCTTTTCGACTTCGAGGTCATAACGAACCTGGAGATTGAGCCAGAACCGCTCCGTCGTTCCAAAGAAACGTGCAAGCCGAAGCGCCGTGTCCGCTGTAATCGAGCGCTTGCCATGGACGATCTCGTTGATGCGACGTGGAGGCACACTGATGTCCTTGGCCAGCCGATACTGACTGACACCCAGAGGCTCAAGGAACTCCTCCATCAGGATCTCGCCAGGGTGAATTGGGTCCATCATTTTCTTCGCCATCATTCCGTCCTTAGTGATAGTCGGCGATTTCCACATCTAGGGCATCACCGTTTTTCCAGCGGAAGCAGATCCTCCACTGATCGTTGATCCGGATGCTGTGTTGACCCTTTCGATCCCCGGACAGCTTTTCAAGGCGATTCCCAGGCGGAACCCTCAGATCGGCCAAAGCATCGGCGGCGTCAAGCACGACAAGCTTCTTCAAAGCCGAGCGGTGGATGTTCTGCGGGAGCTTTCTCGAGCGTTCACGCTTGAAGATCCGTTCGGCCTCTGGGTCTTTGAAGCTCCGAATCACAGTATTATAATAATGCGCCGCGTTAATAACGTCAAGCGTTATGTCTCATTTGTGCCCTAACGCGCCGGGAGTTGAGGGGAACCCTGGCAGTGAAAGATGCCGCGAAGCGGCCATCTTTCATGCCGAGGGCTGGATAGGTAGGGCGGGTGGAGGGCAGCCCATCGGCCGCTCGCTGGTGGTGGTGCGAAGCGACGGCCGAAGGCCGTCAGCAACCCGCCGCGGGTGAGGGTCCGCTGGAACGAGGTGTTAGGCCGTTTCATTCTGGTTCCTTCTGCAGACCGCTGAAACTGCTACCTGGAAAGTAAACGAACACTAGAAGCTGCAAAACGGCTACTGGGCCAAACACCACTGTGTTTCGCCTAAGTTGGCTTCGGACGGCGGGTGGGATTCCATCGTCTCGACCGATCTCCAACCAAAGGCGCAAGAGGGAGAAGAAAAAGACGGGAAGAGATACCACCAGGGCGGTAATGGCAATGGTCTGTTGAATGAAAACAAAGATCCCGCCAATCCAAGCGCCGGCTGCGAGCGAGATGGTTGAAGCCCAGACCCATCGAATCACGTTCTTTCCGGGTTTCCATGATTGAGTGGGCGTAGCTGCCATGTTGGGATTACCTTAGCCTAACGGCCCGAATTCAGCGGACGCCACCCGCGGCGGGTGGTGTCCGCTGGAATGAGGTGTTAGGTGTATCGAGCGGAGGCCAGGAACTGGAATCAGTCGCGAGATTCATCAGACTCGGAATCGGGAATGTGTCGAAGAGCGTCGTTCACCGCCGTCGAATCGGGGAATCGTGCAGCGACGTCAGGATCAAGGACTACGACGTTGCTGCCTTCCCGGAAACGCTGCGTGTACTTTCCCCGAACTCCCCGCGAGAAGTCGTACTCGGCCCGAATGTCGGCAACCCTGTCCGGTTTACGATCCTTCATAGTTTCTTCTTTCCTGGTTCGTCGCCAGTCGAGCACTGATGATTCGTATTGAGTCACTGCGCTCGGCATGGGATACCACAATCAGCCTACCACGAAACGTCTGACCAAGAAGTAGATGACGAATCTCGCCCACACTGTGATCTGGATCCGGAACCGTCAGCGACAGAGGATCGCCAAATGCGGTAGCCGCCTCTTCGAATGAGACACCGTGCTTACCGCGATTGGCGTCGGCCTTCTTCAAATCCCAGTCGAAGCGAATTGGCACAGCGACATCCTACGCCAACCTAACGGTCCGAGTTCAGCGGACCGAGGCCGCCGCGGGTGAGGGTCCGCTGGAACGAGGTGTTAGGTCGAACAGTGTAACGACACAAACGAAGATATCTCCTGCCACGAACGTTGAGGCTCGACCTGCAGCAGCAGATGAGGTCCCGGGACTCGAACCACCGTTGTGACCGGCCTGACCGAGACAACCTGGCGAACACAACCCGATAATACCAACCGGTCGTGAATCCCACGAAGGTATGCGACCGGGACGTCCAATCCGGCCAGTTGGTCGCGAACATCAACATTCAGCGCGGAGCGAAGACGGGAAGCGCGAACACCGGGCGACACGGGCGCATTTGCAGTGCGGATTGAATCCACAAGGCGCGAAGCGTGCTTGAAGCCGGTGAGATGTAGGCCCACGCTGAACTGCGTTAGGGGAAGACGAAACAAAAAGGCCCATGGAAGATAGCTGAAGGCCCGCCAAGCCGCGCGAAAAACAAAGGTGTTACAGAGCACTACACCGGCCAGGGCAGAAGGTCGAGCAGATGCAACCAACACTGCCACGGGACCGGAAAACGACTCAGCGACGATGACGAACGGCTCTTCGGGAATGAAGTTGGCCATAACGTACTCGGCACACGCGTGGTACGCCAGATCCTGGTCGACGGGATAGCTCACAACATTGCACGAAGCACCCGACGGGGCGCGAGCGGTAAAGGGCTCGAACAGCTTCCCTGTTCCGTCGAGACCTGGGAGGAGAAGGTATTTCACGATTTCCTGGAGTGACCTAACGGTTCGAATTCAGCGGACCGGGGCCGCGGCCGCCGCGGACCCGGGTCCGCTGGAATGAGTTGTTAGGCATTTGGTGTTCCTTAGTTCCGTGGGTTTTCCAGCTGAGATTCACGCTTTCTTAGCCGATGCCATCCAATTCCCCAGATAGCTCGAAAGCTCCTTTCGAGAAAAAGTCGTTCGAAGATCGGTGACAGAAAGAAAAGAGGGCGGACCGCGATCTCTTCGAAACCCTCGACGGTGACTCCATCCGAGGTCTCTTCAAACCGTACTTCTCCCCGGCCGCGCCAGAAACCCCGAAAGACCCACCGGACAACTTCGTTCGTTTCCTGTTCTGTGTTCCTTGCCACGAGCGGAAACGGAAAGCGCTTCAACGCGATCGCAAACCAGCCCCCGCCTAGGTCCTTCGAATCCCCGGCCAAGCCATACAAGCGAGTCCAATCTGCAGGGGATTCAAAATAGGAGTAGACCTCTGCTACAGGGAGTTTGAAGTGCTCGTTGAAACTGATGATCATGATTCTGGTGTGATTTCCTCCACGCTGTCGCTTTTCACATCATAGTCTTTTTCGATCCTGCCTAACGGTCCGAGTTCAGCGGCCCGAACTCACCGGCAGCAGCGACTCGTGGCCGTGGCCGTGGGGGTCGCAGGCCAGGCGTATGCCTGGCCGGAGAGGACGGTCGGGAGGCCCTACGGCCACTCGCTGATGGCGGGGAGTCACGGCGCCCGCAGGGCGCCAGTAACCCGCCGCGGGTGAGGGCCCGCTGGAACGAGTTGTTAGGCCAATCAATGTCACAGTCTTGACGCATACTTTTCCCGGATGCGCTTGATCTCATGCTCATCGAATTCTGGCATTTCGTCGGTAACACCGTGCGTCGCGACTGTAGCGACTATTCCCAGGAGCATAGCGTCGGGACCGTTGGCCGAGACCATTCCTATCTCATCACCATCGATACCAATCGCCCAGTTGATCTGAAATCGCTTGGACCACTGCGTCAATGTGTCGAGGATGAACTGCGTGTCGTAGGCAGCCATCAAACTGTCTTCTACGGCATCGACCTCCATATATCCGCCATCATCAGTGGAATACCCGGGCAAAAAAATCTTGGTAGACCCATCGAGGCGTTCGCGTGAAAGAAAATACAGGGGCTCGCACCACCACTCCCGCCCTTCAACGATCTCCTGGGCTTCCTCGAATATTTGGTTTGCAGAATCAACGGAAGGTGGTTCGAGCGGTTGATAGGTGAGCGATACGCCCATTTGTTGTCTCCTTCGATTGCCTAACGGTCCGAGTTCAGCGGCCCGCACCCGCCGCCAGCAGCGACTCGCGGCCGAGGGCTGGATAGGTAGGGCGGGTGGAGGGCAGCCCATCGGCCGCTCGCTGGTGGTGGTGCGAAGCGACGGCCGAAGGCCGTCAGCAACCCGCCGCGGGTGAGGGTCCGCTGGAACGAGGTGTTAGGCCCATCAACCTTTGAGAAACGTCTCGAGATCGTCACGTGAGAGCTTTGTATCGCGGAGGATCTTGGACAACAGACCGGGGCCGATGGTTTCACCGCCGTGCACAGGAACTGTTGTCGCGCGTCCATCGGGATGCCGAAGAAAGTGGTGACTGCCTCTGCTCCGTGTGACCTCGAAGCCGGCACGTCCGAGCGCTGAAAGGAGGTCCTTACCTTTGACTCGAAGCCGAGGGGTCATGACGCGATGCGGACTCTCTGTACGCCGATGAATTCGAGTGGCTCCGCGGGCAGGCCCTGCTCCTCGAGGCAAAGAGCGATCACTTCGCGCACACGTTCCATAAGCTCGTCGAGGGACCGAGCCTGCGTGTGACAACCGTGGAGAGAGGGAACCGAGGCCACGTAGTAGCCCTCCGCATCCCGCTCAACGACAACATCAAAGTCGGTGGTCATACGCTCATCTTATCCCAGATGGCGACATGTTGCCTAACGGTCCGAGTTCAGCGGACCGAACCCGCCGCGGGTGAGGGTCCGCTGGAATGAGGTGTTAGGTGCATCTTGCCATCGTTGACCGTCCTGATTATGTCGTGGCATCCGGCCGTGAACACGTAGGGCAGCCGTGAAGAACAGGCCGATCGCGCCAAAGACACGATGCCGCCAATGAGGATGAAGATGAGGCCGATTGCAACCGGGAGAGGACGAGCCATGTTGGGCCACGCAAGGTTTCGAACCGCATAGGCGAGCGCTAAGTATCCGCCGATGCTGAGAATGCCAACGCTCAAAAACGTAACACCGCTGCGAAAGCATTGATAGACATCGATTCTGAATCCGTGCGGGCAGCCGCATAGCAATCGGATGAACGAACCGTGAGACTTTTCGAGTTGCGGAAGGAACTGAGCACGCAAGGCAGCACGCCACTATAGCCCAGGAAAACGAGATGCAAGACATCCAGTCTGAGTCATTCATAAACGCCAAGCCATCGACCTGCCACCTAACGGTCCGAGTTCAGCGGCCCGAACCCGCCGCGGGTGAGGGTCCGCTGGAACGAGGTGTTAGGGCATCATACAATTGTACTCCCAACTTGGGATTTGTGCGTCGATCGGTTTGACTACCCTCCGAATCAAGACTCCATACCGGCTATCGATTATCGTTATCTGATTTTTCTTGTTCGAGTCAATTGACGGGTGTACAGCCAAGGTCGGTTCGGCGAATTGCGTAATCTGCGCGAATTCTTCCAAAGACGTCAGGCGATGAGAGGCGTTGACAACGAACACGCTACGTTCCCTATCACGAGCCAACTCGCCTAGTTCGTTGGCGCGAAGGCCCACTGACTGCTGGAACGCAGGCTGTTACGGAACCGAATATAGGGGACCTCTTCAAACTTGCAGGAATCCAGGAGCCCGTTCTTGAGGTCGATCGAATCAGGTTCGAATTCGCACGTTCTCAGCGTTGCACACGTCACGATCACAGGGAAGCAGAATCAAGACGTCGTTGAAACTCTGCTCTCTCAAGATGTTCAAGCCCTCTAGGCCAATAGCTTCAGTAGCAGACACGAGGATGCTGGATAGTCGTCTCGAGCTGACTGGTCATCAATGCGATCCTGGCCCCGAACGAGACAGAACTCCGACTGTCTTCGACTCTGGCTTGAACGTGCCAGTTACTCCAGCCAACGAGATCGGGCTGATCGTCTGCGCAGTGGGCCCAGCATCCTCTGAAGACGGTCACGTATGAGCTCGTTTTCCCCGGGGTGAGAAAAGTCCAGACGTCATCGCGAGGGCGTTTGCACTCTAGCTACCAACGAATCCGGCCACCGGTCACGAGATCAACGAATCCGTCGAGACCGAGGTCGGTACAGCGTCCAGGGATGCTCAGAAGAGTAGAGTCTACCAGTTGGAGCGATCGCAAAACGCCTCTATGGATCTCTGAACTCCCAGTTGGCATGGTAGCAAAGAATCGAGGATCGCTCAAGATGGCGATCGTCCGATTTCATCTGAACCTCGCGATCATTGCGATGCCTAACGCGCCGGGAGTTGAGGGGAACCCTGGCAGTGAAAGATGCCGCGAAGCGGGCATCTTTCATGCCGAGGGCGGAGCGAAGCGGAGTCCGAGCGTAGCGAGGATTCCCTTCGAACGACCTGTTGGCCGGCGCTGTGCGCCGGACACAGGCGTTCGTCAACTCCCGGCGCGTTGGCGCGGCGCGCAGCGCCGCGCCAACTACTGTTAGCGATACTAAAGAATCGGATGGAAACGTGCTCCGGTGAGCGTCCTAACAGGATCCTGGTCGAGTGATGATCTCTCGTCGCATGTCTCCTGATTCCAGGATAATACAACTCAAAGCGGGCGGGTTGGCAGGGTTGTTATCGTGCTTGAATCGCACGCTAACACGACGGGTGTTAGCGTGCTCACGGTTGGGCCTTGAGCGTATCCGCCGGGCTGGTGACGCCGCGGCCCGCTGACGTGCCGAGGATGTGGGTGTAGATCATCGTCGTCTTCACATCCTTGTGGCCGAGCAGTTCCTGGATTGTCCTGATGTCGTGGCCGGTCATCAGCAGGTGGGTGGCAAAGCTGTGGCGGAAGGTGTGGCAGCTGATTTTCTTGGGAATGCCGGCAGAGCTGGCGGCAGCGTAGACGGCCTTGCGGATGACCGTTTCGTGCAGATGGTGCCGCCGCTCGATGCCCGAGCGTGGGTCGATGCCGCGGGAGCCGGCCGGGAAGACGTACTGCCACTTCCAGTCGCGGTCGGCGTGCGGGTACTTGCGCGCGAGGGAGTCCGGCAGGTAGACGCTGCCAAAGCCCTCCGCGAGATCGCGTTCGTGGAGGGCGCGGACCTCGATGAGGTGGTCGTGGAGACGGTTGCGGGTTGACTCCGGCAGCATGGTCACCCGGTCGCGGCCGCCCTTGGGTCTGCGGATCGTGATGTGCCCGAGATCGAAGTCGATGTCCTGGACGCGGAGGCGCAGGCACTCGAGGATCCGCATTCCGGTGCCGTAGAGCAGCAGCACCACGAGTTGCGGGATGCCTTCGAGGCGGGATAGCACCGCCGCCACCTCGTCGCGGCTGAGAACGTTCGGCAGGCGGCGCGGCTGACGGGCGCGGACCACGTCGTCGAGCCATTCGAAGTCGGTCTTGAGCACGTGACGGTAGAGAAAGAGAATCGCGGACAGCGCCTGGCGCTGAGTGGAGACCGCGACCCGTCCCTCTACTGCGAGGTGGGTGAGAAACCGGTTGAGGTCGTCGCCGTCGAGGTCGCGCGGGTGGCGGCAGTGGAACTGGATATAGCGGCGGACCCACGAGGTGTAGGCCTCCTCGGTACGGATGGAGTAGTGGCGGACGCGGAGCTCGGATCGCACTCGATCTATCAGGCGTCGGGGGCGCCGGGATGCGGGTGCGGGGAACGGTTTGACGTCGCCCATGGTGGTGTAAAAGGAGCGTAAACAAGGATTGACGGTTTGTCAAGTTCTTGGTTCCGGGTAGGAGTTCCGGTTGGGAGGCAACAGCTTCCGCTCAATGATTGCCTATGCAACCTACTGAGCCATAATGCCTTATGCTCTCGTGGCGTGAAAATCGAGGCCGGTTTTGAGACGACGCTACGTCTCTGTGTTGTGATGTTCGAGAGCCTTCTTGTCGATCATACAACGAATGCGGGGAAACAGGCGAAGGATCGTTGATAACGTTCTAACGTTCTAACGTTCTAACGTTTCCGGGCTGCCACGGGCGTCGAGGGCCCGCTGCAACAGCGCCGTGAGCAGGGCGTCGCGCTGGCCGAGCTCGAGCTCGAGCGCGCGGGCGACCACGGGCCAGGCCGCGGTAAGGAGGAAGAGCGGCGCCGCGAGCTCGAGGAAGAGGATCCGCCCCTCGCCGCTGGCGCGCGGGTTGTCGCTGTGGCCGAGAGCGCTGGCGAGCCGCTCGAAAGCGGTGCGCAGAGGCGGCGCCAGCGACTCCACGGCTGCCGCACCACCGTCGGCGAGATCGCGGAGGAGGAGGCGGGTGGCGGCGTCGTCGCTTCCGACCCGCGCCAGGACTCCGCGCAGGACGGCGAGCACGTCCTCCGCTTCGCCGGCGGCCCCATCCTCATCGCGAGCGGGCGCCAGCTCGGCGAGACCGGAGGCGGCCCGGCGGATCACCGCGCGATAGAGCTGGCGCTTGCCGCCGAAGTGGTAGGAGATCGCGCCCGGATTGGCGCCGGCGAGGTTGCAGATGTCGCGCACCGAGGCGCCCTTGTAGCCCGATTCCGCAAAGAGCCTGGTCGCGGCCTGGAGGAGTCGCTCACGCGTCGCCAGATTCATACAGTTGTTTGTATCATTTTTTGACATGTTCGACAAGATGGGATCGTCGAATGCCCGGATTTTTCGCTAAGCCGCCCATCCTGCCCTTCGTGTCAGCCTGAAACTCCAAGGAATCTTGGCGTAAGTACTTAAATTTCAACTTGTTGAAATTTACTAACAAACGACTGTATGAATCCAACCAAAACGTCTTGACTTCCCTCAGAGCGATAGATAGCATCGATATACAGGATGAGAAAAGGTGATTCGAGGGTTGTGGCCGTCATACCGGCACGGTGGGCCTCCACCCGATTCCCGGGAAAGCCTCTGGCGACGCTGGCCGGCGAGCCGATGATCGTACACGTCGTGCGGCGCGCTTCGGAGGCGCGCACGGTCGGCCACGTGATCGTCGCCACCGACGATCAACGCATCGCCGAGGCGGCGGCGGCGGCCGGCGCCGAGGCGGTGATGACCGGCGAGTGTCCGTCCGGAACCGACCGGGTGGCGGCGGCGGTCGCGGGCCGGAGCGAGTGGGAGATCGTGATCAACGTCCAGGGCGATGAGCCGCTGCTCGCCGGTGACAACATCGACGTCCTGGTCGAGGGCTTGCTGGCTGACGCCGATGCGCCGGTGTCGACCCTCTGCCGGCCGCTCGAGGCGGAGCGGGCGGAGGACCCGAACGCGGTCAAGGTGGTGCGCGATCTTCGGGGACGCGCGCTGTATTTTTCGCGTTCGCCGATTCCGTACCCGCGACACCGTGAAATGGCGTGGCGATTGTGGCGGCTGCACCTCGGGATCTACGGATTCCGGCGCCAGGCGCTCGAGCGGTTCGTCGCCCTCCCGCCGTCCGAGCTCGAGCAGGCGGAGGGCCTGGAGCAGCTGAGGGCACTCGAAAACGGCATTCCGATCCTGGTGTTGGATGCACCGCACCCGGCGTTCGGCGTGGACACGCCGGAGGACCTGCAGCGGGTCGAAAAAATATTGAACGGGAACTGAGCAGGAGGGGGATCGATGGCCACGAAGTACGTGTTTTTTACGGGTGGTGTTGTTTCAGGCCTGGGCAAGGGCATCTCGGCGGCGTCGCTGGGGGCGCTGATGGAAGCCCACGGGTACTCGGTGACCATGCTCAAGGTCGACCCCTACGTCAACGTCGATCCCGGCACGATGTCGCCGTTTCAGCATGGCGAGGTCTTCGTGACCGACGACGGCGCCGAGACCGACCTCGACCTCGGTCACTACGAGCGCTTCACCTCGGCAACCATGGCCAAAAAGAACAACTTCACCACCGGCAAGGTCTACCAGACGGTGATCGAGAAGGAGCGCCGCGGCGACTATCTCGGCAAAACGGTGCAGGTGATCCCCCATATCACCGACGAGATCAAGGACGGCATCCGCGCTCTCGGCGGCGATGTGGACTTCGTGATCGTCGAGATCGGCGGCACGGTGGGCGACATCGAGTCGCTGCCCTTCCTCGAGGCGATCCGTCAGTTTCGCTCGGAGGCCGGCCGTGGCAATGTCCTCAACGTCCACCTCACCCTGGTGCCCTATATCAAGGGCTCGGACGAGCTCAAGACCAAACCGACGCAGCACTCGGTCAAGGGTCTGCTGCAGATCGGGATCCAGCCCGACATCCTGCTCTGCCGGTGTGACCGGCCGCTGCCGCCCGATCTGCGCGAAAAGATCGCCCTGTTCTGCAACGTCGAATCGCGGGCCGTGATCCCGGCCCAGGACGCCGACACCATTTACGACGTGCCGCTCAAACTCGCCGCAGAGGGCTTTGACGAGATTGTGCTCGAGATGCTGAACCTACCCAAGGGACAACGCGATCTCAGCCGTTGGCGTGGGGTGGTGGATGCCACCCGCGCCGCCACCGAAACAGTCTCGGTGGGCATTGTCGGGAAGTACGTCGACCTTGCGGACTCCTACAAGTCGCTCAACGAGGCGCTGATTCACGGCGGGCTCGCAAACGGGGTCAAGACCAACCTTGTTTTCATCGACTCGGAAACCCTCGAGGGATCGGGCTACCCGGGTGAGCTGTTCGAGGTGGACGCGATTCTGGTGCCGGGCGGTTTTGGAAAAAGAGGCATCGAGGGCATGATCCGCGCCATCGAGTTTGCGCGCGGCCACAAGATCCCGTATTTCGGGATTTGTCTCGGGCTGCAGACCGCGATCGTCGAGTTCGCGCGCAACGTCTGTGGGCTGGCCGGCGCCCACTCCACCGAGTTTGTCAGCCAGCCGCCCTACAAGGTGATCTACAAGATGCGCGAGCTTGTGGGCGTCGACCAGATGGGCGGCACCATGCGCCTCGGCAAGTACCCGTGCCGGCTGACGCCGTCATCGCGGGCGTGGAAGATGTACGGCGGCGACGAAGTGTGGGAGCGCCACCGCCACCGCTACGAGGTCAACCCCGAGTATGTGCCGCTGTTCGAGGAAAAGGGCCTGGTGGTCAGCGGCAAGTCCCCCGACCGGATTTTTGTCGAGGTGATCGAGCTTCCGGATCACCCGTGGTTCCTGGCCTGCCAGTTCCACCCCGAATTCAAGTCGCGGCCTTACAACCCGCACCCGATCTTCCGCTCCTTCATCGGCGCCGCAGTGGAGCACCGCAACCGGCAGCTCGCCGCGGCGGCAGAGGAGTCAGCGGAAGAACCGGCCGATGCCGCCGCAGAGGTTGATGAATTCGGCGAAACGATCGAGGCTGTCGAGGCGGTCGACGCCAATTAACCTTCGAACGTTCAAACGTTTCAACGTTTTGACGTTGGATCGCGGATGCTAAACTGTCCGGCGATGGCAACGAAAGGTTTCGATCTCGCTCAGGGCGTCACGATCGGCGGCGGCGCGCGGCCGGTCTACATCGCCGGGCCCTGCGTCATCGAGTCGAAGGACTTCGCGGTCGAGGTCGCGGGCCGGGTGCGCGAGATCGCCAACCGCCACGGCGTGCCAGTGATCTTCAAGGCGTCCTTCGACAAGGCCAACCGCTCGTCCGAGTCGAGTTTCCGCGGCCCCGGTGAGGAGGAGGGGCTCGAGGCGCTGGCCGAGGTCAAACGTGCCACCGACCTGCCGGTAATCACCGACGTTCACCTCCCCGACCAGGCGGCACGGGTTGCAGCTGTGGTCGACGTGCTTCAGGTGCCCGCGTTCCTCTGCAGGCAGACCGATCTGCTGCATGCCTGCGGCGCCACCGGTCTCCCGGTCAACGTCAAGAAGGGGCAGTTTCTGGCCCCCGAGGACATGGCAAATGCGGTCGACAAGATCAAGGCCGGCGGCAACGAGCGGGTGGTCGTGACCGAGCGCGGATCGACCTTCGGCTATCACAATCTGGTGGTGGACATGCGCGGTCTGCCGATGATGCGCCGCTTCGCGCCGGTGGTCTTTGACTGCACCCACTCGCTGCAGCTGCCGGGAGGGCTCGGCCACGCCACCGGCGGCGCGCGGGAGTACCATCTCCATCTCGCGCGGGCGGCGGCGGGGGCAGGCGTCGACGGTTTCTTTGTCGAGGTCCACCCCGATCCGCCGAACGCGATGTCGGACGCCACCACCCAGCTCTCCTACGACGAGCTCGACCGGCTGATCGGCCAGATCGAGGCGGTCTCACAGGCGGTCCGCGAGGTGGCGTCGTGAGTCGCGACGTTGCGCGCCAGGTGCTGCAGGTCGAAGCGGATGCGATTCACAATTTGATGGAGAACCTGGGCGAGGAATTTGACCGCGCGGTCGACCTCATCGCCGCTTGCAAGGGCCGTCTGGTGCTGACCGGGATGGGCAAATCGGGCATCATCTGCCGCAAGATCGCCGCCACCATGAGCTCCACCGGCACGCCGTCGCTCTTCATGCACCCTGCGGAGGCGATCCACGGCGATCTGGGCATGGTCACCAGCAACGACCTCGTGGTCGCCATCTCCCAGTCGGGTGCCACCGACGAGGTCATCGAGCTCTTGAGAATGCTGCGGCGTCTCGGGGTGACGCTGATTGCGATCACCTCGAACCCGGCCTCGACCCTGGCCGAGGCCGCCGATCTCCACCTGGACGTGGGGGTGCGGCGCGAAGCCTGTCCCATGAACCTGGCACCGACCGCGTCCACCACCGCCAGTCTCGCCCTCGGCGACGCCCTGGCGATGGCGGTGTCGGTCAAGAAGGGCTTCAAGGAGGAGGACTTCGCGCGCCTCCACCCGGGCGGCAGGCTCGGCAAGAAATTCCTCAAGGTGCGCGAGCTCATGCACACCGGCGATGACGTGCCGCGGGTCGAGGCCGGCACGGCGATGAAGGATGTGATCTACGAGATGAGCCGCAAGGGGCTCGGGTTGACCACCGTTCAGGATGAGCGTGGCCGCCTGCTCGGACTGATCACGGACGGCGATCTTCGGCGGCTGATGGAAAAGGACGCCGACCCGATGGCGAGGACCGCCGGCGAGGTCCTGCACCGCGGCGGAGTCTGCATCCACCCCGACGAGCTGGCAACGGCCGCTCTCAAGTTGCTCGAGGAGAAACGTATCACCTCGCTCCTGGTCTGCGACGACGACGCGCCGGTGGTGGGGGTGCTCCACCTCCACGATTTGTGGGGAGTAGGGCTTTTTTAATGAGGAATTAGGAATTGGGAATTAGGAATTAGGAATTTCGAGCCATCCCCCCAAGCCGTGATTCAACATACGAGGGAGGGTGGGGGCATTCCCAATTCCTCATTCCTACTTCCTAATTCACTCAGGGATTGGCTGATATGAGACTGACTATACTTACTACCGGTGGAACGATCGACAAGACCTACGACGAGTTCCAGGGCAGCCTGCGCAACCAGTACACGGTGCTCGATGTGATCCTCGATTCGCTGCGGATCCCGGATCTCTTCGTCCGCCACGTGGAGGTGATGCACAAAGACTCGCTCGATATGACCGAGGAGGATCGAACGGTCATCGCAAAGGCGGTGCGCGACGTCGTCAAGAACTCGGAAGCGGTGATTATCCTCCACGGCACCGACACGTTGGAAGAAACCGGCGACCTCCTGTGCCGTGAGGGCGGTGACCTCGAGATCCCGGTGATTCTCACCGGCGCCATGCGGCCGTACGAGTTTCGCGACACCGACGCGATCCAGAATGTCACCGAAGCGCTGCTCGCTGCCCGCCTCCTCGAGGGCGGGGTCTACGTCGTCATGCACAACCGGGTGCTCCGGTTTCCCGGAGTCGTCAAGGACCGCGACGCACGCACCTTTGTCCGAAAAAGCTAGGCTCTTTCGAATTAGGAATCAGGAATTGGGAATTAGGAATTGGGAATTAGGAATTAGGAATTAGGAATTCCCTACCACTCCCCCCTGGTCGTGAATGAGTCACCGGGGTGGGTGGGTGGCATTCCTCATTCCTCATTCATCATTCCTAATTGGGCGGTTTGGGGGAGTCAGTTCTTCGCGAAATACGTGGTCCCGCACTGGCTGAAACGGGCCGTCGACTCGATCGGGAAACGGTAGCTCTCGGTCAGCTTCTCCACCACCTCGCAGAAGATCGGTTCTTCGTCGGGCCCCAGTCCACGATAGAAAACCCAGGCGATCCTGCCGTCGGGTTCGAACAGCATGACGGTGAACAGCGAACGGCCGCCGAGGTCCTTGAGACCGGTTTCAAGAAGTTGGTCGCGCAGGAGGTATTGCAGCTCGCTCCACGCCGCGGCGAGCTCGGGCCTGTGGCCCGGCACGGCCTCGACCGCGGCCGTGTACTCTGCTCGAAGATCGGGGATGCTCAGCCCGAGTTCCTCGGCCTCCGCGAACGAGAGACACCGTATCTGACCGATCGGGTCGATCGTCGGGTTCGGCGTTCCCGATACGTGGATCACCACGCACAGCAGGTACGCGACGATTCTCAAGAGAACTCTCACAGGCGCCCTTCCACCATTCAGATTACCACCCGGCAATAAACCTTGGATGTGATGGAAGACACGCAGCGGTTCGAGCGTGTATGGCGATAGGCATCAACACAAATTAGGAATTAGGAATGAGGAATTAGGAATGCCACCCGCCCCCCCGGTGAGATCGGAACCGAAGAGGGAGGGTGGAAGGGAATTCCTAATTCCTCATTTCGAATTCCTAATTCGTTTTACGTGCCGATTCTTGTCACCGCGACCAGTGGTCCCTCGGTCCAGGCGCCGTCCGTCAGGTCGACATCACCCTCGATGCACCACAGGTTCTCGTCCTCCGGATCGAGCAGTACCTGGACCGCCCGCCACCGGTTGTCGCCGGTGGGGGTGAGCTGGGTGCGCTCGGCGAGACGGGCGCGGTGGTCGTAAATGAGCGCGTCGTGGGCAGCGAAGAAGGGCTCCATCGCGGCCGCAAAATCCTCCAGGGTCACCAGTGCACCGGCTTCGCCGGGCGGATGGCGAACGCAAGCCGCGGCCTCCTCCCAGTCGCGGCGGGCGAGGGCTGCCGTGAGCTGGTGCAGCTCCGCACGTACCAGCGCGGCGAGCGCTTTCGGGTCGGAACGCATCTCCTGCGCCGCGATCACGCGGTGGGCGGTTTTGCTGTCGGCAATACCCTCCAGAATGAGCTCGGGGTGGCGGAGCGACTCCCACTCCTCGATCAAGCTGGTGTCGACCCGTTCGATCATTGCCCTCAGGAACGAGACGAGGTCGCGAACGTCGTCGGTCTTGGCCTGGTCGGGGACGTTCTGGTCGAGGGTCTTGTAGACCTGGGAGAGGTACCGCAGCAGCACTCCTTCCGAGCGTTGCAGCCCGTAGCGGCGCACGTACTCGGTAAAGCTCAAGTAGTCCTCGACCATCTCTCTCGCCACCGATTTCGGTCGCACCAGATCGCCGCCGACCCATGGGTGGTCACGGCGGAAACGCTCGAACACTGAGTGGATGAACTCGGCCAGGGGCTGGGGGTTGGTGACCTCGTCAAGACGGTTCATGCGCTCGTCGTATGGAACTCCCTCGGCCTTGAGTCGGTTGATGAGCTCGGTCTTGAGGCGGTCCACCTGGCGGCGGAGAACGATGGTCGGGTCCTCGAGCACCGACTCGACCAGACTCAGCAGGTTGAGTGCGTGCTCGGGATCGTCCTGATCGAGACCTTCAATGGCCTCGATCAGGAAAAGTGACAGATTGTGGAAGAGCGAGAAGTCGACCTGAAGGTCCTGGTTGACCACCACCCACAGGTAATCGGCCTCGACGTCCCGCTCCATGCGAATGATGCCGGCGCCGTGGAGCGAGCGCGCCAGTTGTGCGGCGAGTGTGAGGTGCCGCTGCTTTCCGGCGTCATCGTCGTGGCAGTCAGCGATAAGCCGGCGCACCGAGGCGAAGTTCCCCGCGTCCGGGTCGTTGAGCGCGGCGTCCCGCTGCAGGAGGTCCACGAGCATCCCTGACGTGATGTGGAAGCGGGAAACCAACTTCTCGGGCGGATTGTTGACGAGGTTGCGGAAGGTGTCTTCCGACCACGAAATCTCACCCGATTTCACCTGCTTGCGCACGCTCTTCTTCCGTCGCTTGGGATCGGAAGCGGCCTTGCGCTCCTCCTTGAGGCGCTCGATGGTTTCTTCCGGCGCCTGGCAGACAACGTGACCCTGATCGTCAAAGCCCTTGCGGCCGGCACGGCCGGCGATCTGCTTGAAGTCACGTACTCGAAGGCGAGAGACCTTGCGACCGTCGAACTTGGCGAGCTTGGTGAAGAGCACCGTACGGAGCGGAATATTGATCCCGACGCCGAGAGTGTCGGTGCCCGAGATCACCTTCAGCAGACCGCGCTGCGCGAGCTGTTCCACCTGCAACCGGTACTTGGGCAGCAATCCGGCGTGGTGTACGCCGATGCCGAAGCCGAGGAAGCGCTTGAACTCCTTGCCGTAGGGAGTGTCGAAACGGGCGTCGCCGATCTCCTCGCGGATCGCCGCCTTGTCGTCCTTGGTCGTCAGCGACATGCTGGTCAGCCTCTGCGCGGTCTCGGCGCAGTCGCGTTGCGTGAAGTTGACCAGATAGACTCGGCGCCCGGTCGGCGGCCACCAGCTCCTCGATTGTTTCGTGGAGCGGAGTTTCCTTGTAGCTGAAGTCGAGCGGCACGGGCCGCTGGTCGGATTGCACGAGAGCCGCCCGGCGCCCGGTGCGTTTTTCGATGTGTTCGATGATGGCGCTCATGTCACCGAGGGTTGCCGACATGAGCAGAAAACACGAGTGGGGAAGGGTGATGAGCGGCACCTGCCACGCCCAACCGCGGTCGCGGTCGGCGTAGTAGTGAAACTCGTCCATGATCACGTAGGGCGCGTCAAGGTTCTCCCCCTCCCGCAGCGCCAGGTTGGCCAGTACCTCGGCGGTGCAGCAGATGACCGAGGCGTCGGGGTTGATGCTGGCATCGCCGGTGAGCATGCCGACGTGGTCGGCCCCGAAATCGGAGCAGAGGGCAAAGAACTTCTCGCTCGCCAGAGCCTTGATCGGCGACGTGTAGAAGCTGCGCCGTCCCTCGCACAGCCCGCGGAAATGAAGACCGAGCGCGACCAGCGACTTGCCGGAGCCGGTCGGGGTATCGAGTACGACGTGGCGGTTCGACATCAGTTCGAGCAGCGCTTCCTCCTGGGCGGCATAGAGCTGGAAGCCGGTATCGGCGACCCACCCGAGAAACAGATCGAGGATCTCGTCCGGGTCGTCGGTGCCGTCGCGTCGGAACCCGAGACCCCAGAGACGCAATCCCGGCTGCCGGCGAGGCGGTATTCGGTTGGAGAGTTTCGTCAGTCATCGAGCCAGTGTACGGCAGCCCTCAGCTCCGCATACCGGCCAGCCGCTCGTCGACGATCTGGCGTGCTTCCTCGATGATGGTGTCGATGAGGGTGCGCACGGTAGGAATATCGTGAACCAGACCCACCGACTGACCCGCGGCCATGAGCCCGACGTGGATATCGCCGTCCTTGAGCACTCTGAGCCCGTTTTTGCCGGTGACCAACGGGGCAAGCTCCGCAATGCCCGCGCCACGTCCCTCCATCTCCACCACCTTTTCGGCGATCTCGTTGCGCAGCACCCTTTCGGTGTTGCGGAGTGATCGCATCACGAACATGGTTTGGTTCTCGGAGGAGTCCACCAACCACTGTTTGACATTCATGTGGGCGGGCGCCTCCTCGGTGGCGACAAAGCGGGTGCCCATGTTCATCGCATCGGCCCCCAACGCGAGGGCGGCGACCAGACCGCGGGCGTCGGCAAACCCGCCGGAGGCGATGATGGGGATCTTCACCGCATCGACCGTCACCGGAATCAGCACCAGGGACGTCACATCCTCCTCGCCAGGGTGGCCCGCGCACTCACAGCCGTCGATACTGACGTAGTCGCAGCCGATGGACTCCGCCTTCTTGGCAAACCGTACCGAGGTGCACTTGTGAATGACCCTGGCGCCGCCCGCCTTGATGCGGTCCAGGTAGGGCTCGGGGTTGCGGCCCGCAGTCTCGACGATGTCGATACCCTCATTGACGATGACGTCTATCAGGCTGCCGTAGTCTTTTGGAATCAGAGTCGGCAAAAAGGTGAGGTTGACCCCGAATGGCTTGTCGGTCAGCGCGCGGGTTCTCGCGATCGCGTCGGTGAGGCCCTCCGCGGTCTCGAAAGTCAGAGCGGTCAGGACGCCGAGGCCACCCGCGTTCGACACCGCCGCCACCAGTTCCGGCTGAGACACCCACATCATTCCGCCCTGGATGATCGGATGCTCGATTCCGAAATCCTCGGTCACCCTCGTCGTGAAGACCTGCGCCATTGCTCCTCCTTACCAGTCTCAATACCGGACAGCGTAGAAGGTACCACGGTAGGGGTGGGTGGGAACGTTTGAACGTTAAAACGTTTGAACGTTAAACGTTAAAACGACGGAGGCGGGTTGGTGAGGTCGTTTCAGTTGAGGTAGTACTCCTGCAGCATTGTGAGAAGCACCGCCTCGCGGTCCTCCTGGGATACCGAACGGTCCTCTTCGATCTGGGCGCGGAAGCCGGCGATGATCCGCGGGTCGACTTTCTCCAGGACCTCCTCGGGGCGGGCGATGCCGCCGAAGCGGCGCAGGTCCTGCGCGGTCCGGGGGGAGAGCCCGTCGACGTTGACGAACCACGCTCGTGCGACCCGGCCGGGCTCGATCCGTGCTCCGGTGAGGTTGGCGCCTGTGAGATTGACGTCATTCATGCTCTTGACGACCGCGAAATCGGAGCCGACCGCCGACACGAGGGTGAAGTCAGCGCCGTCAAAGCTGGCCTCGGGGAACTTGGAGTCGAAAAGGTTGGCCTGGCTCAGCTCGGCGCCTGCGAAGTTGGCGAACCTGAGGTCATCGAGGCGGGTCAGCGAGGTGTCGACGAGGACCGCCTCCTGGAAGTTGGTCTCTTCACCGTGGATGCCAGTGAGGATTCGCACTCGAGAGAATCGCCTGGAGGAACGAGGTCCTGCTGACCTCGGCGTCGGTGAGATTGACCCTCGGCATTTCGGCGAGCCAGAAGTCCGCGCCGGCGAGCTCGCTGTCCGAGAAATCAGCCCCGGTGAGCTCGGCGCCGGCAAAGTTCGCGCCGCGAAGATCGAGACCGCCGAGGTCCCGCCGCGAGAGGTTGAAGGTCAGGAAGTGGGTGGTGTCGCGCAGGTTGTTGAATCTGGAGACGTCCTCATTCTTGAGCAGGGTCATGGCGAAATCCATGTGGTGGGCGTAGAGCTTGGGCATGTAATGGAAGGCGAGATAGTTGCTGATCTCGAGAGGGACGCCGTCCTTCATGGCGGTCGTGGCGGCGGCCAGCTCCTCCTCCATGATGGCCGCGACCTCGTCGAGCTGACGGTTGTGGAGGCTTCGCTTGAACTGGCTGACACGGAGCAACCCGTTGATCTCGTTGTAGGCCATCGATGCAACCACCGTGGCGGCGACCCCGAGGATGAACCCGAAGACGATGCCCTCCCAACGCGCGAATCGATCCACGAAGTTCATCGCCGCCCTCCAGGGCACCGTCGTGATGCGGACGGGGCCTCTGGATCTGATGGTAGCAGTCCGTCGACCGCGCCGGTGGCCGGATTTGAAGGTTACACGTTGAAACGTTAGAACGTTAGAACGTTCCACGCGCCCCGAGGAGGCAGAGGGGGAAAGGGGAAAAGGGGAAAAGGGGAAAAGGAGAAAGGGGGACCACCCACACTCCCCGAAGCCGTTGGACCCATTAGTTGAACGGCGGCCGGGGACCTCGGCAGGGGCAGCGGCAGCGGCCGGAGACCGCGTCAGGGGCAGTCCACAGCGACAGCGTCCGGAGGTAGCCGTCGTCACGGCCTTTGTTCGCTGCCCCGGCCCCTGCTCTCTGACGCTGCCTCTGCGTTCTGTCGCTGTCCCTGTCGCTGCGCCTACCGATCGGAACACCCAAGCCTCAAGACCCAAGCCCCAAGGCCCAAGCCCCAGGCCCTCGATTTTTTCGGGTCCGCCGATGCCGGACACGAAAAAACCGGGCCTGGCGGCCCGGAGAGATCAGGGGAAATTAGATTTTGCCGTGGAGAGCCGGAGCTCTCAACGAATGATTTGAATGTCCGAGGCCCGTGGCCCTTCCGGCCCTGGCGCTGCGGAACGAGACACACCCTATCGTGTTCAGATCTCCAAATCAACCGATTTTTATGGTGGCGAGATGGTCTTCGAGGTAAGCGAAGTCTGGCGTCAGCCTGCCTTGATGGACGATGACCGCGGTTTTGAGTTCGAACGGCAGCTCGAGCTCCTCGAAGGGAACCGTGAAGTCGGCCGCCGCGAGGGCCGGCAGGAAATGGGCGAGGGCTTTCGAAAACTCCTCGGAGGCTTCGCGCGGCAGCTCGGCGGGTAGGATCTCGACTGCGAGTATGACCGGTCCCTTTCCCTCGACCCCGGAGCTGATGGAGCCGTCAGTGGGGTTGTAGACATAGACCGGGTCCGCCGGTTCGGTACTCTTGACGGTGCACTGAATTGCGCCCTCGATATCGCAACTGAGGTCGCCGATGATCTTGAGACGTGGCGGCTCGGGCCCGGCGAAGAGCTCCCGTAACCGGTCGTTGGTGACCAGCCGTGGGTAGCGTGCGTCCCAGTAGATGCAGTTCACCAGAGCCGTCAGGTGGGGGAGGTAACGATCAAAGACAGACCTGTATCGGTCCGGGTTGTCGTAGTAGTCTTGAAGATCGAACGGAGTTCCGTTCGAGACGGGCTCGACCGTGTGTTCCTCGCGGAAGGTCGTTTGGTAGAAGCAGTGCGGTGACGGCTCGTCATACAGCGACTCGAGCTCGTCCGGCGCCACCTCCCGGGTCGGCAGCTCGGCCAGAATCTCGCGCGCGCCCGCGGCCACGTTGCCATAGCCCGATATGCCGATGATGACGGGAGTCAGACTCTCGGGAAGGCCCCTCGACGCGATGATTTCGCCAGCCTCGCGTACGGCGCGTTTGGCGTCTTCGAGGGATGGATAGCTGATGGCCTGCTCGATCTTCGCCAGCGGCGTGGCGATGCCTTCACGCCGGAGCCGTTGGCCGAGCGCCCACAAGGTGTCGATCATCCCGGCGAGGCCTGCGTAACGCCCGAAGAAGATGAGCCGCTGGCCTTCCTCGTTGCAGATTGTTTCGTAATCGATGAGAGTGCAGCCGCGCTCCATGATCTTCGCAAGCATCGGCATGTTGTAGGGCTGGCCCTTGATAACGTGCGAAAAAAAGAGGTAGGCGGTGCCGGGCTGGAATGACTCGAGGGGAATTTCTTTGACGCCGACGACGATCTCCGCATCGGATATGTTGCCGGTAAGCCGGGCGCCGGCGTGGACGTACTCTTTGTCCGCGAAAACGCGTCGCGCAGAGGGTTGGACGAGAATCTCGAGCCCGGACTCGTTCACCAGCTTGCGGGCAAGGTCCGGCGTCACGGCAGCTCGCCGCTCCCACAGGCTCTTTGTTTCGCGCCGAACGGCGATCACGTTGCTCATGCACAACTCCGCCGCTCAGGATATAACCGATGCGGTCGGCCCACAAGGGAGAGTCTCGACAATTGCCGGTCGAGGCGGTAGGGTTCTCAACATGAAAAAGATTTTTCTCATTCTGCTGTGTCTCGGATTCGTGGTGAGTTGCAAGTCAACTGTGACGACGCCGGAAGGCGGCACAGCCACCTACAGCAAAGCCGAGGGCATGATGCGGTCGACGCTTGCTGGCGCGATGCCAGAGGTCGTCAACGCGACCAATGCCACGCTCACCGATCTCGAACTGGTCGCCATCGACAGCACCGTCGACAAGCTCAAGGGTAAGATCACGGCGCGCATGGCTGTCGGCACCAAGGTAACGATCAACCTCGAGTCGGTCGACTTCCAGAGCACGTCGATCCGGATCAAGGTCGGGACCTTTGGCGACCGCTCGATCTCGTTGCAGATTCTGCGCAATATCGAGAAGCGGCTCAAAGGGAATTAGGAATTCGGATTTCGGATTTCGGATTTCGAATTTCCCACCCAACCGATCGCAAAGCTCGACAATCGAGAGGTTGGGCCATGTCAAAAGCAGGATTCATGCGCCGAGGGCAGCAGTCCCGGTTCTCATGCTGAGTGTCGTGGGGACTGCTTGAAGTATCGCCGAAAGTTGCCCCTAATTCCCACCGGCCGATGAATCGTGGGGGAGGGTGGGAAAAATCCGCAATCCGAAATCCGAAATCCGAAATCCGAAATTGAAACACCCCCGGCACGACTCTCGGGGGTGTTTGATTTGTTGATTGGCGGTTAGGCCATCTCCAAGAGGTACGCGAAGCCCATCCCGCCGCCGATGCACATGGTGACGATTCCGCGCTTCGCGCCGCGCCGCTTGAGCTCGCCGAGAATCTTGACGGTCAGGATCGCACCCGTTGCGCCGAGCGGGTGGCCGGTGGCGATCGCGCCGCCATTGACGTTGGTCTTTTCCGGGTCGAGCCCGAGCTCGTTGACGCAGTAGACCGACTGGCTGGCAAAGGCCTCGTTGATCTCGACGAGATCGATGTCGTCGAGTTTGAGGCCCGTCTTTTCGAGCAGTCTGGGCACCGCGGCCGCCGGGCCGATGCCCATGACGTCGGGATCCACCCCCGCCACCGCCCAATGGCGCACGAAGGCGATGGGTGTGAGGCCCATGGCGTCCGCGACGTCCGAACCCATGATGACGACCGCACCCGCGCCGTCGTTGATCTGGGACGCGTTGCCGGCGGTGACTGTCCCCTTGGGGTCGAAGACCGGTTTCAGCTTGGCCAGGCCTTCGATCGTGGTGTCGGCGCGCGGGCCCTCGTCGGCATCGAAGTGGATTTCGCGCCAGCCGCCGTTTTCGCGCACACGGACATCGAGCGGCACGATCTCGTCAACGAACTTGCCCGACTCGAGGGCCGCGACCGCCTTTTTGTGCGAGTTGTAGGCGAACTCGTCCTGGGCCTCCCGGCTGATGTCGAAACGCCGCGCCACCACCTCGGCGGTCGTGCCCATGGCCGCGTAGGCGTTGGGCATCGCTTTCATCAGGCCGGGATAGGCGATGGGCTTGTTGCCGCCCATGGCCACCATCGACATCGACTCGACGCCGCCGGCGATGACGACATCGGCGTTACCGGCGCGGATCGTGTCGGCGGCGAGAGCGATGGTCTGGGAGCCCGAGCAGCAGAACCGGTTGACGGTGATGGCCGGCACCGAGGTCGGGAAACCGGCGGCGAGGGCGATGAGGCGGGCCACGTTCATGCCCTGCTCGCCCTCGGGCATGGCGCAGCCGAGGATCACATCACTCACGGCGGAGGGATCGAGGCCGGGTGTGCGTTCGACCAGGGCCTTGATCATCTCGGATGCAAAGTATTCCGGACGGGTGTCGCGCAGGCTGCCCTTTTTCGCCCTGCCGATGGCCGTGCGGGCTGTTGATACGATGACTGCTTCACGCATCGTGAATCTCCTTTCTCAGTTCCGCAGCGGCTTGTTGTTGACCAGCATGTAGGAGATGCGGTCCTGAGTCTTGGGTTCTCCGCACAGCGAGAGGAATGCCTCGCGCTCGAGGTCGAGGACCGTCTGCTCATCCACCGGGTCATTGATGGTGGTGTCGCCGCCGGTGAGGATGCGGCCGAGATGACGGGCAATTTTTTCGTCGTGCGAGGAGATCCAGTGGGTGAGTTTCATGTTGTGGAGCATCATCTCCAAGGTGGCCAGCCCTTCGCGGCCCGGAAGGTAGAGCTTTTTGGCGAGGGGTGGTGTGTAACCCTCCTCGGCCATGGCGATCGCCATGCGTTTGGCGGTCCACAGTTGCTGATCGCGATTGATCTCGACCTTGTCCGACGGGCGCAGGAACCTGCGGTCGCGCCCCTCATCGCCGGAGGTCGCGACCTTGGCCATACCGATGTTCTCGAAGGCGATGCGGATGAAGGGGAGGTTCGAGAGTACCGGCTCGTCGATTCCCTCGAGCACCCGCTCGAGCATGGCCCAGCAGCCACCGCCCGCGGGGATGAGGCCCACGCCAACCTCGACGAGACCGATGTAGGTTTCGGCGGCCGCGCACACCCGGTCGCCGCCCATGGTGATCTCGCATCCGCCTCCAAAGGTGTATCCGAAAGGTGCGGTCACCACCGGGATACGCGCCTTGAGCAGGTTTCTCGTCATGGCCTGGAAGTGCCTGATCATGGTGTCGATGGCTGCCCACTGGTTGGCGTGAATACCTTCGAGGACCATCAGGAGATTGGCGCCGGCGGAGAAGTTTTCGCCCTGGTGGTGGATCACCAGGCCGCGGAAGTCCCGCTCCGCAATTGCCAGGCCCTTTGACATCACGTCGATGATCTGGTCGTCGATGGGGTTCATGCGCGGCTGCAGGGCCGAGTGGAACTCGACGCAGGCGATGCCGTCTCCGATGTCCACCATCGAGGCGCTTTTGTTGCCATACACGATCATTTTTTCGTCGCGCTTGATATCCGCCAGCACCAGGAAGGTGTCGGGCTTGGGCTCCCTCAGGTAGGACTTCGATTCGGGGTCGTAGTACTGGCGGCCATCGGAGGACTCGATATAGAAGCTCTCATGGCCGGCGGCCAGCATCTCGGTCACCCACGCCGCCGGTTTGACGCCGTCGGATTCCATTCTTTCGACGACCTTTGCGACTCCGAGCGCATCCCACGACTCGAAGGGCCCGAGGTCCCAGTTGTAGCCCCAGCGGAGCGCGTTGTCGATGTCCACGATCGAGTCGGAGATCTCGCCGAAGCGGCGGGAGCTGTAGGCGAGAGTGTCGCGCATGAGCCGCCACGCGAAAGCGCCGGCGCGATCATCGGCAAAGACCACGTCATTGAGGCGTTGTTTGACGTCGTGCGTCTTCTTGGCCTGTTTGAGCGAGGGGATGTCGGGCCGTTCCTTGGGCCGGTACTCACCAGTCTTCCAGTCGATGACGAGCTTGGTTTTGGATCCGTCGCCCTCTTTCTGGATGCGGTAGAACCCGCCCCTGTCCTTGGTCTTGCGGCCGAGCGACCCGTTGGAGATCATTCCAGTGATGAAGTCAGGGATCTTGAAGACCCCGACCTGCTCGTCGTCCGGGCATCCTTCGGCGATCGTGTTGACGACGTGTGCGAGGACGTCGATTCCGACAAGGTCTGCGGTGCCGAAGGAGGCGCTCCCGGGGTGTCCCATGGCAGGACCCGTAATGGCGTCCACCTCGTCGACCTGGTAGTCCATCTCGACCATCGCGTTGATGGTCGCGGCCATGCCGAAGGTCCCGATCCGGTTGCCGATGAAGTTGGGGGTGTCTTTGCCGAAGACGATGCCCTTGCCGAGGCGGAACCGTCCGAAATTGCTGAAGAAATCGAGGATATCGGGTGCGGTTTTTTCTCCGGCCACCAGCTCGAGCAAGCGCATATAGCGCACCGGGTTGAAGAAGTGGGTCACCAGGAAGTGTTGCTTGAAGTCCTCGGATCTGCCTTCGGTCATGCCGGCGATCGAAAGTCCGGAGGTGTTCGAGGAGATGATGCTCCCTTTCTTTCGGACCTCGTCCACGCGGGCGAAAACCTGCTGTTTGATGTCGAGCCGCTCGACTACGACCTCGACGATCCAGTCACAGTCGGCGAGCTTGTCCCAATCGTCCTCGAAATTGCCGATCTCGATCAACGGCAGGAAGCGTTTGGAATAAAGCGCCGCGGGTTTTGATTTTCTGATGCCCTCGAGCCCGGCGATGGAAAACTTGTTCCGAAACTTCGGGTCCTTCTCGTTGAGACCCTGTTTTTCGTCCTGTTCGCCGAGCTTTGGCGGTACGATGTCGAGCAGCAGCACCGGGATGCCGGCGTTGGCGAGGTGGGCGGCGATTCCGGAACCCATGACGCCGGCGCCAAGCACGGCGGCCTTTCGAATCTCAGTGCTCATGGATCAACCTCCTGGTTCGATGGCGGTGCCGGTGTCCGAGGCCTTTGCGGCAATATAGTGAATGAACACTCATTCATTCTGCACAACTCGCCGCACGATGGCAAGTCCCGTGGGGAACGATTGGTGGCGCTGAAGATCAAAGGGACGGTGCAAGCACCGCCGGGTTGCCAAGGCGCGGCAAATCGGTGGCGCCGTCTGACGACTCGCGAATGACGCGGGTCGTGACCATCATCCGGAATTGAATCGCTGGAGTTTCATACGATGTGTCAGTATGGGGGGAGCGAATCGCTCTCAGTTGCCCGGCTTTTTGAACCTTAAAAACATCTCCTTTATGATCTGCTAGTCCTTTATTTGGAAAGTGTTTCGATGGTTTCGGCGGGACCGGCAAGGGAGACACGAGTGGCGTTGTCAGGGACCGGCGTTGGCTATGGTATAGTCATACAGAACAGTAGTTTAGCTGTTTTCGACGTGATTTCCAGTTGGTCGATTGATTTGAAGAAATCTTTATCGATTTTTTTGGGCCGCTTGAAGGCCGGGGTGAACCCAAAGGGCGGCAGTTTCTGGTCCGCAGTGGCGCTGGTGTACGTGCTGGGTTCGGGCGCAGTATTCGCCCAGGAACGTTCTTCTATGCCGACCCAGGGTGTCAACTTCGCTGGCGGGACCGCCGACGACGCGATTGTGGTCGGCCCGTTCCTTTTCAGTCCGGCTGTCCAGCTGACCTGGCAGGACCGCGACAATATCTTTTACACACCGGACAACGAGGTCCGGGATCAGGTGTATCTCGCCCGAGCGCGCCTCCTTTTCGAGGTCCCGATCAACGAATCAAACGTTTACTTCTCATATTCGCCGCAATACACCGATTACAGGACATATCAACTCCAGGACCAATGGTCGCACTTCGTCGATGTCGGCGGCTCGTTCCTGTTTGCGAGCGGTCTGCAGTTGAACGCCGCCTACAACTACATCATCGGTAATCTCGAGACCCGGGAGGTGGACCCCGGTGGAGAGCTCTACTACGGCGATCCGAATTTTGTGAAAAACTTTGCGGCTGTGGCGCTGGACTATTGGCTGACTCAACGGGACGGGGTGTTCGTCGATTTTTCGTGGACCGATCTCAACCACTCGGATCCTCAGTATTTCTACGACTACACGACGCTTACAGCCGGCGCCGGTTGGCTGCACCAGCTCAGCCCGACACTTATAATGGACGTCCGTTATGGATTGATCGATTTTGACGCCCAGGATTCCCCGACCGAATCCAACAGCTTCCGCGACTCGAAATCACAGCTCTTGACCCTCGGTTTCAAGGGGCAGGTGAACCCGGTGGTTGCAACCGAGATTCAGCTCGGCTATCGCACGATTCACTACGATCTCAAACCCGGCGACCCACCGGTGGAGGATTACGGTGGTTTCATCGCGGCCGGTTTCGTCAGTTGGGAAATGGCGCATGGCTCGATCCTCAGTCTCGACGTGTTGCGGTCGCCGTATCCCTCCAATTATGCGGATAACGCCAACTACGTCGCGACTGGCGCTGGGCTGACCTACAGCCTCGACCGCGGGCGCGTGTATGGACAGGTGCAGGGTCGGTTTCAAAACAACGATTACGAGCTGCCGGATCCGACTACCGGGGAGCTCCGTTCCGATGACATCATTACCGCTGGGCTCGGATTGGGCGTACGGGTCAACGAGCGGTTCACACTGTGGGGCAGCTACCTTCGCGAAGACCGGCAGTCCCTCTACCAGTACTCCTACGTCGTCAACATCTTCACCCTCGGCCTCGTCTTCGGGTACTGATTCGGGCGCACGCGTGGGCTTTCGCCGGCGTCAATTGTGGTACCTTCCGGCCATGATCGGTATGCGAGTCCCGTCGGCCGTGTTGCTGCTTGCATTGTGCCTACCCGTGTCAGCGGCCGCGCAGGTCGAGGCGCCGGAGGACGGCGGATACCAGGTAGGAATCGGCGATGTCATCGAGGTCGAGACCTATCATGAGGAGGAGATATCTGGCGAGTTCACCGTCGAGGCGGCGGGCGTCATCACTTTTCCACTGCTGGGGTCGGTGCCGGTTGTCGGCAAGACGTCGGGCGAGATCGCGGGCCTCCTCGAGAATATGCTCGAGAAGGACTTTTACGTCGACGTGCAGGTCAGGGTCAACGTCAAGCTCTTCGTCTCGCAGCCGGTGACGCTGCTCGGTGAGGTGCAGGCGCCCGGCACCTATTTCCTCGAAGGACGAACGACCCTGACCGAGCTCCTGGCAAAATCCGGTGGGCTCAAGCCGAGCGCTGGGCCGGTTCTGGAGCTGCGTCGCACCGCACCCGTTGGCGGAGAAGGCACGCCACCACCCATGCTCTTCGACACTGCGAAGTTGGTGACCGGCGAGGCGGGCCGCGACGTTGTGCTGCAATCCGGCGATGTGCTTTTCGTATCGGCCAAGAAAATCTATTTCATCACGGGCGAGGTCGCGAGGCCGGGCCAGTATGAGATTTCGCCCGCAATGACCCTCATGCAAGCGGTGTCACAGGCAGGCGGAGCAGGCAAGTTTGCTTCGCAGGAGGTAGAGATTCACCGGGGCGCGGGTGACGAAAAGTCGATACTCCCCTTCGATCTCGCGCGCATACGAAAAGGCAAGGAGAGCGATCCTGCGATCCTTTCCGGCGACGTGATATTCGTCAAACGCCGGTTCTTCTAATGTTCTCGGAGGTGTGCATGAGCTATGAAAACCTTCTGGTGGAAAATCGTTCGGGCGTGGCGTGGCTGACTGTGAACCGTCCCCAAAAGCTCAACGCTCTCAACCACTCCACTCTCAACGATCTTGACGCGGCGGTCGCGGCCGCCGGCGCCGATGATGGGGTCGAGGCGATGGTGATCACCGGTGCCGGCGAAAAAGCCTTTGTAGCAGGTGCGGACATCTCCGAATTGAACACCCTGGGTCCGGTGGAAGCGAAGGAGTTCGCGCTCCGAGGACAGTCGATCTTCTCGCGCATCGAGCGGCAGCCGAAACCGGTGATCGCCGCGGTCAACGGTTTCGCTCTTGGGGGTGGCTGCGAGCTGGCGATGTCCTGCCACCTTCGAATAGCGTCCAGCAACGCCGCCTTCGGTCAGCCCGAGGTCAAGCTCGGGCTGATTCCGGGCTATGCCGGCACCCAGCGACTGCCGCGGCTTGTAGGTCGCGGTCGGGCGCTCGAGATCCTCCTCACAGGTCGAAACGTTGGCGCGGAAGAGGCGTTCGATATCGGGCTGGTCAACGCGGTATGCGAACCGGCTGAGCTTTCGGATACGGTCGCCAAGCTGATTCAACAGATCCTTGCCAATGGACCGCTCGCCGTCGGCCATTGTATTGAGGCCGTTAACCATGGCCTTGATCTGCCGTTCGACGATGCCTGTCTGCTCGAAGCGACGCTGTTCGGTGTGGGTGCCGCGAGCGAAGAAATGCGGGAAGGGACCTCAGCCTTCCTCGAAAAACGCAAACCAAAGTTCCGCTCCTGAGATATTCGGGCTCGGCAACTCTCAGGGTGTCAGGTGGTTGGGGTGGATCGGCGCAGATGGTCCGCGCGTGCTTGATCGATGTTCAAATGCTGCGTAGTATTCTTGGAACGGGAAAGACGTCGTCTGGGAGGAAACCGGTGGACGAATCGAAGTCGCCACCACGCAGGATCAGAGTGGTTGACCGCCGAAAATTCACTTCGGATGGAGAACCGCGCCCGGTGTCACCGTCCGCCGACGAGGGTCCGGTTGGAGCGCCGCCCCCTGTACGGCCGGCGGAAAAGCCCGACAATACGCCTTCGACCCCCAAAGCCGCACCGATGGAACCGCCGGCGTCGAAGTCATCTCAGAATCAATCGTCACGATCGTTCCTGGAGTTGCTGACGATGCTTGCCGGACAGGCGGAGCTCCTTCTTGTCGGCGCCGAAGGCCTTCCTGCCCAACCGGAGGAGGCGAGACGGCTGATCGACTACCTCGCCGTGCTCGAAGAAAAAACCCGGGGCAATCTGTCCGAAGAAGAGGCTCGGGTGCTTTCGAGTGTCGTATTCCAGTTGCGGACCTTCTATCTGCAGCGAAAGTAACCGATGGCGAGACGATCTCTCTTTGCACTCCTCGTTGCCGCGCTCGTGTCGATGCCGGTGCAGGCAAATCTGCTGGACACATGGCAGGAGGTTCAGGCGAGCCTCGTGGCTGGCGACGACGAGGGTCTCGAGCAGGCGCTCAATATCCTTCAAGACCAGGCGGTCGAACTCGAGGTTCGGCGGATGACCGCATTTGCGGCGGCCCTCGTTACCTGGGCAGAGACCCATCCGGGGGCCGGGGGTGAGGCCGCGTTGCAGGCGGCAAAGCAGCTTGACTCGAAATACCCGACGGCCTACTTCCTGGATGCGCGCTGGAGTTGGGAAAAAGGCGCCAAGGTTGCAGCAGTCCAGGAGTATGCCAAGGGATGGGTTTCGCTTTTTCAATACGCGCCAAGCCGCAGAACCGCTGCCGCGTGGCTGATCATGTGGGCCCTGTTCTCCGCCGCGTGTGCGCTTATGGCGATGATCGTTGTCGTCACCATCCGCAATCTGCGGAGTATGGTATTCGACGCGCGTGATCTTGGAGGACGACTCTTCAGGTCGGCCAACGCCTGGGTCTTTGCCTTTGTCATTTTGCTGCTCCCGGTGTTTGCCGGGCTGGGCCCGATCTGGCTGACGGTTTATCTCTTCGTCCTCAGCTGGACATATCTCAGTCAGAAACTGAGAATCTGGGCATTCGCTGCGTGTCTGGTTTTGGCGTTTGCAGCTCCGGCCTTTGTTTGGGTGCAGCAGAGGTTGGTTCGCGGCGACCAACTCATGGCCCGCGTCGTCACCGTGCTCGATGAGCGGCAGGCGGATTTTTCCACCATGCGCGAGTTCGCGGAGTTGGAAACCGAATTCGACGACCTGCCCGATTATCACATCCTCCTCGGCGAGTTCCTGAGAATGCACGGTGAACCCGGGATGGCCAAGCTGCAGTATCAAAAGGCGACATTGCTCGACCCGGAGAACGCGCGCACACTCGTGTTTGTCGCCAACCTCTCGCTCGAGGAGGGTAATACCCAGCGCGCGATCCAGTTCTTCAACCAGGCCCTCGAGATAGACGCCGCGAACGCCTTTGCGTATCACAACCTGTCGCTGGGCTTCGATCTCACTCGGCGCTTCCAGGAGGGCGATGCCGCGCGAGCCAAGGCGCGAGAGCTGGGTGGTCGCGGAGTGGCCGACGACGGCCTCCGTGGGCTCGATCCACGAATCAGGTACCCGCGGCTCGGGCGTGAGGACGTCGAACGCCTGGTGAATCATTTGAGCCCGGAACAACAGGCGTCGGTCGGTGTCCGTCCAATGTTGGTGAATCCGCTCAAGCAGCTCGTATCCCCGTTGTCGATCGTGTTTCTGGTTGGTGCGTTCCTGGGTCTGGCGGTGCTCCTGACCAGACTCCGCTTCTTCCCACCGGCACGCGAATGCAGCAAGTGCGGCAAGGTGTATCGACTCGAAGCGGGGTATGGCGAGAGCACGGTGTACTGTTCGCAGTGTGTCTCGGTCTTCATGAAACGCGATGTCGTGTCGATCGAGCAACAAACCGCGAAACTGAACCAGATTCGCCGGTGGGAGGGCTGGACCCTGTTGCTGCGGCGGGTGGCCGGCTTCCTGGTTCCTGGCAGCGCGGACGTTCTCGATGGGCGGGTCATTCGAGGGTTTTTCATTGGTTTTCTGGCATGGTTCGCACTGGCGGGCGCATTCGTGTGGATCCCACTGTTTGTGCCGAGGATCGAGCCCTTGGCGGCGATTCCTCAGATTCAGATCGTGTTCGCCATCATGTTTGCGCTGCTCGTGCTGAAATCCGGCATTTCGGCTTGGAACCGGAGGTAGGATGGCGCTGGAAGGTACGCTCCGCGATTTTTCCTTTGCCGACATCCTGCAGCTGATTTCTCTGCAGCGCAAAACCGGAGTTCTGACCCTTCGGACCGATGAGAACCTGGTCACGGTGTCGTTCCAAGACGGCTGTATTGTCGGTGCGTCGACCCTTAACCAGCACACCGAGGACATGATCGGGCTCATCCTTCTCAAGAGAGGAGAGGTGACCCAAGCCGAGCTCGAGGGCGCTCTGCGGCGCCAGGAAGAAACGCTGCAGAGGCTCGGCCGGATCCTCATCGATCACCACGTGGTGCCCGTTGAGACCGTTCGCACCGCTCTTCACCAGCAGATCCTGCAGATTGTGTTCCGGGTTTTCCGATGGTCCGACGGCGAGTATCACTTTTCCCAGGAAACAGAGATCGATTACGACCGCGACCTGCTGCAGCCGATGGCGGCCGACTCCATCATCATGGAAGGCGCTCGGATGACCGACGAGTGGCCGTTCATTGATCAACGGATCCCCGACCGGAATGTCGTGTTTCGAAAGAAGGATCCCGGGCGGCGTCTCGATGTCGTGGATGCCGGCGACGAGTATCTCGACGGTCTCGAGTTCAGCTTTGATGGTGGCGACGATAAGGCCAAGTCGTCCTCGATGCCGGACAATCAGGTCACCGAAAACCAGGCTGCGGTGTACCCGCTTGTCAACGGCCGGGACTCGGTGAATGAAATCATCCTCGAGAGCGCGCTGATCGAGTTTGAAACCTGTAAGGCGCTTGCAGAGCTGTTCGATCGGGGTTTGATCCGGGAAGCGACGCAAGAGGAGATCGCTCGAGAAATGCGTCGCGGCGTCGACGTCGCGAGAGCGCCCCGGTGGAGCCCGGCGTCCCTGCCGTGGCTCGCGGTGCCGTTCCTGGTGCTGCTCGGGTTTTCGCTCTTGATCGTCCCCAAAAACCCCGCGAATCCCTTCTTCAGCCTGCGCGAGACCTTCTGGAATCAGTATGTGTTGCAGAGCCTTTCGTGGATCAGCCTTGACCGCGTCGCTCAACAGGCCGAGAGTCAGTTTTTTCTCGAGGGCGTGTATCCGGAAGATTCCGATCATCTGGCATCGGGACCGGCCGGAGCGCAGTTGTTAGATCCCTGGGGCCGACCATACCGTCTGGTGACGCGGGGTGAAAAGCTTCTCGTCTCCGGCTCGGACGGGAGCGGTCAACCGGTCCAGAGCCTCATACTGAGCCGCCATCTGGCCTGGGAAAGGTCGGGCACGCGGACCGAGCGTTTGCCGGGACCTGGCGTCGAACTTATACCCTAGCTAAGCAATTCAATTTCAAAGAGTTCGAAGACGTCATGAGACGAGAGAGTTATCGTCGTTCATGACTTGACAAAAAACGACTCAAGTTTTATATTCTTTTTGGATATTGATATTTGAGGAGGATTTAAGCATGTCTCGAGTCATTGGAATCGACCTCGGCACCACCAACTCGGTGGTCGCCGTCATGGAGGGCGGGAAACCCGTCGTCATTCCCAACCAGGAAGGGAATCGGACCACCGCCTCGGTGGTGGCATTTACCAACACCGGTGAGAGGCTCGCCGGTCAGGTGGCAAAGCGTCAGGCTGTCACGAACCCCGAAAACACGGTCTCGTCGGTCAAACGGTTTATGGGCCGCAGGTACGATGAGGTGACCGAAGAGTTGAAAACCGTTTCGTACAAAGTGGTCAAGGGCGAAAACGACACCGCGCGCATCGACATCGAGGGCAAGGTGTACTCGCCGCCCGAGATCTCGGCAATGATCCTGCAAAAGCTCAAGGCGGCAGCCGAGGACTACATTGGCGGCAAGGTCGAAAAAGCCGTGATCACGGTGCCGGCGTACTTCAACGATGCGCAGCGGCAAGCAACCAAGGACGCCGGCCAGATCGCGGGCCTCGAAGTCCTGCGTCTGGTCAACGAACCGACCGCGGCGGCGCTGGCCTACGGTCTCGAAAAAAAGGAAGACGAGACGATCGCCGTTTTTGACTTCGGTGGTGGAACCTTCGACATCTCGATTCTCGAGGTCGGCGCAGGCGTTGTGGAGGTCAAGTCGACCAACGGCGACACCCACCTCGGCGGTGATGACATTGATCAACTGGTCATCGATTGGATCGTCAACGAGTTCAAAAAGGACCAGGGTGTCGATCTCTCCAGGGACAGGATGGCGATTCAGCGTCTCAAGGAGGCGGCGGAAAAGGCAAAGATGGAGCTCTCCTCGACCATGGAGACCGATATCAATCTGCCCTTCATCACTGCTGACGCGTCCGGACCAAAGCACCTGAATCTGCGGTTGTCGCGATCGAAGTTCGAGCAGATGATCGAGCCGCTCGTGCAGAGGACCTTGGAACCCTGCAGGCTGGCCTTGAAAGACGCCGGGCTCGAGGCAAAAAACGTCGACGAGGTCATTCTGGTCGGTGGATCGACGCGGATCCCGATGGTGCAGAAGCTCGTCACCGACTTTTTTGGCAAGGAGACCAACAAGGGCGTCAATCCGGACGAGGTGGTGGCGATCGGCGCCGCCGTCCAGGCGGGCGTCCTCGCCGGCGACGTCAAGGACGTGCTGCTGCTCGACGTCACGCCATTGTCGTTGGGTGTGGAGACGCTCGGAGGCGTGACCGACGTTGTGATCGAGCGCAATACAACCATTCCGGTACGCAAGTCAAAGGTCTACTCGACGGCCGATGACAACCAGAATCAGGTCGAGATCCACGTCTTGCAGGGCGAGCGGACGATGGCAGGGGACAACCGGACCCTGGGCCGGTTCCATCTCATCGGCATCCCGCCCGCACCGCGCGGCGTTCCGCAGATCGAGGTCGTCTTCGACATCGATGCCAACGGAATTCTCCACGTTTCCGCCAAGGACAGGGGCACCGGTCAGGAGCAGAAGATCCAAATCACGAGCTCGTCCGGGATCTCCGACGATGAAATCAAGAACATGGTCGAACAGGCTAAGGTCCACGCCAGTGACGACGAGGTCAAGCGCCGGGAGATCGAGACCCGCAATAAACTCGATGCACTGATCTACTCGACCGAGAAGCTGGTCAACGACAATCGCGAGAAGCTGCCGAAGGCCGACGCCGCGACCATGGATGATGCGATTGCCAGCGCCAAGAAAGTCCTCGAGGAGGGCTCTGCCACCGAAAGAGAGCAAGCTCTCGAGCGCCTGACCCAGGCCAGCCACCAGGTGGCTGGAGTGCTCTACCAGAGCGCCGCCGCCGAAGGCTCCGGTGCGTCGGGCGCTGGAGGATCCACCGACGGAGGAGGCGCGTCGGGACCGTCGGATGACGACGTCATCGACGCCGAGTACGTCGATGTCGACGCCGAGGAAGGAAACTGATTCGAGACGGTGAGACCGGGGCGGGGAAAAGCTGTTGGGGCCGGGGCCTGCACTCTGGAAAGAGTCGGTGCCGGTCGCGCCGTAGCTGCCCCTGAGCTCTGCGGGTCACTCCGAAATGGTACAGTAATCGTCACCTCCGCCCGTCATTTGGTCGTCGAGGCAAAGCGTCAATTGGGCGGGAGGGTGCGCATCGGTAGGCACCGGTGAATCGGTGGAGATCGGGAGGGGTATGAAATCGAAGCCGAAGTATCGGATGATCTCCTGGGTGGCGGAGAAGTACAACGTCCATCCACAGACGCTGCGCCTCTGGGAACGTGAAGGTCTCCTCCAACCGACCCGCTCGCGAGGCAACACCAGGCTGTATGACGAAAACACCTGCGAGCGACTGGAGATCGTTATCGCGTTGACCAGGGACCTGGGAGTCAATCTCGCCGGTGTCGATATCATCCTCAACTTGAAGGAACAGATTCGACGCCTCCAGGAAGAGAATGAAAAAATGGCGCACCTCATTCGACGTACCGTGCAGAAGCACAGCGAAGTTCCCAGATATCACTCATTGGTAAAGGTCGAGACAAACACCTTGAAGATCGTTGACGAGGAATGAGCGGGGCCAGAGGCTCGACACCTGATGCCGAGGTAGTGACCCTTCGGCGCTATCTCAAGGAGATCGCCCGTTGTCCGCCGTTGAACCACGAACAGGAGGTCGAGCTCGCTGCGCGCATTCATTCCGGCGATGAAGACGCGTTGCGGACCCTGGTTGAGTCGAACCTCCGCTTCGTGGTCGCCTATGCCAAGCGCTACCGCAACCCGAATGTTCCCTTTCTCGATCTCATCCATGAGGGCAACCTTGGTCTGATCCAGGCGGCAAAAAAATACGATCCATCGCAGGAAGGGCACGACGTCAAATTCATCACCTACGCGGTATGGTGGATCCGGCAGGCCATTCTCCACGCTCTTGCCGAGCACGCAGGCTCATTCAGGTTGCCCCAGAAACAGGCCAACAATCTTTACCGCATGGAACGGATCAGGTCGTTGCTCGCGGAGCGATTCGGCCGCGCGCCGACTGATGCCGAGCTCTCCGAAGAGCTCGGCATCAGTCTCGAAGACGTCCGCGTTCTGACCCGTGCGTCGCGGTCGTCGCTCTCGCTCAACGAGCCCGTGGACGCCGACGGCAGCTCTGAGCTCGGTGACCTCCTCGAGCAGACCGGGCTGCCCGACACCGACGAGTTGCTCCTTCGCGAGAGCTTTGCTCGTGCGATCACAGACGCGTTGGCCGAGCTGCCGGCGCGGGAGCGAAGAGTCCTGGAGCTTCGTTTTGGTCTGAGTGATGACCAGCCGAAGACATTGCGGGAAATCGGCGAAACAATGGACCTGTCGAGGGAGAGGGTGCGGCAGATTGAAAGCCGAGCGCTCAACAAGCTCAGACGTTCGCACAAGAAGCACTCGTTGAAGGGATTCCTACGTTAACAAATCGTTAGAACGTTTGAACGTTCAAACGTTTGAACCTTCGTCATCAGTGTCGGGTTCCGGCTCGATCGGAGATCCGCGTCGAGTCCGACGCACCACCCGCGTGCCGGCCAGGATATCGTGAAGAGCCCTGCGGTCGACCCGTAGGAGGACCAGCAGATGACCCCACTCGAGGGTCACAGAGCTGACACAGTAAGCGGCCAAACGAAGCATCCCTCGAGCCGGACCTATCGGACATCGTTGACGGTAGTCCGTGATCCGGATACCCATGGCCCATTTACCGGGCGTCGCTCCGAGCAGGCCCCACCCAACCACGAAGTAACACCACCAGAGTGCGATCCAAAGGCCGAGGATGCCGCTGGCGTGGGCCAGCCAGAGGGGTTCAGATGCCGCGCTGGCGAGCTTATCGATGCCGCCCCACGCGGCGCTCCAGTCGAAACGCCGCCAGACCGGCATCGCCATCAGCGCACACAGGCTGCAGTACATCGCCATGTCGAGGAGGGTCGCAACCAGCCGCGATGAGGCGCCGGCCGGTCGCCAACCGTCGGCAAAGTCAAGACGGCGCGGCACTACAGCGGGGTGAGCCCGCCACTCTGCTGGTGGGCGAGCCACAGGCCTGAGTACGAGTGGAGAAATCGAAAACGCGACCGATAGACGTGTTCGAGCTGATTGGTGTCACCGCGGAAAACCATGTCATCGATGAACCACTGAAAACGGCGATCGGTGTCCCTGGCCCTGTCGAGGCTGCCGGCGGAGTGCTCGAGAACCTCATACAAACGGTCGGCGTTGTCAGCGTTTTCAAGACGCGTGATCTCCCGTGTTTCATCCTCCATCTTGACCCGCAAGGCAGCGCTCATGAGAAAGAATCGGTCCAACTCCCATTCGGCGCTACCCTTCTCGACCTTGCCCTCGGCGAGCTTTCGGTAAACCGCGATTTCCTTCGCTTCGAGTTTCAGGTTGCGGATCTCCGGCGCGTTCGTGATCTGGGTTGGCAAACGGTCCCACACGACCATCTCGAGCGCAAACATGATCTTGTGCAGGGTCTCATTGAGGAGTGGATCGGGCGGAAGAAGATCGGTGAGAGAAGCGGTTTCGCGAGACTCCCTGGTCCCGTTTTCCGCCGCCGAGGTCTCCGGATTCAAAGCGGTGTCGGAGATCTTGTGGGACGCGGTGGGCGCACGGTCCGAGACCGCGGCCGGGTCCTTGGTCGATCCCAGAGGCCGTTTGGAGGTTGGATCGAACTGGTTGAGCACTGCGTGCATCGCGCGCGTCATTTCGGCGATATCGTCCCGCTTGACGTTGTCCTTTCGCACCCTCGCCTCGTAGCGCACCCGAATCGTACGGAACTCCTCGATCTGTCGCCTGAGCTCGTCGGTTGCGAGTTCCGGGTGGCGGTCGAGGTAACGTTCGATATCGAAGATCCGATTGGTGTTTTCGATGACCTTGTTCTCTTCGGCTTCGAACAATTCCTTGAACCGGTTCTTGGCGACGATATTGGTCGTCGTGATTTCCACCAACATCGAAGCGTGGAGGGCGGTTTTTCCGAGTCGCTGTTTGAGCCGGCGGTATCTCTCGTAGACTTTCGACTCGACGAGGGTCTTGTAGTCCACGATGGACTCGAGTTCCCGCCTGATGGCCCTCACCGCCTCGAGGAGGGCCGTTTCCTCGGCGGAAGGCAGAAGCGGCAAGTCAGTAAGCTCGCTCAGACGCTTGAAATTCGAGGCGAGATCGGCCTGGTCGCGGGGGGAGATTCGCTCGTCTTCTGACGGTGCCTCGGCGAGACGCGTAAAGAGTATGTCGAGCTTGTCGAGGGTATCCTGCTCGAAATGGTTCGAGAGCAGATAAAACTTGAGGAGCGCGGAAAGGACCTTTTCGTCTTGCCGTTTGATGTGATCGAAAAACTTTCGCATCACCGACGGAGGGAATTGGCACTCGATCTTATCGAGCTCGCGGTGAATCCGGTCCAACTCCCGTTCGATCTGGTCCAGGTCCGGGGTCGCGTCGACCGTGGATTCGACCCCAATTTTGTGGACCAACTCCTTGAGCCGGCGATGCAGCGAATGGAAGTCGTAGCTGTACGGCATGGGGCCTTCGTCCAGATGCTTGAGAACGCCTCCGAGGAACTGGTAGAAGGTCCACTGAGACCTGAAGCGATCGGACAATGTGGTATACCGAGCGCTCGAGGACTGCACCTTATGAGTCTCCATATCACCTTAGGATACACCGACTTGCAATGACCGACAACGTGGGAGTATGACAATGCTTGGAGAAATCGTGGTGAGCCGTGACCAGATCCGAGCGATGGTCAAGCGCCTGGCGGGCGAGCTCGAGGCAGATATCGAGGGGAAATCGCCGGTGTTCATCGGGGTGCTCAAAGGATGCGTGTTCTTTTTTACTGATCTCACGCGCACCATACGAAGATCAATCGAGATGGACTTCATCCAGGTCTCCAGTTACGGCGCCAGCACGACGTCGTCGGGCTCGGTGGTGTTGGTCAAAGACATCACGGTCGACGTCCGCGACCGTGATGTTTATCTCGTTGAGGATATCGTCGACACCGGAACCACCCTCACCGACGTCATCCATCTCATCGAAGCCCGGCACCCGCGGTCAATTCAGGTTGTGTCGCTGTTGTCGAAACCATCCCGCCGAAAGGTGGATGTCGAAGTCGCGTTCCTGGGAACTGAAATCGAGGACCTGTTCGTGGTCGGCTACGGACTCGATTTTGCAGAGCGATACCGAAACGTGCCCGACATTCACGTTCTTCATGATTACGAGTCTGAAATGAAAGTCGGCGTAGACCTGGCGAAAGGCGCAGGCTAGAATGTGCCAACACAGGCCAGCCCGGGACCTAGGCCGTTGACGGGGGACGGATGAAGCCCAGCGACTACCGCTTGCTGATTCGAGGCGCCGGCGAACTCGCGTCGGCGACGGCCCTGCATCTCTATGTACAGGGGTTCCAGCATATCCTCATGCTCGAGCGAAGGTATCCGAAAGCGGTGCGGCGTCAGGTCTGTTTCTCGGAGGCGATTCTCGACGGAACCATGACCGTGCAGGGGGTGCGTGGTCGTTATGTTCGCAATGTCGACGAGGTCGACGAAGCGAACCAGGCAGGAGAAATCGCGGTCGCGGCGCTCGACCTCGAGGATGTCCTCCACAGCTGGCAACCACAGATCTTCATCGAGGCGGCGATGCTGAGGAAGAATTGGGGCTTGAAGAGAGAGATCGCACCGGTCGTCATCGCCCTCGGACCGGGGTACGTCGCCCGCAAGGACTGCGATGCGGTCGTCGATACCGTTCGCGGGCCACAGGTTGGCGCGGTTCTCGAGGATACCGGTGATCGCCTCAGCGACGCACCGCCGGCCCAGATCATGGGGTACGCCGCGGAGCGCGCGGTGAAGGCAGTTCGTGATGGGATCTTTTTTACCCAGCACACGATCGGCGGCCAGGTTGAGCGCGGCGAGCGGATCGGCACCGTGGTGTCGGTCTACGGTGTCGAGGATTTTCGGCGTGGGGTGCCGGTTGATGCGTCCTATCCGGTGACCGCGAGGATTTCGGGTGTCCTGCGGGGGCTCTTGAGAGACGGCGTGCCGGTCAAGCAGGGCGACCGGATTGCCGACATCGATCCGCGCGGCCGCACCGACGACCTCGACCACATCTCGGACAAATCTCGCCGGGTGGCGGAAGGAGTCCATGAGGCGCTCCTCGGTTTGATTGCCGAGATGGAGCAGCGGCGGCGGTCGACCGCTCGCAAAAAGCCCGGCGCCGCTGCCGCGAAGTCCCGTGTGAAGGCGTCGCCGAAAGCCGTAGGCAAGCAGGGCGCGAAGAAGACGGCCGACGTCAAGAAAACCGCTGCGAAAGAAAAAGTCGTCCCCGAGAAAAACCTTGAAACCGGCCGCGAAAGGCGTTGGGAAGAAATCGACGACGGGCAGGAAACGCTCGACAAAGCCCTGAGTCGGCGGCGACGGAGTATCGTGGCAAAGATGAGGCGGAGGTTTTGGCGGGCAGTCTGGCGGCTGCGGCCGCCGGTCCTGGCCTTGGGTGGCGGCGGAGCGCGCGGTTTTGCCCATCTCGGTGTACTTCAGGCTCTCGACGAAGCGGGCCTTGGCGTGCGCGCCATCGTTGGTACGAGCATGGGAGCGGTTGCCGGCGGGATGTATCTTGCGCACGGTTCCGCCGCCCGCGCCATCGAATTGTGGCGGGAGGCGCTTGACAAGAACCTGATCCCGTCGGTGCGGCCGATCGGCCGGGTCCCATATGCGGACTCCAAGGAGCACCCGCTGATCCAGGTTGCGCGACGCATACGCAACCGGGTGGTGATCTCTTTCGCCATGAACCGCAGCACGATTCTCGATGAGCGGGATCTGGTCGGCGCCCTGCGGTATTTGATCCCAGATGTCGGATTTTCCGATCTTCCAAAACCTCTCGTGGTCGTGGCAACGAATCTCGAGACCGGGGGCGAGGAGCGATTGCACAGCGGTCGGTTGAGGCCGGCGATGATCGCGACCAGCGCCATCCCGGGTATGGTGCCGGCGGTCGACGTGGATGGCCGACTTCTGGTGGACGGCGGGGTCGTCGCGGAGGTCCCCGCGGTCGCCGCCTCGGATGTGGGCTGGCCGGTCGTGGCGGTCGACGTGTCCCTGGACGTCCCGCCGATCGGCAAGAACGACCTGGTTCTCGACACCATGATGCGGACCCAGATGATGACGGCTCGTCTCTTGCGCCAACAACAGATGCGGGCGGCGACCCACGTCATCCGGCCGCAGGTCGGCGAGGCCCGGTGGGCCGAATGGCACCGCTTCGACGAGTTCATCGCCGCCGGCCGCGAGGCGACCCTCGAGTTCCTCGGCCTATAGGCTGACCAACCGGCCGACGACACCCACCCAACCGAAGAAACGCAAAGTCGCAAAGGCGCAACGACGCAAAGACGCAAAGGGCTCGTCGCCAAGACCAATCGAGAATGTTCCCAAGGTGCTTCAATTCCCGTGTGTGGCCTGTTGGCGTTCTTTTGCGCGCACCAGCCAGGGTCGCCAGGTCGGAGATGCCTCGAGGAGGTCGCTCATGGTGCTCACCTCGAGACCGCGTTTGTCGAGTGCTTCGAGGAAGATCGGCAGCTCCTGCCATGGCGGCTCCTGGCGCTCGGTGGCCATGTGCATCAGGATGATCCCTCCCTCGAGCGTGGGGAATCGCAACAGACGCTCCATGATGCGGGACGAGCTCTGATAGAGCGAGGAATGCTCGTCGGCAATCCAATCACGGGAGTCGAGAGAGGCCCCCTCCAGCGAGCTCCAGCGCACGTGGAGGTAACCCATCTCGAGCGCCCAACCGCGCAGGGTCCGGTTTTCCTCACCGAAGGGCGCCCGCCACAACGGCTGCAGTTTGCGTCCGGTGGCCGCGGCGAAGGCTACTTCGGTTCGGCGCAGCTCTTTCCGAAACCACTCCCGGGTAACTCCGGGTCGCAGGCTCTGGCGGCGATTCTGTTCGTAGGTGGTGAGGTGCGGGTGGGAGTAGGTGTGATTGCCGATCTCGTGGCCGGCGAGGACGGCGCGCCGGATAATTGCCGGATACCGTTCGATGAACTGGCCGGTGACGAACAGGGTGACGCGGAGGTCGTGCTGATGGAGAAGATCGAGGAGCTCTGCGGTGCGATTTGTCGAGGCATTGCCATCGAAAGTGATAGCGATTCTGGGGCCCGCGTCCGGGACCAGCTGAAGCTCCGGTGGCGCGATCATCGGAGTCGGTCCGTTCTTCGGCATGGGGTCGCGACCGTCGGCGGCGGCCATCTGCGCCTGGCGAGCTCTCGCCACGGGGGTGGGGGCTATCGCCGGAGTTGCAGTCGATGCGGTTGCTCTGGTGATTGTCGGGGTCGGGAGTCGAGGCAGATCGAGGTCGATACCCGTGCGCGTCAGCGGCACGAGCCGAACCGGCCCGCCGTCGGGGTCGAGCTCGATATCCCCGGTCGTTCCTCGCCCTTCGGCATCGATCGCCAGGACGGCCACCGGTCTGCCGTTCCGGAGCACGATTACGTTTATCCCCGGAGGACCCTCTGCCTCGATCCGAAGACGCCCGTCCTCGACAACGGCGCGGGCTTGAATCTCAATCTGATCGTCGGCATCGGCCCGCGATCCGCCAAGCTCGCGGCTGACCTCGACCAGCTCGCCGACCTTTGTGCCGACGGTTGTGAGCAGGAGCGCCGACACGCCGGCGACGACGGCAATGACCCAGGCTGGATGCACCGGGCTCCGAAGGCGAGACACGGTTGTGGCGAAGCCGTCGCGCGTTGCCCCGACGGCCTGACATTTGCGTCCGCAGTAGACGCGGCCTCGGTATCGATTGAAACAGAGCTCGCAGAGCCATTTTTGGCAGCTGCAGCAACGCTGGCTGGCCTCCTTCGAGGGGTGATTGGTGCAGTGCGACGTGACCCGCATCTCAACCAGGGGCGCCGACGTGACGGTTGCGGCTTTCCCCGCTAGAATCAATGGACCCGGGCTGAGTTCTCGAAATCGTCCGGTGGCTGGGCGGCTGCCTCGAGAAGGGTGAAGCCCGGACCGCAAGGGGGCGGCATATGTGGAACATTCCCAATCTGTTGACCGTGTTTCGCATCTTTCTCGTGCCGCTCCTCGTGGTGGTGCTTCTGACCGAGGTGCCTGACAAGGAATATTGGGGACTGGGGATCTTTCTCCTGGCGGCCCTCACCGATGCCCTTGACGGAATTATAGCCCGCCGGACCAAGACCATCACGACTACGGGAGCGATGCTCGACCCGATTGCTGACAAGCTGCTGATGAGCGCCGCCTTCATCTCGCTCGTAGAGCTGCAGCAGGCGCCGGCCTGGATGGTGACCTTGATTGTCGGTCGTGAGTTTGCGGTCACCGCCCTGCGAATGATTGCACTTGAGCGTGGCATCGCCATCTCCGCGAACTGGCTCGGGAAAGCGAAGACGACGAGCCAGATCATCACGGTGTCGATCCTCATCTTCAGTCTCAACTCCGATCGCTGGCATATCATCGCCCTGATCGCGCTGTGGATCACCGTCTCGCTGACGGTGGCATCGATGGCCGTCTATTTCTGGCAGAACCGCCGTGTGCTGGTCGAGGAGGCCGAGTGACACGTGGTTTGCTACCTCGACAGCTCCCGTTGTTTCTGGTCCGCATCGGCCGCCTCTATCCGCGGGCGGTTGCCGCCGGTGCAATCCTGGCCTGGATCGTGGCTGGTCTGCTTGCCTCGCGAGTCCACATCGAGACCGACATCCTCTCATTGGTGCCCCGTGACAACCCGGTGGTCGAGGGCTTCAAGACCACCGTCGAACGATTCGGTTCGGTGGACACGCTTCTTGTCGTGGTTCACCTCGAGCCCGAAAGGGCGCTCGAAAGCTCGATAGACTTTGCCGATCGGCTGACCGAAAACCTGCGCAGCTGGGAGGACATCGACTGGGTCGAGTACCGGGTCGACACTTCCGCCGAGGCAGCTGTTCCGCTGCTCGACCGGGTAACACTGTTTCTCGAGCCGGAGGAGCTGGACGAGGTTCTGGCGGGATTTGACGACGACGGCCTCGAGGCGAATGCCGTCCGGCTGCGTTCTCAGCTGATGGCGCCCCAGAGCCTGGTCACCAAGGACGTGCTGCGACTCGACCCGGCGGGTCTCCTGCCGCGGATCTTGGCAAAAATCCGGTTTGGAGGCGTCGGTGTCGGGGTTGATCCCGATACAGGCTGCCTCATCGACCCCGGGGGAAAGCTCCTGCTGCTGATGGCAAAACCCGCTCGCCCGGCCCAGGACCTCGAGTTCGACCGCCGGCTGGTGGCGGCCCTGAACGACCGGGTGGCTGCGGTGTCCGAGGCGTGGATGGAAGAAAACGGAGAGACGGCGGCGCCGGCTGTCGAGTTCACCGGTGGCTATGTGGTTGCGCTCGACGACGCCAAGCTCATCACGTCGGACATGTTGGTCGGGCTCGTGTCATCCTTGCTCGGGGTCATGGTTCTGTTTCTGCTCGCTTTCCGAAGCCGTGCAGCTCTGGTTTACGCGTTCTTCCCGCTGGTGACGGGCATCGCGCTCACATTCTCTTTCGGGGCGCTCGTTCTCGGACGGATCAACTCCCTGACCTCGGCCTTTGGCGGGCTTGTTATCGGTCTCGGCATCGACTTCGTGATCGTGCTCTATGCACGGTATATCGAGGAACGCCAATCGGGAGCGTCCCATGATGACGCGGTGGATGCCATGGGCCGCCACACAGGGGTCGGAGTGCTGCTTGGCGCGGTGACGACAGCCGCTACCTTCTACTCGTTTTTGATCACAGATTTCGCGGGTCTGTGGGAACTCGGGCTCCTGACCGGCTCCGGGATCCTCCTGCTGGTGGTAACCGTCTACCTCATGCTGCCGGCCCTTTTGACCCTCGTCCAGCAAAGAGTCCGGCGCGACCGCCCGTTGCACCTGCGATCGTTTGGCGCCGATCATCTGTGCCGCGCGAGCCTCCTGAAACCGCGCGCGACCATCGCCGTCGCCGCAGTGATCACGGTGGCCCTGGGTGTTGGTATCCGCGGACTCCGCTGGGACGACGACTTCAGAAACATGCGGTCGGGAGACAACCGCGCTATCCAGCTCCGGCAAGAGGTGATGGACGCTTTTGGCCTCCGGTTTTCGCCGATGGTGCTTCGATTCGACGGCATCGACGAGGGAGATGCTCTGGCCAAATGCCGCACCATCCTGCCGGAGCTCGAACGACTTGTGGACGGCGAAAACCTGGTTGACGTTGACACGATCGCCGGCGTGATACCGACACCGGAAACCCAACGTACGCTCATCGCGCGCCTTGAAAAAGCGGCGCCGTCGCTCGACGGACTTGCGGGACGCTTCGATGATGCACTCCGCGCCGAGGGTCTCAACCCGGCAGCTTTTCGCGAGGGCATCGACCATTTGACGGTAGCGCTCGAACGGCGCCAACCGCTATCGCTCGCTGACCTCGATGGAACCCCGCTGGCACGGGTGGTCGACCGTTACGTGGCGGTGGCTGACAACGAGGTGTCTGCGGCCATCTACTGCTATCCGCCGGTCGGTGAATGGCGTCGCGGCGCCTCACCCGCGCTCGCTGAGGTCCTGGCGAGGTATCCGGATGCGGTCCTCTCGGGGCCGAACATCATCTCGGCGGAGCTCCGTGAGATCGTCTGGGACGATGCTATCGCCGCTGCGGTGCTCGGCATCGTGGTTGTTTTCATTCTGATGTGGGCCGACCTCGGTTCTCCATTGCGCGCGTTGCTCGCGCTCTTACCGCTGTTTGTCGGCATGGTGTGGATGCTCGGCGCGATGGCTATTCTCGGTCTCCGGCTCAACTTCTTCAACATCTTCGTGGTGACGATGATTATCGGCATCGGCGTCGACTACGGGGTGCATTTTCTACACCGATGGTATGAGTCAGGAGGCGATCAGGCGGCGGTGGCCGCGACCGCAAAAGCGATCGCAGTTGCCGCCCTGACAACCATGGTCGGCTTCGGGTCGCTCGTGATCTCGCATTATCCGGGCTTGCGATCGGTTGGCGGCGCTGCGATTCTCGGGGCGTTGTCGACAGCCGTGCTTGGTATCACCCTGCTTCCGGCGCTGCTTTCAAGGAAGGACGTTTCATGATCCGCGAATTAAAGCCGAGAGACCTGGCATGGCGGTGCCCGACAAGCTGGTTGCCCAAGAAGGACTCGACGACCGTCAAACCGGCATCGACGATCGTCGCCCAGGACCGTGCAGTCGAGGCGATTGCATTCGGCCTCGCGGTGGGCGGTATCGGGTTCAACGTTTTCGTCACCGGCATGTCGGGCACCGGACGGCTGACGACCATCAAGAGCTTTGTCGAACGCTTGGCCGAGTCAAAGAAGAAGCCGGACGACATCTGCTTTGTCTTCAATTTCCACAAGCCCGAAGAACCCTGCGCGATCTTTCTGGCGGCCGGGGCCGGAGGCCGCCTGCGGAATGGCATGGACGATCTCATCGAGGAGTTGTCCGAAAACCTGCCGGCAATTCTCAACGATCGCGATTTTCGTTCGCGTATCGAACGCGTGGTCGAACCCTTGCAGCGGCAGGAGCGCGAGATCATCGCGGCCTTCGAAAAGCAGGTCAGCGATGCCGGCTTCGTGCTGGTCCAGGTCCAGGCCGGGATGGTCACGCGACCTGAAATCCTGCCCGTCGTCGGCGAGCAGCCGGTGGCGCTCGAGAAACTCGGCGAACTGGTGGAGGCGTCCGCGATCAGCACCGATCGCGCGGACGAGCTTCGCCAGGCCCACGCCAGTCTCACCGAGAGGTTTCGCGATGTATTCCAGGAGGTGGCGGAGATCCGTCGCACGGTCCAACAACGAGTCGAAGACGTTCGGCGAAAGCTCCTGCAGCCCGCCTTCGATGCGGCGGTGAACAGGATCCGCAAGTCGGTCGGAGACCCCCGGGCAAAGCTCTATCTCGATGAGGTGGCATCTGACCTCGGCCAGAACCTGGAACTGTTCATGATCACTGACGAGGTCGCGCCGGCGGATGGCGACCGGTTCCTGCGCTGGCGGGTCAACCTCGTGGTCGACAATTCTGACACCGGCGGACGTCCGGTGGTGATGGAGACCGAGCCCAGCTACACCAATCTCTTTGGCACGATCGAACGCACGCTGACGCAGTCGGGAGAGGCGGCCACTTCGTTCCTGCGGATTCGTGCCGGGTCGCTGATGCGGGCCAACGGTGGTTTCCTGGTTCTCAACGCCGATGACGTGCTGATGGAGCCGCGGGTATGGCCCGGTCTCAAGCGCGCCCTCAAGTTCCGGCGGGTCCAGATTCAATCGCTTGAGAGCCTGGTCTTGGGCGCTGCGCTCCTCAAGCCGGAACCGGTGCCGATCGACGTCAAGGTTGTGATCATCGGAAGCCGAGAGATCTACGATCTGCTTTTCAGGTACGACCCGGATTTTTCAAAAATATTCAAGGTCCTGGCTGACTTCGACAATCGTCCTCGACACAACGAGAGGACATGCCCGCGACGTGCTGTCGGTGCTGCGCAAGGTCACCTTGGAAGAGGGCCTGCGCGAGCTCGATCGCAGCGGAATGGCGGCGATGCTCGAGGAAGCGGTGCGTTTCGGTGGCTGGCGACGGCAGTTCTCGAGCCGGTTTTCTGATATCGCGGATCTGCTCCACGAGGCCTCGTACCAGGCGGAGCGTGGCGGTGCGAACCGCATTTCCGGCAAGCACGTGGTCGCCGCTCGCGCCGCTCGCCGGCGGCGCCACTCGCTGACCGAGGATCGCTCACACGACCTTATCGAACAGGGAGTCATCCGGGTCGAAACGACAGGGGTTGCAGTAGGGCAGGTGAACGGGTTGGCGGTCTACGACCTCGGACACCACAGCTTCGGAAAACCGTCGCGAATCACCGCCCGGGTGGGGCTCGGACGCGAAGGTGTGGTCAATGTCGAGCGCCAGGCAGGGCTGTCCGGTCCGAGCTACGACAAGGGCGTGAGCATCCTTACCGGCTTCATCCGCGGCACCTTCGCCCGCCGCTCTCCGCTGGCCATGTCGTGCTCGGTGACCTTCGAGCAGTCGTACGGCGGCGTCGACGGTGACTCGGCTTCGTCAACCGAGGTCTACGCGATCCTCTCGGCCATTGCCGGTATTCCCCTGCGTCAGGATGTCGGCGGTCACCGGCTCGGTGGATCAGTACGGTCGAGTTCAGGCGATCGGCGGGGTCAACGAGAAGATCGAGGGCTTCTTCCGCGTGTGCTGCACCGGCGAGCTCACCGGCAGCCAGGGCGTATTGATTCCGGCGGCAAACGTCGCTGATCTCCAGCTGTCGAGCGAGGTGGTGGAAGCCGTCGGGGCGGGTTCCTTCCACATCTGGGCGGTGGATTCGATCGAGGATGGCATCGAGCTGTTGTCGGGAACGGTGGCAGGGGTCTGGAAGGAGGGTTTCGGGTGGCGTCCGAAAGCCAGTGTTTTCGGCGCCTGCCAGGACCGTCTCGACGAAATGGTGAGCCTGATGCGGCTGGCGGCCAAGGGCGTGGGCGAGACTTCTGAGCCGGAAATCGTTGATGGATAGGGACCTCGCCGGTACAATGGAATTTTGAGATTGTGATTTCGGTCACTTTGATTTGACACCCTGGAAAGTGGGTGGGACAATCATGCGGGCTCAGCCGCAGAGCACGATACGGTTCAGGCTTGTTGAAGGAGGGGGGGCATGCCGAGACGTCTGAATACGATCATCATCGTGCCCCACAGCAAGGCACGATTCTTCAAATTTTCCTTTTCCACAAGGGCGCTATTGATAGCCGCAGGTGTTGCAGCAGTGGCTCTGGTGTTTTCGATCATCGCGATCGCCTTCACCGGCAGCGCTGTCAATCGCCGCCTCGAAGTGCAGCGGTTGAAGGGCGAAAATTCGGAGCTGACCCAGGTCAATCAGGGGCTCGAACGCACCATAGCTGAGGTCCAGGGTCGTCTCGACGAGTTCGAAGAACGGACCGCTCGACTGGCCCTGGCCGCTGGGATGGAGTCCGCAGCGGTGGGTTTTTCCGATGGCGGCGGTAACGGCACCAGGGTCGGCAGCGGCGGTCCTTACGACCGGCTTCCCGAATCGCCCGAAGCACTGACCGCCCAGGGGCGGTGGGTCGAGACTCAGCTCGATTTGGTTGAGGGCCGGCTGGCGGAACAGGGACGTGTGCTTGCTTCCACCCCGACGATCGCCCCGGTCCTCGGTCTGATAACGGACGGCTACGGACGCCGCAAGGACCCGTTCACCGGTCGTCTGGCATTTCACCGCGGGCTCGATATCTCGGCACGGCGCGGCACGCCGATCAACGCGCCGGCTGACGGAATCGTGGTGTTTGCAGGTCGTAACGGCGGTCTCGGCCGTACCGTCCGGATTTCGCATGATTTTGGATTTACAACCGTTTACGGACACCTCGACAAGATCAGTGTCGAACCGGGCGACCTCGTCCACCGCGGACAGGAGATCGGTCTGCTCGGCAACTCCGGGCGCTCGACCGGTCCCCACCTGCACTACGAGGTGCACGAGGACGGAGTCTCGAAAAATCCGCTGTACTACGTCCTCGACGCGTTCTGATTCTGGCTCCGCCGACCCGATCAACGTGCCCATCGGGGCGCGTTTTGCGCCCGTGGAACTGCGATCGAGTTGTAGAGTTTTGGGTTTTGAGTTATGAGTTCCTCCCGCCCGACCCCGAAGGACTCCCTATTCGGGGGGAGGGTTGGGTGGCAACTCAAAACTCAAAACTATGAACTCAAAACTCTGCAGCGTTGCAATCCTCGGCCGGGTGCTCTAGCCTGACGGGGACCGGTGGCGGCGTCGTTGCCGTAATCCGGGAGCGGGCCGATGCGCCGGGGGTCGCCCCGGCATTTTGTCATCCGGCAAGGTGGAGTGAATGAATCTTTTCGAGAAGGCTATTGCTCTCGTTTTCGGCACCAAGCACGAGCGCGATTTCAAGCGGATGCGGCCGATCGTGGAGTCCATCAATGCGCGCGAGGCCGAGATCGAGGCCCTCGGCGACGAAGCGCTGCGGAATCGCTTCGCTGCCATACGGGATCGAGTCAGGGCCGCGACCACCGACCTGCCCGACGATCGGCGCGAGCGCAGCGTCTTCGTGCAGAGCATCCTCGACCCCGAGCTCGAAGAGGTGTTTGCGCTGGTCCGTGAGGCGAGCAAGCGGACCACCGGAATGCGCCACTTCGACGTCCAGCTCATGGGAGGCCTTGTCCTCCACGAGGGGCGGATCGCCGAGATGCGGACCGGCGAGGGGAAGACCCTGGTTGCAACCCTGGCGGTGGCTCTCAATGCGCTCACCGGCCGCGGCGTCCATGTCGTGACGGTGAACGATTACCTGGCGCGGCGAGACGCGGATTGGATGGGACAGATCTACAACTTCCTCGGGCTGTCGGTCGGCTGCATCCAGAACTCCATGAACGACGTCGAACGCAAGCAGGCCTACGCCGCCGATATCACCTATGGCACCAACAACGAGTTCGGATTCGACTACCTGCGCGACAACATGAAGTTCGAGCTCGATCGGATGGTTCAGCGAGAGCACGTATACGCCATCGTCGACGAGGTGGACTCGATCCTGGTCGACGAGGCGCGAACGCCCCTGATCATCTCCGGTCCCTCCGAGGTCTCGGTTGACCTCTACTACAAGGTGGACGCCATCGTCCCGCGTCTCGCCAAGGGTGAGGAGATCGAGGACAAGCACGGCAACAAGGAAGCGACGGGCGACTATCTGGTGGATGAAAAGGCGCAGACCGCCTCGCTCACCGATCAGGGTATGGCGCGAGCCGAGAAGATGCTTGCGGTCGACAACCTCTATGACCCTACGAACATCGATATCCTGCACGCCGTGAACCAGGCGCTGCGCGCTCACACTCTGTTTCAGCGCGACAAGCAGTACATCGTCAAGGACGGTGAGGTCACCATCGTCGACGAGTTCACGGGACGGCTGATGTCGGGGCGCCGCTGGTCGGATGGCCTTCACCAGGCGGTCGAAGCCAAAGAAAAGGTGAAGATCCAGTCCGAAAACCAGACGCTGGCGACGATCACCCTGCAGAATTATTTCCGGATGTACGACAAGCTCGCCGGGATGACGGGCACCGCGGAGACCGAGGCCGAGGAGTTCCAGAAGATCTATGGCCTTGACGTGTCAGTGGTTCCGACCAACATGACGATGATCCGGATCGATAACCCGGACATGGTCTATAAGACCGAAGAAGAGAAGTTTCGTGCCGTAATTGATGAGATCGAGGACCGCAACAAGGCCGAACAACCGGTGCTGGTAGGCACGGTCTCGATCGAGAACTCGGAAAAGCTGTCAAAACTCCTCCAGCGTCGCAAGATCAAGCACGTCGTTCTGAACGCGAAGTACCACGAGCGCGAGGCGGAAATCGTGGCCCAGGCCGGCCGGGTGGGCGCCGTGACCATCGCCACAAACATGGCGGGACGCGGAACCGACATCGTGCTCGGCGGCAATCCGGAGGGCCTCGCGAAGATCGAGGCAGATCCGGCGACCGATCCCGAGGTTTTTTCAACGGCGCTGGCGCGTTACGAGATCGACTGCAAGACCCAGAGGCAGAAAATCTTGGAGGCCGGCGGCCTGCATATTCTGGGGACCGAGCGGCACGAGTCGCGGCGCATCGACAATCAGTTGCGCGGCCGCTGCGGCCGCCAGGGCGATCCCGGCTCATCACGTTTCTTCCTGTCCCTCGAGGATGATTTGATGCGCATTTTTGCCTCTGACTGGGTGCGCAAGATCATGGATCGGCTCGGGATGGAAGAGGACGTGCCGATCGAGTCAAGGATGGTCTCGAAATCCATCGAACGCGCTCAGAAACAGGTTGAGGGGCGCAATTTCGAGATCCGCAAACACCTCCTCGAGTACGACGACGTCATGAACAAACAGCGCGAGGCGGTCTATCGCCTGCGGCGCCGCATCCTCGATGGCGTCGAGGGCCGCGGTTACATCCTGCGAGTCGTAGATGAGATCGTCGGATCACTGATTGACCGCTACTGCCCGGAAGAGGCCGATCCGGCGGACTGGGAGACAGGAACGCTCGAGAAGGAGTTCCGCAGCTATTTTGGGTTGACGGTTGGCGATCTCGGCGTTGACTGGGACACCGTCAATCGGATCGGGGCCGAGGAGATTCTGCTCAAAGGTGCGAAGGAGTACTACGAGCGTCGCGCCGGGCAGTTCGGCGACACAGAGTTCACGCGTCTCGAGAAATTCCTCCTCCTGGACACCGTGGATCGACAGTGGAAGGACCACCTCCTCGCGCTCGACCACCTCCGGGAAGGCATCGGGCTCAGGGCGTACGGCCAGCGAAACCCGCTGGTCGAATACAAGCGGGAGTCCTTCGCCCTCTTCGAGGAGATGTGGGAGCGGATCGAGGACCACGTCGTCAAGTTCCTCTTCCACGCCGAGCCGGTCGAAGACATGCGGCTCAAGCGGCGTGGGGTCGCCACCACACTGTCGCACCCGGAAGCTCAGGGACTCGCCTCGTCCCATGCCCAACAGGAGCGCGCCGCCAACACGCCTGTGGGCGCGCCCGACGCGAGACCGACGACGGTGCGACGGAACCAACCAAAGGTGGGGCGAAATGATCCGTGCCCGTGCGGATCCGGCAAGAAGTACAAGCGGTGCCATGGAATTACGGCCGAGGCGAAGGGGTGAGAGATGAGCCAGGGAATTCCGATCGGTCTGACCTTTGACGACGTGCTGCTGGTGCCGGCGCGATCGGAGGCGCATCCCAACGAGGTTGACGTAGCGACCCGATTGACCAGGGGCGGGATGCGCCTCAACCTTCCGATCGTATCGGCGGCGATGGACACCGTGACCGAGGCCAACATGGCGATCGCGATGGCCCAGTACGGTGGCCTCGGCGTTGTTCACAAGAATATGTCGATCGAGCGCCAGGCCGAGGAAGTTGATCGCGTCAAGCGCTCGGAGTCGGGCATGATCGTCGACCCGGTGACCGTTCAGCCTCAACAATCGGTGACCGAAGCGCTCGATGTCATGGCGAGGTATCGAATCTCGGGTCTGCCGGTGATCGATGCCCAGGGCCAACTCAAAGGCATCCTCACCAATCGCGACCTCCGCTTCTGCACCGAGTTCGACCGGCCGATCGAAGACTTGATGACCAAGGAAAACCTGATCACGGCGAATGTCGGAACGACTCTCGATGAGGCCAAGACCCTGCTCCACCGGAACCGAATCGAGAAGCTCCTGATCGTCGACGGCGACGGCAACCTCAAGGGACTGATTACCGTCAAGGACATCAAGAAAGCCCACGACTATCCCGATGCCTGCAAGGACGAGCTCGGCCGGCTGCGGGTAGGGGCGGGGGTCGGGGTCACGGCCGATGTTCTCGAACGCTGTGCCGCGCTGATCGAACGCCAGGTCGATGTGTTGTGCCTCGACAGCTCGCACGCCCACTCGCGCGGAGTCATGGAAACTGCAGAGCGAATCAAGGACCGTTTCCCCGAAACCCCGCTCATCGTCGGCAATATCGCCACTGAAGAGGCGGCGCGAGACCTCATCGAAATCGGCGCCGACGCACTCAAGGTCGGAATCGGACCGGGCTCGATTTGCACCACGCGGGTGGTGACGGGATCCGGCATGCCGCAGATCACCGCCGTCATGGCCTGCGCCACGGTGGCGCGCGAGCACGGCGTGCCGGTGATCGCCGACGGTGGCGTTCGGTACTCCGGTGACATCGCAAAAGCGCTCGCGGCGGGCGCCGACGCGGTCATGATCGGTTCCCTCTTTGCAGGCGCCGAAGAGTCGCCGGGCGAGCAGATCCTGTACCAGGGCCGCACCTTCAAGGCCTACCGGGGAATGGGCTCGATCGGGGCGATGAAAGACGCAGAAGGTTCCAGCGATCGATACTTTCAGGAAGGGGGCGCCATCGCGAAGCTGGTTCCGGAAGGCATCGAGGGCATGGTTCCCTTCAAGGGGCCGCTGGCCGATCAGCTGACTCAGCTGGTCGGCGGACTTCGAGCCGGGATGGGCCTGGCGGGTTGCGCATCCATCGGCGATCTTCACACTCGGTCGCGGTTTGTCCGGGTCACCGGTGCCGGCCTCAAAGAGGGCCACGCCCACGACGTCGTCGTCACCAAGGAAGCCCCGAACTACCGCATCGACTAGGTCGAATTCTCAGGTCTCAATTCTCAATTTTGAATTCCCTCCTCTCTTCGACTTCTGGGGGTGGGTCGGGGCAATTGAAAATTGAGAACTCAAAATTAAGAATTGAAAGGCCTTAGCCCCTCTGCTATCCTCCGCCCCATGAAAAAAGCCCTGATCACCGGCATTACCGGCCAGGACGGCTCGTATCTCGCGGAGTTGCTGCTCGCCAAGGAATACGAGGTCCACGGTCTGGTCCGGCGCTCCTCGACCTTCAACCGCAGCCGCATCGACCACCTGAGGAAGGCGTCTCTCGGAGACCGCCACGTACGTCTCCACTATGGCGATCTCGGCGACGCCGAGTCGCTGACGACCGTGCTGCGACTGGTGAGCCCGGACGAGATTTACAACCTCGCCGCCCAGTCCCACGTCGGCATCTCGTTTTCGATGCCCACCTATACCGGCGACGTTTCCGGTCTCGGAGCCGTGCGACTGCTCGAGGCTGTGCGACAGGTCGCACCCGAGGCACGGTTTTACCAGGCGTCGTCGTCCGAGCTCTTTGGCAAAGCGAAAGAGGTGCCGCAGAACGAGTCGACGTCCTTCCACCCGCGCTCACCGTATGCGGTGGCCAAACTCTACAGCTTCTGGGCTGCCGTCAACTACCGAGAGGCCCACGGGTTGTTTGCAGCCAACGGGATCCTTTTCAACCACGAGTCGCCTCGGCGTGGAGAAAATTTCGTGACCCGCAAGATCACCCGCGCGGTGGCTGAGATCGCGGGCGGTCAGCGAGACCGGGTGTCCCTCGGAAATCTCGACGCCCGCCGCGACTGGGGTTTTGCCGGCGACTTCGTTGATGCGATGTGGCGAATCGTGCAGACGGACGAACCGGACGACTGGGTCGTCGGTACAGGCGAGGAACACTCGGTACGCGAATTCTGCGAGCACGCCTTCGCCCACGTCGGCATTGAATTGGAGTGGGCAGGTAGCGGGATCGACGAGGTGGGCCGGGACCGTTCGACCGGCGCCACGCGGGTGGTGGTGAACTCGCGGTACTTCCGGCCGGCAGAGGTCGATCGATTGCTGTCGGATGCCGCAAAGGCGCGCCGCGAGCTTGGTTGGGAGCCGAAGGTCGGATTTGAGGAGCTGGTACGGATGATGGTTGACGCCGACCTCGAAGCGGTCGGCGCGACCACGCTAGAACGTTAGAACGTTGGAACGTCACACGTTAGAACGATTTCAAGTTGGACGGCCGGGTCTCCGCCGGACGTGCTCCGGTTGGGTTGGCCGAACGTGTTAACGTTTTAGCGTTGAACGTTTTAACGACGCTTGTTTTGGCCGTGAGGTCGTCATAGCATTGCGAAGCGTGGAGGCAGCGGATGAAGATCGTCGAGTGCGTGCCGAATATCTCCGAAGGGCGGCGTCCCGAGGTTTACAACGAGGTAGCGGAAGCAGCGGCGTCGGTCGCGGGTGTCAAGCTGCTCGACGTGGATCCCGGCTTCGAGACCAACCGCACCGTGATCACCTTCGTCGGCGAGCCCGAGGCGGTGCTTGAAGCGAGCTTCCAACTCGTGGTGGTTGCCCGCAGGCTGATCGACATGCGAAACCACCACGGTGCCCACGGACGGATGGGCGCGGTCGATGTCTGCCCGTTCGTACCGGTCGCAGACGTCACTATGGACGACTGCGTAGAGCTTGCGAATCGGCTCGGTAAGAGGGTGGGCGAGGAGCTGTCGCTACCCGTTTATCTCTACGAATTCGCCGCCACCCGCCCCGAACGGCAGTCGCTGGCAGCTATCCGCAAGGGCGAATACGAGGCGCTGCCGGAAAAACTGAAAGACCCGGGCTTCACTCCTGATTACGGTCCCTCCGAGTTCGTGCCCGAGTTCGGCGCCATGGTGACCGGTGCGCGCAAGTTCCTGGTCGCTTACAACGTCAACCTGAACGTCAACGACAAGCGATGGGCCAATCGGGTCGCCTTCGACGTTCGCGAGACCGGACGGACCGTGACCGCGCCGGACGGTCGCGAGGTCGTGCAGCCCGGTATGCTCAAGGCCGTTCGAGGCGTGGGTTGGTACATTCCCGAGTACGGGTGCGCCCAGGTTTCAATGAACCTGATCGATCTCGACGTGACGCCGGTGCACGTCGCCTTTGACGCCTGCGAGGAGAGCGCGCGGGAACGGGGCATGCGGGCCACCGGGTCGGAGCTCGTCGGCCTGATTCCCAAAAGCGCCATCCTCGCTGCGGGCCGCCACTACCTTTCGCGCATGGGCCGGTCGCGCGGGGTGCCGGAGGCCGACCTCGTTCACACGGCGGCGCAGTCTTTGGGTTTGAACGAGGTGTCCGACTTCAATCCGAAGGAAAAGATCATCGAGGACATCCTGGCCCCGGTGCGGCCGTTGGCGTCGATGAACCTGCAAGAGTTTTCCGATGAGACCTCGCGCGACTCGGCTGCGCCGGGTGGCGGATCGGTGGCCGCGCTGGCCGGCGCATTGGGCGCTGCTTTGGCGGCCATGGTCGCAAATCTACCCCATCCGAAATCGGAGTACGAGGCGGTTCGCGACCGGCTCGAGGGTACCGCGGTGCGGGCGCAGGAGATCAAACAGCAGTTGCTCGACGCCATTGACGCCGACACCTGGGCCTTCCAGGCGCTGATGGACGCATCCCGTTCCAAGGGGCCCGGCCGTGTCGCCGCGGTACGGGAGGCGACCCTGGGGGCGGCACGAGTGCCCCTTGCAGTCGTCGAGGCGTGTCCCGAGATCGTCGAGCTGTGCGCGCGGGCGCGGGAGATGGGTCTCGAGGCCTCGGCATCCGACGCGGGCGTGGGCGCTGCGATGGCGCGCGCCGCGGCCCTCGGTGCGGCAATGAATGTGCGTATCAATCTCCAGCGGATGGACGACGATGCCGAGGCGGCCGAACTGTTGGCCCGCGCCGATGCCGCCCTCCGGACGACGGAAGCGCTCGCATCCGAGGTCGAGGCGGGTGTGTGGGCATCGCTTGGTGGCGACGTCAGCAATCTGTAAAAAGTGCATTTGCCACCTCGTCGGACCATGAGTACTACGTTACAAACGGATGCAGGGGAGTGGATGAGATATGAGTTTCGAGTTTTGAGTTTTGAGTTTTGAGTTGCGCGTTGCTCGACCCAACAGGATTGGGTTGGGTGAGGGATAACTAAAAACTCAAAACTAAGAACTCAAAACTGATGCTGATTACGTGTGGGGCACCGGAGGAATTCAATCGTGGCTGTTACAACGGGTTTCCAGAAGACGACGAAGGGTGCGGCGGGAAACATTGCCGTGGTGGTGGCCAGAGTCGTTGTGCCTGCATGGTTAGCCGCTGGCGCGATCCTGAAGCTCGTCGATCTCAGCCCGACCCACCTCCCTGCGGCGCTCATCAAGTGGTGCGGCGGTCTCGGCATCGACCTCATGTTCATGCTCCGGTTCTCCATTGCCGCCGAACTGATTGTCGCGGTGGTCATGATCTTGGTGCCGCCGCTGGCCCGGTGGACGGGCCTTCTCACGCTGGGCGCCTTCGCGCCCGTCCTGATCGGTGATCTGGCGCTCGGTGCGTCGAGCTGCGGTTGTTTCGGGGCGCTCGAGGTCAGCCCCTGGGTCACTCTTGTGACGGACGTCACGTTTTTTCTCGTTTTGGCGGTTCTTGGCGGGCGGGAACCGCGGCTGGCGTTGACCGCCCATCTCCCGACCACCAGGGTCGTGGCGGCCGGTGCATTGAGCCTGCTGAGCGTCGTCCTCGCCTTTGGCCAGCCTGCCTCGGGCTCCGGCGCCGACGATCCGGCAGAAACGGGCGGGATAACCGCGCTGCCACACGACGGCTACTATCTGCCGGACTACGAGAGTTGGCTCGGCCACCCCTTCCGAGACCTCGAAATCGCCTCGTGGATTGTCGGTCTGAGCGCGGATCTCGAAACGGGTCAACAATATGTGCTGTTTTTCCGCAAGGACTGCGAACACTGCCACGAGCTGCTCGAGGTCTATTTCCAGGGCGCCCTCCAAGTGCCGACGACGGCGGTCGCCGTTCCCGAACGTAACGGTTGGCCGACCGAGAACCTGCAGCCCTTCCCGTGCAGCGAGTGCCGGCTCGCCGAGCTGCCGGCGGGGATCGACTGGTTTCTTCAGACCCCGGTCTTGGTGCGCCTCGCAGACGGCCTCGTCGAGTGTGCCGCGGAGGTCGACTCCGGGGCGCCAGACTGCCTTTTGCAGTAGGAATTCCCGGGAAACGCTTGATTGCGGGATTGTGTTATAGTATCGCGGTGTTTCGATGGGTTGTCCAAACAAGAGAATTATCGATTTAGGAGGTGAATGATGCGAAAGGTTCTTTCCCCGGCGTTGGTGGTGCTTCTCGTGGCGACGGTCGGCTTGTCCGGCTGCGCAACCAAGAAGTGGGTAAACGAGCAGGTGTCCGAATTCGGCCAGGTCACCAACACCAAGATTCATGAGGTCCAGGACGCGACCGAGGCCAACCAGAAGGCGATCTCGGAGCTGACGGCGAATCAGGCCGCGCTTGCGGCGGATCTCGAAGAGATCTCGGAGCTCGCAGCCGACGCGATGGCGCGTGCCGACGCGGCCGGCGTGCTCGCCATGGGTCAATTCCTCTATGAGGTCACAATTACCGACAACGATACGACCTTCGGATTCGACAAGTACGAGCTGTCCGACACGGCGAAGGCTCAGCTCGATGAGTTCGCGGCTATCGTGTTGGCAGTCGAGGGTCACGCCTACATCGAGATCCAGGGCCACACCGACAACATCGGCAGCGAGGGTTACAACCTCGAGCTTGGCTACAAGCGAGCCGAAGCCGCCATGCGCTACCTCAACATGGAGCAGGGCATCCCGCTGTTCCGGATGAATGTGATCTCCTACGGCGAGTACAAGCCGATCGCCGACAACTCGACCAAAGCAGGTCGCGCCGAGAATCGTCGCGTGACCCTGGTCGCGATGCAGTAATACTGTTTCCAGAAAAAATTCGAGCCCGGGCTTCGGCCCGGGCTTTTTCGTCGTTAGAACGTTTGGACGTTAGAACGTTAGAACGTTCCCGACCTCGCCAGTCATTGAAGATCTCGGGGTGGATGGGTGGGAAACGTTCTAACGTTCCAACGTGTAACGTTCGAACGATTCACTCCCTGGCGACCCTGTATGCTTCCGCGGGAGGTATCATGACCGATCGCGTCGGACCGGGTAACCTGCCGATTCTGGCCGTGCTGGGGCCATCCGATGCGTCGCCAAATGAATACGCGGTCGCGGAACGGGTCGGAGCGGCGGCTGCTCGTTCAGGATGGGTGGTACTTACCGGCGGAGGGTCGGGCGTCATGGAGGCCGCGAGCTGCGGCGCCGTCGAGGCGGGTGGCCTCACGGTGGGGATTCTCCCGACCGCGGTCTCCGGCAACGGCTACCCGAACCCCTGGGTGAGAATTCCGATCTACACGGGCGCCGGTAGTGCCCGAAATGCGTTCAACGTGCTGTCGGCATGCCTGTGCATCGCTATCGGCGGCGGCCCCGGCACCTTGTCCGAGATCGCGCTGGCCCTCAAACACGGCATCCCCGTGTGGTGCTGGCAAAGCTGGGCTCTCACGCCGCCCCTCGGCTCCGACCGTCCTCTCCCCAGAAACTTCGGCACCGCAGACGAGCTTCTCGCTGCTCTGGAGATCGAGTTGCAGAAACGTTTGAACGTTTGAACGTTCAACGTTTTAACGTTGGGATAATCGGTGCCTACTTGTCGCCTGCTTCCTCATCAAGCTGCCACCGGGCGCCCTTTCTGGCCAGGAAATAACAGGACGCGACAAGCGCCGCCAGACCGAGGACGCTGACCAGCTGCCCGCCAAGCCCCTCGTACCACTCGGCGAAGGCCATCGCACCCTGTTCCGAGCGATGGAGCACGTCGACCAGGAGCATCGACTCTCCCAACTGTGGCAGCAGCAGGATGGCGCCGATGGTACCGATGATGGCCGCGCCGGCCATCAGGCCCGAAGCGATGAGGGTGCCCTGTTCCTTGCGCGCTTCCCGCTCGACCTCGGTGCGCCCGCTCTTCGAAATGAAATGACCGACGGCAGCGCCGAAGAAGACCGCCATGTTGATCTCGATGGGGAGGTACATCCCGAGCCCGAACGCGAGAGCCGGCACCTTGGCCATCTCCAACATGATCGCGACGATGCCGCCGAGCAGGAAGAGAATCAGCGCCTGCTGTTCACCGCCCATGACCGAGGAAACGATGGTTGCCATCAGGTTGCCCTGCGGCGCCGGGAGATCGGGGTTGGCGACCATCTGCCCGGTGCCGTCGTCGACCATGAACCCGTAGGAAGTGGCGAGCACCCAGAGCACGGCGCCGACGCAGAGCGCGGCCACCAATATGCCGAGAAACTTCCAACGCTCCTGTTGGAAGGGGCTGGCGCCGAGCCAGTAGCCGACCTTGAGGTCGGTGATAAACGCCCCTGAGGTCGAAAGAGCGGTGCATACGGCGCAGCCCACGACGAGCGCCACCGACATGCCGAGGGCGTCGCCGCTGAGACCGGTGGCAACCAGGGCCAGGCAGGCGATGATCAGGGTCAACATCGTCATCCCCGACACCGGGTTGACACCGACGATGGCGATCGCCCGCGCCGCCACCGGGGTGAAGAGGAAGGCGAGAATGAAAGTGATCACCGTGCCGACCAGCGCAGTAGAGACCTTGCCGCTGATGAACCAGAAGAGCGCGAACATGCCGACAACCGATGCGGCCTGGATCAGGAAAGTGTTGCGCGGGGCCAAATCTCGATCGGTGCGAAGGTCGTCCGCCCCGTCTCCGCCGCTCACCAGCCCCTTGAAGGCCAGCGTTATCGACGAAACGATGATCTTGCCCATCTTGAGGATGCCGATGATGCCGGCAAACGCGATGCAGCCGATTCCCATCGGGCGGACGTAGTTGCCGAAGATCTGGGCGGAATCCATATCGGCGACCAGGGCTGCCACCGCGGGTGGCGTCAAGGGCACGGTCAGGCCGTGGGCCGCAAAGTAGATCAACGGCACCAGCACCAACACCGACAGCACCGATCCGGCGGCGATGATGCCGGCGTAGCGCACTCCGATGATGTAGCCGAGGCCAAAGTAGACCGCGGTGGCATTGAGCCGGACCTCGAACCGTAGATCGGCCAGGCGTTGCCCGAAGGATCCGAACAGGATTTTCGAGTTGAGGTGGTGGTTCCACAAGTGGAGAAACTCGACGATGAGGTCGTAGAAGAACCCCAGCCCGAAGGCCATCAACAGCACCTTGCCGGCGGATCCCTTCGACTTCTCGCCGGTCGCCAAAACATTCGCGATCGCCGTGCCCTCGGGGAACGGCAGCTGGCCGTGAAGGTCCTTGACGAAATACCGCCGGAGCGGGATCAGCAGAACCACTCCGAGGTACCCCCCGACCAGGCACGAGAGGAAAATCTGCAGGAATGACGGTTTGAGATCGAGGATGTAAAGCGCCGGAATCGTAAAGATGGCCCCCGCCACGACGACGCCCGCGGCCTGGCCGATGGACTGGATGATGACGTTTTCGAGCAGGGTGTTGCGGCGTGCGAAGAGGGTCCCGAGAAACACCGCGAGGATCGCGATCGGAATCGAGGTTTCGATCACATTGCCGGTCTTGAGCCCGATGTAGGCTGCCGCGAAGGTGAAGATCACGACCATGATGACGCCGATGGTCACCGACCGCGCCGATACCTCCGGGCGGCTGTCGTCGGCCGGAACTACCGGAACGTAGGTTTCACCCGATTCAAGTTCGCGAAACGCATTCGGCGGCAGCACCTTGGTTGACTTGGACGAGGATTCCATCGATACCCCCCTCGCGTTGAGATCTGACGCCGGGAGTGTAGCAATTCCTTCGTTAGAACGTTAAAACGTTAGAACGTTAAAACGTTCGGCTCATCTGGAGATTCGTGGGATCGAGGCGTGAAGGTTTCGGTCGGCAAGGGCAGCGACAGGAGCGGCGACAGAATGCAAAGGCAGGGTCGGTCAGCAGCGGCCGGAGCAGCGACCATGGATCGTGACGACGGTCGCTGTGGACTGCCCCTGACGCGGTCTCCAACCGCTGCCGCCGCCACTGGCGCCGTACCGTTCCAACGGACGCGACCAATAGCTTCTTTTGAGGGGGGTTGGGCGATCCCCTTTTCTCCTTTTCTCCTTTTCCGCTCTGCCTCTTGAGGGTGGGCGGAACGTTCTAACGTTCCAACGTTTTAACGTTCCAATGTCAGTTCAGTGTGATGACCGCGTCGCCGACACCGACCGAGACCTCGACGCGGTGGGTGCCGTCGCCGGACCACGAGGCCGCATGGCTCACGAAACCGCCGCTCGAGATCAACTCGCCGAGGACCGTGAGGCGGGCGTCGCCGACGCCACCGGCCGCCTCGGCCGACCTGTAGGCCGAGGCCGCGCCGAGGACCACCGCCGTGCCGACGCCAAGGTCGACCACGACGTCACCATCGGCGGCGTCCACCTCGATATCGCCGACTCCAGAGTCGATTTCCACCCCTGCCGTGATACCCCGGATTGCGATGTCCCCGACACCGTGGTCGAGCGTGAGGGCGATCTGCGGCGGCATGCCGATCGTCCATCGTTCCTCAAAACGCCGATCATCGTCCGCGGACGGGTGGATGCCGAGTACCAGGCGACCACCTTTGATGGAAGTCTCGAGGGACGCGGCTTCGACCTCCCGCTCGGCCTGCCGCTTGGACGAGAAGAATCCGCCCCGTCTTGGTGTCAGAACCACCTCGATGGAGATCTCTTGAGCGCCCTCGACCGCGACGATGCTGACGTCACCGATGCCGCTATCGAGGTCGACGGAATCGATTCCGGCGAGCGGAAGGGTCTCGGACAAGGTGCGCGGACCGCCCGCGTCTGCGGGTAGGGCGAGAAGCAAGAGAACAGACAAAACGAGGACGGTTCTTTTCATTATCGACTCCTTCGCGCCGCCGTGAGCGGCTCACGAATTGAAACGAAAATCGTCGTCAAAAGTTCCCGATGTGTTCGATTATCGAGTTGACCCGCTCAATTCCATACCTCACCGATGGTGAGCTGAATCTCACCCGATGCGGTCTCGACGTCGAACACGGGACCGTTGCCACTGAGCTTGAGGGCGGTGCCGTCCTCGACGATCTCGCCGGGAAGCTGGCTGTGAATCGAGCCGGTCGTGGTCGTCAGCGTTCCCTGCGGCTGCACGCCGTCGGGGACAATGATCTGGACGCGCCCGGAAGAGCTACGAATGCGCACTGTTTCGCCGGCCTCGAGGCGGTCCCAGCTGAGGGTGATCTTGCCGGTGGAGGTGCTGGCATCAATGCTTCCCGAAAGATCCTGCAGCCAGATCCGTCCCGAAGCAGTGTCGACCCGCGCACTGCGGGTGCCGCCGACCAGGCTGACATCACCGGCGGATGTCCGGGCGACAAAGGACTGAAGTGGCCGCAAGACCTCGATCTGGACGTCTCCCTCAGCCGTACTGATATCAATCGAGGTCGCGGCGCCGGTCATCACGAGGTCTCCGGTTGAACTCCGCAGTCGCAGGGGATCGGAGTTGGGGAAATCGCCGCGAAGCTCGATCCTACCGCTGGTGGTTGTGAGGTCCGGGATGACCTCGCCGGGCACGATCAGACCGAGGTGTGCACGGGCGGAAAGGCTCCCAAAACCGAGAAAACCGGTTTTGCCGGGCTCGACGACGATATCGAGCACGCCCTCCGAATCGCTAAAGGTCGGGGTGTGATTATCGATCCAGCGTTGCGCCTTTTCACCACCGGTGCCACCGATGTGCAGCTGGACCTCGGCCTCGATCGAGTCGATATCGGCCGTTCGCACCGAAACGTCAAGGTCCGCACCGTCGACCCGGACCACCTTCGCCGGCGCCGAAGGGTATTTTTCGAGAGTGTTGAGGTCCTTTTTGGCGGCCGACGCCATGCCGGCGGTGGCGGCCGCGAGAAACCCGAGGACCAATGATTTGTGGAGCATGCTCCAAGCCATGGTGTGTTGTCTCCTATCGGGTCGGGAAGGGCACGACATTGGTAACCTGAGGCCGTCGGTGGGGTGCGACCAGTTCCTCCTGAAGCCGCGGGTTCGTGGTGCCCGCAAACGCCCTCGTCCTGAACTCGGAGTCGAGCGAGGAGAGGTAGGAGCGGAGCCGCTTCAAGATCGAACGTACGCTGGATGGGCTGCAGCGCATCGAGCGGGCTGCCGCCGCAATCGAAGGACTCTCGCCGTCTATTTCCAGGACAGCGAAAACCAGGGCGGTGCCCCAGGGGTCGGGCGAGTGGGGTCGCGACCGCGCTTCATCGGTGTAGGCGCGCCACAGCCGGCGGGCGGCGATTGTCACGAGCTCGGAGAGCTCGTTGACTTCGCCGCAGCGAATGATCGCGTCGTCGATCTCGGCGGCGACGCCGTCGAGTTCAGCGAGGCTTTCCCTCCAAGAATCAGCCAGAGCCTTTTCAGCGCGCAATTTGAGGCGGGCGCTCTGCAAGCCATCGCGTGCTTCGCTCAAAAGGCTTGATTTTGGATGACACCCGAGCCCCTCCCGAAGCGCCTCTTCGGCCTCTGCCCACCGGCCCATGGAGCCCAGAAGGTTGGCGCGCATGCCGAACAGAAAAACCTGAAGATCGTCTGGAATGCGATCGTCGATAGGTACCTCATCGAGAATGTCGAGCGCCTCCGGAAGGCGTGCCTGATCGGAAAGAGCGACCGCGAGTTGGACCGGGAGGTGGACCGCCTCCGGAAACAACCGCCATCCCATTCGCAGGAGCTCCTCGCAGCCGTCGAGATCACCGATCGCCTCGAGGGCGTTGGATTTCAAATGACAGGCGTGTGACGAGGGCTCGAGCTCCCACGAGCGCGAAGCACATGGGAGCGCCTGCTCGGCGCAGCCCATTGCGAGCAGCGCCTGGGCTTTCCAGATCAGAAGAGCGGCCTCGAGCTGGGGGTGGTCCTCGACGAGGGGAAGCGTCCGTTCGACCTCGGCAACGACTTTGCGGTGGCGCCCGTGCTGGCTCCACTCCAGACACCGCTCGAGCATCTGCTCTACTCGACGCCGCTGTCTCGCACCGTCATCGTCGGCATTATCTGTCATCGTCCGCATGCTAGCACGGGAGCGCGATGGGCACTGAGCTACGGGCTATGGGTATGTTCATCGCAGGGTCGCGCTGCCGTAGAGGCGTCACAACCATAAAGGCACAAAGACACAAAGAAAAACACAAAGGAAATCATCTTGGTGCAATCCTTCGTGGCTTCGAGTCTTCGTGGTTGCGGTTCATACAGATCCGCAAGGCGGCATCGACCTTCTGTGTTTTGCTAGAAGCTCAGTATTGGGGCCGGGACCAAAGGGCAGCGGGGCGGCCCTGGGCCGCCCCGCCGGATCGATGGGTGTCAGCGTCTGTCTGGTCTCGAGGTCTGGCGTGAGCGCCGTTTCGGAGTTTCTTCGTTTTCGATCGGGGTGGCGGATTTTCCGTTGCTCGACTGGGATCGCCGTGACGCAGAAGCTCCTTGTTGTACTGGCGCCTCCTGGCGCCGGTCGGTGGTGGGCTGCCGGGTCTGGAACTGCCGCTGCTGCGCCACGTTCGTCTGCCGAGGTGATTGTGCCGCCGGCCGGCTTGCTGTGCCAGGCTGCGCACGGATCGAATCAGTGACCGTGTTTCGCGACCGCATGCGGGTGGTGACCCCGGATTCGGCCGCACTGCCCGATCCGCCGCGATCACCGCCGTTCATCTTTGGCGCCACGCGGAGGATGGATCGCGACGACGTCGGGCCGGCTGCTCTGGTTTGTGATGTGTAGCCGGAGGCCGGCCGGTCACCCGTAGATCGCGTCGGGATTCCAGACCGCGCAGATGGCGACGACGACGACGACCGGGCCAGTGGCTTGATCTGTGGTGATCGGGTATCCCGCACGACACCTTCGGATCTCGCCGAGCTCGCTGCGGTCCTCGAAGCCGTGGCCGATGGGCGGACCATCGGTTGGCGCTGTTCGAGTGCAGTCGGAGAAAGCGCGCTGCTCACTGTGTCCGCCGCATGGCGCTCGATGCTCCGAGCGACTCCCTCGGGTCGGGCGATGGTGACCTCGCGTCCACCCATGGTCACAGTCCTTTGCGACATGTGGGCTTCGACCGGCACCGCACTGCCACGCTGGCGCAGCTCAAGACTGGATGGCGCCTTCGCACCGTTCTCGACCACCCGGCCTTTCGACGCGTGTTGGTGGGCCACCTGGTGACGGGAGACGTTGTCGGAACCAAAGTCATTCCAACCGACGTAGGTTCCGTACCGGGCATCGTTCAAGCCACGATCCGATCCGTCGTAATACCCATCGCGGTAACCGGTGCGGTAGCCGTCCCGGTAACCGTGCTTGAAGCCGTGAGCGGCGTGGCTCCAGCCGTACGGTGGTCTCGCGTACCAGCCGACATAGCCACCGGTTCGCACCCACGTCACGTTCGCGCAGGAGTAGGTGTAGCCGGGCTGCCAGACCCAGCCGAAGCTGCTATAGGCCCAGTTCCCGTAATGGTGCGGGACGTACCCCCAGGGTTCGTAGGCGACCCAGGTCCAGCCGAAGCTGGTCGAGACCCATCGTCCATAGGTGTAGGGACGCCAGCCGGCGGCCACCCAGGGGCGCCACACGCTGCCGAGCCCGTCGACCCACACCCACTCGCCGTAGCCGGCAAGCACGGCGTTGAATTCTATGGACCAGTACGGGTCGGACCACGAATTGGTGTAGACGCCCCAGTCGCCGAACCCGACCGATACGCCAAAACCGCCGCCGCCGACATATAGGCCGAATGTACCTCCTGCGTCCACCGGCGGCGTTGCGATGGCACATACCAGTCCGAGAACCGGGGCGAGCGCTGCAATCCGTCGTCGGTCTTTCATGGTTTCCTCCATGGCGACGGCGTCCGGGCCGTCGTCAACCGTGGAAACAGCAAGTCGTGTGCCAGGAGAAAACGTCTGCATTACAACGTTTGAACGTTGCAACGCTTCGGAGCGTCCTCGATCCGAGGGCTATGTCCTCGTGAGAGGACGTTGAACCGCTTTTCTCAGCGGGCTATTCGCCGTCCGGTCGCCACGGTGGATTCGTCGGGTAGAGCGATGCGCAGGGCATAAGGCGAGCTTCCTCGCCTCCCCGGCACACCGCGTACTCGGCGCCCGCCCACAGCGCTGCGCCAGCCGCTTCGCCTACTCGGTTGACTGCGTAGAATTTTACGTCGAAGTTGGGCCGGCCGTCCGTGTCGAGCAGGTATGGGACGCGGGTCGCCCGCACCAGACGGTCGAGCGCGCCCAGGCAGGCGTCGCGCGGCGATCGGCCAGCACGCATGAGTTCGACCACGGCGTGGGAACCAGCGATCTGGATCACCGATTCTCCGCGGCCGGTGGAGCCTGCCGCACCAACCTCGTTGTCGACGAACAGTCCGGCGCCGATGAGAGGCGAATCACCGACCCTGCCAGGGATCTTGAAGGCCAGCCCGGAGGTGGTCGTCGTGCCGCCGAGGTCACCGTCGCCGTTGACCGCGCACAGGTTGATCGTACCGGTCGGCCGGACCGGACCGTTTTTTTGGATGAACTCGCGCACGTCGGGATCTTCGATCAGTTCGGGAGGCGCCACCCAGTCGTCGATGGCCGACATCTGGCTTTTCCAGTAGAGCCAGATCTTGCGTGCCCGCTCGGTGAGCAGGTTTTCGGACTGGAAGCCGAGGCTGGCGGCGAAACGGGCGGCCCCCTCGCCGACCAGCAGCACCCGGGTCGTGCGGCGCATCACCTCGAGCGCCACTTGCGCCGGATGCATGAAGCCCTCGATCGCCGCCACGGCCCCTGCCCTCATCGTCGGTCCATCCATACAGCAGGCGTCAAGCTGGACCACGCCCTCCGAGTTCGGCAGGCCGCCGTAACCGACGCTGGTGTCGTCGGGATCGGCCTCGACGAGGGCGACTCCCGCCACCGCCGCGTCGACGGCGGGGGAACCGCCCTCCATTCGTTCGACCGCGAGCCTGACCGCCGCGAGGCCGTTCTTGGACGCCACCGCGACCGGAGGCCGGCCGGCCGCCGCGCCTTGCGAGGACGACCCGCGAGCGATCGCGGCGCCCGCCGCTGCCGCGGCGGCGCCGGCGAGAGCCTGTCGCCTGGTCAGACCAGGTTCGGTTTCGAGCGAGGTTTCAGAGGAATCGTCGTGTTTCATGAGGTCATCGTCGCGGGTGCGAATCGGTGTGTCAAGGTGTTCTGCAACAGCCCGGTGACATCGCGACGGGTATTTCAAAAATGCGAGGGCGGTATGAGAGTTGCATGGTCACGGTCGGTGACAATGGAGATTCTCGACCGGCTGGTCTACCATGAGATGCGGGCAGGAGGTGCCGCCGCTCTTGATATCGGTTGGCGCAGCGAGGTCACAGCGCAGTGCGGCCGCAATGACGCGGAACCCGCGTTTGGTATGGCGAAAGGTGGCAACCGATGGTGAGGTGTCACAATGCCACGATCCGTGTGCTCAGTGCGGTTGCAGTTGTCATTCTTTGCGTGCCGCCGGGCGCTTGTAATTCGCACGGGAACCAGGGCCCGGCCCCCGTAGACCCGGACTGGACGATGCAGCGCGAGCGAATGGTCAGCCTACAGATCGAGGCCCGCGGGGTTAAGGACCCGCTGGTCCTCGAAAGCATGCGCGCGGTACCTCGCCATCTTTTTGTTCCCGAGAACTACCGCGATGCTGCGTACAACGACTCTCCGTTGCCGATCGGTGACTCACAGACCATTTCGCAGCCATACATCGTGGCCCTGATGACCGAATTGCTCGAGGTCAAGCCGGGTCAGAGGGTGCTCGAGATCGGGACGGGCTCGGGGTATCAGGCGGCGGTCCTCGCAGCCATAGGCATCGAGGTGCACTCGATCGAGATCCGGCCCAGACTTTGCGAGCAGGCCGCCCGCACCCTCTCTGAGCTCGAATACGACTCGGTTCAAGTTCGGTGCGGAGACGGTTACGGAGGATGGCCGGAGGATTCCCCCTACGATGGCATCATTGTCACAGCGGCGCCCGATCGGGTGCCGGAGCCGTTGCTCGAGCAGCTTGCCCAGGGTGCAAAGATGGTGATCCCGGTCGGTGACTTTTACCAGGAACTGAAGGTCATCACGCGCACCCCGGAGGGTTTTGACGAACGGTCCGTGATTCCGGTCCGATTTGTCCCGATGACCGGTGAGGTCGAACGGCAGGGCGGATCGTAGCCGGCCCGCCCACCCGACTCTCGATGCTGGATCCTAGATGCTGGATATGCCTGCCACCCCTTGACCTCTGAAAAAAAACCAGCTCGTCCGGAAATGGGTAGGATCGTGGTTTGGAAGATCCGGTTAGCGGGCCCAGCGACGGGGGCAGCGTCAGACTACAGAGGCAGGGTCAGAGAGCAGCGGCCGGGGCAGTGATCTAGGGTCTCGCCGGTCCGTGCGCGCCGGTCCGTCCGGGGGCTGTCGCTGCGGACTGCCCCTGGAGCGCTCTCCAGCCTTCAGCCGCTGTCCCTGATCGCCGATCCAACCGATGGGACCAACGGTTTCGTGGATCGGTGGGTGGAAAATCCGAAATCCGAAATCCGAAATCCGAATTCATGAAGTTGTTCTATAGTGTGCCCCTCGAAGGAGGTTGCATGTGCGGCATCGTCGGGGTCATCAGCAGCAACGGCAAACCGGTCGTCGGCGACCTCGGCAACGGCGCTCACTTTCTGCAACATCGAGGACCTGCCTACGCCGGGCTCTTCGTCTTCGATCCGGTCCACCGGCGCGCTTCGCTCGAAAAAGGAGAGGGGCTGGCGGATGACATCTTCAAGCCGCTGTGCCACATCGAAGGCGATCTCGGGATCGCCCACACCCGCTACAAGACTTTTGGAGGCGGCGGCACCGACAACGCGCAACCGTTTTTCGACCCGATGGCGTCGCTGGCCCTTGCCCACAACGGCCACATCACCAATGTTTCCCAGATCGAGGCCGAGCTTGGCGGCCGCTCGCAGGCGCTGGCGGCTGATTGTGACGCCGACGCGCTTCTGCGCGTCTTGAGCCTTTGGGCGGAGCACTACCGGCTTCTCGATCCCGGTGCGGCTGAACGAGAGATCCTGTTTCGAGCAATAGCTGAGACCCAGGAGCGGGTGACGGGGGCATTTTCGGCGGTCGTCGCGTGCAACGGCGGGCTCTGCGCCTTCCGCGACCCCCACGGGTTCCGGCCCATGGTCCGGGGCCGGCGCCGCCGTGCCGGGCGGGAAGCCATCATGATTGCGTCCGAGACCCTGGCCCTGGAGCAGAATGGATTCGAGGTCGAGGGCGAGGTACCGCGCGGTGCGGCCGTTTTTATCGATCGCGGGCTCGAGGTCGAAGAACGGATCCTCACCGAGCGCGATTCGCGTCCGTGCGCGTTCGAGCTTATCTACTTCGCCGACGTCGAATCAAAGATGATGGGTGACAACATCCGCTCGTTTCGATGGCGGGCGGGACGGGCGCTGGCCATGTACCTGCTGGAGAAGGCCCCTGAACTGGTCCGGGAAATCGACCTCGTAGTACCGATCCCGCACTCTCCGATCCCCGGCGCCGAGGCCTTCGCCCAAAAACTCGAAAAGGAGCTCGACAGCTCGGCCCTTCTGTACGCGACACCGGTTTCGAAGTACCGCTATGGCGGCCGCATCTTCATGGAAGAGACCCAGGAGGCGCGTGACGAGGCGGCGATGCTCGACTTCAGGGTCGATGCCAAAGCGGTCGAGGGGAAAAATATCTTTTTGGTCGACGACAGCATCGTCCGCGGCACCAACGCGTCGCGAATCGTCCGCGCCTTTCGTGGCGCCGGCGCCGGCAAGATCTTCTTCGGGACCCTGTGGCCGATGGTCATCGACTCCTGCTTTCAGGGCATCAACACTCCAACCCAGAAAGAGCTGATCGGCGCCCGTTTCAACGGCGATACCGAGGCGGTGAGGGTCGAGCTCGGCGTCGACGTGCTGTATTACATGCCCGAGCAGATCTTTGTGGAAAACGTCATCAAGTCCGCACCCGCCTGCATGGCCTGCACAACAGGCAAACGCGCGGTCAAGTTCGAGCACTGTGGCACCGTCCTGCCGCCGATCGCATCGCAACGTTGAAACGTTAAAACGTTAGAACGTTTGGCTCATCTGGAATTGCATGCGATCGGGGTTTTGAAGTTCAGGTCAACAGGCGCAGCGACCGCGACAGACCGCAGCGGCAGGGTCAGAGAGCAGCGGCCGCGACAGCGGCCGGGGCAGCGAGCGAGGGTCGCCGGTCCGTCCGGATCCTGTCACTGTGGACTGCCCCTGACGCGGCCTCCAGCTGCTGACGCTGTCCGTTCCACCGTCCTTGACAGCCGTTTCAGACGGTTTCGTGGAGGGGTGGGTGGTCTCCTTTTCCCGCTATTCCCCTCTCTCCTTTTCCCCTTTCCCCCTCTGCCACTCGAGGGCGGGTGGGTGGAACGTTCTAACGTTCTAACGTTATCAGCCCGAGCTCGGCGCGGCAGGCGGCGAGGACCTGATCGTGGATGGCGCCGTTGGTGCACACGATACCGCGGTGCTCTCCCAGCAAGCGGCCGTTCGAAAAATCGAGCGGTCGGCCGTCGAGGTCGCTGACCCTTCCACCGGCCTCCTCGACGACGATGACCCCGGCTGCGTGGTCCCAGACCTTTTCGCGGTAACTCGGGTCGCGGGGAAGCCGGAGGTAGATCGACGCCTCGCCGCGCGCCACCACCGCATACTTGCACTGGCTGTCGATGCGACGCGACGGTGCCGTCAACCCGAGGCGCGCCGCGATCCGCCCCTGCACCGAGTGGGCGGCGTGGGCCGCCTCCACCGACTCGCAGAGGACCGCGTCGGCGGGATCGGAAATGTCGTCGACGCGGATCGTCTCGCAGTCAACGTTGCCGAGCTGCCGGGCAGTGGCGCCGCGGCCGGCGGCGGCGCTGAACACGAAACCGACGGCGGCGCCGCCGGCAGCCGGCGGCGGCGGCAGATTGGGACAACCGAGAACTCCGACGACCACCCGCCCTCCGGCGACCAGCGCCAGGGCGACGGCGTACTGGTCGCCGCGCAGAAAACCCTTGGTGCCGTCGATCGGGTCGAGGACCCAGTAGCGTCCGCCATCGCCGCCGTGGTGCCCGCCCCTGTCGAGGGCCGCGACCATGTCCTCAGGCGCGAGACCTGGCAGGTGCCGGCGGACCTGATCCAGGGCCTTTTCGGCCAGGACCGGCTCGCCCGCGATCGGCGCCGAGTCCTCCTCCGCCAACAGCGGATCGCCGGGGAAAGCCATCGCCAGCCGGCGGCTGACAAGCACTTGAGCGGCGATGTCGGCGACCGTAACGGGCGAACGATCGTCTTTGGCGAGAGCCTCACCACCGGCCACGATCCCGTCCTGTACGCGGAGCGTCAAGCCGCAGACCTCCGCGACAATCTCGGTCGCAAGCTCTTGCTCGCGCTCGTACATGGGCGAGGAGTGTAGCAGGAGAAGAATTAGGAATTAGGAATTAGGAATTAGGAATTGGGAATTGGGAATTGGGAATTCCCGTCCACCGGCCCCGGAATTGATCGTCGGACGCTGTGGTCGACGCTTACCCAATCTCTCAGCATCCGGACAGGTGGACGGGTGTCGAAACCATCGGTCGAGGTTCAGTGATACTTTGTAATCACCGGGGGTAGGTGGTCATTCCGAATTCCGATTTCCGAAATCCGAATTTTGATTGGCGCGTCTTTGCCGACGCGACGTGTGCCGGTCTTTCGGTCCTGGTCCCGCTGCCGCTAGTGGACCTGGTCTTCGAGACGATCTTTCGCCGGCGGATTCCGGGCACCATCTCCCGGCTCCACCGCCGTCCGATCGAGCCGGCGGTGCGGCGAGGACTCGGGCGTTCGCTCTCCGGAACTCTGTCCGTCTCCAGCTGCCTGACGGTTCCGTTCGCGATCGGCCGCTACGTTCTCCGCCGCGTGTGGCGCAAGATCATCTACGTCTACGCGGTGAAGGATTCGACCACCGCACTCACCGAGTACTGGCACAGGGCGTTTCTGATCGACCACATGGTGCGCGCCGGGCACCTCGAGGCCGGAGTCGACACCGATCTCGCCGTGCGGACCTTCGAGCGGACCCTGCGCGAATTGGATCCCAGTCCGCTCATGGGTCTTGCCCGGCTGACGGTGGCCAATGTCGGGCACGTGTTCCGCCTCCTGGTCCGCGCCCGTCGATTGGGAGCCGCCGAGGTGACCCGGTCACTCGGCGAGTTGCTCGCGTCACACCGGCTCGCCGCGGAGGGCTCGATGCGGGGCGCAGCGAGCCGATACAATGAGCTTTACCTGCTGAGCCTGGAAGCGCGTCACGCCGGCGCACCATCGATCCCCGGGACCTGACCGCCGCCTTCGAACGGCGTCACGCTCCCGGCGGGCCCGTTGCGAAAGAGTGTTTGAAGGGCCTGGCGTGCGTATCACCAGGTGTCTACTGCGGTCGCCGCTCAACTGGAGGGTGCGGCCGGTTTCCCCGGTTCCGCGTTCTCGAGAGGTCGTACCCGTCGATAGATGCGGAGGATCTCCAGACCTCCCGGCAGGGCGAATCGACGGACCTTGACGTAGTTTTCTTTAAACCACGGCGTCCTGAATACCCGGTCCATGATGCCCACCCGGTTGTGGTGGATTAGGTAGTCGGCGGGATGCTCCAACACCGCCCCGACGCCGTCGCCCGCGACCACCCGATCGAGACTTCCGGGCGACGTCAGGGCGAGGTAGTCGCGGATGGGCCGCTTGCTCCAGTAGGCGATCGTGCCCACCTCGACGTAGCCGATCTCGGCATCGGGCTCGGTGTGTTTTTCGAGCCAGATTCCAGCCTTGCTGTAGAGCAGGTGCCGCAGTGAATACACCTTGGAATGCCCGTAAAAACGCACCGACTGCGGCACGATCGTGGTGGCGACCGGATACAGGAGTGCGGCGGTCACGAACAGGGTCGTGGCCGCCCGCAGCGATGCGTTGCCGATCTTGAGGCCGGCGAACCTGCCGATACCGACCGCCAGAAACACCACGCCATAGAGGATCACGATCACCACCGGAATGACGTACCACGAGTAGTAGGCCACACCAAGCAACGGGTACGAAATGAGCAGACCGATGCCGTAGAAGACGAGGAGCCGGAGGGGCCGACTCTCGACTCTGAGGGTGAGAATCAGACCCGCAAACCCGGCGGCGACCAGCGGTGTGGTGATCGGTTCGGCGTAAAACGTGCCGAAGTGCGCCTTTGCCACGACCCAGAAGTCGAGACCGCTGCTCCAGGCCCTGAAGGCGGACTCGGCCTGCGCCTGTTTTGCCGCCAGGGTTACCGGCAGGATGCTCCCAAACCACCACCAGGCCGTCGCCGCGCCCGTACCGACCACCGCCCCGGCTGACACTCCGAATCGCCACGGGAGCCGTTTCTTCTCGATCCAGACGAGTGCGGCAAGGATCGCGATCGCCAATAGACTCTCCGGGCGGAACCAGACCGCCATTCCGGCGCAGAATCCCGCTGTGAGCGGCCACCTGACGACAATCAGCGCGGCAAGGGCGAGCAATGACAGTGCGACAGGAATCTCGCTGCCGTGAAACAGCCACAGATAGCTGCAGCAGATCATCCAGGTGCCGCCCAACGCCGCTTCGATCGTCCGGCCTCGGCGATGGCAGTCGAAGAGCAGAATCAACGCCAGCAGGACCAGCGCGACACCGGTGGTCGCGGTTCCGAGAACGTGAATCGGCACCCGCGTAACGATGTGCAGCAGGGCCAGCAGCAAGCCGTGGCCGGCGGCCGTGGTCGCAAACAAACGCTCTCCGGGGTTGAACACGAAGCCGTTGCCGAGGGTCAGGTTCTGCGCGTATCTGTAGGTAATGAAGATGTCGTCGATGCTGCGGCCGTCAAGTCTCAGGACGAGGACGGTCGCGACCGTGGCCCATGCGGCGACCACCAGCGCAAACAACGCCACCGTCCATCCGTTGGAGGCGAACGATGATTGACGAGACTCTTCTACTTCTGCGCTGTCGCCGCCGGTGTCGGTTTCTGTGCTCATCAGGGTGAGGCCTCCGCTCGTTCGATTGCGTGGGAGCTGTCGGAACTGTGACGGTGTTCATGCGGGTCATTCACCCACAATCCCTTTCCGTTTTGGGAATCCTGTCGAGCGTGATGGTATAAGGACTCATGCTTCGCCGGAGAGGGAATTCGTGCGGTCCGATCCTACCATGGCTGCTCGGTCTGGTTCTGGTCGGGTGCGGGCCGCCGAGCGGAGACGACCCGGGGATGGCAACGCGACCGGCGCCGAATATCGTGCTTGTGGTTGTCGACACCGTGCGCTCGGATCATCTGAGTTGTTACGGCTATCAGCGACCCACCAGTCCCAACCTCGATCAGCTGGCGTCGCAGAGCCTCGTGTTCGTGAATTCCTTTGCCACTTCGACCTGGACGCTGCCTTCCGTGGCGACCCTCCTGACCGGCCTGCTCCCCGATCAGCACGGACTGAAGACGACCGATGACAGGCTGTCGGAAGAGATTGAGACGGTTGCCGAGCGCCTGCAGGATGCCGGCTATCAAACGGCGGCGTTCACCGACGGTGGCTTCCTCGATCCACTCTGGGGCTTCGCACAGGGATTCAATCGTTACGACAGCACCGCCGGAGAAGCCTGGGACCCGAAAGACGTGTCGGTTATCGAGGCGCAGGCTTCCGCGTGGTTGCGCGAAAACCGCCTCGAGCCGTTCTTTCTGCTCGTCCACACCTACGAAGCCCACCAACCGTACCGCTTTCAACCCGGGTTCTCCGAGAGGTTTCTGGGCAACGAAGAAATAGAAACCGAGTCCGAGGAGATCCTCGCCTGGGACCTCTATCGCAATCGCGGCGACAACGACTTTCTACGCAGGGGCGTGGCGCTCTACGACGGAGAGATCGCCAGGGCCGATCACTACATCGGACGATTGATCCAGACCCTTCGCGAGACCGGCGGCTTCGACGACACGGCGATCATCGTGACCTCGGATCACGGCGAGGAGTTCCTCGAGCACGGAGGGGTCGAGCACGGGACTGGCAAGGTGTTCGACGAAAACATCCGGGTTCCATTGATCGTCAAGCTCCCGGGTGTCACCGAGGGGATGCGGATCGAGACCCCTGTGTCTGGCGTCGACCTTGCCCCCACGGTTCTCGGCATCGCCGGCCTCGATGTTCCGAGAAGTTTCGCCGGTCACTCCGTGCTGGCACGAGCAGTTTCCGAGGTCCCGAATCGACGGGTGTTCGCGCACGGGCTGAACTCGTTCCCGGAGATCGACGAGGAGCGTTATCGGCTCGACGCCGATCGATGGTCGCTGGTCTTCGATGCGGTCCAGGACCAGGTATCGGTCTTTCGACCTCGAGAGCGACGCCCAGATGCGGACGGCACTGCCATCGATGGCTCCCTTTGGCGATGAGGATCTGATCGCCCACCTCCAGTACATTCTCGCCTGGTGCTCCGGCCAGACGCGTCACGTTATGCGTCTGCCCGCCGGGTCGACCGAGCTGTTGTTGCCTCGTCATTCGTCGGTGAGGTCGGCGGTGCTGTGGGAGGGTTTGAAGAGCAAGTCCCTCGAGGTTGGGGTGAAACGACGGTTGTCGCCAGAGTTCACATATACCCTCGCATTCGATCTCGAGCCATCTGCTGATGCTCTGCGATTCAGACTTGCGCGCGCGGCGTCGCCACGCCGGGAGTCCCTCAGAGTCCGAATCGCAGCCGCGTCGCAACCCACCGCCGATCCGCTGCCCGTTCATGGACCCCTCCCGCCACCGCTGGTCATCCTGATGGCAAGTCGGATTTACCAGCCCCTAGAGGTTCAGATCGATTCCGAGGCGGCAGAGGAGTTGCGGGCACTCGGATACCTGCAGTAGGTAGGGGAGAATCGCCCGTCCAGATCGCGGCCAAGGCGCAGACCTCAACACTTCGATCCAATTGACGATCACCTGTCCGCTGTTATCATTGGCCGGTGACGACAAATCCAGGGAGAGGGCGATGGCGAAACCCGGTGCGAGCTTCGCGGTTTCGATCACGGTTGTGCTTGTTTGCGGGATGATGGCTTGCAACATGGAACCGGCGGCGGTGGACGGTTCTGCAGATATGACCGCGAGTCTGCCGCAGGAGGCTGGTGGGTGGTTGGCGGTCGATGACGGCGAGGTCTACGACTCCGAGTCGATCTTCAGCTACATCGACGGGCACGCCGAGGTCTATCTGGCCTACGGCATGACGCGCTGTCTGGCACGCCGTTACGCTGGACCCGCCGGTGAGCCCGACATCGTGCTCGACCTCTACGAGCTGGCGTCGCCGGCCGACGCCTTTGGCGTCTTCACCCATGACCGCGACGGCGACGAGGTGGATATCGGCCAGGGTGGGTTGTTCCGCCACGGCTGGCTCTCGTTCTGGAAGGGCCATTGGTTCGGGTCGGTCTATGCCGAGGGGGAAAGCGAGGCCTCGGCAGATGCGGTGCTGGTCATAGGTCGCGCGGCGGCAGCCGCGATTGCCGAGGTCGGAGAGATTCCTGCCCTGGTGGCCGAATTGCCGACCGCCGGTCTCGACCACCGCTCGGTGCGATTCTTCCACACCCAGGAGATCTTCAACGGGGTGATCTACCTGGGTTACGACAACCCGCTCCTCTTGGGGTCCGATGTGGACGCCGTCATCGGCCGGTACGAGCTGCCGGAGGGCCGCGCTTGGCTGCTCCTGGCCGACTACCCCGACGAGGCGGCGGCGGGCCGGGCCGAATCTGGGGCGACCGAAGCCGGGCTGGCGGTGCGCCGGCGCGGCTCGCGGTTGGCGGCGGTGCTGGCGCCGGAGCCGGCGGCGGTCGCTGATTCCCTGCTCGGCGTTGGGATTGGAGATGAATCATGAGCGGAGCGAAGCTGAATCGACGGGATTTCCTGGCCCTTGGTTCGGGGGCGGTCACCGCGGGTCTGGTGGGCGTTGAAACGGGACACACGGACCAGGCGCCATCGCAGCCGCAGAGCCGGGTGGTGCTCGTCCGGGACCCGAAAGTCCTCGACGGGGACGGGAAGGCCGATCCGAAGATCCTCCACCGCCTGCTCAACGAGGGTGTGGCGGAACTGTTCGGAACGAAGGATGCGGCTGCTGCGTGGCGGGATCTGGTCTCACCGTCGGACGTGGTCGGCATCAAGAGCAACGTCTGGCGCTATCTGCCGACGCCGCCCGCGCTCGAGGAGGCGATTCGATTCGAGGTTGAGCGGGCCGGCGTTCCGCCGGCGGACATCGCAGTCGACGATCGCGGCGTGCTTTCAAACCCGGTCTTCCAGCGTGCCACCGCGATCATCAACACGCGACCCATGCGGACTCACCACTGGTCGGGGCTCGGGACCTCGATCAAGAACCTCATCATGTTCGTGCCGCGGCCGCAGGACTACCACGGCGATGCCTGCTCGCCGCTCGGCGCCATCTGGAATTTGCCGGAGCTCGAGGGCAAGGTGCGGCTTAACGTGCTCGTCATGCTGACGCCGCAGTTCCACAGCGTCGGTGCGCACAGCTTTTCGCGCGAGTTTGTGTGGAACTACGGGGGCCTGATTATCGGTGTCGATCCGGTGGCGGTGGACGCGACCGGCGCCCGAATCATCGAGGCCAAGCGAAAGCTCTACTTTGGCGACGGTCGGCCGATCTCACCGCCGCCGCACCACATCGAGGTCGCCGGCGAGCGTTACGGGCTCGGCGTCAGTGACCCGGCGCGCATCGACCTGGTTCGCCTCGGCTGGCAGGAGAACGCACTCATCTGACAACGTTCAAACGTTCAAACGTTCAAACGTTAAGACGTTATAACGTTAAATATTGTGCTGCTGGCTCGGCTATGATTCGTGGCGTTCATCGAGGAGGTCGCGTTGCCGGAGCCTGGTCTCAAGATTCTGATGGTCACCAGCGAGGTGGTCCCTTTCGCCAAGGCCGGCGGCCTCGGCGACATGGTGGCGGCGCTGTCCTCGGAGCTCCGTCGTCAGGGGCACGACGTACGGGTGGTTCTGCCGCGCTACTACTCGATCGATGTCGGGAGGCTGCAACGAACGGGCGGTCCGCTCGGTGTGCCGCTCGGTGTCGAGGAGGAGTGGTGCGCGGTTTATCAGAGCCGGCTGTCGGACGCCGATGTGCCGGTCTACTTTCTCGGCCACGACGAACTCTACGGCCGCGATGGGATCTATGGGACCAAGACCGAGCCCAGCTTCGCCGACAACCTTCGGCGCTTCGCTTTGCTCAGCCGCGGCGCATTCCAGCTCTGCCGGGCGCTCGGCTGGATTCCCGACGTGATGCACGCCCACGACTGGCCCGCGGCAGTCGTCCCGGTCTGCCTCTACGGGCGGGAGCACGAGGGGGAGTTCGCCGGAACCGGCTCGGTGCTCACTATCCACAACCTCGGCCACCAGGGGATCTTCCCACGCGAAGAATTCGTGCACCTGCCGTTGGCGCCCGAGCTCTACTCGAGTGCGGGTTTCGAGTCCAGGAGCGGCATCAACCTCCTCCAGGCCGGAATCCAAAACGCCGACATCCTGACCACTGTGTCGCCCACCTACGCGGCGGAGATCCAGACAGCGGAGTTCGGCTGCGGGCTCGACGGGCTGCTCCGCCGGCGGCGAACCGATCTGTCCGGAGTGCTCAACGGCATGGACTACGAGATCTGGAACCCGGAGACCGACCTCGAGATCCCGGCCAACTTTTCAGACGAGAAGCTCGATGGCAAGGCGGTCAACAAGGCGGCGTTGCAGGAAGCGATGGGCCTCGAGAAGAACCGCAAGGTGCCGGTGGTCGCGATGATCAGCCGGCTGGTGGATCAGAAGGGCTTCGGCGCGCTCTGCGGCCCGACCCACGGAAGCCTGTACTCGATCTGCGATGAGCTCGACCTCCAGTTCGTCATCCTCGGCTCCGGCGATGCGTGGTGCGAGGAAGAGCTTACAACCCTCGCCGCCAAGCTGCCCAACCTCGCGGTCGCGCTCGAGTTCAACGATCCTCTCGCCCACCTCATCACCGCGGGTGCCGACTTCTTTCTGATGCCGAGCGCCTACGAGCCGTGCGGGTTGAGTCAGATGTACGCGTTGCGATACGGCACTCTACCCATCGTTCGCCATACCGGCGGACTTGCCGATACAGTCGAGAACTTCGACGAGAAGACCGGCGAGGGCACCGGATTCGTTTTCCAAGACCTCACCCCAAAGGCCATCGCCAACACGGTCGGGTGGGCGGTGTGGGCCTGGTACAACCGGCCCAAAGACATCACCGCGATGCGCCGGCGGGCCATGCGGCGGCGCTATTCGTGGCAGGCCTCGGCGGCGCGATACGGAGAGCTCTACGAGGAATCCCTCGACCGCCGTTTCGGCCGCACGCCGCGCACCTGGTGAGCCCCATCCACCCACCCTTCCGCGAAAAGGAGAAAAGGAGAAAAGGAGAAAAGGAGAGGGGGAGAGGGAGCAGAGGCTGGGAAAGGGGAGGGTGGGTGGTCTCCTCTTCGCCTTTTCCCCTTTTCATTTATGCGATTCGAACATCCAAATCCAAACGCTTGCGCTACACTCGGCCGGTGACATCCAAGAGAATCGTGCAGGTTGGGCTTCTGATTGCGGTCATCGTGGTCGTGCTTGCGGTGCGCCATTATTTTTCGCCGGGAGAGGTCGTGAGGCGGCAGCTCGTTGCCACCATCAACGCATTCGAAGACGAACGGATGCTGGCCGTGATGTCGGCGATCTCCCGCTCCTACTCTGACCCCTGGGGTCTGGATTACGAAACCCTGGCCGGTGTTCTGCACGAGCTGATGGATACCTATGACGATCTCCAGGTGGACCTCGTTTTCGACAAGCCCGAGGTTGGGGAGGACGGGGTTCGGATCGGTTTCCAGTTTGTCCTCTGGGGCAGTGACCAGGGAACTCGGGGCTACATTGTCGGGAGCCTGTCAGCGCCGTGCACTGCGGTTCTCGTGTGGCGCAAGGAACAGCCCGGTTGGCGGCTGGCGTCGACCGCCGAGCTCGATATCCCCGAGCTTCGCAATGAGCTTGAGGCGATGCGCAATCACCATTAGAACGTGTGAACGTTCAAACGTTAGTACGTTCCACCCGCCCACCCTCAGGAGGCAGAGGGGAAAAGTGGAAAAGGGGAAAAGGGGAAAAGGAGCCATCGCAGATTTCAATTTCGGATTTTCCGCCCAAATCTCCCCGAAGCTGTGGGACCCGTCCGATAAACCGTCGATCAGGGGCAGCGGCACGAACAGCGACAGCGGCTGGAGACCGCGTCAGGGGCAGTCCACAGCGACAACATTTTGAAAGACCGATTCGAACTGCACCGGTCGCTGCCGCGGTCGTTGCTCTCTAGCCCCGCCTCTGCGGTCTGTCGCTGTCCCTGACCGCCGTTGCAACGAATGGCACCAACGACTTTATGGGGGGAGGGTGGCCCCCTTTTCTCCTTTTCCCCTTTTCTCCTTTTCTCCTCAGGCACGCATGCTCTTCGCCGTGATCTCGATCGCTCGCGCGATGTCCTCATCGCTAATGTGATAGTGCGTCACCATCCGGATGCTGTCGCCCCCGAGGGGGTGACAGAGCACGCCGTCGCCGGCGAGGCGTGAGGCAAGCGCTGCGGCGTCCAAATCTGAGCTTGGTGCCAGCGAAAAGAAGACGATGTTGGTTTCGACCGTGTCCGGGTCGAGGACCACGCCGGGGATCTCGGCCAGCCCGACGGCGAGCTCGTGCGCACGACGATTGTCCTCACCGAGCAGGGGCAGCACCTCCTCGAGCGCCACCAACCCGGCGGCGGCGATGACCCCGACCTGGCGCATGCCGCCACCGAACATCTTGCGGATGCGGCGCGCCTCGATGATGGCGTCGGCGTCGCCGACGAGGAGTGAACCGACCGGTGCGCCGAGCCCCTTGGAAAGACAGAACATGATTGTGTCGCAGCCGGCGCCGAGCTCGGCCGCCGAGACGCCGAGCGCCGCCGCCGCGTTGTGGATTCGGGCCCCGTCGAGGTGAACCGGAAGGTGGTGACGACGGGCAACGCCGATAAGCTCGTTCATCCGAGCCGGCGGTGTGACGTGACCGCCGGCGAGGTTGTGGCTGTTTTCGAGGACCACCAGCGAAGTCGGCGTCCGGTATCCGGTCCGAGGCTGAATCGCTCTCTCCAACTGCTCCGGGCTGATGATTCCGTCGTCGGTCGGGATCGGACGTGGGAGAGCCCCGGAAAGGGCCGCCATCGCGCCCATCTCGAAGTTGAACACGTGGGCGCCCGCCTCTCCGACCACCTCTGATCCGGGGTGGGTGTGGAGGTGGATGGCGATTTGATTGCCCATCGTGCCGGTCGGTACGAAGACTGCCGCCTCTCGCCCCATGAGCTCCGCAGCCCGCTCCTCAAGGCGGTTGACGGTCGGATCCTCGCCGTAGACATCGTCACCGACCTCGGCCCTCGACATGGCCCGGCGCATGCTGTCCGTGGGATGTGTTACCGTGTCGGATCGCAAGTCGATCAGGGGTTTGTTCATGCCGATATTCTACCCGTTCGTTCGACTTGACTTCTCGCGAGAGCAAAGTTAGGATTCGTTCTCATGAATGAAGACAAGTCCAATGATATCTTCATTTTCCCAAAATGGACCTGGATACTGCGACCCGCTGTGGCGGTCGGTGCGGTGGGTGGTCTGTTGTATGCGACGGTGGTCGTGGCCTTCGGGTTTTCGCCGCTGGCGACGGATGTCGGCTATGCCCCCGTCCAGCCGGTTCCCTACAGTCACGCCCTCCACGTAGGGCAGCTGGGCATGGACTGCCGGTATTGCCACGACACCGTCGAGCACACCGCCCGCGCGTCTGTCCCTCCCACTCAGACCTGTATGAACTGCCACAAGACGGTGCGCGCCAACTCGGAGAAGCTGATTCCCGTCTTTGAGAGCTATTCGACCGGTATGCCGGTCGAATGGATCCGGGTCCACGATCTGCCCGACTACGTCTACTTCAACCACTCGGCGCACGTGAGCCGCGGCGTCGGCTGCGTCTCGTGCCACGGCCGCATCGACACGATGGAGGTCGTGACCCAGGTCAAGCCGCTCAGCATGGGTTGGTGCCTCGACTGCCACCGCAATCCCGAGCGCCACCTGAGGCCGGTCGACTCTGTATTCCAGCTCGATTGGGTACCGGAGGAGGACCAGCTCGCCCTGGGTACGAGGCTCCGGAAGACCAACGACATCAATCCATCGCAGGACTGCAACACATGCCATCGATGATGAATCCAAACTCGAACGGAGTGAAGTATTGGCGGAGTCTCGACGAGCTTGCGCAGACCCCCGAGTTTCGGCAGGCCGTGCAGCGAGAGTTTCCCGGTGATGATTGGGACCGGCTGCCCCCGGCGACGCGCCGCCAGTTCCTCAAGGTCATGGGCGCCTCGATGGCGATGGCCGGGTTGACGGCCTGTCGCTGGCCGGCGGAGGAGATCGTCCCCTTTGCACACCGCCCCGAGGGACGGACGCCGGGCGTGCCCGAGCACTACGCGACCTCCATCGAGCTCGCTGGCGTCGCGCTCGGAATGCTCGTGACCTCATTCGACGGCCGCCCGATCAAGGCCGAGGGCAATCCGATGCATCCGGACAGCCTCGGAGCGCTGTCCGCGATCGCTCAGGCCAATGTCCTCCAGCTCTATGACCCGGATCGCAGCCGGCGGCTCCTGCTGCGCGAGAACGGCCAGCAGTTCGTCAAGGAGTGGGTCGACTTCGAGGCCGCCGCCGCCGAGCTCTTCGCGGGAAACGGCGCGGGTGTCGCGGTGCTGGCGCAGGCTTCGTCATCTCCGACCCGGGCGCGAATTCGCGACCGGTTTTTGAGCAGCAATCCGGAGGCTCGCTGGTACGAGTACGAAGCGGTGTCGAGGGACAACGAGCGGGAAGGCATGCGCATGACCTTCGGTTCGGCAATGCGGGTGAACCCTCACCTGGAGAAGGCGGGTGTCGTCGCCTGCTTCGATGCCGACCCGCTCTTCGACCACCCTTCGTCGCTGCGGCTGGCGCGCGAGCTTGCGGCGGCACGCAACCCCGAATCGGGCAGCGGAGCGCGCCTCTACGTCGCCGAAAACAGCTTCAGCCTGACCGGCGTTCGCGCCGACCACCGGGTGGCGGTGGCGGCGGCGCGGGTCCCGGCCGTGCTGGCCCTGGTGACCCACCTGCTCGTCGCCGAACACGGTCTCGATCTGCCGGCCGCGGCGGCCGGGTACGCCGGTGCGAGCTCTCAGACGGCCTCCGATGCCGAACAACGGTTTGCCGAGCGCGTCGCCGAAGACCTCGTCTCTGGGCGGGGTTCGGGATTGATCCTGGTCGGCCCGCGTCAGGCGCCGGCCGTCCACGCCCTCGCGGCGGTGCTCAACGAGGCGCTCGGGGCGTCCGGTTCCACCGTGACCTACACCGTCGCGCCCGATCCCGACAGGCCGACCCATATGGAGGCCATCACCGCCCTCGGGTCCTCGCTCCGCGCCGGATCGGTCCAGACCTTGCTGATGCTGGGCGGCAACCCGGCCTATGACGCGCCTGCCGAGATCGAGTTTGGCGAGCTCCTGGCCCGGGTGCCGGTGTCGATCCACCTCAGCCTGTACGACGACGAGACCTCGCAGCTTTGCACCTGGCATCTGCCGCAGACGCACGGCCTCGAAGCGTGGGGCGATGGCGCCGGCTGGGACGGCACTCTGACCATGAGGCAGCCGCTCATCCAGCCGCTCTACGGCGGTCGCTCTCAAATCGAGGTGTTGGCGCTCGCGGCCGGTCTGAGCTCGTCCTCCGGTTACGAGCTGGTGCGCGAGAACTTGCGCGCCGAAGTGTCTGACGGCGATTTCGAGAATTCGTGGCGGCAGGCAATCCACGACGGCGTCGTCGTCGGCAGTGCCCCGGCACCGGCGGCCCCCAGGCTCGAGCCGGGCCGTCTCGCAGTGGCGGTGAGCGCACTTCGGTCGCTACTCGACGAAGACTCTCCCGGGATCGATCGCCCCGAGCTCGTGCTGACCGCCGATTCGCGGGTCTGGGACGGACGATTCGCCAACAACGGTTGGCTGCAGGAGCTCCCGGACGCCCTGAGCAAGATCACCTGGGACAACGCGCTCCTGATTTCTCCGGCCACGGCGCGCGAGATCGGCATCGATGACGGCGAGGTGGTGGAGGTCGAGGCCAACGGGCGGGCGATCGAGTTGCCGGCCTACGTTCTTCCCGGCCAGGCACACGCCAGCGTGACGGTCGCCCTCGGGTACGGTCGAACGGCCGCCGGGCAGGTCGGCAACGGCGTCGGCGTGAACGCGTACCCGCTGCGGACGGCAAACGACCCGTCCATCCAGTCCGGAGTGAGGCTTCGCGGAACCGGCCGCACCTACAAACTGGCAACAACCCAGGATCACTTCGCGATCGATACCCTGGGCTTCCAGGAACGAAACCGCCGGGTCGGGGATCTCGTCCGTGAGGCCTCGTTGGACGCCTACCTGGCAAACCCCGGTGTTTTCCACGAGCACGATCACCACCCCCCTCTCGCGTCATTGTGGAAGGACCACGAGTACGAGGGCGAGCAGTGGGGCATGGCCATCGACCTCAACACCTGCATCGGCTGCAACGCCTGTGTCGTCGCCTGTCAGGCGGAGAATAACATCCCGATCGTGGGCCGCGAGCAGGTCCTCAACCAACGCGAAATGCAGTGGATCCGGATCGACCGGTACTTCAAAACCAGACCGGACGTCGCGGCTGACGAGGTGGACGGGGCCGAGGTGGCCTTCCAGCCGATGACCTGCGTCCATTGCGAAAACGCGCCGTGTGAGCAGGTGTGCCCGGTGGCAGCCACCCAACACACCGTCGACGGCCTCAACGCCATGGTCTACAACCGTTGCGTCGGCACCCGGTACTGCTCCAACAACTGTCCGTTCAAGGTCAGACGTTTCAACTTCTTCAACTACCACAAGAAGCTCGAAGACACCACCAAGATGCAGTTCAATCCGGAGGTCACGGTACGGTCGCGCGGCGTGATGGAAAAGTGCACTTTCTGCGTGCAACGGATCCAGGCGGTTCGGATTGCGGCCGGCAACGAGCGCCGGCCGATTGCCGACGGCGAAATCGTGCCCGCCTGCGCGCAGACCTGTCCGACCCGCGCAATAACCTTCGGGAACCTCAACGACTCCTCGAGCGAGGTCTCGAGGTCGCGTGAGGAGCCGCGCTCCTACGCCAGCCTGGCCGAGCTCAACATCAGGCCCCGCACCCACTATCTCGGACGGTTGCGCAATCGGGCCGACGGCGATGGTCCGTCGGGTCATGGCCGGCCGGACGCCGCCGCCGACGCCCACGGGAAGGAGTCGGCCTGAAATGAGCACGACCGCCATCGACTCTATGCGCTATCTCGACAACACCGGCGACGACCCCGCGATTCGGGCGCGGCTTGTGGTCGGTGACAATGACTTCCACTCGGTCACCGAAAAAGTGTGCGGCATCGTCGAGCTGAAAAAGACTCCGAAGCTGTGGTGGATTGCTTTTGCAATCTCCTCGAGTCTGACCCTCGTCCTCTTCGCGATGATCGGATACCTGATCACGACCGGCATCGGAGTCTGGGGCCTGAACATCCCGGTCGGTTGGGGTTACGCGATCGTCAACTTCGTGTTCTGGGTCGGCATCGGTCACGCAGGAACCCTGATTTCGGCCATCCTCTTCCTGCTTCGCCAACGCTGGCGCACCAGCATCAACCGGTTTGCCGAGGCGATGACCATCTTCGCGGTCATCTGCGCCGGGATCTTCCCGGGCATCCACGTCGGCCGGGTCTGGCTCGCCTACTGGCTCTTCCCGATTCCCAATCAGATGTCGATGTGGCCGAACTTCCGCTCGCCGCTGTTGTGGGACGTGTTCGCGGTTGGCACCTACGCCACGGTCTCGCTGCTCTTCTGGTACATGGGCATGATCCCCGACCTCGCGACTATCCGCGATCGCGCGAAGACCAGGCTGCGATTCTATATCTACGGATTCTTGAGTCTCGGCTGGCGGTCATCGAACCGGCACTGGCACCGTTTCGAGTTCGCCTACCTGCTTCTCGCCTCACTCGCCACCCCGCTCGTGCTGTCCGTGCACTCGGTCGTGAGCTTTGATTTCGCTGTCTCCATCATGCCCGGGTGGCACACGACCATCTTCCCGCCGTACTTTGTCGCGGGCGCCATCTTCTCCGGCTTTGCGATGGTGGTGACCCTCATCATCCCGACCCGCAAGGCCTTTGGTCTCGAGGAGATCATCACCGCGCGCCACCTCGAGAACATGGCCAAGATCATGCTCGCTACCGGCATGATGGTCGGCTTCGCGTACTCGACCGAGTTCTTTATCGCGTGGTACTCGGGAAACACCTATGAGGCCTTCACCTTCTTGAACCGGGCCTTCGGTCCGTACGCGTGGGCTTACTGGACCATGGTCACATGCAACGTGATCGTGCCGCAGATCTTCTGGTTCAGGAAGCTGCGCAACAAGACGGTCGTTCTCTGGGTCGCCTCGGTGCTGATCAACGTCGGGATGTGGTTCGAACGCTTCGTGATCGTCGTCAGCTCGCTGAGCCGTGACTACCTGCCCTCGAGTTGGGGCTACTACCGGCCGACTGCAGTCGACGTTTTGACCTTTGTCGGCAGCTTCGGCCTCTTCTTTACGCTCTTCCTGCTCTTTGTCCGATTCCTGCCGATGATCGGTATGGCGGAGGTCAAGGGAGTGATGCCGCAGGCCCATCTCGACCGGCCCGGCCATCGCGGCCACGGCGACTACCACGGTGACATCGCCGGTGTGGAGGTGGTGTGATGAGCGGCCAGAAGATGAACTCCGGGGCTGGGCCGGGCCTCTACGCCTACCTGGTGACCTTCGACAAGGTGGACGAACTGCTTGTTGCTGCCGCCAGGGTTCGCGATGCGGGATATACGCGTTGGGATGCCCACACACCATTCGTTATTCACGGACTCGACGCCGCGATGGGGATCAAGAAAACCGTTCTGCCGTACATCGTGTTTGCAGCCGGTCTGACCGGCACTGCGGCCGGGATCCTCCTGCAGTGGTGGACCAACGCTGTCGACTACCCATTCCTGATCAGCGGCAAGCCGCTCTTCAGCCTGCCAGCCAATATCCCGGTCGCCTTCGAGACGACCATTCTTTTCGCCGCCCTCAGCGCGTTGATCGGCATGCTCGCGTTGAATGGGTTGCCGCAGCTCTCGCATCCACTGTTCCAGAACAGATCGTTCAAACACGCCACCGATGATCGGTTTCTCATCTCCATCGAAGCCGCGGACCCGCTGTTTGACCGGGTCGAGACGCGCGAGCTCTTGGAGGCATTGTCGGGTGGGGCGGTTGAAGAAGTCGAGGTGCTGCCGTGAGGGTCCCGCGCTGGATCCTGTTCACCGTGGCCGTCCTGGTGGTCCTTTCGTGGGTCCCTCTGGCGTTGATCATGCGCGCGCGGGTCACGACCTCGCCGACGCCCCGAATCCACGTCATCCCCGACATGGACAATCAACCGAAATTCCGAACACAGGCGCGCAATCCGATGTTCGCCGACCGCCGTGCGATGCGGCCGCCGGTGGAGGGTACGGTTCCACGCGGCGGAGTTTTTGGGAGCGCCGGAACTGACGACCGGAAGGGTTGGTGAGTCGTGGGTCGATGCGATCCCGGTCGGGGTCGACGGCGCGTTCGTCAGACGGGGTCGCGAGCGCTACGACATCTATTGCTCGCCGTGCCACGGTCTGGCCGGGTTCGGCGACGGCATGGTGGCCAAGAGGGCGGATGAGTTGCTCGAGGGGACGTGGACCCCTCCGAGCTCATTGCACACGGATCTCATCCGCGGACGGCCCGCGGGGCATATCTTCAACACCATTTCGAACGGTATCCGCAACATGCCGGCCTATGGTCCCCAGATCCCGGTCGAGGACCGGTGGGCGATCGTCGCCTACGTGAGGGCGCTGCAGCGGAGCCAGAACGCGACCGTCGACGACGTCCCGCCCGACATCCGGGCGCAACTGCGATAGCGAGGCTCACATGCAGGGCACCGTACTCGACATCACCACCGAAACGCGACACCTGGACGGAGTCGTACGTCCCGCGCTGATCATCTGCGCGGTTCTCGCGGTCGTCGGCATCGGCGGTTCTCTTCTGCTCGCCAACGGTACCGAGGGTGGGATGGACTACCTGCTCGAGACCTACCTGGTGAGCTTCGCCTTCTTCCTCAGCATCTCCCTCGGGGCGCTCTTCTTCGTCCTCCTCCAGCACTGCACGCGGGCCGGCTGGAGCGTCGTCGTCCGGCGGGTGGCCGAGGCGATGGCGGCAAACGTCTGGCTGATGGCAATCCTCGCAATCCCGGTGGTTTTCGGAATGGACCATCTCTACCATTGGGCGGAGGCCGGGGCCGCAGCCCACGACCCGCTCTTGGCCGCCAAGGTGGGATTTCTCAACCCGACCTTCTTCCTGATCCGGCTCGTCATCTACTTCGCGATCTGGGGCGTGATGGCGAGCTTCCTGCACCGTACGTCGGTGGCTCAGGATGCCAGCGGCGACCCCTCGCTGACCTTGCGCATGGAACGCCTGAGCGCGCCGGGAATGGTGCTCTTCGCCCTCAGCCTCAATTTCGCCGCCTTCGATCTCTTGATGTCGCTCGACCCACACTGGTTTTCGACCATTTTCGGGGTCTACTACTTCGCCTCCTCGGTGGTGGTCTTTCTGGCGGTGATGCCGAAAATTCTGTATGCGCTGCAGGCCCGCGGAGTCCTCAAGAACGCGGTGACCGTCGAGCACTATCACGATGTGGGCAAGCTGCTCTTCGGCTTCATCGTCTTCTGGGCGTACATCGCCTTCTCCCAGTACATGCTCATCTGGTACGGGAATATCCCGGAAGAGACCGAGTGGTTCCTCAAACGGCAGACCGGCGGCTGGACGACGGTGGGCCTGATCCTGATTTTCGGGCACTTCCTGGTCCCGTTTCTGCTCCTCGTCTCGCGGAAGATCAAACGCCGCCCGCTCCTGCTCGCCGTTACCGGTGGCTACGTGGCGGTGATGTGCTGGATCGACATCTACTGGCTGGTGATCCCCGAGTTCAGCCCAGGCGTCGCCCGCTTCGGTCTCCTCGACGTGCTCTGCCTTTTGGGCATGAACGGCGTCTATTCGGCGGCCGTCATCCTCCGTCTCAGAAAACACTCGGTGGTCGCGGAAAAAGACCCACGGCTCGAAGAGTCGCTGGTATTCGAGAACGCCTGAAATGAATTCTCAATTCTCAATTCTCAATTTTGAATTACCCATTCTCACCGGAAAAATCGGGGAGGATGGAAGGGAATTGAGAACTGAGAATTCAAAACTGAGAACTGGAGTTTCCGTTGCGTTATGACGATCCAAACGTCGCTGCCTCGGCCGTGGTCGGCATTATTTCGGCAATCCTCCTGTTCGTGATCATCGTCGTCCTCCAGGCTTATTTCTATGAGGCGGAGCAGAACGAGCTCGAAAAAAAGGTCTACACCCAGCCATATCAGGCCCTGCAGCAGCTCGACGCCAACCAGATCGAGCTTCTCAACAGTTATGGCTGGGTGAGCGAGGCGGACGGCGTTGTCCACGTGCCGATCGAACGCGCGATGGAGCTTATCGCGGCCGAACAGAGATGATTTGCCGATATCAAAGGCGATGGGTTCGGCCGCGAATTCTGAATTAGGAATTGGGAACTCCCATCCGCCCCCCCAGTGAAATCGTCCTGTTCAGGGGGTGGGAGGGCGGCATTCCTAATTCCTCATTCCTAATTCCTAACTCCTGACTCCTCTTTGCTCATTCTTCCCCCTAATTCCTCATCCTTGAGATTCTTCTCAGGTCGGTACGTCTGTTCCAGAACGGGATGGCTTGAACCAGCGCCGGCGACGTCCTACCTCGATGAATATTGGTATCGATCTTGCGTCTACCAATGCGGGGGCGGCTGCTCACCCGGGAACGGGCGGGAGGGGAGACCGGGTATCGAGCAAAACCAGCCAGCCCACCACGGATCGGAAACGGAGGGTCGATCGTGACTGGCAGGGGCGGAAACACCACCGGCATCGGGCCTTCGAGAACGGAGTGAGCCATGGCGCTCGTCGGCCGTCTCGAAGATTTGCCGCTCGCCGAGATCTTCCAGGTGCTGTCGTTGTTCCGGAAGTCGGGCAAGCTGACCCTCAGCCGAGGTGAAACCACCGGTGTGTTCCTGTTCAACGCCGGCAAGGTTTTTCATGCCAGCAATGGGTTTTCGGCGCCTTCGGTCGGAGAGTTTCTGGTCAGCAGGAAGCTGATCACCGAGGAGACCCTCAACGCGGCCCTCGCCACCCAACGGCTGTCGGACGAGCGCAAAAAGCTCGGTGCGATCCTCGTCGAGATGGGCGCCATCTCGCACGATGCGCTGCAGAAGGTGCTGCGCGACCAGATGCAGGACATCGCCTTCGAGTTCTTGCGCTGGGATTCCGGGTTTTTCAACTTCAAGGCCATTGAGGGCCACGTTGACCCGGACAAGATATTCGAAGACGACGATGCGAAGCTCACCGAGGTGGTCAATGTCGATCCGTTTGTCCTCGACCTCCTGACCAAGGTGGACGAGGTGGGCGGCACCGGAACGGTGCGGCCGGTGCCGCGAAAGGGGGCGGACGGCCCCTTCGACGACGCCACCGTGAGCACGATCCGTGAGCTCCTCGATTACATCGTGGAGCCGGGAAACAGCGTGTACCGGAGTGATCCAGCCGATGTCGTGACCGAATGGCCGTCAGACCTCGCCGAGTTGAGAAAGCTGATGACCGAGATCCAGACTCGACCCAACGCCACGCTGGGCGAGATCGCACTCCTGATCCTACGTTACGCGACCCGGGTCGTGAATCGTGGAGCGCTGTTCGGTGTGTCGTCAGAGGGGATCTCGGGGATCGGTCAGTTCGGGATCGGCAGGGGCGACGATCTGGTGCCGAAGGTCGACAGGCGGGTTCGTCAGATTCATATTCCCACCACCGAGCCGTCGGTATTCACCAGTGTCATCGAACGGAAGACCACCTACCACGGACGTCTCGACAGGTGTCCCTGGAACAACTACCTGGTCGATCAGCTCGGTGGAACGGTGCCGCCGGAGGTCGTCGTAACGCCGATCGTCGTCAAGGGTGCGGTCTCGGCGGTGTTCTACGGCGACAACCTGCCCGGAGGTCATCCGATCACGTCGATCCATGGCCTCGAGCTGCTGATGATCGAGGCCGGGCTGGCGATCGAGCGAAACGTGCTTGCAGAAAAACTGAGTTGGCTTCAACAGACGCTGGCGGCGATCACCGGCGGCAGCGACGATGATCGGGGCGAGGGCGAATAACCACGAGGCCGGTCATACCTGAGTGTCAATTAGGAATTAGGAATGAGGAATTAGGAATGCCGCCCACCTCCCCTGGTTATCAACCGAGAGAGGGAGGTTGGAGGGGAATTCCTAATTCCTAATTCCTAATTCCTAAATTCTCGATTTATTCGTGCCGGAGTGCGTCGATCGGATCGAGAGCTGCGGCCTTGGCGGCCGGATAGGTGCCGAAGAAGATTCCGACCAGCGCGGCGAAACCGAAACCGAGCGCGACCGCCCACAGGGGCACGTGGGCCGGCGGGAAGCCCGGGATCGCCTTGGCGCCGAGGATCCCGAGGCCCCAGCCGGCGAGGACTCCGAGCAGCCCGCCGAAGAGTGAAATCGTCACCGCCTCGATGAGGAATTGCACGAGGATGTCGGATCTTCGGGCGCCAACGGCCTTTCGGACCCCGATTTCGCGGGTCCGCTCGGTCACCGATACCAGCATGATATTCATGATGCCGATACCGCCGACAAGCAGGGCGATGCTGACGACCCCGCCGACCACGCTGGTCAGGGTGCCGAGGATGGAGCCGGTGGTCGAGAGAATCTCCTCCTGCAGGATGACCCGGAAGTCGTCGCGCTTGCCTTCAGGGATTCGGTGTCTGACCCGCAAAACCTCGGTGATCTGGTCCTTTGCGAGATCGACCTGCTCGACGCTCTTGGCCTGGAAGTCGAGAATCAGCCTCTTGAACGACTCGATTCCGTAGAGATCGCGGGCGGTCGTGATCGGGATCATGATGAGATCGTCCCGGCTCTGACCGAAAATCTCGCCCTTCTCCTCCATGACCCCGACTACCGTGAAGCTCGACTGACCGATGATCAGCTCGGTGCCGAGCGGCTCGTCACCAAGCTCGAGCTCGGTGACGATGTCACGGCCGATGATGCAGACCCGGGTACGCCGGTCGAGGTCGAGGGGAGAAAAAAACCGCCCGCGGTCGACCCAGTGGTTGTTGACCTCCTGGTGCCATGAGCCGACCCCGAGGAGGGTCGTCGAGTGGTTGCGGTCACGGTATTTCAGCCGTTCGCCGCGGAAGAAGATCGGGTTGAAGTACTCGATGGCCGTCGCCGCCTCGACGACGGCGAGGCCGTCGTCGTAGCTGAGGCTGATCTCTCGGCCGGCAAGGTCGGGGTCGTTGGGGTCCTCGCGCCACTGGACCCGGATGTAGGTGGCGCCGACGCCCTCGAGCTGGGTGGCGATCACGTAATCGAGCCCCTGCACGATCGACACCACCGCGATCACCGCGCCGACGCCGATGATGATGCCGAGCATCGTCAGCAGCGATCGCATCTTGTTCGCGCGGATGGCCTGGAGGGCGATCAGGAGGTTGTCCCAGATCACGATGATGCTCCGGTGGCGGATGTCCTCTCGTCGACCACGATCTTGCCGTCGAGCAGACGGACGACCCGCCTCGCGTGGGCCGCGATGTCCTCCTCGTGGGTCACCACGACGAGGGTGTTGCCGGCGGCGTTGAGCTCGTTGAAGAGCTCCATGATTTCTTGCGAGGTCTTCGAATCGAGGTTTCCGGTGGGTTCGTCGGCGAGCAGGATCGAGGGGTTGTTGACGAGGGCGCGGGCCACCGCCACCCGCTGGCGTTGACCGCCCGAAAGCTCATTGGGCTGGTGCTTTGCGCGGTCGCCCAGACCCACCTTGTCCAGCGCCTCGCGCGCCCGCCGGTGGCGTTCCCTGGCCGGGACGCGCCCGTAAATGAGGGGCAGCTCGACGTTTGCCAGCGCGGTCGCGCGGGACAGAAGGTTGAAGGTCTGGAAGACAAAGCCGATTTCGTGATTCCGAATGTCGGCAAGCTCGGCATCGTCGAGTTCCGACACCTGCTGGCCGTTGAGCACATACTCGCCGGAGGTCGGCGTATCGAGACAGCCGATCAGGTTCATGAGCGTCGATTTGCCCGAGCCGGAGGGACCCATGATCGCGAGGTACTCACCGGCCTCGACCTCGAGATTGACTCCGTCGAGTGCGCGCACTTCGACCAGACCCATGTGGTAGATCTTGCGCAGGTCTTTGATCGTGATCAGCATCACTCGTCGGCCGCTTCGTCGTTGTCGTCCTCCTCCTCGTCGTCCTCGTCGCTGCTTTTTGCCTCCTTTTCGTGGACCGCATCTCCGGCTTGCAGTTTCTTGAGGGTCCGGTAGGGTCCGATGACCACTTCGTCACCCACCTCGAGACCCTCGCTGATCTGCACGAAGAGCTCGTCCGAGATGCCGGTCACGACCTTGCGAGGCTGCGCCTTTGCGTCGTCGATCATGTAGACGACATCGACGTCGTCGCGGCCCTTGGCCGCGCTGCCTTGGACCTCGTCGCCGTCATCGTCGAAGCGACGCTTGACAACCGCCTGGATCGGAACCGTGAGCGCGTCCTCGCTGGTGGCGGTGAGGATGGCGACCTTTGCGGTCATGGCAGGACGCAGGGCCGGGCTCGGGTCGTCGATCTCGACCTTGACCGCGAAGCGAATCGTTCCCTGGCTCGGGTCCTTGCGGCCCGAGGTCGCGATCTCGACGACGCGGCCTTTTTCGGGTTCGGACCCGAGGGCGTCGACGCTGATCTCGGCCGCCTGACCGAGGGCGACGCTGACGACATCGACCTCGCTCACCTCGACCTCGGCGAGGAGAACCGACATGTCAGCCACCGTCATGATGACCGAACCCGGGAGGTTGGTGGAGCCCGGAACCACGGTTTCACCCTGCTCGGCGTTGAGCTGGATGATCGTGCCGTCCATTGGCGACCTGATGGTCGTGCGGGCGAGGTCGTCGTCGGCGCGGGCGAGGGCCGACCGGTACTGGTCGACGGTATGCTGCTGGGCCTCGAGCTCGACCACCGCAGTGTCGACCGCGAGCTGGGCCGCGTCGAGCGCCTCTTGGCTGACGAGCCCGTCGGAAATGAGCTGTCGTGTCCGGGTCAAATTGCGTTCGGCGTCAACCAGGTTGATCTCCTGGCGTCGCGCTGAGACCTCCGCCTGCCGGAGGGCGGCCCGCGCCTGGTTGCGGACCGCCACATAAAGATCGCGCTCGATTTCGAGCAGGAGCTGGCCGGCCCGGACCTCCTGTCCTTCGACCACCGGAAGATCAATGATTTCGCCGACGACTTTTGCCGAGATTTCGACCCGCTTTTCGGGGGTGATTTCGCCGGTCGCCTTGACTCGAGACGAGATGGTCCGGTGCTCGGCTGCCTGCAGCTCGACCTCGGTGCCACGTGGAGCCGCCTCGCGAAGGCTGGCCCAGATGACCAGAGCAAGCACCAGGAGCACACCGATCACTATCAGGGTTTTCTTCATTTTCACCTTCTGTCTCTCGAGGCCGAAGCCTCCCCGTCCTGGTCGTCGCGTCGCTGAATCGTGGCTACGAGAAAACGGCCGTCAGGCCGGCCTTGGCGACCACCCACACAATCCACGGCACCAGGACCACCGCCGCTGCCTTGCCGCGGGAGAGCTTGCCGACGGCCGCGAATCCGATGATCAGGAGGATGACGGCCCAGATGTTGAAAACGCTGAGGGTGCCGGCGGCGGCCGACAGCCAGGCCGGCGCATCGGACGATAGAAATGCGCCGAGGTTTGCCTTGACGACGTGGGCAAGATCGTCCTGTGGCACCTTCCCGACCCTCTGCACCAGAACGGCCGTCAACGCCAGCTGGACGAGGGTTGGCGGCCAGTAACCGTGGAGGGTTGTCGACATCGCTCGCGGATAGTCGGCGTCCGAGCTCACCAGCTTGAGCATCAGAAAGAACACGGCGCCCATGATGACCCAGGCGATGGGCCCCACCACGAATGTGATGACCGGACCGAACTTGCTGAACTTCTCGGCCTGCTCGACCGCGTTTTCCATCTGGGCTTCGCTCAAATCTCGTCCTCTGGCCTCGAGACGGGCGCGGAGGGTGGCCTCGGTGTCGACATGGGGCATGATCACGACTTGCGCAGCGACCATCAAGATCACCATCACAGCCATGACGAGAAGCCAGGTCGGTTTGACCCCGATGTCCGAAAAAACCTCCCCGGGCGAGGTGAACATCATCCACAACCGCTGGACCGCCGAGTACTTCGGTTGCAGTGACGGCGTCGGCGGTTGCGCCAACTCGGGTTCGTATGACGGACGATCCGTGGCCTCATCCATGGTTTACCCCCTCGTTCGTATTTGTACTTCGCTGCGGGGATTATATTCCGGAAATCCGCATCCGAATCCGGAATCGGATTCGGATACGGATTTCGGGATTTGCTACCCTGCATCCCGCATGAACGAGGGGGGATTCTTTTCGCGCATCGTCGCGGGCATCCTGGTGGTGGTCGCGGGAAGTGGTCTTGCGCCTGCCGGAGACGACGAGTCGGTTGCGGAGCTGGTCACCAGGGTGGGTCGGGCGCGGTGGACTCACGACAACTCGGTGAGGTTGTTGGTCAACCCGGTCGAGGCGTGGCAGGCGCGGGTCGAGCTGGCGAACAACGCCCGCCATCACATCCTGATCTCGTTGTTCTCGTGGCACAACGACGAGTATGGCAAGGATTACCGCCGCATTCTGATCGGCGCCCTCGAGCGACAAAAGGCCGCGGGCGGAGATCTCACGCTCAGGGTGTTGGCGGACGCTTCGGCGTTGTTCCAGTTCAGTAGGGCATTTTCGACGCTGGAGCGACAGGGCGCGAAGGTGCGTGGATTCAACCGCAGCTCGTGGGGTCTGACCCCCGTGTATGACGGGCGGATGCACGACAAGATGTTCATCGCCGACGGCCGATCCGCCATCGTCAGCGGGCGCAATATCGCCGACGATTACTTCAACCCCAGGAGGTGGTGGCTGGATCTCGGCGTCAGGCTCGAGGGCCCTGCGGTCGACGACCTCCAGATGATCTTCCTCAAATCCTGGGAGTTCACCGAGTTCAACCGCAAGGCGGGCCGCTTTCTCATGCCGCAGGAGGAGCTCGTCAAGGAGCTCCGGGTATTCTGGCAGACCGGTCGTTTTCCGAACGGCAAGAGCCCGCTCGAGCGGTTCGTGACCCCTGAGTACTTCCCGGTCCGGACGGAGCCGGCCGGTACGATACCGGTGGCGATTCTCTACGACAACCCGTTTATCAGGCGGCGTGCGGCGACGACCGATCTGGTGATCGCGCTGGCCGGAAAGGCGAGCGATCGAATCGACATTATGACGCCGTTCCCCAACTTCGACCCAACGCTCACCGATGCATTGGCCGCCGCGGCCGGCCGCGGCGTCGCGGTGCGGCTGTTCGTGAACGACCGTGAGGCGGCGATCCGCGCCGGCCCTTTCCTGCTTGCCGGCTACCCAACCCTGATACGCCTCATCGAGGCGGGGGCGGAGGTCTGGGCGTGGCGTGCCAACGACGCCTCGCTGCGACAGATGGAGGAGGGCGGTTGCGCGCCGGAAATCATGCCGCCGATCGCCATCCACGGCAAGATGGTGCTGGTGGACGACGATCTGTCGATCATCCACTCGTCGAACTTCAACATCCGGTCGACCTACTACAACACCGAGGCCGGGGTGGCGGTCCTCGACCGCGAATTGAACCGGGAGTTGACCGAGCTGCTTGCCGGTCTGATCGAATTTCGTGACGGACCGAAGCAATGCGTTGGCGGTAGCGGTATCGAGGATATTCCGGACCTGATGCACCTTTTGGGGCCGGATGATCTGCCGCGGATGCGCGAAGAGCTGGGCGGTAAGCAGCCTTTCCTCGATGCCTGGGGCGTGACCTGGTGATCGGCGGTTTTACCTGGCTGAAGGTCACGATCATGGTGATGCTGATCATGGCGACCGTGACCGCGCGGGCTGATGACGGGATCGACCTCGATCGCTGGCACGACGAGCTGCGGGCTGCCATCGGCGAGGATCCGCAGGTAGACGAGGATCGCCGACCGTCCCTCGGGATTTACCCGAGCCTCGGTGTGGCGGCCGGGCCGCCGAACTGGGTGGCCGCCCAGGCCAACGCCTACCTGTCGTTTTCCGACGGGCGGCGGTTCTCGCTTTATGCCGGCTATGGAGAGGAGTGGGGCCCGCAGGCCGACTCTCAAATCATCACCCTCGGGTGGGGAGGCGTGAGGCGGATCCCGGCCGCCTCGAAGCAGCTCGGGTTTCACGGCAAGTACCTCCGTTACCGGCGTTGGAACGAAGAAGACCACGGTGTCCACCACGGGCTTTCGTTCGGCACCGAGAGCGGGGTCGGGTGGGGAGGGCTGTCCTTCGAGGTAGGAGCGGCAAGGTCCGAGCAGAACCACTGGTTGATCACCCTCGAGATAGCCCTCAAGTTTGCCACACCGGTGCACATCCCTTTGAAGAAAATGCCAACCTCGCCAGCCGAACCCAATTCTTAGTTCTCAGTTCTCAATTCTCAATTCCCAACCACCTCCCCTATGTTTTTGTGGGAGGGTGGTGAATTAAAAATTAAGAATTGAAAATTGAGAATTCGGACATCCATTCGCGCACCGAATTCTGTAGACTCACCCGGTGTTCCTCCGCCTCCTCCTGCTCTTCACCATCGTGCCGCTGGTGGAGCTCTTTCTTCTGGTCAAGCTGGGTTCGGTGATCGGGTTGGGCGCGACGATCCTGATCGTGATCTGTACCGGGGCCCTCGGGGCCTGGCTCGCGCGGCGCCAGGGGTTGGGAGTGCTCAAACGGATCAGCGAAGATTTTTCCGCCGGAAGGCTGCCGGCCGACGCGCTCGTCGACGGGCTGCTCATTCTCATCGCCGGAGCGGTGCTGCTGACGCCCGGCCTCATCACGGACGCGTTGGGTTTCCTGCTCCTGGTTCCCCGTGGACGGGCCGTGATTCGCAAAGCGGTCACGGAGCGGCTGGCGCGGCGCCTGGGCGACCGTCAACCGGCAGTCATCGACGCCCGCTGGCGGCGCGACGATTGACCGGGCTTTGAGCCGACCGAGTCGAGGTACAATCGACGGCCAGGATGAGAGACAAGGACTTGAATATCGAGGCCTACGAGGTCATGGCTGAGATGCTTGTCACTGTCCGCAGAATCGTCCATCGCGGCCTCGAGAAGGCAACCGGGAAGACCTGGTACCTCGACGGTTGCCCGACCGGTGTCTACGAGCGGCTCGTCGATCGCAAGGAAAACGAGGTCGCCGTCGACCGATTCGACCGCGAGTACCAGGAGCTCATCAGCTTTGCGTCCCTCGACGATCTGGCCGAGATCATCGAGTTCAACACGGATCTCGCGCAACTCCTCGAAGCCATCGCCCCCGAAGGTTCGACAGTGGCCGAACGGTTGCGCGAAATCGAGAGCCTTCGGCTCAAGCTCGCGGCAACGGTTCCGCTCGATGAAAGCGACGTCGAGAAACTGCTCTCGTTCCACGCCGACTTTCGTGAGTCACTGACCCGGAAGAAGAAGCCTGCAACCCCGCCAACCGGGGCCGCTCCTTCCGAAGCCGCCGAAGTCGGAGCCGGAGTGGAGGGGCCGAAGGCCGTTGAATTCGGGACCCGCGCCACCGACATCGAAGAGCTGGCGGCGGAGGACATCGTGACCGAGGTGGCGTCGGAGAAACCGGTAGCGGCGGTTGCTGACGCGACCCCTGCCGCAACCGACGAGCGGGTGGTCGGAGCGATGCCGGAGCTTGCCGTCGAGGCGGAACGGGCAATGGCGATCGAAGACGACCACGAGGTGTTGCAGATCCTTCGGCGAGAGGTCATGTCTCTGGCGGAAGACATGTTCAGGGCCAAGACCGATCGCGACCGCCCGGTTTGGCAGACCCTGCGCTCGAGCGGGTGGTACGACATCAAGAAGAGCGCTCTCGGGATCGAGGCGATCGAGAGATTCTATGCGGTGGCCGATCAGGCCAGGGAAAAGGCCGCCGCCGGCGGCGATGCCCAGGCCATCAGGGCGATTCTCGACGAGGCCGGGTTCTCGAAGCTGCTGCTGTCGCTGCGCGAGATGTTTATGAAGCACGAGCTTTAGTTCAATTTCGGATTTCGAATTTCGGATTTCGGATTTCCGCTGCCACCACTCCTACCTGTCATGCCGAGAGAGAATCTGTCACGGCGAAGCGCGAAGCCCGGAGAATGGGCGATCTGGCCGGTTGACGTGTCTCCGCCGGTACCGGCAGAACGGTGCTCAGGATGACACGGTTCTCGGGAGGGCGGATGGGAAATCCGAAATCCGAAATCCGAAATCCGAATTAGTCTGTCGATGTACACCGCCCCTGGATTGATCAGTTTTCCGTCGGGCAGGTACTCGAGGCAGTGCGCCATCCAGCCGGTCTGGATGGCGAGGCAGAACGGGATCGGGAACGCACTCACCGGCAGCCCGATCGGGTGGTAGATCAGACCGGTGATGCTGTCGACGTTGGCATAGACGCCCCTTGGACCGAGCGCGCCCTCGATCTCGTCGCGCAGCGTGAGATAGGTGTCCCAGAGCCGACTCTCGCCGCGGGACTCGAGGAGCGCCCGGGCATAGCCTTCGAGAGCCCGGACTCTCGGGTCGGGACACTTGTAGACCCGGTGGCCAAAGCCGGGGAATCGGTGGCCCGCGGCGATCGCCTCCCGCGCCCACCGGCGCGCGTGATCCGGCCCGTCGAGCCGCGCCAACATCTCGAAGGCGAGCTGGTTGGCGCCGCCGTGCCGGGCGCCGGAGAGGGCCCCCATCCCCGCCAGCACCGCCGAACCGAGGTCGGCGCCGGTCGAGATGACCACGATTGCGGCAAAGGCGGCGGCGTGCAGCCCGTGCTCGGCCTGGACCACCAGGCTCGCCTCGAAGGCCGCCACCTCGTCGGCCACGGGCAATCGCCCGAGGGTCTGGTAGAGGAAATCAGCTGCATAGCCGAGTTCTGCCAGTGGCGCCACCGGTCCCAGGCCCTGCAGGTGGCGGATGGCGCGGGCGGCGAGGGCCGCCGTCCAGCTCAGGATCCGCGCCGGGCGACGCCATTGGGCGTCGAGGTCCGTGTTCTCGGGCTCGGGGATGTGGCACGCCGCGACCGTCAGCATGCTTCGGTACTGGGCGAGCGGGTGCGCGTTGGCGGGGATCCGGTCCAGCGCCTCGACCGCGGGCGCCGGTGGATTGCGCCAGCGGCGCAGCTCGGCGGTCCACTCGGCAAGCTGGTCCGCATCCGGCAATTCTCCGGCGAGCACGAGATAGCTGATTTCCTCGAAGCTCGTACGACCCACCAGCTCGTCGATGGGATAGCCCCGGTATAAGAGCCGGCCGCGCCGGCCGTCGATGGCGGAGATCGCGGTGTCGCCGGCGACCAACCCCTCGAGCCCGCGCCCGTAGCTCTGCTCGGGTGGAACGGAGTTTCGCCCGATCACGGTTGACGGGTCCCCGGAACATGGCGCTCTGGAAGGCCTACGTAGCGGCTGAGCGGCCGGTAGAGCCGGATAGTGTCGAGAGCCTCCCGCGCCAGAGCCGCGGTGCCCGCCATCCGTCCGATCGCCACCAGGCACGGAACCAGGGGAGGATCCGCGCCCAGCAGCGAAAGGAGCAGAGCGCCGTAGAAGTTGACGTTGATGTACACGCCGCGCGGGGCGAGAGCACCGCCGGCGGCCTGCTCGACGGTGCGCGCGATCTCGAAGAGATCTTCCCGGCCGTTGTGGCGGGCGAGGGCCGCGACCTCCTTGCGAAGGATTACGACCCGCGGGTCGGGCATGCGGTAGGAGCGGTGACCGAAACCCGCGATGACCCCGCCGGCTTCGAGCGTCTGCCGTACCCAGTTCGCAGCCTCGGCCGGTCCGTCCAGTCGAAGCAGCTGATCGAGCACGACCTCGGCGGCGCCGCCGGTCCTGGGCCCCCGCAGCGCCGACAGACCGGCGACGAAGTTGGAGTAGGGATCGGCCAGACACGAGGCCACGATCATCGAGGTGAAGGTCGGGGCGTCGAGCCCGTGGGCAGCGAACAGCACCCACGCCAGATCGAGGGCCCGCACCTCGTCGGTGGTCGGTGGGCGGTCGTTGAGCGCGGCCAGCACGCCCTCGGCCAGGCTGCAGCCCTCCTTTGCCGGCCGCCGCTCGCGGCCGGCGCGGTGGCGACAGATCTCGCTGACCAGGGCCGCCGTCTGGCCGACCACTCGCAGCTCGCGCCACTGGCGGGCTCCGGCGAGATCATCGTCGACCGTCAGCTCGTGACAACCGACGGCCGAGATACCCGCGCGCAGCATCCGGGTCGGGTGGGTGGCGGGATCGAGCGAGCGGACGAGGTCGATGACGTCGTCCGGGAGGCTGCGGCTCGAACGGATCTGGCGTCGAAAGTCGTCGAGGCCCGCAGGATCGTCACCCGGCGCGCTGCCGTTGATCAGGAGGTGGGCGACCTCCTCGAAGTCAGCGTGGGTGCCCAGGGCCTCGATCGGCACCCCGCGGTAGGCGAGCCGGCCGCTGGAGGGGTCGAGCCACATCACCTGCGTCTCGGCCGCCACCACCCCGGCAAGACCGGGGCCGACATCGGTGGTCACCGGCCAGTCGATCTGTTCGGCGCCCGCCAGTCGAAGGCGCTGGCTGAGGGTTCGAGTTTCGTCACCGCGGAAGGATAGCGCGTTCAATCGCCCGAGGTGTAGGGGCGGGACCTGTCCGGCCCTTGCCCATTGAAGTCTCGTTGAATGCGCAAGGGCGGCACAGGTGCCGACCCTGCAGATGGCAGGCAGGTGCGCCAAAAGAAAAACCGCCCGCCCGAACGAGCACGGCATTTCGCTTCGTGTCATTCCGAACGAGTGAGGGAGGCGCACCGCGATGCGGATGGCGAGCTGAATTTTTCGAGCGGCGTCGGCAACCCCTTCACGATCCTCCGCTCGGGCCGTACCGGCCCTCGGTCGGGATGACAACCAGAACGGGCCTATCGCTCCCTCGGTCGGGATGGCACCGAGAGGTGGACAAGAAAAACGCCCCGCTCGGGAGAGCGGGGCGTGAGAGCGATGCGTGAATCGACGCTCAGTCGAACAGCGGGAAGGTCCGCGGCACGAAGGGGTCGTAGATCGGCGCCAGCGAGAAGTTGTTGGGCAGATCGAAGGTCGGGTCGACAGGTAACCGTTGAACTAGAGGTCTGCCCGACCGTCCGAGCGGGAACATGCTCTCGATGCGCGTCGGGCCGTCTCGGGCCGTACTCGACGACATGCGCGTAGGTCGAGCGCTCGGAGAACGGGATCGCGTGGATCGCGTTGAACGCCGGGTCGAGTTCGCCAAGGAGCGAGTGACCGAATGTGATGACGCCACGCGGCGCGTTGTAGGGGCCCAGACCCAGATGCTCGATCACGTTGTCGAGCGCCCGGACGATGATCGCCTCGGCGCCAACCGGCTTGTCACCCGTGCCCGCCGCGTCCTGGAACCAGTCGTACAAGGTCTGGCCGGCCAGTGCGTGCAGGAGCACGTTGAACAATACGACTTCGGCCTCGTCCTCCCAACTCATCCCGGCGGCCCTGAACTCGTCCTCGAAGGTGATACGAAGGACCTCGTCGACCCAGGCGTCCTGCAGCACCCAGGCGTCGGCCCGCAGCGTGCCCATTCGCCACGCTGCCGGACCGCCGGCGACGAAGTGGCCGTCCCAGGCGTCGAGCATGTCGATCGCCGCGTCACGGTCGGGCGACGAGTTGGCGGCCACCGCGGCCTCGAAGTCGTCGGCGACAAAGGACCAGGGATTGCCGCCGCCCATGAAGCTGGTGGTGGTGGCGATGTTGAGGGCCAGGTCGCGCACCTCCTCGAAGGTCAGGTTGTCGTGAGAGGACAGGTACTCGTCGACCACGTGCGCCCGGTGGCCAGACCCCGTTGCAGTACCACTGGTTGTTGGGTGGGCTCATGTAGTCGACCGAGGCCTTGTTGTTCCAGCCTCCGAAGTACCCCTGGGCCGGGTTCATGGCGTGGACCCGCGGACGGCGCGCCCCGGTCCACTCCTGGGCGCCGTTGCCGATCTGTGGGAAACGGGGGTCGACGCCGGGAGCGCGGATCGGGTCCCAACCCGACATCCAGTAGGCGATGTTGCCGTCGCGGTCGGCGTAGGTGAAGTGCTGGCTGACCGCCACTTTCTCGATGCCCGCATCGAACTCGGCGATGCTCGTCGCGCGCGCGAGCTCCAGGAAGGCACTCGATGGTCTCGGCCTCACGCCCCCAGTGGGCGTAGGCCCAGGAGACCACAAAGTCCGGAGGGTCCGTCTCGGATGTAGGGGAATGGATCGACGATCGGCCCGTGGTGTGCTGCGGTATATGGGGATGGTCACCGGGTCCCCGCCGGCCGGGTAGAACGTCTCCATCCGGTGGAGCGTGACCGCCAGTGGGGAGTCGATGAACCAGTCCTGGGTGTGGGCGTGGCCGACCTGCATCGACCAGGCGTGGTGCGGGGTGCGGCCGATGATGATGCCCGGGATCCCGGGCACCGTCATGCCGGAGATTTCGATATCGGGGCCTCGGATCGAGCCCTCGGTGGCGATGGCCGGGAAGGAGAAGCCCATCTGCGGCCCCGAGTAGACGATCGGGTTGCCGGAGGCGGTCTTGTCGCCTGAGATCGCCCACGCATAGCTGCCCATTTTGACTTCTTGGCTGACCTTGCGGATCGCGTTGTCGGTTTCATCGAAGCGAGAGCCGATCCTCTCCGCCGCGCCCGACAGATCGGGGAACGCGTCGAAGTCGATCGCGGGGTACTGTTGCGCCGCGGCGAAGGCCTTGACGGCGGGCGCAGGGATCATGGTCTGGGCCGCCGGGTCGTTGAACCAACGGAGATCCTGGAACATCGCCTGGCCTTGGAGCCCGTAGACGGCGACAAGCGTCGGCGCCAGGACCGCGTTTTCGAGCTGTCCCTGCTCGAAGGCCTCACCATCGAAGTTCCTCTGGAGCAGAGCCATCCACGCGACAACGTCCTCGACGGTCCACGGTTCCGGGAGGATGTTGTAGCCGAGGCCCTCGACGAAGAACGAGAAGAAGCTCGCGATCCAGTACTCGTAGGGCATGACCCGGAAGTTGGAGTAGATCTCGAAGATGCGGCGGTTGACGCCGGCCACATAGGCCTGGACGATCATTTGAGCCTCGTCGGACATGCCGTCGAAGAGCTCCGTGAGCTCGTCCTCCGAGTACATCAGATTGCGGAGGAAGATGTCGGTGCTGAGGAAGTCGGATCCCAGGAACTCAGCCCCGAAGAGCTCGGACAGGGTGCCGCGAGCCTGGCGCCGGAAAAGCTCCATCTGAAACAGCCGGTCGCTCGCCACCACGTAGCCCATGCCCTCGTAGACGTCGAAGAGCGACTCGCCGTCGATGAACCACACGCCCCGGTCGTCGCGGGTGATGTGGCTCTTGGTGTCGCGGGCCGCGGCCGCTTCGCCCGCGACCGGGGCAACGCGGGTGGTGGTCACCGGTTCGACTTCCTGGCCGAAGCTCAGGCCGGGGGCCACGACGGCCACCGCCAACATCAGAATCGAAAGCTTGAGGATGGACGCCCGCATTGCTCTCTCCTTTCGAGTCGAGAAGCCCCGGCCGCCGTCTCAAACCGCGAGATCCGCGGCGTCGGCTTCACCCGTGATAAAAACCTGCGCCCGATGATAGCTCCACCGACGGTCGGTGTAAACACACCATACAGATGCGACAGCGGCTCAGAATCAGTGTGGTGCGATGAGTATCGCTGCCTACCCAAGAAACGCGCGAGCCACACGCCCTGTCCGGCTCCGGGCTACGCCCTCAGGGCTGCCGGATGGCTGGTTGGAACAAAATGAACCTTGGTCCAACAGCCCGGGGGAGGGAGGGCGGGAACTCAAAACTCAAAACTAAAAACTAAAAACTCTAAACTGAAACGGATGGGTGGGCGGGAACTCAAAACTCAAAACTCAAAACTCAAAACTGGAATGCGTGAGCGGATGGCCCCACGCCCCAGCGCGGGTGGGTGCTTCGAGCCCGCCGGGCTCGAGCTCAGTGGGCTCAGGTGAAGCCGCTCGGACAGGATGGTGCTGCCGGGCAGGCGGCGTCCACACCCGACCCCGACGAGGTGCTGGCAAAGCTCGAAATCAGGCGTTCGACCTTTTCGCTCTCACATTTCGGACAGCTCGTGTTCTCGGCGTTGGCGCCGATCCGCTGGAGAAGGGAAAACCGTTTGCCGCACTCGTTGCATCGGTACTCATAGATTGGCATCTTCGCTCTCCGCGTCACGCTCGCGGTTGTCCGCGGGCGGAATACCCTCAGACCTTCGAGGTCTCCGCGTCCTCCATCTGCTGCCGGCCTTCGAGGACCGTCCTGTGTTCGCGATCGAGTCGCAACTCGAGCGAATCGCAGACGTTTCGGCAAATCGTAAAGACGCCCTCGTCGATGATCCGGTAGAAAACGTTGAGACCCGATCGCCGGCAGTCGACCAGACCGGCGCGTTTGAGCACCGAGAGGTGCTTGGAAACGTTGGCCTGGCTCCCTCCGACCACGACGAGAATGTCCGAGACGCACTGCTCACCGTTGTGGATGCAGTGAAGGATCTTGAGGCGGGTCGGGTCGGCCATGGCCTTGAGGACCTCGGCGATTCGATTGAGCAGCTCGTCGGATGCGATCACGATCCCTCCCACATAGTCCTATTCGTCATTGGTAATATATTCCCCATTGAAGCCGAGGTCAATCTCATCGCAGGATCGACGAGATTCTTGCGGACCACGAACTCGGTGGTAGGCTATCGTGACCCAACAGGAGGTGAACATGCCGACGCTCTTCGAACGCATCGTCTCGGGTGAGATCCCGTGCCACAGGATCTGGGAGGACGAGCGCCATCTGGCGTTTCTCGACATCAACCCGCGGGTCGAGGGACACACCCTGGTGATTCCCAAGCACCCCTGGTTCGAGGTTTTCGCAATGGAAGAGGACCCCTATATCGCCCTGTGGTCGGCCGCGCGGACGGTGGCGCGACACCTTCAGGAACGCACCGGGTGCGTGCGGGTGGTGGTCGTCGTACTCGGCTACGAAGTCGAGCACGTCCACATCCACCTCTTGCCCACCAACCACCTCGAGGATTTCCCGTTCCCACCGGTGGACCAGGCCGCCCTCGCGCGGCTCGAGGAGACGGCCAAGCAGCTCGGGGCTTGACCAGGGCAGGCGTCGGCGACAGAATGCACCCGCGCCGGAGTGGCGGAATGGCAGACGCAGAGGACTCAAAATCCTCCGAGGGCAACCTTGTGTGGGTTCGAATCCCACCTCCGGCAATTCAGCGCCTCGCAATGCTTTGCGTTGCGAGGCGCTGAATTGCTGTTGGGCAGCGGCATCGATTCCCATTGCAAGCAGTTGTTGGATTGTCTGGGCGGCAAGTAGTAGTTTGCTTGTATCAGGTGTTGTTCTCATTTCAATGATATTTGTAGTGAAAAACTCCTCCTCGATGACCGGAGATTGAGTCGTAAGTTGTTGCATGTGAAATAAATAACTTTCTCAAGATGGTTGACGACTGGTTCAACCGGACATACATTCATCTCAGAGGTCAACTCTTACAGACAGGGCGCTTGCGGATTCTGAAGCGGCGCGACGGCGATACGGCGGTACTTTTTCACCGCCGGCAACTCGGTCGGCACTCTCGCTGAAGGACCTCGAACAAGCATCGGCGTTGCTGACGGTGTCAGTGGGCGTCACGGGGAGAAGTTGTCTCGATGATAGGAGGATTCGATGGTTGACTGCCGCCAGTGTCGAAACGTTTTTCACGTCATCGGAGACGCCCTCAACGCCCAGGTCGACACCCAGGAGCTGCTGAGAATGGCGGCGCGGTCGATCGTCGATCAGTTCGATCTCAAGGCCTGTCACTTCCGTCTGCTGAGCCGTGACCTGCGGACGCTGGACGACGTCGCCTCGCACGGCCTCAGCGACCGGTTTCTCAACAAGGGGCCGGTGGATGCCGAGAGAAGCGTCGCGGAGGCTCTCCAGGGAAACGTCGTGATGGTCCTCGATAGCGAGGCCGACCCGCGGGTCCAATACCCGGAGGCGTTCAAGGCCGAGGGCATTGTTTCGATGCTCACCGTTCCCCTCAAGGCCCGCGGCCAGGTGATCGGCGTGATGCGGTTGTTCACCAGCGAGCAACGCGAGTTCAAGGACGACGAGGTCGAGTTCTTCAAGGTCGTGGCCTTGTTCTGCACGAGCGCGATCGTCCACTCCATGTTCCTCCAGATTCTCGCCCACGTCACCCAGTCGATTCGCGACTCGCTCGACCTTCCGGTCGTCCTCGACTCCATCGCGCGGGTGGTCTGTGAGGATCTCCGAACCCGCGGCTGCGCGATCGAGCTTGTCGATGGGCACACCTCGAAGCTCGAGCCGCGCGCCTGGTTCGGCCTCAGCGGCACCTTTGTCCAGCAACTCGGCGATACCTACTCGCGGGAGCTGATGGGCGAGGTGTTGGTCGGCAACTGCGTGGCGATCCTGAACGGCCGCCAGGACGACCGCGTCGTCCGCCCCGAGGAGTTCGAGCGCGAGGGGATTTCCTCGATCCTGCTGGTGCCGTTGATCGCACGCGAGAAAACGATCGGTGTGCTCAGCCTCTTTACCCACAAGCCCTATCCATTCTCCATCGACGAACAACAGCTCATGGTGTCGATCGGCGAGCAGTGTTCGCTGGCGATCGACAACGCCATGATGTTTGCCGCCCTCAAGCGGCGCTACGAAACATTGGTTGACGACTTCCAACTCTGGTTCGAGCACTCGCAGGCCTACCCGCATCGCGGCTCGGCGGTGTGAGCCCGAGGGAGGCGACGGCAACGGGGAGGTTACGATGGCCCGCATTCTCGAGGTCGACGAGATCGCGCCCGCATTCAAGCGTTATCTGATTCACGAACCGGTGGTCGCCAGCAGGCACCAGGCTGGACAGTTCGTAATGGTGATGCTTCACGACCATTCGGAGCGGATTCCGCTGACAATTGCCGATTCCGACGCGGTTCGCGGGACCATCACCTTGGTGGTGCAGGAGATCGGCAAGACCACCATGGAGATGGGCACCCTTGTCGCCGGCGACGGAATCACGGTTGTTGGTCCGCTGGGCAAGCCGACCCACATCGAGAACTGGGGCACGGCGGTGTGCGTCGGAGGAGGCGCCGGCATCGCACCGCTCCTGCCGATCGCCCGTGCCCTGCGCGAGGCCGGCAACTATGTCATTTCGATTCTCGGCGGCCGCACGGCGGAGCTGGTCATTCTCCGCCGCGAAATGGAAGCCGTCTCGGACGAGGTCTACTACACCACCGATGACGGCAGCTTTGGCGCCAAGGGACTGGTGACCCACGCCCTCGACAAGTACATCGAGATTTCCGGGACGCCCCACCTCGTCATCGCCATCGGGCCGGCGGTGATGATGCGCGCGGTGGCCGAACAGACGAGGCCACTCGAGATTCCGACCCTGGTCTCGCTCAACACGATCATGGTCGACGGGACGGGCATGTGCGGCGGTTGTCGGGTGAGGATCGGTGGCGAAAACCGATTCGTCTGCGTCGACGGCCCCGAGTTTGACGCTCATGAGGTTGACTTTGACCGGATGATGCAACGGCAACGGATTTACCTCGAGCAGGAGGAGGCGGCGAGACGGCGGTTCCTGGCCGCGCACGAATGCCGCGCGACCGCCTCGGGAGGGTAGGCGCATGCCACGAGAGCTGACCAAGAAAGAGCGGCTTGCAATCCCACGCCACCCGATGCCCGCGCGCGATCCGAGCGAGCGGATCCGTGATTTCAAGGAGGTCGCGACCGGATATACCGAGGAGCTTGCACTCGGCGAGGCCGAACGGTGTTTGGAGTGCAAAAAGCCCAAGTGTGTCGACGGATGCCCGGTGGGGATCGATATCCCGTCGTTTGTCCGGGCGGTGGCGGATGGCCGCTTCGCCGAGGCGCTGGCGATCATCAAAGCCGACAACACGCTGCCCGCGATCTGCGGCCGCGTGTGTCCGCAGGAAGATCAGTGCGAGAAGACCTGCGTGACCGGCAACAAGGGCAAGTCGGTCGCCATCGGCCGTCTCGAGCGTTTTGTCGCCGACCTCGAACGGGCCGGCGGTACGGTGACGATGCCGGAGTGCGCCGAAGCCTCCGGATTCAAGGTCGGAATCGTGGGCTCGGGACCGGCCGGCCTATCGTGCGCCGCCTCCCTCGCCATGTGCGGCCACAGCGTTACCGTCTTCGAGGCGCTGCACCAGCCGGGCGGCGTGCTCACCTACGGCATTCCGGAATTCCGGCTGCCGAAGTCGATCGTCCAGGAGGAAATTCACAGCCTGAGCGCGATGGGCGTGAAATTCCGCTGCAACTTCGTCGTCGGTTCGACGGCGACGGTCGACGAGCTGATGAATGACTGGGGCTATGACGCCCTCTTTATCGGCACCGGTGCCGGGCTGCCGTACTTCATGAACATCCCGGGTGAAAACCTCATCGGGGTGTGCTCCGCCAACGAGTTCCTGACCCGGGTCAACCTCATGAAGGCCTACGATTTCCCGGAATACGACACGCCGGTCACAATCGGCCGCCGGGTGGCGGTTGTCGGCGCCGGAAACGTCGCCATGGACTGCTGTCGCACCGCTCTTCGTCTCGGTTGCGAAAAGGTGATCTGCCTTTACCGCCGCACCCGCGGCGAGGCGCCGGCGCGAATCGAGGAGCTCGAGCACGCGGAGGAGGAGGGCATCGACTTCCGCTGGCTCACGATTCCGGTCCAGGTGCTCGGCAACGACCAGGGGCTCGTCACCGGCGTACGGGTACAGAAAATGGAGCTCGGCGAGCCCGACGCCTCGGGTCGCCCGCGTCCGGTCCCGATCGAGGGCAGCGAATACGAGATCGCGATCGACTCGATCATCATCGGCATCGGCCAGGGTGCCAACCCGTTGCTGACCAGCGCCACAAAGGGCCTCGATGTGGACAGGCGCGGCCGCATCGTGACCCATGAAGAAACCACCATGACCTCGATACCCGGCGTCTTTGCCGGAGGCGACATTGTCACCGGCGCGGCGACGGTTATCCTGGCCATGGGCGCCGGCAAACGCGCGGCGGGTGCCATCGACGCCTACCTGCGCGGCGTCCCCTTCGAGCTTGGCGAGCACAAGGTCGAGGATATAGATGTCGCCGACAACGATCCGGAAGTCGTGCGCCCCACCGCGGGTGAACCGGAGACGAGAACCCAGAACGGTGCACGGTAGACGTTGAAACGTTAAAACGTTAAAACATTAAAACGTTCAAAACGGGAAAACCGGAATAAGGGAGGAGCTGAGAAGTCAGCCACCTCGCCGCCCCTCTGCACCTTTTCTCCTCTGCCCGACAGGGACAGGCGGTCGGAAATTCGAAATCCGAAATGGGTGGTCGGGCGGGAATTCCTAATTCCTAATTCCTAATTCCTGATTCCATGCGGGTGTTGACCCCTGCGGCTCGATGTGACACCTTGCGCCTCGGTGAGCGGATCACGGGCGCCGGGAGGTCAGGTTGGATCACGCGCAACTCGTCAAGGCTCTTTCCAACCCGGCCTTCTACCCCCACCCGGTCGAACAGCTGCGGTTTCTCCAGACCCACATCTCGTCGGTTTTCTTGACCGGCGAGTTCGTCTACAAGCTCAAAAAACCGGTGAATTTCGGTTTCCTCGATTTTTCCACCATCGAGCTGCGCAAGCTCTACTGTCGGGCCGAGGTCGAGCTCAACCGCCGGCTCGCCCCGTCGATCTACCTCAGGGCGGCGCCGATCACCCGCGAGGGTGACGGACTCGCCCTGGAGGGTACCGGCGAGATCGTGGACTGGGTCGTCGTGATGCGCCAGTTGGACGAAAGTCTCCTCGGGTCTGAGGTGCTGGCGAGGGGCGAGTTGGCCGAGGCCCACATGGATGCTCTGGTCGACATCCTGGTGCCGTTCTATCGTGACGCGGCGACGGGGGAGGGGATCGATCAGTACGGGACCGTCGAGGCCGTGAAGTTCAACACTGACGAAAACTTCAGCCAGACCAAAGACTACGCCGGGAAGCTGCTGTCGACCGAACGTTACAAGCACATCCGGCGCTGGACGAACACCTTCTACGAGAAAAACGCCGCCCTCTTCGAGCGGCGCATCGCCGAAGGGCGGATTCGCGAAAGCCACGGCGACCTGCATTTGCGCAATGTTTTCCTCGAGGAGCCACCGGTCATCTTCGACTGCATCGAGTTCAACGAGCGTCTTCGCTGCGGCGACGTCGCGGTGGACATCGCGTTCATGGCCATGGATCTCGACTTCAACGAACGGTCAGATCTCTCAAAACACTTCGTGGACCGGTATGTCGAGGCCTCGGGCGACTCCGAGCTGCTCCGGTTGCTCGACTTCTACAAGTGCTACCGCGCCTACGTGCGGGGCAAGATTGCCTGCTTCACCTCATCGGACCCGGCGCTCGACAACGGAGCTCGACGAGCCCAGAGGAATCTCGCTCGCCGCTACTTCGGTCTCGCCTACCAGTATTCGGGCGGCGCCAAGAGGCCGTCGCTGGTGGTTCTCTACGGCTTGATGGGATCGGGCAAGACCAACGTCGCCCGCTTTCTCCGCGAGCATTTCGGCTGGCACCTCTTGTCGACCGATGCGGTGCGCAAGCAAATCGCCGGGGTGGGTGAAAACACCCGCGTCTACGTGCCCTACAACGAGGGGCTGTACTCACCGGAAATGAACAAAAAGACCTACGCCGAGGTCTGCCGGCGGGCCGAAAACCTCCTCCTCGGCGGGTTCCCGGTGGTAGTGGACGGCGCCTTCAAGTGCCGGGAGGAGCGGGTCCCGGTGATCGAGGCCGCCCGCCGGACCGGCGCCCACCTGGTCTTCATCCAGACCGTGTGCGATGCCGACGAGCAGCGCCGCCGCCTCGAAAAAAGGCAGCAGCACGAAACCCGCTCGGATGGGCGGGTGGAGTTGATGGAGCACCAGCGGGCCGATTTCGAGCCGGCCAACCCGGAGCATCAGGAGCTCTTCTACGCCGTCTCCACCGACGGCCCCAAGCCGGAGACCCGGGCGAAGGTCGAGGAGATACTGAGATCCGAGGGCCTGTTGCCGGCGACGATTCCCACCGAACTGGGTTGAGGGCGGAGAGGGCGGATTGAGCCGAGTTGTGACCACGATCCGGACGTCTTCGAACCGGCACATGATCCGCGGCCCACGAACCGCCGAGGGTCGCCCGGAAAACATCGTCGCCATCGCCAACGGCACCATCGGCTGAAATCAAAGATCGCGTTTCTTCAGAAGCGAACGACCAGTCCGGTCATGAGCCGGCGTTCCTCGAAGTCACTGTGGTCGAAGAGCTCGATTTCGAGCAACAAGGAAAACGTGCGACTCAGGTTGATGTTGGATGTGATGGAATACATTTCACTGTTCGGGCGGACCTCGATGATCTGGCCGCCGCCGCCGCTCAGGTGATAGATGGAAAGCGTGTCGCGATACTCGAGGGAGACGTAGACCCGCGATCCGAACGAATAACCGAGTGAGGCCCATAGTGAGTCGTAGGTGTCTCCGCCACGGTCGGTGCGCGTAGCCGACAAATTGAGATCGGCGGCCGAGCCGAGAATTCTGCGCGCGGAGAACCCGAGGTTGAACCGATTGGCGGCCGGATCGTCGCGATTATTGCGATCGTTGCCGTACGCGGCCCACACAGATACATTGCGGCCGGGACGGACCATAAGGCGCACTCGAGAGGATTCAAAGAGCAAACCGTCGAGCGCTTCCGGAGCCACGGGTCGCCCGTCAATCACATCCTGGGTGATGGTACGGGTGTCGAGTGATCGCCCCCGGTGATAGGTTCCCTGAATGCCAACGACCGAGGAGATCTGATAGTTGAGGTTGGCCATGAAGTAGCTGAGCTCGGATTCACCGAGTCCGGCCGGTCCCTGGGTGTCGTATTCGAGAGCCTGGTAAAGCCGGAAAGCTCGACCCACCGGGATGAAGTTCGAGAACACGATCACTGAGCGTTCGGTCTCTCCCTGATTGCGCACTTGGACATATCCGAGAATGTGTTGGCGTCCGTGGTCGCCGTCGAGTGCGGCGAAAAACCCGCCCTTTTCAACGCCCTTCAGATACTCGAGCTGATAGGTGGCGAGTTCGCGACCGGCGAACAGACCAAATCTCCAGAGACCCAACGATGAGGGTCTCGGTTGGCGGTACTCGGCGAAAAGACCGCCAACAGAACCGAGCCCGCCGAGCTCGTGCAGCCACATCTGGCCGAGGCGGACGTTCCAGGTTCCACTCGCGCGAGTGAACGCCGACATATGCCTCGTAGAGGGAAATCCGTTGTTCCCTGGAGTGGGAAGGGTAGGTCGCTACCCGTCCGTCGAGCGCGTATTCGACGGTACCGCCCGGCGCCTCGCCTCCGTGCAACGAAAGGTTTGTGATGATCTCGGTAAAATCGGACTCGGCGCCGGTGCCCCAGCTCCGGTGGGACCACGACGTGAACAGCGCGAATCGACCCTGCACTGGCGAAGTCTGAGCGGCCGCCACGGTTGCGCAACAGAGTGCCGCCGAGAAGGCCACGATCAACGCCCAAGACTGGCGGGCGCTTTGCGTCAATCCGCGCCGACGGCAGCGTGCCGCGTCGCTAATCATGAGAGCTCACCAGTCCCGGGCTGAAGATTTCTCTGCCATCGGGGTGACACGACAGACAGTTGGCCGAGTTGTACGAATATCCGCTCTCCTCGCGGTGTTCCTCGTTCGTTTCCGACCGCGGGTGGCAGGAGGTCGTGCAGGTGAAAACGGCATAGCTGCCGGAGGAGGGGTGGCACTCCGCGCACTCGGCGTTTCTGTGGGCGCCCCCGTCGATCGGGAACCACACGTGATCGAACACGCCCTGGTCCCACGAGCGATCGCTTGCCCGGTGGCAGATCTCGCAGTCGGTGGGGAAGCCCGCCGTCCGGTGATTGGGATCTCTGGTGGCGTTGAAGTCATCGAGGTGGCAGTCGACGCAGTCCGACGGCAGACCCTGGTAGACGCCGCTCGAGTGGCAGGCGTTGCACTGGAGGCTGGTGTGGGAGCCGACGAGAGGGTAGGTGGAGTGGGCGAAGGTGGCGCCCTCCCAGGTGGGGTCGGAGCCTCGATGGCAGGTCTCGCAGTCGGTCGGGAAGCCCGCCGTCCGGTGGTTGGGATCCTGGTCGAGTTGTAGTCACCGAGGTGGCAGTCGACGCAGTCCGACGGCAGACCCTGGTAGACGCCGCTCGAGTGGCAGGCGTTGCACTGGAGGCTGGTATGGGAGCCGACGAGAGGGTAGGTGGAGTGGGCGAAGGTGGCGCCCTCCCAGGTGGGGTCGGAGCCTCGGTGGCAGGCCTCGCAGTCGGTCGGGAAGCCCGCCGTCCGGTGGTTGGGATCTCTGGTGGCGTTGAAGTCATCGAGGTGGCAGTCGACGCAGTCCGACGGCAGACCCTGGTAGACGCCGCTCGAGTGGCAGGCAGTTGCACTGGAGGCTGGTGTGGGAGCCCAGCAACGGGAAGGTCGAATGGACAACGCCCGGGCCTTCCCAAGACGGCGTCGAGGGATTGTGACAGGTCTCGCAATCGGTGGGAAATCCTGCCTCACGGTGATCCGGATCATCCGTGCTGTTGTAGTCGTCCAAGTGGCACGACACACAGTCGGTCGACACCGTGCCGTCGAATCGACCGCCGGTGTGACACGTCTCGCAGTCAATTCCGAAGTGCGCGCCGCCGAGCTCCAGCCCGGTCGCCGCTGCGTGGTCCCAGGCCACCGCGGTCCAAGAAACGGGACGGTGGCAGAGCTCGCATTCGGCGCCGAGAGCGGTGCGGAACCGGTCATCCTGACGACGGATCCAGTGGCAGTCATAACAGCGGGTCGGCGTGCCCCTCGTCTGCCCATTCCAGTGGCACTCGGCGCATGGCACCGCGACGTGGCGTCCCTCGAGGGGGAGCAGAGTGTCCTTGTGGAATGCGCGTGATGCGTTTCGGAACGAAGCAAACACGCTGTGGCAGGAAGCGCAGTCGGGTCCCAGCGTGCCGCGATGGGTGTCCTCGTGGCAGGTGGCGCACTGCTGATCGAGCCCGCTGAACCGGACTGCCGTTCCGGGACCAGCGGGGAAACCACCCTCAGCTGTGACGTGGCACTGGGAGCACTGTACGGCACCGTGCTTGCCGTCGAAAAACTCACCATCCGTCCGGTGCGTGTAACCGGTGAGCTTGAAGGTCTCGCTCCCGTGACACGACTCACAACGATCGCCGAGCTGTCCGAGGTGGATGTCCTGGTGGCACGTTTGACACGTGGTCTTGATGCCGTCGTACAGGACCGCTGTGCCTTCTCCGGCAGGGAACACGCCGGTCTCCCGCTGATGACATTTGGCGCACTCGATGGTCGAGTGTTTGCCTGTGAGGGCGAATGATGATCGTGAGTGGTCGAATGCGCGGGCGCTGAATCGGTCCTCGTCTACGGTATGGCAAGTCGAACAGTTGGGTCCGAGCTGTCCGAGGTGGACATCCTGGTGGCAGGTGGTACAGGCGGTCGACAGACCCCGATATCTGCGGGAGGAAACCATACTGTCGGCGGCGAAAGCATCAACGGCGTCCCGGTGGCATTTTGTGCAGTCCGCTGTCGCGTGTTTGGCTTTGAAGAATTCCGGGGAATTCGCGTGCTGGAATGTGGTGACGCGAAAGGTCCTGGTGCCGTGGCAAGTGGCACACGTCGTTCCGAGCTGGCCGCGGTGAACGTCCTGGTGACACGATGCGCAGTCGCCGGTCAGACCGCGAAAGTCGAGGTCCGGCACGGGCGCCGACGCCGGGGACCTTTCCGTCTTGTGGCACGCGACGCAGGGAATCTCCTGGTGGCGCTCTTCGAGTGGGAAATCCGTTTTCGCTCGGTGGTCGAACTGTGCGCCCTTGAACCCGGCCACCGTGTGGCACGCGGCACAGTCCCCGGTGAACGTCCCTTGATGGACATCGGTGTGGCAGTCGCTGCAGCGCTCGAACCGGAGCGGCCGGTTGGCGCTCTGGCCGTTCGGGTGGCACTTCACACACGCCACCGTGGCGTGGAGCCCGGTCAGCGGGAATTGCGTCTTGGAATGGTCGATGCTGGTGGTCGCCCATTTGACAGGGTTGTGGCACGACGAGCAAACCGCGCCGAACGCGGCGCCATGTGGGTCGCGGTGGCAATCGCTGCACTCGCTGTAGCGCAATCCCTTGTACTGTTGCTCGCGGTGGCACCGGGCGCACTGCACCGTCTGGTGCGCACCCGTCAGCGGGTACGCGGCCGTGCTGTGATCGAAAGCAAGGCCGGTCTCCTTGAACGTCGCGGCTGTCGAGTGGCACCGTGCGCAGTCGCTGCCGAGAGCGCCCCTGTGGACGTCCTTGTGGCATGACGCGCAGTCGGGGATGGCCTTCAGGTAGGAGCGGGTCGTGTGGCACTTGGTGCAATCGGTGGCGAGTCGCGCGTGCAGGCCATCAAGCGGGAAGCCTGTCTCTCCTGAATGGTTGAAACCGGCCACCACCAGCGGACGGATGTCTGCGTCGCGTCCGGCATGCTCCACGTGACAGGCCACACAGTCGTCGGAGACGTCGCGGTGGACGCCGCGTCTTTCCGAGATTCTAGTCGCGACGTCTTTGTGGCAGCTCAGACACTTGTTGGCGGACACGCCCTTCCCGGGCTCGTGGCACGTGTCGCAAGTTTTTATCCCCTCGTATTTGGAGTGGGCGGCGCTCAGGGGACCGGGTGAGAGGAGCTGGCCTACGCTTTGCGCGGCAGACAGCGCCGCAAAAAGCGTTATCCCCGACCATGCGGCCAACACCAGTAGGAGACGACCGGAGGTTCTCATCACAGCACCCATCCATAGCCGAGGTAGACGACGGTCGCGACGTGAAGCAGCACGATTGCGGCCATCAGGATCGCCAGTGGCCTGTGGTAGATGTGCCACAGATCGAAGAGCTTTTTGGTCTTCTTGAGGTAAGCGATGCGTCGCAGCAGCACCGCGCGCTCCCGGATCAAACGAAGGCTCTCGGCCACAACCTCGGCCTCCGGGTAGTGGTGGGCGAGGCGGCTGAGAGCCGAGAAGCGTAGCTTTACGGCGAGATCACCGACCACCAGCCCCGACCACGTCGCGTCCGCTTCGGTCGTGGGAATGGCCCACCTCTCGAAGGCCCTGACTCTTGCCGCGACGGCCGGTGGGAGGTCCGAGCTCGAAAGCATTCGGGTCGCCTCGGCTGCGCGAGTGACCAGCTCCACATCGGTGAGCTCGATGCCACGGATCGACCGCGGAATCCGGACGTACAAATAGCGGCCGACAAACCCCGACAGCACCACGATGACCATCGACCAGTAGGCGACCGAGATCAACCCGTTGAACTTGAACGAGGTGTGGAGCGTGATCAGGACCGGTCCGAGGACTCCGCAGAAGATGTGGAACTCGAGCCAGACGGTCAGCGAGCCGAAACGGCTCATCCAACGGGCCTTCTTGCGCAGCGTGTAGAGGTGCATGACGATCATGAGGATGACGCCGATGATGCCGAGGAGGTTTCCCACCAACCCGGACGGGCGCAGCAGGGGGTGGAGGTCGGTGTAGGCCCGGACGTCCTGGGGCGACCAGTAATATCGCCACCCCCCGAGCCCGAAGAGCACGAACACGGTGATGACCACCGACCCGACCAGGGCCAGCGAAAGACCGTTCATCGGGATCTGCGGGAGTCGCAAGGTCCGTGATCCGCGGCGGGCGGCTGTCGATATCCGCACCTCGGCGTGCTCGGCGGCTCGGGTGGCGGTCACGCCGCCCCCCGAGACCGGCGGTCATGGGCCGAGAGCTGAACCTCGAGGCGTTTGTTCGTCGTGGTCATGCTTCGAGAGCGCAGTCTTCCTCCGGCCACGAAACGCATGGGAGGATGTAGCCATCTGCACGTTCGGAGTCATCGAGGAGGTCGGACTCACAGCGCACCTTCCCGCTCGCGAGCCGGGTGCGGCAGGTTCCGCAGACTCCGGCTCGGCAGACAGCCGACATCGGGACGCCGGCCGCGTCGCAGGACTCGAGCAGGGTGGCCGAACAGCTCGCCGGCAGGGTGGTGCCGGTCTCGATGAGGTGCAGCTGGAATTCGTTTCCGGTCTGTCTCGGCAGAGCTTCGTTGGCCGTTTTCGGTGCGTCGTGCACGACTGATGACGCAATCGCAGCCTCGAATGCCTCGCTTCGAACCTGCGCATCGGGCACACCGAGCTGGACGAGGGCCGTTTTGATGTCGTCGATCATCGGTCCCGGACCGCAGATCATGAAGATCGTGTTGGCGAGGTTTTCCACCTGGTCTCTGATCATCCTGCCGTCGATTCGTCCGGACAGGTGGCCGGTCTCGTGAGGGCCGCGGGTGGTGGTGATGCGTACTCGCAGGTTCGGATTGCGGGCCGCCAACACCCTGAGTTCATCTCGAAAGGCCATGTCGCCGTGACTGTGGACCGAGTAGAGCAGAGTCACGGGCCGGGTGGGATCGGCCTGGATCGCGTGACGGATCATGCACATCATCGGCGTGATCCCGACACCCCCGGCGATCAAGGCCAGGGGGCGGTCGTCGCCGGCCGGGTAGACGAAGTCTCCGGCGGCCCCGTTGACGGCCAACATGGATCCGGCGCGCACCGTAGCGTGCAGGGTGCCTGACAGGAGCCCCTGGCGTTTGACGGAAATCTCCAGGTAGCCGCTCGCCTCCGGCGCCGAGGAAATGGTGTAGCACCGCACCACCGGCTTGCCGTCCACGTTGACTCGGATGGTGCAGAACTGGCCCGCGTTGAACTCGAAGCCTTCCGGCCGCGCCATCCGGAAGGTCGAGATGTCCTCGGTTTCGCGGATGACGTGAATTACGGGTACCTGAACGAAGCCGCGAGACTGGGTCGAGGACCGTGGCGCCGGGGCAAGAGGCCGTGATGCCGGTATTGGCAGCTGATCCGGCCGGGGCGCCGTCGCGGGACGTTCAGGGAGGAGGCGCTGGCAGGCGCCGATCCAAAGGAAGTGGAGTACAAGTCCGAACGCTGTCCCTCCGATCGTCGCCAAGACCCATGGCGAGGCGGTCAGGGCAAGCGAGGGCAACAACAGGAGGGCATGCCGCAGCCCGGTATCCTGTCGGTGGACGCACAACAGGAGGATTCCCAGGTGCACGGTGGTGGCGATTGCCAGCACCGAGGCCGGGGCGGCGGACCCCAGACCGCCGCTCACGAAATGCCCTCGTTCGCGGTGTCTTCTTTTCTGCCGGACGAGCGGCAGTTCGCAACGTGTTTTTTCAGCGTCATGTCATCGAACCTACCCGTTGTTCGCTCGACTATTGAGTGATGCGGGCCCCACAATTCGGACAGTCGATATCGTAAGAATTTTCGAAGGATTTTCAGAATTCATTGAAGGTAAAGGAGAAACGATTGAAATCTGGAGCATTTCGCTTCTGGCTGTGGTTGGCCGTCGCGTGACGCTGGTCACAAGAGCCGGCCGGCTCCGTGGCCCACGTCGATTCGTCGGCCGCTCCGGCCACATCTTCGCTATCGCCAACGGCGCCGTCGGCTGAGGCCTCTCCAACCTGTACCACGGGACGTCAGAAACCGAACGGCCAGCTCCGCCGTGTTCCCATGCGGCCACGCTCCACAGGAAGCCCCGATGTCTAGGGACGTATTCGACCGTGCTACGTTGGAGCAAGATTGATCGCAAAGAAATCGACTGATCCGTACCGGAGAATCGCATCCTTCTACGACGTGGTTGTCGAGCCATTCAATAAGGCCCTCCGCCGCTACGTCATCAAGGTGGCGGAGCCGTCGCAAGGGATGAAGGTCCTCGAGGTCGGCTGTGGCACCGGTGCGAATCTGAGGCTGTTTGCTGACGCCGGGTGCGAGATCACCGGCGTCGATCTGTCGCCAGCCATGATCGATGTCGCCCGGCTGAAGCTGGGCGAGGGCGCGGACCTCCATCTCGGGGACGCCGCAGACATGCCGTTTCCCGACCGCTCCTTCGACCTGGTCGTCAGCTTTCTCACGCTCCACGAAATGCCGCTGGCCGTGCGGGGGCCGGTGGTTTGTGAAATGGCGAGGGTGCTTGGCAGGGATGGCCGGATTCTAATGGTGGATTTTCACCCGGGACCTTATCGGTTTCCGAAGGGTTGGATGTACAGGGCCGTCATCGTGCCCATCGAGATCGCGGCCGGTCGCGAGCACTTCCGGAACCACCGCGACTTCCTGCGCCGAAAAGGGCTGCCAGGGCTGATCGACGGAAGCGGACTCACAGTCGAGAAAGAAAAGTTCGTGGCCGGCGGAAACGTTCTGATCTCCGTTGCCCGCCTCCCCAACAAGTAGGCGGTTCCATCAGGGCCCGCCGGGAATCTGTCGTTGTGGTGGCGGGCCGCAAACGGCCCGCCTACAAAAGTCAGTTTGGCCCGTGGTATCTCCACGCATGAACCTAACGACAACGCCACCATCCTGTGCGGGCGAGACGCCCGCACCACAATCAGGGCGCGATGGTCTTTGTGGGGCCTCGTCTCCTGCCGGGCGGGTGGCTGGAAATCCCGAACGCCGAAATCCGAAAACCGAAAATGGGGGAGGCCGGGTGGGAATTCCGAATTCCTAATTCCCAATTCCTAATTCATCAGTATCGATACCACTCCGGCTTGTACGGCCCCTCCACCGGCACGTCGATGTACTCCGCCTGCTCGGGTGTCAACCTCGTCAGCCTGGCGCCGAGCTGATCCAGGTGAAGCCGTGCCACCTCCTCGTCGAGCTTCTTCGACAGGGTGGTGACGCCGATCTCGTGCTCGTTCTGCCACAAATCGAGCTGTGCCAGTACCTGGTTGGTAAAGGAGTTGGACATCACGAAGCTCGGGTGCCCGGTGGCGCAGCCGAGGTTGACCAGCCGCCCCTCGGCGAGCAGGTAGATGGAGTGCCCGTCAGGGAAGGTGTACTTGTCGACCTGGGGCTTGATGGTCTGCTTGATGATCCCCGGCCAGGCCTCGAGCTTGTCGACCTGGATCTCGTTGTCGAAGTGACCGATGTTGCACACGATGGCCTGGTCCTTCATGCGGCTCATGTGCTCGGCGGTGATGATGTCCCGGTTGCCGGTGGTGGTGACATAGATGTCGGCGATGGGGAGGGCGTCCTCGACCGTCATCACCCGGTAGCCCGCCATGCACGCCTGGAGCGCGCAGATGGGGTCGATCTCGGTCACGCAGATCTGCGCGCGCTGGCCGGCCAACGATTCGGCCGAGCCCTTGCCCACGTCGCCGAAGCCGCAGATCAGCGCGACCTTGCCCGAAATCATGACGTCGGTGGCTCGCTTGATGCCGTCGACCAGCGACTCCCGGCAGCCGTAGATATTGTCGAACTTCGACTTGGTGACCGAGTCGTTGACGTTGATCGCCGGCACCAGCAGCTCGCCGCGCTCGGCCATCTGGTAGAGGCGGTGGACGCCGGTGGTGGTTTCCTCGGAGACGCCCTTCCACTCGGACACCACCTCGTGCCAACGACGGGGCGCGACGCCCTGGGTCTCCTGCAGAAGCTTGTTGATGATCCGCAGCTCCTTGTTGTCGGTGGGCTCGGTGAGGATCGAGGGGTCGTCCTCACCCTGGTAGCCGCGGTGGATCAGCAGGGTCGCGTCGCCGCCGTCGTCGACGATCAGCTGTGGGCCCTTGCCGTCGGGCCAGGTGAGCGCCTGCTGCGTGCACCACCAGTACTCCTCGAGGGTCTCGCCCTTCCAGGCGAAGACCGGGACCCCACGCGCCGCGATCGCCGCCGCGGCGTGATCCTGGGTGGAGAAGATGTTGCACGAGCACCAGCGCACGTCGGCGCCGAGGTCGGCCAGGGTCTCGATCAGGACCGCGGTCTGGATGGTCATGTGCAGGCTGCCCATGACGCGCACACCTCGCAGCGGTTTCTGCGGGCCGTACTTCGCCCTGGTCGCCATCAGACCCGGCATCTCCTTCTCGGCGATCTCGATCTCGCGCCGGCCCCAGTCGGCGAGGCCGATGTCCTTCACCTTGAAATCGGTGCTTGTCATGGTGCTCATGGATTTTCCTTTCGCCAGTCATGGGAAGCGGTCTGAGCGGGAAGGGTATTCCGACCGGGCCGACCGCGCGAGCGACGATTTTACACGACCGGCTCCGGTCGCATGCAAACGCCTTCGGCGGCGCTGCGAGATCGACCCAAATCGCGTCATCGATATATGAGATAATTACTTACGATGAAAGGTGATTTGCTGCGTTTCCCGGTCGATGTGGAGAGTCTCGAACCCGAGTGGCTGGTGGTGCGCACCAAGCCGCGCCAGGAACGGGTGGCGGTCTGCCACCTGCGCCAGCGCGAGGTCGAGCCCTACTGCCCACTCTACCTCGAACCGCCGTGGCATCCGCGCGCACCGAAGGGCCCGACACCGCTGTTCAGCGGTTATATCCTCGTGCGCTGCATCCCCCACCTCCAGATCAACGCGGTGAGCTATTGCCCCGGGGTGCTGCAACCGGTTCGTTTCGCCCGCCGGTTGGCGACCGTCGACCAGGATCTGATCGACGCTCTCCGGGCGCGCGAGGCGGATCGCGGCTACGTCATCCCGACCGAGCTCGAGTTCGGGATCGAAGCGGGACGCAAGGTGCGGGTGATGGGCGGACCGCTCAAGGACATGGAGGGAATCTTCAGGGGTTATCTCCGTGGCGGGCAGCGGGCGCGGGTGTTGATGGAGTTTCTCCGCCGGCGCAGCCTGGTGGAGGTCGAGACGGAGTTGCTCGCGGTCGTGCGAGCCTGACGGGACAGGCTCTCCTTCGAGCCTGGTCCGTCTTAAGTATCTACGAATCAGCAGGTTGCACATGCAATCATAGAGCGGCAGCTACGCAAACAAAGCAGTTTTGAGGTCTCAGTTCTCAATGCTCAATTCCCCTCCACTCACCCCGCGTTCCGGGCGACAGAGGAGGAGAGTCTGTCAATCCTCCGGTCTCCCCGATCCTCAGGGGAGGGTGGGCGGCAATTGAGAATTAAGAATTCAGAATTGAGAATTGAACAATCGCCATCTTCCGCGGAGCAGTAATCAGCCATGAGTTCATCTGAAAGCACGACGGTTCTTGTCACCGGCGCTGCCGGCTTCATCGGCTTCCACCTCGCCGAACGGCTGCTCGCCGAAGGGCGCCGTGTGGTCGGTCTCGACAACCTCAATGACTACTACGATCCGACTCTCAAGCAGGCCCGGCTCGAACGCCTCGAGGCTTACGAGAATTTCACCTTTGCGCGCATCGATCTTGCCGATCGCCGCAAGATGGAGGCGCTCTTCGCCACCTATGGGTTGAGCACCGTCGTCCACCTCGCGGCCCAGGCCGGGGTCCGACACTCGATCGAGAATCCTCACTCCTACGTCGACTCCAACCTCGTCGGATTTCTCCACATCCTCGAGGGCTGCCGTCACACCGGCGTCGGCCACCTGGTCTACGCCTCGTCGAGCTCGGTCTACGGCGCCAACACCGCCATGCCGTTTTCGGTCCACGACAATGTCGACCACCCCATGTCGCTCTACGCCGCCACCAAAAAGGCCAACGAGCTCATGGCCCACACCTACTCGAATCTTTACGATTTGCCGACTACCGGGCTCCGATTCTTCACCGTCTACGGTCCGTGGGGTCGGCCGGACATGGCGCTCTTCAAATTTACCAAGAAGATCCTGGCCGGCGAGCCGATCGATGTCTACAACTACGGCCACCACCGCCGGGACTTCACCTACATCGACGACATCGTTGAGGGTGTCGTTCGGGTGATGAGCAAGCTCCCCGAACCCAACCTCGACTGGTCGGGCGACGCCCCCGACCCGGCCACCAGCCGAGCCCCCTGGCGGGTCTACAACATCGGCAACAACCAGCCGGTCGAGCTGATGCGTTACATCGAAGTCCTCGAGGACTGCCTCGGCATGAAATCCGAGAAGAACCTCCTCCCCATGCAGCCGGGCGACGTCCCCGACACCTACGCCGACGTCGCCGCCCTGACCGAAGACGTGGGCTACAAGCCGGACACCCCGATCGAAGTGGGCGTGAAAAGGTTTGTTGAGTGGTATCGGGACTATTACAACGTATGAATTTCGGATTTCGGATTTCGGATTTCGGATTTTTCCCCTCCCGCCCGTCGCACCACGAAATCGCTGACCAGTCCGTGGAGGCGGCCTTGAATCGATGATGGACAAACACGAACTCGAACGTCGAACCAAGGAATTCGCAGTCAGTGTCATCAGATTTGTCGGATCATTCAGGGAGTCTGCAGCGGGGCGCGTGATAGGGAATCAGCTTCTTAAGTCCGGCACATCTATTGGTGCGAACTACCGTGAAGCCAATCGAGCAGTATCCCGAAAGGAATTCATTCACAAGATCACCATCGCCGAAAAAGAAGCCGCAGAAACCTCGTATTGGCTGGAAATCTGTTCTGAAATTCCGCTCGGCAATCAACCTGCTTGCAACGAACTGTCGACTGAAGCAGGTGAATTGCTTGCGATTTTCACTTCAATAGGGCGATCGGTGAGAAAGAATGACCGCAATAACGACCGCACGAAGGTGCCCCGGGTGTCTGAGACCGAATATCCGAGTTACGTTCTCGAGGAGTTCGATGACGACGTAACAGAACTGCTCCCCTCCACGTTGAAGGTCGACGATGCCCAATAGGGGAGTTCTTTCGACAGTGAGCCTCTTGAATCAACCGAAGGGTGGGTGGGTGGAAATCCGAAATCCGAAATCCGAAATCCGAAATTTGCCTTCGTTGCCATTGGGAGTTCGCCATGTCAAATGACCAACCTCACTTGCCCTACGAAGTCGCCTCGCCTCGCGGTCCCGCCCCCGCTCCCCCCTGGACCCCCTACGGGGCGCAGTGGGCCGAGGACGCCGAGCCCGAGATCGATGTCATGGAGTACGTCCGCCTGGTGTGGGCCAAGAAGTGGCTGGTGCTCGCGGTCGCCGTGACCACGATCGTATTCTCCACGGCGTGGGCCCTGACCCGGCCGAAGATGTACCGGGCCTCGACCAAGATCTCGATCCAGCCGCCGCCCCAGCTGTCGAGCAACCAGTTCGACATGGCGATGAGCTGGTACCAGATGGACCGCATCATCGCCGACCAGGTCGAAGTCTTGAAGACCCGATCTCTTGCCCAGCGGGTCGTCAAGCGTCTCGGCCTCGACAGCCATCCGACGTTTGCCGGCGGCGACGCAACCGGCGCCCTGCTCGGCGGCATCAGCGCCAGACCCGTCGAGGACACCTTCGTGGTCGAGGTCACCCTGGTGGGACGCGAGCAGAACGCCCTCGCCGAGTGGCTCAACATCTATATCGATGAGTACAAGGCGGCCAACATCGAGGACAGCATCGAACGAACCCGTGAGGTCTACGACGTCATCCAGTCCCGGCTCGACCCGCTGCGGTCCAAGGTGGTGGAGTCGGAGAACATGCTCATGGAATTCCGCGAGCGCGAGGATGCGGTCCTCCTCGCCGACCAGGACAAAAACGTCATCACCGAGCAGGTCAACACCCTGACCTCCGAGTACGCCACCACCAAGGCCGATCGTATCCGGCTCGAGACCAAGATCAACGCGCTGCGCAGCCTGCGGGCCTCCAACGTCTCCGAGGTCAGCTTCCCCGAGGTGCTCAGGGACAGCACGATCCAGCTTCTCGTCCAACAGCGCAACGAGCTCCAGATGGAGCTGACCGAGAACCTGGGGACGCTCAAGGAGGGCCACCCTGAGATCAAAGAGCTGCGGGCGAGAATCGACGGGCTCAACCAGCGGATTGCCGAACAGGTCGAAACCATCACGCTGTCGCTCCAGACCGACTTCGACATCGCGTCGCGTCGCGAACGCTCGCTCTATGACAATATCCAGCAGCTCAGGACGCAGACCATCGATCTCTCGAAGCAGACTCTCGAGCTCGATCGGCTCCAGCGCGAGTACAACCAGAACAAGATGTTCCTGGAGGACATGCTGGCGCGCTCGAACGAGGCCGACATCGCCTCGACCGCGTCGCTCAACAACGTGCGCGTCATCGAGCCGGCCCGGCGGCCCGGCGGCCCCTTCAGCCCCAACCCGAAACGCTCGGCGATGATGGCGACCGTGCTCGGGCTCTTCCTCGGGATCGGGCTCGTTCTCGGGCTCGACTTCCTCGACCACACCTTGCGCTCGCCCGACGACGTCGAGCGTTACCTGGGTCTCGAGACCCTGACCGCGCTGCCGAAGATGAAGGACGACAACGCGCGGGCGCTGCGCGAGTCCTTCCAGTCGCTGCGAACCGCCCTGATGCTGGCCGCCCGCAGCGATGGCTGCAACGTGGTCATGGTGACCTCGGCGGTGCCCGAGGAGGGCAAGACGACCGTCGTCTTCAACCTTGCAAAGACCCTGGCGACCGGGGGCAGCCGGGTGCTGCTGATCGACGCCGACCTCCGCAAGCCTCGCCTCCACCGCATGATCAAGGCCAAGAACGTGCGCGGTCTGACCTCGGTCGTGCTCGGCGAGCGCACGGCCTCCGAGGTCATCCACTCGTTTCCGAGCGTCGCCAATCTCGACCTCATCACCTCCGGCCCGTTGCCGCCGAATCCGCCCGAGCTCTTTGGCAAGCAGAGCTTCCGGCAGCTGCTCGACGAGGCCCGCAACACCTACGACTGGGTCCTCATCGACACCGCGCCGGTGGCCTCGGTGACCGACCCCGTGATCTGCGCGCGTCTTGCCGAGCTCGCGGTGCTGGTGGTCGAGTACGGCTCCACCAAACGCCAGATCGTGCGTGAGGCCATCCGCCTGCTCAACCGCACCGGCGTCCACATCGCCGGCGTCCTCCTCAACCAGGTCGACATCGAGCGCGACCACTACTACTACGCCGGCTACTACTCCTACACCCGCTACGGCTACTACGGCGATCAGGTCCCGCCGGCAAAGACCGGCAAGGCGTCCAAGGTGCCGACAGGGAAGGCAGGATGACGCTGAATTCTCAATTCTCAGTTCTCAATTTTGAATTGGTGACGCCAGAGCTCGTTCCAGCGACTGTCGAATGAACGGAATCCTATTGTGGACGATGACCTGAACTTCCAGGAGTACGAATATCTTGAGGATTGGACCGGGGTGGCGGAGGTTCCACCAAATCCGATTCGTGAGAAGAGTTTCAGGTTTGCGTTGGTCACGATCGACCTTTGTAAACGGCTCCAATCGGACCGAGAGTATGTGATTTCGAAGCAGTTGCTTCGTTCGGGCACCAGTATTGGGGCAAACGTCGAGGAAGCGACCGCAGCGGAGAGTCGAAAGGATTTTGTCCACAAAATGACTCTTGCTTCGAAGGAAGCGCGCGAGAGCATGTACTGGCTGCGCCTGCTCTCCGAATCTGATCTGGTTCCGGGCTTGGATGTGGCGGCCGAATTGGCGAGTGCGCACGAGCTTGTTCGGATGCTGACCGCCATCGTGAAATCAGCTTCGCAGTTTTCAAGACGGAATCGGTAGATGATTTGTGCACTACCGGTGTGCGTCGATTGCCCCGGAAGCCGGGGAGGTGGCGGGCATTGAGAATTGAGAATTGAGAACTGAGAATTCGCCAGGGAGCACTTCACTTCAATGCATGAAATCTCACCCGATGCTCGAATTTATGTTGCCGGGCACAATGGCCTTGTTGGATCGGCGGTACTTCGCCGGCTGGAAGCGGAGGGTTTCACCAACGTCCTGACGGCGACCCGCGATCAGCTGGACCTCCGCGACCAGGCGGCGGTCAACTACTGGTTCCGCGCCAACCGGCCGGAGTTCGTGTTCCTGGTCGCGGGCACCGTCGGCGGCATTCTCGCCAACTCGACCCGGCCCGCCGAGTTCATCTACGACAACATGATGATCCACGCCACCGTGGTCCACGCGGCGCACCTCTTCGAGTCCGCGAGGCTTCTCTACCTCGGAAGCTCGTGCATCTACCCGCGCGAGTGCCCGCAGCCGATGAAGGAGGAGGACCTGCTGTCCTCGCCGCTGGAGCCGACCAACGAGTCCTACGCGGTGGCCAAGATCGCGGGCATCAAGCTCTGCCAGGCCTACCGCAGCCAGTACGGGTCCGACTTCATCTCGGCGATGCCAACCAACCTGTACGGGCCCAATGACAACTTCGACCTCGAGAGCTCGCACGTCCTGCCGGCGATGATCCGCAAGTTCCACGACGCAAAGACCGAGGGGCGGGACGAGGTGGTGATCTGGGGCACCGGCAGCCCGCGGCGCGAGTTCCTCCACGTCGACGACCTCGCGGACGCCTGCCTCTTCCTGATGCAGAACTATGACGACACCCGGCACATCAACGTCGGCACCGGCGAAGACCAGACCATCCGCGAGCTCGCGGAAACGGTCGCCCGAATCGTCCACCCCGATGCGCGTCTCGTCTTCGACTCGACAAAGCCGGACGGCACCCCGCAGAAGCTCCTCGACGTCTCGCGCCTCCACGACCTCGGCTGGCGCCACACCATCGAGCTCGAGGAAGGGATTCGGAGTACCTACGAGTGGTATCTGGAAAACGCAAGAAACGGGAAAAGGGGAAAAGGGGAAGAGGGACATTCGGCCGGGGAGGTCGTCCGAGATGGCTGAGTATTCTCTCGAGAGCGAAATGATGTCGGTGGCGGAACCGGGTGGAGACGTTATCAGGCGGCATCAACAGCTCGAGGTATTCTCCATCTCATTCGAAACAGCCGGGAAGCTTTTTTCGATCTCGAAGGAGTTTCCGCCGGAGGAGCGGTACTCGCTGACAGACCAGATTCGGAGGTCATCGCGTTCAGTCTGCGCCAACATCGCCGAGGCCTGGCGAAAAAGACGGAATGTGGCCCTTTTCAGAGTTCGCTGAACCAAGCTGAGGCCGAGGCCGCGGAAACCCAAACATGGATCGAGTTGCTCGAGACTGCGGGTACATCACCCCTGAGGAATTGCAGCCGAGCTGTCGACGACCTTGACGTTAATTGGCAAGCTCGTCTCATGATTACGCACCCTGAACCATGGATATTGCCGATCAAGAGAAAATGACAACCATCCAGTGCGTATCCCCTTTTCTCCTTTTCTCCTTTTCCCCTTTTCTCCGACCGATCCCGAGGTGACCCATGAAATGTGAACACTTCTTCAAACCGCCCTGGCCCAAACGAACGGGCAAACGCGCCCTCCTGACCGGGATCACCGGCCAGGACGGCTCGTACCTCGCCGAGCTTCTGCTGTCCAAGGGCTACGAGGTGTGGGGGATCGTGCGCCGCTCGTCGTCGATCAACACCTGGCGGATCGATCACCTCTACGAACCGCCGTGGACGGAGGACAAGCGCCTCAATCTGGTGTACGGCGATCTCAACGACGCCTCGTCGCTCAACCGTGTCCTCAAGACCGTGCGACCCGACGAGGTCTACAATCTCGGCGCCCAATCCCACGTCAAGGTTTCGTTCGAGATCCCCGAGTACACCGTCGAGGTCGTGGGGGTCGGCACCGTTCGCATGCTCGAGGCGATGCGCGAGCTCGGCCTCGACGCCCGCTTCTACCAGGCATCCTCGTCGGAGCTGTACGGCATGGCGGTTGAGAGCCCGCAGTCCGAAACCACGCCCTTCTACCCACGCAGCCCCTACGCCGCTGCCAAGGCCTATGCCTTTTTCATCACCCGCAACTATCGCGAGGCCTACGAGATGTTCGCCGTCAACGGCATCCTCTTCAACCACGAGTCACCGCGCCGTGGCGAGACCTTTGTCACCCGCAAGATCACCATGGCGGTGGCACGGATCAAGGCCGGGCTCCAGGAGACGCTCTACCTCGGAAACCTCGACGCCAAGCGCGACTGGGGTTTTGCGGGCGACTACGTGGAGGCCATGTGGCGGATGTTGCAGGCGGACGCACCGGACGACTACGTGGTGGCCACCGGCGAAACCCACTCCGTGCGTGAGTTCTGCGATGCTGCCTTCGTCCGCGTCGGCCTGCCCCTCGCATGGCGCGGCAAGGGTGTCGACGAGGTCGGCATCGATGGCGACGGCCGCACCCTGGTCGCGGTCAACCCCCGCTACTTCCGCCCGGCCGAGGTCGACTACCTCCTCGGCGATGCCTCCAAAGCAAAGGACCGTCTCGGCTGGAAATCAACCACCGACTTCGCCGCTCTGGTCGACATGATGGTCGACGCCGACCTCGCGGCGCTTTGAGATTCAGATGACGTCCATCCCTCAACGTTTTAACGTTCTAACGTTCAAACGTTTTGACGAATGACCATGATCAATACCAATTTCGCAGACGAACTCCTCACCAAGATCAGTGAAAAAAGCGCCCTCGTCGGCGTGATCGGTCTCGGCTACGTCGGGCTCCCGCTCGCCCTCGCCTTTGCCGAAAAGGGTTTTCGGGTCCTCGGCTTCGACACCGATCCCGTCAAGGTTGACAAGATCAACCGCGGAGATTGCTACATCAAACACCTCGACCCCTCCCGCCTGACCCGCGCTATCGGTCATTCGGTAGCTGATACTACGGGAGCGGGCGGGGGGGAACTCAAAACTCAAAACTCAAAATTCAAAACTTCGCCGGGGGCGGTCGGGGGCAACTCAAAACTCAAAACTCAAAACTCAAAACTGCTCTCAGCAACTTCCGATTTTTCCCGTCTATCCGAACCCGACGCCATCCTCATTTGTGTCCCGACCCCGCTCGGCCCCCACAAGGAGCCCGACCTCCGCTACGTCGAGACCTCGGCCCGCGCCATCCGCGAGACCCTCCGCCCCGGCCAGCTGGTCATCCTCGAATCGACCACCTACCCCGGCACCACCGACGACCTCCTCAAACCCATCCTCGAGTCACCCGTGACAGCGAAAGAGACCGGGGGTGCGAGCGGGAAATCCGAATTTCGAAATCCGAAATCCGAAATCGAAGTGGACGAGGGTGGGCGGGAACTCAGAACTCAGAATTCAAAACTCAAAACTCTGAAGCTTTGCTGCGGAACTCACTTCTTCCTCGCCTTCTCGCCCGAACGCGAAGACCCCGGCAACCCCACCTTCGGCACCACCAACGTTCCCAAGGTCGTGGGCGGTGTCGATCCGGTCTCCGGCGACCTCGCCCAGGCCCTCTACGATCAGATCGTCAATACGACAGTGCGGGTCGCCTCGGCCCGCATCGCCGAGGCCTCGAAGCTCACCGAAAACATCTTCCGCTCGGTCAACATCGCCCTCGTCAACGAGCTCAAGATCATCTACGACCGCCTCGGTCTCGACATCTGGGACGTGCTCGACGCCGCCGAGACCAAACCCTTCGGCTTCATGCGCTTCAACCCGGGTCCGGGACTGGGGGGGCACTGCATTATCGGGAGCGAGTGGCTGAGGGTTCGCGGTTGCGGCCTTGCCGGAGTCTATCGGGCGGCGGATCTCTTTGGCATCATCGCGCGTCGGTTTCCAGCGGCCGTTACGCAAAACGGCGTCTTCGTCGATCCCCAGGGTTTGGAGGCGCTGGCCCTTGACCCGAGGTCCGGTGAAGTGTCGTGGTATCCAGTCACGACCTTGTACCGTGGACGTTACAACGGCGATGGACTTCACATTTCTACGGACCACAATGCGCAGCTGACAGTCACCATTGAACACCCGATGCTGGTTTGCCGTGGTAGGTCATTTGAGAAATTGCCGGCTAGCCAGCTAACGGTGGGCGATTCTCTGCCGGTTGTGACTGACGACGCTGTCACTGAGCCGGTTCTGACGACAACCAAGGTCATTGCAACTGATCACACGAGCCTCGATGGCTGGGTGTATTCAATGGAGGTCGAAACGGCGGGAGCGTTCACGACAACATCAGGCATCGCAGTCCACAACTGCATCCCGCTCGACCCCTTCTATCTCGCATGGCGAGCACGCGAGGCCGGAGTGCCGACCCGCTTCATCGAGCTGGCGGGCGAGATCAACACCTCGATGCCCGGCTACGTGATCGAAAAGCTCCAGGCCGCGCTCAACGAAAGCGGTAAGGCGGTCAAGGGAGCGAAGGTCCTCATTCTCGGCCTGGCCTACAAGCCGAACATCGACGACCCCCGCGAGAGCCCGGCCTTCGAGATCATCGACCGCCTGCTCGCGCTCGGCGCCGAGGTCAGCTACCACGACCCGCATATCCCGGTCGCGCCGGCCATGCGGAGCTGGCCCGACCTGCCGAGCCTCGAGTCGCAGCCCCTGACAAAGGAGAACCTCGAGGCGGCCGACGCGGTCGTGCTCGTCACCAACCACCGCCAGGTCGACTACGACCTCGTGCTCGCAAACGCGAAGCTGATCATCGACACCCGCGGCGTCTATCGCGACCGCAACGGCAAGGTCCACCCGGCATGAGTGCGTCAGAGCACACCGGTTTATGCCTGCTTGTGGGGCAGGCGTCCCGCTTACCGGGTGGGCGGATGCCAAATCAGAATTGAGAATCAGGAATTGACGATTCGCAAAGCGTTTCAGCAATTTCATTACCTCCACGCCGACCTCTCCGCTATCGTGCTCGGCCGTCGGTACCGATGGCTCACCATGTGGCTCACCCACGGCAGTGCGCCGGGACTCGTGAGGTATCGCCTCAGCCGTTGCATGTTTCTCCTGGTCGGCGAGGCTTTCACATACATGCGCGTAGTGCTGTGGCCCCTCTTCTTTCTGTTGCGAATCGTCGGACCACAGCTCGACATCAGCTATCGCGCAGACATCGGACCGGGTCTGAGAGTCCTTCACCCGTGGATGGGCGTGTTGGTTTCGATGAAGGCCGTGTGTGGCCGGGGTCTGATCATGACCGGCGGCAACTGGATCATCATGAAGGAACGCTTGGGGCCCGGCGACATCGTCATCGGAGACGACGTCGTTCTCTATGCCAACGCGATCGTGATGGGTCCGATCCGGGTCGGTGACGGCAGTGTTGTCGGAGCGGGTGCGGTGCTTATGGATGATTGTCCGTCCGGATCGACAATGATTGGCGCCCCGGCCCGGCAGCTTGACCGGGATGATCCAGCTGCCGCGACAGTCAATCCGAGAGAGGCGCTCGCCGCGACCTCGCCATTTCAACAGTCATGACCCAATCAGCCAATACGCAGACCGAAACCTTGCCAAACGTCGGCGAAATGCAGGTCACCCGTATTCGTCCGAGCCGTGGCTGGGTCTCCCTCAAGCTCGACGAGCTCTGGGAGTACCGCGAGCTCCTCTACTTCCTGATCTGGCGCGACATCAAGGTGCGCTACAAGCAGACCGTGCTCGGCGCCGCCTGGGCCATCCTCCAGCCCTTCATGACCATGGTGGTTTTCAGCCTCTTCTTCGGCAAGCTCGGCAAGATCCCCTCCGACGGCGTGCCGTACCCGATCTTCAGCTTCGCCGCCCTGGTGCCGTGGACCTTCTTCGCCACCGGTCTCGGCCAGGGCGCCAACAGCCTGGTGGGCAGCCAGAACCTGATCAAGAAGGTCTACTTCCCGCGCCTCGTGATCCCCATCGCCAGCGTGCTCTCGGGCGTGGTCGACTTCGCCCTCGCCTTCCTGGTCCTGCTGGGCATGATGCTCTTCTACGGCATCGTCCCCACCCTCAACGTCCTCTGGCTGCCGCTGCTGCTCCTGCTCGCCCTGGTCACCTCCCTCGGCGTCAGCCTCTGGCTGTCGGCCCTCAACGTCCAGTTCCGCGACATCCGCTACACCGTGCCGTTCCTGACCCAGTTCTGGCTCTTCGCCACGCCGATCGCCTACCCCTCGAGCCTGCTGCCCGAGCCCTGGCGCACCCTCTACGGCCTCAACCCCATGGCCGGCGTGGTCGAGGGCTTCCGCTGGGCCCTGCTCGGCACCGACACCCGGCCCGGCCCGATGATCCTGGTCTCCACCCTCGCCGCCGTCACCCTGCTGGTGACCGGCGCCTTCTACTTCCGCCGCATGGAAAAGACCTTCGCCGATGTCGTCTGACGTCGCCATCCGCGTCGAGAACCTGGGCAAGATGTACCGCATCGGCGGCCCCCAGGCCCGCTACAGCACCTTCCGCGAGACCCTGACGGACGCCTTCGCCGCGCCCTTCCGCCGCGCCGGCCGCCTGCTCCGCGGCCAGGGCTCGGCCGCCGACCTCGACCAGCACCATCTGGGCCCTCAAGGACGTCAGCTTCGAGGTCAAGCGCGGCGAGGTGGTCGGCATCATCGGCCGCAACGGCGCCGGCAAGATCGACCCTGCTCAAGATCCTCTCCCGCATCACCGAGCCCACCGAGGGCGCGGCCGACATCTACGGCCGCGTCGGCTCCCTGCTCGAGGTCGGCACCGGCTTCCACCCCGAGCTCACCGGCCGCGAGAACATCTACCTCAACGGCGCCATCCTCGGCATGCGCCGCGCCGAGATCGACCGCAAGCTCGACGAGATCGTCGCCTTCGCCGAGATCGAGAAGTTCCTCGACACCCCGGTCAAGCACTACTCGAGCGGGATGTACGTGCGGCTGGCCTTCGCCGTGGCGGCGCACCTCGAGCCGGAGATTCTGCTGGTCGACGAGGTGCTCGCGGTCGGCGATGCCGCGTTTCAGAAGAAGTGCCTGGGGAAGATGGGTGATGTCGCGAGCGAGGGGCGAACGGTTCTCTTCGTCAGCCACAACATGGGTGCGATCGGGCGTCTCTGCCCGACGGCTATCCTGCTTCGGGACGGACGCATCGCTTCGAGTGGTTTCTCGGAGACGTGATCTCCGAGTATCTGCGGTACAGCAGCGGGGATGGTGCGGCCCGCATGACGGATCTGATTACCTACCAAGACCCGATGGTTGAGATCCGGTCGATTCGGGTGAACGGGCATGACAGCCAGGTCGTGATACTGGCTTCCGACGAAAATGCCCTCGACGTCGAAATCATCGGCGAGCTGCGCGAACCGAAGACCATGGAGCTCGAAGTCCAGATTTTACGACTCACAGGAAATGCCGCTCGGCTTCTACAGCCCCGGGCACCAATCGGGGGCTCCTCCGCGTATCGCTGACGGACCGTTCACCATTGAACGAACCATCGTGCTTCCAAAAATCACGCGCGGTGAGTATCTTCTGAGCCTCTTTCTCACGGATCCGAACAGGGCCTTCTGGATGAAGGCGCCAGTCGCGTGCCGGCTCGTCAGCGAATGGTTCGACGACGGCGACCGGCCTCGTCCTCGACTACTCGAGGGGCAACGGTTGGGTTCTCCTGCCCTAGGAACTCAGCATCAACAAATGGACTCACCGAACGAGGGCTCATTGACTGAAGGCCGGTTGGAATGATCCCTCGTGTCCTGTTCATCACGTGCATGCCCCTCGAAGCACCGCGTACCGCATCGATGTACTTCATGAGTGTTCTACTCGAAGGTACCCCAGCGCGTTCACGTGGTACTCGTTGCACGGTCCCGGCATCGAAGGCGCGCCAAAGCCGTTTGACATCCCGTACGCCTTCGAGAAAGCACCCCGACGTCCCTCGCGCCTCCCAATTTTGAAGCAATTCCTCAGGTTGTTTCCTTGGGCCCGGCTCGCAGGGCGGCGGGCGGCTGCGTTCGGTAAGCGAGACGACGTCGATGTCGTGCTCGCTGACCTCGCCTTCGAGACTGTTGTCGCGGGCAGGGTGGCGGCCAAAGCCCTGCGTCGCCCGTTGGTGGTTTCTATTCATGACGATCCGGTCAACAGAGTTCGCGTCAAGAACCTACCCGGTTGGATGGTGCGAGCGTACGAGCGTGAGTTCGCAAAAACGCTGCGAGTTGCGACGCGCTGCGGCGTCATATCGGATTACATGGGTGAAATGTATGCGGAGCGATACGGCGTGGAGACGACCACACTTTACCTTGGGGTGGAAGAAGAAAATTGTCTGGACCCAGAGAGCTATCGCCATGGAAGAAACCGATCGTGGTCGGGTCGGTGGGCAGCGTGAACTCAGCAGAAAACTGGAAGACGCTCCTGGAGGCGATCGATCTTCTCAATGCACGTCACGGGGAGGGGAGCTATCGCGTTCTGCACGTCGGGGATCTGGCGCCATCGATGCCCGTCACCGAAGATCTTGAGGTCACAGGTTGGGTCCCTGAGGAGAGGTTCGTCGAACAGCTCCGCCGCATTGACATCGGTTTCTTGAATTGGTCGTTTGCACCGGACATGGCGGAAACCGCCCGCACCTCTTTTCCCCTGAAGGTCACCTCGTACATTCAGGCGCAGACCCCGATGCTCGCCCTCGGACCTCGGGACAGCACGGCGGTTCGGTTCGTGCGGGAATCCCGCTGCGGCGCGGCGTGTGCTGAGCCGCAGGCGGCTGCACTGGCAGATTGCCTTGAAGAGTTCCTCGCGAACGCAGATGAACTGGCCATCGCTCAGGCGAGCGTTCATGCGCTCAAGAAGCGGTTCTCGAGAGAGAGATTCTTTGAGAGCTTCGAGAGTTTCCTTGCATGAAAGTCGTCGATCTAGGGTTCGTGCAGATAGCGAGGGTCTCACGGCCGCCGGTAGTCTCATCGTGGACCCTCACCCGCTGCGCTGCCGGGTGTTGGGGGCCGATCGAAGACTTGACCTTGGGATGACTGACAATTTCGTGACAGCGTCGAATCAACCCCCACGAGTTTTCATCTACACTCAGACGCTTCCAGCCCCGACCGGTTCTGGGGCGGAGGTGAGAATTTGGACGAACCTCAGAGCATATTTGGATCTCGGATTTCGAGCTCGAGTTTGGCTGATGGGTGGGGCGGCGCCATTGGAACCGACCGTGCAAGGGCTCGACTGCCCAGTGGAGTACGCCCCCATAGATCCGCCAGCACCAGCATTGAGAAATAAAATCGGTTTCTGGATCCGTCGGCCGCTTTCTTGGGAGCTCGATTATTCGTTCCCATTCCGACGGTGTGTCCGCACCACCGTACAACGGAACGAAGGGCTCTCGCGAGGGTCCATCCATCACTTTGAGTACCTTGGCATGGCATCTGCCCTGATCCCGAGGCTTGAGGTGACCACGGTTTTCAGTTCCCTTGATCTCGAATTCCGCCGTATGGATCTGATTCGCCAAATGCGCCTTCAGTTGGGCCAGGGAAATAGGAACCGGCTTTACCGGATGTTCAGGCGAGCCTCGATCAAGCGCACCGAACGCCTCGCGGTGGCCAACGCCACCCTGGTTGTCGGGATTGCGGAGCATGAATGCGAGTACATGCGATCGAAGTGGGGTGCTACGACTGTCGAACTGTTGCCCATGAGCTGCCCGGATGAAGAGCGGGTATGGTGGTCAAGGCCGAGACCCGACGACGACTGCCTCCGGTTGCTCCACATCGGTAGCGTTGACGCTTTCGTTGGATTCCATTCCCTGGAGGTTCTTCTCAAAGACGTGCTTCCGCGCTTGTCGCCGAAAACGCTGTCCAAGCTGAAGCTCGATGTTGTAGGCCGCATATCGGACCGTCCCACTTCGAAAATCATCCGGAAGCTGGCGGCGCCGTATCCCTCGGTTCAGTTCCACGGTTTCCAAAGCGATCTCAGAGCGTTTTATGCGCAGACCGATCTTCACGTCGTAGCAGCTCCAAGCGCTTCGGGCCTGCGAACGCGGATTGTCGAGTCTTTGGCGCGCGGCCTTCCTGTCTTGAGCCTGACTGCTTCAGCTGAGGGGCTCTTTGGAGTTAGTGATGGACAGAATGTCCTGCTTGCGGGGTCTTCTGTTGAGTTTTCGGAGATGTTGGAACATGTGGCAATAAACCCAGACTGTCTAGTGGATCTATCGAATGGTGGTCGTCGGTTATACGACGCTCGGTACTGCAGAAGAGTCGCCTCAGAAACCCTCGCCCACTGCCTCAATAGACACGTTCAGGAGATCGATTGATGCCTCGTATTGGGCGCCATCCGTTGAAAATCAAGGGGCTCCAAGATGAGAACCTTCACCAGGCGCTCACCGTCGGCACGATCGTGCATATTCCGCAACTAGACGGCTATTGGAAGTACAGCTTTGACGTATTGAAGTCCTTCTTCGCCGGCTTGTTTTCAACCGTTAAATCGCCATTCGACATGATGGTTTTCGACAATGGTAGCTGCGAAGAGGTTCGCGAGTACTTGACCGGCCGCTTCGCGGCCAACGACATTCAGACGCTGATTCTCTCCACAACGAATCTGAAAAAACTCGCGGCGCTCGAGGTCATACTAGCCGCCGCGAAGGGCGACGACGTTGCATACGCCGATTGTGACGTCCGGTTTTTTGAGGGTTGGCTTGAGGAATCGCTTCGCGTCTTCGAAGCGTTTCCACAAGCCGGTAGAGTTACGTCGTCGCCCATCGCAGGCGGGGATGTCAGCGAGCGTTTCGAGCACGCGATTGAAGCCGCATCGATGATAGGAGGTGTGGAGGTCGATACCGGAGAGTTGATTCCAACGGAGTACATTCGTGCTCATGCCCTTAGCCTTGGGCAAAGTATGGACGAATATCGTCAGAGATTCGTCAATCGCTGCGATGTCAGGATCAGCCGTGGTGGAACATCGGCCTATTTCTCAGGGGCAGACTTCCAATTCACAATCTCGCGAGAGGCGCTGCGAAAAGTGTTGCCCTTGGAGCCAGGGCCGGCGGAATACTACGATCCGATCTACTCGCCGGTCCTTGAAAAGAAGCTGGAGGACGCTGGATTTTGGATTCTCTCAACGGAAAAGTACCTTGTGCATCACATGGGGAATCATCTTCCGAACTATGAAGATGAAACGCCGTTTCTCCGTCCGCCGGATGATGCCATTGATGGAAGTAACGTTCGCCGAGAGAATTCGAGAGCACGGCCTATGATTCAGTCAAGAATCGTAAGAAAACTCCTCCAAAAAGTTCACCTCGCGACATACCGACTCTTGTACCGATAGAAAGTCAATTCAATTAAATTGAGATGGATCTCCAGGAAAGCGCCTGCTCTGAAGTCCACAGATTGACAATGAGGAATTCTATTGAGTTTAGCCATTTTGGTATTCTTTTAGTTGATTTTTGCCGATCAAATGTGGCATCGATACGGACTCGCAATGGTCTTCGGCTCGAGCCCCCTATGCTGAATGAGCGAGCGGCGTGAATAGGATTCAGCGGATTCTGCGACGGTTCTCGGGCCTCCATATTAGGTCGGATCGTGCTTTCGAGGCGTTCATTGATGGTGTTCGGGGGACAGACACATTTATCGTCTCGTGCAGCAAGTCCGGCACAACCTGGCTCGCCTTCCTTCTTGCCCATTGTTTCCATCCGGAGCTCGATGAGGAGATCAACCTGCGGTCATCGACGCAGTTCATCCCTGATATCAACCGGTTGTATCTGGGAAAGGGGTATATCGAACGGGAGATGCTCAGGCGTATTCGTAAGTTACGAGATCCCAGGGTCTTTCGCGTCCACGCCCCATTCGACCTTCGGTTTTCAAAGGTTATCTACTTGTTGCGTGATCCACGTTCTGTCGTCCTTTCGCAATGGCACTACATGCGGGGCCGTGATTCCGGTTTTTCTTTGAGCCTCTATGAGTTCGTCAAGCGCGGTGATTGCGGCGTTAAGTGGGAGGACAGTGTGAGGCAGTGGCTGTTTGAAGAAGAGCACCCTCAACTCAAGATCGTTAGGTATGAAGACCTTCTCACTGACCCTCACGCCGAACTCGGGCGAGTAATCGACTTTCTGGGTATCGCAGTTTCGCCGTCTCTGATCGAGATTGCGGTCAGAAGGAGCAGCTTTGGGAGGATGGTGGAAATGGAAAAGAGGACCGGCGCGGCCGAGGGCCAGTTGTCACGGGGGGAGAGATTCGTGAGACGCGGAAAGGCGGACGGGTGGCGCGACGAATTTGATGAGGCGACCCTGCGCGCATCAGAGGAACGCTTTGGCCCGTACCTTTTCAGACTAGGTTACGAGTCGGAATACCCTCACCAAGAGCCTGGGCGATAGAATCAGGTTTGTGAAAGATATTCCACAGGGTAATCGCGATAATAGCGAACATTTATGAGCGAACCAAGGCCTCAGTTTGTTATCCCGGTATTTAATGGAATAGACACCAAGGAGCTTCACCTCACGATCAAACGTTGCACCAGTATATTGCCGACGGTAACCGTCATTTTGGTAGGCCCTGAAGGATTTGATAGCTGTACTTCTAGTATAGATTTTGTAGGACTTGACCCTCAGGATTTCGTTTCCAGGGATTCCTATTCCAGGTTGTTGACATCTCGACGTTTCTTTACCTCATTGGAAGGCAAACCAACGTTTGTCATCTGTCAGGTTGATGGGCTCGTTCTTTCGAATCAAATGTCGCGTTGGGCTCGTTCGACTCACGACTATGTGGGAGCCCCCTTCTTCCGCTCGAGATCGGATCCACGGGCTGGCGTCCTCGGGGTGGGGAACGGCGGTTTCTCCTTGCGGCGGGTGGAGGCGGCGCTACGAGTGCTCGGCTCGTCGAGAGTGCCTCCCTACCGAACCGCGTTGGCGCCCGAGCGGTGGATGCCGGATCTCGCTGTTCTCCCGTTTCCGAAAAGGTTTCGAAAGGCGATCCGGGTGATTCGCGAGGCGCGGCGCGGCGTGGATTGGTACACCTCGCACTACACCCTCAACGAGGACAAGTTCTGGAGCTTCCGGGCGCGGCTCTTCGATCCGTCGTTCCGAATCGCACCGGTGGAGAAGGCCCTCGAGTTCTCCTTCGAGTGCTTTCCGCGTTACTGCTACGAGCTGAACGGACGGCGGCTGCCGTTCGGCTGCCACGCGTGGGCGAAGCACGATCGGGCGTTCTGGGAGCAGTTCATCGACGTGAAGGGCGCCGGCCTGAGTCCTCAGTGGCCACTTCAATCAGTGTCGTCATTCCGTCGTTCAACCAGGGGGCAATTTCTGGATGAGGCCATCGAGTCGGTGAAGGCGCAGGCCTGGCCGGCGACGGAGCTGATCGTGGTCGACGGCGGCAGCACGGACGGCACGCGTGAGCTGCATCGAGGCGCAACGCGAGCAGACCTCGCATGGTGGGTGCAGCGAGCCCGACCGCGGACAGGGCCACGCCGTCAACAAGGGGCTCGAACGATGCACGGGCGACCTCGTGGCTTTCATCGGCGCCGACGACGTGTACTTGCCGGGGGCCTTTCAGGATGCAGCAGCGGATATTCGAGGCGAACCCCGACTGCGGCGCGGTGGTCGGAGGGTTTCATCCGCATCGACGAGCGCTCCCGCGTGATCTCCGATCCGGTACCGGCGACGTACCCCTGGCCCGGGCCCGCGGACCTGATGATGGCGCCGCCGGGCAGCTGGCGGCTGCACCAGGTCTCGACCTTCTACTCGCGTCGGGCGCTCGACGCAGGTCGGGCGGCACGTCGACGAGAACCTGCGTTACGTCCTCGACCGCGAGCTGCTCAACCGCGTGTGCCGCCGTTTCCGGGTCGCGACCTCGCCGCGCGTGTACGCGGCCTTCCGTCACCACCCGTCGAGCAAGAGCACCTCGGAGATCCTGCCCTTCAGCCGGGAGCTTGCCGCACTCCACCTGCGTGACGCGCCGTCCGGACGAGCCGCCCGGCCTCCGACGCCGGCGCCGCGCGCTGGCCCGGCGCCAGCTCGGCGCCGGATACCTGAAGCTCGCTCGAGCCGACGGCGCCGGGCCTGCGGTCGGTCGTCGCGCTTGCGCCGTGCCGCTGGTGTGCCCGTCGCCTCGTGTTCACCAGGACCTACGTCGTCCGATGGCTCGAGGCGCTGGGGCTGGCTCGAGCCGGTGCGGAAAGTGCTCGGCAAGCCTCCCTCTTCGCATCCCGATGCCGCGCCCGTTGTCCGAGGTGATCCATGAGCTCTGAAGTTCTCGCCATCATCCCCGCCCGCGGCGGCTCCAAGGGCATTCCGCGCAAGAACCTGCAGCCGCTGGCCGGCCGGCCGCTGCTCGCGCACACGGTGGAGGCGGCGCTCGCGGCGTCGGCGGTGACCCGCGTCGTGGTCTCGACCGACGACGACGAGATCGCCGCGGTCGCCGCGAGCTCTGGGCGCCGAGGTCGTCCGCCGTCCGGCGGAGATCTCCGGCGACACGGCGATCGTCGGAGTCGGCCCTGCTGCACGTGCTCGACCACCTGCGCGACACGGAAGGCTACGAGCCCGAGCTGGTGGTCTTCCTGCAGGCGACCTCGCCGATCCGGCGGCCCAGGGACATCGACGGCGCCGTCGCAGCGTCTCCTCGAAGCAGGGCGCCGACTCGCTGTTCTCGGCCTGCGCCGGTGCACGGCTTCGTGTGGCGGCGCTCGGGCGACGATCTGCGCTCGCTGACCTACGACCATCAGACACCGACCGCGCCGCCAGGACATCGGCGAGGACTTCCTCGAGAACGGCTCGATCTACGTCTTCAAGCCGTGGGTCCTGCGCGAGCACGGCAACCGGCTCGGCGGCAAGATCGCGGTCTACGAGATGGACCCGCTGCACTCGTTCCAGGTCGACGAGCCCGGCGACCTCGAGCTGATGGAGCGCATTCTGCGCCTCGAGCCGCCGCGCGCCGAGGCCGCCCGACCTTCGCAGACATCGAGCTGCTGGTGCTCGACTTCGACGGCGTGATGACCGACGACCGGGTGCTGGTCCGACCAGGACGGCACCGAGGCGGTGCTCTGCCACCGCGGCGACGGCCTCGGCATCGAGCGGCTGCAAGCCGCCGGCGTCGAGGTCGTCGTGCTGTCGAAGGAGACCAACCCGGTGGTGGCGGCCCGCTGCGCGCAAGCTCGGCATCGAGTGCCATCCAGGGCTGCGACGACAAGCTGCCGGCCCTGAAGCAGCTGGCCGCCGAGCGCGGGCTCGAGGCGCGACAGATCGCTTACGTCGGCAACGACATCAACGATCTCGAGTGCGTGGTGTGGGCCGGTGTCGGGGTCGCGGTGGCCGACGCTCAGCCCGAGTGCTCGACGCTGCGCCGACTGGGTCACGACTCGTGCGGGCGGCTAGGGCGCCGTGCGCGAGGTGTGCGACGCCATCCTCGAGCAGAGAAGGGGACAGTGAATCATGAGTCAGACCGTACGGATCGGCGACCGTGAGGTGGGGGAGGGGCAGCGAACGTACGTGATCGCCGAGATCGGCATCAACCACAACGGCGACCTCGAGGTCGCCAAGAAGCTGATCGACGCTGCGGCGCTGGCCGGCTGCGACGCGGTCAAGTTCCAGAAGCGCACGCCCGAGCTGTGCGTGCCCGCCGGAGCAGCGCGACCTCCAGCGCGAGACCCCGTGGGGCGATCATGACCTACCTCGAGTACCGGCACCGCGTCGAGTTCGGCGAGGCCGAGTACGGCGAGATCGACCGCTACTGCCGCGACAAGGGCATCGCCTGGTTCGCCTCGTGCTGGGACGAGCCCTCGGTGGACTTCATCGAGCAGTTCGACCCGGCGTGCCACAAGGTGGCCTCGGCGAGCCTCACCGACGATGCCCTGCTGGCGAAGATCCGCAGCACCGGCCGCCCGGTCATCCTCTCGACCGGCATGTCGACCATGGAGCAGATCCGCCACGCGGTGGCCCTCTTCGACCGCGAACGCCTTCTGATCGCCCACAGCACCAGCACCTATCCGTGCAAGCCGGAGGAGCTCAACCTGAAGATGATCGCCACCCTCAAGGAGGAGTTCGACGTGCCCATCGGCTACTCGGGCCACGAGGTCGGCCTGCAGACCACGGTCGCCGCGGTGGTGCTCGGCGCGTACCTTCGTCGAGCGCCACATCACGCTCGACCGGGCCATGTGGGGCAGCGACCAGGCGGCGTCGGTCGAGCCCTGGGGCCTGATGCGACTGGTGCGCGACATCCGCGTCGTCGAGGCGTCCCTGGGCGACGGCGAGAAGCGGGTGTTCGACAGCGAGCTCGGGCCGATGAAGAAGCTGCGGAGAAGGGAACAGGGCGAGTGAGCGCCGCCGCGACGTCGAACAGACCATCAGCCGGCCGCCGCGGCGGCAGCCGCCGGCCGCCCTCACGTCCTGCTGGTCGTCCCGCGCGGCGAGGCGGTCCGCAACTTCCTCTACTCGGACACGCTGCCGGCGCTCGCGGAGCGCGCGCGGGTGAGCGTGCTGTCGGTGGTGGACGACGAGGCGCTGCTGGCGGGGGTGCGCGAGCACGTCGAGGAGATCATCCCGCTGCGCCACTATCCGCCCGCGCCCTGGGTGTCGCGGCTGCGGGTGCTGGTGGAGAACGCCCACGACCGTTGGCTGTGGTCCGAGGTCGCGAAGAACAACTGGGAGCTGCGCGACCGGCGGGCGGCCGAGCAGGGCAAGCGCCTGCAGCGGGCGCTCGTCAAGGCCTCGGCGCGGGCGCTGGCCTGGCGGCCGGCGCTGCGGGCCCTGACGCGCCTCGAGCAGCGGGCCTCGCTGCGCACCTCGGACACGCGCGAGTTCGAAGCGCTGTTCGATCGCATCAAGCCCGACCTGGTCTTCAACTGCTCCCACATCCACGGCATCGCGGGCGAGCTGCCGCTGAAGGTGGCGCACCGCATGGGGATCACCACCGCGGGCTTCATCTTCTCGTGGGACAACCTGACCTCGCGCAGCCGCATCTTCGTGCCCTACGACCACTGGCTGGTCTGGCACGAGGGCATGAAGCGGCAGCTGCTCGGGATCTACCCCGAGATCCCGCCCGATCGGGTGCACGTCACCGGCACCCCGCAGTTCGACTACCACTTCAAGCCGGAGTACGACCTCGGGCGCGAGGCGCTGTGCCGCCGCATCGGCATCGATCCCGCGCGGCCCTACGTGCTGTACACGGCCGGGATCGCCCACCACTTCTTCGAGGAGCACCGGCACGTCGAGCTGGTGATCGACCTCCTGCGGGAGATGGACCCCGAGCGGCGACCGCAGCTCGTGGTTCGCTGCAACATCAAGGACACCAGCCCGGAGATGGAGGCCCTCGCCGCGCGCGGCTATCGAAGACGTCGTCTTCCCGCGCGCCTCGTGGGACCCGCAGTCGCTGACCCCGCGAGGACGACCTCGCCCTCTACAGCAGCCTGCTGCGCCACTGCGCCCTCGGCATCAACGCCGCCTCGACCGTCAGCCTCGAGCTGCTGATGCTCGACAAGCCGGTCATCAACCTCGACTTCGACCCGCCCGGTTCGAATCTGCCGTGGTGCCTTGGCTACGAGCGCCACATCCGCTTCGATCACTATCGGCCCGTGGCCGAGAGCGGGGCGGTGATGGTGGCGAGGTCGCCTGACGAAATGAGATCGATGATTCATTCATGTTTCGTTGATCCGAATGAACTTGCGAAACGGCGAAGGGGCTTCATCTCGACGTTTTTCAGCGCCGCATTGGATGGCACTGCCGGCATTAACGTTGCCAAGACCTTGACCACCATTGCAAAAGCGGTGAGTTGATCGATCACCAGATGCCAACAGAAAAGGGAGTTGTGTTCGTTGCCGACTCACCCCAGGAACGGCCTACGGGTGGGGGACGTACGAGAATTATCTCGGAAATTCGAGCGGTGCAGCGCGGCGGTTTCCAACCGTCACTCGTGTGTTTTGTCGCCTCCGAGAAGATCCTCAGGCGCGGAGTTCACCTCAGGACAGCACGGATGGCGATGGAAGCCGAGGCCGGATGCAGCGTAACCTATTACCCGCAGCTTCCACTGAGGCGGTACGGCGGCATCGCCAGGGCGAACACGGTTTACCAGGCCACGGCCATTCGAAGGACTGCTCACCGGTACCGATCACAGATCATTCACACTCACAGTCTGGGATGCGGGCTGGCAGCCCTCAGGGCTCGGCATGATGATGACCGATTCAGAGTGGTGGCCGATTTTCATGGTGCCGCTCCCGAGGAGCACATGTTTGCTCGAGGTCTTCAACGCCCGGACAAAACATCGCGCGTTCTCGCCGAAAGCGAACGAACACTCATCCGGGATGCTGACGGACTGGTGCTCGTGTCGGATTCGATGAAAGATTATTTTGCCTCGAAGTATGCGTTGGACATGCAGCGGTCTGTCACGATCCCGTGCTGCACCGACCTCAACCATGCGGTTGACCCGGAGGTGAGGCGACGGGCCCGCAGCGACCTCGGCCTGTCGACCCGTCCGGTGATCGCCTACCTGGGATCTGCCGAGGAGTACCAGATGCCCGAGCCGATGTGTGCTCTTTTCACGAGGCTGAAAGGTAGAGTGCCCGATGCCTTTTTCCTTGTGCTCTCGCACGACGGTCCGGTTTTCGAACGTTGCCTGCACGCGAGAGGTCTCAAGTCGGAGGATTACAAGGTCGTGGGTGCAAAGCGTGCCGATGTCCCCAGGCTCCTCTGCGCCGCGGACGTAGGCTTGTTGCTGAGAGGCGACTCGGTGGTCAACCACGTCGCCTTCCCGACCAAGTTCGCCGAGTATTGCGCTGCCGGTGTGCCGGTCGTGACGACCCCGTACGTAGGCGACGTCACGCGTCTGGTTCAGCTGCACGACGTCGGGATCGTGGTCGAGCCAGAAGACGTCGGTGCTGCTGAGACAGTTGGTGCTTTTCTGAAGTCGGTGATGAAGAACCGTACCGCCGCGTTTGAAAAATGCGAGGCCTTTGTTTCGAAAAACCTCGACTGGAGTGTCGCTGGCGATTCTCTCTGCGCACTTTATGAAGGCGTCACAGCGGCTCGAAATGGCATCCAGTGAAGGTGGCAGTGTTCTCTCACAAGGAGGTCTGGCGGGACCCGACCGGTGGCCCCGAGTATTTCACGGTCGGCGGATTCCCGTCTCAGATGAACGCCATCTCCGAACTCTTCGACGAGACCGAGATCTTCTGTCTGCTTCAGCGAGGAGTGCCACCTGCCGGACATCAAGCCTTGAAGGGCCCAGGGATGACGGTGCGGCCCCGATCGGCGCCGATCGGACGGGGACAGGTTCGAAAGCTACTCATGCCGCTGTGGGTCGCGAGGAATGGCGCCGGTCTCTGGCGCATGGCCCGAGACGCGGATGCGGTACACGCCGTCCTCCTTGGCGACATCGGCGCGCTGGGATTGACGGCCGCACTTGCTCTTCGCAAACCGCTGTTTGCCCGGCACTGTGGGATGTGGACCTACTCGGAGACCCTTGCAGCACGCATCACCAAGAGGATCCTGATCGCGTGCGCCGGCGGGTGGAACGTGGTGATGGCTACGGGCGGCGGCGACCAGTCACCGGAGCCATCGAACCCTGCGATCGAATGGATCTTCGCGACCGGCCTCAGCGAGGAGGATTTCCGACGGATGCCCGTTTCGCGAGCTTGGCAAGCAGGGTCCCGGTTGAAATTAGTCACAGTCGGCCGGCTGAGCAGGGGCAAGAACGTTGACGTGTGCATCCGAGCGTTACCAATCATCCAAGGTGAGGTCCCCGAGGTATCACTCACCGTGGTTGGCGACGGCCAAGAACTGAAGGCTTTGAAAGCATTGACCAGTGAGCTCGGCGTTCCCGGAACAGTTCGGTTTGTCGGCAACCAGCCTCGCGAGGAAGTGTTTCGCATCCTTGCGGAGAGTCACATCTTCGTGTTTCCAAGTGCGGCTGAGGGTTTTCCGAAGGCCGTGCTCGAGGCCATGGCCTGCGGGCTGCCGGTGGTCGCATCGCGGGTCTCGGTGCTGCCCCACCTGCTGGCCGACGGCTGCGGCGAGCTGCTTGCCGGCACCACCGCGGATGATGTAGCCGAGGCGGTGATCCGGCTCGCCGGTGACCCGGAGCGGATGGCGGCGATGGGCCGAGCGGCGCGCGAGAGGGCCCGCGGCTACACCCTCGAGCGATGGCGCGATCTCATCGGCGAGCGCCTGGAGGCCGCCTGGGGGTGTCCGTTGAAGCAAGTCGACGGAGAGCCTGGCGGTGGCTGTGATTCGTGAGTCGCTGAAAAGGATCCTTTACCTTACGGGGGAGCTCGGTGTCGGCGGCAGCGAGTCGCAGCTTCGGCTGCTCCTCGAAAACCTGAACCTCCGCGAATGGGATCCGCGGGTCATCGTCTATCACCCCGACCCACATAGGGATCATTCGTCTGTCTTGGAGGACCTCGGCATTGAGGTCATCGCCATGAGCAGGGGGCGTGGCAGCCCAGCAGCAAAGATCGGTTTTACGATCCGCGCGGCACTGAGAATTCGGCCTCACGTCGTCCATTCATGGTCCGTGCATGACAATCCGTACGCCGCTGTCGCAGGCCGTTTCGGCCAATCCAGGATCATCTGGGGGTCATTGCGCGGATCAATGGCACTGCCAGGATTCCGCTCCCTGCCGTCGTGGTATCGGAGCCTGGCTCTTCGTTCGGTCCAGAAGTTGGTTGTCAATTCACAATCGCTCTTCGAAGAGCTTCAAGCGATTGGATTCCCGGATGAGCGGGTGGTGCTCATCCCAAACTGCGTGGATCCGCGACCAAAGGGCGCCGGATGTTCGGGTTCAAGCGACCTCGAGGCGTTGGGTTTCTCAGCCGAACATCATGTATTCGGGAGTGTTGCCAATATTCGCCGAGTCAAGAACCAAATCGTGTTTGTCCGTGCTCTGGCGGCCGTAATAGAAAGGCATCCCGATTCCCGTGGCGTTATCGTGGGTGCGGTCCTTCCTGGAGAAGAGGCAACAGCTACAGAACTGGTGCAGGAGATCGATCGCCTGGGACTGAACGGGAAGTGTGTGCTCGCAGGGTATCGACCCGAGGCGCGACGTCTTATCAGTGGCCTTGCCGTGCTCTGTCTGACCTCCAAAAGCGAGGGGATGCCCAACGTGGTTCTCGAGGCCATGGCGGCCAGAGTACCGGTGGTCGCGGCTGCAGTTGGCGGTGTGCCCGAGGTCGTCATCGATGGGACGACGGGGATTCTTGTCCAGCCTGATGATGCGTCGGCCTTTGCAGAGGGTATGGCCCGTGTGCTCGAGTCGTCCGAAAGAGGCCGAGCAGGATGTGCGAGAGCGCGTACGATCTCGTCTCCCGAGAGCGAAACTGTGCTGTGATCTCTCGGCAGTTGGGACGTATGTACGCAGAGGCGATGGAGATTATTAGGTGACGGTTCAGGGGGAGATGGGGCTTAACACGGCCCGTGACAGTGCCCTCGGACGCACACTCGCGGCCAGTGGCGGCTGTCGCCGAGAGGCCTCTCGCTGCGCCTATTGAGTCGAGCCCACAATGGATGGCGCTGTACTTCGGCGCTCACGTCGTGCTCGCCGCGGTCGCGCAGCGGTTCTGGCCGGTGGCGACGGTCTGGGCGCTGGCCGCGCTGCTTGCGGGTTTGCTCGCCTTGACCCGGCGCCGGGCGGCCGAGCGGGTCGTGATCGTCGCCGCCTACGTCGTCGGCGCCGAGCTCGTGTGGCGCGGCACCCACGCCCGGGTCTTCTGGGAGTACGGCAAGTACGTGCTCATCCTGCTCCTCGGCCTCGCGGTGCTGCAGCGGCTGCGCGGCCGCGTCGAGTGGCGCGGGCTCGTGTTCATCGCCTGCATGGCGCCGTCGCTGGCCGTGCTGCCGTACTTCGACCGCCAAGAAGTGGCCTTCAATCTCAGCGGCCCGGTGGCGCTCGGCCTGGCGGTGCTGTTCTTCTCGGGCATGACCGTCGACCGACGCCTGCTGGTGCGGCTGTCGGTGGTGGCGCTGGGACCCATTGTCGGGCTCGCCTTTCTCTCCACCTTCGGCACTCTGCGCGCCGACCCGCGCACCTTCGCGATCGGCGGCAAGGCGACAACGGCGGGTATCGGCCCCAACCAGGTGTCCTCGGTGCTCGGGCTGGGCCTCTTCCTCGTGTTCGTGCTGCTGCTGATCGGGCCGCGGAACCGCGCTCTCTCGCATCGGCCTCGGTGTGCTTGGGGTGTGGCTGGGCGCGCCAGACGGTGCTCAGCTTCTCGCGCGGTGGGCTGTGGACGGCGGCCGGGTCGATCCTCGTGGCTGCGTGGTTTCTGGTGCGCGATCGCAAGAGGCGCGGCGTGCTTCTGACGCTCGCAGTTGTCGGTTTCGTGCTTTTCCGATTCGTCGTCTTCCCGGCCACCGATCGGATCAGCGGTGGCATCGCGTCACGGCGATTCGTCGACACGGATCTGACCGGGCGCGACAAGATCATGAAGGCCGACTGGATCGTCTTCCTCGAAAATCCGCTGCTGGGGGTCGGACCGGGTCAGTCCTACGGCAGCCCATGCCATCACCTTCAGGGCGTCGGCCGCGCACACCGAGTACACCAGGCTGCTCGCAGAGCACGGCTCCTTCGGCGTTGTCGCCATCCTCATGCTGGCGTGGATGGCCTGGAGCCGCTGGCGGCGCAGACGAGCCAGCCCCGGAGAAGGGCATCGGCTGGCCTGCATGGCCTGGGCGTTGCTCTACATGGGGCACTCGGCGATGCGGTTGGCGGCGCCGGCGTTCATGTTCGGGCTGGGTTGCGCGGTGCTGGTGCTCGGGACGGTCGAGCTCCCGGTGTGGAGGCGGCAGGCACCGGTCCGGGTCCGCCGCTGCCGTGAGTGCGTCGACGTTGAAGATCTTGATCGTCACCAGCGAGTGGCCGTCGCGGAGCGCCCGCACGACGTGCCGTTTCTCGTCGAGCAGGTCGATCAGCTGCGCGCGGCCGGGGTGCAGGTCGAGGTCTTCTCGTTTCGGGGCAGGGCCAATCCGCTGCGCTACGCGGCGGCTTGGCGGCGACTGCGGGCAGAGCATGACCTGAGAAGCTTCGATCTCGTGCACGCACACTTCGGCCAGAGCGGCCTGGTCGCGCTGCCGTGTCCGGTGCCGTTGGTCGTGACGTTTCATGGCAGCGATCTCCAGGGTGTACCAGGCGCCGACGGTCGGCCCACGCTATCCGGCCGGATGCTGAGGGCGGTCAGCCGCTTCGTCGCGCAGTCGGGCGACGACGGTGATCGTGGTTTCCGCGCACCTGCGGTCGATGTTGCCCGACGGCGTCGAGGCCGAGGTGATACCGTGCGGCATCGACCTCCAGGCTTTTTCACCGATGTCGATGGCCGAGGCGCGGGCCGAGCTCGATTTGCCGCCTGACGCCAGGCTCGTCCTTTTCATCGGCGACCCTGCGAACCCCATCAAACGACACGCTTTGGCGTCGGCGTCAGTGGCGCGAGTGGACCCGGCGCTCGATGCCAGGCTCGTCACCCTGCACGGAGAGCCGCACACGAGGGTGCCGCTTTTCATGAGCGCGTGCGATGCCCTGCTGGTGACTTCGGTCCACGAGGGGTCGCCGACAGCGGTCAAGGAGGCACTGGCCTGTGGGCTGCCGGTGGTGAGCGTTCCTGTGGGAGACGTCGTCGAGCGCGTGCGCGAAGTGCCCGGAGTGCCGGGTGTGCGGAAGCGATGATCGAGAGGAGATTGCGCAACGGCTCGAGGAGGTGATCCGCGATCCCGTGCGAATCGAGGCCGGGAGAAGGGCCGTAGCCGATCTCGATCACAGCGTCAATCACGCAGAGGCTCCTCGAACTGTACGAGGACACTCTTCGGTTCAGCGACGGCGTAGGGTGGAAAATCGTCTGCATCGCCGTCATCATGCCCGTCCGCAACGAGGCGGACTTCATCGAGCGTTCGGTTGGTGCGGTGCTGGCGCAGGAATGGCCCGAGGAAAGCCTTGAGGTGATTGTGGCCGACGGGATGTCGACTGACGGCACACGGGCGGTGTTGGAGAGGATGGCGGGGATGCACCCGAATCTCCGAGTGATCGACAACCCGGCGGGCATTGTCGCTCCGGGTTTGAACCGGGCGATCGCCGAGGCGCGGGGCGAGGTGGTGGTCCGGATCGACGGGCACTGTGAGGTAAGCGGCGACTACGTCGGAAGGTGTATCGAGGCTTTGGAGCGCAACGGAATGAATGAAGGCGGACTATTGGGAGTCGGTGGACCGATTGAAACCGTCGGTGACGTCTGGGTGGCGCGTGCAATCTCTGCTGCCATGTCCTCGGTCTTCGGCGTCGGGGGATCGGGCTTCCGGGTCGGCACCCCGCGCGAGCGGGACGTCGATACTGTAGCTTTCCCGGCATACCCGAGGGCAACGCTCGAGGCGCTGGGACCCTACGACGAGGAGCTGGTGCGCAATCAGGACGATGAGTACAACTTCCGATTGCGCGCAATGGGTGGCCGGGTTGTGTTGTGCCCCGAGATCCGTTCGATCTACCACAGCCGCAGCACCTTGCGATCGCTGTGGCGCCAGTACTCCCAGTACGGTTTCTGGAAGGTGCGGGTGATGCAGAAGCACCCGCGGCAGATGCAGCCGCGACAGTTCGTTCCGGCGCTGTTCGTGCTGGCTCTCGTGACCACCTTGATCGCTGGCCTGGTATCGCCGGTCTTTTGGGTGGCGTTCTGGCTCGTCCTCGGCTCATACCTGGCCGCCAACCTGGCGGCTTCTGTGGCGGTGGCTCGGCGTCGCGGCTGGTCGCTGCTGCCGCTGCTGCCAATCGTCTTCACGACGCTTCACGTCGGCTATGGCACGGGCTTTTTGTGGGGGCTCATTCGATTTGCTGGGCGTTGGGGCGACCGCACGACGCTGGTGAACGGTGAGCGGGTGATGGTCGGGGTCAGGCATTGACCACGAAGGACGCCGAGGCGCAGCGCATGCTCGAGGAGAACCAACGTCGCGAGCGCGAGGTGGATGCGACGCGTTACGCGCCGTGGGCCGCCGCCGAGCTCTTCATGCGCGAGGGGCGGCGGCGGACCGCGGCACGGCTGCTGCACCGGTATGGCGTGTTTCCAAAGGCCGGCGATCCGGTGCTCGAAATCGGCTACGGGCGGCTGGGCTGGCTGGCCGATCTGCTGGGCTGGGGGCTGCGTTGCTTCGATCTGCACGGCATCGAGCTCGACAGGAACCGGGCCGAGGTCGCGCGCGCCGCGTTTCCCGGCGCCGATCTCAGGGTCGGCGACGCCGCTTCGATGGCGTGGGCCGACGGGTCCTTCGAGCTGGTGGTGGCGTCGACGGTCTTCACCTCGATCCTCGACCCGGCAGTCCGGAATGCAGTAGCGGCCGAGGCAGTGCGCGTGTTGCGGCCGGGTGGCGCGTTGTTGTGGTACGACTTCCGGGTGGACAACCCGGCGAATCCAAACGTACGCGGGATCGGGCGGGGCGAGCTGGAGACCTTGTTCCCCGATCTTGCGCACCACGTCCGTTCGGTGACCCTGGCGCCGCCGCTCGCGCGGCGGGTGGCGCCGGTGAGCTGGGCGCTGGCGACCGCGCTCGAATCGATCCCGATGCTGCGGACGCACCTCCTCGGGGTGTTGGTGAAAAAGCACGATGCGTGAGGAGTTTCTCGAGCTTCTCGCCTCCCTGCGGTGGGGGAAGAGGAAATCGCCGAGGTCGCCGAGACCCTGCGCTCGGGCTGGATCACCACCGGGCCACGGGTGGCGCGTTTCGAGCGCGAGTTCGCCGAGCTGGTGGGCGCCGAGGCGGCGCTCGGGGTGTCGTCGGGCACCGACGCCATGCAGGTGGCGCTGGCGACTCTCGGCGTGGGACCTGGCGATGAGGTGATCACCACGCCCATGACCTTCTGCTCCACGGTCCACGTCATCGAGCACGTGGGCGCGACGCCGGTGCTGGTCGACGTGGAGCCGGAGACCCTGTGCATCGATCCGGTCGCGGTGGCGGCGGCGGTGGGACCGAAGACCCGGGCGATCCTGCCGGTTCACCTCTATGGCCACCCTTGCGACATGGGTGCGTTGCTGGATATTGCGGGAGAGCACGGTCTGCAGATTATCGAGGATGCGGCCCACTCGCTGCCGGCGAGCTGGCAGGGTAAAGCCGTGGGCAGCATCGGCGATCTCACGGCCTTCAGCTTCTATGCGACCAAGAACCTGACCACCGCCGAGGGCGGCATGCTGACCGGGTCGAGGGAGCTGGTGGACCGGGCCCGGCCGTGGGCCTTGCACGGTATGAGCCGAGATGCCCACGACCGCTACCAATCGGGCGGGTCCTGGTACTACGAGGTGGTCCTGCCCGGCTACAAGTGCAACATGACCGACCTCCAGGCGGCGCTCGGTCTGCGCCAGCTCGAGAAGCTCGAGGGCTTCCAGCGGCGACGGCGGGAGATCGTCGCCCGCTACACGGCGGCGTTTGCCGACGCGCCGGCGATCGAGCCGCCGGTCGAGCGGCCCGGCGTCTCGTCGGCGTGGCATCTGTACGTGATTCGTCTGCGTCTCGAGCGGCTGTCGATCGACCGCAATCGCTTTATCGAGGAGCTGACGGCCCGCAACATCGGCACCTCGGTCCACTTCATTCCGGTTCACCTGCACCCGTACTACCGCGACAGGTATGGCTTTTCGCCCGAGGACTTTCCGATGGCGCACGCCGCGTACCACCGGATCATCAGTTTGCCGCTCCACCCGCGGCTCTCGGATGAGGACGTCAACGACGTCATCGAGGCGGTGATCGAGGTGGCGGATCTGTATGGCCGCTGATTCCAATCGGATACCGGCCGGTCTCCCTCGTCCCCTCGAAGCTCTGAAGGCGGCCGCCCTCCTCCTCGTGATGATGCCGCTGTTGGTGGTGATCGGTGTGGCTGTGTCGGCAAGTTCGCGGGGTCCGATTTTCTTTCGCCAGAAGCGCGTCGGCCGTGGCGGCCGCGAGTTCACGATGTTCAAGTTCCGGACGATGAGGGTCAACAGCGAAAAGGTGCAAATCACGTCGTCCAGCGATGGGCGGGTGACGCCGGTCGGCCGGATCCTCCGCCGCCTCAAGCTCGACGAGCTGCCGGAGCTCTGGAATGTCGTGGTAGGCGATCTGTCGCTGGTCGGTCACCGGCCCGAGGTCCCGCGCTACGTGGATCTCGAGGACCCGTTGTGGCGGCAGGTGCTCGCGGAGCGGCCGGGAATCACTCATCCGGTGACGCTGCGGCTGGCCGACGAAGAGCGGTTGATCGCGGCTGCAGGAGGCGACCCCGAGCGGTTTTACGTGGAGGAACTCCTGCCCTTCAAGCTGCGGGGATACCTCGCCTACCAGCGGGAGCGCAGCTTTTGGAAGGACGTGAGGGTGCTGGCGGCGACGGCGGCGGCGCTGGTCGGCTGGCGCTGGTACCCTGCGGTGCGCCTCGACGAGCTGAGGGCCGAAACGGCGATTGATAATGGAAGGAATGGCTGAAGAAGAATCCGCTGTCGTGAAGGACCGGCGAGCCGGCGAACGCCGGTCTTCCGGCCCGCCGTGGCACCGGCTGATGAACCGGCCCGGGCAGTTCGTGCTCGACCTGGCGGTGCTTTCGAGCGCCTTCTTGCTGTCCTATGTGCTGCGATTCGAGTTTGAAGTGCCGCCGCGGGAGCTCCACAACCTGGCCATCCAGGTACCGCTGGTGCTGCTGCTCCAGTTCGGGGCGATGCAGATCTTCGGCATCTACACCTTCATGTGGCGCTATATCGGCATGGCCGAGATCGGCGCCTTCCTCAAGGCGGCGTGGTGGTCTTTCCTGCCGCTGGTGTTGATGCGCCTCGGTTTTCCTGACGATTATTCCCAGTGGCGGGTGCCGCTCTCGATCTGCATGATGACGACCGTGTTCGGCTTCGGCGGCGTGCTGGCGCTGCGGGTGCTCCGGCGGGCGGTCTTCGAAGGCTACGAGAAGAGGTTGCGGAGCGAGGCGGCAAAAACCAGGAACGGGCGGCTGAAGCCGGTGCTGCTGGTGGGGGCCGGGCGGGCCGGGGTGCAGGCGGCGCGGGAGATCGTCAACCGAGGCGACATGGACCTCGAGATCGTGGGCTTTGTCGACGACGACCCGCTCAAGCAGGGGACGGTGATCCAGGGCTTCAAGGTCATCGGAACGACCGGGGACCTGCCGCGGCTGGTGCGTGAGCTGGGCGTCCACCACGTGGTCATCACCATCGCCCAGGCCGCCCGCGCCGACATCCGCCGCATCGTCGAGATCTGCGAGAGCGTGCCGGTCAAGGCCCAGATCATCCCCGGCCTCTACCAGATCCTCTCGGGGACGGTCGAGATCAGCCGCATCCGCGATGTCGAGATCGAGGACCTCCTGGGTCGCGAGGCGGTGGTGCTCGAGGAGGACCTCCTGCGGTCCTTCCTTGCCGGCAAGACGGTGATGGTGACCGGCGCCGGCGGCTCGATCGGCGCCGAGCTCGCGCGGCAGGTGGCGCACTTCGAGGCCGGCGCGACTGCTGCTGGTGGAGCGGGCCGAGTTCGCGCTCTTCGAGATCGACCGCGAGCTGCGCTGGCGATACCCGGAGCTCGAGATCGTGCCGCTGGTCGCCGACGTCTGCGACCGCGGGCTGATGCGAGGGCTGTTCGAGAGGCACCGGCCGTCGGTGGTCCTCCACGCGGCCGCCCACAAGCACGTACCGATGATGGAGTCGAACCCGATCGAGGCGGTCAAGAACAACATCCTCGCCACCCGCGCCCTCGGCGAGGTGGCGGGGGAGACGGGCGTCGAGTCCTTTATCCAGATCTCGACCGACAAGGCGGTACGGCCGACGTCGATCATGGGGGCCTCGAAGAGGGTGGCGGAGCTCGTCATCCAGGACCTGAACCGGCGCCATGAGACGCGATTCGTCTCGGTGCGATTCGGCAACGTGCTCGGCTCGGCCGGGTCGGTGATCCCGACCTTCCGCGAGCAGATCCTGGCCGGCGGCCCGGTCACCGTCACCCACCCGGACATGGTGCGCTACTTCATGACCGTCACCGAGGCGGCGCAGTTGGTGCTGCAGGCGGGCGCCATGGGGGAGGGGGGCGAGATCTTCGTCCTCGACATGGGCGAGCCGGTCCGCATCTTCGACATGGCCAAGGACATGATCATCGCTCTTCGGGCTCAAGCCCTTCGATGACGTCGACATCGTCTTCAGTGGTGTGCGCCCGGGCGAGAAGCTCTTCGAGGAGCTCCAGACCGACGGCGAGCACATGACGAAGACCCGGCACCCGAAGATCTTCATCGGCAGGATCAACGCCTACGACGGCGCACGGGTGGAGGCGGCGCTCGAACGATTCAACGAGCTGGCGAGCCTCGACCGCGAACCGGAGCTGCGCCGGTTCTTCAACGAGTTTCTGCCGGAAGCAAGAATCACGGAGTAATTTCGGATTTCGGATTTCGGATTTCGGATTTTCCCCCGTCCTCCCCGGACGGGTTTTTTTGTGCCACGTGCTAGGCTCGGGCATGCGTTCGGGTTTCCGATTTGATCCACCGAAGGTGAAGGCGAGCCCGGAGCTGTGCTGGCTTTTTCGACGGGCATTCGGGCCGCCACAAGCGGTGGTCGATGGCGCCGGCGTCGAGCCCACGCGGGTCCTCGAGCTGGCAAAGGTGTACGACCTCGCGGCGCGGGTGGGCGCTCGGACTTCGTCCGAAAGGCTCGAGGAGGAGCTCGGTTTGGAGGCCGCGCGAGGCTTCCGTGACGCGTGCGCGAAGACGGCGGCCCTCGGTCTGGTGGTCGAGCGCATCTGCCGGGAGGTCGCCGGTGCGGGTTCAGACCTCGGCTTGGCCGTGATCTTTATCAAAGGCGCGGCCTTGCTCCTCGATGGCCGTGTGGCGCCCGGTTCCCGCAACATGGGCGACGTCGATGTGCTGGTCCCCGCCGACGCCGCGCCGGATCTGCAGCGGGCGCTGATCGCGCGCGGTTGCACCGAGGTCGAGGCGCCGGCGGGCGAGCACCAGCTGCGGTTTCTGGGCCACCCGCTCGGGCTGGGGATCGAGGTCCACCACACACTGCCGGGCCTGCGCCTCGGCGGGACGGCTTTCGCGACCGCCGACGCCCTGATCGCTGCGGGTCTCTGTCGTCCCGTGGGGAGTCTGGCTGCGAGCTGCCAGGTTCCGGACAGCCTCTGTCCTGCTCGCTCATGTGCTGGTGCACGGCTTCGCCCAGCACGGTCTCGGCCCCGACGTCTATCCATTCTCGCGAGTGCTCGCGGATACCCAGGACCTTGCCCGCGACGATGCCTCGTGGGACGCGTTTTTCGATGGTGGCTTTGGCTGGGTGGCGGGGGAGGTGGCTCGCGGCGAGGCCGAAGCCCTGCGCGAGCTTCTCCGGCGTCTCGAACGAGGAGACGACCCGGCGACAATGCTCGGCGCTGACGATCCACCCGCGCTGCTGCTCGAGCACCTCGTGGCCGGGGTTGAGGATCCGGGCTACGGGGCTTCGATGCGGTTGCGGCGGCACCGTTCGCGGCTGACCGATCGTCCGCGGTGGCGGTCGCTGGCGCTCGACGCCTGGCGCACGGTCTGGCTGACGAGGGCCCAGATCGACATCCTCTACGGCCGGCCCCGCAATGCCCTCGGCTACTGGGGGTGGCGCGTGTGGCGGCCCTTCGATCTCGTGCTTCGGACGCTGCGATACGGGCTGGAGTGGGTGAGGAGCCGGATGCGCCGCTGACTCTCCTGGCTCAGCCCACGTAGGTGTCGAGGGAGCGTTTGACCCGGGCCGCGTCGGAGTCGCCGAGCCGGCCGAGCAGCCGTACGAGGAGCCGGTTGTCGACGCTGAAGAGCTTCAACCGGACGATGCACTGCGCCGGCAGCCCGGCCTTTTCACTGTCTTCGAGCGGGCAGTCGCCGGGCCACGGTTGATGCCCCGGAGTCGTGATCATTGCCAGCACCGTGTGGCCCGAGGCGTTGAAGGTCGCAGTGCTGACGACCAGGGCCGGTCGTCGCTTGCCGCCGGTCGAGTCCGAAAAGGGAAAGGGCACGACGACGACGTCCCACAGCTCAGAGGTCACGAAATGCCTCGTCGTCCTCTTCGGATCCCCACTCCTCGAGGGACTCCGAAATTGCGAGGTGAAAGGCCGCATCGAATGGCTCCACCCGGCGGAGAATCACGGCGTCGGACCCGGAGAGCTCGTAGGTGACGTAGTCGCCGGGCTCGAGACCGAGGGCGGAACGGACCTTTTTTGGGATGGTGACCTGGCCCTTGGAGGATAGCCTGCTGTGCATGGCGGGTTCCGCTGAATCCCTTCTTTACCTCTTGAATGTAATGCGCGGTCTGCCGATCGTCAAATCGGCCGCCGCCACGGCTTCGCGGTTTGCGGTCGGGTCGTGTGGCTCGGGTTTCGAGCGCCGAAGGGGCGACCGAGCCATGGCCTGGAGTGTCGGCCCCGGATCAGGCCAGCTCTGAGGTCGAGAAAAAGAACCCGATCTCGATCGCCGCGTTCTCGGGCGAGTCGGAGCCGTGGATCGCGTTGCGCTCGATGGACTCACCGTAGAGCTTGCGAATGGTGCCCTCGGCGGCCTCGGCCGGGTTTGTGGCGCCCATGACTTCGCGTAGGTGGACGACCGCGTCCTCGCGCTCGAGTGCCAACGGCCACACCGGGCCCGATGTCATGTAGGCGACGAGGTCGTTGTAGAAGGGGCGTTCCTTGTGGACCGCATAGAAGGCGCGGGCCTGGGCGAGGCTGAGGTGCATCATGCGACCGGCAACGATGCGGAAGCCCTGGTTTTCGAGGTGGGCGACGATCTTGCCGGTGTTGCCGTTCTCTACGGAGTCGGGCTTGATGATGGTCAGGGTACGTTGGGGCATGGTTCCTCCAGGGGATTTTTCCCGGGCGGATGATACACGATTCGGAATTTCGGATTTCGGATTTCGGATTTCGAATTTGCAGCCCGACCTCCCCCAAGCGTGTTTCCGGATTTCAGGTTGCGGATCTTCCATCCTCCCTCCTCCGGGACAGTTTTGAGTTTTGAGTTACCGCCCGGCAAGCCATGTTCAAGTTCTCAATTCTGAATTCTCAGTTTTGAATTGCCCCCGCCCGCCCGGTGGCTGTTTTTTTGGGGGGGGGTTGGGAATTGAGAATTAAGAATTGAGAATTGAGAATTGAGAATTCTCGGCCGTCCTAACACAGTTTTGAGTATTGAGTTCCCACCCGTCTCTCCTTCAACTTTTTGTTTTCGGTTTTCACGTCCCGTCACGGAGACGCGCGGCATGAAGGCGGATCGGACCGCGCTGGTACACTCGCCGCCGATGAGAGTTTTGGCGGGAGATATCGGCGGCACGACGACCCGTCTCGGGATCTTCGAGCTGAGCGACGACGGCTTCGAAGCGATCAGGGAGCAGGGTTTTTCGAGCCGGGACCACGAGGGTCTGGAATCGATCGTCACCGGGTTTCTCGAGGGAGGATCTGGAGGGTGCGAAGCCGCCTGTTTCGGTGTCGCCGGCCCGGTCATCGGGCGGCGGGTGTCGGTCACCAATCTACCGTGGGTCGTCGATGCCGACGCGCTCGAGCGTCGACTGGAGATCGAGCGCGTGCTGCTGATCAACGATCTCGAGGCCACCGCTTGGGCCGTGAGCTCGCTCGAGGAGGCCCAGGTTCTGGTGCTCAACCGGGGCCGGTCCGACGCCCGGGGGAATTGCGCCGTGATCGCCGCCGGGACCGGGCTCGGCGAGGCCGGTATTCATAGTGACGGCGCCCTCATGAGGCCCTTTGCCTGCGAGGGGGGGCACGCCAGCTTCTCGCCCACCGACGAGGTGGCTGACCGGCTGCTTCGTTTTCTGCGCCGCCGCCACGGCCACGTCAGCTGGGAGCGGGTGCTGTCCGGCCCCGGTCTCGCCGATCTCTTCCGATTCTCCCTCGAGGACGCCGGACTGCCGGAACCGGACTGGTTTTTGGAGGCCGAACGCGCCGGTGACCCCGTGCCGGCGATCTCGGCGGCGGGTCTCGACGGTCGCTGCGAGACGAGCGCCCGCACCCTCGAGCTCTTTGCCCGGCTCTACGGAGAAGAGGCCGGCAACCTGGCGCTCAAGATCATGGCCACCGGCGGCGTCTGGGTCGGAGGCGGCATTGCGCCGAAGATCGTGCGGGTGCTCGCGGGTGGCGCGTTCGTCGAGGGATTCCTGGCCAAGGGCAGGATGCGCGGGCTTCTCCGATCGGTGCCGGTGCGGTTGGTTCTCGACGATCACGCCGCCCTCCACGGCGCCGCCCGCTGCGCCGCCGTCCGACGCTGAGCCCTTCACGGCCCTCCTCCCGGCGGCGTCCTCCTGGGGCGTCCGTGCATCATCGCGATACGAGGTGTCCCAGGATTGAACAATAAAGGGCCTGCCGGCGTTTGATCCAGGTTGGCATCCCGTTTGCACAACAGGTCAGCGGAGGCGGCTATGGATGATCGCAGACGCAGTCAACGACACGAAGTGGACCACAAGGTCAAAGGGCGCATCAAGCCCACCATGGAGGTCCGGGTCGTCAACATCTCGCAACACGGGATGCTGATCGAAACGCCGTTCGGCCTCCCGCCTGCGGGAAAGTGCGAGCTGACGGTCGAAGCGCCAAGTGGACCGCGCGTCATCCGAGCCAGGGTCGCCCGTTGCCGCGCAAAGATGGTGAAAAAGGACGACGGTACTGTGCAGGTCCTCTTCCACGCCGGTCTCGAGTTCGACGAGGCCTTTGCCGAGGGATCCGAGATCCGGGAGCTCATGTCCGAGCTCTGCACGCTCGAGGGGCCGGCCGAGATGGAAGCTGCAGTCGGGTCGGCCGCTGGAATCAAAAAAGCGATGTGATGTCGAGCCCGCCAGAATCCGCCCTCCGGGCGGACTCGACGTCGGAAGCCGCGAGACCGTTGTGGTCTCGCGGTCTTTTTTGTATAGAATCTCCGCCGTGAGGGCCTTTACGGTCGATAACGGCACCCCCGCTGAGTTCGTGGGGCGCGTCCGCGCCGCGCTCGAGGAGCGCGGACTGAACGATCTGGTCAAGGTCACTGCGGAAGACGGCGAGCTGGTCATGCGTCTGAGATGGATGGGCTCGAGCGTTCTCCGGTATCAGCTCAGCGCGACTGCGGGAGGTTTTCGCGCTGACCCCGCCGGCGAGAGGATCTCGCCCTTCCATGCACCCTTCCGTCAACGATTCGTGGAGCGACTCGACCAGGTGCTCGACGCGGTCGGCGCGCGGGGTCTATGAACTTCAATCCTACTCGATCTCGGCCAGGACCCCGATCAGCTGCTCCACCCTGGCCGCCGAATCGTCGCCGGCGGGGTAGAGGTAGGTGATCGTCAGCAATCGGGATTGGGCGGGGTGAATCATGAAAATGGCGGTTTCTTCCTGCGGAACTCCGTTACCAGAGTATCGGCCTCGCGAGTAGTACACGGCGCCGAATGGTGTCTGGAGCTCCTGAGCGCCCTTGTAGTCCCCGCCGGCCAGACCCGCGATCCGAGCCTGGTGCTCTTTCACGGCTGCGACGAGGTTGATGCCCTCCTGCTCGGATCCGACGGCAAACCGGATGACGCCGTCGACCGTCTCGTCTGCTGGCCGCAGCACGAGCGTCGAGCCCTGGTTTTCGGCGACTCGAAGGTCCTCCGGGAGAGCGGCGAGGCGGACACCGAGGGCGGGGTTGTTGACGCCGCGGTCTGGTGGCGGCGCCGGCTGTGAGCAGGCGACCACCGAGACCACGACGGCGATTGTGACGAGCCCGGAGAGTCTCAAACCGTCGCCCTTACTCCGCGATGATCGGCACGGCGACGCACTCTTTGAGATCGACCTCGTGGTCGGTGGCGCAGTGCATGCACCGGAAGCGTATCTTCGCGCCGTCGGTGCGATACTGCAGATCGCGTTCGCCGCAGGCGCCGCAGATGAAGTTACGCGCGTAGCCCCAATCCAGTACCACGTCCTTGCTGAACGAAGAGTCCTTGTCGAGGTGCCACGTGAAGTTTTTGACCAGCTCGCCGTTCGACAGGGGAACCGGAGAATGGAAAACGACCTGGAGGCGAAACTTGGATTTCTTGGTTGCCAGGCGTCCGCCACCGTAATCCACCTCGGAGATCATCTCGAAGGGCACCGACTCGAATACATCGTTCAATTTCGTGATCAGCCTTCGTGAGGTGAGGAGAACCGGGCCCTCCTCCGAATTGAGCCGCAGGAAGGGCACCTCTTCCCGGACCAACACGGTCGCAAAATCGGCCGACGCCTCCTTCTTCAGGGGGTTCGAAGAGAGGTACTGGGTCGCGCGGTGGAGCCACTCCTCGCGCACCTGCATCGCCTTGATCATCGCCTGCTCGAGGGTGTGGTCCTTCTGCATCTTGAGCAGCTGTTCGCGTTCGTACTTCTTGAAGACCACGCCGCAGCGTTCGCACTCCTCGGCCACCGCAGACTGGACGTAGTTACACGAAGGACATTCCCTCGTCGCCACTCGCTCGTGTACCTGCGCCATCGGGGGTTTGTCAGTGGGCCGGACCTCGATGAGGATTCCGACTTGGCCAAGGGCCTCGGCGGTATGTCGGGCGCTTTCGATATCCATCGCCTGAAACATCGGCAGATTCGGTGACGGAAAATGATCTTCAAACTCGTCACTGGGCCGTCCGGTCAGGCGTTCCATGGCGTTGGCGAAACGGTGACGGCCGCCCGCAGACGGGTCGTTGAGTCCGAGCACATAGATGTCGTACGAGAACACATCCTGCATGAGACACCTCGCTTCCATTCAAGTATATCCGACGATAGCGGGCTCAGCTCGGCGCCACCGACCTGCGGCCTAACGTTTAACGTTTTAACGTTTTAACGTTCTAACGAATTGCGAATCAGACGGTACAATGAATGACGATGAATGCGCTTTCGATTTTCGTGGCGGCCGCTCTTGTGATCGGTCAGGGGCTGACGACGGCCGCCGTCGCCACCGCCGCGACCCCGACCGACGATCAGTTGGCGACCGTCCGCAACCGGATCTCGAAGCTCGAGGCCGATTTGGGCCGATTGTCGGCCGAGACCGAAAGCGTCGAACGAAAGCGCCAGCAGCTCGATGTCGAGTTGAACCTGGCCGACGCTCGTGTTCGCGAGGTCGAGCTGTTGCTGGAACGCAGCAGCGTGGAGTCGGAGCGGTTGCGGCGGGAGGCGGCGATTCTTGCGGCTGATCTTGAACAAAGACGGCAGGTCCTTGACCGGCACCTCGAGATCATGGCCCTGCTCGGGCGCCCCGGCCCGCTGCAGCTCTTTGTTGACGCCTACCGGGGTGGGACCCTGGAGGACGCGGTAGGGACGGTGTCGGTGTTGACCGCCGGACAGATCCGACTCTTCGAGGAGTATCGCGAGGCCCGACAACAGCACGGTGCCCGCCTCGCGGAGCTGAGCCTGACCTTGAGCGAGGCGCGCGAGGAAGCGGGCCAGCTCGAGAGTCGACAACGCGAGCTCGAGAGGGTGCGACGCGAGGTCGCCAATCACCTCGCGACCCTCGAGCGTGATCGCGCCAACACCGGCGCCCACCTCGACGATTTGCGGGAACGCGAAGCGTCACTCGAGCGATTGGTCGGGGTGCTTTCCTCCAGGCAGCGCTTCACCGGTCACGATGATATCCGCGGGTATCGCGGCGCGCTGCCGTGGCCGGTGGAAGGCCCGGTGGTCCAGAGCTTCGGGCGACGGAAACTCGCGAATTATTCGGCTTACACGATATGCAACGGGCTCCGTTTCGACGTCCCCGGGTCGGCGTCGGTAAGTGCCGTATTCCCCGGCGTCGTCGCGTATGCCCAGTACTTCAAGGGCTACGGAAACATGGTGGTGCTCGACCACGGCAACGAAGTCTACTCGCTGGTGGCGGGCCTTGGTACAATCCACGTGCGCGTCGACCAAAGTGTCACGATGGGTATGCGTCTGGGCCTCGCATCGCCGCCCGCGGAGGGTGGCAATGTCTATCTCGAGATCCGCGTCAACGAGAAACCCGAGGACCCGAGACGTTGGTTGCAACTCAAGGGGGGATCCTCCTGAACATGAAACAAACGCGAACGCTTTTTCTCTCGACATCGTTCATTGTGGTGATGCTGTTTTCTGGTTTCCTGTTGGCCAACAGGTCGACCCAGGACGTGCTTTTTCGCGCCCTCGGCAATCTGGCCGAGGTGGTGCATCTGGTCGAGACCGAGTACGTTGACGAGCTCAACCAGGACGCGCTTGCCTTGTCCCTCGATGCAGGCCTTGTGGAGTCGCTGGAAGTTTCGGCGGCGGTGCTGCCGATCGACCGCTTGGGCGACTATCTCGAGCTCCTCGAGCTGCCGCCGCCCTACGGTCTCGGGCTCACTTCGAGGCTGGGGTCGGCCGCGGTTCACTTCGTGCTCTCTGGGTCTCCGGCCGAGGCGGCCGGTCTCGACATCTGGGAGGTTATCGAGCAGGTGGAAGGTGTCAACAGCCGCGGACGGCCGCTGTGGCAGATTCGCCTCGAGCTCATGGAGCGCGAAAGGAACGCCGAGTCGGTGCGTTTGACGGTCTTCGACCGCGAGGTTGACGAGCGGCGGGAGGTGGTTCTCGAAGCTCTGCCCTGGACCCTGTCCGCGGCGGCTGCGGAAGAGCGGGATGGCGTGACGATTATTCTCGTCGACGCCATCCCCGCGGATTCAGCCGGTGCGGTGGTCAAGCTCATACCCCGCCAGGGGCCCGTCATCCTCGACTTGCGCCGGCTTCGCTGGGGGATCGATTCGGAAACGATGGCCCTTGCGGACAGCTTTGTGCGTGAAGGTACTCTCGGCCAGTGGAAGGGCCGCCGTGCAGGTTCGCGAACCTACGCTGCAACCGACTCCTCTGTGACCCAGACGCCGCCGTTGGTCATGGTAGGACCGCAGACGGAGGGCGTCGGGGAGATTCTGGCGGCGGCGCTGCAGAAGGCAGGGGCGGTTGTTATCGGTCAGCAAACCCTTGGCCATGCACCGTACATGAGCCTGGTCCGTGATGGAGACGTAGCCGTATGGATGCCGGTCGGCCAGTGGTTGCGCGCCGACGAAGAACCTATCGACGGCAATGGAATCATACCCGACGAGGTCGTCGACGTGGGCGAACCGGAATCCGAGCGGGACCCGGTCCTCGAACGCGCCCTCGAGATGCTGGCCGGAGATCTCGAGAAGGCGGCGTAATCGATGCCGGTGAAGAAAACCAGGCGTCGATCAGCCTCCGCCCGGCGGCAACTCCTCGCCGTGCTCGTCGTCATTCTCGCGATTTTGGCGGCCTCGATCTGGTACCTGGTGCGGGGCGCGGAGCAGCGCGAGCGGGGACCATTCGATGCCCGGATGATGGAGCTCGCGGCCGCGCGAGGGGTCGGGGGCGACCGCATAACGGCTGACGATCCCATCCGCAAGGTCGACGGGCTGTTTGTGCGCACCTGGCGTTTTTCCTTTCCGAGCGCGGCCGCCCGCGATGGCTTTGTCGGGGATCTCGAGATCGAGGGTTCCGCCCGCGGTGCGCAGGTGGATTACCCGGAGGAGCTCGGCGCGGAAACGGTCCGGCTTCGCGTCGCCTTCGCGACAGAGGCATTCGATATTCAGATCGCGGTGATCGAGCCGACCCCGATCGTGCCCGCCCACAAGCCGGCTCCTGCCGTCAGGCCGAGCCCGACGATGAAGCCCCGACCGGCGCCGGATGCACGTGGTCAGCTGGCAATCATCCTCGATGACGGCGGCCAGAAGCTCGATCTCGTGCCGGCGGCAGCCGCCCTGCCCTCCGAAGTCGGCTTTGCCATCCTCCCGTTCCTGCCGAAATCGTCGGAGACCGCCGTCGCCCTCCACGATGCGGGGCACGAGATCTGGCTGCACCTGCCGATGGAGCCCGAGCACTACCCGGCCGACAACCCCGGACCGGGAGCGATCTTCATGACGATGACCCCCCAGGAGATGCGCACAGCGGTGCACGTCGCGCTCAACAACATTCCGCACGCGGTCGGGGTCAACAATCACATGGGGTCAAAGGCTACAGCCGACCTCAGGACCATGACCTGGATCATGCAGGAGCTCAAGGCGCGAGGTATGGCCTTCATCGACTCGCGCACCACCACCGCCACGGTCGCCGAGGATGCCGCCCGCGCGCAAGGCGTGCCGACCAACCGGCGCCACGTCTTCCTCGACAACGAGCGCCGTCCGGAGGCGATCCGGACGCAGCTGGAGGAGGCGGTCAACCGCTGTCGAATCGAGGGCGAGATCATCGCCATCGGCCATATGGACGCGGTGACCATCGAGGTGCTCTCAGACGAGCTGCCAACCCTCGCCAAGCGAGGAGCCGACCTCGTCAAACCCAGCGATCTGGCGCGATGACGGCGCCAATTTCGAATTTCGGATTTCGGATTTCGGATTTGATCCCCACCCACCCCCTGGGGTGATCTGTATCCTTGTTGGAAAGCTGAGCGCTGGCCGCCGCTTTTCAAATCAAACGGCTCGAAGTACTCATGTCGAGTTGCTGTCCCAATGAAAATACTGCCCACCCGCCCACGCGAGACGCGTGCCCCACAAACCAACTCGAGAGGGCCGAGTGGCGATTGTGGGGCAGCCGTCCCGGCTGCCGGGTGGGTGGGTGGTTCAGTGAGTTTTTGTCTCCGTTGTACCGACGTAACGGAGCGCTGGATTGACAGGCGCGGGCGGGCGGAAAATCCGAAATCCGAAATCCGAAATCCGAAATCTTACGTCTTTCTGTGCCAAACCACCCCGTGCGGTGTGTCCTCGACCACGATCTTCATCTCCGTCAGGCGGTCGCGAATCTCGTCGGCGAGAGCGAAGTCGCGGGCGGCGCGGGCCGCGTTCCGTTGGTCGACCAGACGCTGGATCTCCCCGTCGATTTCGCCATCGTCGGGGGACGGCAGGATGTCGAGCACCGCAGCGACATCGCCGAAGGCGGCGTCGATCGCGGTTCGGGCCTCGATCGACACTCCACCGCCGTCGAGCGCGGTGTTGATGTCACGGAGCAAAAGGTGGAGCGCGCCGAGGGCGAGGGCGGTATTGAGGTCGTCGGCCAGAGCCTCACGATACTCCCGCGAGAATTTTTCAACTCTCGCCGGATCGAGATCGCCGGCGCCGACGGTGGCCGGCGTGTTATCAAGCCGGCGCCGCGTGTTGGCGATGCGCTCGATCGCCTGCGCCGCGGCATAAAGGCCTTCCATCGTGAAGTTGAGCTTTTGCCGGTAGGGGACCGAAATCAGGAGGTAGCGGACGGCCAGGGGATCATGGCCTTTGGCCAGGAGATCGCGAAGGGTGAAAAAGTTCCCCTTCGACTTGGCCATTTTCTCCCCCTCGACCACCAGGTGCTCGGCGTGGAGCCAGTAGCGGGCGAACGGCTGCCCGGTGGCTCCTTCTGACTGCGCGATCTCGTTTTCGTGGTGCGGAAAGATGTTGTCGACGCCGCCGGTGTGGATGTCGAAGCGCTCGCCGAGGAGGGCCATCGACATGGCGGAGCATTCGAGGTGCCAGCCGGGCCGACCGGGACCGACCGCGGTCTCCCACACCGGTTCGTCCTCGCGGGCCCCCTTCCACAGCACGAAATCGCGAGCGTCCTCCTTGTCGTACTCTTCGCTGTCGACCCGCGCTCCGACCAGGTTGTCTTCGGGGCGAACCCCCGACAGCTTGCCGTAGCCCGGAAAGGTTGCGATGCGGTAGTAGATCGAGCCGTCGCTGCGGTACGCGTGCCCGGCGGCCTCGAGGCGCTCCACCAATTCCACCATCTGAGGGATGTACTCGGTGGCCCGTGGGTAGTGCTCGGCGCGCTCGACCCGCATGGCGTCGAGATCGGCAAAGAACGCCTCGATGTAGCGGTCGGTGTAGGCGCGCAGCTCGAGACCGGCGGCCTTGGCCTCGCGGATGGTCTTGTCGTCGATGTCCGTCAGGTTCATCACCTGGGTGACTTCGAAGCCGGCAAACCTGAGGGTGCGGCGCAGGATGTCCTCGAAAAGAAACGTGCGGAAATTGCCGATGTGCGAGTAGTCGTAGACGGTGGGGCCGCAGGTGTAGAGGCGCACCTGACCGGGGACGATCGGCTCGAAATCCTCGAGCTTGCGCGACATCGTGTTGTAGAAGCGAAGCGGCATCTCCACGGTCGGTCCTCCGGCGAGGGGATTGTACACACAAAAAGAATGAGCAAATAGGATGGAATTAGGAATTAGGAATTAGGAATTAGGAATTCCCTTCCACCCTCCCTCATACCATCGACACCAAAAAGAGGGGGAGGGTGGCATTCCGAATTCCGAATTCAAAATTCCGAATTCGAGAATTTGCTATTCCAGCAAATTCTCGCGGATATAGGTGAACTTGCCCTTGTTGACGAGGCCGAAGCCCTCCTCGAACTCGTTGATGAGGCGGGAGACGGTCTCGCGGCTGGTGCCTATGGAGTGGGCAATGTCGGAGTGGGTGGGACGGCGTACCACGACCCACCCGTTGCCGAGGCGCTGGCCGTGGTCGAGGGCCATGTCGAGGAGGTAGCGTGCCAGGCGGCCAGCGACGTCCATATAGGCGAGCGATTCCATTTTCGAGTTTGCCCGCCGCAGGCGCCGCGACAGGATCGCCATGAGCTTGCGTGAGATACCGGGGCTGGTGTTGAGCAGATGGTCGAAATCGGCGCGTTTGATAACCAGTAGCTCTACCTCGGTGATGGTGACCACCGATGCCGATCTCGCAGCCGCCTCGAGGAGAGCCATCTCGCCGAATACCTGGCCCGGACCGAGAACTGTGAGGATGAACTCCTTGCCATCCGATGAAGTGGTGACGACCTTGACCCTGCCGTTGACGACGACAAATATCGCATCGGCGGTATCGCCCTCGTGGAAGATCGTGGTATCGGTGGGGATGTTTCGGATCTGGGCGAGCGAAGCGACATCCTCGAGCTCCTGGTCGTTGAGCTCCGAGAAGAGCTCGAGCTCCTTCAGCAGCTTTGGCGCTTGTTTGCTCATTCAGCCTCCTGCGCGGCCATCCCGATCACAAGTGCTGCCACCGTTTCACCAGCGATCGGTTCCTCGAGCTCGGTGCAGTTCTCGATCTCCAGGTCTCCCAGGCACCAGCGCGGGCCCTCGGCCCCGAGCAGCCGACTGAGGTTGTCGAGAGCAGTGCGGACCTCGTCGACGGTGGCCGTCTGCTCGGGGGCAAAACGGTGGAGGTACCGATCGCTGCCGATCAGCCCGAGACGGGTGGCGGTGAGGATTTCGTTCTGCGATGGCAACGTCATGATGTCCGACAACAATGGTACCTGTCCTCCGGCCAGGGTTTCCAGCTGTGGTGCCGATATGACCAGAATCACCGCGAGTTGGCCACGATTTATTTCGGTCGAACTCAGCGCCTCCCGAGCGTAATCCGGCATCACCGAGATCCGCCAGCGGAGCTTTGCCCGATACAGCCCGGCGGCCTTTTCGGGTTGGTTGTCCGGCAGCAACGAGTAGAGGTTCATGGCCGACAACCAGTCGTTCTGGTGTTCGGCGATGGCGATCGCGAGGAGCACCGCTTCGAGGTCATCAGGAAGAGAGGAGTAGATTCTCAGTGCAGCGGTGAAATCTCCCCGTGACTCGGCGATGTGCCCCGCGAACTTCACCACCTCAGGGTCGCGAGCCAGTCCAGAAATCACCGCCTCGGCACGGTCGGGCTCACCGAGAGCCACGAGTGCGCGGGCTTCCATCAACACGGCGTCGCGATTCGCAGGCTCCAGCTTCAGCGCCGGCGAGAGGGCGTCGAGCGCGGCGGTTGGATTGCCGTTGTCCAAGAAGCTCTGTGCAGAGTCGATCCGGTCGCCCACCCATCGTTGGTGGAGCTCCCGGCTCCGATCGACCCAGCGACGATCGGGCCACAGCTCGGCCCCGCGCTCGGTGGCGGCCAGCGACAGAGCCTCATCCTGGGCGTGTTCGGCGGCCACAGATAGAGTGAGCCACGCGGCCGCGTATCCGGGCAGCGTTGTTGTGAGCTCGCGGAGGTCTGGGATCGGGTCGCGATCGTTTGCGACCACCGCTGCCTGCAGCGCCAGCAGGCGCGCCGCCGGGCTCTGGCCGATCGGCTCGACGTCGGCCCGAGCGGCGGCGATCCTGCCGCTTTGCAACGCCTCCCAACCCTTTTCGATATAACGGTTTGCGTCGCGATCGAGGACCGGGCTCCCGGGGCCGGTGTTCGGGGCGGGGAACGCGAGGGCGGTCGGCGCTGCGGTGGTCGGGGCTGACGCGCAGCCGCCGTGCATTGTGAGAACTGCCACGGACACGATCAGGGCCGCGCCGGTCGCGGCGCTGCGGTTCATCTCCCGGAGATGCAAAAACATCGACTGCTCAGGGCTCGCCGGCCGTCGGCTCGGTTTTCCCTGGGAACTGACTCATCGGGGCGATGCTGGCAATAGCGTGCTTGTACACCAACTGTTCCTGGCCGTGGTTTTCGATGATCACCGAGTAACGATCGAATCTGCGAATGATGCCGGTCAGCCGCTTGCCACTGACCAGGTAGACGTGCACCGTCTTCGACTCCTTGCGAAGCTGATAGAAAAAAGGATCCTGGATATTGATGGTACCGCTCGCAGGTTTGTTCATGTCGTTGATCTTCCCCCGGTGTGCTGGAACCATAAATCGGTGACCGCCGGCACCCCACCATGCTCAACCGGCGGCACCCAGTGCAGGGTACCCTCGCGGAGTCCCCGCAACCACGTAAGCTGACGTTTCGCGAACCTGCGACTTGACCTCTTGGTGTTTTCGATGGCCGTCTGGAGATCGCATTGCTCCTGCAGTAGATCGACGACCTGACGGTAACCGATGGCCTTGAAGGCGTGTGCGTCGGCGGGAACACCGGAGGCCAAAATCTGCTGTACCTCCTTCACGAGACCGGACGCAAAGATCTTTTCCGCGCGCGCGTCGATTCTAGCATAGAGATCGGCTCGAGGGCGGTCGGGAGCCACGAGCAGGGCGGCGTATCTCGGCGGCGGTTGTTGCTGACTCCAATGGGTCGAGAGCGGTTTTCCTGTGAGCTCGAAAACCTCGAGCGCGCGCAGCACCCGTTGCCGGTCATGAGGCCCGATTCTCTGTGCCGAGTCGGGGTCGATCTCCTCGAGTCGGGCGTAGACCGACGCCCGGTCTCGGGACCACTCGTCTGCAAGGCGCATTCCGATTCCGGGGTCCCGCGTCGGTGACGGAAACAGTCCGTCGAGAAGGGCCCGGATGTAGAAATGGGTGCCGCCGACGACGATCGGCACACATCCGCGGTCACGGATTCCCACGATTGCGGTCGCCGCCGCCTGCGCAAACTCTCCGGCCGAAAACCGGGTGCGAGGGTCGGCGACGTCGACGAGGTGGTGGCGGATGCGCTGCCGGTCCTCGGGCGTCGGTTTGTCGGTGCCGATGTCGAACCCCCGGTATACGGCAAAGGCATCGGCGGAGATGATCTCGCCGTCGAGGCGTTCCGCAAGCTCGAGTCCGAAACCGCTCTTTCCAGACGCGGTCGGACCGAGGATGACGAGCAGGGGAGTCGACGCCTTTTCCATTCGCCGAAGCGTAGTCCGGCGTTATGAGCGATCGCAAGTGGGATTTCGAATTTCGGATTTCGAATTTCGGATTTGCCGCCCATCCTCCCCAAAAAGATCCGCGGACTCCACTCATTTGAGAAGAACAACGGATCAACAGAGATAAGAACATCGCTGTGGATCTGTGTGTATCTGTGTGTATCTGTGGGCAACTCGTGGGCGGGTGGGGGAAAATTCCGAAATCCGAAATCCGAAATCCGAAATTACGGAAAGGCTTGCCACTGCAACCCGTTCCAGGTGGCGCCACAGCGCCCGTGCACGACCGGGTAGCGGACTGGAATCCGGAGCCCGGCGAGCCGGGCAATGACCTCGCGGTGGGGGTGACCGTGGGAATTGCCGGGCGCGGCGGGAATCAGGGCCACGGCCGGGCCGGCCGTCTCGAGGAGATCGATTGAAGCGGAGCCCCGGCCGCCGTGGTGGGGCACGATCAACACCGAGCACCGAAGCCGTTGATCGCGTGCAAGGCGACGCTCGGACTGTCGACCGATATCAGAGGTCAAGAGGACGGAGCCGTGGTCGAGCTTCAGTCGCGCCACCAGAGAGCGCTCGTTCTCCTGGCGTGGTGGATCCACTCGGGGAGGCCATACCACCTCGAGTCGGATGGCGCCGAGGCCGACGACCGATCCGCGTGCGACCGGATCCACCAGGGCGCCGTTCCGGCGGGCGGCACGCAGCAACGGCACGGACAACGGATCGGACATCATCCACCTCGGCAGAAGGAGGCGCTCGACATCGAAAGACCGCAGGACCTGGAGCACGCCGCCGACATGGTCCTCGTCAGTGTGGGAGGCCAGCACCGCTCGCAGGCCGCGGAGCCGGCTGTCGGCGAGCAGCTGCGCCGACTCGCGAGAATAGCGTCCACCGTCGGCCAACACCGCGTCAGCACCATCCTGGACGAGCACCGCCGCTCCGTCGGTCACCGGGAGCAGCGTCACGGTGGGAGAATCCGGTGGGTCGGGAATCCGCCAGGCGGTGACGAGGCCCGCCAGGACCAGGCACCATACCGCGGCTCCTCGGCGCGCCCTCCGTGAAGGCTGGAGGGCCATCCAGCCGCACAACACGAGCACCACGGCGGCCGCGATCGGGACGGCAGGGGTCACCAGCTCGGCGGCACGGGCGGGGCCGCTGACGAAGACAAGCAGGCGGGTGAGGCCGTGGACGAGATCGAGTCCCAGGGCTGCGGCGCCCGGCCACACGGTGGCGAAAAAGGTGGTCGCCACCGATATCAGGACCGTCGGCCCGAGGAGCGGTAGCGCCGCCAGGTTGGCGAGAATCGCGCCTGGAATCAGAGTGCGGAAGTGAGCGGCGGTCAGCGGTGCCGAGGCGATCTGCGCGACCACCGGCACCGCCACGGCGCCGGTAGCCATTCGTGGTCCAGGCAGGGCCGCGGCGATGGCCGGGACCCAGCGCACGAGGGCGGCGGTGATGACGATGGTGAGCTGGAAACCGGTGTCCGCGATCAGCTGGGGCCGAGCGACGAGGAGGATCGTCGCCGTGACCAACACCGCTGCCATCGGCAGGATGGCGCGGCCGATGAGACGGGCGCCCAGATAGACGACCCCCATGAGAGCGGCGCGCAGAGCCGAGGGCGCGGCGCCTGCAAGCACGGCATAGGCGGGCAGTGCCAGCAGCGTCATCAGGCGTGCCCCCCGCGGACGGACCCCGAGCAGGGCCAGGGAGAACCACACCGCACCACCGACGAGGCCGACGTGCAGCCCGCTGACCGCCAACAGGTGTGCGAGCCCGGAACGTCGCCAACCGTCGCGGCGATCGATTGGAATCAGATCGCGTCGCCCGAGCGCCAAGGCGGCCGCCATTTCCGCCGAACGGATGCGGTGTGCATCGGTGCCGGCCGCTTTCAGCAGATCGCGCGCGAGCCGGTCGCGAAGGCCGGGAAGAAGATTTTCTTCGTCGGTTTCACGCAGCAGGTGGTCCGACGCGACCACCAGCAGCGGCCTCCACGGTGATCCGCGAACCCGCGCCAGGGTCTCGATGACGGATCCCGGAGATGGCAGCTGATTGACGTCGGACGTGCCCTGGACCTCGAGTGCGCACCGACGAGGGAGACGCACAACGCTCTGGCGATGGGAGGCGGTCTCTACCCGCACCTGGGTTCGGTGGCCCCATCGCGACTCGGTCCATCCTTCGATGATCACGATGAGCGCGCGAACTGCCGTCTCGTCACCGATCATCATTTTCTGGAGTTGCAGCCGATCGGAGGCAACAGTGAGGCCGCGACCGCCTGTCAGCGCCAGCCCGGCCAGGAGCCACGCGAGCGCGGCCTTCCGGCCGCGGTTGCGGAGGGCGACGACCAAGCCGGCTGCTCCAATCATCAGCGACGTCAACGCCGCCCAGAAAGGCGCAGGAAGGTTCGAAAACGTCGAAAGCGATCCCAGCGCGGCGCCCGTCGCCAGCATCCACAGCGGACGAAGGGCGCGGGCGTCCGCTGAGCTCCCGCTCAACGGCGTTCCAGGAGGGCCAGGATCTCGACGTGGTGGGTGGATGGGAAGAGATCGAAGATCTCGACGACCCGTGGCCGGTAGCCATGATCACACAGCCGCCCGGCATCGCGTGCCCAGGTCGCCGGGTCACAGCCGAGCATGAGGATCCGCCCCGGCCGCCATTCAACGAGAGCGCGAAGAAGCGCGCGGCTCATACCGGTGCGCGGTGGATCGGTGATCACGAGGGCCATTTCGGGCAGGTCGCGGGACTGTCTGACAAAGGCTTCGGCGGTGAGGCCGACGGCGACCTGTGCTCCGGGGAGGTTTCGCCGCGCCGCCAGCGCCGACTCGCGGTGAGGTTCCACGAGCGTCAGTTCACGGGCGCCGGCAAAGCGCGCGGCTGCCGCCAGGAACCCGACGCCTGCGTGGAGGTCGAAAACCGGTTCCGGAGCCTCGCCGGCAAGCTCGGCGACGCGTTTAAAGAGCCTGGTCAGGAGGTGGCGGTTGCCCTGAAAAAAGGCGCCCACCGGAACGGTGAGCGGAATGGGAAGCTCGAACCTGACCTCGGTTGCGCCCCAGATTGGCTGTACACGCCCTGCGCGGGTCAGCCGATGAAACCCGATCACGGTCGGGCCGGTCGCGTCCTTCAACGGGACCCACCCCGGATCGACGGTCGTGGGCCCACCCTTCGCCGGCCTCAGAGCGGCCACCGCCACCTCGGGGTCCGAAGCCTCGAGCCACTCGAGATCGATCGGCTCGGGGCATCGATCGGCCAGGGCCGTTCCGAGCTCGGGCAGGGTCCGCATCAGACTGGGTGAAAGGATCCGGCACGACGGAATTGCCGCGACCACCCGAGTGCGGGGTGCGTAGAAACCGAGGCGTCGTGTTTCGGGGTCCCAGTGCAGTCGTGCCCGCAGCCGGTAGCCCGCTCTCGACTCGTGGATCGGAGCGGTGGCGATGAGGGCGGCGAGGTCGGGAAATGCCCGCGCCGCCTCCGCGGCGGCTGATGCCTTGAGCGTTGCACCGAGTTCGATGTCTACGTGCGGCCAATCGCATCCGCCGCAGGCATCGGCGTGGGGACAGGGCTCCGCGAGCCTCGCCGGATGCGCCGCTGCGACAACCTCCAGCGATTGCGCCTCGATGATTCCGGCGCGGCGCCTCACTGCCCGTGCACGCACCCGTTCGCCGGGCAAGGCACCCGAGATCATCCATGTCGATCCGCCGTGGTGGGCAAGTGCGCGGCCACCGCCGATGAGCTTTCCGGCCTCGAGAATGACGGTCTCGCCGTTACCGACGTCCGCTCCCGGCCCTCCGTTGGATTGGCTCAACCGCCCAGCTCCAGCCTCGGAAGCGACAACAGCTCACGCAGAAGCCGATCGCGGAGCGCACGGAATGTGCGCTCGCGCGCACCCGGGGTCGCGGCCGTGTTCGCTGCGTCGATTCGCGCACGCTCCTCGATTTCGTGGCGTTGCGACTCGTCGATGGCGTCCAGACAGTTGGCGAGGAGAGCGGATTCGAGGGCAAAGAGGTGTTCCTCAACGGCTGCGGCCGGGAGCTCGGTGGCGCTTTCAACTACCGTCGCAAAGCCGCTGATAACCTCTGCGACGCGAGGCATTTCGTCTCGCAGACGGGAGGCTGCGCCGGCCAACTCGGCGGCGAGAGTGGCAAGCGCCACGGCGGGCGGTGGTGGTGGATGGGCGCTACCCTCCGCCAGTCCGACGGCCATCTCGGCCGCTCGGCGGGCCTGAGCGCGGACCGCGTGGCGGCAGTACGAGATGCTGACCACCGGGGCGGCTTCGCCGCGCTCCCGGCGGCGGCCGAAGACCTCGGTGATGCCGGCACGAACGGCAGCCAACGGAACCTCGTCCCGCCACCACTCCCGCATCAGGTGGAAGTCTTTCGGCGACAGCACGTGCGGGACGCCGCGCAAGGTCGCGAAAAAATCTTCGACGGCGCGATAGTACGCCAGCTCGGGGTCGTTTTCGGCCGCCATGGCCGCAGTGTACCGCGGCGAACCCCCGACGAACTCGCGTCCAGCGAAGAATCGTTGGAACGTTAGAAAGTTAAAACGTTAGAACGTTCGGGCGCTCGATGAATAGCTCCACGAGATCGAGAGGAACGGGGAGTGGGGGTGGAACGTTTCAACGTTTCAACGTTTCAACGTTCTAACGTCAACGGGGTGGACAGGTACAATGCCACAGATACCATGCGTTGTGTCCTCGGGTTGATCATTGTTGCGCTCGCGGCCGTGCCGGCCAAACCGGCTGTGGCAGGTCCGTGGGGACGGCTCCCGGACGCTGTCGCCCGCCTTCAGGCCGACGCCGGTGATCAGGTGGCTCAATCGGTGGTCAGGGAGGCCGAGGCCTCGGTCCTGCGCGAGGCGCGGAGCGGGCGCCTGGCTGCGGTGGTCGTTCTGATGGAGACCTATGCAAGCCTCGTGATGCAGCTCGATACCGGCGAAGCGCGATTGCATAGCCTCGAGTCCCGAGCGGCGTCGGCGCTCGTAGAGTGGGGCAGGGAGCAGCGGCCGTCCGACCCGCTGGCGGCGGCGACCGGATGGAATCTCGCCGCTCGATACGACCCGAACGGGCCGGCGACCTCGCTCCTCCGCGAGATTCTCCTGCCGCCGCCCGAGCCAAGCGATGGGCAAGCCTGGACGGCGGCGGTAGACGGAGCGACGCTGGTCTATTTGCCGCCATCCAGGGTACGGGTCGGGTGCTCCGACGGTGATCGCCGATGTCGGGAGAACGAGATCTATTTCAAATGGGTCGAGGTCGACGGTTTCTGGATGGAAACCACCGAGGTATCCAACGATCGCTATCGACGATGTGTCCGGGCGGGCCAGTGTGCGCCACCGCTGGACGATCTTCGATTCAATGAACGCGGGCGCGGTGCAGAACCGGTGGTCGACGTGACCTGGCGCCAGGCGCGCGGCTACTCGAGGTGGGCGGGGCGCCGGCTGCCGACGGAGGCCGAGTGGGAGCGGGCAGCGCGGAGTGGAGACCCGCGCTGGAGGTATCCGTGGGGGAACCGGCGCGCCAGCGACCTCGCCAACGTCTGGGATGAAATCGAGCAAAGGGGCCATGGAGTGAACGCGGTCGCGTCGTTCCCGGCCACCGGCCCCGGCCTCTTCGACCTTTCGGGAAACGTCTGGGAGTGGTGTGAAGACAGGTACCAGACCGGTTTCAAGGATCTGCCGAGCGATGGCTCTCCGATGCGGAATGGTGTTGGAAGGGTGGTTCGCGGCGGTTCGTGGAGGCGGAGCATCGACCTCGCGAGGGTCTCGTCGCGCTCCTGGTTCGACGAGGACTACTGGGCCGATGACCTGGGCTTCCGTGGTGCCGTGAACCGGACGGAGAATATTGGCGACGGCCAGGTGCGATCGATCGCAGACCGAGCCTTTCCGGTCCGGTTGGAGCCGGGGCGCGAGCTCGTCGGTGCCGATTTGAGCGCCGAGGACCGTCGCTACCTGGAGCGAAGGGCGCTGACCTGGTTGGTGCTCGAAGAACGGGCCGGTGACGCGGCGTTGCAGGCGGCGGTGCTCTTGAAGCGCGACCCCCGGGATCAGGTTGCAATCGACCTTCTCGACTGGGTGGAGGAGAAGTTGATCGAGGAGGCGTCCGCCGGCAACCTCGAGGCGGTCGTCGAGCTGCAATCGGGCTATCAAAACGCAACCGCCGGAAACCCGGTGTTTGACAGCCGGCGCCGCGCAACGACCGACGCCCTCGTCGCGGCGCTGCGCGCCTGCGGCGAGGCAGGTGCGCGGGCGGGCGACCCGGGGGCGGCGGAGGCGTGCTTCACCAAGGGCCTCGAAATCGCCCCCGGCAACCCCGATCTCCGCCGCGGCCTCAGCTCTCTCGAGCACAGCCCCGGGGACACGAGGCTGTGGCCGGCAGACGGCAAGGTGATGGTGTGGGTCCCGGGGGGAAGGTACCGGTTTGGCGCCAGCGAGGGGGATCGACAGGCCGACCTGGACGAGATGCCGCCGGTCACCGTCTCCGTCAAAGGCTTCTGGATCGACCGCACGGAGGTCACCAACGCCGAGTACCGGAAGTGCGTGGACGCCGGCGCTTGCACCCCGCCGCTCGGGACGGAAAAATTCAACGATCCCACCCGTTCGGCCTACCCGGTGCTGCAGGTGAGCTGGTTTCAGGCCTACGACTACGCGGTTTGGGCGGGCAAACGTCTGCCGTCCGAGGTCGAGTGGGAATGGGCCGCGCGCGCCGGCAGTCCTGAGAGATTCCCGTGGGGCGATAGGTGGGATCCCGCGTACGGTAACGCCTTTGATACCGAAGCCCACGACCGCCGGGGTGAGGAGGTGCGGGTGGCCAGCTTCCCGACCAATCCTTGGGGTATCCACGATATGATCGGAAACTCTGCCGAGTGGGTCCGGGACGTTTACAGCCCGAACCACCTGGGCGTGTCTCCGGACGGCAGCGCCCGGGAGCAGGAAACCGGGCCGATCTCTGAGCAGCAACGAGTGGTGCGCGGCGGTTCCTACGCCGATTCCCCGTCAAAACAGAGGGTTTCTCAGCGATCGGGGCGCAAGCCGACCGAAGACCACCGCACCATCGGCTTTCGCTGCGTCGCCGATTAACGTTAAAACGTTACACGTTAGAACGTTACACGTTTTCGTCACCCACCATAACCGGTTCAGTTGTTCGGGTCATCCAGAATTGTGTGAGATCGAGGTTTGGAAGCTCCGGTCAGCAGGGGCCGCGACAGGGACAGCGACAGACAGCAGAAGCAGCGTCAGCGAGCAGCGACCGGGGCATCTCCAAATCCTCTGCGCCGATCCGTCCGGGTGCTGTCACGGTGGATTGCCTCTGATGCGGTCTCCAGCCGCTGCCGCAGTTTCTGCCGCGGTCCCTGACCGCCGTTTCAACGGAACGGACCAACCGCATCGGGGGGGGTGGGTGGAAATTCCGAATTCCGAATTCCGAATTCCGAATTCTGCGATGGTTCCTTTTCCCCTTTTCTCCTTTTCTCCTTTTCTCCTCTGCCCCGTCAGGGTGGGTGGGCGGAACGTTCTAACGTTCCAACGTTTTAACGTGTAAACGCCCTATAGCCCCACCTTCTCCAATATCGTGTCCAGTGCCTCGAGCTCGCCCTTGGTGGTGTAGAAATGCGGTGAAAACCGCACATAACCCTGGCGGACCGAGACGATCACCCGGCGTTCACGCAGGCGGCGGCAGGCGTCTGCGGGGCTGATGCTCGGATGGCGAGCGGCCACGATTCCCGCAATCGGGTGGCCCGCGCCCGGTGAAAACACGTCCCAGCCGTGGGCGAGAAGGACCCGGGTCAACAGTCGGGCGAGGGTCTCGACTCGTACCTGAATATTGTCGCGGTCGACTGCTTCTATCAGGTCGAGGCTTGCCGCGAGCCCGGCGACGCCGATGTCGTTCGAAGCGCCGGCCTCGAATCTACGCCCGTCGGCGTGGTGCTCCAAGCGGAGGAGGAAGAAATCGTGCGGGGCGAGGACCACGTTTCGCCACCCCGAGATCGTCGGGTGGATGCGAGCACGAAGCTCGGGAGTGGTGGCCATGAGACCGGCGCCCTCCGGCCCGAGCAGCCATTTGTGACCGTCGGCGACCACCGCGGCCGCCCCGAGCGTGTTCATCTGCATGGGTAGCACTCCGAGGCCCTGGATCGCGTCCACCACGAGCACGATACCGCGATCGTGACATAGGCGCCCGAGCTGCGCGAGCGGCGCGATCCATCCGGTGTGAAAGGCGACCCACGATACCGCCAGCAGGCGCGTGCGCTCGCCGATGTGCTTTTCCACGATCTGCGGATCGACTCGGCCGTCCGGCTGCGGGAAGCGAAGCACTTTGACGCCGCGCCGCGCAAGCGCCAGCCAGGGGGAGACGTTGGCGGCGAACTCCTCGTTTCCGACCAGGACCTCATCCCCGGATTGCCAGTCGAGCCCTTCCGCAATCAGAGACAGGCCTTCGGAGGTGCTGCGGATGATCGAGATGTCGTCGGGCTCGCAGCCGATGAGCTGGCTGCCGAGATGGCGGCAGCTGAGGTAGTTGTTCCGCCACTCGCGGTAATTCTCGTGGCCCGTGTTCTCCTGCTCGGTGATTCGTCGGCGCATGGCCTCGGCAACCGGTCGCGGCAGCGGGCAGACCGCTGCGTGGTCGAGGTACAGCGCGTGCTCGCGAACCGGGAATTCGGACAGCCACTGCCCGAGATCGAATGTCATGTCCAGATGATACCTGTGTCAGACGGCCGACATGAGGTGGATGCGCTGGATCTGCAGGAGTCCGACCTTGACCAGCGCATCGGGATCGCGGATCGCGAGCGGAATGAGGTCGCTCTCTGGGATCCCGGTCTCCGTCATGCTGGGTCCCCGAAGCAGACCGTGACCACAGGCGCGGCCTACGGCTTCACCGTGTTGGCTCATCCTACGTGCGAGCTCGACGATGTTCTCCCACTGCGAGGTCGGGTAGTTGGGCTGGCTCGAGAGCGGATACACGACGTAACCGACCCGGGTCCGCAAATTGGCCGCCTGTAAGAGATCGGAATTCGCCGCAATACCGAGGAATCGTTGGCTCACGGCGTAGGTCTGTTGGGGATCGAGGTCGCGGAGAATGGCGAGGTGCTCCTGATCGGTCATCCGGACCGGGATGTCGGAGTCACGGACGACCTCGGCCAGCATGTCCTGGATGTGATCACCGATCTGCGAGCCGCCTTCGGCCGGCGCCGGAAACCAGTCGCCGTCGATCGGTTCGAGGCGCACGAGATAGAGCCCGAGGCACGAGCTCGGGTAACCATCGACCGACCTCGAACCGGAAACCATCGCCTGTCGTTGCGCGAGGCGCAGCTCGTAGGGCAGGAATATGCGGAGGAACTCGAGATCCGCAATCGGGGTCGATTTGCGATTCTTCTGGTCGTCGGCCATCAAACGATGTTCTCAGAATCGACAGTGCGAGTCAACGCAACGGGTGTGACGCACCTCATGATTCCGGCGGGATTCAGCTGGACTGTTACATACCCAGAGTCATGAGCTCGGCCTCTCGCAAGACTACCAGTCGGTCGTTTGTAGGCGGGTCCTTGAGGGCCCGCCAACGGATACCTCAACGCCCTTCCCGCGCGCCCTAAAGGACTCGCCTACAATAAATAATCCGTCTCGAAGGCTCTCTCCACTCGTGAAATTCCAATTCGAAAGATCTCGAATTGTGGGTCTGTGCTCGAGGCTGAGCAGCTAACGGCTAACCCCTCGTCCGCAACACATTCAGCGCCGATCCGGCCTTGAACCACTCCACCTGCTCGTCGTTGAGCGAGTGTTCGAGGAGGATGCGATCCTCGGACCCGTCGGCGTGGTGGAGGATCGCGGTGATCGGCTGGCCGGGAGCGATTCCGGCGAGGCCGATCAATGACAGCCGATCATCGGCCATGATTCTGTCGTAGTCGGCGGGGGCGGAGAAACGGAGCGGCAGCATGCCCTGCTTCTTGAGGTTGGTTTCGGCGATACGGGCAAAGGAACGCGCGATGACGGCGGTGCCCGCCATGTGGCGCGGTTCCATGGCCGCGTGCTCGCGCGACGACCCCTCGCCGTAGTTCTCGTCGGCGACCGCCACCCAACGGACGCCGCGTTGCTTGTAGTCGCGCGCCAGCTTGGGTAGCGGTTTGATCTCGCCGGTGGCGACATCGACGCCGAAGCCGGCGTCGGGCGCGAAGGCGTTGACCGCGCCCAGGAACAAATTGTCGGAGATGTTGTCGAGGTGGCCGCGGAAGCGGAGCCAGGGGCCGGCCTGCGAGATGTGGTCGGTCGTGCACTTGCCTTTTGCCTTCAAGAGCACCGGCATCCGCTCGTAGTCCTTGCCGTCCCAGGCCGGAAACGGTTCGAGCAGCTGCAGACGCTCGGAATCCTCGCGGACGGTGATGGCGACGGCCGATCGGTCCTCGGGCGGAGCCAGGTAGCCTTCGGCCTTGAAGATGAATCCGTTCTTCGGCACCTCGGGCGCCGGCGCCGGAGGGTTGAGCCGGAAGGTGGAGCCGTCGCCGGCGGTCAGCTCGTCGGTCAGCGGGTTCACCGTCAGCGTTCCGGCGAGGGCGTAGGCGATCACCACCTCGGGGCTCGAGATGAAGGAGCTGGTCTGTGGGTTGCCGTCGTTGCGTTTGGCGAAGTTGCGATTGAAGGAGCTGAGGATCGAGTTCACCTCGCCGTCGCCGATGTCCTTACGGTGCCACTGGCCGATGCACGGCCCGCAGGCGTTGGCGAGGACGGTGCCGCCGAGCCGCTCGAAAGAGGCCAGCTGACCGTCCCGCTCGATGGTGGCCTCGATCTGCTCGGAGCCTGGCGTCACCCACAGCGTGGACTTCGTCGTGGCGCCGTGGGCGATCGCCTGTTCGGCCACATCCGCGGCACGCGTCAGGTCCTCGTAGGAAGAGTTCGTGCATGAACCGATCAGCCCCGCCGTCAGTTTTTCGGGGTAGCCGTGTTTGCGAACGTCCTTCGCCATCTGTGACACCGGCCGTGCCAGATCGGGTGTGAAAGGACCGACGATGTGCGGTTCGAGGGCGTCGAGATCGATCTCGATCACGAGATCGAAAAATCTCTTCGGGTCGGCCTCGACCTCGGGATCGGCCGTCAGGAGGTCCTTGTTGGCCTCGGCGAGGGTCGCGATACGGGCCCGTTGGGTGGCGTCGAGATAGATTTTGGCGCGCCGGTCGTAAGGAAAGATCGAGGTCGTCGCGCCGAGCTCGGCGCCCATGTTGGTGATGGTGCCCTTGCCGGTCGCCGAAATCGAAGCCGTCCCGGGGCCGAAGTACTCGATGATCCGGTTGGTGCCGCCCTTGACGGTGAGGATCCCGAGAACCTTGAGAATCACGTCTTTGGGTGAGGTCCAGCCTTGTAGGCTGCCGGTGAGCTTGACGCCGACGATCTCCGGTTGCAGGACCTCCCAGTTGAACCCGGCCATGACGTCGACGGCGTCGGCGCCGCCGACGCCGACCGCGATCATCCCCAGTCCGCCCGCGTTCGGGGTGTGCGAATCGGTGCCGATCATCATGCCGCCTGGAAAGGCGTAGTTCTCGAGCACGACCTGGTGGATGATGCCGGAACCCGGCCTCCAGAAGCCGATGCCGTAACGGGCCGAAACGGACTGCAGGAAGTCGTAGACCTCGCGGTTGCGTTCGATGGACGCCTCGACGTCCTCGGCGGCGCCGGATTGGGCCAGGATCAGGTGGTCGCAGTGGACCGTCGAAGGAACCGCCGTGGTATCCCTCCCCGACAGCATGAACTGGAGCAGGGCCATCTGCGCGGTGGCGTCCTGCATGGCGACGCGGTCGGGTCGCAGCTGCAGGTACGCGTTGCCCCGATCGAGCTCCTGTTCGGGGTCTGCCAGGTGTCCAAACACAACCTTTTCGGCCAGCGTGAGTGGCCGGTCGAGACGACGCCGGATCACGGCCAGCCGGTCGCGAGTGGTGTCATATACCGATTGCACGAACTCCGGGGTGGTCTCGATCGATGGCATGGGCCTCTCCTTGAAGCTTCGGCACCGGGCCCTTCCCTCGTGGCGCGCCGCGGCGCGTCAAGCATTCTACACCCGCCCGCCCACCCGACCACGAAAAGGAGAAAAGGCGCAGAGGTGAAGAGGAGAGGGGTGGTCCCCTTTTCCCCTTTTCCCCTTTTCTCCTTTTCATTTTCTCGCCATTCCCCACCCATTTCAGATGTCGAAATCAGGAATTGTCCCGGCAGCGACGGTAATCTTGAGTCAGCCATGATCCATCCAGCCTCCGATACCGATCGCGGCAGCCCGAAATTCCTGTGCGACGCGATGCTCGGCTCGTTGGCCCGATGGCTGCGTTTCTTCGGGTTTGACACCCTTTACCTCGAGCCCGGTGCAGAGGATCAGGTGCTGGCCGATCGCGCCCGCGCCGAAGGCAGGTGGCTTCTGACTCGGGACCGCGAGCTCGCGTCCGGAGGCCCACGGACGACTCTGGTGCGAGCCGGCGACCTCGAGGGGCAGCTGGTGGAGGTCTTCGAGCGACTCTCGCTGCGACCGGTACCGACCCTCGAATACGCCCGCTGCGGCGAATGCAACGGTCTCATCGAAGAAGCCACTCGCGACCAGGTGGCCGCGGTGACGCCGCCGCACGTGCTCGCGACCGCCCCCCGCTTTCGCCGTTGCGCCGGTTGCGGCCGGGTGTACTGGCCGGGGAGCCACGGAAGCCGAATCGTGGAGAGGATGGAGGCGGTGGTCAACCGACTGGAACCTCAGGCCCCCTGAGTTCTTAGTTTTCAATTCTTAATTTTGAATTCCCCCGCCCACCCCGATTCACCTGGGTGACGCCGGGAGAAAATTGGGAATTGAGAATTGAGAATTGAGAATTGAGAATTGCGTCGCCGGTTACAATGCTCGCATGACGGCGAACACTGATTCCGCACTGGAGGCGCTCGAGAAGGTTCTCGGCCATCGATTCGGGGATCGAGAGCTGCTGCAGCGCGCGCTGCGCCACGGGTCGGCGGCGTCGGCACAGGAGAAGGGATCGTACCAACGTCTCGAGTTTCTGGGTGACGCCGTGATAGGACATGCGGTCGCTCAGCTTCTCTTCGAAGAGTTTCCGGAGGACGACCAGGGCGCGCTGACCCGCAAGCGAGTCCACCTCGTCCGGTCGGAGCGGCTGGCGGAGCGAGCAGCCCTGCTCGGGCTCGACGGCTGGGTGCTGCTGGGACCGAGCGAGGAGCTGGCTCGCGGCCGAGAGCGTTCGGCGCTGCTGGAGGATTTGTTCGAGGCGGTCGTCGGGGCGGTCGCTCTCGACGGAGGGTGGGGCGCCGCCTACGACTTCATCTACCGGCAGTTCGCCGACGACCTCGACAATCTCGACGAGCGTACGCTGGCGCTCGCGGACCCGAAATCCTCGCTTCAGGAGGTGGCGCAGGCACGTGGGCTACCGTTGCCCGTGTACAAGAGGGTTGGATCTACAGGTCCGGATCATCGGCGCAAGTGGGTGTACGACATACTCTGGGACGGCGAAGAAGTCGCGCGCGGAGAGGGCGTCAGCAAGCGTGAGGCGCAACAACAGGCCGCGCGCCGCGCGCTGGTCCGACTCGGACTCGTACCGGACGAATAGCGGCATTTCGAAATGAGAAACGTTGGATCGTTAGAACGTTCCACCCGCCCGTTTCCCAGACTCTACACGAGGTGTGGTTGCGACTGTAGGCAGGGGCTTCAGCCCCTGCGGGCGGTAGCGGTGGGTGTTGTCGAAGTGTTGAAACGGTGGTCAGGTACAGCGGCAGGTACAGCGTTAGCGGCAGGAACAGCATCAGCAACAGGGACAGCGTCAGGCGACAGCGGCAGCGCCCCGGACGGATCGGCGCGGAAAACTGCCCCGGTCGCTGCCCCGGCCCGCTGCCCTCTGACCCTGCCTCTGCCATCTGTCCATGTCGCTGCCCCTGCTGACCGGACCTTCCAAACCGCGATCTCACGCAATCCCCGATGAGCTGAACGTTCTAACGTTTCAACGTTCCAACGTTTCAACGTTCCAACGATTGGTGAAGTAGGATGATCCGATGACCAAGCCGCACCCCCTCCTGGAGCGCGCACGAGAGGCGCCTGAAAAGCCCGGGGTGTACCGCTTCCAGGACCGGAACGGGAAGGACCTCTACGTCGGCAAGGCGAGGGACCTCCGGCGCCGGGTGCTCTCGTACTTCGGGAGAATCGACCTCGCGGAGCGGACGCTCACGATGCTCGCCACCGCGCGCCGGCTCGATTTCACCGTCACCGCCAGCGAAGCCGAGGCTTTCATCCTCGAAAACACCCTCATCAAGAGGCTGAGACCGCGCTTCAACGTGCTTCTTCGAGACGACAAGACCTATCCGTACCTGAAGCTGACCACCGGGGAGGCGTGGCCGCGGGTGGAGCTGACTCGCCGTGTGCAGGACGACGGTCACGCCTATTTCGGTCCGTTCATGGGTCAACACATGGCGCGCAAGCTGATGGATCTCGCGCGGACCCACTTTCAGGTGCGCACCTGCCAGATCGAGATCGACGGGCGGCTGCCGAGACCCTGTCTCTACTACCACATGCGTGCGTGCCTCGGACCGTGCGTCGACGGCCTCACGACATCGAAGGCCTACGCCGAATCGGTTGACGAGCTCCGCCTCTTCCTCGAGGGCCGTCACCGACAGCTTCTGCCGCGGCTCGAGCGCAGCATGTGGGCGGCGTCGGAACGCGAGGATTTCGAGCTCGCCGCCCGCCATCGCGACTTGATCTCGATCGTAAAACGGCTCGGCGAGCGTCAGGACGTGGAGCGACCGGGGCGGGGCGATGCCGACGTATTCGGAGTGTGGACGGACGGTGAGCACGCCACCGTCTGCGTATTGCCGTATCGCGCCGGGCGGCTCATCGACAAGAGGGAGTTTCATTTCGAGGGCGTCGGAGAGGTCGCGGTATCTGAGCTTCTCGTCAGTTTTATGTCGCAGTACTACGATGCCAATCCGTCGGTGCCGCGCCGCATCGAAACCGCCCAGGAGCTCGAGATGGAGGACGGCGAAATGCTCCGCGCCTATCTCCGCCACGTTCGCGGTCTTGCGGTGGAGGTCTCGACGCCGCGGCGTGGCGCCCGGGCACGCCGCGTGCAATTGGCAGTCGACAACGCCCGCGCCGCCTTCGAGCTTCGCTTCCGTGCTCCGCGCTCGCGGGCCCAGCACCTGGCGCGGCGCCTCGGCGAGGCACTGGGGTTACCCGGACCGGTTCGGCACATCGAGTGTTTTGACATCTCGCATTCCAGCGGCAAGGAGACCACGGCGTCGTGCGTGGTCTGGCAGGACGGCAGGATGAACAAACGCCAGTATCGTAGCTTTCACATCCGTGAGGTGGAGGGGGTCGACGACTTTGCCGCCATCGAGGAGGCGGTGGGCCGCCGATACCGCCGACTGAAGGACGAGGAGCGGCCGCTCCCGGATCTGGTGCTGATTGATGGCGGTGTCGGTCAATTGAACTCCGCCATGGCCGCGCTCGATGCGCTCGAGCTCGACCTCCCGCTGGCCGCGTTGGCCAAGCGCGAGGAGCTGGTATGGCTGCCGTCGGCATCGGAACCAATCCGCCTCGACCCATCCGACCCGGCCCATTTGGTGCTGCGCGAAACCCGTGACGAGGCCCACCGCTTTGCCGTCAGCCGCCACCGTGCGCGCCGCACGAAAAAGACGCTGTCGTCACAGCTTCTGGCGGTTCCGGGCATCGGTCCGGGCCGAACCCGGGCCCTCCTCAACCGCTTCGGCTCGGTCCGTGGCGTTCAAAATGCCACCGTCGGAGAACTGCAGAAGGCTCTGGGGCCGCGGATAGGCAGACACGTCTGGCACCACCTCCACGCCGGCGAGTTGTCAGCCGAGGGCTGACGCCTTGTTATTTCGGATTTCGGATTTCGGATTTCGGAATTTCGAATTTTTCATCCGACGGCGACCGGACCAGAAACAATTTATTCTCAACAAATTGAGAAATCACCAGTCGCTGACTGGCATGAAATGACGAATATCAGTGACACGCGACTGACAAATCTTGGAAGATTGGCTATTGCGAAACCACCCCCGTTTCTCGGCGGTGCTGAAAACGGGGTCGGTGGGTCGGAAATCCGAAATTCGAAATTCGAAATTCGAAATCGGTGACCTCCGCAAGAATGCTACTGTGACGGCGTATGTTCATCTCCGAGACTTTTTGCAGCCTCCAGGGTGAGGGGATGCTTGCCGGGTTGCCGTCGTTTTTCATACGGACCTCGGGATGCAATCTGCGGTGCCGGTGGTGCGATACCCCGTACACCTCGTGGCGGCCGGAAGGTGAGCGCCGTCCAATCGCGGGGCTGATCGAGGAGACCTTGAGATCCGGCATGCGCCACGTGGTGGTGACCGGGGGCGAGCCGTTGCTCCAACGCGAGATCGGCGCCTTGACCGAGGCCCTGTCGGCGGCCGGATTGCACCTGACGGTGGAGTCGGCAGGCACCGTCGATCCGCCGTTTCACTGTGATCTTCTGTCGTTGTCGCCAAAGACCGCCAACTCCGATCCGCCGGGTGCTCAGCTCGGTCGACACCAGGTGCTGCGTTCCGATGTTTCGCCGACCGTTCGGCTGCTGGAGCGCTTCCCGGAGCACCAACTCAAGTTCGTGATCGAGGGCGCCGCTGATCTGCCGGAAATCCACGACATGCTCGGCCGGCTCGGCCGGGTCGACCCCGCCAGGGTCCTCCTCATGGCCCAGGGTCGGTCCGCGGCGGAGGTGGCTGAAAGGGCTTCGGAGGTGGCCGCCTTGTGCCTCGAGCACGGTTTTCGTTACACTCCCCGACTGCATCTGGACCTTTTCGGAGGCGGCCGGGGAGTATGAATGGGTTTTTTCAGGATCGCCAAGACTTTTGAGGTCGAGTACGGGCACCGCCTCAGCAAGCACCCCGAGAAGTGCCGGTTCCCGCACGGCCACAGCCTGCGGATCGAGGTCGTGGCCCGAGGCCGTGAGCTCGACGGTCACGATATGGTGTGCGATTACAAGGCGCTCAAGATGATGGTTGTAGACGTTGTCGATCGTCTCGACCACGCCATGGCCCTCAATTCATCGGATCCGCAGCTCGAAGGACTTGCGGCGATCGGCGACCGGGTCCTGCTCTTCGATGACTGCGACCCGACGACCGAGGTCGTGGCGCGGTGGATTTTCGAACAGATCGCCGAGAGACTCGCCGGCGACGGCACCGTACGGACGCCAAGCGGCGCGATCTATGACATCCCAGATGGTCTCGAACTCGAACGAGTGCGGGTCTGGGAAACCTCCACCTCCTGGGGCGAATACGTCGGCATCGAATGAGGAATGAGGAATTCGGAATTAGGAATTCTCCACCCGCCCGGCAAGAGCAGTAGTTTTGAGTGTTGAGTTTTGAGTTTTTAGATTTCACGCGCCCTCCCGTCGCTCGAAGTCTTGGGAGGGTGGGCGGAACTCAAACCTCAAAACTAAAAACTCAAAACTAAAAACTGAACCCTGCTTCCAGATACAATGCGTCCTCGCCAATGCCGGACTACTCCTTTTCCAACCCCCTGGTCTCGCCCGATGATGTGAGCGCCTGGCTCGAGGCCATTCCAAAGCCCATCGCCATCACCGGTGGCACCGGTTTTGTCGGCTCGCACCTGGTGGACACGCTGTGCGCGGCAGGTCTCGAGCCGCGGGTCCTGGCGCGCGATCCGGCGGCACCTCGGTGGATCGGAGGGGCGCCGGTGAGGCGGGTCGCGGGTTCACTCCAGGATCCAGCCGCCCTTCGCCAACTGGTGGACGGCGCCGGCACGGTCTTTCACCTCGCGGGGGTGCTGCGAGCCGGATGCGAGCGCGATTTCGACTCCGGGAACCGGCTGGGGACAGCAAATCTGATACAAGCCATCCGCGAGGTTGCGGCGCCGATCCGACTCGTCCACGTTTCGTCGCTGGCCGCCGCCGGGCCCTCAGCCGAACCTGGCGGGGTAGGGCCGGAGGTCGTGCCGGCGCCGGTCTCGTGGTACGGGCGCTCGAAGCTCGCTGCGGAACGAGAGCTTCAGGATGCCACCATCGGCGGAGACTGGACGATCGTCCGCCCGCCGGCGGTCTATGGTCCACGGGACACCGACGTCTTTGAGTTCTTCCGCATGGCAGCCCGGGGGATCATCGCCATTCCCGGCGGCGAGCGCTGGTTGACGGTTGCCTGGGTCGGAGACGTCGTGCGAGCGGTGCTCGCCGCTGCGGTTTGCAAACCCGGCAGGATCTTCCACATCGGTGAGCCGGAACCGCTGCTGCTCGAGCGGCTTGTCGAGGCGCTCGGTCGTGCCGGCGGTGTCACGGCGCGTGTCGTGAAGGTGCCGCCTGCGCTGATCTCAGGCGCCGGAGCCATCGGTTCAGTTCTCCATCGCCTCGGCTGGCGGCGTCTGGCACTCACGGGAGACAAGAGTCGAGAGCTGCTGGCGAGGCACTGGTCCTCGCGCACCGCTGATTCCCTGGAGTCTCTCGGTCTCGGTCCCGGGGCGTCCTTTGGGGAAGGCGCTGCCACGACGTGGTCCTGGTACCGAGAGCGCGGCTGGCTGAATTGATTTTGGTGGCTCCTGCTATTATTGCCGCGCTAGGTGGAGATCGGTCTGACCGGTCATCAACGCCCCGGACTCGGGGCGTTCGACGGAGTCAATGTGGACGTCTTTCAGAAGTGTTTCGATTTCAAGGAAGCGCAAGCAATCCGCGACAGGGGCGTCTACCCGTATTTCCGGGTGATTTCCTCCGGCCAGGACCCGTTGGTGACCATGAATGGGCAGCGGGTGATCATGCTCGGCTCGAACAACTACCTCGGTCTGACCAATCACCCGGAGATCAAGCAGGCCGCAGCCGTGGCCCTGGACAAATACGGCACCGGCACTGCCGGTTCCCGGTTCCTCAACGGCACGCTCGAGATTCACGTCGAGCTCGAGGAAAAGCTCGCCCAGTTCATGCAGCGCGAGTCGGCGATCACCTTCTCGACCGGGTTTCAGGTCAATCTCGGTGTGATCTCGAGTCTCCTCGACCGTAGAGACGTCGCGATTCTCGACAATCTGGACCACGCGTGCATTCTCGACGGCGCCCGCCTCTCTTTCGGGAGGGTGCTCAAGTACCGGCACAACGACATGGAGGCCCTCGAGGAGCGGTTGCGCAGCGTTGAGGAGAACGGCTCGAAGATGATCATCGTCGACGGGGTGTTCTCCATGGAGGGCGACCTCGCCGACCTGCCGCGCATCGTCGAGCTCAAGAAGAAGTTCGAGGCACGGTTGATGGTTGACGACGCCCATGGCATAGGAGTCATGGGTGATCACGGGCGTGGCACGGCCGAGCACTTCGGCGTCGAGAACGAGACCGATCTGGTCATGGGGACCTTTTCCAAATCGCTCGCCACCGTTGGTGGATTCGTGGTCGGCGACCGAGAGATCATCGAGTTCGTCAAACACAAGGCGCGGTCGCTGATCTTTTCGGCCGCGCCGCCACCGGCGTCCGTAGCGTCGGTGATCAAGGCGCTGGAGGTCATCGAACGAGAGCCGGAGCGCCGGCACCAGCTTTGGGAGAACACCTGGTACATGCAGCGTGAGTTCAAGACCATGGGCTTTGACACCGGCGAATCGGAATCGCCGGTCATCCCCCTGATTGTGGGCGACAATTATGCCGCCTTCACGATGACCATTCGACTTCAAGAGGAAGGGGTGTTCGTCAATTCTGTGGTGTCGCCGGCGGTCCCTGAAGGAAAGGCGATGATCCGGACGTCCTACATGGCCACCCACACCCGTGAGCACCTCGACCGCGCTCTGGCAGCGATCCGCAAGGTCGGTCGGGAACTGGGAGTGATCCAGTGAACGTGAGTGCGGCGCGCGGGCGCTCTGATCGAGCCCGCTTCATCGATCTGCCGTGGAAGATCTATCGCGGCGATCCCAACTGGGTACCGCCGCTGAAGGCGTCGGTCCGAGCGCTGCTCGACGAGGAGAAACATCCCTTCTACGACAAAGGGCGCGGTGCGGAGATCGAGCTTTTTGCCGCATGGGAGGGTCGCGATGTGGTTGGTCGGGTTGCCGCCATCCTCAATCACGTCAACAACAAGATTCATGAGGAGAAGGTCGTCTTTTTCGGTTTTTTTGAAACCATCGATCGGCCCGATGTAGCGCGCGGGCTGTTGAACGCGGTCGAGAACTGGGCCGCCGAACGCGGTGCGACTGTTGTTCGCGGGCCGATGAATCCGTCGACGAATTACGAGTGCGGGTTGCTGATCGATGGCTTCGCCCGTCCACCGGCGCTGATGATGACCTACAACCCACCCTCGTATCCGCGGCTCATCGAGGGTGCGGGCTACCGAAAGGCAAAAGACCTCTACGCCTACATCTCGCCGGTCCACGGCGCCAGCCTGCGCCGCCTGCAACGCCTCGCAGAACGAACCCGCGAACGCAATCCCGGCCTCACCACTCGCGGCGCCAACCTCGCGGAATTCGACGGCGAGGTCAGGCTGGTGCAGGACATCTACAACGCGGCCTGGGAGAAGAACTGGGGCTTCGTGCCGATGTCCGATGCGGAGATCAATTGGTTGGCCAAGGAGCTCAAACCACTCGTTCACCCCGACCTCCTGCGATTCGCTCTCTACGATGACGAGCCGGTGGGGTTTCTGCTCACCGTGCCCGACTGGAACCCGGTGCTCGCGGACCTCGACGGCTCACCGTGGCGCCACCCGTTCAAGACCCTCAAGCACGTGATGACGAGCAAGCCCGAGACAATGGAGGGCCTCCGCCTCTTCACCCTCGGAGTCAAGCCCGAGCACAGAAAACGCGGTATCGAGGGCATTCTGGTTGGTGAGGGGCTCGAAAAGAGTCTCGAAATCGGTTACGCGTGGTGCGAGTACTCGTGGATCCTCGAAGACAATGAGCTCACGAAGCGGGCCGTTCGACTCATGGACGGTGAGCTGTACAAGATCTATCGGATCTACGAGAAATCACTGTCGTGATTTCGAATTTTGAATTCTGAATTCTGAATTTTCAATTCCCGCCCATCCCTCCCCGGTGTCATTGGGGTGGGTGGGGGCATTCCTAATTCCTAATTCCTAATTCCGAATTGGGTGGCCGGTGTTTACCTACAGAGCGGCTCTCCCGGCTCGCCCGCATTGCCCGTCGCGCGCAGAAAACGTCTCGTTACCTCGCGAACCATCCTCCTGACGGGCCTGTCGTTACCGTTTCGGTTGACAAGCGGAATCTGCGCTGCCGCAAGCGCCTGGTGGCCGCCGCCGAAACCGCTGCGGCCTCCAAGGTTGCGGGCGACGCGGCCCGCGTGGCGCTCCCGGTCCATGGTGCGGAGACTGAGATGGAGCCAGCCGTCGATCTCACCCAGGCACATGGTCCAACGCACCTCTTCGGCGCGCAGGAGCAGGTCGGCCGCCTCGGCAACCATCTCCGGCGACTCGAGTCGTCCGAGGAAGGAAACGATACGATCACCGTAGACGGTTGCCTGGTCGAGTGCGGTGCGGAGCTTCGAAAAATAGCTTCGGGGTAGCGGCGCCTGGACGATGCGCCCGAGCGCACGTGCGTTGGCGTTGGGGTAGAGATCGAGAAACGCCTCGAGGTCGGCCTTGGTGCTCTCGCGCCCGAGATCCTGAGTGTCGGATCGGATACCGTAGACCATCGCGGTGGCCACCGGGGTCGGGATGCTGATCTCTGCCGCCCGAAGGTACTCGTACAGGATTGTCGACGTGGCGCCGTATCGGCTGCGGATGTCTGTAAATCGCGCGGAACGGGTTTCACGCCGAATCGGGTGGTGGTCGATGACCACATCAAGGCGAACCGCTGAGTCAAAGCTGACATTTCCGGCGCCCGGTTGGGCGTCGACCATGCTCAGGCGGTCGAATCGACTGAGGTCGAGATCGGTGAGCGCGCGCGTGTGGAGACCGAGGTATTTCAGCAGGGCGAGATTCTCAGCCCTCCAGATACCTCCGGAATGGCCGATCGAGCAGGAGATATCATGACGTACGTTCGCCAGCTCGCGGAGCGCGGCGGCAGCAGCGATGGCATCGGGGTCGGGTGTGTTCTGGACAATGATGAGCATGCTGCGGGCGCCATCGAGCACCGCAGACAGCCTCTCGAGTCTCGTCTCAACGGTCAGGGTTCTACCCACCTGTCCCCCTTGTGTGGTTGCGGCGCGATCGAGTGCATTTCAACTCCGGCGCGCAAGTATAGCGTTCCTGGCCGCGCTTCGCTCAATCCGACAATTTGTTTTGGATGATGCGTCGTCGAGCACGGGTAGAATGTCCGTCCGGAGGCGTGGATGATCCGAAGAGGGTGGTTTGTCGTGCTGATGTTGGCGGTGCTGCCACTGGTCGTCACCGTGCTTGGACTCACCCACCTCCGAGCGCGGTCGGCCTCGAGCCGATTACCCGAACGCGGTTTGATCACCGAGATTGCGCCTCGCTGTCCCGCTCGATCGCAGGTGCTTTTCGATGATCGCGGCATACCCCACGTCTTCGCGTCGAGCGAGGCAGCGGTGTGGTTCAGTCAGGGGTACCTTCACGCGCAGGACAGGTTCTTCCAGATGGAAATGATGCGGCGAACGGCGGCAGGCCGCCTGGCCGGGCTTTTGGGCTCGTCCGGGTTGGAATCCGATCGCAAGATGCGGATCCTGCGCCTCGCCGCCTCGGCGAGACGGCAGCGTGCGCAGCTTTCGGCTGACGAGAGTGCGGTGCTCGAGGCATACGCCGCCGGCGTCAATGCCGCGCTCGAACGGTACGGACGGTGGATCGCTCCCGAAATCTGGTTGCTCGGTCTGGATCCGGAGCCGTGGCAGATCGAGGACTCACTCTCCATAGGCCTCCTGTTGCAGCTCGACCTGAGCTGGGCGATGGGTGAGGAGCTCAAGCGGGCGGTGGAGCTGGCCAGTCTCGGCCGCGAGCGGGCGATCTCACTGTGGGGATGGACGTCAGATCAGGCTCGGGATTGGATCCCTCCGGGTGATGGCATCCGCCAGCCCCGGCGTGATCACGAAGCGATCACCCCGGCGATGGGAGGCGTCGGCTCCAACAGTTGGGTTGTGGGTCCGGAACTGAGCGCCACCGGACGGCCGTTGCTTGCCAATGATCCGCACCTCGGTGTTCAGATACCGGGCACCTTCTTTGCCATCCATCTGCAGGGGCCGAGAACCGATGTGGCCGGTGGCTCGATGGCCGGGCTGCCGGGGGTCATCATCGGTCACACCAAACACGTGGCCTGGGGGCTGACCCTGGCGATGCTCGACGATCAAGATCTTTTTGTTCTCACGCTTGACGATTCGGGGGACCGCGAGTTGATTGACGGCCGGTGGAGTCACCTGCGGACGGTCACCGAGAATATCGTTGTCCGATGGCAGCCTGAACCGGTGCTGCTCAAAATCCGACTTTCGGTCAACGGTCCTTTGGTCCGCGAGGGCGGGGGAGAATCGCTCGCACTGTCGTGGGCGGCGTTTAACGGACCGAGCATGCTGCCGGCAATTCTGGGGATGAACCGGGCATCGTCCGTAGAGGACGTGGCCTCGGCGTGGAACGACGTCCTGAGTCCGTCGCTTTGTCTGGTGGCGGCCGATACCTCCGGGCACATCCTGCACCAGGTCGTCGGCAGGGCGCCGGAACGCAGGCGGGGCGGAGGCCGGTTGCCCGCACCCGGCTCCGATTCGCGATGGGCGTGGAGGGGATTCCGGCCTCTGTCGTCGAAGTTGAGGCGTCTCGATCCAAGCGACGGCATCCTCGCCACGGCAAACCACGATCTCTTTGCCGAGGGGGACTTTCCGGAAAGGGACCGCCTCCCGGGTGATTTTGCTCCTCCCTGGCGGGTCCGACGGATCCGCAGCGTTCTAGCGTCGCGGTCGGAATGGACCGTGGATGGCTTCGCCGAGCTGCAGGGTGATGTGCAGTCGGGACGCGCAATCGCGATCCTCAAACAACTGTGGACCGATTTCGAGAATCATGGCGGGCGAAGCGCGCAGGAACTCATGTCGTGGGACGCGAGGATGGACGCGAATTCGACGGCCGCGGCCCTTTTCTCCACGTTCATGATCGAGCTGGGGGAGGCGGTCGCTGGTGATGAGGCGCGCCGCGACCGTCTCGACTGGAATCCACTTGGTTCGGACGGGTTGCTCAGGCTCCTCGCCGGCGGTCTGGAGGAGGCGTGGTGGGATGACGTGGGGGCGGATGGTCAGCAGTCCCGGGCGGAGATCGTGGGTCAGGTTCTCGATCGTATGGATCGGGCCGCACCGGGACCGACTTGGGGGGCGGTCCACAAAGTCGCGTTCGAGCACCCGCTGGCGCAAGCCCCCGGTGTCGGCCGATTGGTGGCCAACTCTTGGAGCCGTGGTCCGTTCGCCGTTGGAGGCGACAACGTCACAGTCAACGCTACCTGCTGGGACGTCGACCGGCCCTTCACCGTCACATCACTGCCGGCCATGCGTTTCGTCACCGAGGTCGGCGACTGGGACGAGACCATTCTCATACTGCCGGTGGGGGAGAGCGGTCGGCCGTGGTCGCCGCACTACGCCGACCAGATCGACAGCTGGCTCAACATCGGAACCGATCGTTTTCCTTTTTCCCGCGAGGCGGTTGAGGCTGTCGCGGTCGCGGAGCTCGAGTTAGTGCCGGTGGACGCCGAAGCGACTCGCGAGGTCACAGCGCGGTGAGCGGACAGTCGAGCGTCGCCGATAGGGCCTTGGTTCGCGGCGGCCGTCTCGCGCTCGTGACCTGCGGGCCGCAGCTGGAAGTGGCCCTGGTGACCGCCTCCTCTCGTGCGGTCTCCATGGTGCGGTTGGCTGGAGTGGCGCCACGCTCGACCCTCGTGTTGGCGGCAGTCGATCTTCTGGTTGAGGACGCCGGCCTCGCGCCCGATGAAGTGACCGAGATTGTGGTTTCCCGCGGGCCGGGCTCCTTTACCGGAATCCGGGCCGGGCTCGCGACCGCGGCCGGGCTGGTCGCCGCCACCAGCGCCGTTTGCCTCGCCTATGACTCGTTGCTCATGCTCGCCGCGAGGTGCGGCGGATCGAGCCGAGTCTGGAGTGCTCAACCGGGTCGCCGGGGCGAATTCTATGCCCGCCGCTTCAAGCTCGACGATGGTGTTGCGCCGCGCACTGACAGCGAGATCGAGATCGTGCCCTTTGCGGACTTGGGCCTGCGTGGGCCCTGGGTGGCCGCCGAAGCACTCGACCTCGGCGCCGCCGAACGAGCGACCACCGTCCGCGGAGCGGCGGAAGCCCTCCTCCATCTCGCAGCGTTGGAGACCCCCTCCGACCCGTTGGAAGCGCTCTACATTGAGGGACCCCCGATTGCCGAGCGCTGAGACGGGCGAGCGGTTGTCGGTGCGACCGCCCCAACTGGGCGACTCGCGGGCGCTGGCCGAGGCGGAGGTTGTCTGTTTTTCGGACCCGTGGCCGGCCCAATTCTTTGTCTCAGAGATCCTGGCGGACGGACGCTTCAACCGACTCCTTGTTGATCCTGCCGGACACATGGTGGCCTACCTCTTCTGCGCCTGGCAGTATCTGGATCTGCACGTGCTCAAGGTCGCCACCATGCCGTCGCACCGACGCAAAGGTCTCGCACTGCGCCTGATGGCGATCGCCGAAGCCCACGCGGTCGAAGCCGGCGGCGAGTCTCTGACTCTCGAAGTGCGGGCGTCCAACGACGGCGCCATCGCCCTTTATGAAACGCTCCGCTACTACCAGGCAGGCGTGCGCCGAGGCTACTACCAGGACGGCGAGGACGCGGTCGTCATGACAAAACGAATTCAGAATTCGGAATTCTGAATTCTGAAAAGGGGAAAAGGGGAAAAGGAGACCAACCGCCCTCCGACTGTGCCCCACCGCCAACGCTCTCCTGCTCCTCTGCCCCTCCGCTCCTTTTCTCCTTTTCACGGCAGGGTGGGCGGAAACTCGAAATTCGAAATCCGAAATCCGAAATGGAGGGGAGGGCGGGAATTCCTAATTCCTAATTCCTAATTTGAAGGTCGTGCCATCTCTTCCGGTCGGACCAGCCTGTCGAACTCCTCGGCGGTCAGGAATCCGAGCGCGACGGCGGCCTCCTTGAGCGTGATGTTATCCGCGTGGGCCTTCTTCGCCACCTTGGCGGCGTTGTCGTAGCCGATTTTCGGATTGAGGGCCGTCACCAGCATCAGGCTGCGTTCGAGGTGGTCCGCGATGTGATCGCGGTCAGGCTCGATGCCAGCCACGCAGTTGTCGGCAAAACTGCGGCAGGAGTCGCCGAGCAGACGAATCGACTGCAGAAGGTTGAAGATCATCAGTGGCTTGAAGACGTTGAGTTCCAGGTAGCCGCCCGAGCCACCGAAGGAGATCGCGACATCGTTGCCAACGACCTGTGCGGCGACCATCGTCAACGCCTCGCACTGGGTCGGGTTCACCTTTCCGGGCATGATCGATGAGCCGGGCTCATTCGCCGGAAGGATGAGCTCCGCCAGCCCGCTTCGGGGCCCGGATGCGAGGAGGCGGATGTCGTTGGCGATCTTGATCAGCGATACCGCCACCGTTTTCAGGGCACCGCTGGCCTGAACCACCGCATCGTGTGCGGACAGAGCCTCGAATTTGTTCGGTGCCGTCACGAATGGCAGCCCCGTGATGTCGGCGATCTCGGCCGCAGCGCAAACCGCGAACTCCGGGTGGGTGTTGAGCCCGGTCCCGACCGCGGTGCCGCCGAGCGCGAGCTCGTAAAGGTCCGGAAGTGCGGCCCGGACCCGCTCGATGCCCTTGGAAATCTGATGCGCCCAGGCCGAAAACTCGTCGCCCAGGGCCAGGGGTACAGCGTCCATCAGGTGGGTGCGCCCGATCTTGACGACGGAGTCGAAGTCCACGGCCTTGGCGGCGAGGGAGTCGCGGAGATGATCAAGCGCCGGCAGCAGGTGATGGACTATGCGTTCGGCGGCCGCGATGTGCATCGCCGTGGGAAAGGTGTCGTTGGAAGACTGGCCACGGTTGACGTGGTCATTCGGGTGGATCGGGTCCTTGCTGCCGATGACGCCGCCGGCCAACTCGATTGCGCGATTGGCGATGACCTCATTGGCATTCATGTTTGTCTGGGTCCCGCTGCCTGTCTGCCAGACCACGAGCGGAAAGTGGTCGTCGAGGTCGCCGTCGATGACCTCCTGCGCGGCTCGCGCGATGAGCTCGGCCGTCGGCTCGGGAAGGACTCCGAGTGCGGCATTGGATCGGGATGCAGCCAGCTTGAGGACGCCGAGGGCCCGGATCAGCTCGCGCGGCATGCGCTCGTCGCCGATCTTGAAATTTTCGAGGGAACGGGCGGTTTGTGCGCCCCAATAGCGGTTGGCGGGCACCTCGACTTTGCCCATGGTGTCCTCCTCGATGCGGGTTTTCATGGTCTCGTCCTCCTCACTAGAGGTGATCGCCGCCGGAGGCGGATTATTCCTGAATTAGCTGAGATTGTGCAAAAGTTGTAAAATATGGACATGGGACTGTTGGGCGAGATGCTCGTCGAGCGCGGGGCGATTTCGGTTGAGCAGCTGCACGCCGGGCTTGCCGCCTGTCGCAAGGGTGGTGCACGACTGGGCACCTATCTTGTGGACTACGGCTATATCGACGAACGCAAACTGCTCGAAGCGCTCGCCGAGCAGCACGGCGTGCCGTTCATCTCCGAGCCGACACTGATTGAATTCCTGAGTGCGCTCGATTATGGCGTGATGCCGCGATCCATGCTCCGCCGCCTGCGAGTTGTCCCTTTTCGGAAGGTCAAGGACCGAATGCAGGTGGCGATGAGCAACCCCGCCGACGCCAAAGCCATTGACCGCATCGCCAACTACACCCAACTGCACGTGGAGCCGTTCGTTGCAACCGACCGCACGATTGAGCTTGCCCTCGACAAAGCCAAGGAGGCGGCGCCCGACATCGCGGTGGAAGAAGACCTGCTGACCGACGTCGTGGCCGCGGACAGCGGTTTTGGTTGGGACAACCTCTGGCAGCCACAACTCGACCCCGAGGTCCTGCTCAAGATGCACAGCCGCCCGCGTGCAGCCAACATGGTGCTGGTGGCGAGCTTTCCCAATTTGGTGCCGGTGGGCTCGTCGGACGGCAAGGCGCGCGGCATCGTGGTCGGCAGCAGGGAGTTGATGCAGCAGTTCGGAAGCACGACCAACGCCGGCGAGATTGGCGAGATTCTGGTCCATTTTGCAGCGCAACGGCTCGATCGCGTCTGTCTTTTCGCGGTCCATCACGGCAAGATCTCGGGATGGATGGGCAAGGGTCTGCCCCTGGACGCCGCCGAGGTCCGCTCGTTCTCGGTGCTTGCCGAGATACCGTCAATCTTCTGGGAGCTCTCGGAGAACGATCGCTTCGTAGGCCCGGTTCCCGGCGGTCCAGTCGACGACGGCATCCTGAAGATCCTCGGCCAGCCGCCACCGAACGAAGTACTGATGGTCCCGATGAAGATGAAGGGTCGGACGAAGGGCTTCCTTCTCGGTGATATTCCGAGCCAGTCAATTCCGGATGCCGTGGTCGACGATTTGGTTTCGGCGGCGCGTGCGGCAGGAGAGGCCCTGGCCGCGGTACTGCGCGGCAGGGTCTGACGGCCGTGGCCACTCGCTTTTTAGGTGAGCGGAGATCCACCTGACCATCACCGCGAATTCCGATAGGATGTGTCCATGAAACGGCTGGGCGAGATTCTGCTCGAGCGGGGCGCGATTGCGATCGCCGAGCTGCACACCGGGCTGGAAGCATGCCATTACAGCGGCGGCCGGCTCGGGACCCAGCTGCTGAAGTTCGGCTTCGTCGACGAACACGCCCTCCTCGAGGCGCTGTCAGAACAGCTCAACGTGCCGACCGTCGCAGCGGCGGTCCTCCGTCGTGCGCCGGACACCCTTCGGCGCCTGATTCCCCTCAACGTCGCCCGTCGCCTGCAGGTTGTGGTCTTTGACAAAAAGGAGGGAAAACTGAGTGTGGCGATGACGACACCGAGGAGCCCATCCGCGATCGAGGAGGTGGTCAGTTACGTGGGCCTCGATATTGCGACCTACGTGGCGACCGAGGTCGGCATCCTGACGGCGCTGTCCGAGGTCAGGGAGGCGTCCGACGGCGCCTCGGTGCGGTCCGCCGATGCCGCTCTCCGCGATGTGGAGGACGAGTGGCAGCGGTTGTGGAGGCCACCGCTTCTTCGCGCTACCGATCTGCTGCAACCAAGGCGTCCACGAAACCACGAGCAGATGCCTTTAGCAGCAACATTTCCGGGTCTCGCTCCGGTTCCGGACGGTGGAGTTGTCGCGGCCATTGGAGCTCTCGACGACGAGGCTTTCAATCACCTCCTGCGCGACGTGGATCACCGGGACGAGGTTGGTGAGCTGCTCCTGCGTCGTGCATCGGCAGCCCTCGAGCGCTGCTATCTGCTTGCCATTCACTCCGGCCACATCGTCGGGTGGCTCGCGAAGGGGCCCGGGATGGTCGTCGACGACGTGCAGTCGTTCATAGCCCCGGCCGAGGCGCCATCGATCCTCTCCAAGCTCAACGGGGCTGAGAGCTTCTGCGGCCAGATTCCGGCCGGCCAGGTCAACGACGAGCTGGTAAAGATCTTTGGCGAACCGAAGCCGCTCGATGTCGGCATCTTCCCGATCCTCGTCAAGAACCGGGTGGTGGCGTATCTGGTTGGTGACATTCTCGGCTACGGCCTGCCAAAGGACGATCAGAAACGGCTCCTGGCGGCGGCCCAAAAGGCAGGTATCGCGCTCGAAATCCTGATCATGAAGAAGAAAATCCTCTCCTGACGCTCCCTCCCGACCCACCCCTCCGTGAAAAGGAGAAAAGGCGCAGAGGAGCAGAGGGGTGGGCGCGGTCTCCTTTTCCCCTTTTCTCCTTTTCCCCTTTTCACACACTGCATCCTGCATCCTGGACCGAGCGTCTCGAAGCGGGCGTATAATCGCCGCCCAGGAGGTGCCTGCATGGACGTTTCTCAAAGCTATACAGAAACCTTTGTCGAGCTGATCAGGAGAGCCTCGACCGAGCTTCCCGGCGAGGTCATCGGCGCGATCGAAAAGGGGCGGGATTCCGAGCGCGAGGGAGGTCTGGCTTCGATAGCTTTCGAGACGATCCTCAACAACATCGAGCTCGCTCGCGAGAGCTCGGCACCGATCTGCCAGGACACCGGAACTCCGGTGGTCTGGATCCATCACCCGGTCGGGGTCAGCACCCGTGTTCTCACGGGCAACTTCAACGCCGCCGTGCGCGAAGCCACCGCCCGCAAGTACCTCCGTCCGAACGCCGTCAACACGCTCACCGGGGGAAACACCGGCGACGGCGCGGGCCGTGGCATCCCGTTTCTCCACTTCGAAGAGTGGGACGAGCCGCGGGTCGAGGTGCGGATGATCCTCAAAGGCGGCGGCAGCGAGAATGTCGGCGCACAGTACAAGCTGCCCGACGGGCGTCTCAAGGCGGGCCGCGACCTCGAGGGCGTACGCCGGGTGGTGCTCGACGCAGTGGTCGATGCACAGGGGAAGGGGTGCGCGCCGGGGGTGCTCGGCGTGTGCGTCGGCGGCGACCGGGTGTCGGGCTTCGAGCATTCCAAGCGACAGCTGCTGCGGCCTCTGGAGGACGTCAACCCGATCGCCGAGCTGGCGGAGCTCGAGGAGCGGCTGTTGCGCGAGGGCAATGAGCTCGGCATCGGCCCGATGGGGTTTGGCGGCAACACCACCCTGCTCGGCGTCAAGGTCGGAGTTCTCGACCGATTGCCGGCGTGCTACTTCGTGACCGTGTCGTACATGTGCTGGGCCGCCCGCAAGGCTGCCGTGAGCATCGACGAGGGGGGAGTGCCGACATGGCTGAGCTGAAGCTTCCGGTCGACGAAGAGACCATCCGCAACCTCAAGGTTGGTGACTTTGTCGAGCTGTCGGGCCGCATGATCACCGGCCGTGACGCAGCCCACAAATGGCTCATCGAGGAGTTCCGCGAGGACGTGGCGCCCTTTCTGGAGGGCTCCGTGATCTACCACTGCGGCCCTGTCGTGTCGAAGAACGATGATGGCAGCTATGACTTCGTGGCCGCCGGGCCGACCACCTCGATCCGTGAGGAACCCTACCAGGCGGATGTCATCGGTCGCTACGGCCTGCGCGGCGTGATCGGCAAGGGCGGCATGGGTGCGAAGACCCTCGCCGGTCTCGGCGAGCACGGTGCCGTTTACCTGCACGCGGTCGGCGGCGCCGCCCAGGTGCTGGCGCGCGCAATCCCCCGCGTCGAACGGGTGTTCATGCTCGAGGAGTTCGGCGTGCCCGAGGCGCTGTGGGTGATCGAGGTCGATCACTTCCCGGTGATGGTCACCATGGACTCCCACGGAGGCTCGCTGCACGTGGAGGTGGAGGAACGGTCCCAGGCCAAGCTCAGGGAGCTGCTCGGCTTCGCGGTGTAGCCCGCCCTTTGGCGGTGGCGTCGAAGAGCATGCCCGGAGCGAGTCATGGCAACACCTGACGAACTGAAGTAGTGTCATCCGATGGCGTGCGAGGCAAAGAACCGCGAGCGTGGCTTCAGCCTCGTCGAGGCGATCGCGGCGCTCACGATCTTCGGGCTCGCCGTCATCGTCGCTGCCGGCTTTCTCGATGTCCAGATGAGCGCCACCCGGCGGCTCGAGGCGCGGGCGGACCTGGTGCGGGCGGCCGAGACCGTTCTCGAAAGCGTGCGCGGCGGTGCCTTGCCGCTGGTCTCGGGCACTATCGACCTCAGGGACGAGTTCCAGCCGCTTTCGGCCATCACGGTGAGAATCGACCTGGTCGTGCGCCCGCGATCGATTCCCGGTCTGTACGAGGTCGAGGTCAGGGCGCAGGCGATGGTGCGCAGCGAAGACATGGTGGTGTCCATCACCACCGGGGTGTGGCGGCCGTGAAGGGGAACCGGGGCACGTCGCTGGTCGAGCTCCTGGTCGTGCTCGCGCTGATGAGCACGATGGTGCTGGTGGCAGCGGACCTGGTGGTGCACTCGATGAAGCTGCTCGCCGCTACCGGCCGCTCGGTGCACAATCCGATGCTGGTGCACGTCAACGCCCGCCTGCGCCGCGATGTCCAGGAGGCTTCCAGACTCCTGACCGAGGAGTGGGTGTGGAGTCGAAGACCCTCTCGTGCTGGTGCGCAACGACGGCTCGCTGGTTCACATTTGGCTCGAGGATGGGGCTCTCGTGCGGGCAACCGACGGCGGGCCCGGTGGGGGGGCCGAAGAACGGGTGCTGCTCCGCGGGGTCTCCTCGTGGTGGTGGCGTTCGCCGGTCACGGGTGTGGTCGATCTCAACATCGGCTACCTCGTCAACCCCGAGCCCGAACAACAGACGGCGCGCGACGCCGTCTCCACGCTCGAGCACCGGCAGGAGAGCCTCCGTTTCGCCATCCGCGGCTCCGGCGGCGGGAGGCGCTGGTGAACGCGCGGTCGTCCGAGCGCGGCGTCGCCCTGGTTTTCGCCCTCGCCACGCTGACGCTGGTGGCGATCACCATCGCCGCCGTCGCCTCCCAGATCCAGTCGCGCGGCGCCGGGGTCGTGATCGGGGAACGCTCGGTGCGTCTGGTTGCTCTGTCGGACGCCGCGATGGCCGAGACCCTGGCCGAGCTCGCCGACCGCGGTGCGGCGTTTGGCGGCATCTCCGAACGTTCCGTTCCGGGCGGCTCGATTGACGAGCTCTGTGCGGCCGCTCGGCGAGTGGGAGGCGGAGGTGATTGCCGTCGGTGTCCGCGACGGCTGGCAGTCGGTCATCACCGCCCAGGTGAGTCTCCATGGCGCTCCGCGAGTCGTGTGGTGGCAACGCACCCAGAACCCGGTCCCCTGATCCCGTCTCGGTGCGCGAGCCCGCCCACCCACCCTCGGAAACCCGCGCACGATGTGCTGCGGCTTTCCGAGGGGAGGGGGGAAAATCCACAAATCCGAGTATCTTTCGAAACTCTCAGAGTTGGCTCGGGACGAGACGTTTCAGGTTTCCGTCTTCCGAAAACCGAACTTATCGGCTGTGGAAACAGAGCTGCGATACCATGGGCGCGCCAGGAACCCGGACAATGCGAAACCTGATCGGTAGCACCCTTAGCCACTACCGCATCGTCGAGCAGATCGGCGCGGGCGGGATGGGAGTCGTCTACCGCGCGCACGACGAGCGGCTCGATCGCGATGTGGCGGTCAAGGTGCTGCCGGAGAACGTCGCGCAGGACCGGGACCGTCTCGCCCGCTTCGAACGCGAGGCGAAGGCCGTGGCCGCCCTGTCGCATCCCAACATCCTCGAGATCTTCGACTTCGACACCGAGGCAAACGTCAGCTTTGCGGTGACCGAGCTCCTCGAGGGCGAGACCTTGCAGGAGCACCTGCAGAAATCACGCGGTCCGCTGCCCTGGAGGCAGGTACGGGAGATTGGTGCAGCGGTGGCGGATGGTCTCGGTGCGGCCCACGGCAGGGGAGTGGTCCACCGGGACATCAAACCGTCCAACATCTTTCTGTGCTCGGACGGGCGGGTGAAAATCCTCGACTTCGGCCTCGCCGCCACCCCCGGGGTGGTGGCCAGCGAGGCTGAGACAGGTTCACTCGAGGCGCCTCTGACTCGCAAGGGCTCGGTGATGGGGACGGTCGGGTACATGGCGCCTGAGCAGGTGCGAGGCGAGCCGGCCGACCATCGTTCCGACATCTTTGCCCTCGGTTGTGTGCTCTACGAAATGCTCACCGGAGTACGAGCATTCAAGCGGGAAACCACCGCCGAGATCATGACCGCCATCCTCCGGGAGGAGCCACCGTCGTTTGCCGAGTTGGGCGCGAAGGTACCACCGGAGCTCGCCAATACGGTCAGCCACTGTCTGGAGAAGAAACCGGACACGCCGCTACCAGTCGGCACGGGACCTGGCTTTTGCATTGGAATCGATGTCGGGCAGCACGGCACCCGTCGCACCGCTCGCTGCCGAGCCCGTCACATCGCCGCGAAGGTGGCCCGTTATCGCGGCCATCCTGGCCACCCTGTCGGTGTTGCTGGCCGTTCTGCTCTGGATGCAACCTCCCCGTGTCGATCTCGGCAGCTACCGTTTCACGCCCTTCGCCACCGACGCTGAGAACGAATATCGGGCGGCGTGGTCCCCCGATGGCCGGAGCATCGCATACACAAAGACGGTGGATGGCCGGGCGCAAGTTGTCGTCCGCGGCCTCGATGCCGACTCACCGGTCCAAATCACCGATCTACCCGGCGGAGCATGGGAGCCGTTCTGGTCGCCGGATGGGGGCCGCGTATGGTTTCGATCCGACTCCGGGGTCTGGTCCGTCGGGCGTGCGGGCGGCGAGCCAGAGCTGGCTCAGGAGGGACCCGTGAATGCAGCGGCTCTGTCGCCGGACGGCCGCACCCTGGCCACCTGGCGGTTGACGATAACGGACGACGGGACAATCGGCAGCGTCTGGCTTGCCTCTCCGCCCACGGCGAAGCCACGGACGTACACGCCCTCACCGTTCGAGGTCCATGGCAAGCTCGTCCCGGTTTACCTGCGTTTCTCACCCAACGGTACGCAGATCCTCGCCTCGATTACAGGCACCGAGGGCCCAGAGGTTTGGCTGCTCCCGTTTCCCGATGGCGCCGAGGCCCGAGGCACGCCCCGCCAGGTCCATTCGGACCATCGTTGGCCTTAGCACGCCGGCCATTTCGTGGATGCCGGACAGCCGGCACATCGTCATGACGGTCAGAGAAACGCCCGCATCGCGACAACAAGCTCGTGATGGCGGACCTCCGGGCCCAGACTCTCAGATCGCTTACGGCTGGGGTCGCAGATGAAACTCAGCCGGATGTTTCACCGGACGGCTCGAAGATTGTCTTCACCTCTGGCGGGCCTGATTGCGACATCGTCGATGTGCCTCTGAATGGAACGCCATTGCGGGACATGCTCTCTACCAGCCGCGACGAGCACTCCGCCGCGTGGGTGCCAGGCCAGCATCGCTTCGTCTACATGACGGACCGGAGCGGACAGGTGGAGATCCGGGTGCGCAGCAGCACCGAGGACTGGGACCGTCCGGTCGTCACGCAGGAGGACTTTCCGGAGGACGTGACGAGCATCATGCGGGGCCCGACCGTCTCCCCGGATGGCGAATCGGTCGCCTACGACCGTCAGCCGGAACGCGGGCGGGCCGCGATTTGGATCTCGCCCATCATCGGTGGGCCTCCCACAAGGCTCATCGAAACCGCGGGTTCGCAGTACGCGCCCGACTGGTCGCCCGACGGCAAGTGGTTGTCGTTTATCTGGAGCGAAGGTGGCGCGTACAAGCTCGTCAAGAGCCGCGTAGGTGCCAACAATGTGCCTCAGATACTCGTTGACGACTGTCTGAGCCCTGCGATCATTCCAGCCTGGTCGCCGACGGGAGAGTGGATTGTTTATCACTGTCACGAAGAACCCGGGGACGGCATCAAGCTCGTCTCGCCCGATGGAGGGCAATCGCGATTCCTCGCTCGGGTTGGTTATCCAAAGGGCTTCGTCTGGTCACCCGATGGCACGACGATCTATGTCATCAAGACCCGACCGGGAAACCCAGAGCTCCTCGCGGTGGATGTCGGGACCGGCGACGTCACCACGATCCGGGAATTCAGTTCCGAGGTCATTTTCTCCACTCCCTTTTCTCCTGGCACTCGATTCACCCTGGCTCCGGACGCCAGGAGCTTCTCGGCTACGGTATTCCACGTTCGCATGGACCTGTGGCTCCTCGAGGGATTCAACCAGCGCACGAGTCTCCTCAACCGGTTTCGCCAAAAGAAGGTGCCCCAACCATAACAGGGTCACAGCGTCTCCTTTTCGAGGTGACTGTCAGGGTCGGGTTGTCATCGAACGCCTTGCATTTTTATGCGTTAGGGATTATGTTTTGATGTATGAGAACGACGATCGAAATCAGCGATGAGTTGTTGCGGCAGGCGAAGAGGCGGGCGGCGGACGAGGGCGGTCCCTTGCGGGCCGTGGTCGAGGCGGCGCTCCGGGCCTATCTGGGCAGGGGTCGGCAGCGACGCGGCTATCGGCTGAAGTGGAACACCGAGAAGGGCCTGCTCCGACCCGGCGTCCGTCTCCACGATCGTGCGGCGCTCCTCGATCTGATGGACGGGCGCGAGTGATCGCTCTAGATACGAACGTCCTGGTTTATGCCCGGCGCCGGGAGACGGCTCAGCACCGCGAGGCGTTGAAGATCCTGAAGCTGCTTGCCGAGGGAGAAGCGCCGTGGGCGTTGCCGTGGCCGTGCGTGTACGAGTTCCTGCGGGTCGTCACCCACCCGCGGGTCTTCGACCCGCCGACCGATCTCGAGGAAGCAATCACCGGCCTCGAGTCTCTGCTCGCCTCGCCATCGCTCGTCCTCCTCGGCGAGGGCCCCGCACATCTCGAGCACTTCCGCCGTGCGGTGCTCGACGCCCAGGCGGTGGGTAACCTGGTTCACGACGCGCACATCGCGGCGTTGTGCGTCGAGCACGGGGTACGGGAGCTCTATACCGCGGATCGTGACTTCCGCCGGTTCCAAGGTCTCCTCGTCACCAATCCCTTTGCCGATTGAAAGCCCGAGCTGCTGCAACAGGGCAACCACTAAACATTTGCCTAGTTCGGAAATGCGTGAGATCGAGGGTTGGAAGTTTCGGTCAGCAGCGACAGGGACAGAGACAGACGGCAGAGGCAGGGTCAGAGGGCAGCGGCCGGGGCAGCGCTCAAGGGTCGTGACGCGCTGGACCGTCCGGGCGCTGCCGCCGTCCCTGCCCGAAGTTGCAACGGATAGAACCAACGACTTCGTGGGGGGGGGCTCCCCTTTTCCCCTTTTCCCCTTTTCTCCTCTCCGTCCTCGGGACGGCCGGGCGGAACGTTCAAACGTTCTAACGTTCTAACGTTCTAACGTTGGTGCGCTGCAGCATCCGATTCCTGGGATCGCGGCTCTCGCCGACCGCGGAAACGCGGATCGCGGCCTGCTCGCCGACCGGACAGCGGTTCTCGCACAGTCCGCAGCCGGTGCAGAGGTCGGGGGTGACGGAGGGGCGCTGCAGGATGACGGCTTTGCCGTCGCGGCGGGTCACCTCGACGGTCTCGAGCCAGACCGCTTTGGGCGAGGTGGGGCACATCTCCTCGCAGACGATGCAGGGCGTTTCCATGCCCCAGGGCAGGCAGCGGCCGCGGTCGACAAAGGCGGTGCCGATGGTGACCTCGGCCGGTCCGCCGATCGCCTGTTTGGCGTTGGGGTCGACGGTGGCGATGGCGGCGGTCGGGCAGACCTCGCCGCAGCGGATACACGACGGCTCGCACCAGCCGCGGCGCATGTCGAGGATCGGCGTGAACAGCCCCTCGACCCCGGTCTTGCCGAGGTCGGCGCGGATCACCCCGGTGGGACAGGAGGCCGAGCAGGCGCCACAGGTGATGCAGCGGGCGAGGAAGGCCTCCTCGTCGAGCGCGCCCGGCGGGCGGATTCCATCGTGGGCGCGGCCTTCGAGGCCGTTGCCGGCCGCGCGCAGCACCGGCGCAAAGGCGGCCGAACCGGCGACGGTGAGCAGGAAACGGCGGCGGCCGACATCGAGGGCCGGCACGGGCTGTGCGGTTTGGGCTGACGGCAGACCGTAGTGCAGGCTCTCCTCGGAGCAGGTGCCGAGACAGTTGAGGCAGACGTGGCACTCGCTGACGCGGTGCTTCTCGAGCGGCTCGTCGGCCCCCTGGCAGGCGAATACGCACAGCGTGCAGCCGGTGCAGGAACCCGACTGGTCGCGACGGATGCGCAACGGGGCGAGACGGGCGACGACACCCATCAGGGCTCCCAGGGGACACACTGCGCGACAGAAGAAGCGGGGGATCATCGCCGACAACAGGAGAATCGTGGCCAGCAGGCCAAAGCTGACCCAGCCGCCGGGGGAAAGGCCGCCGTGCCACAGTGGGCGGATGCCGCCGGCAAAGGCGCGGTGGAGCAGGGGGATGGGGTCGAGCCAGCCGATGTGGTTGGCGCCAAGCGCGGCCCACACCAGGAGCACCGTGAGCACGATGTACTTGATCGAGAACCAGCGGTGGTAGCGGTTGATCTTGGGCCGCTTGCGGCGCTCGGGGCCGGCGATCCAGGAGACGATTTGCTGGAGGGTGCCGAGCGGACACACCCAGCCGCAGAAGATACGGCCGAGGACCGCGGTGAGGGCCAGGACCGCGAGGCCGATCCAGGTCCAGCGGGGAATGGTCCAGTCGGACAGCGCCGTGCCGATGGCGGTCAAGGGATCGAGGGCGAGCAGGATTGAAGCCGCCGCCGCGGGCACCCGCGGCTCGGCAAGCCCCCAGAAAAGCGCCACGAACGCAAGCAGGAAGAGCGCCTGGGAGAGTATCCGATAGTGCCGCGCGCGAGGCAGCTTCATCGACACGATCCCATGAAAAGACCAGTGTTGAGTTTTGAGTTTTGAGTTTTGAGTTTCCACCCAACCAACCGTGGGTGCCGGTGGGTGGGTGGGGGCAACTCAAAACTCAAAACTGAAAACTCAAAACTCACGGTCTTGCCTCAAGTCCCGATCGAGATCGACTTCCAGTCGGTGGTGCCGAGTCCAAGACGCGCGGCGATGGCGATGTGCGGCAGGTCTTCCGGACCGAGGTCGAGGAGCGAGGCGCCCCAGGCGTCGGCTGCCACCGGGTCGGTCGCGACCGCGATCGTGTCGTCGGGCCGCACCAGCGCCAACGAGCCGCCCGTCGGGCCGCCGCCGGTGAGGACCCTGGTGGCGTCGATCACCGTCAGAGTCGGACGGAAGGCCGCGCCGAGCTCGGCGCAGACCTGGCCGATCCGCTGGTGGAGGTTGGAGCGGCGGCCGACCACGGCGCCAAACCAGTTCTTCATGCCCAGCGTCGCGCGTGACAGCGAGTGGTGCTTGACCACCGGCACGTTGATGACCCGGTCGGCGCGGACGATGGGCTCGAGCACCTCCCATGGGCCAAGCACCGTGCCGCCGAGGTCGAGACGCACGGTGCCGGCGCTGCGCTGATGGCTGATCGATCCGCCGGCGTCACGAGCGGCGACGGCGATGCCCGAGCGCTCGAAAGAGCGGCCGGGATCGTGGCACGAGTTGTCGACCACGATCACAGACACCGCGCCGGCCGCGAGACACTGGCGGGCGAGCTCGCCGATCAGCTCTGGATCGGTGTTGGCGGCCTGTTCGGGTGAGCGGTCCCAGGCGCAGTTGGGCTTGATGGCGACCCGTTCGCCCGGTTTGACAAAGCTCTCGATGCCGCCCATCGCCGCCAGCGCGAGGCGCAGGTTGGCCACCGGGCCACCACCCGCGGCGATCGCCAGACGGCCCGCCGCCTCGGGGTCGAGGCGCCAATCTTTCGGTCGCGGGAGTGATTCCACCGATGCCGGCTGGTGGCGACCCGGCCGGCCGCTGAAGCCGAGACCGAGCCCGGCGAGGGCGACGCCGGCGATGGCGGGTGGTCCCCACTGCCGGAGCAGATCGCGCCGGCCGATGGCGTGGTAAGGGTCGACGACAGGGAGCTTGTTGTTATCCATGTGGCCCTCAGCGCTCCAAGTGTACAGCGGCCTTCCCCCCACCCGTCCGAGAAAAGGAGAAAAGGAGAAAAGGAGAAAAGGAGCAGAGGAGCAGGACGTTAGAACGTTAGAACGTTTAACGTTGAAACGTTTTCCGCCCGCCCAACCTGATGTACCGGTGACGGGGGAGGGTGGCAACGTTCTAACGTGCCAACGTTCTAACGTGCCAACGTTCTCCCCGTTTCACAACGACGTCCACCCGTGCCAACGATAAGACGTGCCAAAGTTCGAACGCGTCGTGCGATTCGAGGCAGACGGCCTCCTCTGCGGCCCGCGCCATGTACAATATGCCGCACCGAAATCCCCGCAGGGAATTGGAGTTGAAAAAATGAGCAAGGCACTGATCGGTTGTGGTCTGGCGGTCGTCGGGCTGATCGTAGTCGTTGCCGTCATGGTCAGCGGCATCTACAACAATCTCGTGGGTCTGCAGGAGGGCGTCGACGCGGCCTGGGGCCAGGTCGAAAACGTCTACCAGCGCCGCGCCGATCTGATCCCGAACCTGGTGGCGACGGTCAAGGGCGCGGCCGAGTTCGAGCAGGAGACCTTGCAGAACGTCATCGAGGCGAGGGCAAAGATCGGGCAGATGAACATCGAGGGCGCGCCGACGCCGGCCCAGATGGAGACCTTTCAGGCCAACCAGGACGCGCTGAGCTCGGCGTTGTCGCGGTTGCTGGTGGTGGTCGAGCGCTACCCGGACCTCAAGGCGGTGCAGGCGTTTCGTGACCTCCAGGTCCAGCTCGAGGGCACCGAGAACCGGATCGCGGTCGAACGCAACCGCTACAACGAGGCGGCACGCGGTTACAACACCGCGCGGCGCCGGTTTCCCGCGGTCCTGTTTGCCGAGCTCATGGGCTTTGCCGACAAGGGCTACTTCGAGTCGAAACCGGGCGCGGACGAGCCTCCGCAGGTGGAGTTCTAGCTCGGCGGTTCATGCGAATACGGAAGCTTTTCTCCGAGGCCGATCTGGTGTCGATTCGCGAGGCGACGGCGGCGGCCGAGGCCAGAACCGGTGGTGAAATCGTTCCCTACATCGTCGAGCGGGTCGTAGACCCGGATGTCGTGCGGTGGCGGGGGGCCACCCTCGGCGCCCTCGGTGCGGCGCTGATCGCCGGTCTGGTCCACGCCATCGGCGGCCATTGGGGTGGATCCGGCGTCTGGTGGATCACCCTGCCGGCGCTGGCGGGGGCCGGGCTGGGGTTTGTACTCACGGGTCTGGATGCCGTCGGACGCCGTCTGATCCCCGATGAGGTGGTCGACCGACAGGTCAACCTCCGCGCCGAGGCGGCCTTTCTCGAGGAAGAGGTCTTCGCAACCAGGGATCGCACCGGCATCCTGGTCTTCCTGGCGCTTTTTGAACGCGAGGCGGTGATTCTCGCCGACCAGGGCATCCACCGGGCGGTGCCGGCCGGGGAGTGGGAGCGGTTGGTCGCGGATCTGGTGATCGGCATCAAGGCCGGCCGCGCGCCCGCGGCCCTCAAGGAGACCATCGCGCGTTGCGGCGAGGTGCTCGATGCCTACGAGGTCGAGTTGCGGCCGGATGACCGGGACGAGCTCGCGAACGCGCCCCGAATCAGGGAGCGCTGAAATGAAACCGGCCTCGATCCGCCGGCTCGCAGCGCTGTGCGCATTCGTGCTCGCCAGCGTTCCGGCAGTCGCCCTCGAGGTCCCGTACCTCGAGGGCAGAGTCAACGATCAGGCCGGCATGCTGTCGGACGGCTTCGAAGCCCAGCTTGAAAACCGGCTGCGAGAGCTGGAAGAACAGACCGGCGCCCAGGTGGCGATACTGACGATCCCGAGCCTGGAGGGTGATCCGATCGAGGACTTTTCGATCCGCGTCGTCGAAACCTGGAAGCTCGGGCGTAAGGGCATCGACGACGGGGTCCTGATCCTGATCGCCCGCGACGACCGCCGGATGCGGATCGAGGTGGGTTACGGCCTCGAGGGCGCCCTCACCGACGCCCAGGCCGGCCGCATCATCGACGGTTTGATGGCACCGCGATTCAGGGAGGGCGACTTCGATGGGGGGGTTGGCGCGGCGGTGGACGCCGTATCCGCCGCGGTCCACGGCGAAACTCTCGAGCTGCCCGAGCCGCGGCCCCGGAAGACCATGCCCGACTTCGGTACCTTTGTGTTTTTCTTCATCTTCGGTCTGCCGTTTATCAACGCGGCGTTGTCGTCACGCGGTGCCGCGGGCTGGGTCCTCTATCTCTTTCTCGCGCCGTTTTTTCTGGCGGTGCCTGCGGCGATGTTCAATGTGCGGGTCGGAGTCATAGCAGTTGCCGCCTGGTTGATCGGCTTTCCACTGCTGCGCATGATCTGGCCGAAGGCGCCGAGCAAACGCTCCGGCGGCAGGCGGGGTGGCACCTTTTGGGGCCCGTTTATCGGCGGAGGCGGGGGAGGGGGTTACTCCGGCGGCGGGTTTTCGGGCGGTGGCGGCAGCTTTGGCGGCGGCGGCGCCAGCGGCGGCTGGTAGCAAAGAGTTCTGTGGTACGATCCGTCGGTATCTTCCTTCAAACAGGAGATCGGCCTGGTCTGGTTTCCTCATGATTCACTCGGTTGCGCGCAACCAAACACAATAAAGGAGTCTGACATGTCAGTCGCAAAAGTCACCGAAATCAGCTCGTCATCAAAAACCAGCTTCGAGGACGCCATCCAGAAGGGCATCGAACGCGCCGACAAGACCCTGGACAAGGTCAAGGGCGCGTGGATCAACGAGATGAAGGTGGAAGTGGATGACGGCAAGGTGAGCGCCTACCGCGTCAACATGAAGGTCACCTTCGTCCTCAAGGGATGAATGCCATGACGGATTCATCCGATATTCTCGGTTCATTGATGCAACAGCTGGGTAGCGGCGGAGTCAGCGAGATCGCGCGCTCGGTCGGCCTCGACAGCTCGGACGTCACCAATGTGTTGGCCGGCGCGGTGCCCGCCATGCTGGCGGGCCTCACCCGCAACAGCTCGTCGAGTGCAGGAGCCGCCGGCCTTCTCGGCGCTCTCGACCGCGATCACGACGGGAGCGTCCTCGACGACGTCATGGGCTACCTCGGCGGTGGTGGAAACCTGGCGGACGGGGCGGGGATACTCGCACACGTGCTCGGTGGTCGTCAGACAAACGTCGAGTCGGCGATCAGCCGATCGAGCGGGGTCGATCTCGCTTCGGTCGGGAAGATCCTCGCCATGGTTGCGCCACTGCTCATGGGTGCGCTCGGGAAGGCCAAGCGACAGCATGGATTCGACGCTTCCGGTCTGGCGGCTGCACTTGGTCAGCAGGAGAAGGCCGCGCGACAGGTCTCGCCCTCGGCGGTCGATCTATTCTCGAAAATGCTCGACAGCGACGGCGATGGCGATCCCATGGACGACATCGTCAAGATGGGTTCGGGTCTGCTCGGCGGACTGTTCGGAAAGTAGGAATTAGGAATACGGACTCACCCCGACGGGGGTGAGTTCAAAAGATCGGGTCCATTGGCTTCTGAGGCTTTGTCCCTTTGAGATCAATGTGGCCCGTTTTTTCGACTTTTAGTTTCTTGGTGCCGAAGGCCCCCTGGGTAAACAGCGAGCCGCGAACACCGTAACTGACATCGTCTTTGATAGGATGGTGATCTTGATTTCGGACGGAGGAGGACTGGATGGCAGCCAAGTTCGAGGTCTACAAGGGCATGAGCGGAGATTTTGGGTTCCGCCTGAAAGCGGCCAATGGCAAGGTCGTCGCCCAGGGCCAGGGTTATAAAACCAAGGAGGCCTGCCTGAAGGGGATCGAGTCGATCAAGAGGAACGCCAAAGGCGCCACGGTCGTCGATTCCAAAGACTGACCCTCTGAGAAAGCCGGGCCTTGGTCGGGCATATCCGGCAGACCCGGCCCCGCCGCTCCTTCCCGGAGCTCCGCGGGCATTGATCGAAGTCAAGGACTCCTTCGCGATTGAGGCTCATGATCCTCCGTGGGAGACAACATGAGCGAGCTCTTGGACAACAATCGCCACCGCATCGAAACCCTCAAGGGAATCATCAGGAGTCTGCACGACGGCGCCGACCCGGAGGTGCTCAAACAGGAGTTCGGAGACCTCCTCGCCGAGGTCGGGCCGACCGAGATCGCGGCCATGGAAAATTCCCTCATGGCGGACGGCATGCCGCAGCAGGAGATCCAGCGGATGTGCGACGTGCACGCGGCCGTACTGGCGGGCGCTGCACCACACGGCGCGCCGGCGCAGGTGCCACCGGGCCATCCGGTCCACACCTTCAGGCTCGAAAACCAGCGCATCCGCGAGATCGTCAAGGACTACGGGAGGGCCATCGCCAAGGCCGCCGCCGGCGCCGTTGGAGAGGCGAACGAGGACTGGCGTAGCGCCCACGAAGGGCTGGCCGGCGTCGATGTCCACTACCGGCGCAAGGAGTACCTCGTCTTTCCCTTCCTCGAAAAGGCGGGCATCGCGGGGCCTCCCAAGGTGATGTGGGGGGTCCACGACGAGATCCGCGAGAAGATCGCCGCCGCGGGCGAGGTCCTCGACAACGTCGAGGACCTCGAAACAATCGATCTCAAACTGGTCGCCGATACGGTGCTGACGCCGATGCTCGAGCAGGTGGCGGGAATGACCGACAAGGAGGACCGTATCCTCTGGCCCATGACCCTCGAGCACCTGTCGGTGCGTGACTGGGAGTCGGTGCGAGCCCAGTGGGACGAGTTCGGCGATGGTTTGGTGCGGCCGGCCGGGGTCTGGTTCCCGGTCCTGCCACAGCTGCCGGAGACGCCGGTCGAGCTGCCGGCCGACGATGCGATCACCCTGCCGTCGGGCCACCTCAGCTTGCGCCAGCTGACCTCGCTCCTGAACACCCTGCCGATGGACATCACCTTTGTCGACGCCGGCGGCAGGGTGGCGTACTTCAGCGAGGGGAGCGACCGCGTCTTCGCCCGCAACCGGGCGATCATCGGGCGGCGGGTCGAGGACTGCCACCCCCCCAAAAGCGTGCACATCGTCGAGCGGGTCGTCGACGACCTCCGTTCGGGGAAACGTGACGTCGCCGAGTTCTGGATTCAGATGGGGGACCGGTTTGTCCACATCCGTTACTTCGCGATGCGGGACGACGGGGGAGAGTTTCTCGGTACCCTCGAGGTTACCCAGGATGTCGCGCCGCTGAGGGCGCTCGAGGGTGAGCGCCGGTTGCTGGCCGAGCTTCCGTCACCAGAGGTGAAGGCATGAGTGCCGTGGTGATCGGGCCCGAGACCAAGGTCGGTGATCTGCTCGATGCCTACCCCGAGGCGGAGGAAGTCCTGATCGGGATCGCACCCCAGTTCAAGGCCCTCAAGAACCCGGTCCTGCGGCGTACGGTCGCCAGGGTGGCTACCCTGGAGCAGGCGGCGCGGGTGGCGGGGATGAGCGCCAGGGAGCTCGTGAGGGCGCTGCGGAGCGCGCTCGGAGCCGATTGCGGCGTGCTGGAGGACGGTCCCGACTCGGGCGGTGGGAAACGACGACGCTCCGGTCTGGGTGCGCGTGGATCAAGAGGCGACGATCGACGCCGGCGCGTTGCTCGACGCCGGCCAGACGCCGATCGCGATCGCGTCGAAGGCCATTTCCGAGATGGAGACCGGGGAGGTGCTGGTGGTTGCCGCGCCCTTCCAACCGGCGCCGCTCATCGACTCGCTCAGGGGCAAGGGGCACGAGGTGTATATCCGAGCCGACGATGATGGTGCGTGGAAGGTGTGGGTGAGGAAAGGCTGAAAAGGGGAAAAGGGGAAAAGGAGAAAAGGAGAAAAGGAGAAAAGGAGAGTGGGTGCCTTGAGCCGTTGAAACGTTAATACGTTAGAACGTTAGAACGTTCAAACGTTTCAACGGTTTGCGGCAGACACCCGCCTCTGCGCCTTTTCTCCTTTTCCCCTTTTCAAAATGCGGTGGATCTCCTCGGGCAGGTGGGGGAATTCCTGATTCCCAATTCCTAATTCCTAATTCCTAATTCGGAACTCTCCATCCATGGCGGCCACGCCACGTTGTGCTACCTTTGCAGCGCTCCAATAGCGACCGGAATGTGGGACGGAATTCGCAGGTTGAACGATCGGAACGGGGTGGCGCAATGTCGAGTGAAAGAATGAGACTGAGACGGATTCGAGTCGTTCTTGCAGCGATGGCGGCGGGCGTGTGGCTTGTGGTCGGGACCGTGGCGGCGCAGCTGGTCGAAGAGGTCCCGGAAGTGCTGGAAGATGTCGGTGTCACCGAGCACCTCGACGCACAACTGCCGCTCGAGTTGCAGTTCCGTGATGAGCATGGCAACTGGGTCGAGCTCGGCAGCTTTTTTGACGGCGAGCGCCCGGTCATTCTGACCCTCAACTACTACCGATGCCCGATGTTGTGCGGTCTCATGCTCAACGGGGTGGTCGACGGGCTCGAGGCGATGGAGTGGACTCCGGGCGAGGAGTTCGAGATCGTCACCATCAGTATCAACCCGCTCGAGACTCCCGAACTGGCAACTGCGAAGAAACAGAACTATCTCAAGCGGCTCGACCGCCCCGCGGCGGCCGGAGGCTGGCATTTCATGACCGGCCGCGAGCTGGAGATCGATCGCCTGGCCGAGACTGTGGGCTTTTCCTTCTCCTATGACCCGGCGACCAAGGAGTACGCGCATGCGGCGGTGATCATGGTCTGCACCCCGGACGGCAGGGTGGCGCGCTACCTGTACGGGATCGAATACCCGCCCAAACGGCTCAAGCTCGCGTTGCTCGAAGCAGCCGAGGGGACCATCGGCACGACCCTTGACCAACTCATTCTCTACTGCTATCACTACGACCCGACAAACCGCCGCTATTCACCGGTAGCCATGAACATCATGCGCCTCGGTGGAGGCGCAACTGCACTGATACTCGGCATCTCCCTTGCTGCGTTCTGGGTCCGGGAGTGGTGGCGGAAGAAAACGATCGACAAGGGAACTGTTGCATGACGGCACTGCATCTGGCTCGCATGCTCCTGGTGCGCTCCGCGATCCTGCCCGAACCCGAGGACGGCTCCTTCTGGATGCCGCCCCAGATTTCGACGGTCGCGCAGAGCGTCGACTGGCTCTTCAACTTCATTCTCGCGATATCGGTCTTCTTTTTCGTTTTGATCGTCGTCGTGATGGTCGTCTTCGTACTCAAGTACCGACGCCGCGAGGGCCAGTCCGCCGAGGCGTCACCAAGCCACAATCTCCCGCTCGAGTTGACGTGGACGGCGATCCCGATCGTGCTTGTCATGATCATTTTCTTTTTCGGATTCAAGGGCTTCCTCGACATGGCGACGCCCCCAGCGAACGCCTACGAGATCCTGGTCGAGGGCCAGAAGTGGAAATGGAGCTTTTCATACCCGAACGGTTATGTGGATGAAAACCTCCACGTCCCGGTGGATAGACCGGTCCGGCTCGTCATGTCATCGGCGGACGTCATCCACAGCCTCTACGTTCCGGCGTTTCGCATCAAGATGGACGTCGTCCCCGGACGCTACTCGAAGGCGTGGTTCGAGGCGACGGTGCCGGGAGAGTACGATCTCTTCTGTGCCGAGTACTGCGGCACCTCGCACTCGGACATGCTGGCGCTCGTCATCGTCCACCCGCCCGGTGAGTTCGAGACCTGGCTCGCGCAGGCCTCCGACTTCCTCGCGACCATGACCCCGGTGGACGCCGGCCGCAAACTTTTCCAGACGCGCGGTTGCACCCAGTGCCACAGCATGGATGGCTCGGCCAAAACGGGACCGACCCTGCTCGGTATCTTCGGCCACTCCCAGAAGCTGGCAAACGGAACCACAATCACGGTTGACGAAAACTACATCCGTGAGTCGATCCTCGAGCCGGCCGCGCAGGTGGTTGCCGGATTCGAGCCGGTCATGCCCACCTTCCAGGGCCGGCTCAAGGACGAAGAAATCATGGCGATAATCGAGTATTTGAAGGCCCCGGAAGGGGCCTCGCAGGGGGGTGGCAGCTGATGGCTGAATCGATCTCAGCCCCCGTGGGAGACGTCTCCGGCGGCCTCACCGCGAGCAACGACAACTACCTCACGCACGGCAAGGGTGTTCTTTCCTGGCTCTTCACCCTCGACCACAAGCGCATCGGGGTGATGTACCTGGTGGCCATCCTGTCGTCGTTTTTCCTCGGAGGCGTCTTTGCCCTGGTCCTGCGGACCGAGCTGTGGACGCCTGGACAGACCATCATCACCGCCGACACTTACAACAAGATGTTCACCCTTCACGGCGCGGTGATGATCTTCCTCTTCATCATTCCCGGCATCCCGGCGACGCTGGGCAATTTCGTGTTGCCGCTGATGCTGGGAGCCAAGGACGTGGCGTTGCCGCGTCTCAACCTTGCCAGCTTCTGGCTGTGGCTGACCGGCGCCACGGTAGCGGTGGCCTCGATCATCATCGGCGCCGTCGACACCGGATGGACCTTCTACACGCCATACTCGACGACCACCTCCACCGCCGTGACTGCGATGACGCTCGGAGCCTTCATCCTCGGCTTTTCGTCGATCTTCACCGGTCTGAATTTCATCGTCACGATCCACAAGATGCGCCCCGAGGGGATGACATGGTTCCGGATGCCGCTCTTTTTGTGGGGCATCTACTCGACCGCTATCATTCAGGTGCTGGCGACGCCGGTGCTCGGTATCACGCTGTTGTTGCTGATTGCGGAAAGGACCCTCGGGGTCGGGATCTTCGATCCGGCGCTCGGCGGCGATCCTGTGCTCTACCAGCACTTCTTCTGGTTCTACTCCCACCCCGCGGTCTACATCATGATCCTGCCCGCCATGGCGATCATGAGTGAACTCATCTCGGTGTTTTCCGGCAAGCACATCTTCGGCTACCGCTTTATCGCCTGGTCGTCGATCGCCATCGCCCTCTTGAGCTTTCTGGTCTGGGGCCACCACATGTTCACCAGCGGCCAGTCGGGGCTCACCAACATGATCTTCTCGGCCCTCACGTTTTCGGTCGCGATACCGTCGGCGGTCAAGGTATTCAACTGGCTGGCGACGATGTACAAGGGCTCGATCCGGCTCGCGGCACCGATGCTCTATGCCCTGTCCTTCCTCTTTCTCTTCGCCATCGGCGGGCTGACCGGGCTCTTTCTCGGTGCGCTGTCGACCGATATTCACCTTCACGACACCTATTTTGTCGTCGCCCACTTCCACTACGTGATGTTCGGCGGCACCGTGATCGCCTTTCTCGGCGGCATTCACTATTGGTGGCCCAAAATGTTCGGCCGCATGTATTCGGAACGCTGGGCGCAGGTGTCGGCGCTGCTCATCTTCGTCGGTTTCAATCTGACCTTTTTCACCCAGTTCGTGATGGGCAGTCACGGCATGCCGCGGCGCTATTACAACTATCTGGAGCAGTTCACCGCCTACCACCAGGCGTCCACGGTCGGCTCGTTCATCCTCGCCCTCGGCTTCTTCGTCATGGCGGGATACCTCCTCCACTCGCTGGTTGCGGGTGAGAGGGCGCCGGCGAACCCGTGGGGTGGGGCGACCCTGGAGTGGGAAACCTCCTCGCCGCCGCCGTACTACAACTTCAAAGAGGACATGCGGGCCGGCGACCCCTACGACCTGGATGCCTTGCGCTGGGATCCCGAGATCCAGGGCTATGTGCGGAAGGATCCCCGCGCGGTGCTGGCAAGCTCGGAAGGGACGAGCTGATGGCCGATCACGCGCAGGTCTCCAGCGACGGCCTCGCCGTCGACCACCACTTCGAAAACGCCGACCAGCAGTACCAGTCGGCGAAGCTCGGTATGTGGATCTTTCTCTCCACCGAGATCCTTTTCTTCGGTGGTCTCTTCGTCGCCTACTCGGTGTACCGCGCCAACCATCCCGAGGTCTTCGTCTTCGGCCACCACTTTCTCGACAAAAACCTTGGCGCCCTCAACACGGTCATCCTGATCTGCAGCTCGCTGACCGCAGCCTGGGCGGTGCGTGCGGCGCAGCTGAAGCAGATCGGGATGCTCAAGCTGATGATCGTCGTCACCACGGTTTTCGCCTTCGGCTTCCTGGGCGTCAAGGGGGTCGAGTACAACGCCAAGTGGAAGCACGGATTGCTGTGGGCGGGCAGCTATAACCCGCACCTGGAACACGATGAGGAAATCACCGAGATCAATACCGATGAGAGCGTTCACGAGGACGGAGCCGAAGAAACCGTCGAAGTGGTTTCGGAGGCGCAGCGCGTGGGCGATGCCGTACTTGAGGAGCCTGAGGGGTTCACCGTCGCGGTGACCGAGGATTCTCAGGCCGCTCCTCCGGCCGACCCCGACCGCTCGGCCATCGCTCCCGCGGCCGAGGGGCCGGTCGGCCTCGCCGCGCCGGACGATGGAGCTGCGGACGAACCGGCGATCGAGGTGGAGCCGGCCAACGCCCAGATCTACTTTTCGATCTATTTCCTGATGACCGGCCTCCACGGAATTCACGTGATCGGCGGGATCGGCGCCTTCATCTGGCTCTTGGTATGTGCCCGCCGGGGTGATTTCGATTCTGGCCATTTCACGCGCGTCGACATGGTCGCGCTCTACTGGCACCTGGTGGATCTGATCTGGATCTACCTCTTCCTGCTCCTGTACCTGATCGATTAGGAGACGCTATGAGTGAGCACGATTCAACTGCGGTCCACGTCGCCTCGGTCAAGCTGCTGGTGATTGTCTGGATCGGCCTCATGTTTGGCACCTGGTTGACGGTTTCGGCCTCCAACATCGATCTCGGTGCCCTCAATATCTGGGTTGGCCTCGCGATCGCCACCGCCAAGGCGCTGCTCGTCGGCCTTTACTACATGCACTTGCGCTGGGACAAGCCGTTCAACTCCTTCGTGTTCTTGAGCGCCTTTTTCTTCCTTTTCCTGTTCATCGGCTTCGCCCTCATGGACACCGCCCACTACCAGCCACAGCTCATTCCCGGCTACTCGCCGGGCATTGGTGGCTGATCGCACTCTCATGAGCGACCGAGCTGCAGGGGATACGTACCGCACTGAGCGGATTCCAACGCGGTCGGCTGATTCGGTCGGCGGCGGCCGGCCGGGATCGTCCGTCGGCCGTATGGGGATGTGGCTGCTGCTTGCCTCCCTCGGCGTGCTCTTTACCGCCTGCCTGGTCGGCTTCCTGGTGGTTCGGATGCGCGCACCCGTGTGGCCGCCACCGGGCTCGCCCTCTTTGCCGGGCGGGCTGTGGGTCAGCACCATGCTCCTGGTGGTGCTCAGCCTCTCGCTGGTACTCGCCGAACGCGCGGTCCGCGCCGGTCGCGAAGCGTCTCTCGTTCGCTGGCTCTCGGTCTCGGTACTGCTGTCGCTCGCCTTTCTCGGCGCCCAGGTCTCGAACTGGATGAGGATGGCGGCGGGCGAAACGCTGCCGGCGCAGAGCCTCTTCGTGTGGGGTTTCTACGTCCTGACCTTTCTCCACGCGGCGCACGTGATCTTCGGCCTCGTGCCCCTGGTCCTGGTCACCCTCCGCGCCCGCCGCGGCGCTTACACCGCCGACAGTAGCGAGGGCATCCACCTCGTCGCCCTGTACTGGCACTTCCTGCTCGTAACCTGGATCGCGGTTTTCGCAGTTATGAGTTTTTAGTTTTGAGTTGGCCCCCGCCCACCCTGGAAATCCCATGGGAGGGTGGATGGGAACTCAAAACTCAAAACTCAAAACTCAAAACTCAAAACTCAAAACTCAAAACTAACGAGCGAGCAGCTACGGGTCAGAGCGTTGGTAGCCCGAGCTGCCTTGCGTTGACGATGCTCGGCGCGGCCTCGGGCGGGTTGCTCCCGAGGAACTCCGGAAGCCTGCCCGGATCCGTCGAGACGGGCCAGCCCCGCAGAATGGCCGCCATGTTTGACGCCGCAAGCGTGGCCATCGCCTCGCGGCTCCATTGTGTGGCCGATGCGATGTGGGGGACGACCACCACGTTTGCCAATCGATTCAGGCCCGGCTTCATCTTCGGCTCGTCCTCGAAAACGTCCAACCCGGCCTTGAAGTCCGGGATCATTGAGCAGTGCGCCACCAGGGCCGCCTCGTCGATCACGGGTCCCCGGGCCGTGTTGACCAGGACCGCGTTCTTCTTCATCAGGCGGAGCCGCTCTTTGTTGATCAGGTGATGCGACCTTTCGTCGAGCAGCGGATGGAGGCTGACGATGTCGGCCTTCTCGAGCACCCCTTCCACATCCGGAGCACGGGTCACCTTGACTGGCGCCAGGCCCTGAGTGATCAGGAAATCCGAGTATGCGCGAATGTGGGTTTCGAGTTCCCGGTTTTGGTGAATGTCGAAATAGATGAGGTCCATCTTGAAGCCTTCGACCATGGTCTTCGCGTACGCGGCCCCGATGCGCCCTGCGCCGATCACGCCGACCGTCTTGCCGGCGAGCATCTCTCCCAGGAAAAGCGTTGGCAGCCAGCCCTCGTAACGTCCGCCGCGCATGTAGACGTCGGCCTCCGGGATTCTCCTGGCGGCGGCAAGACTGAGTGCAACGGCCATTTCAGCAGTGGCCTCGGTGAGCACGCCGGGCGTGTTTCCGACCGGAATCCCTCGGCTCGTCGCGGCGTCGACGTCTACGTTGTCGTAGCCCACGGCGTAGTTGCTGTAGACCGATCCTCCCGCGCGGTGCAGGGTCGAGAACAAAGCGTCATGCCAGGTCTCGGTCAGCTGTCCAATGACTCCGTCGCAACGCTCGCCGATGGCAGAGACGATGTCGTCGCCGCCGAGAATCCGGGTCTCGGTTCCATACTCGACCCTCGCGTCCGCGCGGGCAAGGATCTCCAGCCAACGTTTTCCAGGCAGCTCCTTTGTGACCACCACCCGCCGTCGGCCCGAGGGGTTGAAGACCTTCCAGTTCTCTGCACTCAATGTCGTGCCTCCTCGTGGCGAGCGGTCATGAGCACCGCGGGAATGGCGGCGAGGATGAGGACGCCGAGACCCAAAGATGTGGACGTCAGCCCCGCCCACGGAATGGCGATGATACCGACCACGACCGCGCCGATCGCCGCGCCGACCTCGTCGGCTGCAAAGGCGATGCCGGCACCGCGGCGGTTGGCGTCGCCGGAGAGGGAGGCCAGACCGGGAAACGCGGCCCCGGTCAATACGCCAGCCGAAACCAAGAGCATGGGCACCACGGCCAACGGGACTTCGATCGCGATCCCGGTCGCGATCAGTGCCGACAGCGCCGCGCCCATTGCAAGCACCACCGGTAGACGACGCGCGGGATCCGGCCACCGGCAAGCGATTCCAGCCCCACCGGCGATACCGGCCATGAAACCCGCGGTGAGAGCGCCGACCTCCGAGTAAACCGAACCTCGGGTCGCCTGCCAGGTGGCGATGAGGAGCAGCCACCAGCCCATCGAAGCAAACCCGACGACGGCCGCTGTTGTTGCCGCGGGCGGTCGTCGTCGGAGGGCCGTTGCGAGTACTGCGAGCACGACGATGCCGAAAGCCGCCGCCAGCGGCTTTGCGCTGCGATGCTCGAGGGCCAGCACGAGGCGCAGCAGGGAGGGCATGACCCGCGCCTCGTGCAATCCGCCGGCCAGAAGGACCGCCCGCGGATGATCGATGGTATTGACGGGCGCCGCCGGGTCGAGTGATTTTCTGAGGGCGCCGGCCCGTTCGCGATCGATGAGCAGCGGGATCATCTCCGGAATCATCTCCGATCCGTCGATCTCGCGGGTTTTCAGGCGGTGGGCGAGAGTATTGGGATCGAGATCGATCGCGGCGTGTTCGCCGCCGGCAATGAGCAGGATCTCCTCGCCGGGAATCACCTCGAGCACGGGAAACACCTCACGGACCGTAGCCGCCAGAACGGAGACCAGTCGGCCGCCGGCGCCGCCGAGGTAGGTGTCGGTCACGCCGATTCGAAGAACCAGGACCCCGTCGTCACTCATGTTCGCGCGGCAGCGACGGAAGAAATCGAGGGTCCGCGTCCGGTTGAGGCGGATATTGGTGGGGTCGCCGTCGCGGAGGATCACCAGGTCCCATGGCCCGCCGTTCGAGATCGCCCGCGTCGGGTCGCCGGCGAGGGCGAGGGTCCGCGGTCCCGCGAGGGCGGCGGCCATCTCCGGTCCGTACCAACCCGGAAGGCGACGCAGGAGCAACGGGTCTTCCTCGACGACCACGAGGCGAGCGACGGGGTGATGAGCCATCGCCTCGACCGATCCATCAGCGACGCATCCAACGGCGTACACGCGCCGGGGATCCTCGTGGAGAAGCATCGTCAGGTGGGCCCTCGGCAGGACCACATAGGGATCGGGGTAGGAGGAGAGAAGTGTGCCGTCCGCGTAGACGGCCAACGGCGGTCCCCCGCTCAGTTCCAGACGTTGAAGGCGGGTTTCCTGCCAGTTTTGCAGGGCCCCTGGATGACCGGACCAGCTCCAGGCGGCCCGTTCCAGAAGGCCGGCCGCCGGTGCCGCGAGTACGACCCCGGCGATCGCCGCCAGCGCCGCGAGCCACCGGCTCCGCGGCCAGGAGACGACGGCGGTCACGCATCCGAGACCGAGACAGACCGCCGGGGCGGCGCCAAGGCCCACCAGGGCCGCGGTGACGAGCACACCGCCGACCAACGCGCCGGCCGCCTCGAGCGCATATGTCCGGCCGCCGCCACCCTCGCCGAGAACGCCCGCGAGAATCGGGAACGCGAGACCGCCGGCAAACGCCGCCGGAAAAACGGCGGCGACCCACAACCAAACCGCACTGGCGGTGGCCAGCGTTTCACCGGAGGCAGCCCCGATCATGGCGGGCGCGGCCCGGAACAGCACCGCGCCGCATCCGGTGAACACCAGCACCACCACCGGAACGGCCCGCGCCAGCCTCGCGGAGCCGGCGACCGCGCCGACCCTCGCCCCGGTCCCCATACCCACCAGCCAGAGAGCCATCACCGCCCCCCAGGCCAGCTCCGATCCGCCCATCGCCGCCATGGCTTCGCGCAGCAGCAGCGTCTGGGCAACCACCGTCGCCACCCCGAGCAAGAAGACCGTAATTCTCGGGTCGGAGCCATGCCGGGTGGAGGTCACGCGTGCATTATGGCGCACGCCGCCATGGCGAACCAGAATTCTCAATTCTCAATTCTCAATTTTGAATTCCCTCTCGTTTCCCAATGCTTGGTGGGGGCGGGTGGGAATTGAGAATTGAGAACTGAGAATTGAAAACTGAGAATTCCCTACGCGAGGTCCTCGAGCAACGCTGCGAGGTGCTTGTAAAACTTCTGCACCGAGGAGATCTGGACCCGTTCCTCGGGAGAGTGGGCGTTCTCGATCTGCGGACCGATGGATACGACGTCCATGCCGGGGACCTTTTCGATCAGGAGCCCGCACTCGAGTCCGGCGTGGATCGCCTTGATCGCCGGTTTGGAACCGAACAGGCGCTCATAAACGTCGCTCGTCTTCTGCAGGATCGGGGAGCTGGGGTTTGGTTTCCAGCCGGGGTATGCGTCGTCGATGTGGACCGACGCGCCGGCCTGACGGAAAATGGAGTCCACCTGGCTCCGCACGGCGTAGAGCGCCGGCATGATCGACGATCGGTAGGAAACCGTGACCCGGGCGGTTTCGTCCTCGGTGGAAACGGTCGCCAGGTTGTTCGAGGTCTCGACAAGACCCGGAACGTCGCGAGACATGGCGATCACACCGTGGGGGAGCCCATCGAGGATCCTCAGCAGCCGGTCGCGCGCGTGAACATTGAGCACCTTACGGCGCGACTCGTCGTCGTCGAGCTCGTCGATCGCTACCGCGAGGTCGGGATCGGAGGCCAGAAACTCCTCGCGGAAATCATCGGTGAGCCTTGCGGCGACGGCCTTGAGCGAGTCGACCTTGGTCTTGTCCACCCGGCAGACCACAAAGCATTCGCGGGGAATGGCGTTGTGCTTGGAACCGCCGACCATGGAAACGAGGTCGAGATCGATGCCGTCCTGGATGGCCGCGAGCAGGACCCTGGTGGCGAACTTGATGGCGTTGCCGCGGTTTTCGATGATGTTGAGCCCCGAGTGGCCGCCGCGCAGACCCGTCACCGAGACCTTTACCGGCACGGACCCGAGCGATGCTGCCCGCCGTGCGGTCGTAAGCGTTGCGAGCGAATCGGCCCCACCCGCACAGCCGATGTAGATGGAGCCGTCCTCCTCGGTGTCGAGGTTGAGCATGATGCGACCCGTGACGATCGCCGGATCGAGATCCTTGGCGCCCGTGAGGCCAGTCTCCTCGTCCACCGTGCAGAGCAGCTCCAGCGGTCCGTGGACGACGTCCGGGTCGTCCGCGACGGCCATTCCGGCGGCGACACCGATGCCGTTGTCGGCGCCGAGGGTGGTGCCCTTGGCCTGCACCCAATCACCGACGACCTCGACCTCGATGCCCTGGGTCATGAAATCGAGCTCGATGTTCGAGTTCTTTTCGCAGACCATGTCGAGGTGGCCCTGGAGGATCACTGTGGGCGCATCTTCATGACCGGGGGTGGCCGGGACCTTGATCGTCATGCTGCCGGCCGCATCCTGGAGGACTTCGAAGCCGCGGTCGGCGGCCCAGCTCTTGACGCCCGCGATGATCTTCTCTTCGTGCTTCGATGGCCGGGGGATTCGACGAATGGTGTCGAAGTGTTGCCAGAGGAGCTTCGGCTCGAGAGATTCCAGGGGACTGCTCATGACGGGCCTCCATCTTTTGGATGAACCGACCTTGCGGACCGGCCCGGACATGATACCCGATCTCGCTGCGATGCGTGTTCTGCGGCTCGAAAAAAGACCAGGCAACCGTTCAGAGAAGTGAGTCTAAAATGTCGATCGCGGTCAGTGCGCCGCCGATGCGAAGACCGTCGACCATCAGGGTCAGCGCCAGTTGGACGCCGTCTGCCGACAACGCGGGCGGGCCGACGAGCAGCTCATCCCGGTCGGGCACCGTATCCAGACCCAAGGGGTAATCTGAGTTTTTCACTCCATCGGCCTGCGACAGAGCGTCGACGACATCAGCCGGTGTGAGCGGACGCGGGAGGCTCAGCCCGAGATGTGCAAAATTGCCGTGAAAACAACCGGCGTAGGTGTGGCTCACCGCCAGCGGCACGTCGGGCAGGAGGACCGCCGACTCTTTCTGGAGCGCGCCGTTGTCGGTCGCCACGAGGTTGAATGCGAGGATGTGGCCGAGGATCCGATCTTCGACCGGCTCGCCGATCATTCTCTGGCGTGCCTGGCTTGCGAGAAGCTCGATCGCCTCGCGGCCTAAGACGGACACCGGGTCGATCGCCGCCAACGATCCACGCAGCGCGCCGAAGGGTGCCAGGACCTCCACCACCCTCGATGTGGCAATCAACGCCGGGTGAGCTACCCGCAACTGGCGCGACTCTTCGTCCGCGCGGCCAACCGACGGGTGAGTGCGGTCCCACAGTTGGTCGAGCCGGGACAGGTCGACGAGCGCGACATCCGGATTGGCATCGAGGTGGGCGAGCAGATGCTCGTGGCGGGACGACCAGCCGTCCGAAGCGACCAGGATCGTGTCGACTCCGTCAAGATCGTCGCTCCCGGCGAGCGGAGGCACCAATGCCGGCCCCACCGCGGTGTCGGCGATCTGGTGCTCGTCATCGAGATCGGTGTGGAGAAATGCGATGTCGCCGACCCGATCTTCGAGCCGATCGAGGCTGCTCAGGAGTTCGCGTCCGCGCAATGTGAGTGGGTCAAGAATCAGGATCGGCGTCGGCAATGGATGAATCTCCGGAGGTGGTCGCCACGACCTTGGACGAACCGCGCCGCCGGCGGGTCCAGCGGGTGAGGACGATCACTGGCGCTGAGAGGATGTAGACCGCAGCCAGAAACGACAGGACGTGCGGCGTGAGGGTCACGAGAGAGAACACCAGGGCGATGAGAAAGAGGGTCGGTGCGGGCCACTTGCGCCGCAGGTTGACACCCTTGAACGATGGATAGGGGAGGTTTGACACCATCAGCAAGGCCAACCCGAGCACGAAGGCCACCACCACCGGAACGAAGCCCGGGTGGGTGACCGGAGAGGGAGAAATCAACACAAACATCGAAATGGCGCCGGCGCCGGCTGGAATCGGCAGGCCCGAGAAATCGAGCGACTCGTGGTGGGTGCTCGAGAATCGCGCGAGGCGAATCGACCCGGCGATCAGAAACAGGAAGACAACTGCCATTCCGACCCTCGGGACCTCCCACAGGCCCCACTGGAATGCGAGCAGGGCGGGAGCGACGCCGAACGACACCACGTCGGCGAGCGAGTCGAACTCCTCACCGAACTCAGTCACGGTGCCGGTGAGCCGGGCGATGCGGCCGTCCAGGACGTCGGCAAAGATCGCAACGAGCACCAGGATTGCCGCTCGCTCGAACTGGCCCCGGCAGGAGGCGACGACGGAAAGGAATCCACAGAAGATGTTGGCAACGGTGAAGAGGGAGGGTATGACGTAGAACCCCCGGCGCATGCGGGAATCTCCCCGGCGACGTTTGATGCGAGGCATCCTCACTGTTTGTCTGCTTTCCCGAGGATGGCGATCGCCGACTCGCCGGCCCGCACCCGGTCACCCTGTCCGACGAGAATCGTCGCATCTTGCGGCAGAAAGATATCCACCCGCGAACCATATCGGATCAAACCGATCCGGTCACCTCGCTCGACGGTGTCTCCCGGGCGGTGGTCGAAGACGATACGGCGAGCCACAAGGCCTGCGATCTGTTTGAGAGCGACCCGGCCGGCCGGACCCTCCCAGATTGAGAGGTTTTGTTCGTTCTCGACCGATGCCTTTTCCTTGAACGCCGAAATCTTGCGTCCGCGGTTGTATCGGTACTCGGTGAGCTTGCCGGCGGTCACGGCGCGGTTGACATGGACATCGAACACCGACATGAAGACGCTCACCTGTTGCGGCAGCCCGAGCCGGACGATCTCTTCGGGGGCCTTCCCGATCTTCACGATCTTTCCGTCCGCCGGCGAACAGGCAGTTGCGGCATCGAAGGCACAGCTCCGCGCGGGATTTCGAAAAAAGAAGAGGGCGAAGATGCCGAGCGCCCCCAGGACGCCACCCACGAGCGGTAAACCGGCGAACCAGATCACCCCGCCCGCACACAGCGGAACCGCGACGAAGGGCCATCCCTCCGGAGCAATCATTCTTTGATCTCGATCAAGAACTCAGGAGTCCGTCCGGCGGAGGCGCTCCATCTCGTCCTTGAGGTGCAGTTTGAGTTTCTTGAGTCGTTTCTCCTCGACCTCTTCATCGGGAGTCAGCCAGGGCCGACTCTGCAGCTCCTCGAGCCTTCGCTCATGGTCCTGATGCTGGTGCTCGAGTTCCTTGATGGTCGGAGACCTCCGCTCAACCTGCTCCGGGTTTGGGCTCATGCCGATCCTCCTCTTTGGATGGCCTACACGGTCCATCGTATCACTCTGGGTACCGCGCCACAAATGGGAAAAATTCCTCCATTTTCCGTGCCCATACCCGTCTCCGTATCCGTGCCCGAACGTGGTCTTGGGCCCTCAAAGACCAGGGAAATCCCAGAGTCGGCAGCGTAACTCCCGCCCCTTCAATTTTTACTTCTCGTGCTTCCGAGCACGGAGACAGAGACGGGCGCAGCGGCTTCGCAGCGAAAACGGATCGTTACGACGACGTGGGCACCTTCGGGCATTGTGGCTGTGGACTGCCCCTGGCGCGGTCTCCGGCCGCTGCCGCCGCACCTGCCGCCGTTCGATTGAAGGGAACCACAGGCCGGAGGAGGGGGCGGGGAAAAATTCCGAATTCTGAGGTGCTTCCTTTTCCCTTTTTCCCCCGCCTTTTCAGGGAAGGTGAGCGGAACGTTCGGTTCACCCGGAATTGCGTGAGATCGAGGTTTGGAAGTTCCGATTGGCATTTGCAGCGACAGGAACAGCGACCGACCGCAGGGGCAGCGAACAGCGTCCGCGGCAGCGGCCGGGGCAGCGAGCAGGGGTCGTGACGACGGCATGGCCACCTCCGGGTCGTTCAGTGCGAGAAGTAGCCGGTGGCCGGCCGATGTCAAGGGCAAGCCGGGCCGGGGGCCCGGTGCGATGCACCCTTGACATCGGCCGCCTCACCGGCTCGAGGAAGGGCATGAACGACCCGGAGGTGAACATGTCCGACGCGCTCACGAAACCCAACCTCGTTGCCCACTCGAAAGCCCTTGACGCGGCTGGCATCGCCATCAGGCTTGTGATGAGGGTGCCAGCCCCTTTGAAATCGATCGCCGATCAGGTGATCCGGTCGGCAAGCTCGGTCCCCGCCAACCTGGCGGAAGGGCACGGCCGGGCCGGAAGAGACCGGCATCACTTCTGGAGGATCGCCTACGGCTCAGCCAAGGAGGTCGACAGCCACCTTCGCCTCCTGGTTCAGGCGGGTGCCATTGATGGACGAAGCGCCACGACAGCGCTCAATACCTTCGATGAAGTTCGCGCCATGACCTGGCGCTTGCTCAACCCACAAACCTGATCGACCTTCTCCGCGCCGGTGCGTCGGGGCGCTGTCGCTGTGGACTGCCCCTGACGCGGATTCCTGCCCCTGCCGCAGTCCCTGCCGCCTGCCGCCCATAGATCGGGCAGAACCACAGGCCCGAGAGGGGGTAGGGGGAAAATTCCGAATTCCGAATTCCGAATTCCGAATTCTGAGGTGCCTCCTTTTCCCCTTTTCTCCTCTGCCAAACCGGGACGGCTGGGCGGAACGTTCTAACGTTCTAACGTTCCAACGTGCCAACGCCTAGTAATATGGTCGATACCCCAGGTCCTCGTCCTCGATCGGGCCCTTCTGTTTCAGCTGTTCGATGCCCACGACGGCCTGTTCGCGGGTCGTGTAGGCGAACGCGTGCTTCCGGCTCATGATCAGCGCCTGCTTGGGACAGGCATCGACGCAATAACCGCAGAATACGCAGCGCAACAGGTCAATTTCGAACGACAACGGTAGCTTTTCCCACTCGACCGTCGCCTCCGGGTCCTCCTCGGCGACGATCGTGATGCAGTCCGCCGGGCACACCGTCTCGCACATATAGCAGGCGACGCAACGCAGCGAGCCGTCGTCTTTCGTGGTCAAGATGTGGCGCCCGCGCATTCTCTCCGAGTACTCGCGCACCTCTTCGGGGTATTGGATCGTCGCCACATCCCGTTGGCCAAAGAGGTTGCGAAGAAAGTGGCGGAGCGTCACCGCCAGGCCCTTGACGATCGAACCCAGGTAGAGCCGTTCACCGAGACCGCGGCGCCGCGGATCGACGTTGACGGTGGTGACCGGTTTCATCGGTCGAGTTCCCCGGCAATAATGTTGAGGCTGCCGAGGATTGCGATCGAATCGGCGACGAGATGACCCTCGAGCATGTGTGGATAGGCCTGGAAGATCGCAAAACACGGCGGGCGAACCTTGATCCGATAGGGCTTGCCGCCTCCGTCGGAGACGATGTAGTAACCGAGCTCGCCGTTGGCGCCCTCAGTCGAAGAGTAGGCCGCCCCGGCCGGCACCTTGATGCCCTCGTAGATCAGCTTGAAATGCCAGATCAGGGCCTCCATCTCCGAGTAGACCTTGTCCTTTGGCGGCAGCGCGACGTGATGGTTGTCCGTGATCACAGCACCGTCGGGCAGGTTGTCGATCGCCTGTCTGATAATCGCGAGACTCTGCCGCATCTCCTCGAGACGTACGAGATAGCGCGCATAACAGTCGCCGGCGCTGGCGATCGGGACCGCAAAATCGTAGTTCTCATAGCCGAGGTAGGGTCGAGCGCGGCGCAGGTCGAAGGGCACACCACTCGCCCGCAGGCAGGGCCCGGTCCAGCCCCAGGCTATTGCCTCTTCGGCCGACATCACCCCGATGCCCTCGGTGCGGTCGCGAAAGATGCGATTCGTGGTGACGAGCTTGTCGACATCGTCAATGAACTTGGGGATGTAGCCGAGCAGATAGCGGACCCGTTCCTCAAAGTCGCCGGGCACATCGTGGGCGAGACCGCCGACCCGGGCGTAGGACACGGTCAGACGCCCACCCGCGCAAGCTTCGAGCAGCGAATAGATCTCCTCCCGCGGCTGGAAGAAGTACCAAAAATTGGTCAGGGCACCGAGGTCCACGAGATTGGCTCCGAGGCACACGGCGTGATCCATCAGGCGCGAGAACTCGGAGAGGATCACCCGCACAGCCTGCGCCCTCGGGGGCGCCTCGATACCCAGCATCTGCTCGACGCCGAGCGCGTAGCCGACTCCGTTGATCATGCTCGAGCAGTAGTTGAGGCGGTCGGTGTAGGGGATCACCTCGTTCCAACCGTGGGTCTCGGACATCTTTTCGAAGCACCGGTGCAGGTAGCCGATTTCGGTCTCGGCCTTGGTGATGACCTCTCCTTCGAGCCGGACCACGGTGCGGATCGTGCCGTGGGTCGCCGGGTGGGAGGGTCCGAGGTTGAGGATTTGGGTTTCGAACTGGTCGTCGTCTTTTTCTTCGGTGTCGATCGCCCAGGCGGGAACCATGCTCTCGGCTTCGGTCAGGATCCAACGTTGAGCGGGATCGTAATCCTTGCGCAGCGCGTGGCCCTGAAAGGCGTCGTGGGTGAGAATGCGGCGCAGATTGGGGTGGCCGTCAAAACGGATACCCATGAGGTCCCAGGCCTCGCGCTCGAACCAATCAGCCGCCTTCCAGATGCCGTATGCGGAGGGCAGTCGGGGATCGTCCTCCGAGAGTGGGACGCGCACCCGCACCCGGCGCCCCTTGTCGAGGCTCGCGAGGTGGTAGACCACTTCGAATCGCTTGTCGCGCTCGGGATAGTCGACGCCGCACACGTCGAGGAGCAGGTTGCAGTCGAATTCGGGCTGGTCGCGGAGAGCGCGCAGCACTTCGACCAGCCGGCTCCGATCAGACGTGATCTCGGTGAAACCGTCGGCCGTCGTTACGACCTGCAGGTCGTCGCCGCCCGGTAGGAACTTGGCCAGCGGGTTTGGCGTCACCACGTCACGACTCGAGGCGGTCATAATGTGTCTCTCCGCGCTGGATCAGCTCCTGGAGCATGAAAACCCCCTCCATCAGGGCCTCGGGAGTCGGGGGGCAGCCCGGCACGTAGACGTCGACAGGGATGAATTCGTCGACGCCCTGGACAACGTGGTAGGCGCGATAGAACCCGCCGGTGCAAGCGCAGGCGCCCATCGATATCACGTACTTCGGCTCCGCCATCTGGTCATAGATCCGCTTGACCACCGGCGCCATCTTGTCGGTAATGGTCCCGGCGACGATCAACATGTCGGATTGGCGCGGGGAGAAGCGAACGACCTCGGCGCCGAACCGCGCGAGATCGTAGTGCGAGGAAACCGTTGACATGAACTCGATCGCGCAGCAGGCGGTACCGAAAGGGAGGGGCCACAAGCTGTTTTTTCGCGCCCACGCGAGCATTGTTTCGAGCCGGGTCGTGAGCAGCGAAGAGCTGCCGTCGGGTTGACGCATTCGGCCTCCTAGGACGACGTTGCGGCCGCATTATACAGCCGCCGACGGCCAACGGTCGGACATCTGAAACAACCCCCATCGAGCCGGAAAATATTGCGTTTCGAAGCTTTGCGTGATAATTATTTTGATGTGACGGTCTCGCTGTCGCCGCCCTGAACAAATGGAGCATTCTGTCCAGGCGGCTTCGGTAAGGCCGGTTTGAGAGATCAAGGAGTGGGCGGATGGAGAAGAGACTGTTTGTCGGAAACCTGGCCTACGATGTCGGCGAGAGCGAACTCGAGACCGCATTTGCGGACCACGGCACAGTCGTAAGTGCGGTTGTCATCCGGGACCGTGAGACGGGTCGTTCGCGTGGCTTCGGCTTTGTCGAGATGGAGACCGAGGAGGAGGCCGAGAGCGCGGCGGGCGCGCTGGACGGTTTCGAATTGGATGGCCGACGCCTGCGGGTCAATGAAGCTCAACCGAAAAAAGATGATCGCCAGCGGCGCTCGGACTTTGGAGAGCGCTGGTAGTTTCAAGAGGGCGCTGAACGAAAAAGCCCCGCTTGCGCGGGGCTTTTTCATTACTGCGGGCTAGAAATTGTACGAAAATCCTCCGACCACCTGAAGGCCGGAGAGATCGATGGTACCGAATCCCGCGAAATCGCCATTGAGCTCGTCCTCCGCCCACCGGTATCGGCCCTCGAAAAAGAAGCTCCACTGACGGCTGAGCCGGAAGTCGATTCCGGCGAGCGCGAGCAGTTCCCAGGTCACCTGGTCGGCCTGGTAGGTGGCAAACACGATCGGAAGATCGTCGTCGGCGAAATCGATGAAGTAGCCCTCCTCGCGCAGCCTCCACCACACAAAACCGCCGCCGGCGCCGACGTACGGTCGCACGGTGGCGCTGCCAAACCGCACCACGTAGGCCGCCGTGAGGTCGGCGAGTCCGAGTGAGGTTGTGTGACTGATGTCCCCGCCGTCGCCATCCACGTAATCGATATAGGCCTGAGTTGCCGTGCCTTCGTAGAAGCTGACCCCAAAGAGCACCCCCCCGTAGCGCGAGGTGCGCCACAGGTAATCGGTGCCGAAGACGAGATCGTCGAAGCTCGAGGCCGAGCCCGTAAAGGTATCGAAATCCTCGTCCCAGAACTGCGAATCGGCGGCCGGTTGAAACATCCCGCCATAGAACCGCCAGGAACCGAAGTCGCCGGGCTGCCAGTTGCCCTGAGCCTCGGCGTGGACGGTCCACAGGCAGGCGAGGGCAAGACCGATGGTAATCACGAGGGATGGTTGACGGTGCATCTGAACCTCCTTCTGCCCGGCCGATATCGGCGCTCCGGACACTGTACCTCGATATTTAGCAACATCGGTGCCATGCTGCGAAACGTTGAGCGCCAGAACTCGGTGAGTGATTCCGTTGGGCGCTCCGTCTCGTCCAGGTTTCGAAGTGTAACCGGGAGGAGACACTAGGAGGGCGTTAGAACGTTCAACGTTCGAACGTTAGAACGTTCCACCCACCCACCCCGAAGCCGTTGGTCGCATTCGTTGAATCGGCAGTCAGGGACAGCGGCGGGAACAGCGTCGGCGGCCGGAGACCGCGTCAGGGGCGGCCCACAGCGACGGCACCCGGAGGACCGGCACTGAAATCGTCGATCGACAGTCACGCGGCTTCTCACAGACGGGGGAGGGTGTGATGGGAACGTTTAACGTTCTAACGTTCTAACGTTCTAACGATCCAACGGTTGGTCTACCCCTGGCCACCGATGAGCTTTCCCGGCTAGGATGAGTGAGGGGTACCCATGATCAACCGGCTCATCCACGGAGACGTGCACGTGTTGCGGCTGAACCGGCCACCGGTGAACGCACTGTCGCCCGAACTCCTGCGGCTGCTGGCGGAGGAGGTCCGCTGTGCTCCGGAACGCGGCGCCAGGGCCCTGATCCTCACGGGAGGCGAGGGAATGTTCTCGGCGGGTCTCGACGTGCCGCTCCTGATGACGCTCGATCGGAAGTCTCTGGCTGAGGCGTTGGTCACCTTCTTCGACGCCATCGAATCACTGGCAGCATCGACGGTGCCGTTGGCGGCCGCCATCACCGGTCACAGCCCGGCCGGCGGAGCAGTCCTCGCGTTGTGTTGCGATTGGCGGGTGATGGCCGCCGGCGAGTACACGATCGGCCTCAACGAGGTGCGGATCGGCATCCCGGTCCCCGACATCTTGGCGGTGCTGGCGACGCGCGCCGTCGGTCCGCGAGTCGCCGAGTCGCTGTGCGTGTCGGGTCGTCTCGTGGCGGCTGAGGAGGCGCTGAGGATCGGGTTGATCGACGAGGTCGCGCCGATGAAGCACGTGGTCGATACGGCCCTTGCGTGGTGCGAGCGAATCATCGAGGCCCCGGTGAAGGCTCTATCCGACACCAGGTTGGTCATGCGCCGCGACCTCGTCGAGGCGATTCGATCGTGCCGCGAGGAGGACACCCGGCGCCTCGCAGATCTCTGGTTCCAGCCCGAACTCCAGGCCGCGATGCGAGCCCTGGTCGAGCGCCTCAAAGGCGAGCTGAATTCTTAATTCTCAATTCTCGAATTCTCAATTTTGAATTCCCACCCGCCCCTCCACGAAGCTGTGGATCCCATCAGTTGCAACGGCGTACAGGGACAGCGGCAGGAACAGCGCCAGCGGCCGGAGATCGCGTTAAGGGCAGTCCACAGCGACGGCACCAGGACGGACCGGTACTGAAACTGTCGACAGCCACGCAGCCTCTGAAAAACCGGGGAGGGTGGGAACGTTGAACGTTCTAACGTTTGAACGCTGCACCCACCCCCCACGAAGCCGTCGTCACGATTCCTGTTCGCTGCCCCGGTCGCTGCTCTCTGATTCTGACCCTGCCTCTGCGGACTGTCGCTGCCGCTGCTGACCAAAAGTCGCGATCTTGAATCTCTCCCAATTTCGGGTGAGCCCCATTCGTACTTCCAATCTTCTTTGCCTGCCCGGTTATCTGCGGGAGGGGAGGGTGGAATTCAAAATTGAGAATTGAGAATTCAGAATTGGGAATTCGCCCTTGCGGGGCGCTACCGAGATTCTCTTGAGTCGGATACAATGCGCGGGCCTATCGTCCTGGAGGACTCGCGTGAAGATACCGTCGCTCGTTCTGAAGCAGCTCTATACCCTCGGAAGTCTGGAAAACACGTCCGATGGGGTGGTCTTCGGGCTCAAGAATCGCCTCAGCGACGCGGTGGTCACCGGCGTCGAGGAGATCTCAGTCGACAAGAAGACCGTTCGATTCGACGCCCTCCAGTTCACGATCGGCGACAAGACCTTTGCGCCGGCCGACGTGAGCGCCGAAAACCCGATCGTTTTCCCCCTCGGCAAAATCATGACCGTGCTGTGGAAGGGGGAGAGGTTGGGAATCGGGAAGCACGCGATCGCGGTGAGTGTCGACTCCACCCCCTTCGGCAAGCTCTCGTTTTCGGTCAAGGACTCAATTCGCGAGACCAGGGAAGAGCGGGTCAAGGTCCCCTACGACCGCGAGGACGACTACAGCGGTGAAATCATCGGCCGACGGCAGAAATTCGCCCGTACGTTTTCCGGCGTCGACTTCAAGCACGTTTCGAAGTACTCCTTCGATCCCGCCGGAACCAAGGGCAATATCGAGAGCTTCGTCGGCGTGGCGCAGGTGCCGATCGGACTTGCCGGACCGATCAAGGTCAACGGCGAGTACGCGCAGGGTGAGTTTTTGGTGCCGTTGGCGACCACCGAGGGGACTCTTGTTGCATCGTACAATCGGGGTATCAAGGTGCTCAATCTCTCCGGGGGCGTCACCTGTACGGTGTCGGATGACCGGATGCAGCGGGCGCCGGTTTTTGTCTTTGCCTCGGCGAGGGAGGCGCGGGAGTTTCGCAACTGGGTCGCCGAGCACCTGGACGGCATCGCCCAGGCCGCGGAGGCAACCTCGAGCGTGGCCAAGCTCCTCGACATCGATACGTTTCTGGCGAGCCGTTTTGCCTATCTCCGTTTCAATTACTCGACCGGCGACGCCGCCGGCCAGAACATGGTCGGACGCGCTACCTTCGCCGCCTGTTCGTGGATCCTGGACAACGTCGGCAACATCGAACGTTTCTACCTCGAGTCGAACCTCGCCACCGACAAGAAGCACTCGCAGATCAACATCATGCGCACCCGTGGCAAACGGGTGATCGCCGAGGCGGTGGTCAGCCGCGATGTTCTCGTGCAGCACATGCGGGTCGAACCCGAGAGCCTTCAGTACCACTCCCAGATCTCCAACGTCGGCTCCTTCCTGTCGGGCGCCAATAACAACGGGGCCCATTCGCCGAACGGCATTACGGCGATGTTCATCGCCACCGGGCAGGACGTCGCCAACGTCGCCGAGTCATCGGCGGGAATCCTGTATACCGAGCTCAGACCGGACGGCGATCTCTACATGTCCCTGACCATTCCGTCGTTGATCGTCGCGACCTTTGGCGGCGGTACCGGCCTGCCGACCCAGCGTGAGTGTCTGGAGCTGATGGGTTGCGTGGGCAAGGGGAAGGTCAAGAAACTGGCCGAGATCATCGCCGGTGTCGCGTTGGCGGGCGAGATCTCCCTGGGTTCGGCCATCTCTTCGCTCGACTGGGTGTCGAGCCACGAGAAGTACGGCCGGAACAGGTGAAGCGGCGCCGGCGGGCACGGTGATGGAGGAGAACCCGCCCTCGGCTCCGGTCGGCACGACAGGCCCTGTGGCTGAAGAGCGCAGACGGGTCTCTCGCCGAGCGTACATCAACATTCCGGGCCTCGCCCGTCGTGGGCGGGCGACGCTGCGACAGGTCATCTCGCTGCTCTTCGGCGGCTATGTGGCGTCGGTCGAGGCGAGCCGTCGACGCGGCGGGCGTGGCGTGCTTTTCCGGCTGCGGGCGATGGTCGCGTGGATATTCCGCAGGTTTCTCGATCCGAAAATCGCCAATCAACCGTTTCCGGTCCAGCTCCGGCTGCGTCTGGAAATGCTCGGGCCGACCTACGTCAAGCTCGGCCAGATCCTGAGCCTGCGGCAGGACATTCTGCCGCCGTCGGTCACCGGCGAGCTGCGCAATCTCCTCTCGGATTTGCCGCCGGTCGATTTTGACCAGATTCGGAACATCGTCGAGCTCGAGCTCGGGCGGCCGATCGACGAGATCTTCGCCGAGGTCGATCCGCAGCCCTTGGGGTCGGCCTCGATCGCGCAGAGCCACTGGGCGCGGCTCGCCTCGGGCGAACAGGTGATCCTCAAGGTGGTCAAGCCGGGCATCCGCGATCTGCTCTATCGCGACGCGACTCTGCTGCGAACCACCGGCAGGTTCCTGCAACTGATCATTCCCCGCTACCAGCCGCGGCGCGTGGTCGACGAGTTCTGCGAGTACACCCTTCGCGAAGTGGAGATGAAACTCGAAGCGGAGAACGCCGAGACCTTCGCCAGCAACTTCGCCGATGAGCCGGACATCGTGTTCCCGCGCATCTACCGCGAATACTCCGGCAACAGCGTCCTCTGCATGGAGTATCTGCACGGCGTGCGGCCGGACGACGAGAGAGCGCGGTCGATGCCCCTGGAGGAGCGGCAGCGCCTGATCGACCTCGGAGCGGGGGCGATCATTCGCATGCTGTACCAGGACGGCTTTTTCCACGCCGACCTTCACCCCGCCAACATGCTGGTCCTGCCGGGCGTCAGGATCGGCTTCCTCGATCTCGGGATGGTCGGCCACTTCGACCCGGTGCTGCGCCACAGCCTGCTCGAGCTCTTCTACGCCATGGTCATGGAGGACTTCGATGGCGCGGCACGCCACCTGGCCGCCGTCTCCCAGACCGAACCGCGGTCCGACGTGGTGGGTTTTCGAAACGCGGTGCGCGAGCTGGCCCGCAGGTGGCGGCGGCAGGCGAAGTTCGAGGAGTTTTCGCTCGCATACCTGATTCTCGAGTGCATCCAGCTCGGCGCCCGCTACCACCTCTACTTCCCGGTCGACATGGTCCTCATGGTGAAGGCGCTGGTCACCTACGAAGGTGTCGGCTATCTGCTCGACCCGGACTTCAACGTGGCCGAGGTCTCGGAGCATTTTCTCGCTCGGATCCTTCGCCAGGAATACTCGCCCTCCCGTCTGTGGAGGGAGGCCCTGCGCATGGCGCCGGACATTTTTGACGCGCTCATGAAAACGCCGCTCCTGGTTTCGGAGGGTCTCAGCGCGCTCGAAGGGAGGACGCGGCGGCGCCCACAGCGTCCGTTGACGGGGGTGCGGGCGACCCTCTTCGGCGGCGCCTGTCTGGTGGCCGGAGCGATCCTGATCGGCCTCGACGGCCCCTGGGTGTTGTCCGCGTTGCTCCTCACCATCGGCCTGCTCTTACCGCTGCGGCGCGGCGACTGATTGGTAACAGGGCTTCACGATTGGTCGCGGTTGACAGGATCCTTTACCGCTTCCCGTCTTGTGAATTTTTTGGCCGGTGATATCCTCCGCGCGTGCGGGTTCGAAGATCGCCATCGGGCCCGGACCAGTGGCCCCAAACAGGAGGTAACTCATGCGATACCAGAATATTGCACGGCTCGTAGTGGCAGCGGTCACGGTCGTGATCGGGACCGCGGAAGCAACCGACGTGACCCTCCAACAGGTCACCTACCCTGAACGGAACGAGATCGAGATCGGTTTTTCGCGCGACCAAAGGGCACCCGAGGCGACGCTGATCGCCGAGGTCGAGTATCGCGAGGGACAGGCCAACATGAACATTCGGTTTCGGGACATGAAACCGGCGATCCTGTTTGGCGGTGACGTCACCTGCTACGTGCTGTGGGCGGTGACGCCCGAAGGCTCGACCGAGAACCTCGGCGAGTTGTGGGTGCGGAACGACACCGATACCGTGGAGTACTCCACGGGGCTCAAGTCATTCGCGATGATGGTGACGGCAGAATCCCATCCGCGGGTTTCGTCGCCCTCCGAGCTGGTGATGTTCCTGTCCGAGGCCGCGAAGGCAAAGATGGCGCCGTCGGTCGCATTCACCTTTTCAGCCTTCGCGCCAGCGCCGATGATCGAGTATCCCTCGGTGGCGCGGGTCATCTGGGACAAGGGCCAGCCACTCGACCTTCGCCAGGCCGAAAAGGCCTACGAGCTGGCGGTCGCGGCCGGCGCCGAGGAGTACGCTCCGAGCGTGCTGCGGAGGGCCTTCACCGCGCTCACGCAGGCCCGCAATTACACCGCGGTCAAGAAGGACAAGGCGGCGGTGGATTACAGCGATCGCTCGCTCGCTCTCAGCGCCGAGGCGTTGCAGGTAACGGCGCAGAGCAAGGAGGCGGAGGCGGTCGAGGCGGAAATCGCCCGCCGCACGGCGGAGATGGACGCTCTGCTGGCGCGGGCCGGTGAGGCGGAGGCCAGCGCGGCTGCCGCGGCCGCCGCCTTTACCGAGGCCCAGCGTCAACGGCAAGAGGCGGACGCCGCGGTGTCGATGGCCCAACGCGAGCTGGCGCGCATCGAGGCGGAACGCCTCGAGCTCCAGGGCGCGGTGACGGCCCTCCAGGAACAGGCGGCCAGCCTCGCCCGCGAGAAAGAAGATCTCTCGGCACGGCTCCAGGGCGCGCTGTCGGCGGTTGCCGACACCCAGTCCACCGCCCGCGGCATGATCGTCAGCTTGCCTGACATCCTTTTCGACACCAATGAGGCGACCCTCAAAAACGATGCCAAGGTGGTGATCGCCAAGCTTGCCGGCATCCTGCTCATCATGCCCGAGCTCAATCTCCGGATTGAGGGCCACACCGATTCGACCGGCAGCCCCGAGTACAACCAGGGTCTGTCCGAGCGGCGGGCGGCATCGGTCCGCGACTTCCTGGCCCAGCAGGGGATCGCGTGGCAGCGGATGATGTCGATCGGCTATGGCCTGACCCGGCCGGTCGCCGACAACGCGACCGGCGAGGGCCGCGCCAAGAACCGACGGGTCGAAATCGTCATCGCCGAAGGTGTTGTCGCGGAGAATTAGCCCCCACAATTCTCCAGGTTGATTCCTGTCAACCTGGAGAATTGTCATGCCACATTTTCGCCACATTCTGCCTCGAGATTTCCTTGCTTCGGGACCACCCGCGTCGGATTTGCGGATTGGAATGAAAACGCGTCGGTGACGGCTTGGCGAATCGCTGCGAGTAGTCTAGGATGCGAAGCGACAACTGTGGCCGGTCGTGGACCGCACCGATGCTGAACGGAGGCCGAAATCGTGCAAGAGATCGAAACCCAGGCAAACCAGTCCTCGAACCACATCCTGTTTCCGATGGCGGTCGGCATTCTTTTTATCGCGGTCCTGGTGGTCGGCGCCCTCCTCGGGTGAGACCGGCGCGTTTGCGGGAGACAGCCTCTCTGCCGCGTCATATTTCAATCAAAAACTGATGACGTATTCCCCGTCGCGGATGAGGTCGAAAGTCGATCCGTCGCTTCGCTCGAGGATCACCCGCGCGGCGTTCACTCTGGGCTGGAGCTCTCGAAGGTAGACATGGTCCTGATGCATGACTGCCTCGGGCCGTGAGAACTGCGCCGGACCGACCTGGCCGCCAAAGTGCTCGCTGCGTCCGAAGGCGAGGTGGAGACCGAGCTTCTCGTCCAACAACACCTCGCCGATCGGTTGAATCCCGAATGCGGCCAGGACGCCGAGGCCGAGCTCGGCGATGTTGCCGCGGGCCGGTTCGTCGGCGAGGCGGGCCGCCTCGGCGGCCGACTCGGGCCCTGAAGTCATGATCCTCTGCGCGCGGTTGTTCTCGATTTCGAAGACGACGACCTCTTCCCCGAACTGCACCGGCATCCGGCCGCGGCTCGTGGTGGGGTCGCCTTCGATCTCGCCCTCGTAGGGCACGATGTATGCCTCGCCGGAGGGCAGGTTGCCGGCAGTCCCCGGCTCCGGAAGAAGGCCCCCGGAGGCGTGGGCCCTACGGTGGCGGAGGTCGAGGTGGAGCGGGTGCTCCTCCGCGCCGTCGACCACGAAGTTGAAATCCGCACCGACGCAGTCGTCGAGGAGTTCCTTGAGGTACCCGACACGGCGGTTGACCTCGGTGTAATCGAGGCGCAGGGCGGGGATCATCGCGCGCGAGAACCCCGGCATGGTGGCGGCGCGAAAGCCGAGCCGCGGGGCCATCGTTTTCAGCGGTGCGGTGGTCGAAAACCGGGTCGGGGCGATGACCAGTCGGTTGCTCGAAAGCACCGAGTCCATCGGCTCCTCGAGGTGGCCCGCGAGCTGTTTCGAATGATCCGGAATCCTTGGATCCGTCCAGCGCCACGCCGCCGGTGGCAGCTCGGCGTTGTTCGAATGGACGTTGCGATACAGGTAGAGCGAAACCTCGAGGCCGTGGGCCGATCGCGCCCCGGCCAGCTCCCGCGCCCAAGCGGCAGCGATCGCCCGCCGCTCCCGCCAGCTCTCGGTGTCCGGAACGAGGTCATCGGGGAGATCCACGATCACCGCCAACGTACGATCCTCTTCTCTGGGCTGGAACACTCGCTGAACCAGGGCGGTCAGCTCTTCGGCAGTCAGTCGGTCATCGCTCATAGTGTCCCTCTGTCCCGCCATCCTAACGGCGCGCCGAACGGTAACGCAAAGAGATAATGTCATGCTAGAATCCTGCATGAAGAGTGAAGATGTCTTTGAAGTCGACTCGCCAATCATAGCAATCTTGGTTGCTTAACTTAGAAGCTTCGGCCAAAGAATACGGCGCGATGACACGCCGACGATCGGTGGATTCGGCTGAGACTCTACTAAGGTTAGCTCTTGTTTATGCTGTCTGCGACATTCGCTGCGTGAAACCGCGATGTGGGCTGAGACGGCGAACGTGGCCTCGTTTCAGATGTGGCTCTCTTGAAACGGTTTAGACGCTGTGGCCAGTGGCTAGGTCACCTCGTGTTGAGGAAAATCGCAGAGCGAAGCGATTTCGATCTGTCCATCCAAGAAAACCTGAGAGTCGAGTGGTCGATGCCACCATCTCAGTAGTCCGGGGGCGAAGGGAACAACTGAGATTGCACCTCGGGCTCGACTTGGGCTTCTTAATGCTTGACGACGTCGAGTTCGTGCGACTGGCGAGTTGGAGAGTCATTCGACTGCTTTGCAATAGCCCCAGGCGAACTGCTGGTCGGAGATCGAGGCTATGCCCATCGTGATCCCATAGCTCGAGTAGCGCGAGCCGGGGGCTTTTTTGTGGTCCGCATTCCGTGGAGTATGTGCCTTTGAACACTCCGGATGGAGAGAAGTTTGAGTTATTCGGATTCCTAAGATTGATCCCTGAGGCCGCCGCCTGGGAGGCTCCGGTTTCTTTTACAACGAGCAGCGGCGACTCGGTAAAGTGTCGACTCGTTGCCTTACGGAAAAGTGCTGCGTGCGCAATTGAAAGTTTGTAAGCCAAGTGCAGTATAGCCACACAGTGATAGTAAATTTTAAAATTATATGAATTATTATATATATTTAATTAATATAATATACGCCCGCCCAATGCGTCTCCGCGCCCGCCCACCCTCGGAAATCCATGACAACCGGCGCCGGGCGCCGGCTGACGCGAATTTCCGAGGAGAGGGGGTGTTTTTGAACCGGCGCCGGACTCATCTCCGAGTTTCCACGACTCATGTCTCAAAAGACCTTCGTGATTCCTTTGTGACCTTTGAGTCTTTGTGGTTAGGGGTGGGTGGGTGGCCCCATAGCCCATAGCCCCATAGCCCGGGCGGGTGGCCGGAATTCCTAATTCCTACTCGAATTCCGAATTCACTCCACGATCTCCACCGTGATCTCGTCATACCAGTCCAACGAGCCGGGGAGGCCGACGCTGACGATTCCGGAGTGGTTGCGGCGAATAGGGTCGAAGGGTAGCGCGCGGACCGACTGGACCTGCCCGCCGTCCCGCCAGCCGGTGATTTCGAACATCAATTCCCGGGTGGCGATGTTTCGGTTGCACCGGTTCACGGCGGTGATCTCGGTCAGGACCTGCGCCGAAGGGTTGAATATCTGAACGGTGGTCCAACGGTAGCTGACGCAGTCGGCGACGGCGGGCGTCGGTGTGGGTACTCGCGGGACCGGCGGCGGCGAGGTGGGCCATGGCGTCGCGGTCGCCTCTGGGCTCGAGGCGACAACCCACTCCGAGCTGTGCTCGACTGGAACTGTCGGGGTCGCGGTCGCGGTCGGGTCCGGCGAGGGTGGTGCCGCTTCGGTCGGCTCGGGCGGCAGCACCACCACCTCGGGATCGGGTTCGCGATTCAGCACCGCGAGGATCGCCACCAGAACCACCACCGCCACCGCCGCGAGCAGCACCCGGGACGAGCCCGGGCCTCCTCGGCGCGCGCTGGACAGGCGAAAGCCGGCCGGTGTCTCGGTCATGAACCGGTTATATCACTTGACCCGCTTGTCTCACCCGGTGTCTACTGCGGACGGCGAATCGCGGCGTCCCGCCGTGCCTGTCGTGAATCGTGCTTCCCTGATCGACGCAGCTCGACTCCGGCTGCGGCGGCCGATTCACGCCAAAGCCAAGGGATTCTTGCGCTACGCCGCCCGCAGCAGAAAGCTGGTGAGATACGCGGGCTATCGGGGAGGTCGATGATGCGGTGGGCGGTGTTCAACCAAAAAGGAGGGGTGGGCAAGTCCACCATCGCCTGCAACCTGGCCGCGGTGAGCGCGAGCGGCGGACGTCGCACGCTGGTCGTCGACCTGGATCCGCAAGCCAACTCGAGCCACTACCTCCTCGGGTCGGATGTCGAGGCCGCACGGCCCAACCTGGTCCAGTTCTTCGAGGGGACTCTCGGCTTCAAGCTGTTTCGCGAAGGCGCCAAGGCGTTCATTCACCATACCCGTTTTGAGGACCTCCACATCATGCCGGCCGACGCCGGTCTCGAGGAGCTGCAGGCGAAGCTCGAGGCCAAATACAAGATTTACAAGCTGCGGGATGCGCTCGACGAGCTCGACGGCTACGACGCGGTCTTTCTCGACACCCCGCCCGCCTTTGGCTTTTTCACGTTGTCGGCCTTGATCGCGGCCGACCGCTGTCTGATTCCTTTCGATTGTGATGATTTCTCGCGGCTTGCTCTTTACGGATTGCTCGAGAGCGTCGACGAGGTCCGTGAGGACCACAACGCAAAGCTCAGAGTCGGCGGGGTCATCGTCAATCAGTTTCAGGCCCGTGCCCGGCTCCCGCGGCGACTGGTGGAAGAGCTCCAGTCGGAAGGGCTTCCAGTCCTCGAGCCGTTCATCTCGTCGTCGGTCAAAGTGCGCGAATCCCATCAGGCGGCGAAACCGCTGCCGTACATGGCTCGATCGCACAAGCTCACGGGGCAGTTCGAAGAGTTGTTTGCCACAATCCAGCAGCTCTGAGAACGAGCTATTAGCCGAGCGCGCGAGAAGGGAAATGAGTCTCGTGCAGGCCCTGAAGGACCTGCCTTCAAACGCGAACGGCAGTTTTGCAAGAGGCTCAAGCTAACAGCTTCCTTCCTACTTCACCGGGAAGTACACCTCCGTGATCAACTCCTCCTCGGGCGTGTTCCCGGGGTCGCTGACAAAAACCTCCCAGCTGCGCCCGTTGGCCTCGAGCGAGTGCGCCGCCATGAAGGCGTCGATGACGTCGTAGGTTTCCGGGAGGTTCATGTAGGGACCGACGTGAACGGTGCGCACCACGCGACCTCCGTAGGTCTCACCCATGCGTACCGGCGAGTCCGGGCCGACGCCGCGGGATGGCGCCCCACTGACGGGCAGGGCTGCGTCGAAACCGTAGCCGCGCTCGTCCCAGTAGTTGGTGATGGCCATCGGTTGGCCGGCGAGCTGAAGACCGTTGGTCGACACAAAGCCCACCACCCGGCCGTAGGCCGCGCCGAGGGCTGCCCCGATCTCGTCGGGCTCGCCGCCGGAGCTGCCCGTGAAGTAGGCAATGGTGGTCGATGGGACCTCGGTGATGCCGATATCGATGTCCGACCAGTCGACCGCGGGCAGCGCCTCCGCGATCCTCTTCAGGTTGGCGAGACCCTGGGCGTAGAGCGGGCCGAGCTGACGGTCGAGGATGAGACCAAAGTAACGGCCGACGATGTTGAGTCCGAAATCGGTGTCAAAGGTCCACGTGAGATTCGTGCCGGTTCCCTCCGGCCCCAACAGCATGGCTGATTGGGCGGTCCCCTGGTCGCCGAAATCGAGCTCGAAGTCCACTCGCTCGTAGGGCGTGCTGGCGATGATGGTCTGGCTTCCAATCTCGGGTTTCGGTTCGGTGACGGTCCACATCATCTTTGCGCCGACCCCGAAGTCCGGCCCCTCGTAGCTGTACTCGGCGCCGGGCGTCACGGCTACGAAGGGCGACCACTCGTTGAAGTTCGTGAATCCGTTGACCTGGGAAAAGACAACGCTGGCCGGTGCGTCGATGAAAATCGACCGCTCGACGTGCCGCTCCTTTGGGAGCACGAACCCGACCACGACCACGACCAGCGCCAGGACAGCGATGGCGATCAATACCCTCTTCAGAAATTTCATGGCGAATTCCTCCTGTCTGTTTCCCGCGGCGATCGGACAGACTCCTCGCCGGCGCGGGCTGTTCCTCGATGATTCCGCCGCAGGATATCACTGAAAAAGTGGTCACGCGTGATCCCGGGCACCAAGTTGAGCTCGTCGATCGACTAACATGAGAGCTGAGCTCACAGGCAACCGAGGGAGGTTGAGATGTTCAAAAAGGACCCGAACGATACGTCGCCGCCGCAGCCGCGTGCGGCTCAGGGTGGTGTGGCTGCGAGGAACCCGCCGCCGCGGACCGGCACCGGTTCGGCCATCATCGGCCCGTCGATCACCATCAAGGGTGACGTGTCGGGCGACGAGGATCTGCTGATCCAGGGGAGGGTCGACGGCAAGGTCAACCTCGCAAAGCACAACGTCACCATCGGCTCCGACGGGAGGGTGAAGGCGGACGTGCAGGCGCGGACTGTGGTTGTCGAGGGCGAGGTCGAGGGCGATTTGCGCGCCCAGGAGCAGATCATTCTCCGCCACACGGCAAAGGTTGAAGGCAGCATCACCGCGCCGCGGGTTGTTCTCGAGGATGGCGCCGTGTTTCGCGGAGGGATCGAAATGGACGCGGGCAAAGGCGCGGCGACCGGCTTCTCCAAGCCTTCAGGGCGCCGTCCGCGACAGCGCCGCCGAAAAAAACCCTTCGGACAAGGCAGATAAGGCCGCCGCTGACGAGAACAAGGGAAAGAGCCTTCAGGCATAATCTTCGACATGATATGGCCGTGGCGCTCCAAGGCCGAGCCAACCGTGAGCGTTGAGGAGGATCCACCGACCCTCCAGGGGCCGCTGACTGAGACTCACAACTCGCCCGGTTTCGAGGAGGCTCTGCGTGCGATCCCGACCGATGGTTCCTGCAGCGTCCTCGACCTCGGACCGTCGGTGGCGGACAACGTCGAGTTCGTGTCGTCGTTCGCGTCCCGACTCCAGGTCGTCGATGTCCTCGGCCCCGTCGGCTCGGCTGGCGGTGAGGTCGGTGGAGTGGGCGCTCGCATCGCATCGATGGAGGGCATCGTAGGCGATCACCGCCGGTCCTTTCACCTCGTCCTCGCCTGGGATGTTTTCAATTACCTGTCGGAGGCCGAGTCGACGCGTTTGTTGCAGACAGTGGCGGAACTCTGTCTTCCGGGCGCGCGCCTGCACGCGATCGTGTTCGCCCGCGACACGATGCCGACCGCGCCCAACCGGTACCGGGTCATTGATCCCGCCCGGCTTGCGTACGAGCCGACGACCGCCGAGCTGCGCGGCGCGCCGCACCTTCCGCCGGCGGCGGTCGAGAAGCTCCTGACAGGGTTTCCGGATCGAGCACTCCTTCGTCCTCCAGCACGGCGTCCACGAGTACGTGGCGTCGCGCAAACGCTGGTACGTCAAGAAGTAATCCCACCCACCTCGGCCAGTAGAATTTCGGATTTCGAATTTCGGATTTCGGATCCCACCAGCATCCCCTGACATTACAGACTGACAAAAGCAAGCATTCCGCAACATCCGCATCCAGCATCCAGCATCTGGGGCGGGTGGACGGCAAATCCGAAATCCGAAATCCAAATTAAAAAGGTTGTCCCACCGCCTCGGTCAGAAACCGGACGAGCGGAGCGGCCGCCTGAAACGAATCGGCGACGGTGTCGATGAACCCCGCCGAACAGGCGTTTTTCTGGCTGAAATTCTCGACCGAGATGAAGTCTTTTCGCTTGATGTCCTCGATCAGCGGGTCTTCCGGATCGAAGCCGCGCGGCGCGCGGCTCAGGCTGTCGCCGACGAGCTGGTGGCGCTTGGCAAAGCGCGGTTCCTCGAGCACCGACCGCCAGCGCTTGGGGTGCTCGGCGATAGCGGTGCGGGTTTTTTCGAGGAACTCGCGGCCGGGGTGCCACGAGCCCGCGCCGACAAAAACGTTGCCGGGCTCGAGGTGGAGATAGAAGCCCGGGGCGTGGGCGTCGCGGCCGGCGCGGTGGCGGAATTGGGCCGCTGCGTGGGTCTTGTACGGGCGCTTGTCTTTCGAAAACCTGACATCGCGATAGATCCGGAACATCGAACCCCCGGACGGCCGGGGATCGGCGACGAACTGGGAGCTGATCGCGTGGAGCGGTGCGGCGAAATCGGAGATGAACCGCAGCAACGGCTCCTGGATCGTGGTCTGGTATCGCTCCTTGTTGGCCGTGAACCAGTCACGGGTAGTTGTTGTCACTGAGCTCGGTCAAAAATTCGAAGAATGCCGCATCGAAGTGTCGTTTCCCTGCCATCGATTCCTCCCGCATTGCAATCGTTCAAACGTTATAACGTTCAAACGTTAAAACGTTCGTAATGTTCCTCTGCTAAGCTGTGGACTGCGAGAAGGGAGCATGATGAAGACCGGAATTCGAACTCTGACGGCGAGCGGTTGCCTGCTTGCGCTGTGCGCGAGTTATGCGTGGGCGAAGGTGGTCTTTGATTTCGACCCCAATGCCGACTTTTCCAGCTACAAGACCTATGGTTGGATCGAGCGGGACAAATCGGTGGAGGAGACGCTGCCGGAGCACCTCCAGATTCGACTGCGGCGGGTCACCGAGGATGTGCTCGCCGAAAAAGGGCTCGAGCCTGCTCCTGCGCCACCGCAGACCGATTTGCTGCTGACCTATTACTTCAACGACAAGGATGAGGTGCGGATCAATCAGGTTTCGTGGGGAGCGTACTCACCCTGGGGCTACGGCTACTGGAGTGGCTACAGCTACGGATATACCCAGGTCAGGAGCTACAAGCAGGGCACGCTGGTGCTGGACATCGTCGATGCCCATACCCATCAGCTGGTTTGGACAGGGACCCTGGAGGGAGAAGTCAAGAGCGCCAACCCGCCCGGGGATCGCGTCGAAAAGTCGGTCGCAAAGCTGCTCAAGAATTTCCCGCCCAAGTGACATGACGCGGCTCGTGACAGGCCACCGGGCGTCATGTCATCCCGAACGAACGGCGCAAAGCGGCGTGAGGAGGGATCTGCATCGGTAGTCGCTGCCGGTTCGTTCGAACCCGCCCACCCAGACCCTTCGGTCGGCTGCGCCTTCCTCAGGGTGACATTCAGACTCGGCTGCCAAGGCCAGCCGGTCTTCATGTCATCCCGAACGAACGGCGCAAAGCGGCGTGAGGAGGGATCTGCATCGGTAGTCGCTGCCGGTTTGTTGGAACCCGCCCACCCAGACCCTTCGGTCGGCTGCGCCTTCCTCAGGGTGACATGTCGACTCGGCTGCCAAGGTCAGCCGGTCTTCATGTCATCCCGAGCCGAGGACGCGCTTCTTCGCGTCCGAGATTCGACGCAGCATCTCTGCGTCGACCGGGTTGCCGTGTGCCTCGATTTCGTCTGCGAGCTTCGAGATCGTCTTGAGATCTTCCTGCGCCTGCCGGCGCAGGTTGGCGACCATCTTGTTGAACGGGTCTTCCATGGCCCGAATGTTGTCGTCGTTGCGGAGACGTAGGATGACATCGTAGTTGCCGCCGGCGACCTCATCGAGGCACATCGAGATCTTGTGGACGGCGCCGGCGGTGCGATGAGTGAGCATGATCGACCGCACCACGACCATGGCCAGAATGATGAGGATCCCGGCGGTGATCGCGATGTTGCGAATGTCGGTGGCCCGCATCTTCTCACCGATGGATGGGTTCGTGGCCATGACCGATTGCGTCGTGCTGTAGGCCTGCCAGCCGAGGACAAAGTTGAGGAGGATCAACAGGATCAGGACCAGACCCGCAATCCGGACGGTGGCCGCGAGCTGACGGCGGCGGTCGACGAGGTATTGGCGTCGCCTGAAGACGCCTTTTCGGCTGCGTCCGTGGCGTCGTTTGCAGTCTTCGTGCTCATCGGGACTCCTTCGGTCGCTCGTCGTGCCCTCCGATGCTCCTTTACAGACTATTGTATCCGATGGCGGCGAAAAACATCGAGTATCATCGCAACACGACCATCGTGCGGTCTAACCCGCATATCTCGGGCGAGAAGAAGCGCCGGTGGAATGGCTTCGCGTAGGCCGCCGGTTTCCTGATCGATGGTCGCGCGCGGTTTGGCGGTCGGGCCACTCCGGATTCGGGTCAGGGGTCGGTGAAACGGAGCTGAGAGGAGCACATGGACGAGAGCGTCATTCGGTTGATCGAGAAAATCCGCACCGGCATCATCGGCGACGACCTGGCGGTCAGAGGTCCGTTCGGGGTGCGGCGAGTCATCTACGCCGATTACACCGCCTCGGGAAGGTCCCTCGATTTCATCGAGGATTTCATCCGCAACGAGGTCATGCCGTTATATGCAAACACCCACAGCGAGCTCTCGACCACCGGGCTGCAGACGACGCGCTTTCGCGAGGACGCGCGCCGCGCCGTCCGAGACGCCGTGCACGGGACCGAGGATGACGTCGTCATCTTCTGCGGTTCGGGGGCCACGGGCGCTATCAACAAGCTGATCGACATCCTCAACCTTCGCCTTCCCGCGGACCTCGACGAGCGCTATCGACTGAGCGACAGGATCCCTCTCGAGGATCGCCCGGTCGTATTCATCGGGCCCTACGAGCACCACTCCAACGAGCTCCCGTGGCGCGAGACCATAGCCGACGTGGTCGTCATCGACGAGGATCGGAACGGCCGCATCGACGAAGCCCACCTCGAGCGCGAGCTCGTCGCCTATCGTGAGAGGCCTCTGAAGATCGGTAGTTTTTCGGCTGCCTCGAACGTCACCGGTATTGTCTCGAACACCTATGCCCTGTCTGTATTGCTGCACCGCCACGGTGCGCTCGCTTTCTGGGATTTTGCGGCTGCCGCACCCTACGTCAGCATCGAGATGAACCCTGTCGGCGAAAACCAGGACCCGATGGCAACCAAGGACGCGATCTTTTTGTCACCGCACAAGTTCGTGGGTGGTCCGGGGACGCCGGGTGTGTTGGTGGTGAAGCGGGAGCTGGTTCGCAACACCGTGCCCACGGTGCCCGGGGGTGGCACTGTCAGCTATGTCAGCGCGGACAATCACAGCTATCTCAGCGACCCCGCGATTCGCGAGGAGGGCGGAACGCCGGCAATTGTGGAGTCGATTCGTGCCGGTCTGGTCTTCAAGCTCAAGGCGGCCGTCGGCGAAGCCACAATCGAGGAGCTCGAGCACTCATTCGTGACCCGCGCGATCGCCTCCTGGTCGTCCAACTCGAGGATTCGAATCCTCGGCAACCTGGAGGCCAAGCGCCTCTCGATTGTCTCCTTCCTGGTCCTGCGCGAAGACCGCTACCTCCACCACAATTTCGTGGTAGCACTGCTCAACGATCTCTTCGGGATCCAGGCTCGCGGTGGGTGTTCGTGCGCGGGTCCTTACGGGCACCGCCTGCTGGGGATCGATATTGACCGGTCGTCGCGCTTCCGCCGCGCGATCACGAGTGGTTGCGAGGGAATCAAACCGGGCTGGGTTCGAGTCAACTTCAATTATTTCATCTCCGAGACCGTCTTTCGTTACATTGTCGAGGCCGTCCACCTGGTGTCGACGGAAGGATGGAAGCTGTTGCCGTACTACCAGTTTTCGATGGACACCGGTCATTGGCGGCACCGGGACTATCGTCCGGGCTCCGAGCTCGGGCTCGATGAGCTGCGCTTCGATTCGGGTCGGCTCCAGTATCCCAGTCACCAGTTGACCGAGCCCGAGAGCGCCCTCGACCGCCACCTCGAGGAGGCGCGCCGGATCATCGCCGAGGCCGAGAACGAGTTCGGTCGGTGGGAAACCGTCACTTTGCCGGAAGATCTGGAAGGCCTGCGGTGGTTTCCCTTGTCGAACGCGCCGTTCCTCGGGCAGCGCTCGCCGGCGACGAGGTGCGCTGATGACGGTCCTGTAACCCAGGACGACCCTCCCACGTAGCTAGGTGGTGAGTGGGGCCCCGCGGTGGGGACGGAGCTTTGTGACGATGCGGATTGGAGAAAGCAGACTGGTGCGGGCGCGCGAGCAACGCTGGAGTCGGCCGTACAACGCGCTCGACCCGGTGGTGCTGCGTCTCGAGCAAGAGGACACACCAGGGCGGCGACGGGCGGTCAGGCTGGCGATCGCGTTGGCCGTTGTGTTGCACGTCGTGCTTTTCATCGTCGTGTTCCCATCGTACTACGAGGAAACCATCCTCAAGGTCGGCAGCACGCCGCGAGTGTACCGGCTGCAGTCGGTGAAGTTCGAGCCGCCGCCTAAGCCTCGGGCCCGGCAGACGGTGACCAGGCCGAAGGCGCGGATGGTACCCGTCCCGGACGCGACGCCGGACGACCCGGAGCCTCTGATCCTTGATGAGTCGGTGGACGTTTCGGACCTCGATTTTCCCGACGTCGGCGACTCGGTGGCGATTCCCAAAGGCCCGGCCGGTCCCGCCATAGGACCGATGCAAATCAGCGGCAACGTCCTGGCGCCGGTCCGAATTCATTCGCCCGACCCGCATTACCCCGAGGAGGCGCGGCATGCCCGGATCCAGGGGGTCGTGATCCTGCAGACCGTCATCGACACCCTCGGCAACGTGACCAACGTCAAGGTGCTCAAGGGGCTCCCCTCGGGGCTCACCGAGGCCGCGGTGGAAGCGGTCTCGTCGTGGCGCTTCAAACCCGCCACTTTGGAAGGCAAACCGGTGGCGGTCTACTATCTCGTAACGGTCAGTTTTTCGGTGCAGTAGGCGAACGCTCCCACCGTTGAAACGTTTGAACGTTAGAACGTTCCGCCCGCCCTCCCTGAAAAGGCAGTGGGGAAAAGGTGAAAAGGGGAAAAGGAGCCATCGCAGATTTCGGATTTCGGATTTTCCACCCACCCGTCCCCGACGAGTTTGGTCGCATCCGTTGGACGGGCGGTCAGGGGCGGCGGCAGGGACAGCGGCCGGGGACCGCGTCAGGGACAGTTGACAGCGGCAGCACCCGGCCGGACCGGCGCGGAGAACGCCGATCAGGTGTTTGGGTTGAGCAAACGCCAGGTCATGGCGCGGACTTGATCGAAGGTATCGAGCACGATCATGGCGCTTCGTCCATCAACGGCACCAGCCTGAACCAGGAGGCGAAGGTGGCTGTCGACCTCCTTGGCTGAGCCGTAGGCGATCCTCCAGAAGTGCTGCCGGTCTCGTCCGGACCGGCCGTGGCCTTCCGCCAGGTTGGCCGGGACCGAGCTAGCCGACCGGATCACCTGATCGGCGATCGACTTCAAAGGGGCTGGAACCCTCATCACGAGCTTGATGGCGATGCCAGCCGCGTCAAGGGCTTTCGAGTGGGCAACGAGGTTGGGGTTCGTGAGCGCGTCGGACATGTTCACCTCCGGGTCGTTCATGCCCTTCCTCGAGCCGGTGAGGCGGCCGATGTCAAGGGTGCATCGCACCGGGCCCCTGGCCCGGCTTGCCCTTGACATCGGGTGCCCACCGGCTACCTCTCGCACTGAACGACCCGGAGGTGAACATGCCCTCGTCACGACCCCTGCTCACTGCCCCGGTCGCTGCCGCGGTCGCTGCCGCGGACGCTGTTCACTGCCCCTGCGGTGTGTCGCTGTTCCTGTCGCTGGATTAGCTGATCGGAACTTCCAAAACTCGATCCCATCAAATTCCGGATGAGCCGAACGTTTCACTCATCCCTTCCAGGGACCTCGGACGGTCACTCCACCCAGGTGGGCGGTTGGTAACGTTCTAACGTTCCAACGTTTTAACGTTTGTGCCCTCAGCTGGCGATCAGCCGCCAGATCGCGACCCACGCCGGCAACGCGACGGTGCACACGAGATAGGACAGGAACATGGCGCTGCCGATCCGGCGTTCGTCGCCGCCGTAGGTCCGCACCTGGAGGACCAGCGCCACCGCCGGCGCGGACGCCGCCTCGATCATGAAGAACTCGGCCAGGAGGGGGTTCGAGGCGTGGAGGCGCAGCAGCTGCAGCACCACGGCCACGACCAGCGGCAGGGCCACGAACTTCACCGCCATCGCCCGCAGAGCGTCGCCGAGGTAGGACCGGAGACGAACAGCGATTCCGCCGAGCACGGCGCCGAGGACGACGGTCGCGACGGGAATCGCGGCGGTGCCGACGAGGTCGACGGCCTTCAGTACGGGCGCCGGTATGAACCGGCCGGCTCCTGAAAGGGCTGCACCGATACCGACCAGGTTGGCGATCAAAGGTGGTGTCACAAGGTCGCGCCAGTCCGGTTTGTGGCCGTAGCTTCCGGTCACCAGGACCTTGCCCAGGCTCCAGAGGACCGGGTTGAAACCGAGGATGAACAAGAAAACGTAGACTGCGAAACGGTCGAAGTCCGCCGGATAGAGCGCGAGCCCGACCGGCAGCACCAGGTAGCCGGCGTTCTGCATGCCCGCCACCGGCAATAGATCCCGTCGTTCGGGGAGGCGTCCGGCGAAGGCGATGCCGCCGAGCGCGGTACCCACCAGGGCCATGGCGATCCCGGCCAGGGGGAGCGCCCACCATCCCGGCTGCGCCGCCGGCTCGAGATTTTGTACGACCTTGGCAAAGATCAGACAGGGGAGGAACAGCTTGACGGTCGCGGCCGAGAGACCATCGACCTGAGAGCGGGTGATGAAGCCGCGGCGGGCCATTGCTCCGGTGGCGATGATGATCAGGAAGATGACCGCAATTGCGGACGCCGTGCTGGAAAACGAGGCGATGAAGGCGTTGATCATGCCGCGAGATTTCGGTTTCGATGCATCGTACCTCCCGGCCGGGGGGGATCGACCACCCCGAGCCCGGGCATTATCCATCACCCGCGTAGATTGGCGAGAACCTGGAGGCGTTCGTCGCGTACCTCTGACTGGCACTTCGGCGTCCGACCCCGTCGGGAGGCTTCTTTGAGAGTGATCAGGTCCCAGTTACAAATTCGGGTCGTTGCCATTTACCTGCTGTGCGGCGTGATGGTATCGTCGACGGCCGCCGCACAGACGCCGGTCAAGGTGCAGGCGGCACAGCGGGCCTTTGACGAGGCCTGCCGGCAGGAAGACTGGAAACGCGCCGTCGAGCGCGGCATCGAGTTGGCGCAGATGGTCCCCGACCGCCCCATCGTTCAGTACAATCTGGCCTGCGTCTTTGCCCTCAGCGGCGACAACGAGTCGGCGCTGATCTGGCTGGGGAGGGCGGCGGAAAGCGGCTTCAGCCGGCTCACATTCCTCGATTCCGACCCCGATCTCGACTCTGTCCGAGATCTGCCGGGGTATGCAAGCATCCGCGACCACATTGCCGAAAACCGGCGCCGGCAACGAAGCGACGTGCTGAAAATCGCGGCCTCGAACCCACCGCTGGTCGTCATTCCCGACGACGGACGGGACGGGGAAATGCGGCCGCTGATCGTCGCCCTCCACGGTTTTGGCGACGATCCGGCCAACTATCCCGCGCTGTGGGGGCCGGCGGCAAAGGAGATCGGCGCGATCGTCGCGGTGCCGCTGGGGGCGCAAGAAATCGGCGAAGGCCGCGGATGGGGTGATGTCGATGAGGCGGACGCCATTGTTCAGTTCGCCCTGGCGCACGTCAGAGAGCACTACGAGGTCGACTGGGATCGCGTCGTGCTGACCGGGTTCTCGCAGGGGGGGTTCATGGCGATGGCTCTCGGTATCCGGCACCCGCAGCTGTTTGTCGGTGTCATTCCGATGGCCGGCGCCTACATACCGGAGGCCGACGCTCCGCCGCCGGCCGGTGACGGCGACCCGCGATACTACTTCCTGGTTGGCACCCGGGACCGCGTCGTCAACGAGGTTCGTCGTGCCGCCGCCGACTTCGAATCGGCGGGGTATGACGTCGAGCTGCGGACGATCGCCGGCCTGGGCCACAGCTTTCCACACGCCACTAAACGCGAGCTCGCCAAGGCGCTGCTGTTTGTGCTCGGCGAGTGAATCGGTGAAATATGCGGGTCAGAATCTATCGCCGATTGCGAAGTAGAAGCGGTCGCTCGCGCCTCCCGTAAAGATGTTGCCGCTGGTGCGACCATAGGCGAAAATGATCGGCCCGATAAACGTGTCGCCGCCGACGAAAATGCTGCCGCCCTTGAGCATGGAGTCCCAGGTAACGCTGGTGCCGGCAAAGTAGACGTTGCCCGCTTCCAGGCTCAACCCGGCGTAAATCCTGACTCCGGAACCGGCGAGGTTGAAGGAGAACAGCCGGCGGTAGGCGAGAAGCCTCGCCAACAGCAGCTCTTCACCGAACAGCTCGTTCCTCCCGAGCCCGGACAATCGGAACAACCCACCGAGAAAATAGGCGCTGAAGAAGCTGTCGACGGGTTTCAGATTGTCGGCGTACTCGACGGCGGGCACCAGGGTGTTCTTGCCGAAGCTCCAGGCGTAGGAGGCGGAACCCCAGATCTGCTCGAAATTGTCCTCGGAGCCGAGGGCGTCGGACGACTTGGTATAGACCAGGTTGACACTGGCGCCGGACTGCGGGAACGAGACCGCATCTTCGGTGTCGATTCGGAATATGGCCTGGCCGCCGGCTCGCTGCTCGTCTTCGGAATCGAACTCGGGTGACCCGATCCGCGGGGAGCCGCGATCGTTGCGGGTAAAGGCGGCGACCCGGAGCTCACCCCATCGTCCGAAGACCCGGCCTGCAGCGACGCGCGCGTCAAAGGTCCGGAACTGGTACTCGGCAAATGCATAACCGAGCAACCAGATATCTTGAACCCCTCGTTCGTAGGTGAGCGACGGTTCGACGAACCAATGCATGCCCCAGTCGAGGGGTTGGTAGAACGAGGTCCTGGCGCCGCCGACGGTGCCAAGCTGGACCAGCGTCTGCCACTCGCCCCCCCGGCGATTGGCGGGCAGGTACTGGTGGCGGAATTGAAGGTGGTAGCTCGAGTCGCCGTCGAAGTCGTCGGTAAATCCGAGCCCGAACTGGAGCGACCCCCGACCATACGGTGGGGGAGGCGTCGTGACGATCAGCTCTTTGACCTCCGGCTCGACCTCCTGGAAATCGAAGCCGATAACGTCGAAATAGCGCAGGTTGTACAAACCGAGGAGATCCAGCACCAGGTCCTCGCGATCGACGGCTTCGGGGGGCTCGATCGGAAGGGCCCGCCGAATCAGCCGGTCGTCAACCCGGCTTGGGTTCTCCAAGCGAATTCTATCGACCTCGAGCGGCGCGTCAGGGGTCGATCGCGGGCGCTGGTTGAACCTGGCCCATTGCTGCCCGGTGGCACTGTACCTCCCGAGCTTGTCGATCTGGGCTCGAGCGGCAGTTTCACCGATCGCGATCGCCTCCTCTGCCTTGTCGAAGCTGATGAAGCTGATGTCGCCCAGATCCGGCACGATCAGCAGGTCGTCGGCATCGAGGAGCGCAACATCCCGATCGCGATTGCCGACGGTCAGAAGCGAGTTGAGTTGGCTGTAGACATCCATGAACGACGAAAACTGTTCATCGCTCTCGTCGAGCAGGGGGCTCGAGATGTCGACGGCAATGATCTTCGTCGCTCCCAGCTCGAGGGCTATACTCACCGGTAAATTGGCAGCGATGCCACCGTCCACCAGATCCTGACCGTCGATCGTGACCGGCGGGAGGGCGCCCGGCACCGACATGCTCGCACGCATGGCGGTAGCCAGGTTCCCCGAAGCGAGGACGACGGCGTGTCCTGTGGCGAGGTTGGATGCCACCGCACGGTAGGGGATGGGAAGATCGTCGAAGTCGGCGGCCGTGGGCGATTGTGCCTCGACGGAGCGCAGCACCAGATCGAGGCGTTGGCCGTCGATGACGCCTGAAGGCAACACAGGTTTGAGGCCGTCGAAGTGGAGGCGACCCTGAATCATCACCGGGTAATCATCCTGCTTGCGGCGGAACGACCGGTATTTGCGGGCGACGCGATCGGTAAAGATCTTTTCCCAGTCGATGGTCTCGACGAGCTCCTCGATCTCGTCCGGCGACCAACCGGAGGCGTAGAGCCCACCGACCACCGCGCCCATGCTGGTGCCGACGATCAGGTCGGGGGCGATGTTCTGCTCCTCGAGGACCCGGAGCACCCCGATATGGGCGAAGCCGCGGGCGCCGCCGCCGGACAGGACGAGCACGAGCTTGCCCTCTTCAGGGCTCTGCTCCTGAGCCACAGCTGCCGAGATCATCAACAGCACCATCAGGGAGGTCGCGATGCATCCGATCCGGGTGAATTTCATGACGGCTCCGGGAAAAGTGGTGTGTCCAGCATCAGTCGGTGTCGGGGCGCAGGCGCGCGGTCTGTTCGAGCTCGAAAACCACGTCATCGCCCTCGATCGTACGCATCTGCACGGGTGCCCCGGGCATCGAAGGCACGAAAAAGAACTCGCTGACGGTGTCGGTGCCAGCGTCCTGCACGCTGTAGAGCCAGCCCTCGAAATCTCCGAGCGCCGTCGAGCGGGCGATCCACTCGCGGCTCGAGGCGGCGGCCGGAAAGCTGGCATGGTCGCGCAGCTCGGTCCAGCCGGATCTCTGCACCTGGGGCTCGCCGACCACCTGGCCGGCCTCGTCGAGCACCGCGTACTCGATCGCGGCCCCGTCATCGTCGGCCTCGACCACCGTCCAGCGCTCGAGCACCTCGCCCCCGGGAGAGCTGCGCCGCATCAGAAGCCGCAGACCGGGCACCCACTCTTGGCGGATTTCATCGGCGGTGAACGGCTGCTCGAGAATGGCCGTCTGAAGCTCATCAATCTCGACTGGCGCTGATTGCGCCTCGGGACCGGGCGCCTCGGTGGTCGCGGGCGGTTTCATGCAACCGCCGGCGAGGATGGCAACGATCGCAACGGGAACCAGCACACAGGTCTTCATGAATCTCTCCTTCGGCTCCTCGCCTCGCCCGTTCTCGCGCCCGATTCTAACTGCGATTCGATGAATCCCAAACTCACCAGAGTCGTTCTTCGGGGATTGGCGCGGTGGTATAGTGAGCCCGCACTCAAGACAGGATGGCCAACGGTGGTGATACGTTCCGGGATTCACGTTTTCATTTCTCGGCTTGCTGACAGCGACCGAAAGGAGACGCAATGAGCGAGCTCAACAGGGGCGGCAACGCCGTCCTGGGTGGGTTGATCGGGATCGGTCTCGCGGTCGGAGGGTATTTCGTCGGCGACGGACTGCTGCAGGCGCGATCCGCCGAACGCTACGTCACGGTCAAGGGCCTTGCCGAGCGCGAGGTTGCGGCCAATCTCGTGATCTGGCCCATCACGTACACGGTGACGGCCGATGACCTCAGCACCCTCCAGCAACGCACCGACGACGGCGCGTCCAAGATCCGTGACCTTTCTGGCGGACGCGTTCGAGGATCAGGAGATCAGCACCTCGGTCGCCCTGGTCACCGACCGCCAGGCCCAGGGAATGATGGGCCAGGAGCGTCTCCAGCGCTATGTTTCTGAGTCGACCGTGACGGTGAGGACGCAGCACATCGACGCGGTCCGGGCGGCCATGGCGCGCACGGGAGAGCTGGTGAGCCAGGGGGTGGCGTTGATCCGAAGCTACGAGAACACCACCCAGTACCTCTACACCTCCCTCGACGAGATCAAGCCGGAAATGATCCGCGAGGCGACCCGGGACGCCCGCGCCGCCGCCCAGCAGTTCGCCGAGGACTCGGGCAGCCGGGTCGGCGGGATTCGCAATGCCCAGCAGGGCTACTTCTCGATCACCGATCGCGACGCGTTTTCGCCGGAGTTCAAAAGCGTACGGGTTGTGACCACCGTCCAATACTCTCTGATCGACGACTGAGGATTCGCAACCTCGGTCGCCCAGATCCGTATTGATACTGAAGTTCATTTTCGAGAGGTGCAGATGATGTCGAAAAAGACGATGCCGAAAACAGATCACAGCGGACAGTTCGTGTGGTACGACCTGATGAGCAGCGACCCGGCGGGCGCCCAGGACTTCTACACCAAACTGATCGGGTGGGGGACCAAACCGTGGGAAGGTGGCGACCAACCGTACACCTTGTGGACCAACAGGGAGACGCCGCTCGGCGGCGTGGTGGAACTTCCTGAGGAAGCTCGCGCGGCCGGTGCGCCTCCGCACTGGCTGGCGTACGTGGCGGTCGAAGATATCAAGGCGACCGCCGCCCGGGCCGAAAAGCTCGGTGGATCGGTGCTGCACGGGCCCACCGATATTCCGGACGTGGGGAGCTGGGCCGTCCTCACCGACCCGCAGGGCGCGCTGTTTGCGATCTATCAATCGGCTCAGGAGCAACCGGGCGAGGCGGCGGAGCCCGAGGTCGGTTGTTTCTCGTGGCACGAGCTCGCCACCACCGACTACAAGGCCGCCTTCAGCTTCTACAGCGAGCTTTTCGGCTGGAAGCCGGGCGAGGCGATGGACATGGGAGAGGCCGGTATTTACCAGCTCTACGGCGGCGGCGGTGCGCAGCTCGGCGGCATGTTCAACAAGCCGAACGAGATGCCGGGACCGCCGATGTGGCTGTATTACGTCAAGGTGGCTGACGTCAACGAGGCGGTGAGCAAGGTCGCGGAGCTCGGCGGCCAGGTGGTGAACGGGCCGATGGAGGTCCCGGGTGGCGACCTGATCGCCCAATGCTTCGACCCCCAAGGGGCGCTGTTCGCGCTGCACTCGTCGTCAAGCTGAGACCCTCGGTTTCCCGGCGGCGAGTGTGCGACAATCGCCGCAGGAGCACATCGTGAAAAGACCGTTATCGACCGGGTTGTTGTGGTTGTGGATGGGAGGGATGTGCCTCGCGGCGACCGCGCCCGTCGCAATGAGGGTCGAGGTCGAACCGCTGCGGAGCGGCGATGGCACGACCGTGGTCGAGGTCGTTGTCCAGGTTTCACCCGAAGATCGCACGAGGGTGGGCGACAACGCCATCGTGCGCCTCGAGCTTGACGGCGGGACCGTCGAACTTCGGAAGCCCGATGCGCGGGGTTCGCTTCGACTCGGACGGTAGTGCCCGGATCGAGGTCGCATGGCCGCCCGGTGAGCACGACCTGCGGGTAGTGCTCGAGGTTCCCCGGTCGGACGCTACCGGACTCTGGGTGGGAAAGGTGCGCATTCCGGAAACCGTCGCCGGGGCGGCGGCTGCGGCCGTTGCCGCGCCTCTGCCTGCGCCCACGGCAAAGACCGTTGCCGTGGAACCGGCAGTGCCACCCGCACCCACGCCCGTACCCGAATCAAAAACCGTCGCTGCCGAAGCCATTGCGCCGCCCGCGCCTACGCCCGTAGCGGCGATTGCCGCCGCTCGAACCAACGCCCGCGCCCGTGACACCACCGGAAGTGGAGATCGGGATCGTCGCCGAGCCCGAGCCCGAACCGGCTCCTGAGGCCGTCGCAGCCATGATCGCTGCCGAAGCCGAGCTCGAGCCTGAATCTGCGCTCGAAGCCGAGGCGACCGTTGCCGAGCCCACGCCCGCACCCGTGGCGCCCCCGGATGTCGAGGTCGAGATCGTGGCCGAGCCTGAGCCTGAGCCCGAGCCCGCTCCTGAGGCGGTCGCGGAGCAGGTTACCCCCGAACCGGCGCCCACGGCCCCGCCGCCGATCGTCGAGCCGCTGCGAGCCAGCCCGCCGCCGGCGACTGCAGCGCCGCGAGCGGAGCCGGTGGGCGAGGCCGCGAGTGCAGCCGCCACCGCGGGGCCGATATCGGTCGAGCTGGCGTCGCGCTTTGACGCCTGGGAGGTTGCTGATCCGCAGGTCGCCGAGTTCACGATCATCGCGACCAGAGCGAGGAAACCGGTCCGCGATCTCGGGGTCGATGATCTTCAGCTCCGGATCGACGGAAAGGATGCCGTCATCGAGAGTCTTGGCGACGCCGAACACGCACCCCTGCTCCTCGGTCTTGCGATCGATCTGAACGGGGGAGGAGCGGGCGGCTGGGCCAGCCAGCGCGGGACGCTCGAACCGCTCGTACAGCGTGCGGTCGGCGGCCGCGGACGGTTGTTTGTTGCGGACGCCGCCGGTGTCGGGGCTTGGGGAGAGGACCCGGAACCACCAGAGGACGTTCCCGGAGCGTCCGGCGCTGACAACGTCGCGCTGCTCATCGCCGCCTCGCTGGCGCCCTTCGAGGGCGTTCGCGGCCGGACCTTCCTGATCGTTCTCACCGACGGCCGCAACGAGCCCACGAAGACCGAGTGGCAAGGAGCCCTCGGTGCGGCCGGCGAAGCCGGTGTGCCGGTGCTTGTGATCGTCATGTGGGACGAGGATTTCAGCCCGCGGACCCGTAAGGAGCTCAAACGCATCGCCGAGGCCTCGGGGGGCAGCCTGTTCCTGGTGCAGGGGAGCGATCAGCTCGGAAGCGCCGCCGAACGCTTCGGCCTCGCCCTCGACGCCGGAGTCGCGGTGCGCTTCAAGTCGCCGCCGGGCTCGGACGGTGGAACAATGAAGGTGTTGATCACAGCAACCGACAAGGAGCTCGAGCTCAGCGCCCCCGAGAGCATCCGATAGGCGTTTGCCGCCGCGCCCAAGGCTTGTCCTGAGCGAGGCCAAAGGCCGAGTCGAATGGATTCTTCGTCGCTTCGCTCCTCAGAATGACAAACTGCCCACCCGCCCGGCACGCGAGACGCGTGCCCCATCCGGCTTCACCCTTCGGGTTTCGCCGTGACAGGCAGCCAGATTGCTTGTCACGGCGTAGCGCCCGGCGCGGAGCCGGATGGGGCAGCCGTCCCGGCTGCCGGGTGGGTGGCCGGTGTTGTCATTGGAAGCAAGCGAGCCAATTCATCCGTCATCCTGAGCGAGCGAGCCCGGCGAGCGAGTCGAAGGATCCCCTCCGGGTAGGCTCTGCTGATCATTGGGGGGATCCCTTCGGCTCGGCCCATGGCCTCGCTCAGGGCAGGCTCTTCGACTCCGCACGCCTTTGGCGTGCTCCGCTCAGGATGACAGAGGGGGGGGGGTGGCGCTCGCTCATTGTGACGGGAGGGCGGATTAGATGATCCGTTCGTGGAGAGCGCGCGAAACCGCTTCGAGTCGATTCGCTGCACCGAGGGTGCGCAGAACCCCCTGGATGTGGGTCCGGACCGTGTGGACGCTGATGTTGAGCTCTTCGGCGATCTCCCGCGAGTGTCTGCCTTCGGCGAGCAGCAGCAGCACTTCCAGCTGTCGACGCGTCAGCTGCGGCGGCTGGTTGGTGCCGCGTTGCTCCGCCCCGGTCGGTACCGGGCCGCCCGGCACCGTGACCCCGGGTAGATTGGCCTGTGCCAGGAGACGGTCGATGGCCTCGTCAGCGCGCCGCCGCCGGTGCATGGGAGTCATCAGGTAGACCAGGGTGTACTCGGTCGGTTTTGGACCGAGCACCACGACCACCGATACCGCGACCCGGATCATCTTGCCGGTTCCGGTGATGATCGTGATCTCGAAGCTCTGCGGAGCTTCGCCGATGCGGATCATCTCGTGGAACGCACCGTGGTCGGCCGAAAGCCGGTTGCCGTGCACATCCCGGGCCTGGATCACCTGCTGCAGGTTGCGGCCCACCACCTCGTCGGCGGTAAAACCGAAGAGCTCGATGGCGGCATCGTTCCAGTTCACGATGCGGTTGCTGGTGTCGGTCGCGACCGCGGCCCGGGCGGCGTTCGCGACAATGGTCGGGACGTTTGGGAAGGAGACCGGGGCCTCGGCGGGCGTCGCGCGCCGGCGAACTCCAGCCCGCAGCTGGTGAACGTTTGACGCCGTCGCCGCCGCGCGCTTGCCGCCGCCGCGCCCTCCGGCCTGCTTCGGTTTCTTGGGCACCGTGATCCTGCTCCGTCTCCACCTCGGTCGTACCGCCCTCAGGACGATCGATGTAATTATCTTATCACCGAGGACGCGCCTCACCCGCCCCGAGAGCCGCCGTGCAGAACTGTGTCGTCGGGTCGCGGCCGCCATCGGCGGCGCCCGATATGAACACCCAACGCGTGTGTTAGGCTGCGGACAGAAGCGATCTCGAGTGCGGTGGGATGCGGTCGGTCCCGAGCACGACTCCAGGAGTTGAACCATGGACCACGAGCTTCCGGACCAGGATGTCGGCTCGGCTCTGCCGGTGCGCGCGATCGTCGCCTCCGTGGTCGCCCTGGTCGTGATTGTCGGCGGGTTTGTTGCGTATCGGACCGTGCGGTCGGAGGAGGCCCGTCACGAGATCGTGATCGCCGGCGGACCCGACACCGGCACCTACCACGCCTTCGGTGTGGCCCTGGCCCGGGTGCTCGAGTACGAGAGGATCGTCAAGAACGCCGAGGTCCTGACCACCGAGGGCAGCGTCGCCAACATGGAGCTCATCGATCGAGCTCTCGGCGGCGCCGATCTCGCCTTCGTCCAGAGCGACACCCACGCCAGCAGTCGAGCGCGCCTCATCGCCCCGCTCTATGACGAGGTCTTGCACATTCTGGTCGCCACCGCCATCTCCGACGAAGTGACGATCGATCGACGACCTCCGGGGACGGCGAGTTGCGTTGGGCGCGCCGGGTTCGGGAACGAGGCAGCTCGCTGAACGGGTGCTCGACCACTTCACCGTCAGTGTGGGCGAGGATCTGGCCCTGGAGCCGACACGGGCGGCGGCGGGTCTGATCGACGGATCGGTCGATGCCGCCTTTATTCTCGCCGCGATACCCTCGCATCTGGTCGAGGAGCTCGCCGAAAAAAACGCGGTGCGCTTCCTCTCACTCGGCGACGCCCAGGAGCTCGGCAACGAGGCCGACGCGCTCGCCCTCGTGTTTCCGAGCATCCGCGGCATCACCATTCCCCGGTCGACCTACGTTCGGCTGCCAAGATTGCCGATTCGGACGATTGCCGTTTCGGCGATGTTGATTGCCCGGCGCGACCTCGATGCGGGGCTGGTGCGAGCCGTCACGGGAGCGGTCTTCGAGCACCGCGCCGGCGCCGGCGGTCTCGAAGGAAACGATCTGATTGTCGCAAGCCGGATTCGCGAGGATTACGCGCCGCACCTGGCGACCCTTCCCTACCACGAGGGGGCTGTCGCCTACTACAACCGCGACCAACCGGCGTTCTTTGTCGAGTACGCGGACGCGCTCAGTCTCGGCCTGACCTTGCTGGTCGGCATCTACTCCGGCTCCATCGCCCTGCGGGAGTGGATGCGCCGGCGGATGAAGAATCGCATCGACGCCTACCTGATCGAGGTCGAAGAGCAGACTGCGGACCTGGGCGCGCTGTCGCTCGAGGGGCTGATGCGGCATCGTGACGCCCTCGATTCGATCCGCCGGCGGGCCTTCTCGGATCTCGTCTCCGAGCGCGTGCAGGCCGACGAGGCGTTCACGATCTTCCAGAATCACCTGCGCGACGAGTTCGCCGCGATCGAGCTCCGAATCAAGGAAAAGATCGAGTCCGGATGACAGAGTGCCGAGCGAACCAAAACACTCGTCATCTTGAGCGGAGCAGCCCAAAGGGCTGCGGAGTCGAAGAGCCTGCCCTGAGCGAGGCCATGGGCCGAGCCGAAGGGATCCCCCCAAGGATCAGCAGAGCCTACCCGGAGGGGGTCCTTCGACTGCGCGTCCCTACGGGACGCTCCGCTCAGGATGACAGCTGGTTGGTCATCCTTCGGCAATCGTACTTACCCGTGCCAGAATACGGGCGGGGGTTTCGATATGGGTTTTCGAATGGGCGGAGCTCGCCGGGTCAGCGGACTGATGCTGCCGGCGATTCTCGTGATCTGGGTCGGCTGTTCGTGCTCTCCAGACTCCGATTCGTCGCCGGACGCCGATCCATCGGACGGCTACCGTTTGCTCCGGGTCTTCGAGGTGGCGGGCCGGCAGGGCGTCGCAACCGACGGCGAGAGGTATTTCGTGAGCGGGAGCACGGCGCTCTACGTGTACTCGAAGGACGGTGAGCTCCTGGCCGAGAACAACGAGCCGTTTGCAGACCTCGAAAAACGCGCCAATCATATTGGCGATATCAGCGTTCACGATGGCGAGCTCTTCGCCGGTATCGAGTGGTTCGATGACGGACGCGGTACTGACATCCAGATTGCGGTCTACGACGCCGATACTCTTCGATACAAGAGATCGGTGGATTGGAGCCCCGACTCGGGACAGGTCGAGGTGAGTGCCCTCGCGGTTGACGCGGACAACGGAATCGTGTGGATGACCGACTGGGTGAGCGGCGCGTACATCTATCGCTATGACCTGGAAGAAGGCACCTATGCGGGCAAGCTCCACCTGCGGCCGGTGCCGCAGTGGCAGCAGGGGATCGCCGCCTTTGACGGCTTCCTCTACATCACCGCCGACGACGGCGACGCCGAGCTCGACGAGGTGGACAATCTGTGGCGGGTGATCGCCGAGACCGAATCCTCTGCGGCGTACGTGGCCCACGTGAAGGCATTCACCGAGTTCCGGCGCACGGGAGAAATCGAAGGTATCGACTTCGACCGTGCTGCGGGCGAGATGCTGGTGCTCGCCAACCGTGGCAAGCGGATCGTTCTCGGCATGCCGAAAGGGCTCTATCCGGGCTACGAACGGGAGATTCACGAGGTCTACGTCTATAGTCTTCCCGGAAACCCTGAGACGAAAGAACCTTAGGCTGATCCGGTAATGTGGGGTGGCAACTCTTCAATTTCGGATTTCGGATTTCGGATTTTCCACCCACCCGTCCCCGACGCCGTTGGTCCTATCCGTTGAAACGTTGGTCAGGGACAGCGGCAGGGACAGCGGCAGCGGCCGGAGACCGCGGCAGGGGCAGTTGACAGCTACAGCACCCGGCCGGACCGGCGCGGAGACCTTCGATCAGGCCTTTGGGTTGAGCAAACGCCAGGTGATGGCGCGGACTTCATCGAAGGTATTGAGCGCGGTCGTGGCGCCACGTCCTTCGACGACTCCAGCCTGAACCAGGAGGCGAAGATGGCTGTCGACCTCCTTGGCTGAGCCATAGGCGATCCTCCAGAAGTGCTGCCGGTCTCTTCCGGATCGGCCGTGCCCTTCCGCCAGGTTGGCGGGGACCGAGCTTGCCGACCGGATCACCTGATCGGCGATCGACTTCAAAGGGGCTGGAACCCTCATCACAAGCCTGATGGCGGTGCCAGCCGCGTCAAGGGCTTTCGAGTGGGCAACGAGGTTAGGGTTCGTGCGGGCGTCGGACATGTTCACCTCCGGGTCGTTCATGCCCTTCCTCGAGCCGGTGAGGCGGCCGATGTCAAGGGTGCATCGCACCGGGCCCCTGGCCCGGCTTGCCCTTGACATCGGCTGCCCACCGGCTATCTCTCGCACTGAACGACCCGGAGGTGGCCATGCCGTCGTCACGACCCCTGCTCGCTGCCCCGGTCGCTGCCCCGGTCGCTGCCGCGGTCGCTGTTCACTGCCCCTGCGGTCTGTCGCTGTTCCTGGCGCTGTACACGCCAACCGAAACTTCCAAAACTCGATCCCATCAAATTCCGGATGAACCGAACGTTCTAACGTTCAACGTTCTAACGTTCAAACGTCCAACCCTACGGTACCCGCAGGACCAGCGGCCCCTTGTCATCACGCAAGACCACCCGATCCGTCTCGATCGCCTCGACCACAAACCCGTCCACCTCCGAGCCCACCCGGACCTCGATGCCGTTGATTTCGGCAAAGGGATTGTCGCGGCGGGCGATGATGTAGCCGAGACTGAGCGACGCATAGCCGAGCCTGGCTTCGAGGTCGAAGATCCGTTCCTGATTGGGGTCAACCGCCAGTGGTTTGGAGGCGGCCGTCGGGGCGGTTGACTCGATCGGTGTCGGCAGAGGGTCGGTCCGCCCCGTCGCCACCGATTCGGTGGGAGCGGGGCCCGTCGGCGTGTCCACCGCATCGGCCGCAGATTCGCGTGAATCCGGTTCGGATCGATCTGCGACCCGGGTGGGCTGGGTCTTCGGCGTCGCCACCGGCGCCGGGTCGTCATCCGCGCGCGTCTCGCTCGTATTGGCTCTGGTGGACATGGACTGGCGATCGCCGAGAAACCACCACGCGGCCGAGGCGCCGATCACTCCCGCGGCGACCGCGGTCAGCGCCACCGCCAGCGGTCCGCCGCCTCGCCCCGATCGCCGCGATGGGTAGGCCTTGGCCGGGCGGAATGCGCCCTCCGGCTGTTTCGCCTCGTGCTCGGAAGCCGCCTGGCGTGCCTTGCGGAGGGCGTCGTTGATGAGGCTCACCAGCCCTGTCCCTCGAGGTCGTGGATCGCGCGCTGCACCTGCCACCAGCGGAGGTGGTCGCGGCCCTGGACGTAACCGCAGAGAAGTGCCTTGTCGCACACCGCGTTGATCAGTCTCGGTACGCCTCGCGAGTAGCGGTAGATCGCCCAGAACGCGGGGCGGCTGAAGGACGGACGTCCGTTCGAACCGGCGATGAGCAGACGGTGCTGGATGTAGGCGGCGGTCTCCTGGCGGCTGATGGGGGCGAGGTGGTATCGGACGGTGACCCGCTGGCGGAGCTGGCGCAGCTCTTTCCGGTCGAGCCTGTCGCGCAGCTCGGGCTGGCCGATGAGCACGATCTGCAGGAGCTTGTTTTCGTCGGTCTCGAGGTTCGAAAGCAGCCGCACCTGTTCCAGGAGCTCGTCGGACATGTCCTGCGCCTCGTCGATAAAAAGCACGACCACGATTCCGGCGTGGGCGCGGTCGAGCAGGAACTCGTTGAGCCGCTCGACGAGGCGGACGCGATCATTGCCAGAATCGTCGAGGCCGAGCTCGCGGAGGATCGAGCGCATGAGCTGGATCGGGGTCATCACGGGGTTGAGGATGAGCGCTGTGGCGTAGCCCTCGCGGAGCTCCTCGAGCACCTTGCGGCACAGCGTGCTCTTGCCCGCACCGACCTCCCCCGTGATCTGGATAAAGCCCTTACGCTCGCTGATCCCGAAGAGAATGTGTTCGAAGGCCTGCCGGTGGCGGCGGCTGAAGAACAGATACCGCGGGTCCGGCGTGATGTTGAACGGCGGGGCCTTGAGGCCGTAGTAGTCCTGATACATGGTGGTCAAAGCCTGTCCGACAGTTTACGGACAGCGGGCCCCGATTGTAGTGCATTGCAATTCGCGGGCGCGAATTGCGGGCGGTCAGGCCGGTTTGCCGAGCCGGCGAAGCGTGAGCCCGGCCTCGAGCTTGAGCTCGTTTTCCGGGACCCGCAGGGCCGGATCGGACACGTACCAGCACACCTTGAGCTCGAGGAAATCGCCGACGATCAGGTTTGTTTCCCACAAGATTCTCTGGCTGGTCATGGATGCGGTGGCAATCGGTGCGGTGGTCGCGCGCGCTTCACGAGGGTCGAGGGTTGGATCGCCGTCCTTCATGATGCGAGAGAAGAAGTAGCTTCCGTCCCTGAACGCTTTCGAGAATGTGCCGTCGTTTTTCAGGGACCAGTGAACGACTGCGTGTGCGAGGTATCGGCCGGCGAGACCCGACGGCACCTTGACGCGGTTCGGTGCGGTGGCGGCGAAGAAGTCTCCCTTCTCCCAGACGGGCGGGTCGGAAAACTGGACGATCGTTTCACCGGTCGCGGGGAGGAGGAAGTACGGGTTCTCCACGGTCACGCCGCGAACCTTGATCCACTTGTCGAGGTTGGGAGGAATGTCCATGAGCGATCTCCTTTCGCCTCGTGATGTCCCCAGCCATTTACCGGCGGCACGAAAACCAGTATCAGGATGCAGAGTGCGGATCCGCCGCACCCTCCAGATGGCCTGTCGTCTCGAGACGTCCTCTTGAGACAATGTGGAGCGCCTGAGGGAGATCGTCAACTGAGAGGTTCTGGCGATCGCCGCCGGATCAGGCTCGAGGCAGCTCCGCCCGCAGACCCTGGACGTTGGCGATGGTCAGGACCACGCCGAGCACCGCGATCCACCACTGGCCGGCAAGCAGGGCCCAGAGGCCGATCGTGACCGTCAGCACGATCGAGAAGAACCGCGCCGCCAGGCGGCCGGTGCGGCCGGCGACCATGCCGGCGAGCGACGACGCGATGTGTCCGCCGTCGAGCGGCAGGATCGGAAGCAGATTGAGCACACCCCAGCCGAGGTTGATCCACACCACGTCGGTGAGTACCCGCGTGACTGCGGGCGAGGCGCCGGCAAAGACCCCGGCAGCGCTGGCCGCCAGCACCGTAGCGCCGATCGTGATGCCCACCGCCGGACCGGCGGCGCTGATCAGGATCTGCTGGCCGTTGGTCAGCTCTTTCGGCCGCATCCACCCGGTCATGCCGCCAAAGGCGATGAGCCGGATCCACGGTTCGAGACCGAGCCGCCGGCCGGCAAAGGCGTGGCCGAGCTCGTGCGCGAGGACGCCAACCAGGACCAGTACCACCCAGATCACCATCCACTGCGGCTCCTGGCGGCCGCCGATCAGCCACGCGGTGACGAAGAAGAATGGGTCGATGCGGAGCGGGAAGCCGAAGACCTGGAGGCCCCTGCGTGGGGTCTGCTCCGGCATGCCGTAGACCGGGTCGTGGTCGCGTCCGTCGGGGGTGCGCGGGTCGAAACTCATTGCCGGAACAGTATGGCACAGCGATTCGCTGCGCGAATCGCGGGTATGATCGGGTCGGGGTCGAACCATGGCGATCGAGCTGTCTGGCGTCCACATCCTGCTCACCTATACATGCACCTTCGAGTGCGACCACTGTTTCGTGTGGGGAAGTCCGCGCCAGGAGGGGGTCCTGACCCTCGAGCAGCTCGAAGAGATCCTCCGCCAGACCGATGAGCTCGGGACGGTCGAGTGGGTCTACCTCGAGGGCGGCGAGCCGTTCCTCTACCACCCGGTCCTGGTCCGCGTCGTGAAGCAGGCGGCCGAGAGTGGCTACAAGGTGGGACTGGTCACCAACGCCTACTGGGCGACCGGCGAGCGTGATGCGGAGGAATGGCTGAGGCCTTTTGCCGGCCTGGTGCAGGACCTGTCCGTGTCAAGCGACCTCTTCCACCACGACGAGGAGCAGGACCGCCACGTGCGGCACGCCGTCGCCGCGGCCGAACGGTTCGGCATCCCGGTCGGCACCATCTCGATCGCTCAGCCCGACGTGCCATCGGGGCCGGAGACGGTCGGCCAGCTGCCGGTCGGAGACTCGCCGGTCGTGTTTCGGGGCCGCGCCGCGGACAAGCTGGCCGGCGCGGTCGTGGGGCGGCCGTGGGCGGAGTTCACCGAGTGCCCGGGCGAGGATTTGCGGGACCCCGGGAGGATCCACCTCGACCCGCTCGGCAACGTCCACATCTGCCAGGGGCTGTCGCTGGGCAACGTCTTTCGAAGCCCGCTCCGCGAGATCTGCGAGTCCTACGACCCCGAGACCCACCCGGTGATCGGCCCGCTGATCGAGGGCGGTCCCGCCGAGCTCGTCCGTCGCTTCGACCTGCCGCACGAGCCGACCTACGCCGATGCCTGCCACCTCTGCTACGAGGCGCGACGGCTCCTCCGTGATCGCTTCCCGGAGATCCTCACCCCCGACCAGATGTACGGCGGCAAAGAACGTTCCAACGTTTGAACGTTTAACGTTAGAACGTTCTCCCTCCGTCCCCCAGGGGATGAAGGCTGTGTAATTCTTGGAGGCGCGTCCTTTAGGGCGCGCGAGAAGGGCTGAGATTTTCGTTGGCGGGCCCTGAAGGACCCGCCTACAAACGAGAACGGCATTTTTGCAGGAGGCCCACGTTCGAACGTTTTCCACCTCCCCTATCGGCGAACGCGATTGTCATCCCGAGTGAGCGCCGCCCCCCCCTCTGTCATCCTGAGCGAGCGAGCCCGGCGAGCGAGTCGAAGGATCCCCCCAAGGACGGCAGAGTCTACCCGGAGGGGATCCCTTCGGCTCGGCCCGTGGCCTCGCTCGGGGCAGGCTCTTCGACTCCGCGCCCTTTCAGGGCGCCTCCGCTCAGGATGACAGGTGACTCGGGCGGGCGGGCGGAAATCCGAATTCCGAATTCCGAATTCCGAATTCAAGCATAAACTGCCTTGCCATGCCGGGACGCGCCCGAATCGCCCTGATGACCGCCGCCTTCCTGTGGGCGGTGTCGTTTGTCGCCACCAAGGTGGCGCTCGAGGCGGCGCCGCCGTTGGTGGTGGTCGCGCTGCGGCTGGTGATCTCCGCCCTCTGCTTTCTGCCGTGGTTGGTGGCCACCGGTCGCGCGAAGGGGATCGATGCCCGACTCCTGGGCCGTCTCTTCGTACTCAGCCTTGTCGGCACCAGCCTCCACTACGCGACCCAGACCGCGGGCCTGCAGTACACGACCGCCTCGAACGCCTCGCTCTACACCACCACCGGGCCGATCACCATCCTCTTGCTTTCGGCCCTGGTGCTCGGCGAACGCATCACCGTCCGCAAGGCCCTGGGAGTGGCGCTGGCCGTCACCGGCGTGCTCGTGGTGATGGGTTGGGCGACCCTGAGCTCATTCGAGTTCGGCAACATCAAGGGCGACCTGCTGGTGCTTGCGAGCATCGTGATGTGGGGGCTGTTCACGGTTTTCGGAAAGCGGATGACCGACGAGCTCGGACCGCTGCGCGTGACCGCCTGGGTGACGATCCTCGGCGCGCTGACCATGATCCCGATCGGCTGGCTCGAAGCACGCGCCACCGGGTTTCCGATCGCGGCGATGACGCTCGATGCGTGGGTCGCGGTCGCCTTTCTCGGGGTTGCCTGCTCGTTCCTGGCCACCCTCCTCTACTTCGTGGCGCTCCGCATGTCGGAGTCGCAGAAGGTCGGCGTCTACCTCTACACGATCCCACCCATGACCGCGGTCGTGGCGGCCCTCTACCTGGGCGAGGTCATCACGCCGAATCTGGTCGCTGGGGCGGTCCTCGTTTTTGCCGGCGTCGCCCTCACCGAACGCGGATGAATTCACGTTTGGCATGCGTCTGTAGAACGGGTTCGCAATAACGTTGTAACGTTTGAACGTGTTAACGTTTTAACGTTTGAACGTTTTCCCACCCGCCCGGCAGCCGAGACGGCAGCCCCACAAAGGTCCCCTGATCATTCATGTCGGGTTCAGCCCAGCATCTCGGGTGTCAGGTCGGCGAGCGACCTCAGCTTGACATCAACCTCGTCGTAGGCGGGATCGTCGAAGAGGTGGAGCGGCGGCAGCGCGATCACCCGCATGCCGGCGCCGCGGGCGGAGCGCACGCCGGCCACCGAGTCCTCGATGGCGACGCATTCGGCCGGCTCGATGCCGAGGAGGCGGGCGGTGCTCAGAAAGACGGCCGGGTGCGGCTTGCCCAGCAATTCCCCGACGGCCGAGTGGGTCACCGCAAAGACCTCCGCCAGCCCGAGCTTGGCAAGCACCGCGTCGATGAGCACCGGCGTGGACGACGTGGCGAGGCCGATCGCGAGTCCCGCGGCCCGTGCGGTGGTGATCGCGTGTTCGAGCCCGGGCATCGGCGTCGCCCGCTCTGCGATGAGCGCCTGCATGCGCGCCGTCAGCCGCGCCTCGACCTCGGGTTTCGTGGGGCCTTCCCAGGGTGACAGCTCGTACCAGTAGTCCATCACCTCGTCGGTCCGCATGCCCATCGTGCGCTCGCAGTCGGCGTCGCTGAGCTCGAGGCCGATCTCGGCAAAGACCTGCCGCTCGGCCAGCCGCCACAGGGGCTCGGAATCGACGATGACCCCGTCCATGTCGAAAATCGCAGCCTTCATCGTGCCTCGTGCTGGTGGGTTTGGATGGCCGGCGGAGGAGTGCGCCGTAACGCCGACGTCACCGAGCTTGGGTCAGGCTGTGAGCACCGTCGATATCTGGACGGCTTCAGTCCTCGGTCTCCGTCTCCTCGTCATCGAACTCGTCTTCGTCCGACTCGTCATCGGCCTCGGTCTCGCTCCCCAGAAGCTCTCCGGCCCAGGTCGATGGCTGCGGCTCTGCGTCGGGCTCGCCACCCTTGTTCAGCCGGCGCTCCAGCTTCTCCTTCTTCTTCTTCTGCTTCTTGAGTTCTTTCTGTCGCTTTTCGAACTTGTACGATCCACTTTTTCTTCCCAAGCCGGCCTCCTCACGTCCACCTTAGCAGACCGGCGGGCGCAAGAGTGGCGAATTGCGGTGGGTGATTCGAGAAACGGCTCGTCTCAAAGGCTTCGATAACACAGTGCCAGACAGTGTTTCCACCACTGTGGCTCGGGCAGGTCTTCATCCCAGTAGCCGGTCGGGATGTTGGGATGGTTCACGGCCTCCTCGATCGGCACGTTTTCGATCTTGAGCTGTCGCATCGTCAGAATGAGGTTTTCGAAGAACTCCCACTCCCGTTGCAGATAGCAGCGCTCGACGACGCGACCGTGCCCGGGGCAGATTTTGGCCGGATTCATGGCGTACCAATTCTTGAGGGCGCCGATCCAGACCTGGAGGTCGGTTGTCGGGTCACCAAAGTAGGGGTGCTTGTCCACCTGCACCAGGTCCCCGGTGATGAGCACCCGCTCGGCCGGATAGTAGACGTAGGACGATCCGGTGGTGTGGCCGCCGGTGGTGGCAAAGAAGATGTGGCTGTCGCCCGACCCGAAGGCCCACTCCTTTTCGACCCACACGGTCGGCGCGAAGGGCCGGGCGCTGCCGACGACGTCGGCAAAGGTGGGGAAGATCTGGGTGTAAACCGCCGTTGTCCGTTCGTCGAACTCGATCGCGAGCTGCTTCTCGAACAGGGGTTTCTCGGCGGCGGCCGCGACCACCCCGACATCTTCGAAGGCGCCCATGGCGAGAATGTGATCGAGGTGGCCGTGGGTGAGGATCAGGTATTTGGTCGGGCGAGCAAAACGCTGCTCCATCGCCTTTCGGAAGCGGGTTGCCGCCTCGGTGTCGAGCCCCGTGTCGACAAAGACGAGCCCGTCGTCGAGCGCGATGGCGATCAGGTTCGATCCGCTCGGGTTCTGGGCCATCACCACCGTTGGTGCGACGTCGACGTACTCCGGGGTGGTGACCTCAGCCCGGACCGGGGCTCCGCAGGCCATGGTGACGATGAACAGAATCAATAGCTGACGGATATTCGTTGACACCGTTGCGACCTCCTCGCTCATGCTCAGGTACGGCGAAGGCGATGCGAGGTTGCGAATCAGAGCCGGTGTCTCAACGAAATGATGGCGGGCCGGCAAGGCCAGCCCGCCGTCATTTCGTCCTGAGGAGAGCCGTAGGCTCGACGAAGGATCTCCTCAAGGATCGGCAGAGCCTACCCGGAGGGGATCCCGGCTCGCCCGTGGCCTGCTCGCACTCTCGACTCGCGCCCTTCGGGGCGCTTCGCTCAGGATGACAGATGAACGGGCTCGCTCGCCCAGGGTGACAGGCGCGTTTGCGTCGCGACCTCGCTTCTATCTCGCCCTCACGCGAACCGGTGTCGCTGTCGCCGCTTCGATATAGGCCCTGCCCAGCTCCTGCCAGGCGTGGAGGGCGCGTCGCGCCGAACGCGCTTCCTCGCGGAGCTTGCGTCGCACCGGGCTGCGCTCGAACACGCCGACGCCCTCGGCGATCATGGCCTGGAGCTTGTCGCGTGCGGCCCTGAGCTCGCTGAGGGCTTCCTCGCAAGCCTTTTCAGCGGTGACGATGTGCTCCCGCAGTGCCTCGCGAGGGCTCGAGGCGATGAGCTCGCGCACCGCCTTGCGGGCGGCGGCAGTGCGATCGCGGGCCGAGACCTGCCAGTCGTCGACGGTCTCGCCGATCGTCGCCAGCCGCTGTTCGAAGGTGCTCCGCGCGTGCTCGAAGTGCTTGCCCAGGGTGACGTCGAGCGGACTGCGCTTGAGCCCGCTGGCGAGGCCGACTTTCTCCATCGACCAGATCAGCCACTTGCTCGGGTCCCAGTTGTAAAGGCGCGGGCCGTTGCGGTAATCGACCTGGAAGCTGTGGTGATAGTTGTGGTAGCCCTCGCCGAACGAGAGAAACGACAACAGCCAGTTGTCCCTCGCCGAGTGGGCGGTGGAGTAGGGCTGGGAGCCCCACATGTGGGCGGCGGAGTTGATGAGGAAGGTGAAGTGTTGGGTCAGCACCAACCTCAAGATCAGCGCAAAGACGAACATGCCGAGCATGTGACCGGTCAGCAGGCCGAGGGCCACGGTGGTGCCGATATTGAACACCGTGCCGATCACGATCGGGTAGCGGTGCTGCCAGCGAAGGATCGGGTCCTTCCAGAGATCGGGCACATTCGAGGTGTCGTCGTGCTTGGCGCCCTCGACCATCACCCACCCCATGTGTGAGTAGAAGAAGCCCTCCTGGGCGTTGTAGGGGTCGTCGTCGGTGTCGACGTTGCGGTGGTGGAAGCGGTGCGCCGCCGCCCAGGAGATGACGCTGTTCTCGTACGCCGCCGCACCGATGATCGCGAACACGGCCCGAACCGGTGCGACTGCTGAGTAGGCGCGGTGGGTGAAGAGGCGGTGGTAACCGGCGGTGATGCTGAGCCCGGTCACCAGCCACATCGCGATGCAGGCAACGATCTCGACCCAGGTGACACCGTGGGTGGCGATATACCACGGCACCGCGATCACTGCGGCGAGCGGCAGCAGGGTGAGGAAGGCCACGTTGCCCCAGACAATGGGGCGTCGAGGGCGTTCGGGTATTGACTCGTCGAGCTTCTTTTCGGTCGTCATGATTTCGGATACTCCGGTGTGGTTCGGTAGTTGCGATCCACTCGCATGATCACCCTATCACGGGTACGGCTGCGGACCGCGCCGCAGCCGGACAAAGGCAAGTGGTCATCCGTTCGGGAGCCCAGTCGCATGTCGTGTGCAGCGCGGCCCGCGCGGCGGTGCGGGCGGGACGCCCGCCCCACAATTCGCTCCGAACCGGCTGGGTTGTGTTGTGGTGCAGCCGTCCCGGCTGCACATCGTCGATGATCTCCGGCAGATGTGGCGGCGGGACGCCCAGGACAGACCCGGGTGGGTGGGTACGCCGATCGATCGACGCCACCCCGCCGCCAGGTCGATGTGCGGGCGGCCGCCGGGCGCGCACTTCGCTCGGATGACAGGTGGGGAGATTTCGACACCGAGCACAAGCTCAGCGAGACACTCTCGGCCTCCGGTTCGATGACCGCTGGCGAGCCTGCGACGTCAGCGAGACACCCTCGCCCTCCGGTTTGACGACCGGCGGCCGGCCGGCGGCGCCCCGCTCCGAGTCTTCGTCCGCGTACGGGTGCGCTCCTCGCTGCGGCGCGCGCGGTGGGCGGCGATGCGCTCGCCGACCGGCACCTCGAATCGTCCGTCGGGCTGGGCGCGGTAGTCGAAGCCTTCGAGCTTGCGGCGGGTCAGCGGGCGGCCGACGGCGCGCTCGATCGCCCCGACCAGCGATTGCTCGGCGGGGGAGGCGAATGTGAGGGCGTCGCCCACCTTGCCGGCGCGGGCGGTGCGGCCGACGCGGTGGATGTAGTCCTCGGGCACCACCGGGACGTCGAAGTTGATGACGTGCGGCAGCGCCTCGACGTCGATCCCGCGGGCGGCGATGTCGGTGGCGACCAGGACCCGGATGCGACCGTGCTTGAAGGCCGCCAGCGCGGCCTCGCGCTGCGGCTGGCTGCGGTTGCCGTGGATCCGGTCGCAGGCGATGCCGGCGCGGGCCAGCTTCTCGTGGAGGCGGTTGGCGCGGTGCTTGGTGCGGGTGAAGACGAGCGCGGTCTCGACCTCGCCGCGTTCCAGCATCTCCCGCAGGAGATTTGTCTTGAGCTGCTCGGGCACCGGCAGGATGGCCTGGGTGATCCCGGTCGCGGGCTGCGAGCGGCGCTCGATATTGATCCGCGCCGGGTCCTTCAGGAGGTCGCGGCTGAGCTTGACGATGGGTTGCGGCAGCGTCGCCGAGAACATCATCGTCTGGCGCTTGCCGGGCAGCCGGGCGAGGATCCGGCGCACGTCGGGCAGAAAGCCCATGTCGAGCATCCGGTCGGCCTCGTCGAGGACCAGAAACTCGAGGTGCTCGAAACGCGCCCAGGAGTTCTGCATGTGATCGAGGAGACGGCCGGGGGTGGCGACCACGATGTCGACGCCCGCGCGCAGCGCCTTCTCCTGCTTGCCGGGCTTGACGCCGCCAAAGACGGTCGCGGCCTTGACCGGGGTGTGGCGCGCCAGCGCCTCGATGTGCTCGTGGATCTGCGAGGCCAGCTCGCGGGTCGGGGTGAGGATCAGCGCGCGGGTGCGGCCGCCGCGGCTGCCGGCCATCTGCTGCAGGATCGGCAGCACGAAGGCGGCGGTCTTGCCGCTGCCGGTCATCGCACAGGCGAGCACGTCGCGGCCGGCAATCGCCGGCGGGATGGCGTCCGCCTGGATGGGGGTGGGCTCGGAAAAGCCCAGGTCGTCGATCCCGCGTTGGATCGCGGGGTGAAGGTTGAATTCGGAAAAATGCACAGAGATCTCGTTCTTTCTGCGGGCGCACGACCGCCGAGACGGGTGGTCCGCGGGTTCATTCCGGCTGATTGTGAGAAACGGGAGACTTGCCGGTGAGGCTGCCGTCCGGGGCTGGGAACCCCTGCGAGTTGTCTGCTATCGGCGTGGACGCCCAAACGGGCGGCTCATATCGGCAGCTGAGAGAGCATCTCACACATGACGGCGCGGCGAGCTATCCGAGGATCTCTTCGATCAATTCCTGCACGGCCAGGGCATCGGCGACGCTCGGCATGGATATGGGTTCACCGGCCAGGCAGGCCGCGACCCCGTCGAGCGTTCGTTTTCGATCCTCATGGCCAAGGTCGGCAAGGTCCGCGAATTCCTCTCGCCAGGTCCCGTTGCTGGCGGTGCTCAGACGTCCGCCGCTATGCAGCCGGAAGGATTGCTTTTCGCCCCAAAGCGTATATTCGGTCCCAACCGGTCCCGCGCCGCCGCAGGCCGCTTTGATGAAAAGGGGCACGCCGCCGAAGTCGAGCTCAGCCGTCAAGCGGGTTTCGGCGGAAACCCCGTCCGGCGGATAGCAGACATTCTTGTATATTAGCTTGCCCGGCCCCAGCAGACGGCGGGTCAGATAGATCCAGTGCGACAGTATCTCGCGGGTGAAGCCGCCCTGTTCGCGCCGGGCAAGCCAAAGCGCTGTTTCCTGAAAATCGCGCGGCCAGCGCGAGAGATGAATGAAGGCATCGATGCCGCTGACTCTGCCCACGGAGCCGTCTTGGAGCTGTTCTTCAACGAAGCAACTGGAGAGCGCCCTGCCATGGTTGAAGTTTACGATATTGGGCAGACCCGATTCCGCGACCCTTTTGGCCACCTCCCGGCTCTTGGCGCAGTCGACCCCAAGCGGTTTTTCGCAAAAGATCGCCTTGCCAGCCTCGACCGCAGATAGGATATAATCGCAATGGCTTTGCGGCGGACTCGCGATATAGATTGTATTGATGGAAGGATCGTTGAATATCCGATCCGCGTTTTCGGCGATGGTCAAGCCAGGGCACTCGGCGACCGCCGTGGCCCGAGCGGTCTCACTAAGATCCCAAGAGGCGGGGACGGTGAAGCGTTCATGCGCTGTCATTTCGACGAGAAACTGTCGCCCGATTCCACCAAGGCCAATGATGCCGACTTGAATTTCTTTCATATTTTCGCGTATCCATTTCTGGTTGTTTTGTCAAGCGACAATTACTTTTGCTTCTTCTGCCGCCGTACCGATCAGCCTATGGATCTAAAGCCGACCTTCCTCCACAGCATGGCATGCGGCCTCACCCCCGGCAATTTCGATGGGATCGGGTCGGGTTTTTCGGCAGCGTTGGTATGCGAAGGGACAGCGCGGGTGGAACGTACAACCGGAGGGCGGTGCGAGAGGGCTTGGAACCTCGCCGCCCATGGGCGCGCTAATCTGACCGATAACATCGAGGCGCGGGATGGTATCAAGCAGCATTCGGGTATAGGGATGGCTCGGCTTCTCGAAGAGGGTCTCAGCATCCCGGACTTCGACCAAGCGGCCTAAATACATGACATCGATCCGGTCCGACATGTGGCGCATGACGGAAAGGTCGTGGGTGATCAGCAGCTAGGTAAGGTTGAATTGCTCCTGAATTTCGATAAAAAAGCTGGTATTCAAACCTCCTATGCCAAGACAATCAAGATTAGATGCACCGGGGGTGCTGCATCATGTGATTATCCGGGGGATTGAGCGGCAAAAGATTTTTAAGGATAAGGCCGATCAGGACAATTTTCTGGACCGCTTGTCAGCGCTGCTTCCGGAAACCTAAACCGCCTGCTACGCCTGGGCGCTTATGGGCAACCATGCCCACTTTTTGTTTCGCTCCGGTCCGGCAGGGCTCGCCGAGTTGATGCGGCGTCTGCTTACCGGCTATGCGGTAAGCTACAATCGACGCCACAAGCGTCACGGCCAGCTGTTTCAAAACCGCTACAAATCGATTATCGGTTGATCAAATAGTTTAATAAGGCTGTTTATAACTTTTTCTTTTAAACTTGACTGTTTGGTTTAGTTCTTGCTAAACATTTTGTCTTGAAAGAGATCGCAACCCAGAAAAAATTCGGTCAAACAAATCGGAGTCGGGAAGTTAGCATTTAGCAACTTATCCAAAGCTGCAGGAGACATCGCACCGGGACAGCCGATCGGAACTAGAAATTATTTCGCTTATCGGCCAAAGGAACAGTTAAGGAGGGATACCACTATGACGAGCAAAATTTTTTTTACTGTTTTGATGAGCACTTTGTTGGTGTTAGGTTTCGTGCCATTGGGGTATGCCGATTTGAATGATGGGCTTGTCGCTCACTATCCGTTCGCCGGGAATGCCACGGATGCAACCGGCAACGGAAATGACTGCCTGGTCTTCGGGGCCACATTGACAGCGGGATACAATGGCAACAATTCAGCGGCATATTATTTTGATGGCACCGATGACTACCTGAACTGCCTCGCCACATCCAGTTTAGACATTTCAGCCGCGCTGACGGTATCAGCTTGGATAAATCCCGCTGGCGTACCGGATGATTGGAAAGTGGTGGTCGCACGCTGGAGCGGTTTTCAAGATCAGGAGGTGTTTGGTCTTTACATAAACAGCGTCCTGGAAGTGGGCTGGAGAAATCGCTACGCGGGGAGGGGGGCTCGTTCGCGTTTCCGATCAGAATGTCGTCGTTCCCTTTGAGTGGCAACATGTGGCTATGGTTTATGATACAAATAGCCACATGTTCCGGCTCTTCAGAAATGGGGTGCTTCTGTATGAATGGGGCGGACTGTTTTTCGGCGGCACGCCTGAAATGCCACTGGTCGATACGGATCTGACCATAGGCGTCGTGAAACGGGATGGGTTGTTTCACTACTTCCGACGGCAGCATAGACGACGTGCGCATATACAACCGCGCGCTTTCGGATTTCGAAATCGCCCAGCTGTATCAGAGCAATGAAGGGAACGAGGATGGCAGCTGCAGACATGCGGTGGGCGTCATTTCCGACAATCTGAATATACACGTGCCTTTTCTGGAATTTCAGAGCTCGTTTGGTACTTTAAGCTTCTGGGTTGACCTTGATTACTATGGAACGGGGCCCAATGGAGAAGTGCTATGGAAATTAAAAAATGTCGGGCAAAATTAATGGCCGTCGGGCAAGGTTGCCTGAAAACCCGACCAATTAATCCACTCCCCATAGAGTTGCGGTCCGGAGTTCTCCTGTCAGTCCTTTTTTTGGACATCACCTTCGTTTTTATTTGCTGGAAGAACCCAACAGAAAAATGAGGATTGAACAATTCGGTTTCAATACGTGGTTTCTTGATAGAATTGATCCTGCAAAATTAATTGATCACCAAATTGCAAGAGTTACTACTGTCAATAAGGATAGTTATTCCATCAACAACGGCAAGGGTGATGTATCGGCCGAACTAACTGGTAAACTCATGTTCAGCGCTGATTCTCCGTTAGATTACCCAGCTACAGGAGATTGGGTGATTGCTCAATATTATGATAAAGATTCTTTTGCCATCATTAGTGAGATTGTTCCAAGAAAATCCGTACTAAAACGGAAAACATCCGGTAAGAAGATCGAGTTTCAATTAATAGCCACTAATATCGACACTGGTTTAATCGTTCAATCACTTGACTCCAATTATAATCTCAGACGATTAGAACGCTATTTGGTCATGATAAATGAGAGCGATATCCAACCTGTTGTATTATTAAGTAAAAGTGATCTGCTGCCCGTTAATGAGATAGTTAAAATGGTTGCTGAAATTCATGCCCTAATTCCTGACATTCGAGTAGTGCCTTTTAGCAATGAAGACAATACGGGGCTGAAATTTGTTAAAGAATTATTGGTTCCCTGGAAAACGTATTGTTTGCTTGGATCATCGGGGGTTGGTAAAACTACCTTAATAAATAACCTTCTGGATGAAATGCGGCTTAAAACCCAAAGCGTTAGAGAAAAAGACGGAAAAGGAAGACATATAACGACTCGCCGTGAATTAATAAATTTGAAAAACGGGGCAATGATCATAGATACACCAGGTATGCGAGAACTCGGAAATTTTGCTGTTGATACCGGTATTCATAGTACATTTGATGACATAGCAGAGTTATCAAATCTATGCCGTTATAATGATTGTTCCCATACACAAGAGCAAGGCTGTTCAATATTGGCAGCGTTAAAAGACGGATTAATTTCGCAGGAACGTTATCAAAATTTTGTGAAATTAAATAAAGAATCTGCTTTTTATGAAATGTCATATTTAGAGAAAAAGCGAAAAGATAAAAAGTTCGGAAAATTTGTAAAATCTGTCATGAAAGATAAAAAACACGGAAGGTAGAAACAAACACTGTCGAGTTTTTCTCATTTTTTGGATACTACAAGATATAGTGGTTTTACGTGCTTATAGGAAAGGAGTGATATCTCCAACAAAGCTGGAATTATTAAAGGCCATCAAAACCTGTGATATCATCAGTTCCTTATCGTTGATCCGGGCATACTGAATTCGGTGAATTTAACATATAAGGCGATTATCAGACGCAATCACTGCCAGCGGCGACGATGCTGGTCGATTATATCCAAGTGCTTTCGTTATTACGCGGCTTGGGTTGTCGATAACATAGTAATCGTTGACGAGGTGGGCTACACGCCCATCGTTCGGGAAGGATGCAATTTGTTCTTTCGCTTCGTGGCCACCCGGTATGGGAAAGCGAGCACCGTAATCCCACCCAACAAGGCGTTCTCCGATTGGGCGGAAAAACATTCGGGCAAATCAACCTGATCATGATCCCTTCTCTTTCTTTTCCGACGATTTCCGATGAGACATTGAATCGAAGTCCTGCAATAGCGCCTCATTCATTCCGCACATGCCCCCTTCAGCCTAATGTGTGATATCATACCCCTCATGCTACGAATGAGTTCGTAAATGTTTCACCCGGGCCATAACCATGGGTGTTCGGTACGTTGCTGTTCCTCGAAATCATCGATTGCGCTCGCCATGTGGTCGACCACTGCGGTGTCGTCGAGGCCGTTGCTCAGATAATGCTTGCGAAAAGGATCGATGGCGAATGGGACTAACTCTCCGTTGGGACGGGTGATGTTTTGATTGAGGAGATCGACGATCAGCGTCGCGTTGTCGTTTTTTTCCGCGTCCGCCAGCAGAAGTTCAACTTTCTCATTGGCCAGGGTGACAAGAAGCAACCCGTTACGAAGTGAATTGAGGAAAAAAATATCTGCAAAGCTGGGGGCAATAATGCAGCGGATACCGAAGTTTTTGAGGCACCAGACAGCGTGCTCACGCGCCGAGCCGCAGCCGAAATTCGCCCCCGCGATCAAGATCTGTGCCTTGCGATGTGCCGGCCGGTTAAGCACGAAGTCGGGATTTTCCGAGCCGTCTGGATGGTAGCGCATGTCGGCGAACAGGTAGGGTGCGAGCCCGGTCTTAGACACTGTCTTCATCGCCTCGCCCGGGGCGATCATGTCAGTGTCGATGTTGACGATAGGCAGGGGGGCGGCGACCGCGGTTAGCGTTGTGAATTTCTCCATCGGTTTTCTTCCTTTCCGAGCTGGGCAACGCTCTCAGATCATCTCGCGCACGTCAGTCAGACACCCCGTGACGGCTGCCGCCGCCGCCATGGCCGGGCTCATCAGATGTGTGCGTCCAAGGCGGCCCTGGCGGTTCTCGAAATTACGATTAGAGGTCGAGGCGCAGCGCTCGTAGGGGCGCAAGTGGTCGCCGCTCTGCACTCCGCACAGGGAGCAGCCGGCATCGCGCCAGGAAAACCCGGCGCGCGTGAATACCCGGTCAAGCCCCATTTTCTCGGCCTGGCTCTTGACCAGCGCTGAACCGGGAACAACCATTGCATCGATGCTGGGGGCTACCGTGCGACCCTCAAGCACACGGGCGGCTGCGCTCAGATCCTCGATGCGCGCATTGGTGCACGAGCCGATAAACACGCGATCAATGGATAACCCGCTTATCGCCTGGCCTGGGGTCAGGTCCATGTAAGCGAGCGCTCGCTGAATCGTCTTGCGACGCTCGGGGTCCTTCTCGGCGGCGGGATCGGGCACATGTCCGGTAATCGGCAAAACCTCCTCCGGGCTTGTTCCCCAAGTCACCTGGGGGACCACCTGAGCCGCGTCAAGAGCGAGCTCATTGTCGAACGCTGCACCCTCGTCGGAGCCAAGGTTGCGCCAGTAGGCAAGGGCATGCTCCCAATCGCGGCCAGCGGGTGCCATCGGTCGACCTTTAAGGTAATCAAAGATGATGTTGTCGGGCGCCACCAGGCCGCTGCGTGCACCGGCCTCGATGGCCATGTTGCAAAGCGTCATTCGACCCTCCATGCTCATCGCCCGCACCGCTTCCCCGTCGAACTCGATGAGCGATCCCGTACCGGCGGCCGTTCCGAAGGCGCCGATAATGGCGAGAATCAAGTCCTTGGCGAAGACGCCGGGGTTGGGTTTTCCGTGCAAGGTGATGCGCAGGGTGTGTGCCGGCGACTGCAGAATCGAATTGGTACGCAGCGCGGTTTCGATCTCGGAGGCGCCGATGCCAAAACCCAATGCACCGAACGCGCCGTAGGTCGTCGCATGGCTATCGCAGCATACGACTGTGGCCCCGGGTAGGATCATGCCTTGCTCGGGCCCGATAACGTGGGTGATGCCGTGGCGGGGATCTTCGGTGGCGAAGTACTGAACGCCGAAATCGGCGCAGTTACGGGCCATCACCTCCACCTGATGTCGTGTCCGCTCGTCCTTGATCCCGGCCGCGCGGTTAAGTGTTGGCACGTCGTGATCGGCTACCCCGAGCACCGTTTCCGGCCGGCGTATTTTTGCGCCTGCCGTGCGCAGCGCCTCGAAGGCCTGCGGGCTGCTGATCTCGTGCAGAAGGATGCGATCGACGTAGAGCAGGCAGGTGCCGTCTTCCAGCGTCTGGATCACATGGTCGTCCCAAATCTTCTTGAACAGCGTGCGTGGTCTGCTCATTTGTCGGAACTCCTCGTTCTATGGAAGTGCGCTCCTATTCCTCGACCACCGGATCGAGACGCACTGCCCGTTTTTGAGGCTACCAGTGCGGGGCTACAAGAGCCGCCGCGATCGCCAAGCCAATAATGCTGACCCCAATGAAGGGGGCAAACAGCAGTAGCGCGGCGATGAAAAACCCGATGCGCTGGAGAAGTGAGATTGGTCTCCTGTAATAGCCGATGGTTGCGAGAGCGAGCGCGACCCACCGTGAAGGTTTCCAATGCCGCCTTTGATACACCGTAATGCAAGGAGTCGCCAGCGCCCGTAGTCGTCCCTGCCATTGACGAAATGTTGATGATTGCGGCCGCGGAACTCTTCCTGAGCATTGGGAGGAAGGTCAATGTCGTGCGCACCGCCGAGAGCAGGTTCAGGTTGAGGCACTGCTCCCATAGCTGGGGGTCGGAATTCGCGAAGGATGACCGGCGGATCGGATCCCCGACATTGTTGATCAGGATGTCGAGTTTTCCCCGGGTCCGTTCACCGACCGCCTTCAGCAGGGAGTCGTAGGCGGCCGTATCTGAGGCATCTGATAGGATCTTGAAGGCGTCCAAACCGGCGTCCTGTGCCCAATCGAGCAAACTTCGAACCGATTCATCATCCTTCCGGCAGGTAAATCCGACCTTGGCACCGTCCGAGGCGAGATGTTGCACACAGCTACGGCCGATCCCCTTGCTTCCTCCCGTGACCAATGCGACGCGACCAGCAGAATCTTGCCTTTCGTTGTCTGGGGATATTTCTTCCTCCTCGCACCGCGGGGAATGATCCGAGGCCCACCTCAAATCATTTTTGGTTTCTCGTTAACATAGAACCGTTTTTCTTTCCGCGGGAAGTATAGGCGGTTAAATTTTGATGTAATTAGAAAGGGATAATTTAACACTACAGCGAAACATTGATATTATAAGTTTCAGCCACTTTTAGTTTCTTTTTCCGATGAGACTTATAAGCGATTAGATTTCGGTGCAGGTGATATTGAACAATTTCCATTGCCCCCTGCAAGCTCAGAGATCTGAGCGGAAGTATAATTGTCAGTAGTTTGCGGACCAAGGCAACCGTCAGCAGAGGAGTTTTTTTTAAAGCGCACTCTGATGCGAAGCAAAAAATGCAGCGCCAAAAACACGTATATCATGTGCCGGTGCCAGGCGGGCCAGGAACGATGTTCATAGCAGTCCATACCGACATGACTCTTGCCTTCCTGAAAGCACTGCTCGATTGGCCAGCGCATGATGGAGGCTTTAATCAATTCTGAAAGAGAAATCTCTTTGGGCGCATTGGAGATGGCGTATTTGAGCTCTCCATCCATGTTTTTACGAACAAAGAGCCATTGGGGGTCCCCCACCGGCAATCCGTCCCGCGACAAATAGACACGCAGGCGGGCTGCGCGGGCGACGATGGGCCCTTTGGCGCCTTCGGCGAAAACCAGCGGCTTGAAGCTTAGCCGGTCGGACTTGGCGATATCCGATACACGTTGCGGTTTGGGTTGTCCGGACAATATTTTGAGTTTGCGGGGGTGACGGCCACGGCCCTTATAGGCCGGCAAACCCACCTTTGGTTTTTTGGTAAACACCAGCGTATCGGACTTGATTGCGGCAAAGTAGGAAAGCTCCTTGGGAAGGGCATTTAAGAAATCGATATCACTGCCAAAGGCGGCGTCGGCTCCGAACCACTGGGCAGGAAAACGCTGGGTAGCCCAAATCTCGTGGATCAATTTTAAAGCGATCTGCTGCTTGGTCTCGAAAACAAGATCCTCGGGGACCAGATTGGCTTTGCGCCTTTCTTGTTGCTCTTGGGAAAACCAGCTTTCAGGCATATACAGCCGGCAGCTGAGCAAGCCGTAGCCTTTATTGCTGGAGTAGCCGACAAAGACACCGGACTGGCAATTTTCAACCTTTCCGGCGGCGCCGCAATATTGTCTGGCCACGCCAACGGATTCCTTGCCCTTTTTGGCAAAATCACTGGCGTCGACAGTGATCATTGCCTCCGGGGATGCGATCAGCGTTGCCAGCATGTCCTGATGCTTGCGTTGCATGGCCGCATGATCCCAGCGAAAGCTTTTCATGAACATTTGCACCGAGCGGACCGATTTTTTATCAAGAAATTCGAGTGCGATCGGTTCAGCGGACTTGGCCTCGGCATTGCTCATGAGCCCGGACAGGTAGGCCAAACCCAAGCGCTGATGCTCGATGCGCCCGAAAGTCTCATGAAAGCATTGATGAAAGCCAACCAGTTCTTCGCCCATCATCTGGATGTCGTCCGGGTCAAGATTTAAATCGGCCGTCAGTTGCGGGTGCCATTGGCAGTGTTTTAATAGCATGATCAGCGCCTCCACTCTGGTTTTTGAGGGTGAAGGGCGATCAACCACCGGGGCGGGCCTTTCGCGGCAATCGATAATGCGTCTGAAGTCAGGCGCTACAACATAAAGATAAACCTCCTTGGGAAAGCCGTGATAGCGGTATCCCTTTCCCTGTTTGGTGCTGCCGTGGGTACGCCCGACGTGCAGCCAGTTTGAGGCCTTATAGCAGGTGCCCTTAAAGTACCGGCTATCGACGAAGGTCTCCAACAGCAGCAATTGATGGTTGAAATAGCGCAGCCAGTCCGCAGGCAGCCGGGCAATGTTGAGGCCCATCACATGCGAGGCCAGATTGGGGATCTGCACCCAGGGCAAGATCAAAAAACGGCTGTTGGCGGCGATCTGATGCAGGTGACACTTTCGTTGCGTCTCAGACCACCCGATAAAACGGTCTCTTGGAGTCAATTTTAATGCCGGAGCACTCCATGAGAGGGCCGCTACCGGTCGATCTTCTAAAAATGCAAGGTACTTGAGGCGATGCCCCAAAAGCCGCTGATAACCCAGGTAGTGGTGCCGGCTGACCCATTGGTCCCATATGCACTCCCAGCCCGAGCCACTGACCAGCCCGACGGAGGCCGGACAATAATCGCTCAGTTCTCCGGCAATCGCATCTGCTTTTATGACAGCCGGCACTGGAGGCAGAACATCGCTTGGCTTTTTGGATCGTTCCATGGCATAAATAGTGTCACCGTTGACGGGGCAAGGGTCCGCGGCAGCGACAAAAGCCGCTTTGAAGCCGATGGAGGCATATCGCGCTGTGCCGTGACCCCGATCAATCGCCCTGTTATTTTGCAACATACACAATTTTTTGAGACCTGTCTATAAAAAAATATTACGCTGTAGTGTTAATCTGTCTGTCGTTTATTCCGGCAAAAACAGCCATTGCCGATCTACGACGGAAAATTCATTTTGGGACAAATAGACCCGGATGAAGGCCACTTTGGCGATAATAGCCCCTTTGTTGCCCCCACTAAAAAATGAACAGCTTCCAAGAATAGGAAGAAATACCAGATAAGAATTCGCTTTTAGCTAGTGTCCATCCATAAATGGGCACTTTGAGCGCTGCATCGGCAGCATTTTGAAAAGCAATTTACTTGTTTGATAAGCATTCATTTTACTTCATGCATTCAGCCGCTGTTTTTTACTTTTATGACGATTTTTAGACGTACTTCTCCATCGCAGTCAGAAAGTCATGTTCCAGCCTGGGCCTTAGTCTGACAACCGAGCCCTGGCAATGGTCAGCAAATTGGCCGCAACAATCGATGACCAGACATATGATTTAAAAGCATGCCTGCCTTTCCACATACAGCGTGTGAGGCCCATGCAGCGTTTTAACCAAGATATGCCGGACTCAATACCGGCCCGGAAACGGCGCAAGCGATGGTAAACATATTCACTGCGGCACATTTCAGTTTCTTCAAGGCCGCGCTTTTTGGCAAAGCAGACATCCTTGATTTTTCGGGCCTTGGCCTGTTTCAGGTTGTCTTTTGATGCAAAGCCGCCGTCAAAACTGACCTTGAGCGGATAACGGTTATAGATTTCTTTCTGCCGATCCAGCATCGGGATCGCCAACTCTGTGTCGGCCGGATTGCCTTCCACGATCAGGCAGTCCAGGATCAGATTAGAAGCCCCGCCGGTCAGACATATCTTGTGGCCGAAAATCGGGTCACGGCGGTCTTTAACAATAACGTCGGTATGCGGCTCAAAGATGGATACCACCTTTTCCTGGGCAGCAACACTTTCACCCTGCAGCACACGACGCTGGGTCTGGCTGACAACTTGCTCAGTAAGACCTGCATAGTGCTCAATGTCGGCAAACAGCGGAAACGACACCGGATCGATAGAATTCTTTTTAATCGCCTCGACCGCTGTGCGGGCATAGCCGAGCACTTTACCGGTGATTTTGAGCAGGTCAACATAGGCCGCTTTGCGTTGCGTTTTATTTTTGGCATTCATAACCGCCAGCATGCGTCGTTTGGCCCGCCGGCTATGATTGCAAAAGCCGGGAACCTTGAGTCCGAAATCATCCCGACCGCGCTCAATAAGGCGCGTCAACACGCGTACAGCGTCCCACAGCAGGTTGGAATCGCGAGGCTTATGGATATTGGACTCAACACACGTACAGTCGTGCGCACGCTTCGGCCCTTTTCAATGTTTTCTTGTTTGGCGTAACCCAGGATATCGCGATTGATCATCTCCCAGGTCTGATCCGAGATGGCCTTGATATTGCTGATTCAAGGCCGATTTTTTAAAGCCTTCATCAGCAATCCCGATGCGGCAAAACCATCGCAGGCACTGCGAATCAACGATATGAAAGGCAAGCTCCTCATAGGAAAAGCCAAACAGGATTTTAACGACGGCGCAGCGCAGCACCTGCTCGGCACTCATGCCCTGGGCTCCGCTGCGCTGGGTCTCAACTTTGCCCTTGTTCAGGTCTTGCAGAAGATAGCTACAGATGGTAGGTTGGTGTCAATGATGTCGCTGATATCTCCAGCTCTTGAGCTCTGGGGATGATCGGTACTGTGGGCCATCAGAGGCATTTGTTTTTGCCATTTTTCGCGCATTTTGTGTGCGGCTCCTTCTTCTGCTTTTGTAGTTATATTGGTTGGTTGGCGACTTTCAATATACTACATCGAACAGAAAAATGCTACCACAAAATGCGCTTTTTTTATGCGTTTCAAATAGTTACATCCGTGGATGGACACTAGGCCAAAATAGAATCTCAAATGATCCGTTGTGTGTCAAGTACAATTAAAATAAAATCTGTTTCTCTCTAATCTCGCGCTAGCCAGGGTTATAATCCTATATAACGCTTCGATACGGGCATGTCCTTTCTCAGGGTCACGTTTTTTTTAACAGGATGCCGTCGATGCCGCTGCGGATCTGGTGGCGTAGACCGCAGGCGCGAGTCCCCACGATGGGCACGCGTTTCCACGTTGTAAATATTTTATAAAAATCATATTGAAAATGATCCGCGGAATTTCTTTTTTTGCGTTTGATCCTTGATGATCTTGCAAAAGTTGGGAAATGGCCCTTTTTGAAATTTCGCGCCTATACTTACAGAAAGTTACAGGGTTGTGTTTGACAAATTTTGACTTTTTACCTAAACGTCCTTCTTCAATTCTTCCTTAAATTTGTGAAAGGCGGTCGCAGGATGATTGATGAGCTTTGTAATTTGGGTGTTTTAGAGTTGGCCCGGCTTTATCGTCGTAAGGAAATTTCGCCTGTTGAGGTTGTCAACGCTCATTTACAGCGTTGTGAGCGATTGAATCCTGTTTTAAACGCCTTCCTCTTGATCCTTCGCGAATCAGCCATCAAGGCCAGCCAGGCCATGGAGAAGCTTTTTCAGGCGGGAATTGATCTCGGGCCTTTGCAGGGCGTGCCGGTCACGGTTAAAGATATCATCCGCTTGCGGGACACGGTCACCACGGGCGCTTCCAAGGTTCTGCTTCAGGCGCAACCGGATCAAAGGGATGCTGGAATCGTTCGGTTATTGCGGCAGGCTGGGGCGATCATTATCGGCAAGACTAACCTGCACGAGTTGACGATCGGCGGATCCGGACCGGCCGGCCCTTTCGGCCTGGTTCAGAATCCCCGATGCGTCGGTTATCACCCGGGCAGTTCAAGCAGCGGGGCAGGCGCCGCAGTTGCGGCAGGGTTGGGGGTCATTGCCTTGGGAACCGATACCGGTGGCTCGGTCAGGATCCCGGCCTATCTATGCGGGGTAGCCGGTCTAAAGCCAACGACCGGCAAGGTAGGCCTGGAGGGCATTATTCCGCTGAGCTGCACCCTGGATACGGTTGGCCCTCTGGGGCGACGCGTTGGCGATATCGCCGCTGTTTGGGCTGTCTGGGCTGGGAACCGTCAACATAGGGCAGGGGGTGTCAAGCAGACGGATGTTCCTGATCCCTATCATCTTGACCAGACGGTAGCCGGTTGGCGCGTGGGCGTCCCTGAAGGTGAATATTTTGGCCAGCTGCAGCCGCAGGTGTCAGCCGCTTTTCAACATACGTTAAAATTATTAAGAGAGTTGGGTTGCCAGCTGATCGATTTTACACCACGGGGCGTCGAGGAGAGCCCTGAACTATGCACCCATATCATTCAAGCCGAGGGTTCAACCTATCATGAACGGTACCGGAATCGGGAGAACCTTTATGGCGCCGGTTTTCGGGAACGTGTATTGCCGGGCCGGGAGCTGAAGGCATTAACTTATCTAAAGGCTCGTCAACGTCAAGCCGAGCTTCAGGGGGAGTGGCTGAAACTGGCACGCGGATTCGATGTGGTGGTTGTGCCGAGTGGGCCGGCGTTGGCCCCGCTTCACGGGCAAAGCACCATCGCGATTGGCGGCAAGTGTTTTCCGTTCCGATCGGCCCTGGGCCGCTTTACCCGTCCTTTTAATTTACTGGGATGGCCTGCTTTGACCTTACCCAACGGAATAAGCGATGAAGGTCTCACCGACGGGGGTGCAGATTGCAGGTCCACCGGACAGTGAAGAGCAGTTATTGATTTTGGGGTATCGGTTGGAAGAGGCTCTCGGTCTTGTGGATAGGCTGGGCATTGAGCCCAGACATCCGGCAGCGTGTCAGAGGAACAAATAAAGAAAAACGGCGCACCTCCCAACTGAGTGGGTAACTTGCTGCAGTTTCTTATATCTTCGGCAGCATCGAAGTGAGGATTTTGAGGCGGAGATATTCTTCATTCCGCTTTCTGCCCCTTCAGGGAAACACACCAATTATCGAAGAACTTCCGGACATAGGCTTCGTAGCGGTACTCCCAACATGGTCGATGTTCCTATAAAATGCTGCCAGCCGTATATCCGAGATCGAAGTACCTGCGGTCATTTTCCAACACCCTGTCAGCTATCTTGTGCAACGCTCAACAGGGTCCAACAGCCAGGGAGGACATCATGCCCACCGACACATTGCGCATCACCGAGGTCAAAGCTTACCCCACCTCGTTTCCCATCAACCCGAAGAACAGCGTTACGCTGGGCATCGGCCGTGCGGTGAAGCGCGACGCGGTGATCGTCAAGGTGACGACCGATGCCGGCATCGTCGGTTTCGGCGAGGCACATCACGGACGCGCGCCCGGCTCCGTCGCGCACTTGGTCAATAACACACTCAAGCAACTTGTCGTCGGGCAGGATGCCAACGATGTCGTCGGCATCTGGGCCAAGGTCTACGAGAAGCAGCTCGGCAGTCATGGAATGGGGGCGGGCGCGTGCATCGGACTGTCGGGAATCGATCAGGCGTTGTGGGACATTCGCGGCAAGGCGCTAGGCGTGCCCCTGTACAAATTACTGGGCGGACGGTCGAAGCGCGTTCCCGCTTATGCCGGCGGCGTATCGCTCGGCTACCAGGAGCCAGAAGCGCTCGCAGCAGAGGCGCAGTCTCATGTGACAGCCGGCTACAAAGCTGTGAAGCTTCGTCTGGGCGATAGCCCGGCGCGCGACCTCGCTCGTGTGGCGGCAGTGCGAAAAGCGCTCGGCGAGGACATCGACATTCTGGTCGATGCCAACACTGCCTACACGGTGGCAGATGCACGCAAGACGATGCCCGTTCTGGAGGATCACGGCGTGGGGTGGCTGGAGGGCCCTTTCCGCCGCACGACCAAAAGAGCTACGCGCGAGCGGCCACTTTCAGCAGTGTGCCTTTAGCGGCCGGAGAGAACCATTACACGCGTTTCGAGTTCCATCGTGTCATAGAGGATGGAGTGATCACGATCCTGCAGCCCGACCTTTCCAAGTCGGGCGGTGTGACCGAGTGTCTGCGCATCGCGCACCTGGCTTCGGCCTGGAAGCTGCCGATCAACCCGCACACCTCGATGACCGGCATCAACATGGCAGCCACCATCCATTTTCTGTGTGCTGAGGAATCGACAACGCTGGCTACTTCGAGGGCGACGTGTCAAGAGCAACTGTTCCGAGACGAGCTAGCACTGCCCCCTACTCGGTGGGAGATGACGGCTGCGTGACACCTTTGGAGCGACCCGGCATCGGCGTGGAGGTCAACGAGGCATTCCTTGCTGCCCATCCTGTATCGAAGGACCCGCGTATATCTGACGGCTGTCGCATTGCTGTGACTGTCAAAAAGTGAACCGTCACTTATGTGACTTCCGCTTTTTGTGTACACATAAAGTGTAAACCTATGCGGCATTTTTGCCAGACACCAATTCCTCACTAACGTCCGCCCTCGAATTTCAGAAATTGGGGGCGTACCGATCAACCATGCAAGAGCGTCCCCATCAAGTCCGAAAAGTCAGCGACTCCCCCAACCGACCACCGATTACCAGGCTGTCCATCCGCCATCGATGCAGAGGGACTGGCCGGTCATCAAGTCGGAGGCATGTGAGGCCAGAAAGATGGTCAGCCCCATCAACTCCTCCGCCCTGCCCAATCGACCTATCGGTGTGCGACGCTCGATGAATTCGACCCGCTCCGGCTCATCCTTGAGAATTTGCTTCACCAGAGGTGTCTCGATATAGGTCGGTGAGATGGCGTTGACGCGCACGCCTTGCTTGGCCCACTCAAGCGCCATAACCCTTGTCAATTGATCCACCCCGCCCTTAGCGGAGCAATAGGCAGCCTGGCCGAAATAAGTGATCCGGCCCATGATGGAAGACATATTGATCACTTTGCCGTAGCCGCGCTCGATCATCTGGGGCACAACTGCCTGTGTTGTCAGAAACATGCCCTTAAAGGTCGACGTCGATGACCCTGTCCCACTCCGCCTCGGGGTACTGAGTAATGGAACCCGGGTATTAACGCCCGCAGTGTTGCAGAGGATATCCACTTGGCCGAAATAATTCAAAACCTTGGCGATCGTCTCCTGCACACTGGCTTTGGAACAGATGTCCACGGCAAAAGGCCGCCGATCGCCGTCCCGTGGCTTCGATGCCGCCTGCGACCTTTCGTCCGGCCTCCGTCGCTATATTAATACACACAGCCACATCGGCGCCGGCACCAGCCAGGGCCTTGCACTGGACCTTGCCCAAGCCGCCGGCACCCCCTATTACCATTGCCACCTTTCCGGATAAATCAAACAATTTTTGTATCATAACACACTCCATCCTTAGCACTAAAAGTATAGTCTGACGAACGCCCCTAACCCCCCTTCATATAGGCAAATGATTTTTTTATTCCTTGACAATATCGTCTGCCCTTAAATACATATATTCTTATTTCCCCTCAATTGATATTTTGTGATTGTTTATATGGATTCCACACACAATCATGAAGTTCCAATAGATCCGCTTTCACAAAACGGGTTCTTATCAACCCAACGGAATCCTTGGAAGCCGGAACTTGATCGGGATAATCCCAATGCGGAAAAGGTCCACAAGCTGGAACCCCAGCTCGATTCATTGGCAGCGTGAGTGACCGCTAAACTGTCGGCGAAGCGGTGATCATGGCGATTGGACGGGATAATCGTACCACAGGCAAGTAGGGGTTTGAAGCGGTCAGTGGTCTGGGAGATGGAACGATGGCAGTAGGCGCGTGGTCGCTGGATCGAGTCATGAATGTGTTCGAGGCGGCAATGATCGGTGCCTTGGCTTTGGCGGCGTTCGTTGTCGGGGTGATGCAGGTCATTCTTCGCTACGTGTTCAACACCGGTGTTCCCTGGACGAGGGGACTTCCATCACGCTTTCGGTATGGGCGCTTATGATCGTGGAAGCCGCGCCGTCCGAGATCGATTACATATCCGTGTCGATGTGTTTGTGATGATGCTGCCGCCCGGCATCCAGCGGCCAATTCACTTTTTCGCCAATGCCGTCTCCCTCGGGCTTTGTTTATTCTACCTGTACTGCGGTTTTTTGTATACCCGCTTTGTCTGGCAAATCGATGTCATGTCCACCGATGCCTACATCCCGGAATGGATAATTTACGCGATCATTCCCCGTCCATGACCGCGTTTACCCTCCGCTACTTGCAGGTGATTGGTGGAGTCTGAGCGGCCGGGGGCCGAAGGAGGCGGATGGTGGTCATTAAGTTTCGAACGCAAATGGGTCGTCGGTCTCTTATCGGCGAACTGTCGACAAAATCGGGGGTGGGAGGCGCCGCGTGAGCATCGTTGTCCTTTTGATCGTCTTCTTCACTTTGATCGCTCTCAGCGTGCCGATTGCCGCGGCTCTGGGGATCTCGA
>CAVTEP010000002.1:0-159418 GCA_963733915.1 Candidatus Sulfomarinibacteraceae bacterium
GATCGCCCGTTTCAGCACAAAAGCGTCGGCGCCGGCTTCCATCGCTGCGTCGCGCACGCTCTGCTCGTCGTGGACGCTGAGAACGATCACCTTGACGTCGGGGCAGCGCTGCCGAAGCTCCCGCAACCAGGCCAGACCTTTGCCCGGAGCCAGCGACATGTCAACAACCGCGACTTCGGGCCGGAGCCGAACCGCTCCCTCGAGAAGCGACGCCTCGTCGGCGACCATGACCACGGAATCGAACGCCGTCTCGAGCAAACCTCGGACGCCTTCGGTGAGACCGTGGTGGCGGTCCGCCAGAAGCACACAGCTCAGAGGCCCGTCAACCATTGCCGCACTTCTTTCCCCGCGACGATGCTCGTCGCGATACATCCAGCACCCTGCATCAGGCTGAGGATAGTCAAGATCCGGAGGGTTGTGACCTCGGAGTTTTACCAGGTTTGTTCCTGGGAACAATACCAGGATGGCGCGCCGTTTTCGGAGAGCTCATTTTATGAATATCAAGGATTGAATCCTTATTTGACATAATCCCATTCTTCCTCTACTCTCGAACTGTGATTCCCAGAACTCTTGCAGTACGGTTGCGGCAACTCGCCGGAGATTACTCGGTGGTCTATCTCACCGGACCCCGTCAGTCCGGGAAGACGACCTTGGCGAGGGCAACCTTTGACAGCTTCAAGTACCTCTCTCTTGAAGACCTTCAAACCCGAGAGGAGGCTCGGGAGGACCCGAGGGGCTTCCTACGTCGCCTTGAAGGACCCGGTGGGGCAATCCTCGACGAGGTGCAGCGCGCGCCGGATTTGTTCTCCGCCATCCAGGGATTCGTCGACGAACGCCGCGGGGGTCCGCTGATCCTCACCGGTTCCCAGCACTTTCTGCTGTTGGAGAAAATCAGCCAGTCGCTCGCTGGTCGGGCCGCCATCCTCGAGCTGCTCCCGTTTTCGATGGCGGAACTCTGCCGGCGACCAGCCCTCTCACCGGCGGATTTCGAGGCCGGCCGATTCGTCGAGCTAGAGAACAGCACGCATGGGCTCGACAATCTACTCTTCACAGGGACATTTCCGGCCATCTACGACCGGGATCTCGAGCCATCGACCTGGCTCGACGGCTACGTCAGAACGTATGTCGAACGTGATGTCAGGACGATCTCGAACATCGGCGACCTCGACTCGTTTCTCCGCTTTCTCGGGCTGTGCGCCGGCCGATCGGGACAGCTGGTCAATCTGTCATCCCTCGGCGCCGATGCGGGCATCGATCAGACCACAGCGCGCCGCTGGATTTCCATCCTGCAGGCGAGCTACGTGGTCGACACCTTGACACCCCACTTCGAAAACTTCTCGCGCCGTCTCGTGAAAAGCCCCAAACTGTACTTCACCGACACCGGGCTCTTGTGCCGACTCCTCGGCATCCGCGGACCGCACGACCTCAGAAACCACCCTCTCCGGGGCCCGATCTTCGAGACATTCGTCGTCGGAGAATTCCGCAAGCTCTACCTGCACCACGGGCAACGCCCACCGCTCTACTTCTGGCGTGACTCGAACGGCAGAGAGGTCGATCTCGTGGTCGATACCGGAAACCGGCGCATTCCCATCGAGATCAAGTCCTCTGAAACGGTCTCCGGTTCGTTCTTGAAGGGCCTGGACACCTACCTCGAGCTGTCCGGGGATCCGTGGGGCGCCCTCGTCTACGGCGGAAGCGAAAGCTACCAGCGCCGCGACCATTGGATCAGGCCGTGGTTCGCATGCACGTGACGGACCGCATCCATGCGGTTGACGGCCCTGAGGGGCGGACTTCCCGCTACAGAGCTCGACGAGGCCGTGCTTGATGGCGAAGTGGATCAGCTCGGCGTTGGTGTGGAGATCCAGCGTCTCCATCATCTGGTACTTGTGGAACTCCACCGTCCGGGCCGAGATGTCGAGGCTCGCGGCGATCTCCTTCGCCGAGCGCCCCTCGGCCAGGAGCTGGAGGACCTCGCGCTGCCGCGGCGTGAGGGACGCGATCGGGTCGTCGGCCCGCTCCGGCCCTTCCTTCATGGCCTCCAGGACCTCCCCCGCGAGCTGCGGCGTGAGGTAGGTCTTGCCCTGGAGCGCGGCGCGGATGGCGGCGACCAGCTCGACCGACGCCGAGTGCTTGAGCACGAAGCCCGACGCCCCGGCGTCGAGCGCGCGCCGCGCGAAGGTCGACGTCCCGGTGCATGGTGAGAAACACCACCGGCGTTCGATCTCCACCCTGCCGCAGCTGGACCAGAGCGTCGATGCCGTTGAGGTGGGGCATGGTGATGTCGGCGACGATCACGTCCGGCCGCAGCGTCCCGGCCGCCTCGACCAACGCGCGCCCGTCCTCCACCACGCCCACCAGGTCGAACTCGGGAGTCAGCAGACTCTTCAGCGCCTCGGCCACCAGCAGGTGGTCGTCGGCGAGGAGCACCCGCGGACGACGCTCGGCGCTCATGGCGGCCTCCTCTCCGACGGGAACCCAGGCGACGACCGCCGTGCCCCGGCCGGGCGCGCTCTCGATGTCGAGCGTGCCGTTCACCAGCCGCACCCGTTCGCGCATGCTCGCCAGGCCGAGGCTCCTTCGTCTCTCCGGCTTCGCCGGATCGAAGCCGACGCCGTCGTCGCGGACGGCAAGGAGCAGACCGTCGTCCATCTGCCGCAGGGTGACGTCAGCGGCGCGCGCACCGGCGTGGCGGGCCACGTTGTTCAGCGCCTCCTGCGCCACGCGGAACAGGCAGAGCGCCGCCTCTTTCCCGATGACGCCGGCAGCGGATCCGATCTCCAACGAGAGTTCGAACGGGCCCCGGCGGCCCTGCCGTTCGCACTCCGCCCGCAGCGCCTCGGCGAGGCCGAGCTCGTCCAGGACCGACGGGTGCAGCTGGTAGGCCAGGGCGTGGATGTCCTCGCTGAGGCGCACGAGCCCCTCGCGAAGCGATCGCATCGACTCTGCCTGCGTTCCGTCGGAAGCGGCGAGCTCGGCGCGGCCGACCTCGATCGCCAGCACGGCGACCCGCTGCGTCAGGTCGTCGTGCAGCTCGCGCGCGAGCAGCGCGCGCTCCTCCTCGTGGGCGCCGATCAGACGCCGGCTCAGGTCGTGCAGCTCGCTCCTCGGTCCGCTTGCGCTCGGTGATGTCGCGGAGAACACCGAAGGTGCGGACCGCGCGTCCGGTGGCGTCGCATCAGCGACGCCCGGCCAGGTGCTGAATCCACATCTCTCCGCGGGTCGGATGCAGGTAACGATACTCGAGTGGAGAGCCGGTCCAGCCTCCCGTCGTGCATCTGCTCACGCAGGTCCAGCACGCGCGGACGGTCGTCGGGATGCAGATGCTCCATCCAGAACTCGAGCGCCTGGAGGCCCGCTCTCCGGTCCGGGGGAACCCCGCAGAGGTCGCGCATCCGGTCGTCGATGTACATGACGCCCGCTTCGAAGTCCGCCTCGTAGAACGCGAGACCGGCGAGCTCGGCGCCGGCGGCCAGCCGAGCCTCGCTCGCGCGAAGCGCTTCTTCGCCGCGCTTGCGCTCGGTGATGTCGATGGAGACGCCCATCAGGCGCTCCGGCTCGCCGGTGGACGAGTACCGAGGCCGCCCACGGGACGAGATCCAACGGACCCCGCCGTCGTCGGAGAGGATCCGGTAGTCCACGTGCAGGGGCTCGCCCGTACCCAGTGACCGTTCGATGGCTTCGCGAGTCTTAGACCCGATCGTCAGGATGGACCGATGCCTCGAAGCGCTCCATGGTGACGATCTCGTCCTTGAATAACCGAAGATCTCACGTGCTCGATCCGTGGCCCAGAAGACGCCGGTGCGGAAATCCAGGGTCCACAGCCCCGCCCCGGCGGAGTCCGCCGCCAGCGCCAGCCGCTCTTCGCTTTCCTGCAGGCTCAGCTCGTGGCGCTGCCGGGCGAGCGCATTGGTGAAGATCTGTGCGACCAGCTGCAGGCGCTGCACCAAAACATCCGGCCAGTCGCGCTCGGCCTGCAGGGTATTGAAGGCCAGAGCACCGACGGGCGGCCCGCCCCCCACTGCGAGCGGGAGGCACAGATTCGACTTGATGCCGATCAGGCGGGCGCTCTCCCGGTCAACGGCCGCCTCCGCTGGCGCCTCCTCCATCGAAGAAACGACAACCATGCGGCCGGCCAGCATCTGCTGCACAGACCAGGGGTACTGCTCCTGGTGGAGCGGTTCGGCGGGCTCAGGACCAACCGGGGCGGGATAGAAATGGGTGGGCGTGATGACGTCCGGATTCTCAGACGACCACTGCCATAGAGTGGCGGAATCGATACCGACAAGCTCGCAGACGCGGCACAACGCGTCCTCGATCTCCTGGTCCACCCGGGCGGCCGGGAGGTTGACAAACTTCGACGACAGGTCGACGAGCAGCTCCTCGAAGCGGAGGCGCTCCTGGAGTTCCGAGGGCGCGACGGCCGGTTTCGCAGACATCGGGTTATTTTCGCACAGCGAAGGTACGGATCCCTACGCGCCCGAGTGCCCGGGCGACGACCATGCGAGGTAAAACCTGTGCAAATTGAGGATCGGATCCTCAATCGACATCCGTCGGTCAAGCGAGCATTCGATGGACCGGCACGGCCCAAATCCCTGTGGTCTCGTCCAAACACTCGAGACGATCCCCCACGTAGACGACCGCGCCGCCGGCCCACCTGTCGCCGAGAGCTTCTGAGACCTTTCTCAGGGGTCCCAGATCTCTTCCGCTGATCCGTTTTCTCTGCTTGATCTCGAGCCCGAAAACCAGGCCATCACCCTCGATCAGGAGATCGACCTCCAGGCCCGACCGGGTGCGATAGAAGGACAGGTCCACAGGCAGGGCAGCACTCGAAACCCACTTGACGATCTCTGCGACCACCAGCGTTTCGAAAAGGTTCCCGTCGATCGGTCCCCACTGCCGGGTGGAATGCCGCAGCAGCCCGAGGTCCGTCCAGTAGATTTTTGGTGACTTGACGACCCTGCTGGTCAGATTGCCCAGATACGGGGGAAGCAACACCGCCTGGTAGGTCATGCGGAGGTATTCGAGGTACCGCCTGGTAGTCGTCGGCGCCAGGGCGGCATCTCGCGCCAGGTCGGAATAGTTCACCAGGCACCCTGTCCTCAGCATCGCAAGGCGTTGGAGATTGCGGAACGGCAGCAGGTCGGAAAGAGATGCGAGATCGGCGAGATCCCTTTCGAGGTATGTCTGCTGATAGGAGGCCAACCACTCGCGTCGCTCGTCGTCCTCCAGGGGAAGAAGTGCCGGCATACCACCCCACGATGCCAAATGCCCGACCGCAGCTCTGGCGGCTTCAACACGGCTCCCGAACGAGATCTCCGAAAGCCCGGCCAACAACTGGCGCGAACGGCTGAGGTCTCGCAGCAGGGTGTCGAGCAATGGCGGCGCGACCTCGTCTTCGCCGGCGCCGGCGAGCTCCGAGACCATCAGCGGCCAGAGATCGTAGACGATGGCCCGTCCTGCCAGGCTCTCTCGCACCCGATCGAGAAGCAGGATCCGTGACGACCCGAGCAAAACGGTGAAATCGACGGAGCCCTCGTCGAAAGCATACTTGACCTTGTCGAAGACCCCCGGTTCCTTCTGAGCTTCATCGAGGACCGCCGCACCGACCTCCTCGCCCCAACGAGACGTCCGCACCTCCCTCATCATCGCTCGGAGCTCGATGGCATCCAGGTTCAGGTACCGGAGACCCGGGTACATCTTCTTCGCCAGAGTCGTCTTGCCGGTCTGCCGTGCGCCGGTGATCACGACCAGACGCCGCCTTTCGGTGGGCTCCGGGAGGCGCCGGGAGAGCTGACGCGAAACTTGAATATCAGTCCTCATGAGGTCAATATTACAGTAATATTGACCACCTGACCACCAAATATACCGAAATCCGAAACGTGCGTCTCCGGTTCGCTCAGGTCGTGGCTCTCCAGGTTTCGAAACGCCAGTGGTGGCGGGCCGTGAACGACCCGCCTACGGCCTTCAGCTGACGTGGCCTCGCGAACCAACTGTAGGCGGGTCCTTCAGGCCGCCGCCACCCATCTACAACTCTCTCCCGTTGCCCGGTCAGCCTGACTCAACCGAAGGCGCGCGATCCGAAATTCGCGGCCGGTCGGATCATCCGACGAATTGAGTCGGGTCATCGCCTCACCCTGACGGATCGGTGTTTTCAAGCGCCGATTCGGGTCAAGGTGATTCGGGCTCCGGACCCTTGGGCTGCCCTTCGAACCACTGGCGCGGTTTGGAGAGGTGGACCTTGGACTTGCCGTCGTCGAAGGAGACCCCGGCCATCACCGACTTGAACCTGACGAAGAGCCTGCCGTTCGACTTCTTGTTCCTCACATCCATCCAGCCCAGCGATTCGAAGCCGTCCCCCGTCAAGGCGAGGTCATCAATCGCAAAATGGCCGGCGCCGAGGCTCAGATCCACGGAGCCGTCGACATTCTTGATGGTCGGCGCCAGGCTCAACCACCCGGGCCCGGCATCGAGCTTCTTGAGGAGGCGCATGATCGGCCGGGTGTCGTACATTTCGATCGTGACCTTTCCGTCCACCGTCAGCGGTTTGCCGAGAATGATGTCGCCCCTGGCAAGCCCCACCTTGCAGTACCAGGGGTCCAGCTTCTCCTGTTTCTTCTCCGACAGGTTCCGGTTGACGATTTTGTCCAGAAGCACCGTGGTGCCCGACGGGTCGAAGCGTTTGCTCGGTAAATCGCCCTTCGCGAGGATGAGGTGCACTTCGAGATCGCCCATGAGGGGCGTGTCGTGGCTCTCCAACCCGATCTGCTTGGCCACCAGGTCGAGCTTTCCGGTCGCCACCTGCTCCGTGATCTCGAGCCTGGCCGTGACCTGCCCGGTCCCGGATTCGAGCGCCAGATCGGTGCCCTCCGGGATGAGCGCGTTGAAAGTGCTGACATCGTGGATCTCGGCGGTCGGCAGGTCAAAGGCGACCGATGATGCCGGCACATGGCCGGTTACAGAAAGCCCCTTCCACTCGGCATCGAGTCCGATGCCCGTTCCTGAGATATCCACCGAACTGTCGTCGGGATCGACGAATTGAAAATTCCCGAAATTGATGTTCATCCGGCTCACGTGCTCGCCGCTTTCCTTGACCGTCTTCCCCGACACCGTCGCCGATCCGCGGGCGTCGAGCCCCATCACCCTCAGCTGAAAGGCATCCGACTGCAGCGAGTACTCGGACCCGGCCCGGACCACGCCCTTCTTGAGTTCGAGACTGGCTTTGATGGTTCCGGTGCCGAAGGTCGAGACTCCCGGGGTGATCACGTGGCTCACCGCCGCTTTCTCGCTGAGGTTCCCGGCCACGGAAAGCTCGCCGGAAACTCCGCCGAGGATATCTGCCAGCTTGGCGCCCTTGGCCGGAAAGGGCTCGAAACGGAGGTCGGCGTTGATGGCGAGGTCATCGGTCACGACCTCGGGGCCGAAGTTGACCCGTGTCGAGTCGAGGCCGAGCCGTCCGCGGCGGATCGTGATCGTCTCTCTGGGTCTGACGATCACCCCCCCGCCGACCCACCCCTCACCCTCGATCCGAACACTGCCGAACGCAGCCTTGATCGGTCCCTCCACCTCGGCGCCGGTGATCTTGATGGTCCAGGGGTGCTTTTTCTTCTTGACCGGGTAGAGATCCTCGGGTTTCGGGTCCGGTGGGTTGGACCAACCGGGGATTTCCGGCCAGTACTCGGTGTTCTCGGGCTCCCGGTCCTTTTTCTCCTCCTGGTCGGGTTTGGGCGGCCGGTCGAGCCGCCGGCGGTACCTGAAGTCGACGTCCTCGGCATCCACACCCCGGAGGTGGATGGTCTTGAAGAGAAGCCCGATCAGGCTGATCCGGGTACGGGCTTCGGCGACCCGGAGGTAGATCTGGTCCTTCCCGGTCTGGCTGCGGAGCTCGAAGCCGCTGACGACGGCGACTCCGGGCAGGTAGGTCATGGCCGATTGCCAGCTGATGTTCGTCTTCTCGGGTTTCTTGTTGATCAGATCGGTGAGGAGTCCGGTCCGTAAGAGGACATTGCCCGCGATGAGGTAGAAGATCTCGAAGATCAGCAGCGCGATGCCAAGCCGGATGGCCCACGTTCGCATCACGGCTGAACGCGGCGTAGTCTCCTCGGGGAGTGCTTTTGTCATCATCGTTCTCCGGAACCGATTGTGGGTTCAATCCTGCAATGTACTACACCTTGCGCCTTGCGGCTGTCCGGACGCCCCAGTAGTTTTCCGAGTACACGGTGTTCCGCGTTCAAGCTATCCTATCGTCGATGATCGGCGCACGAATAATCTGCGAGAACCAGCTCGAGGGAGGCGAATGATGTGCACGAAGTGGAAAACCCGACAGTACTTCTGGGCGGCGACGTTGTGTTGCGTCCTCGCGCTGGTGGCGGTACCCGCCGAAGCACAGCGTGAGTACGAACCCCTGTTCGACAAGTTCAACCTGAAAATCGAAGGCAGCTGGGTCAATCTTACGACCAGATACGGCTCGACTCCGAGGTCCTCGGCGAGGGGACGACCCTCAACTTCGAAGACCTCGGTCTGGCGACGGACAAGACCATTCCCACCCTTGCCTTCGAGTGGCAGATCTCCAAGCGGAACCGGGTCAGCGTCCGCTGGCAGGACATCAACCGCAGTACGTCGACCCAAATCGAAGATGAAATCCACTGGGGCGACGAAATCATACCCGTCGATGCCACGCTCAACCTGGACTTCGACATCACCCAGACCTTTATCGACTACGCCTACTACCCGTGGGTCAAGGAGAGTGGGCGGCCGGGTTCGGTCTCGGCTTCCGGTGGATGGATTTCACGACGACCCTGGCGTGGGAAGGCTTGAACGCTGCCGATGATGGGAGGAGCCAGGAATCCGCGTCCGGTCCGCTGCCATACCTCTACTTCGAGTACCGGCGCTTGTTCTCCGACCATTGGCGCTTCATCACCGGTCTCGGCTGGCTTGGGGTCAAAGTCGGGGACATCGACGGCACCCAGTGGGTCGGCCACGCCGGCATCGAGTATCTGGCGGGCAAACGGTGGTCGTTCGGCGCCGCGTTCAACCTGGCGACCGTCGATGTCGACTGGGCGGGCATCGAAACCGATCAGGGCAATCTGATCAACGGCGCCCTGAACTGGGACATCGAAGACATCAGCGTGTTCGCACGGGTGAGGTTCTGAGGTTCGAGGTTCGAGGGGAACTCGAGCTTCTGGCGATTCCATCGGAGGGGCATCATGAAGGTGAGTCACCTGTTGCTTGTGGCGGCGTTGGGCGTTTGTGGGTTGGCGTGCTCCGGTGGGAACGAGACGGCGGTGGTTGAGAAGGACACCACCGCACCGGACGCCGCAACCGAACTCGAACCGATCGCGGTGGTGCCGCCCGAGCTGGTGGCGGAGTTGCTGGAGCCCTTTCACGGCGATTTCGCGGCACTGGTCGAGCGGCGCGCCATCAGGGCCCTCGTCGTCTACAACAAGACCAACTTTTTTCTCGACGGTGGCACCCAGCGAGGCATCACCGCCGAGTTCCTGCGGGAGTTCGAGACAGCCCTCAACAAGGAGCTCAAGCTCGGTTCGCGTCCGCTGCACGTGATGGCGATCCCGGTCGCCCGAGACCAGCTGATGCCGTTCCTCGCAGAGGGGCGCGGCGACATCGCCGCCGCCTCCCTCACGATCACCCCCGAACGGGCGGAAACGGTAGATTTCTCGATCCCGGGCTCCGACAACGTGAGCGAGGTCGTGGTCACCGGACCGGGCTCGCCGGCCATCGCGAGCCTCGACGACCTGGCCGGCAAGCAGGTCTTCATCCGCCTGTCCAGCAGTTATAAGGACAGCCTCGAACTGCTCAACACGGCCTTCCGGGAACGCGGTCTCGAGGAGATCGTCATCACCCCTGTCAGCGAGTACCTGGAGACCGAGGACCTCCTCGAGATGGTCAACGCCGGACTGATCGGGATCACCATCTCCGACGACTATCTGGCAGATTTTTGGGCCCAGGTGCTTCCGAACATCGTCGTGCACACCGACGTCGCGGTCCGCACCGGTCAGAAGATCGGGTGGGCGATCCGGCGTGATGCGACCGGTCTGAAGGCCGAGGTCGATCAGTTCGCAAAGGCGCATCGGTCCGGCACGCTGCTCGGCAACATGCTCCTCAAGCGCTACCTCCAGGACACGAAGTTCGTCAAGAACGCTCTCGCAGACGACGAGCGCCGCAAGCTCCAGGCGGTCGTCGACCTGTTCCGCAAGTACAGCGATCAATACGACTTCGACTACCTGATGGTGGCCGCCCAGGGCTATCAGGAGTCGGGACTGGACCAGAGCGTCGTCAGCCCGGTGGGCGCACTCGGCATCATGCAGGTGATGCCGACCACCGCGGCCGACAAGTCGGTCGGCATTCCCGATATCTCGACCCCCGAAAACAATATCCACGCCGGCACCAAGTACCTCCGCTACGTCATCGACAACTTCTTTGACGACCCCGCCATCGATCAGGTCAACCGCACCCTCTTCGCTTTTGCCTCCTACAACGCGGGGCCGAACCGTATCCAACGGCTGCGCGGCGAGGCCGCGGGCATGGGATTCGACCCCAATATCTGGTTCGGCAACGTCGAGGTGGTCGTGGCCAAAAACGTGGGCCGCGAACCCGTGCAGTACGTCAGCAATATCTACAAGTACTACACGGTATACAGCATGTTGCACGATCAAAGAGAGATCAAGCAGGAGCTGAAGGCCGGGATGAAGGCCGGGAACTGATCGCCGTCAGTCAGCAGTGAAGGGATGCTTGCATCCATCGCGGACGGGCGCTTTCCCGGGAGCCGGCGATCGCGAGATCGCCGGCATTATCGGCAGGGCGCCCGGCCGACAATGGCCTATCGGTGCCGGCGCCAGTCCGACGATTCGAATTGATACTCCATCTCCCGCCAAAGGTCGTCGAGCGGGCAGCGCAGGATGATGAGATCCTGCCATGTGCCGTCCTGGTCACGCACATGCTCCGGGATCAGGAACTCCTCGCTGAATCCGAGGCGCTTCATGATACGGTGCGCCCCGATTTGTGGGCGCATGAGCCGCGCGACGATGCGGTCGACCCGGCACTGGGACGCCAGATGGAAGAGCTCGCGGGCGAGCAGGGTACCCAGGCCAAAACGCTGCCAGTCCCGCGACACGATCAGGCGTATCTCGGCAACGTTGTCCCCCCATCCGTGCCCTTCGAGCTCGAGGGCTCCGTCGGCCACGATCTCATCGTCGTGCACCACGACCAATCTTTCGATCCGGCTCCGATCGAGCTCTTTCGTGCGACGTTCGACCAGGGTGCGACGCGTCACGTCCACCCGCAGGTATTTTCGATCTTCATCCGGCAGAGAGCAGAAGAACTCGTACGAACGTTCCACATCGTCCGGGCGCATGGTGCGCACGGTCACCTCGCGCCCGTCCCTCAACGTGACCGTCCTCTCGACTGCTGCCACGGGCAGCGGCACGGCTGTCGTCACCCCCATGTTTTCCCCCTTTTCGCCACGGCATCGCCCGCGCGGGCGGAGCTTCAACCCAGCCGTGAGCTTCTGATAACTGGATGTCCTGTCCTACAAGATGCAGCCGCGTCCCGAAAAATGCCAGTTACTGAGACGCAGGATCCGAATCACAAAAGACCCCGGGTCACCGCTCAGTCGGCAGAGGAGGATCTCAGCCCTGGTCCCGGCTGCGCAACGGGTACGTCTGATAATGCTCGAACCATATCTGAAACTCGTCAACCACGTCCTCGTATCTGCGCTTGATGGTGTGGTACATCTGCGCGTTGCGGATCGACAACGCGCACTGCTCACCGATCACCATCACGAGCTCGATTTCTTCGTCGGAGAAGGGGTAGGGGTTGTGTGTGTAGATCGAAAGGACGCCGATCGCCTCTTGGCGGCTCATCAGAGGGACAAAGAGCGCAGAGGAGATCTTCTCCCGCGCGACCTCGTCCCGGTGGCGGATGCGCGGGTCGGCACGGGCGTCGAGAATCGACACGCAGTGGCCCTTGAGTGCCTCGGCCACCGCCTCGCCCGGGTCCTTTGACGCGGTATCGAGGTACTGGCGGCTCAACCCATAAGCCGCCCGCAGATCAAGTTTGCCGTTACGATCGCGGAGGCGAATCGTACACCCCCTGACGCGAAGGCTCTCGCACACCACTCTCACAATCGACTCCAGGACCTCGTTCAGATCGAGTGATGTTCGCACTGCGGCGTTCACATCGCCGAGGATGTCGTGAAACATGGCCTGCGTAATGGCGCTGGTCGAGAACGCGGCCAGGGTTTCGATCAGCCGCAGCTCCTGTTCACTGAACTCGCGCTTGGACCCGGTTGACAGCCGCATGACGCCGATCACCTGTCCACGCGTGCGCAGCGGAACGGTAAGGAGCGACACGATTCCTTCCTCGACGTGTTCCTTCGGGTACTGGATGCGCGGGTCGTTGGCGACGTCATCCACCATCACGGTCTTTCCCCTGAGCGCTTCGCCGACGCTCTTCTCGGCGTCGACCGGCCCCTTGGTGATGAATTTGTCACTGAGACCGTACGACGCGAGTCCTTCGAGATCCTGCTGGTCACGGCTCAAGATCCGAAAGTGACACCCCTTGAGTTCGAGATGTTCAACGATCGCCCGCGCCACCCGTTCGAGCTTTTCTTCGGCCTTGAGAGAGGAGTTGAAGGCGTCACCGACCTTTTCGAAGATCTCGACACATTTGATGCACTCCATGGTCACATCCAATCCGATTCGCAGTATTGATCCCTGCGATATCCGAGATGGTGAACAGATACTCTGATATCGAATGTAGGGCCTGGCGGTGATTCCTTCAACTCCACGACCACAGATCACGCAGGTCGCAAAGGCCACGGCGTTGCCCAGGCAGGAGCCCTACACCGAGTCTGCCAACAGCTCGCAGACGTCCTTGACCTCGAGCGCGAGGTCCATGGTCTTGACCGAGTCCTCGAACATCTGCAGGCAGTACGGGCAGGCCACCGCGAGGATGTCGGCGCCGGTGGCGGCGGCCTGGGCGACGCGGATGTCCGACAGCCGCTCGCCCTTGGCGCGCTCGATCCACATCCCGCCCGAGCCGCCGCCGCAACACAGGCTGTACTCGCGCGAGTAGTGCGGGATCTCCAGGAGCTCGAGATCGGGGATCGCCTGCAGGACCGCCCGCGGTTCGTCGTAGACGCCGCTTGCCCGGCCGAGGGTACAGGGGTCGTGGTAGACGACCTTCTTGCCCAGAGGCTTTGACGGGGTCAGGCGCTGTTCGTTGATCAGACCGGCAAAGAGCTGGGTCTGGTGGACCGGCTGGAAGGTGGCATCGAACTCGGAGTACTCCTTCTTGAAGGTCAGAAGACAGTGCGGCGAGGTGCAGACGCTCTTGCGGACGCCGGCCTCTGCGTAGACGGAAGCGTTGGCGCCCGCCACCTCCTGGAAGACCTCCTCGGCGCCGACCCGGCGGATCGCCTCGCCGCAGCAGGACTCGGCGTCGCCGAGGATGCCGAAGGTCACGCCGGCGGTCCTGAGCACGTTGACCGTGGCCGCGGCCACCTTTTTGGCGCGTGGGTCGTAGGCCGGCGTGCAGCACGGCGAGTAGAGATAGTCCATGTCGGGGGTGAAAGCCTGGACCTCGAGCGACTCGGCCCACTGGCCGCGGTTTTCCCGCGGCTCACCGAAGGGGTTGCCCGAGCTCGCGATACGGCCGACCGAGTCGGCGAGCTGCGACGGGTAGGAACCATACTCGACCAGGATGCGGCGGATGCCGCGCATGATCGTGGGCATCGAGACGTCGTGCGGGCACCAGGTACTGCACGACTCGCAACCCACGCAGCGGTAGACCTCTTCGACCTCGCGTTCGATCTGCTCGGTGTCTTCGGAGGTCATGATGGCCCCGAACTTGACCGACTGCGGGGTGCGGTAGACCGGGAAGAGCACGGTCTCCACGTGCGACCACGGGCAGACCGCCATGCACTTGCCGCACTGGTAGCACTTGTAGGCGTCGGTCGCACCCATGTCGAGGATGGCGTCGCGGATGTCCCAATCAGGTCTGACTCTGGCGTCCATCGCCGTCACGCTCCGATCTTGGCGTTCATCAGTAGTCCTTCGGCAGCTCGTTGAGCTCCGCCCAGGTGACCACCGGCCCGTCCTTGCACACCGAAAAGGGCCCCACGTAGCAGCGCCCGCAGTGGCCGATGCCGCACTTCATCTTGTTCTCGAGGGTGGTCACCACCTGATCCGGCTGGTAGCCGGTCTTGCCCAGGCTCAGGAACAGATAGTGGAGCATCACCGGCGGCCCGCAGGCGATGACGATCCGGTTGGTGGGATCGAGAGCGAGCTTTTCGAAGACGTTCGGCAGCAGCCCGACCTCGCCATCCCAACCCTCACCCTCGCCACCGGGATCGACCGTGCGCACCACCCGCACCCCCTCGACCTCCTGCCAGCCCGGCATCTCTTCCTTGTAGACCATGTCGCCGACGGTGCGCGCTCCGTTGAGGATCACGATCTCGCCAAACTCGGCCTTGCGGTCGAGGGCCGCCAGCATCGCCGACCGCAGGGCCGCCATGCCGATCCCGCCGCCGATGAAAATGAGGCCCTTGCCGCGCCAGTCGTCGAGCGGAAAGTGGTTGCCGTAGGGGCCGCGGAAGCCGATGGTCTGGCCCTCGGACATCGCGCGCAGCGCGTTCGTGACCTTGCCGATCGCGCGGAAGGTGCACTCGATGGTCGGGGGCTCGGCACCGCCGTTGGGGTGCCACGGCTTGTTGGCGATGGCGAAGACCGACTCGCCGGCGCCGAAGACCGTGAACTGTCCGAACTGGCCCGGCTGCCAACCACCAAACTCGCTCGCCTCGGCGTCGTCTATAAACTGCAGTCTGAGCGTGCGGACATCGCGGGTTTCGTCCGAGAACCCGGCGATGCGCATCAGGTTCGGGTGGTAGGGGTTGAGGGAGATCTCAGCGAGCTGCATCTGCACCCTCCTCCTGGATGGCGGTGGCTGCCGCGGTCACGATCTCGGCGATGTCGAGCCCCGCCGGACACAGGGCGACGCAGCGGCCGCAGCCGACGCATCGGAAGTGATCCTCGCCCTCGCCGGTGAACGAGAATTTGTGCAGCACGCGCTGCCGGTAGCGCTCGCCGCGGGTTGCGCGCGGGTTGTGGCCCGAGGCGTGGAGGGTGAAGAGCCCGAAGGTGCAGGCGTCCCACGACCGGCACTGCTCGCCGCACCAGGCGTTGGCGTCGTGGTTCATGTCGAAGCACGAGCAGGACGGACAGACGTAGGCGCAGATGCTGCAGCCGAGGCAGTGCTCGGCGAGCCGGTCCCAGGATGGGCTTTCGAAGCCCGTCTCGAGGATCTCGGACCACTCGTGCTGAATGGGCTGGCGGGCGATCTGTTCGGCGACCGTCTTCTCGAGCTTGGCGGCCCGGACGAGCTCCTTCTTCCCCGCCTCGCTCCATGATCCGGAGACCGTGCCCGCGAGCGCCTCGCCCTTGTCGGTGAGCACGGTCAGCAGCCACCCCTCGTCGAGGGGTACGAGCTGCGCATCGCTGGCCTCCTCTCCCACCGGCGAGCCGCCGACGGCGGTGCAGAAGCACTCCGGGTCGGCCGCCGCACAGCCTGCGGTCACGACCGTCGTGGCTTCGCGACGCGCCGCGTAGAGCGGATCCTTGCGTCCGCTGAGAAAGATCTCGTCGAGCCGCGCCAGGCCAGCGGCGTCACAGCTGCGAACACCGAACAGGACTTGCGGCCGCTCCGGTCCGGCCGGGTCCTCGATCACCACGGACTCGCCCTTGAAGGTGTAACGGTAGAGCGCCTCCGAGCGCGGAAAGAGGAACTCCTTGGGCGACCACCGGGTCTTACCGCGGGGCTCGACGACGGCGTGCTCGGCGGCGGCGATGGGCCGGAACAGGGTCATCCCGTCCTCCGCGACCGGCGCCACCACCGTTCGTTCGCCGTCGATCAGGCCCTGCAGCCAGGCCCGCATTTCGGTCTCGCTCAGCACCCACGCCATGCGGTCCATCAGGCACTCCTCACAGGATGAACTCCTCTGCATCTTCCATCCGGAAGTCGACCAGCGCCGACTTGTGCTCGGGGTCGAGCCCGGCGGCGCCGAACTGGCGCTCGACCTCGAGCGCCAGCTTGCGGTTGATGAGATCGAGGCGGATATCGGCCGGGCACACCCTGGCGCACTCATCGCAGCCTGAACAGCGGCCGGCGAGGTGGATGGCACGAATCACGTTCCAGGCGCTGTTGCCACGCTCGTCGATCGCGGTCGGCACCCACTGCGGGCGGTGCTTGTCGGCGATGCACGAGGAGCAGTAGCAGAGCGGACACACCGCCCGGCACGCGTAGCAGCGCAGGCATCGACCGAACTGGCGCTGCCAGAACCGCCAACGCTCGTCGGCGGGCAGCGACTCGAGGTGAGCGATCTGGCGGTCGCGCGCGTCCTCGGATCTCGGCCGGGGCGTCCGACGGATCGGCGCAGCTCTCGCGGACGCCGTCCACGGTCACCACCAGGTCGCAGACCGGGTGCGGCGCGCCTGAGCACGACAGACACTTGTCGGCGAGCGCGTCGCCGGAACCCACACCCTGGCACTGGACGCCGATGAGCCGGACCTGGTCGCGGCTGATCTGGCCCTCGCGGATGAGCCCGGTGACCGCACCGAGATCGCAGGTCTTGACCACCAGCGCGACCTTGTCGGCCTTTTCGAGCGCCGTCTTCGCATAGGCGACGAGGTTGTTGACGCAACCGGGGCCCCAGTCGAGCTGCTTACAGTCGGCCGCGGTGCTGACCATGGCCGGCACCATGCGTCCCGGCAGCGAGCCGGCCCGGTAGCCCACCACCAGACCGACGCGTTGGTTGTTCAAGAGCTCCGATGCGGCCGAACGCAGGTTGGTGCGTAGCGCCTCGGTCTCGGCCGCGGACAGCCCCTCCGGGCCGTCGCCCTCCATCGCCGGGAGTTCGGGGCCGTCCCAGGCGTCAGCCGGCGTGAGGCGCGGCAGTGGACCCGCCTCGGTGACCGCCGCGGTGACGTCCTTGACCACCCGTGCCCATTTGTGGCCTTCGGCAGCCGACACCCACGCGAAATGCAGGCGCTTGAGATCGACGCCGAGAAAGTCCAGCAGCGAGCGGAAGATGGTAAAACGGCGGCGCGCCACCAGATTGCCCTGCACGTAGTGGCAGTCGCCGGGGTGGCAGCCCGACACCAGGACCCCGTCGGCCCCCTGCTCGAAGGCGCGAAGGATCATCAGCGGGCTCATGCGTCCCGTACACGGGAACCGCACCATGCGTACGGACGCCGGGTACTCGAGACGGGTGGTCCCGGCCATGTCGGCGCCGGCGTAGGTGCACCAGTTGCAGACCAGGGCCACGATCTGGGGCTGCCAGCCGTCGGGGACAGCGGCTGCGCCCGGGCGTTGGACAGCGCTCGTTTGGGCGTCGCTCATCGTCCAAACACCTCCGGCAGCGGTCCCAACGCCCCGAGCTGGGCGAAGACCTGCTCGTCTGAATAGCCCGCGACATCGATGAAGCCGCCGCGGCAGGTCACGGCGCACAGCCCGCAACCCTCACACATGGCCGGGTTCGACCACGCCACGACGCGCTGCACGTTGCCGTCGCGGTCGCGCAGCTCCTGGCGCTCGATAGCGCCGTAGGGGCAGACCTGCAGGCACTCGAAACAGCCCGCGCAGGCGGCCTGGTTGACCTGCGCGGTTGTGGGGTCGCGCTCCAGAACCTCGTGCGACAGCAGCTCCATACCTTTGGAGGCCGCAGCCGAAGCCTGCGACACGGTGTCGGGGATGTCTTTGGGCGCCTGTGCGGCGCCGGCGAGGAAGATGCCTGCGGTCAAGGTTTCCACCGGCCGCAGCTTGGGGTGTGCCTCCTTGAGAAAGCCATGCTCGTCGGCGGCAATCCGCAGCTTACTCGCGATCGTGCCGTGATCGGTAGGCTCCATGGCTGTCGCCAGCACCACCATGTCCGCGTTGATCTCGACCTGCTTGCCGGACAGGGTGTCGACGCCGAGGACCTTGAGCTTGCCGTCCTCCTCGTAGACCTGGCTAACGCGCCCACGGATGTACATCACCCGCTCCTCCTCCATGGCGCGGTGGACGAACTCCTCGTAACCCTTGCCGCCGGCGCGAATGTCCATGTAGAAGACGAAGGCACGCGAGTCCGGCACCTTGTGGCGCAGCAGCAGGGCGTGTTTGGCGGTGTACATGCAGCAGATGCGCGAGCAGTAGGGCACGCCGTGTTTGGGATTGCGGGATCCCACGCACTGGATAAAGACGACGTCTTTGGGCTCGGCGCCGTCGGACGGCCGCCGCACCTCACCCTCGGTGGGCCCCGAGGCCGACAGCATGCGCTCGAACTCGAGGCCCTCCATCACGTCTGGGTAGACGCCGTAGCCGCACTCCCTTGCCTGCTGGCCGATCTGCAGGTCATAGCCGGTGGCGACTATGATGGCGCCGACCTGGCGCTCGACGATCTCGGGCTGCATGTCGAAATCGATAGCCTTGGGCTTGCAGACCTCGTCGCATTTGACGCAGGCCAACACCCGGAAACCGGTCGGCGACTGCAGGGTGGCGTTGAGGCAGCGGTCGGCGTCGAGGGTATAGGTAGACGGGACGGCTTGCGGGAATGGGATGTAGATGGCCTTGCGGCTCCTGAGTCCCATGTCGAACTCGTTCCCTCCCGGCGATGGACAGACCTCGACGCAATCGCCGCAGGCGGTGCAGGCTTCGCTGTCGACGTAGCTCGGCTTTTTCCGGATGCGGACCGTGAAGTTCCCTACGTAGCCCGAAACCTCCTCCACCTCCGAGTAGGTCATGAGCTCGATCAGGGGGTGCCGCAACACCTGCACCATGAGCGGGGTCAGAATGCACTGCGAGCAATCGAGGGTGGGAAAGGTCTCCGACAGGCGCGACATGTTGCCACCCAACGAAGGTTCACGCTCCACGAGCACCACCGGGTGACCGGAATTGGCGATGTCGAGTGCGGTGCGGATACCCGCCACGCCGCCGCCGATCACCAGCGCGCGCTTGGTCACCGGTACCTCGATGGGGTCGAGGGGCTTGGCTTGCTTGACCCGCTCAACGGCCGCAGCCACCGTCTGACAGGCCTTGGCGGAGGCCTGCTCGGAGTCGCGGTGGACCCACGAGCAGTGCTCGCGGATATTGGCCATTTCCACCAGATGCGGGTTGAGTCCGGCTTGCGCAGCTGCGGCGCGGAAGGTGGGCTCGTGGAGCTGTGGTGAGCAGGCGGCGACCACCACCCGGTCGAGCCCATGCTCGCGGATGGCGTCAATCACCATCTTTTGCCCCGGCGCTGAACACAGGTAGGGGTAGTCGGCGCTCACGGCAGCGCCCGGAAAATTGCGGGAGAACTCGGTGACCTGCTGCACCTTCACGTTGCGGGCGATATTCTCTCCGCAGTGGCACACAAACACGCCGACGCGGCTCACAACAGTCCTCCTTCGGCTTCAATCGTCATGTCGCCGCCACCTCCTCATATCGCTGCAGGGCGATCGGTTTGAATCGTTGCCTGTCAAAACCCAGCTTTTCGTACGGCACACCCTGGGCGAAGGCCAGGAGCTGGAAATAGTAGATGGGCGGGGTGTGGAAATCCTCGTTGAAGAGCTTGGCGATCTTCATCTGGCCGTGATCGAACTGGCCGAAGCAGGTCGGACAGATCATGCCCAGAACCTCGGCCTTTTCCTCGTGCACGGTGGTGAGCAGATCGTGCATCATCTGATTGGGAATACCCTCGTCCTTGCATGCCTTGCCGCAACACAAATACCAATTCTTGTGCCGCACCGGAGTCGCCCCCAGCGCCTCGATCAACCTTTCCAGCACCTGTGGGTCGTCAGGGTTGTCAACCTGCATGATGCGCGACGGTTTGAGCAGGTGGCAGCCATAGTGGATCGCCACCTTGAGCCCCTCGAGCGGGCGCTCCACCGACTCTCGTACCGCGTCGTACCCCACTTCATCACGAACCAAGGTGGCAATGTGGCGCACTCGGCTGGTGCCGCGGTACTTCCGGTCGATCCGCGCGAGGCGATGGTTGACCCGATCGCGCAGTTCCTCGTCCTGGAGCAGATGGTAGGTCTCGGAGAGCGTCGCCGTACAGCCGGAGCAGTTGGTGAAGATGTCGAGACCGAGGTCCTCGGCCAGGGTCAGGTTGCGCGCCGCGACCGCAAGCCAGTCAAGCTTGTCCTTGGATTTGAAATAGATCGGATCGGGGCAACACGAGGCCCCATCGAGATCGACGATCTCGATACCCAGTTTGGGCAGAGTCGATCGGATCGCGAACTCCATCGCCGGGTGGCGGGCGGGGATCAGACAGCCGGGGAAGAACGCGTAGCGTTTCACGAGTCGCTTCCCTCCTCAATTTCGGGTCCGAGAAGAGCGAGAATCTCATCCATCGGCACCGGGCACAGCGGTGGCAGACCGAACTTCAGGCGTTGTTTGTCGATGGCCGGATTGTCGGGCACCGTCCGGCCATTACCCATGAAGGTCTGGATCACCTTGTCAGCGGCGGGGGGCGCGAGACCGCGGTCGGCGAGCATGTTCTTGAGCGAAATGATGACCTCGACCGGCTTGACCTCCTGGGGACAGCGTTCGTGACAGCCGTAACAGTTGGTGCACTGCCACAGAACGGAGTCCGGGCCGAGCAGCTCGGCCTCGAGGCCGTAGAGCACCTTGAGCATGATCTCGCGGGGGTTGAAAGCTGGGGAGTAGCGGGTCGCCGGGCAGTCGCCGACGCAGGCGCCGCACTGATAGCAGAAGTTCGCGAGGTCGCCCTCCACCTTGCTCGCGAGCTCACGCTTGAAAGCGAAATCAACTCGAACGACTTCGTCTTTGACGTCGGACGAACTCATTCACGCCTCCCCGGCTCTTCGGTCTCGGATCCCGGTCCCCAATTCGTCACAATTCCTAATTCCTAATTCCTAATTCGTGATTCACCATCAGTTCGCCTTCTCCGCCTTCTTCTTTTTGAGGTGGCGGATGCTGTTCGACCGACACTTCGGACATGAGCGCTCCACATCCTCACCCTTGACAGCCTTTTCCTCGTACTCGTGTCCGCACATCATGCAGCGAAAGTCCTCCATGGTGGTGGTTGCCATATATCGACCCTTTCTCAGCCGGCCGCCGGAGCGGTTCCTTCCTTCCCCGCTGCCTTCGGTTTCTTCTTCGGCTTCGGCTTCAATGCCTCCCTCGCGTGTGCAATCTCATCCGCCGTCACCGTTTGCCTGAGTTCCTCCATCTGCCGCATCACCTTGGCGAACTTCTGGCCCTCGGCGGCCGAGATCCACTCCAACTGCAGCCGCTCGGGACGGACCCCGGCCTTCTCCAGCTTGTCCCACAGCTTCTGTATCCGTTTGACGGTCTGCCGGTTGGCGTCGATGTAGTGGCAGTCGGCATAGTGGCAGCCGGAAACCAACACCACCGGCGCGCCACAACGGAAGGCCTCGAGCACCATGTCCTCCGACACCCGCGCCGAACACATCGTTCGGACCACGCGGTTGGTCGAGGGGTACTGAATGCGTGAGATTCCGGCCATGTCGCCGCCGGCATAGGAGCACCAGTTGCAGGCAAATCCGAAGACCTTGTCCTCCGGTCTGTCCGCGAGGACCGCGCGCACTTGGGCGAGAAGCTGATCGTCGGTGAAGTGGCGCATGGTGATGGCGCCAAAGGTGCAGGTTGCGCCACAGGCGCCGCAGCCGGCGCAGGCCGCCTCGACAACGGCCGCCACTTCACCCTTTTGCCACGTGATGGCGCCGTAGGGGCAGACCTTTGCGCAGAGACCGCACTTCGAGCAAACCTCGTCGTCAATCACGCTCGTGATCGCCTCGATTTTGATCTCGCCGGCGTTGAGCAACGCACCGGCGCGCGACGACGCCGCGCCCGCCTGACAGACCGAGTCCTTGATGTCCTTGGGCGACTCGCAGAAACCCGCAAAGTAGACCCCCCGCGTCGGCGCGTCCACCGGTTTGAGCTTGGGGTGCGATTCCATGAAGAATCCGTCCGAGGTCTTGGACAGGGTCAGCATGCTCGCCAGCTTGTCGCGATCCGCGGACGGCTGGACTCCTACCGACAGCACGACCATGTCGAGCTCGTGACGTTCGAGCTTGCCGGATGTCGTGTTCTCCACAGTCAGGATGAGATTCTGGGTTTCTGGATTCTCTTCAATGTCGCCGGGCAGGCCCCGAACATAGCGGGTCCCCGCCTCCTTGGAGCGCTGGAACATGTCTTCGAAGCTCTTGCCGAAGGCCCGAATGTCCTGGTAGAAGACCGAGTTCTGGGTGTCCGGGTAGTGGTCGGCCAGCAGGAGGGTGTCCTTGATCGTGTTCATGCAGCAGATGTTCGAGCAGTAAGGCCTGCCGATCTTCGGGTTGCGAGAGCCGACACACTGGATAAAGCCGATCCTCTTCGGCCGCTCCCGGTCCGAGGGGCGCACGAAATGCCCGTCGGTGGGCCCGCCGGCGCAGATCAGGCGTTCGAATTCCATCGAGGTGATCACGTTCTCGAAGCGCGTGTAGCCATACTCGTCCATCTCGGTCGGGTCGTAGACATCGAGACCGGTGGCGACGATGATCGCACCCACGTCGCGGATCACTACCTCGCCCTGGTCGTCGAAGTCGATTGCTTTCTTGTCGCACACCTCGGCGCACTTACCGCAGGCGATGGGATTGATGCCGAGGCAGTCATCCATGTTGAGGATGTAAGAGCAGGGGACCGCCTGCGGAAACGGAATGTAAACCGCCCTGCGCGACGACAATCCCATCTGAAACTCGTCCGGCACCGCCACCGGGCACACGGCGGCACACTCGCCACACGAGTTGCAAAGCTCCGGATCCACATAGCGCGGTTTCTTGCGGATAGTGACCTTGAAGTTGCCGATATAGCCGGAAACCGCCTCTACCTCGGAGAATGTCAGGAGCTCGATACGTGGATGCCGACCGGCATCGATGGCCTTAGGGCCGAGAATTCATATCGAACAGTCCATGGTGGGATAAGTCTTGTCAAGCTGCGCCATGATCCCACCGATGGACGCCTTTTTCTCCACCAGGGTCACCTCGTGGCCCTGGTCGGCCAACTCGAGCGCGGCCTCGATGCCGGCTATGCCGCCGCCGATAACCAACGCCCTCTTTGTGACCGGCACCGCGAGCTCTTCCTGCTCCTCCAGGAAACGCGCTCGCGCCACCGCGCTTGCCACCAGATCCTTGGCCTTGGCGGTCGCGCCGTCCCAGTCACCCGGGTGGACCCAGGAGCAGTGCTCTCGGAGGTTGGCCATCTCCATCAGGTACGGATTGATGCCGGCCTCCAGGACGCACTGACGGAAGGTGGGCTCGTGCTGCCGCGGGGTGCACGAAGCCACCACCACCCGGTTCAGCTTGTGTTCCCGGACCGCATCCTTGATCTCGTTCTGACCGGGATCAGCGCAGGTGTATTTGTTGCGCACCGCGCACACCACGTCCGGCAGCGTTTCCGCGTACTCCGTCACCGCAGCGCAATCCACCGCGCCGGCGATGTTGAGGCCGCAGTCACAGACGAAGACGCCAATCCGCAGCTCGTCGCTCCTGTCGAGAGTAGCCATAGACGCTCTCCCTTTCTGTTACACCAGTGCCGACGCGACCACCTCGGCCACGTCGAGCATTTCGATCGAAATCTCGGACCCGAAATTGGGGTCCTTCATCGCACAACGAAAATGAATCTGACACTTGGGACAGGCGGTTACCAACACCTCGGCTCCGGTCGCCCGTGCCTCGCGCAGGCGGTCGATCTGTATCCTCTTGGCAAAGCGGTCGCAGTTACCCCAGGTTCCGCCGGCACAGCACGAGGCGCTGTTCCGGTTGGACCGCATTTCCGAGAGCTCGAGCCCGGGAATGGCTGTGAGCACTTTTCTCGGAGCTTCGTGGACGCCCAGGTGACGGCAGAGACGGCAGGGATCCTGAAATGTCACCCGGCTCACACCGTCAGCCTGTAATCTGAGGTCGCCAAGCCGCTCTTCGAGCAGCTCGGTGAGATGTACGACCTGGGGCACGCGGCCGTCAAAGAACGGCTCATAGTCCATCTTCCAGGTCCGCGCGCACTCGGCGCAGGGCGTCACCACCATCCACGCCCCGCTCGCGCGCACCAGCTCCACGTTGTGTCGGGCCAGCGCTTCAAAGCTCCCATGGTCACCGTTCCACAGAAGGTCGTGGCCGCAGCACCTCTCCTCGGCTGAGACCACCGGTGTGATGCCGAGGTGGTTCAGTATTCGGACGGTCGCCCTGGTTCCCTCCAGGGTTTTCATTCCGAACTCGGGAAAGAAGGCGTCGTAATAGCCCGTGCACCCGGTCCACAGGAAGACCTCTCCTTGTTTCGGATCGGTCTTCAGCTCATCGGTGAGCCAGCCGAGTCTATCCTGTTGGGTCCCGCCCTTGGCCATCATCCGCATCACCGACTGAAGGGCTCCGCCGTGTGGACACTCGGGCTCGATCTTGGCATCGAAGGCGGCTTCGCGCAGTCGCCGCACGAGCGAGGTGTAGCTCACCTCCGCCGGGCACCGCGTCTCGCAGAGACCGCAGGTCAGACAGGAGAAGAGGGTGTCGTCACGAGACGGGTTGGTTTCTGCACCGAGGTTGGCTGTGAGCACGTGTCGCCGCGGGCTCAACGCGCCGCCCACCCGAGCCACCGGGCAGGTGGCCGTGCACTTGCCGCAGTCGTAGCAGGCCCATGCGTTGGTGTCCCTCACCAGCTGTTGCACCTCAGGCCTCCAATTCCGTACCCGTCTCCGTGCTCGTCTCAGTGCCCGTCTCCGTATCCGTGTCTGGCACTTCGATTTCATCGATCGCGTCGCAGGCAGCAAATGGACTCGGCCCAATCGCTCGCACCTGATCGGTGAACTCATCGATGACCTCGGCAAATCGAGCCCCTTCGGCGGCCGAGATCCACTCCAATCGAAGGCGCCCCTCGCCGATGCCGAGCAGCTTGACCACCTTCATGGTCTTTTCGAACTGTTCCACAGCGCGTTCATTGCCGAAGATGTAGTGACAGTCGCCGAAGTGACAACCCGACACCAACACCCCGTCTGCGCCCTTTTCGAAGGCGCGCAGCACGAACGCCGGCTGAATCCGCCCGGAGCACATCACCCGGATCATGCGGAAGTGGGGCTGGTGCTGGATCCGTGAAACCCCGGCGGTATCGGCGCCGGCGTACGAGCACCAGTTGCAGGCGAAAACCACGATGCGTGGGTCAAAGGCCGATTTGGATGCAGTAGGGGTTTTCCCCTTCTTTTTCTTCGGAGACGGAGACGGGCAAGGAGACGGGGACGGATCTGCGGTCATTGACGTGCCCCCCTATGTTCATCAAAAAAGGCATCGATTTGGGCGAGCACCTGGCGGTCCGTGAAGTGGCGTGCGGTGATAGCTCCAGACGGACACCAGCTGGCACAGGTCCCACAGCCCTTGCACAGCGACGCATTGATCTCGGCGGCATACACTCCGAACTCGGTCTCGTGCAGCGCCGGAGCCTGAAATTCGCAGATTTCAACACAATCGCCACATCCGCGGCAGATTTCGGAATCGACCACCGCCACCGCCGGATCCAGCCGCACCCGGTCATAGGCCAAAAACACCGCCGCTTTGGCAGCCGCCGCCGACGCCTGGGCAACCGTATCGACGATGTCCTTCGGTCCCTGCACCGTTCCGGCGAGAAATACTCCCTCGACGGCCGTCTCGACCGGCGCCAGCTCGGGGTGGCGCTCGAGGAAGAAGCCATCGAGGCCGACGCTGGCCTTGAGCATCTCGTGGAAGTGACCGGTCTCGGGCTGCCGCGGCCGCATCCCGACCGACAGCACGACGAGGTCGGCCGGCACCTCGATCGTGCGGTTGAGCAGTTCGTCGAAACAGCGCACCGCCTGGGCGCGTCTCTCGCCGACGATCTCCGGCCGCGTGTCCGGCGGTATGCGAACGAAGAGCACTCCTTTGCCGCGCGCCTCCCGGTACATTTCCTCGGCACCGGTCGATACCGTACGGATATCTCTGTAAAAAACCGTGGTATCGATACCGCGATCGGCGAGCTCGATGGCCTGCTTGATCGCGGTTGGGCAGCAATAGCGGGAGCAGCCGGAGAAGCTTTCCGGATCGCGAGAGCCGACGCACAAAATCAGGGCAGCGCTCGACGGCTTCGCGCCTCCAAAGCCGAGGTCCCCTTCGACGCAGAACTCGCGCTCCAGCTCCTCCGAGGTCACGACGTTGTCGAGCTCGTCGTATCGGTGTTCCGAGCCCGGATCATACAGATCGGCGCCGGTTGCGAGGATCACCGCTCCAACCGGGAAGACCTCGTCGACCGAGCCCTCTAGGGTGGCTTCGAAACTCCCCACGAAGCCCGTAATATTCTTGACCTCGGTCTCGAGAAGCACACGTGCGCCGCTCGCCTCCAACCTCTCGATTTTCTTGGCGAGCACCTCGCTTGCCGGACGTCGGTTTGGATACAGGAGCTTGAGGTTCGGATCGGCGAGGCGGCCGCCAAGGCGGGCTGTTTTCTCCACAAGGGTGACCGGAAAACCCTGCACGGCGAGGTCTGTGGCGGCCTGGATGCCGCCGATGCCGCCGCCGATCACCAACGCGGCCCGAGTCATTGCCGCCGAGCCCTCCTCGAGCTCTTCGAGGTGGCAGGCACGCGCCACGCCCATGCGGATCAGCGCACGAGCCTTTTCCTGCGCCGCCTCCGGCGTCGCGGCATGGACCCAGGAGCACTGGTCTCGGATGTTGACCATCTCCAAGAGGTAGGGGTTGAATCCGATGCGATCGAGGGTTTCGCGAAAGACCGGTTCGTGGGTGCGGGGAGTGCAGGCGGCAATAACGATGCGGTTGAGGCGGTGTTCGCGAATCGTCTCCACGAGCTCGCCCTGGCCGGTCGACGAGCAGGCGAAGAGGTCGGTCCGCGCCACCTCGACACCCGTCAAGCTCTCCGCGTAGGCTGCCAACTCCTCGACCTCGAGAACGCCGGCAATATTGATCCCGCAATGACAGACCATGACCCCGACCCGCGGCGGACCGCCCAGGTCCATGGGCTCGGCCCGCTCCTTTGACTCCTCGACACGGTGGCCGCTGAGGTAGAGCTGTGCACGAGCTGCTGTAGCTGAAGCCTGTGCCACACAGTCTGGAATCACCTGCGGTCCAACCGCGCTGCCGCACACGAAAACACCGTCACGCGAGGTCTCGACCGCCGAGATCGCGGGGTCGCGACGAGCGATGAAGCCGTTCTGATCGGTTTCGATGTCGAGGATTTCGGCGAGCTTGACGGCGCCATCGTTGGGTGCGGCCGCCACCGACAACACGACCATGTCGGCTGGGATCCTGGTTTGTTCGTGACCGAGGGTGTCCTCGACGAAGACCTCGAGGCTGTCGTCGACGGGGTTGTGCGTCACCTTTGCTGGACGGCCCCGCACGTAAACGGCGCTTGCCTGTTCCTTGGAGCGCTCGACAAAATCGTCGAAGCCTTTGCCAAAGGCGCGGAGATCCGTGTAGAGGACGGTGATTTCCTCGACCTCGGGATCGTGCTGGCGGATCAGCATCGAGTCCTTGACCGCGTTCATGCAACAGAAACGGCTGCAGTAAGGACGACCGCCTTCGCCGCGGGCGCCGACGCACTGGATGAAGACGATTCGTTTCGGTGTTTCGAGGTCTGAGGGCCGCACGACGTGACCGTGGGTCACGCCCGAAGCGTTGAGCATCCTCTCGAGCTCGAGGCTGGTAACGACGTTGGGGAGCCGGCCGTAACCGTAGGCGCCGAGCTTGCGGGCATCGAACTCCTGGAAGCCGACAGCGACCAAAATCGAACCGACATCGAGCTCGACCTCGGACGGCATCATGTCGAAATCGATGGCTTCGACCTCGCAAGACTCCATGCAGTGTCCGCACGGAAGAAGATTTGGCGGGTAGTTGGGGTCCTTCTTCCGCTTGATGGCTTCCATCTTCTGGAGACGTTTCTTCTGGCGCTCATTGAGGTGCGGCGTGAAGTTGAGACAGGCGTCCGGATCGATGACATAGGCGGCGGGCACCGACTGTGGAAAGGGCCGATAGATGGCCTTGCGCGCCATGAGGCCCATATCGAATTCGTTGCCGCCGACCTGAGGGCAGTGATCGACACACAGGCCACAGGCCACACAACGGTCCTCATCCACGAAGCGCGGGTTCTTTCGCACCCGCACCTTGAAGTCGCCCGGCTCACCCTCGCAGCCGACGACCTCGGCGTTGGATATGACCTCGATCAATGGATGCCGACCGGCATCCATGGCCTTAGGCCCGAGGATTCAAATGGCGCAATCCATGGTGGGAAAGGTCTTGTCGAGCTGAGCCATACGGCCGCCCAACGAAGGCGATTTCTCCACCACGGTGACCGGAATACGGGCGTTGGCGAGGTCGAGGGCCGCCTGGATACCGGCGATCCCACCACCTATGACCAGCGCTCGCAGGGTCTTTGCGCCCTCCGTCTCCCCGTCCGGTGTGTCGAGCAACTCACTCATTTTGAAACACTCCCAACAAGTTTTGAGTTTTTGGTTTTGAGTTTTGAGTTACCCCCTCCCCACCAAGCAAAGAACCGGGCGGGCGGAAACTCAAAACTCATAACTCAACACCCACAACTCACGACTGCGAACTCACCGGCGCCGCCTGTTCCTCCTTTGTCCTCCCGGCGGCGTCGCCATACTCCTCTTCAAAGGCTGACCAACCCGCATCGAAGGCGCGCAGGTTGAGCTCCTCGGTGCCCTTCGGTACCGAGTCAGTGACCGCGTCACGCATCGCCTCGCGGGGCACGATCTTGGAAGCCGCCGCGAAGAAACCCAGCATGACTATGTTCTGAACGATCGCCCGGCCGAGCTCCTCGGCTATGCGAGTGGATGACACCCCGTAAGATGGCTGCCCCTTCTTGGGTTCTACTTTTACGAGGTCCTTCTCGTAGATCAGCATTCCGTCGTCTGCAAGCTCGTCGCGATACTTTTCGTAGCCCTCGCCGGACATCACGACAAAGATGTCAGGGCGTCCAATGTACGGATAGAGAACCTCGGTGTCCGACACCGCGAGGGTGGTCGAGCAGGCAGATCCCCGGGCTTCGGGACCGAAGCTCTGGATCATGGTCGCGTGCTTGCCGGCGTTGACCGCGCAGGCATGGCCGATGATGTGGCCGGAAAGCACCACTCCCTGACCGCCAAATCCGGTGATTCGAATCTCCGTACGAGTGGCCTTACTCATGGAGCCACCCCCCTTCGGGGCCCATTGGCACGTAGCGATCTCCCAACACGCTCTCGTAATGGGAGTGCATCATGTCGAGGAAGGTCGGCTGCTCCTCGTCGACGAAGTTGCCGCAGATGATCCTGTCCTGGAATCCGATGTCGACCTCGCGCGTGTCGGCGCCGTGGCGAATCTCGGCTTCGTCGTGGTAGAACCGCATCAGGTCAAGTCCGCTGCCGAGCCGATTGAGGCGGGCATACAGGGTCGAGCACGGCGCGATCACCTCGATAAAGCGGAATCCCTTATGGCGCAAGGCCATCCGGATGCACTTGGTGAGCCGACGGATGTGCAGGCACGTCCAACGTGCGACAAAGGTGGCGCCGCAGCTCGCAGCCAGGTGCGGGAGGTTGAAGGGGCGTTCGAAGTTTCCAAACGGCATGGTCGACGAACGAGCGGACAGGGGTGTCGTGGGAGCATTCTGGCCGCCGGTCATTCCGTAGATGAAGTTGTTGACCAGAATCACGAGAATATCCATGTTGCGCCTGGCCGCATGGATGAAGTGGTTGCCACCGATACCGGAAAGATCGCCGTCACCGGAGAAAACCACGACCTGGAGCTCCGGCCGACCGAGCTTGAGGCCGGTGGCGAAGGGTATGGCTCGCCCGTGAGTCGAGTGGAACGCGTCGAGGTTCATATAGCCGGCCACCCGTCCGGTGCAGCCGATGCCGGAAACGATGGCCGTCTTGTCGAGGTCGACGTCGGACTCGTCGAGAGCGGTGGCGAAGCACTTGACGATGGTGCCGATACCGCAGGTTGGACACCAGATGTGGGGCATACGATCCATCCGCAGGAAAGGAGCGATCGGATGCTCTTCGGGAACGGTGTTCGGGGATATCGTACTCATCGGGCCGCCTCCACGATCGCCTTACAGATGTCGGCCGGGTCGTGCACCCCGCCGCCCATGTGGGGCACGAGGATCGCCGGCGCCTGGCCGCCGGCGCAACGCTCGACCTCGAGCACCATTTGTCCGTAGTTGATTTCCGGAACCACAAAGGCCTTGATCTCTTTCGCCAGCTCCCGGATGCGCTTTTCCGGGAAAGGCCAGACCACGATCAAGCGTAGAAATCCGACTTTGACACCCTCGGCGCGGGCCAAATCGATACCCATGCGGGCGACACGGGCGGTGATGCCGTAGGCCACGACCACCACGTCGGCGCCCTCCACCTGCTCCTCCTCGATGCGGATGATCTGATCGGCGTTGAGGCGGATCTTGTCGATCAAGCGCTTGACGGTCACCGATTGGCAGGCGGCCGACATTACCGGGTAACCCTTTTCGTCGTGGGTCAGCCCGGTGGTATGGAAGCGGTAGCCATCGCCGGCGCGGACCATTTCCGGCACCGGCCTCCCGTTGACCTCGTAGGGCTTGTACTCGCCGGGCTTTTTGTCGGTCAGTTTGCGGGGCACGATGTCGATTTCGTCGGCGGGCGGGATCACGACCTTTTCAGTCATGTGGCCCACGCACTCGTCCATCATGAACATCACCGGCACCCGCCAGGTCTCGGACAGATTGAAGGCATCGATGGTGAGATCGAAAGCTTCCTGCGGCGATTGCGGGCACAGGGCGATGAGCTCGTAGTCGCCGTGGGACCCCCATCGCGCCTGCATCATGTCGGCCTGTCCAACCATGGTCGGCAGACCTGTGGACGGGCCGCCGCGCTGCACGTTGACGACGACACAGGGCGTTTCCATCATCGCCGCCAGCCCGATGTTCTCCATCATCAGGCTGAATCCGGGGCCCGAGGTGACGGTCATGGTCTTGGATCCCGTCCACGCGGCCCCGGCCACCGCCGCCATGCTCGCGAGCTCGTCCTCCATCTGGATGAAGGTTCCCCCCATCATGGGAAAACGTTGCGAAATACGCTCCACCACTTCGGTCGACGGCGTGATGGGGTAGCCGGCAACAAAGCGGCAGCCCGCGGCCATTGCGCCTTCGCCACAGGCGTAGTCACCGTCGAGGTAGTGCACTCCTGTCAGGACACCCGCTGGATCCGTTTTCAATTGGGACCTCCCTCGTCATGCTCATCCAAAACGCCCTGAGCCGCGATCGCGGCGGCCGCTTCCTCGTCGTCCGCGGCGACACAGAAGATCGCAAAATCGGGGCAGATCATCTCGCAGAGGTTGCAGTTGACGCACTCACCGTCCTTAACCACCTCTGGGGGGTGATATCCCTTGCGGTTGAAATCCTCGGACATGACGAGCACGTCCTTCGGGCAGTACTCCACGCAAAACGCGCAGCCCTTGCAGCGGTCGGCGATGATGACGACTCGACCGTGCGGGACCTTCACCTGGTCGATGTCCAACGGTTTTCGCCAGTACCTCATGACTCAGTCCTCCGGATTTTTCTTCGATGCCGGTCCGCGTCGACTTCCGACCCTTCCCGGTCGGCGGTCTTCCAACGCCCGATACCTCGAATACGAGTTTCGATTTCAAGCCTCCAGATCGTCCACTTTGGTTTCACCGCGCCGGTGTCGCGAGCGAAACGCACACGAGCCCTGTGGCTTCTCGAAGGAACAGGCGGGACTGAAATAGCCGGCGCAGCGAAGGCAGGAATCGCGGGGATTCGCGGCCCGTTCCAGAATGCCCACGCACACCTCCTCGAGAAGGTCACAGAGCTGCTCGGTCTTGTCCTGCCCCAGCGTGGCGATCACCGGCGCCAGCCGAGCGGCCTTGAGCCGCTCGTAGTCGGCGACCAGATTCTTACCCGCATCACTTGCCGACAAGAGAATCGCCCTCCGGTCCTCGCTCGAGGTGCCCCGCGTCACCAGCCCGAGACGTTCGAGCTTGTCGAGGTTCTTGCTGGAGGCAGCCGGCGACACGCCGAGACAGCGGGCGAGCTCGCACACCTGGAGGTCGGCGTTCGCCGCGATCAGCTTGAGAAAGCAGAACTGCGCGCGCGTGAGCTTGTGCCTGCACACCTGGCGCAGAAAGTCTTCCTCCAGAAACTCGCGAAGCAGCGATCTCAGTACGTGACCCGACCGCAGGAAGCGACGGAAGTGGTCACCCGGCACGCCCGCGCCTGCGGGCCCGCCGCAACCGTCAAAGCGTTCGTTTCCGATCGACATATTTCACGCGGCGAAATATTAACGCCGTAAACAATTTAGTGCTTCAAATATAGACGTCAAGTATGTCAAGGAGATTTTTTCTGAGACTGAGGCGCGAATTCTTAACTTCCCGAGGTTGCGAAATCAACCGGGATGGGAAGGCTGACATCGTTAGGTTATGCTCATGCGCCGCTCGATCGAGAGGGATGGAGCGGCAATCTGGGAGGTCACATGCCGTCGTTTTCGAGAAAAACGCGAAATTTGCCGGCGGTTGCCGTGCTGCTGCTGATCGCAGCGGTCGTGCTCGCCGCGTGGTTTGCGTTGCGAATCGGTCCCGAACCCACTGTCACCCTGGACACCGACTGGCCGGCCATCGGTCGCGCGACCGAGGTGATTGCCATCTTCACCGAGCCGGCGCTGGGCCTCGGCGCCGTCCGGCTCGAGCTGCAACAGGGCGAACGGACCGAGCTACTCGAAGAACAGAGCTTTACTCCCGGATCGCCGCTGCCCGCATTCCTCGGCGGCGGTGGAGGGATTGCTGAAGCCACACTTGAGGCGACTGTCGGCACCGAATCCATGCCCTGGCTCGAGGAGGGCGAGGCGGTGCTGCGGGCGAGCGCGACCCGATCGGCCGGCTTTTTTCGCGGTCCGGCGCCGACGATCGTCGAACGGAAGGTGAGGGTGCGGCGGCGGCCGCCCAGGCTGGAGCTCGTCTCCACACAGCACTACGCCCGCCAGGGGGGCAGTGGGGCGGTGGTCTACCGGGTCGGCGACACGGTCCTGCGCTCCGGGGTCCGGGCCGGCACCTTCGAGGCCACCGGCTTTCCGCTCGAGAGCGGCGGAGCGGAAGACCGTTTTGTGATCTACGCGATCCCTTGGGATCTGGCCGATGCGTCTGCGGTGCGGCTCTTCGCCGAGGACGACGCCGGCAACCGCAGCGAGCAACCGTTTCTCGATCTTTTCAAACCGATGCCGTCCCGGGTTGATACCATTCAGCTGAGCGACGATTTCCTGACCCGGGTAGTCCCCGCCATCGCCAGCCAGACGCCGGGCTTTGCCGCCTCGGGTTCGCTGCTCGACCAGTATCTGGTGATCAACGGTGAGTTGCGGCGGCAGGAGTTGGCGCGGTTTGCAGAGCTCGCGCTCACCAGCCGGCCCGCGTTTCTCTGGTCGGGCCCCTTCCTGCAGATGCCGAACACCGCTCTCAAGGCCAACTTCGCCCAAACGCGGAGCTACGTCTACGACGGTCAAACGGTCGACCGCCAGACCCACCTCGGGCTCGACCTCGCCTCGACAGCGCGGGCGCCGGTGCCCGCGCCCAACTCCGGGGTCGTCGTCTACGCCGGCTGGATGAGCCTCTACGGCAACGCCGTCATCATCGACCACGGCTACGGCCTGATGTCGCTGTGCGGCCACATGGCCTCCATCGACGTCAAGGTCGAGGACCCGGTCACCAGGGGACAGATCATCGGTGCGAGCGGCGCCACTGGCCTCGCCGGCGGCGACCACCTCCACCTCGAGATCTTCATCCAGGGCCAGTCGGTCGACCCGCTCGAGTGGCTCGACGCCAAGTGGATCGCAGACAATCTCGGCACGAAGCTCGCAGTGCCGTAGCAATTCGCTGACGCGAATTGCGGGGTGCGGGCTGACGCCCGCACCGCTTGGGCCGCCGCCACCACCGCGCCACGAGCCCGTGATTGTAAGGCACGCTCAAAACCGACAAGCCCGTGGTAGCCTCAGGTCAAACACTCCAGGTTCCCGATGAAAAACGGGGGTGAGCCATGGCGGTGTCAAACGCGAAACGTCGGGTTCGCATCGTATTCTTGGCGCTTCCAATTGTATCTGCAGGTGCAGCCGCGGCAGCGATGGACTGGGTCGTCAGCGGCAACGAGATCGTCGAAAACCAGACAATCGGTCTCGACGGCGACCTCACAATCGAGCCCACCGGCCACCTGACGCTGCGCCAGGTCACATTGACCCTGCTCAACGCCGCCCACGGCGAGCACGGTATCCGTATCAAGGGCGGCGGTGCGATGACGATCGATGCCGACTCGTTGTTGACGACGGCCAGCAATGACGCGCGGATGTACTTTGTCGTCGAGGAGGACGCTTCGTTGGTGATGCGCTCCAGCGAGCTGCGACGGTGCGGCTGGCCGGGTGTTTCGCTATGGGAGAGCAACGGCCTCCAGATCTTCGGTGACATCGTGCTCGAGGACAACCTGCTCACCGAAGTTACTCAGGTGGGAATCTACCCGCCCGGCTCCGGCGGACGGCTGGTCGGCAACCGCTTCGAGGGCGACAGCCATCTCGAGGGGCACCTCATCATCCAGTTCCGCTCCGGCCTGACGATCACCAACAACACCTTCGGACCGAACGATTTCTTTGGCATCAGCCTCTGGGAGTCCCACTCGAACGTCATTCGGGACAACGAGTTCGACCACGTCGCCCACGGCCCGGTCGTGTGCCGCTTCAGCTGGAACAACGAGTTCTCCCACAACCGCGCTGTGGGCGGTGCCGGACCGTACGTCCTGCAGCGCTCGGGAAACACCACCATCGTCGACAACACGTTTGAGGGCAGTGACGGCGGCGTCACGGTGATGCACTCGACCAACACGACGATCATGCGCAACCGTTTCATGCGCGCCGAGAACTGGGAAGTCCTGCTCTCTTATTCCTCCGGCAACGTGGTCGCCGACAACATCGTCGACGACACTGCCGCGATCGAGATGATCAGCCCGGGAACCGAGGCAAGCATTGAGCTCTACCACGCCTCCGACAACCTGATCGCCAACAACACCCTGTCGTCGCTGGTGTGGAGCGGCAAGGAGCAGATCGGGATCTTGCTGTGGGGCTCGTCGAGCGACAACGTCATCCGCAGCAATCTCGTCGGCACGACCCGGCGCGGTGTGAGCGTCCACTATGGATCCGACAACAATATGATCACGCACAATTCGTTCGGAGCGACCACCGAGGAGCCGGTCGTGGTCGAGGAGTCCGCCGGGAACACGATCCATCACAACAACTTCCTGGAATACGAGCGGGACCCCTTCGACGATACCGGGTTGAATTCCTGGGACGACGGGATGGAGGGCAACTTCTGGGGCGAGCGGGGCGGCGGTGCGTCGAGCCCGTACCCGATCCCATCCCAGGGCACCGACCGTCGACCGTTGGCCGCCGCCGCCGATACGACGCCGACATCCGTGGCCCCGAACTCTCCGCAGCCGATGTTCATCCCCTACCCACCCGACCTCCACGTCGACTCGGAGCTGGAGATCGCGCAGACGACATCGGGGCCCTTCGGCACCGTCAGGGTGATGGATGGGGGCAGACTCACCCTGCGTGACGCGACGCTGTACGTGGTTGGCGGCAGCCTCGGGGTCCTGGTCGAGTCGGGCGGCGTGCTCGAGGTTCATGACAGCCGCATCGTGCCGCCGAGCTCGGAACAGGGAGGGTTCTTCTTCTGGGCCCATCCCGGGTCGACGCTCGTGATGACGAGCAGCGAGGTGCGCGGCGTGGGGGCCTGGCCCGGCTGCGGCGACTGGGGATCGCTCTTTCTCCTCGAGAGCGGCGTAGTCATCGAGGACAGTGTCTTCGGCGACTGCATGTGCGGGCTCCATCTGCGGGGTGATGACAACACGGTCAAGGGCAACACCCTCAGCCACATGCTGAAGGCGATCGCAGGCGAGGGCCACGGCGTGCTCAATGACAGTCGTATCATCGGCAACCGGATCTCGCGCTGTCTGCACACGGGCATCACCGCGGGCGAGCGAAACCTGATCTTGGGCAACACGGTTTCCCGTGTCTGGGGTCGAGGGATCCATTCGATCGACGCCTCGGCAATCGAAAACAACATCGTCACCGACGTGATAGATGGGATCATCCTAAGCGGAGAAAGCTCGGTGTCCAAGAACGCGGTATCGGGGGCTCGCGAGCTGGCCATGTACGTCTACGGCGCCGACAGCACCATCATCGGCAACACCTTCGAGTCCTCCGGACTCGGGCTCGGGGTAGAGCTCGAGGGGTGCGTGGTGCACCACAACAACTTCATCGACAACACCGTCCAGGCGAGCTGCCCGCGGCCCTGCCTCACGACCTGGCACGACGGAGCCCAAGGGAACTACTGGAGTGACTATCACGGGTCCGACGCCAACAGGGATGGCGTCGGCGACACGCCACATCCCATCGAGGGTGGCGGCCAGGACGACTACCCGCTGATGCGCCCGGTCTCGCCCCCGCCCAGGAGATCGGGCGGTCGCTTGACCCCGGCCCCAGCGCCCGCCACGCCGTAGGTGAAACCGCGCGACCTCCCGTGTCCGCGCAACGCGAATACGACCAGCCTCGACAGTCCGGAACTTCAGCCCCTCCCCCCAGAAACCCACGGCGGGAGGGTGGTGGTGCCACCCCTCGAGAGCACCGCGATTCAGTCGGAAGCGCGAGGCAAAAATACACCCCCTCCCCTCGGAAACCCGCCGCACATCGAGTGCGGGTTTCCGAGGGTGGGCGAGCATCCGGCAGGCAGCAATTGCGGCCGGAACGGCCGCACCGCAATTCGTGGCGGGCCCTGCCCGCCGCGAATTGCTAAAACGAGGGGAAAAACGTGCTCAGGATCTCCTTGGTAGAGGGCGAGGGTTTGCCGTCCATCGCCTCGCGCTTGATGGCCTCGACCCGATCGATCATGGTCGGCGCCTCGACCTGGTAGAGGACACCGGTCGTCATCACGTCCTTCTCGCGGGTGTAGGCGATGGCATTGCCGCGTTTTGACGGGTCGTGGTCCTCCGGCAACGGCTTCTGCATGGCTTTGAGCCTTTTGAACTCGTCATCGCCGCGCCAGGTGACGCAGGGCGACATGGCGTTGAGGAACGAAAACCCGTCGTGCTCGATGGCCGAGGTAATGAGCTCGGTCATGCCCTTCATGTCACCCGAGAACCCGCGCCCGACCCAGGTGGCGCCGGTGGAGATGGCGAGTTCGCAGGGATCGAAGGCCGGTTCCGGGTTGCCCCAGTAGGTCGACTTCGTCTTGTCGCCGATGGGCGTGGTCGGCGCCACCTGCCCCTTGGTGAGACCGTAGATCTCGTTGTCCATCAGGATGTAGGTGACATCGAGGTTGCGCCGGCAGGCGTGGATCAGGTGGTTGCCGCCGATGGCGAGGCCGTCGCCGTCGCCGCCGACCGCGATCACCGTCAGCTCCGGACGCGCCATTTTGACCCCGGTGGCCAGGGTCAGCGCGCGGCCGTGGACACCGTTGAAGCCATAGGTGGTCACGTAGCCGGGCAGCCGCGACGAGCAGCCGATGCCGGAGAGAATCACCGTGTTCCAGGGTTCGATCTGGAGCGCGGCCATCGCCCGGTAGAGAGCGTTGAGAACGCCGAAATCGCCACAGCCCGGACACCAGACCGGTTTGAGATCGGTCTTGTAGGCGCCGGGTTTCAATTCGACCTTGACTGCCGGGCTCATACCAACACCTCCCGCCGGAGCGCACCCATCTCCAGCACCTTCTGGATCTTGTCCTCGACCTCACCGACCGTCAGGTTCCGACCGCCCGAGCGCTTGAAGACAAAGGTGCGCGCCTCGGGGAGGTCGAGGAAGGTGCGGAGGTACTTGTAGAACTGGGCCGAGTACGAGAGCTCGATGACGACAACGTTGTCGACCGTCTTCAGGTACTCGGTGAACTCGTAGTACGGGAACGGGTAGAGGAGCTGCGGCACGAAGGCCGAGACCCGCTCGCCGCGCGCGGTCGCCTTCTGCACCGCCTCCTTGACCGGTCCCTTGGACGAGCCCCAGCAGATGATGCCGACCTCGGCCTTTTCGGAGCCGTAACGACGGAAGAAGCTGTACTTGGCCCGCACCTGACGCAGCTTGCGGTAGCGCTTGGCGTTCATCTTCTCGTGCACGATATGCATGGAGCTCGGAGTCCCATCCTCTCCGTGCTCGAGGCCGTTGGTCTGGTACTCGCCGCCCTTCATCCCCGGCCACGACATAGGAGAGATCCCCGACTTGGTGTCCTTGTAGCGCTTGTACTCCCGGAGGTCGCCCGCCGACGGCACCTGGCGGCCGACGACCTCGTGGTCGAGGGTCAGCATCGACAGGGTCTCGCGGCGCTGGGCGATGAACTGGTCGGAGAGCACGATCACCGGCATCTGTGCCTCCTCGGCGATGTTGAATGCCGACACCGTGGCGTGGAAGCAATCCTCCACATCGGCCGGCGCCAGCACCACCCGCGGCGCATCTCCGTGGGAGCCCCACAGGGCCTGCCAGAGGTCCGACTGCTCGCTCTTGGTGGGGAGGCCGGTGGAGGGCCCACCACGCTGGACGTCGATGATCACCGCCGGGATCTCGGCCATCGCGGCCAGACCCAGCATTTCGGTCATCAGGGCGAGACCGGGTCCGGAGGTGGCGGTCATGGACTTGACGCCCGCAAAAGAGCCGCCGATCACCGCACCGATGGCCGACAGCTCGTCCTCGGTCTGCACCAGATATCCGCCCATCTTGGGCATCAACTCTGACAGCAGATGGAGGACCTCGGACGACGGCGTGATCGGGTAGCCGGCAAAAAAACGGCAGCCCGCGTGCAGGGCCGCCACCGCGCACAGCTCGTTGCCCGACATCAGCAGCATCGGCTCGCCCGGGGTGTACCGCAGCCGCTTGCCGGATGCCTCGTCCTCGATCTTCGAGGCGTACTTCTTGCCAGCTTCGAATCCTTTGAGGTTGGCCTCGAGAACCGCCTCTTTCTTCTTCGAGAACTTTTTCTTGATCGCCCGCTCGATCGGGCCCTTCGGCAAGTTGAACAGCTCGCCGAGCAAACCCAGGGTGACGATGTTTTTGGCCAGCGTGGTGCCGGCCGATGTTTTCGCGAGCTCGATGAATGGCACCGGCACCCAGCGCACCTCGGACACCGGTCCGAGATCGATCGTGTCGCGAGGCGTTTCGTCGGTGGCCTCATACAGGACGATGGCGCCTTCGGCGGCCAGGATCTCGCCGCGGAACTGTCCGAAATCGGCCCAGTTGAAGACTACCAGCACCTGGACCAGATCACCCTGGGCGTAAATTGGATCGGCACTCACACGGACCGTGCACGACGACTCGCCGCCGCGGATCTGCGGCCCGTAGGCCTCCACCTTCATCACGTGCAGCCCCTCGGCCGCCCCCGCCTGCGCGATCATGTCACCCACCGTGATGACGCCGTCACCACCGGAGCCCACGACCGCGATCGTCAAGTCACGTACTGGCATATCGATTCCTCCAGGAACGACAGGTTCGGCGCCTGCCTCATGAGATTGTGAACCCTTTCACATCAAATGTCCATGTTCAATTCGGCGCCGTGCACGGCGCCGAATTGAGGTATCAGAACAAGCTCCTTGCAAATCCTCCGTCGACGGGAAGGGCGATGCCGGTGATGGCGGATGCGCCTTCGGAGCACAGGAAACCAACCGCCGCCGCGACCTCCTCGGGCCGGAGCAGGCGGTGGACCGGCGCCATCTGGGCCCAATTCTCGAAGACCTGGTCGACCGTAGAACCCTCGCGCTCCGCCACGTTCGTGGCCAACACGCCCAGCCGGTCGGTGGCGGTATAGCCTGGGCACACGGTGTTGACGGTCACACCGTCTGCCGCCACCTCGTCCGAGAGGCTCTTGAGGTAACCGGTTACCGCCGCCCGGAGGGCGTTTGACAGCACCAGACCGGGTAGCGGCTGGCGCACCGCGATCGAGGTAATGGCGACAAAGCGCCCCCACCCCGCGCTGCGCATGGCGGGCACGGAAAGCTCGACCAGCCGCTGCACCGGGAGGAGCAGGAGCTCGCACGCGGCCATGAGATCGGCGGCAGTCGCCGCTGTCGCCGCCACGGCCGGCGGGCCGCCGGCGTTGGCGACCACGATCTCTGGAGGGCCGAAGGCCGCACGCACCGCTTCGACCACCGTCCGTGGGCCGTCATCGTGGGCGATATCAGCTGCGCAACCCGCGACCTCGGCGCCGCCCGCGGCCCGGATCCGCTCGACAGCGGCCACCGCCCGCTCCTCGGAGCGCGAAACGACCAGCACGCGGGCGCCGGATCGCGCCAGCAGCTCGGCGGTTGCGTAACCGAGACCCGAGGACGAGCCGCCGACGATTGCCGTACGTCCTTTGACGCCGTGGATCACGACAGACCCTCGATCGTGGAGTCCGGTTTGACGGCCCACACGACAAAGTCGCGGGGTCCGTGGAGGATCTCGTCCAGCCTTCGGCGCAACCGGTCAACCCGCTCGGCCAGGGTCGTCAAATCGGCGTCGGCCACCGCGCCGGTGCCGCCCTCATCGTCGGCCAGCAGCTGGTCCGCCGGGAACGGGTGGAGCAGCTCGCGCCGCTCGAGCGTCATGCCCGCAGCGCGTACGAAGAGCTCCAGGGTCTCCGGCAGCAACGGTCGGTGGTGGGTCGGGTCCTGCCAGAAGAGCGCGGCGCCGACCCGCAGCGAGTGCGGGTTGGGGCACTCGGCGATCAGCAGACCTCCGGGACGGAGGACGCGCCGGATCTCGGCCAGTACCGCCGCCAGCGCCGCGGGCGGCAGGTGCTCGAGCAGGTGAATGGCGGTGACCGCGCCCCAGCTCGCGGCCTCCTGGGCGCGCAGTGTCTCGAGCACGTCACCCTCGACCACCTTGAGCCCGCGGCGCCGGGCCGCCGCGGCGAGCGCCGGGTCGCCCTCGACCCCGGTTGCCGCGACCCCGGCCTCGCGCAGCAGCAGCAGTAATTCGCCGCGGCCGCAACCGAGGTCGAGGACCGGTGGCCTGGATTTCAGCTCGGGGAGGTAACGATCGAGGCGGTGTCTGATCTCCTCCTCGGCGCCGCGAAAGCTCTCGAGCAGCAGCGGTTGCACCTCGGCCAGCGCGGCGGTCAGACGCCCCTCGTCGATCGGGGCGGCGCCGGCGACCGGCAACGGCTCGCCGCTCAACACCCGCTCGGTGAGTGAGGCCACCTCCTCGAGCTCCTCGGCCAGGCGATCGAGGAGGGCATCCGACCGCGCCACCGACGCCGGAAAGACCTCGTCACGAAGGCGCCCGATCTCTTTCGAGATGCCGCGAACCGCTTCTTCGAGGGCGTCGGTTCGTTTTTCCGCCGGTTCGAGGCGCCGGTCGCGAAGCTCCGCAAGCTCTGATTGGACCGTCTGGATGGCGACGCTGAGGCGTTCCTCGGCCCTCTCGAAACCGGTCATCCGGCGCTGAAGACCCCAGGGTGATAACGCGAAGAGATACTTCGCCCACTGTCGAAAAAGGCTGTCGTCCTGCCCGTCGTCCTGCGTCGGGCCGGGGGGCGCGGCGTGGTCTTCGCCGCCCATCGAGTTAGCCTGCATATCTCACCACCTCTCTACTGCGACCGGCGATCTGCAGCACGCTGCGGCGTTTTCTCCCATCGGACTGCTCGACGTACGGTCAAGTACGCCTCCGCGGTCCCGCGAGGCCCGGCTGGAACCCCCAGCGTCGTCCGTTGCGCGCGCCATGGGTCCGGATTCTAGGCGCCGTGACGACGGCGATGTGCCTCCATCGCCGAGGAGCGGCAACGACGAAGACGGGGCCATGCCGCCGCAACCCTTCGGGCCGATGGGGGTCGTGGCCGATCTCTGCGTTGCTCGTCGTCGACGATGCTCGGACATCGACTTCCTCCTCGCGCCTTGAAATCGGCTCACGAGCCCCATCGGCGGGCGGCACTGGGGGCTCCGGCCAGGCCTCTGGGTCGCAAACACCACATCGCACAGCATCTCACCGGTCTCGCTACGAGACGTGGTGAGATATGCAGGCTAGCCGGCGACCGTCCCGATATCGGAGTCCTTGTTCGCCGCTGGTGCGCTGACAGGCGTCGCTCCGGTCGCAGCCGCAGCTTCGGCAATCGCGGTTTCCTCGGGGATTTCAAGCGGGCCCTCGGCCACGAACTCGGCAGCGACAGCGTTGGGGTCCTCGCCCGGACGCACGACGGTAACCGGGATGGTGACACTGATGTCGCGGTGGATCTGCACCACCACATCGAATGTGCCCAACTCCTTGATCGGGTGTTCGAGAAGGATGCGACGACGGTCGAGGTCGAAACCCCGCGCCGCCAGCTCACGCGCGACGTCGGCGATACTCACCGACCCGAAGAGCACGTCCTTCTCGCCCGCCCGCCGTTCGAACGCGAGCTTGGTTCCGTCGAGCGCTGCGGCCAGCTTTTCTCCGGCGGCGCGGCGCTCGAGGTCCATTTCCTCCCACCCCTTCTGCTCTTCCTCGAAACGGCGCCGGTTGCCCGGGGTGTCGTGATAGGCGAGCTTCTTGGGCAGAAGGTAGTTGTTGGCGTAGCCGGGCTTCACCACCACCGAATCACCACGTTCTCCGAGGTGCTCGATGTAATCGTTGAGAATCACCTTCATTTGGTTCCTCCATCGTCGTCGACTCGGGGCCGGAGCGGGTGGAAGCTGTCCGCAACACCAAGTGCTGCGACCAGCAACGGCAGCGGCCCCTGCAGGCAGAGAAGGGCCACACCCCAGCGCACGAGCCAGCCTCGCCCGAACCAGCGCGCGAGGTGGGCTCGAATCATAGCCAAACCCTGGACAAAATACAAGATGAGCACCGCCAACACGAGATTGATCGCCGCCCACCGCGCGGTGCCGTCGAGCACCAGCGCACCGATCCCGGACACCGCGAACGCCGCCGCCAGCCAGTCGTCGTTGCGGTACTCCTCGAACGGCGCGGCCTGCACCGGAAGACCGAGTAGCGGCAAGCGCGGCCGCATCCAGAACAACACAACTACCAGATAGGCCACCACCAGCCCGGGCAGCATCCACGAAGCCACCCTTTCGGCGGCATCGAGCGCTAGCTCGACATCACCCTGCGCCACACCCAGCACTCCATACAGTTCCGCGGCATCGGCCGAGGCGGCGCGCAGCCAACCCGAGACCGCCTCCATCGGCGTCTGCGGCAAGGCCAGACCCGCGACCACGACGAGCACAGCGATGGTGCCCGTGAAAGTCGCCACCGCGATCCATTGTCCGTCACCCCAGCGCCAACGAATCCATGCCTCGACCGAAACAGACGGCAGGATCACCAGCAGCGAGTACACCGCCAGCAGGGGCAGCGCGTAGTCTGTAAACCCGGCGAAGGCCGCCACCAGCAGGAGAGCCGCCACCGGGCCCCAGGCGCGATAGCCGGGCGCACCGCCGGCCCGGAAATGGAGCACCGGCAAAGCCCCGAGAGGGGCGATCAGCGCGCCCAGGAAGGGAATCACGAACAGTGCGCCGACCAGCAGCAGGGACACCAGCCCGGAGGCCGCGGCGCCGAGACGCGGAACGGGCGCCCGCGCCTGCATCTCCGATAGATCGGGTCGATCAATGGTCATCAGAACGCAACCGGCCGCGTGCGGTCGGGTTCGAAGTCCCGCGGCTCAGGAGCCCGCGTACGGCAGCAGCGCCATGTGCCGCGCCCGCTTGATCGCTCGGGTCAGCTTGTGCTGAAAGGCGGGCCGGGTGCCGGTCACCCGTCGCGGCAGGATCTTGCCGTTGGTCGGGGTGTACTCGCGCAGCAGTTCGATGTTCTTGTAGTCGATGTAGTTGATCTTCTCAACCGTGAACCGGCAGACCTTTACCCGGCGACGAAAGCGCTTCTTGTGCGGTCTCTGATTCCCACCGTCATTCCTCATCAGTCGTCCTTTCGGCCTTTGCCGCGGCCTTGGCCGCCTTCATGGTCGCCCGCGCCTCGTACTTGGCGTCCATCTTGCGCTTGCGACGCAGCTCACGGTCCATGTTGAGGATCAGCGAGCGCATGATCGCATCGTTGGTCCGCATCTCGAAGTTGAGCTTTTCGAGCGCTTCGCCGCCGACGTTGACCTTCCAGAAGTGATACACGCCGTAGTTCTTCTTTTTGATCGGGTAGGCGAGCTGGCGACGGCCCCACGAGTCCTTGTCGCTGACCTCACCGCCGGCTTCGGTGATGATGGCCTCGAGACGCTCCAGCGCGGAGGTCTCTTCCTCGGGCGGCACCTCGGGGTCGATGATGACCCCCAAATCATACAAAGTCATTCTGTTCTCCTCTCGGCCTTTGGCCCCAGATCGTTGTCTGGAGCAAGGAGTTCTTCCCGGAAACCGGGAAACGGCATTGTACGGGAAAACGTTCGAAAAGCAAGCCCGGGGCTAGAGTCGAGATCCTTCGCGGATGAAAACTCTCAATTCTCAGTTCTCAATTTTGAATTCTCAATTCCCACCCGCCGTCGTTGTCGGGTTGGGGGGATGGGGTTTCAACATTCAAAATTCAGAATTAAAAATTGAGAATTCATTAATAGTCATGCGTCCCCATGTGGACGGGCAGGCCGAACTTGTCCTCGAGGACGCGGGTCACACCCTCGACGTTCATCGGGCAGTTCATGAGCCCCGTCGCCTTCTTGACACAGGTGCCGAAATACAGCTCGTCGACCCCGACATCGAGCGCCTGGAGAAGCGTCATCTGCAGATCGACCTTCGGCACCACCAGTCCCGGGCAATCCCCACAGCCGGTCTTGAAAACGACCCGCACCTCGCCGCGACCTTCGAAAGCAAAGGTGTTCTCGTTAACCGTCTTGTAGCACTTGGCGCAGCCGACACAGCTCGCGTCCTGGATACGCTCGCAGTAGATGATGCCGATGCGGATGGCCATATCAACCTCCTTCAGTTGATGGATGAATGCATCGTAATCCACTCCACGCCCTGACCAGCAATCCGTTGAAACGTTTTAACGTTCAACGTTCTAACGTTTGAACGTCGGTCAGCGCAGCCCTGACGGGTAGCCGTCGGGCGGGTGGTCGTACTCGACTCCAGTCTCACCCTTGATGATATTGCCCATCGGGAAGCCGGGGCAGCCGGATTCGCGCAAGGACCTCAGCGTCTTCTCTATGTGCTTGGGAGGCACGACCAGAACCAGGCCGACCCCGAGATTGAAGGTGCGCCACATGTCGTCCTCCGGCACCTGCCCCTTCTCGGCCAGGATTCGAAAGACCGGCGGGATCTCCCACGCCCCGACCTTGATCACCGCCCGCAGTCCGTCGGGCAGGACCCGCGGCAAGTTGTCGGTCAGGCCGCCGCCGGTGATGTGGGCGATGGCGTGCACCCACCCCTGCGCTACGAGCGGCCACACGGGTTCCAGATAGCAGCGGTGGACCGCGAGCAGCTCATCGGCGACGCTGCGCCCGAGCTCCCGCATGGTGTCGTTCGGGCCGAGCCCGAGCTGTTCGAAGAAGACCCTGCGCGCCAGCGAATAGCCGTTGGTGTGCAAGCCTGTCGACGGCAGACCGATCAGGACGTCACCGTTCTTGACCGCGGAGCCGTCGATGATCCGCCGCCTGTCCACGAGACCGACCACGAACCCAGCCAAATCGTACTCGCCGTCGCCATAGAAGCCCGGCATCTCCGCGGTCTCGCCGCCGAGGAGGGCAACGCCGTGGTCGCTGCACGCGGCTGCGACACCACCGATGACATCGGCCACCACGTCGGGATCGAGCCTGCCGGTTGCCAGGTAATCGAGAAAGAAGAGCGGTCGTGCGCCCTGGACGAGGATGTCATTGATGCAGTGGTGCACCAGGTCGCGACCTACCGACAAATGGCGGTTGGCCGCAAATGCAACTTTGAGCTTGGTGCCGACGCCGTCGGCCGAGGCGACCAGCACCGGCTCCTTGAGGCCCTTGAGCGGCACCCGGAAGAGACCGCCGAAGGCCCCCTGGTCCGACAGAACGTCGGCGGTGTAGGTGTTGCGCACCATCTTTTTGACCTGGGCCAACGCCCGGTCCTGAGCGTCGATGTTGACTCCCGCTTCGCGGTAGGTGGTCATACCCCGTCTCCGTGCCCGTCTCCGCCTCCGTGCCCGACGGACATCGGAGACGTCTCTATCTCGTGGTGAGACCTTACCCGGCTGCGATGGTGGTGGCAAGGGTCCTGCGAGGCTCATCCTGAGACGGGCACGGAGACGGACAAGGGCATGCGCTCGAGTTTCAACTAGCGCAACCTGCCCATTCCTGCTAAAAACTCCCCATGACGCTGCTGCGACGATTTCGAGCCTACAAGCTGCCCGCCACCACCCACGACAACCTGCTCCGATCGGCTCGCCGGATCATCGGCCCCGAAATCGAGGGGATCGATTCCGAGTACTGCATCTACATCGAAGCCAACCGCGATATTCGCAACCAGGAGCTGCAGGTCCTGGACTGGCTGCTGGGCGAGACCTTCGAGCCGCACCGATACGGCCCCGCGACCTTTCTCGACGACCGGAACGGAAAGGTGCTCGAGGTCGGCCCGCGCATGAGCTTCAGCACCGCCTGGTCGACCAACGCGGTTTCGATCTGCAGGGCCTGCGGGGTCGACGCGGTGCAACGGATCGAGCGCGCGCGACGCTTCCTATTGCGCACCGGATCTCCGATTTCGAAGGCCGCGAGTGAGGCGTTCTCGGCTCTCATCCACGACCGCATGACCGAGTGCACATACCCAGAACCGCTGGTCGGTTTCGGCAGCGGGGTGGAGCCCACCGCGGTATCCGTCGTGCCGGTCATGACCGACGGGCGGAGGGCCCTCGAAGAAATCAACGATCGGCTCGGCCTCGCCTTCGACGACTGGGACCTCGACTTCTACACCGCCTTGTTTCGCGATCGCATGCGCCGCAACCCGACCGATGTCGAGTGCTTTGACATCGCCCAGTCCAACAGCGAGCACTCGCGCCACTGGTTTTTCAAGGGCCGCCTGATCATCGATGGCGCCGAGGCGCCGGAGCACCTCTTCGCGGTCGTCCGCGCGCCCTACGAGGCCAACCCAAACAACAGCGTCATCGCCTTTCACGACAACTCGAGCGCGATCCGCGGGTTCCCGGTCAGGGCGTTGGTCAGCGCCGACCCCAAGGTTCCCGCGCCGTTTGTCGAGAGCAACCTTGACCTCGACATCATCTTCACCGCCGAGACCCACAACTTTCCGTCCGGGGTCGCGCCCTTCCCCGGCGCCGAAACCGGCACCGGCGGCCGCATCCGCGACGTGCACGCGACCGGCCGTGGTGCGCTGGTGGTGGCGGGCACGGCCGCCTACTGCGTCGGCAACCTCCGGCTCCCAGGCTACGAGCTCCCCTGGGAGGACCCCGAGTTCGGGTACCCGCCGAATCTGGTATCACCGCTGGCGATCGAGATCGAGGCCTCCAACGGCGCCTCCGATTACGGCAACAAGTTCGGCGAACCGGTCATCGCGGGCTTCACCCGCTCGGCCGGGATGCGGCTGCCCAACGGTGAACGCCGCGAGTGGGTAAAACCGATCATGTTTTCGGGCGGCATCGGTCAGATCGACGCCCGCCATACTTGCAAGGAGGCGCCCGAGCCCGGGATGTGGGTGGTCAAGATCGGCGGCCCCGCCTACCGCATCGGCATGGGCGGCGGCGCCGCCTCGAGCATGGTCCAGGGCGACAATCCCGAACACCTCGATTTCAACGCCGTCCAGCGCGGCGACGCCGAGATGGAGCAGAAGGTCAATCGCGTCATCCGCGCCTGCTCGGAGCTCGGCGCCGCCAACCCGATCGTCAGCATCCACGACCAGGGTGCGGGTGGAAACTGCAACGTCCTCAAGGAAATCGTCGAACCGGCCGGGGCGCGGCTCGAAATCCGTGAGATCCCCGTGGGTGACGACAGCCTGTCGGTGCTCGAGATCTGGGGCGCCGAGTATCAGGAGAACGACGCCCTCCTCTTGCGGCCGCGCGACGAGGCGGTCTTTCGCGATCTCTGCGCGCGCGAGCGGGTGCCGGTGGCCTTTGTCGGCCGCGTCACCGGCGACGGCAGGGTGGTGCTGCACGACGCTCGGGACGACTCGACACCGGTCGACCTGGTCCTCGACCAGGTTCTCGGCGAGGTCCCGCAAAAGACCTTCGAGTTCGCGCGCCGGCCAACCGAGACTGCGCCGCTCGAGCTGCCGGTCGCGCTCGACGTAGAGACGGCCCTCGGGCGGGTCCTGCGGCTGTTGTCGGTGGGTTCCAAGCGGTTCCTGACGACCAAGGTCGACCGCAGCGTTTCCGGCCTCATCGCCCAACAGCAGTGCGCGGGCCCGCTCCAGCTCACCGTGGCCGATGTGGCGGTGATCGCACAGAGCCATTTCGCCACCACCGGCGCCGCCACGGCGATCGGTGAGCAACCGCTCAAGGGGCTCCTCGACCCCGCCGCGATGGCGCGGATGGCGGTCGGCGAGGCGCTGACCAACCTGGTGTGGGCGCGGGTGACGGCGCTTGCGGATGTCCGCTGCTCGGCCAATTGGATGTGGGCTGCAAAGCTCGACGGTGAGGGCGCCGCCCTCCACGACGCCGCCGTCGCCATGCGCGACATCATGCTCGAGCTCGGAATCGCGGTCGACGGCGGCAAGGACAGCCTGTCGATGGCGGCGCGCGCGCCGCTTTCGACCGGCGGTGACGAGATGGTCAAGGCGCCGGGCGAGCTCGTGATCTCGGCCTACGTGAGCTGTCCCGACATCAATCTGACGGTCACCCCCGACCTCGGTCTGCCAAAACGCGGCCGGCTGTTGCTGGTCGACCTCGGCGGCGGTCGGAACCGGCTCGGCGGCTCCGCCCTGGCCCAGGTCTACTCCCAGGTCGGGGATATCTCACCCGACGTCGAAGACGCCGCGGCTCTCGCGCGCGCCTTTTCCGCAGTTCAGGAGCTGATCGCGGCGCGGATGGTCACGGCCGGTCACGACCGATCCGACGGCGGGCTGGTCACCACCCTGCTCGAGATGGCCTTTGCCGGCAACTGCGGTATCGAGGTGGCGCTCGACGGCGAGCCCGACGGCGATCCCATCCCGCCGCTCTTTTCCGAGGAGCTCGGGCTGGTCATTGAGGTCGACGAGGTCGACGCGGAGACGGCGCTCTCCGTCTTCCGCGCGGCCGAGGTGCCGTGCCGGATCATCGGCCGTACCCTGGCCGAACCCGAGGTGCGCATCGCGATCGGCGGTCGTGAGGTCCTCCGTGCGGACATGCGCGACCTGCGAGACCAGTGGGAGGCGACCTCCTTCCGGCTCGAGCTCGAACAAGCGAACCCCGAGTGTGTCGAGGCCGAGCGAACGGGTCTCCGCTACCGAGCGGCGCCGCCCTACGCGCTCTCGTTCACCCCCGTCGCCACCCCACCCCGAATCATCGCCCGTGAGGGCAAGGTGCCGGTGGCGATCCTCCGTGAGGAGGGATCCAACGGCGACCGTGAGATGGCGGCGGCCTTTTATGCGGCCGGCCTCGAGCCGTGGGATGTGGCGATGTCCGACCTTCTCGAAGGGCGAATCGAGCTCGACCGGTTCCGCGGCGTCGTGGCGGTCGGGGGCTTCGCCCATGCCGACGTCCTCGACGCCGGCAAGGGCTGGGCGGCTTCGATCCGCTTCAACTCGGACCTGTGGTCACAGTTCGACGCCTTTCTCAATCGCCCGGACACCTTCAGCCTCGGCGTCTGCAACGGCTGCCAGCTGCTCGCACTTCTCGGGTGGGTTCCGTGGCGTGGGCTCGATGGCGTCGCACAACCGCGTTTTGTCCGCAACCGCTCCGGACGCTTCGAGTCCCGTTTCGCCACCGTCACCATCCTCGAGAGCCCGGCGATCATGCTCCGCGGGATGGCCGGCTCGACCCTCGGCGTGTGGTCGGCGCACGGTGAGGGACGCGCGCTCTTCCCCGACCACACGGTCCTGGCGCGAGTGGAGGAGGAGGGCCTCGCCCCGATCCGCTTTGTCGACGACTCCGGTGAAACCACGGTGGCCTACCCGCACAACCCCAACGGCTCGCTGCTCGGAATCGCCGGCCTGTGCTCACCAGACGGCCGCCACCTGGCGATGATGCCGCACCCCGAGCGCACCTCGATGCTGTGGCAGTGGGGCTGGATCCCACGCGACTGGCGCAACGAACTCGAGGCCTCGCCGTGGCTGCAGATGTTTCAGAATGCGCGGGTGTGGTGCCAAAACGTTTGAACGTTAGAACGTTAGAACGTAAAATCGATATACCGTTTCATTGTCTCCGGGTCGTGACACACCCGTCTCTTCGAGAGGTCGGATCGGCCTCTTTCTGGGGCTACTTTCCTCGTGCAACACGGCATGAATCTTGCGACAATGCTGGCCGCAAGATCCAGGTTGGCGAAAAAACAACGGACAGTGGTCCCGGACCACGGAGGAGGCTCGATGTTGATGTCTGGCACGAGACCACAGCGCTTTCGATCTTCAATAACACGATGGGTGTTGGCGGCGATCGTCGCCCTGATCGCCACCGCACCGCCGTCGGCCGCCGACGACACCTCTGCGTCCCTCACCCAGTATCAGCTGATGGCGCAGGAAACTCTCGAGCAACTGGTCGAGATCAACACGACGGACTCGGTGGGCAACACCACCGAGGCCGCCGAGGCGATGGCCGAACGCCTGGTGGCGGCAGGCTTCCCCAAGGAGGACGTACTGGTCCTCGGGCCCGATCCGCGCAAGGGCAACCTGGTGGCCAGGTATCGCGGCACCGGCGATCGTCCGCCGCTGCTGCTACTGGCCCACCTCGACGTGGTCGAGGCCGAACGCGAAGACTGGTCCTTCGATCCCTTCGTGTTTTTGGAAGAAGACGGCTACTTCTACGGCCGCGGCACCTCGGACGACAAGGCGATGGCCGCGATCTGGTTGGTGAACTTCATCCGTATGTTCGACGAGGGATTCATCCCGGATCGAGATCTGATCCTCGCCTTGACCGCCGACGAGGAGGGCGGCGACCACAACGGGGTCCTCTGGCTACTCGAGAACCACCGGCCGCTGATCGATGCCGCCTACTGCCTCAACGAGGGCGGTGACGGCGTGATTCGCGACGGCCGGTACCTGAGCAACGAAATCCAGTTGAGCGAAAAGACCTACATGACGCTCGAGCTCGAGGTGACCAACGCCGGCGGGCACAGCTCGATCCCCGAGCCGGACAACGCCATCTACCACCTTGCCGCAGGACTCGTGCGGCTCGCAGACTACGAGTTCCCGGTGCGTCTCGACGACATCACCCGCGCCTACTTCGAGCGGTCGGCGGGGATCGCGGGCGGTCCGATCGGTGCCGCGATGACGGGCGTGGCGGCCCGGCCTCCGGATCCGGAAGCGATCGCCCGGCTGGAGCAGGTCCCGTACTACAACGCGATGCTGCGCACGACCTGCGTGGCGACGATGCTCGCGGCTGGACACGCCGAGAACGCCCTGCCCCAGATGGCTTCGGCGACGGTCAATTGCCGGCTGCTGCCCGACGACTCGCCGGATGCCGTGCGCGAGACCTTGGCCGAGGTGCTGGGCGATGAGGCGATCTCGATGACGACGACGTGGGAGCCGCTGTCGGCGCCCGCCTCGCCTCTCGAACCCGAGGTCCTGCATTCGGTCGAGACCATCTCCGAGGCGATGTGGCCGGGCATCCCGGTCATCCCCACGATGGCGACCGGCGCGACCGACGGGCTCTACCTGCGCAACGCCGGCATCCCGACCTACGGCGTCAGCGGAATCTTTTTCGACCTCGACGACATCCGCGCCCACGGCCGCGACGAGCGCATCGGCGTCAAACAGTTCTTTGCCGGCCAGGAGTTTCTTTACCGTCTGGTCACGGCGCTTGCCTCGCCCCCGGTGCAGAAAGGTATCGAAAAATGACATTCAAAAAGACACCCCGCACGGTCCTTGTTGTTCTCGCCGCGCTGCTGGTCCTGGCGTGCGGTGGTCCGTCGGACCGCGGGAGCGGCGCGTCCTCGGACAATGACGTCACTCTCGCCCTCATGGTCGCCCAGGAGTACGTGGACGGCTATTTCGACCAGTATCCAGAGGAAGCCTCAATGAACGGTTACCCGAACCCACCTCTCGACCGTTTTGGCGACCACTCTCCCTCCGCCCTGGCCGCCTGGCGCGCGAGAGAGGACGCCTGGCTCGAGACGCTCCGGAGTATCGACCCCACCTCTCTCGAGGGCACCGAGGCCGCCGTGCCCTATGCCTTCGTGCTCGAGCAACTCGAGGCCGCGCGTGACCTGCGGATCTGCCGCTTCGAGCTCTGGTCCGTGAACCCCGCATGGCCGGCTTGGCAGGAACTTCTTCCGGTGGAATTCGCCCACCAGGCCGTAGGCACCGATCAATCGCGTGTGGCCGTTCTGGCGCGCGCGCGGGACGTGGCGCGCTTCATAGACACCGAGATCGCAAATCTGCGTGAAGGGCTGAGCGAGGGATACGTCGCACCGAGCAGCGGTGTGGAGGCGGTGCTCGATGTGATCGTGGGCCTTTTGGAAGGCCCAACAAAGGAATCGCCATTCTACGACCCCGCGGTGCGCGACGGGTCGGAGGAGTTTGGCACCTCGCTCCTGTCGGTGGTCACCAACGAGATCAACCCCGCAATCGGCCGCTACCACGACTTCTTGAGCACGGAGTATCTCCCCGCGGCACGAACCAGCATCGCCGCCACCGACACCCCCGGCGGCGACGCCTGTTATGCGGCGGCCATCCGCTTCTACACCTCAATGAGCCTCTCACCCGAGGAGATCCACGAGACCGGTCTTCGCGAGATGGAGCGCCTGCACGAGGAGATGCGCGCCATCGGTCACCGTAGCTTCGGGATCGACGACCCCAAGGAGCTGCTCGAGCACGTTCGCAATGATCCCGCCTTTCGCTTCGCGTCGGAGGAGGAGATCCTCGTCTACGCTCGGGCGGCCGTCGAGCGCGCAAGGGTGGCAGTGCCCGACTGGTTCGGTTTCGTGCCCGAGGCCTCGGTCGTCGTCGAGGCGTACCCCAAATATCTGAAACGCACCGGCGCCGGCCAGTACGTCGTCGGCTCACCCGAAGACGACGAGCCTGCAACGTATAAGATCGGCACCTACGATCCGAAGAGCCTCGGAAAGGCCGAGATCGAGGCAGTAACGTTCCACGAGACCTACCCAGGCCACCACCTCCAGGTAGCGGTTTCTTTCGAGGGTGACCGTCTGCATCCAGCCCTGCAGTACTTTTGGGTCGAGGCCGTCGGCGAGGGATGGGCTCTCTACAGCGAGAAGCTGGCCGACGAGATGGGACTCTACTCCTCCGACCTGTCTGAGGTCGGTCGGCTCTCGAACGAGGCCATGCGTGCAGCGCGGCTCGTCGTCGACCCCGGGATCCACTCTCTCGGCTGGACACGGCAGCAGGCGATCGACTACATGCTCGAGAACACGTCGCTTTCCGAGGGTCAGGCGGTCTACGAGATCGACAGGTACATCGCCAACCCGGCCCAGGCCGTCTCGTACATGATCGGCAGCCTCGAGATCCAGCGGCTACGCCGCCTCGCCGAAGATCGTCTCGGCGACCGCTTCGATATCCGCGCCTTCCACGACGCCGTCATAGGAGACGGCACGCTGCCTTTCGAGATGCTCCGACGCAAGATCGAGCGCTGGATCGAGAGCGAACAGGAGCGCTGAGAGCGTCTGGCGAATCGAAAGGTGAGCCCTTCCCACGAGGGGTGTGAAAACGTTCGAACGTTAGAACGTTAAACGTTCAATTTTGTTGTTGGCAGGTCGCACCGTTCGAGCTGAACACCCGACTTGTCGAGAACAACTCTGAGCATCTCGCTGCGGGTGACCGCGGCGACATCTGTGCCGTTGCCGACCGTCGCGCCGAGCTCGTCGCAGACCAGATTGGGCAGTTGTTCTCGGCCGACAGGTGCATCCCGACCACCGCCCGCAGGACTGACGACCTCAGCTTGTCGACCGCCTCGCAGCTCTGGTGGTTGGAGAGGTGGCCGGTGCTCGAGTCGATGCGCTGCTTGAGCGGCCAGGGGTAGGGGCCGTGGCGCAGCATGTCCTTGTCGTGGTTGGTCTCGAGCAGGAGCAGCTCGCAGCCTTGCAACCGCTGCACGAGGAGCTTGGTAAAGGTCCCGGTGTCGGTGCACAGGGCGGCGCAACGATCGCCGTCGTCAAAGACGTAGGCCACCGGTTCGGCCGCGTCGTGCGAGGTGGAAACGGGGGTGACGCTGATGTTCCCGAAGCTCAGGGTGGCCCCCGACTCGAGCTCGCCGCCCGAGTCGCTGCGCACGTCGATCCTGGACCAGGTGCCGTGGGTGGTCCACACCGGCGCCTGGCGATGGCGACGGAGAAAGACCTCGAGACCCCGGACGTGGTCCGAGTGCTCGTGGGTGAGGAGGATGGCGTCGATCTCGTCCGGCGTTCGGCCAAAGGCCTCGAGCCGGTTCCGCACCTGGAGGGCGGAGACCCCAACGTCGACCAGCAGCGAGGTCCCGCCCGAGGTCACCAGTGCCGAGTTGCCCGACGAGCCGGAGGCGAGGACCAGGATCTCCATCGTCAGACGCCCGTCGAACCGAACCCGCCGTCGCCACGATCGGAGGCACTCAGCTCGTCCGACTCGACAAAGACGGCCCGGGTCACCGGCGCCACCAGGAGCTGGGCGATGCGGTCGCCGTGTTCGATCGACACGGCTTCGGAACCGAGGTTGACCATCAACACCTTGAGCTCGCCCCGGTAGTCGCTGTCGATGGTGCCCGGCGCGTTGACGACGGTCAATCCGGAACGGATGGCAAGCCCCGAGCGCGGCCGCACCTGGCCCTCGTAGCCGGCCGGGATCTCCACCACCAGGCCGGTCGGCACCGCAGTCCGTTCTCCGGGCCCGAGGATCAGCTCGAACTCGACCGCCGCGCGCAGATCCGCCCCGGCGGCGCCGTCGGTGGCGTAGGTCGGCAACGGCAGCCCCTCGGCGTGGGCCAGGCGGCGGATGCGGACTTCGATCGTCACGAGTGGATGATACGACAGTACGAATAGAATTAGGAATTAGGAATTAGGAATTCCGCCCACCCACCCATTTTGCAGAGCGCATCCGTTAGAACGTTGCACGTTAAAACGTCCTACGGCGTGACACCGAAACGCCCTCCCGCATCTCAGCACGCGTCGAGTCCTCAGACGTGCTAACGTTGAACGTTCTAACGTTTTGACGCTCTTCGGCGATTCGTTGCGAATGCTACGCCACGCGGATGGCGGCGCCCTCGGGGCCGCAGACCGCGGAGGCTCGATGCTCCGGCCGCAGGATCTCGGCCGCCAGCTTTCGCACCTCGTCGACCGTCACCACGGCGAGCTCGCGGCAAGCGCTCTCGGGCTCGAAGCGGCGGCCACGTTCGAGGTACTCGCCGACATCGAGCGAGCACCAACCGGATGGTGACTCCATGTCCATCTTGAGACCGCGCAACAGGCCTTCCTTGGCCGCTTCCACCTCGACCTCGGTGAGGTCGAGCGCGAGACGCGCGAGCTCTTCGTTCACCAGACGCCAGGCGTCGGCAAAGGCCGGCGGCGCGCAGGCCCAGCCGACCTCGAGGAGGCCGCCCTGGCGCCGCATGACGGGGCTCGACCAGATGTCGTAGGTCAGCCCCTCGTCCTCGCGCAGGCGTTGGAACAGCCGGCTCGCCGCGCCGTCACCGAGGGTCCGGTTGAGCACCACCAGAATCGGAACCCGCGGGTCCGCAACCGCCAGGGCCTCGAAGGCGAGCCGCGCATGTACCTGATCGGTGCCTTCGCGGCTGAGATCGAGATGAACCCCGCGCCACCCGAGGGGCGGCAGGGGTGCCGCGTGCGGCGCGCGTCCGAGTGGCAGGGGCGCGAGATGCGCCGAGACCTCTCCGTAGGCGACATCTCCGACTACCGCGGCCACCATCCCGCCGGGCGCCACCAGCGAATCATGGTGCCGCCTGAGTACTTCGGGCGTGAGCGTTTCGAGAGTCTGGACCGAGCCGATCACCGGTCTCGCCAGCGGATGATCGCCCCATGCCGCCTGCAGCAGGGCTTCGCCGACCCGTTCCGCCGGGTCATCGGCGAGCAGCTCGAGCTCGGCGAGCGTCACCCGGCGCTCCAGCTCGACGTCCTCCGGCGCGAAGGTCGGACTGAGGACGGCGTCGACCAGAAGGTCGAGGGCGTCTCCGACCGCATCAACGGTGGTGTTGACGCTGATCCCCATCAGCTCGGAGCTGGTCCAGGCGTCGACCTCGCCGCCGAGGCGGTCGACGGCGAGCGCGAGCGAGCGCCGGTCGTGGCCGCCGCAGGCGCGCAGGGTGAGGTGTTCGACGAGGTGGGTGGCGCCGGAAACCGCCGGCTCGTCGTGGGCCGCGCCGCGGGTGATCCAGACGCCGGCCGCCACGGTCTCCCGGCCGGGCATCGGCTGCGTCACGAGCGCGGGAAGCGAGGAAGGGTCGTGGTCGGGCACAGCGCGGGAGTGTACCTCAATACGTTGAAACGTTGAAACGTTAGAACGTTAGAACGTTTGTTCTAATACCCCGGCGTGCCGGTGGGCTCGACGCTGGGCGTCGGCACGTCCCGCTGTCCCCACGGCACTTCTCTCTCGCCCCCTCCCCCCGGTTGCGGGCGTTGGCTCTCCTCCTCGTACACGAACTTCCAATCATCGTACCGGGTGCGGCCCTTGTAGATCTTGATGCTGGCGTCCGTTGACTGCGAGTGGACCCCGATGATCGGACCCACCTTTTCGCCGTCACTCTCCCGCTGCCTTTCAAACAGCGGGGTACGGGTCGGAGTCGGTGCCGGTCCCTGGCGTTGCCCACCGGGGAGACCGGGCTGCTGTCCTTCCTGTCCGAGAAAGACGACACCCCACTTGTCGTCGCCGGTCATCGGGTCGAGCCACTTCTGGCGCAGCACCCTCGGGTCGGCCTCCCACAGCTCCTTCATCCGGACCGGGTAGCGCCCGTACTTCTGCCTGTAGAGCCGGATCGCCTCGACGTACTGCTCGCCGCGAAAAATGAGCTCGGCCTCTTTTTCACGTTGCATCTGAAAGCTCACCGTCTGGATCGCAACCGCCGTCATGATCGCCATGATGGCGACCACCATGATGACCATGGCGAGGGTGAAACCGGCTTCGCCGGAATTCTGAATTCTGAATTTTGAATTTTGAATTCCCATCCACCCTCCCCTGGAGCTTTGGTGCCCAAGGAGACAGCCGGAAAATTCCGAATTCCGAATTCCGAACTCCGAATTCACCGTCTTACCATTCGTAGATCAGCGACCCGTCGAGCGCGACCCTCTTGTCGTCCCGATAGCGGACGTCGATGACCTGGTTGCCGGTCGTGAACTCATCCTCGAGCGGCTCGAGCTCTTCGAGCTCGTCGGGGTCGGCATAGATCTCCTCCCAGGCGCCCTCGGCCGTACCGCTGAACGGGTCGGTCGGGATGAATCTCAAATAGCCGGCGTCGACAAGCGCCTGCAGGCTCTCCGGATAGTAGCCCTTGTCGGCGAGGTGCTGATCGATGCATGAGCGCAATTGATAGAGGTCGGCACGGATCACGGCTTCGCGCGCCCGGATCGGCGCATTCTGCATCGCGGGCAGCGCGATGGTGGCGAGAATGCCGATGATGGCCACCACGACAATGAGCTCGATGAGGGTGAAGCCCTGACCCCAGTTTTGAGTTTTGAGTTTTGAGTTTTGAGGCGCCTCACCATCCCACACCACCTGCATCAAGGGGTGGTCGGGTGGTCATTCCCAATTCCTCATTCCCAAATCCGAATTCCTCATTCCTCATTCCTAATTCCATAGCACTACCAATCCGCATACTTCGTCCCATCGAGGGCCGTTCCATCGGAGCTGGTGCGAATGTCGTAGATATTTTCGCCGCCCCACATGGTAGAGTCCGCGTCATCCTGGTAGGAGCGCAAGACCCACTCGTCGCGGGTCATCGGATCGACTGGGATTCGGCGAAGAAACCGTTTCTTGGTTTCCTGACCGACGATTTCGACCCCTTCCACGAGCTCTTCGAGGCTTTCGGGATAACCCTCGCCGCCGATCTTGACCGGAATCATTCCCTGATCGGACATCCGCTTGTACTCGTCGATCGCGGTCCGAACCTGGCGCAGGGCGAGGCGAAGCTCGACCTCCTTGCGCCGTTTGACCGTAAACTTCGCCACCGGCAGCGCCATCGACGACAGGACCGCAACCAGGGCCACGACCATCACCAGCTCGGCCAGGGTGAAGCCGCCGTTTCGCCGCCGTCGTCCCAGGCGCCCGATCATGACATCACTCCGTGACCTGGCCGGAGCCGTTGACGAATATTGAACCGTCTGCAGCCGCCACCGGCACCGGGACGCCATCGGCCATGATCGCCCGAGTGGTGAAAAACACGATCGGCGCGGGTCCTGCGTCGAGCGCCTGAATCTGCAGCGCCACGACCGCCTGGCCGCTCTCGATCGCGTTGGTGACCACGATCTCGAGGTCGATGAAGCCCTCCACCGGGTCGAGATCCTGGCGTAGAATCTCGACGCCGGGGGCCGCCAGAACGCTGTGGACCCAGACCCGTTCCGGGGAATACGAGAGCGCGACCGGCAGCCGGTACGAACCCGAGCCACCGCGGACGACGATCTGGAGCACCGTTTCCTGGCCGGGTCGCAGCGAGACCACCGACGGCTCGAGCCCTACCAACAGGGGCGGTAGCGAGGCGTCGAAACCGACCTCGGGCGGCTCGAACTCCGGAACATCGCCCCAGCCCACGTCGTCGGCCGGCGAATCATCGACCAGGCTCTTGTTTTCGCTCTGCGGCACCAGATCAATCCCCTGGTCCGGCTTCTGCTCGGGAGGCTCGACCCTTCGCGGTGCAGCCGGACGCCGGCTCGCCGGGGTGCCGTAGGGCGCCTCAACTTCTTCGACGGTCGATTCCTCGCTTTCTTCGGTCTCCTGATCGGGTCGCTCGTCAAACGGCCCGGTTGGGGCGCGGCCGGACTGGACCCGCGGCCGGGTCCCACTGTAGGAGATACGACTCTCGGTGCCCACCCAGATCGGCGCCAGGTCTTCTTCCTCGATGTCGGGGAAGCGGATGATCTGCGGCGTCAGCGTGAGGACCAGGTCGGTGTCCTTGTTGGTGATGTTTTCGTTTCGGAACAGCCGCCCGAAAAATGGGATGTCGCCCAGCAACGGCGTCTTGGTGACACCCTTGGTCTTGTCGCGACGGATGAGACCGGCGAGCAGGCTCGACTCGCCGCTTTGGAGCCGGATCACCGACGAGATGGTGCGGGTGCCGATGGTGACGGCCTCCTGGTCGGGTCCGACCGGCACGGTCTCGCCGAGGTTGGAGATCTCGACCTTGAGGATGAGGGTGATCTCGCGGTTGTGGTGGACCCGCGGCTCGACCTCGATCTGGATGCCGACGTCCTTGTACTGGAACGAGGTGATCGGTACCACGCTGCCGCCGATGGTGTTCGAGGTGTTGAAGCTGGTGACCGGAATCGGCACCTGGTCGCCGATCAGGAGGCTCGCCTTCTCTCCCTCGGTGACTCGAAGCTGCGGCTGCGCCAGCACCTCGGCCTCTCCGGAGTTTTTGGCGAGGTTGATCAGGACCGAGGGCACGTTGATGAACCAGTCGCCCCGCGAGATGTTCTCGAAATCGTCAAGACCTAGAATTCCCTGGGGCAGGTCCGGATTCACCAGGGTAGTGTCCAGCTGGAGATTGTAGTTGTAGGTGGAAAGCGCGACGCCGATGTTCGAGTTCTTGGTCGATGCCATGATCAGGATCTCGACGTCGATCAGCACCTCGGCCTTCGCCTTGTCGTTGACGCGGATGAGCTTTTCGGCGATCGCCACCTTGTCGGCGGTGTCGCGCAGGGTGATGGCGTTGAGCTGCTCGTTGGTCGACAGCCGCCGCGCCTCGATCAGCGACCGCAGGAGCTTGTCGACCTCCTTGACGTCGGCGTTTGAGAGAAAGAAGGTCTTGATGACCAGGTCCTCGTACTCGCGCCGGTTCTGCGGGGTTTCGTCGGCGATGATGATCGAGTGCGCGTCGAGCACCTTGTAGAAGTGGCCGGCGGCCTGCATCACCATTTCGAGCGCCTGCTCGACGGTGAGGTCGCGAAGCTCGATGGCGAGCCGGTCGTCCTTGAGCTTGGGGTCGAAGAGGACGTTGAACCCATAGGCCTTGCCGATGGCGTTATAGATTTCCTTGACCGGTTTGGGCCGTGGAAAATTGAGAGTGATGGGCGATTTGTCCCTCGGGTTGAGCACCGGCGGTTGCACCTTTGCCTGCCGGGCCTGTGCTTTCAGCTCCTCGAGGCGGCGGGCGCCGTCCGGCGTCGACAGGATATCCATCTCCTCGATCACGTCTTCGAGCAGCTGTTCCGCATACTGGTTGGTTGGATCGAGCTGGGTCGCCATCTGCAGCTCGTTGCGCGCGGCCAGCAGCCGGCCCAGCTTGCGCATCGTCACTCCGTTCTGGAAGTGCTTCTGCGACGCCTTCTGGCGGGCGAACTCGAGCTGCATCCTGTACTCGACGTTATTCGGGTCTTCGGCCAGCGCCTGCAGATAGTGGTAGACGGCGGCGTCCCAGTTCTGATGGCTGAAGGCCTCTTCGCCGGCGTCGGCCGTCTGTTTGGCGGTGGTACAGCCGACGACCCCCGCCAGCAACAACGCCATGGCGACTGACCACAGGATTCGGGTTTTAGTTCTCAGACAACGGTACACGAGTGTCCTCCGATGTGGCGTAGCCGACGAAACCGATCACCACGGATTCGAGCCCGATCTCACGCACGATAAACACGTCGTCCAGCACCGAGCCCACAACCGCGACGTCGATCTCGCTCGAACCGGGCTCGTCGCCGCTTCTCCTGAAGGCCGCTACCCGACCGGGGGTCGGCCCGAGATTGCCGATGTAGTCGCGGTTGAAAGGCGGCGGAGGAGCCTTGAGCTCACCGTTGGCGCCGATGGCGATGCGTGGCGTCGGGGTCGGCCTTGGCGGCAAGGTGGGACGCGGGATCGGCGTTGGCGGCGGCGTCAGGTTGGGGGTCGGGGTGGGTGGTGGGCGGAAGGCGAAGGGATTGCCACCGGACTCGGCCGGGCGGTCATCCTGAACGCCGATACCACCGGTCTGTAGTGGCGGCAGGTTGCGGGCTACATACTCCAACTCGTTCGAGCTCGAGGCGCCGCCACCGGCGCTGCTCCCGCCGAGGAAGCGGACCGCGGCGACCACCGCCACCAGCACCAGCACTGACAGCAGCACCGCCAGGCGGACGCGCTCGTCACCGAGCTTCACCCTGGTCGGGCTAGCCATCGCCACCCTCCGATGCCTCGCCAAGGCCACCGGTGAGTCGGCGGAGTTGATCCCGGTCGGCCTCGGCGAGGAAGGTCGCAACGCCGACCGAGATCGTCAGCTCGCGTTTCACGGGGTCCTCGTCACCCGCAAGAGTCAGGGTCTCGACCACCAGAAATTCGGGACTCGACTGCAGCGAGGCAAGCATCCGCCGGATCTGCTGATACTCACCCTCGACCGAAAAGCGAACGCCGAAGCGAATAAACCCGGTGGCGCGATCCTCAGCCGCCGAGTAGGTGTAGGTGCCGGGCAGGAGACCCGCGGATCGCGTCGCCGAACCCACCGAACGAAGAATGTTCGTGAGACGTTCGTCAAGACTCCCGAAGACATCCTCGTACATCTTCGCGAACTCGCGGTCGAGCTCGGCCACCCGCGCCCCGTCATCCGTCGTCGCCTGCTCGAGCCCCTCCAGCCGTACTATCTCCTTCTCGAGTTCTTCGATCTGGTTTCGGATCTGGGACCTGAGACCACCCGATTCCGAGGTCTGCCAGACGTAGAGCGCCGCGGCCGTCGCGCACACAATCACCGCCGGCAGCCACACCGCCAGCAGGCGCCGCCAGGGCCTCAGATCGATCGTCACGACTCCTCCACGAGCGGATGGTAGGTCACCCGCAGGACCATGACGTAGACCGGTTCGGACCCCTCCTCCGGCGTCGTCTCATTCGACGGCGTCGGGTCTTCGAAGCGCGGATCAACGACCAGGTTGTCGAGAAGCTCGAGCATCGCGTCCCGATTGTGAGCAACCACCGACAACGACAGGGTCACGCTGTCCGGCCCGATGCTGGGCGCGATTCTCGTCAGCCGAACGTCGTACGGCATCACAGCCTCGATGTCGTCCAGCATCTCGAGCCAGGAGAAGGCGTGTTCCCCCAGAATAAGATTGGTCGCGTCGACCCTGGCGCTGAGCGAACGCCAGGGCACCTTTTCGAGCGTCTGCACATTCCTCCGGACCTCGGTTTCGAGACGCTGATGGCGCTCCAAAAGCGTGTCCCGTCGTGAGGTTTCGTCATCGAGAGTGCGATTGGCCACCAGAAACAGGCGAAGGTTGAATACCAGCAGGACCACCGCCAGCACCGCTGCGGCCGCTGTCACCAGCCACACCGGTCGGGTATTGAGAAACGGACGCGTGGCAAGGTTTGGCGTAATCACCGCACCAACCCCGAGACCACGGCCAGCGCCGGCGCCAGTCTCGCCTCCCCGAGGCGGCTCACCACCGTCGTCGGACCACAGGCGGGACGCACCGCTTCAACGCCCGGCACCATTCGCTCTTGATCCGCCAACCAGCTCCGCAGCGCGCGCTCGATATCCAGAGACTCGCAGCTCAGCCTGACCTCGATCTCACCGTCGATTTCCATCGTTTCACGGACAAACCCGAGAGTCAGCGCGACCTCGCGCAGTACTGTGGCGGCGCTGTCGATCGACGTGGCGAGGGGCTTTGTCCGCAGGAGCCGGGGCACCCCGCCACCGAGCAACACCAGCGAAAGAAACGCCTTCTCGACCTGGATAACGAGGGTCGGGCTGGAAGACCCGGCAACGCTGGGAACCAGGGCAAAAAGCCTCGACGTAATCAGACCTACCTCGATACCGACGGACGCGAAAGCAGCCTCGATTCCGGCCATCGCCCGTTCGATGCCGGTCATCACCAGCAATCGTCGCCGGCCTTCATTCTCCGGCAGCCGGACAACCGCCAGGCGGAGCTCCGAGGGTGCGATCGGCAGCAACTTCTTGAGCCGCCAGCGGACCACGTCGTGGAGCTCGTTTTGTCGGCGCGGGAGCCGGTCGATGTCGATCAGAAAGCTCCGCAACCAACCGGTGGGAACGATCACCGCCGCCGTCTGCGTGCCCTCGGCCGCACCCTTGAGCCGCGCCAGCACCGGGCTCACGGCACCCGGGTCAACCGTCTGCAGCCCCACCGGCCCCACCTCGAAACCACCGTCGACAAGCTCCTCGGCGGCGCAATGAATTTCCCCGGTTTTGGCGCGGTGAGCCACCACCGCCATTTCGGTATCGAAGACCCATCCGGTTGATGGCGGAGGGCTGGTGATAATCCTCTCCAGGTTCATTCGACGAAGGTGACCTTGTTGATGTCGTGGAGGGAGGTCTCTCCGGCAAAGACCTTCTGCAGGGCGGATTCGCGAAGAAACCGCATCCCTTCCGCTTTCGCCGCACGCTTGATCTCGGCCGCCGAACGGCGGTCGAGGACGAGTTGGCGGATGTTGTCAGACAGATTCAGAAGCTCTGCGATCGCCAACCTGCCGCGGTATCCGGTGCCGTTGCACTCGATACAGCCGCCGCCCTCGTAAAACGTGAAGTCGCGATAGCGGTCCGGATCGAGTCCGGAATCCTCGAGCATGATCTCCGAGATCACGGCCGGGCGCTTGCAGTGCAGACAAATGCGGCGCACGAGGCGCTGCGCGAGCACACAGTTGAGCGCGGCCACGAAATTGTAGAGGTCGACGTTCATGTTCAGGAATCGCCCGATAACATCCACCACGTTGTTGGCGTGGACCGTGGTGAAGACCAGATGGCCGGTAAGCGCCGACTGGACGGCAATCTGCGCGGTCTCCTCGTCGCGGATCTCGCCGACCATCACCTTGTCCGGGTCGTGGCGCAGGATCGAACGCAAGCCGCGGGCAAAGGTGAGTCCCTTTTTCTCGTTGACCGGGATCTGGGTGATTCCCTTGAGCTGGTACTCGACTGGGTCTTCGATGGTGACGATCTTGTCCTCCGTCGAACGAATCTCCGAGAGGCACGCATACAGCGAGGTCGTCTTCCCCGAACCGGTCGGTCCGGTCACCAGCACCATGCCGTAGGGCTCGTTGATGAACTTGCGAAGCTGCCTTTTGGTGTCTTCCTCGAAGCCCAACACATCGAGATTGAGGGTCTTGAACTCGGCGTTTGTAGCCTCCTTGTCGAGGATTCGGATGACCGCGTCCTCACCGTGCACCGTCGGCATGATCGAGACCCGGAAGTCGATCGTGCGGCCCGAAAAACGGACCTTGAAGCGGCCGTCCTGAGGAATTCGTTTTTCGGCGATGTCGAGCTCGGACATCACCTTGATGCGGCTGACGATGGTCGAGTGGTGGCGCTTGTCAATCGATTTCATGGCCTGGTAGAGCACGCCGTCGATCCGGTACTTGACCACCACCTCGCGGTCCTGGGTTTCAATGTGGATGTCGGACGCCCTGCGTTGGATGGCGTTGAAGAGAATCGAATCGACGAGGCGGATGATCGGCGATGAGTCAGCCGTGATGCTGTCGATGGACAGGACCTCGCCGTCCTCCGCCTCCTGCACGAGCTGCATGCTGAAACCTTCGGTTGCCTCGTCCAGGACCCGCTGCGTCGACTCCGACTTCTCGAGAATTTCGGCGATCTGCTTGGCCGGGGCGACTGTCACATCGAGCGGCCTCGCGAGGGCGAGCTCGACCTCGTTGAGGCTGACGACATTCGATGGATCGGCCATCACGACATGCAACACCTCGCCGTCCACCCTCATCGGCAGGAACTGGTACCGCAGCATGATCTCGACCGGAATCGTGCGAAAGAGCTCGGCGTCGACGTGAAACTCGCGCAAAGGGTCGAAGGGCAGGCCGAGGCGCTCGGCCAGCCCACGCGCGATCTTCTCGCCTTCTCGCTCTTCGCCCTCCTGATCGAGCATCACCAGGTGTTGTTCGAGATTCGGTTCAGTTGCCATGGTTCCTCACGCTATCCGGCTCACGATGGTCAACAATGGATAGTAGACCGCCAAGAGCAGCGCCGCAACGATCACGCCCATCACCACCAGAATCATGGGCTCGATCAAGGTCACGATCCGACTCAGGGTGAATTCGATCGACTCGTCGAAAAAATCCGATGTGTGGTTCAGCATTTCCGGCAGGGCGCCGGTCGATTCGCCGACCCGGATCATCGCCAGTGCCATGTCGGGTGCGCGTCCGGTGTCCGACAGCGCATCCGACAACGGCCGACCCTCCTGCACCTCCTGCACACAGCCGAGAAAAAGCTCTGAAATATAGGCGTTGCTGACCGAGGTCGAGGCTGTTTCAAGCGCCGGCACCATCGGCGTTCCGCCACCAAGAAGAATTGCCATCGATCGACTGAACTGTGAAAGCGCGAAGAGGTGGGTCAGACGCCCGACCAGCGGCACCCGAAGCTTCCATCGATCGGCTAGCAGACGGCCGCTTGGTGAGGAACGCCACACCCGAAACCCGTAAAACAGGACAATGATGCCGATGACCAACGGCAGGAGGTTGTCGCGGACGAAGCTGGCGCTGCTGATGACGATTCTGGTCGGCAAGGGCAGCTCGGTTTCGAACTGGACGTAGAAGTCCGAAAAACTCGGGATCACATAGGTCATGAGAACCGTGATCAGGCCAACTGCCAGCACCACCAGCACCGCCGGATACGTGAGGGCGCTGATGATCTTCCTGCGCACCGCCTCCACCAGCCGCTGGTACTCGACAAAGCGGCCGATGACCTGTTCGAGCTCGCCGGTTCGCTCGCCGGCGCGCAAGGAGTTGGCGTACAACCGCGGAAACATGTCCCCGAGGGCGAGAAAGGCGTCCGAGAGCGCAATGCCTGTCGTCACCTGTTGGTGGACCTTGTCGAGCAGCGCCCGGAAGTGGGGGCTGGTCTGCTGATCCTTCAGCAGGTCCAGCGATTGTGCGAGCGGCATACCGGCGTGGAGGAGTGTCTTGAGCTGGGTGTTGAAGAGCAAAAAGTCCTGCCCGCTGATTTTCTCACTGCGCGAGAAAAACGGGACGCGAATCCGCGATCTCGCACCTTCGAGGCCGAAAACGTGAAACCCCTCGGTCTCGAGCTCGCGACGAAGGGCGTCCATCGAGACCGCAACCCGCCGTTGCTCAACCAGCGAACCATCGGGGGCACCGAGTCTGCAGACGAACTCGGGCACTCAGCGGCCTCCAAATTCCTGTGCGTACACAATCAGTACCAGGACGTTCTCGGACTCCTCCGACTTTCCGGCGCCGATGTAGACCTTTTGATTGGGCGACAGGAGGACATTGGTTCGCAAGAGCTCTTCGGTCGTCCTCGTTCCGTCCGACCCGACCACCACCCGTCCCAAAACCAGTCGCCGCAGGTGGATCCGATCTCCCGGATCCGGCGATCCCCACGGCGTCTCTTTGGAGTACTCGGGCTCCTGGGCGAGAAACGAAATCAGGAAGTTGTTGCCGATTTCCGCCTGCGCCGAGCTGCCGATCTCTCCCTCGAGCACCGAGCTGCCCAATCGGCGGAAGGAGGCTGCTTTGAACATCTTCTGCAGGCGCTCGTCGAGCTCCACCTGCAAAACGGTGCCATAGGGCTCCTTGGCGCCGCCTTCCAGGAGATCAATCTGAATCCGATACCTGCCGGGTGCGTGGTCGAGCTTGTCGATGAGCCGCGCCACGCGATCGATCACCTCCGGCACGTCCTGCACCGTCATTCTGGCCTTGCTCGGCTGGACGGTCAGGCTTCCGATCTCCGACAGCATTGGTTGCACCACTGCCGACGCCTCCGAAACCGAGAGATATTCGAGGCGGAAGACCCGCGACACGGTCTCCACCTCCGCCGCCATGACGACAGCGGCGAAGCACACGAATGCGACGAGGATTGGCACACGATGCCTCATGGTCAGAGCTCCAGAGCCGGGTCGACTATGAAATAGACCGCGGTATCGCTGTCGTCGTTTGCAAACTGGTAAACACGAACTTCTTCGCCCGGCATCTCGACCTCGATCGACGGTGGCGCCGCGACCTCCTCAGCCTCGCGGAGCGCCTCGAATACCGGCAGCACCCCCTGAGTGTCGCCGAGGAATCGTTGCCAGATGAGGGCGCCGCCGACCATCACAAACAGGGCTGCGGCGGCGGCAAGCCATGGCCGGCGGCGAGAGCGCAAGCGGCGCGCGAGGCGCTCCTGGCGAATCTGCGCCACAACCGCGCCTGCACACGCTTCTACCCGCACCGGGTCTGCCGGTGCCGTGACGGCGACCGCGAAGAGCAGGCTTGGCTCAGCTACCAGCGCCACTGCGCGACACTCGTCACACTCACGCAGGTGACGGCGGAACCACAGCCGACGGTCCTCTTCGAGGGTCTCCTCGAGATATGGCCCGATCATTTCGCGAAAGATCTCGCAGTTCATTTCATCCCCTCTCGGACGCCGGTAGGTACTCCGGATAATGCTCTTTCAACTCCCGACGCAGCGTCTTTCGCGCCTGGAAAATGTGATTGCGAACGGTGGTGGCGGAACATCCCAACACCACGGCCACCTCGGCGGTGTCGAGACCTTCGATCTCTCGCAGCACGAAGGCGCTCTGTTGCTGCGGTGTCAGAACTCCAACCAGGTCACGCAATATGGCCTCCGCCTCGTTCTCCTCTGTCCTTCTCCCGGCTGCCTCACCAACGCCTACCAGCCGCAAACGGTGCTCGGTGCCCGCCACGTGGGCCCGCTCTCGGCTGCTACGGGACCGCAGAAGATCGATCGCGAGGTTGGTGGCGATTCGGTACAACCAGGTCGTAAAACTGAAACGGGGATCGTAGCTGTCGAGCCGCTGCCAGGCCTTCAAAAAAGCCATCTGCACGACGTCCCAGGCCTCGTTCTCGTCAGCGACGATTCTCGCGACGGCCCGGTGGAGGCCGCCCGAGTGACGCCGGACCAACTCCGCGAAGGCTTCGTCATCGCCCTCCGCTGCGGAGCGGACCCACTCGCGGTCATTCATGGCCACCCCTTTGTGGCTGCCGTCGCCCGCAGGCTGAAAGCACAGGTTCTCCCTCACCATCTTTCCCCGTAACGGTTTACGGAGGACGGTCCGCCACCGTTGGTCCCGTCGCGGACGATGCTAGCACCGCGTCGGGCGAGAACGCCCTGCTTTTCCGTTTTTGGCCCCCGTGCCCTGCGGGCCCGGGGGCCAAAAAAGGAGAAAACGCGCAGGTAATTGCTAAACTCGCATCTGTGCGGAGGCACGATGGACATCTCGATCGAATACTGCGTGATTTGAAACTACCAACCTCGGGCCGCCGGGCTGGCGGCCGAGCTGGATTCCGAGTTTGGAACCTCGACTCGTCTGATCAGGGGCGCGGAGGGCGTCTTCGAGGTCGTGGTCGATGGTGAGCTGGTCTTTTCGAAGCGTTCACTCGGTCGATTTCCCGAAGCCGGCGAGGTGGCCAAGGCCATCCACGACCGCTCCTGACGTCGCAAGCGGCGGGCTGAAATTCCTGCAGGAACATCATTTGTCGATGTCGCCTGGCGGATTTGCATGAACCGCAACCACGAAGACACAAAGCCACGAAGGATTTCACCAAGATGATTCCCTTTGCGCTCTTCTTTGTGTCTTTGTGCCTTTGTGGTTGTGACGTCTCTTCGGCTGCGCGCTTTCGTCACTCCTCGTCATTGCTCGCGGCCGGCGTCTGGCGCCGGTAGACGTGACGTTCGAGAATCCTCGAGTACTGCGTCCAGGCCTCGTCACCTGAGCCTTCGGCGGCGATCGCCTCGAGCATGCCGGCCATCTTGGAGTCGAGGTTGTCGGCCATGTGCACGAGCAGCGCCTCCGGGGTCTTTGGTCGCCTGGGCGACCCGAATTCGTACTCACCGTGGTGGGCGAGAAGGATGTGCAGCAGCTGCCGCCTGGTTTCGGCCGGGAAACGCTCGAGCTCGGCGATCTTTCGCTCCACAAAAAGAGTTTCCATGGGGATATGCCCGATCAGGCGGCCGTCATCGGTGTACTCGACGGAGGCGCCGATCTCGAGCTCCCAGATCTTGCCGAGATCGTGCAGGAGACAACCCGCCACAACCAGCGCCTCGTTGAGCCGGTAGTGGCCCGCCAGCAACCGTGCGGCATTTGTCACCGACACCGTGTGCTCGAGCAGGCCGGAGCGGAAGGCGTGGTGCATCGAGCGTGCGGCCGGCGCCACCCGGAAAAGCCTCTCGACCTCGGCATCCGAGAAAATGCGAAAGAGCAGCTGCCGGATGTCGGCATCGCCTACCTGCTCGATGAGGCCAATGAGCTGCTTCCACAACAGCTCGGGATCTACCGTTGATGAGCGCACGAAGAGGGACTCGTCCACCGCTTCCTCGGCCACGACCTCAGCCTGACGGATCACGACCTGAAGCTGCTGGTTGTACCGCTGAACTTGCCCCTTCACGGTGACCACAGCTCCGGGTTCGAGAGCGTCGCGCAGTCGGTCCACGTTCTGCCAGACCAGCGCCGTCACCTCGCCGGTGCGGTCACCAAGCGTCGTCGCCAGATAGGAGCCACCGCCGCGCCGTTGCCGCAAATCCGCGGTACGCACCGCGTAGCACTCATCGAGCTCCTCGCCGGCGCGGAGGTCCTTGATCCAGGTTCGCTTGTCGCTTTTCATCGCCGCGTCGATCTCTGCATTCGATTACACCCCTCCAAGATTGGCATACACGAGGTCGAGATACTCCTCGTGGACCTCGACGAGGTACTCCTGCTTGAGCTTTTCGACCAGACCTCTGGTCTGGCTCTCGTATGCCTCGGCTGATCGCCGGCGCCGTAACATGGGTGCGACCTCCGCGAACGACTGGTAACCGGCGGGAATGCGCCGAACCAGACGGATAATCTGGACACCGCCCGGAACCGGCAGAGGATCGGTGAGGCCGCCGTCATCGAGCCCTTCCAGGGCCTGCGTGAGATCGGGTCGACAGTCCTCAACCGGTATCTCGCCGAGCTGCTGGAGCTCGGAACCTGCGAGAGTCGCTTCGGCCTTGAGGTCCGCCCCTCCACGCACTCGATCGACCAGGCCCTGCGCCCGCCGGGTGGTTTCGGCGGGACTCGAGCCGGCGTCGGCAATGAAGACCTGCTCGAGCTCGACCTTGGCGGGCACCTTGTATTCTTCCTTGTCACGATCGTACTGCCGCTTGAGCTCTTCCTCGGTGATTTCCGCGGGTCGCACCTCGCCCTGAACGGCCCGCTGCAGAAGAATCGACCGCCGGTAACGCTCGCGCAGCACCTCCAACGACAGGTTCGAGCTTTCGAGGGCCTGCGCCCAATCCTCATCATCCTCGAGGTTGTTCTCTTTGCGGAGGTTTGCCATCGCTTCGTCCACCATGTCGTCGCTGACCGTCACCTGTTTTTCGGTGGCGCGTTCGAGCAACACGAGCTCGTTGACGGTTTCCAAGAGCAGCCCCTCCGTGAATTGATGCAGCTCCTCCTCCGTAGGCTGTGCCGGAAACTGGGTCAACTCCTGCCGGACCCGCTCGGTGAACTCCGGAATGGTGACAATGCGGTCATTGACCCGCACCAGGACCCCCTGGAGAACTACTCGTTCTGCAGTCCACGCCCCCGAAACCACCATCAGCAGGGCAATTGCGAAGCCGATGATCCGTTGAGACTTCATTCACCCTCCGTGTATCGGCCCGAGTAGGGAAACCACAGGTGCACGGCATAGATTTCGACCCCGATCTCCGAGGCCAACTGCTGAACGCAAAGCTGAACCCGTTCGCGCGCGCTCCGCTGCTCGTACTCGAGACGAACCGCCGCCTCCACCTGCGCCCGATTCAAGGTACCAGCAGGCAACACCTCGAGAACCTGAAAGACATGGTACCCGGACGGTCCCTGAACGGGATCCGAGAACGTGCCCGGTGCGAGCGCGAAGATCACCTTATCGATCTCCGGCGGCAGGCTCCCCTGGTCGAAAAAACCGAGTTCGCCACCGTCATCCGCATTCGGCGCCCGGCTCAGTGAACGCGAGACATCGACGAAGTCCTCACCCGCAGCCAATCTGCGGCCGGCTTCGATCCCCTCTTCCTGGGTATCGACCAAGAGCTGCCGGACGTGGGCTCTGGCCGGCTGCTCCACCTCGAGCCGGCGCGCCACCTCCTCCTCGATCTCTTCCGCCGACGGTTCGGGCGCCGGGTCGCAGAGTTCGTCCAGCAGCCACTGGACTTCCGATGGGCCAACGACAATGGAATCTGCGTTGACATGAACACCGCGTCGACGGGCGCCCTCGAGGACGACCCATCGGTCGAGGTATTGGTCGAGCAGCCGCGAAGAGACGCGGGCGCTCACCGCCTGCCACGTCTCGCCGGTGACCTCGCTGACGTAGACCTGGAAGGGCGCCATCTCCAACTCCCGGCCGCCGACCGTGGCTAGCGCATCACCGCCAGGGCCACAGCCGAGCACCATCGAAGACGAGACCACGACCAGACCCGCACGGATGCATCGCAAGCCGGCCATCAGCAGAGATTAACACGGATGGATTGGCCCACCCACTCTGAGGCTTGGGGCTTGGGGCTGGAGCTTGGGGCTATGGGGCTATGGGGCTATGGGCTGCAAGGCGATGGGGTCGTGTGAGATTCAGGAATCGCTCGGGAGCCAGCGGCGGTAGAGGGGCCGGACGACCCAGCCAAAGAGGCTTCCCATCGGTCGGCCCGCGAGCACCGATCCGACCCGGAGCAATCCCTCACCTACCAGGAAAAAGTCCAGCAACAACATGAGCGAAGCATCGGGGCCGAGATCCTCCCGAAGGTTTACAAGGCCGCCGACGAGCTCAGCTCCAGCCCCTACCGCCGTCAGCCAGACGGCACGGATTCCGAGCTCCGTCGCCCATCGCTCCTGATCCGGAGCCGGACCCAGGGTCACACCCGCCGTGACCAGGGCCGTGCGCAGAATCGACGGAGCGGGCGCACGATCGGCGCCGTCTCCCACCGCCGCCACCGACGGCGGCAGCAACCTCAAGTTCCGTGCGTCATCCGCCGCGTCGCCGTCACACACGAAATGATAGATCCAGGTCCGTCCCTCCTGCTCCGTTCGATCCAGACGAAAGAGAGCGTTACGAAAGCGCAGCCGTCCGTCACGGTCCCAGTCTCGCCGGTGAACCGGCGACGCCAACACGAGCTCGCCGCCGGCTTCGTCGAATGACCGCACCACCGGCTGGTCGGCGAGGACTGCAGGGGCCGGCGTTGTCTTCACCAGCAGCAGCGGCGCGCCGAGCGGCGATCCGACAGGCTCACCGTCGGCGGCGACCAGGGCAAGACGGGCGATCCCGGATGCAAAGAGGACGATACCCAGGGAGGCCAGCCAGGGTGGCATCAGGGGCTCACCGCCAAAACCACGGGTCGCGACCTGAATGATGCCGAAGGCCCCGAGGAGCAATTCGCAAAACGCCGACACCCGGGTCGCTCTGGTGGCGGCAAACCCCCAGTCGGCCGCCCACTTCTTCTGCAGCCTCGCCGGCGCGAGGCCGAGCAGCGGCAGCATGATCAGGGTCGACCGGCGGGTGCGCCGTCCATGCACCTCCGCCGCAGCCCGCTCGGCGAGCCCGCGCACTGTCTCCGCTTCGAGCTTGAACACACCGCGCATGGCCGTTCCAGAGCTCCACGGCCGCAACGTCCAGCGCGCTCCTCTTCCGAAATCAGTCCTACCCGTCACTTCGTAGGACGAATCGCGCCACAATACGGCGGTCCCGGGGACCCGACCTGCGGTCAGGCGCCACCCGAGATCGAGCCGAGGGCTGACGACGATGGCTTCACCATCAGTATCTGGACTGACGAAAACACCGTAACCGAGATCCTCACCTGAATTCAGGTCCACCGGAAGATTTTAGCAACCCTGACGCGTCCCCGTGTTTTAGACTTCAGACGATCGAATGCTCACCAGGAAGCGAAGGACATCGTCGAGCCGGCCATGCTCGCCGGTGAACGGAAGAACGACCTCGCCGCTCGGACTCACCTGGGCCCCGGGCCACCCGGAGACGATGTCGGCAAAGTTGGTCGAAGGCGGCCTGGAGGAGTCCAAGCGCAGCCGCCAGCGCCCTCCACGCCGGGCAACCGACGTCACCCCGGCGAGCCGGGCGGCGGTACGCACCCTCTGGGCATTCGCCAGGTCCGCAACCTGTGGCGGCGCCGCGCCGTAACGGTCGGCCATTTCCTCGAGCAGCTCCGACAGGGCCTCGTCGTCATCGCAGGCCGCGAGCCTCTTATAAAAACTCAGACGCAGGGCCGGCTCCGGCAGATAGCGTTCCGGCAGCTGGAGGTCCATACCGAGCCGCAGCTCGACCTCCCGTTGCACGACTGCCGGGCGACCCTCGAGCTCCGCCACGGCCTCCTCGAGCAGCTGGCAATAGGTCTCGAAGCCGACAGCCTCGAGAAAGCCGTGCTGCTCCGCCCCGAGGAGGTTGCCGGCGCCTCGGATCTCGAGGTCGCGGGCGGCGATTCGAAAACCGGCGCCGAGCTCGCAAAACTCCTGGATCGCCGCCAGCCTGGCCCGCGCCGTCGGCGTCAACGACTGGCCCGGCGGCACCAGGAAGTAAGCGAACGCGAGGCGGTCCGAACGCCCGACTCGTCCACGAAGTTGATAGAGCTGGGCGAGACCGAATCGATCTGCGCGGTTGACCAGCAGAGTGTTGGCGTTGGGAATGTCGAGACCGTTCTCGATGATGGCGGTGGCCAGGAGAACGTCGGCCTCGCCATCGAGAAATAGACGCATCGCGCGTTCGAGGTGGCGCTCCGACATCTGGCCGTGTGCGACCGCCACCGTCGCTTCCGGCACCGTCCGTCGCAGCCACTCGGCAAACGCGCCGATTGATCGCACCCGGTTGTGGACGAAGTAGACCTGCCCGCCGCGCTCCATCTCGTACAGCACAGCCTCGCGGACCACGTCTTCTGAGAACTCGAGAACGCTCGTTTCCACCGCCTGCCGGTCGCGCGGGGGCGTTTCGATGATCGAGATGTCGCGCAGACCGCTGAGCGAAAGGTTGAGGGTTCGTGGGATCGGCGTCGCCGACATGGCAATGACGTCGACCTCGGTGCGCAGCTTCTTGAGGCGTTCTTTCTGGGCGACGCCGAAGCGCTGCTCCTCGTCGAGGACTACCAGTCCGAGATCACGGAAACGGATCGTGTCGCCAAGCAGCCGATGGGTCCCGACGATCACATCCACCCGTCCTTCAGCCAGCTCTTTGACGACCTGGCGAGCCTCCGCCGGGGAGGAAAACCGGGACAACATCCGAACCTCGACCGGGAATCCGGCAAAACGACGGCGGAAGGTCTCGAGGTGCTGGTCAACCAGAATGGTCGTCGGCGCCAGCACCGCCACCTGCTTGCCCTCGAGCACGGCCTTGAACGCGGCGCGGATCGCGACCTCCGTCTTGCCGTAGCCGACGTCTCCGCACAGCAACCGGTCCATGGGCCTCTGCGACTCCATGTCGCTCTTGATGTCGGCGACCGCGCGCTCCTGGTCCGAGGTCAGGTCGAACTCAAAGGAGTCGTCAAACTCGCGCTGCCAGGGCGAGTCGGGCGAAAAGGCAAAGCCCTGGGCGGCGCTGCGCACCGCTGCCAACCTCAGAAGCTCTGCCGCCATTTCCCGCACCGCTTTCTTGACCCTGGCGCGGCGGCGACGCCAGCTCCCGCCCCCGAGCCGATCGAGCTTTGGGCTGAGGTCGGCATCGCCGGACGCGTACTTCTGGATCAGGTCCGCCCGCTCCACCGGCACCAGCAGGGAGTCACCGCCGTCGTACTCCAGGGCGAGCATTTCGATCTCCCGGCCCTCCACTGCGACCCGGCGGAACCCAGTGAATCGTCCGATTCCATGGTCCATGTGGACGACCAGATCGCCGGCACGGAGATCGCGAAGATCGGAAGCAAAGGCTCCCGAACCCGCTCGGCGGCGGCGCGGCGCCGGGACCGACAGTCAGATCACGACGCCCGTAGACCGCGAGCCTGCCTTCCCAGACAAAACCGTGCTGCAGGCCACCCTCGGCAATCGCCACCGAACCGGGCGGCGGCGGCGCCTCGACCGGTTCCACCTCACCTTCGCGCAGCAGGTGGACAAATCGACGGCCCTCGCCGGGCGACGCCACGACGAGAACCTGGACCATGTCCTGAGCCCGCCGCGAGCGCAACGTGGGCACGAGCTCGGGAAGCTTGCGCACAAAGCTCTCCGCCGGGTGAGTCGACAGGCGGCGCCAGGTGGTCGCCCCATCCACAAGCTCGAGCCGTTCCAACCGAAGCGCCGCAGCTTCGATGGCCGGCCTCAGCTCCTCCGGTCCCCGCAAAAGACGATCGGGCGGCGGCAGATCCATGGTTCGCCGGCTCACCGTCTCCCACTCACGATTCTGCACCTGCCACCACCGGCCGATCTCGCCCATGACCTCGTCCCGATCACACACGATGATCTGTTGGGCGAGATCGAGCCAGCTCGTCGATTCGTCCGCGAGGTGAAGCGTCCCCCACCACAGCCGGCGCTCCGCTCCTGCGGTCATCTGCGCCGCCAGCGCGGGGAACTCGGTCTCGAGGAGGGCGGCGACATCAGCAACCCTACCGGCCACCACCGGGAAGGGGTCGAGAGGCACCACCGTGATCGCCGGGGCAGATTCCGGAGAGCTGCGCTGGGTCTCCGGATCGAAGCGTCGGATCGACTCCACCCGGTCATCGTCGAGTTGCAAGCGAAAGCCCGCGTCGCCTCCAGGATGGATATCAACGACCCAGCCGCGTACGGCGAACTCGCCTACTTCCTCGACGAGATCGACCCGCCGATAGCCGGCCGTGGTCAACCTCGTGGCCAGCTGGCGCGCGTCGAGCTGGTCTTCGGATTCGATACTGAACGAGGAATGGGCCAGTGCCTCCGGCAGTGGCAGTCTCGAACCGAGAACGCGAGCCGGCGCCACCACGACGTCGATCTCCCGGTTTCCCACCTTTCGCAGCAGCTCAACCGTATCGAGCCGGGCCGCCAGCGGCGGCTCCGCGCCAAGGTACGGGCCGGAGAGCTCGGCCGGCACCACCCCCACGCGAAGCTCTGGCGCCAGCAGCCTCAGTCCGGCCGCGAGGTCCTCGGCCTCGGCCACGTGAGGCACGACGATCAGCGCCAGCTTCTGCGGCCAGCCGCTGGTGGCCATCGCCGCCAGCGCGAGACTGCGAGCGCTCGGCACGACCCCACCGAGCGCCAGACCGGGGGCGCCGAGTTCCAGCTCGCGTGCGAGCAGGCCGAGATCGGGAAGAGGATATTTCGTCACGTCGTTACCGACTCTACATTCATGTGCTCGTGACAACACTGTCTACCGGCTACCGGCTCGGAAACGTTCTAACGTTATAACGTTCAAACGTTAATGTGGCTCGCAATCAAACCATCTTGAGCAGATGCCCCATCTTGAGCTTTTTGGTTTCGAGATACGACCTGCTGCTGTCGTTCGGAGGCACTTCGAGCGGCACCCGCTCGACGATTTCGAGGCCGAAGCCCCTGAGCGCCGTGTACTTTTTCGGGTTATTGGTCATCAGGCGCATCCGCCTCACACCGAGGTCAACCAGAATCTGGGCGCCGGTCCCGTAGTCGCGGGGATCCGCCTTGAAACCGAGGTGAAGGTTGGCCTCCACCGTGTCCTCGCCCTCGTCCTGCAGATCGTAGGCCCGCAATTTGTTGAACAAGCCGATGCCGCGCCCCTCTTGCATCAGGTACAGCAGGACGCCCGAACCCTCCTCGGCGATCTGGCGCATCGCCGCATGGAGCTGCGACCCGCAATCGCAGCGGCGGGAGGCAAAGACGTCACCCGTCAAACACTGCGAGTGAACCCGAACCAGCACCGGCTCATCCGCGTCGATGGTTCCCGCGACCAGCGCCACGTGTTCCTCGCCGTTCACCCGGTTGCGGTAGGCGTAAATGCGGAAATCGCCGGCGTCGGTCGGGAGGGCCGGCCCGGCCACCCGCTCGACGAGCTTTTCGGTCCGCATCCGATACGCAATGAGATCGGCGACGGTCAGAATGCCGAGACCGTGTTCGCGGGCGATGACCTCGAGGCGAGGCAGCCGCGCCATTTGGCCGTCATCGTCCATCACCTCGCACAGCACACCGGCCGGCGTCAGCCCGGCAATACGCGCGAGGTCCACCGACGCCTCGGTGTGGCCGGCACGCTTCAACACCCCGCCACGGCGCGCTCGCAGAGGAAACATATGACCCGGTCGTTTGAGATCGTTGGGACGGCTCTTCGGATCGATCAGTACGCGCACGGTGGCGGCACGGTCGTGCGCCGATATGCCGGTCGTCGTTCCCACCGCGGCCTCCACGCTGACCGTAAAGGCGGTTCCGTGGGAAGAAGTGTTTTTCTCGACCATCAGCGGGAGCTCGAGTTCGTCGCAACGGTCCGGCATCAATGACACGCAGATCAGGCCGCGCCCGAAGCGGGCCATGAAGTTGATCGCCTCAGGTGTGACCTTGTCCGCGGCGAATATCAGATCGCCCTCGTTTTCCCGGTCCGCGTCGTCAACTACGATGATCTGTTCGCCGCGGGCGATCCGTTCGGCGGCCTCGTCAACCGTGATATAGACATCGTTTCTTTCGGACATTCACACTCCCGCTTGCGCCGCTCCGCGGCGAAGCCGCATCGTAGCGTGACAGCGTCCAACCTGCAACCTTCCGAGGTTGCGAAATGTCCCCGAGGAAACGTTTTAACGTTTGAACGTTACAACGTTGGAACGTTTGGGGGGACGACCAGGAGAGGGTTCGGCGGTAGAATCTTCTACCGACATGACAGAAGACGTGATCTACCTCGACTATAACGCCTCGACGCCGTGCGACCCGCGGGTGACGGAGGCGATGCTCCCATTCTTCAACCGCGTTTTTGCCAATCCCTCGAGCCGCAACCACGGCCCGGGCCGCGACGCCTTTGCGGCGCTCGAGGAGGCTCGCGCTACCGTTGCCGACTGTCTCGGCGCCCGCTCCGCCAGCGAGATCGTGTTTTGCTCGGGCGCCAGCGAGGGCAACAACCTGGCCTTGATCGGCGCCGCCAAAGCGCTCGCCGAAGGCCGCCGGCACCTCGTGACCCAGAGTACTGAACACCCCTCGGTGCTCGAGGCCCTGCGGTGGTTGGAGGGCTCCGGTTGGGAGTTGACGGTGGTCGGCGTCGATGGCGATGGCCGCGTTCGTCTCGACGAGCTCGATCTGGCCGTGCGCGAGGACTCCGCCCTGGTCAGCCTGATGCTCGCCAACAACGAGACCGGGACCATCCAGCCCTTCCGGGAGGCCGCCGAAATCGCTCGGCGCCGGGGGGCGCTTATCCACTGCGACGCTGCCCAGGGCCCCGGCAAGATCGGACTCGATGTCGACGAACTCGGGGCGGATCTGCTGACCGTCTCCGGTCACAAGGTCTACGGCCCCAAGGGCGTCGGTGCACTCTACCTCCGCCGTCGCAGCCCGCCACTCCGTTTACCACCGATCATCCACGGCGGCGGCCACGAAAACGGCCTCCGCTCCGGCACCCCAAATCTCCCGGGCGCGGTGGCCCTGGCACGCGCCCTCGAGATCGCGCGGGACGGGATTGGTGACGAGGCCGCGCGCAACGCCGCGCTCCGCGACCGGCTCGAAGACCGCATCGTCAGCTCGGTCACCGATTGCACCGTGAACGGATCAGGCGCCCGCCGCCTCCCCGGCACCAGCAACCTCTCCTTTGCCGGGATCGAAGGCAACGCGCTGCTCGCGTCGCTGCCGGACCTCGCGGTGAGCACCGGCTCGGCCTGCGCTTCGTCTCATCCCGAAGCATCGCCGGTTCTGCGCGCCATGGGTGTCAGCAAGGTGCTTGCATCGGCGTCGATTCGCATCAGTCTCGGCCGTTTCACTACCGATGATGAAGTCGACCGAGCGGCCCAGCGCATCGTCGACGAAGTGACCCGCTTGCGATCCCTCAGCCGCCGTCGCCGCCGCTGATATAGCCCAGGGCCTCCAGCTGTTCGATAGTGGCTTCTTCGACCGTCACCGTGGGTACCGGTTTCGGCACCGGCCGCTCCGCACTGAGCCGCGTGATCAGTTTTTCGAGCCCGGTCGAGTTCCAGAAGTTCTCGGCCAGCACGTCAAGGCGCTCCCCAGGGTCGTTTGCGAGATCGAAGAGAACAAACGGATGCCGCCACTGACGGACGCGGTTTCGGATCCGGGTCATGAGCGGCGGTGGATCGACTGCAAACGGGTCGCCTGCAAAGGCGGCGCGCGGGTAGAGCTTCCAGTTCAAGGTGCGCATGGAAATCACCCGCTCGCCGATCGGCAGATCGAGCTGACTCAGGGCGGGAAGCGGCGGCACCAACCCGCCGAGCACCCGTCTCAGGTCGACTCCCTCGAAACCCGGTGGGGCGTCGACCCCGGCCACTGCAACAATGGTCGGCGCGAGGTCGAGGAGCCTCACCTGGGCAGTCACCGTGTCGCCTGCGAATTGGCGGTCCGGGAACCGGATCAACAACGGGACCCGCAGCAGCTCGTCGTAGAGCGTGTGCGAGTGCCACCCCACCACACCGTGCTCGCCAAACTCCTCACCGTGGTCGGAGCAGAAGACGATCATCGAGTTGGCGGTCATTCCGAGGTCGTCGAGACCGCGCAGCAGCTCGCCAAAAGCCTCGTCCACCGATCGGATCTCGGCGTCGTAGGCGGCGATGATATGGATCAGGTCACGTTCGTCGATCGCAATCTCGCCGCGGTTGATGCCGGTAAGGAGCTTCTTCGAGATGTCTCCCGGCAACGGCCCTTCGTAGCCATCGTCAAAGAGCCCGAGCAGCTCGGCGTCCGGGGTGTAGGGGTGGTGGACCTGGTAGGTGTGAAGGAACAAGAACGCCGGATGGCCAGGGTCACGACCCAGCCAGTCCAACCCGGATCCAACCGCCGAGGCGAAATCGGCGCCGCCCTGGTTGACACCATAGATCTCGAAACCGCGGTCGAGCCCGAACTCGGGCGCGATCTGTCCCCCGCCGGTGAAAGCGGCCGTGCGGTATCCAGCGGCCGCCAGCACCGTCGCCAGGGTCGGCAGCTCGGTCGGGTAGCGGCGAACGACGGCTGAAAAATGCGCCGTGGTGCTCGGGTAGGAGCGAGGTGAACATGGTGGCGTGCGAGGGCAGGGTCGACGGCGCCTGGGCGATGGTGTTGGCAAACAACGCCGCATCCTCGCGGAAGCGGTCGAGATTGGGGCTTGTCGGTTGTTCGTTGCCATAGCACCCGAGCCGATCAGGGCGCAAGGTGTCGATGGAGATCAGGATCACCGACGGCGCATTTTCCGGCACTGTCCGCGTGGCAGGAAGTCCAAAGGTGGCCGGGGGCGGTATCTCCGGCGTTCCACCGCAGGCGGTCAACACCACCATCAGACACCACGAGGCTATCCTTCGCACTATCGTCATCCTTCCTCGTGGTACATCACGACGCCATCGAGGCGTGACTCGAAGGCCTCCACGTCCCGTTTCCACCGGTCGAGAAGGTCGTCGAACGCCAATCCCTTTTCAATGTGGTCGCGGACCTCTGCGGAGCCGGTCAGGAGGTCGATCGCCGGCACCGTGCTGACGAACTCGTAAGGCTCGGCGCGCCATCGGAATTGGTCGCCGTGAAGATCGTGGATCTGCTCGAGAAGGTGCAGGCCGACGGCAAGCGGACAAAGCACCGCTCGATCCACCACGTGCAGCTCCACGCCCGAACAGATTTCCCGCGCATGCTTGCCGAACTCGGGTCGGAAGCGGGCGGCGCGAAACGCGATCCCGGGGAGCTCCAGCGCGCGCATTCGCGTCACCAGCCCCTCCCCATTGACCCACGGCGCGCCGACCAACTGGAACGGCCGCGTGGTGCCGCGTCCCTCGGACAGGGCCGTCGCCTCCACCAGACAGAGGCCCGGGTAGAGGGCTGCCGTCTGGAGGGTCGGCATGTTGGGGCTCGGCGCCACCCACGGAAGACCGGTCTGATCCAACCAATCGCGGCGCCGCCAACCGCGACACGGAACGACCGTGAGCTCGAGCTCCGGATAGCGCTCGCGCTGTAGAAGGAGGGCGATCTCACCCAGCGTCAGACCGTGGCGGACCGGGGTCGGCAGCTGCGATACAAAGCTCTCGAAGCCGGGCTGCACCGCCCCACCCTCGCGCAACACGCCACCGATCGGATTGGGGCGATCGAGGACCATGACCTCGACCGCGGCCTTCTCGCAGACGGACATCGTCGAGTCCATGGTGGCTGCAAAGGTGTAATAACGACTGCCGATGTCGGGCAGATCAACCACCAGCACATCGACCTCGCCCAGGTCGTCAGGCGACGGCGCCAGGGTCGCGGCGGTGCTGCCGTACAGCGATCGAACCACGCACCCGGTGACCGGATCGCGGAGGTCGTTCACCGCCTCCATGTCCTGAGCGACTCCGTCGAGGCCGTGCTCGGGTGCGAACAATCGCACCAGCGGCCCCAGCCCCGCCCGCGCGAGCACCACCCGCGCAGGATCGAGATCGGCGGTCACCGCGGCGTGGTTGGCAAGCAGAGCCCACCGTCGCCCGCCCACCAGCTCCGGAGTGTCCACCAGCACCTCGAGACCGGGTACGACATGTCGCATACGCGTATCGTACAGCTTCCGAACCCTGGGCCTGTCGGCGACGGGCCCAGGGATCGGAAATGTGAAACTTTTCGGGCGCTTCCGGCATTACATGATGTGAAAGCGGAGGACGAACGATGGAAATACGGAAAAAAGAAACCCGGTTCGTAGGTCTGGCGATGCTGGCACTGGTGGTGTTGGGAGTTGCTGCTCCCGGGGCGGCGGGTGACGGGGCCAAGACCGCGTACGCGACCTTTGCCGGCGGATGCTTCTGGTGCATCGAGGCCGACTTCGAAAAGGTCGACGGTGTCCTCTCGGTGACCTCGGGCTACACCGGCGGCACGGTCGCCAACCCGAGCTACAAACAGGTCTCGGCCGGCGGCACCGGTCACGCCGAAGCGGTGCGGGTCGTCTTCTACCCCGACGTCGTCAGCTACGAGGAACTGCTCGATGTCTTTTGGCACCACATCGACCCAACGGTCGCCGATCGCCAGTTTTGCGATGTCGGCAGTCAATACCGAAGCGCGATCTTCTACCACAACGACGAGCAACGGCAGGCGGCCGAACGATCCAAAAAGGAGCTCGGGCTGACCAAGCCGTTCCCGCAGCCGATTGTCACCGAAATCACCGCCGCCACCGCCTTTTACCCGGCGGAGGCCTACCACCAGGATTATTACAAGAAAAACCCGCTTCAATATTCCTACTACAGGAAGGGCTGCGGGCGAGACCGTCGAGTGGCGGAGCTTTGGGGAGACGAGCAATGAAACAACCCGTATTCTTGGCGATCGTCGCAGGTTGCCTCGGATGTGCGGTCGCGCTGTCGACTGCCACCGTCAGAGCACAGGAGACGCAGAAGACACAAGGGGACACGAAAATGAGCGATCAGGAGCTGCGAGAGAAGCTGACACCAGAGCAGTACCGTGTGACCCAACAGGACGGCACCGAACCGGCATTCAGGAACGCGTACTGGGACAACCACGAGCCGGGCATCTACGTCGACGTGGTCTCGGGCGAACCATTGTTCGCCTCGACTGACAAGTTCGAATCCGGCTCCGGTTGGCCGAGCTTCACCCGGCCACTGGTCTCGGAAAACGTGGTCGAAAAGAAGGACCGAAGCTGGCTGATGGTCCGCACCGAGGTCCGCTCGGCGGGCGCCAATTCGCACCTCGGACACGTCTTTGAGGACGGCCCCGCACCGACCGGTATGCGCTACTGCATCAACTCGGCGGCGCTCCGTTTTGTCCCGGTCGAGCGGCTCGAAGAGGAAGGCTATGGGGAATTCCTGTCGCTGTTCGCCTCCGCCACCAGCGAATAAACTCCCTGAGATCCGCCCCAAGCTCGCCACTGCTGCGTCACAATGTCGCGGTAGAGTCTATTTTGGGAGGCCAGGAAGATGGCGGCCACATCAGTGTCTCGGCGAGTCCGCGTGGCTCTGGTCTTTGGCGGAAGATCGGGTGAGCACGAGGTCAGCGTGGTGTCGGCACGATCGGTGGACCGCGCCATCGATCGCGACCGGTACGAGGTGGTGCCGATGGCGATCGCCCACGACGGGCTCTGGGCCGACGCCGAGACTGCCCGCCGCGCACTCACTGAATCGGCCGATCGCACCGATGGGGTCGTAGCATTCGCCGGACGTGACCGGCTCGATCACCGGCTTCTCGACCGCCAGATCGACGTCGTGTTTCCGATACTGCACGGACCGTACGGCGAGGACGGGACCATCCAGGGTCTGATCGAAATGCTCGACCTGCCCTTCGTGGGATGCGACACGGCAGCGTCGGCCCTGTGCATGGACAAGATCTTCTGCAAGAGCGTCCTGTCCCACGCCGGTTTGCCGACGCCGCGCTGGGTCGACCTCGACCGCCAACGCTGGCGCGAGCAGACCGACGAGATCGAGCAGAGATGCGTTGATCTCGGGCTGCCCCTGTTTGTCAAACCCGCCCGGCTAGGGTCGTCGTTGGGCATCAGCAAGGTAAAGATACGCCGGGAGTTGGCGGGTGCCATTGACCACGCCCTCGTTTTCGGTAACCGCGCGCTGGTCGAGGCGGGCGTCGATGGACGCGAGATCGAGGTTGCCGTGCTCGGCGGTCACCACCCTCGCGCCTCGGTGCCCGGTGAGGTGGTGCCCGGCCATGAGTTCTACGATTATGACGACAAGTACGTGGACTCGGGCTGTCAGCTGCTCGCTCCGGCGCCGCTGGACGAGGCCGCGACCATTCGGGTGCAGGAGCTCGCTGTTCGGGCTTATCGCGTCCTCGGATGTTACGGCATGGCCCGGGTCGATCTCTTCCTCGCGCGTAACGGCGAACGCCTGTGGGTCAATGAAATCAACACAATTCCCGGCTTCACCTCGATCTCGATGTACCCGCGCCTGTGGGGCCTTTCGGGTCTCGAGTATCCAGCGCTGCTCGACGAGCTGATTCAGTTGGCGCTCTTACGAAGCGCGCAGCGCTGAGTGAGTTCTTTTTCTCGGCCCTGGATTTCCTCAAACGGCATTCCTGTTGGCACGATCATCCAGAAAATCCAGGGTCGAAAAAAAGAGCAAGGGGTTGGTTGACCTTGCCACCCGCAAAGACTATGGTCCGCCCGTGATGCCTCGCGCTTGCGGTGTCACGCCAAAATGAGGAGTCCGCCATGAAAAAGATCACCCGCGAAGAAGCCCTCGCCTATCACACCGGCAAACGCCACGGAAAAACCGAGGTGGTTGCCACCAAGCCTTGTCTCACCCAACGCGACTTGTCGCTGGCCTACACCCCCGGCGTCGCCGAGCCGTGCCTCGAAATCGCCCGCGACCCAGAGCTCGTCTACGAGTACACAAACAAGGGCAATTTGGTGGCGGTGGTCTCCAATGGCACCGCGGTCCTCGGGCTCGGCGATATCGGCCCCATGGCTGGCAAGCCGGTGATGGAGGGCAAGGGCGTGCTCTTCAAGCGCTTCGCCGACATCGACGTCTTCGACATCGAGATCGATACCAAAGACCCCAAGGAAATCATTCGTTTCTGCGAGCTCCTTTCACCGACCCTGGGCGGTATCAACCTCGAAGACATCGCCGCTCCGGAGTGCTTCGAGATTGAGGAAACGCTGAAGAAGAGTTGCGACATCCCGGTCTTTCACGACGACCAGCATGGCACCGCCATAATCTCCGGCGCCGCCCTGCTCAACGCGCTCGAGATCGCGGGCAAGAAGATCGACCAGGTCAAGGTGGTTTTTTCCGGTGCCGGCGCGGCCGGTATCGCCTGCGCGAATTTCTACATCGCGCTCGGCGTCAACCCGGGCAACCTCCTCATGGTCGATTCCAAGGGCGTCATTTTCAAGGGCCGTACTGCCGGCATGAACCCCTACAAGGAGCGTTTCGCCGTCGAAACCGAGGCCCGGACGCTGGCCGACGCCATGCAGGGTGCCGACGTGTTTGCCGGCGTCTCGGTCAAGGGCATGGTGACCAAGGAGATGGTCGCGACGATGGCGGCGAACCCCATCATCTTCGCCATGGCCAACCCGGACCCCGAAATCCTCCCCGAGGAGGCGTTTGCCGTCAGGTCCGACGTCATCATGGCCACCGGCCGGTCAGACTACCCGAATCAGGTCAACAATGTGCTCGGTTTCCCATTTATCTTCCGCGGAGCACTTGACGTGGCAGCCACCGGGATCAACGAGGAGATGAAGCTTGCCGCCGCCCACGCGCTTGCTGATTTGGCCAAGGAAGACGTGCCGGATTCGGTTGTTCGCGCCTACGGCGGCAAGCCGATTCGATTCGGACGCGAGTATCTGATCCCCAAACCCTTCGACTATCGCGTCTTGCTGTGGGAGACGCCGGCGGTCGCCGAGGCTGCCATTCGGACCGGCGTCGCCCGCAAACCATACGCCTCGAAAGAAGACTACGTCCGCGAACTCGAAAACCGACTGTCCCGAACCCGGCAGGTCATGCACGGAGTCTTCGACCAGGCCAAGCTCGATCCGAGACGGATCGTCTTTCCCGAGGGCGAGGCGGTCAAGATCGTGCGTGCGGCCAAAATCCTGGCCGAGGAGGGCATCTGCAAACCGGTGCTGCTCGGTTCGGCGGCGAAGATCAGCAAGATGCTGACCGAGCACGAGGTGCCCGAGGGTACGGTCGAAGTGGTCGATCTCGCCACCGACCCGAAGCGCGAGGCCTATGCCGAGGTGCTGACCCGGATGAGGTGGCGACACGGTGTCACCCCCGAACATTCGCAGAAGCTGGTCCGCGACCCGGTCTATTTCGGCAACATGATGGTCCACCAACACGACGCCGACGGACTCATCGCCGGTCTCACCATGTCGTACCCCGAGACCATCCGACCCGCGCTCCAGATCCACAAGACGAGGGAAGGCATCAAAAGGGCGGCCGGCGTCTACCTCCTCCTCTTCGAGGATCGGATGCTGTTTATCGCCGATACCACCGTCAACGAGGACCCAACCGCCGAGGGCCTGGCGGAGATCGCCTTTCTTGCCGATCAGGTTGCCGGAATCTACTTCCAGACCAAGGGCCGGATTGCCCTGCTGTCGTATTCGAACTTCGGCTCCAACGTCGACCCACGCTCCCAGAAGGTCCGCGAAGCGGTCGCCATTGCCGAGGAGCGGTGGCCCGACCTCGTGATCGAGGGCGAGATGCAGGCCGATACCGCCGTTGAGCCGAGCATCGCTCGCGAAGCCTTCCCGCTGTCTCGAATTCAGGGCGACGCCAACATCCTGGTGTGCCCGGATCTCGAGTCTGCCAACATCGCCTACAAGCTGTTGTGGCGTCTCGGCAAGGTCGAGGCCATCGGGCCGATCCTGACTGGCATCAACGCGCCCGTGCACGTGCTGCAGCGCGGCGTCGATGTCAACGACATCGTCAACATGGCCGCACTCTGCGTGCTCAAGGCGCAGCGCTGGCGGTGAGGGTCCGCGCCATCCGGGAATGGAGCCGGGAGGGCCCGCTGTTTACCGATATCAGTACGAACTGAAAACAGCGGGCCCACCACGGGTACCGGAGATCCTGGAGGCGATCATGCAGGATACTCTCGAAGCAGTCCTTGCAAGCAAGGGCTCCACGGTCTATTCCGTGGCGCCGGAGACCCCCGTCCTCGACGCCGTGAGGACGATGAACCGGGCGCGAGTCGGCGCCCTCCTGGTCTGCGTCGCCAACGAACTGGTGGGTATTTTCACCGAACGCGACGTCCTGAACCGCGTGGTGGATCCCGGTCGCGACCCTACTTCGACCAAGGTTGTCGAAGTCATGACCTCCGAGGTGGTGACGGTCCGATCGAATACCGGGATCCAGGACGCAATGGCCGTGATCTCCGAGCGACGATTTCGGCACCTCCCGGTAATCGACGACGGCAAACTGCTCGGCGTCGTATCCTCCGGCGATCTCACCCGCTGGGTGAGCCGCAACCAGGAGGGCCACATTCAGGATCTGGTGAACTACATCACCGGCAAATACCCGGGGTGAATGAGGAAAGAGGAATTAGGAATTAGGAATTAGGAATTCCCCTCCACCCCCCCCCAAGGCTGTGATCGGTATCGCGGCTGGGTGGGCGGCATTCCTAATTCCTAATTCCTAGTTCCTAATTCTTCTGGGTTTGCATTCCCGTCGATCATCTCGAGGGTGGGTGTTACACTGGTAAGCACCAATGAACAGCACGGAGGAAGCCATGAAGGGCGTTTTGAGATCACTTGCAGGTATCGCGGTGGTTGCGGCGTTGATCGCGGCGGTGCCGGCCGCGGCCCAGGAGGCCACCGGCGGTCTCAGGTACTCGATCACGGTCACCAAGTTCGAAAACCAGGCCGGCTGGTACGGCCAGTGGGACCTGGGCGACGCCTGGGACACGGTGCTCACCGACATGCTCAACCAGACCGGGAAGTTCATCGTGTTGGGTGAGACCGACATGCGCGGCGCGGCCCTTGACGAGCAGGATTTCGCTGCCTCCGGTCGCACAGCAGGCGGCGCCAAGGCGCCGGTGACCGGCCAGATGACACCCGCTCAGATCCTGGTCAAGGGGGCCATAACCCACGTCCAGGGTGACACCGGTGGCGCAGGTGGCGGCGTCCGCATCAAGGGGTTCAATATCGGCGGTTCCGGCGGCAAGGGCGAGGTCAACGCCACGATCTACATGGTCGACTCCACGACGGGGCAGGTGATCGCATCGAAAAGTGTGGTCGGCACCCACAAGAAGAAAGGCCTCGGCGTCGGCTACAACGCCGGTGGTTGGGGTGCGGCCTTCGGCGGCCACGCGAACGACAACGTCGGCCTCGCAGTTCAGGACGCATGCGCCAATGCCGTTGATTTCATGATCGCGCAGCTGCCCAACATCCAGTGGTCCGGTTCGGTGGTGATGGTCAAGGACGGCAAGGTCTATATCAACCGCGGCACCCGAGAGGGAGTAACCGTCGGGCAGACCTTTACAGTTGGGGAGGTCGAGGTGCTCCGCGACCCGGACACCGGCGAGGTGCTCGATGAGAGCATGACCGAGGTCGCACGCCTCTCCGTCGGAGAGGTCAAGGAGAAGCTCTCGATCTGCAACGTCACATCCGGCGATGCGGCGGCGGTGGGAAAGGGCATGACAATTCATCTGAACTGATGTGGCGACTGGGAGTGTGATGAGGCCGCCGCGCAGCCGCACGGCGGCCGTTTTTTTGGCTCGTGGACTGTGGTAGGCCATGTATAATCCACTTGGAAGACTCGCAAGAGAGCACGTATTGTGATTCAACGCACGGCACTGGCGGCAGTAATTGTGATAAGCGCGGCAGCAGCAACTGCAACCGCGCAGGGCGGCGGCATCCGCGTCGTCGAGAACCCCTTCCAAGATGATTTCGAATACCGCGTCGGCACCGACCTCGAGCCGATGGTCGAGATCGCCGGCGTGCGATGGACTCGATTCGGGATTCACGTCAAAGGGGACGGCGACATCGACCCATCGAAGAGCGTCCCGGTCACAGTTGAACTCGACTTCGTCAATACCAACCCGGAGGGCGTCAAGGTCCTCGTCATCATTCTGTTCGAGGACGCAGTCGGGAATCCAATCGACCGTTTGGAGTGCGATCGAATCAGTGTCACCGGCGACCGTAGCAAGGAATCGGCGGACAAGTACAAGGTCTCGGGGGCCGTGCTCGAGGCTACGGGAAGGGTCTACCTTTTTTGCGAGGTCGAACGCTGATCGGGGAGTGAATCAGCTTCCAGATTTGCGTATCACCATGCGGTCTGGCGTCGCAGCAAGGCCAGAAACTCCTCTCGCACCAGTCGATCGGCGAAACACCCGCGCAGGGCGGAGGTCGTCGTCAGCGCGCCCGCCTTCTTGACGCCGCGCATCTCGACGCACAGATGGCGGGCTTCGATCACCACCATCACTCCCAGCGGACTGAGCTTGGACCAGAGGAACTCGGCAACCTGTTCGGTCAGGCGTTCTTGGAGCTGCGGGCGCTTGGCGTAAAACTCGAGGATCCGCGGCAGCTTGGACAGACCGACGACCTCCGAGCCGGGGATGTAGGCGATGTGGGCGTGGCCGTAGAAGGGCACGAAGTGATGGGCGCACATCGAGTAGAAGGGTATCTCCCTCTCGATCACCATGTGGTGGTAGCCCTCGTCATTGGGGAAGGTCGTGACCTTCGGCTCCGCGCCCTCACGAAGACCGGAAAACATCTCGAGGTACATCTTGGCCACCCGCTCGGGGGTGTGTTCGTAGTTGGGATCCTCGAGGTCAAGGTTGAGCTCTGCCATGATGGCCGCCATGTGGCGGGCAACATTATGAATAATCTGCTCGTCACCGTCGCTCGGGATGGAGTTGTCGCCATGCGCTGACACGGCCGTGCTCTGGTCGCGTTCTTCGGTGTCGATTCCAGCCACATCAGTCATCACTCAGACTCCTTCAACCACGGACAATCGCGTCGGAGGTTACCGTATTCCTGACACGCTCGCCAACCATTTCGGATTTCGGAGTTTTTCGCGTGCTCACACCGCTTTTGGGGGAAAGTGTGGGTGGTCCCCTTTTCTCCTTTTCTCCTTTTCTCCTTTTCCCCTCTGCCCCATCGGGACGGGCGGGTGGAACGTTTTAACGTTGTAACGTTCTAACGTCTTAACGTTTTAACGTATCGCTCTGCTACCATCTCCCCATGTCGCAGAAAGCTCCGGGTAAGCTGCTGATCACCGGCGTTCACGGTCAGCTGGGACGCGCTCTGGCGGCGGCGTGTCAGACGCGCGGGTGCGAATTCGAGGGGCGAGATATCGACTCCCTCGATATCACCGACCCTACCGCCGTCGACCGCTGGATAATTGAAGCTCAGCCGGCCACCGTCATCAACTGCGCCGCGTACACGGCGGTCGACGACTGCGAGATCAACGAGGCCGCGGCGATGGCAGTCAACGGCACCGCCGTGGGCCACCTGGCTGCGGCCTGCAACCGCGTCGGTGCGCTCCTCGTCCAAATCTCCACCGATTACGTTTTCGCGGGCGAGGGAGATCGACCCTACCGTGAGGACGACGAGGTTGCTCCAATCAACGCCTACGGCCGCACGAAGCTCCGGGGAGAAGAGCTTGCCCAGGCGGCAAATCATCACCTCGTGCTGCGCACGGCCTGGCTGTATGGCCGTGGTGGTCGCAATTTTGTCGAATCCATCCGCAGCCAGATCGACAACGGCGCACGGGCGATGAGAGTGGTGGCCGACCAGCGGGGATGCCCGACCTCGTGTGACGACCTCGCGGCGGTCATCCTCGACGTCATCGGCGGCGGTGCCTCCGGCGTGGTCCACGCGGTCAACACCGGGGAGACGAGTTGGCACGGCTTCGCGGTGGCCATCGCCGACATTCTCGGCGCACAGGTTGAGGTCGTACCCGTGACAACGGCGGAATCCCTCCGCCCCGCAGCGCGACCGCCCTACTCGGTCCTCGACACGACGAGGCTCGCAACCGTTCTCGGTCGTCCGATGCCCCACTGGAAGGACGCCCTGACCCGTTATCTGGAGGCGCCGTGCGGGTCTTGATAACCGGCGTGTCGGGTTTCGTCGGCCCCTACCTCGCGGAATACATCGCCGAGGTCGCCCCCGAGACCGAGATGTGGGGACTCGTGTGGAGTGCCGACACCGCCCAGGCGCCGCCCTCGGTCCGTCCGATCGCAGGCGACCTCACCGACGCGTCCTCGCTGTCCATGGTGGTTGGAGAGGTGCGGCCCGACCTGATTCTCCACCTCGCCGCAGCCTCGTCGGTGGCCGCGTCATGGGCGCGGCCGAGCCAGTGCCTCGAGGTCAACGCCATGGGGACCGTCAACCTGCTCGAGGCTGTTCGCGATCTCCGCCTCGACGCGCGGGTCGTCATCGCCTCCTCGGGAGAGATCTACGGGGCCGTGCCGCTCGCCAACCAACCCATTACCGAGGATGCGCCGCTCTGTCCCCTGTCGCCTTACGCCGCGAGCAAGGCCGCGCAGGATCTGATTACCGCCCAGTATTTTCTCGGCTACGGTATCGACACCGTACGATTGAGGCTCTTTCACCACACTGGCCCCAGACGGCCGCCGCAATTTGTCGCATCGAGTTTCGCGCAACAAATCGCACGCATCGAGCGTGGTCTGGCCCCGCCGAGGCTGGCGGTGGGAAACCTCGAAGCGGTACGCGATTTCACCGACGTGCGCGACGTTGCCAGGGCCTACTGGCTGGCCGCGGTCCAGGGGGTCGCGGGCGACGCGTACAACGTGTGCTCGGGACGCCGCATCAGCATTCAACGGGTACTCGAAATTCTTCTTGTCCACTCCGACATCGAGATTGAAGTCGAGGTCGATCCCGGCCGTCTCCGCGCCGCCGACATCCCGTGCCTGATCGGCGACCACACGCGTATCAGCGATGCTACCGGTTGGCAGCCAGAGATTCCGCTCGTCCAGACTCTGGGTGATCTGCTCGAGTGGTGGCGAAATCAGGTCTAGCGTCTCTGTCTGCTTCCGTGAAACGGGGTGGTCCTCGACGAAATTCGCAGAGGAAAAGGGGAAGAGGGGAAAAGGAGAAGTGGGGCCAGCGAGCCCCCCTTGCTTCTTTTCGATTCTTGCCCATTGCTCGTCGCAGTCGACGATACGACCTTGAGTCCGATTGATTGCCGTGACAAAGTTGCTGAGAGGGGGGACACTCCGGATGAACATGGAACGCCGCAACCGGATCTCACAGTGGGCCTTTGACACCCGGTCGATCCTCGGTCGATTCCACCTCTGGCTCGAGGACGTCGAGCTCGAGTGGAACGGCAAACCCACCACCGAAGGCATTTCCTTTGTCGGCGGCTCCCTGGAGCGGGCATTCGTGGTGGCAGCCGCCGTCACCGCCCTCGGCACCCGGCTTTTTGGTCGCTGGGCTGAGGGCGCCGATCTCGACAAGGCAGGTATCAACCGGGTCAAGAAGGATGCCGATGCGGTTTCGGCCTACGCGCTTTCGGAGGCGCTGTGGTACCTGACTCGCAGCCTGCCTGAGAACCACGCGGTCATGGTCTCGCTCGGCGAAGGTCTGATGCCGAAGGCCGGCGAAACCCCCGAGATGGGCTCGAATCCGCTCCTCGGTTTCGGCCGGGTCTACGCGCGGCCGCAGGTGGCGCGTTTTCTCGATCGCCGCGTCCACCGGCTGGTCAATGATCCGGGTTACGAATGGCCCCAGTTCTGGCTTGATCTGCAACATGCCGACATCACCGTTTGGGGGGCGGCGGTGGACACCCTCGAGAACACCTCTCGCTTCGCCAAGGGGAGCCCGACCGGGCCCATGACGGTCCTCCACCTCTTCGACCAGCCGCTCAAGGTAGCGCGTCCCTACGAGGGTTACATGGGCAACCTCGTGCTCCCTCGTGAGGTGGTGGAACGGGCCGCCCAGGAGTCGATCCTGATCGATTATCGCACCCCGCGCGCCAGGGTCATGGAGGCGATCCGCGAGACCTATCCCGGCATCGCGGCCGAACGGGTCCACGTCTGGACCCTCGGCGGTCCGTCCCGGGTCAATCGACTGAGCGGGCTGTGGGCCGAGTGGCGAGCGGCCGGCGCCCACCTGGTCGAGGACGGCTGGCACCTTCCCGGCAGCGCCGCGCCGGTGTTCACCGAATCGGGCACCTATGCGCCGGTCTTTCGGGTCGGGCCGTACACCGACGACGCCGGTGACACCCACCTGTTTCTGTGCGACGGATATGCCGCGTCGGCCGAGGCCATGCAGGCCGCGAGTCTCGATCCGATTCTCGATTTGGCGACCTCGATGTGCGTGTTCTCGTCGCAGTTCAAATCGGCGGCCGAGCGCGAGCAACACATCATCGCCCTCGATCCGGAGTGCGAGGACTTTGTCGAGAGCCTCACCGCCACGCTCGGCTCCGAACTGCCGGAGCAGATGGTCGAAGCCTACCGCGCCAGTCTCCGTTCGGCGCGCGAGGCCCTGATCCCGGTCGATCGGCGCACAATCACCGCCGACGACTTCTTTCCCCTCAAGCAGTGGCGCGTGCTGGCGCTCGCCAGCTATCTGCTCCCCGATCCCTATACCGGCTCGGACGGCGTCAGAAAGTTGGCGGACGACCGCTATCGGGTCACCACTCGTGCCGCCACCCGCATGGGCATGCTCGACGTCACCCTCGAGCTGCGCCTGATGGAGCCCCTGGAGCAGATGCGCATGGTCTTTTCGCCGCTCCTCGACCGCTTCTACGCGGGTCAGGACTATCGAGAGCGCGCGGTGAAGATCTCCGACTCCGGACGCATCCGCAACGAGCTCCAGACCTTGTGCTCCGAGGCCATCGAGTACCGACCCGACGACCGCATGCTGGTCCACTTCGATCAGGTCGACGACTCGGTCCTGGAGACGGACAAGAAAGAACTCATCCGCGAGGTCCTCACGTGGTACAAGGCCAACCACCCGATCTGGTTCAAGTGGCTCGAACTCGAATGAGAAACACACGATTCAGAATGAGGAAGTAGGAATTAGGAATTAGGAATGCCGCCCACCCTACCCCTAAACCGCAAACGAGCACCGGGGGAGGGGTGGGAATTCCTCATTCCTAATTCCTCATTCCTAATTCCTCATTCCCCATTCCTCATTCCTGATTCGCCTTGAGTGTTTCGAGGGTTGCTCGAATACCGTCGGCAATTCGCGCCGGTCGGCCGCTGCGGTTGTCCACGCTGGCGAGCAGCGTCGTCGCCTTTGCGGCCACCGCACCGGCGGCCTCGACCAGGTACTCGAAGGTGAACGATGCACCCCTGATCTCGCCGACCCGAAGCCACACCCGCACCTCGTCGTAAAGACCGATCGGGCGCATGAACTCGATCTCGAGGCGTTTGACAAAAAACGGGATGTCCATGGCCTCTCGACCTCCGAACCGGTGCCGCCAGACCTCGGAACGAGCCATTTCGATGTAGCTCGCAAAGGTGGCGTTGTTGACGTGGGCGAAGGCGTCGAGGTCGCGCCAACGAACCTGGATCGGGCAGGAAAATGGGTAGCCTTCCATGGGATACAGGGTAGCAGGAGGTATTTTGAATTCTCAATTTTCAGTTCTTAATTCTCAATTCCCGCCCGCCCTGCCACTCATGAGTTTTGAGGTCTGAGTTTTGAGTTTTGAGTTCCACCTATCCGCCCGGTGAAAGAAGACGTGCCGAGATGGCGTGGTCGCGGGATCGGGGTTGGGAGTAGGCATAATGAGATGGTGATAAACGACAGCATTGTCATGCCGCCGGGCGAGGTTCAGCTGTGGTGGGCTTCCCTCGAGGTCAGCGAACCCGAAATAGACCTCCTCCGCCGTTTGCTCACGCCCGAAGAACTTCGTCGGGCCGAGCGATTTCGGGTCAGAGATGCGCGGCGTCGTTTTGTCGCCGCCAGGGCGGCGCTGCGAATGGTTCTCTCACGAGCTACGGGTAGCGCGCCCGATTCCCTGACCTTCCGATACGGCGAGCACGGCAAACCGCGGCTGGAGGGTTCAGGATTGCACTTCAACGCCAGCGACTCGGGGGACTTCGTCGTTGTGGCGCTGGCGGCGGAGGAGATCGGCGTCGATATCGAATTGTCGCGCCCTCTCGCTCGAAAGGACCGGCTGGCGCACCGCATCTGCACCGACGGAGAGCTGGATGCTTGGTCGAGCCTGCCCGAGAGCGACTGCGACGCCGCCCTGCTCCGCTTGTGGACGTACAAGGAGGCGGCCCTGAAAGCGATCGGCACCGGTCTGCCGGGCGGCGTTCGCAACGTCGAGGTATCGTCACCACCGGCCGGCCCACCCCGGCTCGTGCGCCTTCTGAGCGAAACCAATGACTGGGAGCTCCTGTCTCTCGAGCTCGCTCCGAAGCTTCTCTGCTCGGTGGTTGTCCGCGGCAGCGGCAATCGAAGCGTGGTTCGGCGGTTTTCGCTCAACCACCGTTCTGATAGGATGATCGGGTGATCATCGAATCTTCGACCGTAGGCGTTCGGTCCGACGCATGTTATTACGCTCGCCATTGGCGTCGGCGGCCACCCGTCTGAGCTGAAAGACACGGGGCCTGCCGGCGATGGCGGGCCTTCGACACCGCCTCCCGTCCGCACCCCACCGAGGAGCAGAAACATGCGGACTGACAACCCCGACCTGCGAGCTCGCGAGCTCTTGGATCAGCACCGGCGTGATATCGAGGCACTCGATCGGCGGATCCTCCACCTGGTGTGCGAACGGCTGGAACTGGCTCGTCAGATCGGCGAACTCAAACGGGCCTCCGGTATCCCCTTGCGCAACTTCAAGGTCGAGGCCGAGGTCTACCAGCGGTTCTCCGACGCCAGCAGCCTGCTCGGTCTCGACGAGGTGCTGGGCCGCGATCTCGCCACCTTTCTGATCCGCAAGGCGGTAGAGGAGCAAGCGGCACACCTCGACACCGTGTACCAGGGCGATGCCCTGCGCACGCTGGTTGTGGGCGGCAAGGGCGGCATGGGCCGATGGATCGGCCGCTTCCTGCAGGGCCAGGGGCACCGAGTCACCATCCACGACCCCGCTCCCGGCGATGGCGATTTCGATACTACGACGCTCGAAGAGGGGGCCGCCGACGCCGACCTCATCCTCCTCGCGGTGCCGATGAGTGCCTGCGCCGAGGTCCTGGAACAGCTGGCCGGTTTGCAGGTTGGCGGCGTAGTGGCCGAGATGTGCAGCCTCAAGGGCCACCTGCGGGAGCTCACGGACCGGCTGCGCGGCGAGGGCCTACGGCTGGTCTCCTTTCACCCTCTCTTCGGGCCCGATGTCAGAATGCTCTCGGGACGGACAATCGTCTTCTGTGACGAGGCGCACTCCGAAGACCTTGCGGTGGTGCGCGGGCTGTTCGCCGAAACCTCCGCCCGGCTGGTGGAGATGTCCATCGTCGAGCACGACCGGCGAATGGGGCTCGTGCTGGGTCTCACCCACCTCGCCAACCTGGTGTTTGCGCGCGCCCTATCACTCTCGTCGGTCGGCGCCGCGGATCTCGCCGAGGTTGCAGGCGTCACCTTTACCAAGCAGCTCGGCACCACCCGCGAGGTGACGGCAGAGAATCCAGGCCTTTACTTCGAGATCCAGGCCCTCAACGATCTCACGCCCGAGACCGGGGCCTGGCTGCGGCAGGCTCTCGATGAGTGGCTGGAGGTGGTGGAGTCCGAAGACGACGAGGCCTTTGCGGAACTGATGAGCGCCTGCCATCACTATCTCGACGGCGCAAATGGCGACGGCGAACAGCGATGAGAGCAGTCGACCGCGTTCTGGCGGCGCTCGCCACCTCACCGCGGCCGCCGCGATCATGGCTGGTCGGCGAGCCCTGCTTTGCGCCGCCCGCCGCGCTCGCCGACGCCTACGCCGCCGCCGCCAGGTCGAACACCTTCGGATATCCGCCGCACGCTGGCCTGGCGGCGCTCCGTGCGGTTCTGGCGGCGGGCCATCGCGAAGGCGGAAGTCCGGCGACGCCCGAGCAGGTCGTCGTTACCAGCGGCGCCAAAGGTGGGCTGCTGGCGTTGTTTGCGGCCCTGCTCGAGCCGGGCGATGAGATCATTCACCCTCGCCCCTGCTACCCCGCCTACCCGGCGATGGCGACCCGACTTGGAGCGCGGCCGGTGGCGGTGGCGGAAGGCAACGGCAGCTTTGACGGCTGGCCGCAAACCGTCGCCGAACACATCGGCCCGCGCACCCGTGCGGTGGTCCTCGCCTCACCTTCGAACCCCACCGGCGCCACCCTCGATCGAAACCAGACCCACGAGCTCGTCGAGCTGTGTCGCGACCGCGGCCTGCGTCTGGTTTGCGATGAGGCCTATATCGATTTCAGCTTCGCGACCGACCGCGACCTCGTGCCGGCCGATCTCGATCCCGGCCGCGGGACGGTGGTCCAGGTCCGTTCGGCCTCCAAAAGCTGGGCTGTCTGCGGCTGGCGGATCGGCTGGGTGGTGGCGGACGCCGACCTCGCCGAGAAGGTGGCGCGGATGCACGCAGTCCTGCTCAATCCCGCGCCCGGTGCGGCCCAGGAGGCCCTGACTGCCATAACGGACATCCCTTCCGACCACACTCTCCGGGCGCGGACGACGGTTGGTGACCGCCTCGACCGGCTCGTGACCGCAATCGACGACGCCGGTCTGGCCGCCCGGCGTCCCGAAGGCGGCTTCTACCTGTGGCTCGACGTCGCCGAGAGGATTGGCCGTGATGGGGCGGAATCCTCAGCCGCCTGGTGTACCGACCTCGCCCACCGCCACGGCATCGGACTGTGGCCGGGCGAGGACTTCGGCGGCACCGGCCACATCCGACTCGCGGTCACTGCCCCTCCAACGGAGGATTGGCAGCCGGCCGTCGCGGAGCTCGTGCACGTCTTGCGCTAGCCTCATCTGCTCCCGTCGCAGCCAGCGGCCTCAGCAACAGCAGGTGGATCACGGTATCGCATGATTCACTCGTTGCCGGCGCCGTCGTCGAGCCAGTCCGGTGTCCGCTTGTGCTCGAGAAAGGACCGCACTCCGCGCGCGCACTCGGGATTCCGGCGCTGGCGGACATTGGCCTCCGCCGCCACCGAGAGCGCCTCCCGCCAGCCGAGACCGACGGTCTGGTTGAGCAGGGCTTTGGTGGCCGCCAACGCCGCCGGCGATGCCTTGGCACAGATCACGCGCGCGCGCGCAACGGCCGACTCCAGCGCCCCGCCCTCTTCGGCGAGCTCGTCCGCCAGCCCAAGCTCGACGGCAGACACACCGTTCAGGTATTCGGGGTCGAGGAGCAGGCGCCGGGCGACATGCCCAGGCACCCGGCGGGTGAGAAAGGTCAGCACCATGGCGGCCAGAAAACCGATCTTGACCTCGGGGTAGGCAAAGCTGGCGCCGGGCTCCGCCACCACCAGATCGCAGGCGGTGGCGAGACCACATCCCCCCGCCACCGCCGCCCCCTGGACGGCGGCCACGGTCAGCTTGGGATGACCGAGAAGGACCTCGAAGAGCTTTCGCAGACGCTCGACATCACTACGATTCAACGCATCGTCACCGTCGTCTGCAATCCGCGCCAGCGCCTCGAGATCGGCGCCGGCGGAAAAGTGCCGGCCGGCTCCGGTCAGAATCACCGCGCGAAGCGCGCGCGCCGATGCGGCGCGCTCGAGGGCGGCCGTCAGAGCGTCCACCATCGGCGCCGACAGGGGGTTCGCGCGCCCGGGGTCGTTGAGGGTCAGCACCACGATTGGGCCGCGCCGTTCTTCAAGCACGATCTCAGACATGGCGCCATCCTAGCAGCACCTCCGGATACGTTAAACGTTAAACGTTTGAACGTTCTGACGTTTCAACGCCTCCTGGCGGTGCGACGATACACTTCGAGAAGCCTGGGAATGACGGCCGCCGCGCGATACCGTTCCGCCCGTTCGATGCCGAGCTCGCGGAGGCGCCGGCGGAGATCGCGGTCGTGGATCAGCCGGGCGACGGCGGAGGCGATGTCGTCGGCGTCCTCCGGATCGACCAGCAGCGCCGCATCCCCCGTCACCTCCGGCATCGAGGACACCCGCGACGTCACGACCGGGGTGCCGCAGGCCATCGCCTCGACCAGAGGCAGACCGAAGCCCTCCGCCAATGACGGAAAAACAAAGGCGGTTGCCCTGCGGTAGAGCGCGGCCAGGTCGGCATCGCCGATCCCGCCGATCTGGACCAACCCGCCGTCGCCCGCCATCGCCCGTAACCGCCGCACCACCGAGCCCTGCCGCCAGCCATCGGCGGTCACGACGACCAGGCTGTGACCGCCGATGGCGGTATCGTCGAGTGAGTCCCAGGCATCGAGCAACCTGCCCAGATTCTTGCGCGGCTCGAGGCTGGCGACCGCCAGCACGTAGGCCTCCTCGACCCCCAACCGCCGAACTCTCGATCCGTCTTCGGCCCGGTCGGCCACGGCTGAAAAGATCGGATTGACAATCGGCGGCACCACCTCCAGGGTCTCGGCGGGCAATGCCAGCAGCCGCGCCGCCTCGTCACGCGTCGCCCTTGACACCGCGAGCAGGGTCGCACCTCTGGCCAGCGCCTCGGCGATCGAAGTCAGGGTCCGGACCCGATTGTCGAGGAGGTGGCACCGGGGATGACTGATCACCGTCAAATCGTGGAGTGTAAATACGTGATCGGGCGATCCGGCGGGCGGCATGCGAAAGCCGGGAGCGTGGAAGAGGTCCAGCAACTGGAGCTCGCTCCGGGTCGCCGGCGCCGTCCGTGCCCGGTCGGCCAGCGGCCCGATGGCCCGTTCGAACAAACGCCGATCGGTCGCTCCGCGGTCAAGGTCGAAGAGCACAATCTCGTCCTCGGGGGCGAGAGTCATGAAGGCGCGGATCAGCTCGCGGGTCGAGCTGGCGACGCCGCCCCGTCCGTGAAGTGCCCGTCCCGCATCGATGCCGAGCCGCACGGCTCAGTCCTCCTCATCGTCGGCGCAGGAGCGTCGCAGGCCTTCGAGATGCTGTAGCACGGCCTCACCGGTCGCGGTGCCGAGTCTTCCGTCGGCGACCGCCCCGTCGATCATCCCCTCGGCCTGACGGATCGATCGCAACCGCCGTGCGCGCCGCACCAGCTTTCGGGCCGCGGCTGCGCCGGCGACCAGAAGCGCCACGACCACCACCACCACCAGCGCGTTCATCGACCGTCCTCCGTGGCGAGCCAACGCTCGACCGCGGCGTCACCATGCCGCCGCCGGAGACGACGCTCGACATACCGCGCCTCCCACCCGGGCCGGTGTTGCCGGTAGTAACGAAGCTGTGAGGGCCGGTAGATTTCATTGACGCCGAACCGGGTCGCGAACCCACCCGCGTGCACCACCACCGCCCGGGGCTCCTGAACGAGCCGCCAGCCGGCAGCCTCCAGGCGCATGCAAAAATCGACGTCCTCGAAGTACATGAAATAACCTTCGTCGAAGCCGCCAATCGCCCGGAATGCCTCGGCTCTCACCATTACACAGGCGGCGGTGAACCAGATCCGCCCCGCCAGCCGTGACACCGCCCGTGCCGGTGCGCCGTGCGCCCAAGGTCGGGCTTCAAACGGGTTTCGCAGGCGTTGCAGCGCCTCGCCCACCACCCCGCGCGCCGGCGACCACGCGAACTGTCGACGACCGTCGGGATAGCACAGACGGGGTGCCACCAGACCGACGTCGGCGCTGCCGTCAAGGCGGGCGGCCAGCCGTTCGAGCGAATCCGCTTCGAGCCAGGCATCGGCATTGAGCAGCAACAGCGCCTCGCCGCGCGCCTTCGCTGCGGCCAGGTTGTTGGCGGCGGCAAAACCCAGGTTCCGCTCCTGGGCCAGCACGGTCACCTCCGGAAACCGCCGGTGAACGAGATCGAGCGAGCCGTCGCGTGACGCATTGTCGACCAGCAGGATTTCAATTCCCCGCCCTTCCAGGCTCTCCAGACACCGCGGGAGGCGGTCTTCGCTGTCGTGGTTGACGATGATCGCGGAGATCATCGCAACACCACCCTCTCGAGCTCGGCCACCAGCAGTCGCGAGCTCGTCTCCCAGCTGAGACTCCCGACCACCTCACCGGCTCGCGCCGCCACCTCCGCCGCGCGAACCTCATCGGTCAAGATCTCGCGGGCGACGGCGGCGATCGCGGCGCCGCCACGACCGTGGACCCGATACGGGTAGTCGGGCCACGCGTCGTCGAGCCCGAGACCGGCGCTGACGACCACAGGCGTGCCGCACGAGAGGCACTCGAGCGGCGGGATCCCGAATCCCTCGTGATCTGAGATGTAGATTCCCAGTTCCGCCGCGCGGTAAAGCGGCGCCAGGCTCGACTCCTCCACCCAACCCAGCAGCCGCACCGCCGTTTCCAGCCCGAGCTCCCGAACCCAGGTCGTCAACGAACCGCTGCGGCGCATCCGATCGGCGCCCGCGATCACCAACTGCAGATTCGGCCGGTCGCTTCGGAGATCGGCAAATGCCTCGAGGACCTCGCGCGGCATCCGCCGCTCGAGCACCGTGCCCACCCACAGCAAATACGGTGACCGCACACCGAGAGCTTCCAGCACCCTTCGATCGCCGTCCTCACCGAGCGGGGAGAATCTCCGGCTGTCGACGCCGAGCGGCACCACCGCCAGACGCTCAGCCGGCAGCCGGTAACGGTCAGCGACCAGGTCGGCCACAAATCGGGTGTCGGTGAGAACGAGTTGCGCGACCCGCGCCGCGCGGCGAGCGAGGAATCGACGACGCCAGCGTTCGCGCGGGCCGAACTCCTCAGGCAGGATCTCGAAGCTGAGATCGTGCATCGTGACCACAGCCGGGGAACGGAGGCTGAAGGGCAAGGTGTAGGCGGGGCCAAAGACGATATCGAGGTCGAGCGCCGCCAGCTCTCTGGATACCGTTATCTGCTCCCAGAACACCCGGCCGCCGCGGTGCCCCGAGGCGTGGACGCGGAAAGCGCCGTCGTCGCCACCCAAGCCTGGCGGCGGTTCCCCCTGAAAGAACAGGTGCCACTCGATGCCGTGGTCCCACTGGCCGAGACCGTCGAGAAGCCCTTCCAGATAGCGTCCGACGCCGGTCGCCCGACCCTCCATTTCGGCGGCAATGACCCCGACTTTCATCCCGCCCATCCTAACCCGCTTCCGCGTGCCCGTTTACGTCTCCGTCTCCGTGCCCGATGTCAATCTGAAAGCCCGTGCTGAGTTATCATGCACTGTCATGTTCCACCGGCTCACGGCCACGATCCGGTTTTTCAGCGCCGTCGCCCGCGACGCGTTCGGAACCCTCCGCGCGCGCTGGCGCCGTTTCCAGGCCCGGGTTGTACACAACGAAGCGGTGGCGGCGGTCGGGGTCGATGTGTATCCGTTCCTCGAACGCATGACCGGTGTCGGCTGGTATGAGTGGAATCTGCTGACCGCCCTCGACCGACGCAATGACGGGCTCCACTACAACCTCTACGCCCGGACCTTTCTCGCGCCGGACGATCCCGCCCCGCCGGACAACCCGGGCAGCCGCAGCATGCGGCTGCGCGTCCACCAGATCCCTGCCGGATTCCTGCTTCCCGCACGACCGGTTCTTTGGGTCCTGCGCACGCTGGTCGAGCCCCTGCTGCGAATCCTCGACGGCAACCAGGTCCTCTTCGCCCCAAACTTCTTCCTCCACGGCGATCAGGAGCCTTTCGGGCTGGCCCAGGTTGCGACGGTTCACGATCTCGCCTTCGTAGCCATGCCCCGCACGGTTGCCCGGGAGACGCTCGCAGGTCTCCAGCGGCACCTACCGCGCACTCTGTATCACGCTGATCGATTGATCGCCGTGTCCGCCGCCACGGCCGGCGACCTCGTGGACCGGCTCGAGGTGGAACCCCGGACCGTGAGAACGATTCACGAGGGGGTGGACCCGGGTTTTGCCGACGCCGCCGGCGCCGAAAAGCCCGAGGATTTTCCCGGCCCCTATCTGATCTTTGTTTCCACCCTCGAACCACGAAAAAACGTGGTCGGCGTCCTACGGGCGTTCCGCCTGCTGGTGGAATGGGGCTATCAGGGTGAGCTGCTGCTCGTTGGTCAATGGGGCTGGAACACGGACGACATCCGGAACGAGCTCGCGGCGTCTCCCGTTCGCGACCGCATCCGCCATCTGGACTATGTCGACCGCCCCCGCCTCGCCACCCTCTACCGGGGAGCCGACGCATTGCTCTTCCCGTCGTGGCTCGAGGGCTTTGGCCTTCCCCTGGTCGAGGGCATGGCCTGTGGCACGCCGGTCATTACATCCGGCACCTCTTCGATGCCCGAAATCGCCGGCCCGGCCGCCGTCTACGTCGACCCGGCGAGCCCGCACAGCATCGCCTCAGCGACCGCCGCCCTTCTCAGAGATCCCGACCATCGCCGCCGGTTGGTGGCGCTCGGCCGCGACCGCGCGCGAAAGTTTTCCTGGGACACAGCGGCTGCGGCGACGGCCCAGGTCCTGCGCGATGCAGCCGGCCTCCCCACCGAGGGCACGGACGAGTTCAGGGCATGAATCGGAATTCTCAATTCTCAATTCTCAATTTTGAATTCCCCCGCCCACCCCTGACATATGGGAGGGCGGGTGGGAATTGAGAATTGAGAATTAAGAATCAAGAACTAAGAATTCGCGGCGTCAGGCCCGTGCTTCCTGCAACGCGATCCGGAGCGTCCGCCACAAGATCTTGATGTCGAGACCGAGGCTCCAGTTTTCGATGTAGTACAGATCGTGGACCACTCGCTGGCGGATCGAGGTGTCGCCGCGCAGGCCGTTGACCTGAGCCCAGCCGGTAATCCCGGAGCGCACGCGGTGACGGACGTTGTAAGCCGGGTACCGGCTGCGGAACCGTTCCACGAACCTGGGCTGCTCGGGGCGCGGTCCGACCAGGGACATGTCGCCGCGGAAGACGTTGAAAAGCTGGGGCAGCTCGTCAAGATAAGTCCGGCGAAGGATTTCACCGACGCGGGTGACCCTCGGATCATTGGTCCGCGTCCAGTGCGCCTCACCGTCACACTCGGCGTCGACGCGCATCGAGCGGAATTTGTAGAGCCGGAACGAACGGCCATCCATGCCCGTTCGCACCTGCGAGAAAAATACCGGGCCACCGTCCTCGCGTTTGATGAGCCAGGCGATGATCGGGAAAACCCACGACGTGGCGACGAGCAACACCGTGGACCCGGCGATGTCGAAGGCGCGTTTGACGATTTGATTCCACCCTTGAAGCGGGATCTGGGTGAGATTGATCAACGGCAGACCGTCGAGGTCTTCAATTCCGGCGCGCATGACGTAATACTGGAGCACGTCCGGGACCACCTTGATATCGATCAGCAATTGTCCTGCCCGTCGCACGAGCTGCACCGTTCGGTAGTGGGCGGCCAACGGCAGGGCGATCATCACCTGATCGACCCTTTCCGCCGCCACCACACGCTCGAGGTCGGCGGAAGTCCCGAGGACCGGCACGCCCAGAAAATCGCGTTGTTGTCTGCCGGGGTCGTCATCGAGAAAGCCCACAACTGTGAACCCGTACTCCTTGTGCGCGTTGAGTCGATCGACAACCTGCCTCCCCAGGTCTCCGGCGCCGATCACCAGGACCCGCTGAAGATTGCCTCCCGAGCGCCGGATCCTCGCCAGGGCGGCACCGACGGCCCAGCGCATGAAGCTCACCAGAACCGTGTCCACACCCGCAAAGATCGCCAGGAAGAGCCGCGAGTAGGTGAAGTTCGGTGGGCGGTAGAAGGTCAGGCCGGCGGTCAGAATGACGGTCGCCAACAGAACCGCCACTGCCACCCTCATCGATTCGTCAACCCGGGAGCGGATCCTTCGCCGCTGATACAAACCCTGGAAGTAGAAAACGACCGGATACAGGATGACGACCACCGGGATCAGGCGCAGGTACATGGGCAGTGGCGGCAGACCTTTGGTCACCGGGTGGATCTCGACCACGAACCGCAGCCAGTAGGCGATGAAGACCGCCGCGCCGGTCGCGATGACATCGCCGATCAGCTGCAGCAGGACTTGAATCTGTCGGCGCCGTTCAATCACTGTCGCGCCTTTCCAAAACCCAGACGATCCAGCAGAAAACCGAAACGGGTACGGAATTGCTCCCGCGAGAAAAGGTCGGCGCGGCAGCGGAGTTGGGCCTCATCCCAGCGGCGGTCGAGGACTCGGGCCGCGGCATCCACCAGGGCGTCGGTCGTCGACTCGTCGGCCAGCTCGCCTTCAACGCCCGCGCGGACGATGTCTGCCGTGCCGGAATGGGCCAGCCCGACCACCGGGGTCCCACACGCCAGCGCTTCCACCGAGACCATGCCGAAGTCTTCGACGTTGGGAACCAGCAATGCCGCCGCCCGACGGTAGGCGTCCCGAAGCTGGTCGCGATCCAACCAGCCGAGAAACCGGACATCGGGGCCGCCGAGACGACGCAGAGCCCGCATCCTCGGACCGGTACCAATGATCTCCAGCGTTCGGCCGAGCTTTCGGGCGACGGCAATCGCGACCTCCACCCTCTTGTACGGAACCAGGGCCGCGACCGTCAATAGATGATCCCCTCTCTCACCTCCCGGGGTAAAGTACTCGGTGGCCACCGGTGGAGGGATGACCTCCGCACTGCGATTCCAGTAGTGCTTGATCCTCCAGGCCACGAGACGCGAATTTGCAACCAGGCGGTCCACCCGGGCGGAGGACACCATGTCCCACTGCCGAAGCCGCGCAAACCGCATTTCCACCACCGGCCGCAGCAACCGGGGGAGAGGATCGAGATACTGGTTGCGTTGGTCCCAGACGTAGCGCATGGGCGTGTGAACGTAGCTCAGGTGATAGGCTCCCGGCGGTGGAATCACACCTTTTGCAACCGCGTGCGAGGTGGAGATCACGAGCTCGGTGTCCGGGAAGGAAAACGACTCCACCGCCGCCGGCATCAGCGGCAACAGGTGGCGCCACCGACGGCCGCCGAACGAGGGAAACTGCAACCACGATGTGCGGATCGAGTGCTCCTCGAGGAGCGGCGCCACGCTGCCCGTGCGGTGGACCAGGGTATAAATGGGCGCATCCGGAAACATCCGCGCGATGTCGTAGAGCACCCATTCGCCACCACGCATGCCGGTCAACCAGTCGTGCACCAAAGCGACCCGCACTCAGACCTCCCCTATGGCCAACCGGTAGACAGCCACCGTCTCCTCCACCATGCGTTCCCAGCTGAGATTCTCGGCCCGGCGGCGCCCGGATTCGATCATGCGGCGGCGCAGGGGATCGTCGACCAGCACCCGTTCGATGGCCTCCGCCACCTCGTCCACCTCGAGCGGATTGACCAGTCGCGCGGCGCCGTCACCGAGTTCCCGCATGGCGCCGAGGTTCGATGTGATCACCGGCAGCCCGGCGCACATGGCCTCCAACACCGGCAGACCAAAGCCCTCGTAAAGCGAAACGTGAATCAGCACCGCCGACATGTGGTACATCGCGTGCAGGTGGGCTCGGGGGACTCTCCCCAGGAGCCGCACGCGCTTCCCGAGTCCTAGAGCCTCGGCGCGAGCTCCGAGCCGGCCGCCGGCCTCGGCGCCACCGAGGAACACCAGCTGACCCGGAACCCGGTGCTGGCGCACCGCCTGGTGGTAGGCACGCAGCACCATGTCAAGGTTTTTGTGCGGCTTGTCGTTCGCCACCACGAGGATCAACGGTGTCTTGAGGCCATAGTGGGCCTTGAGCTCTTCGAGCTCCTCCTTGGCGGGGCGCAAGGCGAGAACCGGATCAACGCCGTTGGCGACCACCATCAGCCTTTCGGGATCGGCGGCGAAGAGATTGATGAGGTCGCGCCGCGACGTGCGCGAAACCGTGATCACCCGTCGCGCCCGTCGCAGCGCGGAACGGATCATCAACCGGAGGTAGAAACGGGCGAGGTGGGGCCGTTCCCGGGGTGGATAGAACAGCTGGATCAGGTCGTGTACGGTGACAACCATCGGGCGCGGCACCAGATGCGGCGCAACATAGTGCGGAAAATGAACCAGGTCGAGAGGTTCGCGCCACAGCGCGGCCGGCAGCTGGATGTGCTCGGTCAGGCTATAGCCGCGGGCTTTCGTGGTGATCACGCGCGCGCTCGGCGCGAGCTCGGCCACCCGGTCCTCGTGACCTGCTCGCGCGATGACCGTCAACTCGAGGTCGGGACGCGCGTCGAGTCCCCGCAGCAGGGCGCGAAGATAGGTCCCGATCCCGAAGTCGGTGAGCTTGCGCCCGTCCAGGGCAAGTCGCATCGCCATGGCGCCATTGTAGCGTCGCCTCGAATATTCAATCGTTAGAACGTTAGAACGTTAAACGTTGAAACGTTCAAATGCGGGGGTGGGTGGGTGGAAACGTCGAAACGTTTGGCTCATCCGGAATTTGAAAGATCGAGGGTTGGTAGTCTCGGTCAGCAGGTACAGCGACAGACCGCCGTTTCAACGGATCGTACCAACGGCTCAATGTAGGGGTGGGTGGTCCCCTTTTCCCCTTTTCCCCTTTTCCCCTTTTCCCCTCTGCCTCTCCCGGGTAGGCGGGCAGCAACGTTTCAACGTTCTAACGTTCCAACGTGTAACGTCGTTGGTGGGTGTGCGGGCCAGCCCCTCGCTATACTGATCCCGATGCACACCGCCATCGTGATTCCCTCGCTGGGAGCGCCCCACCTCGAAGCCTGCCTCGAGGCGGTCATCGACCTCGATCCTGCGCCCGACCTGCGGGTCCTCGTACTGTCGGCCGGAGCCGACGCGCCGCCCGGCGTCGAGCGATTTGAGGTGGTGCGCAACCGTCGGCGGCTGGGTTTCGCCGCCGCCGTCAACGCCGGTCTTCGGCGACTGCCGGAAGACCTCGAGGCCGTCGCCCTGCTCAACGACGACGCGAGCCCCGAACCGGGCTGGCTCGGCGCCCTCGTGGCCTCGCTCGAGACCGACCCGGGATTGGCGGCCGTGCAAGGCACGGTCACCGACGGTTCGGGCGAGAGGGTTGACGGGAGAGGCATTGCCGTCAACGGTCGGGGACTGGCGGTCCAGGTCGACCGCGGCAGAGACGCCCATCCCGAACCCCGCGACGCGAGACCGCTGGTCGCGGTGTCCGCAACCGCGGCCCTCTATCGAGTCGCGGCGATCGAGCAGGCGGCCTTGAACGATGGCAACATCTTCGATCCCGGATTCGACAGCTATCACGAGGACGTCGATCTCGGGCTCCGTCTCCATCGCCTGGGTTGGAAATCACGCTGGGTCCCCGGAGCGCCGTGCCGTCACCAGGGATCAGCGTCAGGTTCAGCCCTTGGTTGGCGCCATCCGTGGTGGCTGCTCGCCAACCCCTGGCGGGTTCTGGCCGGAAACCTGAAGCCCTGGTCAACCCTCAAGATCGCGCCGCGCACGTTCTGGGGTGAGCTGCGCGCCGTCGCCCGGATGTCTCCGAATAACCTGCGGGCGCCGATCGTCGCAGCCGCGGTGGCTGCGACCCTCCCCGCACTGCTCGTGGCCGGTTGGCGGAGGCCTTCGCCGGGCCCACGTCTCGACCATGTCCCGAGAGAGTTTTCGTGAACCTCGTCGGTGCCGTGGTGGTTCGCTGGCGCGGCGGTGACGAGGTCCGTCGCTGTCTCAAGTCTCTGCTCAACGACGGTGGGCCGCGGCTCGGCAGCGTGGTGCTCGTCGATTCGGGCTCTGGGGACGGCGGCGCCGAACGACTGGCGGCGGAGTTTCGTGAACTCCGGGTGATCGCGCTTGCCGACAACCACGGATTCGCCCACGCCGCCGATTGCGGCGCCGGTCAGGGCTCGGAGCCTCTGCTGCTTCTTCTCAACCCGGACATCGAGGTCCAACCGGGGGCGATCGAGACCCTGGCCGCGCTGCTCGACGGTCGACCGCGCGCCGCCGGTGCGGTGCCGCTGCTCGGGGATATGGATGGAAGCTCCCAGCATCGCTGGCAGCTCCGCAATCTGCCGACGACAGCGCGGCTGGCCTGTGGCCTGCCGGGCGCGCCCGCCTTCGCCTCGCCGCCGGCCGCGGTGGCCTCCGTCGCCCAGCCAGCGGCGGCCGCGTGGATGGTCCGGCGCAGCGTCTGGGATGCCCTCGGCGGCCTCGATCCGATGTTTGCGCCCGCGTGGTGGGAGGACGTTGACTTCTGCGCCAGGCTCGATGAGAGGTTGCGGGAAGCTGGTTTTCCAGCCGACAAGGGCTTTGTGGTCGAACCCAGGGCCCGTTTTCACCACGCCCGTGGATCGAGCGTCTCCGCCCTTGGCCGGACGGCATTCCTCGAGGCCTACTACCGCAACCTCCTCCGCTACGCGTCCCTCCACCACCGCGCGAGCCTTCGCCTCATCCGTCAAGGACTGCGGGTCAGCCTCGCGCTCCGGATGCTCCTCAGGCCCGCCGAGAGGCGGAGCTATCGTGCGGTTCTGACCAGTGTTTCTCACCACGTCGCGTAGCGAGGCAATGAGATTTACGGGCTCGAGGCGATCGTATGGCCCGCGTATCTCACCGGGTCTCGACGCTATCGATGCAGAGACCGAGGTGTCGGCGGTCGTGCCCGCGGCCGAGAAGGGCGGGCTGAAAGGTCGGCGTTCGGATCTCGATCAGCGTCGGGCCCTCGCCCGCCGGGAAGTCGAACCAGCGGCTCGTCTGCCAATCCTTCTCCAGCCGCGCGTCACCGACATGAATGCCGCGGACAAAGACGCTGACCGGCAACGGTATCTGTGGGTTCCCGCCCGCTTTCCATACAAAGCGGGCCTGGCTGCCGGGCCCGGCCAGGATCCTGGCTCGAGGGCCGGTCCAGCGGAAGCTTCGCCCATCCGCCTGCGCCGGAGCGTAACAACCCGCCACCAGCAATTGATCGTCGGTCCCGATATCGATCCGGCCCGGCGCCGCTTTGTCCCTCCGCTCGACCGTGAAGAGTCGGAAAGTCGAGCCTCGCGGCGGAGCGGCAGATAGCGGCGGGGCGTTCGTGATCCTGATGCTCGGCCGGGTTTCTTCGACGGTCTTCACGACACCGTTTTCGCGGCGTTCGTCTGTCAGCACCAGAGTGCCGGGGTGTCGCTCGACCAACTCTCCGATCCTGGTCAGCGCGTCCGGCGACCGCAGGTCGAGCGAGAACACCGTCTTACCGCCGAGAAGAAGATACGGGCTGTACCGCCACGCCTGCCCCGTGGCCAGCACCATCTTCCCTGGCGGAATCACGTGGTCGAGCACGTCCAAGGTGTCGAGGAAGCCTGCGCCCTGACGCACGATTACCGCCGAGCGTTGGATCCACAGGGCCGGGAGAAGCGCCACCGCCAGAAACAGGACCGCAATCGGGGCCGCGGCCAGCCGAGCCGCCGGCAACAACCGGCGGAGGGTTCGCGCCGACCCGCGAGCGAAATACGCCAGAAAGAGCGCGCCGAGCGGCACGGTCACCGGGAGATAGCGTCGTGCGGCGAAGGGATAGTACGGTGAATCGCCGCTGCCGAGGAAGAGATACAGGCTGAGGAGGGCAAACGCGAAGGCTGGGAAGACGAGCCAGGTGTCGCGCCGTCGCCACACGTACCAGAACAGCCCGGCCGCAGCGCCCCAGACCACCAGGCGCCCGCTCAGCGTCGCGTAGTCTCGCAGGTGGCTCGCTGCGGCGGACGTCCAGAGGAACACGAGGGCGGCGAGGTAGAGCGCGCCGAGCGCGACGGGCGCCATCCTGGCCACTTTCGACCACCCCACGCGGAGAAGCAGGATCCCTCCGCATCCGATCCCGACGAGCTTGAAACCGGACAGGATCATGAGCTGGCCGAGATGGTTTTCGAGGTGGGGCGCGGCCAGCCATAGGTCGAGGACGGCTGCCGGCATCAGCAGGGCCGGAAAGACCATCGCCGCCCCGAGGTGGCGTCGGGGGAGGAGAACCAGGACGATAATGACCGCCCCGGCCACCGCCCAGGCAAAGAATTTGACGAGAATCGCCAGCGCGAGCAGGGCCGCCGGCAACACCGCCGTCCGAGCCGTCGGTCTGCGCAGGAAGAGCACCATCCAGAAAAGCCAACCCGCCAGAATGCCGGCAAGAAAGACCTCGGCGCTCGGGTACTTGAGAAAGACCAGGAAGACGGGGTTGAGAAGGATTGCCGCCAGCCCGGCAAACCGCCAGATACGACCCACCAGGAGGCGGAAAAGCGCGTCGCACCCGAGCAACATCATCAGTGCGCCCAGGAGGTTCGCCGCCAGTACGCCGCGTATCCCGAGCCAGTCACCGAAAACCGCGCCCCACATCGGAAAGAGCGGGAAAAACTGGGGCACGACCCTTTGCCCGCGCACGACAAACCCGGGCGCCACCTCCCGCCACGGTCTGACGTAGGGCGGCTCGTACACGACCAATTCTTCGGAAACATCCACCGGGACCACTTCGTCGAGGGCCCAGGTCCAGCGCCCGGTTTCGGAAAGGTGGAGGGCCGACAGAGTGTAGACCCCGGCGTCGCCGTTGGCGTCGAAAGGCTCGCCCGCTGTCAGCACCCCAAATGTGATCACGAGAGCCAGCAAGAAGACGACCGCGAGATGGTCCTTGAGCCCGAGACCTGGCCAATGGCGGGAGCGAACCCGGATCAGGAGGAGTGGCGCCTCGAGCGCCGCGAGCAACGGCACGTTGAAGTGCCCCACCACCATGAGGGCGAGACCGATCACCGAACTCACGACCACGCTCGTGAAGATCACGAAAGGAAGGCGGAGACGTTGCGGATAGCCTCGGGGGAGCAGCGAGTATCCCGGCAGCAGGATCAGAACCGGGATCAGTATCTCCAAAACACTGTCTGGGCCTTGCATGACTGCGGGCCATTGTACATCCCGGCCAGCGAGCGCCTGCTGGTGCCTCACCCCGGCGTGTGCCAAGATGACGGCGTGATCGAGACGGATCCATACGCCGTTGTCATCGTGACCCATGACCACGCCGACACCCTCGCCGCCTGTCTCGGGGCGGTCGCACGGCTCGAGCCTGGGCCGGTGCGGGTGGTGGTCGTGGACAACGCCTCTTCCGACGGCTCGGCCGATGTCGCCGCCGCCCATTCCCGCGCGCTCACGTCGATGATAGTTCGCGAAAACCACAACACCGGTTTCGCCGCCGCCGCCAACCGCGGCATCAGGGAAACATCGACACCGTGGATCCTGCTCCTCAACCCGGACTGCGCGCCGCGGCCCGATCTCGTGCGCCGCCTCTTCGAGGCACTGGCGCGCCAACCCGCGTCGGGACGGGTCGGCGCTCTCAGCCCCAAGCTGGTGCGCGCCGAAGGAGCTGCTCTCGAGCCGCAATCGGTGGTCGACGCGGCGGGGATGATCGTCACCCGCTCGGGACGACATCTCGACCGCGCCGCCGGCACCGCCGATGACGGCTCCCACGACCGCATGGCCTGGGTTTTCGGAGGCACCGCCGCCGCGCTCCTGTTGCGGCGAGAGGCGCTCCAAGATGTCGCCTACGACGGCACCGAGGTGTTCGCCGAGACCTTTTTCGCGTACCGGGAAGATGCGGAGCTCGCCTGGCGGCTGCAGCTGCGCGGTTGGCGGTGCCTCTACGTACCGTCCGCAGTCGCCGTCCACCGGCGCGGATTCCGACCCGAGACCGGGCGCCGTGACCACGAGACGATCAACCGCCACTCGGTCCGCAACCGCTTCCTCCTGCGCTGGCATTGCGCCGATCTCGGCTGGCACCTGCGCTGCTTCCCGTCGTGGCTGGTGCGCGATCTGATGGTTTTGGCGGCCTGTCTGACGGTGGAGCGCAGCTCGCTTGCGGCCCTGGCCGATGTCTGGCGCCTCCGCACCGACGCCTCCAGACGACGCCGCTGGGTCCTCGACCGGCGGACGGCCTCCGCCCGACAGATCGGTTCGTGGTTCCGTAGAAAAGGGCGCGTACTGGAGGTCGAGGTCCCGTGAAGCTGGCGATCATCGGCACCCGAGGGGTGCCCGCGAACTACGGCGGCTTCGAGACCTTTGCCGAGGAGCTGGGACGCCGTCTGGCCGCGCGCGGCCACGACGTCACGGTCTACGGCCGGCGCGGTTTCGTCGACCCGGCGCTCGGCGAGTACAAGGGCATGCGGCTGGTCGTGCTGCCGTCGCTTCGGAGCAAACACCTGGAAACGGTCTCCCACACCCTCGTGGCGGCCTTCCACGCCTCGCGCCGAGGTTTCGACGCGGCCTTGATGTGCAACGCGGCCAATGCGCCGTTTGTCCGCATCCTGCAGCTGGCGGGCATTCCCGTCGCCCTCAACGTCGATGGGCTCGAGCGCAAGCGGCGCAAGTGGGGCGCCGCCGGCCGCAGCTACTACCGTCTCTGTGAGCGCCTCGCGGCCCGGCTGCCAAACGTCCTCGTCACCGACGCCGAGGTGATCCGCCGGTACTACCGGCGGGCCTACGGCGCGAGCTCGCAGATGATCGTCTACGGTGGCGATCTCGAGGCCCCCGAAGGAATTTCCACTCTCGACCGCCTCGGGGTCGAGCCAGGGAACTACCTGCTCTACGTTTCACGATTCGAGCCCGAGAACAACCCCGACCGGGTGGTCGAAGCCTACGCACGGGTCTCCGGCACCCGCCCGCTGGTGATGGTCGGCGGCGCGCCCTACGCGCCCGGGCTCACCCGCCGGGTCGCCGAGCTGGCCGACGACCGCGTGCTCCTGCCCGGAGCCATCTATGGCGAGGGCTACCGGCAGCTGCTCTTCCACTGCCTGGCCTATGTTCACGCTACCGAGGTCGGCGGCACCCATCCCGCCCTGGTCGAAGCCATGGGCGCCGGCCGTCCGGTGCTGTACTATGACACTCCCGAGAACCGCGAGGTCGCGGGCGACGCCGGGCTGAGATTCCGCTTTGACGGCAACGACGCGCTCGAGATTGTTCTCTCGCGAGTGCTCGAGAACGGCGAACATTTGGCCGAGATGAGTCGACGCTCACGCAGACGCGTCGACGAGTCCTATCTCTGGTCAAACGTCGCCGACGCCTACGAAAGGTTGCTGGAGGGAATGTGCTGAAGGAGCGGGCGAAGGTCATCGCCTACTGGGTGTGGACCGCGGATCTTGCCGCCACGACCCTGGCGTTCCTGCTCGCATGGTGGCTGCGCTCTCATGTCGCGCCACAGCTCGCGCCCTCGGTCTTTCCGACCGAGCTCTACCCCTTGTCGCGCTACCTGGGACTGCTGCCGCTGGTCCTCGCGATCTGGACGGTCCTGCTGGTCAACCGGGAGACCTACACTTCGCGGCGCACGGTGGCCCTGGCCTCCGAGGTCTGGCAGGTGGTCCAGGTGGTCGGAGCCGGCACCCTCGCCCTGGCGGCCGCGGGATGGCTGCTGCGGCTCGACTTCGTGTCTCGGCCGTTCCTGATCCTGTTTGCGACCCTCGACCTCGTTTTTCTGGTCGGCGAAAAGCTGATCCTGCGCCTCGCCGCGCGACGGGTCCGTAGTCGCGGCTACAACTACCGAAGCCTGCTCATCGTCGGCATCAATCCGCGCGCCGAAGAAGTGGCACAGATCATCTCGGCCCATCCCCACTGGGGACTCAAGCTGATCGGCTTCGTGGCCCCGAACGGCGCGCATCCCGAAAACGTCGGGGGGGTCCCGGTGCTCGGCAACGCCGATAATCTCCCTCGCATTCTCCAGGACGAGGTCGTCGACGAGGTCTTCTTCGTCCTTGCGAGGCGCCAGCTCGACGAGTTCGAAGACAGTTTTCTCCTCTGCTCCGAGCTCGGCATCCGCGCCCGCGTGGCCCTCTATTTTCCACACATGAAGGCGCGGGTGGTCCTCGAGGAGCTCGAAGGGATCCCGCTGCTCACCTTCACCAGTACGCCCGGCGCTCCCTTCCCGATTTTTCTCAAGCGTCTGCAGGACATCCTCGCCGCCGCCATCGGCCTCACGTTGACGGTGCCGTTGCTGCCCGTTATTGCCCTCGCGATCAAGCTCGGATCGCACGGACCGGTGCTCTATTCGCAGGAACGGCTCGGCGTCAACGGCCGCCGCTTCACGCTCCACAAGTTCCGGACCATGTACCAGGGTTCGGACCGCCGCCTCGACGAAGTGGCCCACCTCAACGAGGTCGAGGGACCCGCCTTCAAGGCCCGCCGCGACCCCAGGGTGACGCCGGTGGGTCGCCTGTTGCGGCGACTCTCGCTCGACGAGCTGCCGCAGCTCTACAATGTCCTCAAGGGGGACATGTCGTTGGTCGGACCGCGGCCGCCGATCCCGGATGAGGTGGCACAGTATGAACGCTGGCAACGGCGGCGGCTGTCCATGAAGCCCGGGATCACCGGTTTGTGGCAGGTATCCGGCCGCGCCGATCTCGACGACTTCAACCGCTGGATCGCGCTCGATCTCGCCTACATCGACAACTGGTCGCTGTGGCTCGACCTCAAGATCATGCTGCAGACCATCCCGGCCGTACTTTCCACACGCGGCGCGTCATGAATCGCAGTTTTGAGTTTTTAGTTTTGAGTTTTTAGTTTTGGGCGCCAGCCCGCATATCTCACCGGGTTTCGTCGCGAGGACGGCGAGGCGCCGTGCCCAGTGGGGTTTTCGACTCGAGGGGCGCGGAGACGTACTCAGCAGTACGTTGAGCACCCCGAGCGGAGAAAGCACCGCTGGGTGCGATGCATCGCCGGCCGCAGCAGAAAGCTGGTGAGATATGCGGGCCAGGCGGGTGCCCTGACTTCTCCCCGTCTTTTGGTGGCCGATGGCCGCCGTCCGTATGCCTTTTGAACTCCGCTTTCGGCCATTGGTCGCTGGCGGCGGCGAGTTCCTACCCACCCATGTTCCGGCATGAGGGGTGTGGGGGGAACTCAAACCTCAAAACTCAAAACTAAAAACTCAAAATTCTGATCGGGCGAGATCAGTCATCCTTCTCCAGCGCCTCGATCTGCTGCGGGCTCAGGAACAGGGTCGGATCCCAGCGGCCGCGGACGGAAGGCTCGATCTTCGTCACCCTCGTCGCCCCGCTCTCCTGGTACTCGAAGTTGATACCGACCGCGAGCAGCTGCTCCGCGACCTTCGCCCCACCGAGCTCCTTTTGTTTGAGGATCCGGTAACGGACACCCACCGGCGACACATCGCGATACTCGGGCGCCGGGGCAAACTCGAGGGAAACGATCGAGTAGTCGTCCTTGGCCACCACCAGAATCCAGTTAGTCGTCATCACCGGCGACACGAAGAAGCCCTTGACGAAGGGGAGCGATATCACCCAGACGTCGCGGCCGTCGACGACCCCTTCCCGCACTTCCTCGCCACGCACACCCTCCATCGCGAGGCTATACGGAAGGAGGAGTGTCAATGCGTTCTGGTTGAGCGTCTTGACAGCCATCGACGAGGTCTGCGGCCGGTCGTCGGGCACGCCGGCATTTGTCGACCAGCCGCCGACCACCGTGCGGGCGACGACCACGTCTCCCGGGAACTCCATCCGCAGGTTGTTGAGGTTGGCGGTATCGGCGATCAGCGTGTAGCTGGCGGTGCTCCGGCTGCCGTCGTTCCTGGTGCGCTCTTCGGAGACCTGGAGCTCGAGGACGCCGAGCTCGGCGAAGGCCTCGCCGCCGGCGGCGTCGATCACGCGAGAAATGATCTCGGCAGCTTCGGGCGGATCGGCGGCCACCGCGAACGGCGTCATCAGGACGAGCGGGAGTATTGCGCAGACCAGGACACGTTTCATCAAGCTCTCCTTCCCGGGGTGTCATCGTGGCACACCTTGACGGGTATCATCGATGATAAAGCAACCACCGTGCCAGGGGCCGAAAAACCACGGGGGGCGGACGACCGCCCCCCGAATTGCTCTCCCGTTACCGGCGTCTTATCGAGCCAGACCCATGTATTTGCGGAGCGCCGGGATGAAGATCGAGTCCTGGGACCGGTTGTCGATCTCGGTGGCATAGACCGCCACCCCACCGCCGCCGGTGATCTCGATCTCGAGCGAAGCGCTCGCGGTCACGTTCCCGAGACCGAACTTCTTGAAGATGTCGAACTGCTTCAGCTTTCCGGGCGCGATCGTCATCTCGTACGGCGACCCCACCGGGGTGCCGTCGACGTCGTACATCGTGAAGCTCAGGGCGGCCCACTCCTCGAGGTCCGTGTTGAGGACACCCACGTTGGTGCGGTAGCCGACCGATAAATCGTCGGAGTTGGAGATGCCCGGGATATAGGCGATCTCGCCGAACCTCAGAAGGTCAGCACCACCGAAGGTGTGGATATTGAGCCCGTAGGTGCCACCCGCGAGATCGCGGTCGTAGGTCCGCGCCGAGACCTGCGGCGCGGGCCCGCCGTCGGCGCCGGTGAGCACGATGTAGCCGTAGACCTCCTCGAGGCCGAGCTGGTCCGAAACGATGTCGAGATACTGGTCCGACTGGTGCGGAGCGAGGGTCGGCCAGTTGAAGCCGTAGACGTCGTTCGGGTTGTCGCCGACCACGAACTCGACCTGTCCCGCCAGCATGTCTTCGGTCGGATTGTGGAGCCAGAGATCCGTGCGCCAATTGGAGTCATTGAGGCCGGCAAGGCTGGCCACGCCGACCACCCAGATCTGGTTTTCGTCGCGGAACGACGACAGATAGAGGACCGAGTCCCCGGAGATATTGTCGACCACGGTCGCAAAGCCCTCGACGTCAACGCCGGAGATGGTGGTTCGAATCGTGAACGCCTCCAGCTCCTGGGTAATACCGAGCCACTCGGAAACGGCGCTGAGCTGCTTGGTGCTCTGGCCCTTGACCCTGGCGCTCTTCGGTCCGCCGACCAGGGTGCCGTCGTTATCGTAGGCGACCAGCGACACCCACGCATCCTCGTCCGAGTAGTTCACGAGACGCAGATTCGTGCGGTAGTCCTGATTGTGGATGAGCCCGGTGAGATCGAGGAAGTCCCGTCCCACCCTCTTGACCGGCAGCGCCGGTACCAGGAGGCCGAGGGTGCCATTCGGGGTGTCATTGAATGTCCGTGACACCGACAGCACCTTGCAGCCGCTCGCGCTCGATGATTCGATTCGCACCGATCCCGAGAGTTCCTCGCCGACCAGACCCGGGATGGCGTCGGTGATATCACCGAACAGCCTGGTCTCCCCGGCCTCGAGCTGGAACTCACGGAAGATGAGCTCGACGCCCGCGTTGTTGACGTCCTCAGGCTGGTACTCGATGCGCACGTCGAGCTGGTCGTCGCAAGGGTTGAAGAAGCGGAAGTCCGACTCCCACTGGGTGAGGTTCAGACCCGGCAGGCTGACCGCTGCAGCCACCACGAAGTCCTCGACCAACGCCTCCTCGACCGAGACGTATTCCACCTTCGCGTCGGAGCCGAAACAGTTGCTCGCGATCAGGCTCACCTGGAACAGCCCCGGGTCCCGGAAGACGAAGCTGAAGTTCTGATCGGTGCTCGTACCCGCCTGCTCTTCGACGGGGAGCCCTTCCTCGTTCTCGATGCGGGTGACGGTCCATTGCCAGGCGGTCGGCGCGGTATCACCCTCATCGGCGGTCTGGGTCACCTTGAAGGTCTTGTCTTCGACCCTGACGATCGCTGACCGGACAGTCAACCCCGGGTTGGCATCGACCGTGAACGCCACCATTCCGGAGCCGAGACCCTCGCCCGAGTCGATCGTCAACCAGGTCGAGGTCGTGGTCGCGGTCCAGGCACATTCGTCGGTGGTGGTGACGTCAACGGAGCCACTGCCGCCTTCGGGTGGAAAGACCTCGGAGGTCGAGCTCAGCGTGTAGAGACAGCCGCCACCGCCGCCCTCGTCGCAGGTCCCGGTGTTGGCCACGTTGACCGTCACCGGCCCGGCGCTGGCATTTCCGCCCCCCTCGAGATCGAGGGTGACGCTGACCGGTTTCGCGCCACCGGAGGCATAGGCGAAGGTGATCGCCGAGCAGTTGACCCAGAGCCCGTCCGGCACGCAGACGACCGAAGATGGGCCGTCACAGCCGGCGTCGCCAAAGTCCCAGGTTGCCTTGGTAATGGTGCCTTCGACCCCGGAAAGGGAGAAGGTTATGTCATCGCCGATCTCAGGAGTCGGGGGGGTCCACCCGATGCCCAGGGCCTTTGTGTGAAGCGCCGACTTTGCGGAGGTGTCGGTGAAGTAAACGATCTCGCCGGCGTAGATCTCATCGTCGCTCATCGTGAAGGATGCGTCGGGACGACCGTCTTTGAAGCAGCACTCTCCAACGGTTTGCACCGTCGGCCCCTTGGTCTGGGTGCGGCCGTCCGCCAGCACCATGGTGATCGACTTGGTCCCTGACGACGGATACGCCCACTGCATGGTGTTGCAGACGCCCCCCGGAAGGTAGGTGCAGTTGATGAACGGGCTGTTGCCGTTGCAGTCGGCCTCGCCAAAGTCCCAGCTCGTGACCTCGAGGATCGGGTCGACCGAAAAGGTCACGAACTCTCCGATCTCGGGCACCGGGTTGGACATCGTGAAGTTGGCCGGGACCCAGGGTGCGTTCTGGTTGACGGTAAAGCTCTTGCCGCCGGCGACGATGCTGCCGAGGCGCTGCGGGCCGGTGTTGGCATCAACCCGGAAGGTCACCGTGCCGCTGCCCGAATCGGACCCGGTCGGTGAGAGGACCGTGATCCATGGGAAGGTGGTCGATGCGGTAAACGAGCACCCGGTGCCGCTGACCTGGTTGACGGCGAAGTTCGACGTGGCGCCTTCGGCCGCGACCACGCGGGTGGTCGGATTGAGCTCATAGGCGCACGTCCCACCACCGCCGCCGGTGCAGCTGCCGCTCGACGCAACCGTCAGCGTCACCGGGTCGGCGGTGAAGGTGTTGGAGCCGATCTCGACCTCGAGTCCGACCGTCTTGTTGCCGGCCGACGCGTACTTGAAGGACAGCGCCTTGCAGTCGACCCACGGCGGGGTCGGGGTGCAGACCTGGACTGCGGATAAACCGTCGCAGCCGCTGCCACCCATGGTCCAGGTTGCCTTGGTGATGTCGCCCTCGACGCCATTGATGGTGAAGACCACGTTCTGCCCGATCGCGGGGTTCGTCGGGCTGAAAACGATGGCCGGGTCAATCGCGCCGTCGTTGACGAACATCGTCCTGGTCTTCTGGCTGGTGGCCTCGTCGTCGTTATTGGTGACCGTCAGAGTAACGCTATACGCCGTGTTCGGGCTCAGGGACTCCGCCGGAATCGTGCACACCTGAGCGGCCGGGCAGCCGGTGTAGACGTGATACAGGCTCTGCACAGCCCACTGGTAGCTGAGGTTTCCGCCCACCGGCTTGGAAATCGATCCGTTGAGGGTGATCGGCTGGGTGCTGAGCGGGCTGGTCGGCGTGATCGTGAAGTCCGCCGCTACCGAGGTGACGTTGAAGCCGGTGATTGCTGCGGTGGCCTGGTAGGTGCCGGTGGCGGCGTAGTGCAGGTAGTCGACCGTGAGGTAGAAGGACCACACTCCGGCCTGATCGAGGGTGACCGCCGTCGACGCGCCGTCGCGGAAGAAGTTCGCCCCGCTGGGAGGATCAATGGTCCAGGTGTAGGGGTTCGAGGCCGGGTTGCCCTCCGCGGTTGCGGTCAAGGTAACGCTATCGCCCACCACCACCGTCGGCGGCGCGACCGAGATCGTCGCCTCCGGGGCGCGGTTGATCACGATGTCGGTTTCGAACAACGCGAGGTCCGGCGGGAGCTCGTCGCTCTCGACCTTGACGTGGGCCTTGTAGCCCGTGCCCCAGGCCAGGTTCTGCGGAATCTGGAGGCTGATTTCATGCGGGTTGGTGCCGGAGGGTGTCGTGGTACCCGCCACGACCGTTCCAACAGGCTCCTGGGTGATCCACACCGCCCACCGGTCGTACCTGCCGGTGGTGGTGTCCCTGACGGTCACGGTGTCGCCGGGGAAGGCCTCGCTCGGCGAGATCGCCAGGTTCGCCACCGCCGGCGTGGGATCGAGACAGTCCGAAAGGTCGAAGACCTGGTGGATGGCGTAGCGGCTGATAAAGGCGGTCGAACCGTCGGGCGAGAGGGCGCCGCCGGAGGCAAAGGCGCAGACCGGGAGGTCGTTGTGGGGCAGCGAGGGGTCGGTCCAGTACTCGGCCTCGAACTCGACCGGACCCGCGGTGTCGACCGTGAAGGTGCGGGTCGAGCTCGGCCATCCGTTGACGTTGAACATCAGGGTCGATGCGGTGTTGGCGCTCGGCGAGCGCAACGACACGTTGGACGCCTGCCCCTCGAAGGTCCACAGCCTCTGCGGGCTCGCGGGGTTGGCGACGTCCCAGATCTGGATCTCGTTGGCCGTGAAGTTGGCCGAGGCCAGGAGGTCGTTGTTGCGGTCGATCGAAAGCTCGTAGCGGCGGCCCCACATCCCGGCCGGCGACGCGACGTGGACCAGCGACAGCGCGGCCCCGGCGCCGTCCGCCCGGAAGACCTCGGCGACCCCGTTCTGGGCGCCCGTAAAGAGGTAGAAGGCGGTGCCGATGTCCAAGGGGTGCACCCCCTTGACCAGCATCTCCGCCCCGCCGACCTCGACGCAGTCGATGAATCCGAGGCTCGAAACGCCGTTGATGGTGTAGAGGGTCGAACCGGTCGAGCATCCGCCGGGGAGGCCGGCGGTAAAGAGGTACTGCTGGCTACCCTTTGAAAATACGTAGCCCCCGATCTTGGAGTCGATCCCGTCGTAGAAGGCCCATGCGCCGGCCGGGAAATCCGGGGTGGCGGCCGCGCCGAGGTCGAAGACAACGGTCCGCTTGACCTTGTGCGAGAGCACCGCATAGCGGCAGTCGTCGCAGACGTCGAAATCGATGAGATCGTAGTCCGAGTCGCCGCGGGTGCCAAAGTCGAAGTCCGAGGTCGCGGTGTGGACCGGGTTGGTCGGATCGTCGATGTTGAAGATCGAGAGCTCGTTGCCGATGTTCATGATCACGTAGTCGTGGCCCTTCCAGTGAAAGGTCTCGACGTCGGAGGCGCGCGGCCGCCAGGGTTCGGAAACGCAGTTGCTGGTGGTGTCGAGCAGGGTGTCGACCCAGCTCGTGCAGTGAGTCTGCGCCGCAGCCGGTACGGCGGGCGAAACGGCCACAAGCGCCAGCGCGACGATCGCCGCGGCGCGAAATACAGTCGTTTTCATTACCTGGTTCCTCGTGCGATACATGCGCACCTCCACCCCGAAAGGTAGTCCACAACCGCCCCCCCAGTCAAACCCGGAAGCCATTGGAGGGTCGTATTCTTTCAGTACTTTAAGAATCTCCCGACGGGGAGTGACCGTGGTCACCCTCGCCGGCGGCGTCGACCGCCGCGCCGCGGCACCATACGCGCCTTTGCGTCCCGGATCAATCATCTCTTGGACTTTTTCCGGGTCGCGGCCCGAGGGCTGCTGCGACCCGGAAAAAAGGAGGCGGCCCGAGAGCCGCCTCCAGAGATTGACAATCGTAGAGCGAATTACTCGCTGTACATCCCGATGCCGAGACCGGGCAGAACCTGACCGGCGTCGCAGTTGTAGTTGGCCAGGACCGCACCCTCGAGACCGGCGGTGTACTGACCGAAGGCCGCGTACTTGACACCCATCCAGGTCTGGTACTGATCGACGGCGTACCCGACTGTACCGGCGGCATTGACGGTGTTCGACCGCGGCCAGATGACCATCATCCAACCGAAGGCGTTGCCGTCGGCATCCTCAACCACGAAGAACTCGTTGATCGCGACCTCTTGGGTCTCGAGCGGGAACAGGTTCGGGACCGGGATCGGATCCGGGTCCTCGACGCCCGACCACGGCGGGATGAAGCCGGGGCCGACCGAGTTCACGTTCTCGTCCTCGTCCCACGCGTAGTAGGTGTAGGGGATGCAGCTGTTGGCGTAGATGAACGCCGGGCCGGGGCCGGCGATGGTGCCGCCGGGGCCGGTGGCGGTGTCGTCGATGTCGACGACGATACCGCTGTTGGTGCTGCCCTTCCAGGCGCGGATCCAGGTGTTGGCCTGGTTCGCCTCGGAGTACATGTAGCGGAAGCCCCACGCGGTCGGCAGCGGCTCACGGTAGTCGCTGAGGGCCGGGTCGCCGGCGTGGTAGCGGTGGTAGAAGGTGGTCATCTCACCGTCGTCGGCAAGGGTCGTCTGGATCCCCGGGTTCGCCTCGAGGTGGACGGCGTTGTAGGCCTCGGAGTAGTTGTTCCCCTGGTCGAGGAAGAGCGTGTCGCCCATCAGCACGTTGGCGGTCTGGACGCCGCTCGCGAGACCGAAGTAGTTGGCCGCGTCACTGTCGGGCAGGTCCTTGTTGCAGGCGCCGACCACGTCGGCGGTGATGTACATCGCGGTCGCGCGGTCTTCCTGGTTGGTGAACCAGGTGCCGTTGGCGAAGGTCACGTCGCCGGCCCAGCTGCAGTTCCGGTAGGCGGTCGTGGCGGTCTGGCTGGCCTCCAGGTAGCCCTGGAAGATGCCGAGGGTACCGGCGGGGATGTTGCCAAGCGGCGCACGGTAGTTGACCGGCGACGAAACCCAGGTGGCCGGGTCGCAGTCAAGGCGTCAGTCGGACCGGTCGACTCAGGAATCGGGCAGGCCGACAGCGGCAAACCACGGATCGAGGGCCCCGCCCCACAGCTCGTTGAAGGTCGAGAACGGACCATCGTCAAATGGGTCGCCGCCGTGATAGCCGGGGTTGCCAGTCGGCCACTGCCGTCGCACCACTCGTTGGCGCCGGTGTCGTCACTCGGCAGGACGCCGTCACGGAGAATGTCGCGAATGTTGATGGTCTGGACGTCATACCCGGTCAGGGTCAGGTTGAAGTCGAGAATCGCGATCGAGTAGTCGGTCCACAGGGTGATGTGGACGATCTGCGCGTCGCTCGAAACGTTGGTAATCGCAATCAGGGTGGTCTGTCCGGAGTTCCCGGCCTCACCCGCCACGTAGTCATAGTTGACAAACGGGAACAGCAGCGTCGACGCGGGAACGTTGTCCAGCGCGCACTCGACGGCGTATGCGGCGCTGCCCATACCGAGGGCCAGAACCCCCGCCAGCGCCATTGTCAGAAATCTCTTCATACTCAGCTCCTTCCTTTTTCTCTCGAAATTTCGGATCGAACGTCCGGCCGCGACGGCCGGTGTACCTTCCTCCCTCGATGCCGATGTCCCGCATCACCTCCTGTAAATAATTTATTTCTGGCAATTTATCCTAAAATATGTCATCGCAGCATAAAATATAGCACCCGAGGTGTGCTCCTGTCAAGATCTCAGTACCCAGACATGCCACTGCAAGATGATGCCACCGTGGCCGTATCAAGTCAAGTCGCAGATGAGAAAAGGGAGCCATCGCAGATTTCGGATTTCGGATTTCGGATTTGGAAGGAAGCTGTGTGACACGGGCAGAGTCTCGCCTGCTCCCCTGCTCCTCTTCTCCCCTTTTCCCCTTTTCACCCCCGGTCCCTGCCGGTGCGCAGAGAGTCTCCGCCGCATGGGATCAAACAGCCGGCCGGGTCAGCCACACGTACACCCCGCCCGGTTTCTCGTTCTGCTCGACGCAGCCCGCCACGATGTCGTCGCGGCCGTCGCCGTCCAGATCGACAAGCCGGACATCGAAGACACGTCCGACACCCTCGAGCTCGCTCCCGCGTTCACGGTGGAACTCGCCGCCCTCGGTCTGCAGATAGACCTCGAGCCCGCCGCCCTTGCGCCCGGCCACGAGATCGGTGCGTCCGTCGCCGTCGAGGTCGCCGACCCCGAGGCGGAAGAACACCTCGCCGCGTTCCGCGTCCCAGATCAGCGGCACCGGGGCCTCGAACTCGCCGTCATACGAGATTTTATAGCGAACGATGCCGTTGCGCGCCTGGGTGTCGCCCTCGTACTTGCGGAACTGGACAAAGGTGGCGTAGACGCCGCCGTCATCCGGCTCGACGTCGTAGTGATACGCCGAGCTCAGCACGCCCCGGTGCTCGGCGGGCTGCCAGCCATCGGCGCCGCGCCAGGCGAAGACCAGCATCCGCGGCCCGAGCGTGTTCGAAGAGAGCACCAGCTCGGGCCGGCCGTCACCGTCGAAATCGGCCGAGCGGATGACATCGGCGATAAAGTCGGTGGGCAGTCCTTCGGTCGAGATCTCCCAGTTGTCGCCCCGGTTGAAGAGGACCCACACGGTCTTGGCGCCGTCGACCCTCGCGTTGGCCGTCATGTCGAAGTCGATCTCGGAGACAAAGCCGAGGTCGGTGCGGCCGTCGCCGTCAAAGTCGCCGGTGGTCACGGCGCGGGAGGTCATTCGCGGGTCCGGCGACGGCAGGACGCCGCCGCTCGGAAACCGGCCCTTGCCATCGCCAAAGAGCGCAAACTGGGCCTTGAAGTGAACCGCAAAGACCACGTCCTGATGGCCGTCACCGTTGAGGTCGGCCACCGCCACGCCGCCGTAGTCCCAGGGCATGTTCGGCGGCCACTTGGCCTCGTCCCAGTACCTGAAGCCACCTGCGCCGTCGCCGAGGAAGATCGCGGGTGACGGTGGGTACTGCTTGCGGCGGGGCGGGAACACGAGGTCGAGATGGCCGTCCTCGTTCATGTCGGCGACCGCAAAACCCATCTGCCACCGTCCGCCGTCCGGGAGCGTGCTCGGGCTGAGCTCGAACTCGAGGCTCTCCAGGTCGGGCGGCGGCACCGGCACCGCGGCGAAGTCGAGGAAGTTGATCGCACCCGGCTTTTCCGCGATCTCGGCCCAGTCGGCCATCCGCGCCTCGTCAGCCTCCCGCCTGGCCCACAGCGTGTACAGGGCCGAGTTCGGGTCCTCCGGCGAGATGCCGCGCAACCAGATGAACTCGTCGTCCTCGCGCACGATCTCCATCTTGATCCCGGAGACGACGTGGGGGTAGGCGTAGCGGTCGTCGATCTTGATCACCTGCCGCTTTTCGAAGGGCTTCGGGGTCATCCAGTCTTCGATGAACTCCTCCCAGGTCCGTCCCGGCTTCGGCCCCGGCGACGAAAGCTGCGCCGTTTCACCCTCACCGGCGCCCGAAGCGCCCGTCGGCGGCGGTCTTCGCCGGATCCTGAGCTGCGCCCGCCGGCGCCGCCTCCTGGCCCCAGCCGACGGCGGAGATCATCCCGACCATCAGAAACGCCGCAGTTATTCCTTGACGACTCATCAGTAGCCTCCACTATTCTCTGGCATGGGCGCCGCGGTTGGTCAGCGCCCCGTCGGATTCGAAATCCACAACATTCATCGCAGACAGCAAGATCGGTGCCAATGGCCTCGTTTCGTGTTTCCCGTCACAATCGCCCGGTTCGGCGCCGGTCACACGCCCGACGATCCTTGACGCTGTTGCTATGGCAGCATATTATGAATACCGTGCGGCCGAGTTGTGCCCACCCGCCGCCGCGGGATGGTACTACAGGTCGGGAAGGAAGACCAACGGGATGGCCCAGAAAGGTCCGCTGAGCTCGCCCCAGGTGGCCGCTATCGGCAGCCATCTGCGGCGCTTGCGCAAAGAGCGCGGTCTGACTCAGGCCGAGCTGGCGCGCCAGATTGGCATCCAACAATCGGATCTGTCCCGGATGGAGCTGGGCGAGTACCGGGTCTCCCTCGACAATCTCTTCAAGATCCTGAGCGTCTTCGACCTCGACCTCGCCGACTTCTTCGGCGAAAAGAAGGCCCCGGCCGAGCAGGAGCGATTGCCGCTCAGCCGCGAGGACATGAAGGTCCTCCACCTGATGCGCGAGCTCAGCCCCGAGGGCCGGGCGGAGGTCCAGGAGTTTCTCGAGTTCAAGCTGCGCAAGGAGCGCCAGGAGCGGCGCAACATCGGCTCGCGCCAGTCGGGACAGAACGGCTCATGAGAGAGCGTTACGACGCCCTGCTCGCGGCGGCCGAAGAGGCGCTCGGCGCGGACGATTTCGACCGTTCGGCCTCGTTGTTCGCCGAGGCGGAGGCGGTGGCGCGGGAGCTCGGCGAGGTCGATCTCGCCGACCGCGCGTTTTGCAACCGCTGCTCGGTCCTCCTCGAGCTCGACCGCGGCGCCGACCAGATACCGCGACTGAAGGAGATCCTGCTCTCGAGCGGCGATTCCCGCAACCGCTTCCTCGCCGCCTACTGCACCGGCGTCGCCTACTTTGTCAACGACGACCTCGAACGCGCCCAGAATTACGCGCAGCGCTCGACCGATCTCGCCCGCGAGCTCGGCGACGAGTCCCTCGCCTACCGCAGCCTCAACCTCGTCGGCACCCTGGCCGCCCGCGCATCCCGCTTCGAGGACGCCGAGGAGGCCTTCAGTCTCTGTCTCGAGGCGCACCGCGGACTCGACGGCTACCAGCGCGTGATGGCGGCGCAGGTGGAGGACAACCTCGGCTACGTCATGATGTGTACGGACCGCGTTCACGAAGGCCTGCGCCGCTGTGAGGCCGCCCGGGCGGTCATGGAGGAGCTCGGCGCCGAGCACTACCTCTACGAGACGCTCCAGGACCTTTGCTACGGCTACGTGCTCGCGGACGAGCTCGATCGCGCGGAGAGCTGCGGCTCGCGCGCTTTCGAGCTCGCGATCGAGCAGGGCGATCAGCAGATCGCCAAGAACTGTCTGTTTTTGTTGAGCGAGATCGCGGTGAGACGGGGCGACACCTTTGGTGCCCGCCGTTACCTGCACGAGCTCACCGCGTACTACCCGGAGGCCGGGATCTCCGAGGAGCTCATCGATGTGTTCCTCGCCACAGACCTGACCACCGTGGTGAACCTGAGGGGGTAGCGATGAGAAGCATCAGATCCTGTCTGATCGCGGTCATCGTGCTCGGAGTCGTCGGGTCAGCCGGCGCCGCCGGGCCGATGGCGCTGACCAGGGCCGGCGACCTTTACAATGTCGCCATCGGCCACAACCTGGTGGTGGTCACCGCCCGGTACGCCGACGGTACGGTCAGCGATCTCGTTGTTCCCCAGTCCGCGTTGGCGGTCCCCGAGTCCCTGCAGGTGGGAGTCGACGAGACCACCGGTGCCATCCATGTCCTGTGGCAGAGACAGACCGGCATGAACGCCAGGCTGAGGCTCGCAACCTTTATCGACGGCACCTGGATCGGACCCACGACCTTTGCCGGCTACGACGGGACCGCCGCCTTCAATCCACAGATGCTGATCGACCACGTGGTGACGACGGTCAAGGACGAGGGCGATGAGGGTGAAGACCCGACTTTCGAGGACGTCGCTGCCACCTTCCTCCACCTCGCCTGGTGGAGCCAGGCCAGTGAAGGCGACCCCGGAATGGCGAAATACGCTGCCGTGCGAATCGACGAGCAGACCGGTGAGCCCCAGTTCTGGGACATGGCGCCGATCGAGCTTGTCGATCTCCTTCCCTTCGGCATCGTCTGCTTCGACCTCAACGCCGGAGACAACCTCAAACACCCGAAGCTGTTTTTCGACCCGCAGACCGGCAACCCGCACGTCTTCGCCACCGACATCGCCAACTGTCATTTCCAGATCCTCGAGGTGGGGAACGAGGTCGAGGTCGTCGACAAACGGCGGCGCCAGATCATCATTCTCCGCAAGGCAACCATGATCGCCCTGAGGCCCACGCTTCCGCTCGCGACCGGCAGGCTCGAGGTCGGCAGTGGGCTCAAGCTGCTCATGCATTGGGACGGCGAGGACGACACCCTGAACTACGTCGAGCTCGACCCCGAGGGCATCTCAGCGACCAAAGCCCTGCATCTCACGAGCGATCTCAACCACGAGCAGGCGGTCGGCCTCGTTCGAGAGCTCGCGCGCTAACCGACAATAACACTGCAACCTCAACGGCCCGCCGCCACGGCGGGCCGGTTTTTTTCGCACGGAAAACGCCTCACTAGAAGAGGGTTCAGAGTGATGAGTGAAGACCGGATCGCGAATGCCTTGCAGAGCCTTCACCCTTATCTCTCGACTGAGCCTCCTGCAAAACGGCCGCTCTCGTTTGTAGGCGGGTCCTTCAGGGCCCGCCAATGAAGACCTTCAACTTTCCGCGCGCCCTAAAGGACGCGCCTACAAGAATTACACCGCCTTCATCCCGTCCATTTCGTAATCGACAGCGCGGCGAATTCGAGCAATTTTCAATTCTGGAAAAGCGTCAACTTCCAATGCGAACCAATAGCTCTTCCAGCGCGGCGGCGTAGCCCTCCCAGCTGAAACGGGCGCGGAGCTCGCGCGCTCCGGCGGCCAGGGTCTCGCAGCTTTGACCGATCGAGCTCGACCAGAGCGGCCGCCAGCTCCGCCACCGACCGCGGCGCCACCAAGAGCCCGCTCTTGCCGTCGATCACGACCTCCGGGAGACCACCGACCCGGGTGCTCAGGACCGGCAGCCCGGCGGCCAGGGCGAGCGGGGCCACCGCCGACTGCGAGCCCGACCGGTACGGCAGCACGACCAGGTCGGATGCCGCCAGCAAGGTCGGCACCCCCCGCTCCGGGACCCACCCGAGCTCCAGCCGCACCCGGTCTCCGAGATCGAGATCGCGCACCTGTCGCCTGAGCCGCGATTCCGCATCTCCCCACGGCTCGCCCGCCACCACCAGGAACCAGTCGCTGGCCGGAGGCAGCAACGCCAACGCGTCGAGCAGCAGGTCGACGCCCTTGTACGGCCGAATGAGCCCGAGGAACAGTGCGACCCGACGGTCCCGCGGCAGGCCGAGCCCCGCCCGCGCCTCATCGCGCGCCGGCAGCGGGCCGATTACGGGGGGCGGCAGCGGGTGCGAGGCGCAAAGACACCCCGGATAGGTCGACTTGAGAACGCCCTCGAGCACCCGGGCGTGGGTGAAGAGCGCCTGGCTGCGGCTCAGGACCATCCGTGCGGCCAGCCGTTGCCAGACGCCACTGTCGTGATCCGCCGGGTTGTGAACCACCGCCGCCACCGGTGGGCGGTCGCCTCGCAGCAGCCATCGCCAGAGACCGGCCCAGGCCCAGGTCCAGTAGGGCAGGACCCAGGCGTCAGCCGCAAAGGCGAGAGCTCGCCGCCTGGTTCCCGGCCACGAACGCGGGTTGAGCGGGTCGAGCAGGTTTTCGGCGCAGTCAAGCCGCGGGCAGGCGTCGGGATCTCGGTCGTCCCTGCCCGGAAAGAGCCACGCCGGGTACTGGCGCTGCGGCGTCAGGAAGAGCATCTCGTGGCCCCGCGCCTCGAGCCCGCGGACGAGCTCGGTCGTCGTGCGGGCGATTCCGCCGCGAAAAGGATGGCCCGACCCGAAGACGATCAGGCGCACCGGTCGAGGCTCAGCTTGTCGGGGGGTGGGTGGTCATGCGAAACCGTTGTTCGAGCCGCACCCGAACCTGGTCCGGCACGAGCCCTGCGACGTCGCCTCCGAGCGCGACCACCTCGCGCACCAGGCGCGACGAGAGGTAGAGGTACTCCTCCTTCGGGGTCAAGAACACGGTCTCCACCGGAGGGTAGAGACGCCGATTCATGAGCGCCATCTGAAACTCGTACTCGAAGTCCGAGACCGCCCGCATGCCGCGGATGATGATGGTGGCGTTCACCTCCTGCATGAAGCTCACCAGCAGACCGCTGAATGACCGCACCTCCACCGCGTCGTTGCCGCGGTAGATCTCGCTGATCATCTCGGCCCGCTCCTCGGGGCCGAAAAGGGCGTCCTTGCCGGCATTCTGGAGAATCCCCACGATCACCTTGGGGAAGATCTTGGTCGCGCGATCGACGATCGCGACGTGACCTACGTGAAACGGGTCGAAGGAGCCCGGATAGACGGCCAGGGCGGCGTGCGAGTCGGACACGTGGGGATTGTAGCACCCGGCCAATCAAGGCCAGGTGTTCAGTATTCAGTTTTGAGTTTTGAGTTTTGAGTTTTGAGTTCCCGCCCTCCCTCCCGTTGGTCTTTGAGTGGGTGGGGGAAAACTCAAGACTCAAAACTATGAACTCAACACTCCGCTGCTCTCCTTTTCCCCTTTCTCCTTTCCCTTTTCTCCTCTGCCTTCTCGGGGAGGGTGTGACGTTCTAACGTTCCAACGTTCTAACGTTCCAACGTATTCAACGCCCTAGTGCTCGGCGGCGCCGGCAGTGGCCCGGTTGTGCTGCCGGTCGACGACCCGCACGACCACCATGTGGCGACCCACCTCGGCCGGGAACTCGAAGGTCTCGTCGCGGCCGTCGAGGAGGCCGTCGGCCGGCGCGAGAGCGTTCCAGCTCTCGCCGTCCCGCGACCACTCGGCGCGCACGATCGGGCTCAGGGCGTCGCTGACCGTCACCAACCAGGTGTCTCCTCGTCGCTCCAGCCCCACCATCGGCGGGCTGTTGTCGACCGCAAACCATCGACTGACCCGGATCGTCTCGAGAGCGCCCGAGGGGTTCTGCGGGGAATCCGATGCAATCAGCCGGAACCGGTAGGTGGCGTCGGGCAGGGCGGAGGTATCGACGGCAAGCTGGGTGCTCGTGATCCGCTCGCGAACCTCGAAGCTGAAGCCGTCCCGGTTCTCCAGCTCGAGCCGAAAACGCAGCGGGTCCCGGTTCGGATCGGAGGCCGTCCAACTCGCCGTCCGGTAGCCGGCGCGGTAGTACTTCTTGCCCTTGGCCGAGGCATCTTCGGCAGTCGCCTGCTCGTCGATGACGGTGAAGATGCCGTTGATGTCGGGATGGGTGGCATCGATGACGGGGCCGTTCGGTGGTGGCCCGGCAAGATACACCACTCCCGGTTCTTCGACCTCGAGCGACTTGATGAGCGGCGGCAGGTTGATCTCGATCACCGCGACCTCGACCCGGTCCACCACCGGCTCCTCGTCCACTGAAGCCGGGAACTCGATTTCCCATTGCAGCGAGCGCGCCGTCGGCAGGTTCACGCGTCCACTCGGCGCGGGCATCCAGTCGGTCCACGGCAGCCAGGTGTCGTCGGGTTTGGCGGAGATACCGGCCCGAAAACGGATCAGCAGACCTTCGGCTGAGAAATCCACCCGGTACTCGCCAAAGCGGACCGGCTGAGGAAACTGCTTCGGCTGCGAGCGAAACCGGGCCGCCTGGTTGCCATCCGTGCTTCGCAACAACACGCCCGCGGGGCCCTGGGTCAGGAGAGCGGCACCCCCGTCGACGACCCCGACCACCTGCACCGCGTCGACGGTCGCAATACGCGCGCCGCCGGCACCGATGAACCGCCACACTTCGCCCTCGAATCCGGTGCCGACGAGAAGACCCTCACCGTCCCACGCGATGGACGTCGCCACCTCGCGAACAAAGCGGTGCACGCTGAGGAGGCCTCCTTCGTCCGTCAGCTTCAAAATCTCCGAGGTCGCGGTCTTGCCGTTGACCTCCGGCAGCTTGAGCTCGCTGCTTGAGGTGACATCGGAATCGACCTCACCGACTTCCTTGTCATCGCTCTCGGTTTTCGGCTTTCTGGCCGTCGGCGTCGGCTCGCCCACCACAGCGGCCGCCCACACCGCGCCGCCACCGATGGCGAGATCCGCAATCTCGGTGAACGGGCTGTCGGCGAGCAGACCCACTCTGGCTGAGCGATCGACGCTCAAGATCAGTCCCTGACCCGATGTGCCGACGAGCAGGCGGTCGCCGGTCGGCTCGAGGCAGCGGGCGTGAAGGTCGGGAAGCTCCACCCAGCGCACCAGCCCGCGGTCGGTCAGGCGGTAGATCGACGCCGGCGGTCCGCCGGCCGCCACCACACCACCGTCAAAAACCGCCAGGCCCCAGATTCCGCCATCACCCAGCCGGCCCACCTCCTCGAGAACAGCATTCGACCACTTGAAGAGGACGCCGGGAGCGACGGTGGCTGCAAACACGTCGCCATCGGCCGCCACCAGGACGGAGGTGATCTGTTCCGCCGGAAGCTCGGTCAACACTTCGACAGCCTCGCCGCGCACCCGGTACAAACGGGCCGGGTAGCTGGTGCCCACGATCAACGATCCGTCCGCCGCGCGGTCCGCGGCCATCACGACCGGCTCTTCAAACACCGGCCCCCCTACCCACCCCTTGACCCGGCGCAGGCTGCCGTCGGCAGTCACCTCGACGTCGCTGCCGCGGCCCTTGAGCAGCTCCTGGGCGGTGTCGACGATCCAACGTTCGGTCGAGGTGGCCGAGGCCATCCCGGCAACCAGCAGGGCGAGCAGGGTCATGCGATGAGTCCGGTTCATTGCGTCTCCGATTCTCGATTGCCGGCGGTGACGGTGAGCGGGATTCGCTGCGCGCCGGCCACCGGGAAGGGCATCTCGGTCTCGACCTCTTCAAACACGCTGTAAGCGACGGTTTCGAGGTTCGGACCGAGGGCTGATTGCGTCTGCATGACGATGCTCGGCGGCGTCGACAAGGTCCCACCCTGCATCACCATGCCGACATCCTGGCGCTCGAGGACGGTCACCAGGACGGTGGAAGGGACCAGAGAGTCGACCAGCCGTAGCTCGTCGGCAAAGCTCGCCGCTTCGAATGGGCGCATCTGCAGGTCGTACGCCGTCCACGCCGCGCCGTCGGCACCCACGAGATCGAGACGACCCTCCGGAATCCCCAAGGGTATGCGGACGTTCACGGTGCGGGTCTCCTCGAGGCCGCGATGGCGCCGGAGACGAAAGTGCACCGCAAGGTCGTCGCCCGGATGCACGACCCGGCGCTCGGGCACGACATCGATGATGGTGGCGGCGCGCAGGTCCTCGACCGTGTCGATCGCGATGTCGACCGTCTCGAGCTCAGGCGCCGGATAGCTCGAGCCCTCCAGATAAGCGAGCACCGCAGTGGCGAAGGCCGCCGCCTCCGATGGCGCCGATGTGCCGGCAAAGGTCGCCCCCACCGTCGCCGGTTTTTGGCCCCGGTACCTCAGTTCAACGCGGGTGTTCACCGTCTGCTCGCCAAAGGTGCGGCCGAGTACGCCCTGGCTGGTCTGGGTCAGGAAGCCTGCGAGAAGCGGCGTCAAAACCGGGTGGCGAAGCAGGCGGAACGAATAGCTGCGGTCGTCCACCCTCACCGTGATCGGAAGGGTCGGCGCCACCGCTCCTATCCGGCCCAGCACACCCGACCGGCGGTCGGCGATGATCGCCCCGAGGGGTCGACCGACGGTGAAGAACTTGAACGAACTCATCAGGCTCGGAAGCACCGCCACCACCTCCGCCCGCGCCAGCGGCATCGAAACCGTGCCCGCTCCCAACGACGAGTGGCCGAATGCCCACAGGAGATCATCGCGGACCTCGGTCACCGTGCCGGCGGCGGCGATGGTGACGTCGCCGTCAACCAGGACCGCCGCCACCATTGAACCCGGGGTCACATCGTCATCGGCCGCAGCGTCGGCCGCGCCGCCACCCGGGGCCGCGACCCAACCCAGGCGACGCCAGCTGTCGGCGATCCAGCTCCCCTGAGCAGGCGCCGGCCAGCCCCCCACCGTGACTGTCAGCGGCAACGGTTGGAGCGGACCCGCTTGCTCGGGCAGCATGCGATCGACGATCAACTCACCGAGCCCTCCAGTTTCGGCCGCGGCCAGGACCTGCGCCAGCTCGAGGCGCGGTGCGGCGGCGGGCACGGTCGGCAGGGGCTCGATCTCGAGCATCTGCGCAAACGGGGTCACTCCACCGATCGGCTCCGTGGCAAAGGACCATCCAAAGGCCAGGGCGCCCAGCAGCTTGCCGTCCAGATAAACCGGCGAGCCGCTCATCCCGGCGATGATACCGGTCTCGCGAAACCGCGGAGCGTCGAGCCGCACGAGCACCATCTCACCGTCGGGGGAACCCGACGAAACGGTCCCCAGGACCGTGAGCGGGATCTCGACCCGCTCCCCACCGTCCATCTCGGTCACGCAGATCCCGGTGCGGCCCGGTTGTCACGTCGGCCAGGTCGACGATCTCGGCGGCGCCGGCACCCACGACAGCGAGGCAAACGAGCCACGGCATGAGCAGAATCGACACCAGGGTCTTCGAATTCATGGGACGGCCATTCTACGACGACCTTGGTCTGACTGGGCACCAAACCATGGCGTTGTGTCCTCCAAGCGGTTCTCGATTGACCGGCCGGCCGGGTTTCTCATACAATCGGGGGCCGGGATACACGATGAAAGAGTCTGTGCTGCCGCACCCGTCGTTGATCGACCGTCTGGTCGAGGTGGCACGTCGGCTGAGGTCGATCCGCAGACCATCCGAAGCCGCCGACATTCTCGAGATCGCCGCCGCGCTTTCGCCGCAGGGCGCGGCCCTCCGCGAGGAGGCCGAACGGGCGCGCGGAGAGGAAGGGATCGAGGATTTCGACCGCGAGTTCAAACGCCGCAACCTCGAAGCCTCCCATGCTCTCGGCATGGCGCACATCTTCGAGACCCGCGGCGAGTTCGGGCGCGCGGTGGACATGATCGACCTGGCCAAGCTGCGCACGCCGTTCAACTACCTCGCCTACGCCGCCGCCGGTTTCCTCCACCTCCGTCACGGTGACGCGGAAACCGCCCATGCGGAATTCGCCCAGGCGCGGCGGCTCAACCCCCTCGACTTCCGTCTCGCGGTCGAATCCTCGCGCACCGCGCTCGAGATCGAGGATTTCGACACCGCGCTCGAGGCAGCAGTGGACTCGATGCTGCTCGCGAGCTGGCGCTCAGAACGAGAGCAACAGCAGGAGAGGCGCCGCGTCGAGACGCTTGTCCGACTCTGCCAGCGCGAACCGGCGGAGATGGAAAAGCTGATCGCGGTGCGCGTGTCAATCCTGCAGAGGGCTTGTGATCATGTCGCCCTTTCTCACGCGAAGATTTTTTCCCACATGGACGAATCGCCGCGACGGGCGGGGGCGGTGGCGGCCGAGAACGTCGACGACGATCTCCTGCGGCGGGCGACCGAGCTCCGCTCGATGGGCGTCTTCCGCCACTTCAGCGACGAGTTGATCATCCCGCTGGCCAAGCTCGCGGTGCCGACCACGCTCGCGCGAAACGCGGTGATCTTCTCGGAGGACGACACCTCGCGAGACCTGCTCGTCGTGCGCAAGGGAACGGTTCGCATCTCCCGCACGACGCCCGTCGGCACCCAGATCCTGACATCGCTCGACGTGGGCTCGCTCTTCGGCGAGGTCTCCTACCTCGACGGTCTCCCGCGCTCGGCGACCGCATTCGGAGTCGGCGAGGTTTCGCTCTACACCTTGCCCGCCGAAACGCTCGACGCCGCGGTGGCGGCCGACCGCGATCTCGCCGTCAGCCTGTTGTGGGGCTTCTGGCAGACCCTGGCCGCCAAGGTGCGGGCGGCCAACGCGCAGATGAGTGAGCTCTTCGGCGCTTCGTCGGCGCCGATTCAGGAGGCTCGCGAAGAAGACACGGCGGGGTACCGCGTGCACCTGACCGAGGAGTCGAAGGTCGACATCCTCCGCGAGCAGGGCCTGTCGGCGCAGGAGCTGCGTCTGCTTGCGAAGTACTCACACGAGCGACGCTACGAGGCGGACGCTCTGATCTTTGCCGAGGGCGACCCGGGCGACAGCCTCTTCATCGTCGTCGACGGCGCCGTTCGGATCTCGCGGATGGTCCCGGGCATGGGTGAGGAGTGCCTCACGATCCTCGAGCGCGGTGAGGTCTTTGGCGAGCTGGCACTGGTCGACGAGCAGCCGCGATCGGCCGACGCCCGCGCCCACCAGGCGACAACGACCGTCTTTTCGGTCAGCCGATCGCTGCTCGAGGAGGTGCTGTCGATGGATCCCGACGCCGCGGTCCAGTTTTTGAACCTGCTCTGCCGTCTCCTGTGCCGGCGGCTGCGGGCGATGAACGAGCGTCTCGTCGCCTGGCGGGTGATGGGGTCGCACGTTTGATTTCGGATTTCGGATTTCGGATTTCGGATTTGCCACCCACCCTCCCTTGAAACAGTGAAAAGGTGAAAAGGGGCAGAGGCGCAGAGGAGGGACGGCCTCCTTTTCCCCTTTTCCCCTTTTCTCCTTTTCAAGGTAACGCCCCTTCCTTGACTCTTAACTCTTCACTCTGAACCCTTTACCCGCACCCACCGGCAAGGTGATACAGTTGCCGCCTCTCTGCGAGCGACCTCGTGGCAGGCTGCCGACAGCGTCGGATGGAAGAGAGAACGCAGTTCTCCTTGTTATCCACCGTAGAGAGGAGACACGATGCACGGTTCCCCAATCGAGGACAGCTCCAAGGCGCCGCCGCCCGAGACGGTCAACGTTCCCGACGTGATCCCGATCTTCCCGTTGCCAAAAACCGTCCTGCTGCCGGCCGAGGTGCTGCCCCTGCACGTCTTCGAGCCCCGCTACATCGATCTCGTGCGCGACGCCATCGCCTCGCACCGGGTCATCGGGATCGTCGAGGTGATGCCGGGACACGAATCCGAGTTGCCACTGTCGCCCCCGGTGCGCGAGTTCGGCTGCGTCGGCTTCATCGCCGCCAACGAAGAGCTCCCGGACGGCCGCTTTCTGCTCTGGCTGCTCGGCCTCGAGCGATTCCGCATCGAGGAGGAGCTCGAAATGCCGACCGCCTACCGTCAGGTTCGGGTCGAGTACCATCCGACCCCCGAGTCGCCCAAGCGGATGGCCGGAATCCGTCAACTGCGCGAGGAGCTGCGCACCCTGTTGCCGGGTCTGGTGGATCTCGACGAGGCCTCGCGACAGCAGTTCGCCCGCCACATCGCCGAGGTCTCAGACTCCCAGCTCATCGCCCTTGCCAGCCAGATTCTCGAGATCCCGAGCCCGCGCAAGCAGGAGCTGCTCGAGGCCGGGACCCTCTCCGAGCGCTTCCTGATGGTCTACGAGGACCTCTACCGCCACCTGGACACCAAGCCCGAGTTCGGCAACTTCACACCAGACCAGCTCAACTGAATCAGGAATTCAGGAATTAGGAATGCCGCCCCACCTCCCCAACGATCCTACTGAGAGAGGGGAGGGTGGACGGGAATTCCTAATTCCTAATTCCTAATTCCTAATTGAACGTGGTGCTATCCTCGAGGCAGAAGCGTCCGGGAGGTGCGAGATGCCCGCGGATGACGCCCCCACCACAGCCCGACAGGACCTCGCCAGCTGGCAGGAGGAAACCTCCGCCAACTCGTTTGCCCGAGACGGCTACTTCAGACGCCTGCTCCACCGGCACCTCGGCGCCCGTTGGGCCGAGGCTGACCCAGTCCTGCGGGCGGTCGCCGAGCTCGCCGGACCCCGCCTCGACGCGCTGGTCCGGGAGGCCAACCGCGACGAGAACCTGCCCCGGCTGCGCCGCCACGACAGCCTCGGTCGCGCCGTCGAAGAGGTTGTCTTCCATCCGGCGCATCACGAGGCGGGCCGCATCTTCTGGGCGAGCGGGGTGCTGGCGGCGTTGGCCGCGCCCGGCAACGAGGTCCTCGGTGGCGGCATCGCCTACCTCCTCGACCAGCACGGCGAGGCCGGCCACGCGTGCCCGGTCGCGTGCACGGCCGGCGCCATCCGGCTCCTGCAACGCGTCGGCACGACCGACCAGCAGCAACGTCTGTTGCCCCTTCTGCTGAGTTCCGATTATGACCGGCGGTTGCACGCCGCTCAGTTCGTGACCGAGATCCAGGGCGGCTCCGATGTCGGCGCCAACGCGTGCCGTGCCCTGCCCGACCCGCAGCGCTCGGGCTGGTACCGGATCAGCGGCGAGAAGTGGTTTTGCTCGGTCGCCGACGCCGGACTCTTCGTGGTCAGCGCACGGGTCGACGGATCGCCCTCGGGCACCGCAGGTCTCGGCCTCTTCCTGGTGCCGAGACACATCGACGGCGGGGTCAACGGCTTCAGACTCCGCCACCTCAAGTACAAGCTGGGCACGCGCTCGATGCCGACCGGCGAGATCGAGTTCGACGGCGCGCTCGGCGAGGTCATCGGTCAGCTCGATCGCGGATTCAAGAACCTGGTCGGCATCGTTCTCGACACCTCGCGGGTCCACAACGCCGTCGCCGCCTGCGGCGTCATGCGGCGCGCCTTCGCCGAAAGCCACTCGTTTGCCCACCACCGGCGCGCCTTCGGCCGTGCCATCGCGGACTACCCCGCGGTGCAGGAGATCCTGGCCCGGATAAAAATCACCACCATGGCCGCCCTCGCCTCAACCTTCCGGGTGCTCGCCCTCGGCGACCGCATCGACACCGGCGAGGTCGACGAGGACCTGGTGGCGGCGCGCCGCATCGCGGTGATGATCAACAAGTATCGGACCGCGGTCGCCGCCACCGCCTGCGCCCGAGACGGGATCGAGATCCTGGGTGGCAACGGCACCATCGAGGATTTTTCGGTGCTGCCGAGGCTGTACCGCGACGCCATTGTCATCGAGAGCTGGGAGGGCACTCACAACACGCTCTGCGCCCAGGTGCTCCGCGACTTCGCGACCCGCGGACTTCACCGTTCATGGCTCGAGCTCGTGCGCACCGAGGTGACGGCCATCGACCACCCGGAGATGGCGGCGCCGGCGGAAACCGCGCGCGCCCTGCTCGAGGATGTGACGGTGCGGATCGAAGGCCTCCTCAGCGCCAAGGAACGGATCGCGGCGGCCCACAGTCGGTACGTCGTCGACCGGATGTGCAATCTCACCGAGTGGTTGGCGCTGACGACGCAGCTGCAGTGGGAAAAAGTCTGGGGAGTGGAGGCGAAAACCGCCGACGCGCTCGAGCTCTACCGGCTGACGGTGCTCGAAAAGGCCGATCCGTTGGTGACGCCCGCGCTCATCGATCTCAACCGGCGGCTCAGCGAGGGCGTTTGAACCGGTCGTGATGCGCATCGAGGACGAGCAAAGAGTCAAGAGTCGGCGGTGGTCAAACCGTCATCGGGGGTTCCACCTTTACTCTTGACTCTTGACGCTTAACTCTCCGGCGGCGTCGGCACGCAGATGTGCCGCAACAACCACCCAGGTCAAATCGCTGGCTCTAATGTTTCCGCGGCGGCCGGCGGTGATACCGGTGGCGGATCGACGTCGCCGGTGAGGCCGATCAACGCCAGACCGAGTGCCAGAACCAGCGCCGCAGTAAACAACGGGACCAGCAGCCGGGACCATAGCGTCGCGCCCTCCCGCGTTTCCACTCCACCCGTCGCCTCAAGCTCGATCTCGGTCATATCCGCCCCCGATCTCTGATCTCTATATCTCTATGACGCCGCAGGACCCCGAAAAGTTGCAGGCGGGCCGCAAATCGGCCCGCCTGCAGCTGGGAGTTACTTCGAAGCCATCTGGTACTCGGGGTGGTCTTTGGCCATGTGTTCGTTGATCCACTTCGCCTGCAGATCCTTCGGCACCGAGCCGAGAGTCGCCTCCAACTTCACCTTTTCGCCGTTTCGTCTTGACCCAGTAGGTGGCCGAGGACCCCGGCTTGAGCCCTGCGTAGACCGCGCTCAGCGCCTCCTTGTTGTCTTTGCTGTACTTGACATCGTCGATGGCGAGCAGGACGTCGCCCTTTTCGAAGCCGGCCTTCTGTGCCGGGCTGTCCGCATAGACCTCCTCGACCACCCAGTTGCCGTGATCGTTGGTCTCATACTCGATGCCGAGCCAGGCCTTGGTTTGCAGCTTGGCCGTCATCTTCGCCAGACAATCGTCGGCACTGCCGGTGCACTTGCCCTTTTCTCCGGCCGCGGCCGGCAACGCCAGAACCAGAACGACGAACAACAATGCACACACCTTCTTCATACCCTGACCTCCCAGTCCGTGGAGCGACGCCGTCCAACCGCCTGCGGCCGTCGGCCTTCGATCCTGGTTGACGAAATCCCGCCCTGCGATCCCGGGTTCGTTCGGGGCGCCGGTCGGGGAACCACTTCTGCCATTCATGTGGACCAATCTGTGCCGCCGAGATGTGAATGTCCTCACCGCGAAGTCAAAGCCTGTGAAGGATGTTTCGAAGATGCAAAAACCCCGGGCGCCCGTGCTTTGGTGCGTTATATTGCTCACGACAGGGGGTGCTGAGTCGCCTCTTTTGGAGTCGCAGGATGGCTTTCTCGATCGACAACCGAAACGCGGCATTCTCCGACTCCGAGCTGCGCGCAGTCGAACACAGCGTGCTCGGCGGCCGCCGGGTGCTGTGGGCCGGGATGCTGGCCGTGCTCCTGCCCCTGGGGGTGCTCCTCGCCCTCCAGTACTGGTGGCTCGCCGATCTCGAGCGCAACTCGGCGATCGCGCGCAAGGCGACGCTCGACAACTATCTCGAGACGATCACCAAGGAAGTTCACTACTACTACTACAAGATCTCCGAGCGGGCGCTCAACCTGCCGCCCGAGTTCCTCGAGCCGGACAACATCGAGAAGGCGGGGGCGCACTTCAAAAAGAAGGAGGTCAAGGGCGCCAAGAGACTGTTCGTAGTGAGCTTTCTGACCAAGGAGTCGCTCCGATTCTACGACCCCGCGACGCACGAGATGTACCCGCCCAAGTTTTCCGAGGAAACGGTTGCCGTGTGGGCGGCGGCCTCGCCCTGGTCCTACCTCCGGAAAAAGGGCACCAAGATCGAAACCACGGCCCTCAGCGTCGATCAACACGACCCCGACTACCGCATCATCATCAACCCGATCACCGACGACCATTGGAAGGTCGTCGGGCTCGCCGGCCTGATCGTCGACCAGGACCACTTCGAAAAGGAGGTCCTGCCCAAGGCGATCGCCCTCACCCTGCCCAAGTTCGAAAAAAAGGAGGACGAGCTGATCGTGGTCGTGAGAGACGGCCAGAGCCGCCAGGTCCTGCCGCACGGGGAAAAGGCCAACCCCAAGAACGACCGCGTCAAACGCGCCCTCGCCTTCGTCTTCACCGACTGGATCATCAGCCTCCAGGGCGAGTTCGCGACCCCCGAAAAGTGGGCGCGCGCCAACTTCGCCTATAACCTGACGCTGTCGGCGGTTCTGGCCGTGGTGCTGCTCGGCGGGGTCGCCCTCACCATCCGTACCGCGCTGCGCGAGATGAAGCTGTCGGCGATGAAGAACGAGTTTGTCTCCAACGTCTCGCACGAGCTCCGCACGCCGTTGTCATCGATTCGGGTCTTTGGTGAGTTCATGCGCCGGGGAAGGGTCACGGACCAGGAAAAGGTGCGCGAGTACGGCTCCTACATCGAGACCGAGAGCCGCCGTCTTACCCAGCTGATCAACAACATCCTCGATTTCTCGCGGATCGAGTCGGGGCGCAAGGTCTACACTTTCGAGCCCGCCGATCTCGAGGAGATCCTCGCCGGCACCCTCGCCACCTTTACCGTCCGGCTCCGCGACAAGGGCTTCGACATTTCCTACCAGGGAACCGACGAGCCGCTGCCCGAGATCGAGGTCGACCCCAGCGCCATCGACCGCGCGGTCGCCAATCTGCTCGACAACGCGGTCAAGTACTCCGAGGGAGACCGCTCGATCAAGGTCGAGCTCGCCCATGCCGGCACCGAGGCCGTCATCTCGGTGACCGACCACGGCATCGGCATCCCGCGCGACGAGCAGGAGCGGATCTTCGAGCGCTTCCACCGGGTCAGCACCGGTCTGGTCCACGACGTCAAGGGCTCGGGACTCGGCCTGTCGCTGGTCCGCCACATCGCCGAGGCGCACGGCGGCCGGGTGACGGTATCGAGCGAGCTCGGCAAGGGCAGCACGTTTTCCATATACCTCCCGTTGGAGGGCGCGAAGGGAAGTGACGGATGAGCAAGGTGCTGGTTGTCGAGGACGACGAGGCGATGGCGGTCGCGCTGCGCGACGGCTTCACCTACGAGGGTCACGAGGTGACCGTCGCCCGCGACGGCGAAGAGGGGCTTGGGCTCGCCCGCGAGAGCTCGCCCGACATCATGATCCTCGACGTCATGCTGCCCAAGATGACCGGCCTGGAGGTGTGCAAGAAACTGCGCGGCGACGGCTCGGAGCTGCCCATCATCATGCTCACCGCCCGCGGCCAGGAAATCGACAAGGTGCTCGGTCTCAAGCTCGGCGCCGACGACTACGTGACCAAGCCCTTCAGCTTCATGGAGCTGATGGCCCGGGTCGAAGCTGTCCTGCGCCGGTCGCAGCCCGGCGGCAGCGGCCGGCACACCGTCCACGAGTTCGGCGATGTCACCGTCGATATCGATCGCCACGTGTCGACCAGGGGCGGCAAGGCGCTCGATCTCAGCCCGCGCGAGTTCCGGCTCCTCGGCTATCTCCTCGAGCACCGCGGCGAGATCGTGACTCGCGAGGAGCTCCTCGACGCCGTCTGGGGTTACGACACGATTCCCTTCACCCGCACCGTCGACACCCACATCGCCAAGCTGCGCAAGAAGATCGAGGCCGACCCTTCGGACCCGCAATACCTGATCACGGTGCACCGGCTCGGCTACAAGTTCGTCGGTTAGCAATTCGCTCCACTGCGCTTCGCGAATTGCTGTCAAAGGAAAATTTCTTGAATGCGATTGTAGAGGAAAGATGCTAGCCAGCAATTCGCGCAGCGAATTGCTAATGGTGACCCCAACGGGATTTGAACCCGTGTTGCCGGCGTGAAAGGCCGGTGTCCTAGACCTGGCTAGACGATGGGGTCACACCGCGCGACCGTGCGACGACCGGCTTGGCCGTCGTCAGGGGCGTATCCTACAGCAAATCCCACCGACGGGAAAGTCGGTTGTCGAGTGGAGCCCGAGCCGGGTGGGCGTCGGCCGAAGAACGGCCGAGATCTGCAACTCGATCCATCGCGACCAGCTGACCACGCTGGCGACGAGTTCCTCAGCTCTATTTGCTGCGGCTGGCCGCGCCGAGGATGAACGAGTAGGCGTCGCGCAGATGCTTTCTGCCGCCGCTTTCGAGGACATCGCCGTGGGCGACGATGATCCGGTCGAAGTCCCATCGCATGATGAACCCGAGCGATGCGCGTGCGGCCTGCTGGTCGCGGATGATCCAGCGCACGAAGCGGTGCGGTCCGAAGCGCCCCTCCGCGCCCATCACCTTGAACACCAGCGGGATCCCCCAGGTCCGGCCTTTGGGGACGTTGAATGCGAGGTCGGTGAGGACCAGGGTCCGGGAAGCGGGGTGGAAGAAGGCCACCTCGTTGAGAATCGGCGCGCCGCGGACCACGCGCTGCTCGAGCACGCCCCGCCACTCCGGCCACGGGTCGTCACCCAGCACCCCGGCGAACCTGAGGTCTTTTCTCTTTTCGGGAAGGCCCAGCGCACCATAGAGGCGGGCGTGGGGATACGCCGCATGGGCGTCCCCGGCAAACAAATGATGGGCCTTGTTGGGCGCCACGATCGCGCGCACCGGCCCGATCCCGTCGATCTCGGCTCGAAGGCCGGCGGTCAACCGCACCGGCGAGTGCAGAAAGAGACCGCCGTCCGCCAGCCGGATCACCGTCATCCGGGTGCTGAAGTCGTGCTTGCGGAGAAACTTCGGGACCGCGATATCGGCCTGACCGTCCACAGTCCACAGCCCCGGGGCATGCTCCTTGAGGGTTTTCCCGCTCACCGCCGATCCTCCCGGCCCATGATACCCAATTCCGGGTCGTTGACATCGGGTCGGGTGGGGCCCACATTCAGAGCATCGAATGCGTATCGTTGAAAAGCGCGAGATCAAAGAGCGATCTCGAATGGGCGACGGAAGACCGCCGTCGCCTCGGCTGACCGAACTCGTCGGAGGGGGGACCGGATGATGAGGAGACTGCTCCCGGGCATCGTTGTTTTCGTGGGGGTGTTGGCGTTGGCGTCCTGTGTCTGCGAGGAGTGCGACCACGGCACGACCAACAAGGAGCTGGTCGCCGAAGCCTTCGAAATCGTCGAGGCCGGGGACCTCGACAAGCTCGATGACTACGTCGCGCCCGACTACGTCCGCCACTGCCAGGCGACACCCGAATTCGAGGTCACCAGCCTCGAGGGGTTCAAGGAGTATCTCCGCCGCGACCGCGAATCGGTTCCCAACCCGGCCCTGACCGTCCACCGGCTGATCGGCGAGGACGATCTGGTCGCCTTCTGGGCCACCTACAGCGGGGTCCAGGAAGGGCCCATGGGCCCGTTCCCGGCCACCGGCAACCGGCTCGAACTCGACTTCGCGGGCATGCATCGCATCGAGGACGGGAAGATCGCCGAAACCTGGATCACCTGGGACAACATGACCGCGCTCGACCAACTCGGGCTGCTGCCGCCGATGCCGGGGGAAGTCGAGGAGGTCGTCGAGTAGGCGCTGGGGTCACCGGTCCACCGCGGCCAACCAGTTGGCGAGGACCTGCGGTGGGAGTAGTCTGGACTTCTGGAGGTTCCGTGGTGGACGATCGCTCCCTGCTCGGTGACGTGCCGCTCGGCAAGCTCGGCGGCGCAAAAATCCTGGTTGTCGACGATGACGAGGAGATCCGCATCTTCCTGGTCACCTTGTTATCCGACGAGGGCGCGCTGGTCTTCGAAGCGGCCGATGGGGTCCAGGCCCTCGAGGTCGCGGCGAGGAAAAAGCCGGACCTGATCACCCTCGATCTCTCGATGCCGGGCAAGGACGGCGTCGACGCATTCTGCGATCTTCGCCGCAACTCCGAAACGGAGGAGATCCCGGTCTGCATCATCACCGGCCACCCCGAGTTCCGAAAGGTCCTCTACGACCGCCCGGTGACGCCCCCCGAGGGCTTTATCGACAAGCCCTGCCAACCCGATCACGTCGTCGAGACGGTTCACCGGATTCTCGGCCTCAGAAAGCGGAAGCAGTCAAGGACAAGCGCGAAGCCGGTCAAGCCCTGATGCGCTTCCGCTCGCGCTGAACCGCCTCAACCGGTTCCGCGGCTGACGGCCACCAGGCTGCAATCGTCGTAGACCGGCGCATCGGCCCGGAAGCCGTCGAGAGCGGCCAGCACGCGGTCGTGGACGGCGCGGCTCGATCCTCCCGGCGCGAGCGCGGCGCGCAGACCTTCGAAGCCGAAGGCCCCGCCGTCCGGTGCGAGGGTCTCGACGATGCCGTCGGTATACAGCACCAGGGTGTCACCCGGTTCGATCACCGTCTCGTGCGCCTGGAGGTCGATGTCGAGCCGCATGCCCAGCGGCAGGCTGCCGGAGCCGAGCTCGCAGATCTCGCCGGCTGCGCGGCGTAGGAACGGGTACGGGTGGCCCGCGCAGACAAAGCGGAGATGGCCGGTCGGCGGATCGAGCACGCCGCAGAAAAGGGTCATGAAGGCCCGCGGTCCACCGGTGTGGCAGAGGGCGCGGTTGACCGATGTCGCCGCCGCCACCGGGTCACTGGCGGTATCGAAGCCGACCTTGAGCGCCGAGTTGGCGATCGCCATCAACAGACCGGCGGCGATGCCGTGGCCGCTGGCATCGCCCACCACCACCACCAGGCGCCGGTCGGCGAGTGGCAGGAATCCGTAATAGTCGCCACCAATCGTGTTGGCCGTGCGGTAGGAGAAGACGAAGTCGTAGCCGGGCACGACCGGCGCCTCGTGCGGCAGGAGCTCGCGCTGGAGCTCGCGCGCCACCTCGAGCTCGTCGCGAATCACGATCCGGTCGGCGAGCTCGAGCAGCAGCAACAGCACCAGGCCGGCGATACTGACGGTGAAAAAGAAGGTGTCGCGCAGGTTCATGGCGGGGTCGGTGCCGACCCCGAAGAGCGCGATGAGCGCCAACACGATGCAGATGGCGAAGAGCAGCCGCCGCGCCGGCGACAGCTTGAACGAAAGACCGAGAAAGACGATCCGCAGCCGGTGGAGCAAGCGCCGTACACGGCCCGCAGGCTCCACCTCCCCCGAGTGCTCCCTGGTGATGACCTCGTAGGCCGTCACCGCGTCACGGTCGAAGAGCCTGTGGAACTCGCTCGTCCTCATGCCTTCCGTGTAGGAGCGTACGAAGCGTTTCGCCCTGCGGAACCGGTCGTGTGCTTTCATTGTCCCTAGAGATTACTACGGAGACTCCCGGCCAGGGTTCGCCGAATACCCGCGACACTCGGGCGCAGACGATACAATGCGCCCCGATGTCCGAGATGGGACCGCCTCGGCTGATGGCCCTCCGGGCCGCATTTGGCGTCGTGACTGTGGTGCTCGGCAGCCTGGCGGTCGTCGTCGCGTGGTTCTCCCGCCGGGCTTCGGTTCGGGTCGCCCACCTGTGGGGCAGGATCAGCGTACGGCTCGTCGGTGTGCCGATCTCGGTCGAAGGTCTCGACCACATTGTCGCCGGCGAACGGTATGTGATCATGGCCAACCACGAGTCGGCGCTCGACATCCCGGTGCTGCTCACCGCCCTGCCGACCACTCTCGAGCTCCGGTTTCTGGCCAAGGAATCCCTCTTCGCCATCCCTTTCCTCGGCTGGGCGATGCGGGCCAGCGGTTTTATCCCGGTCAACCGGGAGGACCGCAGCACCGGGGCGGCGACCTTCGCCCGAACCCTGGCCGAGGTGCGCCGCGGCGGCTCGCCGCTGGTCTTCCCCGAGCAGACCTGGACGCTCGATGGGCGGCTGCTGCCCTTTGCCCGGGGCGGCTTCCTGGTCGCCCTCAAGGCGGGGCTCGCGATTCTTCCGGTCGGTCTGGAGGGCCCCAGGCTCGTCCTGCCGCCGGATGAGGGGACGATCCACCCGCGGCCGGTCACCGTCCGGATCGGCGCCCCGATCCCGACCACGGGTCTCGGCATCTCGCGGCGCGACGAGCTGATGGCCGCGACGCGACGCGAGATCGATCGGCTCCGCGGTCCGCTCGGTCACAGCGGGTCGGCACTGTAACGGCTGGTTACGGCCCTCATGGCTGGGTTGAAGACCACTCCAACGTGTTTCCGGACTCGAAGCTGTCTGCGAAGATCAGACCATCGATGACGATCGGCGCCGATTCGTTGCACCGCGTCGGCGACGAAATGCCGATATTGCCCCCGACCGCGTACACCTGATCGGAAACGCCGTCGTTCGCCCGGTGCAGGGTCAGCCCGGATCGCCCCCTGACAGAGCTGCCGTCGTCCTCGATACAGCCGAGCCGATCGGGGACGTCGAGGGTCCATTCGTCGAGCGCGGGGTTGTAGGCGTCGATCGTGTTGTAAAGACCGCCGTAGGTGCCGCTGCCGTCCCAGCCGCCGACGATGTACACGCTGTCCCCGATAACGATTGCCGCGGCGTTGGCGCGGGGCAACGGAATGAGGGTCGGCAGGGTCTGCCAGCTGTCGGTGTCGATGTCGTAGACGAATGTCGATGAACCCGGAAAGGTGCCCCATGCACCGCCCTGGTATCCGCCAAAGTAGTAGATATCGCCGTCAAAGACCGCGCAGGCGCCGTCGCTGACACCGGTCGGCATCGACGACAACGTCGTGTAGCTGTCGAGGTTCGGATCATACGCAACTGTCCGGGCCTTGGTGCTGCTCAGGTTGCTGCCTCCCATGAAGTAGACGAGATTGTCGACGACAACGGCGCAGATTCCCCACGAGTAGGTGAAGTCTGGCATCCCGGCACCGACGGTGCGCCAGGTGTTGGCTATCGGGTCGTACTCCTCTATGTTGGGATATGATTCGATCCAGAATATATCGGTAACATCCATGCCGCCGATCACGTACAGGCGTTGCTGCCCCATGTAGGTGGCGATTGCGCCTGCGGGCGCCGTGCGCTTGGTCGGCATCGCGGTGCGGACCGACCAGGCATCGGTGATTGGATCGTAAGCGATCGTTGATTGATATGAAGAATTCGATAGCAGGTCGCTGCTGATGTACCCGCCTCCCGCCACGTAGATCACGTTGCCGATCACGCCCGACGCGTGCAGCCCGCGACCGAAGGTCTCGCCGATCACATCGGCTCGGGGAACCCAGTTGAGCTCGGCCGCAGGCGCGTACAGGGCGATCACGGTGAGCATTACGCCAATTGCGCCGCGAAGACAGCCATTTCGGATCTTCATGGGACCTCCGGTCATGATGGCTTTTGATGCCTGACTGACGATGTTATCACCGGGGACCGCCTCATCAAGAGCCCCAAGATCTACTGGCGAGACTCCGGTTTGCTGCACGCTCAACTCAACATAACCGACGAACGGGCTCTCCTGGGACAGCCGTGGGTCGGTGTGAGTTGGGAAGGGTTCGTTATCGAGCAGACGATTGGGGTTTTGAATTCGTTCGGACGACCGTTCGAGGCATTCTACTTCCGTACGAGCGACCAGCACGAAATCGACCTCATTCTCGATATCGGAAACGAGCTGTGGGCAATCGAGGTCAAATTGACAGCATCACCCGGGCCAAGCGACATGAATCGGCTCGACAAGACAGCCGACTTGATCGGCGCCACTCACCGTTTTCTGGTGTCGAAGACGACGAGAACAACCGGCGGAGGGAGGCGAGCATCGTGCAACCTACCGTGGCTGCTCGAGAGACTGAGATGACAACTGGACTTCGGTCGTTCACGCGCCGCCGAACGCGGCGGCGAGACTCCGTTCGAATGTCTTGATCTCGTCCACGCCGTGACGGCGGCAGGCCACCACGCTCGCCGTAACAAACCCTTTCGCAAGCGTAACAGCTACCTGACTTGGCCGTCCTGACTCTGGAGCAACTCCAACCTCTGCAGTGCCTCTCTTTTGCCGATTCCCCGAAGCTCCGCCCAGGCAGCAAGTCGTGCCGCTCTGGGCCTCGACTTCCCGCTCTCCCAGCTGTAGATCGTGAGACTCGAAACTCCGACCAGGGCGCCGTAGTCCTTGGCGGAAAGACCCAGACGCTGACGATCAGCCTTGACCCATTTGGGTGAAAAGCGTACGGCCTTGGCCGCGCTTTCCTTGGGCGCAATCTTGAGACGACGTATCGCCTGCTTCTCCAAGAACTGCACTTTTCGCTCAAGGGCGGTGAGCTCACCCTTGAGCGCCGACACTGTGCGGCGCAACTCCGCGTTGATCTTCTTGAGAGGACCGATTTGTTGGCGGATCTCCTTGCGCGCCAGTCGGCTGATCTCGTCACGAAGAACCGAAGCAACATCTGGCATGTGGGTTCCTTTCCTTCGATCGGCGTTCAGCTGGATATTGTACAGGTTAGAAGAATGCGCCGGCCGCTCATGGGAAACAAAGGCCCGGCTTCCCGCTTTCGGCTTCGTCTCCGACCACGCTGGGACACGTCGCACCACGCCAGGATGGGCTTCACTCAAAACTGCGTTGGGAGAACGATGGCTCGCCCGGGGCGATCCGGAAACGTCGGAATCGATTGACCTACGATGTTGCTCGGACGTGGGACTGGTGCCCATGCGGCTTGTTCGACTCTCCGACCAACAGATCGATATTGTCCACCAATTCCTGAGTGAGGGCTGTCGGCTCGACACCGATACGCCACCTTTCGATCGAGGCTCGTGCTGCGGGCCGAGAGTGGTGGTCTTTGCGATTGCTCTCCAGCGTTGGTACAGTCTCATTCGATCTGGAACCCGTGAGAAAAGAACGCAGTGCTCCACCCGCCCCGGTGATCGGGATCGAAAAAGCTGATCCCCATGCCTGCGCGTCCACTTCGCTCGCATCCGAGCCTCGTCTTCGGGCCCTACAGATCAACGGATGCTTCGAACTCGATGACGCGGTGGGCTCCTCATGACGACCGAACTGATCCTGGTCGGCGGCGGTCTCGCCAATAGCCTGATCGCCCATCGGCTTTTCATCGAGAGACCGGACTTTCCGCTCCTCATCGTCGAGCGCGGGGCGTCCCTCGGCGCCGACCACACGTGGTCCTTTCACGACTCGGATCTTAGCGCCGAGCAACTGCGGTGGATCGAACCACTGATCGCCCACCGCTGGTCGAGCCACGAGCTTCGTTTCCCCGGCCGGCGTCGCACTCTCAGCGACGGTTACAACTCGGTGACCTCGGAGCTCCTGCACGAGGTCGTCGCGTCGGCGCTGGGAACCCGGATACGACTCGAGACCGAGGTGGCGGAGGTCACCCCGGGCGGCATCGTGCTGGCAAACGGTGAGCGCATCAACGCCCGGGCGGTAATCGACGGTCGCGGCGACCCGGGCGGGGATCACCTGGATATTGCCTTCCAGAAGTTCCTCGGTCTCTTTGTCCGCCTCGCCGAGCCGCACGAGCTGAACGGGCCGATCCTGATGGATGCAACGGTGGAGCAGTCGGACGGCTATCGATTCGTCTATACCCTCCCGTTCTCGGACATCGAGGCGCTCATCGAGGACACGTACTACGCCGACGGGCCGGCCCTCGATCGTCCCCGGCTTCGGATCGGGATCGAGACGTACGCCGCCGAACAGGGTTGGACCATCGCCGCGATCACCGGCGAGGAGGCGGGCGTTCTACCCATCGTGCTCGGCGGCGACATCGAAGCCTTCTGGGCCGTCGGCCCCAAAGGGGTGGCTCGCAGCGGGATGCGGGGAGCGTTCTTCCACCCCACCACCGGTTACTCGCTCCCCGAAGGGGTCCGGTTGGCGGACGAGATCGCGGCGATCCCAGACCTCGAGAGCACATCGCTCTTCGAGCTGACCCGGCGCCGTTCCGAGGAGCTGTGGCGCCGCACCGGCTACTACCGCCTGCTCAACCGGATGCTCTTCCGCGCCGCCGAGCCCGAGCTGCGCTACCGAATCTTCGAGCGTTTCTACGGTCTGTCCGGAGGTCTGATCCGGCGGTTCTACGCCGGCCGGTTGAAATGGATCGACAAGGTCCGGTTGTTGACCGGGAAGCCGCCGGTACCGGTTCTCCGGGCGTTCCGGTGCCTTGCCGAGAACCGCGGACCGAGGAGTACACTCTCATCATCGAGCGGGGGGAGCCAGTGAATCAAACACGCGCAGCGGTCATCGGCAGCGGGTTTGGTGGTCTGACCCTGGCCGTTCGTCTGCAGGCGGCGGGGATCGCGACCACCATCATCGAGAAGCGCGACAAACCGGGCGGGCGTGCCTACGTCTACGAGGACAAGGGATACACCTTCGACGGCGGGCCGACCATTATCACCGCCCCGCCCAGCCTCGAGGAGGTCTTCGCCGCCGCCGGTCGCGAAATGTCGGATTACATCACCCTGCTGCCGGTAATGCCGTTCTATCGGCTCTACTGGGAGGACGGCTACACCTTCGATTACTCCAACGATCTGGAAGCTACCACTCAACAGATCGCCGACAAGAATCCCCGCGATGTCGATGGTTACATGAAGTTCCTCGACTACGCCGAGGATGTCTTCCACGAGGGCTACACCAAGCTCGCGGCGACGCCGTTTCTCAATTTCTGGAGCATGATCCAGGTCTCGCCGCAATTGATCCGGCTGCAGAGCTACCGCAGCGTCTACTCGATCATCTCCAAGTTCATCAAGGATGATCACCTGCGCCAGGTCTTCAGCTTCCACCCCCTGCTCGTCGGCGGCAATCCCTTTACTTCATCATCGATCTACACGCTGATTCACTACCTCGAACGCAACTGGGGAGTCTTCTTCGTCAAGGGCGGAACCGGGGCGCTGGTCTCGGCACTGGTCAAATTGTTCACGGAGCTCGGGGGCGAGATCCGCCTCGACTCGCCGGTGGAGCGGATCCATACCTCCAACGGCAGGGTCACCGGGGTGACCACCTCCGACGGTTGGCGCGGCGATTTCGACGCCGTCGCCTCCAACGCCGATGTGGTTCACACCTACGACGCCCTGCTCGGCGACAACAGCGACGCCCAGCGCGAAGCCGCGCGGCTGAAGAGCAGGCGCTTCAGCATGTCACTCTTTGTCGTCTACTTCGGCGTCCGGCGGCGCCACACCCAGATCGCCCACCACGACATCCTCTTCGGTCCGCGCTACAAAGCGCATCTCGACGAGATCTTCAACGGACCCGATGTCTCCGACGACTTCTCGCTCTACCTCCACGCCCCGACCCTGACCGATCCGTCGGTGGCGCCGGAGGGCTGCGAGGCCTTCTATGTCCTGTCGCCGGTCCCCCACCTCGGCAACGCGCCGGTCGACTGGAGCGAGGAGGGCCCGCGCTACCGGGACAAAATCCTCGCCTACCTCGAGAAGCGCTATCTGCCCAATCTCCAGGCTGACATCGAAACGGTACGGATCATCACTCCCGATCACTTCAAGGACACCCTCAATTCGCATCTCGGCTCGGCCTTCTCTCTCGAACCGATCCTGACCCAGAGCGCGTGGTTCAGGGTCCACAACCGGGACAGGAAGATCGGCGGTCTCTACTTCGCCGGCGCCGGCACCCACCCGGGCGCCGGGGTCCCAGGCGTGGTCAACTCGGCCAAGGCGACGGCGGGTTTGATGATCGGCGATCTCCTCGGCGAGAGCGGCTGAGGGCGGTCGAATGGACCCCGTCGTCGACCACGGTCAGGCCGTCATCGAAAAGGGCTCCAGCAGCTTCGCTGCCGCAGCGAAACTCTTCGACCCCGCAACCCGCGGCCGCGCCTCCATGCTCTACGCCTGGTGTCGCCACTGCGACGATCAGACCGACGACCAGGAGCTCGGTTTCGACGGCTCGCAGCTTCCTCCGGAGGAGGGGCGGGAGCGGGTCGATCTGCTGCGGGCCGAGACCTTGCGCGCCCTTTCGGGCGAACCCACCGAAGATCCGATCTACGCGGGTCTCCAGCGGGTGGTCGCCGATTGCGATATGCCCCACCGCTATCCCATGGAGCACCTCGACGGCTTTGTCATGGATGTCGTAGGCCGCGAGTATCGGACCCTCGAGGACACGTTGGAGTACTGCTACCACGTCGCCGGGGTGGTCGGGGTCATGATGGCCTATGTCATGGGCGTCCGGGACGAGCCGACCCTCGACCGCGCCACCGATCTCGGGCTTGCTTTCCAGCTGACCAACATCTGCCGCGATGTCGTGGAAGACGCCGAGGTCGGTCGGGTGTACCTCCCCCTCGACTGGCTGACCGAGGCCGGTGTCCCTGCCGACAAGGTCGCGGCGCTCGAGCACCGCGACGGCGTCTTCGAGGTGGTCCGGAGGGTCCTCTTCGAGGCCGACCGCTACTACCGGTCGGCGTGGCTCGGGATCTCACAGCTGCCGCCCCGATCGGCGTGGGCCGTGGCGGCCGCCAACGCGGTCTACAGCGACATCGGCCGGCTGATCCTCGAGCGCGGCCCGCGCGCCTGGGACACGCGGGCATCAACCAGCAAGGCGCGTAAGATTTCACTCGTCCTCGGCGCCGGCCCCAAGTCCTGGGCTGCGAGGATGTGGGGAAAGGGCCCGAGTGACGAGCCGCGAAACCAATTGTGGACGCGACCGAGAGATACCGGCCGTGCCTCATGAGTGATCGAGCCGGGATTCACGCCAACCTCGAAGCTGAACCCGCCCTGCTGATCCGCGATGTCGTCAAGCGTTTCGGATCCACCACGGCGCTCGACCATGCCGGTCTCGAGCTGCGACGGGGCGAGCGTCTGGCCCTCCTCGGGCCCAACGGCGCCGGCAAGACGACCCTGGTGCGGTGCATCTGCGGTCGGGCGGTCCCCGATTCCGGGGAAATCGAAATGCTGGGCCGGCGGCTGCCTCCGAGCGGCGGGCGGCACGAGCTCGGCTTTGTCCCGCAGGAGATCGCTCTCTACCCCGATCTCACGGCCCGCGAGAACCTCGATGCCTTCGGCCGATTCCACGGGCTCAGGGGCGGCGAGCTGCGTCAGGCGGTCGACTGGGCTCTGGTGTGGACCGGTCTCGCCGACCGGGCCGGTGATCTGACGAAGACCTATTCGAGCGGTATGAAGCGGCGGGTCAATATCGCCTGCGGTGTCCTCCACCGGCCGCTCGTTCTCCTGCTCGACGAGCCGACGGTCGGGGTGGATCCGCAAAGCCGCGACCGGATCTTCGCCATGCTCGACGAGCTGTGGCGCCGGGGAACCTCGATCCTCCTGACCACCCACCAGCTCGAGGAGGCGGAGCAGCAGTGCGATCGGATCGTCATCATCGATCACGGCCACGCCATCGCTGAGGGCACGCTCACCGAGCTCATCGGGAGCACGGTGGGCGCCAACCGCAAGGTGATCTTCACGCTCGCCGAGGCGTGTCCGAATGTCGACGGTATGACGGTCGGCGGAGACCGGCGGGAGCTCGTCGCCGAGGTCGAGGATGTCGCTCTCGAGCTCCCGGATTTGCTGGTTCGGATCAGTCAGAGCGGCGGTCAGGTCCTCGACCTCGAGGTCCACCCCCCTTCGCTGCACTCCGTGTTCATCCACCTCACCGGCCGGGAGCTTCGCGAATGATCCGGACGGTGGTTCACGTCGGTCTGCTGCGGATGTGGCATGGTCGGACGGAGATTCTGCTGACCTTCGTCGTCCCGATCGCCTTCTTCACGATCTTCGCCTTTATCTTCGACGAGCAGATCGGGATCGGGAAGTCGCCACGAGTCAACCTGGCGCTTGTCGACGAGGACGACACCGAGCTGAGCCGCGAGTTCGTCTCAGCGCTCGCCGAGTGGGAAACGCTGCGCATCTACGCCCCAGCCGAACATAGCGAAGGGCCCTTCATCTTCACCTCGGCAGAGCCGGCGAGAGAGCTCGTGCTCGCAGGAACGCTCCCGCTGGCGGTGATCATCCCAGAGGGTTGGACGGCTTCGCTCTCGAACCCCGGGAAGGAGACCGTGAGCCTCATGCTTCTGGCAGACTCCTCGGACCCCGTGGCCACCCAGGTCGTCACCGCGCTGCTTCGACAGACCGCGGGCCAGATCATGGGCGAACGCGCCCGGCAGCAGATCCGCTCCTTCCTGTCCCTCTCGCCGGACCAGTTCGCCGAGTCACCGATCTCCCGTTTCGCGTCTCCGGTCGCGGTCGACGTTGTCGATCTCTTCGCCGCCGACAAGGCCAACCCCGTGGTGTCCATGTACGCCGCCGGCATCGCGGTGATGTTCCTGCTCTTCGGGGCGGTGGGCAACTCGGGGACGCTGCTCGAGGAGGAGGAGAACCAGACCCTCGAGCGGCTCATGTGTTCCGAGCTCAGCATGATCCAGCTCCTGGCGGGCAAGTGGCTGCTCATGACCATCGTCGGCATCGTCCAGGTGACCATCATGTTCGCCTGGGCCCAGCTCGCTTTCGGCGTGGATTTCCTCGGGCACCTCCCCGGCTTCGCGGTGATGACGGTGGTCACCGCCGGGGCCGCGAGCAGTTTCGCGCTCACCCTGGCCGCCCTGTGCACGAACCGCGCCCAGCTCAACGCCGTCGCGGTGATTCTGATCCTCTCCATGTCCGCTTTGGGCGGCAGCATGGTCCCCCGCTATGTCATGAGCGAAACCATGCAGCAGATCGGAAAGATCACCTTCAACGCGTGGGCCCTCGACGGCTACATCAAGGTCTTCTGGCGCGATCTTCCGCTCGGCGAGCTCGCGCCGGAGCTCACCGTGCTGACCGCCACCGCCATCGTCCTCTTCGGCGTCGCGCGATTCCTGGCCCGCCGATGGGAGAGCTCGTGAGCGGCTCCAGCGATCTTCTCTCCGGAGGGCGGCGCCGATCGCCGGGCTACAATGCCCCATGACCAAACGCAACCAACGAATCGCGTTCGTCCTCCTTGCCGCGGTGCTCTCAGCCTGCGCCTCGGCGCCACCGCAACCCCCCGAACCCCGACCCGCCGGTCAAGGCCGCGTCGAGGTCACCATGACCGGGTTCAAGAACGAAGAGGGAACGGCCCGTGTCGCCTTCTTCCTCGATGCCAGGTGTGGCCCGACGGGGACAGCTCCATCTTCGCCACCGCGGTGGTTCCCATCAGCGATGGCCAGGCCTGTTGCCGTCTTCGAGGAAGTGCCGGCCGGCCCCTTCGCGGTATCGGTCTTTCACGACGAGGACGACGACGGTGAGCTCGATTCCGCGGCGCTCGGCATCCCGTCGGAGCCCTACGGATTCTCGGGCGACGCCCGCGATCTCTTTGGACCGCCGAGCTTCAAGGAAGCGCACATCGAGCTCGCCGCGGGCGAGACGAAACAGATCACCATCCGGGTCAAATAGGTGTTGTGATGGAAGAACTCATCCTGCCGCGACAGCGGCACCCACGAGCGGGTCCAGACACCGCAGACGGCGGTGATCGCCGGCGGAGGTCTCGCCGGAGTTGCGGCGGCGGTAGTCCTTGCCGAGCGCGGCGTTTCGGTTGTCCTCGCCGAGCGTGAGTCCTATCTCGGCGGCCGTGCGGGGGCGTGGACCGACCGGCTCGCAACCGGCGAGTCGTTCGAGATGGAGCGAGGTTTCCACGCCTTCTTCCGCCAGTATTACAACCTCCAGGCCCTGCTCCGCCGGATCGACGGCGGGCTCACCTTCCTCGACCCCCTCGAGGACTACCCGATCCTCGGCCCCGGTGGCCAGGTGGAGTCCTTCTCCGGGCTCCCCAACAAACCCCCGTGGAATGTCGTCGCCCTCACCAAACGAACTCCGACTCTCGGTCTGCGGGACCTCATCGGGGTCAACGGTCTCGCCGCACTGTCCATGCTCCGGTACGAACGCGGGTGGACCTACGGCCGCTACGACGATCAGACCGCCGGCGAATACCTCGATTCCCTCAGCTTTCCCCCCGACGCCCGACGCATGCTCTTCGATGTCTTCGCCCACTCCTTCTTCAACCCCGAGGAGGCGATGTCGGCGGGCGAGCTGTTGATGATGTTCCACTTCTACTTCTCGGGCAATCCTGAGGGACTCATCTTCGACGTCTCGAAGCAGCCTTTCTCGAAATCCATCTGGGGCCCCCTCGGCGCATACATGGCAGGCTTGGGAGTCGATGTGCGGACCGGCTGCACCGTGTCGCGGGTCGCGAAAGGCGGCGAAAGGAAATGGAGCGTCGAACTCGACGGGGACAGGGTCGAGACCGATTTCGTGGTCCTCGCGTTGACGGTGCCGGGCCTCCAGGCCGTCGTGGCCGAATCGCCCGATCTCGATGACGTCGGCTTTCGGAGCTCGGTGCAGGGCCTTGCCCTCACCCACCCCTTTGCCGTGTGGCGGCTGTGGTTCGACCGCCCGGCCAATCCCGGTCGGCCGCCCTTTGCCGGGACAACCGGTGTCGGCTCGATCGACAATATCTCGGTCTACAACCTCTTCGAAGACGAGAGCCGAAGCTGGGCCGAACGAAGCGGCGGATCGGTCGTGGAGCTCCACGCCTACGCGGTCGATCCCGGGATGGACGAACCCGGGATCCGCGAAGACCTGTTGCAACGGCCTCAACACCTTCTACCCCGAGTACGTCGGCGCCAGGTCATCGAGGAGCGTTTCTTGATTCGCCGTGATTGCCCCGCCTTCGCCCCGGGGTCCCATGCCGATCGCCCCGGCGTTCCGACCCCGCACGAGGGGATCGCGCTGGCCGGCGATTTCGTCCGCCTGCCGATTCCCAGTGCGCTGATGGAGCGCGCGGTGGCGTCGGGCTTTCTCGCTGCAAACCACCTCCTGGCGCCCCACGACATCAAGCCCGAGCCTCTGCGTTCGATCCCGCGCCGCGGCCTCTTCGGCCGCCGTCCGACAGAGACGGAAGCGAGTCGCATGCGATGAGCAAGCTGATCAAGTTCGGTCCCCCGCTCCCAGACGTGGAAGTCCCCGAGTCTTCGCTCGCTCCGGACTGGCAACAGGCCAGACCGCGCGCCATCAAGCGCGCCCTCGAGCGAGCGCTCGACCGACCGCACGGCAACTGGTATGTGGTCGGCGAATCGCGCGGTCTGGGTGAGAGACCGCAACGTCTTCGAATCAACGGTCACGATCTCGTCGCCTGGCGGGTCGGCGGCGAGCTGCTGATCGCCTCGGACGACTGCCCCCACATGGGAGCGTCACTCTCGGATTGCTGCGTTCGGGACGGCAAACTGGTCTGCCCGTGGCACGCCCTGGCTCTGGGCAAGGGAAGGGCACGGCAACTGGAAGACGCTTGCGGTCCACGAAGACGGCGTTCTCAGCTGGGTCCGTATCGGTCCAGAGGTCCCCGAAACACCGCTACCCGTTCTCGCACCACGCCCCGACGTCTATCTCGAAGGTGTCATCCGGCTCGAGGTGCGCTGCGACCCCGAGGACATCATCGCCAACCGGCTCGACCCGTGGCACGGCGTCCACTTCCACCCCTACGCCTTCGCCTCGCTGACCGTCCTCGATCTCGACGACGACTCCGTCAAGGTGCGGGTGGCCAAGAGGCTTATCGGGCGCGTCGTCGCAGAGACTGATGCGACCTTCCACAGCCCGGAGCCGCGCTCGATCGTCATGACGATTCTCGAGGGTGAAGGCAAGGGTTCAGTGGTGGAAACCCACGCCACTCCCATCGAACCGGGGCGAACTCTGGTGGTCGAAGCGACGCTCGCGACATCGGACCGTGCGGGCTTTCGGCACGCGAGAAAGCTGCAACCCCTCATCCGGCCCTTCATCGAGCGCTCCGCACGCCGCCTCTGGGTCGACGACGCCGCCTACGCGGAGCGGCTCTACGAGCTTCGCAACCGGTCGAGAGAGTAACGCTCAGAAAGCGGCGACGCGATCCATGGTCGACCGGGTATAGGACCGGGCGAGGTCCGCCAGCTGGTTGCCCGACCGACCCAACGGCTCCAGGGCCGAAGCGGCCGACTCGACATAACGGTGGACCTCCTGCCGAGTCCCGTGGGCGCCCAACCGCGAGGCGAGGGTCGACTTCTCGTCGTCCTGGCCGGTGTCCTTGCCGATGTCTTCCCGCGAACCGAAGGTGTCGAGGAGATCGTCGAGCAGCTGAAAGGCGAGACCGAGGTTGACGCCATACTCCCGCACCGCCTTGACCCACACTTCATCGACCCCTGCGACGCGTGCGCCCGTCTCGAGCGCGGCCACGAAAAGCGCACCGGTCTTCTGACCGTACATCTCGGTCAGACCGGCCACGTCATCGCCATGACCGTGGCGGACCTGCAAATCGCAGAACTGTCCGGCAATGATCCCGTTGCTGCCGACCGAGTCCGACAGGAGACGAGTCAGATCGAGACGGGTCTGGGCCGGCAACAGATCACACTCGGCGATCACCCCGAAGGCACGGTTGAGCAGCGCGGTGGCGGCGAGGATCGCGGTATCCTCGCCGAAGACCAGGTGGTTGGCCGGTTGGCCGCGTCGCAAGCTGGCATCGTCCATACACGGAAGATCATCGAGGATCAGCGAGGCGGCGTGGACCATTTCGACCGCGCACGCCGCGTCGAGTGCCTGATCCTCGGTCGCACCGAGATCGGTGGCCACCTGGATGGTGAGGACCGGCCGGATTCTTTTCCCGCCCGCGAGCAGGCTGTAGCGCATGGATTCGTGAAGCGGACGCGGATCGGTGGACTCGTCAGGGATGAGCTCGGCGAGGCGCTCGTTGATCCGGTGACGCCACCGGCGGCTGGCATCCCTTTGGTCTTCATCCCGAGGGGACAGACGAAGCCTGCCATCAGCATCCAGACCTTCGATCGTCATACTCATATTCTGAATATCTCCACTTCCTCGTTCTCTCGCCCGCCGCTGCTCTCGTTTTTCAGTTGACGTTCTACCAACTTCTAACAGGGGGAGGCACTGCCGAAATTCCACGACGCGGGGTGGCGAACCGTTCTGTCGAAGGGAGTCCAGTTGGCGGGTGTCGGTCAGCTCTCGTCCGGGAGGAGCGCCACGACCGCATCGACGATCGCGTCGTCCATGGGATCGACGTTGGGCTCG
>CAVTEP010000003.1:0-331608 GCA_963733915.1 Candidatus Sulfomarinibacteraceae bacterium
TCGTGGATTTCCGAGGGTGGGTGGGCGGGGGGCGGGGGCGGGGAATTCATCGACGAGCCACTCAACGGGTCGCCCGCCGCGCGCCGAAGGCGCGCAGCGGCCGAAGTCGGTGGGGCCGACGGACGCTTGCGTTCGGAGGGCCCAGTGACTGAGGCCGCGTGGCCGCGATCGGAGATCGCGGACGGCGGGCATGTCGTTACATAGAAGAGATTAGGACGGATCTTCAGGCCTGGAGCGAGTCCCAGATCTCGGCCATGCCCCCGTGACTTTCGGTGAAGATATTGATGAGCCTCGGGTCGAGGTGGCTCCTCGGGTCGAATCGGTCGTCGCCCTCGAGGATGATGCGGTGAGTCTGCTCGTGGGTATAACCGGGCTTGTAGGAGCGCTCCGAACGCAGGGCATCGTAAATGTCGGCCAGGGTGACGATGCGGGCGGAGACCGGAATCTCTTCGCCCTTGCGCCCGGCCGGGTAACCGCCGCCGTCCCACTGTTCGTGGTGGTTGAGGGCGATCTCGGCGGCCATCTGCAGGCGGTCGGAGGCGGAGAGAATCTGGAAACCGTACTCCGGGTGCCGCATCATCTCGAAGCGTTCCTCTTCGTCGAGCGGACCGTTCTTGCGCAGAATGGCGACGTTGATGCTCATCTTGCCGACGTCGTGGAGCTGGGCCGAGTAGCGAATCTCGTCGCAAAAGGACTTCGACTTGCCGAGCTTGCCGGCCAGGAAGTAGGAGTACTCGTTGACCCGTTCGACGTGTTGAGCGGTCTTCTCGTCGTGCAGCTCGGCGGCCCGCGACAGCAGGTTGATCGACAGCTGGAAGGCCTCCTCGGTTTCGTTCTGGAGAGCGGCGATGCGCGCCCGCTGCTCGCGCAGGAGACGGTTGCGGTCGCGCAGGCGGATATTCTGGGCCGAGATGCGCTCGACCATGTCGGCGCGTTCGATAGCGCCGCCGACGATGTGGTTGAAGGGCACGATGAGATCGGCCTGCTCGCGCTCGAAGGGGACGGGTCCGTCTCCCGAGCCGTCCATGCGGTTGATCAGCTGCACGACGCCGATCACCTTGCGGTCGTGGTTGACCAGCGGGAAGCTGAGCATCGAGCGGCTGGCGTAACCGTTGATCCTGTCGAAGCTCGGGTCGAATTTGAACGGAAGGCGATCCGGGATGTTGTAGAGGTCGGCGACGAACACGGTCTCGCCGGTGGCGGCGGTGTAGCCCGCGATCGACGAGGTGTTGACCGGGACCACGAAGTTTGCGGCCGCGAGCTCGACCCGATCGTTCTGGGTGTCGGCAGCCTCGAGGCGGCGGGTTGCGCCGCGGCCGCGGACGATGAAGACGGTGCCCGCTTCGGCGCCCGTCAGACCGCGGCTCTTGAGCAGCACGCGTCGGAGCAGTTGTGCGACCGGCTGCGGTTTCGAGTACTCGATGAACTCGAGAAACTCCCTGAGCACGTCCATCGCGGCGTCCTTTCGGCGATCGTCCCATGATAGCGCCTCCTCGCAATCGTTAGGACGTTACACGTTAGAACGTAGAACGTTCCGCCCGCCCACCCTCAGAGATGGGAAAAGGGGAAAAGGGGAAAAGGAGAAAAGGAGAGAAGGAGAGAACGGGAGGGCGGGTGGGTAAACGTTCTAACGTTTGAACGTTCTAACGTTTTAACGTTTCGAGACGACAAAGCCCGGCAACCCCTCGGGGCGGCCGGGCCTTGGTGGGGCACCGTCAACGGTGCCTGGCACCCTCCAGCGTGTACGCTATCGGGTTTCCTTGAAGACAACGTGCTTGCGCAGCACCGGATCGTACTTCTTGAGCTCCAGGCGCTCAGTGGTGTTCTGCTTGTTCTTCTTGACGCTGTACATGTACGGGCTCTCGGTGCTCTTGAGCTTGACCGTCACGCGATGTCCTTTGCCTGCCATATCTTCCTCCACTCACACGGGCCGGGGGATCATAATCAAAGTAACCGAGCCTGTCAAGTTCAGAAACGTTCAAACGTTATAACGTTCAAACGTTTAAACCTCTTTCTTGGGGGACAGTATCGAGCGGATGAGCGCTTCGAGTTCGGTCTCAAAATCCACCCTGAAAACTGCGAAGTCCGGATCGCCCAGCTCGTAGGCGGCCGCACCCCTGGGGTCGGCGGCGGGCCGCAGGGCAGCGGCGATCAGCTGTGTCCGATGGAGCAGGCGCCGACCCTCGCCGGCCTCGAGAACTGGAAATACCGCCTCCATCCGATCCCCCACCGCGGCCAAGCGGTCACGCCGCCAGCGCTGGTAACGGAAAACCTCCATCGGATCGAGGTTCTGCTCGAGGACCACGGCCTCGAGGCTCAGGAACCGCAAGAGATCAGATCGTGGCGCCAGGCTGCCGGTGAGCAGCGCCGCCAGCTCCGGCCCCGAGCCCGGAGCGTCATTGCCCTCGAGGAGTCGCTCGAGCCCGGAGTACCAGGCGTCGAGCTCCTCCCGCAGGAGGAGCAAAAAGAGCTCTTCTTTGCTCCCGAAGTACATCGATGCGATACCCCGGTCGACGTCGGCGCGATGACCGATGGCGTCGAGCGTCACCTCGACGTACGGCATCCTCGCGAAGGTCGACCGGGCCGCTTCGAGGATCTTCGTCTTGCGCAGCGCACGTTGAGTCCTGGCACGGTCGCGCCGGCCGCGATCAATGAGTTTTCCCACTAGTTCGGTTCCACGAGCTTGATCTGGCCGGAGCGCGCCAGCTTCCAGAATACGAGCAGGGAGTCGAGTTCCGAAAGGGGCGAGATCTTGACGATCGACGCGATGTTCGAGGTGCCGTTGATGCGGGACAGGATGAAGCCCTCCTCGGGCGAAAAGCTCATCGCCCGCAAGTCGTCGAGGGTCGTCTCGAGCACCGGCACCGCGTGGTCCTTGACGCCGTCCTTTTCGAGCCCGGCCATCACCTCCGCCTCGAGTTCCTTGATCACCATCGCCAGCTCGCGGTTGTGAGGGTCGAGACTGGTCGCCGCCCGCAAGTGGCGCGCCGCCGGCTCGTAAACGCCGATCTTGAGGTGCATCATGGCCTCGGAGATCAGCGCCTGGGCGTTGGTCGGCGATTTCCCGGGCGTGGTTTGAGGCGTCGCCGCGGCTGGGGCCTCAACCTTGGCCGCAACCACCCGGGGACGCACGATCTTGATTTTTCCCTCACGGATTTTTGGCCACAGCACCTCGCAGACGAAGAACTCCGAGGAGTGAGTGTGGAGGCAGATGTCCTCGATGCTTCGATCGTCGTCGACCGCTTCGAGCACCCCCTTCCAGCCGTAGTCCAGTTCGTCGTCATCCTGCAACGACGCTACGGCAACCGGTACGCAGAGCGGAGACGGGATCACCTCCTTGACCGCACGCGAGTGGTCGATGCGGCGCATGCCTTCCATGATCAGGCCGGTGACGTTGGCAGACATGGGAACCAGATCGTAGCTCGGTAGCTCGCCGTCGTGAAACTCGAAGTCCCCCCCCTCCCAGGCAAAGAGGTCGCAGATATTTTCCTCGGCCTTGAGCCTCAGCATGTGGTCGAGGAGCTCCTGTTCGATCGCTCCCCCCTCGACCAGGATCTCACCCAGGAGCTTGCCCTGCTCGGCCTGGATCTCCATCGCCCTGGCCAGGTCTTCCTCGGTAATCACACCCTTGCTGACCAGAAAGTGACCGAGGAAGCCTCGCGGGTCGGAGCTCGACGAGGAGAGGATGGCGCCGTCGCGGATGAAGATCTTTTTTTCGACGCTGGCGTTGTTGATGGTCAGGGTGCCGGTCTGGCGGCCGTTCGCCAACCACTGCAGGAGCTCCGCGAGGTTCATGGTCTCGAGGTTGCCGGTGATCCCCATGAGGCGCCTCGGACCTATCGAGGAAGACGCCGGGGAAAACCGGCGGCTCCAAAGAGAATACGCGTCAGCGGCAAGAATGCCACGCGATAATAAACTCTGAGGCTCAGGCAGGGGGGCGGATTACGCCGCGGACAATCACTCATCTAGCTTCGAAAATATCCCAGTCCGCGGCCACTGTCCACGGGCGTGCCCCGGCGGACGGCGGAAATGACAGAGTGACATCGGGGGCCCGGGACTCGGCCGCCGTCAACCTGCCTCCGGCAGGTCGACAAAAAACGTCGTCCCCACCCCGACTTCCGTCTCGAAGAAGATCGTCCCTCCGAGCTCCTCCATGATGGCCTTCGAGATGCTCATACCGAGCCCGATCCCACTGCGGTGCCGCCAGTCGGCGTTGTCGCCGCGCGCGAATTTCTCGAAAACCTGGTCGCGAAAGTCATCGGCGATACCGGGTCCCAGATCACGTATTGCAACTCTCAGGCGTTCTTGGTGACGTTTCGCCGTTACCGTCACCACTGCGCCGGCCGGCGAATACTTGGTGGCGTTGGAAAGCACGTTGGCAAAGACCTGGATCAAGCGATCAGAATCGACCCGCGCCTTCGCACCGGGAATCGATTCCTCGAGCTCGATTCGTACCTGGAACCTGGAGGCGTAGGCGGACGCGCTCTCGATCGCCTGTTCGAGGAGAGGCATCAGCTCGACCAACTCGAGGTGGAACTGCATCCGCCCGGCGTCAAGCTTTCGGGAAGCCAGGAGGTCGTTGACAAGCCGTTCCATCCGCTCGCTGTTGCGCATGGCGATTTCCACCAGCTCGCGTCCGCGATCAGAGAGGTCACCCGCAACGCCTCCATCGAGGAGGCCGATCGCGCCCCGTACGGCAGTCAGCGGGGCACGCACTTCGTGGTGGACCATCGTGACGAACTCGTCCTTCTGGCGCTCCACCTTCAGCCTCTCCGAGATGTCGGCGGCAACCACCACGTATCCCGTTCTGCCGTGGCCCGGCGGCGCGTTCATCGCGGCAACCGACACCATCACAGGAACGACCTCGCCGCCCGTGGCGAGGAGCTCGGTCTCGAGACCGTGCACCGACCCTTCCGGGCCCACGGCGTCGAGCAGCGAAGTGTAACCTTCGGGCGCCCGAAACACATCCCGGCAGTTCCGGCCCAGGAGTTCGTTCTCCGCCACTCCCGTCAGATTGCAGGCCGCGTGATTTACCCGGTTGATGGCGCCTTCCGGACCGGTCACCAACAGGCACTCGCCCATGGTGTCGACGACGCGGTCGAGAAAGTCTCGCGACACTGTCGTGTCGCGGAGCTTTTTCGTCATTTCGTTGAAGGCTTCTGCAAGCTGGCCCACCTCGTCGCCCGTCCGCACCGGCACGCGGAGCGCGAGTTCGCCTTCGGACACTGCCCGAGTCGCCTGAATTATTTCCTTCAGGGGACGCGTCACCGCCTCCGTGAGCAAGGCGGCTGCGAGGATTCCGAGGAGAGCGAACACCGCCCCGGCAAGGGCAGTCCGGCGCGAAAGCGCCGCCTGGTCCTCGGCGAGCCCGGCGAGCGAGTACTGAAGCTGCACGCCACCCAGGAGACTTCCGCCCAGACGGACAGGCTTGGTGACCGTCATGAGGTCACCGTTGAATTCGACAAGCAAAGCTTCCGAGCCCTCGACATGCCGACGGGCGGCCTCGCCGATGAGCCCGTGACGGCGGGGGTTGTCGATCGTACCGTCGGTCAGGACCCGGCCCTGTTCGTCAAAGACCACCGCTCCCAGGACGTTTTCCTGAATGAGCGCTTCGGCAATCATCCCCCTCAGGTCCCGCACCTCCAGCAGCGCCAACGAGTTGGTGGCGTTGGCCGCGGTGACGGAGGCCATGAGTTTCCCCCGCTCCTCGAGCTCGTGACGCAGCCGATCGTTTTGTACCCGCACCGCGAGCGCCGTCAGCACAACGCCAAGCGCAATCACGATCGCCGACACGAAGGCGACGAAACGAGTCCTCAGACCCAGACGCACCCGGCCACCCTTCGTCGACCCAGGGGAAAATCGGTGATCACTGTCCGAGATCTTCCTCGACGTATGGCAGGAACTCCATGATGCCCGCGAGATCCTGCTCGGCGCCGTTCGGGAAACGGTCGAACTTGGTGGTGCCTTCGAAATCATCGAGAATCATGCGACCCTCGTCGGTGAGGTGCATTTCGAGCAATACGCGTTCGATGGCTCGAATCACCTCCGGGCCGAGGCTCGATCGGACGCAAACCACGTTCCGCGGCACCGCTTCGGTTGTGGAGAGCACCCGTAGCTCGTCGACCCGGCTCCCGGCCAGAGGCTCGAAGTAATCCGCATTGAGGGCGCCGGCGACGACCTTCCCCTTGAGGACCCAGAACATCGTGTTCTCGGCGTCGTTGGAGAATATATACCCGACGCGGTTGGCCGGAATGGATGCAGCCGGGTCTTCGTAATTGACCAATCTCAAACCCGAAGACGCCAGCGTCGCCTTGGGCATCAGGAACCCGGAGGTCGAGAACGGCTCTCCAAAGGCGACGGTGTGCCCCAACAGCCCATCAAGGGTCGTAATGCCGCTGTCTTTGCGGGTGAAGACGACGCTGCGATAAGAGTCCGAGCCCCATTTCCAGCGTCGCAGTGGAATCTGGACATCGGCATGATTACGAACAAAGGCTATCGGAAATGGACTGTCAAAGTAGATGTCCACCCGCCCGGCCTCGAGCGCCTCGACCATTTGGCTGAGCGAGTTGACCACCACGACGCGGCCCCTTCCGATCCCGACCGCTCCGAGCTTTGAGGCGACGTAGCCTGCAAACGGCCGGAAAAGACCATACTCCTGGGCGGGGTTGAGGGACACCGATCCAAAGCTGAGCACGCCGGCGGCATCGGCTGCGCCGCCCGGTGGTTTCACCGGACCAGGATCAGGCGCCGGACCGCAACCGGCGGCGGTCAATAACACGCCGGACACGGCCAGTGCCAGCAACCCCCTCGGCGCCACGCCTCATTCCTCCTCGCCGGACAGCACGACCCGATTTCGACCTGCCCGCTTTGCGCGGTACAAAGCTTCGTCTGCGGCCGCAATCAGTTCGTGGCTCGTCAGAGCCGCCGGATGTTCGGCCACACCGCAGCTGAGGGTCACCGCAAACGAGCCGTGACCGGTTTCGTGCTCGACGGCGGCAAAATTACGACGTATGTCATTCATCTTGGCGACCGCGGACTCACCGTCAGTGTCGGGCAGCAGGACGACATACTCGTCGCCACCAAAACGACCCAGCACGTCGCTCATCCGTAGCCGCTGCCGCAACAGATAGGACAGCGCCTTCAGTACCTGGTCGCCGGCCAGGTGTCCGTAGCTGTCGTTGATATCCTTGAAACCGTCGATGTCCAACATCGCCACCGCCAGCTTGCCGTCGTGGCGATCTGCCCTGCGCACCGCGACCTCGAGCTGCTCGATGATGCGGCTGTGACGGAACAGCCCGGTCAACCCGTCGCGTTCCATGAACATCCGCAAGGTGCGACCACGCTGAGCGCGAGCCGCGACCGCCGGGACAAGCTGTTCGGGAGCCACGGGCTTGGTGAAGAAGTCATCGCCTCCTTCGCCGAGCGCGGCGATTTGTTTCATGCGGTCAGTCTCGCGTGACAGGAAGACGATCGGCACGCCGACAAAGGCCTCCTCCTGACGGATGACCGCTGCCAGCTCGATTCCGGAGCAAGCCGGCATGTACACGTCCATCAGGATCACGTCGGGTTGAAACTCGACGAGCTGAGACATGACATCGAGTGGATCGACCACGGTAACGGTCTCGAGTCCTGCGGCCTCCAGACCGGCGGCGTGCCACTCCGCAGTTTCGGTCTCGTCCTCGACGATCAATATTCGGTACGGCTCCGGTTCGCTCCGAGTGAGACGATCTAGGGTCTCGAGCACGTCCGAGTAGTTGACCGGTTTGACGAAATAACCGCTGCATCCCGCCCGCACCGCGTCCAACCGCGCCTCGATGTCCGAACGATTGGAAACGAAGACCATCGGCACGTCGCCAAACACGTCGCGCACGGTGTTCGCGGCCTCGACCGCCAACAGCTCCCCGGTCGGCGAGGACAGGTCCATGATCACTGCCGCCGGCTTGCGGTTGATGCCGCCCGACAAGACTTCATCCACCCGTTGAAACATCTGCAGCTCGAACCCGAAATGACCAAGCTGGAGGGCCAGCTCGCGCGCAAACGGACCCTCCTGCTCGACCACCACGATGAGGTTCCTCGGTGCGAACAGGGGCTGGTTTTTGCCCGCCACCGAGTCGAGCGCCGCCGTGTCGAACGGTCGTTCCGGATCGTCGTTGACGGCGTTTCCGATTCTTTCAAACCACTCGATGACCTCTGCGCCCATTTCGGAACTCGGTGGCCGCGAACCTTCGAGGAGTGCTACCAGAAGGCGCTCGAGGCGGCGGGCGATTTTGGCCATTTTTGCAAACCCGAGGCTGCCCGCCGTTCCTATCAGACCGTGGACCGAACGGTGGAGCGCCCGCGCGCCGTCCTGGCTCCAGCCGTCCCCCTGGATGGCGTTCCACTCGTCGACCAGCGCCTGTTGCCGCGCCGGGAACTTCTCCTTGAAATTCGAGCGAAGCCGCTGGAGCTCCTTCTCGAGCTGATCTGACGGCGCACGCGTCGGACGCTCACTGTCCATCGACTGACCTCCAGATGCCGACCACGCGTTCGGCCAGGGTCATGGGGTCGAACGGCTTGAGAATCACGTCTGCGACGCCCGTCTCAAGCAGCGCCTTGATGTCGTGCTCCGAGATCACTCCGGTCAGGTAAATCACGGGAATCGAGTCAAAGCCCGGCTTTCGCTGCAATTCCTCAAACACCTCGGGCCCGCTCATGCCCGGCATCAAAACGTCGACGATGATCAGGTCCGGCTTGAACCCGGGGAGGAGATCGAGGAGCTCACGACCCGAGCCGCAGACCGCGACTTCATAACCGCCGACGGTCTCGAGCGCGATCCTCGAAATTTCGAGAATATCCGGCTCGTCGTCGGCGAGCAGGATTCGCTGCAAGGAAATTATCCCCATGACAGGCCATCATACACGGGTCGAAAACAGCCGCCCGCCGCCGATCACTTCGCCACCTTCGGGGCTCAACCGCCAGACTCGACCCGGGTCCACTCCGAGGTCCGCCCGAGCATCGATATCCCGATGAAACCGCGCACCTTGAGAACCTTGTCGCCATCACCGAACCGGACCTTGCTCTTGTACGTCTTGCCGTTGTCCGGATCGTAAATCGTGCCCTTGATCCATGTGCCCTTGCCGTCGTACACGAAGCCCTGCATGATGACGAGCCCGATAATCGGTCGCGAGCGCAGGGCCGGGTCGGGGTTGTTGTGGTCCTCCTTGGGTACCCCGGGCTCTTCGCCCTCGTCGTCCTCGGTGTAGAGAGGCTCTTCGAGCCACACGATCTTGCCGTCGTAACGATCGCCGTTGGCATAGACCTCGATATGGGCCTGGCCGCCCCCGCCCTCGGGATCGGTGGCCCACACGCCGACAATGGCATCCCCGTCGCCGGCCATCGCCGGCAGCACCCAGAAGATGACGGCCACGACGAACACAACAGGAAGATATCGCTTCATGATCGGACGCCTCCCTCGCGGTTTCGTTGGCCGATCATACCTTTCGCCTGCAGCTTTCACCAGCTCGACGAGCGACCCGTAGTACATTTGAATCGTGGCGATACGGCGCTCGAAATCCATGGTGTCCGCCGTCCCCCGGTTTCTGATCGTGGTTTTGACTGCGACGCTGGGATGCGACGGCGTTCCCCGGCCGCCCAATTGGCCGACCTTTGATCGGGTGGCCGTGAGCGAGCACAGCATCGGCATCCCCTACGGTTCGGTCGTGGTCTTCAGGACCGCCGGACAACTGGTGGCCCTGCGGGTCGTCGACGCCTCGCGGTGGGGTTACAAGATCGAGTACGAGTGGCAGGCCACGGCCCCCGGCACCGAGGTCTTTGACGGAACAAAGCGTGAATCCGCGACAACCGAAGAGAACCCAGAGAACAACAGGTGTCGGGTCGATTCGCGCCGGACCACTTTTCCTCCAATGGTCACGCGGTTCAGAGGAGATGGGCTGGTTGTACTGGCCGGACAAGGAGGGCGAGATCAGCGTCTGCGCTGTCACCTGGGGCAGTATCGACAGCATCGATCTCCAGAACCCCGAGGTCTTTTGGTACACACGCGATATGTTTGACTAGCCCGGTATACTCCGGAGTTCTTGAGTTTTGAGTTTTGAGCTTTGAGTTTTGAGTTCCCGACCATCCTCCCCTACCGAAATCAGAGGGAGGGCGGGGGAATTCCGAATTCCAAATTCCGAATTCCAAATTCCTAATTCCTAATTCCTACATTCCTAATTTCTCATTCCTAGTTCGAATTGCCTGCTATCCTGCGTGGCCATGATCGCGATTACCGACCTCAGCAAGGCCTACGGCGCCCAGACCCTCTTTGACGAGGTCAACCTCCAGCTCAACCCAGGCTGTCGCTATGGGCTGGTCGGCGCCAACGGCTCCGGCAAGAGCACCATCTTGAGGATCATCGCCGGCACCGAGGAGCCGAGCGGCGGCGCCGTCTCACTCCCAAAGCGCCTCCGCGTCGGCGTCCTCGAGCAGGATCATTTCCGCCTCGAGGACACTCCGATCCTCGATGTGACGATGATGGGCCACCAAGAGTTGTGGCGAGCGCTGGCGGAAAAGGACCGCATCCTCGAGGCCTCGGCGGAGCACTTTGACGGCGAGCGCTACGCCGAGGTCGAGGACCTCGTTGTCAGTCTCGACGGTTACAGCTTCGAGGCTCGCGCCGGTGAGATCCTCGAGGGACTCGGCATCCCGAGCGAACACCACCGACGGCCGCTGGCGACCCTCTCCGGCGGTTTCAAGCTGCGCGTTCTCCTCGCCCAGGTGCTGGCCGCGGACCCCGGCTGCCTGCTCCTCGACGAACCCACCAACCACCTCGACATTCTGTCCATCAGGTGGCTCGAGAAGTTTCTCGCAACCTATCGCGGTTGCGCTCTCGTCGTCTCCCACGACCACCGATTCCTCGACAACGTCTGCACCCACATCCTCGATATCGACTACGAGACGGTCACGCCCTACACCGGCAACTACACGGACTTCACCGCCGCCAAGGTGGCGAATCGTGAACGCAAGGAGGGCGAGATCGCGCGCCAGGAAAAGAAAATCGCCGAACATCGGGCGTTTGCCGACCGCTTTCGCGCCAAGGCGACCAAAGCGCGCCAGGCGCAGAGCAAGCTCAAGCAGATCGACCGCATCGTCATCGAGAACCTTCCCAGATCGTCACGCCGCTACCCGGTATTCCGATTCCGCCAGCGCCGCCCGAGCGGCAAGGAAGCGCTGCGCTTGAAGGGCATCAGCAAGTCATTCGGCGACAACAAGGTGCTCTCCGACGTCGGGCTTCGGGTCCGGCGCGGCGACCGTCTCGCCATCATCGGACCCAACGGGATCGGCAAGTCGACCCTGCTCAAAATCGCGGTCGGAGACCTGCCGCCCGACGCCGGCGAGGTTCGTTGGGGCCATGAGGTCCGCGCCGGTTACTTCGCCCAGGACCACCGGCAGGCGTTCAAGGGAAGCGACGCCACCGTCGAGAGCTGGCTCGGGGCGGCCTGCGGAGGCGAAAGCATTGGCGCGGTCCGCAATCGACTCGCTCAGGTGCTGTTTTCAGGCGACGAAGTCGAGAAGCGGCTCTCCAGCCTGTCCGGCGGCGAAGCGGCGCGGCTGATATTCGCAAAGCTCGCGGTCGACCAGCCAAACGTCCTGGTCCTTGACGAGCCGACCAACCATCTCGATCTCGAGGCCATCGAGGCCCTGGTTGCCGCCATCGACGCGTTTGACGGAACGCTGATATTCGTCTCCCATGACCGGTGGTTCGTTTCCAAGCTCGCGACTCGCGTGCTCGAAATCACCAAAGACGGGATCAACGACTACCCGGGAACATACGACGACTACCTGGCGAGCTGCGGCGACGACCACCTCGACGCCGACGCCGTGCTGCTGCGGGTCAAACGGGAGCGCAAGGCCAAGGCGTCCACCCGGCCAACCACTGAGAGTGCCCCCGACCGCGCCGAAATCAGGCGTCGCAAGGAGCTTTCGCTGCGGCGGGATGTGGTGACCGCCGCCGTCGAAAGCGCCGAGACGAGGATCGAGGAGATCGACCAGGCGTTCTGCGCGCCCGGTTTCTTCGACGAGACCGCGGAGTCAAAGATCCGCTCGATGCAGCAGGAGCGGGACAAGCTCGCCATCGACCTCGAAAAACTCATCGCCGAGTGGGAGCAGATCGAGGCAACCCTTGAATTCGAGTGTTGAGTTTTGAGTGTTGAGTTTTGAGTGTTGAGTTCTGAGTTGTCCCCACCCACCCTGATCGTCCCGAGAACGGCGGAAACCCCCGAAAAACCTCCGCAACTCAAAACTGAAAACTCAAAACTCAAAACTGACGCCGATTCCTATCGGCGTCTCACCGCGTGCATGGTGAAGCCGTCACCATCGAGGTGGGGCAGGATTCGGACCCCTCCGGCAGACGTCGGGATCCACGGCACGCCTGCGGGCAGGGCCGGCTCCAGGCTTTCGATCCGGAAACCCGGTGGGAGCTCGGACACGACGCCCTCGTTCTCCTCGGGCTCCACCGAGCAGGTCGCGTAGAGGAGCGCTCCGGCCGGCGCAAGGAGGTCGAGACCGCTTCCGAGCAGCCGCCGCTGCAGCTTCGCCATCTCGCTCACTGACTCCGAACGCAGCCGCCACTTGATCTCCGGGTGGCGCCGGAGAGTCCCGGTTCCGGTGCACGGCGCGTCAATCATGACGAGGTCCCACGCGCCTGAGGGAAATGGTGGGGCCGTCGCGTCGGCAGCTACGACCTCACACCCGCCCGCTCTTGCGAGCGTCCGGCGCATGAGACACACCCTGCCGAGGCTCAGGTCAGACGCCACCACCCGCTCCCAGGCGCCGAGTCTCGCCATCAGCGCCGATTTTCCACCCGGAGCGGCGCACAGATCGACCAGCCTGGCGCTCGGAGCGGCGATTTTCCGCGCCACCTGCGCGGCCAGCTGCGAGCTCGGGTCCTGGGCGTAGGCGGCACCGGACTTGACCGATCGAATGAGGCGTGGAGTATCCGCCGGCGCCGACCAGGCCCCGGGACACCATGGGTGAGCCTGCAAGTCGACGCCGTCGTCGACCAACTCGGACCGCGCGCTCTCGTCGAAAAACCACACCCAGGTACCGGCGGGTTCCTGGGCCGCCGACATCGCCGACTCAGCGCCTTCGGCGCCGAAGTGGTCGGCCCAGCGGCGATACAGCCACTCGGGATGAGCGAGCCGAACATCAATCGTGGAATCGGTGAGCGCCTCGCGCCAGCCTCCGGTCGCCTTGCGAAGCACCGCGTTGACCATCCCTGACGCCGACGATCGACCCAAACGCCGTACGGTGCGGACTGCCGTGTCCGTCGCCAGGGCCGGCGGCAATCCCAGCCGCATCGTTTCGACAAGCCCGAGCCGCAGCGCCGCCCGCACCTCGGCGTCCAGTCCCTCGAGTTCTCGTCGGCACAGCGGCTCCAGCACGGCATCCAAGGCCCGCAGCCAGCGCAGAGTTTCGAGGACGCGCACGCGAGCCGCCGGCGCCCCACCTCCGGACAACAGCCTCGACGCGAAGGCGCCGTCCTCGACGCGCATGAGCATGCGCGCCGCGGTGATCCGATCAGCCGAAAGCCTCGCCACGGGTCACCCGTTCGCCGATCAGAAAGGCGTCGATGGGCATCCGCTGCCGGCCCTCTCGCTGCACCTCGGTGATCCTGGCTGCGGTTTTCTTGCCGCAGCGCACCACGATTCCATCCGGCGCGGCCGAAAGCACCGTCCCGGGCGCCTCATTGCCACGCGGCGAAGATCTGACCTCATCGAGGCCGAAGATCTTCAACCGGCCGCCCCGGAATTTGGTGTAGAGGCCCGGCCACGGAGTGAATCCCCGCAGCCGGTTGACCAGCTGACGGGCCGGCATCGACCAGTCCATCTTGCCGAAATTGCGCCGCAGCATCGGGGTAGTGTTGGCACCGTCGATGGGTTGCGGTCGTGGCGTCAGCGTGCCGGCCTCGAGCTCGTCCAGGGTGCGCACGATCAGATCGGCCCCGATACCGGCCAGGCGCGGCCCCAGCTGCTCCGCGGTTTCGCCCGGCTCGATGTCGACCCGTCGCTGTAGCAGGAGGGGACCGGTGTCCATACCTTCGTCGAGCTGCATCGTGGTCACGCCGGTGGCGCGATCGCCGCAGACCAGAGCCCACTGGATCGGCGACGGCCCGCGATGGCGCGGCAGCAGGCTCGGATGCAGGTTGACAAACCCGAGGCGCGGAATCGCGAGCAGTTCCTCGGGGATCAGCTTGCCGTAGGCCACAACCACCGCAGCTTCAACGTCGCTCTCAGCCAGGGTCGAGGCAAGCTCTTCGGACTTGAGGTTCTTGGGCTGCAGGCACTCGATGCCGTTCGCGGCCGCCAGCGCGGCTACCGGGGGCGTCGAAAGAACCTGATGCCGTCCCATCGGCCGATCCGGACGCGACACCACGAGCACAACCTCGTGGCTGCTGGCTATCAGCCGCTCGAGGGTCGGCACGGCAAAGTCCGGGGTTCCGAAAAACGCGACCTTCATCCGCGCAGTGTACAACAGGTCTCGGTCTCATTCCGGCCCACCGGCTGCGCCGGTGGGCCGGAATGAGAGGTGGAAATATCTGAGAACTCGTATACATTGACTCATCTGATCGGCCGATTCGGAGCGTGCTCATGAAACAACTTCCGCCGCACGAGATCCGCGCGGCGCTCGACGAGATCCTGCCGGGGGTCCAGAAACCGACCCGATACCTCGGCCTCGAACGGAATCTGGTGCGCAAGCCCTGGGAAACGGTGGGGGTGCGGGTAGCCCTCGCCTTTCCGGACGCTTACGAGATCGGAATGTCGCACCAGGGGACGCGGATCCTCTACCACCTCGTCAACCGGCGGGCCGACGCCCTCGCCGAGCGAGCCTTCGCGCCCATGCCGGACATGGCGGCCGCCTTGCGCGCCGCGCGCGTGCCTCTCTTCACCCTCGAGTCCTACCGCGCGGTGGCCGAGTTCGAGATCGTCGGCATCTCGCTGCAATCGGAGCTCAACTACATCAATATCCCCTACCTGCTCGACCTCGCCGGAATTACCCGCAGGGCTGAAGAGCGGCGTCAGGAGGAGCCCTTCGTCATCGGCGGAGGCCCATGTACCGCCAACCCCGAACCGGTCGCCGACTTCTTCGACGCCATCCTGATCGGTGACGGCGAGGCGGCGCTCGACCCGATCCTCGACGTCGTTCGCGACGGTCGCGCGGCCGGCAGGGACCGTACCGAGATTCTGCGCACCCTGGCCACCGTCCGTGGTGTCTACGTGCCTCGGTTTTATCACTGGCACGAGCCCAACGGCGAGCTTCAAGGTCGGTGGGAGACTGTCGCCGCCGACGCTCCGTTCCCCGTCGCCCGCGTGTGGGTTGACCGCCTCGATCCCGCCGACCAACCCGAGTCGGTGATCGTCCCATACGCCGATGTCATCCAAGACCGTCTCGGCATGGAGATCATGAGGGGTTGCACGCAGGGATGCCGATTCTGTCAGGCGGGCTACTGGTACCGGCCGGTCCGCGAACACGACCCCGAGGTCGTGCTCGATCGCATGGAGCGCCAGGTTGCGGCTACCGGTTTCGAGGAAGTCGGCCTTCTCAGCCTGTCCACCGCAGACTATTCACAGGTCGAGCCGCTGGTCTACCACCTTGCCGAGCGCCTCCAGGACCGCAGGGTCTCCATCTCGCTGCCCTCTTTGCGCGCCGATGCGTTTTCGGTGGGTCTCGCGGAGGCCGTATCGCGGGTTCGCAAATCCGGATTCACCTTTGCCCCCGAGACCGGGTCGGACCGTCTGCGCCGGGTCATCAACAAGACCTTTACTAACGCCGACATGGTGCGCGCCGCCGAGGCCGCATTTGCCAAGGGCTGGACCCTGATCAAGGTCTACGCCATGATCGGGCTTCCGACCGAGACTGACGACGACCTCGAGGAGCTCGCACGGCTTGCCGAGGACATCCTCGCCGCCGGCCGCCGCGCCGGCGGCGGCCGCAAGGTCGAGGTCAAGGTGTCGGTGGGGTGCTTCATTCCCAAGGCCTGGACGCCCTTCCAATGGCAGCCCTTTGCCGGGGTCGCAGAGCTCCACTGCCGGATCGACCTTCTCAAGCGCCGCTTTCGCCGCATCCGCGGCGCCCGTCTCACCTGGTCTGACCCGGAGGAATCGGCTCTCGAGTCGTTGCTGTCTCGCGGCGGACGCGGTTTTTCGGCGGCGATCGAGCGCGCCCACGACCTCGGTGCGGTTTTCGACGGGTGGAGCGACCACATCAATCTCGACGCCTGGCATCGGGCGATCCACGAAGCGGGTATCGACGTCAAACGTGAGCTCGGCGAACGTCGACTCGGAGATTCGTTGCCGTGGGACCTCATCGACGCAGGGGTCCGCAAGGGCTACCTCAAGGCCGAGTGGCGGCGCGCCCTGCGCGAAACCGAGACCGAGGATTGCAAGTGGGGTCACTGTTACCGATGCGGCATCCCCGGTGACGGCGATGACACTGACCTCGCGGCGACAACCCTGCCAGTGCTCGGTGAGCTCCTCCAGAAATCGGATCGGCCCAAGGCGGCCGCCTACCGGTTGCGCCCGGAGCCCCGTTTCCCGCCGGCGGCCGACGACCGCGAGCAATCGCCCGTGTACCGCCGCTATCGGTTCAGCTTTACCAAGACCGGCGACGCGCGTTGGTTGTCCCACCGTCAGTTGATGGACGCGCTGGAGAGAATGGTACGGGCGTCCGGCCTCCCGGTGCGGTATACAGAGGGTTTCAACCCCCACATCCGGCTGTCGATGGGCCCCGCCCTTGCGACCGGTTTCGAGGGCATCTCCGAGATCTTCGATGTCGATTGCACGGCTCCGGTCAGGCCCCAGCAGCTGGCGTCCGCAAACGCCCTGCTGCCTGAGGGCGTCGAGATCCTCGATGCGCGGCCGCTGCTTCCGGGCGCGACCTCACTCGGCAAGACGGTCGCCGCCGCGCGCTACCGGATAGCTCGGTCGCGGTTTATCGAGCGATGGCCGGAGTCGGCGGACGGTCTCGCGGACGAGATTCTCGCCGGTATCCGGCGCTGGCAGCCGCTCGACGACGGCAGCCTCAGGGTCGAGCTCAACGCGCGTCAGGAGAACGGCCCCCTCGTGTCGATCAAGAAGCTCCTGGTGGCACTCGGGCTCGACGAGAACCAGATCGCCAGGATCCCGGTGACTCGGGAGATGCTGGTGCTCGAGGCCCGACAGAAGAATCGGGAGAACGCCGCCGAAACCACAAAGGCTGTGGCGCCGTGAGCCGATGGATCGTCCATTCGCACGCAGGCTTCAACGCGCGCCACGCCCTGGCCCGCTACCGCGGCCAGCCCGAGACCGCTCACGACCACCGGTGGCGGGTGGCCGTGCGGGTCGGCGCCGACGCCCTGACCGACGAAGGCTACGCCCTCGACTTCCACCAGGTCCACGAGATTCTGACCGGCGCGGTGGCCGTCCTCGACGGCGGCGACCTCAGCCACCATCCCGAGATCGGCCGGCCCTCGCCGACCGCCGAACGCGTGGCCGAGGTCCTCGCTGAACAGCTCGCGCCGCGTTTCGCAGATCTTGGCGGTCGGCTGCTGTCGGTCAGTGTGTGGGAGGGCGAGGACAATCGGGTCGATTTGATTCTCGATCGATGAAGGCTATGGGGCTATGTGGCTGTGGGGCTATGGGGCTATGGAATTGACAAGCGGCTTGGCGCCTAGGGTGAGAACGAATCGCGTTTCTGTATGAACGCGGCAAGGGCGGCGGCAGTGCGCCCGTGCAATTCACCGAGAACCGAAGAAGTCTCGTCGCTCAGGTATCCCAATCTGGACGAAAGCGCAATCAAATACCCCTACTCTCGGAGAGAGCCAAATGCGATATCCAAAAACCGATTGAATTCAGTTTCCGTGCGGCGGCCGCATCCCTCCACGAAATTGGGCGCCACAGAAACGGCACTTCGTCGTGCCTGGCTCACCAAGCCGTAAAGTCCCTCTTTCGGGAAATTGTTCGTCGATTGATAGACCTCAATCACAAGATCATCCGCCAACTGGAAGATCTCGAGTTTCCGGTGGTCCCTCACGATTCTCCCGCTTTACCTGTTGCGCACACGGATCGGGTCCTTCATAGCCCCATAGCCCCATAGCCTCATAGCCACTTGGCCGTCAACCCTCGAGCGACTTGGCGACCAACTCGATGACGTCATAGGTCGCGACGCCCTCGCGGCCGAGCTCGTTCTGGGCGTCCGACAGCATGGAAAAACAGTAGGGGCAGGCCACCGCCACATTCGAAGTGCCGCTGTCTTCGAGCTGCGCAAATCGGGTCTGGTTGATGCGTTCGCCGATCTTCTCTTCGAGCCACATCCTGCCGCCCCCCGCGCCGCAGCACATCGAGGTCTCGCGGTGGAGCTCCGCCTCGCGGACCTTGATCCCGGGAATTGCCTTGAGCAGGAACCGCGGGGCGTCGTACTCGCCGTTGGTGCGGCCGAGATAGCACGGGTCGTGATAGGCGAGGTCGACGTTGACGCTGCCCATGAGCTTGACCCTGCCCTTGCGTACCAGCTGGGCCACCAGTTGGGTCCCGTGCACCACCTCGTAGTCACCGCCGAAATCAGGGTACTCGTGGGCGAGGGTGTTGAAGGCGTGCGGACAGTTGGTGACGATCTTCTTGACGCCGTACCGGTTCATGGTTTCGACGTTTTGTTGCGCCAGCATCTGGAAGAGATACTCGTTGCCGAGCCGGCGCGCCGCATCGCCGGTCGAGACTTCCTCCGACCCGAGGATGGCGATCTTGATGCCGGCCTCCGTGAGGATCTTGACCAACGCCCGTGAAACTTTCTTGCCGTGGTCGTCATAGCTGCCGGGCGAGCCGACAAAGAACAGGTACTCGAAGTCGCCGCCGGCCTCGGCGGCCAGCGGCACCCCGAGATCGGACGCCCAGTTGCCGCGCTCCTCGGCCGGCATCTGCCAGGGGTTGCCGTTGACCTCGTAACCGCGGAAGGCGCTCTGCGCCTCCTCGGGAAACTCGGCCTTTTCGAGCACCAGGTTGCGCCGCATCTCGACCAATTTGTCGACGTAGGAGATGTCGAGGGGACAGGCGCGCTCACACCAACGACAGGTCGTGCAGGCCCAGATCACATCGGGATCGACGACCAGCGGTACCAATTGGTGCTGCGACGCACGTCCGCCGTCACCCGGCGAACCGAGGATCTCGGACTGCTCTCGGTAGAGCTGGTCGCGGACGGTTTTCAAATAGAGCACCGGCTGCAGCGGTTTGTGAGTGATGGTGGTCGGGCAAAACTCGCGGCAGCGACCGCACTCGGTGCAGGTGTACATGTCGAGCATCTGTTTCCACGTGAAGTCGGTGATGGTAGCGATGCCGAAGGTGCTGTCCTCGTCGATGTTCTCGAGGTCCATGCCCGGCAGCTTGCCGGGGGCGTCGAGCTTGGCGAAGAAGACGTTGAAGATCGAGGTGTAGACGTGGAAGTGCTTGGAGTACGGCAGCTCGTTGGCGAAGGCGAAGAGGGTGATCAGGTGGATCCACCAGCTGGCGCTGTAGACGATCTGCAGGGTCGCCGTACCAAAGCCGGCGAATGCGCGCGCCGCCAGGCTCGAAATCGGCAGGTAGGCGCCGTTGATATCACCGGCGGCGATCCGGGCGCCCTCGGCGGCGAGGTCGGTCACCATCAGGATCGCGATCAACCCGATCACCAGCCAGGCGCCCCAGCTTTGGATCACGCGCTCCTTTTTCTGGATGCCGCGTCGCCAGACGGCGAAACAAAGACCCACCAGCACCAGCAACTCGAAAATGTCCTTGGAGAACAGATAGGCGTGACCCAAGGGCGAGTCGAGGAGCGGCAGCTCCCAACCCGCCAAGAGGCCCTCGAGGACCATCGTCACCGTGCGGACGCTGACCACCAGGAAGCCGTAGAAGATCAACAGGTGATACAACCCGGCAACCGGGTCATCAAACATCTTCTTCTGCCCGAAGGCGTAGATCATCATGTGCTTGAAACGCTCGCCGAGACGGTCGAGTCGGTTGTCGGGGCGGCCCGCCCTGAGGACCTGGAAACGCCGGCTCAGCGACAGAACGACCGCGCCGACACCGATTATCGTGAGAACCCAGAACCAAACGACCCCGGAGATCCCCAGAAACGTCCCAGCCGTGGCGTGATGCAGCATGGCTCCTCCTTCGAGCTGGGATTGCCAAGCGACGCAGTGCGGCAATCCATCCCGGGGAGTATAGCCAGGAAATTCTGATATTCGGACGACGGCGGAACAGAGTATTTCGGCGGATCAACCAAAAAGAGCATCGACGAGTTTGGCGAGCAACGACGAAGTCGGGACGCCGGGTTCCCGGGGGTCGACCCACCGCCACGTATCCGATGGTGGATCGAATCCCCGGACCTCGAAACAGCAGGGAATGACGTCGATTCTGCGGTGGGTGATGTTGTGGCGGACCGCAGACCCGGTCGAGGATGCCGTGCCCGGGCCCAGCCGTGCGACCCTTGCCGCCACCTCGATCGGGTCGGCGTCGTCCTCGAGCACCGCGATCGGCGGCAGCCACAGACCGCGGAGGATCGGGCCGTCATCCACTCGTCGGACCAGCCAGCGGTCTGCGTCGCCGACGATGCACGCGGCGACCCAGCGCAGTGACACTGTCGCCCGCCGCCGGCGAGGCGGTGGGAAGTCCTGTTGCCGCCCCGATGTATTCGCCGCGCAGACGGAACTGAGGGGGCATTTCGTGCACTCCGGTTCGCCCGGGCCACACACCGTGGCGCCAAGCTCCATCAGCGCCTCGTTGACCTCGCCGGGAGCCTGGTTCTCCATCAAGCCGCGGATCCAGCCTTCAAGCCGTCGACGCCCCTCAGCAGAACGGGGGTCGTGTTCGAGGGCCAACACGCGCGCCCCTACCCGCATGGTATTGCCGTCGAGCACCGGCACCCCCTCACCCCACGACAGTGAGGCCACCGCCGCCGCGGTGTATGGCCCGATGCCCGGCAGTCGTTCGAGACCGGCCGCCGAGGCCGGGAGATCACCGCCGCCGTCGGCCACCGCCGTCGCCAGCCGGTGCAGCATCCGCGCCCGGCGGTAGTAGCCGAGCCCGGACCATTCCTGGACCACCTCATCCTCCAGTGCTGCCGCCAAAGACTCAAAGGATGGAAACCTGCGAACAAAGGACTCGAATCGCGGCACCACCCGATCCACCTGGGTCTGCTGGAGCATGAACTCGCTGACCACGACGTGGTATGGATCACGGGTTCCGCTCCGCCAGGGCAGCGCCCGGGCGTGTTCTCGATACCACTTCACGAGGGACTCGGCGGTCACGCCATCATCCTATCTTCATCGTGGCTTCGCTATAATGCCCGCGGCTCTCGACGCACAGAGTAACAATTGCAGGGCGAAGGGCAAAAACCCATGATGGCGGTCGATCGTCAGGCCGAGGAAGAGCGTCTGATCGCTCTCATGACCGGCTACCAGAAAGGGAGCATGGATGACTTCGAAGGGTTGTACACCGCCCTCAAACAACCACTTCTTCGCTACCTCTGGACCTTTGTCCGCAACGCGACAGCGGCTGAGGACCTCCTCCAGGAAACGTTCTTGCAGATCCACCGCGCCCGCCAGACCTACACGCCGCCGCGGCCCGTCAGACCGTGGATCTACGCCATCACCCGGCACGTGGCGTTGATGCACCTGCGTTCGGGCCGCCGCCGCAAGGAGGTGCTCGCGGATGAACAGCTGCCCGAGGTGCCGGTGCCGCCCGAAATGGAGAAGCTGGCCGATCGCGCGACGCTGCACCAGTTCCTCTCCGACCTCCCCCGGCAGGCGCAGGAGGTCTTGATGCTGCACCACCTGCTCGGAATGAGCTTCCAGGAGATCGGTCAGATTCTCGGAGTGGCGACAGGTACTGCCAAGGTCCGATCGCATCGCGCGCTCAAGAGCCTCCGTCAACGACTCGCGGAGCACGAGGGAGGCAACGCATGAGCACCAACTCGATCCCGGAGAGTCTCCGCGAGGTCATCAGCGAGGACCTCCAGCCGGTCCGCCCGCTGCCGCCGGTGTGGATGCGAACGCTGACCGCCGTCGCCGTGGCCGCAGCGGGTCTTGCGGTGATGGTGGTGGCCTTCAAGCTGAGGCTGCGACCAGATATGGACCAGATCCCCATGTGGTTGAGCTGGGGCTGCACGGGCCTCCAGCTGATCGTCGGCGTCGTGCTGATCGGCATGGCGCTGCGAGAGGCTGTGCCCGGCCGCGGTGTACCGTATGGCGCGGTAAAGCTGGCCGTCGGCACCGGCGTCCTGATGCAGGTCCTGGTCGGGATCGCCACCTGGATGCACAGCTCCGGAATGCCATTCCCAAACGGGCTCGGACTGAAAGTGGGGATGACCTGCGCCACACACGACACCGCTCTCGCCCTCCCGGCCCTGCTCGTGACCCTGTGGCTGGTCTTCCGCGCACTTCCGCTGCGGCCTTCGGTGGCGGGGCTCCTCGGCGGTACCGGCGCCGCCATCGGGGCCGATGCGATTAACCACGTGTTGTGCCCGATGTCCGACCTGCGACACGTGTTGGTATGGCATACCGGCGTCATCTTCGGGCTCATGCTGATCGGTTGGTTGACTGGGAGGGTGTGGGAGTGGAGGCGGTTCGGATAGGGTCGCAATGGATCACAGACAGATGTCAGGCATTGAAACGTTAGAACGTTAAAACGTTCAACGTTCCCGCCCACCCCCGAGAGTTGGGTTGCTCATTCTTGTCTCGATATCACGGAACCTTCAAGAGTGGAACGTTCTGACCTTCAACGTTCTAAGGTTCTAACGACGTCCTCGATATCGATCGGGGCGAGTACAATGGAGCGGCTCGGGCACGACAGCCCTCAGGAGGAACCGTGAGCAGTGACATCGACTTCAACTCGCTTTCGCTCCGAGACACGCTCGATCTCGCCATCTCCGTCGAGGAAGAGGCCAAGGAACGATACGACGATTTCGCAGCACAGATGGACGCCCATCGTACTGCCGATGCGGCGAAGTTCTTTCGCTTCATGGCCGCAAATGAGATCAAACACGCCGAAAAGCTGGCCGCCCGCCGCATGATCCTATTCGGTGACGAGCCGACGACCGCTGACACCTCGATTCTGTATGACATCGAGGCGCCCGAATTCGATGCGGCGCGCGCCTTCATGTCGATTCGCGCGGCCCTCGACGTCGCCATGGAGTCCGAGGTCAAGGCCTACGACTTTTACAACGACGCGTTGGGTGGGATCACCGACTCCGAGGTCAAGGCGCTCTTCGTCGAGCTCCGAGAGGAAGAGGCGCACCACCAGGAGCTGATCAGGGAAACGATGGCCAAGGTGCCGGCCGGCGACGGCTTCGATCCCGATGATTTCGTTGACGAACCAGCCGCGCAGTAGAAAAGCAGAGGGGAAAAGGGGAAGAGGGGAAAAGGGGACCCACCAACCCCTCTTCTCCTTTTCTCCTTTTCTCCTTTTCCCTACTCCACTGATCACGGTTTACACTGGGACTGATGCGTTTCTCTCCTGAACCGCCCGCAGTCGCCGACCCGCCATCCGCGGGCATCCTGCTTGCCAACCTCGGTTCGCCGTCAGCCGCGACTGCGGGAGCGGTACGGGCGTTTCTCCGTGAATTCCTCAGGGACCCTCGAGTCGTCGAACTACCGCGTTTCAGGTGGTGGTTGATTCGCAATTTTTTCATCCTGCCCTTTCGACCGTTTCGAACTGCCCGCGCCTACCGTCGGATCTGGACCGACGACGGCTCGCCGCTCGTGGTCATCAGCCGCCAGCAGGCGGCCGACCTCGAGTGGGAGATCGGCAGACGAGTTGACCGCCCGCTGCCAGTGTTCGCCGGCATGCGCTACGGCAAACCAACTATCGAGGCCGCGCTCGGAGTGTTGCGGCGACGCGGCTGTCGCCGGATCCTCGTCCTGCCGACCTTCCCCCAGTACTCTGCGACGACGACCGCTCCGGTCTTCGACGAGGTAGCGCGAGAGTTGTCGACCTGGCGACGGGTGCCCGAACTGAGAACAATCACCGAATACCACGACCACCCCAGCTACATCGGCGCCCTCGCCTCCAGTCTTCTCGACCAGTGGCGTGCCGGCGGCAAACCGCGAAAACTGCTGATCAGCTTCCACGGACTGCCCGTTCGCTATGCAGAGGCCGGCGACCCCTACCCCGATCACTGTCGAAGAACTGTGACCGCCCTCGCCGGCAGGCTCGATCTCGAGTCCAAAAACATCGTCATCGGCTTCCAATCCAGATTTGGCCGTGAGCCGTGGGTCGGGCCGGACACCGCGGACCTGCTCCGGAAATGGGGTCGCGAGCACCTCGACAAGCTGGACGTGATCTGCCCGGGCTTTGCAGCCGACTGTCTCGAAACCCTCGAGGAAATCGATATTGCGGGCCGTAAGATCTTCAGCAAGGCCGGTGGCGGGAAATTCCGTTACGTTCCGGCACTCAACCGACGACCGGACCACATCGCAGCTCTCGCCGAGATCGCGATCGAGCACCTCGGCGGGTGGATTGTTTAGCCCGGCCGGACTTTGAGGCTATGAGCTATGGGCCATGAGCTATGGGTGATGAAGCTACGACGGCACGCATTTGGAAGGATTGACATCGACTGATTGTTACTCGTGACATCATGAGAATCATCCTCTCAGGAGCCAGTGGTCTCGTCGGGTCCGCGTTACTGCCTTCCCTCGAGGCCGACGGTCACGAGGTTGTCCGGCTACTTCGTCCGCCTCGACATCCGGTCGCGGGCGAGGCGGTCTGGGACCCGGCCGCCGGCGTGCTCGACCCGGCGATCGTCAGCGGCGCCGACGCCGTCATCAACCTCGGCGGCAGGAGCATTTCACACGGTCGCTGGAACACGAAGATCAAGCAGGACCTGCGCCGAAGCCGGCTCGACTCGACCCGTACCATCGTTGAGGCAATCGGCGCCGCTGAAAAGCCGCCAGCACTTCTGATCAACGCCTCAGCCGTGGGTTACTACGGAGATCGCGGGGATGAGGTACTCGACGAAAGCTCCGGCCCAGGTTGTGGTTTCCTACCCGACCTTTGCCGCGATTGGGAGAACGCGGCCGCGTCTGGCGGCTCCGGTCGAACCCGAGTCGTGCTGACTCGCCTCGGCATGGTGGTGGCCGATGGCGGGGCTCTCGAGCGCATGCTCCCACCCTTCAGGCTGGGTCTCGGGGGACCGATCGGTTCGGGCCGGCAGTTCTGGGCGTGGACCGCGATCACGGACGTGGTCGGCGCAGTCCGGTTCATTCTCGATCACGAAGAGATCGAGGGCCCCGTCAATCTGGTGTCGCCCGAGGAGACCCGATGCGCCGATTTCACAAGCACCCTCGGCCGGGTCCTGCGGCGGCCGGCAGTGTTACCAGCTCCGGCCTTTGCGATCCGCGCCGCCCTCGGCGAGATGGCGGACGGATTGTTGCTGGCATCCGCCCGCGTCCAGCCGCGCGTCCTCGAGCGGGCCGGATACGGATTCCGCGCCGCATCTCTGGAAGCTGCAATCCGAGCCGCGCTCGAATAAATTTTCAACGCTGGTGGCCCGCTACTGCGAATCAAGATCATGTAGGATCACGCGATGAAAACCGTCGAGTCCGTTCTGGATCTCATCGGGGAAACTCCCCTGTTGCGTCTGAAAGAGCTCGAGGATGAGGGCGGCGGCGAGGTCTGGGCCAAGCTCGAGAGCCTCAATCCCGGGTTCTCGGTCAAGGACCGTGTCGGACTCGCGTTGATCCGGAGGGCCGAGGCCGACGGATCGCTGTCAGGTGGAGGGACGGTGGTGGAGGCCACCGCCGGCAACACCGGGCTCGCGCTGGCGTTGGTCGGCCGGCATCTCGGTTACCAGGTCATCTTATTGATCCCGGAGAACTTCTCGCTCGAAAAGCAACGGTTGATGCGCGCCCTCGGCGGCGAGGTCGTGGTCACGCCCGCCGAGGAGGGCATGGAGGGGGCGCGGCGCCGGGCGCGCGAGATCGCCGGTGCAACACCCGGCGCGGTCTATGTGGACCAGTTTGCCAACCCCGCCAACCCGGAGGCCCACTTCTTGACAACCGGTCCGGAGATCTACCACCAAATGGGGGGCCATATCGATGCCCTCGTCGCCGGCTGCGGTTCGGGCGGCACCTTTTCGGGCGTCGCCCGCTACCTCAAAAAGGAGATCCCGCACCTGCTCGCGGTGGCGGTGGAACCAAAGGGCTCGATCCTCGCCGGCGGCGACCCCGGCGCCTACGAGGTCGAGGGCATCGGCATGAGCACTCTCCACCCGACCATGGACCTCGATCTCGCCGACGAAATCATCAGCGTTCCCGACGCCAACTCCTTCCGCTATGTGCGCCGTCTGGCGGCGGAATGCGGGATCCTCGCAGGCTCGTCTGCGGGCGCCGCGGTGTGGGCCGCGGTTCAGGTCGCCAGACGTCTCGGCGCCGGCAAGCGGGTCGCGACCGTCATTCCGGATTCTTCCGAGCGCTATCTTTCGAAGGACATCTACGAAAAGTACATGGAGGGCTCATGAAGATCGCCACCTCCTGCGTTCATGCCGGCCATGGCGCCGACGAACTCACTGGAGCCGTCAACGTTCCGATCTATGCCTCCTCTACGTATGCGTATCGCCGTTTCGGAGAGCATCGCGGCTGGGAGTATTCGCGTACCGGGAACCCGACGCGATCCGCCCTCGAGCGCGCGATGGCTGAGATCGAGGGCGGAGCCGACGGGATCGCCTTTGCCTCCGGTCTGGCCGCGATAGATGCCCTCACCGATCTTTTCGAGGCCGGGGACAATGTAGTCGCCGCCGACACTCTCTATGGCGGCACCTGGCGCCTGTTTTCGACCATCACCAAACGCCACGGACTCGAGCTGCGCTTTGCCGCCGCCACCGATCCGGAGTCCTTTGCCGCAGCAGCCGACGAACGCACGCGGATGATCTTTGTCGAGTCCCCGACCAATCCGCTCATGCAGCTGGTCGACCTGTCCGCGGTCACTTCCGTCGCCGGAGCGCACGGTGCCCTGCTGGTGGTCGACAACACTTTTCTGACGCCGGTCCTGCAGCGCCCCCTCGAGCTCGGCGCTGACGTCGTCGTGCACTCCACGACCAAGTACCTCAACGGCCACTCGGACGGCGTCGGCGGCGTGATCGTCACCCGCGACGCCGCGCTCGGCCAACAACTGCACACCATTCAGAACAACGTCGGCGCCATTCTCGGGCCCTTCGACGCCTACCTGGTCATCAGGGGCTTGAAAACCCTGGCCGTCCGCATGGCGGTGCACGAAGCCAACGGCCGGAGTCTCGCCGGCTTTCTGGCGGCCCACAAGGATGTTGCCGCCGTGTATTACCCCGGGCTTGCCAGCCACCCGCAACACCGGCTGGCGCGGAGCCAACAATCCGGTTTCGGGGGCATGATCTCGTTTGATCTCGGATCGGTTGAGAAGGCGCGTGCCTTCTGCGACGGAGTCGAGATCTTCACCCTCGCCGAGTCGCTCGGCGGAGTTGAATCGCTGGTCTGCCACCCGGCCACCATGACCCACGCAGCGATACCCGCCGATGTGCGGGAGCGCCTCGGCATCGGCCAGGGATTGATCCGGCTCTCGGTCGGCATCGAGGACGCGTCCGACCTCGAGGCCGACATCACCAAGGGCCTCGACGCCGCATCAGACGTTTGAACGATTCAACGTTAATACGTTAAAACGTTCCCACCCCTCCTCCCCCGAGATCCTCGGCCATCGACAGGGTTGGGCGGGCGAAACGTTCTAACGTTAAACGTTCCAACATTCTAACGATTCAAAGGTGTCAATCCCCCGCCTGGCTTCGACCGGAGACTGCCGGTCGTGGTAGGTTTTCGTTGACAATAATAGAGGTCATCTCGAGAGGATGACCGGATCCGGGGTTCCATGCGCACAGCACGCCATTTCACCGCCATCGCGACAACCATCGCCCTCGTCGTGCTCGGCGCGCCGTCAGCCCTTCACTCGGCAGACGACGCACCAACCGGTGTCGCGTTGATTCGGGTCAATCTGGTCGGCCCGCCACGCGATCTTGGGCTGCCAGTTCACGCCTTGCTCCGGGACTCACGCGGCATCGACTATGCTTTGGTGCTTGCGCCGGTATCTGCCGCCAACGCGCTTGGAGCTGAGATCCTCGACCCGCAGCTGTCCGGCAGCTCCTACCTGGTTGCCCTTGAACGGCGACCAAACGCCCGCACCGATGCCCGCATGATGATGCCGGTCCTCCACGACGACGGTCGCCACATCGTCGTCCGGAACGCGCCGGGAAGGGCCGACGCGCTTGCGGAGCTCGGTTTCGACCTCGCCCTGTTCTCCACCGAAGCCTGGAAATTTGAAGCGCCGTTCGCGCCAGAAAGCGCGCCGGAAATCAGCTGGGACTCTCGAGTTGCAGACATTATCGCGGCCGTGACCGAGCCTTCAGTGTTTACTTACAGCGGCCAAATCAGCGGCGAAAGCCCTGTCATCGTCGCAGGGGATACCTACACGATCGTAACCCGCCACACGAGCTCTGGAACCCCGATCCAGAAGGCGACCCAGTTCGTCTACGAGTTCATGAGTCAGCTCGCTCTCGATGTCTCGTTTCACCAGTGGAGCTCGGGCCGCAACGTGATCGGCGAAAAGCTGGGGGCCACGGACCCCGAGGAGATCGTGCTCATCACAGCTCACCTCGACGACATGCCATCGGGCGGGGTCGCGCCCGGTGCCGACGACAACGGCAGCGGGTCGGTGGCGGTGATGATGGCGGCCGAGCTCTTCGACCCGTACTGGTTCGAAAAGACCGTCCGTTTCGTATTCTTCACCGGCGAGGAGCAAGGATTGCTCGGTGCCCAGGCCTATGCCGCCAAGGTCCAGGCGGACGGCGATAACATCGTTGCGGTCTACAACATGGACATGATCGGCTGGGACGCGGTGGACGGACCGACCCTTCGCATCCACACCCGACCCGGGAACAGCCTCGACCTCGCAATCGCCAACACATTCACCGATGTGGTCTCCACCTACGGTCTTTCGGGCGTGCTGACCCCGATCATCGATCCTGACGGAATCTCCGCCAGCGATCATGCGGCTTTCTGGGCTCGGGGTTATCCAGGCGTGCTCGCCATCGAGGATGACCAGAGCGACTTCAACGCCTACTACCACACCGTCAACGACAAACGGGAGCACCTCAACATGGGGTATTTCACGAACTACGTGAAGGCCTCGCTCGGCACCGCCGCTCATCTCGCCATACCGACTATCGCGCCATGCCAACAGGCGATGGTCACGAGGTCTCTCGAGGTCGACAGCCATGCATCGGCTTCAACCTCGTCGAACCTGAACGGCATCCTCGAAAAAGGCGAACGCGCGATGATCACACCGGGATGGCGTTTCCCGGCGGGTTGCGCACCGTCGTTTGTCACGGGCCAGATAACGAATTTCGCGACACCGGCCGGGCTCATGGGATCGGTACCTGACGACGGGGCATCGTACGGCTTGATGTTCCCGGGAGAGGAGACCGACTGTTTCAGCGAAGGTGAAAATTGCTACGAGCTGTGGCTCAGTCCGATCGGCACCCGCCCCAGCGGCCACATCGATCTCGTCGCAACCGAAGCCCTCAGCGTCAATCGGTCGGAGGATTGGCTGATTCACCTCGGCGGTAGCTTCTCCGATGTTCCGACCGATTACTGGGCCTACGGTTTCGTGGAAAAGATCCTGCACCATGGAGTCACGGCGGGCTGCGCCACGTCGGCGTTCTGTCCGGGCCAACCGATATCGCGCTGGCAGATGGCGGTGTTCATTAGCAAATCGATGCTCACTGGCGTCGAGGCGCCGATCACAGGGACCGTACCCGGCAAGGGTGGTTACGATTGCTCCGAGGGCGGTATTTCGGTCTTTGACGACATCTCACCCGTCGACCCCGGATGCCGTTTTGTTCATTTCATCGCCGCCGAAGGGATTTCGGTGGGCTGTGCGTCGACGCTTTTCTGTCCGTACGTGTCCGTCGACCGCTGGCAGATGGCGGTCTTTCTCGCCAAGGCCATGGTGGGCGACGGAACGATACCGAACAGCGGCACTGTTCCCGGAATGGGAGCCTACGATTGCCGGACCGGAGGGGTCAGCCTCTTCGGAGACATTCAACCCACGGATCCGGTCTGTCCGCACGTCCATTTCCTGGCCGCGGCCGAGGTGACCGCTGGATGTGGCGGCGGAAACTACTGTCCTGACGCATTGGTGACGCGGGCGCAGATGTCCGTGTTCCTGGTGAAGTCCTTCAGCCTGCCGTGACCACTGTCAGATCGAGGACGCATCCAATCTCGCCGCCGCGTCAACCGTTTGAACGTTGCAACATTAGAACGTTAGAACGTTAGAACGTTCCTAATCTCCCCCAGGGTGTACATCGAGAATTGACTGGGGTGGATGGACGAAACGTTTTAACGTTGAACGTTCCAACGTGTAACGTCGTGTGTCATCCCGCGAGCGCTTCGACCGGCGTCAAGCGGGCGGCGCGGAGCGACGGGTAGAGGCCCGCGACCAGTCCGACGCTGACGGCGAAGACAATCGCGAGAATGACGGCGAAACCGGAGATCGGGAGACCGGCCTCGAAGAACTGGCCGGCAAACGCGCACAGCACCACCGCAACCCCAAAGCCGATAACCGCGCCGATGATCGACAGAAACACCGCCTCGATCAGGAACTGCACCAGGATGTCGCGATCTTCGGCACCGATGGCCTTGCGGAGCCCGATCTCGTAGAGGCGCTCGGCGAGCGAGATCTGCAATACCGAGAAGATGCCGACACCGCCGACCACGAGCGAGATCGCGGAAATCGCAAACAGGACGATAGTCCAGCCGCGGAGCTGCTCGTCGATCTGCTGCTCCGCTTCGACGATCTCCTGGGCGACGTTTTCGATCTCGAAATCCTCGACCCGGTTGTGCTGTCGCCAAAGCCGGTTTTTGAGGTGGGCGAACAACTGCGAGAGGTTGTCGGTGTTGGTGGCCTTGACCATCAACAACGGAACCCGCTCACCGCCACCGAAAAGACCCTGCATGGTGGTCAGGGGAATGGTGGCGCCCTCCATCTCGCGTTCGCTCCACCCGTCGTTGATCATGTCGTTGCCGACCCGCTCGCCGATTCCGATGACCTCGAAGCGGTGGTCGCCGATGCGCACCCACTGCCCGACGGCGTCGTTGCCACCGAAAAGGTCCTCGGCGAGGAAGTGGCCGATGACGACAACCCGGTTTCTCCGTGCAACGTCGAGATCGGAGATTTCGCGGCCTTTGGCAACTCGACGATCGAAGACGGCTGCGTACTGAGTGGTGGTGCCGGTGATCCGCACCGACTGGCTGGAGTCGCCCCACGCCAGGACCTGTTGCGAGTACGAAACCGGAGCCGCGGATGAAATCTGTTCGCTCGACGCGACCAGCCCGGCCGCATCTTCGCGACGCAGTCCTTCCGACAAATGGGCTCGCTTGACGTCGAGGTTCGAGGTGGGTCTCTCGGTGCTCACGAAAAGCACGCCGCGCAGACCGAGCGAATCGATGCCGTTCCAGATCTCCACCTTGACCGCCTCGATGAGGCTGACCATGGTCACCACCGCCATCGTCCCGAGGACAACGCCAAAGAGGGTCAACAACGAACGCATTTTGTGCGCCCAGATCTCGGTGACCGTCGTCCGCAGGGATTCGCCGATGACCATGAAACCTCACTCGTAGCGCAGCGCGACCACCGGGTCCAGGCGCGAGGCCCGGACCGCCGGATACATCCCGAAGAAGAAACCGACCACTGTGGCTGACGCCACCGAGACGACGATCATCGAAGCCGTGATCGTCATCGGCATCTGCATGACGGTCATGATGCCGAAGGTGAAAACGATGCCGACCGCCAGCCCCGCGGCCCCGCCGAAGACGGTGACCACGATGGCCTCGATCAGGAACTGGACGAAGACCTGCCACCCGGTCGCACCGAGCGCCTTGCGGACACCGACCTCGCGCATCCGCTCGGTAAACGAGGCAAGCATGATGTTGGTGATGACGATCCCGCCCACCAGCAGCGAGATCACGCCGCAGGCGAGAAAGGTGATGTTGTAGATCATGCCTTCACGATTCCCCTGCTCGATGCGTTCCTGGCGATCCCAGACCCCGAAATCCTCGATGCCGTGCCGCGACCGCAATAGCTGTTCGAGGGCATCTCGCGATTCCTTGTGGACGTCGGGCGATCGGAGCCTGAGATTGAGCTCGTCGATTCGCTTCGCGCCCGGTTCCTGGTGTCGCTTCATGTAGGAGGTGATGGGCACCACGATCAGCCGGTTGAGCCACTCGTGGGCGTTGTAGGTGTCCGACTCCTGCCAGTAGAACACCTTTTCCGCGGTCACGCCGACCACCGTGTAGGCCTTGCCGTCGATGTTCACCGCCTTGCCCACCGGATCGGCGGTGCCAAAGAGCTCGCGCGCGCGGGTCGAACCGAGCACCGCAACCGCCGCTGCGGTCTCCATGTCGTGGTCGGTGAGGTAGCGGCCCGAGCCCATCTCGAGCTCCCGCATCTCGAGGAACTCGGGCTCGATTGCGGTGACCTGGAATCGTTCCTCGGTAGCGCCGGCACGAACGGGGAGGGTGCCGGAGATCTCGGCCACCACGAGGTCGAAGCCGTCGATCGTGTCGCGGATTGCTTCCGCGTCGGCAAGCTTGAGACCGGTCCGCGCGCGCTGCCGGGCCGACATCTCGAGCTGGGCGGGCGGCTGGTTGTAGACCCCCATCAACCGGGTGCCGCCCGATTCGCGGAAGTACTGGTCCCGGCGTGCGTCCATGCTCGCGGTCATGCCGAGGGTGGCCACCACCGAGGCGACGCCCAGGATGACGCCGAGCGTCTGCAGCAGCGTGCGGCCGAGATGCTCGCGGATCTCGACGAAGCCCTCGCGGACGAACTGGATCGGATTCATGCCGCGGCCTGTTGTCCGTTCGGCAATATCAGGCCGTCGACGATCCGGATGGTCTCTCTGGCACGCGCCGCGATCGAGGGATCGTGGGTGACCATGATCAAGGTCTGGCCGCCGGCCCGCAGCTCGTCAAAGAGCTCGAGGATCTCGCCCCCGGTCTGCTGGTCGAGGTTGCCGGTCGGCTCGTCGGCCATGATCACCGAGGGGCGGCCGACGATGGCCCGGGCGATGGCGCCGCGCTGCCGCTGTCCGCCGGAGAGCTCGTTGGGACGGTGGCGGGCGCGGTCGGCAAGACCGACCTTGCCGAGCGCTTCGAGTGCCAGCTGGCGGCGCTCCACCCGGCCGACTCCGGCGTAGAGCAGCGGCAGCTCCACGTTGCGGAGCAGGCTGGCCCTGGGCAAGAGGTTGAAGTTCTGAAAGATGAACCCGATCTTCTGGTTGCGAAGACGGGCGAGCTTGCGCCGTGAGAAACCCGCCACCTCCTCGCCGTCGAGCAGGTACGAGCCCGAGGTCGGGGTGTCGAGCAAGCCCGAGGATGTGCATCAAGGTGGACTTGCCGGACCCGGACGGGCCCATCACCGCCAGGTAGTCGCCGACGCCGACCTCGAGGTCGACGCCCCTGAGCGCCTCGACCGACAGATCGCCCTCACCGTAGACCTTTGTGATCCCCCGCAGGTGCATCAGTGTCTGCATCAGGACCTCTCGTCCTGCGGTCGCGAAGGATCGGCGAGCGCCACCTTTTCGCCCTCTTCGATGCCTTCTACGATTTCGACCTCGGTCGTCGATGCGATGCCGGTCGCGACCCTGCGTTCCTCGAACCACCGCCGCCACTCCTGGCGTGGGTCATCGCGCCATTTCTCGGCCGAATCGGCCACGCCCTCGCCCTCCGCGCCCTCTCCTTCCTTTTCTGCGGACTTCTTGGGCAACGGGGTGTCACGGAGCACGTACACCATCTCTTCCTCACCGCGGATGAAAACCGACTCCACCGGGACCGAAAGAACCTGGGCGCGGATTTCACCCCGGATTTCGATGTTGGCGGTCATGCCGGTGCGCAGCTCGTGGCCGAGCTCGTCGAGGTCGATCTCGACGTCAAAGACCTTGACCTGGTCGTCGAGCCTGGCGGCCGGTGCGATACGACCGATGGTGCCGGCAAAGAGCACTCGTGGAAAGGCGTCGAGCGTGACGCGCGTCGCCTGGCCGAGGTGGATCTTGCCGATGTCGACCTCGTTGATGCCGGCCTTGACCAGCATGGTGCCGAGGTCGGCAACCGTTGCGATCACGGTTCCGGCGTTGAACGAGCCCGAACCGGTGACGGTCTCACCGAGCTCGACCGGCCGCTCGATGATCACCCCGCCCATCGGCGAGACGATGTTGACCACCTGGCGCGGGTTGTCGCCGACCGGGATCCCGGACGCCTCGACGAGACCGATATTGCCCCGTGCCTCGTCGAGCGCCTGCTGCGCCTGCCGATAGCGGGTCTCCGCCTCGCGATTGACTTCGACCGAGATCAGACCGCTCTCGAAGAGCTTGCGCTTGGCCTCGTAGTCCTGCCTGGCGTCCTCGAGATCGATCGCCGCCGACTGGCCCTGGTTGCGCACAGCGAGCAGGTCCTGAGCCTGGTTGACGTCCGGTTCGATGCGGGCGATGAGCTGGCCCTTCGTGACCACATCGCCGGCGCGAACCGGTAGGTCGACCACCCGTCCCGAGAGGTTGGACTTGATCTCCACCTTGACCTCGGGCTCGACCGTACCCACCTCGCGCACGACCACCTGGACATCGTCGATGCTCGCCGCCAGGGTCGGGATCTCGGGGCCCTTCTCATCCTCGCCGTTGCCGTTGCCCCTGGTTTTTGCCGCAAAGGCCACGGCGGCGGCTGCAATCACAACCACCGCGACGATCACAAACCATTTTTTCCTGCTCCGGGCCATGGACCCTCCCCTCGAAACTTCAACGACTCGTCTCGCTCTGGATTACGCATTTGCGGCGAAAAATGTTCGCTCTGGTCAAATTTCGGCCGGGCTGAGGCGGCCGACAGCCCGGCCGAAATTTGAAGCGGGGGGAATGTAGAATACGGTCCGGAGAAACCGAGGAGGTGTCATGCACGAGTTGCTGAACAAGGAGAACATCGATTATTTGGAGCGGGCGCGCGAGGTGGCCGAGAAATACGTGCGGCCCCGCGCGGCCGAGCTTGACCGTACCGGCGAGTACGGCTGGGACATCCTCGAAGCCCTCAAGTCCTACGGCCTCACCGGCGTCTGGATTCCGAAGGAGTACGGCGGCCAGGATGCCGGCGTGCTCAATCTGTGTCTGATCGTCGAACAACTGTCGCGCGCCTGTGGTGGGGTCGGCGTCGCCTTCGCCGTCAACGCCCTCGGCTCCTTTCCCATCATTCTCGGCGGGACCGAGGAGCAGAAGCGAAAGTACCTGCCGGGAATCGCCTCCGGCGACAGCCTGATCGCCTTCGGTTTGTCGGAAAAGGCATCCGGCTCGGACGCGGGCAGCCTCCGCACCACCGCAATCCGCGACGGTGACGAGTTCGTGCTCAACGGTCACAAGAAGTGGAACACCAACGGCGGCGTAGCCTCGGTATTTACCGTTTACGCCCTCACCGAGCCCGACAAAGGGATGCGCGGGATCTCCCCCTTCATCCTCGAGCGCGACACCCCCGGGTTCACCATCGGCAAGCGCGAGGACACCATGGGCATCCGCACGGTGCCGGTGGTCGAGCTCGATTTCGAAAACTGCAGGGTGCCGGCCTCACAGCTGCTCGGCGACCGCGAGGGCTCCGGCTTCAAAAACGCCATGATGACCCTCGACCGAGCCCGGCCCGGGGTCGCAGCGCAGGCGCTCGGCCTCGCCCAGGGCGCATTCGAGTGGGCGTTGCGCTATACCTCCGAGCGGCGCCAGTTCGGCCAGACGGTGATGTCACACCAGGCGGTGCAGTTCATGCTCGCCGACATGGCGACCCAGATCGAAGCCGCCCGCCAGCTCGTCTACGCCGGGGCCAGGATCATCGACTCCGGTGCCAAGAACGTCAACAAGATCGCCGCCATGGGCAAGGTCTTCGCCACCGACACCGCGATGAAGGTCACGACCGACGCGGTCCAGCTCTTCGGCGGCTACGGCTACTGCAGCGACTACCCGATCGAGAAGTACATGCGGGACGCCAAGATTACCCAGATCTACGAGGGCACGAACCAGGTTCAGCGGCTGGTCATCGGCCGCGCGCTGACCCGTGAGCTCAAGGAGCTGACCGGCCACCTCGACGTCACCGTCGAGCACTTCCCGGATTACGATCCGAACGACGTGAGAAGTTCGGATTAGAATAGGAATTAGGAATGCCCCACCCGTTAGAAGGCGTGAGGGGAGCGTAATTCTCAATCCCGATTCACCGCCCTTCCTCCGTTGGGAGGGCGGGTGGAAAAATCCAAAATTGAAATTGAGAACTGAGAATTCGATGCAATGGGTGGGCGGGATTCCTAATTCCTAATTCCTAATGCGAATTCGATGTCAGCCTTCGTCGAGCGACCGGTGGTACTCCCGTTCCCAGGTGTTCCACCACTCCTTTTCGATGCCGCCGCAGGTTTCGGCAAAGGCCGAACAGGCGATGCAACCGTCGCCGCGCACCATGTCGGGATCATCTCTGGGGGGAAACCTCTGCGTGAGCCGCTCACCGAGGTCGCGGGCCGCCTCCTCGTCGGCGGTCGGCGGCCGGCTCTCGAGCTGCGAGATGCCGCCCCGGACCAGACGCTGCTCCGCCTCGGGCAGGAGCACGCTGTCCTCCTTGTCGACGTGCTCCCAGAGATGGCGGGCCAGACGCCGCGCCGTCGCAGCGGAGTCCTCCGGCGACCCGGCGGCCAGCTCGAGCTCGCCGACCATGGCCGCAGCCTCGACGTGTTCCGCCGCAATCACTATCAGCGGACCGCGATCCGCGGGCACCTCGGCGTGCTCGACGAGGGCCGGGAAGAGAACCTGCTCCTCTCGCTCGTGGTGAAAGCCGCCGACATATACCCGCAGAAAACGAACAAAATCTGCGGCGTCGGCTTCCGTGGTTCCACCACCCAGCGCCACTTCGGCAAAGCGGATCAACGATCCGGCCACCCGGTCGACGAGTCGGTGTTCTCGACCAAGATCATCGATGAGCCGCATCAATCGACAGCCGGCCGCACGACCCCGGCAGCGCCCGGACCGCGCGGGTCCTGCGCCGCCTGCACCTCACCACCGACCTGACCCCTCACCGAGTCGACCTCGCCAAGCTGACGCACGACCTCGAGCTCGTGGCCGCGCCGCTCGAGCGCCATGGCGGTTTCGGGCGAAAGCGCGTACGGCTCGGCGTACAGCCGGTCGGGCATCCACTGGTGATGAATCCTGGCGCGATCGACCGCCGCCTGCAGCTCGTCACCATCGACGATGAGATTCAACAGCACCTGCGCGGTGGAGGTCGGGATGCGCGATCCACCGGGCGATCCGACCACGATCACCTGGGTGCCGCGCCAGGCCACGGTCGGCGTCATCGAGGACAGCATGCGCTTGCCCGGACCGACCTCGTTGGCCTCGCCCTGGATCAGGCCGTAGTAGTTGGGTAGCCCGGGTGCGACCGCGAAGTCGTCCATCTCGTTGTTGAGGAGGAACCCGGCGCCGGGGACCAACAACCCGCAGCCAAAGCTGCCGTTGAGGGTGGTCGTGAGCGCGACCGCGTTGCCCTGGCCGTCGATGACCGACAGGTGGGTCGTGTCGTGCGGTTCCTTGAGTTGATCTCGCGACCACGGCCGCACCTGCTCCGAGTCGGCTGCCTTGCCAAGGCGGATCTCGGCCGCGCGAAGGTCGAGCCAGCTTCCGTCAAGCAGCTGGAGCGCGCTCGCCTCGCTGGAGCGCGGATCGCCGAGCAGCACCCGATCGGCGTACGCGCGGCGCCACACCTCCGCCAGCAGATGGTATCGGTCAGCGCCGAAACGGGGGTATCCGGGCCAGTCGAGGCGCTCGAGCAGGCCGCAGGTCTCGCCGAGGATGATCCCTCCCGACAGACGGCAGCGGCATCGACGCCACCTGCCAGCCAAAGGCCTCGAACCGCACCGGTTGCCGCCACACCACGCGATAGGCGGAAAGGTCGGCGGCCCGAAGCACACCACCATTGAGCCGGGCGGCCATCTCGACGGCCGCGGCTACCGGCCCTTCGGATATCGCCGCCACACCTCTCGCGGCATAGGCTTCGAGGGTCGCCGCCAGCACGGGCAATTTCAACACAGTGCCCGCCGCGGGCGGACGGCCGCCGGGCAGCCATACGGCTGCGGTCTCCGGAAACCGGTCGAGCAGACCCGCGTTTTCGGCCAGGCTCGACTCCAGCCGTCGGGTGACCACGAATCCGTCACGCGCGAGGCGGATGGCAGGGGCCACCACCTCGGGCCAGGGCAGGCGCCCGTGGGCGCGGTGGAGCTCGAACAGGCCGGCGGGCGAACCCGGAACGCCGGCTGCCAGCGGACCGACAAGCGACGCCAGCGGTCGGATTTCGCCGCGCTCGTCGAGAAACATGTCGCGGGTCGCCGCCGCGGGCGCCGTCTCGCGGAAATCCAGGGCGAAGATCTCGTCGCCAAAGCGCCCGACCGCGAAGCCGCCGCCGCCCAGGTTCCCGGCCTGCGGGTGAACCACGGCGAGGGCGAGCGCGGTCGCCACCGCCGCATCGGCTGCGTTGCCGCCAGCGCGCAACACCTCGAGGCCGGCCTCGGTGGCAGCGGGGGCGGCGCTGGATACCGCTCCCCCCGTGCCCCGCACGGCGGCCGGATCGGCCGCACCGGCCGGCGCCTCTGGGAACAGGGTCGCCAGCGCGACCAACATGAGAAGCACGAGAGCCTTCCGAATAGCCATCATCGAAAGAGTCTACCCGAGATACCCGGGAACTCCTCAGCCGGATATGCGTACTGATCTGGCAGGAGGTACGACGATGACCACCGCTTCACACCCGACCACCACGTCTTCCGACGCGCTCGCAGGCGGAATTCGCAGCGCTCTCAGCCGCCTTGAGGCCCTCGACAACGAGACGGCAGGCTACCTCAAGACCCTTGCCTTCATCCTGAACCGCGTGGCCGGAGCCGACAGCCACACTTGCGCGGAGGAGGTCGAGAGAATGGAGCAAATCCTAGTCGACCACGCCTCCTTGTCGCTTCCCGAGGCGGTGCTGGCCGTCGAGATCGCCCGCCATTGCGGCCGCGTGGCCGACTGCGGATGCGCTTACGAGGCGAGCCGCAGCCTTCGCTCGCGTCTGAATGACAACGAAAAGCACCGTGTCCGCAGTTTCCTCGAGTCCATCGCAGAGGCCGATGGCAGGGTGCGGCCGTCGGAGGTAGCTGAGATTCGGCAAATCGCGGCCGAGATCGGGTTTCCCTCTCATCGTTGAGATATGAGTTCTTGCCCCCCGCCCCGCAGGATTTCAGGTTCGTGCTCGGGTGGGCGGGGGAGGAACTCAAAACCAAGAACTCAAACCTACGCGATGCCAGTGACCAGGATCAGCTATCATTCTCCGTGCGCCGCGTCTCGTGGTGCGCGGAGGATCGATGACCTGGAACTACTCGAAAAAAACCACCGATCTCTTCATGGATGCGGTGCAGGGCAGGCCCGGCACCCACCTGGGAGAGATCGAGGACGCCGACGGATTCGGCGAGCACGGGTCGATCGCGTGCGGCGACGCCCTCCGTTTCACCTTCAAGGTCGAATCGCCACCCCACGGACCCGAAGCAGGACGCATCACCGAGGCCCGCTACCTCACCTTCGGCTGCACCTCGGCCATCGCCGCATCCGAGGCCCTGTGCGCGATCATCGAGGAGGGCGACTACACCCCGATCGAGGCCCTGAAGATCACCAACCAGGACATCGTCAACTATCTCGAGGGACTGCCGCAGGCAGAAGATCCACTGCTCGGTGATGGGCGCCGAGGCGCTCGAGGCGGCGGTCTTCAACTGGGCCCAGAAGCGCGGCGTCGACCTCTCCGAGCTCGGCATCGACATCCGCCGCGACGAGCAGGAGGAGGGGCGGCTGGTCTGCACCTGCTTCGGTCTCACCGAGCCCTACATCGAGCGCAAGATCAAGGAGCTCGAGCTGACATCGATCGCGGAGATCACCAACGCCATCAAGGCCGGCGGCGCCTGCATGTCCTGCCACCACACGCCCGGCGGCCTCCAGGACCTGCTCAACGAGGTCTGGGGCAAGCAGCCGACCGCGTTCAAGGAATTGCCGGTGCTGCCGTTGGCCCGCGAACACAAGGTGCAGCCGCCGCGGGAGATGTCGCCCTTCAAGTTCGCCAAGCAGGTGGAGCACGTCCTCGACGAGCACGCCCGGCCTCACCTCGCCCGCGACGGAGGGAATATCGAGATCGTCGACATCAAGGACCGTGTGGTCTACGTCCAACTCAAGGGCGCGTGTTCCGACTGCATGGGATCGACCAACACGGTCAAGATGCTGGTGGAGCAGGCGCTCAAGGACCACGTGGACGAACAGATCCGGGTCATCCAGGTCTAGTCCTTGTTTCCCGCGGTCGCCCGCCGGGCGACCGCGGGAAACTAGGTGATGAGGATCAGCAGGAGGCTTCGTGCCGGTCATCTACCTCGACAACAACGCGACGACGCAGGTGGCGCCCGAGGTAGTCGAGGCCATGATGCCGTTCTTCACGGGTGAGTACTTCAACCCGAGCTCGATGTACGAGGCCGCGCGCGGCCCTGCGGATGCGATTGCGAGCGCACGGCGCACGATCGCCCGGCTCCTCGGTCACTCCCGCCCATCCGAGATCCTCTTCACCTCCTGCGCCACCGAGAGCAACAACACCGCCCTCTTCGGCACCATCGCCGCCAACCCCGACCGGCGGCACCTCATCACCACCGCGGTCGAGCACCCGGCCGTCTTCGAGGTCTGCAAGGACCTGAAGCGCCGTGGCTTCGAGGTCGACTTCATCCCCGTCGACACCCAGGGCCGTCTCGACACGGCCGAGTTCGTGCGCGCGCTGCGGCCCGACACCCTGCTGGTGTCGGTGATGCACGCCAACAACGAGACCGGCGTCATCTTCCCGGTCGAGGAGCTGTCGCGGATCACCAAGGAGACCGACCCCTCGATCGTCTTCCACACCGACGCCACCCAAACCGTGGGCAAGCTCCCCATCGACCTCCGGGACAGCTTCAAGCACGTCGACATGCTCTCGTTTTCGGGCCACAAGCTGCACGCCCCCAAGGGCATCGGCGCCCTCTACGTCCGCCGCGGCACGCCCTGCCGGCCGTTTCTGCTCGGCGGCCACCAGGAGGAGGGGCGCCGCGCCGGGACCGAAAACGTCGCCTTTATCGTCGGCCTCGCGCGCGCCCTCGAGCTGGCCATGGAGCGCCATGACGACGACGTGCCGCGAATTACCGCGATGCGCGATCGCCTCCAGCGCGAGCTCGTCGCGCGAATCCCCTACCTCGAGGTCAACGGCGGCGAGGCGCCGCGGCTCGACAACACCCTCAACATCGCCTGCCATTTCATCGAAGGGGAAGGCATCCTCTACCAACTCTCGGAGCACGGTATCTGCGCCTCCTCGGGCTCGGCCTGCACCTCGGGCTCGCTCGAGCCGTCGCACGTATTGCGCGCCATGAAAGTCCCCTTCACCGCCGTCCACGGCTCGGTCCGCTTCAGCCTCAGCCGCTACACCACCGAAGCCGAGATCGACACCGTCATCGAGGTCTTCCCCGAGATCGTGGCCAGCCTGCGCCGGCTCTCACCCTACTGGGACGCGGCCACCAACGCGCCCCGCCCCGAGGGCCTCGAGATGCTCGAGCAGACCGAGATGCCGCAAGCGCACGGATAGCCTTCATATCTCACCAACTTTCTGCTGCAGCCGCCGGCGACGTCGCCCTGTGATAGTTTGTCGCCGTCGCTCGCCGAAACGATGTCGGGCGTCAGGAGGATCCATGAATTTTTTCTCCGGCTTGCTCCGTCAGCTCCGCGCTCAGCCCCTCGTCACCGCGATCGCGACCTTCGCGTTCGTGTCCCCATTGGCTGCCGGCGCGACCGGGGATCCGAAGCCGTTTGCTCCTGCCGACCTCGTGGCGGTGCGCCAGGTGAGCGACCCGCAGGTCTCGCCGGACGGGGCGTGGGTGGCCTTTGTCGTGAAAACAAGCGACCTCGAGGAAGACCGTGCCACCAGTGATCTCTGGATGGTCGGCTGGGACGGTGCACGTACCTTGCAGCTCACCCACACCGCGAAGGCGAGTGAGAGCCACCCTCGCTGGAGCCCGGGAAATCGCTTTCTCGCCTTTCTGGCGGGACGGGAATGCGAGGACGCCAAGGACCAGGTGTGGCTGCTCGATCGCGCCGGCGGCGAGGCGCGGCAGCTGACCACGCTTCCCGGCGAGGTCACCGACTTCGTCTGGAGCCCGGATGGGAAGCGACTGGCGCTGATCGCCAGCGACCCCGACCCCGATGAGCCGGAGCCCTGCGCCGGCGAGACGGTCACGAAGAAGACCCCGGCGCCGATCGTCATCGACCGCTACCAGTTCAAGGAAGACGAGACCGGCTATCTCCGGCACTTCCGCGACCACCTCTACCTCTTCGATCTGGAGACCGCTACGGCCGAGCTCCTGACCCCGGGCGACTACGACGAGTTCTTCCCGGCCTGGTCCCCCGACGGCAGCCGCATCGCCTTCGTCAGCAAGCGGGACGGCGACCCCGACCGCAACGAGAACTCCGACGTATTCGTCATCGCGGCCCGACCCGGCGCCGCTCCCGAGCAGCTCACCCACTTCGAGAGCGCCGATGCGGCACCCTACTGGGGCGCCCCGGCTTGGAGCCCCCATGGCACGGCAATCGCCTACCTGCAGGGGGGACCCCGCAAGTACCACGATTACGACCCGCCGACCCTGGCGACGATACCGGCAGGCGGCGGCGGACCCCGGCTGATCGCCAGCGGGCTCGACCGGGTCGCCACCGGAGTGACCTGGAGCTCAGATGGCCGCTGGCTATTCTTCCTGCTCGAAGACGACCGCAGCCAGCAGCTGGCTCGCGTCCCCGCGGCCGACGGACCGGTGGAACGGCTGACCAAAGCCGGGGCCGTCGTTCGGGCTTACTCGATGGCCGCCGGGCGCACGGCCGTGCTGATCACCCGGCCCGACCTGCCCGCCGAGGTATTCGCGATGGAGAACGGCGGCGCGCTCCGCCAACTCACCGAACAGAACCGTGATCTCCTGCAGCGGGTGCACCTCGGAGCCGTCGAGGGGATCTCGGCGACTGCGGTGGACGGTATCGAGGTGCACGGCCTGTTGGTCAAGCCGCCCGGCTTCGAGGCCGGCAAGCGATACCCGCTCGTCGCCCTCGTTCACGGCGGCCCGGTGGCCCAGGACGGCTTCGAGTTCGACGCCATGGCTCAGACTCTCGCCGGCGCCGGCTATCTGGTGGTGCAGCCCAATTACCGCGGTTCCTCGGGACGCGGGCGGGAGTACTCGCGCGCGCTCTGGGGGCGGTGGGGGGCCTTCGAACCCACCGACGTGCAGGCACTGGTCGACCGGCTGATCGCGGACGGCTTGGCCGATCCCGAGCGGCTCGGCATCGCCGGATGGAGCTACGGCGGCATGACCACCAATTACACCATCGCGAGCACCGACCGCTTCGCCGCCGCGGTCTCCGGGGCGGGGATCTCGAACCAGATCACCGGCTACGGCACCGATTTGTACGTGCGCCAGTACGAGCTCGAGTTCGGCAAGCCGTGGGAAGGGCTGGACGGCTATCTCGGCGCCTCGTATCCGTTCTTCCATGCCGACCGCATCCACACCCCGACCCTTTTTCTCTGCGGCGAAAAGGACTTCAACGTACCGCTGGTCAACTCCGAGCAGATGTATCAGGCGCTCCGCAGCCTCGGCGTCAAGACCCAACTGGTGATCTACCCCGGTCAGTTCCACGGTCTCAGCAAACCGAGCTACCAGAAGGACCGGATCGAACGCTACATCGCCTGGTTCGACCGCTTTCTGAAGACGACCGCAGGGTAGTTACGGCGGCTACGATCGCAGTCGCTCGCTGCACCACCGACTCCGGAATCGACATCGCCTTCGAGGTCTTTTCTGTAATCGGTGAGACCTCGGAGGCCGTCACCCTTCTCGAATGCCGCCATCACCGCCCTCTACCCCGAGGTCCTCGATCAGACGGCAACGCCGCAAGCGCGCGCCGGGCGCGCGCTTACGGGATTCATTGAATCAAAAGAACGCCGAGAAGTGAAAGTTGGCGATCAGCCACTTGCCGTTGAGCTTGACCAGCGTGACACTTACCCGCCCGCTCTGGGCAATCGCCTGGCCGTCTTTTGTGAAGACCGTGAAATCGAAATAGCCGTTGCCGACGGCGGTGTCGCCGTTGTAAATCCGAAAGGTCGAGTGGTGCTGCTCGTAATGGGCCATCGCATACGCCAATGTTCCCTCGAAAAACTTTTGCCAGCCCGCCTTCCCGGTGATCACCAGGGGTGACTCCACGCCGGTAAAGGCCTCGAAATCATCGGTGAGGTACGTGTAGTAGGTATCAAAATCGCGCGCGTTGAAGGCGTCGATCGTCGTTCTGAGCACATTTTCGACGCTCTCCATGTCTCCGGCAACCGCGCCCGGGACCATGACCATGAATGTCAGGACAGTTACCACTCCCAGAACCAGGACTCGCTGTTTCATTGAATACCCCCTTGGTATTTCCTCTGTTCGTCGACAACTCGGAAAACGACGCAATCCTCTCCATGGCTTCAGAGCCGGTCCGTTTGCGGATCCAGCTCGTTGTTGTCGATGGCTGCTTCGAGCTTGACGTCCCGAACAGCTATCGCGCTTTCCACTCGAATTTGACTCAGACGTCCGACACAACCTGATTCACCGGCGCGCCATTCCCTTCCGATTCTGCCGGTCGAGCCCTTTTGGGCACGACCGGCAGAATCGGATAGAGTATCCGCCATGAAGACGACCGCCCTCGCCGCAATCTCCCTGCTCCTGACAACTTCCGTTTTCGCCGCCGGCGATATTCCCGAGGACTGGCTGACGGTAGCCGAGCAAACCCAGTTTCGCGCCACCTCGAGCTATGACCAGACGATGGTCTACCTCTACCGGCTCGAGGCGGCGGCGCCGGAGCTGATCCGGGTGACCGATTTCGGGCGTACCGCCCAGGGCCGGCCGCTGCCGCTGGTCATCGTGTCCTCGGACGGCGCATTCACCCCCGAGGCGGCGGCCGCCACCGGCAAGCCGGTTCTGCTGTTGCAGAGCTGCATCCACGCCGGCGAGGTCGACGGCAAGGACGCCAGTCTGATGGTGCTGCGCGACATCGCGCTCGGCCGCAAGGCGGAGCTGGCGAAGGCCGCGGTCGTGCTCTTCGCGCCGATCTACAACGCCGACGGCCACGAGCACGTCTCGCCCTACAACCGCTCCAACCAGAACGGACCGGTCGAGGGGCTGGGGTACCGAGCGACCGCCAACGGCATCAACCTGAATCGCGATTTCCTGCGTCTGGCAAGCCCCGAGGCGAAGGCGATGGCGCAGCTCGTGACCATTTGGAACCCGCACCTCCACGTCGACAACCACGTCACCAACGGATCGGACCACGCCTGGGTCTTGACCTGGCTGGTGGCCGAGGCGCCGCAGCTGGCGCCCGCGGTGGATGCCTGGGTGGAGGCCCACCTGCCGCCGGTGTTGGCCGCGATCGCGGCGGCCGGCCATCCAAACGGTCCCTATGTCGAGCTCGTCTCGGGCACCGACCCCACCCGGGGCATGGTTTGGGACGTCGCCCAGCCCCGCTACTCTTCCGGCTACTTCCCGCTCCGCAACCGGGTTTCGATTTTGATCGAGATGCACTCCTACAAGCCCTACCGTGACCGGGTGCTCGCCAACCGGAGCTTCATGGAGGAGCTGATCCTCGAGGTCGGGCGCTCGGGCAAGGAACTCGTGAGCGCGGTCGAGGCCTCCAAGGCCGCGACCGTGGCCAAAGGACTTCCCGACGCGGCGCCGTCTGACGTGGTGGTGCGCTGGGGTGTCGCCGACGAGGGCGAGGTATTGACGTGGCCGGCGTATGACTGGACCGTCGAGGACTCGGTGGTCTCGGGCGGCGCGCGAATCGTCTACCAGCCCGGCAAGGTGCGAGAGGTGGAGCTCGAGTGGCGGCACCAACCGATCGCCGAGCTGAGGCTGCCGCGACCGCGCGGTTACCTGGTCCTTGCCGGCTGGCCACAGATCGAGGAGCTGGTGGCCGGCCATGGTCTGCTGGCCTACCAGCTGGTCGAGGACATCGACCTCGAGGTCGAGACGATACGTCTCTCGGATCCCAAGCTGGCGGATTCAGTTTTCCAAGGCGTCGCGATGGTCGAAGACTTCGAAGTCACCCGGCAACGCGAGCGGAGAACGGTGCCCGCGGGCAGCCTGTGGGTCCCGGCCGACCAACCGTCCTTCGAGGTCGCGGTCCAGCTCTTCGAGCCCGAGGCACCCGACTCCATCGTGCGGTGGGGGGTTGTTTCGACGGTCTTCGAGAGGAAGATCTACATCGGCTCCGACATGCTCGAGAAACTCGCACTCGAGTTGCTGGCCGATGAAGACAAACGCAAGGAGTGGGAAATCGCGCTCGAGGACCCGGAGTTCGCCGCCGACCGGCGTGCGCGCTACCTGTGGTGGTACCGCCGCACTCCCTACTGGGACGAAACGGTGGGTCTGCTGCCGGTGATGCGGTTGATGGCGCCGGCGGAGCTCGCGCTCGCGCCGTGGCCGAGACCTTGACCGGGCCCTCCGGGCAGGCCGCCTGCTGGCATCCTCTCGGACGCGCGCTCCTCGATTTCCATCACGGTGCGACCCGGGCGGTTTTCACTGTGCACAGCGATCTCTGGCAGGACGAGCCGACACCGGTCGAGGACTATTACCGACCCGAGCATCTGCGGCTGCCCGAGATCGAACGCGATGCGCTCACCCGCTGCAGTGGCCGAGTGCTCGACCTCGGCGCCGGCGCCGGCCGACACGCGCTCGAGCTCCAGCGCCGCGGCCTCACGGTCACCGCCGTCGATGTCGCCCGAGAGGCGGTTGAAATCATGCGCGAGCGCGGCGTCGTGGACGCGCGATGCGGGGACCTTGCAGCGGTTGCCGGCGAGCGCTTTGACACCATCCTCCTGCTGATGCACGGAATCGGGCTCGTGGGGACCCTCGAAGGGCTCGACGAGTTCCTCGCGCAAGCCCATCTCCACTCCGAGGGCGGTGCTCAGATCATCTTCGACTCGGCGGACCTCGGCATCGTCCTGCCGGAAACCTTTGCGGAGGGGCTCGATGACTGGCGGGCAGGCGGTCCCTATCCGGGCGAAATCGAATTCCGGCTGTCGTACAAGGAGCTGGAGGGAGACCCCTACCGGTGGCTGTTTATCGATCCAGGCACCCTCAGCCGGCGCGCCGAAGATGCCGGATTCCGGGCCGAGATCCTGCGGCGAGGCGCCCGCGGCTCCTATCTCGGGCGGCTGGTAAGCAGCTAAACGACAATGATATGCTTCGCTTTCGTCAAGCTGGCAGCGAAGCCAGAAGTCAACGCGGAAAGGCTGAAAATGAAGACACATCTCCACATCGCATTCGCCGTGGTTGGATGCCTCGGATTGGCGGCGACAGCCGCTGCCCAGGAGCAGACGGGCGCTCTCAATCCGGCGGTGCTCGAGGTTAACGGCGAGAAGGTTTACGCCGCCGAAATCACCATGACGATGCAGAATATCGTGGCCCAGATCGGGGGCCGGGAAAATGTCAAGGACGAGCAAGAGCTGGTACAAATAGCGACCCAGCGGGTGGTGGAGCAAAAGCTCCTCGCCCAGGAGGCTCTCCGCAAGGGGATTCAGCCCAACGATCTACGGCTCGCGCAAATGGTGAAAGCAATCGAAAAACAGGCCGGCGACCGGCAGGCGCTCGAGGCGAATGTGGCGAAGTTCGGCTCCAGTTACGACCAGGTGGTCGGAATGCTCCGCGAGATGGAGCTGGCGAGATCCTTGATCGAGAAGGAAATCATCCCGACCATCCAGGTCAGCGATGAGGAGATCGCCGCATTCTACGCTGAGAATCCAAGTCTCTTCGACGCCGAGGAGCAGGTGCGCGCCCGCCACATCCTCTTCACCACCACGGCCAATGCCTCCGAGGCTACAGTGGCCGAGGCCCGCGCCAAGGCCGAGGATGCGCGGAGGAGGGTGCTCGCCGGCGAGGATTTCGGCGCGGTCGCGCGCGATGTTTCCCAGGATCCAAGCGCGGCCAATGGCGGCGAGCTCGGCTTCTTCACCCGGGAGTCGACGGACCCACAGTTCGCGGCGGCGGCATTTGCGCTCGCGCCCGGCCAGGTCTCAGAGATCGTTCAAACGGAATTCGGATTCCACGTCATCGAGGTCGAGGAGAGACGGCCGGCGGGGCGATTGTCTCTCGACGAAGTCTCCAGTCAAGTACGCACCAGTCTGGCCCAGCAGAAGACCGGCGAAGCCGTCGGTAAGCTCATCGAGTCGCTTGCGGATACGGCCACCGTCCAAAACCTGGTCGAAGGGTCCGCGCCCACTCCGGCGCCACCTCAATAGCGCCCACCCTACCACCCAGGCTATGAGGCTATGAGGCTATGAGGGGCCAGCCACCTATCCATTGGCTGCAAGCGAGAGGTGTGCCCGATAGTCCCATAGCCAGGCCGCGACTCGTCACGTCGAACCCCCGGGGCGAAAACGGAAGCGGCCGATCATAGCCCTATAGCCCCAAAGCCCCTGTCAGCGGGCCAAGGTCGTCGTGATCTCGGCGGGGTTCTTGAGCGTGCGGCGGACCGGGCAACGGTCGGCAAAGAGCGCATAGGCAATCGGCTCGTCGTCAACCGGCAGATCGAGCAATGCCGGCAAGCGGTGACCCGATTCGTGGTCAAAGGTTATTTTTCTGGTGTGCATTTGTTCTCCCGTTCCCATCCTCTTTTGGATCGATAGAACGCTTGAAGGATTGGATATCAAAACGCAATAACGCCTCGGTGTTATGATCCCCATGCTGTCAACCAGCCACGGAGTCCGCGGGTCAGATCTGGAGGAGGGCCATGACTGAGTTCTTGGAGCTCAGGGACGCGATCAAGAAATACGTCAGACCCGGGTGTTCGATAGCGGCGGAGGGATTCACCCACCTCATCCCGCACGCCGCGGGGCTGGAGATCATCCGCCAGCGCATCCGCCATCTCACGCTCATCCGCATGACGCCCGACATCATCTATGACCAGCTCATCGGCATGGGCTGCGCCGACAAACTGGTGTTCTCGTGGGGCGGCAACCCCGGTGTCGGTTCCCTGTACCGTCTCCGCGACGCCTATGAAAACGGCGTTCCGCACCCGATGGAGTTCGAGGAGCACGCCCACGCCGCCATGGCCAACGCCTACCAGGCCGGCGCCTCGGGGCTGCCGGTCGCCATTTTCAAGGGCTACCGGGGAACGGATTACCCGGAGATCAACCCGAACATCAAGTTCATCGAGTGTCCATTCACGGGCGAGCAACTCACGGCGATTCCGGCGCTCCATCCGGACCTGGCCATCATCCACGCGCAGCGCGCCGATCGCGAAGGCAACATCTGGATGCGGGGGATCCTCGGCGTCCAGAAGGAGGCGGTGCTCGCCTCGCGGCACAGCATCGTCACCGTGGAGGAGATCGTCGACAGGGTCGACGAGTCGGGTGGCGGCTCGGTGATCCCGCGATGGGCGGTGAGCGCCGTCTGCCGGGTTCCGATGGCGGCATTCCCTTCCTACGCCGAGGGCTATTACGATCGCAGCAACGGCTTCTACGTCCGCTGGGGCGAAGTGAGCAAGAACCTGACCACCTTTCGTGAGTGGATGGAAACCTTCGTGCTGTCGACCGGAGACAACGACGAGTACCTCTGCAGACTGAAGGAACACGGTTATGTCTGACGCCGGTTATAGCCCCGAAGAGATGATGGTCGTGGCCGCGGCGCGGATGTTGGACCCTGACGATATCGTCTTCATCGGTATCGGTCTGCCGAGCAAGGCGGCCAATCTCGCCCGCCAGACTCACGCTCCGAAGATCTCGATGATCTACGAGAGCGGGACTCTCGACACCAAGCCGTCGGTGCTGCCCCTGTCGATCGGGGACCCCGACCTCAGCCGCACCGCCAAGGCGGTGGTGTCGGTGCCCGAGATGTTCAACTACTGGTTGCAGGGTGGCTGGATCCGAACCGGATTTCTCGGCGCCGCCCAGATTGATCGCTTCGCCAATCTCAACACGACGGTCATTGGCGACTACCGTGCGCCCAAAGTGCGCCTTCCGGGGGCCGGTGGAGCGCCAGAGATCGCCTCGTTTTGCTTTCGGACCCTGATCATGCTCCGCCAGAACACGAAGAGCTTTGTCTCGAAGCTGGATTTCCTGACCTCGGCCGGCTTTCTCGAGGGCGGTGCCAGCCGGGACCGTCTGATGGTACCGGGTCGCGGCCCACAGGCGGTCATCACCGATCTCGGGGTTCTCACGCCCGACGCTGAAAGCAAAGAGCTCGTGCTCACGAAGGTTCACCAAGGGGTAGAGGTGGCGAGGGTCGTCGACGCCACCGGGTGGCCGCTCCGGGTCGCGTCGACGGTCGACGAGACCGATCCCCCGACCGACCACGAGCTCGAAATCCTCAGGGAATTGAAGCCGTCGGAGGGTGCCGGTATCGCCAAGCTGGTCGAGGCGCGGCGTCGAGCCATCGAGCGGGAGACCGTATGACGAGTCATGAGGCCTTTCTCTGCGACGCCATTCGAACGCCCGTCGGCCGCTACGGTGGCAGTCTGGCGCAGGTCCGCACCGACGACCTTGCCGCGATTCCGATGCGGGTGCTTCTCGAACGCAACCCCGGAGTGGATCCGACGCTGATCGACGACGTGGTCTATGGCTGCGCCAACCAGGCCGGCGAGGACAATCGCAACGTGGCGCGGATGGCTCTGCTGCTCGCCGGCTTGCCGCCGGTGGTCACCGGGACCACCATCAACCGCCTCTGCGGCAGCGGTATGGACGCGATCGGGATCGCTGCCCGGGCCATCAAGTCCGGCGAGCACGAACTGGTCATCGCGGGAGGCGTCGAGTCCATGTCGCGAGCTCCCTTCGTCATGGCCAAGGCGACCACCGCCTTCAGCCGCCAGGCCGAGGTCTTCGACACCACCATCGGCTGGCGCTTTGTCAACGCGACCATGCAGAAACAGTACGGCATCGACTCGATGCCGGAGACCGCCGAAAACGTGGCTGAAGAATTCGGGATCTCCCGCGAGGACCAGGATCGTTTTGCGGCTTGGAGCCAGGCCAAAACGGCAGCGGCCATGGAGAACGGAATCCTTGCCGAAGAGACCACTCCGGTCGAGATTGAACGGCCCAAACAGGAGCCGCTCGTCGTACGTACCGACGAACACCCAAGACCCGGCACGACCGTCGAGCACCTTGCCAAGCTGAGAGCTCTTTTTCGTGCAAACGGTACCGTTACGGCCGGCAACGCATCGGGCGTCAACGACGGCGCGTGCGCGCTGATGGTAGCTTCGGAAGAAGCCGCCGCGAAATGCGGCCTCAGACCGAGAGCGCGGGTGGTCGCGATGGCGGCCGCAGGAGTCGAGCCTCGAATCATGGGTTTCGCACCTGCTCCGGCGACCAGGAAACTGCTCGCACGGACCGGCCTGCGCCTCGACCAGATGGATGTCATCGAGTTCAACGAGGCCTTTGCGTCGCAGGCGCTGGCCGTCATACGGGACCTCGGTCTGAGCGACGACGATCCGCGGATCAACCCCAACGGCGGCGCGATCGCGCTTGGTCACCCACTCGGAATGAGTGGTGCGCGACTGGTCACGACCGCGCTCTACCAACTCCAGCGCAGCGGCGGCAGGTTCGCGTTGTGCGCGATGTGTATCGGGGTCGGCCAGGGTATCGCCACCGTCATCGAGCGGGTCTGACATCGTTAAACGTTTGAACGTTAAAACCTTAGAACTTTTCGGTGCTATCATCTTCCGACCGGCCACAGATTCGGGAGGTGAGTGATCATGACGACACCCATCAGCTTTTTCGAGCAGGTGAACATCAATTTCGAGCGCGCGGCCGCCTTGACCGAGTATTCGCGCGGTCTTCTCCGCCAGATCAAGGCCGTCAACAGCGTGATTCACTTCACCTTTCCGCTCAAACGCGACGATGGCAGCATCGAGGTCATACAGGCGTGGCGGGCTGAGCACAGCCACCACAAATTGCCCACCAAGGGCGGTATTCGCTACGCGGCGATGGTCAACGAGGACGAAGTCATGGCCCTCGCCGCCCTCATGACCTACAAGTGCGCTATCGTCGACGTCCCGTTCGGGGGGGCCAAGGGCGGGGTGAAGATTTCCGCCCACGAGTACTCGCCCGCCGAGCTCGAGCGCGTCACCCGTCGCTTCACCTTCGAGCTCTTCACGAAGAACTTCATCGGACCCGGTCTCGATGTACCGGCGCCGGACTTCGGCACCGGATCGCGGGAGATGGCGTGGATAGCCGACACCTATGCCACTCTCGCCCCGCACGACATCGACGCCCTCGGCTGCGTCACGGCCAAGCCCGTCGCCCACGGCGGGATCGACGGTCGGACGGAGGCCACCGGACGCGGGATCTTCTATGCGCTGCGCGAAGTCTGCAGCCTGGGTGAGGACATGCGTCCGCTGGATCTCTCGCCCGGTCTCGAGGGCAAACGGGTGGTTGTCCAGGGCCTTGGAAACGTCGGCTACCACGCCGCAAAGTTCCTCGAGGAAGACGGAGGGGCGAAGATCGTCGGGCTCGTCGAGTATGAAGGGGCGATCTCGAAACCCGGCGGCCTCCACATCGAGGATGTCATGGCCTACCGGCGCGAGACCGGTTCGCTGCTGAATTTTCCGGGAGCGGAAAACCTCGAAAACCGTGATGTCGGGCTCGAACTCGACTGCGACATCTTGATTCCGGCAGCGCTCGAAAACGCGATCACCATGGAGAACGCACCGCGCATCAAAGCGAGAATCATCGGTGAAGCGGCCAACGGTCCGGTCACAGCGGACGCGAGCCAGCAACTGGCCGAGCGCGGCGTGATGGTTGTGCCCGACGCATTCATCAACGCGGGCGGGGTCACCGTCTCCTATTTCGAATGGCTCAAAAACCTCCAACACGTCCGTTTCGGACGGATGGAGAAACGCTTCGAAGAGAATTCAGCCCGCCAGATTCTGAACGCCATCGAGCACGCCACCGGCACCTCGTTCAGCGCCAGCGAGATCAGCCTCTTCGCTCACGGCGCCGACGAGATCGACCTGGTCAACTCGGGCCTCGAGGAAACCATGATCAAGGCCTACCACGAGATCCGGGAGATCAAGAAGAGCCGTGGCAACGGCATCGATCTCCGCACCGCATCGATGGTCAGCGCGATCGACAAGATCGCGCTCGCCTATCTGGATCGAGGAATCTTCCCCTAACCCACCACCCGTCTGGATAGAGGGCACCGGGCACGGAGTTCAGGTCCCACCCGCCCAGCATCTCTTGGTCCTGCACCCTCTGTCCTGCGCCCTGTACCCTGCATCCTGTATCCGGGTGTATCGGTGGGCGGTTATTCCCCGAGGTCGAAGGGGATCCTGATCTCGCTTTCGGGCTGGTCGATCCCGAGAGTCCACCGTCCGGCCTGAATACCACCCGGAATCTTGAAGAAGAGGCGGCCGAAGCAGGCCCGCTTGTCGTTGACCGAGACCTCATCAAAGGAGACGCCCTGTCCAGGTGCGACAAAGAACTGAATCGAGCATTCGACTCGGCTCTGCGGGAAGTAATCCAGCGGATCGCGATCGACGCCCGCCGCCGCGATCATCGGCCGCAGAGCTCCGTACGCTTCGTTGAACTCAGCCTGGGTCGGCAGGTGCACGGTCGCGCCGCTTGGCGAGCGCACGAATACATCTTTCCGAGTCACCTTAGCGACCTGACCGGCGGGCGAACTCAGACCGATTTCTAGGATCATCCACTCTTCGCCCAGCTTTGAGTTGGTGAATCGGTAGCCGAGCACGGTCCACAGCTCCGGCCCAGACTGCTGGAGGACGTACTGACCGAGCCTCTCCACGCCCGGAGTGTCAGTCGGGGTGGCGGTGGAGCACCCGTTGATGGTCACGACGATCAGCAGCAGCGCCGTCATGGTCAGGATCGATTTCAGAATGGTCGGTTTCATTGTTTCCCCTTTCGCTTGTCCAATACTCTGTAATAAGCAATCTCGGTGCCAGTTTTTCGCGGCGGCGGGCGGCCCGAGCCGAATCCGCGACGTCCACGCACGATGACACTTTCGTGTAACACGGACCGTGGGTGGCACATTCTCGCTCAAACCGGGGCCGGCGTCGAGTGGCGCGAACGGCCCGGGACCGGTTATCCTGTGGCGGGTGTCCCGTCTCGGCCTGCGCCGGCCCGGCACGCTGAGACCAAGGTCACCCGCCAGCCCGCCCGGCGATCGGAGGTACGCATGGAGAAACCGCGCTACTACTTCACGGGAGAGCGTGACACGGTCGAGCTCGGTTTCTCGAGCCTCGGTTTTGACTACCTCGCCTGTCCCTACCGCTTCGAGGCGGTCTTCACTCACGGAGTCTGGCGGGTCCGCGGGATCGTCGAAGACAACACAACGTACCTCCCAGAAGGCAGTCAGTGCCTGCACTACGGTCAACAGCTCTTTGAAGGCATGAAGGTTCAGCGGGGCCCAGACGGCAGGATCTACGCCTTTCGCCCTCTCGAAAACGCTCGCCGGCTCAACGAGGGCACGCGTTGTCTTCATGGTCCGGAGGTTCCGGAGGCGTTGTTCATGCGCGGCATCGAGGAAGTGGTCGCTGCTAATCATCCCTACGTGCCCCCGCATGCCAGCGGCGCCTCCCTGTATCTGCGCCCGATGTACCTCGGATTTGGAGACAATATCGGTGTCAAGCCGGCGACCCGCTACTTATTTCGGATCTTCGTCAGCCCGGTCGGGCCGTACTACAAGGGAGGATTCGGGCCGGATCAGGGGAAGTCCTTCGTGGTCAGCAAATACGACCGTGCAGCGCCGCACGGAACCGGGCACATCAAGGCCGGCGGCAACTATGCCGCCTCCTTCCACCCGGGCGCCGAGGCCAAGGCGGCGGGTTTCGTGGATGCCATCTACCTCGACCCTGTCGAGCATCGCTATATCGAGGAAATCGGTGCCGCCAACTTCCTCGCCTTCAAGGGCGACACGCTGATCACGCCCAAATCGTCGAGCATTCTCCGCTCGGTCACCCGCGTCTCGTTGCTCGAGATCGCCTCCGGCATCCTCGGCTGGCCGACCGAGGAGCGAAAGATCGCACTCGACGAGCTTGACGAGGTGTCCGCCGCGGCGTGCTGTGGAACTGCAGCGGTCTTGTGCTGGGTGTCGAAAATCACCGACGGCGATCGTATGTGGGAGTTCTCATTCGACGATCGCTGGCGCCAGCTGTACGACGAGCTGATCGGCATTCAAACCGCAACCCGTGACGACCCCTTCAATTGGCGCTACAGAATCGAAGTATGATCCACGACCTCAGGGCGAGGTTTGCAGGGCGGCGATAGCCTCGGTCCGATCCTCGAAAATCAAGAAGATCTCATCCAGTCGCGTGAGGCGGAGGAGGCTGAGGATGCGTTGGTGCGGACGATACAGGCCCAACCGACGACCCTCCTTCTCGAATCGCTGAAGGTAACCCACGAGCTCACCAAGTCCGGTAGAGTCCACACTGTCGATCTCCGACATGTCGACCAGTACCGCCGGCACGCCCGCGCTGAGCAGGCTGCCGAGAAACGAAGAGAACTGGCGCGCCGACTCGCCGAAATTGATGACTCCACGCACCGCGACCACGGTAACGCCGTTCTCTTCCGACCGTTCGATTTCCATCTGAGTCCCCTTGTATCCGGCGCCCATTGTAGAGGTCGATTCACGATCTAGGCAAGCTGCAACCGGTAATCGATCCACATCAACGAGGCCGAGCCTCAGGTATTCAAAACGGCCACCACCATGGTCCCGCAGATTTCGGGTCAACCATGTCCGGATCTTTGGATGAAGCCTCCAGTGCGCGCTGCCGCTCGCCGGCATCCCGTTCGATCAGCAGGCAGCCGGAGCGCTCGACGTCGGCGAGCATCTCGGGGGCCGAGTTGAGGATCACGACGTCCACGTACCGCCCTTCGGGCAAGGCCTGGGCGACCGCCTCGGAGACCAGATCGAGGGCCGCTCGTAGCGATTTCATCGCCGCCGGCATCAACCACACGAAGAGCACCAGACCCGGCACGTCCCGTCCGCCCTCGATTTCGACCTCTGCGAGATGGGCAAAGGAGACGTCGGGGCAGACTTGCAGACGCCCGCGAAGCCTCTCGAGGGTTTCCGAGCTAAAGGGACGGCTTGGGCGGGATATTCGAATACCATTTTCGGCGGGTGCCATCCCGGCATCATATCCTCCGACCAGGCGGGGGTCCACGCAATAGGCGCTGACAATACATCAGAGCAGGCTGTTCAAGCCCGAGCCCGTTACCGTTGCCGAAGATTGGGGTTCTTCTCAGGGATCGACCACTACGAAATAGAGCGCAATCTGGTACACGTCGAGCTTCTCGAAGTCGAAGAACATGAAAATTTCCTTCTCAGGAGGCGTATGGTATCGGTAACGGCAACGGTAACGGGCTCGGGCTTGGGACGGACAAAGAGCGTCAGCTGAGCCTGGCCGCTCTTGCCGAACGCTCGCCAACGCGCCTATGAGCGCCAACTGCTTCCACGCAGCACTACCGATAGACCTTCGCGCTGATTCCAGATAGGGTTGATTCGTGTTCACCCGAATCGTGCAATCTGCCTTCTCGATTCTTCTTCTCCTGTCGACTTCCGCGGCGGGCGACGACTTCGAGTCGGCCCTCGAGAGCGCCCGCGAGGCGGCGCGCACTCACCGCTACACCGACGTCATCGAGCTCCTGACACCTTTCAATGTTGCCAGCGACCCTGAGATTCAGTACATCACCGCCGCTGAAATCGGCAGGGCCTACTTTCACCTCGGGGAGTACCAGCTCGCCCACCGGGCATTCAGGCAAGCCGTCCGGCTCCACCCCGAGCTGGTCGAAACCGCGGTCTACCTCGAGGCAACTTCGTACCTCATCGGCGACAAGGAACAGTCCTTTGCAATTCTCAACGGACTCCTCCAGGCCGGCGCCCGCGACCTCTACCTTGCTATGACCTTGCCCGGAGAACGCCGGTTTCTGGGCGAGCCCGAGGTCCAATCGATTCTCGATCGTCACGCCGTACCACTCGAGTTGGAGCTGGAAAGCGGCGCCATTCTCGGCGTAGCCCTCGGCGACGACCGAGTAACTACTGTGGACACGCTGGCAGCCGGGTCCGCGGACCCCAATGCGCCGGTTCTCACTGCGAGCGCCGGGCCGGCGATGATTTGGGCGTTCGTGTTCGATACCGACCTGCGGCTCGTGGAGATCATCATCCAGGCCGAGAACCTCGTTCGTTACACACCGTACCGGTTGCAGTTGGGTCCAAGAATCGACTGGCGAAGCACCCCCGCCTCGGTCATCGCAAGCTGGGGCCAGCCAGCCAGGACCTCCGTAGGCGATGATGGCGGAATCCTGATGACCTGGACCTACGGGGACTACGACCTGAGCCTCGATTTTGCCAAGCCCAGAGAGCCCAGACCGCCAGGAATCTCCAACGGCGCGGCAATGCTGCGTTCAGTCCATCTCGAGAGTCGCGCTGCCCACGCAGCTGATAGTATGAACTGATGAACGGCATCACTCCGTCGCTTGCCGGCCACCTCTTGATCGCAATGCCGAATCTCGCCGACCCCAACTTCTGGCAGTCGGTGGTGCTTCTCGGTGTCCACTCCGATCAGGAAGGAGCGTTCGGCCTGATCATCAACCGTGTACTCGATATCGATATGCACGATGTTTTGAAGGAGCTCGGAGAAAACGACGAGATATCGGAGCTTCCGGAGGTCTTTGCGGGTGGCCCGGTGCAGCCGAGCCACGGATTCGTGCTTTTCGAGCGCGGTCAACACGAGGTTGCCGACGACGAGATAGCAATTGCAGACTCGATCGTCGTGTCAGGGAGCACCGCCACACTGGCTCGACTCGCCAGCGGTGCAGACACCAACCGTTTCGTCCTGTTGTTGGGCTACTCGGGTTGGTACCCGGGCCAACTCGAGCGCGAAATCGAAGAGAACTCCTGGGTTGTCGCTCCCCTTGATACTTCAATTGTCTTCGAGGTGCCTGTCGAGGAACGATGGTCGGCGGCACTGAGATCGATCGGCATCGAGCCCGGGACCCTTGTCGACACCGGTTCCATGGAACCGAGCTGAGCAATTCTCACCGCGTCGCTGGGTGATACCTGAACACGCGGGCGTTGGAAAACGGCCAGCTCATAACCAGACCCGCAACTCTACTCAGGGGCCGAAGCGAAGAGTGCGAGACGTCGTGCGATGTGGCGATTTCGCGGTGTGAGCGAGGGAGGCTTACTCGGAGCGTACGTCACACCGAGCGAACACAAGAAAGCGCCGCAGCGTGCGGCGTACCGCGCTCTGCAGCCGGCCCCTGAGGAAAGATGCGGGTCAAGAAAAGCCCGGCCGGTTGGCCGGGCTGATATTCGAATCGGGAGGGCTGGTTCCGCCAAAACGGTAGGATCAAAACGATGGGATGATCTTGGCTGGCCTTAAAAGGTTGGCCTATTTTGAGGTAGGTCTCAAGGTGGTCAGCTTCCCCAGGCCCCTCCCTTTCTCAATTGATGGCTCATCGTAGCATGTGCTTGTCTCGTTGTCTAGCGTTAATCTCGACAATACATGGATTTGTGCCGATGAGTTCAGAAAGGTCACCCGACGTCGCCGAAAGGCCAGGGGCCCAGAACGCGTTCATTTCGTCCGGATCGCGGACAATTCGATCGTGACCTCGCGGGCCTCTCCCGGTTCGAGCTCGACGGTTCGGCTCAGGTTGGCATAACCGTCGGCGCGCACCTCGATCGAGTGGGTTCCCGCCGAGGTTGCAAGAGGGCCTTCCATCCGGTTCAGCTCTCTACCGGTGGCGACAAACACCCCGTCGAGCAAAACCGAAGCCTGCTCGGGGCTCACCCGAATCCGTAGCGAGGCGCTCCGCTTCTCAGGAACCGCCACGCTGACTGCGTTGTCCGATCCCAGGTCGGGTCTCAGGCTCGGATTCGGTGCTCCCCGAGCCGGCTTGGCGGGCGGGATCAATGCCCCCCCGACGGCAAGTGGGCTGAAGACCCTCTGAAACGGCTTGCCCTTGCCGTAGGCCTCTTGGGTCTGGTTTTCGGCCTTGCCCTTTGCTCGATCGAGCCTGTGTTTCAGGTCAAAGCGGCAGCCGGCCGCCGCCTCGAGATCGATGGCAATGGATTGATAGCCCTTCAGCCTGAGCTCCAGATTGTAGCTGCCGGGCTCCAGGTACAGGTAATCGGGCTTGCCATCGAGGTACCTTGCGCGGCCGACAAACCGATCGTCGAGATAGACCTCGGCGTCCTTGGGGCGGACATCGATGGCAACCACCGCCAAATCGGGTCCTGGCGGCGTCTCCTCGGAAGGCGGCGGACCGGGCCAGTATGTTCCCACTGGAATGCAGGGCAGGAGTACGGTGCTCGGGTCGGACGCGATGTCAGAGTGGACAGGGTTCGCAGCGCCCGCTGCAGCTGCGGCTTGTTGGCCGGGTGCCACCGTCGGCGCGCCGGTCCCGGGCGACTGAGCCGCGGCAGCGCCTACCGCTCCCAGGGTCACGCTCAAGGCAAGGGCGACGACGCCTCGTCTCGGGAACCAACGGTTCGTCCCCATGATCCACCTCCCGTTGACCGGGAATGCAATCCCTCTGCCAGGCCCTCCAGATAGCAAGAATCCAGAAAACCCCGGTAAATGCTGGGGGGAATGACACCGTCGACCTTCTCGCCGAGCTCGACCGCGAGCCCGAGCAGCGCGCGCCGCAAGCGTCGGAGGGGATTTCGCCGGAGGGCACGGCTGACCCCAAGGAAGTTTTCGAGTTGCGGGTGGATACCGGCAAAGATCGCGGCCGAGATCCCGGATGTCCTCTGTCGGCTACAGAACGTCCGCGGCCGAATACAGTGACGGTGCAGGGTCCTGGCGCGCGGTTGGTAACGAAGGGTGAGGCCGTTGGCGGCGGCCCGGTACGAAAATTCGATGTCTTCCCACGCCGCCGCCGGAAAATCCTCACGAAATCCCCCCAATTCGAGGAGAACACGGCGTGGCACCGACACATTCGATGTGTAGAAAAAATTGAAAGGAACGGCACGTGGGTCGTCGATCAACTGGTAGCCGAACTGTGCGCCTTGCTCGTTGATGAAGCGCAGGAATGGGCTTCGGCGATCGTTGACAAACGAGGTGTATCCGATCACCGCCAGAAGAGTCGTTCCGCCAAAGAGCCGATGTTCCTCGAGGTGGCTGGCCAGCCAGCCCGGCTGCGGTTCGGTGTCGTCACCGAGAAACAACACGAGGTCGCCTGAAGCGGCCTCGACTCCCTGATTTCGTGCCCGCGCCGGTCCGGAGTTGGCCTGGCGAAGCACCGTCAGGCCAGGCGGCCCGGTCTGCGAGCCGAGCCACTCCCAGGTGCCGTCAGACGAACCATCGTCAACCACCACCGTCTCGAGTTCGGTTCCATTTGGACACGCTTGAGATCGAACCGCCAACAGCACCCGCTGCAAATCCTGCAGCCGGTTGTAGGTCGGGATGACCAGGCTCGCCCGCATCAGACCACCAAACGCGGTATCGCTGGCGACAGGCGGGCCAAGAGCTCATAGTTGATCGTGTCACTCAGTGACGCCAGCTCCTCGACCGAGATGTGTTCATCCCCTTGCCGACCGATCAGAACCGCCTCGTCGCCAATGCTGACATCAGGAATGTCGGTAATATCCGCCATCAGGATATTCATACAAACCCGACCCACGACGGGCGCCGAACGACCGTTGATGAGAACCCGCGCCCGGTTACCGAGTACTCGCACATATCCGTCGGCGTATCCGACCGGAATCACCGCCAATAGACTGTCTCTTCGCGCGGTCCATGTCCTGCCGTATCCGACCGAAGCGTTCCTCTCAACGATCTGCAATTGTCCGACAATCGCCTTCCACGAGAGTACCGGTCGAAGCTGCACTCTACCGTCCGAATGCTCAAGAGTCCATGACAATCGAGTTTCCCGAGATGGCCAATGCCCGTACATTGAAATACCGACCCGCACGAGCGAGAAATCAGTCTCGCGAAACAGCAAAGCCGAGGCCGAGCATGACGCGTGAATGAACGGCGGTAACTCTCCGAGTTCCCGCCGCGCCACGTCGACCGCCTCGCGAAATCGATTCATTTGGAGGCGCGCAAAATCATGCTCGATGGTGTCCTCGATATTGGCATAATGCGAGGCAATTCCGACGACTTCTACCGAAGCCTTCGAAGCGGCCGTAACGACCTTCGGCAATTCGGCAGTCGATACTCCCTGCCGCTTGGTTCCGATATCCACTTTGATGTGCACCGGAAGCGCAACGCCGGTCTTTTCCCGATATCTTCTCACCCATTCCAGGGATTCCGCCGCGGACACCATCAGATGAACATCGGAATCGAGGCTATGAAAGCCTGACGGCGGCACGTAGCCCATGACGAGAATCGGTCCTTCGAGCCCGATCTCGCGGAGTTGACGCGCTTCATCGGCGCTGTGAACCCCGAGCCATGCCGCATGACGCACTGCTCGCGTCGCGACCTGCGCCAAGCCGTGCCCGTATGCGTTGGCTTTGACCACCGCCAGAAGAGCCGCGTCGGCGTTGATGATCCTCCGGAATAATCCTAAATTATGATCTAAAGCATCGCCCTCAATCTCGATCCATTGTGCCGGGCGCGGGTCCGCCATCTCCATCGCCAAAGTCTATCGCGGAAAACGCCTTCCCGTCATGATCGTAAGAAACGTTTTGTCTGCCTGAATATTGTGGCGAAGTTTCATCGCGACGCTGGAATTCACGTTTGTTCATCGCAGCACTGCAGCCATGGTTCACACGCTCGCCTCTTATGGTTGCGCATTGCATCATGAATATTGTGGTCAGATTTCGCGCTATTTGCTGACTGTAAATGTTCTTTCCAGTCGCGGCGGCGGACCAGACTGCTGCACTTTTTGATAAAATGACATTTGATTTATTTCGAGATTTTGCAGAAATTTCCCTTGACTCTCGATATTCTAAATCGTATTCTGACCTTAGACTCTTTGGAGGTGACCTATGGCGTTCGAGAAGTTCATTCCGCCGCAAACCTCCGGTGTGCGGCCACGGGCCACCATCCGGCCGAGCGGTTTGATCTCATTCGATTCGGCTACGGTAGAGGCGTTTGGTCTGAAATCTGCGTCGTACGCGGTGTTGTATTTCGACAAAACGCGAAAAATCGTTGGCGTGCAGATTTCGAAGAATGCCAACGAAGATGGTTCGTTGAAGCTGTCGCGTAGACGGCGGTCCGTGAGTCTTAAAGCGCCGCAGTTTTTCGACCTCTACGGGCTCTCATTTGATGAAGCACAGCGATTCGACGTCGGGCTGGATCCCGATTCCAAAATGCTGACAATCAGCCTGAAATCGGTCCAGCGCCGCCGCGGGCGGCGTCCCAAGACGACCTGAGGAAATTCGATTCTGCGGCTTGGCCGAGTCACGGTTTCGGCCAACCGTCACCGACACCGAAAAGAACCCGAAAGCCGGCCGTGGAGCTCAGAGCGACCTCCTCGACCGGCTTTTTCCATTCCTCTGCCAGGCGGCGACCGATGAGGGGTACGTACGCCGGTTCGTTCTCTCTGCCCCGATGGGGAACCGGAGCAAGGTACGGGCTATCCGTTTCCACCAGGACGCTTTCGGGTTCGAGCACCGCCACGATCGCGCGGATATTTTCAGAATTCTTGAATGTCACCATTCCTGAAATACCGACCCAAAGGCCCATCTCCACCACCTGTCGGGCTGCCTCCACGCCCTCTGTGAAGGAGTGACAAACTCCTCGCAGGCGGCCCTTGCGTTCTTCCAACATCGAAATGAGGTCAGGCCACGATTCCCGATTGTGCAGCACGACCGGCAAGTCCATCGCGATCGCGAGATCGAGCTGCCAGGCAAGCGCGGCCAACTGGTCCTCACGCGGCGAGTTCAGGTAGTGGTAGTCGAGTCCGATCTCGCCCACTGCAACCACGGTCGCCCGCTCGCACGCCTTTTCGATGAGGCGTTTCATCGACGCATCGAGCGAGTCGGCCTCGTGGGGATGAACGCCCGCCGCCGCCACGACCCGATTCGGATGATCTTCCGCAAGGCCGAGGGTGAGGTCGATATCGTCAGGGCCGGTGGCTGGCGTAAGGATTCCGGCGACTCCGGCACCCGCAGCGCGATCCAGGACGCCGGCAACCTCGTGCTCATCGAACATGCTGAGATGGGCGTGCGAGTCGATCCAGATCATTGTCTCGGTCATGACGGGAGTCTACAGCATCGTTAGAACGTTAAAACGTTGAACGTTAGAACGTTTGGCTTATCCGGGATGGCGAGAAATCGAGGTTCGGAAGGCCCGGTTGGCCCGCATTATTCATGAGGTCTCGTCGCCCTCGCGACGAAACCCGGTGAGATATGCGGTTTAGCCGCTGCCGCTGTCCCTGCCCGGTCCCTACCCGCCGTTGCAACGGATCGGACCACCGGTATCGGAGACGGGTGGTCCCCTTTTCCCCTTTTCTCCTTTTCTCCTTTCCCCCCCTTCCTCATCAGGGAGGGCGGGTGAAACGTTCGGTTCATCCGGAATTTGATGGGATCGAGTTTTGGAAGTTCCGATCAGCTAACCCAGCGACAGGAACAGCGACACACCGCAGGGGCAGTGAACAGCGGCCGAGGCAGCGACCGCGGCAGCGACCGGGGCAGTGAGCAGGGGTCGTGACGACGGCATGTTCAAGCCGGGTCGTTCAGTGCGAGAGGTAGCCGGTGGGCACCCGATGTCAAGGGCAAGCCGGGCCGAGGGCCCGGTGCGATGCACCCTTGACATCGGCCGCCTCACCGGCTCGAGGAAGGGCATGAACGACCCGGCGTTGAACATGTCCGACGCGCGTACGAACCCCAACCTCGTTGCCCACTCGAAGGCCCTTGACGCGGCTGGCATTGCGATCAAGCTCGTGATGAGGGTTCCAGCCCCATTGAAATCGATCGCCGATCAGGTGATCCGGTCGGCAAGCTCGGTCCCGGCCAACCTGGCGGAGGGGCACGGCCGGGCCGGAAGAGACCGGCAACACTTCTGGAGGATCGCCTACGGCTCAGCCAAGGAGGTCGACAGCCACCTTCGCCTCCTGGTTCAGGCTGGTGCCGTTGATGGACGAAGCGCCACGACCGCACTCGATACCTTCGATCAAGTCCGCGCCATGACCTGGCGCTTGCTCAACCCAAACACCTGATCGGCGTTCTCCGCGCCGGTCCGGCCGGGAGTTGTCGCGGTCAACTGTCCCTGACGCGGTCCACGGCCGCTGCCGCCGTCCCTGACCGCCGCCCCTGACCGCCCGTCCAACGGATGCGACCAACTCCGTCGGGGACGGGTGGGTGGAAAATCCGAATTCCGAAATTGAAGAGTTGACACCCCACGCAATTCCGGAAGACCCAAACGTTCCAACGTACAAACGTTTAACGACTCTCTTGCCGGGCGACCAACATTGCGCCGCCGACCACGGCGGCAGTCTCGGATCGGAGTACGTGATCGCCGAGCCGAAGCCGCGGCCAACCGTAACGGACGAAGAGCTGTTGCTCCACTGCGGTGAACCCGCCTTCAGGACCAACCGCCAACAGTCGGCCGGCGTCCGCGGGAATGTCTGCAACTGCTCCACCGTCGTGATCGGCGACAACCCCGCCTCCTAGCGGCGACTCCCGTTCGATCAGCTCCTCCAGAGACGCGATGTCCGCGACCTCCATTGCCCATGCACGGTGGCACTGCTTGAGCGCCTGCATCGCGATGCGGCGCCAGTGGTCGACTCGAGTCTCGCGCCCGCGGCGAAGGGCCTGGGCGAGCTCGGCATCGATCGGCAGCAGGCGCCGCACCCCGATCTCGACCAGTTTTTGAACGGCCCAGTCCATCGGCTGGTTGCCGACCATGGCGAGAGCGACCGCTACGCCGTCGGCGAGCGGCTTTGGCTCCCGCCGCACCGATAAGATCTCGACCTCGACCTTGCCCCCGCCAACGGCGACCAGCTTTGAATCGGCGACCGCGCCGAGACCATCAATGAGAACAACCTCGTCACCTCGGCGACGCCGCAGTGGACCTGTGAGATGGTGGGCTTCAGCGGGATCGAGCGTCAAAGTGCGTCCGACTTCGAGGCTCTGAGCCGGTGCAAGTAGCCACGGTGGAGACTTCATGGCGCCCGCTCCCTCATCACTGTCAGGCTCAGCCACTCACCGAGCTGCCGTGTCGAGCACACCACCAGACCGGCCGGAGCGAGCTCTCTGGACACGGCTTCGAGTTCGGAGCCGAGGAGCCCAGAAAACACCGCGGTCCCCCCCGGCACCAACAACCGCCGGATATCACCGACCAGGGGCAGGCTCTTGGCGGCGATCATGTTGCAGAGCACGACGTCGAAGGCGGCGTTTCCGACACAGCCCACTGTCCCCAGCAGAAATCGCACACGGGGATCCCAATCCTGTTGGCGGGCGCTCTGGCGCGCGACCCAGATCGCTGCCGGGTCGAAATCGAAGGCGACCACCCACCCCGCACCGAGAATGTCCGCCGCCAGGGCCAGGATTCCGGAGCCGGTACCAACATCGAGGACGCTGCCCCCATTGATTTCGAGCTCTTCGAGGGCCAGAAGAACGCCTTGTGTGGACTCGTGGCTACCGCTGCCAAATGCCGTCCTGGGTTCCACCGCGAGCCGGCGCCGGTTTTCGGGCGCGGGGGTCGGTCGATCGGGATGGGGATCGATCCACCACCGTTTTCCGACTGCAAAGGGCCGTGCGCTTGCCCGGTAGCCCTCAAGCCAGTCCTCGGTCTCCTGCCGTACGACGGTGAGGTCGACTGCGCCGCTGCCGGCCAGGGCCAGAAGCAGCGAATCCGCAGATTCCGTTTCGTGCCCCTGCAGGTAGATCGAAGCCCACACCGTGTCTCTCGACTGTTCGCAGATTTCGACTCCCAGCACCGGCCAGGGCGCAATCAGACCGGGGAGCTCCTCCTCGAGTTCTGTCGGGATTCGGCAGCGGAGATTCAGGTAGGCATCCTTTGGAGTCGAGCCCGCCATATTTCTTGGTTTCACCTCGGTCGACCTGAAGTATCGTAGCCGTTCCGGTCGAACAGGTTAAGAGTCAAGAGTTAAGGGTCAAGACGTGCTGCTATTCAAGAAGAGGACATGGGATGGCTTCACTCTTGACTCTTGACTCTTCACAGTTGGGCTGACCGGATGCGGATACGGAGGTGGGAGCAAGCGAAATCCGAACCCGGCCACTCGCACGGCTCGGTTCAATTGCTGCCGACAAACGCCCGCTTCAATCGTTCAAAGAAGCCGCGATCCACTTCTGGATCCAGGCCTCCGCCGAGCTCGGCGGTTTCCTCGATCAACCTCCGCTGCTCGCTGCTGATCTTCTTCGGCACAACGACCCGCAGGTGGACAAAAAGGTCTCCCCTGCGGCGGCCGTCGACTCGCGGCATGCCACGTCCCGGCAGGCGGATGACCTCGCCCGGCTGGGCCCCTGCTTCGATATCGACGTCGAGGGCCTCGCCCAAGATCGACGAGATCCGCACCGCCGCACCGAGCAGCGCCTGGTACACCGAAATCGGCAGCTCGAGATGCAGGTCGACGCCATCGCGTTGGAAGAGGTCGTGCTCTTCGACGGCCATGACGACGAAGAGGTCGCCCGAAGGTCCTCCCAGAGCGCCGCCCTCGCCCTCTCCTGCAAGACGGAGGCGCATCCCGGTGTCGACGCCTGCCGGCACGGTGACCTTGAGTGCGGCCTGGCGCTCGACGCGTCCCTTCCCTTCACAGTCGGTACACGGGTTGCGATTCACCCGACCGGCACCACCGCAGCTGGGACAGGTCTGGGCAACCGACAGGAAGCCACGTCGAAACGCGACCTGACCCGCGCCCTGGCACGTACTGCACGCTTCGGGGGTGGTCCCCGGTTCCGCGCCGGAGCCCGAGCATCGCTCGCAGGTATCGAGCCGCGGTACCCGGATCGAGCGCTCGACGCCGGTCGCAGCTTCCTCGAGGGTCAGCTTGAGCGTGTATTGGAGATCGTGGCCGCGCCGCGCGCGGTTCCCACCGTGCTGGCGACGCGAGCCGAAGAGGTCGCCGAAACCGAAGAGATCGCCGAGAATGTCGGCGAAATCGCCGAAGTGACTCGGATCGAAGCCGGTGAACGCCTCCCCGCCCAGACCCTTGTGGCCGAATCTGTCATAACGGGAGCGCTTGTCGCTGTCGGACAAGACGGCATAGGCCTCTGAGGCCAGCTTGAATTGTTCTTCGGCTTCGGGATTGTCTGGGTTCTTGTCGGGGTGAAACTTCACCGCCAGCCGTCGATAGGCAGCCTTGATCTCGGCCGTGGACGCTTCCCGTCCGACGCCGAGAATATCGTAATAATCTCGCCGGGTTCCGGTTGCCATTCGCTCCTCAGGAATCGTATTCGGGCTCTTCGTCGACCGGGTTAGCGCCGGGCGCATCCGGGTTCATCTTGAGCTCGCCGCCTAGGGCGGCCACCGGATCGAGCATGATGACGTGGGTCAGGATCTGTGCTGCGTCCTGGACCGCGTATATTGCTTCCTCGAGCACAGAACGCTCTTCGCTCGTCAGCGCCTTTCGTGCCCGATTGAGGGTGGCGCGCACTTCTTCACGATCGTCGTTCGATAGACCCGCGCCGAACTCGCGGACAACCCGCTCGTTGGTGTACAGCAGACCCTCGAGACGGTTCTGTAATTCGCGGATCTCACGGCGTTCCTGGTCGTCCTTGCGGAATCTGTCGGCCTCCGCGATGAGCCCGTCGATCTCGGATTTCGACAGACCGCCTGCCGGATTCACCTCGATGCTCTGTTCCTTGCCGGTGGCGAGATCCCGCGCGCCGACGTTCACGATTCCGTTCGAATCGATCGAAAACGTGACCTCGATCTGCGGCACGCCGCGAGGGGCGGGTGGAATTCCGACGAGATCGAAGCGTCCGAGCGACCTGTTCTCGCTCGATATCCCGCGTTCACCCTGGAGCACGTGTACGTTGACGGTCGTCTGGTTGTCGCCGACGGTCGTGAAGATCATCGATTTCTTGGTCGGGACGGTTGAGTTGCGCTCGATGATCTTGGTGAAAAGACCGCCGTGGGTCTCGATCCCGAGCGACAGCGGAGTGACGTCGAGCAGAATCAGGTCCTTGACCTCGCCCTGCAGAATGCCGGCCTGGATCGCCGCCCCGATGCCGACCACCTCGTCAGGGTTGATTTCCTGATTGGGCTTGCGTTTGAAGAACTCTGTGACGGTTCTCTGCACGAGAGGCATGCGGGTCTGACCGCCGACCAGGATGATTTCTTCGATCTGTTCGGGGGCAAGTCTCGCCGCCTCGAGCGCGTTGCGGCACGGTTCCAGCGTTCGCTCGACCAGATCCGCAACCAGACCTTCGAGTTGGCTCTGGGTGAGGCGCACCTGGAGGTGCTTCGGTCCGGTGTGGTCGGCTGCGATAAACGGCAGCGAAATATCGTTTTCCTCGTGGGTCGAGAGCTCGCACTTGGCCGCCTCGGCGGCCTCCTTGATACGCTGCATTGCCATCATGTCGCCGGAAAGATCGATGCCGTTCTCCCGTTTGAATTCCTGAAGTAGGTACTCCATGACCCTCGAGTCGAAGTCCTCGCCTCCGAGAAAGGTATCGCCCGCGGTCGACTTCACCTCGTAGATGCCATCGCCGATCTCGAGGACCGAGATATCGAAGGTCCCACCGCCGAGATCGTAGACGGCGATGGTCTCGTTCTTGTCCTTGCCAAACCCATACGACAGCGATGCAGCGGTGGGCTCATTGATGATCCGCACCACCTCGAGACCGGCGATGGTGCCCGCGTCTTTGGTTGCCTGCCGCTGCGAGTCGTCAAAATAGGCGGGTACCGTGATGATCGCCTGGGTGATTTCTTCGCCCAGAAACTCTTCGGCAAATTCCTTGATTTCACGCAGGATGAACGAGGACACCTCGGGCGGACTGTAGGCGCGATCGAGAATCTGCACGCGGACGTCGCCGTTTTCCGCCTCGACGATGGAGTACGGCACGAGGGTCCTCGCCCAACGTACCTCCTCGGAGTCGAATCGCCGGCCGATGAGGCGTTTGACCGCATACGCGGTATTCTGCGGATTGGTCATCGCCTGCCGTCGCGCGATCTGCCCGACCAAACGCTCTCCGGCGGCCGTAAAGGCCACCACAGATGGGGTCGTGCGCGCTCCCTCTCGGTTGGGAATCACCACCGGCTTGGTCACGTCGACGACCGCTGCACAGCAGTTCGTCGTTCCGAGGTCGATGCCGATGATCTTGCTCACGGCGCGCCTCCCCCATTGCTCTCTCTACCTGCGGGTTCGACAGACACGCCGACCATCGCAGGACGGATGAGCCGATCGCCGATCACGTAGCCCTTGAGCATGACCCACGCCACCGTTCCCGGAGGATAGTCAGAGTCCTCCACGCGCTGCACCGCCTCGTGGATTTCAGGGTTGAAGGGCTCTCCGATCGGATTCACCTCCGTCACGCCCCGGCGCTCGAGAGTGTCCGTGAGTTGCTTGGCGATCATCTGCACACCCTGAAGAAAGGCTCCGCTGTCATCCTGCACGTGCTGGAGGGCACGCTCAAAATTGTCGATCACCGGCAACAACTCACGGATCATCTCCTCGACGCCGGAGCGACGATACTCGTCACGCTCACGTTCGATTCGTTTGCGGAAATTGTCGAACTCCGCCAGTTTTCGGAGATAGATGTCACGCACGTGATCGAGCTCGGCCTTGAGGTGATCAACCTCCTCCTCGACAGATCTCTGACTCAACTCCAGGCCGTTGTCCGGAGCCTCAATCGATTCTACAGTCTGTTCTGGCTTCGCTTCCATTCCCTTGTCCGATTCCTGATCGAGGAACTCGATTTCGATTTCTTCGTTTGAACCAACTGCTTCTGCGGGAAAATCCCTGTCCTCATGCATGCTTCGCTCCAGAAACCACGCCAGAATCCCCCAGCATCTGAGTCAGCGATTCCCCGACATACTCGACCAGCGGAACGATCCGCTGATAATCCATTCTCCGAGGACCCACCACGCCGACCGCGCCGGCGCGCCGACTGTCTCTGAAGTACAACGTGGCCACGATCCCCAGACTTCCGGAGGCGGTGGCCTCCGACTCGTCACCGATCAACACCTGTGTGCGCCCACGCGCAAACGCGCGGCGGAATTCCTTGGCGATACGTGCGCGATCCTGAAGCGTCCTGATCAGCGAGCGAACCCGATCGATCTCGCTGAAGTCCGACGTGGCGAGCAGGTTGTCTGTACCGGCGACCTTTACCTCGACGTCGTGCTCGTCATTCGCAAACAGCAACTGCGCAATCTCCCACGCCTCGGAGATTTGCGAGGGCGGGTCGCCGGCCCCGGTCTCCGAAAGGCCACCGATGCCGGTTTCGATGTCCGTTACCGACTCGCCTGCCAGCGCCGTCGTCAGATAGTTGGAAATGGTCTGCAGCTGCTCCCTGGTCTGGTTCTTTTCGAGCTCGAGAACGCGTTTTTCGACCGTCCCGTTGTCGGTCACGACCACGCAAAGTACGCGACGATTTTCCAGCGGCACAAGGGATACAGCTTCCAGTTTCGGACCGTCATCAATCGGTCGCACCGCCACGCCGGCCTCACTGGTTGTTTCGGCGATCAGTTGAGCCACCCACTCGATGTCCTCCATAAGCTCACGCCGCATCGTCGCGAGCCGACCTTCGAGCTCGCGTCGCACCAATGGTGGCGGGGCAACCCGACGCGGCAGACTGTCGACGTAAATGCGGAAGGCCCCATCGGACGGTACACGGCCGGCCGAGGAATGGGAACGGCACAGGTGGCCGCCTTCCTCGAGCTCGGCCATGACATTTCTCATGGTGGCCGGAGACAGACCGAGTTTGGAGTGACGAGCTACCTGCGCCGAGGCGACTGGTTCGCCCGAGCGGATGTATAACTCCACCACCGCGCAGAGAACGGAAAGCGCTCTCCTGCTCAATTCCATCTGATTCTCCAGCTCGATTTTCTACCAACCCCCCTACTGCCTACAGCCGGGTTTCGAGTGCTGACTCCATGCAGAGGGGACGTCTGGATCGGCCCCACTCATTGTAACATCGCCCTCCGACTCCGGGCTCTCGTTCCCGTTCAACCTTCACCCACCGCAATTACCGGCTGTGAGACGCAACCGACTGTTACGATTGACCGTTGCGGGCCAGTGTGTTAGCTTGGGGATTGCGAACAAGGTCGCAATTTTCACATGGTTTTCTTCAACTGGGCAACGATGCAGATGGCTGCCAAGATCGTGTACTACGGTCCTGGTTTGTGCGGAAAAACATCGAATCTCAGCTATATCTATGCCAAGACGTCGCCCGAATCGCGCGGCGAAATGGTATCGCTCGAAACCGAGTCCGACCGCACCCTGTTTTTCGATCTGCTTCCGATCGAGGTTGGGACCATCGGCGGGTTCAAGACCCGCCTCCAGCTTTACACGGTGCCCGGCCAGGTTTTTTACAACACCACCCGCAAGCTCGTGCTGAAAGGTGTCGATGGGTTGGTTTTTGTCGCCGACTCGCAGCGCCCGATGCGCGATGCCAACGTCGAGAGCTTTCAGAGCTTGGTCGAAAACCTCAAGGAATTCGGCCTTCTCGTCTCCGATGTTCCCATAGTCCTCCAGTACAACAAACGTGATCTCAAGAACATCGCTTCGATCGACGAACTCAATGCCGACCTCAACCCAGAGGGGGCCTTTCAGTGCGTGGAAGCTTCCGCGGTCAACGGGGATGGAGTCATTACGACTCTCAAAGAGATCACCAAACTGACGCTGAAAAAGCTCCGCGTACGGATGGCAGCCCCGGAATCCTCGAGCCGCACGCCGGTCATCAAGGGGCCGACTGCGGGACCCGTCAAATCTCCACAACCGGCGCCACCGATCTCGGCTCGATCTTTGGCCCGAGCCGCCGAGGAAGGTGTCGAAGAAGACAGGGCGAAGGCCGTCGCGACGGCGACCGCCGAACCGGCCAAAACGACTGCGCCGCCAGTCGACGCCGCGCCTGTACCGGCTGAGGTCGATATTCACGCCTCGGACGAGGATATGTTCGCGCACGACGAGGGCGATGTGCGTCATCCCATCGACGATGGCATCTCACAGCCATTCCCCGATGCCGAGGTCACCAAGGTCAACGAGCGGGGTGAGGCGACTGCCACGTCTTTCGAAGAGCCCGAGGTCGTCGAGATCGCCTTTGATGCCGAAACCGCCGCCAAGGGTTCCGAGCCGCCGCCGGTTAAGAGGGTCCATGTCTCGAATCAGATGGACATCCTCGCCGAATTGGACGGGCTCAGAAAACAGGCGACGATGGGGAGCGGCGGACGGACGTTCAAGAGCGCCGCGACCGACCTTGATCTCGACTCACTTATTTCCGGAGGCGCCGTCAGCTCGAGGGAACTGCGACGGAAGATCGAAAAGGCACTCAACTCCGACATTTTCAAAACCATGCGGGGCATGCAGATCGCGATTCGCCTCCAAAACGAGGGTGGAGACACCATACACACCTTCGATCCGGTGACTCTCGACATCGAGGACGCAACCGCGCTCAAAAAGCTGTGCCTGCGTTTTTCGTTGGATCTGGAGAATCTTCGTTGACACCAGGGTGCCACAAAACCCTGATCCTGGCGGCCGCGGTCCTGGTGCTGGCATCGTGCAGCACCACGACCCCCGATCCGTCGTCGGAGATTCCTTCCGCTGTACAGATCTCACCCCAGGATTTCCGCGAATGGGAGGAGGTGACTCGCATTCGGGCGGACGAGCTCATGGTCGAGGCGCGCCAGCTTCAAAACGAAGGGCGCGGCGAGGAGGCAATTGCCCGCGCCGACGAGGCGCTCTGCGAAGTCCTGCAGATTCCGCCGGGCTATCAGCCAGGAATGCAATACGTCGAATATCTCGTCGAACTTGTCGACGAGGCCAACGATATCGAGGCCGCGCAGCAGCAGTATGACGGTGAGATTGCGGCTTCCGACGAGTTCGACATCCTTCCGCCGATCGATATCTTCGTCAACGATGAGCTCATTACTGAGGTTGCGGACGAAGAAGGCCCATTGCCGGCGAGCGATTTTCCACTTGTCCTCAACCCGACGGTGGAACGTTTCCTCGACGCCATGGTCACCCCCGGCGAGTACAACCGTCGGATTGCTGTCGGACTCTCGCGTGCCGGTGAGTACTTGCCCATGATTCGCGCCAAGTTTGCGAGCGCCGGGCTTCCGCAGGACCTCGCCTATCTACCGCTCATTGAATCAGCTTTTTCGGTGAAGGCCTACTCACGCGCCCGTGCCCACGGCATGTGGCAGTTCATCTCCTCGACCGGGCGCCACTATGGGCTGGAGGTTGGAACCCTGGTCGACGATCGCCGCGATCCCGAGCTCTCGACTGCTGCGGCGGCCGCGTATCTCAGCGATCTCCATGACGAATTCAACGACTGGTACCTCGCCCTCGCGGCTTACAATTCGGGCGCAGGCAACGTCCGCAGGGCTATTCGGCGGTCCGGGAGCACCGATTTCTGGATTCTTCGCGACAGACTCCCGCGAGAAACCCGCAACTATGTGCCCGCGTTCATCGCTTCTGTCATCGTCGCAAAAAAGCCGGCTGAATACGGTTTCACCGCACCCCAGGAAAAGGAGTGGGTATTTGACTCGATCGAGGTGCCCGACGCCCTCGATCTCGAGTTTCTCGCGGCCGAGTCAGGAATCCCACTTGATGATCTTCGTGAGCTCAACCCCGCAATTCGCCGTGATCTGACACCGGCCCGCAGCACGACCGCGTTGCGCCTCCCGCCGGGTTCGGCCGCGAAAGCCGAGGCCGCACTTGCAAATACACCTCGCGACCAGTGGGCGCCGCGCACGATTCACACCGTACGTAGTGGTGACAGCCTGTCCTCCATCGCGCACCGGTACGGTTCGAATGTGAGCGCTATCAGGCAAGCGAACGGGCTGAGCGGGAGCCTTATCCGGCCCGGACAGACCCTGGTCGTGCCCCGTTTCGGATCGGAAATGGCGGCTGCGGAGCGGCCGCCGAACCGCGAGGCCGGCAGTGACGGGACCTACATTGTGCAACGAAACGACACCCTGTGGGACATCGCCCGCGCGTTTTCGATGTCGGTTGACCAGCTCTGCGCCGCCAACGGCATGTCACGTCATGACGTTATCCGGCCAGGGCAGCGACTCAGCATCACGTCCGGCGGCGGGCCAGCGCCACCGCCGGCTGCAGGCGCCCGGACGGATCGATCCACGACATCCCACAAGGTTCAATCCGGCGACACGCTGTACGATCTCTCGATCCGGTACGGGGTGACAATCACAGCCCTCAAACAGGCCAACGGATTGTCGAGTCCGCGAATCTATCCCGGCAAGGTCCTCCGCATTCCCGCCGCAACCGAGGAACGACCCTCCTCGCCGCAGCAGCCCGCAACCGGCCCTGGCATGTACCGGGTACAGAGGGGTGACACTCTTTACGACATCGCTCGCCGATTCGGCGTCTCGATGTCGGAGCTGCGCCAGATCAACGGTCTCTCGAGCTCCCGAATCTATCCCGGCGACGTATTGCGAATCCCCACCTCGCAGGCGAAGAGCTGAGAGCGCGTTCTCGATCGGGGAAACTCACAGCAAAGGTAAAGAGTTAAGCGTAAAGAGTTAAGGCGAGGTTGTGCTCTCAAAATTGATGAACGGGCCAAACGCATTACCGGGGTCGCCCCTTTTCTCTTCGCTCTTCACAATTGACCCTTATCTCCTGACCCTCATGGTCGCTGCTACAATTCACAGTCCGATCGGTGAGGGGGCGTGTCGATGAAGGAGACCCCAAAAATCAGAAGGGATTTTGCCGAGGCCCTGGGGGCCGCGGACTGGGACCGCGTAGAGGAGATGTGGTTGGGATCGTTGGAAACGAGGCCGATCCCGGTTGAGGAACTCTTCGAAGTCCGCCGCCTGATCTTCAAGGCGGGCCGGAAAAACCTGGCCAAGACCCTCCTCGAGCTCCTCGCGGATGCGTTGGAAGAGGATGAGGAGCCCGGCCACGCCCTTGACGCGATTCGTGAACTGGTGCGGCTTGCCGCTCCAAAACCGCCGTCGGAGCTCCTCGAAAGATTGGTCGCTGCATTTGCGAGGTCACGCACCGGCAGCCCCTCGCTCACCGCAGTTCTCGCACGCTATCCCATCGCCTCGTCTCGGCGGCCGTTAGCAGATCTCGAGGCGGCCGAGTGCTGGCTTGACCACGATCTGGGCACGGTGGTCGAGGTCACTGCTCAGGGTGTCGGACGGGTCGTCGATCTCAATTTTCAACTCGAGAACATCAAGGTCGATCTGGGGAAACCGCGACCCGCCTCGATCCCCTTTGGCGCCGTCAAGCGCCACCTACGGCCGCTGCCGGAGGGCGATTTCAGGCGGCGCAAGGTCGAAAGCCCGGAGTCTACCGCCGAATATGTCGAGCGGTATCCTGAGGAGGCACTGGCCGAGGTGCTCGAAAGCCTCTCAGAACCGTCGGATGTCGGCGCTATCAAAGTCGCTCTCGAGGGCCTCCTGCCGGCCGACCGTTGGACCTCGTGGTGGACGAAGGCGCGTAAGAACCCGCGGGTTCACTCCGCGGGATCGGGGTCGCGTCTGCGTTATGCGGTCAGCCACAGCGCGGCGAGCGCCGACGAGACGCTGCTCGAGGAGCTGAGGACCGCCTCACCTGTAAACAAGCTTGCGGTAGCACGGCGGCTCGCGGACCGCGGCCGGAATTCAGCGTTGGCCGCGGCGTCGCTGCTCGAGGCGGCGCTGCCCGAACTCGAGGCCACTTCGCCGGGTTTGGCGTGGCAGACTGCCGGCGCGCTCGCGACCCTTCCGGGAGGTGCCGAGGCCGCAGAATCGTGCCGGCAGCGGCTCATCGCTGACGCGAATCCGCTGACGATGCTCGCGGGCGCGACGGACCGAGGTGCGCGGCTCGAAATCCTCCAGGCGGTCGCCGGCAACGATCCCGCCGGATGGCCGGCGGTGTGGGCTGAGTGGCTCCTGCACGAGGAAGCGGGACAGCTTCTCCACGAAATCACGAGCCGGCTCGAAGCTGACGGCCATGGCGCTCTTGTCGATCGGTCGTTGGATGAGGTATTCCGCAACCACGTCAGCCATCCGGCGCAGTTTGTGTGGGCGTGCGAGGCGATGACCGAGGATGACTGCCCACAGGGCGTTCGCACGAGAATGACGCCGTCGCTGCTGGAGAAGCTGCCCGACGCCCTCACCCGGAAAGATTTCTCGTCGGTGCGGGGGCGCGCGAAGGCATTGCTCGACGGTGGGAAGGTCGCTATTCGCCTGTTGATGGAATCGGCGAGCGCCCAACAGGGCGCCCGATTCAGCCAGCGAATCGCTCGCCTCGATTCGGTGGAACCGCAGCGGGCACGACTCGTCGAGCAGGCGGCGCAACACCGGCGGCCGGAGCCTGCCGTCGACCAGAGTCCGATGATGGTCGCAAGCAAGGGCGCCGTGGAAACGAAGCAGGAAGAGCTCCGAATCCTCTTGAAGGTGGAGATTCCGAAAACACTGAAGGGCATCAACGCCGCCGCGGCGGAAGGTGATCTCCGGGAGAACTTCGAGTATCACATGCTCAGAGATCGCCAGGAACTGCTCTCAGCGCGCGCCGCCAAACTCCAGGAGGATCTGGCGAAAGTAAGGGTCCTCGAGCCCGGTTCGGCGGACACCTCGGTCGTCAATATCGGCACAGTGGTCCATTTCGAAAACGACAGTGGAAATGAATTGCCGCCTATTACAATCCTCGGGCCCTGGGATTCTGACCTTGACCGCCGGATTCTGGCCAGTGGTTCGGAGCTGGCGCAACGGCTGCTCGGTCTGGCCGTCGGCGACGAGGTGGAGGTCGACGACAGCACGGCGACCATCGCCCGCATCGAGGCATGGGACGGCTGAACATCAGTTTTAAGTTCATAGTTTTGAGTTTTGAGTTTCCGGCCGCCCACCCCGAGCGTGCAGAGGAGAAAAGGTGAAAAGGAGCAGAGGAGAATGCCCCCTCCCCTTTTCTCCTTTTCCCCTTTTCTCCTTTTCCCTCTGCCCCTTCACAACGTGAAACGTTCTAGGGTTCTAACGTTCAACGTCCCATGGGGTTGAAGGTACACTCCCCTCATGCCGTCAAAGACAGGCAGCTTCGTGCTCTACGCCGGCCTCAGGAGCTTTCTCGCCGTCGGAGGTCGCCTGCCGCTCTCGGTCTCCAGAGCCGTTGGAACCGCCCTCGGCTCGGCCACCCTCCGCCTGCTTCCCCGCAACCGCGCCCGGATCATGGACCATCTCGAACTGGCTTTCCCCGAGCTCGACGAGAGTCGACGTCTGATGATTGCGCGCGGTTGCGCGCGACACTTCGGCCTCATGCTGGCCGAGGTCGCCTGGCTCTGGCACGCGCGGACCAGCGAGGTCGAAACCTTGTGTCGAATCGATGGTCTCGAACACCTTCAGGCGGCCCTCGACGAAAAACGCGGCGCCATGCTGGCGACGGCCCACTGCGGCAACTGGGAGCTGCTCGCCGCACGCCTGCCGATCGCCGGCGTTCCCCTGATGTCAGCGGTTCGCGAGCTCGACGACCCTCGGCTGGATCGACTTGTGACCGCCATCCGCACCCGCTTCGGCATCCAAATCGTGCCCAGAGGACCGGCCGCGGGTCGTCAGCTCGCCCGGGCCTTGGGCCGCAACGGCGTCGGGGGTCTGCTCATCGATCAGGACATCCGTGATGTCCCCGGGGTCTTCGTCCCCTTCTTCGGACGGCCAGCGTGGACACCTTCCGGCGCCGCGCTGTTGTCGATTCGAATGCGGTGCCCAATGGTTCCGGGCTTCATCCACCGGCGCAGCGACGGCACTCATCTGGCCGAAATCCACCCTCCCCTGCCGCAACCTTCGGCCGGTACTATCGAGGACCGGGTCGAAGAACTGACCGCCACCGCCACCGCGGCGATCGAAGCTCAGGTGCGGGCCCATCCCGAGCAGTGGGTGTGGATGCACCGCCGGTGGCGAACGCGACCCGATTCGTCTCAACGTTAGAACGTTAAAACGTTAGAACGTTTCGCACCCTCCCGAAAATCGTCGCGAGAGAAAAGGTGAAAAGGAGAAAAGGAGAGGCGCGCGCGCTGTCTCCTCTGCTCCTTTTCACCTTTTCCTCTCGACTCTGCTGGGGAGGGTGGAGCATTCTAACGTTTAACGTTCCAACGTTCTAACGACGAACGCCAATCCGCGGGCAGACCTCAGCCAAAACACATTGCTCACATCGGGGATTGCGCGCTGAACAGACCCTTCTGCCATGCAGGATCAGCCGGGTCGAGAACTGGATCCACTCGGCCTGAGGCAGGAGCGCCTCGAGCTTGGCCGCGATTCTTTCGGGGTCATCGAGCCGCGTCAGACCGAGGCGGCGGGTGAGGCGCCGCACGTGCGTGTCAACGGTGACGCCCGCCGGGATCCCGAAACCCTCACCGAGGACCACCTTGGCTGTTTTGCGGCCGACACCGGGCAGCGCGATCAGAGCGTCGAGTTCGCATGGCACCACCCCGCCATGACGCTCGGCGACGATTCCGGCGATGGCCCGTAAGGACCTCGCCTTGTTTCGAAACATTCCGGTCGACCGGATGATCGCTTCGATCTCTTCCTGAGCAGCTTTCGCCAAATCGCCGGGTTGGGGCCAGCGCGCGAATAGAAAGGGCGTCACATCGTTGACTCTGACGTCCGTGCTTTGCGCCGACAGCACGGTCGCCACCAAGAGCTCCCATGGCGAGCGATAGTCGAGCTCGCAACACGCATCGGGGTACTCCGCGGCCAGCAACTCGGCGATCCGGTTGGCCCTCTGTCGACGATCGCTCATCAATACTTGAAGGTCGAGCCGCCGATGAATTCGCGCAGGATCGAGGTGTGGGGCACTTCGTCGGGAAAGATTGGGACGAAGATGGAGAGGTGTTTGAGGAGGCGATAGGCTTCGGTATACGCCGGACTTGTCCGCGGCACTTGCAACAGAAACCTCTCGGCAAAGACCTTGAGGACCGCCGGCTCGTAGACCAGCGCGGAGTTGAACATCACATCGGCCTGCTCCTGAAACGGAAATATCCATTTGCCCTCGCCGCGACGCACCCGCTCCCACAGGTCGAGCGTCCGTTCGGCTGTGAAGCCGCGGAAGAGATGGTCGCGAACGATGCGGCGGATGAGACGCGCATCGGAGGTAAAAATCCGGTTGTGGTCGTCGATCGCCAGCTGCGACAACGCTGAAATGAAAATGCGGTAATTCTGCTGCCGGGAGACCGATTGTGTCAGCCTGTCGTTGAGCCCGTGAATGCCCTCAACGACCAGCAGCTGATGGTCTTCCAACCGTAAGGGAACCCATTCGTCCTCAGATTTCCGGCGGCCGTTGACGAACTCAAAACGCGGCGTCATGACATCCTCTCCCGCCATCAATCGAGCGAGATGGCGGTGGAAGAGGTCGAGGTCAATGGCTTCGATGGCTTCGAAGTCCGGTCGGCCGTCCTCGTCAACCGGAGTGTGCTCGCGATTGACGTAATAGTTGTCGAGGGACAACGAGACCATTTCGATGCCGTTGACCCGGAGCTGGGTGCCGAGACGTTTCGCAAAGGTCGTCTTGCCGGATGAGGACGGCCCGGCGATCGTCACCAGCCGCACCCGCGGCCGCCGGGACAGGATCTCGTCCGCAACCTGCGCGATCTTCTTCTCGTGCAGCCCTTCGGCGATGCGGATGATGTGGCGGATATCGCCGTCCAGGCACAGCTGATTCAGCTGACCCACGTTTTGCACGCCCAGGAGCTCCTGCCAGCGACGGGTTTCCGCATAGGTCTTGAACAGGAGCGGGCGGGGCGAGAATTTGGGAAGGTGGCTGCGATCGGCCCGTCTCGGGAATCGCAACATGAGCCCGTCCTCGTAGGGAATCACACCGAAGGCCGGACAGCAGCCGGTGTGGGGCGCGTACGGACCGTGGGCAAGGTCAATGAAGTTGCCACAGGTAATGGTGTGTACGGTCGACGAACGCCGGGTCGCCAACAACAGCAATTTGTCTTCGCAACCGTGCTCACTGCAGTACTTCTCGGCCTCTTCGATGGTCACCGTGCTACGCCGGAAGGGCCGTCGATCGCGATGCAGCTCTCCCATCCGCGCCTCGATCGCTGGCGCCATCTCCTCGAGGACCGGATGATCACCGCGAATCTGGTAGTGGTAGCAGTTGCCGAGGGACTGCCCGATCACCGTTCTCACTGTCGGATACAGGTCTCGGCACGCTTCGTAAAACATCAGGCTCACCGAACGCTTGTAAACCGACTCCCCCTCACGGTCGCCGAAGGACACCAGCTCGAGATCCACCTCTCCGCGGAGCGAGAAATCGAGCATCACCTGGCGCCTGTTGACCAGGGCCGAGAGCACGGTGTCAGGGATTCCACCGTTGATCCCGCGCACGAACTCGTCCACCCTGATACCAGCTTCGACCCGGTGTATCTCGTCCCGGTAACGGATTTCCACCTTGTTGTTCTGCATGCTGCTCCGATTCGAATGCGCCCGCAGGGGCTGGCTCCGGTTCTTCGAAAGATCATAACGCTATTTTCAATAACGAAAACGGTCTCTTTATTGGTGGCGGACCCCCCTTGCGTCCCGCGGTCGGAGGCGTATACTGATCGGACATTCTGGCGCCCATGCCATACCGAAGGGTGGTCGAATCAGTCGGCAATACGGGGGCATGGGCGCTATTTTTTGATTTCGGTACGAGTGAACCGCGAATCCACAAAGCGCTGCGCTTACTTGATCTTCTTGGGATCGCAGGCCTTATCTTTGTCCTTCTTCTTGACCACCGCTCCACAATCCTTGCAGCGGTAGCGACCAGGCTTCGGTTTTGCCTTCGACTCACCCTTGAGGCAACTCATTCCAAGCGGAGATTATATCTCACCCGACAGCCTGCCCGAAGGTTGTTGAACCGCGTTCATCCGAGCTACACTCATCGCCCGGCGGAGGGTTCGAGGATGCAGATCCCAGAGTGGTACACAGGCAGCGACGGCAGCGGCAGGGTCGCCGCCGGCATTGAGCGGGCGATCGAGCGGATGGATGAGCGTACGGCCGATAACACCGACATCGCCGACATCAACAAGCTGCTGACCCTCGAGGAGGAGATCAATTGGCGGAACTTCCTGCTCGGGTTGATGGGGACCATCCACTATGATCTCGAGGAAATCGACAGTGCGCGCACATGTCTCGAAGAATCGATCACGTCCTACAAGACCTATCTCGAGTCCTTCGACGAAGTCCTGAGCGTCTACTGCCAGTCGTGTTACACCCTCGGCGTCATCCTCTTCGATGACGGCAGGTACGGTGAGGCGATCCCGTACTTCCTGCGATGCCTGCCCTATATGCACGAGGTCTACGACGAGACCTACATCGGACATATCTACACCTTTCTCGCTCTCTGCATGAGCTGGACCAACCAGGCCGGATACAGCATCGTGTTTTCGGAGGCGGCCGCCTTTGTCCGGCGCTATGACTGCGAGTCCCTGGAGCAGTTGATGGTGGCTTTCGGAGACGTCGGCGAAATCGCCAAGGCCACCGACGTATTTCATTTGTTGCAGAGACACTGCCAGGACTACGAAAACTACGACCGGGTGCTGGAGTACGCCGAGCAGAATCTCGGCGAGTCGGGCATCGTCAACTGACAAGTGCCTCGGGGCAGCAGCTTCCCGTACTTGAACCAGTGAAAGATGACGTAGAACCAACTCAGGAAGGCGTGGATCAGGGCCCACAGCACGCTGTGGTTGACGCTCCAGCTCAGCAGGGCAGCGAGCACCGCACCGATGCTGCCGAAGATCCCACCACCACAGCAGCCGCAACCCTTCGCGTTGTTGTCGCCCATGTCGCCCCCGAGCCCCCCAAAGAGCCGAACGTTGGCACAACCCGGCCCAACCGGGACCGGGAGTCAGCGATGGATTCCCGCTAGCTTCCTCAGACCTTTTTGATCAGGCGAATAATGAACAGGAGGACGCACGCCCCCACGAACGCGGTAATCACCGCGCCGATGAAACCACCGGCGGAAATTCCGAGCGCCCCGAACAGCCAACCGCCGACGAAAGCGCCGACGATGCCGACCACGATGTCGCCGAGAAGACCGAAACCACCGCCCTTCATCACCACCCCGGCCAACCAACCGGCGATCGCACCGATGATCAGGAACACCACAATGCTGGTTACATCCATAAGTCCTCCCTCTCATATTTCCGACCGGCAGACACCGGCTTGAAAAGGATGATCGAACCCGCCGAAATCGGTCGATGTCTCGAATCTCCTGCGTACACTATCACGTCGAGGTGTTCAAGCCCGGTGAGTTTTGGGAAGCATCCTTGACACATTCTCTCTCCGAGGCACAATGCGCGGTACATGGTGAAAACGGACACCGATAGGACGAACGACTGGCACCCGGTTGCGTTCGCAATCGGGTGCGGCAGCTGCGTGGTATTGCTCGTGAGCTGGTTCGTCGAGCCGACGCGATCGCTGTGGATGGCGGTCGATGACTGGTTCTTCTTCGCAGTCAACGACTCACTCCTGACCGCAAGGGGCTGGCAGGTATTCTGGGCGATCGCCAATAACCGGATGATCGACGTCGTGTCGGCTCTCACCTTTGTCGCGCTGTGGGCGCACCACGCCGCGCGACGGCGCTGGGCGCAGATCGACCATTCCATTGCCTGGGGGCTTCTGCTCACGGGTATGGTGGTTGCGGGCAAACAGATCGCCGAGGCCGTTGCGGCGCTGATCGGACGGAAGAGCCCGACACTTGTGTACCCCGACGCTGTACGTCTTTCAGAGCTGCTTCCGAATCTTCCGACGAAGGATACCGGCAGTGTTGTTTTTCCGGGCGACCATGCCACGGTCCTTTTGATCTGCGCCGGTGTATTCACGTTCTACCTGCCACGCCGGTATGCGTTGATCGCGTGGATCTCAGCTGTCGTCTTCAGCGTCCCACGGCTGATCGGTGGCGGGCACTGGCTCAGCGATGACCTCGTCGGGGCGGTGTCCGTAGCCGGTTTCGTGCTCAGCTACGTGCTCGCGACACCACTCCATCGGGTCATCACCGAAGGCCTCGAAGCGCTGATTCGACGAATCAGGAGCCGGTTTCCTATCTCCTGAGGTTCGTCAGTGAGTCCGGGCGAGGCAGGCGGACGGCCACCGCGCTATTCCACGGATGTACCTCGAGTCCGCTCAGGCATCCGCCGCGCACCCACAGGATCACTCCGACCGGCTCCCCACCCGGCGACTCGGCGTCGGCGAGGATCAGCGGCGTGGCTTTCCCGTTGGAGGGTTTTGAGGCCACCCTGAGGTCGATGCTCGGGCAACCGCAGCGACAGGACCCCACGACCTCCAGCGATTCCAGCTGGCCGAGGTAGCGCCCCGCGCCGGCCTGCACCGCACCGAGCAGGGCCTCGATCAGCTCCCGCTCGTTGTCTTCGAGGGGACGGGGGAAGTTGATATCGCCAAGGTGGTTCATCTGGTATCCATCGCCGCGCGGCCTCTCGCCGGTAACGGCCACTACGATGTATGTACGTCAGAATGAAACGCCGGTTATTACGCGGAGCTCAAGACCTTGCCGCCTGGCCTGAATATCGATTGCCGCACGGCTGTGCCGACAGTACAATCATGCTTACCATCCCGAGGAGGACAGACATGGGTGCGACGCTCAACGAGCGCTTCATCGAGGTTGTCGAGACTCGACGAGAGCACACGGCTTTCATGGTCAAACGCGGCGGAGGCTGGCATAGCTACTCTTTCAACTGGGGGATGGCTCAGGTCGCAAAGACGGCCTTTGGTCTCAACAAGCTCGGTTACGAACCCGGGACTCGCATCGCCATCCTGTCGGAGAACCGGCCCGAATGGGCGACCTCGGATTTCGCGATCATGGCCGCCGGGTATGTCGGCGTCCCGCTCTACACCACACTGATCGCCGACCAGGTCGCCTACATCCTCCGCAACGCCGAGGCGAAGCTCGTCTTCGTGTCCGACAAGCACCATCTCGAGACCGTGTTGTCGATCAGAAACTCGGTGCCTTCGTTGGAGAAGATTGTCGTCTTCTACCCCGAGGGTCTCGAGGAGAGTGAGCTTGTCGTCAGCCTCGACACCCTCAAGGCCCAGGGTGAGGGCTACAGCCACGAAGAGTTCCTTCAGATGTCGCGGCGGGTGCGGCCCGAGGACACCGCCACCATCGTGTACACGTCGGGCACCACGGGTGACCCCAAGGGCGTGGTCCTGACCCACCACAATTTCAGTGCGGAATTCGAAGCTGTCGACCCGACCTTCGAGGGCGACGAGGGAGGCTCTACTCTCTCGTTTCTCCCGCTGTCGCACATCCTGCAACGGGTGGTGGACTCCTTTGCTCTCCTGCACGGGTTCACGATCGCCTACGCCGAGAGCCTCGAAACCCTGGGTGAAAACCTGCGCGAGATCCGTCCGACCCACATCGTCGCCGTGCCCAGGGTCTACGAGAAGATCCACGGCCGGATCCACGCCGGCGTCCAGCAGGGTTCGGCGCCAAAGCGCGCGCTCTTCACCTGGGCCGTCGGAGTCGGGCGCCGTTACAACGACGCCGAGGCGTCCCGAGGCGCCGGAGTCGCACTCAAGCTGCAACACCGCATCGCGACCGCCCTGGTCTTCAAGAAGATCCATGCCGCCACCGGCGGCAACATCGGCTTCTACGTCTCCACCGGGGCGCCCCTCGCCAAGGGCCTCGCCGAGTTCTTCGACGCGATCGGAATCCGCATCATCGAGGTCTGGGGTATGACCGAGCTCACCGGCGCCGCCACCTCCAACACCTACCGGGCATACCGCTTTGGCAGCGTCGGCATGCCCTGCCCTGGGGTCGAGCTCAAAACCACCGGCGAGGGCGAAATCTGCATCCGCGGCGACATTGTGATGCGCGGGTATTGGCGCCAGCCGGAGGCCACCGCCGAGACCATCGACGGCGACGGGTGGCTCCACACCGGTGACGTCGGCCACCTCGACGAGGACGGTTTCCTCCATATCACCGATCGCATCAAGGAGCTGATCGTCACGGCCGGCGGTAAGAACGTCGCCCCGCAGCCGCTTGAAAACGCCCTCAAGACCGACCGGGCCGTCGCCCAGGCCATGGTGATCGGCGACCACCGCAACTTCATCAGCGCGATCGTGGTTCCGCAGGCGGATGTTCTCCAGGCGTGGGCGGCGGAACGGGGAATCGAGGGTGACATGGCGGCACTGTGTTCGGACCCCGCCGTGAACCAACTCTATCGGGAAATTGTCGACTCCAAGATGACCGCCTTCTCGCGTTACGAACGGGTCCGCAAGTTCACCCTCGTCCCCGAGGAGTTCAACCAGGAGGCGGGTGAGCTGACCCCCACCCTCAAGCTCAAACGGCGGGTGCTGCTGGCAAAGTACGCCGACATTATCGACCGCATGTACGACACCACCGGGGACCATCCGGGTTTCTGAGGGAAGGCACACCCCGGCGTGGCCGAAGGCGAAGCCGTAAGCCGCGCGGCCGTCCGGGACCACGGCGGCCGGCCGTCGGGCACGGAGACGGGCACGGGAAAGGTTGTCAGTCGGGTTTGACCTCCAGCTGGTTACCAGCCGAGTAGGCGGTGAACTCAGGCGCGTACATCGACTGCAGGACGGCCGGGGCGACTCGGAAGGTTCCGGCCATGTTCGCCCGCAACCGGTACTTGAAGGTGTACTCCCCCGCCGGCAGCCACTCGAAGAAGAAGTTGGTGCCGGAGTCCCGCACCTCCTCGTACCAGTTGATTCCGAGGTCCCACTTGTATTGGGAGTGCAGAGTCTCGGGCTCGAAGCCGGCCCCGCGTGGGTCGCGCAGATGGACATACTCGGCGGCGTGCTTGGCGCGGATCGAGAGCTGGACCTCCACCTGGTCGCCGGCCTCGAGCCGCTCGCCGGCGATCAGCGGTCTCAGCACCCAGCCTGAGCCGTCGTTGAAGCGACGGAAGTACGACCGTTCCACCGCGAAGAGATCGCCGCGCGCCTCGTCGGGCAAACGCTCGGTGGAAAAGTGCCAAGTGGCCGAGGCGAAGGCGAAGCCCTTGGTTTGTTTTTCGACGACGATGGTTGACATGGTTTCCGGATCGATAGCATCGCCGGTGACGATCACCCGGTTGCGGGCGCCGGTGTACTCGTCGGGCTCGAAGACGAAGTCAGTGATCTTCGGACCCACCGCCACCGAAATCTCCTCGCGCACCGCCAGCGCCTCCTCCTGCTTGAGATACCAGGCCAACGAGTACAGCACCTCTGCGGTGGCGCGGGTGGACTTCCAGTGGTTGAGCTTTTTGTTCAAAAGCAGCCAGTGGACGAGGCCGTGGCGGCGGCTGTCATCAGGCTCGAGCTCGGCCAGGGTCCGCAATGCGAAAGCGTGGGTCTCGGTGGTGTCGTTGTACCAGAGCCACGCCCGGTCCTCGGGCGCCCAGTAGGTGCCGAGGTCGGGGTCGTTCTTTGCCGAGTCCATGACCGCGTCGAACACCAGCACGGCATCGTCGTGACGGCCCGCCCGGTCGAGGGTCAGCGCCAGGTAGCCCTTGGTAAGCGGCGAGTGCTGCTTCCAGTGGCGGAAGCTGAAATCGAGCATTCGCTGCCGATCGTCGGCGGTGAACACGCCGCCGGTCCACGACTCGTCGGGATAGTTCGACAAGGCGTAGTTGAGGAAGGTGATCCACTCCCAGCAGCAGTCGTCGGCCATCATCCAGTCGACCATCACGTCGAGGTAGTGACGGTGCATGTACGACCAGCCCCTGACCACGACGTCCTTGGGGGCCTCGACGCCGAATTCCAGTCCCTTGGAGAAACCGTAGAGGGTGTAGAGCGTCATCCACGGCGACGGCGGGCCGCCGGGAAACCAGGGGAATGCGCCGAGCGAGGTCTGGTTCTTTTTCAGCTCGGCCAGGGCCGCGTCGCGTTGAGCGCGGGTGATCTTGGGGTCGAGGACGTTGATGAGGTCGTCGGGTCGCTCGCTGCCGCCGCGCGCGGTCTGCAGCCACGGCGTCTCCACCAGCTCCATGGCGCGGTTGGGGTCGTCGGCCTCCCAGGTCTCGTACCGGGTCTCCCGGGCGGAAAGCTTGGCGGCCATCCGCTCGACCGACGGGTAGCGGTCGAAGAGGCTCGACACGATGCCGGTCGACAGGAAGCGGTTGAGCGTCTGCTCGGTGCACTCGTAGGGATAGTTGACGAGGTAGGGCAGCGCGTTGAGCACCGAGTAGAAGAGCTGCGCGTCCAGCGTCACCACCAGTTGATCGTTGATGAGGGTGGGATCGTCCTGGGCCGCAAGGTCGGCAAAGTGCATCTCGCGGCGGTCGGCGTCGTGGAGGGTGACGAAGCGCGACTGCATGAGGTGCATCCGACCCGGCAGCACCGGCAGCGGTCGCAGCTCACCATCGGAGAAGGCGCCTGCGCGGGCCGTGACCTGGAATGCCACGATACCGACGCGGACCGGAACCTCGAGCGGAAAGCTGAGATTGGCGCCCTTGCCGGGCTCGACCGAAAACGCCACGCCCGATGTCATCTCGGCCGAGAGACCGAAGAGCGACCGCAGATCCTGTTGGGTGTCAGGGTCGAAGATCTTCAGATTGAGGGCGCCGTCGAAGGGCTCTTCGCCGGCGTTGTTGACCACCACCTTGAGCACCGCCCGGTCACCCTCGCGCAGGAAGCGCGGCAGGTAGGGCCGGACCATCAGCTCCTTGACGCTCCGCGCCTGGCGGTTCACCGACGCGCCGCGCAAATCGGTGGTGACCGCGTGCACCCAGAGGTTCCAATCGGTGACCGAGTCGGGGACCTCGAACTCGACCGTCGCCGAACCGTCAGGCCCGAGCCTGAGGTGGGGCTCCCAAAAGGCGGTCTCCGAAAAGTCCGACCTGAGCTCCACCGCCGATTCTCCTGCTGCCGCTACCGCAGTTCCTGCATTCTCGTCCAGATCCGATCTCTCCCGACCCGCCTGCCCGAGCGCCTCCCCCTCCTCCACCGACATCGGCGCCGCCGCGTCCGCCACCTCCATCCTCGACTCCGCCACCACCCCGGCCTTCATCGCCATGAAACGGCCCCGGCGCCCGGGGCCGCCGATACCGTAGCCGTCCAGCCCCTGCAGGCTGTCGCCGTGGAGATATGGGTAACCGGGCAACCCCGGCAGGTTCGAGAGACCCCACACCTGCTGCGCGCGGCCGAGGTTGTCCCATATCCGGCCGACGCCGGTGCGGTTGGGGTAGAGCGAGAGCGGGCTCGGTGGTGTGTGCGGTCCGTAGATGTCGAGGCTGCGGTCGTACATGTAGGCCAGGAGCTCGGCGGCCGCGACGTCGACGCTACCACCGTCGTGATTGCGGACCGTCACCGAAAAGGTCTCCCTGGTTCCCGGCCGCATCGTGTCGCGGAAGGTGGCGAACTCGAGATCCAGGCGGCGGTCGTCCCAGGGCACGAAGACGCGGTCGGTCTGGCGGACGACCTGGTGGTCGCGGACCAGGGTGAGGGCGACGCCGAACCCGCCCCGATCAGAGGCGGTGATCGGAAACTCTATCACCCCGGAGCGGCCGGCGCCGATCTCGCGGCGCTCGACCCGGCGGCCGTCACGGAAGACTTCGAGCACCATCTCCTGCGCCTTGAGACCGGTAAAGACCAGGAGGCGCGCCGTCTCCCCCACCGCCACCGAGGAACGCTCGAAGGCGAGCAGCGCCGGCAGCGCAAGCGGCGTCCGTCGGACGCCCGCAACGACCATGTCCCTGCTGGTCGTGAAGGCGGCGCCGTGCTCGTCCTGGGTGGTGTAGATCAAGCGGTAGGCGCCCGGCTCGAGGCCCGGCAGCTCGAGCTCGGCCGAGCCGTCCTCGCCGTGCGCCAGATCACCGGTTGCGATCTCGTCTCCCGCCGTCCACATGGCGAGAACCGCGGCCGGTTCATAGCCCGGCTCCCAGCGCGGGCGGAGACTGTCACCTGGGGTACGGTATCCCTCCTGGCCGTCGGGAGGCTGTGGCAGCGGCTGGTCGGCCGGGCTCAACGTCTCGTCGGGTTGGTCGAGGCCAACCAGCCGCCAAACGCCGCGTCCCTCACGCGGGACACCATCGAGATCGGTACGAAGTATGCGAAGCCTGGCGGTCTCGCCCTGGTTGAGGAAGCCGGCCTCATCCACGATGCGGGCCTCGACCGAGACAAAGCCGAGCCGGAAGACGCGTTCCGCCGAGCGCGTCTCGCCGCCTTCGTCGGTCACGTCGACCCCGACACTGTAACGGTAGGTGACGCCGCGTTCGGCCAACCGTTCGTCGGCGGTGGGCGTGAATTCGAGCTCGAAACGTCCCTCTTCGTCGAGGCCGGTCTCGCCCGCCGCCACCACCTGGGCCTGGGTCGAGGGCGACGGGTTCCACCAGTACCACCAGTGCGGGTAGAGCGGCACCCTCGTCACCCGCCACCTCACCGATCCCGTGACCACCGGCAGACCGAAGTAGTACTGGACGTCGCCGGACAATGCAGCCACGCGGTTGAGCCGCAACGGGGCCTCGGGGTCGGAGATCTCCACCTCGAAGGTGGGTCGCTTGTACTCCTCGACGCGGAGCAGGCTCTCGCCGCCGTACGAGCTGCGGAGCCGCCATTGCCCGAGCAGCCGTCCCGAAGGGATCTCGAAGGAACCGGAGGCCGAGCCGAAGTCGTTGGTCGTCACCGTCGTCTGTGCCACTTCCTCGGAATTGGCATCCACCAGCGACACCTGGATCGAGGCGGTCGGCACCGTCCGGTAGCTGAGGTCCTCACCGCCCCCGCGATACGCCACCACCTTCCAATAGACGGTCTGTTGCGGACGGTAGACCGAGCGGTCGGTGTAGACGAGCGTCGACGAGTGCGTGCCGATGCCTCCTTCGCCATGCGGGTAGATCCGGTTGGAGTCGAGCGCGAGGTCTTCGCCATGCCGCGCCATCAGGAAATGCTGCTCGTGCTTCCAGGCTCGCTGGTCGAAGATCACCCGCCCGTCTTCAGCCGTCTGACGGCGGGCGATCTCGCGGTGTGATTGCCGGTAGTCGTAGCGGTAGAGCGACACCTCGACGGCCTCGAGCGCTCGGCCGCTCGCCCCGGACCGCGCCGTGACCTCGTAGCCGCCCTCGACCTCGCGCGTCACCAGCACCAAATCGGAGAGGATGAAGTTCTCGGCCACCATCTGGTTGCCCTGATCGGCGAAGTCCGAGCGCATCGAGGCCGCTACCAGATAGGCACCCGGCTCGGTGAGCTGTGGTACGTCGTAGCTGACGTGGCTTCGATAATCGGGCGTCGGCGGCAGCTCGAGGGACCATGCCGCGTCCGGCTCACCGGCCATGATCTCTTCCGCCTCCCGGTACGCGGGCAGCAGATTGTAGTCCTGGGAGCTCTCCACAAAACGACGGAGATCGTAACGCCAGGCGCGGAAGAAAAGCGCGTTGAAGTTCTGGTGGCTGATCTGGAGCGAGCGCCTGCCGGCGCCGTCGGTCGCCATGGCGCCGAGGCTGTAGGACGGCGCCTCGATCGACGCGATGATGTGATTGCAGCGCTGCCCGCCGACACTGTCGGGGTGTCGTTCGCGGCCTGAGAGGGCAACGGAACGGGCCAGCACAAGCGAGTCCGGAGCCGACTCGGACTGAATGAACTCGGCGACCGTCGCCTGTCCCATCGACCACCACTCGAGGCTGTTGTCAAAGTCTCCCAGCACGCCCTCGAGGTGGCGGCGGATTGCCAGCCGGTCATCCGATGTATCGAAGGCCGCGTAGAGGCGGCGCAGACGCTCGAGCCGTGCTTCGAGGACGGCCTCGTCACGACCGTCTCGATCGTGCCACGCCTCGAGATCGTCGAGCACGGCGCCGATCTTGAGGAGAGGGTGTACGGCGGAATCGGCGAGGTCCAGCTCGGCCGAAGCCTGGACATCGCCCTCGATCAATGCCGTCGCGTCGAGCCGGAAAACCTCGTTCGACTCGGCCGGGCTCCACAATGACGAGTCCGCCAGCAGCTCGACCCAGAGATAGGAGACGGCGTCGCGCAGGGTTCCGCGGATGCGCGGCGGGTAGTTGTTCTGCTGGATGTACCGGGAAAGATCGCCGAGCGGCTCGCTCCCCCACTCCTCGCGAGCGCTCCACACCGAAAGATATGCACGGTCCGCTTCCTCGACGATCTGCTCGAGGTCCCAGGCCTTGAGGTCCAGCACACCGCTCGTCTCCACCCGCTCGCGCTGGCGGATCTCCCACGAGTAGACGCGGGCGTAGGTGGCGAGGGAGTTGGCGTAGTAGAGCTCGAGCACCGCCTGTGACAAAGCGTTTTCGGGCCACGGCTCGTCTTTCAAAAAACGCACGGCGGTCTCGTAGCCGTGCAGCGCCATCCGCAGCTTGGTCTCCTCGACCAGGGCGCGGGTCCACTCAGCGGCGTCGCCGACCGCGCGCGCTCGGTCGCGGATCGCGGCCACGACCTCCGAGGCGGCCGCGAACTTCTGCTCCGCAATCAGACGGTCGACGTCGCCCCAGCTCACCGGTTCCTCCCCTCCCGAGATGCTAACCGGCGTCGGGTCCGGCGATCGACCCGTGCCTGGATCGGGTGCCGTCAGCGCCTGCAACGCCGCGGCCGAGACCACGACGACCAAGAGCGCGGCGAGGAGGACGATCGGACGCGAGCTGCTGGGGTGCGGTGTTTTTCGCATGGCACCAGTTTAGACACGGAACGCGGCCGAAAGTTCCATCTTCATTATTTCTGGCCCGGGGCGCTGGGGCGCCCCGGGCCCGAAAAATGAGATCCGGACAGCTCGTTACTGGTTCTTGGGCACGGCCCATTGCTTGAGCTGTTCGGTGTCCGTCGGGTTGTCGCGGCTCCACCGTGCGCCTTCGGAGATGATCGGGTCGGCCTCGTCCGCCAGCGTGTCGAGCACCTCGAATGCGCGGCTGCTCTCCTCTGGAGTACCCAGACAGCGAACGATGTTGAGCCCGACGATCGCCTCGCAGCGCAAACGCCGGTCGGGAGAGCTCTCGGCCGCCTCGATCACGGCATCGAGCTTTCCCGGCTGCAACCGGAAATCCAGATCCCCTCGATCACTCAACCGAACCGAATCCAGGAGATCGGTGGAGGTGAGACGCTGTTGGGTGCCAAGCCGCTGTGCTGCCACTTCGCCCAGGACAACCGACGCCAAGAGCGCGAGTTCGAGGTCGCGGTCGGCGAGGGCGCGCTCGTAGACCCCACGGGTCCCGAGGTGGATGCACGCCAGACCGACAAGGTCCGAGATGACCACGACATCTTCCTGTCGCAGAAGGCGACCGAGTCTGATGGCGCGACGGAAATCAGCCATTGCGACTTTGCGATCCTCCGCGGCGAGACCACGGGCCACCCAGGATCTGACAAAGTTCAAGGGCAGGAGGAGATTCGTGATCCTCGTCGAGTACCCGTCGAGCTCGAAGATGTCGGGGTAGAAAATCATCGTCGCCTGATCGCACCACGGTTCGGCTTCGAGCAACAGCGGATCGTCGGGGGGCAGAACCTGGCCCACCCACTCCGGTCCCTCGACCCGTCGTTCCATGGCGGCGGCGGCGTCAGGTGCACGCGGACCGACCTCCTTGGCGAAGAGGGCGAACCACTCCGCGGCGTTGGCGGTGCCCGTCCCCAGCGGCGCCAGCAGGTCGAGGTCGGTTTGGAAGCGGATCGGCCACTCGTTGGCGGAAGGACAGCTCCAGCACGGAACCTCGAGATCGGCCACGTCGAAGACTGCCGGCTCGGGAACAAATGCTCCGGGCGCGATGATCGCCGGGGCGCCATGCCCGCGGGTAACCAGCCGCGCTCCCAACGATCCCGCGAGCACTATGATCACGACTGCTGCGAGGAGGACCGGGTACATCTTTGATTTTTGATTCGACGAAGTCATGACGGATCACCTCCCAGGTCAAGATCGATCGGCTCGTCACTGGTGGCAAAGATGCCGACGATCGGTTGGACGTGTTCAGAAATCTGAGCTGGGCGAAGGATGTCGACGATGTCGTTGATGTTGTTCTCCGCGACCATTCGGGTATGTTCCTGCAAACCTGAAATCATGTTTCGACGGGACGCTGCGAGGTGGCCGGCGACGAGGATGGTGAAACCCGCCGCCCACGCCAGGCGGATTCCCCGGTGGTCCCAGATTCTGGACCACAGATCTGGAATCTCTGCTTCAATGCGTTGACGCGCCGCCGACAGCACCCTCGGGCGCAGATCTGATGGCGGCCGCGGCGGTCCGAGACCCTCAACCATCCGAACGATCACGGGGTCTCTGTCATCAGTTTTCATGATTCACCCTCCATCATCTGTCGAAGCTTTGAGACGCCGTTTCGGTACCGGCTCGCGGCCGTGAACTTTGGCACCCCGACGATCTCGCCGATCTCGGCAAAAGTGCAATCGGCAAAATGCCTCAGATAGATGACGTCCCGGTGCAGATCCGGCAACTCGGCCAACAGCTCTGATGCCCGGGCCGCATCCAGCATCCGCTCGCTGTCTTCCTCATCGGCTGCGAGAAAGGAGCACTGTTCGAGAGGCTCCGCAGAGCGACGGCGTCGCCGACGTGTGACGTCCACCGCGGCGCGGTGGGTGACCGTCAACAGCCAGGCTTTCGGGTTTTTCACATTGACCAACCGGCGCCCCTGCTCGATGACCCGCACGAACACGTCCTGCACCACGTCCGCGGCATCTTCTTCCGAAGCGGTGCGCCACAGCGCGAGGCCGTAGAGCTTTGGCGCCGCTAAATCGTAGAGCGCCTCGAGCGCCGAGTTGCGACCTGCCGCCAGCTCGTCGAAGAGCGACCGCCAACTCGCTTGATTCCGGCTGGTCGTCTCGGCAGATTCCGGCGGCGGCTGCAACGAATCCTCGATCACGGCTTCCACACCTATCCGACGCTCGAGGTCGGAGGATTTGTCACAGCACGCTATCGATGGTCTTCACATCCACCAGACCAGCGATCAAGCTCGGACCGCGCCATGAGCACCTCCGTGCTGAGTGTAGCGGCACCACAAGCCCGGTCGATTGCAAATTCCCAATTCCTAAATCCTGATTCCTAATTCAACCATGGTCTTCCTGTTACGATACCGCCGTGACCACCACCATCGTGCTGACGTCGATCATGGTCGGTGCGGTGATCAGTCTGCTGCGCGCCGTACGGGTGGGAGACCGGACGCAGGAGGTGTTTTCGAAGACCGCGGCCTCCGCTGCGTTTGTGGTCCTCGGCGCCCTGCGCTGGTCGACCGGCGACATCGTCGGCGCCTGGCTCGTCGTCGGGCTCGCGCTCTGCGCGGCAGGCGATCTCTGTCTGCTGTGGAAACGCTCGTTCGATGCCGGACTCATCTGCCTTTCTCCTCGGGCACATCGCATACGTGGTCGGGTTTTGCGAGGCTCTTGCCGATGCGCGGCTGGTCGCTCTGGATCTCTGGTTCCGCTAGCGATCGCGAGGCGGAGCTGCGACAAGGTGGCTATGGCCGCATCTCGGCGGGCGGCGTCTCGTGGTCATTCTGTACATCGTCGCGATTTCGGTGATGGCTGGGGCGGCGTGTCGACCCTCGTCAGGAACGCGCTGCCGTGGACCGCGGCCGCCGGAGCATTGCTCTTCTATCTCTCCGACCTGATGGTCGCCCGGCAGCGCTTTGTTCAGGCCTCGTACCTCAACCGCGCCTTCGGTCTCCCGACCTACTACCTCGGCCAGCTCCTGCTTGCCATGACCATCAGGGCAGGCTAGCCTCGCAGCCGCCAGGAGAAGACCAATGAGACTTCGATCCACGACAATTCTCGTTATCGCAATCCTCACCGCCGGCGCCGCCGGCGCCCAGAACACCTGGAGCACCCACACCAACGCCGGCGAATATGCTTTCGCGCGCGGCGACCTCAAGCGCGCCGAGTCCGAGTTCCAGTCGGCCCTGGAGATCGCCCAGACGCTGCCGGCCGGCGATCGACGCCTGGAAACGAGTCTCGAAAACCTCGCGCGACTTTACGAGCACGAATCGGACTTCAACCGTGCACAACCTCTGTATCAGCTCCTTCTGGCAGCCACGGAGTTCCGACTCGGAACGGAGGACCCGGCGCTCCTGGGCGTCCTCTTCGCCGTGGCGCGCGTCAGCCAGCCGATGGGCGATTGGCCGACGGTCGAGGAGAGCTTGAAGCGGTTTGCCGCCATCGCCGGCGCGAGCGGTGACGCGGACCCACGCCAGTCACTGGCAGGTGCTGCAGATGCTGGCACGGATGGACGCCTTCCAGGAACAGCCGGACGAAGCCCTGTTCTGGCAGCGACGCGCGGCCGAGGTCGATAGCCGGGGACCCGAAAGTCACAAATGAGGAGCGGATCGTTCTCCTCGAATCACTGGCGGAGATGGAGCTGATGGCCGGCAACGGCGCCGCCGCCGAGCAGGCCTACCTCGGGGTCGCCAAGCTCGCAGAGGAGGAGGACGAGGCCGACGCCTTTCCGCAAACCATGGCCCGGGCGGCCGAAACGGCGCTTGCCGCCGGAGAGCTGATCACCGCCGAGCGCCTCGCGATGAGGGCACTCAACGCCGACCCGGATGCGGCGGCGGAGCTCCAGGCACGAAGAGTGCTCGCCGAGCTCTCCTGGATCAAGGTCAATCGTGGGACCGACGACATGGCGATCCTGTTGGCCGCCGCCGGTGACGACGAGGAGCTGGTGCGGGCGCGTGATCGCCTGCGGTCGCTGAATCAGCTCGAAGCCGATAATGATCGACAGACCCTGACCCGACTCGCTCAGGTGGAGGCGCTTCGCGGTCAGCCGGCCATCGCGGCCGACTGGCAACGACAATTGCTCGAGCTCGTGGCCGCGGAAGCAATGATCGCTGCGGATGTCCGTCGTAATCTCGTCATCCTGCTCGCCGCCGCCGGTCGTTACGATGAGGCACTGGCGGAAAACGCGGTGGTCGCTCGCGGACCTCGAGGCCGCTGGCGGCGCCGACGACTCGAGCACCCTGCCCATTCTCGAACAACGCTTCGAACTTCTGATGCTCGCAGGCGACAAGAAAGGAGGCGAAGCAGGTGAAAAAGCGGATAAAGAACCTTTCGCCGACAATGAGGAATTAGGAATGCGGAATTCGGAATTCGGATCCACCCACCCGACCTATCCCGCATCAATAATGGGGGGTGGGTGGAAATTCCTAATTCCGAAATTCCTGATTCCTGATTCTGCTTGGTGTCTTGCTCCCACCGTCCACCTCGGCGATGATGCCGCAATGAAGCGACGGTTGCCGCCCGGCAAGGTTCCGTGGGAGCTTGTTGCCGAACTGGTGTCGGGGGAGCTGCCACCAGAGGTGCTGCTGGGTCCGGCAGCCGGCGAGGACGCGGCCCTTCTCGAGATCGGCGGCGAGCTTTGGGCGGTGGCCTCGGATCCGATTTCATTCACCGCCGCCGACGCCGGTCGCCTGGCAGTCATCGTCAACGCCAACGACGTCGCCGTTCGGGGAGCCCGCCCGCAGTTTTTCCTCGCGGTCGTCTTGATCTCGCCCCATGAGGCCTTCGAGGAGCGGGTTTCGGAGTTGCTCACCCAGGTTCGCGACACCTGTGAGGAAGTCGGCTGCGTCCTCATCGGCGGTCACACCGAGGTCAGCCCGGGGCTCCTCCACAGCGTGGTCGCGGGGACGATGCTCGGGCGGGTGCTCAGCCGGCCGCTGACCACCGGCGGCCTCCGCGATGGCGACCTGGTGGGGATGACGCGCCAGGCGGGGCTGGAGGGGACGGCAATCCTCATCTCCGAGCACGGTGAGCGGCTGCGCAACCTGCACGGGCCCGACACATTTGCGAAAGCAGAGGAGATCCTCGCCGGCGACTGGTTGTTGGTGGCGCCGCTGGCGCTGCTGGCGGCCGCCTGCACAGGGGTGACCGCGCTGCACGATGTGACGGAAGGCGGGGTCGGCGAGGCATTGCACGAGATGGCCGTGGCTTCCGGCCTCAGCATCGTGGCGCGGCGCGACGAGATACCGGTGCTGCCAGAGACCACCAGAATCTGTGACGATCTCGGGATCGATCCGCTCGGTCTGATCGGCTCCGGATCGCTGCTCGTGGGCTGTGGCGAGGCGGGCAAGATCGAGGTCGAGACAGCGTTTGCGGAGAGCGGGGTTCCGTTCGCGTGGATCGGTCGCGCCGGCACGAGCGCCCAAGCGCCGTCGGTGAACCTCCCCCGATTTCCTCGCGATGAGCTACTCAAAGCCAGTGCGATCGACGGGATCAGGGCGGTGATCTTCGACATGGACGGCACCCTGGTCGATTCCACCTACGACTGGCCGGCGATCCGACAGCGCCTCGAGGTCACGGGTTCATCAATCATCGACGACCTCAACGCTCTCCCCGAGCCCGACCGCAGCCGGCGGTGGGCCGAGCTCGAGAGCTTCGAGGATGAGGCAACCGACCGGGCCCGGCTCCGGGACGGCGCCGTCGAACTGCTCGAGCTGCTGGCGGCGCCGCGACATCTCCACCGCCCTGGTCACCAACAACAGTCAGCGCAACACCTGCAGGATCCTCGATCGATTCGGGCTCGAATTCGATGTCGTCCTGACCCGCGACTCCGGCCTGTGGAAACCCTCCGGCGCGCCCGTCACCGAGGCCGTCAGACGCCTCGGCACGGTCCCCGAGCACTGCCTCGGGGTCGGCGATTCGCATTACGACATCCTCGCGGCCCGCGCGGCAGGGCTGGCCGCGGTGTGCCTGCTCTTCGACGGCTCGGGCCGGCACGACGGCGAGGCCGACATCAGCTTCGCCGACATCCCGGCTTTTTTGCGGTACCTCAGAATCGTCCTACCTTGAGGATCAATTCTCAATTCTCAATTCTAAATTTTGAATTCTCAATGACGAACGCCAAAAGCCCGGAGTGGTCTTCCCAACGAGGGAGGGAGGGTGGGAATTGAGAATTGAGAATTAAGGACTGAAAATTGAGAACTACTCCTGTGCGACCAGCGCTGCGCGGAGCTGGCCGAGCTTTTCCTGGATCCGGGCCACGTTCGTTGGCCCCATCCGCAGGAAATGGCGCTGCACAGACGACATGGCCTCGAGCTCGTCGTCCGACCACGCGTAGGTCACGATCAACCGATTGACCTGCATCGGCTCCTCGATCACCGGCACCGCCAACAGCTGATCGAAGGCCGCGTCGAGACGATCGTCGAAGCTCTTCCCCGGAGGTCCGATCTCCGCGTAGGCATCATCGATGAGCGGTTTGAGCTCGCGGTAGAGGGCCACCGTGCCTGCAGTGTCCAACGACACGAAGACCTCGGCGACGAGGTTGTAACGATCAAAGCTGCGGGGGTCGATCACCAGCGAGCCATCGCTTTTTTCGTCAACCTCGAAACCCTCCTTCGGCCGCAGGAACTCGAGCTGAGCTCGCGGGCTGATACCTGAAGCGATGTTGTCCACCGACGCCGTGAACCTCCGGATCAGGTCCTCGTTGACCAGCCAGGCGGCCAGCTTCGGATTCGAGGACAGGGCAGACACGAGCTCGCGGACAATCGCGTCCGAGGTGTTCAGGGTCGTGCCCTTGAGCTTCTCAGACAGACGCTCTTCGAGCGACGGAGTCGGCTCGGGGACCGATGTCGGGATAACCGCGACCGCGGTCTCTTCGGGCGCCTCAACCTTGTCACGGGTCAGCAACCACCACCCGACGACCCCGGCAATGATCACCACGAGAGCTACGAAAATACCGATGATCGTCCGGTTGCCTTCTGCCATGGGAACCTCCGGGTACCAGGATACACTGGAGCTCGATTCAATTTCGAAAGAGGTATCGAAGACAACCGGCCTCGATGGACGAAAAGCCTGAATTCTCAATTCTCAATTTTTAATTTTGAATTACTACCCCTCTTTCCCGCGTGACACAGCCGGAACAGCGCAGGCCGGAATTGAAAATTGACGAATTTCGTAACCTCCACCGGGCAAATGCGCAACCAAGACAGCGAAGGTGCGAACGGAGGCTCCCGTGATCGACCCCCAGCTGAATCTCGAACCCGATGACGATGCCAACCGGCAGTTGGTGGACAACGTCCACCCGCCGGAGTGGCGGAACCCGACCCCGGATGGGCGTTACAACCTGGTCGTCCTCGGCGCCGGCACCGCCGGTCTGGTTGCCGCAGCCGGTGCGGCCGGGATGGGCGCGAAGGTGGCGTTGGTCGAACGACAGCTGATGGGCGGCGACTGTCTCAACGTCGGTTGCGTTCCCTCGAAGGCGATCATCCGCTCGGCCCACGCCGCCCACGACGTGCGAACGGCGGATCGGTTCGGCGTTCGGGTCAAGGGCGCCATCGAGGTCGATTTCAAGGCGGTGATGGCGCGCATGCGCCGGATCCGCGCCGGGATCTCACCCAACGACTCGGCGCAACGGTTTCGCGACCACTACGGTATCGACGTCTATTTCGGTCCGGCCCGCTTTACCGGCACGGATTCCGTAAACGTCGATGGCGCCACCCTCCGGTTCGCAAGGGCGGTTATCGCCACCGGCGCGCGTGCCATCGTGCCACCGATCCCGGGTCTGGCGGAAGCCGGGTTCTTGACCAATCACAACGTCTTCAATCTCACCGAGCAACCGCGACGGCTGGCGGTGGTCGGTTGCGGACCGATCGGTGCTGAGCTCGCGCAGGCCTTCGCCCGCCTCGGCACCGAGGTCACCACCATTGAAGTCGGGGACCAATTCCTCCAGCGCGAGGATCGTGACGCGGCCGAGGTCCTCAGGGCCTCGTTGGAGCGCGACGGCGTCCGGGTACGTCTTTCGACGAGGCTGCAAGCGGTGGAGGTTTCACCAGATGGCAAGTTGCTGTCCCTCGAGACACCCGACGGTCCCCAGCGAGTCATGGTTGACGAGATCCTGGTGGGCGTTGGCCGTACACCCAACCTCGAGGGGCTCGATCTCGAGGCGGCGGGTGTCGAGTACGATCACACGGGCGTCCTGGTCAACGATTTCCTGCAGACCACAAACAAGAGGGTTTTCGCCTCCGGGGACATCTGCCTGCCCTTCAAGTTCACCCACACCGCCGACGCCGCCTCGCGGGCGGTGATCCAGAACGCGCTCTTCCCAGGTCCGAAAAAGCGCATCAGTGCCCTGGTCGTTCCGTGGTGCACCTACACTGATCCGGAGATCGCCCATGTCGGTCTCCACGCCCACCAGGCCGAGCAACGGGGATTTGCGGTCGACACCTGGAAAATCTCATTGAGCGATGTCGACCGCGCGATCGCCGAGGGTGACGAGGCTGGGTTTCTCAAGGTGCACTGCAGGCAGGGCACGGACACAATCCTCGGCGCCACGATTGTCGCCCGGCACGCGGGCGAGATGATCTCCGAGCTCACCACCGCAATGGTGGCGGGCAGGGGCCTCGGCAGCTTTTCCGGCGTCATCCACCCCTACCCGACCCGGGCCGAGGCCATTCGCAAGGCGGCCGACGCATACAACCGCACACGACTCAATCCGACGGTCACTAAAATCCTAAAGACTTGGTTCAGGTGGACTCGGTAAATAACGTTAAACGTATTAACGTTACAACGTTTGAACGTTGAGGTCAGAAGCCCTCGAGAACCGCCGTCACCAACGCACTCGAAAAATCCCTCGACAGCTCGTCCATGGCGACGTTCTGGCGATCGAAATAGTTGACCGCCGACGGGTCGACAACGTACGAAGACCGGCGTGAAAAAGCCTTGTCTTCCCACAGGATATCCGGCTCGTCACCGCGCATATCCGTAAGCTGGACGAGCGCCTGCATGCTGATCTGATACTCGTTGGCCCGGCCCTGCGCGTCGTACGAGACCGGAATGACCGCGAGGCGTTGAATGATTCCCGAGAGAACGACGTCGGCCTTGTCGGCGGCGTCGACAAGCCGCAACCTTCGCCGTCGCACCCATTCCAGGGTCAGCGCCTCCATCAGTCGTTGGTCCATGTCCACCCACTGGGTCTGGTTCTGGAAGTTCTCGACGAAAAGGGTGTCGATGTCCTCAGGGAGAAACGAGGTCGTGCCCACGAGGTGGTAACCGCAGGCCGCCATCTCGGCCACCAGGAGCACCACGACTGCGGCCCGGAATACGGTCTTCACAGCTGAAAGGTAGCACGGTTTACGTTTCACGTTCGAACGTTCGCACGTTGAACGTTCCCGCTCACCCTCCCCTCAAAACCGGCGACTGACGGGCTCGCATCGCTATTCGTATCCAACGTTTAACGTTCAACGTTCAAACGTTCTAACGAAGCCCGGCAAGGCGGCGCCCTGTCGACAGCGATCCGTCAAGGTTGCCTGCGGCCCTTGGATCTGAGCTTCCGGATCTCCGCCATCCGCTCGCGGATCCTCGCTTCCCACCCGTGATCCGTCGGTTCGTAGTATCGGGTCCCGACCAACTCGTCGGGCAGACACTCGAGGTCGGCCACCGCCCCGTCCTCGTCGTGGGCATAGCGGTAGCCCTCTCCATATCCGGCATCCTTCATGAGGGCGGTCGGGGCGTTGCGGATGGACATCGGAACCGGCAGACCCGGGCGCTTTGCCACTTCCAGCTTGACCCTGCCATATCCCGTGTAGAGGGCGTTCGACTTGGCCGCGAGGCACAGGTAGACCGCGGACTGCGCCAACGCCAACTCGCACTCGGGCATGCCGACGTGCTCCACTGCGTTCGCGGCCGCCGCCACCTGTTGCAAGGCGCGAGGGTCGGCCATGCCGATGTCCTCCGACGCCATGCGCAGCATCCGCCGCACCACGTACCTCGGGTCGGCGCCCCCTTCGAGCATTCGCGCCAACCAATACAGCGCGGCGTCGACGTCCGAGTTCCGCACCGCCTTGTGGAGGGCCGAAATGAGATTGAAGTGTTCCTCGCCCCCCTTGTCGTAGACCGCCATCACCTTCTGTGCCACCCGTTCGACAAGCTCGGTACCGATCGTGTTCACACCCTCCGACCGGGCCACCGCCACCGCCAGCTCGAGGTGATTGAGGGCCTGGCGGGCGTCCCCGACGGCGACGATCGCGATGAGCTCGAGCGCCTCCAACTCGAGCTTCGGCGCGATCGCGCCGAGACCGCGTTCCCGGTCATCGAGGGCGAGTCGGAGGAGACCGAGGATCTGTTCCGGGACCAAGGGGTCGAGGATGTAGACCTTGACCCTGGACAGAAGCGCCCGGTTGAGTTCGAAAGAGGGGTTTTCGGTGGTGGCGCCCACCAGAACGACATCGCCGGCCTCGACAAATGGCAGGAAGGCATCTTGTTGGGCACGGTTGAAACGGTGAATTTCGTCGACGAAGAGCACCGTTCTACGCCCCTCCGAACGGTGCAGGCTCCGCGCGGCGGACATCACCGCCCGCGCCTCCTTGACCCCTGAAAGCACTGCCGAAAACGTCACCATCTCGGCGCCGGCGGCATCGGCGAGCAGCCTGGCGATTGTCGTCTTGCCGCTCCCGGGCGGGCCCCAGAAGACCAGAGACGGGAGCTCGCCATTGGCGAGCAGAGACCGGATCACACCGCCCTCCCCGACCAGGGCCTGTTGCCCCACCACCTCGTCGAGGTTTCGCGGGCGCATCCGCTCGGCCAGCGGCGCCACCGAGGGATCGTCCGGAAAGAGCGGCGACTGAGCCACCGCTTAGCCCCGCACGCCCGTCAACGAAGCCGCGCGTTCGAGATCCAACATCCGAATAAAGGCCGCCATCAACGAAGGACCGAGCGTGACGGCGCCGTGCCCGCTCAGAACGCAGGCTTTCGCGTGCTTCAATGCATCGGCGGTCGATCGAGCAAGGGCGAGACTCCCCTCCGGGTGATGCGGCACCGACACGACAGCGCCAAGCATCTTGCCGCAGTCCTCGAGCCGCCTCCAGAGTGGGAGCATGCCGCCCGCGTCGAGGCTGAGCAAGCGCGGCGGGTGAGCGTGGACGATCGCCTGGGCGTCGGCCCGACGACGATACAGCTCGAGGTGGAGCTGAACCTCGGACGAGGCTCGGTCAGGGATCGTGGAGCCGTCGACTGCGACCACAACCAGCTCCCCCGGATCGAGACGGCCAAGCTCAGATCCGGTCGGTGTCACCAAACATTCAGAATCGCTGAGCCGCATGGAGAGGTTGCCCTCGCTGGCACGAACCAGGCCCGCGGCGGCCAGTCGAATGCCGACAGCGACGAGCTCGGTTCGTGGGTCACTCCGAACCATGCTTTGTACCGACGGCTGCCCGGTCTCGACAGTCCTCGCTGCAGTAGACGCGACCGACATCGCTCGGCAGCGCCCTCCCGGACGGCACGAAGGTGCCACAATGGGTGCACTCAACCAGCTCCTCGACCCGACCGACGCCGCTATCGGACCGCTGTCTGCGACGGCGGCGGGCCTGCGGTGAAAAGCGGCTGAAACTGTCCGCCCCGGGAGCTTTTTCCGCCAGGTGGCGACCGATCGCCGCGAGCACGCGCCACACGACGAGCAGCACGACGACGAGGAGCAATATTCGCTGCATGATGACCCTTTCCGCCTGCGCGGAGGGGAAGAGTATACGACACCACACGAATCAGGAATGAGGAATTAGGAATTCCCAACCCTCCTCCCCTGGACTGAAAAGCACTACGGGCGGGTGGGCGGCATTCCTCATTCCTCATTCCTCATTGGCGAAACGCGGTTAGCTGCCGAGGACCTCTTTCTCGAGGCCTGAGAGGTCGGGAATCGAGGGGTTGGTCCGCTTGAGCTCCTGCAACCTCCGCAGGGCGACCGCCGCCTGATCGTGATCGTGAATGTCGAACTGGAAGACGATCACCTTGTTGAACACGGCCTGCCAGTGCTCTGGTTCGATGGCCAGCACCTCGTCGAGAAGTTCGACCGCGCGCTGCGGCTGGCCGAGGTTGCGGTAGACCACCGCGAGATCGGTCATGACGTTGGGATCGCCGGGTGAGGCCGCAAGTGATTTCTCGTACCACTCGCGAGCCTCGGGCCAGCTCTCGGCGTCAAAAAACACATTGCCCATCGCGGCCATCAACCCCACATCGTTGGGGTTGGCAGCAAGCAGGCCTTCGATCTCGGCAACCTGCTGACGGAGACGCTGCGACGCGGCCGGTGAGGCGCCGTCGACCGGCGGGTGTCCCTCCGGCAGAGACCCACCCTGGGCTTGCGCCGCGGTGTCCACGCCGAGCCGCAGGGCCTTGGCTGGAGGCACCGTCTGGCGTTCGGCCAACACATAGCCAAGGACCAGCCCAACCAGCAAACCAAGAACCATTGTCAACCAGGGATTGCGCTGCATGCTCGGACTCCTCCGTCAGTTGCCCGGAGCGAATCGCGCCGGGAACAGGAACCATAACACGAACCGTGATTCCAGGACGAGGCTATTGCTCGCCGCCGACCCGCCTCGCCGTCCAGTTGCCCGCCGACGGCAGGCCACTTGTGAGTTGGGTCGCTTCCCAGTTCCCCTGCAACCTCGCGTTGTCTCCACTGCCAACGAGACGACCATAGAATATCGCCGCGAACCCGATCTGCGAGTCGATCCGTTCGAGCCGGACCTTGCCGGCGACGAGAGTGCCCCGGAAAGAACCGCTGAACCCACCCGACAACGAATAGGTGCCCGTCACCAGTGTCCCCTGCTGTTGGAGATAGGCCATACCGTCCTGACCCGGTTCGACCAGCAGGCTCCACGTACCCGTGAGCGGTGCTTCGGCACCTCCAACCTCGACCGACAAGCGCTGGATTTCGACCTCGATCGCGGCCAGCATGGTCCGGTTTTCGATCGCCGCCCGCCGTAGCTGTTGCGCTTCGAGAAGGGCCGAATAGAACTCGGCTTCGACCTGACGGAGATCGGCGTCACGAAGCCGAAGATTGTCGACAGCCTCGCCTTCGCGATGAGCTCGCAGAAGACCGACCGCCTGTTGCTCGAGCCGACCCCATGCCTCTCGCAACGCCTCATGCGCATCGATCATTTCGTCGACCTGCGCCGTCAGAAGTGTCTCGCGAATCTTTGTCTGCTCGCGGAGACCGTCGACCACCTGTGCAGTCGCGAGCGAAGGCACGATCAGGCAACAAAACAGGAGAGAAAACCGTCTCATGAGGCGCTCCCTTCGAAACGATCCACGACCGCCGTGCCGACGAGATCGCTCCACACGTTGGTAGCGGTGCGCATCATATCCAGCACCCGGTCAACAGCAATGATTGTCCCGATCCCCTCCAGAGGCAAGCCGACCGCCTGCAGGACAACCACCAGCATCACCAGACCGGCCATCGGAATCCCGGCAGCACCCACCGACGCGAGGAGTGCGGTCAGCAACACCAACGCCTGCTGCCCAAGGCTGAGGCCGACGCCGTACATCTGCGCGATCGTCAGCGCGGCCACCGCCTCATACAGCGCGGTACCGTCCATGTTGACGGTGGCCCCCAGGGGCAGCACGAAGCTGGTGACGCCCCTGCGGTTGCCCGCTTCCTCGGAGCACTCCATGCTCAGCGGCAAGGTGGCCGACGACGACGCGGTCGAGAAGGCGGTCGCCAGGGCGGGCGCCATGATGCGGCCATATGCTGGAGGCGATCGACGCCCGAGCAGAAACAGGATCGCCGGCAGGGTGATTGTGGCGTGGATCAGGAGACCCAGACCAACGGTCAGGAAGTAGAACCGCAGGTCCCAGATGATCCCCGGACCACTGCGCGCCACCTCGCGCGCGAGAAGGGCGAAGATGCCCACTGGAGCGAGCCTGACGATCGCCAGTGTCAATGCCTGGATGATTTCGAGCACCCCGTCCACCACCCGTTGTACGGCATCCACGTTGGGACCGTTGAGGCGGGTGAGGAAGAGCCCGAAAAGGAGGGCGAACACGATCACCGGCAGCACTTCGCCCGCCGCCATCGCCGACACGATGTTGTCAGGCACCATGCGCACGAGGAATTCAGGGAGGGTCTGGGTCGAGGTTGAAAAACCCTCAGGCAGGCCGCCGCCCTGGCCGAAATCGAGATAGGCACCGGGGCGGATGATGTTGACGAGCGCCAGACCCACCGCGATGGCGAGGGTCGTCGAGACGGTGTAGTACACCATGGTGCGGACGCCGACACGACCAACCGAACGCGCACTGCCGAGGCTGGCGATACCGCTGACCAGCGACGTGAAGATGAGCGGGATGATGATCATCTTCAGCAGGCGCAGGAAGAGGTCGCCGAGGAAACCGATGCTGTCCGCCGCGCCGGGGGTCCACCATCCAAAAGCGACGCCGGCCACGAGCGCGATCAATACCTGCCAGTGAAGCTTGAAATACCAGTGTCCCGACTTCGCGTTGTTGACGGCCATTCACCCTCCGCTCGATGCGCTGTCGGAGAGAATAGCACTCGCTCAAAGCGAAACGCCTTCAGCGACCCGAGACGACCTGCCTGATCAATTACCGAGGTGTTGCGAGATAAACGTTCTAACGTTCTAACGTTCTAACGTTTTAACGTCAAATTACTCTTCTTCCATCTTGACGACATTACCGAGCGCGCTCTCCACCTGACGTTCCACCTTGTCGACCTCGCGGCCCTCGACCTCGGCGACCTCGTGTACGAGAAGCTGGCGGGCGTGGTCGTACATCTTTCGTTCGCGAAAGCTGAGGGTCTTGCGGCCGGCGACCTCTGCCAGGCACAAAAGGACATCGACTATCTCGTCGAGCTCACCCGTCTTGATCCGATCGAGGTTTGCGCGATAACGATCCTTCCAGTCCTCGGCGCTCTCACTCTCGCAGGCCTTGAGACGCTTCATCACGCCCTTGACCACCTTTTTCTCCGAAAGCGGCCGCAGACCGACTCGTTCGGAGTTGTCCACCGGCACCATCACCTTCGAGTCCGAGCCGAACAAACGCAGGTGGTAGCACTTCATTTCGGTGCCGGCGAGGACCTCGACTGAGATCTCCTCCACAACCGACACGCCCTGGCTCGGGTAGACAACCTTGTCGCCGACCTTGAACTGCACTCGCGCCCCTTTCGTGAACGACTCAGCTTAGCACGGAACGATCGACCAGATCGGCACGACAATGTGGGCACACGAGGGCTTCGGCCCGAATTGCGCCGCCGCACCGGGGACAGGGAACCCGCCGCCGGTCGATTCCTCGCAGGGTGACCACCGAAACGGAGACGAATCCGATCAGCGCGAGCGCCGAAAGCGGCGGGGCCAGCACAGCGGTACCGGCCAGAGTCGCCGAAGCGCCCGCCTCACCGACCGAGGCCAGCTTGCCAATGGTCTCGTGGGCGTCCTCCGCCAGATCGCGGAAAGGTCGCCGCACCTGGTTCCGGAGCCAGTGAACGCCGGCCGCCGTACCGCCACCCAGCACTCCCGGATGTGCCCAATTGCACCAGGTTGTCGTCAAGCCTGCCCGTGACCGCCGCGAACGCTATAAAGCCGGCCACCACCTTTGGCAGGTATGAAATCACGTCCGAGAACCGGCCGAGATCCGGATGGGCGTCGACCACGATCTCCGCAATCACCAGAACGCCCAGCACCGCCATCACCATCGGATCTGCGATCCACTCGAAGCGCGACGACAACTCGAAGTACGGCGTGTAGCTGAAGGCACCCAGGGCCAGGATCGGGATAAAGGCCTTGGCGCCCGCTCCGGCCGCAATCCCAAAGGCCGCCATATAGGTCATGAGCGATTCCACGTTCAACTCCTTCTCACCGTCGATCCCTCAGGACGCCTGCATCCGCTCGGCGATGGCCGCCACCGTCCAGCCAAAGAGCGCCGCCATTCCGATCAGGACCAGCAACAGCACCACCGTCAGCACCGCCAGAACCACCGGCACCGACTTCTCCCAGACGGATAGCGGCTGCCCCGAACGCTGCCGTTGCAGGCTGAGAATCGTCGACACGTGCGCGATGGTCGTCAAGACGACGAAGGTACCGGTGCCAACTACGACACCGAGAACCGGCACCGTCATGGCTCCGTAGCCCGGGAGCCCGATCCACAGAAAGGCAAACCGGTTCGTCCATCGGTTGAGTAATCGCCGCATCGGCCCCAGAAGCCGTTGCGCCCGACGAACCAACATCACCCGCACCAGCACGAGATGGACCGCAACTACCAGCGGGATGACGATGACCGCCCCGAGATGAAACAGCGGCACGAAAAGCGCCACCGCCGCAGTCGTCGGCGCGCCCCAGGCGAGCATGCGCCGGTACATCGCCCCCTGCTCGCGCTCTGCCTTTTGATAACGCAGCTCGAGCGCTTGCGGTTCGCCCTCGCCGCCCACCAGCCTTCCACAATGGGGGCACTCGGGCGCGGCATGCCGCATCGGCAACGGTTCCAGACACCAGGGACACGATTTCTTCACCGCAAGAGTATACGCACCGACCGCGTCGAAATTCTCCTGCCGGCTGTGGCACAAAACGTTCTAACGTTCTAACGTTTCAACGTTTAAACGATTCAGTAATCAGCCGTGCCGCGCGATCGATCTCTTCTTCAGTCGTGAATCGACCGACCGACAGCCGGATGGTGGCGCGGGCCAGCTCCGGATCGACGCCCATCGCCGCCAGGACATGTGAGACGGTTGCGGCGCCGGCGTGACACGCAGCTCCGGCCGACGCCGCCACCTCGTTGGCGAGGCGTTCCAACAGCTCGCCGGCGTCGGTGCCGGGAAAGGCCACGCTCAAGGTGTTGGGCAAGCGGTGCACGGGGTGCCCGTGCTCGACCAGATCTGCAATCGATGCCTTCAACAGATTCAGGAGACGACCGCAAAGGGCGCTCAGCCGTTGCCTGCTCGGCTGCGACCTCGCGGGCAGCGAGCTCGCAGGCGGTGCCGAGCCCAACCGCCAGGAGGACGCTTTCGGTGCCGGCGCGGAGACCGCGCTCGTGCCCCGCACCACGGATCTGCGGGACGAGCTCGACACCCTCCCGGATGAAGAGCGCGCCCACTCCTTTCGGGGCGTAGAGCTTGTGTCCCGCCACCGACAGCAGGTCGACGCCGAGCTGATTCACGTCCACCGGGATCTTGCCCACCGCTTGCGCGGCATCGGTGTGGATCGCCACGTTTCGATCCGCGGCAGAGGGCGGCGACCTCCCGCACCGGCTGAAGCGTTCCCACCTCGTTGTTGGCCAGCATCAAGGACACCAGCACCGTGTCGTTCCGGAGCGCAGCCGCCACGGCCTCCGCATCGACTCGACCATCGCGGTCGACATCCACAACCGTCAGCGCGATCACGCCCCTCGCACTCGAGTTCGAGGACCACATTGAGAACCGCCGGGTGTTCCACCGCCGAGGTGATGACGTGGCCGCCGCCACGCGCCTCGACCACACCACGGATCGCCAGATTGTTGGACTCCGAACCGCCCGAGGTGAAGACCACCTCCTGGCGACCGGCAGCCAAGGCAATCCGCGACCTTGTCTCGGGCCTCCTCCAGCGCGGTCTTCGCCCTGCGGCCCTCCAGATGAGTCGATGAAGGGTTGCCATACAGCCCGGTCAGACACGGAACCATCGCTTCGGCGACCCGTGGATCGACGGGAGTCGTGGCGTTGTAGTCGAGATAGATGAAACTCACTACGGCAGTCTAACTCTTCAATTCGGCACTCCGCAGCCGCGGCTGCGGAGTGACGAATTGAAAGTAGGGCGTTGAAGTTCGGGCCTCTACCCGATACCATGCCGACGCGACGCGCCAAGCGCATCGCATCCCAAGAGTTTCTCTCGCCCACAGGAGGTCCGTCATGGCCAATGGAATTGTCCGCATTCCGCCGCCGGTCAACGATCCGATCCGCTCCTATGCCCCGGGCTCGCCGGAAAAAGCCTCGCTCAAGGCCACAATCGCCAGGATGCTGAAGGAGGAGATCGAGATCCCGCTCATCATCGGCGGCAAGGAGGTGCGCACCGGCAAGACCGCCAAAGCCGTCTGTCCGCACGACCACCGGCACGTCTTGGGCGTCTATCACAAGGCCGGCGAGGCCGAGGTAACGATGGCGATCGACGCCGCCGCCAAGGCCTGGAAGGAGTGGTCGGAGACGCCGTGGGAGCACCGCGCCGCGGTGATGCTCAAGGCCGCCGAACTGCTCGCCGGACCATGGCGCGACCGCCTCAACGCCGCCTGCATGCTCAACCAATCGAAGAGCGTTTTCCAGGCCGAGATCGACGCCGCCTGCGAGCTGGTGGATTTCTGGCGTTTCAACCCCCACTACATGCGTTTCATCTACGAGCAACAGCCCGAGTCCGGGCCTGGATATTGGGACCAGGTCGAGTACCGCGCTCTCGAGGGCTTTGTTTTTGCCGTGACGCCCTTCAACTTCGCATCCATCGCGGGCAATCTGCCCACCGCACCGGCCCTCATGGGCAATACCGTGCTGTGGAAGCCCGCGTCGTCGACGGTCTTTACCGGCTGGCATCTGATGAAGCTCATGGAGGCCGCCGGCTTTCCACCCGGCGTCATCAACTTCATTCCCGGCTCCGGCGGCCAGGTCGGCAACCCGGTGATGGCGAGCCCGCATCTGGCCGGTATTCACTTCACCGGTTCGACCTGCGGTGTTCCAGGGCATGTGGAAGGCCATCGGCGACAACATCGCCAACTACCGCACCTACCCGCGCATCGTCGGCGAGACCGGCGGCAAGGACTTCATCTTTGCCCACTCCTCGGCCGACGTCGAAGCGCTGGCCACCGCCATGGTCCGGGGCGCCTTCGAGTACCAGGGTCAGAAGTGCTCGGCCGCTTCGCGCGCGTACATCCCGCGCTCCATCTGGCCTCAGGTCAAGGAGCTGATGTTGGGCCAGATCTCCGAAATCACGATGGGACCGCCGACCGATTTCAGGAACTTCTTCAACGCGGTCATCGACGCCGGTGCATTCTCGGACATCACCGCCTACATTCGCTATGCCAAGGATTCTTCCGAGGCCGAGATTCTGTGCGGCGGCGAGTGGGACGACTCCGAGGGCTACTACATCCAGCCGACCGTGGTGGAAACTACCAACCCCCGGTTCAAGCTCATGGTGGAGGAGATCTTCGGACCGGTGCTGACGGTCTTCGTCTACGAAGACAAGGACTTCGAAGATACGCTCGAGCTCTGCGACACCACCTCCATGTACGCCCTCACGGGCGCCATCTTTGCCCATGACCGGGCGACGATCATCACCATGGCGAACCGGCTGCGGCACGCCGCCGGCAACTTCTATATCAACGACAAGCCCACCGGCGCCGTGGTCGGCCAGCAGCCCTTCGGCGGCTCACGAGCCTCCGGCACCAACGACAAGGCGGGCTCCTATCTCAATCTCATCCGCTGGACCTCGCAACGCACGATCAAGGAGAACTTCGTGCCGCCCAAGCACTTCGGCTACCCGTTCATGGGAGAAGAGTAAGAACGAATGAGGAATTAGGAATTGGGAATTAGGAATCAGGAATTCCCGCCCATCCTCCCCTGAATCTCGGGTTTCGGATTTCGGATTTCGGATTTTTCCCCCGCCAACCTCGGTGGAGGTCCCGTCTCCGTACCCGTCTCCGTCTCCGTACCCGGATTTGCCATGCGCAGGGCGGCGCGCAGCTCGTCGGGGTTGTTGGTGGGCACGATCGTCTTTTGCGCGCTCACGCTCAGCGTCAGCTCGAGCTCTCGATCGGCAAAAGACCCGCCGCCAGCTCGTCGCCGGACCGGCCTTTGCAGCTTCCACGGTGCCCACCGGCAGGATGCGGCGAAACGGGCCCGACCCGCAGCTCGATCATGCGTTTGACCCACGGTGATCTCATAGCGCCGGCAACGGACCAGACCCACCACGAGGGAGCTACCGACCAGGGCGAGGAACGGCGGCAGCCGCTTCGACCACTGTCGAGCCCGGCCCGCACGTACAGGCAGCACGCCGGCCGCGCAGGCGAGGATCGCAACCGGCCAGCCCACGGCCACCACCGCCGGCTTCAGCGGCGCCGCCTCGAAGTGCAGCGGCAGATCACCATCACGGACGATGCGCACTCGTCGGGCCCTCGACAGTCAATCATACCTCGTTGCAGAACGTTGAAACGTTTGAACGTTATAACGTCAGAACGTTACTGATGTCCTCGGGTCCCCTCAAATCTCGACCGGTACCAATACCTCCGCTACAACTCTGCCAAGCCGCCGGATTCCTTCGGCGATCCGCTCCTCCGACATCGCCGAGAAGTTGAGACGCAAGGTGTTCTCGTGGCCGCCGTTGGCGAAGAACGCGCCGCCCGGGACAAAGGCCACGTTCTCCTCGAGGCTTTGTTCGAGCAGCGCCCGCGCATCCATGTCCTCCGGCAGCTCGACCCACAGAAACAGACCGCCGGCCGGACGCGTGAAGCGGACGCCCGGCGGCATGTGCTCGTCGAGGGCCGCCAGCATGGCATCTCGGCGGCGACGGTAGACCTCGCGGATGCCTGCGATGTGGGCATCGAGGTCGTGTTCGAGGACGAATCGCGCCGCCAGCAATTGCGTCAGGCTCGGGGTGTGGAGATCGGCACCCTGTTTGGCGAGCACGTAGCGTCGCACCAGCGAGCGCTCGGCGGCCACCCAACCCAACCGCATCCCGGGCGAGAGGATCTTCGAAAAGGTGCCGAGGAAAATCACCAGCCCGGCCTCGTCGAACGACGCCACCGGCGGCAGAGGCTCGCCCTCGAAGCAGAGCTCGCCGTAAGGGGCGTCCTCGACGACCGGCACCCCGAAGCGGGCCGCGAGCTCGGCCAGCGCACGGCGACGCTCGATCGACCACCGGCGGCCGCTCGGGTTCTGAAAATCGGGCACCACGTAGATCAGCTTGACGCGATCCTCCGACGCCAGGCGACGCTCCAGCTCCGCCGGGATCATGCCGTCGTCGTCGGTCGGGACCTCGACAAAGCGCGGCTCGTAGGCGCGCAGCGCGTTGATGGCGCCCAGATAGGTCGGGCTTTCACAGAGCACCACGTCGCCGGCGTCGAGAAACACCTTGCCGGTGAGGTCGAGCGCCTGCTGCGAACCCGTGACCACCAACACCTCGTCCGCCTGACGCTGCACACCGAGTCGCTCGCCGAGACGGCGGGCGATGATTTCCCGGAGCACTTCGAGTCCCTCGGTGGGTGCGTATTGAAGCGCCCGCACGCCGTCGTCCAGCAGGAGATCCCGCGCCAGCTCGGCCATCTGCCGCGCCGGGAGAAGCTCCGATGCCGGAAGGCCACCGGCAAAGGAAATGATTTCCGGGCGTTGGGTGATCTTGAGGATCTCGCGGATGTCCGAGGCACGCAGCTGCTGCATGCGAGAGGCGAAGCGAAGCTTGGGTGGTTCCATATTCATCCTCCAGGTTGCTTATACGACCGGCGATCGTGAGATGCCGTCCGCATGCCGCGGGGACGCGACGGCTGCGGCCTCGCGGATTGCCTCGAGCAGACGCCCGATACCGATGTCGATGGACTCCTCCGTTGCGTGCGAGAAGTTGAGCCGGAAGTAGCCCTCCGGCGGCTCGGTTGGGAAACACGCGCGTCCCGGCAAAAAGACAACACCTCGCGCCGCGGCGTTGGCCAGCAACGCCGGCTGCTCGACGCCCTCGGGCAATCGGCACCAGATGTAATAGCCCCCTGTGGGTACGGCAAAGTCTAGAGCCAGCGCCGAATCCCGGCGCAGGGCGGCCGCCATACGGTCCCGGCGCCTTCGATAGGCGATCCGCATCCTCTCAATGTGGGCCGCGAAGTGTCCGTCACGCACGAACCGCTCGATCAGGTACTGGGAAAAGCTGTTGGCGTGGAGATCCGCACCCTGCTTGGCCAACACCAGCTGCCGCAGCACCACCGGTGGCACGACCAGGTAGCCGACCCGAAGCCCGGGAAAGAGCGTCTTTGAAAAGGTGCTCTGATAGAGGACACAGTCGTTCTGATCCAAGGCCTTGAGGGACGGCAGCGGGTCACCCTCGTAGCGGAGCTCCGAGTACGGGTCGTCCTCGAGAATCGGCAGGGACCACCGAGTGGCGAGCTCGAGCAGATGACGGCGACGCTCGAGACTCATGACCGCGCCCGACGGATTCTGGTAGGTCGGCAGCGTGTAGATGAGCTTTGGCCGTTCGCGTTCGAGAACCGACGCCAGGATGTCGGTCCGCATGCCCTCCTCGTCCACCGGGATACCGATGATCTTGGCCCCGGCGACGCGGAAGGACTGCAGGGCGCCGATGTAGGTCGGCTCCTCGACCACCACCGAATCCCCCGGATCGATGAAGATCCTGGTGATCAGATCGAGACCCTGCTGCGATCCGGAGACCACCAGCACATCGGCCGCTCGCGCGCGGATCCCTCGTCCCGCCACCCACTGGGCCAGGACCTCGCGGAACGGGCTGTGGCCCTCGGTCGGGCTGTGGAGCAGTAGCGGCGGGCCGACGTCGCGAAGCAGAACGGAGGTCAACTCACCAACGGTCTCGAGCGGCAGCAGCTCGGGGGCCGGCAGACCGATCGAAAACGAGATCACGTCGCTGCGCTCGGTCAGCGCCAGGAGGTCCGAGATGATCGGGTCGTGGGCGCGAGCGACGCGCTCGCGAAAGAGCTGGCGCCACGGCACGGCGGCGCTTGCCGGCAATGGCGCCGGAGCCTTGAGCACCGCGGTGCCGCGGCCCACATGGGCGTCCACCAGACCGCGGGCCTTGAGCTCGCGGTAGGCGCTGAGGACCGTCGAGCGATTGACGCCGAGAGACTCCGCCAGCCGGCGTTCGGGCGGCAGCAGGAAGCCCGCGGGCAGGGTGCCGGATCGGATCAGTCCTTCGATCGATCGCACGACCTGCCGGTAGATAGGCTCTCGGCTCTGTCTGTCGATTGAAATGTCCACCTACGCCCTCCTGCCCGTCGCGGGTACTGCGCTGGATCGGCACGGTCACGCGCTCCGGTGGACCGGCGATTCGAGGACCTTGTGAAGGCCGGCGCCGGGATCGTCGTAACCGAGGCCGGACCAGCAGTGGCCCTCGCACCACCTCTCGAGGCCCGGCGCGACATCGACCCGCGTACACCCGTGGATCCGGGCGATGCCTTCCGCGAATCGCACGAGGCGCGACCCGATGCCCCGTCGGTTGTGTCTTGGATCGACGCGCAGCACGCAGATGATCGCTCTCGCCAATCGACCGTCCATGCTCCAGTGCAACTTCAGACCGAGCAGCGCCCGCGGCTGCCCGTCCTCCTCGGCCACGAGCACCCGACGCCCAGGGTGATCCGGCAGGTTCTCGAGGAGTTCGCACGCCGACTCGATCCATGACGGACGCTTACTCCCGGTGGTCGATCCGAGCTCGCTGCAGGTGATTTCACGGATTCTCATGGCTCCGACCTCCGATCCCTCGACTCGATTGGAACCATCCAAACAACAAGATAGTCCTCCAAGATCCGGTGTCAACCACCAATTTTTGACAATTGGAACCATCCAATCGCTAAAATGGCGATAACCAATCTCGATCGAATAGCCGCAGATCCCAAAGAGTCGGGAATCCGCCACTCCGGATCAACCATGGGGATTGCGAAAGGCCGTCAACCGGCAGAGCGCCGCGACTACCAGCTCGGCACGTCGCCCAGCCCGGGAACGGGCCGACCTCGATCTTCCAGCCGGTGGAGGATTCCTCGTCGCGGACGGCGCGGAGGTTGGTGAGGGTCTTGAGCTTGGCGATGAGCTCCTCGCGCGGCAGGGTGTGGAGCGGCGGCTTGGAGAGGTCGGGCATCGGCCAGAGGCGGAGGGTCTTGTCCTCTCCCGATGAGGCGATCCATCTGTTGTCTGGCGAGATCGCGACACTGTCGACCGGTCCCTCGTGGCCGGCCAGAAGATGTGCCTCGCCGCCATCCGTTCGGCCGATCCAGATGGAGCCGTCCTTCTCCCCGGTGGCCCAGGTCGTCCCGTCCGGACTCAATGCCAGCGCCCAGCCCTGCCCCCCCGGTATGTCCAGGCTCCGCACCTCCCCTGTCTTCAGGTCGTAAAGAACTGCCCCGACCCGGTCGTCGGACGGACCGAGCTCAGAGACCAGGCTCGTCCGGCGATCGGAGGCCATGCAAAGATGCAGGCTGCCGCCGGGCGGCACCTCGAGGATCCTCTCGGAGGTGCCGGTCTCGAGGTCCCACCGGAGCAGGCCGTACGCCCCGCTGGTGTAGAGCGTGGTTTCGTCCACAAACGCGATGGAATCGGTGAAAAACTCCGCCTCCGGGTCCTGCGGTTGATCAAAGACTCTCGACTCGCCGGAGGAGAGATCCCACACCCGCAGGGTTGCGCGGCTCTCGGCCCACGCGCTCGCGGCCGCAACCAGCCGGCCGCTCGGGGAGAATGCGCCAACCCTCACAAGATCCAGGCTCGCCAATCCCTCGAGCCGGCGGGGCTCTGCACCGGTCAACGAAACCAGGAAGATCTCCGTTCCGTAGCCCGTCGACAGAACATTCTTCCCTGTCGGGTCGACGGCCAGTCCCGTCCGCCACGCGGTAACCGGTAGCTTCACGTCCACGACATCGCGGTCTCCGGCCCCTGGAAGCGGCCACAACCGCACCCGATCCTGCCCCCAGTGGGTGACCAGGTAACGCCCATCGGGTGTGAACGCCACGGTCCGCACATAGAGTGTTTCATAGCCATCGACCACAACCGGGGAAGGGGCTTGAAGCGGCCAGAACGAAACTTCCCGGAGGCGGTTCGTCGTGGCAACAACCCACTTTCCACCCGGGTGGAAGTCGGAGTACGAGAAATACCAGCTGCCGCTGCGGCGCAGCTCGATCGGGCGAGCGCCCGCAAGCCCCTGGAGGTCCCACAGGGAGGCCTTGCCTTCACGAATGGACCCATCGGCATCCACGGCCCAGCGGCCGGCCGGGTCAGGTTTGAGCCGGGTTGTTGCGGTCTCCGGTTTGCGGAGCCGCCGGCCCGGCACCGACGTCCCGTCCGCCGTGGTCCACAGGATGATCTCTCCGTTGCTGTCGCTCGAGTAGATCCCTTGCGGGCGTCGCCAGTCAGAGACTCTTGCCTCCTCGGAGGAGTGGCTGGCGAGCAACGTGTCGGGAACTCCGGCCATGACCGGAAGTGAGCGTGAATACACGCTGTCGTCCCTGAGCGTAGATCCATGCCCGCCCATCACGATCGAAGCAGCTGCTCGAGGCGCCCGGAGGCCAGTTGACGGTCCCGAGGTCTTCAGTCTCGCCGTCGGGAAGACGCCACCTCCTCAGGGATATGGGCCCCGGATCATCATCCCGCCATTGGGGCGTGACCTCCGCAAGCAGGTGCGTGTCACCCACCTGCCACCACAGTCGGATCTCCAAACTCAATCGTGCGGATGAGACGCCCCTCCGGCATCGCCCAGACCCGGGCCCGCCCCTCGGTCCAGTGGCCGGTGACCAGAAGACCGTCGCCAGTCCAGGCGCACAGGATCGCGCCAGCGGCAGGAGCGGCATGTCCGCCGAGGACGACCGGCTCCCGCCCATCCTCGCCGTAGACCAGCACGTTTTCGTTGACCAGCCCCGCCACCGCGAGCCACCGTCCGTCGGGGCTGAAGGTCGGCACCGCGAACATGCCCTCAGCGGTATCCCCGAGATCGAGGGCGCGCAGCGGCGGGCCCGCCCACAGCGCTCTGACAGCGAAGATCCGCGCCTCGCGGGTGTCCGCCAGCTCGAGGCTGGCGGTGGCGTACGCCAGCGCTTCGGTGGGATCTGTTTCGAGCTGGACCTGGGCCAGCGCGAGAAGCTTCGCGGCCTCGGCGCGGCGGGTTTCGTGGACACTGCGTCGCCACAAGGTGCCAAGACGCGGATCGCCACGACGATGGCGAGAAACAGTACGGACGCCGCTGCCATCCTGCGACGCCTTCTCCGGCGCGTCGCGAGTGACGGTCATGGCGGCGGCGAAGGCCTCTTCGAGTTCCGTGAGCCCGCCCGGGTAGCGCTCGCGCCAGACGGCGAACTCCCGGTAGGCCGATCCGGTCCACAGAGTGTCGTCAGAGCGGCCGTGCTCGTCCCAGGTCCTGGCCGCCTGGCGGAGCTGGTCGCGGAGCTGGGCGGCGTCGGCGTCCTGGGTCTGCCAGCGCACCAGGCGCGGCCAGTTGGCGAGCAGCGACTCGTGGATGATCTCGACGCGCCGCGTCGGTGCTTCGCGGTCCTCCTCGCGGACCTCGTACGACGTGAGCAGCCGGGCGTCGATCAGCGCGCGAAGGACCTCCTCGGCTGCGATTCGCTGCGGCGAATCGCTGAATACGGAGAGGAGCTCGTTCCACTCGCGGGCGGCGCGGGTGCCTTCGGCGGTGACGAGGTTGCGGAAGAGCTCGCGGACGATGGCGATGCGGTCGGTGCCGATGCGGTCGATGGTGCGCTTCGGCGTGGTGCGCGAGGGCGCCGCCGACACCGCCGATGTCGTCGTAGGCCTGCCGGGTCAGCAGCTCGTTGCTCGCGGTCGCGCTTCTCCCACAGCCGCGCCACCGCGAAGGCGAGCAGCGGCAGCGCGCCGCGCTCGCCCTCGACCGCGTCGAGCATCTCGTCCGCCAGTGCATCGTCCTCGAACGAGTAGCCGAGGCGCGCCGCCGGCTGGACGAGGGCGCGGCGAAGGTCGTCGCGCGCGGGCACCTTGAGCGCGGTGAGCTCGGAGAACACCGGCAGCAACGCCTCGTGATCGTGGCAGCGGTAGAGAAAATCGTCGCGCATGGACAGCAGCACGTGGACGTCGGCGTCGCGCGCCAGGCGCCCGATCAACGCCGCAAACCGCGCCTGGACCTCGGGCGGGTTGAGCGTGAACAGCTCCTCGAACTGGTCGACGATCAGCAGCGCGCGGTCGTGACGCTCGCGCCACCGCGACACGAACGGCCGCGGCCGCCGTTCGGCTCGAATGTCCACCAGCTTCGAGACCGCCTCCGGGTCGTCCTCGATCTCCGGAGCCAGCGCGCGGGCCAGCGCCGCGAACGGCGCCTCACCGGGCGTGCAGATCAGGACCCCCCACCCCTCCGGCGCCGCCGGGATCAGCCCCGCCCGCAGGAACGAGGTCTTGCCGACCCCCGACGGGCCGATCACCGCCAGCAGACGGCGGGTGGTGATGGTGCGCCACAGCCGGGCCACCTCGGCCTCGCGGCCGAAGAAGAGCTCGGCGTCGGCCTCGGTGAAGGCGGCGAGCCCGGGGTAGGGATTGCGGTCATCGGTCGCGGCATGTGCGCCGGGAAACGGGGTCACGGTGCCCGACGGTTTCGCGACCGTTTCCACCGGCGCGATCAGCCGGTAGCCCTTGCGGTGGATGGTCTCGATGTAGCGCGGCTCCTTGGCGTCGTCGCCGAGGGTCCGCCGCAGCTCGGCCACCGCCCGGGTCAGCGTCTTCTCGGTGATGAACTCGATCGACCAGACGGTGTCGATGATCTGCTGCCGCGTCACCAGCTCGCCGGCGTGCCCGGCCAGGCACACCAGCACGTCCATCATCTTGAGCTCGATCTGGATCGACTCGCCGCCCCGGGTCAGGCGGTTGAGCCGCGGATCCACCAGCCACTCGCCGAGACGGAAGGATGTCTCGGCCAGGACCTTCTTTTCGACATCGGGCGGCATGTTGAGATGATTATATGTCCCGAAGGCTCGGCGTGCTACGCCGACTTGTCGCGCCAGGTTGCCCGGCCGGAATTACGTTCGATCGCTGCTTCGAGGCCTATGGCTCAATCGACCACGGCTCCTCCCACCACTCCATGCGGCGATGGCGCCTGAGCAGGGGATAATCCTGCCTTTGCAGTTCGAGCAGGATGCGGACTTTTTCTTTGAGCGGCAGCCGGGCCTGCCGGCGATGCCACTCCGCCTTTCTCCGGAAGGTCAACTCAACCGGGTTGTCGACCACGCTTTCCTGCTCACTCATCGCCGCTCCAGGGGGTCTGGATTCCGAAGTGATTCAAGAGGCCGTCAAGGACATCGGGATCGATGTCCGTCGTTTCGAGAAGCTGGTACGCGCGCTCCCGCCGCTTTCCCCCACCGGCCTGCAGCGCGAGGGCGATCAGGTGCTCTGGCGGGCACACCCTCACCGCGACGCCCTCGTAGTCGTGGATGCGCGCTTCTGCGATCGCCGCCTCGACGAGGGCGTTGTACGCCGGCAGGAGCTGCACCGGAACGCCACCAATCATGATGTGCTCGCCGTGCGGCTCGAAACCGCGGGCCTTCAGCCAGTCATATGCCGGCGCCAGAGTGACGATCGTCGGATCGGGGCCGGGCAACACCACGAATACGTCGAGATCGTATGTCCGGGTCGGCTCGGCGTAGAAAAGGACGGCCATTGCGCCCCCAAGCGCGTAGTCCTCCACGACACCTGCCGTCTTCATGTCGTTGAGGACCCGGAACACGTCAGCTAGCGAAGCCACCTTGTCTGCCCTTCGTTTACCACGGCCGGAGTACTCGCCCGGGGCCGGCCGCTGGGATCACCATAGTATCTGAATACTCAGCTCACAATCCGGATAAACCACTTCGAATGGCATCATCCTCGGAATGGAGTGACGCATGCCCTTCGGGCACGATGGCTCAACCCCGCCGGTAGGTGGCCAATGGCCAACCACCCACCCACCTTCTCTTTCGGCCGGCGGCGAGTTCCGACAGCGCTGCCAAGGCCAGCCCGCCGTCATTTCACCAGGTCGGCACGGTCTCCCAGCCGGGAAAGGGACCGACCTCGAGCTTCCAGCCGGAGGCGGATTCTGAATCGTGGACGACGCGAAGCTTGGTGATGAGCCCCTCACGCGGCGGGGTGTGGCTCAAACCCAAGGAATGCGGTCACAGCCCGCAGTTCTTGGCGACCATCTTATTGATGGCGGTAGACGTCATGGCATCCGGGTCCCGGGGGCGTTCGGGGAGCCCGGCGTGGTGGAGCGCCTCGTGGATGATGATCATCGCCGCCTCCCTGTCGGTCAAGCGCCAGAAATCGCGGCAGACCCAGGTGGGTCCTCCACCGACCAGGGTGTAGGCGATGCTGCCGTGGCATACGTTGGCTTTGGCCTCGTGGTATCCGATCGGGAAGAAATAGACCTTGCCGAGGGTGTCAATCCCATCGGCGCCGAGCCCGGTGAACAGCTCGCTGCAACCCTGGACCTCGCGAACTTTTTCAACAGCGACCTGGAAACCGACCACGAGCTGGTCCCGGTTCTTGGCTGACATCTCGGCGTTGATCCTGGGCTCGAGGCTCGCCCGGGGTCCGGTGTCCGCAGGGGCCGCGGTGGCCTCTCGCGCACTCAGGTTCGCAACCGAGTCGACGGTGTCGGTCGCCCACGCGGAGGAAATCATCACCGTCGACGCGCAGACACAGAGCACGACCAACCTCGCCGCCATGTGGACCTCCCGGGGCGGCGCGGTCTCGGACGCAACGGCCATCTGCTCCCGAGCGCTCGGTGCGTTTCGGATGCTGCCCGGTCGCCGTGGAACCGCCGACGTGGCGTTTCCTGCGCTGTTGTCCGTTGCGTGTGCGTGCCGTCCCATGAAGTCACGGTCGGGCGCGGGAGGTCGAAAGTAGTTAGACGGAGGCGAGGCAAAGGATAGGGATTTGCGAGGCCCGGCCGCCGAAACGCAACCGATTGAAAAAAATCACGTTGCGGCCGCGAACTTCGGTCCGAAAGAGTGCTTCGGGGACGTTGGGGTCAACGGCAGGGCAACAGATCCTGCTGGTGGCGGGATTCACCGACGTCGGAATCGCGAGCGCACCATCGATCCGATTAAAATCTCTTCATGAGCGCTGCAGCCGATGACCCGATCGAAGCCGCGGCCCGAGCGGTCGCGGATGCCGATGCGCTGCTGATCACCGCCGGGGCCGGGATGGGGGTGGACTCGGGGTTGCCGGACTTCCGCGGTGACACGGGGTTCTGGAAGGCCTACCCGCCCATTCGAGCGCCTCGGGGTGTCCTTTGTCGACATGGCCAACCCATCCTGGTTTGCGCGCGACCCCGAGCTGGCGTGGGGATTCTACGGCCACCGGCTCGAACTCTACCGAGCCACCACCCCCCACGCGGGCTTCGATGCGCTGAGGCGCTGGTCCGATCGGGTCGCCGCGGGCGGCTTCGTCTTCACCTCGAACGTCGACGGCCACTTCCAGAGGGCGGGATTCGACCCGGATCGCATCATCGAGTGCCACGGCTCGATCGCTCACCTCCAATGCTCAACGCCGTGCAGCAACCAGATCTGGAGCGCCGACGCGCTCGATGTGACGGTCGACGAGGACAGCTTCCGTGCCGCTTCAAAGCTGCCGGAGTGTCCGCGCTGTGGAGCGGTCGCGAGACCCAATGTCCTCATGTTCAACGACTGGCACTGGGTCGCCGGCCGGTCGGCCGGGCAGGAGGGGCGGTTTGCGGACTGGCTCGAGCGGTCGGGGGGACCGGGGCTGGTGATCGTCGAGCTCGGCGCCGGTTCGGCGGTGCCGACTGTGCGCATGACCTCGGAGCGGATCGCGTCCCGCTTCAGGGGCACGCTCATCCGCATCAACCCGCGCGAGCCACAGGTTCCGCACGGCCACATCGGCCTCGCCTTCGGTGCCCTCGATGCGCTGGAAGCGATCGATGCCCAGCTGTAGGCAGAGACCCAGACAGCCTCTTTTCCCTCTCTCCTTTTCGATCCCGACGGTTCGACCGGCGGGATCGAAAAAGGAAGATGTATGATGCCGCGGCGGAGGATTGACATGGCAAAGCTCTGGATTTTACGCGGGGACCACGAGGCTCCCGGTTGGGACACCTTGCGGCAGGATTACAAGGACGAAAAGGTGGACATCATTCACCTCGACGCCAAGGTGTGGGCGATTCTCGACGCCGAGGAAGCACCGACCGGGTACGAGGGCCTCTCTGCGAAGGAGCCGGCGGACGGTATGTACATCGACCCCAACGGCTCGCCGCTGTATCTGGTCGGGGGCGAGGTCGTGAAATCGGCGGCGGCTGTGGTCGAGGCGCTCGAAATCGAATACCGAAGACATCCAGGGGAAACCGTCCGACCCGGAAACGGTCCTCGAACGCCTCGGTCGCGTGTACTGAGGACCGTAGAGTGCCCCGCGCCTTCCAGTGTCGTGGTGTCGTTGGCCGTCGGATTGCTGTTCGCCGTCGGAGCGGCCCAGGCACAGACCGCGAATTGGCGGGTCGGCGGACGCGCCCTCTGGGTCAGCGCCGGCGCCACCAGCGATGTTCTCGGAGATACCGGCGTCAGCCTCGACCTGGGATCGGGTCCCGGTGCTGAAATCGACGCCACCCTTATGTTTTCGGATCGATTCGGCGCCGAGTTTTCGGTCGCGGGCTCCGCCCACCGGCTCGAGCTCGCCGAAGGTGACGGTGACTGCCTTGACTGCGGCCTCGTGTGGCTGGTACCACTGACCGCGATCGGACAGTACCACCACCCCGTGTACGGGCCGTGGGACCCGTACGTCGGACTCGGCGTCACCTGGATCGCACCCTTCACCAGCGGTTCGTGCGATCTCGGCGAGGTCGGTTTCGACAGCCTCGACTTCGAGGGCGGGGCGGGTTTCGAGGTCCAGCTCGGCGTCAACTACCAGATGGATGCCCGCTGGTACGCGAATCTCGACCTTCGTTACTCGGGCGTGTCGATCGACGCCAGAGCCACGACCGATGATGGAGATCTTCCTCCGGTCGCCCTCGACATCAACCCGTTCGTCATCGGTATCGGCTTTGGCTACAAATTCTAATATTTCAACGGTTGACGTTAACGTTCGAACGTTCAAACGTTACTGCGCGACCGGGGCGTCGGCAAAGTCCTCGGGATCGAAACCGTCCTCCGGCGGCAGCTTCTTCATCTGCTCGCGCACCATCTGCATGTGCTCGACCTCTTCCTGGCGGAGCTCGGTGAAGAGTTCCCGCACCTCGGGATCGTCCACCTCCGGGAGCGCCCGATCAAAGAACTCGTAGGCCTTGGTTTCGGCCGCCAGTGCCACCTTCAGGGCATCGTGGATCGTCATGAATGACCTGGCCTCGTCGAAAGCCGGTGCTTCCACGTCCCACAACATCGAGCGGTCGACGTTCGGCGGCTGGCTGCCGAAGAGCTCGATGCGCTTTGCGCTCAGCTCCGCTCCATGCTTGGCCTCGCAGCCGACCATGAAGCGAAAGAATCGGGCTGCGTCTTCGGTGTTGTGAAGCTCGAGGTTGTCGGCGAGCTCGCGATAGCGCTCCTCGGCCTCGTCTTCGACGAGGATGGCGAGGTCGAGTGCATCCTTGATCGTAAGCTTCGTAAAATCGATATCGGCGCTCATATTCTGCTCAACTCCCAGATCTGAAAATGATATTCCCTCACGGTCAGGGCCGCGCGCGTTCACTACCCCTCCTGCCGTTACCTGAGAATCACTCCGCGTTCCGAGCTTTCGATGAACTCGAGCACGACGTCCACGTCCGGTTGACCGCCCAGCTCTTCCCTGATGCGCACCAGGGCCTGAGACGTGTTGAGCTTCGGGTCGTTCAGGAATCTCCAGGCCTGCTTGAGGGCCTTGCGCCGCTCAGGGGAGAAGCCCTTGCGCTCGAGACCGATGGTGTTTGGACCGTAGCACTTCGAAGGCCGGTTGCCGACCGTGCTCATGTACGGCAGACAGTCCTTGTTGGCGCCCGTAAAGGCGCCGAGAAATGCGTACTGTCCGATGCGGGTGAACTGGTGCACCGCCGACAGCGCTCCCACGGTCGCAAAGTCGCCCACCTCAACGTGCCCGGCCAGGGTGGCGCTGTTGGCGAAAATCGTCTGCGAACCGACCTGGCAGTCGTGGGCGACGTGGGAGTAGGACATGAAGAGACCCTGGTCGCCGATTCGCGTGACGCCGCCGCCGCCGGGCGTTCCCCGGTGGACGGTGACAAACTCGCGGAACCAGTTGTCGTGGCCGATCTCGAGCTTCGTCGCCTCGCCCGCATACTTGAGATCTTGCGGCGGAGCGCCGATCGAGCAATGGCTCTCGAAGCGATTGCGCTCGCCGACGCTGGTGCCGCTGCCGAGGCGACTGAAGGGTCCGACCTCACAGTCGGCGCCGATGCTCACACCGGCTTCGATGACTGTGTATGGACCGACAACCACGCCATCGGCCAATTCCGCAGTCGGATCAATGATTGCCGTCGGGTGAATACGTGCAGCCATCAGCGATCCCCCAGAACAGACATCATGTCCGCCTCGCAGACCACGTCCTCGCCGACCAGAGCGCGGCCGTGGATCTTGGCGAAACCCTTTCTTTTCGCCACCACCTCGACCTCGAAGATCAGTTGGTCGCCCGGCACGACCGGTTTGCGAAAGCGGCAGTTGTCGATGCCGGTGAAATAGAAGAGCTTGTTTTCTCGGTCCTCCACCTGGCCGAAGAGCAGAAACCCGCCCGCCTGCGCCATCGCTTCGACGATCAGGACCCCAGGCATCACCGGCAACTCCGGGAAGTGGCCCATGAAGTGCGGCTCGTTGACGGTCACGTTTTTCACGGCGCGGATCGTGTTTTCGGTCATCTCCAACACCCGATCAATGAGTAGGAACGGGTATCGGTGCGGCATCAGCGCGAGTATTTCCGAAATGTCGTTCATGAACTCGACTCCTCGATTTCGGCGAGTCGTTTTTCCAGCTCCTTCACCTTCTGTCGAAGGCCGTCGAGCCGCTGGAGATTGGCGTTTGCCTTCAACCACTCACGGTGGGGCCGAGCCGGCGCGCCCGCCACCGTGGTGCCGTCAGGCACATCCTTGAAAACAGCCGCACGCGCCGCCACCACGACACCGCTGCCGATCTTGAGGTGGCCCGCCGATCCCGCCTGTCCGGCAAAGACCGTGTGGTGGCCGATCTCGGTCGAACCGGATATCCCGACCAGCGACACCAGCAGGCAGTGCTCACCGACCCGTACGTTGTGGGCGATCTGGACGAGGTTGTCGACCTTGGTGCCGCGACCGATACGGGTCTCACCGAGGGCCGCGCGGTCGACACACACGTTGGCGCCGAGTTCGACGTCGTCCTCGATCACGACGGTTCCGACCTGCGGTACCTTGTGATGAAGCCCGTCGACCGTGGCAAAACCGAAGCCGTCGGAGCCGATCACCGCGCCCGACTGGACAATGCAACGGTCTCCGATCCGGCAACGATCCTCGACCACGACCCGCGGGTGGAGCAGGCAGTCGTCGCCAACGACGACACCGGGACCGAGGATACAGCCGGCGCCGACCACGGTTCGTTTGCCGATCCTGGATCCCGCCGCCACCGACGCCAGCGGGCCGACTGAGGCACCTTCTCCCAACTCGACATCGTCCGCCACCACGGCGGATGGATGAATCCCCGGTTCGGGACGCTGCACGGGATAGAAAAGCTCGAGGGCGCGGGCCAGCGCGAGGTAGGGCTCGTCACACACCAGGAGGTTGCGCCCGGGCACGGTCGCAGGATCTGCCACCAGGATGGCCCCGGCGGCGGAAGAGCGGGCCTCCTCCACATACTTCGGGTTGTGGAGGAAGCTCAGGTGCTCAGATTCGGCGGTGGCCAACGGCCGGACGCCGACAACCACGTGGTCTGCGTCGCCGATCAGAGTCGCCCCGAGATCGGTTGCGAGCTTGGCGAGTGGGACGCGAAAACTCACTGGGCGGTGTTGAACCGTCGAATCACCTCGTCGGTGATGTCGACCGCCTCATCCGCATACACCAGTCCGGACTGGAACTTGTTGAAGATCAGGGTCAGACCCTGCTCATCACCAAGGGCGTTGATGATCGGCAGGATCCGTTCCTCGAGAGCACCGAGCTCCCGGCGCTGCGCCTCTTGGAGCTCACGCTGTGCGTCGTCCTGGAAGCGCCGAATCGAGATCTGTTTGTCCTCGATCTCCTTGCTCATCTCGGCCTGCCGCACCTCCGAAACAGTGAATCTTTGCTTGTTGAACTGCTCCTGGAGGGCCGCCAGCTCCTTTTGCAGGGTCTGTCCCTGTTGCGCCTTGGCATCCGACAGCGTCCTCAGCTTCTGCATGACCTCTTTGCCGGGGTCGGATTCCGTGACCACGCGTTGCACATCGATCACCGCGGCCTTGATCTGCGCCGCCGCCGGCAGCGCCACCGCCACGACGAGCGCCGCCAACACCGCCGCACGCACCATCGAACGATTCATGATGTCCTCCTGCACTTCTAGAATGTGGTTCCAATCGAAAACTGGAAGTCGCTGTCTTTCTCGCCCGGATACGGATCGAGATTGTAACCATAGATGAAACGAATCGGCGCCTGGAAGATGGGTAGGAAGATCCGCATCTCTGCACCTGTGGTCCGTCGCCACAGACTGAAATCCCACCCCTGCTCTTCGACATAGGTATTGCCCATGTCGAAGAAGAGCACGAGCTTGACCGGACCGGCGACCCTGTACTGGTACTCGAGGTTGACCTGCCAGTAACGGTCACCGCCCAGCCGCACACCGCCCGGACTCACAAAGTAGAAGCCCTCTTCGGTACGCGGCAAGACTGAATAGTAGGGCAGCCCGCGGAGCGAGCGATCGCCACCCAGGCGGTAACGCTCGTACACCGGGATATCAGATTCGTTGTAGGTCAGAAACTGCCCGGCCTCCGCGTGGTAGGCGAGAGTGACCTTTTTGGTCCAGGGGTGGAACTGCGTGATACCGACTTCCGGCCGCACATAATCAAAATCTCCACCGAGTGGGCCGCCCGCGAGACGGAGGCGGCCGTAGAACGCGGTGCCCCGGTTTGGATCGAAGGGGTCGTCGCGGCTGTCGACGTTGTAGCCCGGGGTGAAGGAGTGAATATTGCCGGTGAAAACCTCATAGGCAAGCTCGGGTGTGGCGCCGTCCACCGGGGGGATGTCGACCGGCCGTTCGTGGCCGCCGGTGGGCGAGCCGACGTTGCCGGAACGGGTCACCACGTATTTCGAGTAGTCACTCTGGAATGCGAAGACCCCCGACACCGACGAAAACGGGCCGACGCCGAGGCCCAGTGACAATGTGAGGCCCTTGGTCTCTCGTTCATAACTCGACAATCCGATTTCGGTGTAATCGATGCCCGATTGGTAGATCGATCCACCGAGCAGAATCCGCCGGTCGAGGAAGTACGGCTCGGTGTATGACAGCGAGTAGAGGTCTGACCGGCGCCCGAGCTGCAACGACAAGCCCAGCGAGTTGCCGCGCCCGAGGAAGTTTCGAGTGTTGAACTGACCCTGGATAAAGAAACCGTCGAGCTCTGAGTAACCGGCGCCGAACTGGACGTCGTTCCGTCCGACCTCGTTTCCCTTGACCTTGACATTGACTCTCTTGTTCTCATCGTCAAAATCAAACTCGAGCGGCTCCTCCTCGAGCTTCCAGTACCCGAGAGCGTTGACCTTGAAGACCGACGCGCGAAAGACACCCATGTTCATGTATTGGCCTTCAGAAATTCGAAACTCACGGCGAAGAACCTTGTCGCGGGTCGTGGTGTTGCCGACGAACTCGAGACGCCCAAGCTGGAAGCGATCGCCCTCGAAAATGTCCACAGTGACATCGACGATGTGCTCGTCACCTTCACGACGGCTCCACGTCTCGTTGGTGTAGGCGTAGACGTAACCCGAGTTGTGGTAGCCCTCACGTACCTTTTCCATCCCGTCCTCGATCGATTTCCTGTGATATGTGCCGCCCACGTTGATATCGAAGGCTTTCTCCAATCCTTCCGTCGTGAAGATCGTCGCGCCGTTGACCTTGAACGAACCCAGGGTATATGCCGGTCCCTCCTCGATCGGGATCGTGATGTACATCTGGTATTTCTTTTTCTTCAGGGTCTCCGCGTCCGGATTTTTGGCCACCAATTCCAGCTCGGGCTCTCCAATCTTGACGTCGATGTAACCGCGGTTGCCGTAGAAAGCCCGCAGATTGTCTCGATCTTCGTCCCACGCCTCCTTGGTGTAGACGATCTTGTCGCCGAAGAAATAACGGAGGCCCTTCTGCTTGGTCTTCTTGAGCACTCCGCGCAGGTTGGAATCTGAAAAAACCTGATTGCCGGCGAAGTCGACGGAGGCAATCTTCACCTTGCCACCCTCGTTGATCTGATAAACCACCTTCTTCTTGTTGGCCGCCACATCCGTGACCTCAAAGCTGACGACCGCGGAGCGGTAACCTTCCTCGTCAAAGATCTCCTTGATGGCTGCCTCGATCCGTCTCAGCTGAGACATCCTCAGAGGTACGTTGCGCGGTATCTCGATCCCCCGCTCGTCAAGCTTGTCTTTGATATCGGAGGTCGAGACCTTCTTGTTGCCCTCAAAATCCACCGTGGTGACAAACGGCCGCTCCGTGACAACGATGTACAAGGTCACCGTGTCGTCGTCGTGAGTTTCAGTTTCGATCCGCACGTCTTCGAAAAGCCCGGATTCCCACAACCGGCGATAACCGTCGGCGATAGCTTCCTGATCGAGCGGGTCCCCAGGTTCGAGACCCAGATAGTATGAGACTGTATCTACCGTCAGGGTGACGCCGCCCTCGACAATGATGTCCTTGATCGTCGGCTCATCCTCAGCGGCGGCGAACGACGACACCACGATCAGGACGCACACGAGGATCACCGAGCGCACACCCATCAGCTTTCCTTGCCCTGGGCTACGACGTCCCGGCCCTCGGGCGCGACCACCGGCCGTCCTCCCTCAACCCGCACATGAATGCCGACTTCGTCCTCATCACGATGCCGGATCAGATAGTCGGCAACCGCATCCTCGACCCACAGCTTCACCAACCGTCGCAGTGGGCGGGCCCCCGCCTGAGGGTCGATGCCGCACTGCTCGAGCAGCCAGGTCGAGACCTCGGGGGCAAATTCGATGCTAACGTTTTTTCTGGCCAGCACGTCGGCCGTTTCCTCGAGCAACAGCTTTGCGACCTCGAGCATGTTGTCGCGGTCGAGCGAATTGAAGACGATGACCTCGTCAAGGCGATTGATGAATTCGGGTGGGAAGTGACGACGGAGCTCACGATCGACCAGATCGCGAACCTGGCCCGTCTCCATGCCCTTGCGGTCGCTGGCAAACCCCATGCGTTCCCCATCGACCAATTCACGCCCTCCGAGATTCGAGGTCATGATGATGAGCGTGTTCGTAAAGTCGATGACATTGCCATAGTTGTCGGTCAGGCGGCCATCCTCGAGGACCTGCAACAGAAGGTTGTAAATGTCCGGATGCGCCTTTTCGATTTCGTCGAGCAGGACGACCGAGTACGGGTTTCGACGAACCTGTTCGGAGAGCTGGCCGCCCTCCTCGAAGCCGACATAGCCGGGCGGCGACCCGATGAGCCTCGACACGGTGTGCTTCTCCATGTACTCGGACATGTCGAATCGCACCAGCCGCCTCGCATCCTGGAAGAGAAAGCCTGCAAGCTGGCGCGCAACCTCGGTTTTGCCGACACCCGACGGACCGAGGAATATGAACGAGCCGATCGGCCGGTTGGGGCTGGTGACGCCGAGCCGGCTGCGTCGGATGGCCTTGGCGACCGCCGCAATGGCATCGTCCTGGCCCACCACACGCTGACGAAGGATCTCCTCCATGCGGCGCAGCCGGTCCGCCTCATCCTCGCCGATCGATGTCACCGGAATGCCCGTCCACGAGGCTACGACCTCTTCGATGTCCGACCTCTCGACGATCACCCGTTCCGGTGGTTCCTCGGCGTGAGTGGTCTCGAGCATGTCGAGCTCCTCACGCAGGCGAAGCTCCTCCTCGCGGAGATCGACGGCAAGCTCGAACTCCTTGCGGGAAATCGCCTCCTTCATCCGCGCCACTACGTCTCGAATCTCGTTTTGCACCCGCCGCAATGACGACGTTGACGAAACCTGGCGCAGCTTCACCCGCGCCCCCGCTTCGTCGAGCACGTCAATGGCCTTGTCGGGAAATGCGCGATCGGTGATGTAGCGGCCGGCGTGAGTGACCGCCGAGCGGATCGCATCATCGCTGTAACGGACGCCGTGAAACTCCTCGTAGCGGCTCTGTACGCCCTCGAGGATGGTGATCGTCTCCTCCTCGGTCGGCTGCCGGACCGTCACTGCCTGGAAACGGCGTGACAACGCCCGGTCCTTTTCCACATACTTCCGGTACTCGCGAACCGTGGTCGCACCGATGCAGGTGATCTCGCCGCGCGACAAGGCCGGTTTGATGATATTCGCCGCATCGAGCGATCCTTCGGCCGACCCCGTACCGATGAGCGAGTGGATCTCGTCGATGAAGATGATGATCTCGGGATGGTCCTGAAGCTCCTTCAAGAGCCCTTTGAGACGTTCCTCGAACTGGCCCCGGTACTTGGTGCCGGCAACCAGCAACGACAAATCGAGGGCGAGTATCCGCCGATCGGCCAGCAGCATCGGCACCGATCCTTCGACGAACCTGGTCGCCAATCCTTCGACGATTGCGGTCTTGCCGACCCCGGCGTCGCCGAGCAGCAGCGGGTTGTTCTTGGTCCTCCGGCTGAGAATCTGGACCATCCGCTCGACCTCCTGCTCGCGGCCGATCAGGGGGTCGAAACCGCCTTCCGAGGCGATCATCGTGAGATCACGCGAGAACTCCGCCATGTGCGGCGTCGCCTGAGCCGTAGCCTCGGCCTCGAGCTCACGACCGCGTCGCACCACCTCCTCCCGCAGCTGAAACAACTCGACGCCGCGGGCGCTGAGATACTCGGCAGCGGTCGATTCCTCGACCCGCAGCAGTCCGAGTGTCAAATGCTCGGAACCGACGCTGGCGTGACCCATGCTCTCGGCCTCGTGGACCGCGAAAGCGAGGGCCTTTTTTGTCTCCTCGGCCAGCGGAAGGTCGGGCGATGTGCTGACCCGCTCCACGGTCACGCGCGCGCCCAAGAGCTCGTCGCGAAGCTCACGGGGGTTGACGCCCTTCGCCCTCAGAAGTTCGTTGAAGGCCGGATCCGCTTCCCGAAGCATGCCGAGAAGGACGTGCTGAGATGCGATCGACCGACTACTCGACCGGCTCGCCTCGTAGCGAGCGAAAAACAGGCTGCGCCGTACGTGTTCGTTAAAACGTTCAAACATCTTCGAAATGGATGCCCGCAGGCGCGAGGCGAAAGGTCCCATCGCACATGCGGGCGAGTTCTTCGTCGTGGGTCACTATAATTGAAGTCAATCCGGCCATCAAATGGAGTTCACGCACGAGCGCGAACACCTGGTCGGAATTCGCGCGATCGAGATTACCGGTTGGCTCGTCCGCCAGCAACAGGCGCGGCTTCATCGCCAACGCTCGGGCCACCGCCACCCGCTGTTGCTCGCCCCCCGAAAGCTGGTCCGGGAAGTGGTGTGAGCGGTCGGCGATGGCGACCGCGTCGAGCAGTTCCTCCGCCCGCGCGCGGGCGGCCCCTGCACTGCGGCCCGCTATCCTGAGTGGCAGGGCGATATTGTCGCGCGCATCGAGCTCGTCGAGCAAATAGTGGTTTTGAAAGACGAAGCCGATCACCTCGTTCCGCAACCCGGCTCGCGCCTCAGCATCCAGACTTCCGACCTCGCGTCCATCGAGTTCGATGCTGCCCCGGTCAGGTTTGTCGAGGAGGCCGATGAGATGGAGCAGCGTGCTCTTGCCGACGCCGGACGGGCCTACCACCGCCAACATCTGGCCTTTTTCGACCACGAGGTCGAGCGATCTGAGGACCTCGACCCGCGTGGAGCCGGCGCCAAACCCCTTGCTTACCCCGGCGAGCGACACCAGTGGAGTGGAATCACTCATAGCGCAGACCCTCGGCCGGCTCTCGCCGCGCTACCAGCCTTGACGGGAACCACGAAGCTGTCGCCGCCAGGCTGAGGGCGACCACCATCACCAGCGCCACCGTGGTGGCTTCAACGCGAAAGGGCACCGAGGAAAAGCCGAATACCCCACGCGGCAGCGGCAGCGCCCCGCTGCGATCGAGAAAAAGCGAAATTGCGACGCCGAGGGCCGCACCGAGCGTAGATCCGACCGTACCGATGCCGATTCCGAGCAGGAGAAACAACCTGCGCAGAGCCTTCGGCGGCAGACCGATCCCGGCCAGAACCGCGAGGTCGACCCGCTTTTCGGCCGCAACCATGGCGACGTTGCAGAGCAGATTGAGCGCGGCCACCACCAGCATCAGGCCGACCGCCACAAAGATCATCACCCTCTCCATGGCGAGAGCGAGAAGAAGCGGACGGTGAAGTTCTTCGAGGCCTACAACCCGCAGCGAGTTACCCCCGGCCGCCAACACCGATCGCGCCCGGTCCCCTAGGCGCCAGGGATCGTGCGTGTCGCGGATCTCGATCGCCTCGACCACGGTGTCTCCCCACAGGAGTCGCTGGGCCAGCGCCAGCGGCAAGCTCACGGATCCCTCCTCCGAACCGGGCTCGGGCTCACGAACGCGCGCGATCTCGGCCCGCGCCCGAACTGGCAGGAGACCCATTGGAGTCATCCGAAGACGCGGCGAGATGACCTCCACGACGTCACCCGGACCGACCTCGAGGCGACGTGCGAGGATCCGATCGATTTCGACGTCGAGCGCGTCAGAGCGGCCGACGATCGATGCCGGAACGGCATCGGCCAGCGACGAGACCAGACAGGTGCCACGCACGACCTCCACTAACTCAACCTCTCCGAGTTCTGCTTGCAAGACCGAGGCCAACTCTCCCGGATCGAGAAGGCGACGACCGTTTGCCGGCACCACTCGAGCATGGGTGGCCTTGGCGACTATTTCCTCACGAATGCTCGCCTGGAAGCCCTCGAGCAGCGACAATGTCACTACCAGCGCGAGCACGCCGAGGCCAAGCCCGGCCATCGAAATCATGGTCACGGTGGCGACGTGCGTCCTCCGTCTGAGACCGATCAGGTAGCATCGCGCCAGATGCAACTCACCCGACACGTGGTGCCGCCAATTCTGCGAAATTCCGGACACCCGACCGAATCGCCTGGCCTCGGCCAAAGGCAGGAACGCCTCCCCGCCAGGTATTCAGCACGGTCGTCGTCATCTCACTCCCGCGGGCGCAGCTGCGGGAAGAGGATCGCATCGCGAATCGAGTGCTGATCCGTCAGCAGCATGACCAGCCGATCGATGCCGATGCCCTCGCCGCCGGTCGGTGGCATGCCGTGCTCCATGGCGAGGACAAAGTCGTCGTCAACCATTCCGTTGTCCTGCTCTGCCTGCGCGACGAGACGCCGACGCTGCTCATCGGGGTCGTTGAGCTCGGTGAAGGCGTTGGCCACCTCGAGACCGCCGACAAAAAGCTCGAACCGCTCCACGGTATCGGGGTCCTCCGGTAGCGATTTGGCAAACGGCGAGATGTCCCGCGGAAAATCCATGATGAAGGTCGGATTGATCATCCGCGGCTCGGCGGTCATTTCGTAGAGCTCCGCCAGCAAGTTCCCGTCGGACCGTTCGTCGATGCGCTGCACGTCCAGCCGCCGGGCGGCCGCCTCCATTTTGTTTCGGTCAACGAGATCTTCCGGCGTCAAGTCCGAGTACTCGAGGATCGCATTCCGCAAGGTCAAACGACGCCACGGACGGCTGAAATCGATCGTGTGCTCGCCCCAGGGCACCTGAAGGGTCCCCAGGACCTCCTCTGCGAGACCGGCGATCAGCTCCTCCGTAAGATCCATCATGAGCTCATAGTCGGCGTAGGCCCAGTAAAACTCGAGCATCGTGAACTCGGGGTTGTGACGGGTGGAAATGCCCTCGTTTCTGAAGTTGCGATTGAGCTCGAAGACTCTCTCGAAGCCGCCGACGATGAGACGCTTGAGGTACAGCTCGGGGGCGATGCGAAGGTAGAGGTCGAGGTCGAGGGTGTTGTGATGGGTGATGAACGGGCGTGCGGTAGCGCCTCCCGGGATCGGCTGCATCATCGGCGTTTCGACCTCGATGAAACCCGCTGCTTCGAGCCGGCGCCGAATCGAGGAAACCACCTTTGACCGCAGCTCGAAAACCTCTCGCGATCGAGGGTTCGACAGCAGGTCAAGATAGCGCTGGCGGGCGCGCGCCTCTCGGTCCGCGAGCCCATGGTACTTTTCGGGCAGCGGGCGGATGGCCTTGGCGAGGATCTTGAGCTCCTTGACCGCAACGCTCAGCTCGCCGGCGCGGGTTCGGAACACCCTCCCTTCGATGCCTACAAAATCGCCCAGGTCGAGTTGCTCGAAAACCTGCCACGAGGTTTCGTCGAGGTCGTTTTTGCGAAGGTAGAGCTGGATCTGTGCGGCGCCGTCCGAAAGATCGGCAAAGGCCACCTTGCCATGTCCTCGCACCGCCCGAAGACGACCGCCGAGGCGGATCTGCGGCGTTTTGGATTCGAGCTCCTCGGCGGTGAGCACCCCGAAACGGGAGCGCGCCTCGCTCACCGATTGATTGACCCGGTATCGGCGCGGATATGGGTCCTGACCAAGCTCGATGAGCGCATCCAGCTTGGCGCGTCGATTGGCGATCAGCTGTTCGAGCGGTTGTTGGGCCTCGTCCTTGGTCTCCAAAATTCCTCCACGCTCTCGTCCGCGGCGCGTTATTCTACCATGGCAATTCGGCTTCGCCGAATTGCAGAGAGTTTGTTTTTCAATGATTTAGCGTTTTCTCTTGACGCCAGTTCGAGAAGGTTTCTCGCGTTTTACCCGACCCCGGTCAGCTCCGCCGCCAGGTTGCGCGGTGGCGGCCCGGCGCACCCGTGCCCTGGTTCCGCGGAGAATCGCGAGCTCCGACTCGGTAATGGTCCGGAACTCACCCGGTTTCAGGGTGTCATCACGAAGCGGGCCGATCGCCGTGCGGCGCAATCGCTGCACATGGTGGCCGGCACGGAAGAAGAGCTCCCGCACCTCGTGGGTCCTGCCCTCGGTCACCTCCACCCGCCACCAGGTCGTGGTACCCCCACGCCCCTTGGTCTCGCGCCGGACACTCGCCGGCTTGACGTGACGGCCTTCGATCGAGGTACCCGCATGCACCTTGCGAAGCTCGAGGTCGGTCAGATCGCCGCGGATTTTGACCATGTACTCCCGCACCACACCGTGGCGCGGGTGCGAGATTCGCGCCGCGAGTTCGCCATCGTTGGTGAGCACAATCAGTCCTTCGGAGTGGTAATCGAGGCGGCCCACCGGGAACACGCGCTCGCGAACCACCGATCGCACGAGATCGATAACGGTCTTGCGCTCCTCGGGGTCATCGCAGGTGGTCATCACCTCGCGCGGCTTGTACAACAGGAGATAGCGGGGCGATTGTATAGACTTGAGACGTTTGCCGTCGACCTTGACGACGAACTTGGCAGGATCAGTCTTTTCGCCTGGAACTGCCACCCGACCGTCCACCGTCACCCGACCATCGGCGATCATCTGGTCGGCGGCGCGGCGCGAGCAGAGTCCCGTGCGCGCTATGATTTTCTGCAGTCGCTCTTCGGCCATCATTCCCTCCCTGGGAGCCACCGCCTCTCGGCGGGGACCGTAATGTAGCACAGGAAGGTGTTGCGTTACCGCATTCAGCACGCTTACATGACTTCGCATGACTGCCCGAATGGTTGGGGTCCTCCAGAATCCCAAAAACAGTGTTCGTAGATACAGCCTGATTCTTGCGTGGATTACCCTCTTAACTATCAAGAAACTCATAGCTTTTGAATTGGTGATAGTGATGAATGCGAAATTGTGGCCGATCATTTTTTCGATATTTGCAACTGAAGATTTTTTCAATATGATGTAAATCCTGAATCCTTTGGAAGATCAGAAATGTTTTCGAAACAACGTGAATTATCCCCGCCTCCCAAGCCCTGGCAGCGCAAAGCACGGATACAACTGTTAGCAGCCGCAGTTGGCGTCCTTCCGCTGTACTCGGGTCTGATCATCTATCAACTCCGGAAGGGCCAGCCGCCTTCGACCCAGGGGTTCATCCTTTATCTCGCGGTGATTTCCCCACTGGCTATCGTGATCGCATTGTTGCTCCTGCGGTATCTCTGTGGGGAAAATCATCGAGACCTCAATCTGAGGCCGGGCAGGCTGTCTTCGGATCTGCTTGCCGCACTCATCCTCTCGCCTGTGATACTTGTCGCCAATGTCGTCTCACAGTTCTTTCTTTCAGAGCTGCTTCCAGGGTCTAGCTCAAACCCGAGTCTCAAATATCTCTTTGTGGAGATGGCCGGAGACCCCCGGTTGTTGGTTCTTTTCGTCGGTCCGTTGTTGTTCGTTGGAGCAGCTGCGGAGGAAGTAACCAGAGTGTTCCTGCTGAGCCGTTTGTGGAAGGTCTGGCAATCAACCGTGGGCAAGTTGGTCGCCACAGTCATCTCCGCGGGCTTGTTCGGCCTCATCCATCTCTATCGGGGGCCAGTCCACGTTGCCTGGACGTCTATCTTCGGCTTGATCATGGCCCTCTATTACCTTCGGTTTGGTCGCGTTGTTCCACTCGTACTTGCACACTACTTGACGAACGCGCTTCAGGTGGTTGCTGTTGTAGCGTTTGCGTGATAGGGCTCAACTGGAAGGAGTCCACAGGTTTCCGCACGACCGGTCGCCCTACCCTTGTGTCGAAAAGAATGTGCCAAGACCAATCTCCACAATTCGATGGACTATCCTGTACCCGCCATGCCCACGATCAATACGAACGCGCTCACCGACGATCTGCTGCTGCGGGGGGTGTGGGAAGGACTCGGCGCGCCGGAGTGCCACATTACCGGGGGCTACGTGCGGGACCGGTTGTTGGGCCGGCCGAGCATCGACCTCGATGTGGTGCTGCCGGGCGATATCGATACGGTGAGGGGGCCTGCGCGGCGGTTGGCGGCGCGGCTCGACACACACGCCCACATTCTCGGCCGGGAATCCAAAAGGGTGTGGCGGATCGAGACCCCCGAGATCAAGCTCGAGCTCTGGCCGCTCGGTGATTTGAGCATCGCCGACGACATCGGGCGACGCGACTTCAGCTGCAACGCGCTCGTGTGGCGGCTCCCCAACGGCCCCCTCATCGATCAGGTGGGTGGCGTCGGTGATCTCGAGAACCGGGTGATCCGCGCGCTGTCGAAGCGCAACCTCGAGGATGATCCGGTGCGTCTGGTGAGGGCGCCGCGGTTTCTCGCCCAGCTCGAGGGCTTTGCGCTCGAGTCGCAGACCGCGCGTTGGATTGCGGGCCTTGCACACCGTCTCGCCGACGCTCCCCGCGAGCGCGTCGGCCTCGAGCTGGTCAAGCTCCTCACAGCGACAAAGGTCGACGCCGGGCTCGAGGCCTTGCTGGCCCTCGGGCTCCTCGAGACCTCATCGCCCGCACCGCCGCGTTGTGATCGGCGGTGGCTCGAGAGCAACCTGGTCGCCGCGTCCCGACTCGCGGGTTCGGAGCCCCACCCGATTCCCGCTGCCAGGTCGGCCGCGGGCGGCGCCGGACGCCTCGCCCTGTTACTGCGAGCCTGGGGCAGCCCCAACCCGGACGCCGTCGCACGCTTACGCATGGCCGCGATCCGATCGGCAGCACGCCGAGTGCGCCGCGGCCGCGCTCGATGACACCATAAGGACGACTGGAGCCCCGGCCGCTGACCGACGTTCATTCATCCACGCGGTCGGCACCGCCTTCCCCGCCGCCTTCGCCTTTGCCGCCGCGGTCGAACCGATTCGTCCCTGGCGGCGTTGGTGGCGTCTGTGGCTGGAACGGGGCGCCTCTCTCGTTCATCCCGAAGGTCTGCTGTCGGGTGACGAGGTCGCCACAATCTTGAGCCTTGAACCTGGACCTGCGCTCGGCAGCGCGATCGACGCGCTCACCAGGGCGCAAGTGCGGGGAGAAATCAGGACGGCGGAGGGTGCGAAGCGGTGGTTGAGGAGGTTCGTTGAAACGTCAGAACGTTAGAACGTTAAAACGTTCCGCCCGCCCTCCCTTGAGAGGCAGAGGGGAAAAGGGGAAAAGGGGAAAAGGGGACCACCCACCCCTCCATAAGGCCGTGGGTGACATTCCGTTGAAACGGCGGGCTGGGACAGCGGCAGGGACAGCGGCAGCGTCCGGAGACCGCGGCAGGGGCAGTCGACAGCTACAGCACCCGGACGGACCGGCGCGGAGAACGCCGATCAGGTGTTTGGGTTGAGCAAGCGCCCGTCATGGCGCGGACTTCATCGAAGGTATCGAGCACGATCGTGGCGCGTCGGACATATTCACCTCCGGGTCGTTCATGCCCTTCCTCGAGCCGGTGAGGCAGCCGATGTCAAGGGTGCGAAGCACCGGGCCCCTGGCCCGGCTTGCCCTTGACATCGGCTGCCTCACCGGCTCGGTCAGGGCTTGTCAAACTCCAGAAGCTCGACCGGCATGCCGTTGTGGAGAATCATTGCGACCTTGATGCCCGGCGTCGGCGACGACGCTTCACCGATCAGCTCCTTGCCGTCGAGGGCACGATCGAGGTCGTCAACCGCGAAGGCGATGTGCGGCACCCTACGGACCAGCTCCGAAACCGGACTGCCGGGCTCGAAGCGCATCCACTCCACCCCATACGGACTGGTGTCAAAGCCCGATACATACATCCCGTACTCCTCGAGATAGACCTCCCCCGGCCGTAGGGTGTCGGTGGGGATTCCCATGTGGTGGTAGCGCCAGCCCCACTCAGCGACCGCGGTCGGCGCTTCGTGCTCTTTGCGTGGCATCTCGCAATCCTCCTGGAAGAAATCGTCAAACGTTCTTCCCGGCGAAGGATACCGCGGTCGAGCTCGGACACGGGGCTTGCGGCGTGTGGCTTGAGGCTTGCCACCTACCCTTCTGATGCCCCAGGTCTCCAGCGAAGCACCTTGCCACCTTGCTATTGGGCGCCCGTTCCGGCCACTTCTTCGACGCGGCTTAGATCCCGCCGGCGCGCCAACGGCGCGCAGCGGACGAGGCCGGCGGGTCCAACGAACGCACGCGTTCGGAGGGCCCGCCGACCGAGGACGCGGAGCCGCGATCGGAGATCGCGGCGGCGGGATCGGGCATCGACTCGGCTCGAGTCGAAGTAGAATACGCGCCATGACATCGACCCTGGTGGTTTTGGCGTGCTTCGCGGTTTACTTCGCGGGCTATCTCTTCTACTCCCGATTCCTCGCGCAACAGGTCTTCTCGTTGCGGCCGGACGCGGTGACCCCGGCGCACGCCCTCGAGGACGGCATCGACTATGTGCCGACCCCGCCGCTGGTGCTCTTCGGTCACCACTACGCGTCGATCACCGGACTGTCGCCGATGCTCGGCCCCGCCATCGCCGTCGTCTGGGGCTGGCTGCCGGCGATGCTGTGGGTAGTGCTGGGCTCGATTCTCATCGGATGCGTTCACGATTTCGGAGCACTGGTGATTTCGGTGCGGGCCAGGGGGCTTTCGATCGGCGGCATCGCCGAGGGGTTGATGGGTCCGCGGGCCAAGTCCCTGATGCACGCGATCATATTTTTCGCCATCGCCCTCGCCATGGGCGTTTTCGCCTACGTGGTCGGACTCCTGTTCTCGGCCGACTACTACCCCGAATCCGTGATGCCTTCGGGGGTCATCCTGGTGCTGGCACTGGTCATCGGCTGGCTGGTCCGGCGTCGGGGATTCAAGCTCACTCCACTGGTCTCGGTCGCTTTCGTGATCACCCTGATCGCTGTGTGGATGTCGCCGGCGTTACCGATCCGCTGGGCCTCGTCCGAGGGCTGGACCTGGATCCTGCTCGCCTACGCCTGGCTCGCGTCGGTGCTGCCCGTCTGGTCGCTCCTGCAGCCGCGCGACTTCCTCAACTCGCTGCTCCTCTATGCCGGCCTCGGCCTCACCTACATCGGCTTTTTCGTACTCCGACCGGAGTTCGCCTCGCCGGTGGTGGACACCCACCCGGTAGGCGCTCCGCCCATGTATCCATTTGTGTTCATCGTCATCGCCTGCGGAGCCGCCTCGGGTTTTCACTCTCTTGTCTCCTCGGGCACCACCGCCAAACAGCTCGACCGCGAAACGCAGGCGCGACCGATCGGCTACGGCGCCATGATCGGAGAGTCGTTGCTCGGTTTGGCCGCGGTCCTGGCCTGCACGGCCGGGTTCGTGTCGCCGGCGGCCTGGAAGCACCATTACGCCGATTGGGAATCGATCCAGGGCCTCGGCAGCAGCATGTCGGCGTTTATCGAGGGCGCCACACGTTTTGTATCAGTCGTCGGTCTTCCCGAGCAGTCCGCGCGAACCCTGATCGCGGTGGTTGTGGTGAGTTTCGCGCTGACGACGCTCGACTCCGCGACGCGCCTGCTCCGCTACAACATCGAGGAGATCGCCTCTTCGATCCGGTTCAAGCCGCTCTCCAACCGATACCTGTCGTCAACGGTGGCGGTGGCCGCCGTCTCCTTTTTCGCCTTTTATCGTATCGAGGGCAGGTCGGCAGGGCTCGCCCTGTGGCAGCTCTTTGGCTCGACCAACCAGCTGCTCGCAGGTCTCGCCCTGTTGACGGTGTCGCTCTACCTGCTGCAACGCAGACGTCTGACCCTGCCCTACCTGGTGCCGATGGCGTTCATGATGATCACGACTCTGATCGCCATGACGACAAAGCTGCTGTCATTCTGGCGGACAGGGAACACCACCCTGCTCGTCGTCGGCGGCGCCATCTCCTTCATCGCTGTGTGGTTGGTGGTGGAGGCGGTGCTGGCCATACGCCGCTACGCTCGATCGCCGGCAGAGGAGGGCCTGGACATCGTCCTTCCAGGCAGATGATCTCGGATTTCGGATTTCGGGATTCCCACCCACCTCCCGGGACACGTCTGCAATTCTCACCAACTGTATAATCGCCCCGCCGAAAGCGAGGAAACGCGATGATCAGATTTGAGGACTTCGACCTGTACCATATCGATCATCTCCTCAGCGACGAGGAGCGGATGGTCCGCGATTCGGTTCACGCGTGGGTCAACGACCGCGTCCTGCCCGAAGTCGAGGAGTGGGCCTGGGACGGCGTTTTTCCACGTCACCTGATTGCTGAGATGGCCAACCTCGATCTCCTCGGCGCCGGCTTCGAGGAGTACGACCTACCCGGCCTCAACAGCGTCGCCTACGGCCTCATCAACCAGGAGCTCGAGCGAGGCGACTCGGGGCTGCGATCGTTTGTCTCGGTGCAGTCGGCGTTGGTCATGTACCCCATCCTCTCGTGGGGCAGCCAGGAGCAGAAGGATAGATGGATCCCCAAGCTCGGTAAGGGCGAGGCCATCGGCTGCTACGGTTTGACCGAACCCGATTTCGGATCAAACCCTGGCGCCATGCGGACTCGTGCGCTGCGCGAGGGCGACGGCTGGATCCTCAACGGCGAGAAGGCATGGATCACCAACGGCGGCATCGCCGACGTCGCAGTCGTCTGGGCGCGCACCGACGAGGGTATCCGCGGTTTTCTGGTCGAACGCGATACTCCCGGTTTTTCCACGGTCGAGCACAAGGGGAAATACTCGCTCCGGGTGTCGGTGACTTCACAACTGGTTTTCGAGGATTGCCGCTTGCTGTCCGACAGCATTTTGCCTGGTACGACCGGCCTCAAGAACCCGCTGATGTGCCTGACCCAGGCCCGATACGGGATCGCGTGGGGAGCCATCGGCTCGGCGATAGCCACCTTCACCGCGGCTCTCAACTATGCCAAGAACCGCATCCAGTTCGGTGGTCGGCCGATCGCAGCGCAACAGATCATCCAGCAGCGGTTGGTCTGGATGTACAACGAGATCGTTAAAGGTCAGCTGCTCGTGCTCCAGCTCGGGCGGATGAAGGACGGCGGGGCCATGACCCACGAGGCGGTCTCGTTGGCCAAGCGCAACAACGTCTGGGTGGCGCGCGAGTGCGCCAAGCTCGCGCGGGAAATCCACGGTGCGAACGGCATCGTCAACGAGTACCCGATCATGCGCCACCTGATGAACATCGAGTCGGTTTACACCTACGAGGGCACCCACGACATGCACACCCTGGCGGTCGGGGCGTATCTCACCGGGATCCGGTCCTTCGATCCTCCGCCGGAGGAGTGACCCGCTTATTTCAGCTGGTGTCTACTGGGGCGTCTTGCCCCAGGGCGTGCCCGGTTGCTCGACGGTGTAGTAGACCCGGATGTCCTCGAACTCCTCGAATATCCTGGGGACCACTTGGATCGGCATGCCGATTTCGACGTCGTCAATCGTCTCGCCGATCCAAGCCAAAAGACGCCCACCCTCCTCGAGATCGACTACCGCGACGGTGTATGGGGCGATGTCGTCGAATCCGGTCGGCGCCGCCGCTACCGTCGAGTGGGTGTAGACCGTCCCCCGTCCGCTCACCTCCCGGAACCCAAAGCTGCCACTCAGGCACTCGGGGCAGTCGGCGCGGGGTGGAAAGCTGAAACCTCCGCAATCGGAGCAGACCGAAGCCATGAGCCGCCCATCCTTGAGATGAACGGCGAAGTCCGAGACCTTCGAGTACGGTACGAAGTTGACTTTCCCGAACCAGCTCGACATGATTCAGTCCCTCCTGAAGAGATGAACAAAGGTGTACTGACCGATTCCGCCGACGTTGTGGGTCAGGCCGACGGCGGCATCTGGCACCTGGCGGTCGCCCGCGTCACCGCGAAGCTGGGTGACGATTTCGTAGGCCATCGACACGCCGGTCGCGCCGATCGGATGACCCTTGGCCTTGAGCCCGCCATCGACGTTTACCGCCACGTCGCCGCCGATGTACGAGCGCTTCTCCTCGATGAACGGGCCACCTTCACCCTTGGCGCAGAATCCGAGGTCCTCGTAGGCCATGATCTCGGCGATCGTAAAGCAGTCGTGAACCTCGGCCACATCGACGTCATGGGCGCCGACGCCCGCCATCTCGTAAGCGTGGTGGGCCGCCTCCTGCGCCGAGGGAAGGCCCACGAGATCCGGCCGCCGGAGAACCGACATGCTGGCTGTGGCGCACCCGAGCCCGTCAAGCCAGATGACCCTGCGACCGTGCTCGGCAGCCCACTTCTCGTCGGCGAGGATGATGCAGGCCGCGCCGTCGGCGTTGGCGCAGCAATCGTAGACGCAGAGGGGCGACGCCACGGGATCTGAAGCGAGCGCCTTCTCCATCGTGATCTCTTTGCGAAAGAGGGCGTTGGGGTTCATGGCGCCGTAATGATGGTTCTTGATCGCAACCTCGAGCAACTGCTCCCTGGTGGTGCCGAACTCGTGAATGTGGCGGTTGGCGAACATGGCGTAGTAGGACGGAAAGGTCGTCCCGAATACCGATTCCCATTGGACTTCGCCCACTCGACCCATGAGGGCGAGGATCTCGGCCGTGTTGAGCTCGGTCATCTTCTGGCAACCGATCACCGCCACCACCCGGTGCAACCCCGAGCGGATCGCCATCCACGCTGTCCGGATGGCGGCGCTTCCTGAGGCGCACGCAACCTCGGTCAGCCACGTCGGTTTGGGGTTGAGACCGAGATACTCCTGAACCACCCCGGCCACCGATCGCTGCTTGTGGTACTCGGGGACCGCCCCGACCACCGAGGCGTCAATGACCTCGCGATCGATTCCTGCGTCCGCGAGCGCGGCCCGGAAGGCCTCGAAGGCGAGCTCCTGCACGGTGGCGTCACTCCGCCTGCCAAATCGACCGTGCCCGATGCCGATCACTCCAACGCGTGTCATCCCAACCCCCTTCCACCCACTAATCAGTGATCAGTATCCAGCCTCACCCACTCGGCAGCCGGGACGACTGCCCCACAAAATGACCCGAAGCCTTGTGGGGCAATCGTCTCGCGTGGGGGGGCGGGCGGCATTCCTAATTCCTAATATCTAATTCTCGACTCCTAAATGTACTGTCCACCATCGATCTTGATGACCTCACCGGTAATGTGTCGCGAGCGGTCGGAGCACAGGAAGCACACCAGGTGCGCGACGTCCTCGGGCGTTGCGAATCGACCCACGACGGTCTCGCCGAGGGCCGCTGCCGTGAACTCGGCAGGGACCTTCTCCATCATCTCGGTCAGCACGAGACCGGGGGCAACGGCGTTGACGTTGACGTTGAACTTCCCCAGCTCCTTGGCGAGCGACTTCGTCAGCGCAATCTCGCCCCCCTTTGAAGCGGCATAGTTCGACTGCGCGAACTTGCCGCGAATCCCGTTGATCGATGAAATATTGACGATCTTGCCGTACTTCTGGTCCTTGAAGTGGAGCGCCGCAGTTTTGTTGTAGTTGAAGTACCCCTTGAGGTTGACGTTGATGACCGTGTCCCACTGCTCTTCAGTCATCTTCCAGATCACACCGTCCCAGGTGATCCCTGCATTGCAGACCAGGATATCGAAGCGACCGAAGGCCTCTTTGACGCGCTCGGCCATCGCTTCGGCGTCGGCGAAGATCGACACATCGGCCTTGACTGCGAGACCCTTGCGACCCATCTTCTCGATCTCCGCCACCACGGCCTTCGCCTCGTCGTCGTGGCGCCGGTAGTTCACGGCCACGTTGGCACCCTCGCGCGCGAGTTCGAGCGCGATCGCTCGCCCGATGCCGAGACTACCGCCGGTAACGATTGCAGATTTCTCCTCAAGCCCCAGCTTCACCTTAGACCTCCTCACCTCTGACTGACCCGAGGAACTCGGCGATCATGCGCGCCAGTGCCCGGGGTTGTTCCATGGGCACGAAGTGGGTCGTGTCGGCCATCACGACGGTGCGCGCGTTGGGCATCTCCCTCTCCACTCGGACCCGCGCGGCACCCAGAAAGGTGTCGGAGTGCTCACCCTGAACGAAGAGCGTCGGCACTGACACCTTTCGGAGGCGCGCCCACAGGTCGTGCGGCGCCGCGGCGAAGATCCTCGCCTCCCACTCCCTCGGATAACGCAGGCGAACCCCGCCGTCCAGATGGTCGACCATACCCGTCTCCAGATAATCGTCAAGAACCCCTGGATCCCAGCTCGCGAACACCGATTTGTTCGCGTAGGTTGTCCGAGCCTCGTCACGATTGGAAAACACCTCGCGTCGCCGCAGCGCGCCGCGCACGAGACGAATCCGTCCGCCCAATCCCAGCTTCTTAGCCGCCCCCCAGAAGAGAGAATGGAATCCAGTGAGAATCAACGGGTCCACCGCGACCACGGCTGAGAACAGCCCATGATCGGCAGCCGCCGCGAACAGCGAGATGACTGCTCCAAGACTGTGGCCAACACCGACGATGCCGCGCAGGCCGCGGCGATCAATCTCGGCCTGCAGATCCTCGGCCAGGGTTGACCAGTCCCGCAGCACCTGGGGCCTGGAATCCGGCCACAGCGGCCGCGCGGCCATCGAGACGACGTGGTATTGCTGCGAAAGCTCTGCAAGCAGCTTGCGGTAGGTGCCGGGGGGAAAGCCGTTGGCGTGGGCGAAGTGGAGCATGGGTCCAGACCCTCCCCAATCTTGCCAAGCTCCGACCTCCGCTCGCGGCGAAGTGATGGCATCGTTCCGAGCTGTCTCCACCTACTCCCCGCCTCCGCGCTGCTCCTCGAGGGCCTTGAGAATCTTCTGCGGCGTGATCGGTAGTTCGGTCATGCGGACGCCCACGGCATCGTAGATGGCGTTGGCGATCGAGCCGAGCACCGGCACCATGGATCCTTCCCCCACCTCCTTGGCGCCGTAGGGGCCTCGAGGCTCGTAGCTCGGTACCGCGATCGATTCGATCTCGGGCGTGTCACCGATCGATGGAATGAGGTAGTCGTGCAGATTAGGGTTGAGGATGCGCCCCTTTTCGTCGAAGATCATGTCCTCGCTCAACACCTCGCCCACGCCCATCATGATGGATCCTTCGACCTGGCCGTGGAAGGCGACCGGGTTGATCACGGTGCCCGAGTCGTGGGCATCGGTGAACTTGATGATCCGGACCACGCCAGTCTCCGGATCGACCTCGAGCTCGCACACTGATGATCCGAAGCTGAAGGCAGGCGAGGTGCCGACCGTAGCGCCCTTGAAGTCGCCGCCGAGGCCCGGCGGCGGTTCGTAGCAACCGGTCCCGACCAAAGGACCGCCTGCAGAAAAACAGCGCTGTGCCACGTCGGCGAAGTCCATTCCGATGTGGGGTGCCTTCTCGATAAAGATGCGCCGATCCCCGGAAACCAGGGCTTCCGGCTCGCATCCCAGCTCACGCGCCGCCACCCGATACAGTCGGGAATTGATATCTTCAGCGGCCGCCTTGATCGCGTTGCCCGCCATCAGGGTGACCCGGCTCGAGTACGAGCCGAGGTCGATCGGCGCGATTGATGAGTCGCACTCGGCCATCGTGACGTCGCCGTAGGCAAGGCCGAGGGCCTCGGTCGCCACTTGTAGAAGGACGGTCTCCGCCCCCTGCCCAATCTCGGCCGCAGCGATCATCAGGGTTGCCCCCTCCCCGTCCTCGAGAACGCGGATGATCGCGTTCGAATGTGGGAATGAGCTGCGATAGATGGGGTAACCGGCGCCCGACACGAAGCCGCCACTGCCGATCCCGACCCCGCGGCCGAAGGGGAGCTTGCCGTGTTTTGAGTCCCAACCCGATCGTTCGCGCACGGTCTCGAGAGTGGCTTTGAACTCGCACGACAGCACGTCGAGGTCATTGACCGTGCGGGTGTTGGGGTCCATCGCGTTGACCATACGGATGTCGATCGGGTCCATGCCGATCTGCTCGGCGAGCATGTCGAGCAGGCTCTCGAAGGCGAATCTGGGCTGCGGCACGCCGTGTCCGCGCATCGCCCCGCACGGCGGTTTGTTGGTGTACATCCGCCGCCCGTGGTAGCGGTAGTTGGGGATGTGATAGAGCGTCGGGATCATAAAGCCCGCGTAGTAGGCGGTGATCACTCCGAAGCTCGTGTAGGCGCCGCCGTCGAGCACATTGCGGAAGTCGACGGCGGTGATCTTGCCCTCTTTGGTGACCCCGATCTTGAGGTCCATGTACTGTTTGTGACGCCCTCGGTGGTGCTCGAACATCTCCGGCCGGGTGTAGGTCATCGTCACCGGTCGCCCGGTGGCCCGAGACAGATAGGCGGAGCAGAAGTCCAGCGCCATCGCTTCAGCCTTGCCACCGAAACCGCCGCCGACATAAGGCTTGATGATTCGGAACTTCGCCAGCGGCATCTCGAACACCCGCGACAGCTGCTTCTGCAGGTAGTGCGGGACCTGGGTCGAGGACCACAGCGTGAGAGTGCCGCGGTCGTGGTTCCACCGGGCAACCGCGCTGTGGGGCTCGAGGGGCGCCTGCTGGACGAAGTTGCCGACGAAACGCCGCTCGAGCACCGCGTCGGCCTCGGAAAAGCCCCGGTCGATGTCACCGAAGTGGTGATCGACCAGGGCGTTGACGTTGTTCTTGCCGCGCGCAGCCTCGTGGATGACCGGGGCGCCGTCGGCGAGGGCTTCGAAGGGGTCGAGGACCGCGGGCAGGGGCTCGTAGGAAACCTCGATGAGCTTGACGGCCTCGGCGGCGGTGGCCTCGTCGACCGCCGCTACCGCCGCCACCTCGTCGCCGACAAAGCGGACCTTGTCCTTGGCCAGAACGTACTCGTCGTAGCGCGCGGGGCTGACGCCGTACTTGACGTCGGAGACGTCGGCACCGGTGATCACCGCCTTGACGCCGGGGAGGGCCTCGGCCTTCGAGGTATCGATGCTCGTGATGATGGCGTGGGCGTGCGGGCTGGTGAGGATCCGTCCGTAGAGCATATTGGGCAGCCGGATGTCTTCGGTGAAAAGGGCGCGGCCGGTGACCTTGGCCGGGGCATCGCTGCGCGGCACGCTTCGGCCGACAACGGCGTGGGTCTCCAGATCGTGGCCGGAGTCCGGATCGGACGCCGCGTCACCTTGATATTTCGTCCAGCTTCGAACCGCATCGATAATCCTCGTATAGCCCGTGCAGCGGCAGAGGTTGCCGCCGAGCGCGGTCTTGATGTCGTCGTCGGTCGGGTCTGGCTTGCGATCGACAAGCGCCTTGGCGGCCATCACCATCCCGGGGGTGCAGAATCCGCACTGGATGGCGCCCTTTGCGATGAATGCCTTTTGCAGCGGATGCATCACTCCGTCCGTCGCGAGCCCCTCGATGGTGGTCACCTCGTGGCCGTCTGCGGCGACCGCGAGAACCAGGCAAGACTTGACCGCCTCGCCGTCGAGGAGCACCGTGCAGGTGCCGCAGTCGCCGAAGTCGCAGCCCCGCTTGGTGCCGGTCAAACCCAGGTTCTCTCGCAGCAGATCGAGGAGGGTCACGTTGGGTCGCACCGCGACGCTGTGGGCATCGCCGTTGACCGTGAGGCGGACTACTCTCTCTGTCAATTTCCTCTCCAGGCCCATGCTCTTGTCGTAATTCCGACCTCGATTTCGGATTTCGGATTTCGAATTTCGGATTGACGACCCACCCACCCTGAATTCCCCTCGGGAGTGGGCGGGAATTGAGAATTGAAAACTGAGAATTGAGAATTCAATATTGAGGACTCCCTCCTACGCCCTCTCCGCCGCCGCCACCAACACTCGCCTGGTCAACACCTTGACCAACTCCAATCGATACTTCTTGGTCGCTCTGAGATCGTCAATCGGCACCGCCGCCTCGGCCGCCCGCTCACCGGCTTCGGCCAACGCCTCATCTGTGAGTTCCCTGCCAGCGACGGCCTGACCGGCAGCGGACGCCACGATCGGCGTCGGCGCCACCGCGCCCAGGGCAACCGTCGCCTGCCGGCACACTCGTCCGTCCATCACCACAACCGCCGCCGCCGCGGCCATGGGCAGCGACAGGGAGACCCGGCCCCCCTGACGGAGGCTTGCGTCGCCGCTGCCCGGCGCGGGCGGTGGTACCTCGATGGCCACCACCACGTCCGTCGGATCGAGCACGGTCTCGCGCGGTCCGATAAAAAAATCGCGGAGCGCGATCCTCCGCTCCCCAACCGGCGAGACGACGCGCATGGTGGCGCCGTGGGCGAACAGGATCGGCGCCATATCGGCCGATGGCACGGCCATGCACAGATTGCCGGCGACCGTCGCCTGGTTGCGCACCTGCTCAGCGGCCAGCGACATCGCGGCGTCGTTGATGCCCGGGAATAGTTCCCTGACGCCCTCGTGACGAGCAACCATGTTGACCGTCGCCATCGCGCCAATGGACAGGCAACCGTCGGCAACGAGCTCGATCGACTTGAGCTCCTCGATGCGTCCCAGCGACACCAGTCGGCGGAGGTGCCTCGAGCCCGCCTTGAGGTCGACCAGTATGTCAGTACCGCCGGCAAAGATCGTGCTCCCCTCGGGGTCCTCCGCGAGGAGGGCGCATGCCTCGACGATGCTGGCGGGCTCGACAAACTCGAAATCGCGCATGCTCAAGGAGTTTCGTCCTCCAGCTTCGGCGGCGCCAGCACCTGTTCGAAGAGCGTCTCGTCGAGGGTCTCGCCCCTGGCGATGAGTTGACGGTACTTGACGAAGTCGATGACATCGACCCCTGTCAGCTTTCGGTTGTTGAAGGCGGTAAAACCGAGGAAGGCCTCTCCGGACATGTTCGCGGCCAGCCAGTGGCGGTTGGCGAGCTTGGTTTGGTCCCAGAAGAACTTCTTCTTGCCGCGGATGCCGTCGATTGACTTCTGCAGGCAGCCCGGAAACAAATTGGTGAACCGCCACACCAGATCGTCAACCGCCGCGTCGAGTTGCTCGACGTCGATCGGCAGCTCCTTGATCTGGGCCCGGGCGGACTTGGCGTCGGCGCCAGTCTTCATTTCGCCGTACACCACCTCCCCGTCTTCAACGTAGCGATCGGTGATGACCGAAGGGTTGCGTAACCAGCCAGCACCCTGGCGAAGAACCGGCACCACCTTCGTGATCAGGCCCTTGAACTTCATCTTGTAGGCCGACCACATCTCGCAGGAGATGCAGTTGAACATCGCATCCTCCATCGACAGAAACCAGGGCAGAAAATCGGTCGAACCGCCGTCCGGGGCCGAGCCGTGTCGCGGCCCCGCCTGGCCGAAGACCGCGAGGTCCGAGGCAATCGCAAGGTCGCAGGCCATGCCGATCTCCTGGCCGCCCGCGACCCGCATCCCGTTGACTCTGCAGATGGTCGGCTTCTTGCAGTTGAGGATGGCGTCGACCATGGCGTTGAAGAGATCCATGTATTCGCCGTACTCGTGCGGGCGACGAGCGTAATACTCCGCGTACTCCTTGGTGTTGCCGCCGGTGCAGAAGGCGCGGTCACCGGCGCCGGTAAAGATCACCGCCACCACGCTGCGATCGAGGGAGGCGTTGGTAAACGCTGCGATTACACCCTTGACCATCTCGGTCGTGTAGGAGTTGTACTGGCGCGGGTTGTTGAGGGTGATCCACGCCGTGTACAGATCATCGATGACCTCGCCTCCCGAACTCCGAAGCGGTTTTTTCTCGTACACTGTGCACGGTGGGTTGTCGTGGGTTCCCCAGTACTGTTCACCTCCCACGCCGTGGTCCTTCAACTCGTCGTCCCTCGGCAACCACTCAAGACCCATGATTGTCCTCCTTGCTTTTCCGGCTTTGCCGGAAAAGGAATTGAATTGGGAATTGGCCAACACGACCTCCAGCCCTCAACTCAATACTCTTCACACCATTACGGTCTTTTTCCAGGTTGTTCCGATGACGCCCTGTCGGCAGGCGTCGCCGGTCATAAAGCCACCCGAGTGTCTGGCCTGGATCTCCAGCGCTTCGGAGAGTGTGGAGGAGGTGGCGGCACGGACCGTGTCCAGAATCGCCTTGCGGCCCGCCTCCATCCCGGGGCCCGATGCCACCGCGAGGTCCGGAATAGTGTCGGCCACACCCTCGAGCGCGCCCTCCTCAATCCCACGCAACGCGAGGCCGTGATCACCACCCGACGCGAGGGTGTAGGCAGTCTGGAGAGCATCGTCGAGCCCGCCCACGAAGTCCGCGAGCCAGCCAACGGTTTCGCCCGCCTGAACCGACCGTCCACCGAGCAGCAGTTCCAGGATTCGCGGCCAGTGCTCGGGCGCCACCCGCCGGAAAGGCCAGTGGGATCCCTCCATCCCCGGCACCACCGGCAGCGTCACCTCGGGCATGCCGAGCTCGGCGCCGTCGACCGCCACCAGGTAGTGGCAGTGCATCAAAAGCTCGAGCATGCCCCCGAGACATCGTTTGCCTGCGACGAGGCCTACCGACACCGCGAAGTCGGAGTGCAGCCGGCGTGCGGTGCGCGACCAGCCGGCCGCAATGGCCACACCGGCCGCCTCGTCGGTCATCGCCGGGTAGAAGTCGGCGGTGTCAGCGCCCACCATCTGGGTGGCGAGGTGGAAATCGCCGGTCAAAATCACCCGATCGATCTTCTCTTTCCCCAGCCAGTCGATGGCTCGGTTGAGCTCGGCGTCGACGTCCGAGTTGTAGCTTTCGCGTGACAGGCTGAGCACGCCGACCGTACCGTCGTGCTCGGCGTTGACGTAGAGCTGCTGCCATTCGGGCGCGGAGATGCGGGCAAAGGCCTCCGGGTGCCACGCCTGCGCGGCGGCCTCCGGGTGCAGCCGGTGGTAGGTCTCGACGGTCGCGATGGCCGCGTCGGCGCCACGGGCACGGATCACCGCCAGTACGCCGGGAGAAAACTGCGCGCACAGCTCGCCGATGGCGTTGATCTGCGCCAGGTGCGAACGCTCCTCCGAGACCATCAGGCTCGCCATCTGGCAGAGAGGACCGAGCACCCAGGTCTCAAGCTCAGTTTCGTCGTCCAGCTTCCAGTTCACCAGGGGTCGGAAGTGATTTGGGGGGTACCAGTTGGCGCCGCTGTCCTTGTGTTCCTCGAGGACCGCCGAGGGTTCGAAGAGGGCGCCATAGTGCTGCGCCAAATGGTGCAGACACGACCAGGTGAGAAAGTTCGCGCCGCGGGCGCCGATCGCGTCGTGGGCCCGGAATGGGTTTGGTCCGAGCGACCGGCGGACGAACTTGTCCACTTTCCAGAAAGGCATGTTGGTGACCTCGTGGAAGCGGGTCGCGGCGAGAGTGAGACCGCAGAAAAGGACGTCGAGCACAAACGACCAGTGGTCGCTGACCATGATCGGGATCAAGCCGAGCGCCCACAGGAGCTGTGTGATCTCGGACGGCTCCGGCTCGACGATCTCGAAGACCTTGTTGATCTCGTGCGGGAAGGCCGGGTGGGCGACGCCGACTCCAAGCTCGGACTGCGGGAAACCCGAGGTCACCGACCGGATTTCAATCTCTGGAAATGCCGCCCGGAATACCTCGTAGTGAGCCCTCTTGATCTCGAGGTTTTCGGGCACCGCCTCGAGCAGGAACCGCGGCGAGAGCGCGTCGAGCTGTGACGGCAGGTGGCTGCCGTCGTAAGCGAGGCGCACCACGTTGCCCATGATGGCGGCGGCGCGGTCGGCGCCGAAGGCGCGCACCAGACCGGAGTACTGGGCGCCGATACCGTCCGGCACGCCGGGAAAGTCGAGCGCCACGATGGGCACACCGAAGGGCTCGAGCCGCGAGCCGAGCTGCATCGTCTTGCCGGCGCCGACGATGCCGTTGGCGCCGGAGACGACGAATGCACCGCGACCAGGCGCGGCACCGAACACACGGTCGACAAGCTCCCCTGCCGACACCGGCAGGCGGCCGTTGCGGATGAGACCTAGGACCGAACCGAGTCCCAGGGTCTCGAGGGTGGAAGGTCGCATCGCGTTCGTCATGACGCTCGACCCCCTTTCCGATCCGAAACCTCGAAGACCGCGGCGATGCCGACATCGCCGGCGGCGCAACCGAAGAGAAGGACATAACCGCCACCCAGCGAGACGGCTTCCTCCAAGCCCTCGATCAGCGACCTGGTCAGCGTTGGTCCTTGAGGATGCCCCCACACCAGGGAGCAGCCGGTGGTGTTCATCCCCCTCCAATCATGGCCGACGACCTTGGCGAAGATCGCGTCGTTCACAGCAAATGGATTGTGGTTTTTGACCACCGCGATGTCGCTCATGGTGAGGCCGCTGCGCTCCAGGAGTCTGACGACCGCTAGCGCGGGTGCCTCCGGCATCAGACTCGGCGAGGTTCGCACCTCCGCCTTGGCCACCAGCGCGATCTCGATCTCGGGCCGCGGGCTGAGCTCGCGTGCTTTCTCCGACGTGGTCACGAGCAGACAGGCCATGCCGTCTGACGCATGGGTCTGACTGCCCGCTGTGACACCGGTGTCGAGCTCGCGCATGGCGCGTAGACTGCCCGCCGAGACCCGGCGCACACCGAGGTCGTCGTCGACAGTGCCCAGCAAGCCACCTTGCAGGTTGAGCACCTCCAGCGGCACCAGCACCCGATCGAGAAAGCCCGAGGCTTTGGCTTCGAAGTACTGCTCGTATCGGCACAGCGTGATTTCGTCGACCTCGCGGCGGTCGATGCGGTACTTTCGGGCGGCGAGGCCGGCAGTGGCGATCATGGCCTTGCCGGTCGAGGGGTCAAAGCCGAAGTTGTCCCACACATCGCCCAGCGCCTGGGTTCGTTCGTATGACCTCCGCTCCGGGAACACTCCCACCGGGGAGTCACTGGTGCGATCGAAGGTCAGGACCCCGACCACGTCGTTGGCGCCCCCCTCGACCTCGGCCGCCGCGACCACCACGGCCTGCAGCCCGGTGGCGCAGGCCTGCTCGACGTGGAAACCGGGGATCCTCACCCCCATGCAGCTTGCCACCAGCGGGGCGGTCCAGAACTTCCAGTGCCAGGGGATCGTCGAGCCGATCACCAGGTACTCGAGGCGGCGCTGGGGCACCCCGCGCAGACCGAGAATATGACTCATGGCTTCGCCGGCGAACTGGCCGATATTGACCTCGGCCAACGGGGATGTCTGCCACGCCGGAAAGAAACTGCTACCCCAGGTGCCGTAAGGGATCCTTGCCCTGGGAAACTTGGAGATGTCCGCGGTCATCGGCAGCCCCCTTCCGCCAATTCTCAATTCTCAATTCTCAATGGCCCCACCGACCCGGTGGAATTTCGGATCTGGGATTTCGGATTCCGGATTTTCCATCCACCCTCAAGGGGGCACAACGCCGATTGGGCGGGAATTGAGAATTCAAAATTCAAAATTGAGAACTCATTTCGTCACACTTCGAGCAAAAAGTCCGACGAGGTGATCACGAAATCGGAAAAATCACGCCCTGCGACCGGCTTGAACCCATCCCATTCGTAAAAGCCCTTGCCCGTCTTGACCCCGTGCTCGCCGTTTTTGAACATCCGGGTAAGAATCGCCGGCGGATAGAGCCTCGGATCCTGGGTCTGCAGGTACATCGCCAGCGACACCCGGTACATGGTGTCTGCGCCGATGAAGTCCGACAGCTTGAACACTCCCTGCGGGTGGCCGAGGCTGCCCTTGAGACCGACATCGCCGTCCTCGACCGTAATCTCCCCGCGTTCCAGCGCGCGCATCGCCTCGAGCATGAAGGGCACCAGGTGCTTGTTCACCCAGAAGCCCGAGACGTCGGAGGCGACGAAGGGGCTCTTGCCGATGCCCTCGAGGATCTCGAGGGTCAGGGCAAGGGTCTCGTCGGCAAGATCCCGGTGCCGCACGACCTCGACCGCCGGCATCTGATACACCGGGTTCATGCCATGGGTGCCCACGAAGCGGTCGGCCCGACCCGACGCCACACCCATGGTGTGGACGCTCAGGGACGAGGTGTTGGTCCATATCATGCCGCCATCGGGGAGCCGCGGTGCGACCCCCGCCAGAACCTCGCACTTGAGATCGAGATCCTCGAAGATGACCTCGAGCAGGACCTGACAGTTTTCGAGCTCGGCCGCAAAGGCATCCTCCGAGTCGACGATGCGGAACCGAGCCGTCGCCTCGTCAACGAAGTCCGACTCTTCAGGATGGCGCTTCTTGGCGATCCACGCCAGGCCCTTGGCCAACGCGCCCGGCGCGCGTTCCCGCGCCGCGGCGATCGCGTCGAAGCCGACAACTTCGTAGCCGCCCTCGAGCAGATTCGCGACCCAGTCCACACCCATCTTGCCAAGGCCCATCACAGCGATGCGTTTCACATCAGATCGCTTCATCCATCCCCCCTTCAGTGCCCGTGGAAACCTGATGAACGAATGAGGAGTCTGAGCCTTCGAACTTGAGATTCGGTACGGCTCGCAGCTGAGTTTCTCTCATTCCGGGTAATTTTGACGGACACGAAGCACCTTACAACGGATCTCGCAACGCCCGCAAGCGCGATGGTAGACTTCTCCTCAAGAGGGAACAATGAAAACAGATTTCGACGCGATCAGCGACGTCCTGAGAAAGGCCTTCCAGGTCGAGGTGGACGGTTTCACCTTCTACTCGATGGCCTTGAAGGCCGCAACGAAGCCGGCTGTCCGCAAGCTCTTCGAAAGGCTCGCCCGGGACGAAACCGAGCACAAGGCCTACATCATGGCCGTGATGAAACGCTACGAGGAGCACGGCGCGAGGAGTTTTCAATTTGATCCCCGCGACCCCGACCTGGGGGAATTCTCCTCCAAGATCTTCACTGAGAGCTTCAAGGAGCAGGCGCAGGGTGGTATCTCCGAACTCGGTGCGCTTTCGATCGGAATCCAGCTCGAGACGAACGCCGTCGCCTTCTTCGACACCGCGGCGCGCGAGGCGACGGATCCTCAGATCGGCGGTTTCTATCGCTTCCTCTCCGACTGGGAAGGCTCTCACCTTCGCACCCTGCAGCAGCTCCACGACAGCATCCGCGTGGACCTCTGGCCCGACAAGCCTTGAAGAGCTGAGCATCGCTGACGAGGCTGACGAGGCGACCCTTGAGAACGGCATCCGCCGCTCAGTCCGCATCCGGGTCGGCCAACCGGGGCCGGCAGAAGCGGACCTCGTATCGCTCACCGCAGTCGCGACAAGCATGAACCAGGTGGATCTTTTGGCATTTGATGCCTTCGTCCTGCCGGATCTCGGGAACCAGGGCATGGCCGCAGCTGCAGGCCGTTGGGACGACCGCGTCGATCATGAAACCGTCGAGGTCGAGCTCCTTGACGACCAGATCGGCCAGGCCGTCCTCACGCAGCTGGTCGAGAAGTGATCTGAAGAAGCTCTGTGTCTGGGGAGCCCTGCGTCGCGCCCAGTCTCGCCCCGATTCGGTCTGCATGCACCCCACGGCGTGTCGCGCGTAGGTCAGCTCGACGGTGAACTGGACCATGAATTCAGATGAAATGCCCTGGCCCCGAAGACCGCGTTTGACGAAGAAGTTGGCGGCCCCCAGGTATCCGAGCTTTTCCAGGTTGTCCGCGTCGAAGAGCACCCTGGCCAGAGGGGTAGGCTCGGGATCGCACCGATAGAGCTGCAGGATCGCTTCGCTGATCTCCGCGACCTGGCTTTCGGGGATGCCGTGAGTCTGCGCCAACCGGCCGAGGACCTCGACGGAGCGTTTTTCCTCCGGTTCCGAGTCCCCATACCGCTGGCCTTTGTTGAACTTGCCGGCATCGTGAAACAGCGCTCCAAGGCGACAGGTGGAGGGATCGAGGCCTTCGGTGCGACCGAGCTGCTCGGCGATCACGGCGGTTCTGCAGAGGTGACCCCACAGGCTGTCGACTGTTCGGTTGCCCTGATCGGCTGCGCTTTCTTCGCGTTGTACGTGCTCCTGCAGGGAGTCCTCGACGGCCCTCATGGCGCTTCCGGAAATCGCAACGTCTTCAATCACACTCGGGTCGCCTTTCCGCGGGGGAATGCCAACGACTCGACGAGCACGAAGGCCGCCTGGAGGTAGGAGGTCGGGCAAAGCGGGAAGCACTCCTTGCAGTCGTTGCACGCGGCGGCGGCAATCTCCGGGAGGAAGCTGATTTCCTTTCTGATTCCACGTTCGATGAATCCAACGGCGTGCTTCTCCTTGATCTCGGCGCAGTAGCGCACACAGAGACCGCAGTGAACGCAGAATGAAGCTTCCTGCTCGAACTTGGCCTTGTCCGCTCCGTACTCTTGGGCCAACTCCTGCAGCGGCGGAGAATCCGGAGCGTGAGCCAGCAGGAGCTCGAGGATGCTTCTGCGGATTCGGTCGATCTTGTCGGATCTCGTGCGGATGACCAGTCCATCCTCCGTCTGATAAACACAGGACGCAACGATGGACTTTCCACCTTGATTCTCTGCCTCGACGATGCAAAGCCGGCACCCGCCGTAGGGCTGCAGTTTGTCGTGGTGACACAGGGTCGGGATCGGTATTCCCGCACCTCGGGCAGCCTCGAGAACGGTCATCCCCTCCGCTGCCATGACCTCTTGACCGTCGATCATCATCCGAATATCAGTCATTGTCGTTTGCTCTCTCTGACGACCGCTCTTTGTTCTTCCGCGATGGGAGGAGGAACAGGCTCACCCGAAAATCGCTTCACCGCTTCAAAGCGCGAGGGGCAGACCTCGAAGCAGATGCCGCACGCATCGCACTTCTCCTGGTCGATGATGTGGATTGTTTTCTTCGCACCATCGATCGCCCCGGCGGGGCATTCCTTGAGGCAGATCAGACACGCCTTGCACTTCTCGGGCTCGATGTAGTACGAAACCAATCGTCTGCAGGACAAAGCCGGGCATTTCTTTTCCCTGATGTGTGCTTCGTACTCTTCTCTGAAGTAGCGAAAGGTGCTCAGGAAAGGGTTAGGGGCGGTCTTGCCCAGGGCACACAGCGAAGCCTCTCGTGCAGTCTCGGCAAGCTCCTCCAGGATCTCGATATCGCTCTCTTCTCCCCTTCCCTCGGTGATCTTCGTGAGGATCCGTTGCATCTGCCGCAGGCCCTCACGGCAGGGAACGCACTTGCCACAGGATTCATCGGTGAGGAAGTCGATGAAGTACCTGGCCACGTCGACCATGCAGGTCTCTTCATCCATGACGATCATCCCACCCGAACCCATCATCGAACCGGCCTTGGTCAACTCGTCAAAATCGACCTCCAGATCCAACCTTTTCTCGGGAATGCAACCTCCAGACGGGCCCCCGGTCTGCACTGCCTTGAACTTCTTGCCCCCGGGAATGCCGCCGCCGATCTTGTAGATGACATCTCTCAAGCTGATGCCCATGGGAACTTCGACGAGACCGGTGTTGGCGATCTTGCCGACCAGGGAGAAGATCTTCGTGCCCTTGCTTTCCTCGGTGCCGATCGAGGCGAAGGCGCCGGCCCCGCCGTTGATGATCAAGGGGACGTTTGCCCACGTCTCCACATTGTTGATGTTCGTCGGTTTACCCCACAGCCCTTGCACCGCAGGGTAGGGCGGCCGCGGCCTCGGTTCACCGACCTCGCCCTGCAAAGAAAGGAGGAGAGCCGTCTCTTCACCACAGACGAAGGCGCCGGCTCCGCGGTGCACCTTGACCCGGAAATCGAATCCGGAGCCGAGGATGTTCGTGCCGAGGATTCCAAGTTTTTCGGCGTCCTCGATGGCAGCGGTCAGGTTTGCCAACGCCAGAGGATACTCCTGTCGAATGTATACATAGCCCTCGTGGGAACCGATGGCATACGCTCCGATGGTCAGACCCTCGAGCACGCCGTACGGGTTGCCCTCCATCAGCGACCGGTCCATATAAGCGCCCGGGTCTCCCTCATCGCAGTTGACGACCACGTATTTGGTCTCGCCCGGGGCGTTGCGGGCGATCTCCCACTTGACCCCGGCCGGAAACCCCCCGCCTCCGCGACCTCGGAGGCCGGCATCTTTGATCTCCGCGACAACCTGCTCCGGGGTCATCTCGAAAAGCGCTTTGAGCAACGCTTGATATCCGCCGATGGCGAGGTAATCCTCGAAACTCCTGGGGTCGATCCTCCGATTGGCGCCGAAGACCATCCGTTCCTGGTGCTTGTAAAACGGGATATCCGACTCGTAGATGGCTTTTTCGCCCGTGTTCTGGTCAACGTAGAGAAGACGCTCAATGACCTCGTTGCCCTTGATCGTTTTTTGGATGATCTCGGGAACATCTTCGGGCGCGACCTGGAGGTAGCAGATCTCCTCGGGATCGATGACAACGATGGGGCCCTTCTCACAGAATCCGTGACAACCCGTGCTCCTGAAACCCAGTTCGACCTCGAGGCCTTGAGCTTCGATTTCCCGGTTGAACGCCGCGACGACGTCCCGCGCACCGGAGGCCAGACACCCGGTGCCGGCACAGACCGTGATGTACCTTGCGTCCGGTGGTCTTTCGGACACGATCCGCTGTCTCAGCTCCTCGAGCTCATCAATAGAGTTGATCCGGGTCATCACCTTCATCTACTCATATCTCTGCAGCACATCCGTCGTATCGGCTGCCGAGAGCCTGCCGTGCGTCGTTCCGTCGATCTCCATCACTGGGCCCAAGGCGCAGCAACCGAGGCAGTTGACGGTCTCGAGGCTGAACTTCAGATCCAGGTCGGTTTCACCGGGTTTGATGCCGGTCTCGCTCTCGACCTTCTCGAGAACGCGCCCCGCACCTCGAACATGACAGGCGGTGCCCATGCAGATATGAACCTCATGGCGGCCTTTGGGTGACAGGCTGAAGGCCTTGTAGAAGGTGGCGATGTGTCGGATCCGACGCAGAGGGACTCCCAGTCTTTCGCTGACTTTCGTGAGCGCCTCTTTCGGGAGCCAGTGGTTCTCCCTCTGAATCTCCAGCAGCACCTGGATGAGTGAGCTGGTTTCGCCTTGGTGGTCGTCGATGATCTGGTTGATTCTGTCGTCGGTCATCGCTGGAATTCCAAACTCCGTTTCGTCCCGTCACGCGAGTGCATAGCACTTTTTCTCGAGATCGTATCTGACGAATCCCTGCCTCGACGAGCTGTTCATGTATTTCGAAACCTCGGAGGGGCTCAGTCCCAAGATCGCTGAGATCTCTGCAGTCGATAGCGGTTTTTCCTGCAAAGCCAACAGGATCTGGCTGATCGCCAGCCTGTCCACGATCAGGTCATCGAAGAGCTTGTTCACCTCGTCGCTGTTGTAGAACTCGTTGTACGTCTCCTCCGATTTGCTCGGAACTCGCAACTTCTCCCGCTCCACCAGCTTGAGGTAGGGCACCAGCTGCGTGAGGGCCCTGAGTCTGAAATCCACCACGGCCTGGTCGATCTGCCCCTCCCGGCCAAGAGGTCCCAGATCCCGCAGCTTGGCGGCAAAATCGCTCATGACCTCGGCGAAGCGGCCTCCTTCAGATGCGGCGATCCACTCGAGACGCAACCTCTCGGGGTTCAGGTCGATGTGTCTGAGAAGTTTCTTGCACAGGTGCATGTTGCCCAGCGCGTCGAAGTTCCCTTCGGTCACATAGTGGCACTCACCCGGCCAGCAACCACCGATGATGACCCCGTCCGCTCCTTTCTGGAACGCCCGCAGGATAAACGCCAGATCCACCCTGCCGGTACACATCACACGAATGATCCTGATCTCCGGTGAGTAACTTTGTCTGGAAACTCCAGACATGTCCGCAGCGGAGTACGCTCACCAGTTGCAGAGGAAGGCGACAATCCTCGGCGTGTGCTCAAATGCCACCATCATTCACCTCCTTCCTCACAATGTGGTTGCCAGGGCTGCGTCGATCTGATCAAAAACCTCCCGGTCGGTGAAGTGTTTGAGGACCACGGCGCTGGTCGGACACTTCGCGCAGCACAGACCATCCCCCTTGCAGAGCACCGGGTTGACCACGGCCTTTTTTCCCTTCGCCGTCTCACGAAACTCGATGGCGCCGTAAGCACAGGCTGAAATACACGCGCCACACGAGACACACTCGTCGCCATCGACCTCGCAGACCGAACCGGAGGCCGTCACCGTGTCCTGCGAGAGAAGAGTCACCGCCCGGCCGGCGGCGCCGTGCGCTTGGACGATGGTTTCGCTGAGATGCTTGGGATAGTGACTCGTTCCGCACATGAAGACGCCGTCTGCGGCGAAGTCGACCGGCCGCAGCTTGACGTGCGCCTCTTGGAAGAAGCCGTCCGGGTTCATGGCGACTTTGAATTTGCGGGCAACATCCACACTCCCTGCCGAGGGGATGACGGCGGCCGATAAAACCACCAGATCGCCGTCCACCGCCAGGTTCCGGCCGAGGATGAGGTCGTGGACGGTGACCCGCAAGACAGGTCTGCCCTCCTCGACCGCGGGTTCCACCCGGGGCTTTTCGGGCGCTTCCCAGCGGACGAACTTGACGTCCTGTTCGGCCGCCTCGAGGTAGTAATCCTCGCCGAAGCCGTAGGTCCTCATGTCCCGAAACAGGATGTAGACCTCCACCTCGGGCTTGATCTTCTTGAGCTTGAGTGCGTTCTTGATCGCCTGGCTGCAGCACACCCTGGCGCAGTAGTTGCGGTTCTCCTCCCTGCAGCCGACACACTGGATCATCACCAGGCTCTCGGTGTCGACCAGGCTCTCCTTGCCTTCGGTCAAGCGCTCTTCCAGCTCCAGCTGGGTCAGCACCCGTGGATCTTCCCCGTAGAGATACTCCGTGGGTTTGTACTCCGCCGCACCCGTGGCGAGAATGGCGGCGCCATGGTTGATGGTCTTGACCCGGCCCTCGGATTCCACCGTGGTCACGAAATTCCCCACATAGCCGGAGACGTCGGTGATGGTCGCCTCGTGAGAGATGTGGACCAGTGGGTGCCGATAGACCTTGCGAACCAGGTCTTTCAGGAAAGCCTGAACATCCAGCCCTTCCAGAGTGCTTTGAATCCTCCGTGCCATGCCGCCCAGCTCTGAGTCCCGTTCCACTAGGTGGACCTCGAAGCCCTGCTCGGCCAGGTCCAGTGACGAGGTCATCCCGGCCACGCCCCCACCGACCACCAGGCAGGTCTTGTTGACCGGCAGATCGAACTCCTCCAGGGGTTCCAGATTGATCGTGCGGGCGACCGACATGCGGACGATGTCCTTGGCCTTCTGGGTGGCTTCTTCCTTCTGCTTGGAGTGCACCCAGGAGCAGTGCTCCCGGATATTGGCCATATCGAAGAAATACTGGTTGATGCCTCCTTCACGAAGGGTGTCCCGGAACAGCGGCTCGTGAGTCCTCGGAGTGCACGCGGCGACGACCACGCGGTTGAGCCCCTTCTCCCGAATGGTGTCGGAGATCTGCTGCGCAGCGTCGGTGGAGCAGATGAAGAGGCCTTCCTCCGCGTGTGCGACATTGTCCAAATCCTTCGAGTACTCGACCAGCGAAGGGATATCGACCACTCTTCCGATATTGGCGCCGCAATGACAGGCAAAGACTCCGACCCTGACATCCTCTCCGGACACATCGCGTTCCGGTGGGTAGATCCGCTCCCTGGCGAGACGCCCTCTCCGGGATCTCAGCAGCGCCCCGACCAGGGCGTTGGTGCCACTGGCGGACATCACCGACTCGGGAATGTCCATGGGCCCCTGGAAGGCGCCGCTGATGAAAACCCCCGGCCGGGTGGTCTCGATGGGATTGACGGGATTGGTCTTGCAGAATCCGTGGGCGTTGAGCTCGATGCCGAACTGTTCGGCGAGGCGGTGCACCTTGGTGGGAGGGGCAAGCCCGATGCCGAGGACGACCATATCGAACTCCTCCTCCTTCACACCCTCCGCATCCGTCGCGTATCTGATCGTCACGTTCTTCGTTTCCGGGATCTCTCGGCCGATCGAAACGTAGCTCCTGATGAACCTGACTCCCGGGAGATTTTCGGCCCTCTGGTAGAAGCGTTCGAAGTCCTTCCCGTATGATCGAATGTCGTTGTGGAAGATGGTCGCCTCGGTATCGGCGTCATGGTCCTTGGCCAGAATGACCTGTTTCTGAATGTAGGTGCAGCACACCGAGCTGCAGTAGCTGTTGGCGCCGTCGAGAACCTGTCTGGAGCCGACACAGTGAATCCAGGCGATTTTGTGGGGATGTTTTTTGTCCGATGGGCGGAGAATTTCACCTTCGTGCGGCCCGGTTGCACACAGGAGCCGTTCGAAGTCGAGGCTGGTGACCACGTTTTCGATCTGTCCGTATCCATAGTCGCCCCGCACCTTGGGATCGAAGACCTCGTATCCGGGTGACAGCACGACCGCCCCAACCTTGATCGTCAGCTTCTGCGGCTTCTGGTGGAGGTCGATCGCCTTGTTCTTGCACACACCCTCGCAGATAGAGCACTTCTGTTCCTCAAGGAAGATGCATCTCTCATCGATATAGGGGACCAGCGGCACCGCCTGCGAGAAGTAGATGTGGACGGCTTTGTTGGAGGACAGCTCCTGGTTGAACGGATCGGGAATCTCGACCGGGCAGTACTCGACACAGGTTGTACAGCCCGTACATCTGTCCTCCGAGATGTATCGAGGCTTCTTGATCAGGCGGATCGTGAAGTCGCCGGCCTCCCCTTCGACATCGTCGACTTCTGTGTAGGTCAGAATCTCGATATTGGGATGGCGATCGCATTCGATGAATTTGGGAGACTCGATGCACATCGAGCAGTCGTTGGTGGGGAAGGTCTTGTCGAGCTGGGCCATCTTGCCGCCGATGGTCGGCGCCCGCTCGACCAGAAAGACCTTGAAACCCGACGTGGCGAGGTCGAGGGCGGCCTGAATGCCGCTGATTCCACCACCGACGACCATGACGTCTCCGAGGGCGCTCTCGGCACGGCGAACCACATCCTCAGCACTCATTTGCCGCCGTCCTTCGTGTTTTCTCGAGCTTCGATCGCCTCGGCAACAATCTCCGTCAGGTCCTTGATCTCGAGGACCTCATCGCCCTCCATGCCCAACCTGCTCTCTTCGAAATTCGTGATGCAGTAGGGGCACGACGTCACCAGTACATCCGCACCGGTCTCGGCGGCCTGCCGCACTCTGAGGTCGGAGAACCGTTCACTCTTGGGCGTTTCCATCCAGATCCTGCCGCCGCCTCCGCCACAACACAGGCTGTCCCGGCGCGAGGCGGCCATTTCGACCAACTCGGCGCCGGGCACCTCGTGCAGAACCTTTCTCGGCGCGTCGTAGACCCCGTTGTGTCGACCCAGGTAGCACGGATCGTGGTAGGTCACCCTCTTGGTGAACTCTCCGTCGAGTTCGAGCCGGCCCTCCTCGATCAGCTCGGCCAGAAGCTGGGAGACATGGACGACCTCGAAGTTCACCATGAACTCGGGATACTCGTTTTTGAAGGTGTGGAGACAGTGCGGCGAGGAAACGATGATCTTCCTCACCCCGCGATCGATGAAGTTCTTGATGTTCCCCTTGGCCAGGTCTTTGAATTCCTGTTCTCCTCCCGTCTTGCGAATGCTCTCGCCGCAGCAGCTTTCCTCACTGCCCAGGATCCCGAAACTGACCCCCGCCGTGTTGAGAATCTTGGTGGTGGAAACGGCGACCTTCTTCAACCTCGGGTCGTAGGCGAAATAGCAGCCGACAAAATAGAGATAATCCATCTCTTCGGCGAACGGGCTCACGGAGAGCCCGTCGGCCCAATCGGCTCTCGCTTTCCGCTGTGCGTTCAATGGATTGCCTTCGGCAACCAGGCTCGCGCGGGCGTTGCGCACGGCCGCGACGGACTCGGGAAACATTCCGTACTGCGCAGCGACCCGTCGGACGGCCACCCCGATTTCGATCTGGCCGACGCCTCGCGGGCAGACCGACGGGCAGGACCCGCAGGTTGTGCAGCGCCAGATATCGTCGCCTTCAATCTCGGTCAGGCCGAAGGTGGCCTCCCGGATGATCTTGCGGATGCTGAAATCTCTGACCGTGTTCCACGGACAGTAGACGTCACACTTGCCGCACTGGAAGCACAGCCGGCTGGAGTCCGCACCGGCCTTTCGAAGCTCCTCGATCGCTTCCGCGAAGGGTGCGACTGTCTGCAACTTTCAGTCCTTCTCAGACATGCGCGCGACGGTATCGAGGATCTTCTGCCATCCGAACTTGTTGGCCATCGCTTCCAACCCGATCTCGATTTCCTCCGGCTCCTCCACCACTTCCACTTCCTCTTCCCTCTCCTCGTAGACCAGGGCGTCCGCCAGGCACCACTGAACACACATGGGCTCGGACAGCGACGGGTCGGACTCACACATGTCGCACTTCAAAGGGAGTCCGGAGTCGGGTTCTTTGAAGACGTCCCTGGACGGGCAGGAAGCCCTGCAGAACGAGCACTCGTCGTATTCCTTTCCGTCGATCGTGTACCTGTCTCTGGCTGCGCATTCGGCCGCGGCGTACTCTCCCGCGTAGACCGGAACGTAGAGGTCTCTGAGCGGATAGTGGATCACCCGGATGCGAGCTCGCTCGGGGTTGTTGCTGCTGTACCTGGGAGTGGCGTGGAACGAAGAGCAGATGACCTCGCACGCGCGGCACCCGTTGCACTTGTCGACGTCGATCTTGATGGTCTTGACGATTTTCTTTTTCTTCTCGACCTTCACGATGCACTTCCCTCGCTCGTGTTCGCCCCGGGGGGCCTGGATTCCCCGTCCTGCAAGATGCCCCGCTGGAGAAAATCTTCGGCCACAAAGTCCAGGGAGAGCCCGCGCAGCGACTCCTCTGTCGGGATGCCCTCCTCGTTCCACCCCTTGAACGCGTAATACGCGTTCAGCAGCTCCTCTTCGAGCTCGGGAAACCGCTTTCTCCAGTGGTCCGCCGGCGGCTTTTCGTCCTTTCTCCTCATGCCTCTGCGAATGTTGACGGACCGCACGAGGTTGCGGATACGCGCGGCGATCTTCGTCAGTCCCTCTTCGTCCAGCTCTATCCCGGTGGCGTTCGAAATGAAGGTCGGTAGATTGTGGATGTGGTAGGGAGGCTTGAGGGGAAATGACGACAGACCGGCGCACATCCCGGTTGCGTCATCGATGTAATGCATCTGCTCCTGCCAGTTGACGATCTCACAGGTCGCCTCGATCCCCGGATAGTTGGGAATCGATTTCTCTCCTCGGAGCTCCCAGTTGAGGAAGTAGTCCTTGAACTTCTGGTCGGGGACCTGAACCCAGTCTTTGCAGAACTCCTCCCGCTCCTCCCTCGTCGCGAACGGCGCCTGGGGATAGTTCCCTTCGATCTGGGTGATGTTGATCTTCTCACCGGTCGAGTACATGAGGAAATAGATGGGGTTCAGCATTCCAAGCTTGAGTGGCAGCTGCTCGTGTTTCTTGATGTTGTTGTGGGCATACTCGTGGGCGCCTTTGCCGATCGCTTCAGCCGCCCAATGGGTACCGTTGGCCAGGACATCGCCAATGCCCTCGCGCCGGACGATCCGGTCCAGTAGCCAGAAGAATCTCCCCTCGCTATCGGAGGGCATGCCCGGAAAGTCGTCGTCGGTCAGGATGCCGGCTTCGTAAAGCTCGAGGGCGAACGCCATGACTTGTGGGGCCGAGAACGCATCCACACCATATTCGGTGGCGCGCTGAGCGATTCTCAGGCCAAACTCGAGGTCCGACATCGCCGCCATCGTGTAGGTGAGCTTGGAGAAACATTTCATCATGTAGGTCGGCAGGCCAGGGACGGAGATCGTCGCTCCACACTTCATTGGGCAGTTGTGGCAGCTGACGAGCCGCTTCCGCATGCCCTCCATGGTGCCGGTCCACTTCTTCTCGACCTCCTCGGTCCAGAAGCCCTTTCGGCGTTCGCGGGAGTTGCCCCATGCGAAGTTTTCGGTGTGCCACTTTTCGTCGTGGATCGCCATCTCTTGAGGAGAACCGAGCCCGGCCAGAATAGGCATCACTCCGGGAATCGGATTCTCGTTACGCACCTTGATGTACTCCATCACCTCGTTGCACATCGCGATCAACTCTGCCGGCCGGGCGACATTGACGTCGTTGGTTCCTCGGACGGCGATCGCCTTGAGACCCTTGTCTCCCATGACGGCGCCGATGCCACCGCGGCTGGCGCTTGACCTGCCCTGCTCGATGGAGGCGTAATAGACCCTGTTTTCGCCGGCCAGGCCGATTGAGGCGATCTCGATCTTTGGATCATCGAGCTCTTGCCGGATCGCCTCCGCAGTCTCGAGGGAGCCCTTGCCCTGCAGGTGGGAGGCATCGCGGATCTCGACCTTGTCGTTGTTGATCCACAGGTAGACCAGCTCGGGAGATTTGCCGCGAAAGATCACCCTGTCGTAGCCCGCATACTTCAGCTCCGGCGCCCAGAAACCGCCCATCATCGAGAATGCCATGAGCTCGGTCTGAGGCGAAAATGTAGCAACGACGGTGCGATTGCAGCCGATGACGGGTGTGCCGACGAGAAGGCCGGTGCTGAAGATGAGGAGATTGTCGGGCGAGAAGGGCTCGGTCTCGGGGGGGACCCTATCCCACAGAATCTTGGCGGTCGTGCCCAGGCCCCCGAGATAGAGATCGGTCAGCTCAGGGTCGGTCGCCACCCTCTCGATGTTTCCTCGCGTCAGATCGACTTCCAGGTTGAACCCGGTTTCTGCGTACCTCATTGTCTTCCTCGGTCTTTTCTCGCGGATACTGCCTCGAGGTCAGTCTCGAGGATTCGATCCGCAGCCTCCGGGTCAATGGGGTTCACCCCGCGGACGTACAGATTCACGAGCTCTCCGGCGAGCTCGCGGGCAGACTTGTCGCTGGCGGGGTTGTACCAGGTGGAGACCCAGTTGATGGCGCCGAACATGGCCAGGGTGGCGGTGCGGGGATCCATCTCGACTCCGTCGTGATTGCTGCACAGCTCCTGGAAGATCGCGAAGGCCTGCGAGAAATAGGCGCGTTGGAGGGCCTCGACCTGTTGGAGATATTCGCCGTTCAGTCTTCTGAGCTCCCTCGTGCACACGGTCAGGGAGTCCATGTCGGTCAGAAAATGATCGAGGTGATTGTGGATGAACCGGAAGAGCCGGGCTTCCGGCCGCGCCGCTTCGCCGCCGTCAGCCAGCATCTGCGCACTGTCGGTTTCGAAACGGCTCACGAGACCGTCGAAGACATGATACTGGATGAGGTAGAGCAGTTCTTCTTTCGAGTGGACGTAGTAATAGAGCCCGGCAACGCTGATGTCCGCCCGGTCGGCCACCATGCGGATGGAAGCGGGGTCGAAGCCCACCTCGGCAAAGACCGCCGCGGCCGTGCGGAGGATCTCCACCAGCTTGCGGTCGTATTTCGCGGTTTTTTGACGTCGCGGTGCGGATTCGGCGGCCTTGGCCCCGGGCGTCTCCCGCAGCTTTTCACTGGTCATTCCGGTCTGCTGTGGTCGTTGGCTGGCAGCACCCATGGGACCTCTTTCATCCCCTGAACGGCCAATTTTTCGTTCGAACGCTCGCTCGAAAAAGTCTACCAAATGGCACCCGTAAATACAAGTCAGTCCCCGTTATCGCTGAAGACATTTTCCGAGCCGCTGTACACCAAGAACTGCGTGCCTCGCGCTCGGGCGATCATCACCATCCCGAGGTGCTGGGCAAGCTCGAGACCCATCTGCGTCACGCCCGATCTGGAGATGAGGGCAGGTACCCCCATGATGGCGGTTTTCATGACGATCTCGGAGGTCAGCCGTCCGGTGGTGAAGAAGAGCTTGTTCCCGCCCTCGACCCGGTCGAGCCACATCATGCCGGAAATCGCATCCGCCGCGTTGTGCCGACCCACGTCCTCGGTAAACAGCAGAACTTCGGCACCCGCACACAGCGCACACCCGTGCACCGCTCCAGCACTACGGTAGACCTCGTTGTAACGGCCAACCTCGCGCAGCAGCGCCGGCACCGTGGAGCGGTTGATTCTCACCTTCGGCAGCTTGGCGGCATAGAGCTCATCCAGGGTATGGGCAAAAACGGTCCCTTGTCCGCAACCGGTGGTCACCGTTCGCCCGCCGAGCTTGGCCTCCTGATCGCGCAGACCCCTGCCGTCCCGAGTCGCAACCCGCACCCACTCCTCGCCCCAGTCGACCTCCACCGAGACGATCTCCTCGAGCTCATCGATCAGGCGTTGGTTGCGCAGGAAACCGAGCGCCAGCGCTTCGGGATGGGTGCCCAGGGTCATCAGGGTCACGATCTCGCGGTCATCGACCACCAGGGTCAACGGCAGCTCGCCGGCAACCGACACGTCCCGCACCCGGCCACGCTCGTCGACCGCCGTGACTGCGTGGGTGGGGGCCCTCCCCGCCTGCGACATCCTGGGTCGATAGGGCTGGTTTCGATCCGTCAAAGATCCTCCTTCGGGGTCAGCGCTACCAGTCTATTCGATACCCTCGCAGGGGGTCCCCCACCGATGAGTGCTGGTCTGCTCGAATGATATATTGGGCGAGGTCAGTTCAATCATCTTTCGCCGAAGCAACAACGACCACCCGTCCGCTGGCCTGGTGAGTGGGAGGCGCCGTGATCACGACGAAGAACATCCTGTTGGTTCTGGTGCTCGGCTCGGTCTGGGGAGTGGCAGAGCTCTTCGGCAAGGACGTGCTGACCGACTTCGGTATCGGAGGGGCGTCGATCTGGTTGGCGGCCTGGGCCATCTTGCTCCTGAGCATCGGCAGGGGCGTTTGGAACAAGATCGGATCGTCCACCGTCATCGGCTTCATCGCCGCCGCCTTCAAGTTCGCCGGTCCATCCACCAACTACTGCCATCTCCTGGGAATCGCCGCCCTCGGCGTGTTTTTCGACGTCTTCGCCTCCAGCTTACTGGCCCGGGGGGGATCACAGTGGTGGCGTCACGCCCTCGTCGGACTGATCACGGCTTACGGCGCCAGGGCTTTCTTTGTCTGGTACTCGGTGAGCGTCGCCCAGTCCGAGCGCTGGATCGAGGGCGGAACGCAGATGGCGTTCGACCATATCGCGCGGGGTGGTAGTGTGGTGGCATTCGCAGGGTTGCTCCTCGCTCCCATGGGATTCCGAATCGGCGCGAAAGCGGCAGAAGCTCGGTCAGGAAGCCCAGCCGAAGACCCTCTCACGGCCGATCAGCGCTGATAGACCCATGATGCCGCCGGTGTCTAGGCCACATTGGCGCAGATGACCCACCGAACAGCGCTACAATCTCTTTGAACCCCACTGGGAGGGCATATGAACCAGGAGAAGAGCGCCATCAAAAAGATCCGCGCCACGGGAGCGATGCGCGAGGTCATGGCGGAGTACTTCGGCGAGCTCGACGAGGCTTCGCGGACGGGCTCGAAGAAGGTCGCGTGGTGCACCAGCGTCGGTCCGGCCGAGCTGCTGCGGTCGTTCGGCTTCCTGGTGTACTTCCCTGAGAACCACGGCGCGCTGCTGGGCTCGTCGCGGATGGCGGCCGATCTGATTCCGGCGGCCACCGCGGCCGGCTACTCGCCGGAAATCTGCTCCTACCTGACGAGCGACGTCGGCTCATACCTGAGCAAGTCCACCCCGCTGACCCACGCCTTCGGCATGGAGTCGGTGCCGAAGCCGGACGTCCTGGTCTACAACACCAACCAGTGCCGCGATGTCCAGGACTGGTTCGCCTTCTACCAGCGCGAGTGGGAGGTGCCGATGCTCGGGATCCAGACGCCTCGCTCGGTCGACGAACTCGATGCCGCGATCGTCGATGGCCTCGTCCAGCAGCACAAGGACCTGATCCCGCACCTCGAGGAGATCTCGGGCCGAAATTTCGACATCGACCGCCTGCGCGAGGTCGTGGCCTCGTCCCACCGCTGCACCCTGCTGTGGCGCCAAGGTCCTCCGGCTGGCCGAGCACCAGCCCTCGCCGATCACCTTCTTCGACGGCACGATCCACATGGGCCCGGCGGTGGTGCTGCGCGGCGACGAGCGCGCCGAGCGCTACTACGAGGTGCTGGTGGCCGAGCTCGAGGAGCGGATCGCCGAGGGCGTGGGAGCGGTCGACGACGAGAAGCTCCGCTTCTACTGGGAGGGCATGCCGGTTTGGGGCAAGCTGCGTGACAACGCCGAGCAGTTCGCCGGCCACCGGGCCTGCGTGGTGGCCTCCACCTACTGCAACAGCTGGATCTTCGAGGCCCTCGAGTCACGAGGACCCCTTCGAGGGCATGGCCCGCGCCTACACCGAGCTCTTCATCGTCCGCTCGGAGGAGTTCAAGCAGAGCTACCTGGAGGGGATGGTTCGCGACTACGCCATCGACGGGATCATCTACCACGACGCCAAGACCTGCCCCAACAACTCCAACAACCGCTACGGCCTGCCGCTGCGCCTCCGCGAGCAGATCGGGACCCCTTCGTGGTCATCGACGGCGACCTCAACGATCTGCGTCTTTATTCGGAGGAGCAGGCCCGGACCCAGTTCGAGGCGTTGGTGGAACAGCTCGAGGAGCAGCACGCATAGTGAGAGATCGTTCCGGCGATCCGCTCTACTGCGGCGTCGACGTCGGCGCTTCGGCCACCAAGTTGGTCCTCCTCGACCAGGATCGCGAGGTCCGCGGCCGCTCCATCCGGCGGTCGGGCGTGGACTACGCGGCGACCGCCGCGCGCCTGCCTCGCGGATGCGCTCGATGACGCGGGCGCCGAGGAAGGCCGGGTCCGCCGCACGGTGTCCACCGGCTACGGCCGCCGCAACGTCGACTTCGCCGACGACGCTCGCACCGAGCTCCACTGCCACGGCGTCGGCTGCTACCACCACTTCCCATCGCGCCATCACGATCGTCGACATCGGCGGTCAGGACAACAAGATCATCCGCCTCGACGACGACGGTCGCCGGGTCGACTTCAAGATGAACCGCAAGTGCGCGGCGGGCACCGGGGCCTTCCTCGAGGAGATCGCGCTCCGTCTCGACATCGCGCTGGATGAGCTCGAGGCACTGGCGCAGCAGCACCGACGAGGCAGTGCGGCTGAACAGCTTCTGCACGGTCTTCGCCAAGACCGAGATCCTCTCCCACCTCCGCCGTGGCGAGCCCGTGGCCGGCCTCGTCCGCGGCGCCTTCGCATCGGTCGTCAGCCGGGTCGCGGAGATGGACCCACTCGACGGCGAGGTGGTGCTCACCGGCGGCGTCGTCGCCCACAATCCGACCATCGCCGAGATCCTCGCGGAAAAGCTGGGCGGGGAGGTGAAGGTGCCCCCCACCCGCAGTTCACGGGCGCTCTCGGCGCGGCCCTGACCGCGCTGGCGCGACCGACGAGCAGAGAGGAAAGCGATGCTTGACGGTCTCTTCAAACCGCGGGCGGTCGCCGTCGTCGGCGCCTCGACCAACCCCTACTCCATCGGCCACATCGTCATCAAGAATCTGTCGACCTACGGCTTCAAGGGGCCGATCTTCCCGATCAACCCCAAGGGCGGCCACATCCGCGCTTCAAGGCCTTCAAGTCGGTGCTCGACGTGCCGGACGAGATCGACCTGGTCAACATCTCGGTCAAGTACAGCCTGGTGCCGGCAGTCATCGAGGAGTGCGGCAAGAAGGGCGTCAAGTTCGCCATCGTCCACACCGCCGGCTTCAAGGAGGTCGGCGAGGAGGGCATCAAGCGCGAGCGCGAGATGGTCGAGCTGGCCCACAGCTACGGCATGCGCATCTTCGGGCCCAACTCCCAGGGCATCCAGAACGCCGACCCCGAGATCTCGGTCTACGCCAACTTCACCTTCGTGCCGATGAAGCCGGGCAACATCTCGATCATCGCCCAGGGCGGCGGCATGGGCGAGATGCTCAAGCTGCACCTGCACAACGTCGGCCTCGGCCACCGCATGTACTGCTCCTACGGCAACGAGTGCGATCTGACCATGCCCGAGATCCTCGACTACTACGGCCAGGACGAGGGCACCCGCGTCGATCATGATGCAGATCGAGAGCTTCAAGGACCCGGCCGCCTTTCTCGAGGTGGCGTCGAAGATCACGCCGCACAAGCCGATCCTGGCGATCAAGGCCGGCCGCACCCGCGAGGGCTCGGTGGCGGTCTCCTCGCACACCGGCACGCTGGTCGACCAGGCGCGCGATGGCCACGGCCATGTACCGAGAAGGCCGGCGTGGTGGAGTTCCACGACACCGACGAGATGATCAAGGCGGCGATCGCCTTCTCCACCCAGGAGCCGCCGCGCGGCAAGCGCATCGGCATGATCACCAACACCGGCGGCCCCGGCATCCAGGCGGTGGACGAGGCGGTCGACCACGGCCTCGAGCTCGCCACCTGGTCGGAGAAGGGCCGGGCGAAGCTCGCCGAGAGCCTGTACGCCGAGGCCAGCCTCGGCAACCCGGTCGACGTGGTCGCCACCGCCAACGCCGGACCACTACTCACGCGGCGGTCGACACGCTGCTCAAGGAGGAGGGCACCGACATGGTGCTGGTCTTCTTCGTCACCGCGCCCTTCACCGACACCGACGCCATCGCGCGCCGCATCAAGGAGGCCACCGACACCTCCGACAAGCCGGTGGTGGTGGTGGTCGAGACCTACTCGGAGTTCTACGGCCTGATCGACAAGCTGCGGGCAGTCGGACCTGCCGGTCTACGAGTTCGCCGAGGACGGCGCGCGCGCCCTGGCCGCGATGGCCCGCTACGCCGAGCTCCGGGATCGCGAACTCGAGGCGCCGCCCGAGCTGAAGGTTGATCGCGAGGCCGCCGAGGAGATCCTCGGCCGGCACGAGGGGCAGCGACGCCTACCTGCCCGCAGGCGGACGCCTTCGCGCTGCTGGCGGCCTACGGCGATCCCGGCGCCGAAGGTGCGCGCGGTGACCCGGGCGGAGGACCTCGAAGCCGCCGCCGCCGAGGTCGGCTTCCCCTGCGTGCTCAAGGTCGACTCGGCCGACGTGATCCACAAGTCGGACGAGGGCGGCGTGGTGCTCGGCATCGACGAATGACGAAGCTCTTGCCGCGGCCTATCGCCGAAATGACGGGCCGCTTCTCCGGCGCGGAGACGACCTTCATCCTTCAGGAGCAGAAGCCGGCCGGACGCGAGGTCATCGTCGGCGCCACCGAATCCCCAGGTCTCGGCCACCTGGTGATGTTCGGCCTCGGCGGCATCTTCGTCGAGGTGATGCAGGACGTCGCCTTCGCGCGTCGCGCCCCTTGAGCCGGCCGGAGGCCCGCGAGCTGATGCGCGCGATCAAGGGCTTCCCGATGCTCGAGGGCGTACGCGGCGAGCCGGGCGTCGATCTCGAGGCGGTCGAGGACCTGCTGCTGCGGGTGTCTCGGCTGGTCGCCGACTTCCCCGCGATCACCGAGATGGACCTCAACCCGATCCTGGCCTGGCCGGAAGGCGCCTGCGCCGTCGACGTCCGCCTCAAGGTACGCTGACCCGATAGATGACGAGCTGGATCCCGATCACCATCGTCACCCTCTACGTGGCGGTGCTGTTCGCAGTCACCGGGTGGGCACGTCGGCTGACGGCAAAGGGCGGTGGCGGCATCGTCGGCTACCTGCTGGCCGGGCGAGGTCTGCCCTACTGGGTGGCAGCGGCCCTGCTCGCCGGACTCGCCGTCGGTGGGGTGTCGACCATCGGCATCGCCGAGCGGGCCTACACGCGTCGGCATCTCCGCCGGCTGGTACAACGCGGCCTGGGCGGCCGGCGCCTTCGTCCTCGGCCTTCGGCGCGGCGCGGCGCTACCGCCGATCGAGATCACGACCCTGCCCGAGCTCTTCGAGCGCCACTACAGCACGACGGCGCGTGTCCTCGGGGTGATCGGCCAGCTCGTGATCCAGATCGTGATCACCTCCCTGCAGTACGTGGCCGGCGGGGCGATCCTGCGCGTCGCTGCTGCCCGGGGTCTTCACCCTGCAGACGGGGATGCTGGTCACCGCCGCTGGTCTTCGTCGGTATCACGCTGATCGGCGGTTTCTGGGCCGCCGGGCTGACCAACGTGATCAACGTGATCGTGATCTACATCGGCATCGTCCTCGCCGCGGTCATGAGCGTGGCCCGGGTCGGTGGCCTCGGTGCGCTCGAGGCGGCCTGCCCGAGGCTCATCCCGGTTTCGATCTCTTCGCGATGGGCCCTGGCCTGATCGCCGCCTGGTTCCTGGTGATGATCACGACGACCCACTCGACCCAGTCCGTGATCCAGGTCGGTTTCGCGGCCAAGGACGAGAGCCACGCCGCCCGCGCCTACCTGCTCGGCGGGCTCATCATCCTGCCGGTCGGCTTCATCAGCGCTATCATCGGCATGGCGGCGGCGGTGCAAGCCACCCGGGCATCGTGGCGGCCGAGGCCCTGCCGAGGATGGTGCTGGACCTGCCTCCGCTGGCGGCGGGCATCATCCTCGCCGGACTGTGGGCCGCGGACGTGAGCACCGCCTCCGCCCTGTTGCTCGGCAGCGCCGCCCTGGTCTCGAGCGACATCGTCAAGCGCTTCTTCGCGCCCGATCTGAGCGCCGCCCGGGATCAGTCGGTGTGCCGCGTCACGGTCGCGGTTCTCAGCGTCGTCACCTTCGGACTCGCCCTCGCGGTCGAGGGCATCCTCAAGGCCCTGTTGGTGGGCCTCACCCTGACCACCGCCTACACCCTGGTGGTGTTGATGACCATGTACTGTCCGCGCCTGTGCCGCCGCTCGTCCGCTACGTGGACCCTGTCAACCACGATGCTCGCCCTGGCGGCGTGGCTCGTCGCGCCCGCCGATTGGCGGGTGCTGCCCCACCCGATCTACCTCACGTGGATCGTCAGCCTCGTGACCTTCTTCCTGGTCGCGGTCTTCGATCGCAGGAGGATCGAGGTCTGACCGCAATTCTCGCGCAGCGAGAATTGCTACCTGTGCTTCCACTCGGGAGGACGACGCTCCTCGAAGCTCTTGATTCCTTCAGCGACGTCGTCCAGTCGGTAGAGCTCCGACATGAAGAGAGCCTTGAAGTGGTCGAGCCTTTCCGATGAGCCTTCGGTCAGGCTCTTCGCAAGCGCCTGCTTGGTGATCCGGAGCACGGGGGCGCTGAGGCCGTTGAATAGAGCGTCGATCTCCGCCCATTCGTCCCTCGGCAAGATCTTCTGCACGAGGCCCATTGCGAGCGCCCGATCGGCGGGTAGATTCTCACCGGAAAGAATCGAGTATGCCGCGTTCTGATACCCGGTCAGCCGGGGCAGCTGATGGAGCGCAACGGGTGGAAAGAACGCGAGCTTGATCTCCGGCTGCCCGAACACCGCTTCGGGGTCGGCGACCACGAAGTCGCAGAAAGAGATCAGCTCCATCGCGCCCCCGAGGCAGGAGCCGTGGACGGCCGCGATCACCGGAGCCGGGAACGCCGGCAGCGCGAGGCACGCATCGACGAGGCCCGTCACCATTCCATCGGCCTGCTCCTGCTTGTGCTCCGCCACCGACGCGCCGGCCGAAAAACAGCGGCCCTCTCCCGACAGCACGACCGCTGCTACCGAGTCGTCGTCCGCGAGCTCACCCAGGCGCTCGACCAGAGCTCCCAGAATCGCAGCATCGAGCACGTTGACCGGCGGCGCATCGACCACCAGATGAACCACCCGTTCGCGTCGCTCCACGTTGATCATGCAAGCCCTCCTCGGCATCACGAGTCGATCAGGTACTCCGGAATGTCGTCGTCGTCACGAGTGCCGTTTCTGATCTCCTGGGTCACGATCGCGCTGGTGAAAAAGGCATTGTGACCGACATCAACGCCCTGAAACATGTGGCCGATCTTGACGATCTTGCCGTTGATGAACTCGATCTCGGTGGGGCGGCGTTCCTTCAGGTCGAACCACATCGAGGGGTAGTGTTCGCCTCCCCCCTCGAGGTACTCGATGCATCGATCGAGGGTATCCTCACCGTAGTTGTAGCCGACCAAACCGGCCACCGTGAGGCCCTCCCGGAGCAGAACGCGTGCCATTCGGCGCGTGTGTTTGAGGTGCATCGCACGCGCCATCGTGAGACCATGCGCCGCGCACAGCGCGTTGAGGGCGGAGTTGAGAACCGTCTTGAAAAAGGCCGCCTTCTTCATTTCGTAGTGCGACACGCTGAGGGTGGTCAGACCCGCACCGCTCAGCATTTCGGCGACCTCGCCCATCCGCGTCGGGGCCCTTTCGGAGGCGGGACCCAGAAGGTTGGGCGGATGAAACCAGTTCATCGTTGTCCATCCGTCGGGGTCCTGGTTGCCGGCATAGTTGATGACGCCCCTGCACACGCGATCCTTGGAGATGTACTCGCCGACGAGGTCCTCGGGACCGATGCCATTCATGGCCGCCACGACACGCATCTTGTCTGGCCACTGGAGTTCGGCAAAGACAGGCAACAGATCGGGCAGAGCCCAGGTCTTGGTACAGATGAAGACGACCGCCAGGTCCTCGACTTCGGACAGTTCGGCGAGGCTCGAGAAGCAACCCTGTGGCCTCTCCTCAAGCTCTGCGAAGCCGCGAATCTGGAGACCGTCGCGGTTCACCTGCTCCGCACGGGTCTCTGCCAGTTCGACCCCGTACACCTTCATGCCGCTCCGTACGAGGTACGCTCCGAGAATCGAGCCCACAGGACCAAAGCCGACGATGCCGACCCTCGGTGGTCTCAACGCTCCCTCCTTCCGGTCCGAAACACTGTCAGCCGGTGCACCTGCGCTGTCGACTCTCACCGCTCCCGGCGAAGCCCACCCGATGTCTCGACGCGAGCCCTTCTTCAAACGGCCACAGCTGCCGATGACAGGCGTGATTTTATCATCACGCCTCTCGCCAACTGCATCCGATTCTCAATTATGTTGCCCAGCGAACCGAGGGTGCTCTCGAAGTTCGTCCAGGTTCCCACAATCCCATCGAGGTGCCGCCGGCCTGGTCTCATCGAAACCGTGCACCGCTCCGTCGTCCTCATGGGCTCTCGTTCGAGTACGCCTCCGGGTCTTCTTTCCATCGCTCCCAGAGCGCCCGGCGTTCGTCGCCGCCCCCGCCGGGTTCGATGAGATCGTGGACCTCGTCAAATGTGGCCGCCCATGCCCCGGGGGGAAGATCATCGCCGACCACCATCACGGTCGCACGGTTTGGGTTGGCGGGCTCGCCGACCAGGACTATCCCCTCTTCCACCTCGCCCAGCTCCGGTCCCCACAGAAGGTGCGGCAGAAAGGCCAGCTTCTGGAAGGTCCACAGGTAATCGTCGAGAATCTGCCGCCGGCCCTCGTCGGCCACCCACACGACGACACGGGCGTGAGCCTCGTGAAGCCGCGACAGCAGTGCGGCGAGCTCGCCGGCGCGCTTGTCGGATGACAGCTGGTGAAGCTCGAGCCGGGCCATGAGGAGAGATTCTACCCCAGTAGCTATGAGCTGAGCCTCTTGCAAGACATCATAGGTCGATGTCGTCTCGCGGTTCGTATGAACCGCAACCACAAAGACACAAAGCCACGAAGGATTTCACCAAAATAATTCCCTTTGTATTTTTTCTTTGTGTCTTTGAGTCTTCGTGGTTGTGACGGCTCTGCGGCTGCGCACTCGCGCCTCGAAATTGCCTCGATGAAGGCACCTCGACGCCACCAGGTGGTGCTATGTTCGGGTCATGAGCATTCCGAACGACGACCACCACGCCTACGTGATTCATGGTGGGCGGCCGATCCACGGCACCCTGACCCCCGGCGGCAACAAGAATGCCGCGCTGCCGATGCTCGCCGCGACCTTGCTCGCCGGCGAACCCGTCGAGCTGGCCAATGTGCCGCAAATCCGCGATGTCGCGGTCATGATCGAGCTGCTCGCCGAGCTCGGCGCCACCGTCGAGCAGACCTCGCCGGCCGTGTGGAGAATTGACGGTTCGCCGGCGGGACCGCGGCCGGTTTCCGCCCGACTGGCGTGCGAAATCAGGGCATCGTTCCTGCTCGCGGGTCCGCTGCTTGCCCGCTATGGACGGGCCGAGCTCCCGCGGCCCGGCGGCGATCGCATCGGCCGCCGGCCTCTCGACTCCCATATCCACGCCCTCCAGGCACTCGGCGCCGAGGTCGAGGTCGGGCCGGATCGCTATCTCCTCCACGCCCCACGCGGCCTCACCGGCAGCGACATCTTCCTCCACGAGATGAGCGTCATGGCAACCGAAAACACGGTCATGGCCGCGGCTCTGGCGCGCGGAAAGACCACGATCAGGAATGCGGCCTCCGAACCCCACGTACAGGAACTCTGCCGCCTGATCATCGCCATGGGCTCGTCGATCCGGGGTGTCGGCACCAATACCCTCGAGGTGGAAGGATGCCAGAATCTCGGTGGTGCCAAGGCCACGATCGGGCCCGACCCGGTCGAGGTTGGAAGCTTTATCGGTCTCGCCGCTGTCACTGGTGGCGAGCTCCGCATCGTCGGCGCCGAACCGGAACGCCACCACCGCATGACCGAGCTCTGCTACGGCAGGCTCGGCATTTCGTGGAGGGTTGACGGCGATGACATTGTCGTGCCCGCCAAACAGGACCTCGTCGTACATGACGATTTTCACGGCGCCATCCCAAAAATTGACGACGGGCCGTGGCCGGCGTTTCCAGCCGACCTCACTTCGATTTCGGTGGTCCTCGCGACCCAAGCTCGAGGCACCATCCTGATACACGAAAAAATGTTCGAGAGCCGATTGTTCTGGGTCGACCGGCTCATCGCCATGGGCGCGCGGATCGTGCTCTGCGACCCCCACCGCGCGGTCGTGGTCGGGCCCTCAAAACTCCACGGCCAGAATCTCGCGAGCCCCGACATCCGGGCAGGCATGGCTCTGGTCATCGCCGCACTCGCGGCCGAAGGCGAGAGTGTGATTCACAACATTCGCCAGGTGGAGCGGGGATATCAAAACCTCCATCGTCGGCTCAAGGACCTCGGAGCAGACGTGGAGCGGATCGAGGAGTGATCAGGGAGTGAAGATTTCCGGCCGGTCGGGATAGGCATCGCGCAGCCGAGAGCTGAAACCCTCGAGTTCCTCCGCAGTCGTCGTCCGCACCCGTTCGAAAACGAAGACCCGAACTCCGCCATCGAGGGCAAAGCTCACGGGCAGCCTTTGGAAGGCGCGCGCGATGTCGGTTTCATCACGAAAGCTGCGCGCTGCTTCGACCACCACCCGTTGATCGTCCGCACGCAAGTGAATCTGAACCGGTTCGGTGACGATCACAGCGTCGGCCAACAGCAGACCACGGGGAAATCCGTCGCGGCGGTCCACGTGCGCCGATTCAAGAAACCCCTTCACCGAAGGATGTCCCGTACCAAGGGAGAGATTCGAGAAAGCCAGCACCTGATCGGAGAGCAACTCGGAGCTTGCGAGGACATAGACTGCACCGGAACCGTCCTGGTAACGGTCGATCGAGGAAGCTCAGCAGGCGATCAACTTCTGCAAGGTCGTCCCGCGCTCGTGGACGCAACCCGTCGGACGGCAGCAACCAGGTGTCCTGCGCCGTGCAGAATCCCGGGGACGAACACCGCCGTCGTCATGACTGCTCCCAACACCACCAGCGGCGCCCACACTGCCGGAGAGCGTCGCACCGGAAACTCCTGCGCCAGGCGCCCCACCGCCAGACCGACCAGGAGAAGAATCGACGGATCGTACAGATGCCAGTGTTGCGGAGAGTGGTCCTGGATGCTCACCATGACAGCGTAGGTGAGGACCAGCAGCAGGACCAATACCGCCGCGGGCCGGCGGAAAACACGGTCGGCAAGAAGGAAGCACGCGCAACCCAGAATCAACAGCAGGCCGAGTATTCCGAGGTGACCGACGGCCGCAGCGGCCCGCTGCGACGCCCCTTCGAGGCTGTAGGCGGCAAAACGATCCGCGTAGTCTGTTTTCATCCGCTGCACGACGATGGGCGCTGCCAGCACGATGAGGCTCACCACGGTGGTCATACCAAGCACCGCCGGTCGCGCGAAAACTGCTCCGGTTCGGCGCAGCGACCAGGCGCGGGCCGACACCAGGTCCCAGAGTGCAACCAGCACCACGAACCACGCAGAATGCCACCGCCCAGATGCCCCACCACCGTCGGAAGAGCACCAGAACCGCAAGCAGCACTCCAGCCAGGGCCATTGTTCGCGCCGAGCTCGAAGACGAAGCTGCGGGAACCACGAGCGACAACACAGCAAGAGCGAGGGCCACGCCACCGATTCCCAGATAACCCGAGAAAACCGGCCGCCAGATCGTCGGCACGAGCAGGAACACGAGCGGTGCGACCCACGTCGGGTTCCCGATCCCGAACTTTCGCAGGGCCAACACCAGCATGACGACCGTCGCCGTACCGAAGAGATTGATCACCGAGAGGATGTATGCCAGCCTCGAATCTCCGAAGACTGCCATGACGCAGGCCACGGGCAACGCCGGCAACAGATTGACATCATTGTTGGCCACCGAGTGCCCGACCGCGCGAATCGCCGCCACGGGATCGGCAACCAACAGCTGCGAGAGCCGCTGCGAGTATGACCAGTAGGTCACCTGGTCGGCGTGATACAGGGTTCGTTCGCTCCCGACAAACCACAGGGCGTACACATCGAGGGTCACGACCACGAGCAGCACCGGCAGGATCAGCGCTCGACAACCCTCCCACCGGCCCCTCCGAGCCCCGCGCGATGATTCACCGGCTTCGCTGGCCACGAAATCAGCCTAACAGAAAGGGGCGGTGGGCGATCAACACCGAGCCCGCTTGTTTCGAAGGCTTGCGGCGGTGGTCGCCGTTTCGCCTTGTCAGCTCTCGGCGAGCGCAATCAGAAAATCTGCTCCGAGCACCTCGAGACGCCAGCCCTTGAGCCCGGAGACCTCGAGTTCGTCGAAAGACGAGCAGCGGGGTTGTCTGCCAGCTATCGTTTCCGCGCAGCTTCGGGAACACAGGAGCCCTTCCTGCAGACGCAGGTCCTTCGCCCGTGCGTCGCGGACCGCCAGCAGGCTCTTCAGCCGGCGTTGCACCTCGGGCGTCGGATTCGGTGTTCTCGGCGGTTGCACGTGGTCCGGTGCCCTCCTCGGGCGACTGACTGCCGTGAGGAGCTCGCGGCCCCAGCGACGAACCGCACGTGGGCCGATACCCTCGACCTCGCGCAGAGCTTCCGAATCAGCCGGAGGGTTTTCAGCCAGCAGCAACAGCTGACGATTGCCGAGCACCTTGAACGGCGGCACGTCGAGGGTCCGGGCGATGTGTTCGCGCCACCCGTGAAGGGTGAAGAGGCGGTCGCGCGCGGCGCCACGCAGCGCTCGTGCCCCCTTGATCCGTTCGCAGGCCAGCGGGTCGGGCTCGGACGGCGAAAAACGAACGCGTTCCAGGGACAAAAACTCCTCCTCCGCCCACGGCCATCGACCGAGCTCTTCGAGCCGCGCGCGGAGGCGCGTCTCGAGAGCTCCGAGATGAGCGGTATCGGCAGCCGCATAGGCCACCTGCGAGGGCGTCAGTGGACGCCGGCCCCAGTCGGCGCGCTGGTGTCGTTTGTCGAGGTGGACTCCAAGCTCCTTCTCGAGCAGGGCGGCGAGTCCGGTCTTTTCCTCGCCCAACAACAGGGCCATGATCTGGGTATCCCGTAATCCGTGGATTCGCGCACCATAATCGCGGTCGACAACCCGAATGTCGTAGTCGGCGCCATGCATCAGGACCGGGATGGCGGGGTCGGCAACCACCCTCCACAGCGGTTCGAGGTCGGCGGCGGCGAGCTCGAGAGGATCAATGACCATGTGTCGGCCGTCGGCGGTCACCTGGATCAGACACACCTTGTGAAAGTACGAGTGCATGGAGTCCGCCTCGGTATCGAGAGCGAGGCTTCCATTTGCCGAACACAGCTCGGCCGCCAGCCGAACCCCTTCGGCGGTGTTGATCCACTCGGGGCTGAGATCCTCGGACACGGCTGAGAATGGTAGCAGAACGAGAATGAGGAATGAGGAATTAGGAATTAGGAATGCCGCCCAACCACCCGGTGGCGAGGCGTTACCGGGGATGGTGGGTGGGAATTCCTAATTCCTCATTCCTGATTCCTCATTCCTAATTCCTCATTCCTCATTCGACATTGCTATTCTCGCGACATGGGCAAGGCCGAATGGGGCGCCGATCCGGAGTTCTTCGGGCCGCGGCACGCGCACCGGGAGGGACGGTTGGTGCGACGTCTGCACGAGGTTTCTCCGGACTCGGGTCGCCACCTCGAGTGCGCGGCCGGGGTCGGGTCTTTGTCGCTGACGCTCGCTCGCGAGGGCCGGCTGGTGGTGGCTGCGGACCTGTCGCCATTGTCTCTCCGCGTCTTGCGCCGGCGAGCCGAGGCATCGGGTCTCGATGATCGCGTACTGCCGGTCGTCGCCGACGTCACCCGACTGCCATTCGCCGACTGGACATTTGAGAGTGTCACCAGCGCCGAAACCCTGGAGCACATCCCCGGCCACGAGATCGCAGTCTCAGAGTTCTCGAGGGTCCTCTCGCGTGATGGCTGGTTGGTTGGTACCGTCCCTGCGGGCCCGCAACAGTGGTCGGAATGGGACGACTGGGCGGGTCATCTGAGGCGCTACTCGGCGCCGGAGATGGCAAGGATGCTTGATCGCGCAGGATTCGATCCCGAAGTCGTGGTGTGGGGCTGGCCGATCCTTCGGCTCTACGACGACTTCTTTCTCAAACGGGTCAACCGACGCCGTCTCCGACACGATGGCGCCGTTGAGAGCGATCCCACGCTGAGTACGGTTTCAAGTCTTGGTCGGAACCGTCGGCTGGTCGCCTTCGTGCGTTCGAGTCTTCAGTCTCGACCGCCTCTTTGACGGAGTCCCCTGGGGCGTCGGACTGATCTTCGCGGCGCGCAAACGCTAGCCCCCAGACCTCACCGACTCTCTGCCGCAGCTGGACGTCTATCTGACACAGTTGGATTACGGCTTGTTCGCAGCAAACGCCCGGTGAAAAAACGGGTCAGGGCAAACGCCGGCCACCGCCTTCGTGGGCGCGTGGCCCGTTGCCGAGGACCCAGACCCTCCCCACCAAGGTCCGTCCCCATGAGTCAAGGAGAATCGTGCGCAGCATTTGATCAAACCCAGGATCAGAGTCGGACCAGACCGCGATTTCAGCCTCCTCGACATTGCTGTCGCCCTCCGCGATCGGCACCGCATGGCCGGCACGACGGGGAATTGCCTCGAGCCGCCAGCCCTCGAGCACCGGTCCGCCGCCGAGGCTGAACAGACCGACCGAACCGAACAACGATGCCGGTATCGCCGGCGGGCTGTCGGGCGGATTCACGATAAAGCTCACGGCGATGACGCCGTCACCACCGAGCGCCGGGGTGGTGTTCACCGGGGTCTGATCCGCAAACAGTCGGCCACGATCGTAGGCGCCGAAGCGGGTGAATGAGCCGGTCGGATCCTGCGGGTATGGGTCGACGACGCTGTCGTGGAGCTCGATGGTGCTGTCGTTGGCGGCCTCGATCGTGCAGGTGACTGTCGAGTCCGAGAGGACGATCTGCGATCGATCACGAGCGCCGAGGAACCCGCCACTTCCGTCGATAGTCGTCCTCTCGACGCTCACCCGCGAACGACCGAAACTCAGGATCTCTCCGAGCACGGAATCGCGCACCAGAATCCTCGCGTCGAGCCGGGGATAGAGATTCCAGGTGTCAATCGAGGCGTTGACCAGGTTGATCTCCTGGTTGAAGACGAGCTGGGTCGAAGCATAGGTACTGCCCGTTGATCAGATTGTCGATGGAGACCGCCTCCGATAGAAAGAGCCCGACCACGACCCAGTTGCTCTCCGGGATATCGCGCAGGGTCAAGCGACTGCCTTCCCTCACCTGCATCGGCCACAACATCACCTCACAACGATCTACCACAACGCTTTGGTTGATGCCCGTAGAATTGGGCGGCGGAAAGCTCCAGTGGGACACGAATCCCGGCATCGGCGGTGTGTACTCCGCGACCGAGCCGGCAGGGAACTCCACCCACACCCAAATCCGGCCTTCGTCCGGCTCGCGGGGGATGTCGGCAAGCTCCATCGTCGAGTCGTCCTGAACCAGCACCTCGAAGTTGCCATTCAGACGGCTCGCGACCAGTTTCGCGTTGCCGGCGGAAATCAGCTGGACGTCTCCGAAGTCGGTGTCCTCGACCACCAGCTCCGCATCGCCGAAAACGATCAGCGCGTGTTGGACCTGGCTCGGGATCCGATAGTCGCAGCCCACAACTTCAATGGTCGTGTTTTCGATGCCGGCGAGCGCGAACTGTCCGTGATAGGTGCTCATGAATTGAATGACCGAGTTTTCGAGGCGGATCGAAGCGTTGCCAAGGGCCCACGCATTGCCCGTGACCCGCAGCCCGGGCTCCGGTAGGTCCCGGACCGTCAGCGAACCGTTGCCAAGGACGATGATGTCGTCCACGTCCATAGGTTCGGTGATCACCACGTCGGAGTTGATGATCCAGGGCTCGGCCGCATCGGCCGAAAGGCACGGCGGCACAACAGCCACGGTCAGGAATACGAATAGGAATGGACGTCGCATCAGAGAACTCTTGTCGATGGTATCAGCGACGCCGACGGAGGAGCATCTTGCGCTGCTCATCCGGCAGGTACTTCGAGCCCTCCCGCAATGTCAGTCCGGAAACCCCGCGAATGTGGCGGGAGAGGAATTGGAACGTGAGCTTCGGCCGCTTCTTGCTGAGGTCGCCGACGGCGCGCAGCTCTCGGCTCAATTCCTCTCCGTGGGAAAGGACCTCCATTCGCTCCTCAGATCACACCCAGACGCCTGCCCACGGCATCGAAAGCCGCGACCGCTCGATCGAGGTGCTCGCGCTCGTGCGCCGCCGATATCTGAACCCGGATCCGCGCCTGGCCCTCGGGAACCACCGGGAAGGAAAACCCGATGACGTAGATCCCCTCGTCGAGCATTGCGTTGGCGACATCGGTGGCGAGCTTGGCGTCGTACAACATCACCGGCACGATCGCCGTCTGCCCTTCGAGCAGGTCGTAGCCGACCTTCGACAACTTGTCGCGGAAGTACCGGGTGTTGTCCATCAGCTTTTCGCGCAGCGCAGTGGTTTCCGACAGCATGCGGAAGACCTCGATGCCGGCCGCCGCCAGGGCCGGTGTCAGCGTGTTCGAAAAGAGATACGGCCGCGAGCGTTGGCGCAGCAGGTCGATGATCTCCCGGCGGCCCGTCGTGTAGCCCCCGGACGCGCCGCCGAGGGCCTTGCCCAGGGTCGAGGTGATGACATCGACTCGGCCCTCCACACCACAGTGTTCGGGAGTGCCTCGCCCGGTCTTTCCGACATAGCCGGTGGCGTGAGAGTCATCCACCATCACCATGACGTCGTAGCGCTCGGCCAGGTCGCAGATCTGGTCGAGCTTGACCAGATATCCGTCCATCGAGAACACGCCGTCGGTGGCGATCAGCCGACGGCGGTGGTCCTGCGTCTGCCGCAGAATCTCCTCGAGCTCTGCCATGTTGGAGTTGGCGTAGCGAAATCGCTCCGCCTTGCACAGACGGACTCCGTCGATGATGGACGCATGGTTGAGCTGGTCGGAGATGATGGCGTCTTCGGGACCCAGAATCGTTTCGAAAAGACCGGCATTGGCGTCAAAGCACGACGAGTAGAGAATCGTGTCATCGGTGCCGTTAAAAGCAGTAATGACGTTTTCGAGTTCCTTGTGGAGGTCCTGCGTTCCGCAGATGAATCGCACCGAGGCCATGCCGAATCCCCGCTCATCGAGAGCCTGTTTGGCTCGGGCGATGATCTCTGGGTTGTCTGCAAGCCCGAGATAATTGTTGGCGCAGAAGTTGAGCACCTCGCCTTGCGGCACTCGAATGGCCGCGCTTTGCGCCGACGAGATGACCCGCTCCTCCTTGTAGGTGCCGGCCTCACGGATGCCGTCGAGCTCCATCTGGAATCCTGCGCGAAAGTTCTCGAACATCGCCGAACCTCCATGAGGGTAAACGCCCCAGTTGCCGCGGCGTCGGGCCGATCGGTCGTCGAAATGACCCGCTCGTGGTTTCAATCGACCCCGAAGCTCGCCACCGCCTCGGGCTCGTCGTCGAAGACCTCGAGGAGCGGCAGGAGCTGGGTGATGAGCAGCGTACGCTGGATCTGGGGCGCCGGCCGCAACAGCTTGACCGCGGCGCCGAACCGGCGCGCGAGCTTCCAGCTGGATACGACCTCACCGATCCCCGAGCTGTCAATGATACTGACCTTACGGAGATTGACGATGATTTTCTTCCAGTCCTCGGCGATGATCTCGTTCATCACGTCGCGCAGGAGCTCATCACCGACGCCCATCACGAGGCGCCCCTCGAGGTCGACAATGATGACGTCGTCCACGTGCCGCACATCAACTTTCATGGCGGGTATTCTAGCACCCGCCCACCCGTCCAGGGCTGGGCTTGGGGCTTGGGGCTTCGGTGTTCAGGACTCAGAAAGAGGTTTGACCAACCCTTGACCGAAGGGTGGCCCTAAATCCTGAATCTGGGCGGGTGGGCGGGCGGGTGAATCCTGCATCCGGGTGGGTGGGTGGGCGGGTGAACCCTGTATCCGGGTGAGTGGGCGGGCGGGTTAGCGAGTCTCTACCGGGTTGAGACCGGCCTCTTCGGCGCGATGGACCTGGTTCCGACCACCCGTCTTGGCCCGGTAGAGAGCGTTGTCAGCCGCCTGCATGAGCTCGACCTGCTCGGAAGCGTCGTCGGGAAACACAGCCACGCCCCCTGAGATCGTCACCCGGCCGAGCGGTTGCGTGGCTCCGCCTTCGAACGGGTACTCTTCGATCCGTTTTCGGACCATCCCTGCGGCTGTCATCGCCTGCGCTCCGGTGCGGTTCGGCATGACGAGGAGGAACTCCTCACCCCCGAATCTGCCGAAGACATCGTCGGCACGCACCGTGTCCTTCACCAACTCCGCCAGCTTCGAAAGTAGGCGGTCACCGGCGAGGTGGCCATTAGTGTCGTTGTAGATCTTGAAGTTGTCGAGGTCGAAGATGAACACCGCGGCCTTTCCGCCGTTTGTGCGCGCCTCGTGGAGGGCCAACCCGAGTCGGCGCAGCAGGGCGCCCTTGTTGAAGATCTTGGTCAGCTTGTCGACCTCGGCCTCGACCTCTTTCTCGCGGTAGGCCTGTACATTTTTCCACGTCAGGGCACCGATGCGCGCGATCATCTCGAGGACGTCACGCTCGCTGTCGTGGTGGCGATCGGGGCGGGCGATGGCGAGCACGCCGAGCGTCTCACCGCCGGCAATCATCGGCGCGATGATGTCGTACTTGGGCTCGGTCGTGACCCGGGAACGTTCATAGCTCCAAAGCTGATCGTCCTCGAAATCCTTTCGCACCATCACGTGGCCGCGCTCGGCGACGATGCCGACCTGTCCTTCACCGACCTTGAACTCCATGCCGACCTTGAGCGCTCCACGGGTCGAGTGCAGGGCGGCCACCGACAACCGTGTCTCCTCTGTTGGACTCCCGGTGACCGGCCCACGGCGTACCAGGACCGCGGCGACTTCAGGGTGGTAAATTTGGACCATCGCCCTGAGAAGGGCCTTGGGTATCATCCGCACCTGGCGCTCGGCGTGCATCTCGCCGATCAAGGTTGAAAACACTCTGAAGAAATCGACCAGAAAGTTGAGGTCGGTCTCGATTCGACGAAACTTTCGCGTCGCCTCTTCTCTGACTTCTTTGACCTCACGCTCGGCCGCCTGCGCGCGCACCGAAGAGCCGCGGAGAGCCCGGAGCACGACCGCCAACAGGAGCATGAGAATCGGCACCGACACCATCGCGATCAGGGCGATGGGGGGCCACTCTGCCAGATCGGTCAAACCCTTACCTCCGAAACCGCCGTCCCCGGATCCGGTTGACCGGGTAAAGCGGAAGCGATCCGTAATTATTGCCCATTTGATTGTACATCGGATTGCGGTGGAGCCGGCTGCGTCGGCACCCCATCGGACCCGCGGACCACCTGGTCTCCCCCGCCGAGAACACTGCCGGAAGCCGGAATCCGTAGCAGCAAGGTCTTGCGATCCCCGAACGGCGGCAACGGATCGTCTATAACGCCGGTCACGGCGTTGTCGGCCACCAACCACAGCGTTCCATCTTCCGCAACCGCGAGACCCTCGACGTTGTTGCTCCAGCCCTCGCCCTCGAGAGCTCGAAGGGTCGTCGTCAGGTCGAGCAAAACCGTGGTCCTACCGCTGCCAAGATCGACCTCGACAACCTCGTACCGTTCGCCCGGAAACTGAGTCTTGAGCGCCAGCATCCGTCCGCGCGACCAAGCCAGACCCGTCAATCGCCACGCGCAGTCCTCGAGCACGACGTCGAGCGGCTCTGCCTCGGACAACAGCCCCTCCCCCGAGCGACGCAGACTCCAGATTCGCGACACGCAGCCGGCCGCATCGTCGCCGCTCCGTTCGAGCAGGAGGTAGGTCATCTGATGATCCGGGTCGACCTCGATCCCTTCGAAACCGATCTTCCCGCCACTGACCGCGACGCCCTCAAGCGGCAGCGCGCGAGCCCTGAGAACCGCCGAACGCGGGTCGGTCACCAGCTCCGCCTCGTCCGCGAACAACACCTCGTAGACCGTCGCGTGCGCCTCGTCACACAGCAACAATCCTCTATCCGTCAAGGTCACGCCCTCGAGCTCCGAATGCGAAGGCAAATCAAGACGAACGACCACCGCGCGGCCGCCATCCACTGGATCGACAAGAATCAGCCGCCCATATTTCTCTGACGTCAGGTAGAGGTATCGCCGCGATGCCGCGAGACCGGAGGCTTCGAGAGCAAAACCCTGATCGAACGACGGCTCGTCCGCGCGCCACCGGATCACCTCGGCGCGATCGACGTCCCAACCCGGTGTCCACGGATCCCGGTGCTCGACCCCGGTCCTACACCCGGTCATTGGATTCAGCAGTAGAAGCAGCACCGCCGTGGACAGACGCAGGCCCCTTCCACGAATCGTTGATTTCGCATCATCGCCCATGATGATCAACCTCTCCGCGCTCCGGAAACAGCGTCCGGAGCCCGTCAGCCGAAGCCTTGCACACGCCTCGCTCGGTTATGAGGCCGGTCACCAACCTCGAAGGTGTCACGTCGAAGGCCCAGTTTCCGGCCCGGCAACCGCTCGGTGCGATCTCGACGGCGGCGATTTCGCCCTCTTTGGTGCGCCCGGACACCCAGATCATTTCCTCTCTTTGGCGCTCCTCGATCGGGATGTCGGCGACCCCGTCTCGAATTGTCCAATCGATGGAGGTCGAGGGAAGTGCGACGTAAAACGGCACCCCGTTGTCAGACGCCGCGAGCGCCTTGAGATAGGTGCCGATCTTGTTGGCCACGTCGCCGGCAGCCGTCGTGCGATCGGTACCGACCAAACACAGATCGACCATCCCGCGCTGCATCAGGTGGCCGCCGGCGTTGTCCGCGATCAGGGTGTACGGCACGCCGTGGGCGCCCAACTCGAAGGCGGTGAGCGCAGCGCCCTGGTTTCGCGGGCGGGTCTCGTCGACCCACACGTGGACCTCGATCCCGGCGTCATGAGCCAGGTAGATCGGCGCCAGCGCGGTTCCCCAGTCGACCGTGGCCAACCACCCCGCGTTGCAGTGGGTCAGGATGTTGAGGGGCCCGTCTCGCGAACCAGCGGCAAGCGCGCGTAACAGCGACAGCCCGTGCTCGCCGATGCGACGGCAGATATCGACATCCTCGTCGCAAATCCGGGCGGCGGTATGACAGGCCGCGGCCGCACGCCGCGGCGCCTCCAGTGGTCGCACCGCGGTGATCATCTCGCCGAGGGCCCAGCGCAGGTTGACTGCGGTCGGCCGGGCTTCCGAGAGCAGGTCCAGAGCAGCAGTCAGGTTATCATCAGAGGCGTCATCGATCATGGCCAGTGCGACACCGTAAGCCGCTGTGGCGCCGATCAGCGGCGCCCCGCGGACCCGCATGCTGCGAATCGCCTCCACCGCGTCTTCGACCTGTTCGAGACGGCGGACCACGATCGCGTGCGGCAAAAGGGTCTGGTCTATAACCTCCACCGCCAGCCCATCGTCCGTCGGCCAAATCGTCCGGTACCATCTGTCGCCGATTCGCATGACAGGCACTATAGCCGCTCAATCCACATCCGTGTTCGGCTTACGCTACAGAATCACTCGCCACACGTTACACAGAAGGCCCTGTCCGCGAGGAGGTGGATCGATCTGTGTTGATCCGTGTTGATCCGTGCGCATCTGTGGGCAGTCGAGGGTTGGCGGGTGGATCGAGAATTCCGTATCGGGAACGCGTATACTGCGCTAGCGCGAGGGCGCCGCAGCCGCGCGCTCATTTGAGAGGAGGGATCATGATACGAAAAACTGCCTTTCTGACCCTGGTTGTGCTGGTTTGCTTCGCCATCGGTTGCGCGAAACAGGACGAGGCGCCCGACCCCGCGGAGGTGGCCTTCGATACCTTGAGATCAGCCTGGAGTGACGCCGAAACAGCCGAGGCGAAGGTTGCGCTGGCCGAGGAATATCTTGCTCAGTATCCAGACACCGATCACAGCGGATCCATGGCCGGAGCGATCGTTTACTACCGTGGCCATGAGATGGATGATCCCCAGGGCGCGTTGGACGTCGTTTCCGCCGCCTTGAACCAAATCCAGGATCCCGAGCGGCGCTTCGAGGTCAGCATGGAGGCGCTGAATCTTGCAGATTCGGTTGACGTGCCGCTCAACATCGCGGAGGTTGCGACGGCCCTGGGCACCATCCGGCCGTTGACATACAGCGAGCACGAGCAGGTTGCGGAGACCGCGATCGACCTTGAAGAGTGGATGGTGGCCGACGAGCACTCTCTTACCGCGCTGGAGTTGGCCACCCCCGAGCAATACCGACTGGACTACCCCGACCGTGAATTCACCGACCAAGAGATCGCAACCCGCGTGCAGTACCGGCGGGCCTCCTCTCTCGCCACGAACGCGTGGGCGGTATTCAACCTCGGCGATCCGGAGCTTGCGATGACGCGCTTCGCCGAGGCTGAGGCGGTGGGTAGTGTCTCCTATCTCGGAGTGCCCAACACACCGCTGTACTTGTACTGGGGACGGGCTGCGTTGACCGAGGGCGACGCTGACCGCGCCGTCGAACTGCTGGGTATGGAGACCCTGTTCGGCGAGAACGGCTCTGCGGCGGAACCCTATCTGCGCGAAGCATATGTGGCCAAGAACGGTAGCGACGGCGGATTCGATGAGTTTCTGTGGTCCACCCGAAACAGGCTCGCGAAAAACGCCGACGATTTCGAGCTCCTCGACTACGAGGGCAACCCCCGGAGCCTCTCGGAGGCCAACGGCAAGGTGACCCTGCTGGCGTTCTGGTTCCCCACGTGAGGCGGCTGTCGCGTGGAGTTGCCACGCCTGCAACCGCTGTATGAAAAGTACCAGGATCAGGGTTTCGAAATCATCGCCGTCGACGGCAAACGCGACACCGAACGCGCGACCACCTTCATCGAGGAAAAGGGTCTCACCTACACCATGCTCGAAAACGGCGAGGGCGACGACGAAATCGTCAGCTCCTTGTACAAGGTACGTGCCTACCCGTCGTCCTTTCTGATCGATCGCGACGGCAAGGTTATGTACTTCCACCTCGGGTTCGAGGCCGGCGACGAGGAGCACCTCGAAGAGCAGATCCAAAGCCTGTTGTAGGAATCAGGAATTCGGAATTCGGAATGCCCCCGGCCCCCCCGGGCGGGGGTTTTTCGTGCCCGAGAACGTTTCAACGTTATAACGTTCAAAGGTTTGAACGTATCTGGATTTCGGCGATAATCGCCCAATGCTCCGCATTACCGAGACCCTCACGATCGATGACCACGAGCTCCGTTTCGAGTTCGCTCGCAGCTCGGGCCCCGGTGGACAAAACGTCAACAAGGTCGAGACCAAGGTCCGTCTTCTCTTCGATGTTCGCGGCAGCTCTTCACTCACGCCACAGCAGCGGTCACGAATCGAAGAACGCCTGGCCACCCGTATCACCAGGGACGGCGTCCTGCACGTGGCGTCGCAGCGCCATCGCAGCCGTGAGGCCAACCGCCGGGCGACCGTCGAGCGCTTCGTCCAGCTGATAACCCTCGCCCTTGCCGAGGACGAGCCGCGGGTGCCGACCAGGATTCCGAAGGCGGCACGCAAAAGACGGCTGGAGTCGAAACGCCAGCGCTCTCGTAAAAAAGTGCTCCGCGCCAGGCCGAGTGAGGATGAGTAGACCACATTCGGCGTCGTTGAAACGTTGACGGTTAGAACGTTTGGCTCATCCAGAATTCCGTGAGGTGGCATACCACCAATTTCGAATTCGGAATTCGGAATTCGGAATTCGGAATTTTCCCCCACCCCCTCCTCTGGCCCGTGGTTCCCTTCAATCGGACGCGGGTCAGGGACGGCGGCAGGGACATGGGTTCTCAGACTCAGCATTCGTCCGATATGAATTCGCTGATTGCGCGCCGGTATCCAACCAGCGGAAAAGCTCGCCGGTGCCATCGAGGCCTGGGAGAAGAACGACGTCCATCGTGTGACTCCCAGTCAGCCAGAAACCAAGATTCGGAACTCAGACGACCCGAGGATCAACAATCATCAGCGTCATCACGAGGATCACCTCGTCGCTGAATGATATACCTGAATGCGTGCGGGCACTGATCTCAAGCGCCCAGTGATTCGCTGCCCTGAATAACCATTCCCTCCCGATGACCTCTATCAAACGAAGTTCGGGGCCGGCGGGCCGGCCAGCGCCGACCTTACTCCAGACCGAGCTCGGCAAAGGTCGAGGCCTGACCCCGAAAACCGATCGAAACTCGCTCGTGGTCGACCACCACCGGAAGGCGGTGCTCCCAGACCAGCTCGCGTAGGCGAGCCATCTCGTGCGGCTCGCGGCTCAGATTGATCTCGCGATAGATGACGCCGCGGCGGTCGAAGTCCTCGCACAGCGCCCGGCTATGCGGGCAGCCATCGGCGGTGAAGACGCGGATGGTGTCTAGCGCTCCCATCCTACCCTCACACCCACACCCAATTTAGTGTTCTGAGTTTTGAGTTTTGAGTTTTGAGTTTTGAGATTTGAGTTTTGAGTTTTGAGTTCCGTCCACCCATCCTTCACAACAGGGCTGGGTCGGGCTGAAAATTCGAAATCCGAAATCCGAAATCTCAATCCGCGTTCTCCGACGGCTCAACATCAAACTCTCGCAGGTCGGCGGCGCCTGGATCCATCGCGATCAGGACATGTGGGTCGTCCCGCCAGCGGGGATGGACCTTGACCCGAAGTCCGAGATAGATCTGGGTGCCAAGCACGCGTTCGAGCTCTTCGCGGGCCGCCTGACCGACAGTCCGGATCATGCTGCCGCCCTTGCCGATGACGATACCCTTCTGGCTCTTGCGCTCGACGTAGATCACCGCTTCAATGTGGAGCACCCGCCCGCTTTCGTCAAAGAGGTCGACGACGACGCCGGTCGAGTAGGGCAGCTCATCGCGGGTGCGCTCGAGGAGCTTCTCGCGGATGACTTCGGCGACAAAGAACCGCTCGGTTTGGGTGGTGGTGAGATCGATGGGATAAAGGGGAGGTCCCGCCGGCAATCGGTCGAAGAGCTCATCGACGAGGCTCTCGAGGCCATCCCCTTCGACGGCGGAAACAGGCACCACCGTGGAGCCCGGTCTGCGTTCCCCGTAGCGATTGATGAGTGGCAGAAGATCGGTTTTCGCCCGTACGAGGTCGATCTTGGTGAGAACGCCGACAACCTCCGGTCGTGCGGATTGGAGTACGTCGAACAGAAATGCCTCGCCGCCACCCCATTGCGCCGACGCGTCGAGGAGATGGAGAACCACATCAACCTCTTCGAGCGCCGAACGGACCTCCTGCATCATCCTCGAGTTCATCTTGTGCAACGGCTTGTGCACTCCTGGCAGGTCGAAGAACACCGCCTGTCCGCGGCTTTCGGTCAGGATGCCGACAATCCGGTTTCGTGTGGTTTGCGGCTTGTCGGACACGATCGCAACCTTGTCGCCGATCAACGCGTTGAGGAGCGTGCTCTTCCCCGCGTTTGGTCGCCCCACGAGCGCCACCGTCCCGGACCGATGGCCGACGGCGTCGTTTTGCAGCGATGCATTCGGTCTCGATTCCAACATCACTGAGCCTATTCCGCTGCTCCTCGAGCCGCCGCGTCCTCGAGCCGCCGCACCGTCACGGTGACAATCCGGCGTTCATCCATTTGTTTGACCGTGAAGACCAGGCCGTGCCCCTGGTCGACGACCTCGGTGCCAGGCTCCGGCACCGTTCCGTGAAGAGAAAAGACCAACCCGCCAACAGTGTCAATGTCGGCATCGACGATTTCGACGCCGAGAAGCTCCTGGATCACGTCGAGCGGCGCCCGGCCCTGAAGTTGGAAGAGCCCGGGTTCGAGTTCCTCTCCATCCGGCGGCTGCCGGAGGTCATGCTCGTCTTCAATCTCGCCGACAATCTCCTCGAGAATGTCTTCGAGCGTGACGAGACCCGAGGTACCGCCATACTCGTCGACAACGATCGCCATCTGCTGATGTTCGCGCTGGAAGTCGCGGAGCAGCTCGCCGAGCGGTTTGTTTTCGGGCACCACCAGGCACTCGCGAGCGAGATCCGCGACTGACGTCTCCTCGCTGCCGAGGTGGTATTCGACGACGTTTTTTACGTGGACCACGCCCAGGATTCGATCGATGGTTTCGTGGTAGATCGGAATGCGGCTCTTGTGGGTTTCGGAGAACACCCGCTGCAGATCTTTGAGACTGTCGGCATCGGACACCGCCACCATTTCGGTGCGGGGTGTCATGACCTCGCGCACAACTGTGTCGAAAAAATCCACCAGCGATTCGACAAACTCACCTTCTTCGCTTTCGAATATTCCAGCCTCGGCACCGGCTTCAAGATAGGCCTGAATCTCCGCCTCGCTCGCCTCCTCATCATCGTCCACGGGTTGGGTTTGAGCCACCGACGGACTGCGCCTGCGCCTGACGAGAACCTTCACCAGCGGCACGACCAGAGGGCCGATGAGGCGGAGTAGAACGGTGATCATGTCCTCGGAGAACGGGCGAAAAACAAAGTGGGCGGCCGCGATGAGCACCAACGGCAGCGCGACTGCGATCGCCAGGGCCTGGTTCCCGTCCATGCCCGGGAATTGGGCGATCACCAACCACAAGCCCCCCGCCACGGTGAGCTGGAGCCACCTCCCGATGTCGATGATGTGCGATACCTGGACACCCCCGCGTCCGCCGACGAGGTCCGGGTACTCTTCGAGAACACCCTGGAAGCGGACATTCCCAAGTTCTTCGAGCGACCGCAGGAGGAGCTCGGCGATGGCAAAGAGCGAGGCCAGCACGACGCTCGCCAAGACCAGGGTGACCGAGTGACTCAGCCAGGCAGCGAGACCCTCGCTCATGGCAACAACTCATCGCGCAGACGGAGTTCGACGTTCTTCATCTTGCCGTGGTCTCGTTCGTGATCATACCCCAGCAGGTGGAGCGTCCCGTGCAACGCGAGCTCACTGAGCTCCTGAATCTCGTCGTGGCCGAGCGCCTCCGCCTGCCGCCGGGCGGTGTCGAGCGAGATCACGACCTCACCCAGCAGCCGCCGGCCTGTCGGCAGCACATCGCCATCCGCGAAGGAAAGGACGTCAGTGGACTGATCGGTGCCACGATAGTGCCGGTTGAGATCACGGACCGTATTGTCGTCGGTGATCAGCAGATGGACCTCGCCGCCAGAAACGCCGAGACTTCTCAGACAACCCACGATCACCTTCCGCAGCAACTTAGCCGCGGGCCGAGACGGTTTTCTTTGCCACCTGATGTGGACTTGAGTCACGCGCTTGCTGCCTCCTGTTGAAGTCGAAACCCGGATAGTCGATCCGGTGGTGATACATATTGGTGAGCACCCACAGGAACGCCGATGCCACCTTGTCGAGCTCCGAAAACGTCAGCTCGCAATCATCCAGTTGATCGTCCGCGAGAGTGTTGTTGAAGATCTTGTCGATCATCGCCTGGATCTTGGCCGGCGTCGGATTATCGAGTGTTCTCGCAGCCGCCTCGACCGCGTCGGCGAGAAGAAGAATGCCGAGCTCCTTTGTGTGCGGCTTGGGACCCGGATAGCGGTAATCGCTCTCGCGGATTTCTGTCTTGTCCGCAGCTTTCCTCTCCTGGGCGCGGTTGAAAAAGTACCGGATCAACTTGGTCCCGTGGTGGGTGGCGATGCCCTGGCGGATACTCAGCGGCAGCTTGGCCTCACGGGCGATATTCAGCCCCTCCTTGACGTGGCTCTGGATAACCAGGGACGACATCGACGGCTGGAGGGAGTCGTGCGGATTGCCGTTGCGCTGATTCTCGACAAAGTACTCCGGCTTCACCAGCTTTCCGACGTCGTGGTAATACGCACACACGCGAAGGAGAAGCGCGTTGGCCCCGATCGCGTCGGCGCCCGCCTCCACCAGATTGCTCACCGACAACGAGTGTTGGTAGGTGCCGGGAGCCTCGAGGGAAAGTCGCTTGAGCAGCGGTAGATTCTGGTTTGACAGCTCGAGCAGCCGGCTGTGGGTCGTAATGCCGAAGACGCTTTCGAGAACCGGCAGCAGGAACGAAACAATGCCCACCGACAATAGACCACCCACAAACGCACACATCACTGCCAACCCGACCGTGGCCGGCGAATCCGGCAACCCCCGGTAGAGCTCGACAACCAGCACGAGGACCACGTTCGCGATCCCGACAATGCCACCGACCCGGCTCAGCGAGACACGATCGCGTGATCGCTGGGCGGCAAGGATGCCTACCACTCCCGAGCCGAGCGCGAAAACCGCAACCGAAAAATCACCCCCGACAAGCAGGCCCGCGAGTGCAGCGCCGAAAAGGGCGAAAATCAGAGCCGATTGGAAACCCAAGAGAGCCAACACCGTCACCGGTCCAGCGGCGAACGGCAGCACCCAGAGATAGGCCGCAGCAGTTGACAGGGCCTCCCCTTGGGCGTTGAAGGCGATTGCGTTTGCGATGAAGAGACCGAGCCGGTTCGAAGCCGCGAAGAGCAATACCAGAATGAAGACGATTGACAGCTGGCGTCTGATTTCGGGCGCGCTACTGATCCGGCTCATGAGGGGCCACCAACCCAGGATCATCAGCGCTACCAGCAACGCGACTCCGACCACCCGAGTCCACGTTGTGACATCGCGGCGCTCGCGGTCAAAGGCCCGCAGGGTCTCGGCCACCTCTTTGGTGACCGTGTCTCCTCGACGAACAAGGACCTGGCCACGTCGTAGGTCGCGTGACCTCGGCAAGACCGCCGCTGCCGCCGCGCGCGCGCGCTGTGATGTCTCCGCTCGGTTGAAAACCAGATCGGGACCGAGATTGGCCTCGAGAAAATCAACGAAAGGTTTGATCCATCGCCGGCTCACCGCCGGCCGTTCGAGGAGTCCGGCCTGTAATACCTGTTCGAGTCCGATGCGAACGTCAATCGCGCTCGACAGCTCTTCGATGGCGACCACCCGCTCGCCGCCGGATGCCAGGTTCCGCAGCGCCACCCCCCGTTCGCCGCGGCTTTCGAGGGCGCGGCGGTCATCGACAATGTGGTCGCGAAAGACCTGGCTGACGAGGTTGACCAGAGCCGCCTCGAGGCGATCGGAACACGATGAGGACTCGAGGATCCGAAGCACTTCCTCAGTATCACGGAGGTCCGTGATGGCCTCGAGATTCGCGATGCCCTCTTCTTCGCCCTGTTGACGGTCCCGGCACCCTGCGAATAGAACTCGCAGCTCGTCTTCGAGTTCGACCCGCACGCGCGGCTCGAGATCGTAGACCGGGTATACCGAGACTCTCGCCTCCTGGCGCGCCGCCTCGGTCGCCGCCTCGTCCGGTAGGGTGATGTCAAACGGTATGACGAGGTCAAAGCCTGCGACGTCTCCCGGTTGCCAATCAGGCGGACCGCCGCCAATCCGGGGGAGCACCAGCCATGTGCAACCCATGACCGCAATGAACGCCCACAGCAAAGGCAGTCCGAGGAGCGAGTCCCACCAGCCGGCGCCCTCTTCGAGCCCACGCTGGATCCGGGTCGCCGAGCTCCGCTGCTCGGCCTGGGACGGCCCGCTGCCCTTCACCGGCGACCACCTTCTCCGGGTCGTGTCGTGCTCTCCCATCGGGCATAGCGGTCCACGACGTCTTGTACCAAAGGGTGCCGGACCACATCACGGTGGGTGAAGTTGATAAACGCGAACCCTCCTACGCCGTCAAAAATATCGAGGGCTTCTACGAGACCTGACCTCTTTTCGCCGGGCAGGTCGATTTGAGTAATGTCTCCGGTGATCACAGTCTTCGAGTGAAAGCCCATCCTCGTCAGAAACATCTTCATTTGTTCGTGAGTCGTGTTCTGCGCTTCATCGAGGATGATAAAGGCATCGTTCAGCGTACGCCCGCGCATGAATGCGAGCGGCGCGATCTCGATCACCTGGCGCTCCAGCAGCTTCGCGACCTTGTCATATCCCAAAATATCGTAGAGCGCGTCGTACACCGGTCTCAGGTAGGGATTGATCTTTTCCACCAGGTCGCCGGGCAGGAAGCCGAGACGCTCACCGGCCTCGACGGCCGGGCGCACGAGCACGATACGCCGAACCTCCTTGTCGGTGAGCGAGGCGGCCGCCAGGGCGACCGCCAGATAGGTCTTGCCGGTCCCAGCGGGGCCGGTCACGAAAACGTAGTCATGAGCGTAGACCGTACGGATGAAGAGTCTCTGGTTGAGATTGCGGGGTGTCACGAATCGCTTGAGCGAGCCTGGAATCGACGCATCCAGGAAAAACTCGACGAGGTCAGTCTCGAAATCCTCCTCGAGCACTCTCACTGCAGTGCGGTACTCTTCCTTACTGACCACTCCTCCCGAAGCCAACATTCGGTCGAAGGCTTCCAACAACCGGGAAGCGATACGCTCCGCGTCTTCTGCACCCGATAGCTGGACCTCAGGGCCACGTGCGCTGACGGTGACCCCGAGGCGCTCCTCGAGATAACGCAGGTGCTCATCGCGAGTGCCGAAGAGCTGCTCCAGATTTTTTTCGCTGACAGTCAGACGTTGCATGCGGATTGCGCTCCCGGGTCACCGCTCATCCCGGCGTAGCCGCGGGCGGAGGCGGTTCTTCCTCGAGCACGACAGTCAGTTTTGTCGTCATCCACAAAGATGTCTTGGCTGCGGTCCGCGGAAGCGGAGACGTGTCTGCCGACGATGATTACCCTCCACAAGGTCCCGATTGTAGCAAGTCACCCACCTGAGGGCCGCCTGCCGAGGCTCAGAATGTGCAAACACGGGCGCCCCGGTGGACCGTCTCGGCGCCCACAGCCCCCGACAATAGGCGCGCGGGGCCGGGATTCCCGAGCTGGCAAGGGTTTTCACCGTCGCACACCCGACCGCCACTCGGTCTCAGGAACACCGCCACGGGCGTTGATGAAGCGAGCGAGCACGAAAAGCGCATCCGAGAGCCGGTTGAGGTATGGCAGCAGGCCTTCAGGCACGCCCTGTCCATCACCGGCCACGACGTTTACGCGTCGCTCGGCCCGCCGGCAGACGGTGCGAGCAACGTGGGCGAGGGCGGCGGCACGGTTACCACCGGGTAGGATGAACGCGGTCAAGGTCTCGAGCTCGTCATCCATCGAATCGATCCAAGCCTCGATCGCCTCTACGTCCCAGGCACGAGAATCGTGCTCCAGTCGGCCACCGGGATCGGCGAGAGCGGCGCCGACGGCGAAAAGGGCGCTCTGGATCGCCACCAGCCTCTCGTCAATCATCTCCGGGAGAGGCTCGCAACGAAGCAAACCGAGCAGCGACACCAACTCGTCCACCGTGCCGTAAGCTTCGATCCTATGATGATCCTTCGCCACCCGTCCGCCCGAAAACAGCGAGGTTTCCCCAGCGTCACCGGTACGTGTGTAGACCTTCATCCGGCCATTCTACCGACTTCTGACGGGGATCGTCGACCACTGCAGACTGTCTGACGGCCTTCCAGCCGATTTGTCCCTCCGGGCCCTGAGGTAAAGACTTCGCCGGAAGTCGAAGGCCATTGTGGTAAATTTGATGTGGCTCGCGGAGCTCAAAGGAGGGTCGGTGGAGCTCAACGAACTGCTCATGTTCATGACCAAGAAGGGGGCCTCCGACCTCCATCTGAAACCAATGCGCCCACCGCTCCTCCGCATCCAGGGCCGGCTTATCCCAATCAAAGCCAACCCTCTTCAGCCGGAAGACGTCGAACGGATGCTCGGCGCGATCATGAAACCCGCTCAACACGCGCGCTTTGAAGCGAGACAATCGGTGGACATGGGCTACGGCGTTCCCGGCGTCGCGAGATTCCGCTGCAACGTCTTCCTCCAACGAGGCACAATGGCCGCGGTCTTCCGCCGCGTTCCATTCGAGATCCAGGGAATCGAGCCGCTCAACCTCCCTGACGTGATCGCCAAGTTCACCGATTACACCAGTGGCCTGGTACTGGTCACGGGGCCTACCGGTTCCGGTAAATCGACCACCCTGGCGGCGATGATCAATCTCATTTCAAAGGCTCGGCAGTGTCACGTTGTGACGATCGAGGACCCGATCGAGTTTCTCTTTCAGGACGAAAAGGCCACCCTTTCGCAGCGCGAGGTCGGCACCGACACGCCGTCATTCCAGGAAGCCCTCCGAAACTGCATGAGGCAGGACCCGGACGTGATCATGGTTGGCGAGATGCGCGATCCCGAGACCATGTCCACCGCCATCACGGCTGCCGAAACAGGCCACTTGGTCTTCTCGACGCTGCACACAAACAGCGCAGCACAGACCGTGGACCGGATCATCGACTCCTACCCGGCCGATCAACAGACCCAGATTCGAGGACAGCTCGGTCTCGTGCTGCGCGCCATCGTGTCGATGCAGCTGGTGGAAGACAAAGAAGGGAAACACCGGCTGCCCGCATGTGAGATCCTCGTCAACTCGCCAAAGGTCTCGAAACACATCGAAAACGGTGAGATCAAAGAGATCCTTGAGGAGATGGAGAACTCGGTCGCCTTCTATCACATGCAGAGCATGAATCAATCGCTGATTTCCCTTCTCGCTCACAATCGGATCACTTATGAACAGGCCATCAACTCGTCAGCTGATCCCGACGATTTGTCGCTCAAGCTGCGCGAGATGTTTCCAACCATCGAGGACCGCTTCAGGGAGGGTGATATGTCACCGTCGCCCGCTGATTTTTCTCAGATCACCGAGCTTCTGGAGACCAAGCGTCTCTACGAGGAAATGGAGGAGCGGCATCGCTCCAAGATCCAGGAAAAGGACGAACAGATTGAGGCCCTCGAGGCCGATCTGACCACTCTCAGGGAGCAGATGCAGGATACCGCGGCCAACACCGACGATCTTCGCCGCGAGGCTGAGATCGCTCGTTCGGAGGTCCAGCGCGCTCGTGAGGAGGCGCAGCAGAAGATCAACGCCCTCAACGAACGCATCCGCGAACTCAACCAGCAGATTCAGGGTGGCGGGGGCGCCGGGGGCAAGGGATCGTCCGGGTTTTTCAAGCGATAAATCGGCCGTTTCACGGCCGATGTCAAGAGTGAAGAGTCAAGAGTCAAGGATTCGGCGCACTCCGTTGACGGGCGCGATGTTGGTCGAACCGCCGGTCTCCAGCCATCCACACGACAACCTCGCCCAGCGCGTTGACCCTTAACTCTTCACTCCGGACTCCCCTCTTCCCACCTCCTGAGCTATGATGCGCCGCCGGGGGTACGGTGCCTGATCAAACCAGCGAGCGCGAGCTGATTATCGAGCTTCAAGCCCTCCTTCGCGCCGACGAGAAGGAGGCGCTGGAGATCTTCCTGCGTCTGGCGCGCCCAGAAGACATCGCGCAATCGCTCGATCTGTTGTCCATCGATGACCGCCAGCGGATCGTTGCCTCCCTCGACCACGACGCGGCGGGGACGGTTCTCACCGATACCACGGCTTCGATTCGCGCTGAGCTGGTCGAGGAGATCGACCATAGGCGCCTCGCGCGGATCGCCGAAGCGCTGCCCGCGGACGATGCCGCCGATCTCATCGGCGAACTCGAAGTAGCTGACTCAGAACGGGTTCTTCACCACATTTCAGATCGAGGAAGAAGAGGTTCTCCGCCGGCTTCTGACATATCCGGAGGACACCGCCGGCGGCATCATGAATCCCGAGGTCGTCGCATTACAACCGGCCGACACCGTCGACGACGCGATACGGCACATGCGGCTGATGGATACCGAGACCGTGACCGCAGCGGTGTACGTGGTCGATGACGAACACCGCCTCCTGGGATATGTGCGGCTTCGAAGTATGGTCACCGCCCGCCCCGCCGCTCTTCTCGGCGACATCATGTCGACTGACATCATCTCGGTGCCGGTCGATGCAGACCAGGAGGAGGTGGCGGACCTCGTCGATAGGTACGATTTCATGGCCATCCCGGTCGTGGACGCTGACGGTCACCTTGTCGGCGCGGTGACGGTGGACGACGTTCTCGACGTCATCGAGGACGAGGCGAGCGAGGACATCTACAAGATGGCGGGGTCCTCGATCGAGGAAGAGGAATCCGAGTCGATCCTGCACGTCGCCCGCTATCGCCTGCCGTGGCTGCTGATCTGCCTCGCCGGAACTCAACTTTCGTCAGTGGTTCTCGTCCTCGCTTCGCGCGAGCTTCGCCTCTACGAGCAGATGTCGGTATTCACTGCGGCAATCATGGCGATGGCAGGAAACACCTCGCTCCAGTCGTCGACCACCACCGTGCGGAGACTCGCCCTCGACACCCTCCCCCGCTCGAGGTTTGCGCGCCACATCTGGCGCGAAATTGCGGTCGCGCTGCTGATGGGACTGGTCTGTGGCGCCGTGGCATCCGCACTCGCCGTCCTTCTCCACCACAACTCATTGATCGGACTTGCCCTGGGGCCGGCGATGGCCATCGGAATGTCAGCGGCAAGCCTGCTCGGAGCTGCCATGCCGATAGCCCTCGACCTGGCCGGCATCGACCCTGCCGTAGCGTCAGGCCCGTTGGTGTCGACGATCAACGACTCACTGGCGCTGACGGTTTACTTCACGGTGGCGACCGGAATTCTTATCTGGATTGGATAAAAACGGGGTTTAGACAGGCTCGGGATAGCCGAAGAAAAAGCCCTGCTGGAGTTCGATGCCAAGCTCTCTCAACACCTCGACCTCGTCCTCGGTCTCGACCCCCTCGGCGATCACGACCGATTGACTGTCGCGCGCAAAGCGAATGATCGCCGATACCAGGTTGCGCTTGATGGGCTCGTCCTGCAAATCTCGAACGAGCATCTTGTCGAGCTTGATGAAGTCGGGCTGGAGCTCGGCCAGGACGTGGAGCGCACTGTAGCCGGTGCCCATGTCGTCGATCGCGATCCGGAAGCCGTGCTTTCTGAGCTCGGCGACCCGCTCGCGAAGTCGGCTCGCGCTCTCCGCGTAGGTGCGCTCGGTGATTTCGAGGACGCACTCAGCGGGCGCTCGGCCGACCTCTTCCAACCGACCGTGGAGCCCCGTGCCTTCGGCCTCAATGTACTCGAGGCCCAACATCGACAGGTTGAGAAAGAGAACCGAGCCTTTCGGCAGGCGTCGTGCGCAATCAATTGCCCGGTCAAGACACAGGAGCTCGACCTCTCCAAGCATTCCGGCGCGCTCGGTGAAACCAAAAAGATTGTCGGCGGTCTCGAGATAGCTTCCCTTCGGCCCTCGGCTGAGGGCTTCGAAGCCGACAATCTCGCGCCCCGGAAGCCGCACGATAGGTTGAAAGAGCGTGCGGATATTGCGTTCGCGAAGGATTCGGCGAACCTCATCGAGCCGTGCCTGGTCGAGGGCCTCGCCGCGCCGGTGAAAATCCTGCCGCGCTTCCAAAATTCCGTTGTATATCGTTCGTTCGACCCGCAGTGCCGGGCGCATCTTGATGACGCCCTGCCCGACGCGAACCGCGAACTGCTCCGACTCCCCCGTTTCGTCGGTGATCGAGATCCCTTCGATGAGAGCGTCGTGCAGCCGACCCGCCTCGAAATGGTCAGCCAGAATCACCAGAAAGATGTCGCCGCGCACGTTTTCTTGACACAACAGGCTGCCCGAGCCGGCAGCCGATTCCAGTAAGCCGCTGAGGTGGCCGGCGACACTTCGCAGCACCGCATCGTAGCGCTCCCAACCAACGATTCGTTCGAGGTTCTGCTCATGCTCGATCCTGACCAGCAACACCTGCAGGGTGCCGCGCTCGTCGAGCATGCGGCGGATCCGATCAAGAACCACCGGCAACGTCGGCAGCTTGGTGACCGGGTCAAAGAGACTCGCTCTGTACTGGAGAATCCTCGTCTGGAGCTCGACGGGGTCGGTGTTGGCGAATCCGTTATGCACTCGGCTCGCCCTGAGAATCCACGAGGAGTTGCCGTACCTGCCGCACGAGCTCGCGAGGCGAGAACGGCTTGCAGATGTATGCGTTGGCTCCTAGCTGCAGAGTCCCGAGCTGGTCCTGGTGGCCGCTGCGTGCGCTCACCACGAGTACTGGAACGCTCGCCCCCTTGGAGTCGAGCCGCAGCAGCTTGAGCAGCTCCATGCCGTCGAGGTCGGGCATCATCAGGTCGAGCAGCACGAGGTCCGGCGGCTCCGCCAACAATCTGGCCAGCGCCGAACGTCCGTCAGTATCCGTGTCCACTTGGAAGCCGTCCGACTTCAGAATGGTGGCGAGCAGATCCACCATGTCTGGCTCGTCATCGACCACGAATATCCGCGCCATCAAAACTCCTCCACAAACTGACGATCAACGTCAGCCCCTTCGAGTCTAGCAGACGGGCGGCCTTCGCCATGCGGGTGAAGCCCTCCGTCTGATTGTGGAAGCCACACGAAGAACGTCGAGCCGATGCCCTCCTCGCTCTCCGCCCAAACGAAGCCGCGGTGTGCCTCCACGATGCTGCGCACGAGGGACAGGCCCAGGCCCATCCCGCCGAAGCGGCGGCGAGAGCTCGGGTCGACCTGGTGGAAGCGATCGAATATTCGGGTCAGCTCGCTGTGGGGGATTCCGACGCCACTATCCTGAATCCGCACCAGTACGCCCTCGCGCTCCTCGTGGTCGCAGGCTTCAACGCCCAGCACCACGGTCCCCCCGCTCGTAGTGAACTTTACGGCGTTGTCGAAGAGATTGAGGAATACCCGTTCGACCTGTTCCGGGCTGGCTTCGACGGGCGGCACCGTCGCCTCGAAATTCAGGACAACATCAAACCGCCCTTCTTCGAGACGCGGTTTGAAGGTGTCGATGACGCTCTCGAGAATTGGCCGCAGGTCGACCTCTTCCCGCACCGAATCGAGGGCGGTGAACCGGTCGAGGCGGGATAGCTGCACGAGCTCCTCGACCCTGAGGGAAAGCCGCTGGACGTTCTTGCGGCACACCATCACAGCCCGCTGAGCCTCCTCGGAGAATTGGCCGAGACCACCGTCGGTCATCAGCTCCAGATAGCCGCGGAGCGCGGTCAGCGGCGTCTTCAGCTCGTGTGAGACGTTTGCCACCAAATCCGCCTTTGTCTGATCGAGGGTCTCCAGTTCACGGTTGGCATCACGGAGCTGACGAATGGTGGTCAACAGCTCGTCGGCCATGAGGTTGAAAGCATCGGAAAGCTCTTCAATCTCGTCTCTGGAATGAACTGACACTCGCTCGTCGAGGCGACCTTCCTGGATCCTTTGCACTCCCGCGCGAAGGCGTTCGACGTCGCGGGTAATTCCACTTGCCAGCGCCACCGAGACCCAGTGCGCGAGAGCCAGGCCGAGACCGAGAATGAGGGCCGACAGCCAAAGAGACGAACGCAACTGCCGGTCGACATTGGCATAGCTGAAGGTCCCCACCAGCGAGTACACGTGCTCGCCCCACTGTTTGACCACTGGCGCCACCACCCGGTAGGCACGATCGCCGGCGGGCTCAGTCACCCGATCTGCCGTCGGGTCGAGACCCGAAATGGCCCTAAGCAGCTCACGGTCCGTGATCGCCGGTGCTTCGATGCCATCACCGTACAGAGTCACGTTTCCACCCTCAGCGCGGAGGACGACGTAGCCACGAACGTCAACGATTTCCAGCCGCTCCACGTCCTCATTGAGCTCGCGCAACTGGGCAACCTGCTGATCGAGCAGACCCTTTCCCGATGACCCCAAGAAACCCACGATGTTGGCGAGAGGCTCATTGACCAAAGACGCATAGGTGCGGGCCGATCGCTCCATATTTCGCCGTACGGAGTGGTGGCGGAAGACGACCAGCACCAGCGCGCTCAGCACCAGACTGACCACCACCGCAAACGCAATATGGCGGGCAATCCGGGTCTGCAGCCGAAAACGTCGCCTGATCATCGAAATGCCGCCCCCCGGTCCATTCGCCCTCCGATCATATCGCGCATCGGCTCTGGAGCGAACTCATTCCAGGTTTTGGACTTGTTCGCGGACCCTTTCAGCCGCGGTTTTTGCGTCGACGAGCCGCTCGGCCACTCCCGGTTCGCGGCTCTTCGAGCCGAGGGTGTTGAGCTCGCGGTGAATTTCCTGGCAGAGAAAATCGAGGGCCCGGCCCACGACGCCGCCGGACGCCAGTCGCTCCGAAAAGGTCTCGAGATGGGCGCGCAGCCGCACGACTTCCTCCGCCACATCCGCCCGATCAGCCAGCAGCGCGGCCTCCTGGACCAGTCGATCCGGGTCGATCGACCCTTCGCCCTCCAGCATCGCTCCGATTCGTTCTCGGGTTCGCTCGTATATCCGATTCCGCAGGTCGGGCATCTGCGGTTCGAACCAATCTGCGAACGCCGCCACAGCCGCAAGCTCCGCCTCGATATGAACCAGAAGCCGCTCCCCTTCCGCCTGGCGCATGGCCACGGCGGCGGTCACAGCTTCCGCGGCCACCGTGCGCAAAGCCTCCGATTCATCATCGTCGAGCATCGTCTCCGGCGCCGCCACGGTGATCAACCCGGGCACTGCAAGGACATCTCCCATGCTTGCCGTGGCTGCGATTCCATTGGGCAGTGGAATGCGAGCGATCTGTTCGATGACCGCACCGACGGCATCGGCGTTGACCATGACTTCGACCTCTGGCGAACTCAGCCGCTCGAGATTGACCTGTGCGGTCACCCTGCCGCGCCGCATCCGGTCGGAGATGACCGACCGCAGCTCCGATTCGACCTCGGGCATCTCCTCACGGAGGTTCGTTCGCACCTGGACGTCGAGATAGCGGTGGTTGACTGAACGTACAATCATCGACGCTTCGAACCGGTCCGAAAGCCGGCCTCGAGCCCTCCCAAAACCGGTCATGCTCATCAGAGCCATTTCGCCTCCGTTTTCCGTTACTCTCAGTCTGCCAGAGTACCGGGTTTGAGGCCAACGTTCAAACGTTGGAACGTTAGCACGTTAGAACGTTTTTTACGTGAGTTCCTGGGCATCGACCATACGCCGATAGGGTCCGTTGGCGGCCAACAGCTCGTCGTGCGATCCACGCTCGACAATCCGACCTTCGGCAAGCACGGCGATTGTGTCCGCCCGCCGGACCGTTGCCAACCGGTGCGCAATGACGACTGTCGTTCGCCGAGGCGCAAGCCGGCCGAGAGCTTCCTGGATCCGCAACTCCGATTCCGGATCGAGCGCCGACGTGGCCTCGTCGAGGACCAGGATAGGCGGATCCGCCAACACCGCGCGCGCGATGGCGAGGCGTTGGCGCTGCCCACCCGACAGCCGCACCCCTGCCTCACCGATAACCGTTTCGAGGCCTTCGGGCAGTTCGCGAACGAGATCGTCAGCGCCGGCTGCTCGCAGCGCCGCCTCCACTTCGGCCTCTGACACCCCTTCGCGCCCGCAAATGAGATTCGTGCGCACGCTATCGTTGAACAGCAGAGTCTCCTGGGTCACGAGCCCGACGTGGGCGCGTAGGCTCGCCAACTCGAGATCGCGAAGGTCGTGACCGCCGACCAAAACGGCGCCCTCGAGAACATCTGCAAATCGAGGAAGCAGCTGCGCCACCGTGCTCTTTCCGGCGCCGGAAGCGCCGACCAGGGCCACCGTCATCCCAGGCCTCACCTCGAGATCGAAGTCACGCAGCACAAAGCGATCACGATCGTACGCAAATCCTACCCCGACAAAGCGAACGCCGTCACCGATGTCGGCGAGAAGCCGCGCGCCGGGCCGATTTCGAACCGATACCGGCGCGTCGATGATTTCGAAGACCCGCTTTGCTGATACCGCGGCCTGTTGTGCGGCGAGATTGAATTTATTGATCCGCTTGAATGGGCTGTACGTTGCGTATGCACAGAGGACAAAGGCGGAGAAGTCGCCCAGAGTCATGTTTCCATGAGCGATCTGGGTGGCCGCCCAGGCGATCAACGCCAGCGCGGCGACGGCCCCCACGACCTCCATCACCGGCGCATTGGCTGCCTGGATCGCGCGGACCCCGAGCCTCGCCAGGTATTGGTTGTGGTTGGCGCGGCGGAACACATCCGATATCCATCCAGCCATGCCAAATCCCTGCACCACGCGAATCCCCCGCACCGATTCATCGAGGATGGTCACGACCTCGGCCTCGCGCTCCTGGGACTGGCGGGCGCGTACTCTGAGCCTCCGGCTGAAGTGCAAGGTGGGAGCGAGCAGCAGCGGCACCGCGACGGCCGCCACCAGGGTCAACAGCAGATCGAGAGAAAACAGGTACACCAGCAGCACGGGCAGGGTCAGAAGGTCCTGAACGACGTCCCCCAGCCGCTCCGCCAGCACCTCCCGGATAAGGTGGAGGTCGTTGGTGGCTCGAGACACCAGCTCCGGGGTCGGGCGGGAGTGAAAGTATGCCGGGCTCTGCTCGATCAGGCTGTCGTAAAGCACAGCCCGCAGGTCACGAACAGCTGCGAGACCGAACACCGCCGAGGCGGTGCGCGCAGCAAACGCAAAAACGTTCTTGACCGTGATCGCGATCAACGCCAACACCAGTAGCGCCGCCCGGTTTTCGCCGGCCCAATTTCGCAGCCCGGTCTCGGCGCGGGTCACTACGGCATCGAGGGCGCCGACGAAGCCGATCGGCGGCGGCGGCGGCGCCGCAGCAACAGCCGACTCCGGGCTCAACAGCTGATCGTAGATCGGACGTACCAGATTGAGGGTGAAGATCGTCGCGGCAGACACCACCACCATGCTCACGAGGCCGAGCAGCAACCACCATCCGTGCCGCCTCGCAAGCCCGAGGACGCGCAGTAAATCGCGCATGGGCGGAGCGTAGCACGTGACCGTGGAAGGAGAGTCTTGCGAAGACTCGAGAACAAACGTTATAACGTTTGAACGTTTAACGTTTGAACGTTGTGCTCATGACGCGCCCTGCGATGCAGAATTCGTCAAAAGGCCGGGTCGCGTTTTTCCAGAAACGCCAGCGCGCCCTCCTCGGGATCGCCGGCGGCAAAGAGCAGCCGGAACGAGGCCAGCTCGAGAGCGAGGCCCGCGCTGCCCCGTGCCCTGGACCGGATCAGATCGCGGGCCGCCGTGAGCGACGCGATCGAGATCCCCAAAGGGAGCTGTAGCCCGCCGTCCGAATCGACCACACCCGATGCCAGACCAAGAGACACGGCATCGGACGCCGGCACGCCAGCAGGATCCAGCAGCCCGCGTGCGAGAGCCGCTCGGCCGGCACGCCCGAGTGCCCAGATGACTCCGGCGGAGGGCGGTGGTGTCGAAGACGCCAACTGGAGAACGGTCTGTGGGCTGAGATACACGAGATCCGAACACAGCGCGAGGTCCAACGCCGGCGTTGCGAGTATTCCGTCGACCACGGCTACGGTCACCGCTCGACTTCGAGTCCATGGCTCCAGAATCGACCATTGCAGAGCTTCGCCGTCGCCGCCCGCGGGAAACTCCACCACCAGATATCCGATCTCGCTCGCTTCGGCGCCGAGGGCGGAGAATTGTTCCAGGGCGCTTTCCTCATGGTTCCATACAACTCGCTTCATTCGGCAAGTGTAGCCGGACCGGCACCGTCATCCCGGGGGCAACACGGGTTAGGATGGCTCATGAACCCCGTAATCCTCGCCGAAGATACCGAGGGGCGTTGCACCCTCCGGGCGGTGTTGGGCGACATGACGCTCGAGTCGGTCGATGCCATCGTCAACGCCGCCAACACCCACCTCGCCCACGGCGGCGGTCTCGCCGCGGCCATCGTCGATCGGGGCGGGTTGGTTATCCAGGCGGAGTCTGACCTCGTCGCGCCGGTCGCGGTTGGCGATGCCGCCGTCACGCCCGCCGGCGACTTGCCGAGCCGCTGGGTGATTCACGCGGTGGGACCGGTGTGGGGAGCCGGAAACGAAGAGACTCTTCTGCGGTCAGCGGTGCGGGCGAGCCTCGAACGCGCCGCCGATCTCGACGCGGCTTCGATCGCCATCCCGGCCATCTCGACGGGTATATTCGGCTATCCCAAGGAGGAAGGCACCGCAGTCATCGTCGATGAGGCACGAGCCTGGATTGGCGATCACCCCGCAGCACCGCTGAGGGCCGTCCGATTCGTCGCCTTCGACCGGCCGACGGCGGAACTTTTCGCCGCCGCCGTGGCGGTCAATCGGGTCCCCGAGAGGCGATGCTGACCCGGGATCTCGGTGTCGCCAAGCAACCTTCATGCCGGAGTCGTCGTTCAAGCCTCGATTTCGCTCGGAATCGGCGATCTAAGTCTTTGAAGTAAAAAATCTTAGTTCAACCCTCTGGGTGTGTGCTACAATGCGCGGCCGTATCGATCAATTTGAAGGGGGTTTACCTCATTCCATGGCTGACCTTCATCAGTTCCGCACGGCACTCGAAGAGCCTCTCGATTGTATCTATATCCTCCAATGCACTGGCGACAATCCGCTGGCAGGTCTCGAGTTTTCGGCCAAGGAGCGCAAGGCTCTCCAGGCCAAGGCCAAGGCCCTCAAACCACGGGGTGAGGAAGGCGAGCTCATCTCGGGCGAGTGCCCGGTCGACCTCGCCCACCGCATCACCTTTGTAGGTCTCGGGGACGAAAAGGATCTCTCCCACTCGAAGCTTCGCGAGGCTCTCAGCCGGGTCATGCATCAGGCCACAAAGAACCGCGAGTATCAGATCGGGCTCGGAGTGCCGGTCAAGGTTCACGGTCTGTCGGCTGGCGACTCGCGGATCTTCGCACTTCGTGAGGCCGCGATCTCGGACTACACCTTCGACAACTTCAAGTCGAAAAAGAACGAGTTCGAAAAAATCGACGGCCTTCACATTCTCCCCCTCGTCAAGGAGAGCGAAGAGTTGCTCGAGGAACGGCTGCAGCAGGTTCGGCTCCTGCGCACGGCGCAGCAGATCGCGCGCGACCTCGGTAATCGACCTTCGAACGACCTCACACCCGAGGGAATGGCACAGGCCGCCAAGGAGATGACCGAAGGGGTTAAGGGCCTGCGTGTCACTATCCTCGGTATCAAGGAGCTTCAAAAGGAGAAGATGGGCGGCATCCTCGGCGTCAGCCAGGGATCGGTTCAGGAACCACGGCTCGTGGTCATCGAGCACCGGCCCAAGAAACCCAAGAAATCGGTGGTTCTGATCGGCAAGGGAGTGACCTTCGACTCCGGGGGCATATCCATCAAACCGTCCGCCGGGATGGGCTGGATGAAGTACGACATGTGCGGCGCGGCGACAGTGATCGGCGTCATGCGTGCGGTCGCCGAGCTCGATCTTCCGATCAAGGTCGTCGGCCTCATTCCGGCGGTCGAAAACATGCCGTCCGGCACCGCGATCAAGCCGGGTGACATTCTTACCACCGCCAGCGGGAAGACCGTCGAGGTCGACAACACCGACGCAGAGGGTCGGCTGATTCTGGCCGACACGCTTTTCTATTCGGCGCGATTCAACCCCGATATCGTCATCGACTTTGCCACCCTGACCGGTGCCTGCGTCGTGGCCCTCGGAAACGAGGCCGCCGGCATAATGGGGAACGATGCGGACCTGCTCGAAACCCTGCGCAAGCTCGGCGATGAGGTCGGCGAGCGCGTGTGGCCGCTGCCACTCTACGAGGAGTACTTGAGCTATCTCAAGAGCGAGTGGGCGGATATCAAAAACGCCGGGTCACGATGGGGTGGCGTCGTCACCGCCGGTATGTTTCTCAAGCAATTCGTTCCCGACAAGGTGAGCTGGGCCCACCTCGATATTGCGGGGGTGGCGTACAACGAGAAGGAACACAACGGCATGTCCAAGGGCGCGTCGGGTTTCGGGGTCGTTCTCACCACGACCTACCTCGAAAACCTCCTGAAGTAAAGGTGCCGGCCTTCGCTCCGCACGCAAAGCGCCGCGTTCGACGCGGCGTTTTCGTGTCTGTCGCACGATGATGACGGACCGTCGAGAACCGACGCCGCTGCTTCACATCGGGCCCCTCGAGGTCTCGCCACCGGTGATTCTCGCTCCGATGGCTGGAGTTACGAACTTTCCATTCCGCACCTTGTGCCGGAGGTTTGGGGCCGGGCTCTTCATCAGCGAGATGATCACCGCACGACCGCTGGTGGAGGGGCGCGCCAAGACCCTGAAGTTGGCCGACTTCGGACCCGACGAATCTCCCCGCAGTCTGCAGCTCTATGGCGTTGATCCCAACTACGTCGGCGAAGCGGTTCGCCGTCTGGTTGGGGAAGGCAAGATCGATCACCTCGACCTCAACTTCGGTTGCCCGGTTCGCAAAGTGACCCGCAAAGGCGGCGGCGCCGCGATCCCGGCCAAACCTCGTCTGCTGGCGTCGATCGTCCGGGCCGCGGTCGAGGCCGCTGTCGAGGTGCCGGTGACCATCAAGTTCAGGCTCGGCATTGACGACGACCATCTCACCTTCCTTGATTCCGGACGCATCGCCGAGCAGGAGGGTTGCGCCGGCGTCACCGTACACGCCCGCACCGCCTCACAGCTGTACGACGGGAGCGCACGCTGGGAAGCCATCGGCGAGCTCAAGCAGAGGCTGAGTTCGACGCCCGTGATCGGCAACGGCGACATCTGGGTGGCGGAAGACGCCCTGCGAATGGTGCGCGAAACCGGTTGCGACGGCGTGGCGGTGGGACGCGGCTGCCTCGGACGCCCATGGTTGTTTCGCGACCTCGCCGATGCCTTTGCCGGCCGCAAGCAGCAGCCTCCTCCAGATTTCGGCGAGGTTGCCGACATCATGCTCGAGCATGCACACATGCTCGTTTCCTGGTTCGGCGAGCGTCAGGCCATGCTCTCATTTCGCAAGCACAGCGGTTGGTATACCCGAGGTTTTCACTCGAGCGCGCGCCTCCGCGAGAGGTTGATGCGGGTGCAGCGGGTGGAGGAACTGGCTGAGGTGCTGGCTGGTATCGATCGCGAGGAGGCCTTCCCCGCCCACGGGCATCTGGTGCGGCGCGGCAAACGCTCGGGCACCCAGAAGGTCGTGCTCCCCGAAGGTTTTTGGGACGACCCCGACGATCCGACCCCGCCCGGCGCCGAAGCCGAGGAGCTTGTATCCGGGGGATGACGATACTCGAATTCTCAGTTCGCAGTTCTCAATTTTGAATTACCCCCACCCACCCCACATGTTCGGAATGGGCGGGCGGGAATTGAGAATTGAAAATTGAGAATTAAGAATTGGCTGGGTGGGTGGGCAGCTTGGGACCCTCGTAGTCACAGCTACCGCGGGGCTTGCCCTCGCCCTCGCAAACACAGTCGGCACCGCCGCAGGATCCGCGCAGACTGCGTCCGCTGATGATGACGCCGACGGCCATCGCAAGGGCCACGGCGAGGAAAATCGCAAAGGTCAGGATCAGGGTTTGCATCATTCACCTTGGCTAACGGGCGCCGGCGCCCGGATATTCTCGACCAACGCCGTCCACACTGTCGTCCGCCGTTCCTCGAACACGCCGTCGCCGACCCGCACCAGAAAGAGCGCCGGAATGTCGTGACTTTCGGCAAGCGCAAGCCCCTCATCGGGTCCCAGTACGTCGAGAGCCGTGGCGAGAGCGTCGGCCGTCATACAGCTTGCGTTGATGACCGACACCGAGGCCAGCAGGTGGGAGATGGGCCGACCAGAGCGAGGGTCGATGGTGTGGGAGATGCGGACGCCGTCACGGATGACGAAGTTTCGATAGTCGCCAGACGTTGCAAGAGAAAGATCGGCGAGCGGGACAACAACGCGAACCGTTCGCCCGCCGGCATCCGGCTGTTCGATACCGATCCTCCAGATTTCACCGGCGCGGTTACGGCCGCGGGCCCGGACCTCGCCGCCGATCTCGACCAGGTAGCTGGTGTATCCCTCGCGGTCGAGGACCGTCGCAACCCGGTCGACGGCGAATCCCTTGGCGATTGCCGAAAGATCGATACGGCAATCCGGACGCGCCTTGAGCAGTAATCCGCGGTCGGCTTCGATCTGGAGGTGTTGGTACCCGGTCAATGCGACCATTTCCCCGATCTGATTCTCGGTCGGTGCTTCGGTGGGGCCTGCCGGTCCAAAGCCCCAGAGGTCGACCAGCGGCCCGACCGTGATGTCGAACGCGCCACCGGACAATCGCGAGACCCGTTGCGCTTCGGCGACGACGGTGATCATGTCCGGTGAGGCCTCGAAGGGCTCGCTCCCGTGGCGATTGAATCTTTCGATCTCGGACTCGGGCCTGTAAGTGGACATCGTCTCGTCGACCTCGTCAACCGCCTCCCGCACACCCAGATCGAGACGCTCCCTCGCCTCGGCAGGTTGGTCGCCGTCGGTCACCACCTTGACCGTGTAGACGGTGCCCATCGTCGGGCCCTCGATCACCCACTCGTCGAGGGCGGAGGTGCGCGAACCCTGGCGCAGGAAATAGACGGCAAACAGGGCGGCGACAAAGAGACCCGGCACCACCAACCGGCGAAGCGTCGGCAGACGATCGGAGCTCGGGATGACGCGCCTCCGTCCTCTACTCGCCGAAGTCGTCGAGCATGATGTTCTCCGGCTCGACGCCAAGATCGAGGAGCATGTTGATCACCGCCTGGTTCATCATCGGCGGACCGCACATATAGTATTCAACGTCTTCCGGGGACGGATGGTTCTTGAGGTATTTCTCCAGCACAACCTGGTGGATGAACCCGGTGTCGCCGGTCCAGTTGTCCACAGGCGGTGGGTCGGAGAGAGCGAGGTGCCACTCGAAGTTCTCGTTCTCGGCTTGAATGGCGTCGAAGTCTTCCTGATAGAACGCCTCCCGCAGGCTGCGCGCACCGTACCAGAAGGACACCTTGCGATTGGTGTGGATCCGCCGGAACTGGTCGAAGATGTGCGAGCGCATCGGCGCCATGCCCGCTCCACCACCGATAAAGACCATTTCGTTGTCGGTCTCCCTGGCAAAGAACTCGCCAAAGGGTCCCGAAATGACGACCTCGTCGCCGGGTTTGAGACTGAAAATATATGACGACATCTTGCCCGGCGGAACGGCAGGCATATTCGGCGGCGGCGCAGCGATGCGGACGTTGAGCATGATGATGCCCTTCTCAAGCGGATAGCTCGCCAGCGAGTAGGCCCTGGTTACTGGCTCGTCGACCGTCGACACGAAGCGCCACATGTCGTACTTGTCCCAGTCCTCTCGATACTCCTCGTCGATCTCGAAGTCCGAGTACTTGGCGACGTGCGCCGGGCACTCGATCTGGATGTATCCGCCGGCCCGAAACGGCACCTCCTCACCCTCAGGCAGCTCGAGCACGAGCTCTTTGATAAAGGTCGCGACGTTTCGATTCGAACGCACTCGGCAGCTCCATTTGCGGACGCTGAAAATCGCCGGATCGACCTCGATCTCCATGTCCTGTTTGACCTTCACCTGGCACGACAGGCGGACGCCGCGCCTCGCCTCACCACGACTCACGTGCGACATTTCCGTCGGCAGGAGCGCCCCACCTCCGGACAACACTTCGACCTTGCAAACGCCACAGGTTCCCTTGCCGCCGCAAGCCGATGGGATATAGATCTTGCTTTCCGCCAGTGTGTTGAGGAGGGTGTTGCCCGCGGGGGTCGTGATCGCCTTGTCGGAATCGTTGTTGACCGTTATCGTCACGTCCGCCGAAGCTACGAGTTTCGACTTGGCAATCATCAACACCGCCACCAGGGCTACGATGAGGAGGACGAACACGGTGACTCCGAGAATGATCGTGAGCATCGACACTCCTACCTACAGCTGGATCCCCGCGAAAGCCATGAACGCGATCGCCATCAACCCGGTCACCAGGAACGTGATACCGAGCCCCCGCAGTGCGGGTGGAACATTGGAGTACCGCATTTTCTCTCGAATCGCAGCCAGCGCGACGATGGCGAGCCAGAACCCGAGGCCGGAGCCGAGACCAAAGACAGTGCTTTCGCCAAAGGTGTAGTCGCGTTCGACCATAAAGAGCGAGGCTCCAAGGATTGCGCAGTTGACGGCGATGAGAGGTAAAAAGACTCCAAGCGCCGAATAGAGCTTTGGCGCATACCGGTCAAGGGCCATTTCCACCACCTGAACCGTGGCCGCGATGGAGCCGATAAAGGCAAGAAAGCGGACAAAGCTCAGGTCGATGCCGGCCCACGCCGGATTGAGCCAGATCAAAGCTCCGTCCTTCAACAGATAGGTGTAAAACAGGCTGTTGAGAGGCGTCGTGACTGTCAGCACGAAGGTGACGGCTGCGCCGAGGCCGACCGCCGTCTCCACCTTTTTTGACACGGCGAGGAAGGAACACATCCCCAGAAAAAAGGCCAGGGCCATGTTCTCGACGAAGATCGCTTTTACGATAAGGCTGAGGTAATGTTCGAGCATCATTCCTCCCTCAGCTCCGGCTTCCAGGTTCGGAGCAGCCAGATGAAGGTGCCGATCAGGAAAAATGCGCCGGGCGCGAGCACGAAGAGGCCGTTGGGTTGATACCAACCGCCCTCGGTCACGAGCGACAGGACCTGGTACCCGAAAAGCTTGCCCGAGCCGATCAGCTCCCGCAGAAATCCGACTGTGATCAAGACCAGGCTGTATCCCAGCCCGTTGCCGAGCCCGTCGAGAAAGCTCTCCCATGGGGGGTTCTGCATCGCGAAGGCTTCGGCCCGACCCATGACGATGCAGTTTGTGATGATGAGCCCGACGAACACCGAAAGCTGTTTGGAGATGTCGTACACAAACGCCTGAAGTACCTGATCGGTGACGATGACCAGCGATGCGATGATGGTCAGCTGGACGATGATCCGGATCGACGGCGGAATCAGGTTCCGGACCAACGACACCGACAGGTTTGACAGTGACAGCACCGCGATCACCGCCAACGACATCACGACCGAGGTTTCGAGCTTGGTGGTTACAGCCAGCGCTGAACATATGCCGAGCACCTGCGCGGCAATCGGATTGTTGCTGACGAGAGGGTCGAGGAGGGCGCTTTTCTGCCTGGCATTCATGAGGCGCTCCCCTGCAGCTCTCGGAACCGCGTGAGGTAGGGCTCGAAGCCATTCGCGCCGAGCCAGAATCGGACCAGCTCGCTCACTCCTCGTGCAGTGAGCGTGGCGCCTGACAACCCATCGACCCGGTACGGGTCTTCGATCGCCGGACCGGCGATGCCTTTGATCACGGAGATCGCCGGTCTCCCGTCATCGCCATATGCCCGTCGATCGTGCCACAGTGCCTTCCACGACGGGTTGTCAACCTCACCGCCGAGACCAGGCGTTTCGCCGTGCTCGTAGAAGGTAATGCCCTCGATCGTGGTGGTGTCGGGCGCAAGCGCGAGAAAACCGTAGAGCGTCGACCACAGTCCCTTGCCCTCGATCGGCAGGATCAGCAACTCCACCTCATCGTTTGCCACCCTTTGGTAGACCAGCGCGGCCTTCGGTAGACGTGTGATACCGGCGGAGTTGGCCGGCGCCGTCCGGCTGGTACCCGGGTCCTTGCTCGCCTTGCGCTGATCATAGGTCGAGGCATCGACGGTTTCATCGTACTCACCGGTTGCTAGATCCACCGCCCGGATCCGGATGTTGTCCTCAAAGAGCCGCTCGACCGCGCCGGCCTCCACCTTCTGGCCCTCCTCGAGCAGTCCGGCCACCACCAGCACCTGGGTCTGGCGATCGAGCACCTTGTTGCGATCCTGCCGGTCCCTCAGTCCTACGGCGGAGGTCGACACCACGATCGAGCACACCAGGCAGACCGCGGTCGCGAAGCCGATGACGTATGCGTTACTGTACTGCCGCATGGCGCGCCAACCTCCGTTTGATATTCGCCTGCACGAAGAAGTGATCGATGAACGGCGCGAACATGTTCATAAACAGGATCGCCAGCATCATTCCTTCCGGGTAGGCCGGGTTCACGACCCGGACCAAAACCACCATGACGCCGATACCGAAGCCGTAGATCAGCTTGCCCTTATCGGTGAAGGCCGACGACACGGGGTCGGTCGCCATGAAAACCGTGCCAAAGGCCCAGCCACCGAGCACCACGTGCCACGCGAAGGGAATTGAAAAGGCGGGATTGGTCTCGGATCCGACCAGGTTGAGCAACATCGCGGTTCCGGCGGTGCCGATCACGACGCCGAGCATCGTTCGCCAGGACCCGATCCGAGTGATGATCAGGATTGCCGCGCCGACCAGGCACAGCAGAGTCGACGTCTCACCCATCGATCCGGGGATGAAGCCCAGGAACGCGTCCATCCATTTGTCGGAACCGATGGCGCCCAGCGCATGGGCTCCCTCCGCGGTCGCGCGCGTCAGCCAGGTCGCACCCGAAAACCCGTCGACACCCACGAAATCGGCCGCGATCCATGGCTTGTCCCCCGAGATCTCCGCCGGATAAGCAAAAAACAGGAATGCCCGCGCCGTCAGCGCCGGGTTGAGCACGTTCATCCCGGTTCCGCCGAAGATCTCCTTGCCGATCAACACGCCGAAGATCGCGCCACTGGCGACCTGCCAGAGTGGAATTGTTGGTGGCAGCGTCAATGGCAACAAAAAGCCGGTGACAAAGAACCCCTCGTTGATCTCGTGCTCGCGGACGCAGGCAAATATCACTTCCACCGCACCGCCGGCGGCAAACCCGACGATGAAAACCGGCAGGAAGTAGAGGGCGCCGTATGTGAAGCACGCCCAGAAGTCGGTGGTGAACCCGTAACCCATCGCCCCGAACACGCGAGTCTGCCAGGTGTCGAGGGGTTGCGCTCCGGCGGCGATCGCGCGGTTGGCCTGGAGCCCCGTGTTGTACATTGCAAAGATGACGATCGGCATCAGGGCCACTACCACCACCGACATCATCCGCTTGAGATCGAGCGCATCGCGCACGTGAGTCGTGCCGGTGGTGACGTGGTCCGGGGTGTACAGGATGGTGTCGACGGCTTCGAAAAGCGGGTACAACCGGTCGAGCCTGCCACCGGACTGGAAGCGCTCTTTTTGGCGATCGAGGAACGAGCGGAAGGACCGCATCACCCCTCCTTCCAGATCTCGAGGTGGTTACGGCGCAAGGCGGGCGCGTAGTCCTCCTTGCCGGGGCTCACAAACGAACACAACGCCAGGTCTTCTCCGTCGAGTTCGAGGCTGCCGAGCGCCTCGGCCCGTTCGAGATCATTCATCAGAAGCGCACGCAGAAGGAAGGTGGGCATGATATCCAGCGGCATCACCCGCTCGAAAAGCCCGATCGGAACCATCGCGCGGTGACCGCCGTTGGCTGAGGTCGTGAAATTGAAAACCGACCCTCGGCCGCGAATCGACGAAAAGTAGGCGCGCGAGGTGGAGAAGAGGTCGAAGCCGGGCGCCATCCAGCCGAGGAGTCTCCGACGACGATTCTCGGCAATGCACGAGATTTGGTTCGTGTAACGTCCCAGGTAGCCGAAGACCTCACCCCGAGCGACGTCTCCGTACAAAACCGAGCCGGAAATCACTCTCTTTTCACCAAAGTAGAGCTCCTCCTGGACGAGAGGCTCGGTCTCCGCGCCGAGACGCGTATTCAGCAGGCGGGGTCGAATGACGAGCGGCCCACCAAGGGCCACCACCCGTTCGACCGGAAGCTGCCCGCTCGCAAAGAGCTCACCGATGGCCGCAACATCCTGATACCCCACGTACCATACGACCCGGTCCCGACTCACCGGGTCGAGTGTGTGAATATGGGTGCCTGCGAGACCTGCCGGGTGCTTGCCGGAAAACTCCTCGACCCGCACCCGGGGTGCGTCACCGGGCACGATTTTCGAACCCTTGGCGCGGCACAGGAAGACGGCGCCTTCGGTCAGCTGCGACAACGCCCACAGACCCCGCCGGAAGAATTCCATTCTCCCCTCAAGGACGACCTCTGGGTCGGCCCCGAGCGGGTTGGTGTCGATCGCGGTGACGAAGATCGAGCGGCATGAACCCGCTGGCGACGGAACCTTTGAGAACGGTCTCTGGCGAATGGCGGTCCACAGCCCGGACTCCACCAGCAGCTGCCTGACCGCGTCGCCGTCGAGGGAGCGGACATCCCGCGCCGAGTAGCTCGAAAACTCTTGATGATCGCCTGCCGCTGCCCTGCCCTGGCACTCGCTCGGTGTCAACTCGACGACGACCGATTGCAGCGCCCGGCGGGCACCGCGGTGAATCGCCGTCACCGTGCCGGCGCCCGGCGAGGTGAATCGAACCCCTTCCGTCTTGCGATCCTCGAAGAGAATCTGGCCGCGCTTGACTCGATCACCGACCTGCACGTGCATCCTCGGCTTCATGAACGGGTAGTCACGGGCGAGAACCGCAACCTGTGACACGGTTGGGCCGCCGTCAATCTTCTGCACCGGGGCGCCGGCGATCGGAAGATCGAGCCCCTTTTTGATGACGTGCACTGTCATTGGCTGCTCATTTCCGCTTGCTGCGGCCAATAACCGCAGACGAGCGCAGAGAGGATACCAAGTCCGTCAAGCTCGTTAAATATGGTAGCCGCCGAAAAACAACGCTGGGGGATGTTAAGCTGTGCATAATCGTTCCACCCTCGAGGGAGGAGACGCCGATGGCGAAAACACCGATCGTCCGGTCCTACATGAAAAAGGCCTCAAGGACCTTTCGCGAAGATGAAGAAATGGCGCCCTGCATGAGCATCCTCGCCCGCTCGTCCTTTCCCGCCATCCCGGTCGTCAACGCCGACAATCAGGTTGTCGGGCTCCTGACCGAAAAGGACGTCATGCGTACCGTCATCAATTGGGCTTACGATCAGCGGGCCGGGGGTAACGTCGGCAACTACATGTCGTCGCTCGAGGTCATGGTGACGCCTGAGATGGATCTTTTGACGGCAGCACGCGCCTTCCTCGAGTGCAACTTCTCCTGCTTGCCCGTGATGGACGGGGATGTGCTCGTTGGTCGTCTCACACGTCACGATGTATTGCGGGGGCTCGAAAAGTGGGCGACCGAGATCAACAAGGAACGGAGCGGCCGCCTGACCAAAACCCCAGATCATCAGCGCCCTTCGGCCATCGACGAGATGCAGAAGGTGGCCGCATCACACTCCCGAGACCAGTTGTCGCAGATATTCCGTAAACACTGAATCGAACGAGCGTCGTTCCAGCTGCGGCAAGCCGATATCCGGATGTTGTCAGCACGACGCGCTTGGTTTCTGTATGATGTCGACGGCGATTCAGACGATCGCCGGAGGTGGGCCGTGATAACCGCAAAACACATTGCCGAGGCGGCGCTGACCCTGGTTGCAGTGGTCGCCGCGACCGCTTGCTCACAAAAGCCCGTGGTTGGAGTCCTTCTCCCGATGACCGGATCGGTGAGCTCCTACGGCGAGTCCATGAAAAACGGGATCGATCTCGCACTCGAAGAGGCACAGGGCCAGACTCCCAAGGGATTCGAGATTGTGTGGGGCGACACCGCTTCCGATCCCGCCACCGGCGCCTCCGAGTTGCGCCGGATCGCAGCTGAAGGTGCGAAGCTGGTGGTCGCCGGCACCACCAGCGACACCGCGCACGCCCTGCTGCCTCTGCTCGAGGAAACCGATACGGTCTTGATCTCCCCGTCGGCGTCGGACCCGAGCCTGACCAAGGATTCACGGCTCTTCTTCAGGGTTTTTTCGTCCGACGAACTCGAGGGCCGCCGCGCCGGGCGTTTTCTCTATGAAGACCAGGATAAGGCCTCGGTGCTGATCTATGCGGAGGACTCCGCCCAGGCCCGCGGCATCGAGCCTCCGTTCCGGCTGGTCTTCGAACAGGCCATGGGCGGCGAGGTGGTCGGTCGGGTGATGGTCGACGATCCCGGATGGGAGAAAGAATCTTCCGATCTCCTCGCGGCGCACCGTCCGGCATCGGTTTACATCATCGCCTACGGCGACAAGACTGTCGAAGTTCTCCGCCATTTGCGGGACAAGGGTTACAGCGGACCGATCTGCGCCAGCTCGGCGTTCTACACCGACAGAATCGTCGACGAGAACCCGGATCTCGTCGAGGGCGTGTACTTCCCGCAGCCGGCCTTCGACATGCAGTCGGAGGCGCAAATCATCCAGGATTTCGTGACCTCGTACCGACAGCACTTTCAGTCCGATCCGGACATTTACGCAGCCCATGCCTACGACGCCATGCGGGTTGCGATTTGGGTCGCCACCGAGTGCAAGAGCTACTCGTCCGCCGAGATCCGCAGGGTCCTCGCCTTCTCAGTCAAGGAGTTTCCTGGCGTTACCGGTATCATCCAGTTCAACGACTACGGCGATGTCCACCACAACCCGATCATGTTTATCGTCAAGGACGGCCAGGTGCTCAACTACGAGCGCTATATCGAGGAGCAGAAGGCGAAGATCCGGGAGCGGATCAAGAACCTCCTCAAGAGCTGAGCCGATCTCGCCGGGGCCTCACCAGTCATTGTTGATCACGGCTTTTTTCTGAAGGGAACTGGGTTGCAGGTTCGACTCGAGTCCATCGGCTGCCGCCTAAATATCGGTGAAGTCGAGGCCATGGCGCGCACTCTGGCAGCGGGCGGCCACCGCATCGTGGGGCCGGGTGAACCGGCCGAACTCTGTATCTTCAATACCTGCACAGTTACCGGCATCGCGTCCCGCAAATCCCGCCAGTTGATCCGGCAGCTGCAGAGAAAAAACCCGGGCGCTGCGGTCGTCGTGACCGGCTGCGACGCCGAATTGTCGCCCTCCGAAATGGTGGGCATCGGCGTCGACCTGGTGGTGAGCAACGCCGACAAGGACCGTCTGCTCGAGATTGTCGAGGCCGAGGGGCTCCTCGACCCCACCGAAATCGATCCTCACGGTGAGACCCTTATTTCGCCCGGCAGCGGAAACCGCACCCGAGCCTTCCTCAAAGTCCAGGACGGTTGCGACAATCGTTGCACCTTCTGCGTTACCACAATAGCTCGTGGCGCGGGTCGCAGCGTAGCTCTGGAGACCATCGTGGAGCAGACTCGAGAGCTGCTCGGATCGGGTTATCTCGAGGTGGTCCTGAGTGGGGTTCACCTTGCGTCCTACGGCCATGACCTGGGCAATCAACACGGCCTGCGAAACCTCGTCGAGCGGATTCTCGAGGCGACCGACGTGCCGAGGCTGCGGCTATCATCGCTGGAACCGTGGGATCTCGACCCCTCGTTCTTCGAGATCTTTTCGAGCCCACGCGTCCAGCCCCACCTCCACCTGCCGCTGCAGAGCGGCTGCGACGAGACCCTTCGCCGCATGGCCCGCCGCACCAGCCGCAGTGAGTTCTCATCTCTGGTCGAGGAGGCCCGCCGGTCGGTGTCCGACCTTTCCATATCCACCGACATCATCGTCGGCTTCCCGGGCGAGACCGAGGACGAATTCGAGCGCTCCATTTCCCTGGTCGAGGAGCTCGCATTCTCGCGCCTCCACATTTTCCGCTACTCGCGCCGCGACGGAACCAGAGCGGCGACAATGCCGGCCCAGGTCCCCGGACCCGTCGCCCAGCAACGCAGCCGCCGCTTGCACAGACTTGGCGCCGAACTCGAGCACCGTTTCGCCTCACGCTTCGTCGGCCGCACTCTGGACGTCCTGTGGGAAACAGCCGAGGAGCACGGCGAGCTCCTGCGGTGGAGCGGGCTGACACCGAACTACATCCGGGTCGGCACCACCACCGCTCCCGACGAGGACCTCCTCAACCGGATCACGCCGACCGAAATCACCGGGGTCGTGCCCGGCGGAGCAATAGGCAGAATTAGGAATTAGGAATTAGGAATTTCCACCCACTCTCCCCCTTTTCGGATCTCAGAATTCCGCCCACCCTTAACCACGAAGACACAAAGAACACGAAGAAATCACAAAGAAGTTGTTTTGACCTTGGCCGTTGAATACACGGAAGGAACCCCGGTGTCAGGTCAAAAACCACTCCTGAGCCTCGGAAAGCCGTGCGGGGCGCAGCCCGCGGCGGCGGGCGTCCTGGCACAGAGACGGGATACACTGCTGGGGAAGGAGGCTGGGTGGATCGAATCGTTGAATTCTTGTTCGAGGTGGGGATGCTCAAGCGGACGCCGCGTTCGGGATGGCAGTTTCTGGGCGTCGGTTCGGAGTCGGTAGCAGAGCACGTATTCCGCACCGTCATTATTGCCTTCGTGCTAGCCCGTCTCGAACCTGATGTCGACGCCGACAGGGTGCTGCGGCTGGCCCTGGCCCACGATCTGCCGGAGGCCCGTACCGGAGACCTCAACTACGTCAACCAGAAGTACGTACGTGCCGATGAACAAAGCGCGGCACACGACATGACCGCGGGCCTGCCCTTTGCCGGCGAGCTCAACGAACTGCTGGCAGAATACCGCGAGGCGAGCACGCCCGAAGCGGTTCTCGCCCACGACGCCGATCAGCTCGAAATGCTGCTCGAGCTCAAGGAGCATCTCGATGCCGGCTGCGCCGCGGCCGAGGGGTGGACACCGTTCGTTCTCCGCCGGCTGCACACCGAGACCGCCCGCACGCTGGCAAACCGAATCCTCGGTGGCGACTCGGAATCCTGGTGGTTCGATCGCGACTCCGAGTGGTGGGTTCGAGGCAACAAGGGATGAGCGGGAATGGAAGCGCCCTTGACTCACCCGGCGGAATCACCGATTCTCGAAATCTCGACTATTCTGGAATTGATCACGAGATTGTCAAAGGGGATTCCCATTGTCAGACGCGCGTTTGCGGTGGCGGTGACTGTGCCACTCATGGAGTTTCCACTGCTGACCGGCTGAGAGGTACGAAACCGTGGAGACCGTTGTGAAGATGACTCCCATGCTCCGCCAGTATCTCGAGCTCAAGGAGCAGGCCGGCTCGGCCCTGCTGTTGTATCGCATGGGGGACTTCTACGAGCTCTTCTTCGAGGACGCCCAGAGGGCGGCGCCGATTCTCGGGATCACGCTCACCCGCCGGCGTCAGAACGACTCCCTGGATGCACCCATGTGCGGGGTGCCGTACCACGCCTTTGACGGCTACCTGGCCAAGCTCCTGAACGCAGGTTACAGGGTGGCAGTCGCGGAACAGATGGAGGACCCATCGCAGGCGAAAGGTCTGGTCCGCCGCGAGATCATCCGTACCCACACCCCGGGCACGATCTCCGACACCGAGCTCCTCGAAGGTTCGGAGCACTGCTATCTGGCCGCATTCGGTGGCGACGAGGAAGCCTCGGCCCTGGCCTGGATCGAAATCAGCACCGGCACCTTCGAGGGCATCCGCGGCAGCGATCCGGACACCCTGGCCGAGCACCTGGCGCGTCTGCGTCCGCGCGAGATCCTGGTGGTCGAGGGTTGGGACGGCTGGCATCAGCTGTGGCCGCCCGAGGTCCCGCTACCGACCGTGACCCCAATCCAGGCCGAGGCCTTTTCGCCTTCGGCCGGCGAGCAACGGCTGCGCCGGGTGCTCGGAGTCGCCTCGCTGCGCGGCTTCGGTCTCGACTCCGGCGAGCCCCTGGTGGGAATGGCCGGGGCGCTGCTCGGATACGTCGAGGCCACTCAGAAGGGTGTCCTCCACCACCTGTCGCGCTTCCATTGCCGCGACAGCGGCGAGGTCCTCGCGATCGATCGTGCCAGCCTCGCCAACCTCGAAATCGAGCGTGCGGCCGACGGTACGCGCAGAGGCTCGCTTTTTGACATCCTCGACCACTCTCGCACCCGCATGGGCTCGCGGCGGATACACGACTGGCTGGTGAGCCCGAGCGTCGATCGCGAGGAGATCGGCGAACGACACCGTGCCGTGGCCGAGCTCGTTGACGGGCCGGCGCTGCTCGAGGATCTGCGGCAGGCCCTGGAGGATCTCCCAGACCTCGAACGCCTCGCGGCGCGGGTCGGTCTCGGACTTGCAACGTCGAGAGAGCTCGACGGCCTGCGCGCCGGTCTCGATCGGTTGCCGGGCGTGGACGAGGCGGTACGTCACGCGACCTCGTCGCGCCTGCGCCACCTGAGCGACTCGTTCGACCCGATGCCGGACCTGGCCGAGATCCTGCACCTCAGGCTCGCCGCCGAGCCGGCTCAACTCGCCGGGGCGGGAGTCATCGCCGGCGGCTGGGACCAGCAATTGGACGAGTATCGCGCTCTTGCCAAGGGCGGCAAGGAGCTGCTCGCCGGCATCGAATCCTCGGAGCGCAAGCGCACCGGAATCGGCTCGCTCAAGGTACGCTACAACAAGGTATTCGGATACTTCATCGAGATCAGCAAGGCCAACCTGGACAAGGTGCCGAAGGACTACGATCGACGTCAGACCTTGACCAACGCTGAACGCTTTATCACGCCCGAGCTCAAGGATCTGGAGGAGCGCATCCTGTCGGCGGAGGAGCGTGCGGCCGCTCGCGACCGCGAGCTCTACCTGGAGCTGGTGGAAGAGCTTTCGCACCACGCCCAGCGCATCGCCGCCGCCGCCGCCGCCGTTGCCCACCTTGATGCCCTCGCCGCATTTGCCGACCGAGCGCGCCGCTGGAGCTACTGCCGGCCGATGATGACGGATGAGCCGGGGATCAAGATCCGCGAGGGACGTCACCCGGTGCTGGAGGAGGTCCAACGGGAACCTCCGTTCATCTCCAACGACTGTGATCTTCGCCCGGGAGCGAGTCAGATCGTGCTTCTCACCGGCCCCAACATGGGCGGCAAGTCCACCTACCTGAGGCAGTGCGCCCTCATCACCCTGATGGCCCACGCCGGCTCCTTTGTTCCAGCCGCCGAAGCCGAGATCGGCCTCACCGACCGCATCTTCACCAGGGTCGGCGCATCCGACATGCTTGCCAGAGGCGAGTCCACATTCATGGTGGAGATGACGGAGACTGCCAACATCCTCCACTACGCAACACCGCGTTCGCTGGTCATCCTCGACGAGGTTGGTCGCGGCACGGCCACGTTTGACGGCCTGTCGCTGGCCTGGGCAATCGTCGAGCACCTTCACGATCGGGAAGACCACGCGGCCCTGGTGCTCTTCGCCACCCACTACCACGAGCTCACCGAGCTTTCCCGCATGCTGCCTCGCCTGGTCAACCGGTCGATGGCGGTCAAGGAGTGGCGCGGTTCGATTCTCTTCCTTCACCGGGTGGTGGACGGCCCGGCCGACCATTCCTACGGCATCCACGTCGCCCGGTTGGCGGGGGTTCCCGACGACGTCTGCCGCCGAGCCGAACAGGTGCTGGCCAATATCGAACGTCACGAACTCAAGGTCCTTGGCGATCCGATCATCCAAACACAGTCCGGTGCAAACGCCGAGCGCATCAGCCAACTCGATCTCTTCCGTACGCCTGCGGACGACATCACGGATCGCCTGCGTCGACTCGATGTCAACACTCTGACCCCGATCGACGCACTCAACCTTCTCGAAGAGCTGACCGAAAAGGTGCATGAAAACGATTGACCAAAAACCGCTGGTCGTAGGTCTGCCTGGCACCGAGATCTCTGACGATGTCCGCGACCTCCTCGGACGGGTGCGGCCGGCCGGTGTGATTCTCTTCGCACGCAATATCGAGACGCCAGATCAGGTGCGGAGGTTGACGGCGACCTTCGAGGACCTCGATCCGCGTCCGTTTATCGCCGCCGACCTCGAGGGGGGCATGGTCAATCGCCTGCGGGCCCTGTGGGGCGACCTACCGACGCCGGCCGAGGCCGGCGCCGCCGGACGGAGGGCGGTGCGTGCTCTCGGCGAGGCCGCCGGTGCCGCCTGCCGCAACCTCGGTATTCACCTCGACTTTGCGCCGGTTGTAGATCTCGACTGCCCCGGCGGATGTCTCGGCGCAGAGGGACGATGCTTTGGCAGCGATCCTCAACGGGTCATCGTCCTCGCCAGAATCTTCAACGAGGGCCTCTCGACCTGGGGAGTTTCGGGCTGCACCAAGCACTTTCCGGGTCTCGGTCTCGTACCGGCGGACACCCACCAGATGCTGCCCGTCCTCGAGGCGAGCCAGGTCGAGCTCGATCGCCATCTGTCGGTTTTCGAAGCGCTGGCGCCGGACATCCCGGTGGTGATGGTGGCGCACGTCGTGGTGCCGGGTCTCGGCGACTCAGAAAGACCGGCGTCCCTGTCACGCACCGTGATCGAGCGGGCGGCGGCGCTCGAGGGCTCGCCAGTGGTGCTGGCCGACGATCTCGAGATGGGCGCTCTCGACGGTTTTGGCGATCTGCCGGACAGGGTGCTGGCCGCCATCCAGGCACGCAACCACGGAATCCTGGTGTGCAACTCTCCAGACCGCCTCGACGAGATCACCGCCTTTCTCGATGAAATCAAGGAGGTCGATCCGACCCTCGGCACCCGGCTGGGGGAGATGACGGCGCGGATGGGCACCTTGCAACGCGATCTTTTTCAGCGGGCCGCAGCGGTTCCCTCTCCTGACGACGCCACCGTCGCCCAACTCTGGGAACGGGCCCGTCGAGAGGCAGGTTAACCACCCACCCCACCGGCCAGTTTTTAGTTTTGAGTTTTTAGTTTTGAGTTCCCTTCCACCCCCCCTGCGATGAGGTTGAGTGGGTGGGAAACTCAAAACTCAAATCTTAAAACTCAACTCTTTCATATCTCATTGAACAACGGCACAATGGCCCCATGAGCAACTCGCGTGCCGTAGTTCTCCTCTCCGGAGGCCTGGACTCGACCACCGTGCTGGCCATCGCCCGCGCGGAAGGTTTCGAGTGTCACTGTCTGACGGTCGACTACGGCCAACGACACCGGGTGGAAATCGAGGCCGCAAGTCGCGTAGCCGATGTACTCGGGGCGGCATCCCACCGCGTCATAACCCTCGATCTGAGGGCGATCGGCGCTTCGGCCCTCACCGACGACATCGACGTGCCAAAGGACCAGGACTCCGATTCCTGCCGAGTCCCGGTGACCTACGTTCCGGCGCGCAATACGGTGTTGCTCTCGCTCCTCCTCGGTCTCGCCGAGGTGGTGGGCGCCGACCAGCTCTTTATCGGCGCCAATGCGGTCGATTACTCGGGCTACCCGGACTGCCGGCCGGCCTTTCTCCAGGCCTTCGAGTCGCTCGCCGCAGTGGCCACCGTCGCCGGCGCCGAGCATGGCGTGCGTTTCCGGGTGCGCGCCCCCCTTCTCGAGCTGTCCAAGGCCGATATCATCCGCCGCGGTCTCGCACTCGGCGTCGACTACGGTCTCACCTGGTCCTGTTACGACCCGACCTCCGACGGCCTCGCCTGCGGACACTGCGACTCGTGTCAGTTGCGGCGCAGAGGTTTTGTGGAGGCGGGCCTCGAGGATCCGGTGGCTTACGCGTCCAGGTAGGTGGTCGCGAAAGCTTTGGGCTATGAGCTATGAGCACCGCCCGCCCACCCTTGTTTGCCGTGAGAACGGATTATCACAAGCCCTGCCGGACTGTCTGGTACTCGAAAGATTCAAAACCTGAGGGCACATTGCCAATAAGCCCATAGCCCATAGCGCACAGCTTCTCTTGACAAACTACCTTGGTAGTATTACCTTGGTAGTCGATCACGATTGACGGAGGAACCATGAGCAAGCACACCCTCGGAGAACTCCAGCACGCCATCATGCGAGTGCTGTGGGAACGCGAACAGGCGACGGTGGCCGAGGTCCACGCGGCGCTCTCCCCCGAGCGTGGCCTGGCGCCGACAACCATCGCCACGATGCTCCGTAAAATGGAGGACAAGGGAGTCGTCGCCCACACGGTCGAGGGACGTCACTTTGTCTATCGCCCGACCGTTAGTGAGCACGAGGTGCGAAATTTCATGGTCGCCGAGCTGCTCGACCGGCTCTTTGCCGGCGACCCCGCAGCGCTGGTTTCACACCTGGTCTCCGACCACGGCATCGAAGACGCCGAGATAGGGCGGCTCCGTGAGCTGCTCGAAGACGCCGAAAAAATGGAGCGTGAATCATGAATGCGACCATCACGACGTGGTTTCTCACCTATCTGGCCCACAGCACGGTTCTGCTCGGAATTGCCTGGCTGGCGTCGCACATCCTCGGAGAGAAGCACCTCGTTTTGCAGGAAGCCCTCCTCCGGGTAGCTCTCATCGGCGGTATCGTCACCGCGAGCCTCCAGGTCGGGTTCGGGTTCACGCCTCTGACCGGAGCGTTTTCCATGGATTCTATCCGCCTACCGGAGGTCTCCTCGGCTGCCATCACGGCGGACGATCTCGGCAGAATAGCCGACGCGACAACCACCCGGGTCGCGACAACCGCGGACGAATTCAATGCGGAGTGGGCGGGTGCGCTGTTGGCCCTGTGGATCGCCGGATCGCTGATGGCTTTGATCGGTCTCGGCCGTTCGGTTCTCGATCTCAGACGCCTTCTGCAAACCCGGCGTCTGCAGCCCGCCGGCCGTCTCCTCGAGCGCCTCGCCATTGCCATGGGTCTTGGCAAAAAGGTCCGATTCAGCACGTCGGCTGCAATCGCGGTGCCCTTTGCGACAGGAATCAGCCGACCGGAGATCTGTTGTCCCGAGCGAGTCAAGGATCTCGCCATCGAGCACCGGACCGCGCTCTTCGCCCACGAGCTCGCCCACATTTCCCGCCGTGATCCTGCGTGGCAGCTGCTATACCGCATCGGCGAGGCTTTTCTCTTTCCGCAACCTCTCAACCGCCTGGTGCGACGGCGGCTCGAGGAGATCGCCGAGCACTTGACCGACGAGCGAGCCGTTTCCTGCACAGGAAACCGCCTCGGTCTCGCCCGCTGTCTCGTGGTCATCGCCCATTGGGGAACGGCGGCACCTCTCGGAGTTCCGTCCGCGGCCTTCGCCGCCGGTCCGCGGCTCGACCAACGAGTGCGGCGCCTCATCTCCGGGTCCGTCGGCAGCCATCGGTGTGCGCCCTGGACGGTTCCTCTCGTAATCACACTCTTGCTGAGTTTTACATTCGTCCTGCCTCTGATCGCCCCCACCAAACTCGATGCCGATCAGGCGCGCAAAGGAACCGAGGTGGCGTCCGTCCGGACCTGGTCCCTTGCCACGGACAACCCGCCGTCGGACGTGCCACAGGCCCCGGAGCCTCCGGCCGCACCCGCTGCCGCCGACGCGATTCCACCCGTAGGGACCGCCCCGACGCCGGAGACCGCACCGACGCCAAAGACCGCCCCCACGCCAAAAAATCTACCGGTTCCTGAGGCCGCACCCCCGGCTTTGCCCGCGCCTTCGTCGGCGCCGGCGCCGGTTGTGGCGCCGCAACCACCCATCCTCCCGGAGACCACCCCCCGCAATCACGAAAGAGCCGCCGAGGATGAGCGCGACCGTCAGCGTGCGGTTGCCAGAGAACTGTCGGACGAAGCGGTTCGGACTCGTGAACGGGCGCGTGCGTTGGCACGAGAGGCGGCACGTCAGGATCAGAACATGGAGGCAAGACGCGAGGAATTCAGGCAGCAGGCGCTCGCCATGCGGGTTGAAGCGGAGGCGGAACACCGTGAAATGGCGCGCGCCGCCCGCGAGCTGTCACGGACGCTGGCCGACCGCGCCAGGGAAACCGCCGCCAGGGTCGAGCGCCTGACGGACGAGCAGCGCGAGGAATTTCGTCGTCGCGCGGATCAATACCGCGCGAAAGCCCGTGAGCGTTCACAGGAGGCGGCGCGGCTATCCCGGGAGAGGGCCCGCGCACTCGCCGAAGAAGCACGCATCCTGGCCGAGGAAGCCGAAACCCGGCGCCTTGCCGAGGAGGAGCGGCGACACGAGCCGGAGCTTAACTGAAGATCAGGTCAACAGCGCGTAGCCAAAGCGACCGGCAACGGCGACCACCACCGCGAGCAGTATCGAGAATCCGGAGATCAGCGCGGTATCACGCCAGCCCAGGCTCTTTGCCATGACCGCCACCGTCGCCACGCAGGGCACATAAAAGACCACGAACAGGGTAAAGGTCAGCATCTGGCCGGAAGACATTACTGACTCGAGATGGGTTGTGCCCAGCGCCTGGACCAGCATCACGAGCGTGAGCTCTTTGCGCATGAGGCCAAAGACCAGGGTCATTCCCACCGCCGCCGGCAACCCGAGGAGAAACACGGTCAGCGGCGCCAGGAATTCGTTGACGCTGTCTGCCGCATGCGCCCACTCGAGCAGCCCGAGGATCACCGACGACACCACCAGCAGCGGCCAGGCGATGGTGATGAACTCCTTGAGGGTCAGCCAGGTCTTGGCGGCGAGTGTCTTCAGCTGCGGCACCTGAAGCTCGGGGATCTCGAGGATCAGCCCCGGTGGCGCACCCTTCGTCGTTCGAGCCAGGACGTTTCCAATCGCCACCACCAGCAACAGATTGAGGAGATAGATGCCGAGCGCCCACCAGGGACCCATGAAGGCGGCCACCAACCCGAAGATGACGATCGTGCGCGCCGAGCACGGGATGAACGAGGCCAGGACCGCCGTGATCCGCCGGTCGCGAAGCGACGGCAGGATCCGGGCCGACATGATCGCCGGCACCGAGCAGCCATAGCCGAGGATCAGCGGCAGCACCGATTTTCCGTGGAGCCCGATCCGATGCATGAAGTTGTCGAGGATATAGGCGATGCGGGGCAGGTAGCCGCTATCCTCCAATATCGCGAGCCCGATCAGAAACGGCAGCAAGTATGGCAGCACGATCGCCACGCCACCGGCGATCCCGGTGAGAGCGCCGCTGGCGAGAGTCCCGGCCAGTGTGTCCGGTGGCAGGTGCGCGGCAAGACCGGCATTCAACTGCTCCGCGAGCGTCACAAGCGGCATCTCCAGACGCTGGCCGACTCGAAAGACGATCCAGAAGAGGGTCCCCAGGATCAACACCATCACCGGCCCACCGGTCAGCGGGTGGAGGAGGAGGCGATCGGCCCACTCCCGCCACCCGAGTTGCGGTCGCTCGTGGGTAACTACCAGATCCTCGATGCAATGGGCGAGGGCATGCCGAGAACCGGAGATGACCTGGTCCGCGCTCCAGCCGTGCGCCTTTTGCAGCACCGCCGCCACGTGCCGGATTTCTTTCTTGAGCTCAGGCTTCGACGCGTACACCAGTCGCTCGAAGTGGGGGTCCCTCTCGAGGAGCTTCTCCGCCGCGAACCTCGGCGGCGCGATGTCGCCGAAACCACTCTCCTCAAACAGGGCTGCCACCTCGTCCAACGCCTCCTCGACCTCGCGATCGAGCGTCAGCGGCACCCCGGGCTCGCCGCTGTGAGCGTGCTGCAGCGCACGGCGAAAAAGTTCCTTGAGGCCGAGACCACGGCGGCCCACCGTGGGAATGACCGGTACTCCGATCTGCGTTGCCAGCGCCTCGTGGTTCACCTCCATGCCGCCCCTGACCGCCTCGTCCATCATGTTGAGGGCGACGATCATCGGCCGCTCGAGCTCGAGCAGCTGCATCGTCAACTCCAGGGAACGCCCGAGCCGGCTGGCGTCAACGACGTTGATGATGAGGTCGAAATCCTCCTCGAGAAGGTAGGTCTCGGCCACACCGGCTTCTTTTTCCGACGATGTCAGCGAGTAGATCCCCGGCAGGTCCACGACCTCCACTTCGCGGCCCAGGATCAGCGCACGGCTGAGGGTGAAGGTGATCGACGAGCCCGGAAAGTTTGCGGTCGCCGCGCGGTACCCGGCCACCGAGTTGAAGATCGTGCTTTTGCCGGCGTTCGGTTGTCCGGCAAGGACGAACCTCATTGCTGTTCGGCCTCGACATCCGGCAGCCGCCGGACCAGCGGCTGCAACTCGCCATCGACTTCGACCTGGATCTTGGCGGCGACGCCGCGTCCGATGGCGAGGCGCGTGCTGTTGACTTCCACCAGCACCGGCCCCTTGAATGGAGCTCTCTCGACGACCGTCAGCCAATCTCCTATGTGAATGCCGAGGGTGTTGAGGTGGGCGCGAACCCGGTGGCCACCGTCAATCATGACCACACGGACCTGCCGTTTCACATCCACCGTGTCGAGAGCCATCATCGGGTTGAGCACCCTCCAGAATTCGGATGTTATCCGATCGTAAAAGGAATAGCTAACGATATCCATCATCAAGATTACTGATGACATACGAATAATTTAGCACTCTCCTCGCAAGCTCAGCATAATCCATCATCGTTGCAGAATAGAGATCAATATCGAGATCCAGAATCTCTGTGGCCACCCGCGCGAAGAAAGGAAGTAGAAAAGAAGAAAAGGCGCGGAGGGACGATCACGGATGCGGGCGCGGGCCGAGTGCGAGGCATATATTATATGGGTGTCGGTTCGAAACCTCGAGCGACTGAGGAGGCCCGTCATGAAACCGGGACGATGCACCCTGATGGTGCTGCCTATATGCCTGGCGGCCTTTTCGTTGGCGGCGTCGGTCGACGAACTGAATAGGAGTCCGCGGTCGCACGACCTCAAGAGGGACTCACAGTCGCGCCCGGGTACGGATAGACGGGTACGCCCGATCGGACCGGTCGACCCATCCGCCTCCTTGAAGGCACTCGAAGACTGCGAAGACCTCCGCTCCTACTTTGTCGACGTCACCGTAGAAACCGTGCTCGAGCACCGCTACTACCGGTGGTACTTCGTGCCGTGGGCCTCCCCCGGAGGCGGTCGCGAGGTCGCCGACGGACCGAGCGACTACACCACGACCAACAACCAGGAGATGGGGGTTGACGAGATCGACATCGTGAAGACCGATGGCACCCACCTGTATGTGACCGAACACGACACCCTCCACGTCCTTCAATCATGGCCGGCCCAGGCCACCGCCGAAGTGGCGGCGGCGCCGACGGGTTCGCCGAGCTGGGGATTGTTTTTGCACACGAAGCGCGCGGTGACAGTATCGAGTATCTACGAGCCCGAAGGCGACTTCCCACGATCTGCCGGCGCGGTGCGCCTCGAAGTGTTTGACATTGCCGACCCTTCCGCGCCGGTGTCGATTCGCACCGTCGATGTGGAGGGAGGGCTGGTCGACGCGAGATTGATCGACGGCGACCTTTACGCCGTGATCAGGACATACATCGATTACCCGCCCGAGGTGTGGGCCCTGACCTGGCGCGACGACCTCGGGCTCCCCGACTATCCATGGGACGCCGACGACGAGGAGCGCGAACGGGTTTTGGACGAGGCTCGAGCCATCCTCAGGCCGCTGGTCGAAGAGATCGTGGCCGGGCACGCCGTTGACGATTTTCTGCCTCGCGTCCGCGATCGCAACCGTAGTGACCCGGACGCGCCCTCGCGGGGGCTTCTCGACTGCGATTCGCTTTACAGGCCCGCAACCGCTTCGGACTGGGCGGTGCTCTCAGTCGTTCACCTCGACCTCGACGACGACGGACCGGTCACTGCCACCGGTCTGATCGCGGACGGATGGACGGTCTACGCGTCGGCGGCCAGCCTCTACGTGGCGCAGACGAGCGACTGGTGGTGGTGGGGTAGGCTGTGGCGCCCGACCGAAATGACAACCGTGATCCACAAGTTCGAGCTCGATCCCACCCAGTCCAACCCGGTACGATATGCCGCATCGGGAGTGGTCGACGGTTGGATTCTCGACCAGTTCGCGCTTTCGGAGCACGACAGCTATCTGCGGGTGGCCACCACCCAGTTCGACTGGTGGTGGGGCACCACGCCGAACGAGGAACAGGCGAGCTCGGTGACGGTGCTCACCGACGACGGCGCAGGAAACCTCCGTGAGGTGGGCCGCGTCGGCGGTCTCGGTCCCGGTGAGAGGATCTTCGCGGTCCGCTTTATGGGCGCCAGGGGCTATGTCGTGACCTTCCGGCAGATCGATCCGCTGTACACGCTCGATCTGTCGAATCCGTTTCTTCCCCAAGGTCGTCGGCGAGCTCGAGGTGACGGGGTTTTCGTCCTACCTCCACCCGATCGGCGACGACTGGCTGCTGGCGGTGGGTCAGGAAGCCGACGAACAGAGGCCGGGTGATCGGCCTCGCGGTGAGCGTCTTCGACGTCAGCAATCCAGCCGACCCGAAGCTCGCGCACCGCTACCTCATCGAGGACGAGGAAGACACCTGGTCGTGGTCCGAAGCGCTGTCGGATCACCACGCCTTCACCTACCACCGCGGGGTTCTTTCGATCCCCGCCTACATCGGCAGCACCACGGGTCAATTCAGCGGGCTCATCGTGTTGGCGGTCGATCCCGAGCTGGGCATCTCGGAACTCGGCCGGATCGATCACGAGGACCTCAGTGACAACGAATACAGCCCCTGGATGCGGCGCAGCGTCTACATCGAGGACGCCATCTACTCGCTGTCCTCGGCCGGGGTCAAGGTCAACAGTCTCTACAACCCTGAGGTCGAGCTGGCGAGGGTGCCGTTTGACGAGTGAGCACCGGCATCGAAGGCCACCTGGTCCAGTTTTGAGTTCTTAGTTTTGAGTTTTGAGTTGTCCCCCGCCCGCCCGTCGGCGTTTATTGGCAATACACGGACGGCGTCCGGAACTCAAAACTCATAACTCAACACTCAAAACTCTACTTCTGCGGAGGCGCTACAATCCCCTCGGTGGAGGTTGCGATGACCGAGCCCGTTTTGACTGTCGAGCTCACCGAACTGCCCGAGCCGAAGACCTTCGAGCCCGGGATCCGGCGCGCGCCCGCTCGCGGCTATGACCTCAACCGCCACGACACCATCGTCGCGCTCAAAAACGCACTCCGCTACGTGCCCGAGGAACACCACTCGATCGTAGCGCCCGAGTTTCTCGAAGAGCTCCGCAGCCGAGGTCGGATCTACGGCTACCGCTATCGACCCGAGGGCACGATCTCGGGCCGCCCCATCACCACCTACATCGGCCGCGTCACCGAGGCAAAGGCGATGCAGGTGATGATCGACAACAATCTCGACTTCAAGGTCGCGCTCTATCCCTATGAGCTTGTGACCTACGGCGAGTCGGGCCAGGTGTGCCAGAACTGGATGCAGTACCTGCTCATCAAACGCTACCTTGAGATCATGGACGACGATCAGACCCTGGTGGTGAGCTCGGGCCACCCGCTGGGGCTCTTCCCCTCGCGGCCCGAGGCGCCGCGCGCCATCATCACCAACGGGCTGATGGTGGGGATGTTTGATACCCCCGATGACTTTCACAGGCTCGCCGCGCTGGGCTGCGTCAACTACGGCCAGATGACCGCCGGCGGTTGGATGTACATCGGCCCCCAGGGCATCGTCCACGGCACCTACATCACGCTGCTCAACGCCGGCCGCCTCTACCTCGGCGTCCCCGAGGACGGCAACCTGGCCGGCAAGACCTTTGTCACCTCCGGGCTCGGCGGCATGTCGGGCGCCCAGCCCAGAGCGCTCGAGATCGCCGGCGGCGCCGGCATCGTCGCCGAGGTCGACCCCTCGCGGGTCGAGACCCGCCACTCGCAGGGCTGGGTGTCGAAGCTCACCGACGATCTCGAGACCTCGGTTGGATGGATGCTCGACGCCGCCGCGAAAGGCGATTCCCTGTCCATCGCCTACCAGGGCAATATCGTGGATCTTCTCGAATACCTCGACGCCAACGACATCGCCGTCGATCTCGTGTCCGACCAGACCTCGTGCCACGTCCCCTACGACGGCGGCTACACCCCCGCCGGCGTCAGTTTCGACCAGGGCCGGGAGCTGCTCGCCACCGACCGCGAAGGCTTCGCCTCCCTGGTGGATGAAAGCCTGATCCGCCACTTCCAGGTCATCAAACGCCTGACCGACAAGGGCGCCCACTTCTGGGACTACGGCAACGCCTTCATGAAGGCCGTCTTCGACGCCGGCACGCCTGAGATCGCCAAGAACGGGGTCGACACCTCGGCGGGCTTCATCTGGCCGTCCTACGTCGAGGACATCATGGGGCCCATGTGCTTCGACTACGGTTACGGGCCCTTCCGCTGGGTCTGCTTGTCGGGAAGGCCCGAGGACCTGCGCAAGACCGACACCGCGGCGATGGGCTGCATCGACCCCTCGCGCCGCGGCCAGGACCGCGACAACTGGCAATGGATACGCGATGCCGAGAAGAACGCGCTGGTCGTGGGCACCCAGGCCCGGATCCTCTACGCCGACGCCGAAGGCCGCACCGCCATCGCCCGTGAGTTCAACCGAATGGTTCGTGACGGTGAGATCGGCCCGGTCATGATGGGCCGCGACCACCACGATACCGGCGGCACCGATTCGCCCTTTCGCGAGACCGCCAACATCTATGACGGTTCGAACACCGTCGCCGACATGTCCCACCAGTGCTGGGCCGGCAACGCTGCCCGCGGTATGACGATGGCGGTGCTGTCCAACGGCGGCGGTGTCGGAACCGGCAAGGCCATCAATGGCGGTTTCGGCCTCGTCCTCGACGGCTCGGAACGGGTCGAGCGCATCCTCGACACCGCCCTCGAGTGGGACGCGATGGGCGGCGTCGCCCGCCGCGCCTGGGCGCGCAACGATAACGCCATCGAGACCATCAACACCTGGAACAGAGCCAACGCCGCCCGCGGCCACGTGACCGTTCCGAGAATCGCGTCTGACTCGCTTTTGGACCGACTCGTCGACGATTGATCGTTCTCAATTCTCAATTCTGAATTCTCAGTTCTCAATCGTCTTCCCCTCTCGAAGTTCCTTCGGAGAGGTGGGTGGGAATTCAAAATTGAAAATTGAGAACTGAGAATTATCAGTCGTGGATTAAACTGGACTGATGGACGCCCTCATCTCCTACCTCCCGGCAGAGGTGTTCGGCTTTGTTCTCACCCTCGGGCTGGCGCTGCTGATCGGATTCGAGCGCGAGGAGCATGAGCCCGACGGCATCGGCGGCGTCCGCACATTCCCGATCATCGGGCTCGCCGGGTACATCCTGATCACCGCCTTCCCGGAAAGCGTGATTCCGTTTGCGGTCGGATTCGTGGCGGTCAGCACGCTGGTGGCGTTGTCCCACTTCTTCTTCCTGCAGAAGGGCGAGCCCGGCATCACGACCGAGGCCGCAGTCCTGCTCACCTACGCCCTCGGAGGTTGCGCCGCCAAGGGCATGTACTGGCTGGCCATCGCAACCGGCGTCATTACGGTGATTCTGCTCCAGGAGAAACGCCTGCTCGAGGGCCTTGCAACCCGACTACCGCGGATGGAGCTGAGCACTCTGTTGCGCTTCCTGCTGCTGACCGCGGTGATCCTGCCGTTGGTACCGAACCGGGCCTTCACCGACTTTGCGATCAACCCCTTCAAGATCTGGCTGATCGTGGTAGCGGTGTCGGGCGTTTCCTATGTCAGCTACCTGCTGCGGTTGTGGTGGGGCGAGGGCCGGGGCCTGCTGCTGGCCGGACTCCTCGGCGGCGCATACTCCTCCACCGTCACTACCGTCGTGCTGGCGCGCCAGTCGAAAAAACAGCAGGGCTGCGGACCCAATTTCGCCGGCGCAATCGTGGCCGCCACCGGGGTGATGTACCTGCGGCTGTGGATCCTGCTGATGCTCTTCGCCGCCCCGCTCGCGCAACGCCTGACCCTGAACTTCTGGGCCATGGGTCTGGCGGCGATGACGGTTGGCGTCATACTGACCCGGCGCGCCGTTCGCGCTGAAAACGACTGTGAGCTCAAAACCGGCGAAGGCCGCAGCGACGGCAACCCCCTCGAGATGACCTCTGCCTTTACCTTCGCCGTCATCTTCGTCGCGGTCCTGGTCACCACCCGGATCGTCGCCGAGCGTTTTGGCAGCACCGGCGTGCTGGTGATGGCGGCGATCATGGGCGCGGCCGACGTCGACCCCTTCATCCTCGGCCTCACCCAAACCGTCGGCTCGGGCCTCACCATCGAGACCGCCGCGCTGGCGGTGGTCATCGCCGCCGCCGTCAACAACCTCATGAAGGGCGTCTACGCCGTGATCTTCGGTTCCAACCGCACCGGACAGCTGAGCCTTGTCCTGTTGGCCGCTTTTGGGGGACTCAGCTTGATCGCCTATTGGGTTCTTTGAGCTTCGCAGTCCTTCGCGTGCCCACGGGTCGTGCATGAGCCCGCGCTGCGAGTATTGGCCGCGAAATTTCAGACAGGGGGTGAGTTGGGTCACACCTCGTGTTGCTCTTTCGGCCAAACCTGTGGTGAAATAGTGGTTGATGAGCTCACATGGAGGCACACCAATGACGACCTTGACATCGATGAAGCGTTCCCACGACCTCGAGGGGTCGTAACAGAAACCGAACCACCGGAGGTCCAGGGCTCATGCCGCTTGTCTCTGGTCCTCGGGATCGGTGCGGCCGTCATGGTGTGCGCGACGGTATCCGACGCCGGACAGCTCACGGTGGTGCCCGGAGGCCGGTATGTCGGGGCCTACGGTCTCGAGGTGGTTGTCGACGACACCAACCCCGCCTACGTGCAGGACGACACTCCGTTCGAGGAACCACGGTATCGAGTCCGGTTTTACTCGCGGCTTTCGCCCATGACAATGGCCGGCTCGGACGAGTTCGACATCTTCACCGCTTTCGCGAGTGACGACACCCCGGTCTTCCGCTTGACGGTTCAGTTCGACGGCACGGATCGAAGGCTGAGGTTTACGGCGCGTGAGGATGGCGGGGGCGACACATCGTTCACCTCCGGCGTCGTCCTCGCCAGCGGGTGGAGAAGCGTGGAAGTGGATTGGCAGGCCGCGAGCGCCGGCGGCGCCAACGACGGCCGACTCGACCTCTGGGTCGACGGCGCCACCCAGACCGGCCTTTCGGGGCTGGACAACGACACCTTGCGGGTGGATTACGTCCGCTGGGGAGCCATCGCCCAGATCGACGCTGGGACGACCGGCACCTTCTATCTCGACGAGTTCGAGTCGGTTCGCCAGAACTACATCGGTCTCCACCGGGTTTTCAACGACGTCCCGGATGGCAACATCTTCCAGGACTACATCCTCGGGATCTATAATGCCGGCGTGACCGCTGGCTGCGGAGCCTCGATCTATTGCCCGAACAGCAGCGCCACGCGCGCTCAGATGGCGGTGTTCCTCCTCCGTTCAGAGGAAGGTGACATCTACTCACCGCCGGCCTGCGTGACGCCGACCTTCAACGACGTTCCCTGCTCGAACCCGTTTGCGAAGTGGATCGAGGAACTCGCCGGCCGCGGAATCACCGCCGGCTGCGGGGCGGCAACTACTGCCCTAACAACCCCGTGACCAGGGCCGAGATGGCCGTGTTCCTGCTCAAGACGGCGGAGGGTTCGGGTTATGTGCCGCCGCCTTGCAGCGGCGTCTTTGGGGACGTCGCCTGCCCCGGATACTGGGCGGCCGACTGGATCGAGGAGCTCGCCAACCGTGGCATCACCGCCGGCTGTGGCGGCGGCAACTACTGTCCAAACGCTCCCAACACTCGCGGACAGATGGCGGTGTTCCTGGTCAAGACCTTTGGACTGCCGCTGCCGGTGCTCTAAGCGCGAGAGCTGACCACAACCGCCCTCGTTGAGGACCGGCGCCGCCGCCGCACAGGCGGTCATACCCAGGTAGGCCGTGGCCCACGGCCAACGTCCGCAGGGTGATTTTGCCCATGTGTTTCACGGAACCTCCGCTCCGGCCGGCGATGGACTTCATGGGGCGCGACTCCTCACCTATCTCGCAACGAGACCTCTTCTTTTCTCAATAGGTGTATCCGACCGAGAGGGACAACGACATTTCGTTCTTTTCGGATTCGACGGTCGGCGGTTGGGTGTCGTAGGAGTCGAGCAAGGTGATGCCCAGGTTGAAATTGTTGACAATCTCCCAGGTGAGGCTGAAGTTGAGCTGGGCCCGGAAGCGCGGCGTGTTGGTGACGTTTGTTAAGGTGTCGAACTCGAGCTTGATGGTGCCCGCAGCGTCGGTGTCGAGCTCCAGGGTTTCCTGGGCGACGCCCTTGATCTCACCCGTAAAACGATCGCCGTTTTTGAGGACGACGACGTCGGTCTTTTCGTGGGCGGCGGCCGGCGCAACACACGATGCCAGGATCATGAACCCAAGGGCCAGGCGCAGGACGATCTTGAGCGGTTCCCAAGCCACGGCACCGAAGCCACTCCGACCTGTCGCCCTGACGATACAACCCCCCAGAAGGAAAGAAATCAGAAACGGAAACCGACCGCCATGACCGGTCCGTCCATGGTCAGTTCGTGGACCAGCCCATCATTGCTCTCGTCGTAGTAGAGGTAGCGGTAGGTGAGCGACAGGTTGCCCCAACCGAACTCGAAGGCCGCGCCCGCGAGCGCCTGGTAGGTGATCTGCGAGCTGCCGGTGCCGATATCGAGGTGGTAGGGCAGCCGCCACCGCCCACCCAGGTCGAACTGTCCCTGGAAGCCGATCACCCCGTCCCAGAGATCGCCCGATGCCGAGTACGAACTGCTGGCCAGCTCCGTTCCCTCCGGGTCATTGACCACGATGCCGAGGTCCGCGTCCAGCGAGAGATAGCGCACCCCGGCGATGAACTGGTGGTTTGACGCCCTTGATCTGTTGAACGTGTAACCACCGTATAGACCGCCGACCCAGGTCTTGAGGTCGAGGTCCGCGTTGACATCGACCGTCTCCGCCCGTGGGCCCGGCAGCGTCACCGAGCCGTCCTTGGTGGCGCCAACATCGAGGTAGATCACATCGAGGAGAACCGACCAATCACCAAAGTCCCTTTTGTAGGCCACCATGCCGGCCATCTTGAGGTTATCGAGAATCTGTTCGAGCGCAATATCAAATGGCACCTCGGTCGCCAGAAAGGAGAGATCGCCGGATATGCTCGAGCCCCACAGATAGACAGCGATCGTGTTGTTTTTCGTCCTGTCCTGGTCTGCCGTCTGCGCTTCCAGCGTCGAGGTCGCCACACACACAATCAACGCGACGACGACGGCTGCCCGCACAACAACTCTGATCGCATTCCTGTTCATATTGGATTCCTTTCCTTCCCAATTCACGTCGTGGATTATACCGATCAACCCCCGTTGCGCTTCGTACAGGTGAACAATTCCGAAGGTGGGCCAAGGCCCACGTGCCCACGTTGTCTGTCGCCTCCCGGTTGGACCTCGGTGATGATCCTCGTCTCGAGCGTCACATTCCGCATGGACCCATTGTGCCCGGATCGCTTGGCTCAGCGGGATTCATAGCGAGGGCGGCGAAGCGCAAATATCCGCTGTGCAATGGGGCGAAGAGGGGTACCCATCGGGTAGGATGGCCCAATCGTATTTTGGAGGTCGGTCCGTGGATGCATCCGCCCTGTCGCTGCTGAGTGACTCACTTCGACTCTTTCGAAGAACCTGGCCGCAGCTGGTGCTCACGGACCTGCTCGCGAAGGTCCTGTCGCTTGCCATCATCTCACCGGCGATCGGTCTTCTGATCGAGCTGTTCCTCAGACGCACGTCGACCGGGGTCGTCACCGACGAGGCGATCGCTTCGTTCCTGCTGCGCCCGTTCGGGATGGCGGCTCTGATGGTCGTGGGAGCGGTGACAGCGGGAGTTCTTTTTGCCGAATCCGGTCAGCTGATGGTGATCGCGTTCGGTGCCATCGAGAATCGCTTCGTGACCTGGTTTGATTCCCTGTTCTACGCCTACCGCCGGCGGTGGCCCTGGTCCATCTCGCGGGCATCGCCCTGGTGCAGCTGCTGCTGATCGCCGCACCTTTCCTGGCAGCGGGCGGCGGCATCTATTGGCTGCTCGCTAGCACCCACGACATCAATTACTACCTGGCGCGGAAACCACCCGCAGTTCTTGGCCGCGGTGGTCGCAGCCGGGATCCTGCTCGCCGTCCTCGCGGTGTCTTCGTTTGGAAGATCGCCGGATGGATTGCTGGCATTGCCCGACTGGTGCTTTTCGACGGGGTGGGCGGTAGCGCGGCCCTTGAGGCCAGCCGGAAGACCACCGGCGCGCACCGGAGGAAGCTGACCGTTTGGCTCTTCGCGTGGCTCGGTTTCACCGCCCTGGCGTCCGGACGTGTGACACGGTTGTGGGTTGGTGGGCGCACGTCACAGTCTCGCTGTACGGCTCGACATCTCTCCGTTCTCCTGATCGCGCTCGGCCTCGTGATCATCGTCGCCGTGCTCGCCAATCTCGCAGTCTCGGTGTTCACCACGGTCCTCTTCCCGCTGTTCGTGGTGCGTCTGTATCGATCGATGGCGGGTCCCGGCGAGCTGCGGCCCGAGATCGCTGTACGGGGCTCCCTCGGTAACCGTGCGGCGTTCGGGTTCCGGGAAGATACGTCCTCGCGGCGGGAATTGCGGCTCGCTGCAGTCGCCGTGGTCGGCTCTTGTTCTGGTGACCGACGACCCAGACTGGGAGGAGCCGGCGCAGATCATCGCCCACCGCGGCGGCGCCTGGGTCGCTCCCGAAAACACCCTCGCGGCCTTCGAGCGCGGGATCGCCGACGGTGCCGACTGGCTCGAGCTCGATGTGCAGGAGGACGCCGATGGAACGGTGGTGGTTGCTCATGATCGCGACTTCATGCGCGAGGCCGGATCCAGGCTCGAAGTGTGGCAGGCCACACAGGCAGACCTCGCCGACCTCGACATCGGCAGCTCCTTCGCGCCGGGGTTTTCGGATCAGCGGGTCCCGACACTACGGCAGATCCTCGAACTCGCCAAAGGTCGAACGGGGGTCTTCATCGAGCTCAAGTACTACGGACACGACGTGAGCCTCGAGGAAAAGGTCGTCGATATCGTCGAAGAGACCGGAATGGCCGGAAGCAGTCGTCGTCATGTCGCTCAAGTACGATGGCGTCCGCAAGGTCGCCGAACTGCGGCCCGACTGGACCATCGGCCTCCTCAACGCCGTCGCGATCGGCAACATCACTCGTCTCGACGTCGACTTCCTCGCCCTCACAGCCAAGGCCACGACGGTTCCGATGATCCGCCGCGCCCATCGTCGCGGGATGAAGATCTACCCGTGGACCATCAACGACCCGGTCCAGATGTGGGTCATGATGAGCCGCGGCGCCGACGGCATCATCACCGACCGGGTCGCGCTCGCCAACCGGGTCAAGAGAGTTGCGGGCCGATGTCACACCGGTCGGACGGTTCATCGTCTGGATCGCCGCGGAGGTCGGTCTGCTCCGGGGAATTGATGAGAAATCGACGGAAGAGGATGCGTAGGAGGTGGAGCGGTGGCCCCGTAGCGACGTCTAGATCGTGATCGAGACCTGGCCCGCCGCCATGAACCGGCTGCTCACCGAACGACGATTCCGGATCGCGGACTCGAACGGTCAGGAGATCGGCTCGGCATCGACTCTGTGGTTGGTGCTCGACCTCGAGCGCCGTCGACCCGTCCGGCTTCCAACCACGGTGGTCGAGCACCTCCAGAAACTCGACCTGAAGCCGGATCCCGTACGACCCGCGGAGCTCGTGCCGCCCGAAGAAGCGACGCTCGAGCTCGGCTTCACGGTCCGCCGCAGCGACGTCGATCTCGCCGGCCACGCCAACAACACCAGCTTCGTGGAGTGGGCATTCGAGGCGGTACCCGACGGGGTGTGGAAGGGCTGCGATCTCCGCGAGCTCTCGATTCAGTTCCTCGCCGAGTGCCACCGGGGACAGAACGTGCGTGTCACGCGGTCAGCTCCTCGGTGACGACGACGCGCCTGAGGTCCGCCACCAGTTGGTGCGCAAGGAGGACGGCGTCGAGGTCGCGCGCGCCAGGACCGTGTGGCGACGCGCAGGAGATCGACCCTCGTCGTAGCAGAACCGTGTTCGATCGACCTTTGAAGGAGAGGGTCAGTCCACCCTCGTTGCCGAAAGGATCGCTCAGCACCCGAGAGAGCTGATCTGGAGTGCCGATTCCGGAGTCTGCTGGAGCAGGGCCCGAAACGCCATCCGGTGGTCTTCAGGTCGAGCCTCTTGCTCCAGGTACAAGGTGGCCACGAGGTCCCGCCAGCGGAGGAGCTCCCGCCGCACCGCGCGCCGCTCTGCCAACGCGATCGTGAGGTCTGCGAGGCGTAGGATCCGCTCATAAGCCAGCCGGCGACTGGCGGCGTCGCCGCCTCCCGTCAGACGACCGGCCCGGTTCATCTCGTTGGCGATCATCAGGACCCGCTGCGGGTGCGTGAATCGTTTCCACCGCTCGGTCGTCAGACCTGCGTGCTGAGTCACGGCAGCGGCTCCCCCCGCCCGATCAACCGGTTCGTGAGCTCGCGGACTCGCGCGCGGACCGTGTCATCCTCGATCTCCATGCTCCGGTTTCCCTGCGACGGCCGGATGTTGATGAGGGAGGTGAACTCGATGCACCCGTCCTCGCCGCGTCCCGGGTAGTAGTTGGCCCCCCAGAGGTCTTCCGGCCGGCTGCCGTCCTCCAGGAGAAGCTGCTCCGCATCGGCGTGCAGTTCGCCTCCTACCGCGGCGATCCCGCGCTCGATATCGATCACGTACTTGACCATGTCGGTAAAGAACCGCTCTACGAGACCGGCCAGCTGCTGCGTGGCTATTGTCTCGCCGACAAGGATGATCTCTGGTGCGGGTTCCGACATGGCAACCGATGGTAACACCACCCGTCTGGTTGGGTCGGGGTCGAAGTTCTCGTGTCCACGAAAGGGCGGCCCGACCTGGGCCTGACCCATGAGCGAGCCGCTGAAGAGTGCGACGGTCGATCGATCTGCTGATCCGGAATCGCATGGAATGGGGACTCGGATACTCAGCCATCAGGTACAGCGACAGGGACAGATGGCAGGGGCCGATTCAGAGAGCAGGGTCCGGGGCGGCCACCGCGGCAGCGAGCAGGCGAACACTGACACCGGCACCTACCCCTGCCGCTGATCACCGTGTGGACCCACAACTCCGCAGGCTTCGTGGGTGGGCGGAACATTCGAAATTCGAAATCGACCAACAGCCATCTCGCGGATGTCCGGATGAACCGATCGTTTCAACGTTGAACGTTGAAACGTTTGAACGTTGTCACGCCTCCATCTTGAGGCTGTGGCCGCCGTCGACCGGGATCACCGCGCCGTTGATGTAGGCGGCGGCGCGCGAGGCGAGGAATATGGCGATGCCGGCCATGTCCGACGCTTCGCCGATGCGCCCAAGCGGGCAGACCTTCTCGAAGGCTTCCCGATGAGTTTCCAACAACGTCCTGGTCATCTTGCTGGGAAAGAAACCGGGGGCGATGGCGTTGACCGTGATCGCCCGCCCACCAAGGTGGACCGCCAGCATCCGCGTCAGGTGGTGGACCGCCGCCTTGGCGGCGGCATAGGAGTAGTTCTCCACCATCGGTACCCGCAGCCCGTCGATGGAGCCGATGTTGATGACCCGCGCCGGGTCGTCCGGGGCGGCTGCATTTTCCAGCCGCGGCAGCAGGTCGCGGGTGAGGAAGAACAGCGCCTTGAGGTTGAGGTCGGTGATTTTGTCGAAGCCCTTCTCGGGGAAGCTCTCGATGGCTTCGCCCCAGGCGGCGCCGGCGTTGTTGACCAGGATGTGCAGCTTCTCCTCACGCTCGCTGAAATCGTGAACCAGCGCCGCCACGCCATCGAGCGTCGAGAGGTCATGCGGCATCGAGATACAACGACCGATCAACGACAGCTCGGCGGTAACCGCGTTGCACACCTCTGTAGTTCGCGATGTGATGTAGACCCTGGCCCCAGCCTCCACGTAGCCGCGGGCGATCATCAAGCCGATACCGCGCGAACCGCCGGTGACCAGGGCGGTCTTGCCGCGGATCGAGAACAGGGACGGGACGTCGATTGCGACGCCGGTCTCTGGCCTCTCCATCGTGAACCTCCTCCATCAGTCGAAAAACGGGCCCGCACGGAGCGGGCCCGGGAAGAACACATTCTGCCGGATCAGGGTCCGGGGGCGAGAACGCCGTCGCGGATGGTGAACATGATGGGCGTGAACAGCTCGTCCAGTCCCTCGGGGTCATCGTAGTAGCTGGTGCCGATCTCGTCCGAGGGGATCTCCTCGATCGTCACCGTGAAGGCGTCGGCGGTGACATCCATGATGCCGTAGCCGTGCGCCCAGGTGTTGTCGTAGATAATGTCGGAGGGTGACACCGCCGGGTCCGCGGCCGAGACCTGGAGAAGCAGACCGTAGTATTGGAGGATCTGATCGAGACCAGGGATCTGGCCGAGGATCGGATCCGACTCGATGAAGCGGGTGACGATCTCACCCGAGGTCGAGGAGGAGATAGCCGGCGGAGTGATTTCGTAGGTGCCGTTCTTGTGGTCGGTGACAAAGGTGGCGTGGATGTCGCCCGAGATCACGACCGCGTTGTCCACCAGCGCCAGAAGACCCAGCATCTCCTGACGCTTCTGCGGGAATCCGTTGAAGTCCTCGGCGCTGACCTGCAGGCGCGTGCGAAGAAAATCCGGAAACTCCGGGGGCAGGAGGGAGGCGATCAGCGGGTTGGTGAAGTCGACCACAAGCGGGGTCATCATGTAGGAGTTGCCGAGCACCTTCCAGGTCGCCGGGCTCGCGAGCAGGGTGCCCTGAATCCAGGCGTTCTGCTGCGAACCGTAGGCCTCCTGCGCCGCACCGCCGGTCTCCAGATAACGCGCCGCCGCGTAGAGGTCGAAGGTGTCCTTGATGACCTGCGCTCTCGAGCCGCCAAAGGAGTAGATCGAGGACTTGCCCATGATGAGATACGAGATACCGCGTGGCAGCGCCGCCAGGGTCTCGGTCGAGAACGGGGGCGCCAGCCCGGCAGCCTCGTACAACAGATTGACGAAGGTGGCGCTCACGTTGCCCGACATCGCGTCTTCGCCAAGCCGGACTGCGGTGAAGAGATCGAGGGCCGGGTTCTCCATCATGTAGAGGTTGGCGGCGATCAACGTGCTGGTCTGGCTGAGAATCTTGAGGTATGGGTTCAATCCGATAACGCCCATGTCCACGTAGGGGTCGAAGCTGCCGCGTACCATCGGCCACGCCTCACCCACCAGCCCGGCGAGGGTCGGCTCATCGACCGCGACGACCCCTGGGAACGCGTCTTCAGGGATCAAATGATCAGGACGGAACGACCGCAGGTCGGTCAATACCAGGTGCAGATTCGATCCATAAAGGAGATCGCGGTAGATTCTGGCGTTCGGGTAGAGTTCGTCGGCGCCGATTTCGAGATCTCCATCGTCGTTGAGGCCGACATCGATCGGGACCCACTCGTAAAACGCCCGCTCGGCGTTCTGTTTGCGCTCCACGTCGTACTCATCAACCAGCCCGTCGAAGTAGGTGGCGGTGGCGCCCCAGGCGTCGTCGGAGTACTCGTGGTCGTCCCAGATGACCAGCATCGGCCAGCGCTCGTGCACCTGCTGCAGCATGGGGTCGGAGCGGTAGGTGCGATAAATGTCGCGGTAATTGGAGAGGCTCGCCGCCGCATAGTTCGGGTTGTCTTCGGTGCCGAGCTGGATCGCTCCATCGGTGTCCTCGAAATCGATGCCGCGCTCGCTGTCCGGGTCCTGGAACTGTGGATCACCGGTGGTCTCGTAGATGTAGTCGCCGAGGTGGACCACGAAGTCGATGTCCTCGTCGTGGTCGAGCAGCAGCTTCATGTAGGTGTTGTAGTAGCGCCCGATGTAGTCCTGACAGTAGACCACCGCAAAGCGCACCGGGACCTCCATGTCGGGTGTCGGTGCGGTGCGGGTGCGGCCAACCGCCGACATTTCGTCGCCGAAGCCGAACCGGTAGTAGTACGTGGTGTATGGCGCGAGACCCTCCACCTTGGTTTTGACGACGCCGTCGTACTCGGGGTCGACCTCGATCGACCTGGTGACCACGATATTGGTCATGCCCTCGTCGGTCGCCACCATGAGATCGATGGTCTCCGGCAGCTCCCCGTCGGGCATCGCCGCCCGCGTCCACAGCACGACACTGTCGGCCGTCGGGTCACCTGAAGCAACAGACTGGGGAAAGGAGTCGTCCGCCGCCACCGCACCGGAAACCGCGCACAGCACCGCAACAACACCCAGCCACATGGTCACTCTGCGCATCGCATCCTCCTTCCAAGGCGCACGGAGCCGAGGTCCCGTGCAGGATCGTTGATCGTCATGAGACATCGTCGTGGTGTCCATCGCGTGAAGCGGAACTATGGTACACCGGCGAATTCGAAATTAGGAATTAGGAATTAGGAATTTCCGGCCGCCCACCCAGGAGAAACCGCAGATTGGCGCAGATGTTGGATCTTGGATATTTGATATTCGATGTGTAGCTGGGATGGTTGCCCGAGGGGTGGGCGGGTGGAAACATTCAAACGTTGAAGGTTCAAACGTTTGAACGATTTAAGGTTGAGATCAGGCGACAAGGAGGTCTTCGCCGGCGCGGATGAGGCGGGCATAGGCGCCGTCGGCGGCGAGGAGCTCGTTGTGGGTCCCCTGCTCCACGACCCGCCCGCGGTCGAGAACCACGATGCGGTCGGCGCGCTCGACGGTCGACAGCCGGTGGGCGATGACGATCACCGTCTTGCGCTCGAAGATCCTCACCAGGGCGTCCTGGATGAGCTGTTCGGTGAGCGAATCGATCGAGGCGGTTGCCTCGTCGAGGATCACCACCGGCGGGTCAAAAGCCATGGCCCGCGCAAAGGTCAGCAGCTGACCCTCGCCGACCGAGAGATCGGCCCCGCGCTCGCGGAGGACGTGGTCCCAGCCGATCCGCTCGACCACGTGGTCCGCATTGACCAGGGCCGCGGCAGCCTGGCACGCGGCGCGGTCGATGGCGAGGTTGCCGAGATCGACGTTGAACCGCACGCTTTCCGAAAACAGCTGTGGATCCTGGCGCACGCCCGCGATGCAGCGCCGCACGTCCTCGGCCCGAATTTCCTTGAGCTCGTGACCGTCAAGGGTGATGGAACCGCGGTAGCCGGCATAGGAGGCGTCGAGCAGCCGGCTGATGGTGGTCTTGCCGGACCCGGTGGCGCCGACCAGGGCCACGACCTCGCCGGGGTGCACCTCGATGTCGATCTCGTGCAGCACATCCTCCGCGTCCTCGCGATAGCTGAAGCTGACCCCACGCATGACGATCTCGCCTTCGACCTCCGCCAGCGGCGCGCCGTCACCGGACACATCCGCGTCCACATCGAGCAGCGACAGGATCTTTTCCAGCGCCGCCGCGCCCTGCTGCAGGACCGCCACCGTGGAGGAAAGCTCGCGAAGGGGCGTGAACAGTCGATCCAGGTATTGGATGAACGCAACCAGGAGACCCGCGCTCACCGGCGTCGTGACCGCCAGCGGCAGACCCATTCGGGTTGCGAGCCCCGATCCGTACCACAGCATCACGGCCACACCGATCGAGGCCGCGCCGTCGACCACGGCATACATCAGGGAGTCATACACGTTGGAACGGGTGGTTGCGCGGCGGTAGCGCTGATTGCGCTCGTCGAACAGGCTCTCGCTGTGCGCCTCGTTGCCGAAGAGCTGTACCACCTCGACGCCGTCGACCCGCTCGGCCAGGAATGCATTGACCAACGCCAGCGCCCCTCTGACCTCGACGAACAGCGCCCGCAGCCGCCGTCTGATGAACTCGAGTACCGCCAGGATCGGCGGCGCCAGCGCCAGCAGGACGAGGGTCAGCCGGGCGTCGAGCAGAAACATGGCGACCAGCGTGCCGACGATCAGCAACAGGTCGAGCATGATGTTGATCAGTCCCGACGAAAGGGCTTCACCGAGGGCGTCAACGTCAGAGGTCGCGCGGGTCAGCAGCTTGCCCGCCGGTTGCCGGTCGAGGTAGCTCTGTCTCAGCCCGAGGAGCTTGCGGTAGATGCCCGATCGCATTCGAACGATCGAGCGTTGCCCACCCCACGCCAGAAGCATCACGTAAGCGCCTTCGAACACGTAGGCGGCCACGACAGCCGCCAGGTAGGCAAACGCCAGGGCGGTCAGGCCCTGTGCCACGCCCGAAACCAGGTGGTCGTCGATGACCTTTTTCAGAAGCCACGGCTGGAGCAGGTCGAGGCCGGCGGTCACCGGCGTCAACGCCACCGCCAGGGCGAAGGCCCACGCATCCGGCCGCAGGAACGGCCACAGGCGGCGCAGCACCGAGCCCTCTTTCATGATGCCGCCTCCACCTCGGCCGCCGCCCGCTGACTCTGGACCTGCCAGGTGTCACGGTAGGGGCCCGGCCGTTTGATCAGCTCGGCGTGGGTGCCGTGGTCGACGAGCCGGCCGCCGTCGATGACCAGCACACTGTCGCAGTGGCGCAGCGCCGACAGACGGTGACTGGCAATGAGGACCGTCGGCGCTTCAGGCCGCTGGGTGAGGGCTGCGACCGTTTCTACGAGCTGAGCCTCTGTCTGGTGGTCCACCGCCGAGAGAACATCGTCGAGGATCAGGAGGTCCCCCCGCCGGTAGAGCCCGCGTGCCAGGGCGACCCGCTGCCGCTGACCGCCCGAGAGCATGATGCCGCGCTCGCCGACCACGGTCTGCAGGCCGTCGGGAAGCGCCTCGAGGTCTGATTCGAGGGCCGCCATGGCCACCGAGAGGGCGACCCGGTCGTCGTCCGGGGAGGCCTCCAGCGCGACATTTGACGCGATCGCGTCCGAGAACAGGAACGGTCTCTGGGGCACCATCGACAGGCGCCGGCGCCACGACTCGAGGTCGATTGCTGCGATGTCGACGCCATCAACCAGGATCGTCCCGGGGGGTGGATTGTAGATGCGGGCGAAGAGGCGTAGCAGGGTGCTCTTGCCGCTGCCGGTGCGCCCGAAAAGGCCGGTCACCGAGCCTGCAGGGATCGTCGCCGACAGACCCTCCAAGACCTGGCGCCGCGGCTCATCGGGGTAGGCGAAGGAAAGCTCACGAATCTCGATCGCCGGTCCTCGACCCGGCGCCAGCACGCGCCCCTCCCTGCCCTCGGGACGTTCCACGGGCGCGTCGACGAGCTCGAAGATACGTTCCAGGGCCGCCCGTCCCCGCTGGACCACCGACATCATCCAGCCCATCGAGCGCAAGGGCGGGAGGAACACCGCCAGCAGAGCCGTAAAGGCCGCCAGCTGTCCCACCGTCAAGCTTCCCGCCAGGACCATCGGCCCACCGAAGGCGATGATTGCGAACATCGCCACGCCGCCGGCCAGGACCAGCAGCGGTAACGCAATGGAGCGGATCACGGCCAGCCGCATGCCGGTACGCAGCCAGTCGAGGTTTCGCGCCTCGAAGCGCTCGATGAAGGCCTTTTCGGCGACAAAGCCCTGGATCGCCGCCATGCCCTGGAGGCTGCCGAGCACGTGCTCGGAGATCTCGCCCAGCTGCTCCTGGCTGCGCCTCGCGAGAACGAAGAGGCGCCGAATGCCCCACTGGACGAGCCCCGAAGCGACGGCTATCGGCGCCAGCACTACCAGGGTCAGGAGCGGCGACAGCGTCACCATCTTCCAGCCGGTGAGGGTCACCGCCATGGTCACGTTGAAGATCTGCAGGCCGCCGAACCCGACCAGCGTGCGCACCCAGGAAATGTCGTTGGCGGCACGGCTGACGATGTCGCCGCGCTTGTGGGTGGCGTAGAACGAGGGCTGCAGCCGCATGAGGTGGGCGAAGACGTCTCGGCGCAAGTGGTACTCGACGTGCCGGCCCGGATTGAAGATGAGGACTCTCGACAGCGACCGTACCGCAATCACCCCAAGGCCCATCGCGGCAATCGCCGCCACAAAAGTCCCTACCGGGGTGCCCGCCCGAAGCGCGTCGATGGCGTGCCCGATCTGACCCGGAATGCTGACCGCGAGGTAGTTGGTGAGCCCCAGAAACCCCGCCCCGGCGAGGTAGCTCCACCGGTATCGCCAGGCGTAGCTCTTGAGGAGCCGAATAATCGGATTCCCAGCCGAGCTCGTTTTCGCAATCGTGTCGTCGTGCAAACCCACGCTCCGTTCAACCGTTTCCTATCCTCGCATGTTTCATCACAACGTAAAAACGTTCAAACGTTCAAACGTTGAAACCTTCGGTAGACCCGGGGATACGGCCGCGCTAGGCTGCCCCTGGTCGTTGAACAAGGGGGACGCCATGCCCGAGAACATGCCTGAAGTGCTCATCAGCGAGGAGAAAATCAACGACAAGGTCGAGGAGCTCGCACGCCGGATTTCCGTTGATTACCGCGAGGTCGAAGATCTGATCCTGGTCGGAGTCCTCAAAGGATCGTTCATCTTCCTTGCCGACCTCGCCCGCCGTCTCACGATCCCGCGCAGCGTCGATTTCATGGCTCTTTCGACGTACGGCGACGGCACCGAAACCGACGGAGCGGTGCGGATGATCATGGACCTGCGCCGGAATATTTCGGGCCAGCACGTGCTGATCGTCGAGGACATCGTCGATACCGGCTACACCCTCGCCTATCTGGTGCGGACGCTCGCCGCGCGGCAGCCGGCCTCGCTCAAGACCTGCGTGCTGGTCCACAAGCCCGAGCGCCGAGAGGTCTACGCCCAGATTGACTACCTCGGTTTCGAAATTCCCGATGTCTGGGTCGTCGGCTGCGGCCTCGATTGGGCCGAGAAGTTCAGGACGCTGCCCTACATCGGGGTGGTCAAGCCGGAGGAGTGATCCGCCCACCCACCCTGTCGATCGTTAAAACGTTAGAACGTTAAAACGTTTCCGCCCACCCCGGGGTTGGCGTAGGAGAAAAGGGAAAAAGGGGCGGAGGGGAATAGTGGAGGACCTACCCATTTCGGAATTCGGAATTCGGAATTCCACCCACCCCCCTATGACGCCGTTGGCCTCATCCGTTGAAACGGCGGTCACGACAAGTGCGGGAACAGCGACAGCGGCTGGATCCCAGGTCTATTTGCCCGACATCGCTCTCTGCAAGAGACGAAAAACCACAGAGGCACAGAGCCACAGAGGGAGTCACAGAAAAAATTCAATAATTGGTGTTGGTGGGTTTGGATTCGAAACTCCAACGGGTGATCTGACAATCACACGGCGCTCACTGGGAAAACACCTATGTGAAGCACTCTATGGCTCTGTGCCTCTGTGGTTCAGGCCCCCTGAGATCTCCAGAACCTTCAATAGTCGCGAAGCTTCAGAAAAAAAAGCAAGCCCGCGAACGGGCTTGTGAAGGAGGAGATTGTCCGGTGCGTCCAATATCATCCTATGTTCGGCGCCGTTTCTTTACAGTGAGCGCGGTCACACTATGACGGTTTCGGTTTCCCACCAAAAGGAGACTCTTCCGGTGTCATTCGACATCGAGAGCGATTCGGAGGGCGCTGTCGAGGTCGTCGAGACGATCTCGGGAAAGACGTCCCACAAAATCTGTCAGCATCATTTTCGGAACGCTGACCAGGGCGTCGCAATGAACACTGGACTCTTGTTTGAGCCCCTCGTCGAGGCCAATGTCAACCTGCGTGGCGAGACCATCACGGCGGCTCAACACCGGTGCACAGATGACCGTGGAGAACTTCGAGTCGATCACCGTCTGCCGACCAACAACAACAAAGACAAGGGATCGCTTGGGATCGCCCCGCCCGGGACGGCGGACTCGGTAGAGGTCTCCTCGCCTCAAAACCCTTCCTGGTATAAGAGAACATCATCAATCTCGTCGTTCAACTCCTCCGCCAACCGATTCATGATTTCCAAATCGCGGGTTTCACGCATCTGTCGACTCTGACGCTCGATGAATTCGGCAACCGCCCGCTCGATCATCTGAGATCGATTGGATCCCTCGCCGGTAATTCGGTCAAGCTCCTCGACGATTTCTTCACTAAGTGTGATGGATGTCTTCATTTTCATACTACGAATATACTCCGCTCGAAATCGAGGGTCAAGTTCGTCACCTGACGACGTATTTCAGCCGGTGGGCACCAGCCCGCCAGCCAAAAAAATGAGTGCTAAGCTGCACGCGATGACGGAATCGACACTCGGTCTCGAACAGGTTCCTCCCGGGCGGCGGATCTACGCCAACCGCACGCTCAACCTGCGCACCATCGGCGCTATCGGCTACGACATGGACTACACCCTAGTCCACTACCACGCCGACGTCTGGGAGCGAAAGGCTTACGACCGGGCCAGAGAGCTTCTACTCGGCGAGGGCTGGCCGGTGAGGGATCTCGAGTTCGACCCCGACCTCGTGATCCGAGGGCTGGTCATCGACGCCGAGCTCGGCAACATCGTCAAGGCCAACCGTTTCGGTTACGTCATGCGGGCCGCTCACGGCACCGGTCTGATGGAGTTCGAGGACCAACGGGAGATCTACCGCCACACACCGGTCGACCTGTCGGAGCCGCGGTTCTTTTTTCTCAACACCCTGTTTTCGCTGTCTGAAAGCTGCCTCTATCTCCAGCTGGTGGACCTCTACGATCAGCACCTGTTCCCGAAGGTGCACGGCTACGAGGATCTCTTCCGGCGGGTTCGTGCCTGCCTCGACGAAACGCACATCGAGGGCACCCTCAAGGCCGAGATCATGGCCGACCCGGAACCGTTCATCGACCTCGATCCTCAGGGTCCGCTGGCGCTGCTCGACCAGTTCCGTTCGGGCAAGCGGCTGATGCTGATCTCCAACTCGGAGTGGGAGTATGCCCGCACCGTCATGGCGTATGCCTTCGACCGGTTTCTGCCCCAGGACATGAGCTGGCGCGATCTCTTCGAGCTGGTCATCGTCGGCGCGCGAAAACCGGGCTTTTTCCTCTATGATCTGCCCCTGTTTTCCCTGGCCGACGAGGAGGCCGGATTGCTGCGACCGGCACCCGGCCAGATTCCCGGACCGGGCGCCTTTCTCGGCGGTGACGCGACCAAGGTCGAGGACTACCTCGGTCTTTCCGGTGCGGCGATCCTCTATGTCGGCGACCACATCTTCGCCGACGTCAAGGTCTCCAAAGCGAGCCTCCGCTGGCGCACCGCCCTTATCCTGCGCGAGCTCGAGGAGGAGCTGACGGCGGTCGACGCCTTCCGCGAAACCGAGGTCATCCTGATCGAGCTGATGGACGAAAAGGTGCGGCTCGAAACGGAACTCAGCCGCGTCCGACTCGCGTTGCAGCGCCTGCGCGGGGGCTACGGGGAACAGCCGGAGATGTCGGTGAAGAAGCTCGAGGCGGAGTTCCAACGGGTTCGGGACGCGACCGTTGCTCTCGATGAACAAATCGCGCCGCTCGCGCGCGAGGCCTCACAGCTCGAAAACCCGCGCTGGGGCGCGCTACTGCGATCCGGCAACGACAAGAGCCACCTCGCCAATCAGATCGAGCGCTCGGCCGACATCTACACGTCGAGGGTTTCGAACTTTCTCTTCGCCACACCCTTCGCATATCTCCGCAGCCGCCGTGGCAGCATGCCGCACGATCCGATTGGTTGAAACCCCGGTTATGTCGCACCCGGTACACACGGTGGCAGCCGTCAGCTTTCTCAATGCCCGGCCCCTCATCGACGGTCTCGAGCGCGAACCCGAAGTCTCGCTGATCACCGACGTGCCCAGCCGGTTGCTCGAGACCTTGACCTCCTTGAGAGCCCAGGTCGCCCTCTGCCCGATCATCGATTTCCAGACGGCCGCCGCCGAACTGTGCATCGTGCCAGTGGGCGCTATCGGATCGGACGGCGCCACCCACACGGTGCGGGTGTTCAGCCGGGTTCCCATCGAAGACCTCGACAACGTTCACGCCGATGGCGACAGCCACACATCGGTGGCACTCCTCGAGGTGGTCCTGGAGGCGTTCCACGGCCGGCGTCCCGAAATCCGCAGCCTGGGGGTTCTTGCATCGGAGAGCGCCGTCAATCCGGATGCAGTGCTCCTGATCGGCGACAAGGTGGTTCACAACGAGCCGTCCACCGACGTCTACCCATTTCAGCTCGACCTCGGTGACGCGTGGAAACGGCTGACCGGCCTGCCATTTGTCTTTGCCACCTGGCTCGCCCGCGCCGGCGATGATCTCGGGCAACTTCCATCGATGCTGCGACGAACCCGGGAAACCAACCTCCTCCGCATCCCCGAGATTGTCGCCGCCCACGCCGACGGCTGGCCGGTCGATCTCGCTATTCGCTATCTCGGGAAGATCCTCCAGTACGACCTCGGCGAACCCGAGCTCGAATCGATCGAGCTCTTCTGGGCCCGCTGTCACGCCCTCGACCTCATCGACGATCTACGACCGATGAGGTTGTACTCATCACTCTGACGGATCAGTCCTCTGTAGGGGCAGGACACATCCTCGCTCTCGAACGGGGGCGTCGACGCGTGCCCCTTCCTGAGCTCTGCAACCGCCAAAAGCTCTGTGGTACTTCAAGGGAGCGAGGCCCCGGCGGCGCGATGCAGCGGCGGCCAAAAATGAGCTTACAGCGCAGGGGTGTACTAAGCTGGCGTCGTGTCCACCGAAGCTTCCTCCGACGCGAGATCGACGAGTCAGAGAATCGGCCTCCTGTTGGGCCCCATCCTGTTCTGCGTGACCCTGTTTCTGGATCTCGATTCTTCCAGACCCGGGGTCACCAACATGGCGGCGGTGGCGGTGCTGATGGCGACCTGGTGGATCACCGACGCCATCCCCCTATCGGCGACCGCGCTGTTGCCGCTGGTTCTCTATCCCCTGCTGGGCATCATGAAGACCCGAGAATGTGCGCCGATCTACGTCAATAGCACGATCTTTCTCTTCATCGGTGGTTTCATGATTGCCTTGACGATGGAGAAGTGGCGGCTGCACAAGCGAATCGCGCTGTGGATCATCCGGCGGATCGGGGGCGGGCCATCGCGCATCATTCTCGGTTTCATGATCGCGGCGGCATTCCTCTCCATGTGGATCTCCAATACCGCCACCGCGATCATGATGGTGCCCATCGCCATGGCGATCATCCTGCAACTCGAGGAGAGATTCGGTATCAGTGCGTGCCATCCCTTCACCGTTGCGCTGATGCTCGGGATTGCCTATGCCTGCTCGCTGGGCGGTATGGCGACGCTGGTCGGCACGCCGCCGAATCTATCGTTCGCGAGGATCTTCGAGATCACGTTTCCGAATGCGGAGTCCATCTCCTTCGGCCAATGGTTGGTGATGGCGTTTCCCATCACCTTGGCCCTACTGACCATTGTGTGGCTGCTTCTGACAAGGGTGTTCTTCCGCTTCGGGAAGTCGTTCGAGGTCGACCGCGAGGTCGTCAAGCGCGAGTACGCGGACCTCGGCGGCATATCGTTCGAAGAGCGGACGGTGTTGACGGTCTTCGTGGCCACCGCCTTCGGTTGGGTCTTTCGCAAGGACCTGGTGCTCGGCTTTTTGACCATCCCCGGATGGTCGCGGCTGCTGCCCCGCGCGGACCTGATCGACGACGCCACGGTCGCCATTGGTATGGCGATGATCCTGTTTTTCATCCCGACGCGCAGCCGGGATGCCGCCAGCCGTACCGTGATGGGTGTCGATGTGTTCACCAAGGTCCCGTGGCACATCGTGCTGCTGTTCGGGGGCGGTTTTGCCCTCGCTCAAGGCTTTCGAGTCACCGGTCTTTCAGAGCTGATTGGAACCCGGTTCGCGGGCCTCGAAGGAGTGCCGCCCTTTGCCATGATCACGCTGGTCTGCGGCGGTCTCACCTTCCTCACCGAGCTGACTTCCAATACCGCGACAACCGAGATGATCCTGCCGATCCTCGCCTCGGTCGCGGTCGCCATGAAGGCCAACCCGCTGCTTCTGATGATACCGGCAACGCTGTCGGCGTCGTGCGCCTTCATGATGCCGGTAGCCACTCCACCGAACGCCATCATTTTCGCCAGTGGTCGCATCAAGATCGCCGAGATGGCCAAGGTTGGACTCGCCATAAACATGATCGGCGTGTTGGTCATCTCTCTGGTGTTCTACTTTCTCGGCACCGCGGTTCTCGAAATCGATACTGCGACCTTTCCAACTTGGGCGGTGTCTCGATAGCCTGCGTCGGACGTCCGACCGCTCGCCGGCGGCTAAATTCCCGGCGTCCGCTCCGGCCACCAGCGATAAACCTCCAGATCGAGGGTTCCGTTGGCACGAAACGCCACGCCCTCCTCCTCGAGAAGAGATCGCTGCAGGCCCTTCGGAAAGTCGGGCAGACGGTCGGTGGAACATCCGCCCGACGCGTTGACCACCCGCTGCCATGGTACGCCGTCCGGACAGCGATGAAGCATCCAGCCGACTGCTCGCGGCGACAGCCGGCCGCTCATCAGGGTTGAGATCTGGCCATAGGTCATCACGCGCCCGCGCGGGATGCGGCGTACGAACTCGATGACCTGCTGCTGCGCGTTGAGCCGCTCACCCTCGATGTCACCGTGAACGCGATTCCCAGCCATGGTGAATAACCTACCACCTCTAACCCGATCCAGGGACATTGCTCGTCCCTGCGAGGAGATTCGGAAGCTCCGGTCGGCAGGCGCAGCGACAGGGACAGACGGCACAGGCAGGGTCAGAGAGCAGCTGCAGGGGCAGCGACCGGGGCAGCAATCACGCGTCGTGACGACGGCATGGCCACCTCCGGGTCGTTCAATTCGAGAGGTAGCCGGTGGGTGGTCCCTTCTTCCCCTTTTCCCCTTTTCTCCTTTTCTCCTCCGCCTCCTCGGGGAGGGTGGAACGTTCTAACGTTCTAACGTTTGAACGTTCAAACGTTGCGTTACCATATCCCGGTGTACGCCCACGTCGCCATCCCTCGTTCGGCCCCCGAAGCCCTGATCTACGTCATTCCCGAACACCTCGAATCGTTCGCGGTGCCGGGGGTGCGGGTCCGCGTGCCGCTGCGCAAGAAGATCGTCACTGGTGTCCTGACTGCGGTCACCGACAGCACCGCGCTCGATTCGGCCACGATCCGACCGTTGATCGAAGTCGTGGACGCCGAGCCGTTGCTGCCGCCGCATTTGTTTCAGCTCGCCGACTTCATCGCCTCCTACTACCGCTGCCCCATCGGCGACACCCTCGCCGCCATCCTTCCCACCGGGCTTCTCAAGGCCGACGGTGAAACTGCACGCCTCACCCCAGCAGGCGCCGCCACCGACGCATCCTCGCTGCCCGGAAAGCGCGGTGCGGTCCTCGTCGAGCTCCAATCTGCAACCAAGCTGTTGGTACCGACCCTGCTCGGCCGCGCCGGCGTCGCCGGCCGCGGCACTCTCGACGCGTTGGTTGGGGCCGGGCTGGTGACGATCAGCAGTCGTCGTCGCGATCGCTCACCGGAGGCGGAGGTGAGTGCGGTTCGCCTCCCGGCGACACCGATCGAAGAGCTCCTCGAGCGATGCCCGCGCGCCCCGAAGCGACGTCAGGTCCTCGAGTGGTTAGCCGAACAGGGTCGACCGGCTCTGGCGAGCGAGGTCTGCGCCGAGGTTGGCTGTTCGCCCGCCACCCTGCGCGCGATGGATGCGGACGGTCTCGTTGTTCGCTTCGGACAACCGGCGCCGCGCCGCCCGCGTTGGGTGCTCAGGACCGGCGAAATCCGTCACCGGCTGACTGACGAGCAACGGCAGGTCGTCGACAATGTCCTGGGAGCGCTCGACGGCGGCAAATACACGCCCCTGCTTCTCGAGGGCATCACCGGTTCCGGCAAGACCGAGGTCTACCTGCGCTGTCTGGAATCCGTGCTCGAGCGCGGCCGAGGCGGCCTCGTGCTGGTGCCCGAGATCGGCCTCACACCCGCCGCTGCGGGCGCGGTCGAGCGACGCTTCGGCGCCCGGGCCGCGGTTCTGCATTCCGCCCTTTCGGACGGCGAGCGTTGGCGCGAGTGGCGGCGGATCCGGGAGGGCGAAGCGATGGTCGTGGTCGGCCCGCGCTCGGCCCTCTTTGCTCCCTTCGCAAACCTCGGGCTGATCGTCGTCGACGAGGAGCACGACGCCGCCTACAAGCAGCAGGAGGCCCCGCGGTACAACGCCCGCGACCTCTCGCTCGTGGTGGCGCAGCAGCTTGAGGTCCCGGTCCTTCTCTGCTCGGCCACGCCATCGCTGGAAGCCTCCGCGCTGGTCGAGCGCGGCTTCGCCGGGCACCTGCGGCTGACACATCGGGTCGCCGGAGGCAGACTGCCCGAGGTCGAGCTGGTCGACCTCCGCGGCGAACCACCCGAGCCGGGCGAGCAGGGCCATACCCTATTTTCGCGCCGGCTGCGAGAGCTTCTTCGTGACACTGTGGACCGTGGCGAACAGGCCATCCTGCTCATGCAGCGGCGGGGTTGGGCGCCCATTTATCTGTGCCGGGACTGTGGCCACCGCATCCAGTGTCCGGCCTGCTCGGTGTCGATGGTCGTCCACCGCCGCTCGGGCAACCTCAAATGCCACTACTGCGGCCACCACTCGTCGGTCCCGAGCAGCTGTCCCGAATGTCAGGGCGACCTCCTCGACGCCGTCGGCGCCGGAACCGAAAAGGTCGCTCACCGCCTCGGCGAGCTCATGCCCGGAGTCACCAGTGCCATCCTCGACCGCGACACCGTCCGCCGACGCTCGGGCCTCCAGGACACCCTTGGCGCTTTCGCCGCCGGCGCGGTTCAGGTCCTGATCGGCACCCAGATGGTGGCCAAAGGCCACCACTTTCCCAAGGTCACCCTGACCGGGGTCATCTCGGCCGACGCGATGCTCGGGCTGCCGGACTTCCGCGCCGGAGAGCGCACATTCCAGCTTTTGACCCAGGTCGCCGGGCGATCGGGGCGGGGCGATCGACCGGGCCGGGTCGTAATCCAGACCTATTACCCTCACCACCCGGCGGTCCGGCTCGCCCGCGACCACGATGTCAGTGCGTTCCTGGCCGAGGAGATGATCTTCCGCCGCAGCTTCGGGTACCCGCCCGTGGCACGTCTCACGTTGGTGCGGTTCGAATCTGCAAACGAAGCGTCGTGCCGGAAGGCGGCTGAGGCCGCCGCGCGAGCTGCGTCCCCGGTGCCGGACCGGGTGCGACTGCGGGGCCCCTCTCCGGCGCCGCTGGAACGGATCCGCAACCAGTGGCGGTGGCAGCTGTTGCTGTCAGCGGCAAACCGCGACCTCATCCGCGATCTCTTGGAGCGGATCGAAGCGCTTCCGCTGCCAAAAAACGTTCGCCGGATCGTTGACATGGATCCGACCTCCACCTTGTAATTCATCGCCGAGCGCCCGGCGCCCGGCGATGAATTGCAGTTTGATATTCTTTCCCGGCTGAATCGGAGGGACATGAACGACAAGGCCTTCGGGAAGTGGTTGGCATCTGAGAAGCTGCTGCGCACGGACGGTCTGCGGCGGGCGATGGACATTTACAAGGCCACCCAGAGCCGTCTCGACTCGGTGATCCTCGATCTCGGGCTCATGTCCGAAAAGGCGCTCCTCGAAGCTCTCGGCCGATTCCACAAGACCCGCACCGTGTCGCGGGCCGAGCTCGGCGCCGTCGGCGCCGAGGTGGCGCGGATGGTGTCGCCCCGTATCGCGCTCCGTCTCCAGGTGGTGCCATTCCGAGTCGAAGGCAGGACCCTGTCGGTCGCCTCCCTCGAGCCCGGCGATTTGCTGGTCGAGGACGAACTGGCGCTCATCACCGGATGTATGGTGGCAAGTTTCGTGGCGCTGGAGGTTCGGCTCTACGAAGCCCTCAACCGGCTCTACGGAATCCCACTGTCGGCGCAGTTCGGGTCGCTGATTCGCCGATTCGAGGATGACGGCGCGGCCACGCCCAGCACCCAGCGGGTTTCGGTGCGTCCTGCCGCGCCTGCAAAACGTCCACTGCGACCCACGAAGGAGCGCACGTGGCGGCCGAGCGACCATCCCAGGCGTGAGGCGACCCACGACGAACCACTCGAGGTGAGCGATGAGGACCTCAGCCTTTTTCCCTCCCTGCGCGAGAGCCTGGAAGGAGGGGCAGAGCGTACACAGGGTCCGCCGGTGCTACGCAAGGTTGAACCCCCGGCAGCCGACCTCGCGCCGGAGGAGCGGTTGGCGGCCACTGCCACCGCGCTCCAAAACGCCGAGATGCGCGATGACATAGCCGACGCCGTCCTCGGCTTTTGCGCACCCCTGTTCCGCCGCCGTCTGATGTGCGTCCTGCGAAAGGACGTCATCATGGGCTGGCGCGGCGAAGGCGAAGGGGTCGACTCAGCCGCGGTGCGAGAGGTTTCGATCCCACTCGACGAACCGTCGGTCTTTGTCGGCCTAACCCAGGGTGCTGAGTTCTGGCTCGGGCCGTTGCCCGAAATGGCGCACAACATGAAGCTCGTCACCGGGCTCGGAGGCACCGCACCCAAGGACTGTTTCATTCTGCCGGTCAAGGTGCGCGACAAGACAGTGTGTTTCCTCTACTGTGACAATGTCGAGAACGGCGTCGGTGGCCTGCCGATGGCGGACCTGCGCCGATTGGCGGCCAAGGCCGGTCTCGCGTTTCAGGTCTACCTGATGAAAAGCAAGATCAGAACGCTGTAAGGACCAATGCCGGCGAACCTTTCCAATCCTGATGCGTAAAACATTGGCGTACGGGAAGAGCAAGGAGGACCCAAGGTGAAACCGAGAATGACCACGCTGCTCGCTGCAACTCTGCTGATTCTGACCGCTGCTGCCGCCCAGACCGCTGAGCTCGACGTCTCCGCCCTGCCGACCGAAGTTGGCAGCCTCCCGGCGGTTTCCAAGGACGTGCTGGAGCTCGATCTGATTGGCGCCTACCAGCTGGCCCTCGCCCGCAACCTGAACCTCCACGTCGGACGTTACGACCTCGCCGTCGTTGACGCCAACGTTCGCGGTTCGGGCGGGATCTTCGACCCCAACCTCAACACCTACCTCAACTTCGACTCGACGAAGGCACCGACCTCGACCATCCTCGAGGGGGCCAACGTGGCCCAGAGTGAAAACATGCGTTTTGGCCTCGGCATCAACCAGCTGCTGCCCAGCGGGACCCAGGTCGGCGCAGAATGGTCGTCGTTACGCGGCAAGACCAACTCGGAGTTCTTCTTCCTGAACCCACGCTGGGACGCGTCGTTGCGCCTCACCCTCGCCCAGCCGCTGCTCAACGGTTTCGGCACTATCGCCACCCGCTCATCGATCATCATCGCCGAGAATATCCGCGACCAGACGGCGGTCGGCTTCGAGGTCCAGGTCATCACCCTCCTGGCCGACGTGGAGCAGGCCTACTGGGAGCTGGTCGCAACCCGGCAGGGAATCGCGGTCACCGAGCAGTCGCTCGCGCTCGCCGAACGGCTGCTCGAGGAGACCCGCCAGCGGGTCGAGGTGGGCACCTCGGCGCCGATTGACATGGTCCAGTCCGAAGCCACGGTCGCGACCCGCAATCAAGAGCTCATCTACGCCAACAACGCGGCCGCCAACGCCGAGGACAACCTCAAAGGCCTGCTCGGATTCGATCTTCCCAACGAGTGGACGGTACGGATCGAAACCACCGACTCTTATGAAACCGACAGGGTACTTCCTGACCTCGATGAGTCCATCGAGACCGCGCTCCAGAAGCGGCCCGCCATCATCCAGCAGGAGCTCGAGATGGAGCGCCTCGGTATCAACGTCAAGGTGGCGCGGAACCGCGCCTTGCCCCGTCTCGATCTCACCGGCTCCTACGGTTGGGGGGGCGTCAGCGGCACCTCGACCATCGAGGATGAGGACGGCAACCCAATCACCATTCGCGACGGCTTGGGCGATGCCGCCAAACAGGTCTTCGAATTCGATTTTCCGAGGTGGACCGTCGGGCTGAACTACTCGGTGCCGATCGGCAACCACCGTGCCAAGGAACAGCTCGCAGCCACCCGCTATCAGCACGATCGGGCCGGCGCACAGCTCGCCGCCCTCAAACAGGAGATCACCCGCCAGGTGCGGTTTGCGGTCCGCGCCCTCGAGGACGGCGCTGCCGCCATCGACGCCGCGGTTGCCTCGCGCCGCCTCGCGGTCCGCAACCTCGAGGCCGAAGAGACAAAATTTGACAACGGGCTCTCGACCAACTTCCAGGTTTCGCAGATCCAGGACGCCCTCGCCACCGCTCAGTTCGCCGAGATTCGCGCCCGCGTCGGCTACCGCCAGGCGCTGGCGGCGTACTACGCCTCGACCGGGACCTTCCTCGAGGCCAAAAACGTCGAGATCACCGACACCGAGGCGCCGGACTCGGTCCACGACTACTGGCAGGACGTCAAATGGCTCCAGTTCACCGACCTCAAGGGATCGAAGGAGACGGATATGCCGGGAAGGAGGCGCCGACAGCCGAGATAATTCGGAATTAGGAATTAGGAATTTTGAATTCCCACCCGCCCTCCCCTTACCGGGAGGGCGGTTGTGTTTTTCGCGAGAGAGTCCTGAGTTATTAGTTTTGAGTTTTTAGTTTTGAGTCTTGAGTTCCCACCCACCACTTCATCCGGGTATAGCGGACTGGTGGGACGGAATGCAGCGTGCTTCGCGACGGGCACCTGACGCGGCCATCTGTACTCCCGGAAGGCGTTCGGTAACTCAAAACTCAAAACTCATAATTTAAAACTTCGAATTCGCGCCAGCGAATTCGAGTAGAATCTCCGGCCATGGACTTCAAATTTCTTCGCCAGCTTTCCGGGACGCTTTACTCGGCGGTCGTGATGGAGCTCTTCGAGCGCCTCGCCTACTACGGGATGGTGATGGTGCTCGGTATCTACATCGTCGGCCGACTCGGCATCCCGGCCGACACCTTCGGTGTGGTCTACGGCCTCTTCACCGGCGCCCTCTACTTCCTGCCCGTGCTCGCAGGGGCGCTCGCCGATCGCTTCGGCTACAAACCGGCGCTGATCGTCGCTTTCACTACCCTGGCCGGCGGTTATTTCATGCTCGGTGCGACCACCGAGTTCACGTTCATCTGCATCGCGCTCGGCCTCGTCGCCGTCGGCGGCTCGATCATCAAACCCACCATTTCGGGCACGGTCACGAGGACCACCGAGGAGGGCAGCACCCGACCGGTCGGTTTCGGCCTCTACTACATGATGATCAATGCCGGCGGTCTGATCGGTCCGGTGGTGGCGGCCCAGGTCCGCAACCGCAGCGAGTTTCGATTCGTCTTCTGGGTGTCGGCGGCCGCCTGTGCGCTCATGCTGGTCCAGGCCGTCCTCGCCTTCCGCGAGCCGGTGCCGGCGTCGGAACGGAGCTCGGGCAAGACGATCGGTGACATTTTGCGCGAAATCCTGATGGTGCTCGCGAACTGGCGCTTCGTCCTTCTGCTGGTGGTCTTCTCGGGATTCTGGGGCATGATCAACGTCCTCTTCGGATTCATGCCGCTGTACGTCGAGACCTTTACCGACCTCAGCGCCGCCGAGGCGGCCATCGACAGCATCGTACCCATTACCAAGGTGGCGGGGCACTGGCTCAACCCCGAGGTCCTGATCTCGCTCGACGCCCTGCTGATCGTTCTTTTCCAGGCCCTGATCGCATACCTCACGCGACGCTGGCCGACCGTGCGTACGATGCTTGTGGGCACGGCAATCGCCACCGCCTCGTGGGTATTGCCGGCCATGTCACCAATGGCCACCTTTGTCTCCCTTGGAATTCTCGTCTGGTCGATCGGCGAGATGATCTGCTCGCCCCGCTTCTTCGAGTACTGCGGAACGGTCGCGCCGAAGGACCAGGTCGCCCTGTACCTCGGCTACTCCTTCTTCGCCATCTTCATCGGCAATATCTACTCCGGGCCGTGGGCCGGCTGGCTGTACGAGCGGTTCATCCGCCTCCCCCACGAGGCAGGTCTCGAGACCCAACCGTGGGTGTTCTTTGGCGGCGTCATGCTGATGGGAGCGTTCTCCATCGTCGGTCTCGCGATCTACGGACGTTTCATCAACTCCGAGGGGGCACGTCGGAACCACCCGGAGGCCTCGTGATCGAAACCCTCAAGGCCCTCGTCACCGACCCCAGCTACCCCAGCCTGCACGTGGTTGTGGTCCACTTTCCGATCGCGTTTGTCTGGCTCGCGCTGGTCTTCGATTTCGGGTGCATGATCTTTCGCAGCCGGGTGTGGTTGGACCGCGCCGCCACCGCTCTTTATGTCATGGGTTCGGTTGGCGCGGGCGCAGCGTATCTCGCGGGTGAACGCGCGGCCGAGACGCTCGCCGGTCTCTCTCCGGCCGCCGAGTCTGCGCTTGCCGACCACGAGAGCTCTGCGGTGCTGACCTTGATCGGCCTCTCCGTGGTGTCGCTGGTTCGCCTCGCCGTCAGTTGGCTCGCGCGCAACGACCGGCGGGTCCACATCGGGATCTATCGCATTGCCGCCATCCCGGTGGCCCTGGCGGCGGTCGTACTCCTCTCGATCACGGCTGACCGCGGCGGCAACCTGGTCTATGGACACGGCTTCGGGGTCAAGACACCGGCGGTCGAACAGCCGCCGCCACCCTGAGATGTCCGAATCGCCTACTCGCCGGCGGCGGCCCGGCGGCGCAGGTTTTGGGCCATCGCCAGCGCCCTCTCCCGCTGCGGCCCCTCGGCGCTGGACGCGTAGGTCTCGAGGTAGTCCGCCGCCACGGACAGACGTCCGGCCTGCGCGTGGGCCAGACCGAGGTTGAAGAGGAGGTCGACCACCCCCGGGTCGAGCTGGTGGGCGCGCTCCCAGGCGGCAACGGCACCTTCAACATCGCCCTGACGCACGCGAGCCACGCCGAGGGCGTTCCACCCCTCAAAGGAACCCGGGAGCCCGGCGACGGCCTCCGCAAGGTATTTCTCGGCGTCGGCCACACGCCCGTCGGTGAGGGCGACCATTCCGAGGTTGAGCTTGACCGTCGGGTTGTTCGGGTCGGTCTCCTGCGCGCGTTCGAACCAGCCCCGTGCCTCGCTCCAGCGCTGGCGTGAGCTGGCAAGCCGGCCGAAAGCCAGCAGGGTGTTCAGCTCATCGGTCTCCTCGAAGCCCTCGAGCGCCGCCTCGGCCTTTTCGAGTTGGCCGAGCCAGACATAGGTAATGGCGAGCTTGGCGTACACCGATTCGGCCGTGATGCCCTCGTTCAAAGTCTCCACCAGCAGCTCGGCCGCCTCGTCGGGATTGCCTCGAGCGACGAGAACATCGGCCAGGAGCAGCCGCGGACCAGGCTGCCGGTTATCCGCGGTCATCGCTTCGCGGGCCTCCGCCTCGGCGCCGTCAGGGTCACCGCGTTGCAGCGCGATCTGGGCGAGAAGGGTGTGGGCTGCGGCGGGATCGTAGGGGATGGCGATGTTGGCCTGCACGAAGGCGTCGTCCAACAGACCCACCCCATAGAAAAACCGTGCCGCGCCCAGCGAGAGCTTCTTCGAGCCGGGTAGAGTCTGGAGCGCCCTCCGGTAGGTTGCGACCGCCTCTTCCGGCCGCCCGAGCCGCAGGTAGGCGAGCGCCAGGTACTCCCAGGCGTCATCGATCCCCGGGTTTTCCTCGACGATCTTGTCAAATGCCGACACTGCAGCAGCAAAATCGCCGTCGGCGTAGAGGCGGTAGGCGCTCTGGATCTTTGCCAGCTCACCGACGCGGGTCTTGGGGTCCGGCAGAATCTCGTCGTCGACGGTCGTAGCCTCACCGACATAACCCAGGGCTGCCAGCCGGCTCCGGGTTTCAGGGTCGGTCGCGGCCGGCGCCGCCAGCCGCCGGTCGTACCCGTCCAGGACCGTCCGCAGCTCCGCCTCGAGCGCAGGCTCCCGGCCCGACAGATTGTCGGTTTCGGCGGGGTCCTCCGTGAGGTCATAGAGCTCGGGTTGCGGGGCATCGATGTAGTGATGTCGGTCGACGATCACGGACGCGAGCTCGCTCCAGCCGAAGTGGAGGCGTGGAAAGAAGGTCTCGGCAAAAATAGGGCGATCACGCGGCGCCGGGTGCGGCCGCGCCAGCAGGGGCGTGCCCGGGCTCTCAACGCGATCCGCCAGCCCGAGAGCCGAGAGCAGGGTCGGGTAGACATCGATCAGCTGCACCGGAGAATCGACGGCCTCTCCCGCCCTCTGTGCGTGTGGCAGCTTCAGGATCATCGGCACCTGCAGGGTCGAACGGTAGAGGAACAAACCGTGTTCGTCCTCACCGTGGTCGCCGAGACCCTCTCCGTGGTCGGAGAGCAGCACGATCAACGCCCTGTCATAGACATCGAGGCTTCGCAGCTCGTCGAAGAGATCGCCAACCACCTCGTCGGCCGCCGCCACCTCGCCGTCGTAGGGGGACGGATAACGGGTCGAGTACTTCTCCGGGGGTTCGTACGGTGAGTGCGGCTCGAAGATGTGAAAGAACAGAAAGAAGGGCAGGTCCGCGACCGACCGCAGCCAGGGTTTCACCGCTTCGAGAGTCGCAGGACCCGGTCGCTGGATGGCCTGAACTCCAGGAGCCTGAGGCGTGCCTCGAAATCGTCCTGGTAGAAATCGAAGCCGGCGCCGATGCCGGTCGCACGACGGAGCACGAAGGCAGATACCGCGGCACCCGTCGAGTAGCCGGCGCCCTTCAGGATCTGTTGCAACAGAGGCGACGTCGCGGAGTCGAACGAGTATCCGAGGTTGTCACGCACCCCATGGTCGGGCGGCAGCAGCCCGGTCAGCATCGAGACGTGCGCGGGAAGGGTCAAGGGGACCTGGGTGTAGGCGTGCTCGAACAGGATGCCGTCGCGTCGCAGCCGGTCGATCGCCGGCGTCTCGACGCCCGCATACCCGTAGGCGGGCAAATGGTCCGAGCGCAGAGTGTCGATCGAAACCAGCACGATCGGGGTGCCGTCCGGGACCCGCAGCTCCGAGTTTCCGCCGCGCGAGCATCCCGCAACAGGCACGACCACGCCAGCGAGCATCAGCCGCGCTGCGTTTGCCCGCATGTATCACCAGCTTTCTGCTGCGGCCTACTCCCCGATAGCTCAAGAGGCCCCGCGCGATCTCGGCGTCGGGATCTTCTGGCGCCAGCTCGATAAATGTCTCCAGGTGCTCGCGCCCCTCGGCCTGACGACCGCTGTTGAACAGCGCCATCCCCAGCATGAAGTGGCCCGCGCCAGCTCGGGGTCGGCCTTGACCACGTAGGAAAGCACGAAGGCCGCGTTTGCCGCCTGGTCGGCATTGAAGAGCTCCGCCCCATGCTCGAAGAGCACCGTCGCAATCCAATTCGGGTCGAGCTCCACCAGCCGATCGAGGGCGTGCGCGGCCATCTCCGTGTTGCCCGAGAGCCGGCCCGCGTCGAAGGAAAGCTTGAGGGCCTGCAGGTCGTCGGGCTCGCGCTCGAGGGCGGCCGTCAGCATCGCCGCCGACTCGGCCGGGCTCCCGGCGAGCAGCATGATCTGGCCGAGCGCCACATAACCCGAGACCATGTCGGGGTCGAGCTCGATGACCTGGCGGAACTTCGATTGGGCCGCAGCCATATCGCCGGCCTGGTAGGCGTCGACGCCCTCGTTGAAGAGACGACCCGCAGCCGGTCGACATCGCCGACCTCGCGCAGCGCCCGCGCCGCCTCCTTGGCTTTCGCTTCGTTTCCGCTCAGGCGGTAGGCGTCAAACCGGATCTGCATGGCGCGCACATCCTCGGGGTCGATCGCGAGCGCCGCTTCGGCTTCGATGGCCGCGGTCTGGTAGTCCTCGGACAGCAGCGCCACCGCGGCCAGCGCGGTGCGCGCTGCCGCCATCTCGGGGTCGAGCTCGGCCGCCTTGCGGTGAACTTTGCGGCCGCGAGCTCGAGATCGCCGAGCCGCTGCGCCTCGACGCCCTCGTTGAAGCTGCGGATCGCTCCCCTGCGCCCGCTGGGCGCACCGCCCGCGGATGCAGCGTTCCCTCCGGCCGAGGCAGCAGCCGCCACCGGCAGGAGCGTGTAACTCCTCGAATCGGTGCCGCCGACCGGCGGGCTCGACCTGGAGGATCAGCGTTTGATAGCCCGTCTTTTTCGAACTTGTACTCGTAGGTCATCGTCGCGTCGGAGTGCGAGACCGTGAACTTGCCCTTCTTGTTGGTGAGCTTGACGATCTCGCGGCTGAGCACCTCGGCCGAGATGGTGATCGTGACACCCTCGATCGGCGTCCGTCGGGTCGATGACCGTGCCGGCGATGCGGCCGGCCGCTGCGCCGACGCGCCGTTTGCGATCAGAAGAATCGACGAAACGACCAGCCCGGCGATGAGAGCTTTTGTCGAAAATCTCATCGTGCCTCCATCGCGCGAATTCGCGTCGCGACATGATAGCAAAACTCTACGGGCGCGAAGAAAAGGTCCCGGCGCCGAGCACCGGGACCGGGTTGATCAAAGCAGTGAGACCGCTTAGAAGCGGAGACCGAAGGAGAACGCGGAAGGTCCGCGGCTGCTGGTAGTCCGCGGCCTGTTGCGGCTCACCGAAGTTGGGACCGTAGTCCCAGTTGACGCCCTGGACGGGGGTCTCGGTGAACGGGTTGAAGGCATGCCATCCCCTGGCGCGGGCCGACGATGGTCGTGTTGGGGTTGATGACAGCGCTCTCGTTGAAGATGTTGATGACCTCGGGCTGGACGAAGAACTCGAGCTGACCGCCGCAACGATGTTGATGAAGAACGAGTAGTTGATGGCGATGTCGGTGCGGGTCACGTTGTCGGTCCGGAAGGCGCCGCGGTCGGAGAAGTAGTAGTTCTGGGGCGGCGGGTGTGCCGAGCATAGCCGAGGCTCGCCGGATCTCCCACGTACGGAATCGTGTTGATCGTCTGCCGACGCTCGTAGGGCGTGCCGGAGACGAAGCTCTGCAGGAGGCTGATGTTGAGGTTGTTGTGGGTGGAGGCGATGGCGTCCCACGACACCCAGGCGCCGAACTTGTGGGTCTGGTCGGTGAGGAGCAGGCCGCTCGGCAGGTTCCAGCTCACGCTCCTTGTACTCCTGATACTCGAGGATCCTGTTCGCGGCGGGCCCGCCGCCCGCCGGTCTCGCCGTCGTGGTTGCCCTTGGTCTCCGACCAGGTGTAGTTGGCGCCGATGTTCCAGCGCGAACCGATCCGGTAGTCGAAGCGGGTCTGAGGGCGTTGTAGTTGCGCTTCAGACCCTGGTCGTTGTTGACGTAGATCCCCGAGGTCGACGGTCGAGCCCGGTACAGGTCATCCGTGACCGGACGGTTGGGCGACGATGGTGTTGGCGTAGAAGTCGCCGTAGTCGCGGTAGACGTAGTCGGCGCGGACGACGCCCCGGTTGCCGAGACGGAAGGAAACGCCGACGGTCGCCTCGTCGCCGTAGGGCGAGCTCAGGCCCGTCCCGACCTTCGGCGACAGACCCGGCACGTAGGCGTAGACCAGCAGGTATCGGTGTTGCTCACACCGCCGTAGACGTTGAAGAAGTGGTCGAAGACCGCGTCGATGGCGTCGCCGTTGGTCGGGTACTCGGGGGTGCCGGCCATGATCGTCGGGACCGTCGTAGAGATAGATGTTGTAGACCGGGTTGCCGGCCGCCGAGCCTGCGTCACCGATCGAGTTGGCCAGACCGACCGACGTAGCGCGACAGCGCCACCGATGATGATGATCTTGCCGTCGCCCTTGACGTCGTAGCTCGCCGACAGCCGCGGGCTGATGCGCGAGTCGTCGACGGTCTTGACGCCGCCCTGGTCGGTGCCGTCGTTCTGGTCATAGCGCAGACCGAGGTTGACGGTCAGCTTGTCGTTGATCCGCCAGGTGTCGTTGACGTACGGCCGAGTTGGTCGTGAAGGCGTTGCCCTGCGAGGTTTCGGGGACCGCACCCCAGATGACGTAGCCGTCCGGGTCGCATGACCAGCAACGGGCTGCCCGGCGTGGAGTAGTCCTGCGTCGGTCCAGGTGCCGAGCAGATAACCGGACGCCGACTGCCAGTTGTCCGCCTTGCGGATGTCTGAGAAGGTGTCGACGCCGAAGACCAGATCGTGGGTGCCGGCGCCGGAGAAGAACCATGAGGCCTTGCCGCAGAAGTTCGTCGTTGGAGCGCTCCTCGGGCGGGCAGACACCGCAGAACATGGGCGCGTTGAAGAGCACGTAAGTTGAGGTAGTCGATGACCACGGTGCCGCCGGCGATGCTGGTGTCGTCACCGCCCGAGCCCTCGAACAGGAACTCGCGCTCGGAGTACAGACCCTCGACGAAGAAGTTGTCGGTGACAGCACGCCGGTGTAGTTCAGGTTCCAGCCCGTGTTGGGTAGTGGTGCGCGACGGGTCGACCGAGGCGCAGTCGGCCGAGGGCAGCGAGGGAAAGACGTAGTTGGTGTCCTCGACGTCGCGGTCGATGTAGCCGAAGGTGAGGCGGTGGTTGGGGCCGATCGAGCCGGTCAGCTGGCCCTCGAGGCGGGTCTCGGACTGGCTGCTTGGGAACTGCTCGCCGGCCACGTCCGGGATCGAAGATCTGGCTGGAGAACGTGAGGTCCGGTCGCGACCGGCGAGGAAGAACCACAGCGCGTCGCGCACGATGAAGCCGCCAAAGGTGGCCTCGTAGGTGTAGTTGTTCGTGTCCTCCTGGCTGGTGGTGAGCGGGGTCTCGCCATTCCAGCTCTCGTTGGCCATGTTGACCCGGAAGGAGCCCGAGAACTCGTTGCCGCCCGATCTTGGTCACCATGTTGACCACGCCGCCGGCAAAACGGCCGAACTCGGCCGAGGCGCTGCTGGTGATGGTGGTCGTCTCGAGGATGGCGTCCTCGATATACAGATCGAAGGGCTGTCCGCGCAGGTTCTCGTTGAGCACCACGCCGTTCATGGTGTAGAGGCTCTCGTAGGACTGCGCGCCCGAGATCGTGATGCGCGTCGTTGGGGCCGGTGTCCTGGGTCCCCGGCGTAGAGCAGCACCGCGCTCTGCAAGGGTGCGCAGCACCGGCAGCTTCTCGATCATCGACTGCTCGCATCGTCGCGGAGCCCTGGCTCCCGGTGCTGACGGACTCGTACTGGCTGGTGACGACGATCTCGTCCTGCACCGCCTCGGGGTACATCACCGCGTCGAGCCGTCTCGGCTGCGAGGTGGACATGCGGACGTCGTACTCGAGGGTCGAGAACGACGGCAGATCGAACGTGACGTTGTAGTCACCGGCCGGCAGGCCTTTGATGATGTAGTCGCCCTGGGCGTTGGACACCGTCAACTCTCTGCCCCTGAAGCGCGGGTGAGCTCACGGTCACGGTCACGCCGGGCAGCGGGTCATCGTCAAAGATGATGCGCCCCGACAGTTCGCTCGTGCTTTGCGCGGATGCCATCCCCGCGATCGCGAGCGCAAGGATGACCACTAGTGATGTTATTCGAAATCGCATTCGTACCTCCTCTAAAGAATTGAAGATCGTGGGCCGGTCGAGCCGCTTCGCGAGAGCGCGCACCACCGGCTCAGGCTTCTATCGACGCGTCGTGGCATACCTCCTTCCCGTTGCCTACGATTGAACGCCAGAAAAGGTTGCAAGGACGGTGCCCGGTTTCGATCAGACGCCGGTCTTTCCGAGGGCTGTCGGCGGGCTGATCTATCCGGAATCCCGGACTCACATTCTACTGGCCGGACAAACCCGGCTCGCAGATCGTCAGCCTGCGGGGACGGTTCGGCGGAGAATGGCGAAGGAGGCCTGCCGCGTCACCGGGTCGAGCAGGCCCACGACCAGCTTGTGGTCGCCGGCCTCGAGCAGCAGGTCGAGGGTGACGACGTAGCGTTCGTGGCGCCGCGTCTCGTAGTCGGCAGGCGACATTCGGATCTCGATGTCCCGCCGCTGCACATCCGACTGCCTCCCCTTGAGGTCGCGGTTGGCCAGGTAGACCACCACCCGGCCGACGAAGTCCTCCGGCCCCGGAAGCAACGCCACCGAGTCGATTGGGAATGCTGATTTCGACGGGCAGGATCCAGCGGTCGTCCAATGCCGCCGTCTCGCTGCCGGCCTGAAGCTCTACCGCCATCGGGTTGTCGTCGAGGGCCAGCATGAGACCGCTCACCACCCGGTCCTGGACCTGGGTCTCGAGCGATTTTTCGACCAGGGCGCGGCGGTAGACGAGCTCGTACTCCGGGTGGCGGGGCAGCACGACCTCGATCCGGTGAATAGTGTCGCTCCCGCTCGCCGACAGGGTGTAACCCAGCGAGTAGTACGTGAAAAGGTCGTCGCGCATTTCCTCGAGCAGGCCGGTCACGTCGTTGGAATCGACGATCGCGCGGCCGCCGGTGCTCTCGGCCAGATAGAGCAGCTGCTCCTGGTAGTTGATGACGTGGATGCTCGAGATCATCGGGTCGACCGGACGGGCGTACTCGGCCGAAGCCGCGGCGTCGCCGCCGAGGCCGCTCGCGTCGATGGTGTAAAAGGTCACGCCCTGCGAGTTGGCGCTCGCGGCCAGCCCTTCGTAGACCTGGCGGCGGTTGAACCGCGCCAGCATCGGCAGAGTCGAGGTGTTCTGAAAGAGCTGGCCGTACCAGTTGATGAGGTCCCGCGCCAGCACCGCAGGCAGTCCGCTGGAGACGTGGACCAACACCTTGCGGCCCGGCAGCCCGGCCATTGTGGTCAGCACCTCGCGCAGCGCAGTCATCGAGTAGTCGAGCTCTACCGCCATCTCCTCGGCGTAGATTCGAATCTTGTCCTCGAGATCGCGCATCGCTACCGAGTCGGCGCGGAGGCCGCCGGTCGGGGGGCTGTCCATGATCGCCTGCAGGTCGTGGATGATGCGCCCGCGTTGGCGGTCCTGGTCGACGCGGGCGCCGTACACCCTGGTCAAGGATCGGAGCGCGTCCTGCACCTGCCGCGGATCGTTGGTGAAGGGTTGAATGATTTTCGCCGACCGCTGCACCGAGACGACCATGACCTGCACGTGAGGTTGCATCACCTCGCGGACAAAGCCGCGGACCTGCGCCAACACGCGGTTGCGATCGAAGGGCCGGATGTTCTCGTTGTCGACGTAAAGCACGATATGAACCGGCTGCACCATGTCGGCGGCGGTCCCGGCCGATAGAGTCGTCCCCTCTTCCGCACCCCCGATTTCAACAACCGCGCTTGAGGCCTCCGCTTCGCGCGCCGCCATGATGCCTGCGATGGTCTCGCTGGTGTAGCCCGCGAAGTGACTCAGCGGTCGTTCCTGACCATCTTGGAGGAGGCGAAAATCCTCCCTCGTCAAACCGGTAACGGCCTTGCCCCGGCGGTCGCGGACGAAGACGTCGACGTTGACCACCGTCACCTCGACCTCGTCGATAAAAGAAAGCCCGCCTATCACCGGTCGCCGTTCCGCGTCCTGTGCCGAGACCGTCACTGACGGCAATCAAGGCAGCCAGCAGCAGCGCTGCAGCCAGGGCAACGCTCGCCCGGCTGTTGATTCGATTTCGATCAGAGTTCAAGGCTGTCGCTCCCGTTTGTCACTCGACCTCGAGGGAAAAGGGCACCACCGCCTCGGTCTCCTCGAACTCGATGATCAGCTTCCACCTGCCGGGCTGAACACCCCCCGCCACCGGAAAGTACAGCATGCCGACGCACAGCTGGCGGTTGGTGACGTTGAGCGCGGTTTTCGCGGAGCGTCCGGACCCCGGGAGCGGCATGAAGTCGATCGAGCAGTCTCTGCGTCCGCCGCGCGTGAAATCGAGCGGGTCGCTGGCAAGGCTCGCTCTCCGCGCGGCGGTGGCGAGCTCCGGATAGGCGGCGTTGAATTCCCGATAGGAGGGCAGCGGGATGGTTCTGCCGTCCGGGGTTCGCACCGAGACCAGATCGCGGTCGACCTGAGTGGCTGCGCCGGTCATGCCACTCATGGCGGTGTTGAGGATCAACCACTTTTCACCGAGATTGTTGGCCGCATACTTGGTGTCAATGACGATCTCGATCACCGAGTCCCGGTAACGGACGAGATGGCTCCCGGGCTGATCGATTGCAGGCTCGGTCACCGGGTTCGGCATCGCCGGGGTCGTCGTGCTGCAGCCGACAACGGCGAGACCCAGGGAACTGATCGCGAGCAGGCGCAGCAAATGGAGTCCCATCGTTCACTCCCTCGCGGTGGCCAGGATAGCGCAGCCTGGCTCCGTCCCTTCTACGACACCGCGGTCACAATCGTTTCAAAGCATTTTCGGGGGAAACTGTAGAATGGGCATTCCCGAAGGAGGTCCCGTGAGCCTGAGCCCGGTCATCGAGATCGATGGTGTCGAAATACATCTGGCACGGCCGGTAACGGCCATACCGCCCTGGATCGGCCAGCGCGAGGTGCTGCTGCAGCTGTTGGCGGCGTGGTCGTTGTTTGCCGACGACGATGCGCCCCTGAACCCCCGGCTGCTCGGAAAGCCGGGGGTCGGCAAGACCACCCTCGCCTGTGCCGCGGCGCGTGAGCTCGAGCGCGAGATCTACATCGTCCAGGCGACCACCGATACCCGCCCCGAGGACCTGTTGGTGACGCCGGTGCTGGGCCCCACGGGCGGCGTCCGGTACATGGCCTCACCGCTCGTCACCGCCATGGTCAGGGGTGGGGTGTGCATCCTCGACGAGGGCAACCGCATGAGCGAAAAATCCTGGGCGTCACTGGCGCCGCTCCTCGACCACCGGCGCTCGGTGGACAGCGTTGTCGCCGGTATCACCGTCAATGCTCACCCGGACTTCCGCTTCGCCACCACCATGAACGAGGACGCTTCGACCTACGAGGTTCCCGAGTACATCCACTCACGATTGATGCCGCAGATCACGATCGATTTCCCCGAGGAAGACGAGGAGCGGGAGATCCTGCGCACCCAGGTCAACGGTGTCGACAGCGAGGTCCTGGAGTACGTGCTCTCGTTTCTCCGTGCGGCCCACCTCGCGGATCTCCGTTACTCGGTACGCGACGGCATCAACATCGCCCGCTACGCGATGAAGGTGCTCAGGCGACGCGAGGCCGACACTTCCAAGCTGGCCGTCGACACCGCCCTCCGCCTCGCGATCGGCGACGAGGAGGCGGAACCCTTCCGGCTCGCCACAGATTGAATTAGGAATGAGGAATGAGGAATTCGGAATTCCCGACCACCACCCCATGATCAGCATCGCGGGTGGATGGGTGGCATTCCTAATTCCTAATTCCTACTTCCTAGTTTGCGATCGATCGATCGCGGGGCCGTCATGAGTACGCTCGACCTCGACGTGATTGCACCCGAGGCGGTTCCCGGGATCCGCATCATGCCGGTGTTGCACGAGCGGGTGGACTTCGCACCGGTGGTGCGGTGGGTGCTCGACGAGCTCGAACCGGAGGCGGTGGCGGTGGAGCTGCCGACGACTCTCGCCGAAGCTTCAGCCAAGGCGATCGCGAGGCTGCCCAGAATCTCGGCGGTCATCTCGGAGGAGCCGGGCGAGGAGGCACTCATTTGGATCGTGACCCCGGGCGATCCACTGGTCGAGGCGATGCGATGGGCGGCCACCCACGGGCGCGAAACGCTGCTGGTGGATCCGGACCTTCGGTACAGCCACCGTCGACATGACCACCTCCCCGACCCTCACTCGATGCTCGAAATCGGTGCTGGTAATTATTTCGACCTGATTCGTCGGCTCGCCGGCTCCGCGCCGCACGACGAACGCGACATCCTGCGGGAGAAGGGGATCGCCCACCACCTGCAGCGCGCGGCCGGGCGCCTTTCTGGGACGATCCTGTGCCTCGTCGGCGCCGCCCACGCCATCCGCGTGGCCGAGCACCTCATGGGACCGACGGCGGCGCCGCTGGCCCGCCAAAGTCGCAGCCGGGTCCTGCTCCGCCATCTTCACCCGGACAGCCTGACCGCGGTCCTGCCCGACCCACCCCTCGCACACTCGGTGTTCGAGCACCTGCGTTCGGGCGACCTACCGACCATGCCTGATCTGTCCGCCACCGTGTCGCCGCGTCTCGAGCTGCCACTCGGTGTCCTGACCATCGTCACCGGCGGCAGGTCCGGGGACCAGTCTGAGCGGGGACGCGCGGTGGCCGCCTTCGCCGCCCACCACGGCAGCCGCGACATTGAAAACCGCGGCCGGGTCTGCGATCGCGCCCTCCTCGGGCGCGTCGTGTGGCGCATCGGCGCCGCGTCCTACTCGGAGCAGACACACACCGACACCGCAGTCTGGCAACGCCGGCTCTTCTTCAATTTCGTCCGTCGCTACGCGCGCATTCGAGGCCAGCTGGTGGCCGGTCTGTACGAGTGGGTCGTGGGTGCGCGTGGGGTCGGTGACGACAATCTCGCGTGGGAGGTCTTCGACGTCGCGCGCTGCTACCCCTGGCAGGAGCGTGAGGCGGAGATCGAGACCGCCCGGGTTGACGGCGAGTTGCTCGATCTCGGCACTCGCGCCGTGCGGTTCCGGCGCCGCTTCATGCGGGTCAAACAGCGCCCGATTGCCGTGCCGGTGCGGACGCGACCGTCACCTGACGCTCCGGGGGAATGGCTGCGGGCATTCACCGGCGACAGCATTTGCTCCTATCCTCCGGAGGACATCGTGATCGAGGACTGGGGCCGCCATCTCAAACGGCGGGCGGTGTCGGTCCTGAGCGCGGAGAGAACGCACTCCGAGCCCTTCACCACCAGCATGCTCGATGGCATTGATCTACGCGAGACTTTGCTCCGCCTCCACGAAGGCCGGATCTGGGTGCGCGAGCGGGGGCGCGATGCGGGCGCGGTCGGCTCGGTGGTGGTGATCTTTGACGACGACCGCGAGGGAACCACCTACCCCTACCTGATGAGCTGGCTCGGCGAGCACGAACAGGAGTCGGACATGGCGCTCTACGCCTCCGAACCTCTGCAGCAGGTCGTCGGCCCCGGCATCATGCGCGCCACCTACGGCGGCTTCATGCTCAGCTACCCACCGGGAAGGCTCTACGATGTCTGGCAGGACCCCGACTACCGTCATGCCCCGACCAAACCCGAGGTGCTGTTGATGGCGGCCGTCGACTACAGCGTCGACAAGCTCGTGGTCCACGTGGGCCCGCACCCGCCATCGTCGGGGATGCGCGGTTATGCATTGGCCCGCGGGCGTCGCATCATCCACCTGCCTTTGGGCAGCCTGTCGCCAGTCAGCGTGCGCCGGATCCGGGTTGTCCACATCCTAGCAGGCCGCGACAAGCGGGAGATCGCGAAGGATTACGTCTGGTGAATACCTCGGAAGGTATTCAATTTTCAATTTTCAATTTTGAATTCTCAATTCTCAATGACCGCCCACCTCCCCAAGCAGGTCCGGGAGGTGGCTGGGGAATTCAAAATTGAGAATTGAAAATTGAGAACTGTATTTAGAGCGCCTTCCGGCGCCTTCCCGGGTAGGAATCAAACGTGGGTTTGTCGTCGAGCATTTCGCCCGCTTCCATCCGTTGTGCAACTCGAAGGTAGATCTCGCTTCGACTCCCCTCGGCCTCCCCCGCGGCAGCTTCTTCGAGGGCGATCGCCTCGTCGATGGAACCGGTGACATACAGGAGCCGGGCAAGGGTGTCGGCGGTCTCCGGATCGGGTTTGGCGACATACGACTGCCGCGCAATTCCGACTGCGAAATCGAGCCTCCGACCCGAGAGGTAAAGCCTCCATGCGACATCATTGAGATTTTCGGGCGTTGCCGCGTCGCCCTCGTCGTCATACCACCTGCGGTAGAGATCGGACGCCATGTCGAAATGACCGTTGCGAAACGCGAAGTCGGCCGCGTCGAGAAGGGCCGCGGGCGTCGCATTCTCGAGGTCCGGTATTTCGAGAAGCGCAGCTGCGTCATTATATCGGGCCTGCCGCAGCTTTTCCGCCTGCTCGTCAGCCGGCAGATCCATCAGACCTTCGGCGATCATTGCATGCAGAGTTGCCGTGCCTTCGGTGTCGGGCACGTTCAACACCAGCGGCCAGTCACCACGATAAAGCTTCGCCGCACGCTGGTAGATCCGTTCGTGCAGTTCGCCTCGCGCGGTGAACATGAGCCGTCGGCAGAGATCGAGCTCGCGCCCTTCGGTCGCCTGGTGAAATGCCTCGATGCGGAAAATCGCCCCTTCAGGGTCCGCACGCTCGAGCAGTCCGTTGACCGAACGGGTGACTGCGTCGATGTCGCCAGGGTCCTCTTCCAGCTGTCGAAGGCAGGCGAGAAAGGTGTCGCCGGCTCGAATACGCTGGACACTGCGAAGAAATTTCTCGGGCGGCAGGTATCCGAGAATTCGATCCATTTCGTGACCCTCTGGATCAAGAAATACCATCGTCGGATAGCTGTCGACGCCGAACTTCTTCGCAAGGTCGGCGCCTTCCTTTTCGGCATCGCGCCGCAGGGGCACGATGTTTTCGAGCTCACGCCGCACCTCCGACGCCGTGAAGGTGTCGGCCTCCAGCCGGCGGCACCAACTGCACCAGTCGGTGAAGAACTCGATCATGACAACGGTGTCCCGTGCGTTTGCCTCCGCCTGTGCTGCCTCGAGGTCACCGTTGAACCAGATAGTCGATGTCTCCCACTGACAGGCGGCCATGCCCACGGTCAGTACAACTGTCAGCAGCATCAGGATTCGTCTCATCCAGTCCTCCGGGTAGGGCGGCCAACGGTCCGACCTACCACACTCCAGTTTGCCGGTAATTCTCGCGGGGTTGCAAAACGTCGAGCCAGAGCGGCCGCTTTCGCGGCGCCGGCCCTCCCCCACAGATCTACGTCCCGGGCCCGCGTGGGTTTCGGCCATCACCTTCTCGAACCCTGATGACGCCGGAGTTCTTCCCGATGAAACGGTGAAAAGAGAGGGTTTGCTACTCGGCTCGCAGCGCATCCACCGGATCCAGGCCTGCAGCCCGTCGTGCCGGCGCGACCCCGCTCACCACGCCAACCACCAGGCACATGACGAGCGCGGCGACAACCGCCAACGGCGGCGTGCTCAGGGGAAGGCCCGGGACCGCCGCCCGGCCGATAGCGGTCAGCGAGAGGCCAGCGAGGAGGCCGAGCGCGCCACCGGCCAGGGCGAGCAACACCGACTCGAACAGAAAGAGCCCCTGCACCGTGCCTCGCGTCACGCCGAGCGCGCGCAAGAGGCCGATCTCGTTGGTCCGTTCGTGGACCGAGATCCACATGATGGTGAGAATTCCCATCGCTCCGACCAGCAGCGAGACACCGGCTATGCCCGAGACGGCGATCGTGATCATGCCGATGATCTTGCCAAAGGTATCGAGCATCTCGGTCTGGGTGGTAATCGTGAAGTCCTCCTCGCCGCGGTGGCGGGCCATCAACACGGCTCGTGCACCGTCGACGACCTCAGGAATGACCTCGGTTCCGGCCGCCACGATATCGATTTCCTGAAGCTCGAAGACGTCGAAGAGATCCATCGCGGTGGCGACCGGAATATAGGCCGTGTCATCGAGATCGAAGCCCAGCAACTGGCCCTTGGCCTCCATCACTCCGATCACCAGAAACGAGTAGCTGCCGATGCGCACCCGTTTGCCGAGCGGTGAGACCTCATCGAAGAGCTCGCGCGCCAGCTTGGAGCCAAGCACGGCATAGGAGGCGCGGCGATTGGGGTCCATCTTGGGCAGGAAGCTGCCCTGGCCGACGTTGAAGCGCCACGCCGCCGACGCCTCCCAACCGACCCCGTAGATGAATACGCTGCGACCGCGGCCGTTGCCCTCGACACGTGCCTGGCCCATCGCCACCGGTACCACCTCGTTGACGCCGGGCACCTTGCGCAGGGCCTCGGCGTCGTCGATCGTCAGCTTGTGGGTGGTGCCGCCGAGGGCGCCGGGAATGCCCAGGGTTTTCACCTTACCCGGGTTGATGCCTATGAGGCTGGTGCCGAACTGGGTGAACTGGGTGACGATGTAATCACGGGTCCCTTCGCCGAGAGAGGTAAGAAGGATCACCGCCGTGACTCCAATTGCAACCCCGAGGGCCGACAGGAACGATCGCAGCCGCTGCCCGCCCAGCGCACCGCCCGCAAACTTGAGAAGCTCTAAAAGGTCCATCCACCCACCTACCGATTTCGGATTTCGGATTTCGGATTTCGGATTTTTCCCCCGCCCGCCCGCGGAAGTCCGCGGGGCTGCGCAGAAAACCCGAACGTCGGACGCAGGAACGCACCATTTCCCTTCCGTGCCCAGGGGGAGGGGGTGGGGAATTCGAAATTCAAAATTCGAAATCCTGATTTTTCCCCCACCCACCCATAGTCCAGGGGGAGGAGGGATGGGAAATTCGAAATTCGAAATTCGAAATTCGAAATTTTGCTCTTCATCTTCCCGCCAAGGCCTGCACCGGGTCGAGGCCGGCCGCACGGCGGGCCGGTACGACACCGAAAAACACGCCCACGACCACCGAGGTGACCAGCGACGCCACCACCGCCCAGGTCGGCGTCGACGCCGGGAAGGTCGGGTAGACGCGCACGAAGGCCTGAACGGCCGCCCCGCCGACGGCAAGGCCGGTGAGACCGCCAAGGGTCGACAGAACCGAGGCCTCGGCGATAAACACCGCGATGATCTGGGTGGTGCTCGCCCCGAGGGCCTTGAGGAGGCCGATCTCGTGACGGCGCTCCGATACCGCCACCAGCATCACGTTCATGATCCCGACCCCGGCGACGGTGAGGGACACCGAAGCGATCGCGGCCAACGCCAGGGTGAGCACGCCGAGAATCGAGTTCAGCGTGGTCACCACCGCATCCTGGGTGATAACGGTGACGTCCTCGGCCCGGTGCCGTTCCGCAAGCAGGTTGAGCACCGCCGTTTTGGTCGTCTCGAGTTCGCCCTCGCTGCCGACTTCGACCAGGATCCGGAACAGCGAACTGCGGTTGAAGATTCGCATGGCGGTCCGCGCCGGAACCATCACCAGATCGTCGAAATCGAAACCCAGAGAGCGTCCCCGCGGCTCGAGGACACCGATGACCCGAAACCGCCACTCGCCAAGCCGCACCACCTGGCCGAGCGGGTTTTCGGCGCCGAAAAGCTCCCTCGCCACCTTGATGCCGAGCACCATCTCGCTGCCGCCCTGATCGGGGTCTCCCGCCGACAGATATTGGCCCGACCCGATCCGCAGTCTTCGCACCTCCAACAACTCTGCGGTGGTTCCGATGACCGGTACCGACCGGCTCTTGCCGCCGTAGCGCAGCTTCTCCTCCCCGGTCGCCAGCGGTGCCGCGCGGACCACTCCGGAGATTCGGGAAGCGACCGCCCGGTAGTCTTCGATGGTGAGGTCGTGAACCACGCCGCCAAACGGCATCATGCCAGTGGTTTCCACCTTTCCCGGGAGGATGATCAGCAGATTGGAACCGAGCGAGGTGAACTCCTGCACCACGTACAGCCGGGCGCCCTCGCCAAGGGCCGTCAAGGCCACGACCGCCGCAATTCCGACCGCCACCCCGGCCACCGACAGACCCGTGCGGAGGCGGTGACCGCGAAGGGCGCCGATGGCAAACCCAATGAGCTCAGAGGGAGCCATGAATCCGCCAATTTCGGATTTCGGAATTCGGATTTCGGATTTTTCCCCCGCCCAACCCCGAGAGCCCTGGATCTTGGAGGGTACGTCCGGATTTCAGAACCCGGAGAATGCCACCAGCCGTCCGTGTTTCGGGGGGACGGGTGGGAAATTCGAAATCCGAAATTCGAAATCCGAATTCAAAATTCATCGTCTCTCCACGATCGCACCGTCATCCATCCGCACCACCGACTTCGCCCGGCTCGCGACCTCGGGGTCATGGGTCACCAGGACGACGGTCTGTCCGGACTCGTTCATGGCGCCCAGGATCCCCATCACCTCGCCTGCCGCCGCCCGGTCGAGATTGCCGGTCGGCTCGTCGGCGAGCAGCAACCGGGGCTCCATGACGACCGCACGAGCGATGGCCACCCGCTGGCGCTGGCCACCCGAGAGTTGATCGGGACGGTGATGAGCCCTATCCGAAAGCCCGACCGCTTTGAGCGCCGCGGCGGCGCGATCCCGCCGCTCGGACCTCGGCACACCGGCAAAGAGCATCGGCAGCTCGACGTTGCCCTGGGCCGTAAGCCGGAGCAGGAGGTGGAAGAACTGGAAGATGAACCCGATCTCCGACCGCCGCAGCCGAGTCCGCTCGCCGTCCGACAACTGGCCCACGTCGCGGCCGTTGAAGGTGTAGGTGCCGGAGGTCGGCCGGTCCAGACAGCCGAGGATGTTCAACAGGGTGGACTTGCCGGACCCGGACGGGCCCATCAACGCCAGATAGTCTCCCCCCTGGATCTCGAGATCGACCGCGCGCAACGCGTGGACGTCCGAATCGCCGACGTGGTAGGTGCGCCACAGGACGCGTCAGCACGATCATTTCCACCCACCCAACCTTACCCAATTGGGAATCAGGAATTCGGAGTTCGGAATTCCCCTCCGCCCTCCCCGTGATCGCGATGTGGGCGGGAGGGCGGCATTCCGAATTCCGAATTCCGAATTCCGAATTCGTGATTCACGGTGCTCGCTCCTTCGCGAGCGCTCCCGGTTTGATTTCGGGTAGGTTGCGGGCGGCGACCACGATTTCTCCGTCCTCGAGGCCGCTCAGGACCTCGACAAACCGCCAGTTGCGGAGCCCCGGCTCAATGGTCCTCGCCTCGAGCACGCCGTCGGCAAGCACCAGCACCGAGCCACCCTCCGCGACCGCTGATGCCGGAATTCGAAGGGTGTCCTCGCGCCGATCGAGAATGATCTCGACGTCGGCGGAGGTGCCGGGCAGCACCCCCGCCGTGGCGCCGGCCTCGTCAAGCTCCACCTCAACCTCGACCGTACGGTTCTGCTCGAGGATGTCGAGCACATAGGGCGCGACCCGAACGACCGATCCGGCGAAGCTCAGGTCGGGACGCGAGTCCACCGTCACCCGCACTTCCTGTCCGACTTTCACACGCTCGGCGTCGACTTCGTCGATGGGCGCGCTGATAAAGGCGGACTCGGGGTCGAGGAGATCGATCACCGGTGGGATCGGCAGCCCCGGGGGTGACGGTGTGATGTACTCGCCGATCTCGGTGCTGACCTCGGCCACGGTCCCCGCAAAGGGCGCTCTCAGCTCGGTAAAGGCCAACTGCACCTCGACCGCCCCGATCCGGGACGCGGCCTGCCCGATCGCGGCCTTCGCCGCGGCGCACGCCGCCCAGCTGCGGTCGCGATCCGAGCGCAGCACATCGAGGGTCTGGTCGCTGGCGATGCCCTGGTCGTGGAGCGCCAGGGACCTCGTCAGCTCCTTTTCGGCCAGCTCGGCCGCCAGACACGCCTCGTCGGACCGGGCCTCCGCGGCCTCGAGGCTGGCTCGCGCCGACACCAGCTCGGCGCGTTGGGCGCGGCTGTCGAGTTGGACCAGCAGCTCGCCGGCCGCCACGCGATCGCCTTCCCGATGGGGCAGCGCGACCACCAGGCCTCCGATCTGCGGCGACAGTTCGGCCCGACGGCGGACCTTGACCGTGCCCGCCCTGGTGTTGGTGATCGTCTCCTCCACCGGCCCGCGTTCGACCACGACCGTCCGCACCTCGATGATTTTCGGTGCGAAAACGGTCATTCGAAGGACCGCTCCGAGTGCGACGATTCCGATCACGACGAGGATCCACTTGGCTTTTCTCATGTCTAGGGATTCTACTGCAGCGGGATCAAGAAGTTGCAGCGACAGCGATTGGCTTTGCCGGCTGCGGAATCCGGGCTACAGTTGCCCGACTGATCGACCAGTTCGCTGACGGGGAGCCATCGATGAACGAGCAAACGCACGCCGAGCCCGGCGAAGAAAAACCGACCTGGCGGTTTCCCCGGACCTTCTGGACCGGCAACGCCGCCGAGCTCTGCGAGAGGGCTGCCTACTACGGGACCTTCATCGCGCTCCGCACCTACCTGATTCGCGTCGTCGGGCTCGACGACGTACAGGCGGGGGTGGTTGCAGGTCTGTTCGGCGGCTGGATCTATCTGGTGCCCTTCTTTACCGGCGCGGTCGCCGACCGGATGGGATTCCGAAATGCCCTGATCCTCGCTTTCGCCCTTCTGACCGTGGGCTACGGATCGTTGGGAGTCTTTCACACCCTCGGACCGGTGCTTGTAGGTCTTGCCCTGATCGTGCTCGGCGGGGCTTTTGTCAAGCCGGTGATCACGGGAACGGTGGCGAAATCCTCCGACTCCGTCAACCGTGCCCGCGCTTTCAGCATCTTTTACATGGTGGTCAACATCGGCTCCTTCACCGGCAAGACGATTGTCGCGCCGATGCGCATCCAGATGGGCGTCGAGACGGTACCCTACTTCTCGGCCGGCGCCAGCCTTTTTGCCCTGATCCTGGTCATGCTCACTTTCCGCCCACCCGACGACGGCGAAGCGCAGCCCAAGAATCTCCGCGAGACGCTGCAGGGAATGTGGATGGCGATGAGCAATCTGCGGTTTTTCGCCCTCATCCTCATCACCGCCGGCTTCTGGGCGATCCAGGGCCAGCTTTACGCATCCATGCCCGACTACGTGTTGCGAATGGCAGGCGAGACCTACAAGCCTGAGTGGTACGCAAACGTCAATCCGCTGGTGGTGGTGCTCTTCGTGGTCCTCATCACCCAGCTGGTGCGGAAGTGGAGACCGCAGGACTCGATGTTGGTGGCGATGGGACTGATTCCGCTGTCGTCGCTGGCCATGGCCTCGTCATCGTGGTTTGCCGGCAACGTGCGCTTTTTCGGCCTGGAGGTCCACCCGATTACGCTGATGATGGTGATCGGCATTGCAATTCAGGGGCTGGCGGAGTGCTTTTTGTCACCAAAGTGGCTCGAGTTCGCCTCCAAACAGGCGCCGCGCGGCAGAGAGGGCGTATTCCTCGGATTCGCGCATATGAACACCTTCTTCGCCTGGATCTTCGGTTTCATCTTCTCGGGATATCTTCTCCGGGCCTACTGCCCCGAACCGACCACGCTTCCGGCGCCGATCCAGGAGCAGCACGCACTCGCGCTGGCCGGCCAGGCGCCGATGCCGGAGATCTACGCCCACGCCAATTACCTGTGGTACGCATACACCGGCATTGGAGCGCTGTCGTTTTTCGCGCTGATTCTCTACATCTGGATCACCAATCGTATCGATGCCCGCGCCGCGGCGGCGTGAGTCCCGATAGAACCGAAATGTGATTTTCTCCGTTTATCATGTACGGAGGAGAATCCAGGATGAAAATCGAAAGAGCGTCGATCGCGGTCATTACATGCTGCCTGGCCATCGCCGGCTGCGGGGTCAACTCGTCGATCAACATCGCCGATGGGGAGACCGTTGACGGGGCCAGGGCCACCGTCAATGGCAGCGTCAACATCGGCGCCAACTGCACGGTCCGCGGCGATTGCCGCACCGTCAACGGCCGTGTGACCGTGGGCCCGAGCTCGAAGATCGGTGGGCTGCAAACGGTCAATGGTTCAATCTCGATGGACGAAAACGTGTCGGCCGACGGGACCGTTGCGACCGTCAACGGTTCAATCCGCATTTCGGCAGACTCTGCGATCGCGGGCGATCTCGAGACCGTCAATGGCTCCATAGGCTGCGACCGCGGCGGCTCGGTCGACGGCGACATCTCGACCGTCAATGGCAGCATCGACCTTATCGGCACCGAGATCGGCGGCAGCATCACGACGGTCAACGGCTCGATCTCTCTGACCGACCAGTCGCGGGTCGCCGAAAACGTGATCGTAAAAGGAAAATCGAAGCGGTACTTCGCGAAGAAACCGCTCGAGATCACGATTTCGGGTGGCTCGGTCGTGGAAGGTGACGTCATCGTCCGCGACTCCAAGCGCAAGGTCAAGGTCACCCTCTCCGGCGGCGGCAAGGTCCTTGGCGAGATCAAGAACGCCGAGGTCGTTGACCGCAACTCCTGAGAGATCCACCGATCGTCGCGTGTTGACATCTCCACACGGTTGGTAATAAAGTGTAACACCCAACCGTAGCAGTGTGGAGGTGGGCGATGGCAACCCTGAGCGGCAAACAGCAGATCATCACCTTCAAGGCCGAGGAGGCGCTGGTCGCGGCGATGGAGGACATCCCCAACCGCTCGGAGTTCATCCGCTCGGCGATCCTCGCCGCCCTCGATGGCGTCTGCCCTCTGTGTCATGGGACCGGAGTCCTCAACCCCAAGCAACAACGTCACTGGCGGGAATTCAGTCGGACCCACCGGGTCGAACGTTGCGATCACTGTGACGAGGGCCGACTCGTGTGCGCCGCCGACCGCGGTTGAACCGGGCCACCCGTGCGGCCACCATCCAGTCTCCTGCTGACCTGCCTCGTGGCGCTGCCCCATCCGGCGGCAGCGCAAGACCGCCCTCTCGTGTTTGTCAGCATCCCGCCAATGAAGTTTGTAGTCGAGCGTCTCGCCGCCGAAGAGCTAGAGGTCGAGGTCTTGCTGCCTCCGGGTGCCTCACCCCACACGTATGAGCCGACGCCGCGCCAGATGGCGGCCCTCGATCGGGCCCGGATCTATTTCGAGATCGGCGTGCCCTTCGAGGAAGCGCTCCTCGGCAGGATCTCGTCGGTGATCGAAGACCTCCGGGTTGTCGACTGCCGCGCCGGCATCGATCTGGTACCCATGGAGGGCGATAGTGACCACCACGGTCCCGGCGCCCTCGATCCCCACATCTGGCTCGACCCTGTGAGAATGGCCACCGTGGCCGAAACCATTGCAGGAGCGCTGACCGACATTGTCCCGTCCAGGAAGACCGAGATCGAGCGCAATCTGCTCGCACTCGAACTCGCGATCGAGACGACCGATTCGCGGGTCGCCGCAATCCTCGATCGGCTCTCCGGGCGGACCATGGTCGTGTTCCATCCAGCCTACGGTTACTTCGCGCGCCGCTACGGTCTCCACCAGGTGGCGGTCGAGGTCGAGGGCAAGGCGCCGTCAGCGCGCCAATTGGCGACCACGGTCGACGCCCTGGGCAAGCAATCGGTGCCAGCTATTTTTGTCCAACCGCAATTCTCACGGACCGCCGCCGATCGGGTGGCGGCCGCTCTCGGTTGTCAGGTCGTCGAGCTCGACCCGTTGGCTGAAAACTACCTCGGCAACCTCGAGGAAATCGCGCGTCGGATCGTGGCCGCGCTCGGGCGCTGAGATGACAACGCCGATGAAGACGAATACCCAACCCACACCGGCGATCACGGTCGAGGACCTGAGCTTCCGCTTTGACGGCGGCCCCCCGGTGCTCGAGGGTGTCAACCTCGAGATCGTCGCGGGGGACTTCGCCAGCGTCATCGGTCCCAACGGCGGTGGCAAGACAACCTTGATCAAGCTCATCGTCGGCCTCCTCACACCGACCACTGGCAAAGTGCGGGTGCTCGGGCAGTCACCGGCCAAGGCACGTCCGCGAGTCGGTTACATGCCGCAACACGCGATGATGGACCCGCGGTTTCCGGTCCGCGCACTTGACGTCGTATTGATGGGCCGGCTGGGGCTCGGTCGCCGACTCGGCGCCTACAGCCGCGCCGACCATGCTGCCGCCACCGAAGCGCTCGCCATGGCCGGGCTCGAAGACCACGGGACTCGCTCCTTCTCCGATCTGTCAGGAGGGCAGCGTCAACGGGTCCTGCTCGCGCGGGCGCTGGTCACCGAGCCCGAGATTCTGCTCCTCGACGAGCCGGCGGCCGGACTCGATCACAAAGTGGAGCAGGACTTTTTCGAGCTTCTCGAAGTGCTCAATCGCCGGCTCACCATCGTCCTCGTGACCCACGACCTCGGATTCGTGGCGGGATTCGTGCGCACCGTCATCTGCGTCCACCGGCACGTCGATATCCACCCGACGAGCGCACTCGACGGCCGCACGATCTCGGAAATCTACGGCGGTGAGGTACGCATGGTGCGCCACGACCACAGGGTGGAGCACTGATGGAGTTCGTCAACGCCGCCCTCGAATTCCCCTTCCTGCGTCACGCGCTGCTTGCCGGCGTGCTGGCCGGCGTCGCCTGCGGGGTCGTCGGTTCCTATGTGGTCGTTCGACGCATCACCTACATCGCCGGGGCGATCGCCCACTGTGTGCTCGGCGGTCTCGGGATCGGGCGCTGGCTGCAGGTGGTCCACGGCTGGCCGGTCCATCCCGCCCTCGGTGCGGTGGCGGCGGCGGTGGCGGCCGCGCTTATCATCGGCCTCGTCAACCTGCGTGCTCGCGAACGGGAGGACACCATCATCGGCGCCGTGTGGGCGATCGGCATGGCGGTCGGAATCCTCTTCATCGCCGTCACTCCGGGTTACCACGAGGATTTGATGAGCTATCTGTTCGGCAACATCCTGCTCATCGGAAGCGGCGATCTGTGGTCGATGGCTGCCCTCGACGCCGTGGTCCTCGCGCTCGGTCTCGGTCTTTATCCGCAGCTCGAAGCCATCTGCTTCGACGAAGAGTTCGCGCGCCTTCGCGGTCTCAGGGTCGAAATCTACGTTCTCCTGTTGTTGGTACTGATCGCGCTGACGGTCGTGCTGCTGGTGAGCGTGGTCGGCATCGTTCTCGTCATCGCGCTGCTCACCTTGCCTGCCGCCATCGCCGGTCACTTCACCACCACCCTGCGCGGCATGATGGCCGTCGCCGGAGTGCTGGCCGTGGCCTTCACCACCAGCGGTCTGGCCTTGAGCTACTCCCCCGACCTGCCCGCCGGTGCCACCACCATCGTCATCGCCGGATTCGCCTATCTCGTGGTTCTGGCGTGGCGCCGGATTGCCTCGGTGTTGGGGCGATAGCCCGAAGCCGGCGGCCAGTCGGGATTATTCGCGCCGGTTCTCCCGTCAACTCCATGGCGTCGCCGCGCAATGATCACGGGAACCATTCTCAAGAAGGTATATAATGCCACCGCCGACCGTGTACGGTCGCAAGGAGCAGTCGATGAAAACACTGACAATAATGCGGTTCGCCGGAACTGCGCTCGCCGTCACCCTGGTTTTGACCCTTCTCCCGAAGGCAGCGGCCGCCGACGAAAACTGCTGTCTCAACAATTTTCGTTTCGCCGGCGGCTGCATGGTAGTAGCGCACGGTTCGGAAACCTGCGCCAGCATCCAGTCCTATCTCAACAGCTTTGACAGTGTGGGCAAATACTACTGCGGCAACACCACCGTGCGGGGCGGCTGGACGCTGAGCGATTGTTCGAGCCCAGCTCAGACCCAGGCGCAACCCCTCACGCCCCAACAATCACAGCCAACCGAGAGGATTCAGCAGAGCCAACCCTCGATTCGCTCGTCTCAGCCGCAAAATGCGCCGGCGGCCAGCGACGCCAACCTGATGCAGGTCTCGGCCCCGTTGCAGGTTCAGTTCGACTCCAGCCTTGACCCCGCCACCCAGAGTGCCGGTCAAACGGTGACCGGGACCCTGCAAAACGATCTCATGGACGGCGATACGGTGATCGCTCCGGCCGGAAGCCAGGTGCAGGCCCAGATCGTGCCGACCAGCTACTGGGGCGACGGTTCGGGTGATGCCTTCCAGATCCAGGCCACCGCCATCCAGGTCGGAGACAACGTCATCCCGATCAACGGAAAATCCGTCCAGGCCGAGGGTTCGATGGTGAGCTTTGAGACCGCCACCGCCGATCAGTCCGAGACCCACAAACCAACCCTGAGCGCGAGTGGGAGCACTTGGATGGAAGCCTTCAATTCCCATGATGCGGAGGGCCTGGCGGCCTTGTACACTCAGGATGCCGTCTTCCTCCCACCCAACGCGCCCGCGGTCTTTGGTCGGGACGCCATCCGCGCCACCCACCAGGAGTTCTTTGCCACAGGTGATCTCAAGATCGACATCGAGGCCCTCGAGACTGTCATCGACGGCCAACTGGCTTATGTCGCCGGTCGCTACCGGTTGTGGACCGACGACGCGACGCTGGTCGATCGCGGCAAGTACATCGAAATCTGGCGCGCCATCGACGGTCAATGGCTGATCCACCGCGACATCTACAACAGCAGCCTGCCTCTTCCGGTCACACCCGAAACCGGCAATTAGCGGCAGGCAATTCCGTGTCACCTCGGGGCCTTCGGGCCCCGTTTTTTGTTAAATCGTTCAAACGTTAGAACGTTATACGTTCCACGTTTCGGCCAGCCGTCTCGATGGAGAAAAGGAGAAAAGGGGAAAAGGGGAAAAGGAGCCTACGCACCCACCCCCGCATGAAGCCGTTGTCCCCATCCGTTGTAACGGCGATCAGGGACAGCGGCAGGAACCGCGTCAGGGGCAGTTGGCCGAAAATGGGGTGGGTGGATCGAGAGTCGAGAGACGAGTATCGGGTGGGCAGGGGGCGTACGCGCTTCGCTACAATGGCCTCGTCAATCTTTTCGCGGATCATCAAACGGCGGATGGGCGAACAGCGGTAAGGGATTCGGGGGAACCAGACATGAAAATCACCAGGTACCGACCGACGAATTGGATCCAAGCGGCTGGAATCTGCCTGCTCCTGATCGCCGCCTGCACGATGAACCCGGCCACCGGCGAGCGGCAGCTCACCCTGATGAGTGAGACCCAGGAGATCCAGCTCGGCGCGCAGACCCACCCCGAAGTCCTGGCCTCATTCGGAGCCTACGACGACCCCGAGTGGCAGGCATACATCCAGGAGCTCGGTTCGAAGATCGCCGCCGGCTCCGAGCGACCCGAGTTGGACTGGACCTTTACGGTCCTTGACGACCCGGTGGTCAACGCCATGGCCCTCCCGGGGGGCTTCATCTATGTCAACCGTGGGATCCTCGCCTACTTCAACTCGGAGGCTGAGCTGGCGTCGGTCCTCGGACACGAAATCGGCCACGTCACCGCCCGCCACTCGGTGGAGGCGATGAGCCGCGCCCAGCTCGCCCAGCTGGGCCTCGGAGTGGCGGCCATCGCGAGCGAGGAATTCCGCCAGTACGCGGGGCTCGCGAGCCAGGGTCTCGGCATCCTGTTTTTGAAATTCGGCCGCGACGACGAAAACCAGTCCGACACGCTCGGTCTGCGGTACATGACCGGCGTCGGCTATGACCCCTCGGAGATGTCCAAGGTCTTTGCCACCCTCGATCGCGTCTCGCAGTCGAAGGGTTTGAGCGCGACCCCGGAGTGGTTGTCGACCCACCCCAACCCCGGTAATCGGGTCGCCAACATCAACGCGCGCATCGAACGGCTGCCACCCGAAGAACGGCACGGCACGGTCGGCCGCGAGACCTATATGGACCGCCTCTCGGGCCTCGTGTTCGATGAAGATCCGCGCCAGGGCTATGCCATCGGCCAGAGCTTCTACCACCCGGTTCTCGCCTTCAAGATCGATTTTCCCGACCAATGGCGAATCGTCAATCGGCGACAGCTGGTGGGGGCGCTGAGCGCGAATTCCGACGCGGCCGTTGTACTGACACTTTCGGACAAGGACTCGCCGCAGGCCGCGTTCGAGGCGTTTTTCGCGCAGCAGGGGATCCAACGCGGGCCCAACCGAGGCCGCAGCATCTACGCCTTCCGTGCCATCGACACCCAGACCGGGGCAAGCCAGGCCGAGGGGCTCATCAGCTATCTTTCGCACGGCGGACAGGTCTATCAACTGATGGCCTATACGGGTCTCGACACCTGGAACGCCTATGCCAACGCAATGCAGAGCTCGATGACGAGCTTCGCCAAGGTCACCAATCGTCGCTATCTGGAGGTCGAACCAAAGACCCTCGAGATTGTGGTCCTTCCGAAAGCGATGTCCTTCCAGGAATACGCGGCGCGATATCCTTCCAACACCGAGATCGACCAGCTCGCCACCATCAACGGCGTAACCAAGGACACGATGCTCGAAAAAGGAACGCTCATGAAGCGCGTCGTCGGTGGAAAGCTCCCCGAGAACTGAGACCATTTCACGAAGCGCGCTGACCTTCCAGGTGAAAAGGCAGAAAAGGAGACAGAGGAGAATAGGCTCAGCTGCCAGATCGCTCAAACGTTGAAACGTTCCACGTTAGAACGTTCCACCCTTCTCCCGCGGTTTCCGATTCTGATGACATGTGAGCAATCACCGGAAACGTGAAACGTTTTAACGTTCTAACCGTTCTAACAGTTCCTTCCGCCGGTTTGCGCAGGATCCACAAATAGGTCGGAAACGCCCAGTAGGCGGCACCGAGCACGGCGAGCGCCGCCCGTTGTTTGAGTGAGCCCGGCATCACCATGTCGGTTGCCTCGAATCGGACCGGATCCCGAACCACCGCCCGGGTGTAGTCGGTGATCTCGAACCGGCGGGCCAGCCGGCGCAGACCCCACAGGCTGCGGTGGGTCTCGTAATAGCTCTGTCCCCTGCCCGCCAGCCGCACATAAAGGTGACCGAGATGCTTTGGTAGGAGCGACAGGAACGGCAGGTTGTAGTGGCCTTCCCACAGCCGCAGCCGGTTCTCGGCCGCGAAGTAGCACAGGCCTCCCGGACGCAGGACCCGGAAAACCTCGTCCAGAAGCTGCTGGGCGTTCGGCACGTGCTCATAAATGTGGGTACAGGTGACGAGGTCGAACTCCGCGGTCAGGAACGGCAGGTTCATCGAGTCGCCGATTCGGTAACGGACGTTGGCGGCAGCACGGTTTTTCTGCGCCCACGCGACCGCGCCATCATCGATGTCGACCCCCACAACCTGCCCCAGGAACTCGGCGTAGTGCCGGGTCAGGATTCCGGTCGAGCAGCCTATGTCCAGCGCCCGAACAGTCTGCGGATCGAGCCCGGCGGAGCGCATCGCATCGAGAACCACCGCAACCGTCTTGCGCGCCTTCTGCAGCCGGCCCAGCTCGTCGAACATCGTCCCGGGATGGATCTCGGAAAAATCGCGCTGGTAGGCGCGCCCGGCGTCAGGTAGATTCGCAGGAGGCTGCGCGCTCTTCTCCATGATTCCCCTTCGTTGCTGTTCCGGTCGGCATCACGACGCGTCTCGGCCGGCTCGGAGCCGATTGACCACCTCGAGAAAGTTGGTGTCGCCGACCGCCTCGAATCCGGCGTCACGAAAATCGGCGACAATCGACTCGACCATCAATTCGATCGGCCGCTGTCGCAGCTCCTCGTCGCCCATCGGGATGAAGGCCGCGATCACATCGGCGACCCTCACCTCGCCCAACGAACGCGCGGGAACGACACCTTCGGAACCCGAGCCGATTGCCACCAGACGCGCGAGCCCCGCTTCCACCAGGCGGTCGATGTGGCTGTCCACCGAGCCTGTAGCGACCAGGAATCTGCGCGACATCTCGTCCGACGTCGGCGGATCGCCACCGTCGTGAAACCGCCGGGCGATATAGGTATACAGCTGGAGACCGGTCGGCACCCGATCGCAGTCGTCGCCGTCGCCTACGGCTTCGCTTCGGATCAGAGCCGCAAAGTGCTGGTGGGTGAATGCGATCTCGAGGCCGACGAGGACGATGATCCAGGTGATGTAGAGCCAGATCAGGAAGATCGGAATCACCGCCAACGAGCCGTAGATCGTCGAATAGCGCACCGATTGTCCGACCGAGTTTGCAAAGAGGTTTTTTCCGACCTCCCACAGCAGGCCCCCGAATACCGCGCCAAAAAACGCGCTCGCGAAGCGAACGCGGGTATACGGAATCACCAGATACATGAGCAGGAACGCGAGAAAGCTCAAGACCAGCGGGAAGACCCAGGTGCCGAGCGTTTCGAGGGTGTTGGGATCGAAGCTGACATCACGCAGGACGGCGGCCTTGATGCGGGCTGAGATCGTGATGCTGGCACCGAGGAGGAGCGCCCCGAACACGAGCACCGAGGTGTAGGAGGTGATCTTCGAGATAAACCGCCGGTGGGTGGTCACGTGCCAGATGTTGTTGAAGTTCGACTCGATGTTGTCGAGGAGGAGGATCGCGGCGAGGGTCAAAAAGATGAAACCGATCAGACCCAGCGCCCTCGCCCCGTCGGCGAACTGATTGACGTAGGCGACGATGACGTCCTGGCTGGTGGGGAGAAACTGGGTAAAGAGAAATTCCTGCACCTTTTGCTTGACGTCGTCGAAAGCGCCGAACGCCGAAAACAGGGCAAATCCCACGGCGACCAGCGGCACCGCAGCCAGGAGGGACGAATAGGCGAGGCCGGATGCGCGGATAAGGACCTTGTCGCGGCTGCACTGGCACCAGGTCGCGCGCACGAATTGGACACAGCGCACAAGCACCCTCTCCCACCACGGGAGGGCTCGCAAATCGAGACGGCGCAGGTGGTCGAAAACTCGCATTTCAACTCTCCAGCCCTCTCATGATAGTGCAATTGATCCTCCGAATCAGGTTAGAATGACCTGGACATAGTGCCTGGTAGCCGGAACCCATAGCGGGACAAGAGTGGCGCCGATTCGAAACCGAATGAGTCGAGACCGCGCCGCAAAACGACAGGGAGGATTTGATGATGGCATCGCACCGCCGTTTCGCAGCGCTGTTGATCTGTGCGCTCCTTTGCGCGCCTGCGTTTGCAGCCGCCGACAATGAGGAAGCTTCCATACAGCAGGCGCCCTGCTGCTTCGAGAACCCGCGTTTCAGCGGTACCTGCGAGGTGACGCCGGGCGAGGACGAGAGCTGTTCCTCCATCCTCGGCTACCTCAACAACCCCAACAGCGTCGGTAAGGACTACTGCGGCAACACCCAGGTCCGCGGCGGGTGGTCTCAGGTGTCGTGTGAGTCGGGCGCCTCGGCGACCACTCCCGCCGTCTGCGGCGACTCTCAACCGCGGATTGACGCCAACGCCGTTCACGGTTCGCCGGCGAGCTGAAAGGACGGGAGGCGCCGTGCGAGTTTTTCTGCCGACCCTCATGATGGCCCTCGCCGCGGCAGTGCCGGGGTCGGCCGCCGAGCCACCCACCATCGGCGAGATCTTTCTCATGGTCGATCAGGCGGTGGTGGAAATCACCACTGTTCAGCAGGTAGTTGCCGACCAGGGACCGGCACGACGCGTCGCGGCCGGGAGTCTCGGCTCCGGTTTTCTGATCTCGAGCGACGGTCGGATCATGACGGCGGCGCACGTCGTGCAAGTGGCGGACAGAATTACGGTGCGTTTTGTCACCGGCGACGAAGTCGCGGCACGGGTGCTGGCCTCGGACCCCAGCGCGGATGTAGCGTTGATTCAGGCGGAATCGGTGCCCGCAGGTGTCAAACCCGCGCTGCTCGGCAATTCCGACGAGGCCGCGGTGGGCGACCAGGTCCTGGTGATCGGCGCGCCCTACGGCATCGCCCACACGCTCACGGTCGGCCACGTCAGCGCCCGTCGTGCGCCAAATCACCTCTTTGGCGGCTTTGAAAAGGTCGAGCTCCTGCAGACGGACGCCGCCATCAACCAGGGCAACTCGGGCGGACCGATGTTCAACATGCAGGGAGAGGTCATCGGCGTCGTCAGCCACATCTTTTCGACCAGCGGCGGGTTTCAGGGCCTCGGCTTCGTCGTCACCTCGAACCTCGCGATGAAGGTTCTGATCGACGATCCCACCGCCTGGACCGGGCTCCACGGCGTCGTGATCGACGGGCCGGTGGCGGCGGCCCTCAACGTACCGCAGAGCGCCGGGATCCTCGTCGACGCGGTTGCCGACGGGTCACCGCGTCGGCCCTCGGCTTGCTCGCCGGCGACCTCAAGGCGACGATCGCGGGCCGGAGCTGACCCTCGGCGGTGATATCATCCTGGCTCGGTCCACGGCATTCGCGTCGGCGAGCCGGACTTTCAAGAGAAGGTCCTGACCAGGCGCAAGACGCTCGGACCGGCGCGATCAGTTCGAGGCTGACCGTGCTTCGCGACGGCGACGTGATCCGACTGAGCAAGCCGGTCTCTGTTCTCGTCATCAAATGATCGCTGTCGGCGGTCGCTCGGGAAATAGTCGTGGCGTCGGACCGGTTGAGATCACTAGAGAATTCAGATATGAAACGGGGGACTTGACTTCATGAAACGCTCTTCACCTTCACCGACAGTGCTGACCCTATGCGTGGCACTCGGAATCACGGCGCCGGTCGCGGCCCACTGCCAGATCCCGTGCGGGATTTACGATGACGAGCTTCGAGTCCAACTCATGGAGGAGGACATCACCACCATCGAAAAATCGATGAACGAAATCAACACCCTCGGAGCCGCCACTCCGGTGAACTACAACCAGGTGGTGCGTTGGGTCATGAACAAAGAGGATCACGCACAGAAGCTGCAGGACATCGTCACGGCCTACTTCATGGCCCAGCGCATCAAGCCGCCGACCGACCACGGCGACGAAAAGGCGATGAACGAGTACCTGCACAAGCTGGCCCTTCTCCACGCCATCCAGATCCACGCCATGAAGGCAAAGCAGAGCATCGATATCGGCGAGATCGCCACCCTGCGTGATCTGGTGACCCAGTTCCGTAAGGCGTACTTCGGCGAAGAAGCCGGGCACGCGCATTAATTTTCATGAGGCAGGTATTCGATATCGACCCGGCCACCTTGCTGACGTCGCTGACAGAACCTCTGCGAGGGCTCGAGCCTCGGCCGGGCTCGCCGACCGAGGCGCAGCTGCAGTCGATCATCGGCAGTTCGCAAGAAATTTTTCTCAGCGCCGCGCGGCCGCGCGGGTTGTTTCAGACGATCGAGCTCGAGGAGTTTGACAGTATCTACTTCGGCGATGGCGGCAACGACGACGATACGCCGCTCGAGCACGTCGTCGAGGACGCCCAATCGCTCGCCCTGTTCGCAGTGACCCTGGGCGGAGAGGTATCGGACCGCATCAGCGGTTTCTTCGACGGCGGCAATCTTGCCGAGGGCTACATTCTCGACCAGCTGGCCTCCCTGGCCGCCGACGAGCTCGCCCAGGTCGCCGCCCGTCGCCTGCGCGCCGCGCAGGAATCGGGCCCGGACACCTCCATCCTGCCCTACAGCCCCGGCTACTGCGGCTGGAACGTCTCTGGCCAGCGCGCGCTCTTTGCCCGCCTCGAGCCCGAGGAGCTCGGCATCACCATCAACGCAAGCTGCCTCATGCAACCCCTCAAATCGGTCTCCGGGGTGCTGGTGACAGCGCCCGTCTCGGCGCACGATTTCAGTCCGGGTTTTCCGTGCTGCGCATCCTGCACCACCCTCGACTGCCAGGACCGGATCGCCTCCATCCGGCCGGGCGCCTCGCCGACCAACGGCGCCGTGTAAACCACATCGTCGTGCGGACGTAGTACCCTGCTGTGAATTCTCGAGGCCCGCGGCCGCGGGTCGGAAACGGGGCTACGGATGGAAATCACTCGCAAAACACTGATGACACTGGTATTGGTGGCGCTGATCGCGGCAGCAGTCATCAGCTTCGCCGCCGAGGAAGAGCTCTTCTACGAAAACCGGGAGGACATCCCGCTCCAGTACCGCTGGAGCCTCGAGGACATCTTCCCGAATGTCGAGGCATGGGAGGCCGCATATACGAGCCTTGAGGCGCGTATCCCGGAGATGACCGCGTACAAAGACCGCCTCGGCGAGTCGGCCGAGGTGCTGCTGGCGGCGCTCGAGCTCCAGAACGAGCTCGGGCGTTCGATCGAGGACATCTACGTCTACGCGGCCGAGTGGCAGAACACCGACACCCGCAACGCGACTGCCAACACCTACATGGGACGGGCGCGGTCGCTGCTGGCGAGCCTCACCGAAGCGGGGGCGTTCTTCGAACCGGAGATCGTCCAGATCCCCGACGCCACGATGGCGAAGTTCCTCGCGGACCCGCGGCTGGAGACCTTTCGGCATTATCTGGACAACATCCTCCGCACCAAAGCCCACGTCCGTTCGCAGGAGGTGGAGGAGGTCCTCGCCGGCGCGGCCCTGCTTCGCTCGGCTCCGCAGGAGACCTATAGCTATTTGAATGACGCCGACATCGTGTGGCCGACCATCACCGATGAAAACGGCGAGGAGAAGACGGCCACCCCGTCGCTCTTCTACAGCTTTCTCTCGAGCCAGAACCGCCGGGTTCGAAAGGACTATGCGTTGGCGATGTTCGGCACCTACGACAAGTACGGCAACACCTTTTCGGGGACATTTTCTGGTTCGGTCGCCTCCGACATCTGGATGGCAAAGACCCGCAGGTACCCGAACACCCTCGACATGGTGCTCGACCAGGCAAACGTGCCGTCGTCGGTGGTCGATACCCTGGTGTCCACGGTACACGACAACCTCGATGCGGTGCACGACTACGTGAACCTCCGCAAGCAGGTGCTCGGCCTCGAGGACTTCCACATCTATGACCTCTACGTGAGCCTGGTGCCCGAGGTCGAGACCCGTTACACGTTCGACGAAGGTTGGGCGCTGGCGATGGAGTTCTGGACCGAGACCTTTGGCGAGGAGTACGCCGAGGTGGCGGCCCGAGGTCTGGCCGGACGCTGGATCGACGTCTACCCCAACACCGGTAAACGAGGCGGCGCCTACTCCTGGGGCACCTACAACTCACACCCCTACCTGTTCCTCAACTGGGGTGGGCAGTTCGAAGACGTCTCGACCCTGGTCCACGAAATGGGGCACTCGATCCACCGCTTCCTCGCCAACCAGAACCAGCCCTATCACGACTCAGGCTACAGCCTGTTCGTGGCCGAGGTGGCTTCAGTCGCCGCCGAGTCGCTGTTTTTCGAGTGGATGCTCGACCGGACCGAGGACCCGACCCAACGACTGGCGCTGCTCAACCAGCGGATGAACGACATCATCGGCACCTTTCTCCGGCAGATCTTCTTCCACGAGTTCGAGCACCGGGCGCATCTCATGGCCGACGAGGGTACCCCGCTGACCAAGGAGTCGCTCGGCAACGCCTGGGGCGATCTATGGCAGGAGTACTACGGTGACGCGGTGACAGTCGATCCGGAGTACAAGAGCGGCTGGGCGCGAATCACCCACTTTTACCGGACCTACTACGTGTGGACCTATGCCACCAGCTTCGCCGCCGGCGAGGCCATCGCCGGACGATTCCGGGCCGGCGACCAGGCCGCGGTCGAGGGCTACCTCGAGGCCCTCAAGCTCGGCGGCAGCGTCTACCCGATGGAGGCCGTCAAACGGGCGGGGGTCGACATGAACAACCCCGAGGTCATCCGCGCCGTGATGGACAATTTCCGCAAGATCCTCGGGCAGATGGAGGAGATTCTCCTCGCCGAGTGATTCGCTATGACGATGACTTGAAAAAGAGCCCGCGGCCCGCGTCGCGGGCTTTTCGATTTGAATTCGTAAAAACGTTTCCGACCACCCTCCCCGAGAAATCGACGGCGGTCGATCCCTACCATTCGAAAACGTTCCAACGTTCTAACGTTTCAACGTTATAACGACCCGTCGAGGACCCCCAACATGAACGCGTACTCGAGCGCAGTCTCCTCGTACTTCCGGTAGCGGCCGGTGACGCCCCCGTGGCCCGCCGCCGCCATCTCGGTCTTGAGCACGAGTGGGTTGTCGTCGGTCTTTGTCGCGCGCAGCTTGGCCACCCACTTGGCCGGCTCGAAGTACTGCACCTGCGAGTCCTCGAGCGCGGTCGTCACCAGCATCGCCGGATAGCTCCTGGCGGCGACGTTGTCATAGGGCGAGTAGGACAGCATGTACTCGTAGTACTCGGGCTGCTTGGGATCGCCCCATTCGTCGAACTCGGCGGTGGTCAGCGGAATGTCATCGTCGAGCATCGTGGTGACCACGTCTACCCACGGCACGTTGGCAATGATCCCGGCAAAGAGCTCCGGGGCCATGTTGGCGACGGCGCCCATCAGGAGCCCGCCCGCGCTGCCGCCCTTGGCGAAGAGCCGGTCCGGCGAGGTGTATCCCTGATCCACGAGATACTGCCCGCAGTTGATGAAATCCGTAAAGGTGTTCTTCTTTTTGAGCAGCTTGCCATCCTCGTACCACCACCGCCCCATTTCCTGGCCGCCGCGGATGTGGGCGATCGCAAAGACAAAACCGCGGTCGAGAAGGCTCACCACCTCGGGCCGGAACCACGCCTCCGAGCTCGATCCGTACGAGCCGTAGGCGTAGAGGAGCGCAGGATTGCCGCCGTCGCGCTCGAGACCCGTGCGGTAGACGATCGAGATCGGCACCTCGACACCGTCGCGGGCCGGCGCCAGCAGCCGCTCGACGGTGTAATTGTCCGGGTTGAATCCGCCCCGCACCTGCTCCCGCTTCATCAGCGTCCGTTCGCCGGTCCCCATGTCCAGGTCGTAGATGGTCTTCGGGGTATCGAGAGAGCTGTAGCCGTAACGGAGGAAGACCGAGTCCACCTCCGGGTTTTCGTCTACCCAAGTGACATAGGTGGGATCGTCGAACTCGATCTCGATCTCGTCGCCGCCGGCCCAGGGGATGACTCGGATGTGGCGCAGACCGTCCCGGCGCTCGGTGACGACCAGATAGTCGTTGAAGACCTCCATGTCCTGAAAAAAGACGTCACTGCGTCCCGGGATTACCTCGCGCCAGCTTCCGCGGCCGGGGCTTGCGACCGGCGTTTCCATCAACCGGAAGTTCTCGGCCTCGAGGTTGGTCCGGATGACGAAGCGGTTGCCGATATGGGAAATCTCGTACTCCACATCGCGTTCGCGGGGGGCGATCACCTGGAACTCGTCGGTCGGATGGTCGGCGTCGAGGAACCGGACTTCAGAGGCCAGGGTGTGTTCGGAGTGAATCAGAATGTACTGCTTGGATCTGGTCTTCGAGACATAGACGCTGAAGGTCGGGTCGGTCTCCTCGTATATCAGCACGTCCTCGGCCGGGTCGGTGCCGAGCACATGCCTGTACACCTGGTAGGAGCGCAAGGTTTCGGGGTCCTGCTTGGCGTAGAAGAGAGTATTGCTGTCATTCGCCCAGACGAGATTCCCTGTGACCGCCGGAATCACGTCCGAAAGCGCCTCGCCGTCTACCAGGTTCGTGATATTGATGGTGTACTTGCGGCGACCCACGGTATCCAGCGCCCACGCCAAAAGCCGGGTGTCGGGGCTGACTGCAACGCCGCGCACCGAGCAGAAATCATGGCCCTCGGCCACCCGGTTGACGTCGAGGATGATCTCCTCCGGCGCCTCGGGCGAGCCCTTCCTCCGGCAGTAGACGGGGTACTCGAGCTCCCCCTCGTATCGCGTGTAGTAGTAGTAGCCGTCGTCCAACGCGGGAACGGTCGAATCGTCGGGCTCGATCCGGTTTTTGAGCTCTTCATAAAGCTCCGCCTGCAAGGTCTCGGTCGTCGCCATCACGCCCGCGGTGTAGGCGTTCTCCGCTTCGAGATAGGCGAGCACCTCGGGGTTCTCCCTTTCACGAAGCCAGTAATAGTCATCCAGCCGCACATCGCCGTGCTGTTCGAGCTGGTGCGGTTTCTTTTCCGCCACCGGGGCGACCGGTCCGGACGGTGCGCACGATGTCAGGACCGCCAAGCACACGGCGGCGAGGAGGAGCTTCGAAAGTTTCAGGTTCATTGGGACCTCCGATTTGTGAGAAGCTGAGGACTGCCCTCACCGGAACCGGAGTATACCCCCGCTATCCGTGCCCGCCCTGTAATCTCAGGTCGAGCTCGTGAAAGAACTCGAGAACCGGCGCCGTCGAAGCCCTGGACGACTCGCCCGAGTACGAGGCGCCGCTCCGGGTTTGCACGTCCACAACGACACGGCCGGCCTTAACCTCGACCAGCACCACCAGGGTCGGGCTGGCGGCGCCGCGTGAGCGCGAAGGCTCGGCGGTGATGCGGCCTTTTTCGCGATCGGACTCAACCAGATAGTCGGCCTCCTCGAGGACGTCGATCACCGCCTCGATGACCCGTTCGCGGGGCGCGATATAGCTGCGTGTCCACGCGTCGGAGGAATCCGTGGAGGTCGTGCACGCGGACGCCATCAGAACGAAAAACACCGGCCCAACCAGGATTCGGCAACTCATCGGCCGATCTTAACTCAGAAATCTGACCGGGTCCCCGCTGCGGTTGGTCTTGACAATCCCGCCCCGCGTGTTGATATTGATTCTAAATATTCTGAACGGACGGGAGCGTGCGAACTCGGACGGCGCAAGCCCACGGTTCACGACGTGCGGCGGGAATCGTGCGCCGCCAAGACCAACCGCCGGCAGCCGGCACAACGAAAGAGGAGTTGGATATGGCAAAGAACCGAATGTTTCTGGCCGCGTGGATCGTTCTGATCATTGCGGCACCGCTCATGGGCGAAGAAGCGGAAAAACCGCCGATGTCGGTGGCCCAGAGCTACTTCGTCACCGTCAACTTCGACCAGGCGCTCGAGTTCGAAGCCGCCTGGAAGGGCCATCTCGAGTGGCACGCGAGCAAGAACGACACCTGGTACTGGCACACCTGGCAGGTAGCGAACGGCAAGAACCTCGGCCAGTACATCGTGCGCACCGGCGATCACGGCTGGGCCGATTTCGACGATCACGCCGAGTTCGACAGGGACGATACGGCAGACTTTCTGAAAAACGTTTCGCAGTTCGTACACAAGGTCTCCAGCGTCATGGTCGTCAGCAGCCCCGAAATATCGAATTGGCCCGCGGATTACGGCATGCCGACGATGGTGGACGTCACGGTCTTCGACATCAACGGCGGCTCCGACGACGCCTTCTATCACATGATCAAGAAGCTCCACGAGGCGATCGTCGAGAAGGACATGCCGTTCCACTATTCGTGGTCGTGGGTGGCCAGCGGTGGTGAGGGCTCGGGGCCGACCTGGGTCCTGGTGTTCCCGTTCAAGAGCTGGGCCGAGTACGGCGAGAGCATGGAGCCGGATTTCTGGAAGATGGTGGAGGAGGTCTATGGCGAGTTCGAAACCAATCTCCTCCGCAAGACGTGGTCCAAGTCGGTAGCCAGCTACGAGAATTTCATCGCCGCCTACCGTGCGGACCTCAGCTACAATCCGCCGAAGTAGTTACACACGCTGACCGCAGAAAGCTTGCAGGCGGCCCATCGGAGGCCGCCTGTAATCTTTCAGCCTTCCGGCGATTCGCCTTTTTTCGGCGCCTTGATCATCCAGATTTCGGTGCCGTTTTTCTCGAAACGGACCTCATCCATGAGCTGGTTGATCAGAAAAATGCCGCGACCGCTGTCGGCGTAGATGTTCTTTCCCACTACCGGGCTCGGCACCGAATCGGGGTCAAAGCCCTTGCCGGGATCGCGGACGATGATGATCATCCCGCGATGCTCTTCGCAGGCAACTATGATTTCCACCCGTTTTTCCGGATCGTGCCCACACCCGTGCTCGACGGCGTTGGCCAGGGCTTCGTAGAGGGAAACCTCGATTTCGAACTCGGCATCCTCGGCGCACTGCTGGTCGCGCACGACCTCCATGATCTGCTCGACCACCTCGGGGATCGCGGTCGTCTCCCCGGGAAGCTCCTTTTGCACCCGGACCATCAGGTCGTCCGAGTGAAACTCGCACCGAGACGTGGACTCGATCATCATCTCTCCAGCTCTGCCTCCCTCGAGTTTCGAAGCGAGACTCGCGGGCCGACTTGTTTGGACTTCAGTATTCCTTCGTTCGATCATACTGCACTCGACCGGACAAGTTTCACCTCAAATCGATTCGCGCGTGGAAGCCCGCTTTGCTCCACTCTCTTTGCAGTTCTCGCGGAGATTCCATATGACAACGACGAATAGCCGGCTGTTGCGGTTGATAGAATCCTGTTCTGCTCCTCCTGCTCGATCGTTGAACTGCGGTCGAGATTGTATCTCAGTCCTGTCAGTATTACCACCGTGACGTGCGCTGATTCTGGAAACGAGTGCCTAGTTTCCGAGTCGGCGACCGGTGACCACCTGGAAACCCCGCACATCGAGGTCTTTTCCAGTCACCGTCTCCCGGTCTCCGGTCGGACCAAACGATAGCTTCCACTGGTACAACCCCGAGAAGAACTCACTGACCCTTGCGACCATCTTGTCGAAGGCGCCGCTGAGCTCGTGGCGGATGGCATCCTCCTCGCTGTCCCAGACCGTCACCGACAACGCTCGCGACTGGGTCTTGGTGTTTTCGACCAGAAAGACGGCGCGACACCCCTTGGTGGCCATCAGCGCTGGTTTGATCTCCTTGTCGTAGCGCTCTTTAAGCTCGTCAAACCGCCCGGTGTCGACTCTCGCAGACACCAGCCGTACGAAGAATCGCTGCGGCCCGACCGCATCGACGACTTCGCCCATCGCCGCCACCTCGACCGGGTAGGCCTCGACCTCCGGATCCTGCAGCTGTGAAGCTCCACTACTCTCACGCTCAGCTGATTGCACCCGTCCTTCCGACACCTCGGCGAGGAAATCGTCGCTGTCGTCGAGAAGATCGTCATACAGTCCGCTCTTTTCGTAGGCTTCAGCTGACTCCCGGGAACGCCACATCGTCATCGACACACACTCCTGGTCATCAGCCGATGGCTGCAGAAGGCTCGCGTAAAGGCACCCCCCGCTTTCTTGCAGGGCAGGAATCACGCGCTCCTCGTAAAAACGGGCGAGATCGCGCAGCTTGCCCTGCTTGACCTTCAGGTTGACGAAACGCATGAACATGGCATTCCTCCCTTCACTCCGGGAGCGGTCGATGTGCCGTTTGCAAGCAGGTTTTCCACAATAGAAGGTCTCTGAACTGAAAACCCAAGCCACGGGCGGATCCATTCCAGCCACACGACGATCGGGTCGAATGCAGGCGCGGTCTTCGGTTCATCGATCACGATTCTCTCCTCCGCGCGCGGATCGCGCGCACCGTCCGGATGCGGGTCGTGCGCAGGCCGTCGCCGAATTCCAGGAAAAGCCCCGGCGCCGCGATGTGCTCGGTGAAGAGGGCGTGTCCGCCGGCCGTACAGCCGAGGACCTCGACGGTGGCCGAGCCCGAACCCTCGCGCTCGAACCAGCCGCCGCTGACATCGAAAGAACCGTCCGCGCGTGCGGTCAAAGAGTAGACCGAATTCTTGGTCGAGACGATGACCCGGTCGCCGTGTTCGAGGTCCCTCCGGCGGACCCCTCCGACAACATCCGCCGCCTGGGCCAGATCGTCGATCGGGATCGCCTTGAGCGGCCTGGTGCGGCGGTGAATCCCGCTCGGTGGATCGGTCATTGCGCCACCTTCTTCAGCTTCTCGGGCCAACCGAGCACGACCACGATCGGCTCACCGTCCTCGACCCTGCTGCGATTCAAAACAAACTTCTGCCCGTCGGCGAACACGTCGTACTGCCGATCGGTGGCCTCCTCGAGCCGAGCGCCAAAAAGAGCACTTGGCGAGCCGAAGGTCGGCGGATCGAGCGAGAAGACCGGCACCGCCATCAAACGTCCGTTCAGATCGACGTAGAAGAACTCCCGGCCGTCCTCGCGCCAGCACGGTGCGAACCCGCCCTCGGTTGAAACTCGGACCTCGCCGATCGCGCTGTCCAGGGCCCGTACATAGACCTCCCAACGCCTCGCCGCGTCCGAGGTATAGGCAATCCAGCGGCCGTCCGGCGACAGATCGGAACTCCACTCCATCGCGTGTTCCTGACCGAGGCGGCGCGGGTCGGGGTCGCCGTCGAGAGAACGGACCCAGAGTGAGCCCCCGCCCTGCACCCCGGCCTCCCAATACACCAGCCGACGGCCGTCGGGAGTCCAATCGTCCGGAGACACAAACGTGGCGGATGTAAACGCCGCCTGCCCCTGGCCCGACCTTTCCACCGCGATGCGGAAAATGCCGCTGGTTCCCGTCGTGCTCCCGATCGAGGAGAAGGCGACCTCGCGGCCATCGGGAGACCACGCGGCAAGCGAGTCGTCGCCCGTGCTGAATGTCAGGCGGGTCTCGATATTGCCCTCGATCTCGTGCAGCCAGAGGCCGCCGCCGACCGTCCCGGGCTCGTAGTGGGTTACGACCACTCGCAGCCCGTCGGGCGACAGCCGCGGTCCGTAGTACCAGGTGTTGCTCTCCTCGGCGATCGCCTCGAGCTCGGTCCCCGAGCGATCGGCAACCACCACACGCGTCGCACCCAGCCTGTCGTCTCGGTAAGCCAGCAGACCATTTGCAGAAACCGTGAGCGAACGCTGGCCCGAGACCGAGACGGTGCCGGCCAGCGAGATCCCGAGAGGTGACGGATCGCCCACCAGTTCGTTCCGGCGATCATCGAAACGGTGGGCGACCAGCGACTCGCCGGTCACGTAGAGAACGGAGTCGGGCGCCGCCCAGGCGCCCGACGAGTTGGCGGGCCCGAGCAGTTTCGAATCGAGCGATCCGAGCTCACCCAACCACAGCGTTCCCGGCTCGATGCCGGAGCCGCTCGAGGCGTAGAAGAGGAAGCGCTTGCCGTCGGGCAGAAAGTTCGGGAAGCGCTGCGTGCCGATGCCGCTGTCCTCGTCGATCCTGGTGGCCTCAGTCACCTCGCCGCCGTTCGCCGATACGGCCCGAAGCGGGCCGACGAAGCTCGGCGCGAAGACGATCACGTCGCCGGCGCCCCAGGCGCCCCCTCGCACATCCTGGTTCGAGCCGGTCTCAGCGATGATCCGGGGCTGGCCGCCGAAGAGCTCGGTCACCTTGAGGCGATTCTGTGCGAAAAAGCCGATCTTGCGGCTGTCCGGAGACCAGAACGGATACCGGGCGTCGTGGGTGCCGGGCAGCATCGTCGCTTCACGGTCCGCCAGGGCGCGGACCCAGAGGGCCATCCGTCCGTCCTCCCCGCGGGCCACGAAGGCCAGCCGCTGCCCGTCGGGCGAAAGAGCCATGCCACTGACCAGGCTGGTTCCAGGCGGCGCCCCGATCTCGAACTCGGCGTGCAACGGCGGATCGCTTCCATGCCCGCTTGGTACGCTGAGCCAGCGCGGAGCGAGCCAGCCGAGAAGAAGCCCGACACCCAGTATGCAAGCGCCCAGGAGCCAGATTCCACGGCCACTCCGGGCCGTCACGACGACCGGGTCGACACTTCTCCCATTCCCCGCCAGCACCTCGCCGATCGTGATCCGCGCATCGCCCATGTCGCGCTGCCGCATCTTCGGGTCCCGCTGGAGACAGCGGCCGATCAACGCTCGAATGCGAGGCGCCGTTGCCGCCGGCAGGGAGTCGAGATCCGGCTCGCGGGTCAGAATGGCCGCCAGTACGTCGGTGACCGTTTCACCCTCGAATAGCTTGCGCCCGGTGAGCATCTCCCACAGCACCACGCCGAACGCCCAGATGTCGGCCCGCTTGTCGACTTTTTTGCCCCGCGCCTGCTCGGGCGACATGTAGGCGGCGGTGCCGAGAATCACGCCTTCGACGGTCGCGTGGCGGGTGATGGTCGGCGAGAAGGACGAGCTGAGATCGGCAGCCTCCGTCCTCCCACGCCTTGGCGAGCCCGAAGTCGAGCACCTTGACCGTGCCGTCGTCGGTGATCTTGACGTTGGCCGGCTTGAGATCGCGGTGGACGATGCCCTGCTCGTGCGCCGCCTCGAGCGCCGCCGCGATCTGAAGCGCAATCGGAATCACCTCGTCGATCGGAATCGCGCCGCGTTGGATGCGTTCCGACAGATCCTCGCCTTCGACCAGCTCCATGATCAGGAAGGTGACCCCGCCCGCCTCCGCGGGCAGTTTTGAGTTTTGAGTTTTGAGTTTTGAGTGTTCGCCCGTGCCCGTCTCCGTTTCCGTTTCCGTGCCCGATGCTCCTGTCTCCAACCCATACAGATGCGCGATGTTGGGGTGGTTGAGGCTCGCCAGCACCTTCGCCTCGCGCTCGAATCTCGCCAACCGGTCCGGATCCTTCGCGAAATCCTCGGGCAGCACCTTGAGCGCCACCTCGCGGCCGAGCTTTTCGTCGGTCGCGCGCCACACCTCCCCCATCCCGCCGGCGCGCGAGCGCCGCGGTGATGCGGTAGTGGGCGAGGGTGGTGCCGATCATGACGTCTCTCCGGTCGTCGGCAGGGGCAGGCCGAAACGCTCGAGCACTGCGCGGAAACGCGGGTCGTTGAAATAGGCCTCGTACTCGGGCCACAAATAGGGCTGGAAGGAGACCCCGGGCGCATCGGACCGCTCGAGGGCGTCGATCACGCCATCGCGATCGCTGAGACCGAGCAGAATCTGCGCCTGCTCGACACCGGGTGCACCACGCTGCTCGAGCTCGGCGAGATCCCGCAGTGCCTCCGTCCGGCGGCCGGCCAGTGCATTGAGGTAGCCGCGGAACCAGGGCACCGATTCTCCATAGAGCTCCTCATAGCGGGCAAACTCCGCCTCGGCCTCGTCGAATCGTCCCAGCTGCGCGTACGACGCTGCGAGAAGCCAGTGGGGCTCCGGGACAGACGGGTCGAGCTCGATCGCGAACCGGGCCTCTTCGATAGCCCGTTCGTAGTCCCGCGCACCGAAGAGCCACCAGCCGAGGTCGCCGCGGACCAACGCAGATCTGGGATCGAGGCCGACGGCATCCTCGAGAGCGGCGACGGCTTCGGCGTGACGGCCGCTCTGGCTGAGCAACCAGCCGTAGCCGAAACGGACGTAGGCGCTCGAGGTTGTTGCCATCGCCTTGCGGTAACTCTGTTCCGCGGCCGTAAAATCCCTCACCATGTGAAACTCGTAATCTGCCAGTGCGCGAAGCGCCTCGGGCGAATCCGGATCCAGCCGCCGGGCGGAGCTCGCAGCGCGTTCGGCCAGGGGCGCCGCCTCGGCCCGCGAGATCCAGCCATACTCGACCGCGATCCCGTAGGCGGAGGCCAGTGCCGCCTGAGCGGGTGCGAATGTCGGGTCGAGGGCGATCGCCTCCCCGAAGAGCGCAATACTCTGTCGGAAGTCGGCCGGGGTCACGCGGTCGAAATGGGAGAGCCCCCGGATGTAGGCGCGATAAACCTCCGGGTCCACCCTCGTCGCCTGCGAGAGGCGTCGCTCCTCCTCGGGAGTAATCACCGCGTGGACCTCCGCTGCGATCTTCCGCGCGGCCTCGTTCTGCAGCGCGAGGATGTCGTGGACGTCGCCTTCGAACTGATCCGCCCATACCTGTTGATCGGTAGCTCCTTCGACGAGCTGGGCGGTGATTCGCACACCGTCGCCGACCCGGGAGACCGACCCCTCGACGAGCCAGCTGACATCGAGCTCCCGCGCAATCTCAGAAACGGCAAGGGCCGTCTCCCGGTACCGCATCGACGAGGTGCGAGAGGTCACCCGCAGCCCGCCGATCTGCTGCAGCGCGGTGAGCAGCGCCTCGTGCGTCCCAGCCGCCAACCACTCTTGGTCGGTGTCCGATGACAGGTCCGCGAAGGGCAGGACCGTCAAGCGGGGAATCTCGACGGCACCCCGGTCGGCCGGCGCCCTCATCCACATCACGGCGATCACCGCGATCGCCACAACGGTTGCGGCGGCTCCCACGACCAACCAGCGTCGGAAAACGGACTGGCGTTGCCGGGGCTCAGCGGCCGCGGCCGCCACGCTCGCGGGCCCCTCGACTTCCGGTTTCGCCGTTCCGGACGCGCGACACGTCGAGACTCCGGCCTTGCGGCAGCCCGGCCTTTCGAGCCTCATCAGTGTTCGACGTGCTCGGGGTTCCACCACTTCACGAATTCGAACGGGCGATGGCGGCGAAATCCGGACGGAGTTCGAGGACAGCTTCGCAGCGCCTTCCGGCGGTCTCCTGGTCGCCGAGCTGCCCGCTGCAGGCGGCAATCACCGTGTGCTAGCCGAGTGACCCGGCAGGTTCATCTTGAGGGCGACGGCCAGAGCGGCCGGGTAGTCGCGCTGGCGTGTAGGCGTCGATAGAAAGTCGGGCATCCAGTACCACCCGGGATGGTGTGGGATTGAGCTGTTTGGCGCGCTCTGCCAGCTCGAGACCGCGCTCGACGTCCCCCGCATAGGTCAGCAGCTCACCGAGAAAGGCGATGGAGTTGCCATCCATCGGGTTGAGCGCGACAGCCCGTTCGGCCGCGTTGCGGAAGGCCTCGAACTCCTTCTTGAAGAACAGCACCTGGGCGAGACTGAAATGCGCCAGGTGATTCGACGATCCGTTCTCCACCGCGCGGCGTGCGGCGTCGGCCCCGACCGCCAGAGAGTCAGGCAGGAGATTGAAATCCTGGCCGTACTCCTGGGCGCACAGCAGCGCCAGCATCGCCCACGCATCCGTGTAGGCCGGCGCCTTCTGTACCGCCAGTTCCAGCGCCGATCGCGCTGCGGCGAGCTCCTCAGCGGTGAGCCGCGTGAAGTAGGCGAAGCTGCGAAGCACCGCCTGATAGGGACTCAACTGATCGGGCGCTCGGCTTCGAAGCGCCTCACCCATGCTCCGAGGAAGAACCCCGTGCATGTCCGCCACTGTGGACACAATCCGCGAAACCAGGTCGTCCTGCAGCTCGAACACGGCCTCTGGATTGAACCCGCGTTCGTAGGTCTCGGCCCACAGATGGGTACCGGTCGTCACATCGACGAGGTGCACCGCAAGGCGCAACTTCGTCCCCGCCTTGCGAAAGCTCCCCTCGATGAGGTAGCGGGGGTCACTCACCCCGGAACCGCGCGCGACCACCCGGAGGTAGGAGAAGCGCGACAGACCGGTCACGATCTCATCGGAAATACCGTCGGCCAATGCGTCGAGGTCGGGGTCGTCGCCGCCGACCTTGAATGGCCGGACCGCGACCCAGAACCCTTCGTCGGAGAGGGAGTCGCCCGGGTCGGCCGCCGTCGCCGCCTGGGCCGGCGGCGTCGAGGCGCTCGCGCCGCGCAGCCTTTCGCGAATATCTCGTGCCGACTGCCATCGGTCTGCAGCGCTCTTTTCGAGGCAGCACCCGATCACGTCGACCAATCCGAGCGGGAGATCACGCCGCAGCTCGCCGATGCGGCCGCGGCGCGTCGCGCAGGATCGCCGAGGCGAGCTCGGCGGAGGACTGCCCTGCAAACGGACGCCGTCCTGTCGCCATCTCGTAGAGCATCACGCCCAGCGAGAAGATGTCGGTCCGGTGATCGACCTGACGGCCCGACACCTGCTCCGGCGACATGTAGGGCACGGTCCCCATCACGACGCCCTCGCGGGTGTGGAGGTCGGTCGCCATCTCGGAATTCAACGGTTCGTCCGTTTGCGGGCCGGCGATCTTGGCGAGGCCGAAGTCGAGGACCTTGACCCGGCCGTCCTCCGTCACCATGACGTTGGCGGGTTTGAGGTCGCGGTGGATGATGCCCTTGTCGTGGGCGGCGGCCAGCGCCTCGGTCAGCGGCGTGGCGATCTCGAGGAGCTGTTCGAGCGGCATCCCGCCCTCGGGGATCGAGCCGGTCCAGCGGCTCGCCCTCGACCAGCTGCATGGTGAGGAAGTGGACGCCGTCGGACTCCTCGACCGAGTGGACGGTCCGACCACGCCCGGGTGGTCGAGCGCGGCCAGCGCCTGGCCTCGCGGCGGAAGCGGTCGAGACGCTCCGGGTCGCCGCCATCTCGGCCGGCAGGACCTTGAGCGCCACCTCGCGGCCGAGCTTGGTGTCGGTGGCACGCCACACCTCCCCCATCCCGCCGGCGCCGAGCGCTGCGGTGATCCGATAGTGGGCGAGGGTCGTGCCGATCACGGTCTGTCTCCTGCTGAGCTGGGCGATGACTCCCCGGCCATTGCCAGCACGTCCGCCGCCGTCAGCGTGGCGGCCCGGGCCACGAACCCTTCCAGCGTGCCCTTCGGGATCGAAGCCTTGAGCGCCTCGATCCGGTCGGCCAGACCAGGAGCCATCGGGTGCGCCACCACGGTTCCCGCGCGCGCAAGGAACGCCTCGGCGGCAGCGGCGATCGCGACGGCGGGTTCGGAGCGTCCCTCGGCGGCCTCGACCGCCGCCAGACCGAGCAGCGCCTGGCCGGATCCGCGGGCGCTTCCGACGCCCTCGTAGGCGTGGACGGCCCGGCGGAACGACTCCGCCGCCGCGCGCGCGTCGGATGCGGCGAGCGCCGTCCACCCCATCTCGCAGTGCACGCGAGCGACCTCGGGGTGATCGCCGACGGTTTCGAGCATCGCGAGCGCCTCGTGATAGAGCGTGAGGGCCGTCGACGGATCACCCTGGGAAAAGGTCATCTGGGCGAGAAAGCTCTGCGCCACCCCGCCGCCTTCGTGGTCGCCGATGCGCTCCTGGATGCGTCGCGCCTCGTGCACGAGCTCCACGCCGGCCGCACACTCCCCCGTCGCAAAGAGCAGCATGGCCTTCACGCTCATCGCCAGCGCCTGCATCATGGCGTCGACCGGGGCGGCGCGTGCGATCGCGTCGTCCAGCGCCTCGGCTGCGGCTTCGATCCGCCCGAGACTCAAGTTGCAGTAGCCCATGCCCATCCGCCCCTCGGCCGCGATCTTCTTGTCGGCCACGGCCTCGCCGTCCTCGAAGCCGCGGGTCCACTCGTCGAGCGAGCGCTCCCACTCGTCGGTCGTGGTCGAGACCATGCCGGCCCCGAGCCACGAGAGAGCGCGGCCGCGGCTCGGCGCCAGATCGGCGGCGAGCGCCAGCAGATTCTCGTACGCCACGCGCGCCGTGACGTGCTGGCCGCTGATGTGCCAGAACCAGTCCTGGTACCCGCACAGAAGGAGGGCCCGCTCGAGCGCCCCGGTGTCGCCGGCGAGCGCGCACGTGGTGAGCCAGTCGATCGCCGCGTGTGCGTTGGTGTCGTCTCGGTGGGCGCGCTGCATGGCCTCGATCTGATCAGGCGTCCGGAGGTCGGAGGCGACCCGCTCCGCGAAGGAAACGAAGTAGTCCGCATGCGCGTGCCGCGTGCGCTCCACCTCGCCGCCCGCGTGGAGCTGCTCGGCGGCGAACGCGCGGATCGTCTCGAGCAGCGCATAGCGCCCGGACCCACCAACGACGCGCACCAACCCCTTCTCGACCAGCGAGTCGAGCTCATCCAACGCACGGTGGCGCTCGTCTGCCCCGTAGCAGACCTGCTCCATCGCCTCGAGCGTCCAGCCCTCGTGGAACGAGGAGAGCCGCCGCAGCGTTTGCTGCTCCCGGGCGTCGAGGAGCGAATAGCTCCAACTGATCGCCGCCCGGAGCGTCCGCTGGCGCAGCGGCAGATCGCGATCGCCGGACGTGAGAAGGTCCAGGGCGTGGTCGAGCCGCTGCAGCAGGGCCGCGGGTTCGAGGATGCGCACACGAGCGGCGGCAAGCTCGAGGGCGAGCGGCAGTCCGTCGAGTCGGCGGCAGATCTCGGCGACCGGCGCCGCGTTGGCCTCGGTCAGCGCGAAACCGGTCTTGACCTTCGCCGCCCGCTGGACGAAGAGCGCGACGGACGGGCACTGTCCTATCTCGTCGAGCGCCCGGGTGCCGGCTGCAGGCAGATCGAGCGGCGGCAGGCCGAACTCGGTCTCGGCCCCGACCTTGAGCGGCGCGCGGCTGGTGGCGAGCACCTGCAGCTTCGGGCACCGCCTGACGAGCGTGGCGATGTCCTGGGCCGCATCCAGAACCTGTTCGAGGTTGTCGAGCACGAGCAGCAGGTCGCGGTTCCCGATCACCGTTGCCAGCGCGTCGAGAGCCGAGCGGCCCTGCGCCTCGGGAATCGCGAGCGCGGTCGCGACCGTTGGCAGCACCTCGGCCTCGGCGGTCACCGAGGCGAGCGAGACGAAGGCGGCGCCGCCCGAGTACTCGCTCGCGTGGCGCTCGAACAGCTCGATCGCAAAGCGCGTCTTGCCGGTGCCGCCGTAGCCGGTGACCGTGAGCAATCGGGCGCCGTCACGCAGGAGCGCCGCGGCGGCCTCGAGCGTCTCCTCGCGGCCGATGAGCGGGGTGGACGGAGCGGCAGGCCGGCGGAGGATCCTGGAGACGTCGAAGTCCTCCTCCAGGTGCTCGAGGCGCAGCTCGGCGGCGAGATCGCGCGCAGTCTGGATCCGCCGGTTGGGGTCCTTCTCCAGGCATCGCCTGACGACGCGGGCGAGACCGGCGGGCAGGTCCGCGCGAAGCTCGCCCAACGGTCGGGGCGTATCCCGCAAGATAGACGACATGAGAGCCACCTGGCTGGCACCGGCAAAAGGGCGAACGCCCGTAGCCATCTCGTAAAGGATGACACCCAGGGAAAAGAGATCCGTCCGGTGGTCCACCGGCTGTCCTTCCACCTGCTCCGGCGACATGTAGGGGATCGTGCCCATGACGATCCCTTCGCGGGTGTGGAGGTCGGTCGCCATCTCGGAATTCAAAGGCTCTTCGGGCTGCGACGCCGCGATCTTGGCGAGCCCGAAATCGAGCACCTTGACCCGGCCATCCGTGGTAACCATGACGTTGGCGGGTTTGAGGTCGCGGTGGACGATGCCCTTGTCGTGGGCGGCGGCCAGCGCCTCGGCGACGGCAGAACCGATCTCGACGATCCGATCAACGCCGAGCCCCCTCTCGGGGATCACGCGGTCGAGGGACTCACCCTCGACCAGCTGCATGGTGAGGAAGTGGACGCCGTCGGACTCCTCCACCGAGTACACTCCGACCACGCCCGGGTGGTCGAGGGCGGCGAGCATGGTGGCCTCACGTCGGAATCGATCCAACCTGTCCGGATTCGCGGCCATCTCGGCCGGCAGAACCTTCAGCGCGACATCCCGCCCGAGCCTGGTGTCGGTCGCGCGATAGACCTCGCCCATCCCGCCGGCGCCGAGCGCCGCGGTGATGCGGTAGTGGGCGAGGGTCGTGCCGATCACAGAATCCCTCCTGCCGTCGGGAGGCGCCCATCAGTTGAACGTTCGTTCGGCGACGTGTTCATCATCCTAATCCCAGCCGGTCACCAGAATCAGGTCACCACTGCCCCGGAGAACCTCGTCGTAATGAACCATCACGAAGTGCTGACCGTCCAGCGTGACGTCGTAACCGTGGTTCGGACCGAGCCGTGCGAGAGGCGTGGAAAACAGCTCGCGAGCCCCGCTCATCCTCACCGCCGGCTGGGTCGTCACATCGACTTCCATCAGCCGAACCTCGTCCGTGATGTAGTACAGGCTGTCGCCCGCCTTCGACCACCGCGGAAAATCACCACCGCCCTCGGACACCTGCCACCGCCCGTCGCCGGATGGGAACCTGCGGACATAGACTTCGTCGCGACCGGTTTCGTTCGAGACAAAGGCCAAGAGTTCGCCCGACGGCGAGATCCGGGGCAATTCCTCCTGCACAGGTGTTTCCATCACGGGTTGCGGGGCCGACGACCCGTCCATCGACCGGTACCAGAGATCACCGTCGTGCTCATAGACGAGAAGCTGCCCGTCCGGGCTCAACTCGGGTTGTAATCCCTCGGCCAGGACTGACGGCTCTCCGGAGCCGCCGTCGGTTGCGATCATTCGGACGGTCCGACTGTTGGAATCTCCGAAGACGACAGCGGAAGCATCGGGAATCCAGGCGATGCTACCCAGCCTTCCGCCGCAGCCCGCCTTGAACACCAACCGTCTCCTCGATCGCAGCTCGAGGTCGTACACCCACAGATTCGAGTCGCCGCCCTCCACGATACAGATCGCGAGCGACCTTCCGTCAGGCGAAAGCTGGGCGTTGTCGGCGTGCTGCACCGGCTCACCGATCTCCGTGATGACGGCCCCGTCGAGGCCGACCAGGGCCAGGCGATGATGGCCCTCGCTGCCCATCGACGAGTAGAGCAGGGTGCCGTCGCGGGCCACGCTGGGGTGGCTTCCCTCTTCGGTGATCAACACCGCCGGACCTGTCGCCTCGAGCCTCGAAAGTGAGAACGGCACCGACCACAGACCGGTCACCGCGTCCGACCTTTCGAAGAGAATGTGGCCGGTCGGAGAGTAGACCGGAAATTCGAGGGCGGCGCCCGGTTCGCGAAAGACGACCTTCCGTTCACCGTCGGCCAGCACCTCGAGTGTGTCGAGCCCCTGCGGGATGCGGTGCACGATATAGAGAATTCCGCGCCCCCCCGGGAGGGCGAACGGTTGGTGGAAGTCGGACTCGACCGCCGGATCGGGGTCGAGGATCGACCGTGGCGACCCACCGGCAACCGGCACTTCGAAGAGGCTGTTGTCACCGGTGGCGTAAACGATCGTGTCGTCCGCCGTCCAGCCCAACGAGGCACCGATATCTCCGACCGCGACCGGAAGGTGTGCGACCAGCGAGCTGTCGCCTTCGAGGGTGACGCGCCGGATCTCGCTGGCCACGGCCATGACCAGCGCGTCGCCGTCGGGAGACCAGGCCGCCTGCGTGGCGGATTCGCTGCCCTGAACGGCTCGCGCCGACAGCTGGTCGAGATGCTGGAGCCACAGATTCCCGTCGGCGAAATACGCCATGATCTTCCCGTCGGGAGCAATGCTCGGTTTGGTCCTCTCGCCCTCGATCTCCACCGGTGGCGCCAACGCGAGTCGCCGTGTGGGCGGCGCAGGTGCTGTCTTGAGCAGCCAGGTCGCAATCCCGCCGACGGCGATTCCGGCCGCGATCATCGCGGCCAGCGCCAGACGATGGGTCGGGTAGGCGGGCGGCGTCCCGGCTTGATCCGCGGTCGCGGCCCCTGGTCCACCAGCCGCACTTGCGATTGCGATCCGCGCCTCGCCGATATCTCTCAGCCGGGTTCGCGGGTCGCGGTCGAGGCAGCGGGCGATCAACGCCCGCACCGACAGCGGCGTCGCATCCGGAAGCACGTCGAGTGAGATCTCCTGACGGAAGATCGACCCCAGGATCTCCGGCGCGGTCTCGCCCTCGAAGAGCCGTTCGCCGCAAAGCATCTCGTACAAGACCACGCCAAAGGCCCAGATGTCGGCGCGCCTGTCGACGGATTTGCCGCGCGCCTGCTCGGGGGACATGTAGGCGGCGGTGCCGAGGATCACGCCCTCCATCGTGGCGTGGCGAGTGATCGTCGGCGACAACGAAAGGCTGGAGTCAACAACCTCGGTCTCCCACGCCTTGGCGAGCCCGAAGTCGAGCACCTTGACCACGCCCTCGTCGGTGAGCTTGATGTTGGCGGGTTTGAGGTCGCGGTGGACGATGCCCGCCTCATGCGCGGCTTCGAGCGCCTCGGCGATCTGCCGCGCGATCGGGATCGCGTCGTCGACCGGGATCGCACCGCGCGCTATCCGCTCGGACAGGTCCTCACCTTCGACCAGCTCCATTACGAGGAAGGTGACGGTGCCCGCCGACGCGGGCAGTTTTGAGTGTTGAGTTTTGAGTTTTGAGTGTTCGCCCGTGCCCGTCTCCGTTTCCGTTTCCGTGCCCGATGCTCCTGTCTCCAACCCATACAGCGTCGCGATGTTGGGGTGGTTGAGGCTTGCGAGCACCTTTGCCTCGCGTTCGAATCTCGCCAATCTGTCCGGGTCGTTCGAAAACGCCTCGGGCAGCACCTTGAGCGCCACCTCGCGGCCGAGCCTGGTGTCGGTCGCGCGCCACACCTCCCAGATTCTCGTCACTCGGGCGATTGAAGAAGTACCGGCCCTTCAGGTAGGCGTCGTAGGCCTCGGGGTTCACGGCCTGTGCGCTGCCCAGCCGCGACTGCTCGGCCGGCGTCAGCTGCACGTTGATCTCGCGGGCAATGGCCGAGGCCAGCTCATCCTGCAGCGCGAGAACGTCTTTCGAACTGCGCTCGAAACTCTTGGACCACAGGTGCCGGTCGGCCCGCGCGTCGATCAGCTGGGCGTTGATCCGCACCGTGTCGCCGGACCGCAGCACCGAGCCCTCGATGATGGCGTCGACATCGAGCGCCTCGGCGATCTCGGGGGCCGACGGTCGATTGCTGCCCCCGAACTGCATCGCCGAACCGCGCGAGATCACCCGGATCTGGCTGATACGTGCGAGATCCGAGGTGAGCTCGTCGGTCATCCCTTCGGCGAAGTAGTCCTGGCTCGGATCGCCGGAGTAGTTGTCGAGCGGCAGCACGGCGATCGATCGGATCCGAGGCGCCTTCGCGGCCTCCTGTGCTCCCCACGGCGGGTGCAGGAATCCGAAATACACCACCACTCCCACCAGGATCGCGATGCCGCCCGCAACGAGAATCGCACGGGTTCGCGGCCTCGGCCCGGGTCGGTGGGCGATCGTCCGGTCCGCGCCGCCGCGAGCCAGGTTCTGCAGCGCGTCGTGAAGGTCGGTCATGCTCGGGAAACGTGCGTCGGGCTCCTTTTCGAGACAGCGGCTGATGACTCGCAACAGTCCGTCCGGCAGACCGGCACGGAGCAGCCGCCGGAGCCGGGGGCGTGTCGCGCAGGATGGCGGAGGCGAGCTCCGCCGAGGACTGTCCCGCAAACGGGCGGCGCCCGGTGGCCATCTCGTAGAGCATCACGCCGAAAGAGAAGACGTCGGTCTGTTGATCGACCGCACGGCCTGCGATCTGTTCCGGCGACATGTAGGGCATGGTGCCCATCACCACTCCCTCGCGGGTGTGGAGGTCGGTTTCCATCTCGGAACCCACCGGCTCGTCCGTTGAAGGCGCGGCGATCTTGGCGAGCCCGAAGTCCAGCACCTTGACCCGCCCGTCAGCAGCCACCATCACGTTCGCCGGCTTCAGGTCGCGGTGGACGATGCCTTTGGCGTGAGCGGCCGCCAGGGCCTCGGCGACGGCGGAACCGATCTGGAGGATCCGGTCGACGTCCATCCCACCTTCTGGGATGACGCGGTCGAGCGACGCACCCTCCGACGAGCTGCATGGTCAGGAAGTGCACGCCGTCGGACTCTTCGACCGAGTACACGCCGACGACTCCCGGGTGGTCGAGGGCGGCGAGCATCATCGCTTCACGACGGAAGCGGTCCAGCCTCTCCGGGTTGGCGGCCATCTCGGCCGGCAGGATCTTGAGGGCGACATCGCGTCCGAGCCTGGTGTCGGTGGCGCGCCACACCTCCCCCATCCCGCCGGCGCCGAGGGCCGCGGTGATGCGGTAATGGGCCAGGTTCGTGCCGATCATTGCCTGCCCTCCACCGGACCCGCCGGCAGACCGAGGCGCTCGAGGAGAGCGTCAAATCTCGGGTCCGACCGCAAGGGATCGAAGGGCGCCATGCCGGCGAAGGAAAGGATCGGCTGAAGTTCTTCCTCGGCACGATCGAGAACCTGCCAGGCACCGTCCATATCTCCGAGGGCGGCGAGAATCCAGGCCTCGGAGACCACCGTCGGTGCAGGTTTCGGACGAGATCGCAGCTCGTCGAGGACGGCCTCGGCCTCGTCGCGCCGGCCGGCAACGGCCAGCCCCCAACCATATATTCCGAGGATGAATCCGCCCCTCCGAGAGAGCCGAGCCGCCGACCCCAGCTCCTCGATCCCCTCATCGACACCGCCCGTCGCCACCTTGGCGATCCCGGAGCAGTACAGGGCGAGGGTGTTTTCGCTGCTCGAAGGTCTTCGCCTGGCCGGCAGGCTCGATGGCCTGTTGCGGGCGGCCCAGCGTCAGTTGACCGCACGCCGTCATGGCATATGGAAAAGGGGCCAACGGATCGATCTCGCGGGCCGCCGCAAACGCAGTCTCCGCTTCGTCTCCACGTTGGTGCACGCTGTGGAGGAAGCCGAGCCAGCAGTGGGCCTGGACAAAAGTCGGCTGGAGCTCGATCGACCGGCGCAATGCGGCCTCCGAGTCCTTCCACCTCGTCTCACAGAACGCGATCATCCCCTCCACATAGCGCCCCTCGGCCGATTCACCCTGCAGGCGAGAGGCGGTTTCGAGCGCGTCCTTCGCCGTCTGGTAGGCCTCGCGGGCCGGGATCAGACTGTAGACGGCCGCCAGGACCGTGACCTCCGCCTTGCCGATCCAGGACGGAGCATGGCCAGGGTCGATGGCTACGGCCTCGTCGAAGGACCTGAGGGCATTTGCGTGGTCGTTTTTCGAGTAGCGGTAGTGGCGCCCCTTGAGGTAGAGGCTGTAGGCCTCGAGGTTGCCGACCCGCTCCCGCACCGGCACCTTCCGCACACCCGAATCCAAGCGGGATGTCACCGCCTCGACGACGCCGGCCGCGATCTCATCCTGGATGGCGAAGACGTCCGCCGCCTCGCGGTCGTAGCGTTCGGACCAGAGCTGATAACCGCTTTCCACTTCGGTGAGCTGCGCGGTGACCCGCAGCCGGCTGCCTGCCATCCGCACACTGCCCTCGAGGACCTGGCCGACCGACAGCGCGCGTCCGATCGCCTTGAGGTCGTTGCCTTCCTCGACGGCGCGGAAGGCCGAGGTTCGGGAGGCGACCCTGATGCCCTCGACGTGGACCAGGGCATTCATGATCTCCTCGGCCATGCCCTCGCAGAAGTAGTCCTGGTCCTTGTCCGGGCTCATGTCGGTGAAGGGCAGGACGGCGATCGCGACTGCATCGGAGGAATCGGCGGCGGCCGCCTTTTGCGGCGCCCTGGCATTCGCCGCCTTGCCTCCGGCCCCACCAATCTCCAGCCCGGCTTTTCGAAGTCCGTCGAGCACCAGTTCGAGGAGCTCTCCCGGACCGACCCACTTCTTGTATTCCTCCCTCGCCACCGCGGCAAAATCGGGTTTCCGGGCCAGCAACTCGCGGATCGCGCGGCCGGCCGCCTCACGATCCCCGAGCTGCCCATACACGGCCGCAAGCGTGGCGTGGGTGTAGTAGTAGGTAGGCATGTTGATCTTGAGGGCGACGTCGAGCGCGGCTTTATAGTCTCGTTTGCGGAATGCGTTGAAGCAGATACTGAAGCGGTACCACCCCGGATGGTGGGGGTTGAGCTGCATCGCCCGTTCGGCCAAGCCACAGCCGTGGTCCCAGTCGCCGGCGTAGGCCATCAAGATGCCCATGAAGGCCGTCGTACACCCGTCCATGGGGTTGAGGGCGATGGCCCGGTCCGCCGCGATTCGGAAAGCCTGCAGCTCCCTGCGGAAGAAGAGCGCTTGGGCAAGCATGTGATATGCCACGTTGTTCGACGGCGCCGCCGCGACCGCACGCCTGGCGGCCTCGAGGGCACGACCCAACGAATCGGGCTTCACGTTAAAGCCGTGCTTGTGCTCCTCTGCGCACAGCATCGACAGCAATGCCCAGCAGTCGGCGTGATCGGGGGCTTCTTCGACAGCCTGCTCGAGGGCGGTCCGCACCTCGGCGTGGTCCTCCACGGTGATGCGCTCGTAGTACCCGAAGGACAATAACAGCGCCTCGTACGGACTCAGCTCGCCAACCGGACGGCTGCGGATCAACTCGCTCATGGTGTGCGGCAGGATGCCGTTCATGTCGGCGATGGTGGAGACGATTCTGGGTGCGATGTCGTCCTGGAGCTCGAAGATCGCCTCGGCGGTGAACGGCCGGTTGTAGGTCTCCGCCCAAACATGGGCGCCCGACTCGGAATCGACCAGCTGGACCGCGACCCGCAGCACCGGTCCCGCCTGACGGATGCTGCCCTCCATGATGTACCGCGCGCCGAGCTCCTCGCCGACGGTCCGCACGTCGACCGTCTGGCCGGCAAATCGAGATGTCGAGCTGCGCGAGATGACCCTGAGATAGGAAAATCGCGAGAGACCGGTGACGATGTCCTCGGTCAGCCCCCCGGCCAGGGCCTCGACGGACGGATCTGCGGCCCGGCACGCAAACGGCAGCACCGCGACCCAGAAACCCTCATCGCGCCGCATCGATGCGGTGGCTGCCGACGACCGGCCGGTTGCACTGGTCTCGGACGAGATTCGTGCGCTCTGCGACATTTTCGCGACCGCCCGCGGCGCGGCAGACACCCCGGTTGACGAAGCCGACTCCCGGCGCAGCGCCTTGAGCTCGTTGAAGACGTCGCGCGCTGTCTGGTAGCGGTCGCGGCGGTCTTTTTCGAGACAGCGGCCGATGACCCGCGCCAGGTGCCGCGGCAGGTCGTCGCGCACTTCGATCACCGACTGCGGCACGTCTCGAAGGATCGACGACATCAGCGCCGGTCCGCTCTCGCCCTGAAACGGTCGCTCCCCGGTTGCCATCTCGTACAACAGCACCCCGAGCGAGAAGATGTCAGTACGATGGTCGACGGTCTTGCCTTCCACCTGCTCCGGCGACATGTAGGGCACGGTGCCGACAATCGTGCCGACCCCGGTCAGGGCCTCGGTGGGCAGCTCCGTCGAGTTCGAGACACCCTCCGGCTGCTGCAGCTTGGCGAGGCCAAAGTCCATGACCTTGACTCGGCCCTCGCCATCGACCATCACGTTCGCCGGTTTGAGATCGCGGTGGATGACGCTCTTGTCGTGGGCGGCCGAGATCGCCTCTGCCAGCGGGGTCGCGAGGTTGAATAAGCTCTCGAGATCGAGCCCGCCCTTCGGGATCATCCCGTCGAGCGTCTTCCCCTCCACCAGCTCCATGGTCAGGAAGCGGATGCCGTCGGCGTCCTCGACCGAGTAGATGGTGACGATGTGGGGATGGTTGAGAGAGGCCACCGCCCGCGCCTCGCGTTCGAAGCGATCGAGCCGTCCGGCGTTGTCGGCAAACTCCGACGGCAACACCTTCAGCGCGACATCTCTCCCCAGCTTCGTGTCGGTCGCCCGCCACACCTCCCCCATCCCGCCGGCGCCGAGCGCCGCGGTGATGCGGTAGTGGGCGAGGGTGGTGCCGATCATCGGGATTCGAGCTCCCGTTGCCAACCCTGGACGAGGACCAGAGACCTCTCGTCGGTTTCGGTCACCATGCGATTGATCAGAAAACGCTCGCCGTCGGGGAAGACGTCAAAGCTGTGATCGCCCGACCGGAGGATCACCCGGAAAAGAGGCGCCGGTCGGCCGAAGACGGGTCTGCCATCGGTCCAGATCACCGGGACCGCCGTGATTTCGGAACCGGCGGAGTAATAGAAGAGCTCGCTGCCGTCACGGCTCCAGACCGGAGTTCTCCCGCCGCCACCGGAGATCACAAACCGCTCGTCGCCGCCGGGGAAGCTCCGCACGTGGATCTCGCTCGGGCCGGACTCTTCCGACCCATAGGCCACCCATCGACCATCCGGCGAAAACTGCCCATCACGTTCAGCGTACGGCTCGTCGAGCCACGGCCGCTCCTCGCCGGATTCCAGCTCGAGCACCCACAGGTCCACGTCGTTTCCCGACTCGAGGCTGTAGAGCAAGAGCCGACCATTCGGATGGATGTCGTCGGGCTCGGAGTTGAGATCGTTCGATGTGACGGCTCTTTCCGGTCTCGCTCCCTCGACATCGCGAACATAGATGTCGGGCACGCGCCGGAAGAACACCTCGCCGTCGTCGGGGCGCCACACCGGGCGGGACTCATCGAGAGGGCCGGCCGCGAGACGGGTTCGGGTCCCGCGTTCGAGATCGAAGACCCAGACGTCGCCCTGCGTCTTCTGAATATCGGTGATGTCGACCGCCACCCGTCGCCCGTCGTGCGAGACCGCAGGCGAATAGTACTCGGCCAGAGACCCCACCAACGAAAGCTGGCGCCCCATCCGATCAACGGTCACGATCTCCGTATCACCGAATTGACCGGTCCCGCGCTGATAGACGAGGATCCCCGACGGCGATGCGGCAAACCGGCCGGAAAACGAAAACGAGGACCAGCCGACCTCCGCCAGATTGACGCTCTCCGAGCCGATTTCGAGTCGTTCCGGGTCGAAGGGATAGGCCTTGAGGTACCCCTCCTCCCAGAAAAGCAGCCAACCCGGATCCACGAGCTCGACCCGGGACATCGTCCGGGTCACCAACACCGGCTGTGGATCGCCCGTCAGGGCGGCCGCATAGGTACCGGATCTCGAACCTCCGAGATCTTGCAGAACAAAGAGGTAGTGCGTCCCCCCGGGGATGATCCTGGGCCACGCATACCACGTGGACAGTAGACCCGGAAAGGGAACCGGCAACTGCCGCACGTCGCCGCCGTCGGCTGCAATCAAACGCGGTGGTGAATTGTAGTCACCGACAAAGATGATCGTGTCGTCATCCGCCCACGAAGCCCCGAGCGGCTCCGGCGCCTCGGCCAGGACCTCCGCCCTCGCGTCCTCCAAGCCGATCTTCTTGAGCTTGCCATCGGCAAAGAACCCGATGGACCGGCCGTCCGGCGACCAGAAGGGCATCTGCGCCCCTCGCGTGTCGTCGAGCCGGCGCGCGTCGGCGTTGTCGAGTGAGCGCACGAAGACAAAGCGCTGCCCGTTCGGTTCGCGTGCCAGAAAGGCCACATTCCGGCCGTCGCGCGATACGGCGGGCGGACCACCGTTCAGGTCAAAGGAATGACCTTCGGGCGCGGAGAGGTTCGACACCACCCTTTGCGGCGAGGTCGATTTCGAATGACTGAACAGGCCTGAAAAAACCGCGCCAGTCACCAACAGAGCGGTGACCGGTCCGGCGATCGCCGCGATCCACAGCAGGGTCCGCCGATTGGAAAAACTCTCGGCATGGCGGTCCCGGGGTTGCGGTTCGGACGATTCCCGGAGCTCAAGGGCCGCGTCACCCATGTCGCGCAACCGACGCTCGGGTTCTCTCGCGAGACATCTGCGGAGAAGGCGTTCGACCGCGAGCTGGAGTTGATCTGCGGGAGCTCGTCCCACGGAATCTCGGCCCGCAACACCGCGGCGAGCACATCCGACACCGTCTCGCCCTCGAAGAGCTTGCGGCCGGTGAGCATCTCCCACAAGACGACGCCAAAGGACCAGACATCGGCACGACGATCGACCTTCTTCCCGCGCGCCTGCTCGGGACTCATGTAGGCGGCCGTGCCGAGAATCACGCCCTCCATCGTGGCGTTGCGGGTCATCGTCGGCGACATGGAGATGCTGGAGTCGCCGCCGTCGCTCTCCCACGCCTTGGCGAGCCCGAAATCGAGCACCTTGACCGTGCCGTTTTCGGTGATCTTGATGTTGGCCGGTTTGAGATCGCGGTGGACGATGCCCGCCTCGTGGGCCGCTTCGAGCGCCTCTGCGATCTGGAGGGCGATGGGAATTGCCTCGTCGGAAGGGATCGCTCCGCGCGCGATACGTGCGGAAAGGTCCTCACCTTCCACCAGCTCCATCACGAGGAAGGTGACAGCGCCCGTTTCTGCGGGCAATTTTGAGTTTTGAGTTTTGAGTTTTGAGTTCCCGCCCCCCCTATCCACATCGTCACCCTGGGAGGAGGTGGCGCCATGTGGGGCAGCCGACCCGGCTGCTATTTGGGTGTTCACGCTCTCGAGACCGTAGAGGTGGGCGATGTTGGGATGGTTGAGGCTCGCCAGCACCTTCGCCTCGCGTTCGAAACGGGCGAGTCGTTCCGGGTCCGCTGCAAAATCCTGCGGCAGCACCTTCAGCGCCACCTCGCGGCCGAGCTTCTCGTCGGTCGCCCGCCACACCTCCCCCATCCCGCCGGCGCCGAGGGCCGCGGTGATGCGGTAGTGGGTGAGGGTCGTGCCGATCATCTGGATACTCCAGTCGGCGAACCCGGGAAGCCCTTGATGAGCAAGGCGTCGCGCAGTCGCGGCCCGCGTGCGACCGCCAGGGTGTCGCCGTCGTCCGACAGCGCGAAATCGAACACGAGCTGATCGTCGAAGCTCGTGATCTTGCGGGGCGCAGTGCCGTCCAGACGCAGCATCCAGACGTTGGCGCGGTCGTTGGGCATGATGTTCAGGTACAGCCCATCCTCCCGGAGGAGCAGTCGGCCATTGGCCGACGGCGCCTCGGCCGGTGTGCTCCATATCAGCTCGCTGCTCCCGCGGGCGGCGATCCCGATCCGGAATTCACCGTTTTCGTCGATGTAGTAGAAGGCGATCCGTTCTCCGGAGGGTTCGATGGATGGCACGAACGCCTGTCGTTCGGTGACCGGCACGGGCTCGGAACCTGGCGGCTCGAGCCGGAACACCCTCGGCACGCCGTCGACGAGGGCGCCGTAGACGAGCCCTCCATCGCGCGACACACTGATCGGGTCGTTCAAGATGTCGCGCACCACGACACCCCTGTCGGTGCCGTCGGCACCGAGGGCACGGACAGCGACCCCGGCGCTCGAACGCACGGGCACGAAGATCTCGCCCAGCCCGGAAACCGCCACCCCGAGGCTCACTTCCCCAGGACCCAGCGTCAGCAGCGGGGCGCGCTCGCCGCCGTCGGGCGTCATCGTCCACAGGCTCCAGCGGCCGCCTTCGTTGGTGGTGTAGGCCAATCGGCCATCGGGCAGAAAGCAGAGGCCGTTGAGCCCGTCCAGCCTGCCCCACGTTTCGCGCCGAGGCCGGAAGTCGCCGTCGCGCGACCCGATCCAGATCGCGGATGAAAGGTCTCCCGATACGGTGACGAGCGAGCTTCCGTCGGCCGACAGCGAGATGATCCGGTGGTCGTTGAGGTCGTTGGTCACCGGCGCGGCTTCCGCCCCCGCCGACGTCAGGTGCCACACTTGCGGGTTGGGCTGGTATGGCGCTCGGGCGATCACCAGGAGGCCACGCCCGTCGGGGAGGCACTGGGCTTGCGCGGCCTGGAGCCAGCCCGGGTCCGAGAACACCGACACCGAACCATCACCAACGGCGACCGCATCGAGCCGTGCGCGGGCGTCGGCGCTCGTGCTGCCGAGTCGGCCGACCGCCGTGATGATGCGGCCGCCGTCGGAGGACCAGGCGGGTCCGCCGAAGAAGATCGGGGCGACGAACTCGGGCAACCCGTACACGGCGAGCGGCTTCGGATCGGAACCGTCGGCGGCAGCGACCATCAGGGCGGACTCGTCGGCCGACGGATAACCCGCCCGGAGGTAGGCCATCCGCCCGCCGTCCGGCGAGAATGACGGCGACGAGTCGATTCCGGTGACCAGGCGCCGCTTCACGCCGCCGAGGGTCGAGATCGCGAAGAAGGCGCCGGTCCGATCATCCGATGTCTTGAGCCCGAAGACCACGTCGTTGCCGTCAGGGCTGAAGGTGTGACCCCAGTAAAAGTCCGGCCGTTCCGGAATGAGCCGCAGCGTCTGGCCGCTCGCGAGCTGCCGCAGCCACAGGCTTTGCAGACCCTGATCCGACTCGACGTAGGCGATGTAGCGGCCGTCGGGCGAGATCGCGGCGGAGATGACATTGCCCGAGCTGGTGAGGCGGGTGATCTCGAGCGAGAGCCCGCTCGGCCCGGGCTCATCGCGAACCGCAACGAAGCGGCCGAGCCCGAAGCCGAGAATGGCGCCCGCGCCGGTCAACGCCGACGTCACGGCAAACCGACGACGCGTCAGCCCCGGTGGCCGTTCCGGTCCGGACGGTTGCTCGTCGGTTCGCAAGCACCCCGCCATGGATATTCTCGCCTCGCCGATGTCCCGCAGCCGCTGCTTCGGGTCGCGGTCGAGGCAGCGGGTGATCAGCCGCCGCAGAACCGCAGGCGTCGCTCCGGGAAGCGCACCGAGGTCGATCTCCTGCCGCACCACGGCGGCCAGCACATCGGTCACCGTCTCGCCGTCGAAGAGCGTGCGGCCGGTCAGCATCTCCCACAGCACGACGCCAAAGGCCCAGATGTCCGCCCGGCGGTCGACCTTTTTGCCCCGCGCCTGCTCGGGGGCCATGTAGGCCGCCGTGCCGAGGATCACCCCCGCCGCCGTCGCGTTTGCAGTCATCGTCGGCGAGAGTGAGAGGCTCGAATCGCCGGCTTCCGTCTCCCACGCCTTGGCGAGCCCGAAATCAAGGACCTTGACCACACCCTCGTCGGTGAGCTTGATGTTGGCCGGTTTGAGATCGCGGTGGACGATCCCCGCCTCGTGCGCCGCCTCGAGGGCCTCGGCGATTTGAAGCGCGATAGGAACGGCCTCGTCGAGCGGAATCGCTC
>CAVTEP010000004.1:0-182923 GCA_963733915.1 Candidatus Sulfomarinibacteraceae bacterium
CGACCTCCCTCCGCCCGACCTCTCGCCGCGGATTTCCGAGGGGAGGGGGTGTTTTTTTGACCCGGCGCCGGAGTTTCTTCCGCATATTCCACGGCAAAGGTTAAAGGACCTTCTTCGTGATTCCTTTGTGTTCTTTGTGTCTTCGTGGTTAGGGGTGGGTCGGCGGAAAATCCGAAATCAAAAATCTGAAATCAAGGAAGCAAACCCCCCCACCCATCCAGCACGCGAGACGCGTGCCCCACAAACCATCGCGAGAGACCGGGGGACGATTGTGGGGCAGCCGTCCCGGCTGCCGGGTGAGTGGGCGGTTTTGTCATTGGGTGCGGGCAGGTGTCCGCGCGGCTACCCCGGTCCGCTCCACCCCGGACCTCGCACGACGCGACCGGGCTTGGCACCGGTGTGCTCGCCATCTCGGAGAACGGGAACACCGTTGACAACGACGTGGACCATCCCGGTCGCGTACTGGTGCGGCTCGAGGTAGGTGGCGTGATCCTGGATGGAGCTCGGGTCGAATACCACCACGTCGGCGAAGAAACCTTCCTCCAACCTGCCGCGGCGCTCGATTCCGAGATTGTCTGCCGGCAGCGCGGAGAGCTTGCGGATCGCCTCCTCGAGCGGGATCAGGCCCTCATCCCGCACGTACCTGCCGAGGAGCCGGGCGAAGCTCCCGTATGCCCTCGGGTGGGTGCTGCTCTCGAGGAAGACGCCCTCGGGGGCCAGCGATGCCGCGTCCGAGCAGAAGCTCACCCACGGCAGGGCGATCGCGCGGCGGAGAACCTCCTCCGACTGGTTGAAGTAGACGCAGGTGATCCGGCTTTGGTCCTCGACGATCAGGTCCATCGCGGTGAACTCGGGGCTCGTGCCGCGTATCGCCGCCACCTCGGCGAGCGTCTTCCCGGTCAGGGGCTTGAGCTTCTCGTTCTTGAACTCGACCAGCAGGATGTTGTCCGGTGAGCCGGCCCCGAGGTACATGTTTTCCCACTCGTCCGACTCTTCGAGCATCTCGCGCGCGATCCGCCGGCGCAGGAGGGGATCCTCGAGCCGTTCGAGCGAGGCCTCGAAGCCCCCCTCCTGGACCCACGGCGGCATGCAGGCGTTGAGACCCGTCGCACCGGCCGGGTAGGTGTAGACGTCCGCCGTGATCTGAAGACCCTCCGCCCGCGCCTGCTCGACCTCGGCGACGGCCTGCTCGAAGAGCGGCCAGTTGGCCTGACCGGCGGCCTTGAGATGGTAGATCTCGGCGCGGGTCCCGGCCCGGCGGGCGATCTCGATCAGCTCGTCAATCGCCTCGACCAGAGTGCTTCCCTCGCCGCGGATATGGGAAATGTAGAGCCCGTCGAATGTCGCCGCGGTTTCGGCCAGCGCGACCAGCTCGTCGGTCGAGGCAAAGCTCCCCGGGGGGTAGATGAGCGCCGAGGCGACCCCCAGAGCGCCCTCCTCCATGGCCTGGCGGACGAGCTCCTGCATCTGACCGAGCTCGTACACGCTCGGCGGCCGGTCCTCGTAACCCATGACGTAGGCGCGCGGCGTCGCCGAACCGATAAACGAGGCGACGTTGGGCGACACCCCCCGCTGCACAAGGTACTCCAGGTACTCGCCGAGAGTCGTCCACTCGATGTCGTAGCGGATATCACCCTGCTGCCGGACGAGCTCCTCCTTCATGGCGGCGTTGAGCGGCCCCATCGAGTTTCCCTCGCCCATGACCTCGAGCGTCACCCCCTGGCGGATGTCGCTCTGCGAGCGGCCATCCTCGATCAGTGACTCGTTGGCCCAGCACATCATGTTGACAAAGCCGGGGGCGACCGCCAGCCCGCCGACGTCGATCTCCTCCTTCCCGATCGTGCGTCCGAGGTCGCCGATGGCGACGATCACGTCGCCCCGGATCGCCAGATCGCCGACAAAAGGCGCCTCGCCGCTGCCGTCATAGATCGTGCCGCTGCGGAGGACCAGGTCGTAGACCGGACGCGACGGTGTGTCCCCGCCGCAGGCTGACAGGATGAAGGTAAAGACGACGAACGTTAACGCAATTGCAGGCGCTGAGGTGAACGGGGTGACCCGCCCCCGAAGTGACCCCGTCGGACGAAAAGTCTTCGAAGAGCTCATGTTCCCCCTCCTCGTATGCACGACAAACCTCTCCCATACGCCCGGCACCGAGGGGTTCGCGAATCTCGTAGCGTCCGAGACGATCGCCGACCGAGAGAGGCATCGCCGTGACCTTGGTTTCAGGGCCCAGTCTATCGCACTATCGTGTTGATATCTGCTCGGGTTTTCGTGTTCTGGTATACACGGGCGGGAATGTGCTGAAGGACATTTGATTCGAGTGCGCTGCCGACGTAAAATTCTCGTATGGAACGTGTTGTTCACAAGGCACGAACATTCGAAGAGGCCGCCGAACAGGATATTCGGCAGCAGGTCTCGATGACCCCTCAGCAGCGAATGCAAGTCGCGCGATCCTTGAAGGACAGGGCTTATCCGGGCGACGTCAAAGACGTACGGGCATGGCACGGGAGGTGATTGACTCGTCGTCGTTTTCGCCGGACATCCTGGATTTCATCCGGCTGCTTCACGCGCACGAGGTCAGGTACCTCATCGTTGGTGGAGAAGCGGTCATCTACTACGGACACGCCCGATTGACGGGTGATGTCGATTTCTTCTATGACCGGGACCCTGAAAACGCCCGCAGGCTGCACGCCGCGCTCGATGAGTTCTGGTCTGGCTCGATTCCTGGTCTCTCGGGCTCGGAGGAATTGACCGAGCAGGGGCTCATCATCCAGTTCGGCGTCCCACCGAACCGCATCGATCTTCTCAACCGCATCGACGCCGTGGACTTTGCGGAGGCCTGGGCCCGACGCACCTCCGTTTCGCTGGATGACGATGACGATTCAGTGCCCGTTCACTATCTGGGGCTCGCGGAGCTCATCCGGAACAAGGAGGGCGCAGGACGCCCGAAAGACCTCGACGACCTGCCCTTTTTGAAAGAAGCCTTGAAGCTCAGAGTTCGCGAGAGCTGATCGAGAGCTGGCTGTGCCACGGGTCGCTCATCCTATACACTACACCCATTCCGCCCCGCCCGAGTTCGGAAACGACGCGGTAGTGGCCGAGGGTGCGACCGATGAGGTCTCGCATTGTCTGGGTTTCCAGCGGACCTATGGTAGCCCAGATCTCGATCGGAAGGACCGAGGCAATCAGCCGCTTTCCCGCCCTCCTCGGATGGCACGCTCGATCATGAATGCAACGGGCTCGTTCATCGCCGCAGGGATCAGCAGCACCTCCGGGTGCTGTCTGGCCCACACACGAAAGACCTCGTCAGCGAAGCCTTGCCCGACGATGTCCACACCCTCGAAGTCGAGGACCACCTCGCGAAAATTCTCGAGTCCGTGCACGAGACGTTTCGCGTGCGACCTGCTGAGAAACTCGGTGCCGATGGAAAAGAGCCTGACAATAGTCCGGGTCTTGCTGAACTCGAAATCTCGGGTGTACTCGGCAAAGACCGAGGTCAGGTCATTGGCATTCTCGGTATCGATCTCGGCCCGCACCGTTGTTCCAGGCGCCGCAGGGTCGACGGTGCCGACAGCCATATCGTTCTTGCGGTTGTCGACGATCCACCTCAACGCACCGCTTTCGATCTCGAATCGATTCGCGGCCTTCGAGGAGAAGAAGATGCCCTCGCCGGTGTGGCGTGATGGCATGGTCGTCGTCTTGCCCTTCGAAAGCTCCTGCAGTGCCTCGAGTTCGGACTGGAGACCCAGCTTGTCGCGAATGTGGCGGAAGATCCCGATACCCTCGTCTCCAACCTCTAGCTCGAACGTCGACTCTCTCCTGGCGACCCGCACATCGACCTCGGAGGCCCCCGAGTGATCGATCGCGTTGTTGACGATCTCGGTGAGGATGTAATGAAGAACTGTTTCTGCGGTCTTCGGCAGGTTGCGTGCGACCATTCCCGGACCGCTCATCTCGGACCAGACTCGATCCTCCTCGAGGCCGGTAGTCACAAAGCGCCGCGCATCCACCGGCTTGAATTTCCGGTAGCGCGTGCTCCGTCCAGCACCTTCGACATTCAGGTGGCCATCGGCGACGAGCTCACAAAGGTGCCGGTGCGCGGTCTGTCGGGTCACGCCGAGGGCGTGAGCGACCTCACCGGCCTGGAGCGATTCACCACCCTTGAAAAGACCGAAAATTTGACGTTTTCTATCATTCATGAATGAATTGTAACATCGATTTTGGAAAATCGTAATGTTCATCCCCAGAAACGTAAAGGGGTGATGGGCAATTGACAGTTATACGTAGAGTAGATTTATTCTACGTATAACTGGAGGCTATGTGGCGTTTGACAGGCTTCCCGAATCACATCTCACGCTCTATTCAGAGCTCCTGGATCAGATGATCCCCGCAGAGTCCGCGGCTGTGGCCGACGGAATGTTGATGGGTTCGTTTACCTCGAAGAAAATCAAGGGCAACACCTATTGGTACCTGCAGCGCAGCGAGGGTGCCAAGCTGCGACAGATTTACCTCGGTCCGGACTCCCCCGAGCTTCAACGATGGATGGACCAGGTCATTCGGACCCAGGAGATTTCAAAACCCGACCGGGCTGCCAGAGCCCGCCTCGGGAAAATGCTGGCGAGCGGTGGCGCTTCGACCGAGCCGGCCGCCGTCCTCAAAGTGCTGAAAATGCTTGCAGAGTCGAGGGTCTTTCACCTCGGAGGCGTGTTGATCGGCAGCCTTGCACTCCGTGCGTACGCCAATGTGCTGGGAGTACGATTTCGCCGGGCATCCCTGCAAACGCAAGACGTGGATAGCGCACACGACCCGGCAATCGGAGTGGCCCTGGCCCGCAACACCTCGCGCGTAGAACTCGAAGAAATTATCGAGAGATCCGGGCTGAATCTGCACCCCATACCCCCGCTCGATCGGAAGCAGCCGTCGACGTCGTTCAAGGTTCGTGGGCGAGATCTTCGAGTCGACTTCCTGACCCCGATGGTCGGGAGGGAATCATCCAAGGCTGCCTTTTTGCCGGCGTTCGGACTCTCCGCTAAACCTCTGCGCCATCTTGACTACTTGATTGAAGACCCGATGCAGGCGGTCGTCATGGGATCAGACGTGGTGCTGGTCAACTTACCATCACCCGCGAGATTCGCCCTGCACAAGCTCTGGATCTCGGAGAAACGCCCGGTTGCCTTCCAGGCAAAGGCCAAAAAGGACAGGATTCAGGCAGAGCAGTTGATCGAGGTGCTGAGCGAGGATCGACCCGACGACCTGCGGGAAGCCTGGGGCGCACTGCCACGAACCGCCGCGCGGTCAGTCCGCTCGACTCTGCGGGTTTTCGATCCAGAACTCGGAGAACGCGTCACCGAAAATCTCGGTACCCGGTAGGCTCTGTCCGCACGGGCTGGCGTCTTCCAAAACGAGGTTTTCAATGGAGCCTGGTGGGCCGCCCGGGACTCGACCATACCGTCGACACCGGCAATTGGCTGTGGCCGAGGGTCGTGCCGATCATGGTCACTCCGTCGGCGCGAGGCGTTTCAGTTCCTCGAACCAGTTGAGGACCACTCTGATCTCGGTCGCCTTGCCCCACTCCTCGTCCGGTTTGACCACGACGAAGCTCTTCCCGTCAGGCGCGATGTCGAAGTTTGGCCTCCAGTAGTAGGTCCCTGTTTCATACGGCCCATCGAGTAACACCTTCGGAGCTCCCGCTCGAAACCGGGGTTTCATGGTGACCGGAGCTTCCAGTATCCGCCTCTCATCGAGGGCCCTGTAGTAAATGCTCCGTCCATCCGGCGACCAGACAGGCTTCCGCCCGCCGTCGGTGGAAATCTGGTACCTCTCCCCGCCATCGGGAAAGGGCTGCACGTGGATCTCGGACTGGCCCGATTCTCCCGAGGTGTAGGCCAGCCATTTGCCGTCGGGCGAAACTGCCGGAGCAATCCCCGACGTTCTAGTAACACCAAACGGACGTGGTTCTCGGTCATCGTCGCGACGAGCGAGCCAGATGTCGGAGACATTCTCCGGCTGTGACGGTAGGAACCTGGAGAAAACCAGTGTCTCCCCATCAGGAGACCACGAGCCCGGTCCGAGCACCTCACCCTTTTCCGTTGTCGAAATCAGCGGCTCGCTTTCCCCGCTGCCGTCGGCCCGCTTCCAGTCAATGCTGGATTCGTATCCCCCCCGGGAGGAGAGGTAGGTCACCCGTTCCCCGTCCGGAGTCCAGGAGGGGAATGCGTTGAGACCGTCGCGCGTGAGCTTGGTCTGGGCTCCAGTCGCCAGGTCGATGACCCAGATGTTGGTGTCCCCCGGCTCGGAGATGGTGACCGCCAACCGCTCGCCGTCGGGTGAAAAGGCTGGGTACATGAAACCGCGCCACGCGTCGACCAGCGGCCTCTCCGCACCCGCCGAATCGACCGATACCAATTGGCGCGTCTGGATACCGCCGCCCGGAATGAAGGCCAGGGTCCCGTCGGCCGAGAAGCCAAGGTTGAGCGGACCATTCTCCATTTCATAGAAAATCGACTCGGGAACCGGAACCGAGGGGCCGGTGATCTCGCGCCGTGCAACATCGAAGGGGGCGACCTCAGCGTGGCCCTGTCGCCCGAAGACGAGGTAACCGGTTGGGACGTAACGGGCGTGACTGGCGTTTTCGATGAGAACCTTTCTGGCGCGAGATTCGAGGTCGAGGACCTCGACCCGCGCGAAATCTGCCGTGAGTCCCGTGAGGCACGTAAAGAGCACCGCGTCGCCGCCGGGGAGAAACTCGGGCCAAACGAGGTCGAAATCACCTCGCTCAATCTCCAGGGAGGCGAGCTGCTCAGGCGCGCCTCCTGTGGCGGAGATACGCCACAGCCCATCGCCGTCGAGACGGTTGTAAACGATTGTCCCATCCTGCCCCCAGGTAGCTCCAAAAGGATTCGGGGCATCGGCGAGAACCTGCGGAGGCCCACCGTCCAATCGGATCTTCTTGAGCTTTTTGTCGGCAAAGAATCCCACCCAGTCCCCGTCGGGGGAAAAGAATGGATGAAACCCGCCTTCCGTGCCGCGAATCGGCACGGCGTCGAACTCCTCCAGAGACCTCTTGTAGAGCCGAGATGCACCATTCTCGGTCCCTACAAAAACCAGCCAGCGACCGCCGGGCGAAATCGCCAACTGCGGTCGAACGCCGGTTACAGTCATGGCATCTGCCGTGATGCCGGGAGGGAGATTCAGGGTGACGCGTGTCAGCTGCCTGACGGCTCCCAGACGGTCACCCGCGAGCCACCAGACCGCGGCGGAAAGCAGCGCACCGACAAGAGCCGCCGCGAGCACCACTGGCCATGCCGCCCGGCACTTTTCCCGAAGGGTCGGCACCGGCCGCTCCGCCTGATCCGTATGGGCCCAACTCGGCCGGGCGATCGCCTCCTCGATCTCCAGCCGCGCGTCTGCAATGTCGTGCAACCGCTCCCTCGGATCTCGATGCAGACACCTACGTAACAGGCGGCTGATTGGCAGCGGCGTCCCAGCCGGCAGCTTCGACCAGTCGGGCTCGGCCCGCAACACAGCCGCCAGAACGTCCGAGGTCGTTTCGCCCTCGAACAACCGGATCCCCGTCAGCATCTCGAAGAGGATCACCCCGAAGGCCCAGATGTCGGCCCGTCTGTCCGCTGCCCTCCCTCGAGCCTGCTCCGGGCTCATGTAGGCGGCGGTGCCGAGGAGAACCCCGGCCGCGGTCATCTGCCCGGTCAATGTGGGCGAGTGCGTGAGGTCGGCATCGCCTTCCTCGAACTGCCACGCCTTGGCCAGCCCGAAGTCGAGGACCTTGACCCTGCCTTCGGGCGAGAGCATCACGTTGGCCGGCTTGAGGTCGCGGTGGATGATCCCGTGCTCGTGCGCGGCTTCAAGTCCCTCGGCGATCTGGAGGGCGACCGGAAGGGCGTCTTCGACCGGAATTTGTCCCTTCTTCAACCGCTCGGCCAGGGTTTCTCCCTCGGCCAGCTCCATGACCAGGAAGCGCCGGCCTTCATGTTCTTCCAAGCCGTACAGGGTGGCAATGTTCGGGTGGTTGAGGGACGCGAGAAGCTTGGCCTCGCGCTCGAAACGAGCGATGCGCTCAGGGTCCTGAGCCACCGATGCCGGCAGCACCTTGACCGCCACATCCCGATCCAACCGCTCGTCGTGAGCCCGGTACACCTCCCCCATCCCACCCTCGCCGATTTTCTCGACGATGCGGTAGTGACCGAGGGTGCTGCCGATCATGGTCAATCCGCCGGCGCGAGGCGCTTGAGCTCTTCAAACCAATTGAGGACCACCCTGATTTCGGTGGCTCTCCCCCACGACTCATCCGGTCTGACCACGACGAAGCTCTTGCCGTCGGGTGCGACATCGAAGTTCGGACTCCACATGTAGGTCCCTGCTTCATATGGTTCTTCGAAGAGTACCTGTGCAGCTCCCGCGCGAAACCGGGGGTTTGTAGTGACCGGGACGGTCAGAATCGGATATGCAAATTGACCTCTCTCTCCCTCGATCGCTCGGTAGTAGATGCTCCTTCCGTCCGGCGACCACACGGGCTTCGCACCACCTGCCGTGGACACCTGATGCCTCTCTCCGCCGCCCGGAAACGGCTGCACGTAGATCTCCGACTGGCCCGATTCGTTCGACACGTAGGCGAGCCATTGACCATCTGGCGAAATCGCCGCCCCCATTTCCGACGCCCGTGTCGCCACAAGTGGACGTGGTTTTCGATCACCATCGAGGTCTAGGATCCAAATGTCCTTCTCATTCTCCGGCTGCGACGGTACGTACCGGAAGTAGACCAGCGTTCTTCCGTCGGGCGACCATGAGCCAGGCCCGAGCATTCCACCGGGTTCCCCTTGCGATAGGAGCGCTTCACTTTCACCATGCCCGTCGGCCCGCTTCCAGTTGATGCTGAAATCGGTTCCTCCCCGGATGGAGAGGTAGGTCACCCGTTCCCCGTCCGGAGTCCAGCACGGGAACACGTTGGCACCCTCCTGCGTCAGCTTGGTCTGGGCACCCGTCGCCAGGTCGACGACCCAGACGTTCGTGTCTCCAGGCTCGGAGATGGTGACGACCAGTCGCTCGCCGTCCGGCGAAAACCTGGGATACATGAACCCACGCCGCGCGTCGACCAGCGGTCTCTCCATTCCATCCGGATTCACCGACACCAGCCCGCGCCTGGGTGCGCCGCCGCCCGGAACGAACGCCAGGTCACCTTCGGATGAGAAGGCCAGAAAGGGCAGGCCGCCATCCGAATCATAAGAAATCGGTTCGGGAAGCGGAACAGGGGGGCAGGTGACCTCGCGCCGCCCGGCGTCGAAGGAAGCAACGTGAACGGATCCCTCGTGCCCGAATATCAAGTGGCCAGTGGGAGCGTAACGAGCGAAGCTTGCGTTATCGATGAGGGGCCTCCTGGCACCTGACCCCAGATCGAGGACGCAAATGCTTGCGGAGTCGGCCGTCATCCCCTTGAAGGCCGTGAAAAGCACCGCCTTGCCATCGGGGAGAAACTCGGGCCAGGAGAAATTCCAGTCACCCTGCTCCCTCTGTGGTGAGGCAATTTGCTCTGGTGCACCTCCGATGGCGGGCACACGCCACAACCCCAGTCTATCGTGCGGTACGTAGACGATCGTTCCGTCCGCGCCCCAGGTGGCTCCCCAGGGGTTCGGAGCGTCGGCGAGGATCTGGGCAGGCCCGCCATCCAAGGGGACTTTCTTGAGATTGCGGCCGGCGAAGAAGGCCACCCAGCGACCGTCGGGGGAGAAGAATGGATTTTCGGCGCCTTCCGTACCCGGAATCGGCGTGGCATCGAACTGCTCCAGTGAACGCTTGAAGAGTCGCCGGTTGTCACCTTCAGTCGCCGTGAAGACCAACCAGCGGCCATCGGGCGACACCGCCAGCACCGGATACGGAGTCGTCTTCTGGATCATCACGCCCGGTGGGAGATTCAGCGCGAGCCGGATCGGGGGCCTGGCAATCGTCGAGCGGACCCCGGAGAGCTTCCAGGCCATACCGCCAATCACCGCCGTCGAGACAACGATGGCTGCGAGCAAGGCCAACCTCGTCGCGCGGAGCCGGGGTCGGAGAGACGGCTGAGCTTCCTCAGTATCGACCTCGTCCGGCTGGCTGATCGCCTCCTCGATTTCGAGCCGAGCGTCCGCGACGTCGTGGAGTCGCTCTCTTGGATCTCGCTCCAGGCACCGATGCAGCAGCCGGCCAACCGGCATCGGCGTCTCCGCCGGCAGTTTTGACCAGTCGGTTTCGGCTCGTAACACGGCCGCTAGGACATGTGAGGGCGTTTCTCCCTCAAACAACCGGGTGCCGGTCAGCATCTCGAAAAGAATCACCCCGAAGGCCCAGATGTCGGTTCTCTTGTCCACCATTCTCCCCGCCGCCTGCTCCGGGCTCATGTAGGCGACGGTGCCCACCACGGTACCGGCCGATGTTTCGAGGGAGCCGGTCTCAGTCGCTGATTCGAGATCCTGCGTTTGGGTCCTCAATTTCGCCAGGCCAAAGTCGACGATCTTGGTCACACCGTCAGGCGTAATCATGACGTTTGCCGGTTTGAGGTCGCGGTGGATGATTCCGGCCTCGTGGGCCACTTCCAACCCTTCTGCTATCTCGCGACCGATGCGGAGCGCCTCATCGACCGGAAGCGGACCCTGGTCAATCTTCTTCTGCAGGGTGTCGCCCTCGTAGTAGGCCATGACGATGAAGAGCTGGCCATCCGGCGTCTCGTCGACTTCGTGGATCGTGCAGATATGGAGATGATCGAGAGCTGAGACGGCCCGCGCTTCACGCATGAACCGCTTCCGGGCATCAGGGTCGTAGGTCAGCGCCTTTGACAGGAACTTCAGCGCTACCTCGCGCCGCAGCTTGGTATCCTCCGCGCGGTAAACCTCCCCCATCCCGCCACCACCAAGGTGCTCGAGCAAAAGATAGTGAGACAGGGTTCGACTGGCGGAGGATTCCTCGTCGCTGACCGGGCTCGGCGTGGCGAGCAGACGGTATCCCCGCCGGTGGATCGTCTCGACGTATGAAGGCTCCCGTGCGTCGTCGCCCAGGGCTTTTCTGAGCTCCGCGATCGCCCGGGTGAGGGTCTTCTCGGTGATATATTCGACTGACCAAACCGTGTCGATCAAGTCTTGACGGGTGACCAGGTCGCCGGGGCACTCGGCCAGGCACACCAGCACGGCCATTACCTTGAGTTCGAGAGAAACGGTCAAACCACTCCGGGAGATCCTGTTCAGACTCGGCTGAACCAGCCACTCACCAAGGCGAAAATCTCCCATCAGAGTGAGCGCTGCGTCGGTCATATGCAAACCCCGTCCGGTGGGGATTCACTCGCGTGAGGGTTTCCCATCCCGCCCGCGCCGATCTCCTCGACGATGCGGTAGCGGCCGAGGGTGGTGCCGATCATCGTTACTCCGCCGGCGCGAGGCGCTTGAGCTCCTCGAACCAATTGAGGACCACCCTGATTTCGGTGGCTCTCCCCCACGACTCATCCGCCTTGACCATCACGAAGCTCTTGCCGTCGGGTGCGACATCGAAGTTCGGGTGCGTGTGGTAGTTCCCTGAATCGTACACCGCTTTGAACAGCACCCGTGGGGCTTCGGCCCTGAGACTGCCTATTGTCGAGACTCGAGCTGTGAGGACCTGTTCCTCGGTTTGATAGAAGATCGCCTGACCGTCCGGCGACCAGACCGGTGGCAGCGCCCCGTCGGTGGAGATCTGGTGCCTCTCACCGCCTCCCGGAAAGGGCTGCACGTAGATTTCGTAGCGGCCGGACTCGTTCGACTTGTAGGCCAGCCACCGGCCGTCGGGAGAAACCGCTGGCCCGGCCTCGAGCGCACCAGTCACCATCAACGGAAGCGGTTCTCGGTCGCCCTCGCGAGTCGCGATCCAGAGATCGGACCGAATCCCCGCCTCGGTACCGAAGAGCCTCTGGAAGACCAGCGTGTTCCCGTCCGGCGTCCAGGACTGGGGGACGATCGTCTCACCGACCTTTCCGGCAAGTACGAGCGGCTCGCTCTCCCCACTCCCGTCGGCCCGCTTCCAATAGATGCCGCCAACACCGCCTCGTCGGGAATGAAATGTCACTCGCTCCCCGTCCGGCGTCCAGACCGGGAAGTTGTTACTGCCCTCCAACGTCAGCTTGGCCCGCGTTCCGGTCGACAGGTTCAGGATCCAGATGTTGGTGTCCCCGGGCTCGGAGATGGTGACCGCCAGTCGCTCGCCGTCGGGCGAGAATCTGGGATACGCGAATCCCCGCCGCCCCTCGATCAGGGGTGTCTCTCTGCCCTCGAGATCTACCGAAACCAACTGCCGGCGAAGGGTACTGCCGACGGGGACAAAGGCCAGGGACCCGGTAGTGGAAAGCGCCAGATGCGGAATTCCGTTTTCGAAGTCGTAGAAGATGGGTTCTGGAACAGGAATCGAAGGCCCGGTGACCTCGCGCCGCTCAGCATCGAAGGGGGCGACGTGAATGCCGGCTCCATGCCCGAAGACCAGGTGCCCGGTGGGAACATAGCGAGCGCAACTGCCGGCTTTGATGACGGTCTTCCGGGCTCGGGACTCCAGATCGAGGATCTCGATCTGCGCGTCATCCGTAGTGAATCCCCGATTGTTCGTGAACAGCACCGAACGGCCGTCGGGGAGGGACTCGGGCCACAAGAACCACGAATCCCCCCGCTCGAAATCCGGCGTTGCCAGTACCTCAGGTGTACCTCCCGCGGAAGGGACACGGCAGAGCCCCTCACCGAACCGCCGGATGAAAACGATGGTCCCGTCAGGTCCCCAACTCATTCCATTTGGTTTCGGCGCTTCGGTGACAATGCGGGGAGGCCCACCGGCCAGCGGGACCTTTTTGAGCCTGCCGTCGGCAAAATATCCCACCCAACGTCCATCGCTGGAGAAGGAGGGCTGCTCTGCGCCCTCGGTCCCAGGAATCGGAATCGCATCAAACTGCTCGAGGTCACGCCGGTAGAGTTGGGACCTGCCGTCTTTCGTACCGACGAAAACCAGCCAGCGGTCGTCGGGCGACATCGCCAGGACCGGTTGCGCTCCGACTGTGTCGATCGTCACGCCTGGCGGCAGAGACAGGACAACACGCGCCTGGCGGCCGATATCAATCGAAGGGAACCCGGAGAGCCTCCAAACCGTAATGGCGAGCAGCGTGCCCACAACAAAGGCTACGGACGCAACTGGCCACGCCGCCCGCACCCTGTCCCGGAACGTGGGCTCCGGCTGCCCCGCCTGTTCAGTCGACGCCCAATTCGACCCCGTAATCGCTTGCTCGATCTCCAGCCGCGCGTCGGCGATGTCGTGGAGCCGGTTGCGCGGGTCCTTGGTGAGGCACCGCCGGAGCAATCGACGGATCGGGGTCGGAGTTTCGGACGGGAGCGCCTCCCAATCGGGATCGTCCCTGATGATCGCAGCCAGGGTTTCGGTGGTCGTCGTACCGGAAAACGGGCGGAACCCGGTGAGCATCTGGTAGACCACGCACCCGAAAGCCCAGATGTCGGTTTTCTTGTCCACCACCCTCCCGGTCGCCTGCTCCGGGCTCATGTAGGCGACCGTGCCCACCACCGTGCCGGCCGACGTCTCGAGCGTGCCGGTCTCAGCTGCTGTTTCGAGCTCTTGCGTTTGGGTCCTCAGTTTCGCCAGGCCAAAGTCGACGATCTTGGTCACACCGTCAGAAGTGATCATGACGTTTGCCGGTTTGAGGTCGCGGTGGATGATTCCGGCCTCGTGCGCCGGCTCCAACCCTTCTGCTATCTCGCGACCGATGCGAAGCGCTTCATCGACCGGAACTGGACCCCGGTCGATCTTCTGCTTCAGGCTTTCGCCCTCGTAGTAGGCCATGACGATGAAGAGCTGGCCATCGGGCGTCTCGTCGATTTCGTGAATCGTGCAGATGTTGAGGTGATCGAGAACCGAGACGGCCCGCGCTTCACGCATGAACCGCTTTCGGGCATCGGGGTCGTGGGTCAGCGCCTTTGACAGGAACTTCAGCGCCACTTCGCGCCGCAGCTTGGTATCCTCCGCGCGGTAAACCACCCCCATCCCGCCACCACCGAGGTGCTCGAGCAGGAGATAGTGAGACAGGGTTCGACTGGCCGAGGATTCCTCGTCGCTGACCGGGCTCGGCGTGGCGAGCAGACGGTATCCCCGCCGGTGGATCGTCTCGATGTATGAAGGCTGCCGGGCGTCGTCGCCCAGGGCTCTTCTGAGCTCCGCGATCGCCCGAGTGAGGGTCTTCTCGGAGATATATTCGATGGCCCACACCGTGTCGATCAGATCTTGACGGGTGACCAGTTCGCCGGGGTGCTCGGCCAGGCACACCAGCACGGCCATCATCTTGAGCTCGAGCGATACAGTCGAGCCTCCCCGCGAGATCCTGTTCAGACTCGGCTGGACCAGCCAGTCACCGAGCCGAAAATCTCCGATCGGAGTGGGCGCCGCTTCGGTCACAGCAACAACCCGTCCGGTGGGGTCTGATTCACCTGACGCTTTCCCATCCCGCAGCCGCCGATGTCTTCGACGATGTGGTGATGGCTGAGGTTGCGACCGATCAGGTCTTGCATTGTTCGGGTACCCGCTGCGCGTATGTTATCGCAGTTGGGCGTGGACTTCGAGATTGTCGCCGGTGTTCAGCAGCCGTGGGTGCGCATCCGGAGAGAGGGAAGCAATCAGAAGACTACGTAGCGGTCCGACTCGGCCAGCATCTCGGCGTTGCGGCCCTGGGTGGCGAAGTCCTTGTAGCCGACCCCGGGCACCTCTTCCTCGCGTCCGTGGTAGCCGTTGCCGCGAAAACTCACGTCGCAGATCCAGAGCTTGGCCTTGCCCGCGAGCTTGGCGAAGTCCGGCTGCAGGGTGAGGTGGACCGCGGCGCCGGTAAAGAACGCCTGGATCTCCTTGCCCTTGGCGTGGGCGGCATTCACCAGCTCGATCACGGAGCCGAGGTGCTTGTCGGTGGTGACCAGAATTCCCAGTGTGTCGGCCATCGTCTATCTCTCCATGTAGCGTGCGATACGGGAGCGTGCCGGCGTGATCGCCATCATCAGCCGATGGCGCTCCGGAGCTTGTCAAAGATGAACTGGCGGGTGTCCTTGTCCTCGGCGTATTTCAGGATGAGCTGGTAGATGCCCTCGCGGACGAGCTCGGCGTCGTCCTTTCCCTCGTTCCCTTCGGCGTTCTTGAGGGCCTCGAGGATGTCGTAGACGTCCTGGTTGACCTGGGTGGTCAGGGTGATGGTGTGCGGTCCGAGGTCGGCAAACGGCGACCCCGGGTCGTCCGGCTCGGGACAGACGTCGGACGCGAGCGCCGAGGCGTCAAACTCCGGCGGCGGGGTCTCGGCCAGGAGCTGGTAGCACTCCATGGCCTTGTCCATGAATCGCTGGCTGAGAAAGACCTCTCCGAGGGATTTGATGATCCGTCTGGCCCACATGATTTCGTCGAAATCGACGCCGCCCTTTGACAGCACCTTGCTCGCCGAGGCCAGCGACTTGTTGTAGCACTGGCAACGTTCGAGCAGAATGGCGGAAGCGAGATCCTTGTCCATTGTGCGTCTCCTTGATGGCTGCGAAGGCCCTCCGCCTACCACCAGCAGATGACCTTTTCGTGGTCGAAGATGTCATCCACCAGCGCGGCCCAATCGATCTCTCCCTCGTAGAGGGGCACGGTCGCGACCTCCTCGTCGGAGAAGGCCTCCAAGAACTCCTGCACGGTTTCGTCGGGCTCGCTTTTCAGAATGTGGAGCACTTTCATCTTAATGTCCTCTCAGAAGGGGATGACGATGTCGGCGTCTCTGAGAATCGCCACAGTTTCTTCCGGGGTGACGTGCTTGAATCCGTGCTTGTCGACGTTTTCCCGGTTGTTCGAATAACGCTCGCCGTCCATCTCGTCGATGAACCCCATGTTGTCGAAGTACTCCTCGTACGCCTCCTCGTCGCTCTCCTTGTTGGCCAGAGCGACGACCTCGTGGTCGAGGACGAACATCTTGACCTCGACCGACTCGAGCAGCAGACCGAGGCTGGTGCGCAAGCCCTCGTACTGCTGCTCCGGATCCCTGATCAGCACCGCGACTTTTTTCATTCTTCCCCCTTGCACAGCCCGGGCCGATGACCCGGAAGACGAGGCGATCAGCCCTTGCGGATGAAATACCGCGTGTAGCCCTCGGCGTCGTCGACAAACCCGAGGAAGCTGTTGCCGCCCTTGTCGCCCCAGTGCGGGATGTCGTTCTTCGAGCCCGGGTCCGTACCCCAGATCTCGAGGATCTCGCCCGCCGGCACGCCCTTGAGCTCCTTCTTGGTTTTCAAGAGCGGCATCGGGCAGGTCAAGCCGCGGGCGTCGAGGGTGGTGAACGGTGTGATGTTTTCCAGATCCATGTCGTGCGCTCCTTATCAGAAGATGACCAGTTTTTCAGACTTCTCGTTCCAGATGGCGACGAAGGCCCAGAAGACGAAAAAGATGATAAAAATCGGCACCGTCACATACCAGGTGAGGGTGTCCGGGATGAACAGCCCGTGTCCCATCTTGTCGTACAGGTCCAGACTCTTGAGGATCCTGGCGAGCAGCGAGTTGGAGAGGGCGAAGGCGATCAGCGTGACCACCATCTTGGTCTGTCCTTCGCCGACCCGCCACAAGGTGCTGCTGGCACAACCGCCGGCGATCAACATGCCGACCCCGAAGATCAACCCGCCGAACAGGCTACCCATCCAGAAATTGTGATTCACACCCATCGACGGCTCCTGGATCCACGCCCACTTGATCACCGCGACGCCCATGCCGTAGATCACCAGGCTCATGGCGACGACCTTGACCATCTCGGCGTCGCCGGTCATGAACGGACAGCGGAAGGCGCGGACAAAGCAGAACCGTGAACGGTGCATAATCAGCCCGATCAGGAAACCGAAGAAGAGCAAGCCTCCGAGGTCGGTGTTGTCAAAGGCGGCGTAGAGATAAAATGCGCCGATGACGAGTGCCATGCCAATGCCCCCGAGGTAGGGCTGCACGCCGAGCCACCTCTCGCCGGGCGGGTGCTGTTCGACACCCTTTTGCGGCACGTGCTCCATCTCCCACAGCAGGTAGCGGAGTCCGATCCACGCGCCGACGATGAGGCCGACCATCATCGCGACGCCCCCGAAGTCGAGCATCGCCGCCGCGGTGTAGAAGCCGCCGACGTTGCAGCCGGCCGCGAGCACGGCCCCGGCGCCCATGAAGAGGCCGCCGATCGCCGATTTGGCGTACTCGAGCGGGGGCGCCTTGTGGAGCTTGAATTGCCGGCTCATCAAGGCCGAGACAAACCCACCGATCATGAGGCCGCCGCTGGTCAACGTGATGGGATGGAGCAGAGGAGAGCCGGGGCGTTCGTCTCCGACGCCACCGAGATAGAAGAGCCAGTCGCCGAGGTTGCGGTATCCGGCCGCGATGCCCCAGGGTCCTTTCCACAGGAAGATGAGCAGGGCCACGAGGGCGATCAGGATGCCGGCCAACCAGGTCGGCCACTCCTGTTCGAAGATGGCGATGTAGTTCTTGCGCGCCTCTTCCTTCAGGCTGCTCCAAAAGCTTGGCGATGACACGCTACCTGCCTCCTCCGATGGCGAACGACGCGGCGATGAAGGTCGGTCTTGAGATCGTCATTCTTTGCTTCCTACGATTGCTCTGGGCCGATCATACACATAAATGATCATGTTCTCAAGTATCGATGTTATAGTGTGGGCAGCAATGCGTTTCCATGGATTTGTTGCGCGACTCGGGTTCTCTCCTTTGATGGCTGGTGGTCGCCGAGCATATTCTGAGATTGAGAACACGGAGCGAGTATCGAGCCGTTCACGATTTGTCGTGTATCGTGTTGACGTCGATCAAACCAAGAAACCGGTAGGGGGACACTATGTGGACCAAGAGGATAGTCGGAATCTTCGTTGTCGCATTGGCGGGGCTGCTGGCCGCCTCGATCGCCAGCGCACGGCCGGATGCCAACGCCCGCAAGGGCAAGGCCTACTTCAAGAAGAACTGCAGGGTGTGCCACGACGGCAACACCGAGGGTGTGGAGATGCTGCAGCCGTCGACGCTGATCATCGAACAGTGGGAACGGGCCTTTGCCAAGGATGACAAGGTCGCCGAGTGCGTCCCGCGGGTCAAGGAGAAGACCGGCGTCGAGCTCACGGAACAGGATCTGGTCGACATCGAGGCCTACCTCGTCGAAGGGGCCGCGGACTCCGAAAAACCCATGACCTGCGGATAATCTTGCTGCGGCGCACTCAGCGCGCGGCACTCGATTCTCAGGTGTCCCGAGGTCAGTCTGGTTCAACCCGCCGGAGGATGACCATCGTCCGGTCGTCGTGGTAGGGCTCGCCCTCGACAAAGGCATCGACGGCCGCGTTGATCAGGTGGGCGAGCGCTGCCGGCGACTCCGCCCGATGCTCGCGGCAGGTCGCGACGAGGCGCTCGCGCTCGAACATCTCGTCGTTGGGTTTGCTGGCTTCGGTGATGCCGTCGGTGTAGAGGATGAGCGAATCGCCGGGCCACAGTTGTGCCTCAGACGCAGTGTAGGTGGCGTCGGGCATCAGCCCGAGCGGTATACCGGTCGGGTTCAGGAGCTCGACCTCGCCGTCGGCCCTGACCAGAATGCTCGGGTCGTGGCCGGCGCTGGCGAATCTGAGGGCCCCGGAATCGAGCGAGTAGATCCCGAGAAACGCGGTCGCGAAGGACTCGACCGGGGTCTTGGCGTTCATCTGCGGCGACACGCGGTTGAAGATCTCCGCAGGTTCCATGTTTTCACCCAGGAAGGCGTTGACCAGGGCGTCGACATAGCCGGTGAGCAGCGAGGCCGCGATGCCCTTTCCCGACACATCGGCGATGACGACGGCAATCTCATGCGTGTCCGGCCGGTCGATGATCTGGAAGTAGTCGCCCGAGACCCCTCGCGATGGGGTATTTCCACCGTACACCTCGAGCCCGGGCACCTGCGGCATCTCCGCCGGCAGCAGCGCCACCTGGATGCGGCGCGCGAGGGTGACCTCCTGCTCGAAGCGCTTCCGCTCCGCCGCCTCCTCGGCGAGGGCGAGGTTGCGGAGGCGCAGGCCGGTGGCCGAGGCAACCACCGTCAGGAGCTCCATGTCGGGCTCGGCAAACTTGCGGTTGGCGAGAGAGGAGCTGAGGACGATCATCCCGATCGCGCCCTCAGGCGTCAGCAGCGGCGCCGCGACCAGGGTCCGCACGCCGGCGTCGAGCAGGCTCTCTGCGCCCACAAAGCGGACGTCGGTGGAGGTGTCGTGGACCACCGCCGCGAGGCCCTTGTCGATAACCTCGCTGGCCAGGCTGCTCGACTCCGGAAACGCATCGGTGGCGGCCATCAACGAGCGGCTGGTCGCGCGAACGAGGCGGTCGCCGTCCTTGAGAAAGATGGCGCCGTTTTGCGGCTTGAGGTGGACAAAGACCCGGTCGAGCACGCCGTCGAGCAGCTCTTCGGCAGTGGTTGAGGCGTCGAGGGCGTGGTGGACGTCGTACAGCACGCGCAGCTGGTCGGCTGCGTGGAGCAACACCTCGTGCTCGGCCTCGGTCGGCCTGGCGAACTCCCGTTCGGACTCGGCGATGATGTCGGAGGCAGCCCGGAAAAGGGTGCGCCCGTCCTCGAAGGTTGAAGCGTACGAAGGCGGCGATGGCGCTGCCGAACCGCCGCCGACGGTCATTCGCGACATCGAGGCGTCGATCATGTCGCCCGGGCGAACCTTGGTCGGTTTCGAGATCATGACGCCGTTGAGGCGGGTGCCGTTGCGCGATCCCATGTCCTCGACCATCCAGTCGTCGTCGGACTTGAAGATCCGCACGTGCTGGCGGGACAGACAGCGGTCGGCGACCGCGAGGTCGCAGCGCGACGAACGGCCAATGACCAGCGAGTCGCCTTCGAAGACGTGCTCGAAGGGCTCGCCTTCGGCGGGCACGATCTGGAGCTTGAGCATTGCGGCAGTAATGATACACCGTTTCGAAATCGGGTCACATCCCTCGTAAAGGCGTTTGAACGTTGAAACGTTTGAACGTTAGAACGTTCCCGCCCCACCTCTCTTTCCACTGGAGGGCGGGTGGAAATTCGAAATCCGAAATTCGAAATCCGAAATTGTGCCGGGGAGGGCGGAAACGTTTTAACGTGTAACGTTCCAACGTTCTAACGCCGCGCGATCATATGGTACTGCCACAAATCGCGGTCGGAGAAGTGGAAGAGCGGCGACATGGCGAGGAGCCCGGTCCTGCCGACGCTGTGCTCGAGGAAGTGGAGCTCGGCGAAACGGCCCTCCATGTCGGGATCGGCCGGCACGTCGAAGCCGGCCTGGCGAGCGAGCAGGATGCCCTTGGCGCGGATCGACAGCTCGAGCCTGAGCCGGAGGAGGCACACCATGTCGACCACGGCTTCGGGCGGAAATCGGCGCCTCAGGTCGTCGAGGTAGTCGCCGATGCGGCTGTCGGATGCCTGCCCCGCAGCGATCGCCTCCAGAAGCTCAGCGTCGGTGTCGAATCCGGTGCCGAGCCACTCGCGGGTCCGGCTCTCGGAGAGGTGGAAAATGGCGACGAAAAAGCCCGGCAGCACCACCAGGATCAACACTGTCGTGATTGTCGGCGCGATGAAGAAGTGGTTGAAGACCGAATGGAGAAGAGTCACGAGCGTCAGCCCCGGCAGAAAGACCCAAAGGCGCGGACCGCCGTGGGTGTCTGAGAGCTGCTTGGAAATGATGGCCATAATGGCGGTGGTGCTGCCGTGCATCAGCGCGGTGCCGAAACCGCGAACGATCCACAGGGCGATGCTCTCTTCACCGAGCACCATGAAGTAGTGGATGTTTTCGAGCGCCGCAAAGCCGGCGCCGACCGCAAAACCGATGATCGCGGCGTCGACCAGGAACCCGACCCGGTGACGAACCACGAGATAGATGATGACCGCGGATTTCAGGAGTTCCTCGACCACGGGCGCGAGGTACCGCGCAAGCGCCGGCCCATCGAGCCCCATCGCTGCTCCGATTTGTCGGTTGAGGAACAGACTCAGAACTGCCGCCATCGCGCCGGCGGCGATCAGCCGGGCGACCGTGCGGAGCTTTACCAGCTTGAAACTGTCGAGCAGGATCAGGGCGAACAGGAAGGCGAAAACCGGGAGCAACCCGACGAGGATTCGGAGACCGACGACCAGCAGGTGCATGCGAGGCAATCTACAGGATCTTGAGCGAGATCATGTACTCGTCGGAGCTCGGGCGCCCCGACTCGAAGGCGCGGGCGTAGCCGATGGAGAAGGTGCTCGAGAGATTGGTGAAGATCACCAGCTTGAAATCGATCTGCGCGCCGAGATTGTAGAGCTCGCGGCGCGACCCATCGTCATCGACATTGGTGATGATCGCGCTGCCGAAGAGCACCGGGCTCGCCCAGGTGAAATAGAGGTCGGGGATTCCGGCGCGTTTGAAGCGCAGCGGCGGCAGCTCCCACTCGAGCAGGAGCTTGCCGAAATTGTTGGCCTCGAGCTCGTTGATCTCGATGCCGGGGAAGCTGTCGTAGTCCTGGAAACGCCGCACCTCCTGGTAGTCCACCCAGTTGTTGCCGAAGGCGCCGAAGTAGAAGTTCGAAAGGGTGTTGTCGGGGTCTCCCCACGAGTAACCCGCCGCCGGGCGCAGCCACAGGGACGAGTGCTTGATCGGTAGCGGCAGACCGAGACCGAGCGTGCCCCATAGACGCGGAAAGTTGGTCGACTCCGCGTACTTGTTGTTGAGGTACAGCCCCCAGGTGAGGCCCTTTTCCGGATTCAGTCCACCGATCGTCTTGCGAAGCCTTTGGTACTCGAGCCGGGCGCTGAGCGCGAAGTAACTGTCGATCGAGGCGACCACATTCTGGTACTCGGGCAGGGTGTCGAGGCCGCCGAAACCGGCGAGCGCAACCGTGTAGTCGAGAGACTTCGGTTTGGAGTTGATGAGAATGCCGCTGTACTCGCCGATGGCGCCGTAGCCCTTGCGGCTCTGTTTGGTGGGGCCGAAGAAGTCGTAAAAGGAGGCCGGGTTGTAGTAGGTCGACAGCTTCCACGGCCACTTCCTGAAGTTGCCGATGAAGTGGAAAAGCTCATCGCTCGGCACCGAGCCCGAAGGCGTCACCGAAGCAGTCAGGTCGATTCCAGCGAGTCCCAGGGAGTCCATGAAGTTGAAGCGCATGCCGATTGAGGTGTGGTCCAGGTAGGACTCGACGATCGGGTAGCCCGAAACGAGCTCGAGCCGTTTAAGGGGACGGTACGGCCCGCTCTCGGGCGCCAGCGCCTCGAGGTCGACGACCGACGGCGGTGGCAGCATCCATTCCTTGACGATCGGGTACGTGTCGGCAATTTCCTGGCCGAGGAAGCGGATCGGGTTGACGTCCTCGATCACCCGTGGCTCGAGCATCACCGGGACGAATCCCTTGGTGGTGTAGTTGAAGGCGATCAGCTCGTCATCAGAGATCGGCAGGGGCCGGAAGAATCCGGTGAGGGCGTTGGTCAGCGCCTCCATCTTCTGGCTTTCGAAATCGAAGCGAAAAATGTTGGATACACCGGTGTAATACGAGGTGCCGTAGAGGTAGCGGCCGTCCGGTGAGTAGACGAAGTTGGCCGGCGAGTTGCCGGCGAACTCGTAGAGCACCTCGTATCCGCTGTCGCCCGCGAGCAGGTCGTCGGTTCTCATTCGGATGAGGCGTTGACGGCCGCTGACTTCGATCAACGACCCGGTGAGCCAGGCGCCGTCGGGCGAGATGTCGATGTCAAAAATGTCCTTGCCGTAGGTCAGGGTGAGGACGCTCGCGAGGTCGTCCCAGCCCTGGTAGGGGTAGGCGAAGCGCACCAGCGTGGAAAGCCCGTTGTGGTGTTGAACGCCCCACAACGAACGGTCGGCGCGGTTGAAGGCCAGGTCGCCGGTTCGGATGTTCTCCGCCAACACGGTCTTCTTTCCGGTGTCGAGGTCGACCGCGTTGACGTCCCGCCACTGGCGACTGTTGTTGGTCGTGAAAAAGACGGTGTGCGAGCCGGGGTCGTAGGCGAGCGAGGTCACGTAGTAGAGCGCCGGGGTCGCAACCTCGGCGATCTTTTCGGACTCCCAGGTGTCGACGTCGATGGCGACGATGTGGGCGAACTCGCCCGGGTAGTTTACCGCCGTGATCAGTTTGCGCCGCTCGGGGTCGTAGTGGGCCCGCGACACCGATCCCAAGGGTCTCTCCGAAAGGGTCTGGAACTCGGTCACCGGGTACTCGTGGATCGCATCGAGGTTGGCCCGCTGCCATTCGTGCTCCCACTCGATCCATCGCTTCCACTCGCTGTCGAGATCGGTGCCGTAGACCTGCTTGAACTGGGCGCGGTAGGAGGCCTTTGCTGCCGGGCCCGCGGTCGAGCCACTCGACCAGCGTCTCCGGTCCGTAGTTATCGGCGAGGAAGGTGACGAAGCGGGTCCCGTAGAGATAGGAGACCTGGCCGACCTGGAAGTCGATGGCCTTGCCCTCGGACTCGAGACCGACGGTGTCGTAGAAGTAGGCATCGTCGTGGACCATCGTGCGGAAGACCATCTCGTCGTAGCCGCCGAGCGCGCGGCCGTAGCCGCCCGCCATCCAGGTCTCGAAGAACACCGCCATGCCCTCGTGGTACCAGCGGGGAGCGTACATACGAGGGGTCGTCAGATAGCTGTAGATCATCGAAAGAGGCTGCTCGGGGATCGGCGCCACCTTACCAAAGAAGATCTTTCGCCAGCGCTCGTCCGACGGCGCCGGTTTGTCCGAGGCCACGATGTGCAGGAGCTCGTGACTCATGACCCAGTTGATGCGCTCGTTGGTGGGGGAGGTCTCGTAGACGTACTCGAAGGGCTCGATGCCGATCGTCAGATAGTTGGTCGGCATGGCCGACGCGCCGGCGTATCCGTAGTCGTCGAAATCCTGGAGGAGGACCGTCACCGGCTCACTCGGGGTATATCCGAAGAGGTTTTTGTGAAACTCGAAGGAGTTGGTAAAGCAGTTCGTGAGGTGGGGGAGGATGTACTCGTTGTCCTCGTCGAGATAGACGACGAGCATGTCCTCGGTCTTGAAGAGACGGAACTCGAGCTGCGCCGAGGCCTCGGACGCGGCGAGAAACGGCAGAACGACGGCGATCACGACCGCGGCGCGTTTCATCAGTCTGCTCCCTGTCGGGTGATGCTTCGGCCTATCGTAACCTGGAAAAGGGGATGCCACGGAAAACCGCGGCATCCCCCATTGGGCCCTCAATGCCTACCGGAGCAGAGATCACTCAGCAAACGCCCTCTCGAACATCGCCTGTTTTTCCTGCATCGGAACGCGTCCCAGCATCGCCGATTTCTCCTGTGCCGACGCCCGCTCGAAGATTGTGGCCTTTTCCATCGCCGAGGCGCGATCAAGCATCACCGCCTTTTCCTGCGCCGAGCAACGGTCGAGGACCGCGGCCTTCTCCTGGACCGAGAAGCGGTCAAGAGCGGCGGCCTTCTCCTGGACCGACATCTTTTCGTAGGCCGCGCGCTCGAGCGACATCTTCGCCAATAGCGCGACTCTCTCGGACGCTACCGCACGGTCGAGCGCCGTGGCCTTTTCAGCTTCGCTGGCCCGTTCCAACACGGCCGCCTTTTCGGTCGCGGATGCGCGCTCGAGGCAGGCTGCCTTCTCCTGATCGGAGGCGCGCTCCAACATCGTCGCCTTTTCATTCATCGAGAAGCGGCCCAGGAAGGCCGACTGCCGATCCAGCGAGGCGCGCGAGAGCAGGCTTGCCTTCTCGGCGGCCGTGGCTCGCTCGAGGCACGCCGCCGCCTGCGCCGGAGTCGCGCGCTCGAGGGCCGTGGCCTTCTCCTGCGCCGAGAAGCGATCGAGAACGGCGTTTTTCTCCTGAACCGAGAAACGATCGAAGAGGGTGGCCTTCTCCAATTCGGATGCTCTGTCCAGCACCGCGACCTTTTCGGTTTCGGTCATCCGGTCGAGCACCGCACCCTTCTCCTGCAACGACATCCGGTCAAAAGTCGCGCGCTCGAGGGAAACCCGCTCGAGCACCGCCGAGGCCTCGGTGGCCACCGCGCGCTCGACCAGTGCGGCCTTCTCCGCGTCGCTGGCGCGCTCGAGGGCAGCGGTTTTCTCAGCCGCAGATGCCCGGTCGAGGACAAACGCCTTTTCGAGCTCAGTGCTGCGCTCGACGGACGCTCCGCGCTCATCCATCGACGCGCGCGCGAGCATGCTCAATCGCTCATCGACGTCGGCGCGCTCGAAGAGCTCGGCTCTTTCCTGAACCGACGTCTTGCCGAGCAGCTCGGCCAGCTCCTCACCGGAGACGTTGAAGGCGGCCTCCGAGATGCTGGCGTCGACGGCCGCCTCTCCGGCAAGCTCGACGTCGGCGTCCGTGATCTGCTCCGCGTGGTACCGCTCGGCAGCGCCGATGGCGCCGGTCGCGTCCTCGATCGACGACGGCGCCTGTGAAAAGTAGAGGACCGCCCCCACGCCGATCACGACTACGGCGCAGATCCCCACCACAAGTCCGGTCTTTTTCGATGTCATAGCTTACCCCCTTGGCAAACGAACTCGTTAAAACTGTCGCACTGATCTCGCTACCCCAACTACAGGGCAGCGCAAAAAAAGTTGGTTCGCTTTCATGGACTCTCTCCAGCCGTGGAAGGCTCGATCCAGCGCTCGGCGAGAACCTCGGACCCGGAACCGACCGAGATCAGGATCGGCCCGCCGCAATCGATGGTGCGGATCGTCAGTGTGTGGCGCCCGGGTCCATCGGCCTGAAATTCGAGTCGCCGCCCATCGGTCCGAAGCCGGTTTGGCGCGCCACCGATGTGGGCGGCCCAGCCGATCTCGAGGTCGCCGGACTCCGATTCCAACTCGAACCACAGCCCGGTATCCGAGATGATCGAAAAATCAGCGGTGACCGAATCCTCGGAGCGCCCGAGAGTCAACGATCCCAGATCTTCGAGTTCGATCCGGAGATCGGCGCTCGTTTCGACGGCTGGTGGCGCCGCCATGGTGGCGCCGACCTTCGATGTATCGAGCTCCGCACCCGTCCCCGGGTGCAGAAGGTAACCGACGATCGTACCGACGAGCAGGCTCGCCGCCATCGGCAGCCACCCGCCCTGCCATCGCCCCTGGGTGCGGGTGGGCCTGGGGGCCGAAACCTGGACGAGCGGACCGGGTGCGGCGGCGGACGCCAGCGCGCCGTCGATGCGTCGCCTGAGGGTCGGCGGCGGTTGCACCCTTTCCATCTCAGCCAGCTTCCCGGCGATGGTGGCGACCTGGCGCTCGAGCTCGGTCGGCTCGGGGTGTTCTGCAAGGTGGGCCTCGAGCTCGGCCAGGTCCCCGGGCTCGATGGTGCCGTCAATACGGGCCCAGAGGAGGGCCTCGAGGCGATCAGGATTCATGGGGTCAACCCCCGTTTCGTCAGGTTCTCGCGCAGCCGTTGGCGCGCGGTGAAGAGCCGTGATTTGACGGTTTTCTCCGGGATCTCCAGCAGCTCGCCGATCTCACGGTAGGAAAAGCCCTCGAGATGTTTGAGGATGACCACCGTGCGGTAGTGCGGCTCGAGCTCGAGCAGCGCCTGCTGCAGGTGGCCGCCGACCTCGGCCGCTTCAAAAGACTGTTCGGGGTCTGGACCCGATGCGTGTGTTTCGTCATCGAACTCTGACGCCTCGCGCCGCCGGCCGACGAGGTTGAGGGCCTGGTTGACGGCGATGCGGTAGATCCAGCTGAAGAAACGGTATTCGGGGTCGAAGGTGTGGAGTTTCTCGTAGGCCTTGACGAATGCATTCTGGGTGGCGTCCATCGCGTCCTCGACCGAGCCGGTGATGCGGTAGGCCGCGCTGTAGATCGGCCCCTCGTACCGGTCGACAAGCTCATCGAAGGCGTGTCGGTCTCCACGGAGGCAGGATTGAACCAGCATGGCGTCTTTATCTCTCGTCATAAGTACCGGCTCCGCCGCCAAAGGTTGGTAATGCGTCGACCCTCCTTGTCCTATTTGATTTCGAAGATGTTGTCGAAGCCGGCGATTTTGAAGATCTCGCGGATGTGCGGACTGAGGTTGAGCAGGGTCAGTCCACCGCCCGCATCGACCAGTCGCTTCTGGGTGGCGAAAAGAAGCCCGAGCCCGGCGCTCGAGACGTAATTCAAATCCTTGAAGTCGACCTCACACGACTCCGTCAGCCTTTCGAGTACCGCCCGTGCGTTGTCCACCTGGGCGGCATCGAGGCGTCCGTGCAGGCTGACTGATCCGTTGGCGTTGCGTTTGATTTCGAACATCTCAACTCTCCAGATTCTTGGTCACAGTTATCCGCATCTTTCGACCCTCGGTCTCGTAGTCGTAGTCCAGAAAATCGACCATCTTCTTCACCAGGTAGATCCCGAGCCCGCCGGGCCGTCGGTCGCCGATGCCGGCGTGCACCGGCGGGACCTCGACCGAGCGCGGGTCGAAGGGCTCGACATCGGTGTCGACGAGCTCGAGCTGAATGTGGTCGTCCTGGCGCTCGATGCTGACGGTGATCGTCTCACCGCCGCCCTGGTTGTGGCGGATCATGTTGGTGAAGAGCTCCTCGACCACCAGATTGATACAAAACGCGGTCCGTTCGTCGACCTGGTGGCCGCCCGCGAATCTATCCAGGAACGCGAAGACCTCGGCCAGCGCCGCGACCTCGCGCCGGAACTCCACGCTGACCGCTGCCACCTCTCCAACCCCCCAACGACTGGACGCCACCCTGGGACGTCGACAGGAACAAGCTGTGTGAACGCTGTATCTGGGCGCAACTGTAGCACGGAAGATCGCGACCCACTCTCGTGAAACATTGGTTGGAGGCCGGCCGATCGGTCACTCGCTGTCGACGGTGCGTTACGACGCCCGAACAGTCGTAACGATGCTCAGGATGCTATTACCTGATGATATCGCCGAAGGCGCGACGACTTCAGAGCCTGGGGCATCGCCCCAGGTTTCGGACGGAATCGACATTTCAACTGGTGGTAGACTCTGTGCATCGAAAAATCGGAGAGAACAGGAGAGCCTGAATGAAGCTCAGCTTCGAGCCCGACCCGATGATTGCCGGCGGTCTCCTGGTGCGTCTGTCGGGAAACCTCGAGATCGACGGAGCAGAGACATTATGGAGCGAGGTCTCGGCGCGCACCGGCGCGGAAATCCGGTACTTTCTGTTCGACTTCAGCGGCGTGCCGATCATCACCAGCGCCGGCATCGGCACCCTGGTCCGCGTGTTTGTCCGCCTCCGGGGCCTGGGTGGCGCAATCGCCATCTGCGGCTGTAGCGACAAGATCCGCGAGGTCTTCAGCGTCGTCATGCTCGACAAGATCCTCAAGGTCTGCGACAGCGAGGAAGCGGCCCGCCAGAGTCTGGTTCACCCTGCCTCGAGCTGATATCCGCCGCAGGCGTTCCCGACGACTGAATCGCGACTGATTCTTGCCGCGACGCGGTCGGGCCGTTTCCCGGCTGGAAAACGGTGCCGGGGTGGCTGAAAACGTTCAAGCGTTTCAACGTTGTGACGTTCTAACGTTTCTTGCGTCGTGGCTTCTTTGTTCGCGGGTCCTTGCCCTGAGCGCGTAGTTTCTCCTCTCGGTTGGCGAGGAACTCGACGGCCTGCTCGAGGGTGACCGACCCTGGGTCCGTGCCTTTGGGGATGGTCGCGTTGACGGTGCCGTCGGTCACGTAGGGTCCGAAGCGGCCGGTCTTGACCTGGATGATGAGGCCGCTCGTCGGATGGGCGCCGAGGTCGGCGATCGCCGCCGATCGGCTGCCGCTGCGACCTCGCTTGGGCTCTTTGAGCTTGGCCACCGCCTCGTCGAGGGTGATAGTGGCGAGCTGGTCCTGGCTATCGAGGCTGCGGGTTTCGGAACCCATCTTGATGTAGGGACCGTAACGACCGTCCTGGACGGTGACGGAATCGCCGGTCTCCGGGTGCGCACCGAGCTCTCTCGGAAAGGAGAGCAGCATGAGCGCGTCGTCGAGGGTCAGGGTGTCGGGCGCCATGCTCTTCCACAGGCTTGCCATCTTGGGCTTTTCGCCGGATTCCTCGCGGTCGCCGAGCTGGACGTAGGGCCCAAAGCGGCCCTCCTTGACGTACACGGGCATGCCGGTTTCCGGATCGTTGCCGATGGCGCGGTCGCCCGCCTCGGCCCGGTCGATCATCGCCAGTGCGCGCTCGAGGCTCAGTTCGTCGGGCGGCAGGTCGTCGGGCACCGAAGCCCGCCGTTCGGAGTCGCCGATCTGGACAAACGGGCCATAACGACCGAGGCGTACCGCGACCCGCTCGCCGTTTTCGGTCTGACCGATCGTAATCCGTGACGCCTCGCGGGGTTCGATGGCCTGGCCGGTGGAGACCAGGGCGTGCAGCCCCATCGCCATAATCTGGCGGCGGCCGTTGTCACCGTCCGCGGCGCCGAAATAAAAATCTTTGAGCCAGGAGCCGGCTTCGGCGTTGCCCTGTGCGATGGCGTCGAGCTCGTCCTCCATCCGGGCGGTGAAGTCGTAGTCGACGAGGTCCGGCAAATTGCGCTCGAGCAGACGGATGACCGCAAAGGCGGTAAACGTGGGAACCAGCGCCTGGCCCTTGTGCCACACGTAACCCCGGTCCTGGATTGTCTGGATGATGGTGGCGTAGGTGGAAGGGCGGCCAATGCCACGCGCCTCGAGCTCCTTGACCAGGCTCGCCTCGGTGTAACGCGCCGGTGGCTGAGTGCTGTGACTGGTGGGTTCGATGCCGACCACCTCGAGCGCCTTACCCGGCGCCAGCTTGGGCAGGATTTTTTCCTGGTCGGCGAGCTCGGCCTCGGGGTCATCCGAACCGGCGACATAGGCGCGGAAAAAACCGGCGAAAGTGATGACCTTGCCCGAGGTCGTAAGAATCGCGGATCCATCGTCCGCTGTCGGCGCCTCGATCGTGACCTGGGTGCGGACCCCGGTCGCGTCCTTCATCTGCGAGGCGAGCGTGCGCTTCCAGATCAAATCGTAGAGCTTGAGCTGGTCGGCTTCGAGCTTTGACTTGAGTTCGTTCGGGGTACGGAAACGGTCGCCGGCGGGGCGGATGGCCTCGTGCGCCTCCTGGGCGCTCTTCGATTTCGAGCGGTAGACCCGCGGCTGCTCAGGCAGATACTCGGCGCCATAGAGCTCGGCGACCTGCCGGCGGGCGCCGCTGAGGGCCTCGCCCGACAACGTCAGCGAGTCGGTTCGCATGTAGGTGATATAACCGTTTTCATAGAGGCTCTGCGCCACCCGCATGGTCCGCCGCGCGTTGAACCGCAGTTTGCGGCCGGCCTCCTGTTGCAGGGTCGAGGTCATGAACGGCGGATAGGGTCGGTTTGTGAAGGGCTTCTCGGTCACGTCGGTGACGGCGAACGGGGCGTCGGTGAGCTCGGTTGCGAGCGCCCGCGCCTTTGCTTCGTCGAGCACCAGGGCCTTGCTCGTGAGCTCGCCGGTATTCTGGTCGAAGTCCTTGCCGATCGCGACCTTACGACCGTCGAGCTCGGCGAGACGGGCGCTGAATTGCCGTTGGTCTTCAGCGCCCCGAAGCGTCGCCTCGACCCCGCAGAAGGCCGACTGGACAAAACGCATCCGCGCTTCCTCGCGAGCGACGATGAGACGGGTAGCGACCGACTGCACGCGGCCCGCCGACAGCTTGGGGCGCAGCTTGCGCCACAGTACGGGGGAGACCTCGTAACCGACGAGTCGGTCGAGGATACGGCGGGTTTCCTGGGCCGCGACCAGCCGCTGGTCGATGTCGCGCGGCGACTGGAGAGCATGCTCGATGGCGTTTTTCGTGATCTCGTGAAAGACCAGCCGCTTGACCGGGATTGTCGGCTTGAGGACCTCGACCAGATGCCAGGCGATTGCCTCACCCTCGCGGTCCTCGTCGGTGGCCAGGTAGAGCTCGGTGGCGTCCTTGAGCTTTTTCTTGAGCAACGTGACCTGTCTCTTCTTGTCGTCCGGGATCACGTAGAGCGGCGTGAACTCGTTGTCGACATCGATCCCGAGGCGCGCCCACGGCATTTTCTTATTGGCGGCCGGGATCTCGGCTGCCGACGACGGCAGATCGCGAATGTGGCCGATGGAGGACTCGACCTCCCAGTCCGTTCCCAGGAACCTGGAAATCGTCCGCGCCTTCGCCGGGGACTCGACGATGATGAGTGGCCTTGCGTCCGCCATAGGGCCCATAGGAGAACGGAGCGAGCTGCCATTGTCAAGCGAAAGCTCGGCGACGGGTCACGAGTTCTTGACGTGGCGCCGCCACTCGGCAGCCAATAAGGCTGCCCCACAAGACCTTCAGATTTAGAGATTTCGGGGAGGATGGGGGAAAATTCCTAATTCCTAATTCCTAATTCCTAATTCACCTGGTGTTATCATCTGCCGACGTCGGCGAGGTTTTCGACCGGCTGTAAACCTGAGGAGATGCAATGGGACCGTGGCTCGTCGAGGTGACGGAGATGGCAACGCTCGAGCCCTGGCTCGACAGCGGCATGGGTGAAAAGCCGGAGGGCTCGGCGATGATCGTCCGCGGCGACGACGCGCTGGTCCGCGTTTTTCTCCCCAACGCGCTCGACGCTGCCAAGCTCGAGCCTGGACGCGTTGTGATGTGGGTGAAGGACCCCTCCCTCTTCGGCGAAGACGTGCAGCGGCGGCTCTTCGGGCGCAGCGGCTCGGCGGTCGCCGCCGTCGTCGCAACCGACGGCAGGGTCGGTGGCTGGGTGAGCAGGGATCGAATCGGGGTGGAGGACGCCGCCTTCGCCTATGCCGAAGCGGAGGAGCGACGTGGCTGAGATCCCGAGCAAGTACCAACACCTGGAGATCGAGGCGAAGTGGCGGCGCCTCTGGGACGAGTGGGGCATCTATCGATGGGACCCGTCGGTTCCTCGCGACCGGACCTTCGTCGTCGATACGCCGCCGCCGACGGTCTCGGGCTCGTTGCACGTCGGCCACGTGTTCAGCTACACCCACCAGGACCTGCTGGTGCGCTACCAGCGCATGATCGGCAAGAACATCGCCTTTCCGATGGGTTGGGATGACAACGGGCTGCCGACCGAGCGCCGGGTCCAGAACCTGCTCGGTATCCGCTGCAATCCACACCTGCCGTACGACCCGGACTGGAAACCGGACCCGTCCGGCGGAAAACGAAAGGAGATCGAGGAGGTCTCGCGCCGCAACTTCATCGAGGCCTGCGGGGTGGTAACGGCCGAGGACGAAAAGGCCTTCGAGCATCTCTGGCGGCACCTCGGTCTGTCGCTCGACTGGTCCGAGCAGTACGCCACCATCGATGACCTCTGCCGGCGCATCTCCCAGCTCAGCTTCCTCGACCTCGTCGACAAGGGACAGGTCTACAACCTCGAATCACCCACCATGTGGGACATCGACTTCAAGACCGCCGTTGCCCAGGCCGAAGTCGAGGACCGCCCCCGCCAGGGTCTGTTCTACGACCTGCGTTTCGGAGTCGAGGGCGGCGGTGAGCTGCTCATCGCGACCACCCGACCCGAGTTGCTGGGGGCCTGCATCGCGGTCGTCGCCCACCCCGACGACGAGCGCTACCAGCCGCTCTTCGGCAAACACGCCGTCACTCCGCTCTACGGAGCGCGAGTGCCGATCGTGGCCGCCGAGCACGCCGACCCTGAAAAAGGCACCGGCATCCTCATGGTCTGCACCTTCGGCGACGCCATGGACGTCGAGTGGTGGAAGGCTTCCAGCCTACCGCTCAAACAGCTCATCGGCCGCGACGGCCGGATCCTGCCGCTGAGTATTGGTGACCCGCCGTTTGCAAGCCTCGACGTCGAGCGGGCGCAGCGCGCCCACGACGAAATTGCCGGTTTCACGGCGCAAAAGGCCAAAACGAGGATCGCCGAGCTGCTTGCCGAGAACGGCAGCCTGCCGGGCTGGGAAGGGGCGGCGCTGGTCGGCGAGCCAAAACCGACCGACCAGATCGTCAAGTTCTACGAGAAGGGCGATCGCCCGCTCGAGTTCGTGCCGACCCGGCAGTGGTTCATCCGGGTCCTCGAGCACAAGCAGGAGCTGCTCGCGCAGGGCGACAAGATCCAGTGGCACCCATCGCACATGAAGACCCGCTACACACACTGGGTGGAGGGCCTCAACCAGGACTGGTGTGTTTCGCGCCAGCGTTACTTCGGTGTGCCCTTCCCGGTCTGGTACCCGCTGGGCGCAGACGGCGAGCCCGAGTTTGAATCCCCGATCTATGCAGACACCGGCGCGCTGCCGGTCGATCCGTTGACCGACACGCCGCCCGGCTACGCCGAGGACCAGCGCGATCAGCCGGATGGCTTCAGCGCCGAGCCCGATGTCATGGACACCTGGGCGACCTCGTCGTTGACACCGCAGATCCAGTCGCACTGGGGGATCGACCCGGAGCGCCACGCCAGGCTCTTCCCGATGGACATCCGGCCGCAGGCGCACGACATCATCCGCACCTGGGCCTTCTACACCATCGTCAAGGCGTGGATGCACGAGGGCGAGATTCCCTGGCACCACGTGGTGCTCTCGGGCTGGATCCTCGACCCCGACCGCAAGAAGATGTCGAAGTCGAAGGGCAACGTCGTGACCCCCGACGATCTGCTGGTCGAGTGGTCATCGGACGCGATCCGTTACTGGGCGGCGCGCGCCCGGCTCGGCACCGACACCGCCTTCGACCCCGGCGTCTTCAAGGTCGGCAAGCGGTTGGCGACCAAGATCTTCAACGCCAGTCGATTCGTACTGATGCAGCTCGAAGCCGTCGGAGGCGCCGTACCCGGTCCGGAGCAGATTGTCGAGCCCCTGGATCTGGCGTTGGTCGAGCGGCTGCGGACGGTGATCGCACAGGCGACCCGCGCCTTCGACGCCTTCGACTACGCGACCGCGCTGCAGGTGGTCGAGGAGAGCTTCTGGCAGTTCTGCGACCACTATCTCGAGCTCGTCAAGCTGCGCTCCTACACCGACGAGGACACGCCGGGCCGGCGCTCGGCGCTGGCCGCGCTGGGTCTCGGGCTCAACGCCTACCTGCGGCTGCTTGCGCCGTTTCTGCCCTACGTCACCGAGGAGGTGTGGTCGTGGAGCTTTGCCGGTGAGGGTCGCGCGGCGAGCATCCACACCTCGAAGTGGCCGACCGCAGCCGAGCTCGAGACGGTACCGAGGCCCGAGGATGCGGGCACCTTCGAGGCCGCGGTCGAGGTCATGACCAAGATCCGCGGCGCCAAGACCCTGGCGAGCAAGAGCCTGCGCTGGCCGGTGGCCGCACTCGAGATTGCGGGCCCCGAGGCTGCGCGGGCCGGGCTTCAGCCGGTGATCGATGACATCCTCCGCGCCGGCAACGTCGTCGACGGCGGCTTGAAGCTGTCAGACGGCGACGCCCCCGAAGGCGAACGCTTCGCGATAACGGTGACTCTGGGAGATAACAACGACTGAGTTTTCAATTCTCCAATTTTCAATTCTCAATTCTCAGTTTCCACCCACACCCCCTTCTTCAGGGGTCGAGTAGGCGGAATTCAAAATTGAGAATTCAGAATTGAGAATTCCTGTTTTCGCTCATTCCGCAGGAATGAGCGAAATAGGACACGGCATGATGTTCCAGGTGAAGCCCGACAGCCCCTCAGGGTAGGTGTAGAGCAGCTCCCGCTGCGGCTCGCCGTCCACCCACACGTAGCGGTTGATCTCGCCGTCGTCGTCGTTGGCGACGTAGAGCTCGTCGGTGCCGTCGCCGTCGAGGTCGCTCAGGATCGCCGCGTGCTCGAAGCCACCCGAGTTGCGGTCGATGGACGAGATCGACCACTCGGCGCGCGGGTCGTCGCCGGGCCGCAGCAGCCACAGGCCGCTCTTGTTGGCGGCGGCGACCAGCTCCTTGACGCCGTCGCCGTCGACGTCGCCTGCGGTCAGAAACCGGGTCAAATTGTCATCGAGGCTGGTGATGAGTATGCCCGCGGTGGGATCGGTGCCGGCGTCGTAACGCAGGATCTCCACTCGGCCTCCGGCCACCGCCTCGACCGATACGTAGAGCTCATCGGTACCGTCGCCGTCGACATCGTCGACCAGGATCTCCTTGGCGTGACGGTCGCCGAGGTCGGCGACCACAGTCCGACCCTCGTCGAGACCGGGCACGTAGCGGGTCACAAAGCCGGGCTGCGGGGTGCCGTCGAGCTTGTTGGGCAGGCTCGGCGTGGCGTAGATCTCGAGCACGCCATCGCCGTCGAGGTCACCCACCTCGACCTCGTGGACAAAGGTGTTGGGCTCGGCGTCGAGCTCCTCGGCGGTGAACCCACCGTCGGCAGCACCGTACAACACGGCCACCACGCCCTGGTCGTGGGTGGCAATCGCGATGTCGGTGAAACCGTCTCCGTTGAAATCCGCGACCTCGAGGTCGCGCATGCGGCTGAACTTGCCGCCGAAGTCCTTCTCCCACAGCGTCTCGTGCGATGCATCCGAACGCCACAGCTTGACCATGGCCTTGGTACCGCCGGCCGTCAGGACGGCGGCGTCGCCACCGGTCGGCGCAAAGACCATCGCCTTGTGGAAGACGTTGCTATCGGTGTCCTCGATGAATCGGTAGTTCCAGGCCGTCCCGTCGTTGGTCAGGATGCCGAGCCGGGCCGGTTGCGGGACGGGACCGGAGGGCCCGCTCTCGAGCACCGCGAGGCTGAGCAGCAGACCGTTGGCTAAAGGTTCCGCGGTCTGAGTGTTCGAGCATCCCGCGAGGATGATCGCGATCGGAAGAAACAGGGCCAGGACCAAAAATCGACGCATGTCAGTCTCCGTTCATCGGTTAGTCGAGATGACCCGCGTCGGGCGGGCCGGGCAGTATGGTAGCGCACTTCGAGTTAGGAATGAGGAATTAGGAATGAGGAATGACTCCCGCCCACCCCATACGGGCGATGATTTTTTAGTTTTTAGTTCTGAGTTTTGAGTTTTGAGTTATCCCCCTCCCAACCCTCACGTACTATGAATTCTCAATTGTTGGTCTTGAGTTGTCCCTCGCTCACCCGGGGAATGGGGGGAGGGTGGATGGGAACTCAAAACTCAAAACTCAAACCTTAAAACTCAAACCTCAAAAATCAAAACTTGAAACTGGGGCGCGTGGTAAGATTCCCGATCCGGGGGGCTGCGGATATGAAACCGACGACCTATCGAAACCTGACGGTCGCGCTGGTGACTTGCTTTTTGGCCTTTGTCATCTCTGATGTCCTGCGGCGGCGATGGCGTCGACGAAGGCGCGATCGAAATTGGCGCGCAGCCGGTCATCGTGATCGCCCTCGACGGTCTGCGGGCGGACGCCCTCGGATCGTACGGCGCGTTGGCCGCGACGCCGGCCCTCGATGCTTTGGCCGCGGAGTCGGTCCGCTTCGAGTGGGCATTTGCTCAAGCGCCGCAGGCGCAGCCGTCGCTGGCGACGATGTTCAGCGGCCTCTACCCCACCAGCAACGGACTGCGGGCGCCGGGCGATTCGATGGCGGACGAGGCCGCGACCCTGGCCGAGGTGCTCGGCGCGGCCGGCTACGCCACCGCCGCCTTTGTCGAGGGCCGGGCGGGCGACAACGATTACGGTCTCGCCCAGGGCTTCGACTCCTATCAGACCGTGGCGCAGCCGGGCCTGGCGGGCGCCGAGTGGATGCGCGCCCACTCCGATGAGAACTTCCTGCTCGTCATCGCGGGCTGGTCGAATGTCGCCCTCGAGGCGGTTCGCGTATTGCTCGACGCCGCGGGTCGACCCGAGGGCATGGAACAACGGGTGGCCGAGGTCCTGGCCTCTCGCGCCACCGACCGGCCGCTCGAATTTGACGAGGCGGATCTGGAGTGGGTGCGGGCCTGGTACGCGGCGCGGATCCAGGTGATCGACTCGCAGCTCGAGGCGTTTCTGACGGAGGTCCGGGACCTCGGCCTCGACCGCCGGGCGATCCTGGTGGTGCTCGGCAGCAACGGTTTCGCGCTCCAGGAGCACGGCGACCTCTTCGGAGAGTCTCTCTACGCGTCGGTCACCCACGTGCCGGTGCTTCTCCGCTTGCCCGGCGGCCGCAACCCGCAGGCGGTGTCCAAGATCGTCGAGGTCGTGGACCTCATGCCGACCCTGGTTGAGCTCGCGGGCCAGACCGTGCCACCCGGTGTTCAGGGATCGAGCCTGCTGCCGATGATCAACGGCGGCGGCCAGCCCCCGTATGTCGCATTTGGAGAATCACCCCAGCTCGGCGGCCAGCGCTTCGTAGCTCTCGGTGGTATGGACATGGTGAGCGGTATCGGCGGCAAAGATGCAGAGCTCTACGACCTCGCAAACGATCCGCTCGAGTCGGCAAACCTGGCCGAATCCGAGGCCGACCGGCTGGCGGTCATGACCCGCCACCTCGAGGCGTGGGAGAAGATGGTGGCCGTGGCCTCGCTCGATCCCGAGCTCCGCACCGAGGAAGAGCTCGATGAGGACACCCTCAAGCAGCTCAAGAGCCTTGGCTATATTCAATAGAATTAGGAATTAGGAATTAGGAATTGGGAATTCCCACCCCCCGCACTCTGAAATGCGCAAAGGGTGGGTGGGCGGCATCAGTTCCTCATTCCTCTTTCCTGATTCACCTCGATTTCCCGCGCCGTCCCACGGAGCGGATAATCGAGATTTCTTGACGTTTTGCCATTTGGCACCTATATTTGTGTCATATGGCAGGAGGTGTGATCATGCCATCAAACCGAAGAACAAAGGTCCTGAACGTCTCGGAGAGTCGCCCCGGGTACGCCGCGGCCATTCCGGCCGGCGGGCTCGGTCGCCACGCCTATCTCTCGTTGTTGGGTCTGCGATCCTTCGATACCGCCGGTCTCATCAAGCGACTGGAAGAGGGCATTTCGTACGCGGCCTTCGAGAGGCTCAAGAAGAGCCTCCAGGTTTCGTCGCAGCAACTCGCTGAGGTGGCCCTGATCACTCCGCGCACCCTTGCGAGAAGAAAAAAGGCGGGCCGGATGCGATCGGACGAGTCTGATCGTCTCGTACGGCTTGCACGGGTCTTTTCAAGGGCAATCGAGTTGTACGAAGGAAATGTGGACTCGGCGCAAGCGTGGATGATGCGGCCAAATCGCGCATTTGCTGGTGTGAGTCCCTTCGAGATGGCGAAGACGGAAGTCGGGGCACGTGAGGTCGAAAACCTGATCGGCCGAATCGAACACGGAGTCATCAGTTGACATTGACCGCCTGGAGGGTCATGAAACACGAGTTCCTGACCACCGCTTTCGACGGTGAAGGAGCCCGACTGTATGGTGGGAGATGGCACAGCCCCGGCCGTGCTGTGGTCTATACATCTGCGTCCACGTCGCTGGGCCTATTGGAACAATTGGTACACGCTGAAGAAGGGCTTCCCCCCTCGTACCTCACCATCCCGGTCACAATTCGTATGGAGCTGGTCGAGACGCTTGACCGCGTCAGACTCCCCTCAAGATGGCGGGTGTCACCACCGCCCTCACGGGCTCCAGCGAATAGGGAACGAATGGGCTGAATCCTTGCGATCCTGTGTCCTCGAGGTCCCGAGCGTCATCGTCCCCCACGAATCGAATTTCATCCTGAATCCGCGGCACCCCGACTTCAGCTCACTCGAGATCGGTGACCCGATCAGCCTCGAAACCGACCCGCGGCTGGTTTGACTGGGAAATGAGGAATGAGGAATTCCCACCCGATCCCCCGGAGAAACGGGGGTGGCGGGTGGCATTCATGATTCCTAATTCAAAATTCCCAATTCTCGATATTCCGCGCCGTCACCCGGCGCGGAAGATCGAGCTGCCCACCATCTGCTCGGGCTTCTCGACCCCGAAGAACTCGAGGATCGACACCGGCAGGTCGAGGATGCTGGTGTTGGCCTTGGCGACCTTTTGGGACGACAGCAGGGTGCCGGGCACCAGGTCGCGGGCCATGGAGTGGTCGCCCGACCACGCCCACGGGTTGAGGTTGATGGTCGGCTTGCCGGTCGAGCCGAGCACCGAGGTCGAGGCGTTGCGGTAGCCCGGGGTGTAGCCGACCAGCAGCTCGGGCATCATCGGCGTCGCCGGGCCGGTGTACATGTCCTCGCGGCGGTAGACCTTGGCGATCGGCCGCTGTCCGGTCTCGGGATCGACGACGGCCTCGAGCTCGCGGCTGAGGCGGGTTGTCAGATCGGAGACTTTTTCCGGCGGCACGATGCCCTGGCCCTCGCGTCCCTGGAGGTTGACGTAGAGACCGTTGAAGCCGACGCCGTAGACCGGCGTCTGGCTCCAGTCGACGTCGAAGATGGAGGTCTCTTCCTTCTTCGCGGCGCGCGTCTTTGAGCTTGAGGTAGCCGTTGTTGCGCAGCCAGGTGTTGAGGTGGAACTGGCGTCCGAACTGGGCGAAACCGTGGTCGGAGCAGACCATCACCAGGGTCTTGTCGTCGACCGCCGGCAGCACCTTGCCGACCAGTTTGTCCATCTCCTCGTAGAGGTGCGGGATCTAGCCGGCAAAGCGCACGTCCGACTCGTTGTGCTTGGGATGGGTCGTGTCCATGTTGCGCCACAGCATGTGGACGTCCTGGTCGGTCGATGAGACGTAGAAGTAGAAGAGCCCGCTTTCGAAGCGTGACCACTGGTGGTCGAACAGCGCCATCCGCTCCTTGAGGATGAGCTCGGCCTGGCCGACGTACTCCTCGTCGTTGATCACCTTGTGGTCAAAGGCCTTCGTGTCCGACGGCAGCCCCTTGGTCCAGAAGGCGCCGATGTCGCGCGCGATCTCGGCCCCGAACTCGGCCGGGTAGGTGACCGGCGCCGCCTGCGCCGAGGGGTCGATGTTGATCGGCGTGACGTAGAGCTTGAAGTGTGGCGCCACCCCCTTGAGCAGGAAGCGGGCGATGCCCGACACCGACCCGATGACCGGCAGGAGATCGAATTGCACCTTGACCCACGGCGAGTACTCGCCGCGCTTGAGGAGGATGGTCTGGCCCTGGATGTCGAGCCGCGCGCCGTCGGCCTTGGGGTCGAGGTAGACGGTGAAGGGGATGGTGGCGGTGTTGGCGTAGGGGTCCTTGCTGGTGTCCCTGGGGGTCTTGAGCGAGTTGACCGGCCCCAGGAGCTTCGAGTGGACGACGTTCTTGTTGACGTCGACGTAGATGATCTCCCCGCCCTCGAGGTTGGGGTAGTCCTCGAATGGGTCGGAGGTGTAGTAGGAGAAGACCCCGTAGGAGTCGACCAGGTCCGGGGTGCCCATGCCCGCGATCGCCTTGGTGGCGGTCTCTTCGATCGGGAAGTTGGTCGGGATCTTGGAGATCCAGGCCGGGATGTCGCGCTCGGTGAGGTAGGCCCAGAACGGCTTGCCCCGGCGCAGGTTGTAGGGACCGCCGCCCTTGATCGGCAGATGCACGTCGCCGATCGAGATCGTCAGGTCGGGCTCGCGGTTCTCGTAGATGGCAGAAGACCGGGGTGTAGGTCGCGGGGTCGCGGGCGATGAAGTCGGCGATGCCGTGACCGCCGGGGGTCATGCCGGTGATGAAGCTCGACCACGCGACCGGGCTCAGGGCCGGCATCGTGGTGCTGAGAGGCTGCAGGGAGCCCATCGCCGCGAGCTTGGCGAAGTTCGGACACCGGCCGGCCGCCATCAATGCGCCTTGAGAAGATTCGGGTCGAGCCCGTCGAGACCGAGCACGATCACCTTCTTGTCGGTCGACGAGCCGCCGCACGAGGCGATCGGCAGAGACATCCCGGCCGCGGCGGCGGTGCCGCCGAGGATTCGCATGAAGTCGCGCCGGTCGAGGCCGGTATCAGTTCCCTCGGTTCTTGTTTTTCGTCGCAATCGAGTCTTTCTCCCGTCGCTTCGCCAGCCGGGACGATACCACTCCTCGGCGGTCGTCGCCTCAGGAGTTGAGACAACGCGCGAACCGAGATCTATTCCTGGTCTCTGGCCAGATCGGTCCTCTCCCGCAGCTCCTGCCAGCGCGCGAGGTACTCCTCGAGGTGCGGACTGGAACCTTCGGCGATCTTGGCAAGCAGCAGATCGGCCACCAGCTGTTGCTCCTGGGCATAGGCGTCGTCGCTGAAATGGCCGGCGAAGTGGGCGAGCCTGAGCCACACGAGGTAGGTGGTGATGGCGTCGCACTCGTTGTAGCGGACGATGCGGTCGAGCTCGCCGTCGAGCCACAACGGCGCGACGTCGTTGCCGTCGACGCCCATCTTGCCGGGAATTCCCGACTGCACCGCGATCTCGTGCAGGCTCGGGCTGGCCAGCCCCCAGCCGCCGACGATCTCCTTGAGGTCGATGTTCCAGTCGCTGCCACGGGCGAAGTAGTCGATGCCCTCCCACGGCTTGTCGGGGCGTTCACAAAAGCCCGGCGCCGCGAGCCCGAGAATGAGCCCGCGTTGGATGAGGATCTTGAGGTCCGACTGCAGCGAGTTGAAGCCCACCAGCTGCGGGCGGTGGGTCCCCAGCGAGTCGAGAAAGGTGCCGACGACGTGCTCCTCGGACATCTCGAGCGGGTCCTTCGGGTCGTGGGGCAGGGACACGAGGTTGAGCTTGGACGCGAGCCGTCGGGCATCTGACGGCGTTCGAGAGCCGCCACCGACACAACCCGACAGAGGGCGGTCTTGAGGAAGGGCGTCGGGTCCTCGTCGGTGGCGCCGCCGTTTTCCCACATCACGCGCATGGTTTCGCCGGCGTCGGTGTCGTCGGGTAATTCGTACAGGAGACGCCCGGCCACCGGGTCGGGCACCCACTCGAGGTCGAAGGCCCAGACGCGGTTCATGACGTTCTTGATCATGCTCACACCCCCAGCGCTCCGAGGAGCCAGAAAGATCAGCAGCCCGAAGGCGACGGCGAGGATCGGCATCAGGATCGTAAAGAGCTCGGCCAGCAGGGTGCCCCGCAGGCTGCCGGCGACCCGGGGATTCAACGCCCGGTTGAATCCGTAGCGGTTGCCCGTGTAGCCGAGGGCGACGACCAGCAGCAGGGCGACGATCCACAGACCGCGGTTGGCGCCGATTCCCTGGATCCTGACGGCGAGCAGGGCCGGCCAGAGAACCGCCCACGCGACGATGTCGGAGATCCCGACCCAGATGACGATCCGCCAGAGAGGACGGAAATCGTGGAACCGTGGCAAGGACAGGATGGCGCGCTTGATGACGGCCGCGGCGATGGTCCCCAGGATGACGGCCGGTACGGCGACCCACACCAGCAACCGGCCGAGGTCCTCGGCCGGGGGCGGCGCGATTGAAAGGGCGCCGGCATTGACGGCTGCAATAATCATCATGGTGTCTCCGCCGACCCTATCATTTCAGATCACGTGGATCTTCGAGCCGTCTTCGTGGCTAGTCGCGAATTGCGAATCACCGCTCGACGATGGCGCAATTCGACAGCCGACCCGATGACGAGGAGGGCCACTGCCCATAACGTGATCTTGCCCCTTGCGGGGATCACATCGGGAGAAACCACGAGCCAACCGCCGACTACTCCGGCTCCGCAGAGGTTGATGGCGATCGCTCCGTCCAGCCCGAGCCCTTGCGCGCCACCGCGGTGCGCGATGAGGAGGGCGAGGCCGATGCCAAAAAGCACGCCGCCGAGGACCCTGGGGAAGAAGGTCGTGGCCACGGGTGGCATGCCGAGCGCCTCGACCAGCCACTGCGGGTAGAGGAGCAACAGCGTACCCAGAAGGAGGTTGATCAGGGCGTCGGCAAGAAGGAGCGGTCTTTGCGCCGCCATGACCTTCAGGACACCAGTCGCATCGACCCGTATTCGTCGACGACGATCGAGAGCTGGGTTTCGACCTCATCGACCCGCGCCGTCACCACCGTGTGGGAGGCGCCGGAGTGGAGGACCAATCGAACCACTGCGTGACCGCCGATGGTCGAGGTCTCGATGAGCGGACCATTTCCTTCGAACTCGCTGATCGAGGTTTCGACTGAGACCTTGGTGCCGTCGGGCGCCGGGTCGTCGTAGTTCGGTCCCGTGCGGACTTCGATCTCGATCTCCAGCCGGTCGGGCGCATCGGTGGCGAGCGTGACCCGTTTGAAGAGGACCAAGTCGTCCTTGCTCTGTCCGGTGAAATAGGGACCGCCGTCACCGCAGGAAGCGACGACGAGAGCCGACGCGATGACGAGAAGGACGCACCACAATGCCTTCATGTGTCCCCCTATTGTGTGCGGGATTATACGCCTTTTTGGGAGAGGTGTTCGAGCTCGTGGGCGTGGAGTTCCCAGTTGCGCCCGTCGAAATCCGTAACGTGAATCCTGGCAATCGTTTCCGGTTCGAGACAGCGGACATTGACACTGACGCCATCCGGGTTGGAGCGCGGGATGTAGAACGATTTGATGCCGCAGTGGGTGCAGAAACGGTGCCGGGCGACGCCGGTATTGAAGGTGTAGGTGGCGAGGTCATCCTCTCCCTTCAGGAGGTGGAAGCTGGGCGGCGGGCACGATCAGGTGGAGGTAGGCGGTCATTGAGCAGATGGAGCAGTTGCAGAGCTGGGCCTCGATTTCGGCGGGCGCTTCCACCTCGAAGCGAACTCTTCCACAATGGCAACCGCCACGGTGGACAATGAGGTGTTGATTGTCGGCCATGGGTGGCAGTGTAGCCTAGCTCGAACGCGGGATTCGGGATGCCAGTCGGGGAGGCAGAGGGGAAAAGGGGAAAAGGGGAATGGTGAAAGGGGGCCGGGCACCTTCACCTCTGCTCCTTTTCGCCTTTTCTCCTTTTCACAACGTTTTAACGGTAGTCCTCCCGAACGGGCGAGAAGACATCGATGATCTTGCACTCCGTGATCGAACGGCCGGAGTGCACTGCGTCCGGCGGGATCGACCCGGTAGTGCCCCGCGCTCAGAATCTCGGGCACGCCCTCGACCGTGAGTTCGAACTCACCCTCGATGACGTTGGTGATCTGGTCGTGAGGATGCGAATGTTCCGGCAAATCGATACCCGGGTCGAAGTGCCAGTAGGCGACGGTCATCCGATCCGAGTGGACGAAGCGGACCCGGGTGCCGGGTATCAGCTCACGCTCTTCGACGTCATCGATCTTCAACGCCGCACTCCTCGTCATCCACCGGGTCGATCACGCGGTCGATGCCCTCGCCCGGTTGGCTGTGGGCCCTGGGCTTTGCGATCAGCACCTCGGACGGCACGCCCCAGGCGACCACGGTGGTTGAGTAGAGAATCTTCCACGATGCCGGGCCCAGGAAATCGGTGAGCGAGATCGGGCGGCATCCCCCCAGCAGCGAGGGACGCAGCGAATGAACGGCGAGCCAAACCGCGACCGTCAGCTTCGACAGGAAGGTGGTGCCGTAGGTCAGCCCGGTCAGACAGAGCAGACCGTCGGGCCGCAGCACCTTCCACGCCTGGGCGAGGGTTCGGGAGATGTCCTGGTTCGAGAGGAGGTCCATCACATAGCTGCTGACAAAGCGGTCACAGGAGGTCGGTGGCAGGGGAATCCGGGGCCGTCCGTCCGTTCGTACAACCGAGGCGCGGGCGCCAAACGGGACCAACCGCTTTCTGGTCAGCTGCACCATCGTGTCGGAGAGGTCAAAACCGATGTAGGTACCGTTCGGCGGGAGCCCTTCCTCGAAGAGACGCTGTGCGAACCTTCCGGTCCCACAACCGAACTCGACTACTGCATTGGCCGACTTGAAGTCGCCGAGCTCCAGCATCCGCTCGAGGGCACGCCGCTCGTAGAAGGACTGCCGGTCCTGGCGACGGCCGAACCGGTCGTAGAAGTCCCTTGCCTGCTGGCGGGTCAGGATGGGCCGGGTTACAGGGGTCGATGGCATACGGCTTCGATGTTGTGACCGTCCGGGTCGAGCACGAACGCTCCGTAGTAGTTCGGGTGATAGTCGGGCCGCAGACCCGGCGCGCCGTGATCGGCGCCCCCGGCGGCGATCGCGGCGGCGTGGAACGCGTCCACCGCATCGCGGTCCCGGCTGGTGAATGCGACGTGGATCCGCGGCGTGACCTTGTCGCCCTGGTGAATCCAGAAGTCCGGCTTCTCGAGAACGCCAAATCCGCAGCCCTCACCGAATTCCATGATGACGTGGTACGCGAGCGGCGCCAGCGCCTGCTCGTAAAACGCTTTGCTCGCCGAGTAGTCACTCACCGTGATGATGATGTGATCCAGCATCGCCCCCCCTTGACCCAGTCAATGTACCTGCCGCCCGCGGAGACGGCAACTGCGGATCGGCGTCGGGTTGTGGCATTGACTGATGAACGATCACGAATCTCCCTCGAGCACTCTGTCGAGCCGAGCCACAGTCTCGGTCGAGCTCGCCGCGTAGCCGAGCTCCGCGGTGGGCGGGCCGCAATCGGGCGCATCGCAAGTGGTCGCTACCCGGATTTCGAAATCGGTTTTCACCATGTGTCGTCCCGCGCATCATCTCATAGATAGCCAGTCGCCGCATCGCAGGAAAAACACGGGATAAGATGAAATGAGGAGGCGCGTTTGGATTCGTCGGGCCACATTCGTATCTCGCTGGTGATTCCCGCTTACAACGAGGAGCGATATCTGTCGCGTCTTCTCGACTCGGTGGACACCGCGCGCGCGCGTTTCAGGCACGGGGCGGGTGCGGTCGAGGTCATCGTTGCCGACAATGGTTCGACCGATTCGACCGCCGCTCTTGCCGGCGAGCCGCGGCTGCGCCGTTGTTCAGGTCGCCGAGAGGCGCATCGCGTCGGTGCGCAACGGCGGCGCGGCGGCGGCGCAGGGCGCCACTCTGTGCTTTATCGATGCGGACTCGGAGATTCATCCGGAATCCTTCAACGCGGTCGAGGATGCGTTGTCGACCGGGCGGGTGGTGGCCGGCGCCAGCGGCGTTCGCATCGAGCGTTGGTCGTTCGGGATTGCGGTCACCTACGCCCTTTTCATGCCGATGGTGTGGCTCCTGCGGATGGACACCGGGGTCGTGTTCTGCAAACGAGAGGATTTCGTGGCCGTTGGAGGTTACGACGAACGCCGTTTTTTTGCGGAGGACGTCCAGCTGCTGTGGGACCTGCGGCGGCTCGGGCGAAAACGCGGTCAGCGCCTGCCGCGATTGCGCGGGGTCAAGGCGCTCGGCTCGACCCGGAAATTCGATTCCCACGGCGACTGGCACTATCTGTCAGACCTGTTTCGGCTGGTGCCCATGATGCTGTTTCAGCCCAGAGCAAGTAACGACTACGCGGTAAAGTACTGGTACGGGGAGCAACGGCCGCCCGAGCGTTAGCGCAATCGCCTGTTGCGTCTTCGTTTCCGTGCCCGTTTCCGGCGGGTGTCATCGTGAGCACCGTTCCACCGCTAGTGACGGTGCGTCACGACGCCCGAAGGGCTTCAGTAACCGGGCCGTCGGGCGAAAATTCCTCATTCCTCATTCCTCATTCTGGATCACGAACTTACTTTTGAAAGAACAGATACCCTGCCAGGCACACCAGGATGCCGGCGAAGATCCGCTTGAAGCTTGCCGTCGAGACGTGCTCGATCAGACGGGCGCCGATCTGGGCGCCGACGATGCCGCCGAGACCGAGCAGGAGCCCGATCCGATAGTCGACGTTGGCAAGCTTGTTGTGGGCCACGAGGGCCGACAACGAGATGACCAGGATCGCCAGAAACGAGGTTCCGACGGCTTTCTGCGCCGGGTAGCCGAGGACCAGCAGCAGCGGTACGATCAGGAAACCGCCCCCCAGCCCGGTGAATGCCGCGCCGATACCCACCACCACACCGCCAACGATCATCAAGAGATAGTTGATGTTCACAAATCCCTTTCCTTTCGATATCCGGAAAACTCCTAATTCCTAAGGTCCTTTGGAGATCCCCCGGCTTTGCCGGGGAGGCCGGCATAGTTTGACAGATCCAGGAGTCGTCCAGTGAACTCCAGATCGTGAGCCGCCCAAGCCACACGACAAAGGAGTTCAGATGGACGACTACAAAAGGTTGAGTCATAGCGTATGGGAATGCAAGTACCACGTGGTGTTCATACCAAAGTATCGGCGGAAGGTACTTTACGGACAAGTGCGCCGAGAACTGGGGAAAGTGCTGAGGACGTTGGCGAGGCAGAAGGAATGTGAGGTGGAGGAGGGGCATTTGCTCCCGGATCACGTACACATGTTGATATCGATACCACCAAAGCATTCAGTTGCGCAGGTCGTTGGGTACATCAAAGGGAAAAGCGCAATCCACGTAGCGCGAGTCCACTTTGACAGGGGGCGCAATTTTGTAGGGCACCACTTCTGGGCACGCGGGTATTTTGTGTCTACGGTGGGCCGGGACGAAGAGGCGATCCGGAGGTACATCAAGGAGCAGGAAAAAGAAGACCAACGGCAGGAGAAGCTGCGACTCGAATGACGTGCGCCACCTTTAGGTGGCGCGAAGGCCGCCGATAGGCGGCCGTCCCCTGCCGCCCTGGGCGGCTCACAAATTAAAAGCCCCCGGCTTTGCCGGGGGATCGGTTACTTCCTAATTCCTAATTCCATTTGGTACCAGGCGCCGAGCATTTCCGGATCCTCGGACTTGAAGAACACGCCACCAATTCCAACCACTCTTGCCATGAATCACTCCGTCTCGCTGGTCCGAGAACATTAGCAGAGCGCCGCAAGCTGCAACGAAATTGCTCTTGAGTTGGGCCCTGAACCGCATTTCGAGCGCGATTCAGGCGCGAGTCAAGGGTCAAGAGCCAAGAGTCAAGACTCGAACGGAGCGATCGAAAGACTTCGGTTCAGCGTAGCTGAGCTCCTTCACTCTTGACCCTTGACCCTTGAGTCATCGCATGGGTTTGGTTGAGCTTGGTGAACCCCTTCAAGCGCATGGCTCGTAATAGAATGCCACGATGCGGCATGAATGGCGGCGCCGGTGGTGGGGACGAATCCAGGGGGTGCGGGTCTCGTTGGACGACGTCGGCAATGCCGTGACCCGGATCCGCATGACCAGCCTCGGCGCCCGCATCCTCGGCTTCGAAGTCAGCGCCTACCTGGTGGGCGACACGCTCGTCGACACCGGTTTCAGCTACGGGCGTGATCCGATGCTCGCAGCGCTCGTTGGCCGGAAGATCAATCTCGTCTGCTGCACCCACAACCACGAGGACCACACCGGCAACTGCGCGGCGATCGCTGCCGCGCATGGGAATTGCCCCGTCTACATCCGTGATGCCACTGCGCTGTGGAGTGAGGGCGTCCGTCGTCTCGCCCCCTATCGAAGGGTGTGGTGGGGGGCGGTCGAGCCCTTCGTGGCGGAGGAGATCCCGGACGTTGTGGAGTCGGGGGGCAGGCGGTTCGAGGTGGTGCCCGCCCCGGGGCACTCGTCGACCCAGGTGGCTATGTTTGAAGCGACGACGGGCGACGTATTCACCGGCGATCTTTTCATCTCGACCGGCGCCGCCGCTATCCTCAGCTGGGGGAATCCCTGGCTGGAGAGCTCGTCGCTGCGCCGCGTTGCGGCCTTGAAACCACGGCGGATGCTGACTGGGCACGGGTTGATCGTCGATGACCCGGCGCCGCTCCTGGAGACCAAGGCCGTCCGCGTCGAGGATGCGGCCCGGCAGGCGGTGACGCTTTCGGGCAAGGGGCTGCCGCCGCGCGAGGTGGTGCGGAGAGTTTTTCCAAAGGGGGGGTTCAAGGATCGGTTTTTCGAGTGGTTGACCAGCCGCGAGTTTTCCCGGTTGAACTTTGTCCTCGCCGCGGTTCGGCATGCCCCGGGCACGTTAGAACGTTAAAACGTTAGAACGTTAAAACGTTTGAATTGTGCTCCATGGAAACCTCCCATGTCACTGGTAATCGACAGAACTGGAGTCGGGAGTCACTGAATCCCATGACCGGTGTGGGGGAGGTTGGGTGGAACGTTTCATCGTTCAAACGTTCAAACGTTGATACGTTGAACGTTCGAACGCCGGGTTCTGCGACAATAATCCGCCGTGCTGAGCATCGATGGCTTCCGCGCCGCACTCGACGGTTTCAGTCCCCGGGTGATCGCCGACCGGGAGGGCTACGCTCAGTCCGCGGTGGCGGCGATCCTGCACCCGGCGGACTGCGGCACCGAGCTGCTGTTCATCCACCGCGCCGAGGACCCGCGCGATCCGTGGTCAGGTCACATGGCCTTTCCCGGCGGCCGCATGGATGCGAACGACGAAACCACCCTCGCCGCGGCGCTGCGCGAGACCCGCGAGGAAGTCGGGCTCGATCTCGAGCGAGCCGGAGAGTCGATCGGACGTCTGTCGGACGTCTCCGCCGTTGGTCGCGGGAGACCGGTGTCGATGGTGATCACGCCGTTTGTGTTCGTCGTCGAAGATGTTCCGCCTCTCGTGCCGAACCACGAGGTGGCGGCGGTGGTGTGGGTGCCGACGGAGTTTCTCGCCGACCACTCGAATCGCGAGACGATGGAGTATCAGCGGGCGGGGCTCTCGCTTGACCTGCCCTGCTATCGTTATAAGGACCATCTGATCTGGGGCATGACTCTGGGCATGGTCGATGAACTGCTCTCTCTCGTCGCGTTCTGAACGGAGGATTTCCCGGAGTCGATGCTGCGGCGGATCTTGGTCATGGCGATTATCGCGCTCTGCGCCGCCGCATCAGCGTCCGCGCTCGAGTGCCGCGTGGTGCAGGCGGATGGGACGCCGCTCGCCGGTGCTCGGATTTTGATCATCGGTCGCGGCGACTCACTGGTGGCGGACAAAGAGGGTCGATTCAGTCTCGATCCCACCCCCAAGACGCCCTTTGTACTGTTTGTGGCGAGGCCCGACGGCGTGGCGTTGCGCCCGGTGACGATCGACGTGGTGCCGGAGGAGGGACCGCTCACGGTGATGGTTGCCCCGGCAGGGGAGACAGTCACCGTTGTCAGTGGAATCGTTCCCGACCTCGAGCTGCCGCCGGCGGTGGCGTCGACGGTGATGGGCCGCGGCGATCTCGGGCAACGCCTGCCGGCGCAGCTCTTTCAGACCCTCGAAAACCTCCCGGGTGCGGAGGTGAGCGGTGACGGACACGCGGCGGTCCCCAGCCTTCGCGGCATGCCCCAGCACCGGACGCTGCTGTTGCTCGATGACGGTCGCGTGACGACGGAACGACGCGCCGGGCCGTCAGCCACCTTCCTCGATCCCGAGACCGTCGAGGAGGTCGAGGTCATCAGAGGACCGGGTTCGGTGGCCTACGGCTCCGACGCCTTCGGCGGCGTGATCAGATCGCGAACGCGGTTGCCGGACACCCAGGGGACGCAGGAGATTCTGTGGAACGTCATTGGAGGCCTCGGCCTCGATGAGATCGGCGCCGAAGCCGAGTTCACCACCGGGTTGTTTGGCGGCGGCGTCATGGTGGGCGCCAATTATCGTGACTACGGCGACTACGACAGCCCCGAGGGCAAGGTTCTCGACTCGGGCGCGGAAATGCTCGGGTACCGCGTCGGGTGGCAGGCGGCGGCCTTCGGCGGCGTCGCGCACGTCTTGTGGCGCATCGATGAGGCGAAGGATGTGGGCAAACCGGCGCCGGATTCAGCGATTCGAAGCGTGTTCTACCCGGAAGAGAAGTCGAACCGGTTCAGCCTCGGCTTCGAACGCCCGGGGCCGGGCTCGTGGAGCCGGCTCAGCCTGAGTTTCAGCTGGGACGCATACAGCCTCGATCTCGCGAAGGACCGGTACGCCACTGCGTCGAGCCCCCGTGATCTCGCCGAATCGCGCGTCGACGCCAACGACTTTTCGATTCGCGCCGACGCCGAACGCTCGCTTGGTTCGTGGAGGATGGTCGTCGGCCTTGACATCAGCGGCCGCTACGACCTGCAAGCGGAGAATCTCTACACCACCTATGATGAGAGTGGCAATGTGGCCGAGGAAGATCGCGAAGTCAGCATCGAGTCGGCTCGAGGCACCGACTTCGGCGCCTATGCCACCTTCGGCCGAGAGGCCGGGATTTGGAGCTTGAACTTCGGCCTCCGCGGCGACGTCGTGACGAGCCGAAACGAAGGCGGGTTCTTCGGCGATCTCAGCACCTCGAACTCGGCCCTGTCGGGATTCGCAGCGGTTGGTGTCGATTTCGCGAGGGATCTCGAGCTCGTTGCTCAGGTGGCTCACGGCTTCCGCGACCCTCTGCTTTCCGATCGGTACTATCGGGGCGAATCCGGCCGCGGCTTCATTACCGGCAACCCGTTTCTGGCGCCCGAAACCAGCCTCCAGTTCGACCTCGCCCTGCGCTACAGTCCGGACACCGCTGCAATCGGTCTCTACGTCTACCAATACCGGATAGCCGACCTCATCGAGCGCTACAGGGCGGGCGACGACTTCTACTTCCGCAATCGTGACGAGGCGGAAGTCACCGGCATCGAGCTGGAGACCAGCATTGCGATCGGGCGCGAGCTCGAGCTCCAACTCGGTGCTCAGGCGTTGAGGGGGGAGACCCTCGAGGACGGCGCGCCCACCGACGGCGTGCCGGCGCCCGGAGCATTCGCCGTGGTGCGGGGCCGGCCTTCGAAACGATGGTGGTGGATGGCGCGCGGCGCGGTTTTCCTCCGTGATGATCGGCCGGGCCCGACCGAGCAGGAAGTTCCGGGTTACGCCGTCGTCGACGCGGGCGCCGGCTACACGGTGGCCGAGTGGTTGGAGATTTCGCTGCTCGGCCGCAACCTCCTCGACCGTTCGTACCTCGCCTCAACGGACGAAGACGCAGTCCTCGCGCCCGGCCGGTCGGTGCAACTCGTTCTTCGCGGACGACTCTAGAAAGCGTTAAAACGTTGGAACGTTGGAACGTTAGAACGTTAGAACGTTCGGCTCATCCGGGATTTGATGGGATCGAGTTTTGGAAGTTCCGGTTGGCTGGTGCAGCGACAGGGACAGCGACAGACCGCAGGGGCAGTGAACAGCGTCCGCGGCAGCGACCGAGGCAGCGAGCAGGGGTCGTGATGACGGCATGGCCACCTCCGGGCCGTTCAGTTCGATGAAGTCCGCGCCATGACCTGGCGTTTGCTCAACCCAAAGGCCTGATTGAAGGTCTCCGCGCCGGTCCGTCCGGGCGCTGTCGCTGTCAACTGCCCCTGAGGCGGTCCACGGCCGCTGCCGCTGTCCCTGCCGCCGTCCGATTGAAGGGAACCACAGGCCAGAGGAGGGGGTGGGGGGAAATTCCGAATCCCGAATTCCGAATTCCGAATTCCGAAATCCAAAATTCGAAATGGGTGGGTGGGCGGGAATTCCTAATTCCTCATTCCTAATTCTGAATTTGAAAAGGTGTACCCTGTCGCCGGAGGTGGTCATGAAGCGCCTGTTGATCGTTTTCGTCGCAATTTCGCTGCTCGGCTGTGCGCCCTCCGAAGAACCCGCTGACCTGGTCCTCACCGGTGGACGCATCGTCACCATGGACGCGGCCTATCCGGAGGCGCGGGCGCTTGCCGCCCGCGGCCAGGAGCTGATAGCGGTCGGCACCGAAAAAGAGATCGGCCGGCTGATCGGCCCGGACACCGAGGTCATCGACCTCGGCGGTGCGTTGGCCGTGCCCGGTCTGATCGAAGCGCACGCCCACTTCCTCAGCCTCGGGCGCGCAAAGATGCAGCTCGATCTGCGGCCTGCTGCGAACTTCGACGACATCGTGGCCATGGTCGAGACGGCGGTCGCCGAGGCCGAGCCGGGTCAGTGGATATTCGGCCGCGGTTGGCACCAGGAAAAGTGGGACAGCGCGCCCGAACCCAATGTCTCGGGGCTGCCCTATCACGACGCGCTGAGCGCGGTGTCGCCGGCCAACCCGGTGTTGCTCACCCACGCCAGCGGCCATGCGACGATGGTCAACGGGCTCGCCCTCGAGATGGCGGGTATCGATGGTGCGACCCCTGACCCGCCAGGAGGTGAGATCGTACGCGACGCCGCCAAGCGGCCGATCGGCGTACTGCTGGAAAATGCCGACGAGCTGGTGGGCGTTCTCATCGACAGAGGTTGGGATGAGGCGACCCTGCGGCGCATGGTCGAGCTCGCCAGCGAGGAGAGTCTTGCCAAGGGTCTGACATCATTTCAGGACGCGGGCGCAGGCTTTCGCCAGGTCGAGCTCTTCCAACGCATGGCGGAGTCCGGTGAGCTCCCGATCCGGCTGTGGGTCATGCTGTCGGAGAGCAACGAATCGCTGGCGGAGCGGTTGCCGGACTACGAGGTTCGGGGGGTCGGGAACGGCCACCTGACCGTTGGTGGCATCAAACGGCTGGTGGACGGCGCCCTCGGGTCCCACGGCGCCTGGTTGCTGAAACCGTACACTGACCTTCCGGCCAGCGTCGGGCTCAACACCTACCCCGAGGACGAGCTCCGCGAGACCGCGCGCCTGGCTGCCGAGAATGGGCTCCAGTTGTGCTCGCACGCGATCGGCGACCGGGCCAACCGGGTGACTCTGGACGTCTACCAGGAGTTTATCGATGCGCGCCCCGATGGACGCGATCTCCGCTGGCGGATCGAACACGCCCAACATCTCGCACCCGAGGATGTCCCTCGATTCGAGGAGCTCGGCGTGATCGCCGCCATGCAGGGCGTCCACTGCACTTCGGACGGGCCGTGGGTGCCGATTCGACTCGGTGAGGAGCGGGCGCGGGTGGAGACCTATGTGTGGCGGGATCTGCTCGACGCGGGGGCGGTGATTGCCAACGGCACCGATGCACCGGTCGAGGACGTCGACCCCATTCCTTCGTTCTACGCGTCGGTGACGCGCCGGCTTGCCGATGGTACCGACTTTTACCCCGAGCAGGCGATGACGCGCGAGGAGGCGTTGCGGTCCTACACGATCGACGCGGCCTACGCCGCCTTCGAAGATGACATCAAGGGCTCGCTCGAGCCGGGAAAGTTGGCCGACGTGACGGTGCTGTCCAAGGACATCCTCGAGGTGCCGGCGGAGGAGATCCTCGACGCCCGGGTGCTGTACACGATCGTCGGTGGTGAGGTCCGTTACCGAGCAGAATCCGCGGAGTGACGATCGTTGAATCGTTAAGACGTTCGAACGTTTAACCGTTTAAACGTTTGAACGTTCGAACGTTATAACGATGGCGGAGTGGTCTGTTAAGCTGGTATGGGACGACCATGCCGGGCTACATCCACACCTGCGGCAACTGCGGGGCGCACATGCAGGTGCACGAGCGCTATCTCGGGCGGACGCTCAGATGCACCTCGTGCCGAACCGAGTTCGAGGCGGCGCTACCCGAAGGTGCGGTCGCCGAAGGGCCCGGTCCGCCGCCGGTGGAAATTGAAGCACCGAAGCGCAGCGCGACCCGCTTTCTCCCGTGGCTCTTGCTGCTGATCCCACTCGCCGGCGCCGTCTGGTGGTTGGGCCAGCCCAAGGAGGAAGGCGCCGCCGCCGGTTTGTTCCGCGACGAGCATGCGGTCGGCGAGATCGCGAGCGTCGACACCGGGTCGGGAAGGCCGGTGATGGCGTCGCTCGACTACGAGGGGGTCGGCCCGTTGGTCACCTTGCAACAGGGGGCGGTGCAGATCAACGTCGGATCGCTGATGGACAGTGACCGATACATCGAGCTGCCGGCTGCCACCGAGATCCGGATCCTCGGATACGCCGACAAGGGCGCGGCGGCGCGGATCCGAATTCTCAAGGGCCCGTGGGAGAGCCGGATTGTCTGGATACCCACGCGCTGGATACGATAGGACTCTTGTCGTTAGAACGTTGAAACGTTGAACGTTGAAACGTTAGAACGTTGCACCCGTCCTCCCTGGGGAGGCAGAGGGGAAAAGGGGAAAAGGGGAAAAGGGGACCACCCAACCTCCCTCTACACCGATGGCTGCTCCGGTCGCTGCCCCGGCCGCTGCTCTCTGACCTTGCCGCTGCGGTCTGTCGCCGTCCCTGTCGCGGCGCCTGCTGATAGGAACTTCCAAACTCCGATCTCACGAGTTGTCGGATGAACCGATCGTTAGAACGTATCGGCCGTCTACCGGGGCTCTACGAAAAGGAGAAAAGGAGAAAAGGGGAGTGAGGTGGTCCCCTCTGCGCCTTTTCCCCTTTTCCCCTTTTCTAGGTCCACGGGTGGGTGGTTGCTAGCCCGCATATCTCACCGGGTTTCGTCGCGAGGACGGCGAGGCGCCGTGCCCAGTGGGGTTTTCGACTCGAGGGGCGCGGAGACGTACTCAGCAGTACGTTGAGCACCCCGAGCGGAGAAAGCACCGCTGGGTGCGATGCATCGCCGGCCGCAGCAGAAAGCTGGTGAGATATGCGGGCTAGGGTTGAACGCTGAGACGAATGTTCGTTGTGAAGTTGGCTCTATAGCGATACACTCGACGGGCCTTGGGTGCGGGGAAGACGGTGCGAGTCCGTCGCGGTCCCGCCGCTGTAACCGGGGACGAAGGCCGACAAGACCACTGTGACGAGACGATCACGGGAAGGGTCGGTTGGTAGGACGATCCGGAAGCCAGAAGACCCGGCCCGAAGGTGGTGATGCTCGGCCCTCGCGGACAGGGTGACCGTCACGATCGACAACCGTGGATGGAATACGGCATCCCGGGCCCATGACGGCCCGGGTTTTTGTATGGAGGCTCGATGGTCCGACGCCGACACGCCGTGGTGCTGATCGCCGTCCTGGTGGCGTTCGGAGGCTGCGCCGCCGACGGCGATGTCTGGACGGCGAAGGCCGGTGCTCGCGGCTCGGCTTCGCCACCGCAGCGGATTGTCTCTCTGGCGCCGAGTCTGACCGAAACCCTCTTCGCCCTCGGCCTTGGCGAACGCGTTGTCGGAGTGACGCGCTACTGCGCAAATCCACCTGAGGTGCAGAGCTTGCCACAGGTCGGCGGCTTTCTCGATCCGAACTTCGAGGCGATCGTCTCGCTCGAGCCCGACCTCGTCGTGCTGATCCCTTCCAGCGAGGCGACGGAAGATCGGCTGGAGTCGCTCGGCGTATTCGTGCTGACGATCGATCAGCATGACGTCGGGTCATTGCTCCAGTCCATTTCGATTCTGGCCGAAGGATGCGGTGTGCCGGACAAAGGTGCGAATCTTCGTGAACAGATCGGGCGGCAGCTGGCCGCGATATCGGCGAAGGTCGAAAGCGCACCGCGCAGGCGGGCGGTGGTGGTGGTCGGCCACGACATCGGTGGCGGTGCCGTGCGCTCGGTGTGGGCGGCGGGCCCGGACACCTTTTACGACGGCGTCCTCGAGATCGCCGGCGGCGTCAACGCCGTCACGGAGTCGGTCGTGCGGTACCCCGAGCTTTCGCGCGAGGGGCTGGCGGCGCTCGACCCCGACGTGGTCCTCGACGTGATCGCCGGGGTCGAGGATCGCGACCTCGCGGGAATCCGTTCGGGTTGGCGGGAGCTGGTGGAGCTGCGGGCGGTCCGCGACGGCCGGGTGGAAATCCTCGAGGGTGACGTGATGGTGGTGCCCGGGCCGCGTCTGCCGCAGCTGGTGGAAAACGTGGCGCGCGCTCTCCATCCCGAGCTCGACTGGGGACGGGATTGAACGGGCCCAAGATCGTCACCGAAGATCTCTGCGTCCGACTCGGTGAGGCCGAGATCCTCGACCGCGTCTCGCTGTCGATCGGCGGTGGCGAGTTCCTGGCCGTGATCGGTCCCAACGGCGCCGGCAAGTCGACCCTGCTGCGTTGCCTCGACGGCGTTCTCGATCCGGTCTCCGGAAGGGTCTTCATCGACGGCCGGCCGCTCGCGGATTTCGGCCGCCGGGAGCTCGCGCGGGCCGTCAGCTACGTGCCCCAGCCGGATGCGGGCCCCTTCGAGTTCACGGTGAGATCGTATGTCGAGATGGGGCGCTACCCCCATCTCAAGACCTGGGCCGCGCCGACCGAGGCCGATGTCGCCGCGGTCGTCGAAGCGATGGAGCTGACCGGGGTGTCGGCCCTCGCCGGACGAAGCATGGCCTCGCTGTCGGGCGGCGAACGCCAGCGGGCCTCGATCGCCGCGGCGTTGGCCCAGGGCGGCTCGATATTGTTGCTCGACGAGCCGACGAGCTTTCTCGATTACCGTCACCAGGTGCAGATCCTCGACCTTATCGACCGCTTGCACCGTGAGAAGTCCCTGACGGTGGTGGCGGTCACCCACGACCTCAACAGCATCGTCGCCTCTGCGGACTCCGTCCTTGCCCTCAAGGACGGGCGCGTCGCCTTTTCGGGCCCGCCGGCGGATCTGGTCGATGTCCAGACCCTGGCGGCGATTTACGACGCAGACTTCCGGCTCATTCCGGGAGGCTATGGCGGGTTGCCGTTGGTGCTGCCGGCGAGGAACGGATGGTGAGGCCGTCGCTGCGTCTTGCGTTGCTTGCAGCCCTGGCCGTGGTCGTGCTCCTGTTCACGCCGCTGGTGGGGATGCAGGCGATTCCGCTGTCGGCGCTGATCGACCCGCGCGGCACCGACCCGGCAGCGCTCATCTTTTGGCAGATCCGGGTGCCGCGGGTGCTGGCGGCGTTTGTCGGCGGCGCCGGTCTGGCCCTCGGCGGGGCGGTGTTCCAGGCGATCTTCAGAAACCCACTGGCCACGCCCTACACCCTCGGGGTCGCCAGCGGCGCCTCGCTCGGCGTCGCGCTGGCCAGCCGCTTCGGGCTGTCGATGGTCATCGTCGGTCTGTCGACGACCTCGGCGGCCGCGTTTGCCGGCGCGTTGCTGGCGATCGGCGTGATCTGGGGGCTGACCCGGCTGCGCCCCGATCTGCCGTCAACGATGCTCCTGCTCGCCGGGGTGGCGATGTCGTTCTTTTTTTCGAGCGTGATCCTCTTTGCGCAGTACACCGCGTCGCTCGGTGACTCCTACCGTATCGTCCGCTGGCTGATGGGAGGCCTCGGCGGTGTCGACCTCTCCACTCTCGGGCACATGACGCCGATCGTGCTTCTCGGCGGTGCGGTGGTTGTCTGGCACGCCCGCGAGCTCGACCTCCTGGCCACCGGCACCGAGGTCGCGGCCAGCCGCGGGGTCGCGGTGGCGCGCTGCCGCACGGTGCTCTTCCTCGCGACCTCGGTGATGGTCGGTGGGGTGGTCGCGGCCTGCGGCCCGGTCGGTTTTGTCGGCATGATGGCGCCCCACATCTGCCGGCTGGTCCTGGGCTCGAACCATCGCACGCTGCTGCCGGCGACCGCCCTCTTCGGGGGCGCGTTCCTGGCCCTCTGCGACACCGCCGCCCGGCTCGTGCTCTTCCCGGCCGAGCTGCCGGTCGGTGTCATCACCGCCTTCCTCGGTGCGCCGTTCTTTCTCTGGCTGCTGGTGCGGCAGTCGGGCTTCGCGGCAAATCGTTGAGAAATTTGCGATAGGATGTCGCGGTGAAAATGCAATTCAGACCCATTCTGGATCTGTCGGTAGTAGTGTTCTCGTTGGCGGCGGTGTTGTTTCTGGCGCCGGTGGCCGGAGCCCAGAGCCCGCCGCCGTGGCCGTCGCCCGTCGCGACTCGCGCCCCCTCCGCCTCGCCGGTAACCGAGAACCCCACCCCGACCCCATCGCCGACCCCGGCTGCAGAGGAGGCGGACGAGCGGCGGCCGACGCCGACCCCCTCTGGTGGCGGAGATGATGCCGAAGGCGCGGCGGCGCCCTCGCCGACGCCGGCATCAGAGACCGGGGAGAGCGGTGATCAGGTACCAAAGAGCGAAGCGGTGACCAACCCCGGGGAGGTCGCATTCACCGACTACCAACCCTTCGATCTCGAGGGGATCGAGAAGGAGCCGATCACGACGAAATGGAAGAATTTCGTGGCCTCCGTGCGGGGCCTCACCCGCTACAGCTTGTTCGACGACACGCTCAAGTTCAGGATCGGCGCCAGGGGGCAGTTTGACGGCACCGTCGGCAGCGGCGACACGACCTATGGCGAGATTTATGGGCCGATCGAAACCAAATTCGGTGTGCGCCGTTTTGGAGTCTATTCGGCGGGGCGATACCGGAAGTTCAACTTCAACCTCACGTTCGACGTGGGTCCCGATTGGGGTTTGAACGATGCGTGGGTCGAGGGCGCCGAAGGCGGCCTCGAAGTGTGGGGGGCTTACCTCGGCAAGCTCCGGCTGGGTTTCATGGACGAACCCTTCAGCCTCGAGCGGCAGACCAGCTCGTACAACCTCGGCTTCATGGAGCGTTCGCTGCCGGTGCAGACCATCGCGCCTGGCGCCAACCTCGGCTGGATGGTTCACAACTCCGGCCGGAGCGGACGGTTCAGCTGGGCATTCGGGATGTTCTCCTTCGGTCAGTCGAGCGAGCAGAACGCGTCGAAATCAACACTGTCGCTGACCGGTCGATTCACCCACCTGCTGGCGTACAGGAATGAGGGCCGCAACCTCGTGCACCTCGGGGTGTCCTTGAGCTCGAGGTCGCCGAGGGGAGGCGACCTCCAGTACCGGTCGCGGCCGGAGGCGCGTTTCGTCGACTTCCTCGCCGATACCGGGAACTTCGAGGTCGGCAAGGTCACTCTGTGGGGCCTCGAGTTCGCCACGGTTCAGGGGCCGTTGTGGGCGGCGGCCGAGTACATCCAGAGCAACGTCTCGGCGCAATCCTTCGGTGATCCGAAGTTCGGCGGTTCCTATATCCAGTTCGGGTGGTTCCTGACCGGGGAGAAAAAGCCCTACAGGACCAACAGCGGGACCTTCGACCGCCTGCGGCCGGACCGGAAGTACACCAGGGGAAACCCGTTCAAGAAGAAAAACGGCGGAGCATGGGAGGTGGTCGGCCGGATATCCACCATCGACCTCACCGACGGGCTGATCGAAGGCGGCGAGCTCTCCGACTACAGCGCCTCGTTGAACTGGTACATCAACGCCACCTCCCGGGTCGAGTTCAATTACATCTATGCCAACCCGCGGGACCATGGCGCGGCCAACATTTTCCTCATGAGGCTGCAGTTCCAGCCGTGGTAGAAATCGTTCAAACGTTTGAACGTTAGAACGTTGATTCCGGGGGTCCAAAAGCGTTGAGGATTATTTCCGCGGCCGCGGATGGGGTGGTTCGGCCCTCGAGGACGTCGGCTTCAATGGAGTCCAATGTCATGGCGACCCTGGGATGCTCGCGGACCGCGTTCCGCAGCCCCTCGTCGACCATCTCCCACATCCAGCCCAGGGACTGTCGTCGTCGGCGGCGCTCGAGCTCTCCGTCAGCCTCCATCACCGCTCGATGCTCCTTAATAAGTCGCCAGATCTCGTCGAGGCCGGCCCCGGTGCTTCCCGATGAGGTCACGATCCTTGGCGTCCACCCGCTTTCGCCCGCCGGCCGCAGGATGGCGAGGGCGCGTTCGAGCTCTGTGCGGGCGCGCTCGGCGGTTTCGGTGTTAGCGCCATCGGCCTTGTTGATCGCGATCACGTCGGCGAGCTCGAGGATGCCGCGCTTGATGCCCTGGAGCTCGTCGCCGGCGCCGGTGAGCATCAGCAGCAGGAAACAATCGACCATCTCCGCAACCGCGGTCTCCGACTGGCCGACCCCCACCGTCTCCACCAGCACCACGTCATAGCCCGCTGCCTCGCACACCAAGATCGATTCGCGGGTCTTGCGCGCCACGCCACCCAGCGATCCGCCGGTGGGGGAGGGTCTAATAAAGGCGTTGTCGGATACGGCGAGCTTCTCCATCCGGGTCTTGTCGCCGAGGATCGAGCCTTTCGAAACCGACGACGAGGGATCCACGGCCAGTACGGCCACCCGGTGACCCGCTTCTACCAACTGCAGACCGAAACTCTCGATAAAGGTGCTCTTGCCGACTCCGGGCACTCCGGAGATGCCGATGCGTTGAGCGCCGCCGGTGAGGGGCAACAGGGTGGTGAGGAGCTCCTGCGCTTGGCGCCGGTCGCCGGCATGGTTCGACTCGACCAGGGTGAGCGCGCGCCCGAGCACCGCCCGGTCGCCGGTCTGAATCCCGTTGACGACATCATCGATTCGAATTTGTTGTGAGTTCATCGTTTCAGCATCACCCTTTATCTCCTCGATCATACGTTGACGCGGCGAAGCCCGCCATCGGGAACGAGGATGGTATTCTCCCGCTACCCGGAATCAAGGAGGAATGCGCCATGAGGCTTTTACACCGAGCAGCACTCTCGTCTGCGGCGCTGGCCTGTGTCGTAGGCTGCCGGACCTTCAGCCCGACACCCATGGACGAGGTCGGATTCAAGCAACGGGCCGACACCCAGACCAAGGACGGGGTCACGGCTTCGATCGTCGTCCTGACCGCCGAGGAGGCCAAAGCCGCCTTCGACTGCAAACTGTACAAAAAGAAGATCCAACCGGTGTGGCTCGAGATCACCAACGACACCGACGACGAGATGCTGTTCATGCCGCGGAGCATCGACCCCGAGTACTTCGCTCCCCTCGAGGTGGCGCAGAAGACCCACTGGCGGTGGTCGAAGGAAGCCAACAAGGAAAAGAAGTGGTTCTACTTCGAAAACCAGATGCCGTTTCTGATCCCGCCCGGGAAGACGGTTTCGGGATTCGTGTTTACCAACCGCAGCCGAGGCGTCCGCTGGGTGCTGGTGGAGGTTTTCAGCGAGCATGACGCGGTCCACGTGGAGTTCATCAACGAGATCCCGGGTTTCAACGCCGACTTCCACAAGCTCGAGGATGGCGACCTCTACGAGACCTTCTACCCGGACCAGGATATCGTCGATATTACGGAGCCTCTGGCGTTTCTGAAGTGGGTTGGGGAGCAACCTGCCACCGTCACCAACGCCGATGGGACCAAGACCGGTGATCCGCTCAACCTTGTGATTATCGGTAACGCCGAGGCGGTCTGGCCGGCCTTCCTCCGTTCGGGGTGGGACCCGACGGCCGCCATGAGCACTAGTTCGGCACTCAAGACGGGCGTCTTTGGCATCTTCGGCGGCGCCTATCGCTATGCGCCGATCAGCAACCTCTACGTCTACGGCCGGGCGCAGGATGTCGCGCTGCAAAAGGTGCGCTCCAGCATCCACTACCGCAACCACCTGCGGCTGTGGCTCGCGCCGGTGACCTATAGGGGCCTGCCGGTGCTGATCGGTCAGATCAGCCGCGACATCGGCAGCCGCTTCACCACGAAGAGCAAGACCCTCACGACCCACCGCATCGACCCCAACGTGGATGACACCCGCGCGACCCTGGTGCAAGACTTCATCTACGCCCAGGCGCTGAAGGCCTATGCGCGGGGCGGAGGCGTCGGTTTCGTGTCGCCCGAGGCGCCGCGCGGCAACCTCACCGGCGACCCGTGGTTCACGGACGGTGAACGTGCGGTCATGGTGCTCACCGACGAGCCGACCAGCGTTACCGAGATCATCTGGTTTGATCGGCAGACGCAGGAAGCTGCACCGGAACGTTAAAACGTTAGAACGTTAGAACGTTAAATTGAGGCACGAAAAAACATCGGTAGGTGTCGAATTACCCGGGGCGGGCGGGAACGTTCTAACGTTACAACGTTGAACGTTCTAACGGCTCTCGAGGTGCCGGGTGAGCTCGTCGATGAGCTCGACCGCCGCCTCCGGGATATTCGTTCCCGGCCCGAAAATGAAAGCGGCCCCGGCCTCTCGCAGCGTCTCGTGGTCGTCGGGAGGAATCACGCCGCCGACCACGATCACGATGTCGGGCCTCCCGAGACGAACCAGCTCCTGTTTGAGCTGTGGCACCAGTGTCAGGTGGCCGGCCGCAAGCGACGAAACTCCGACCACGTGCACGTCGTTCTCCACCGCCTGGCGGGCGGTCTCCTCGGGAGTGGTGAACATGGGCCCGATGTCGACGTCGAAACCGAGGTCGGCAAAGGCGGTGGCGATCACCTTCTGCCCCCGGTCGTGGCCATCCTGGCCGACCTTGGCGACCAGGATGCGCGGCCTCCTGCCATCGCGTTTGGCAAAGGCGTCGGTCATGGCGCGGGCCTTCTTGACGTCCTCCATGCTCTCTCCCACCTCTTGAGAGTACACCCCCGTGATGGCCTGGATCGATGCCCGGTGCCGACCGAAGACCGTCTCCAGAGCGTCCGAGATCTCACCCACGGTGGCCTTGGCGCGGGCCGCCTCGACCGCTGCTGCCAGGAGATTGCCGACTCCGGTGCTCGCGACCAGGGTCAGTTCGTTGAGGGTGGCCTCGACAGAAGTACTGTCGCGCTCGGCGCGAAGCTCCTCGAGTCGCGTGACCTGTGCCGAGTAGACGGCGGTGTTGTCGACCTTGAGGACTTCGACCTCCTCGTCCGATCCGGATTTGTAGCGGTTGAGACCGACGATGGTCTGGCGTCCCGAGTCGATCCTGGCCTGGGTGCGGGCGGCCGCCTCTTCAATGCGTCTCTTCGGCAGGCCTTCGGCGATGGCTTTCGCCATGCCGCCAAGCCTTTCGACCTCGCGGATGTGGGTCCAGGCGCGGTGGGCGAGGTCGTGGGTCAGCCGCTCGACGAAATACGATCCGCCCCAGGGATCGGCCACCCGGCAGATCCCGGTCTCCTCCTGAAGCTGGATCTGGGTGTTGCGGGCGATGCGGGCCGAAAAATCGGTCGGCAGGGCGAGGGCCTCGTCGAGCGAGTTGGTGTGGAGCGACTGAGTGTGGCCAAAGGCCGCGGCCAGGGCCTCGATCGAGGTCCGGATGACGTTGTTGTACGGGTCCTGGGCGGTGAGGCTCCACCCCGAGGTCTGGCAGTGGGTGCGCAGGGCCAGGGAGCGGGGGTCGGAGGCCCCGAAACGCCGCATGATCTCGGCCCACAGAAGCCGTGCCGCGCGCAGCTTGGCGATCTCCATGAAATGATTCATGCCGATCGCCCAGAAGAAGGAGATCCGCGGCGCGAAGGAGTCAACGTCGAGGCCCGCTTCGATACCGGTGCGAACATACTCGATGCCGTCGGCCAGGGTGTAAGCGAGCTCGAGGTCGAGGGTCGCGCCGGCCTCCTGCATGTGGTAGCCCGAGATGGAGATCGAGTTGAAGCGGGGCATGCGGTCCGAGGTGAAGCGAAAGATGTCGGCGACGATTCGCATCGAGGGTTCGGGCGGATAGATGTAGGTGTTGCGGACCATGAACTCCTTGAGGATGTCGTTCTGGATGGTCCCCTTGAGCTCCTCCGGCTTGACCCCCTGCTCCTCAGCGGCGACGATGTAGAGCGCCAGCACCGGCAGCACCGCACCGTTCATGGTCATCGACACGCTGACATCGCCGAGCGGTATCCCGTCGAACAGCACCCGCATATCGAGGATCGAGTCGACCGCCACGCCGGCCATGCCGACGTCACCGCGTACGCGCGGGTTGTCCGAGTCATAGCCGCGGTGGGTTGGGAGGTCGAAGGCGATCGAGAGCCCCTTCTGCCCGGCGGCGAGATTGCGGCGGTAAAAGGCATTGGAATCCTCGGCGGTGGAAAAGCCGGCGTACTGCCGGATGGTCCACGGCCGGGCGGCGTACATCGTGGGGTAGGGTCCGCGCACGAACGGGGGCAGTCCCGGCAGTGTGTCGAGGTGGCCCACCCCGTCGAGATCGGTGGGTCCGTAGGCGGCCGCCACCTCGATCCCCTCGGGAGTCATACGCCGCTGCATGGTTTCTCCACCACCCAGACCGGTGGTCGAGGGCACGAAATCGACACTGCTGAAATCGGGAATGCGGGTGTCAACCAACGGGCACCCCCTCGACCTCGAGGAGATCTTCAATCAGGGCGACGACATCCATACCTCGCCTGACGACGATGTCGACGCCGGCCTGTCGCCACTCGGCTGCGTGGGTCCCCGGGTCACACGCGACGAGCACGCGGCGGGCGCCGCGGGACCGCAGCTCCCGGGCGAGGATCGGCACAAGCTCGGGCGCGCGTTTGGACGATGCGCAAATGACGGCAGCGTGACATCCGCTGGCGACAAAAGCGTCGGCCGCGGTCTCAGCGTCGTCGAGGTCCTCGCTGGACATCATCGGGATGCCTCCCGATGCCAGGAGATTGGTGACGAAGGTCGCGGCTGCCCGATTCTCGGCGCGCCCGCCGACCGCGGCAAGAAAGACGTGCGGCCGCGCTCCACGGGCCTCGCGGTACCGGTCCGAGGAGTCGCGCAATCGTTCGAAGGGACGCGCTTCGCGTTCCGTGGCGACGGGAGCGACGCGTTCGGTCTCTTCGTCGCCGCGCAACAGATCGACGATCTCGGTGGCCGGGGCGCCGCCGTCGGCAGCCTCGAGGGCGGCGACAAAGGTTCCACGTTCGGCGCCAACCGCGCGGTAGACCGCGGTCGCCTCGTCGTCGGGCGAGAGGCGGGGGTCCCGTTGTTCCCGTGGCCGAAGCAGCGGTTGTTCGTCGAGTTTTGCAAAGGAATTGACGCCGGTGACCAGCTCGCGCAAGGTCGAAACCGCGCGCCGTTTCGCGGCCAGGACGTCGGCGAGCTCGCGGGCGAGCGCACCCGAGGCCAGGTGAGTCATGACGCCGCCGGCCAACTCGATGCGCTGGAACTCGGCCCAGGCGGTGGTGGCGAGCTCGTGGGTCAGTCTCTCGATGAAGTAACTGCCGGCGATAGGGTCCCGAACCTCGCCGATGTGGCTCTCCTCGTTGAGGATGGTGCTGGTATTGACGGACAGACGGCCGGAGAAAGCGTCCGAACGTCCGATCGCCGAATCGAAGGGCAGGACCGTCACCACGTCGGCGCCCCCCACCACCGCCGCGTAGGTCTCGACGGTGCCGCGGAGGAGGTTGACCCACGGGTCGCGCGCACTCAGACAGCGCGGTGAGGTGATGGCGTGGATCGGCGGGTACCGGTCATCACCCGAGACCGCACAGGAATCCGCCACCCGCGCCCACAGCGCGCGAAGGGCGCGCAGTTTGGCGACCTCCATAAAGAGATCGCGACCGACCGCCGTTACGAAGCGCAGCCGGCGGCAGACCACCTCGGGCTGGAGACCCCGCTTTTCCATCGCTCGCAGATAGACGGTCCCGGTGGCGAGGCTGAGGGCGAGCTCCTGCACCGCGGTCGCACCCGCCTTGGCGTAGGGCAGGGTGGAAACCGCAACGGCCCGCATCCGGGACCCATGCTGCTCGCACCAGTCGAGGGTCTCGGCCATCAGATCGAGGCTATGTTCGAGACGTGACGGCAGCGCGCCATCCGTGACCAGCGCACCGACCGGGTCAAAGTCAAAGCCCCCCTCGAGGCTGGCGAGGTCGTGGCCCTCCCGCCGCGTCGATGCGGCCATCAGAGCCGCCAGGGCGGGGGCGGCGGCGCGGCCGTCGAGGAAGATCGGCGCCCCGCCCGCGGCCTCTCTGAGGAGGGCGAATGTTCCCGCAGTCAGCCGACCCCAGCTGCTCGACCGCCGGTCGACCCAGAACCAGAATGCACGTGCACCGAGGTCGACGGCCTCGACCACCCGCGCGATCGTGCCCATCGGGTCCCTGAGGTCGATGGGGCAGGCCGCCGTCCACGGCTCTCGCCGGGCCGGTCCGGAAAGAACAGGTTCCGCCGGTAGGTCATCCGCGGTATAGAGGGGCTTGACCGCGATGCCCTCGTGGGTCGTAACGGTCAGCGATTCCGGGTTGCGCCCGTCGAGCGACCGGCGGGCCGCCTCTCGCCAGTCAGCGATGGTCGGCTGCGGAAAGCTGCCCTCGATCTCGAACTCGTCATCGAAGGTCGGCTGTCTCCGGTCGTGCTCGGCCACGCCACCTCCCCGTCGCGCCGCCAGACATACCGCAGCAGTTCGACGTCATATCGATCCTACTCTGTCCGGGGGATCGCCGTCATCAATTCGGCCGGGGTGGGTCCTGGCCTTTCGCTGTTAGGCGCCGATCACCCAGTCCGCAACGCGGTAGGTGAGCCAGGCGCCGCCCCAGGCCAGCGCCGTCATGTAGAGCCACGCCGCTACCGGCCAGCGCCAGGAGTTGGTCTCACGGTACATCACCGCCAGGGTCGCGACGCACTGCAGACAGAACGCGAAGAACACCATGAGACCCAGGGCTGCGGGCAGCGTCAGGACCGGTGCGCCCCCATTTTGGTCGACGCTCTGCAGCCGTGCGATCAGATTGGTTCCGGAGTCGTCATCTCCGACCGCGTAGATCGTGCCGAGCACTGCGACCGCGACCTCCCGAGCCGGAAACGCCGCCACCACCGCTGCGGAGATCTTCCAGTCCCACCCGAGCGGTGCAAACACCGGCTCGAGCAGGCGGCCGGTGCGGCCGAGCAGGCTCTGCTCGAGATAGGCGGCCGCCTCGAGCCGGTCGAGATCGGCCATGCGTTGATCGAGATCGGCGCCGTCAGAATCGGCGGCGACGGCCGCGCGCGCGGCGTCAAATGGTTGGGCAACGCTCGGCGGGCGTGGAAAGAAGGCGAGGGCCCACACCACCAGGCTGACTGCGAAGATCATCGTTCCGGCACGGCTGAGAAATGCCTTGACGCGCGCCCACAAACGCATTGCCACCGCGCGAATGGTCGGCCTTCGATAGGGCGGCAACTCCATCAGGAATGATGGCGCCGGGCCGCGCAGAATGGTGCGCTTGACAAGCCAGGCGGTGCCGATGCCACCGGCGATACCGAGAACATAGAGTCCCAGCAGGACCAGACCCTGGAGGTTGAGCATGCCGCCGAGCAGCTTGTGCCGTGGTACCACCGCGGCGATCAGGAGCGCGTAGACCGGCAAGCGAGCCGAACAGGTCATGAACGGCGCGGCGAGGATGGTGGCGATGCGGTCCTTGCGGCCGCGGATTGTCCGCGTGGCCATGATGCCCGGAACCGCACAGGCGAAGCTCGACAACATCGGGATGAAGCTATGGCCGGACAGACCGCAGAGCCGCATCAGACGGTCCATCAGGACCGCCGCGCGCGCCATGTATCCGGTGTCCTCGAGCAGGATGATGAAGGCAAAGAGGATGACGATCTGGGGAAGAAAAACGAGTACGCTGCCGACGCCCGCGATGGCGCCGTCGGCGATGAGGCTCGAGACCGCGCCCTTCGGCAGGGTGGAGACAACCACGCCTGAGATGGCCGAGGCGGCACCGTCGATCAAATCCATGACCGGGGTTGCCCAGGCAAAGACCGCCTGGAACACGACGGCCATGATGGCAATGAAGACCGCGGTGCCGGCAATCGGGTGGTGGACGATGCGGTCGATGCGGTCGGTCCAGGTCACGATAGTTCGTCGTTCTTCCACTCCGGACAGGATGCGGTCGATATCGGCGTAACGTCGGATCGCCTCCTCGGCAGCCAAGGCCTTTTCACCGCAAACCTGGCTGCGGGCCTCGTCGAGGCGCGCCGCGAGCTCGCGGCCGACCTCCGCTTTCAAACGAATCTCGGCGGCACCGCCGGCGTCGATCAGGGCGCGCTCGGTTTCGAAGACCGAGAAATGGTGGCCGTGACCTTCGAGTTCGGCCGATAGCGCGGCCGCGGTCCGGGAGACCTCGGGCAGAGTGACTCCGGCGGTGGGCGGTGACCCGGCTGCTGCAACAACGACGGCGTGGCGCAGCTCAGCGAGGCCGCGACCGGTGGTGGCTACGGTCGGAACGACCGGAATTCCGAGCCGACGTTCTATTTCGTCGATATCCATTCTTACAGCGCGGGAGCCGGCGACGTCGACCATGTTGAGGGCGACCACCATCGGCAGCCCGACGTCGATGGCCTGGCTGACCAGGAAGAGATTGCGGCGGAGGTTGGACGCGTCCACGACCACCACCAGGGCGTCGGGCCGGCGGCCACCGGAGGCGCGACCGCTGAGCACGTCGACCGCCACCAGCTCGTCGGGCGATTGCGCCGACAGCGAGTAGGTGCCGGGCAGGTCCACGAGATCGACCTCGATATCATCGATTCGCAGCCGGCCGACGTGTTTTTCCACCGTCACGCCGGGGTAGTTGCCGACCTTCTGGCGAAGTCCGGTGAGGGCGTTGAAGAGGGTGCTCTTGCCGGTGTTGGGATTGCCCAATACGGCGACCGTCAGCGTCGCCCCGGCGGGGGCGGGCGGACTCGTTGCGTGCGCGTTCACGGGATGTGCCGCACCGCGATCGCCCGCGCCTCGGCGGAGCGAAGGCAGAGGGTGTCACCGAGAACCCGGAATTCGAGCGGGTCACCGGCCGGGGCGCGCCGAATCATCTCGATCTCGGTGCCCGCGAGGAGGCCGAGCTGCATCAGCCGCTGGACCAGCGGGCCGTCACCGGAGATGCCTGCGATCAACGCCCGGCCTCCGGGTCGGAGATCGTCCAGTGTGCCGGCGGCGGCCGGGTGGTCGGGGTTTGGGCTCAAGGACGGTCCTCCGAAGGGGCTTGTCGAGATGGCGACTGAGCCCTGGTCTCATCAAATTCCCGGCGAGTCTAGCACGTTCGGCATCGCGACGTGCGAACCGATGGCATGAGGTCAAACGGAGGAGACAATCTCCTTGTGGGCCGCGATCAGTGCCTCGACGACGGACGGATCCGCGAGCGTCGAGACGTTGCCCATGTCCTCGTACTCGCCGGCGGCGATGTTGCGGAGGATGCGGCGCATGATCTTGCCGGAGCGGGTCTTGGGCAGGGCGTTCACCATCAAAATCTCATCGGGTGTGGCGATGGGTCCGATGACGTGCCGGACCTGCTCCTTGAGGGCGCCAACCAGTTCGAGCTGGTCCGCCGTCGCGCGGATGTCGTCGTTGAGAAAGACGTAGGCGAAGATGCCCTGGCCTTTGATCCGGTGGGGGAAGCCCACCACCGCGGCCTCGGCCACGGCCTCATGCTCGACCAGGGCGCTCTCGATCTCGGCCGTTCCGAGCCGGTGCCCGGCGACGTTGATGACATCGTCGACCCGGCCGGTGATCCAGTAGTAGCCGTCGGCGTCGCGGCGGCAGCCGTCGCCGGTGAAGTAGAGCCCCGGGAAACGGGTGAAGTAGGTTTCGTGGAAGCGTTCGTGGTCGCCCCACACCGTTCGCGCCTGGCCGGGCCAGGTGCGTTCGAGGCAGAGGTTGCCGCTGACGTCGTTGCCCTCGATGACCTTGCCCTCGTCGTCTACGAGCACCGGTTTGACGCCGAAGAACGGGAGGGTGGCCGATCCCGGCTTGAGGGGAGTCACCCCGGGCAGCGGCGTGATCAGAATGCCGCCGGTCTCGGTCTGCCACCAGGTGTCGACGACCGCGCAACGGCCTTCGCCGACCACGTCGTGGTACCAGTTCCAGGTGTCGGGGTTGATCGGCTCGCCCACCGTTCCGAGGACCCGCAGACTCTTCCGCGAGTATTTCGTCACGCAGTCGTCTGCCCGAACAGACGATGGCGCGCAGCGCGGTCGGCGCGGTGTAGAAGATGTTGACGCCGAGGTCGTCCACGACCTGCCAGTAGCGCCCCGGGTCGGGGTAGGTGGGCACCGACTCGAACATCACCGTGGTGGCGCCGTTGGCGAGGGGGCCGTAGATGATGTAGCTGTGGCCGGTGATCCACCCGATGTCGGCGGCGCAGAAGTAGACATCGCCGGGGTGGTAGTCGAAGACCAGCTCGTGGGTCATGGCGGCATACACCATGTAACCGCCGGTGGTGTGGAGGACGCCCTTGGGTTTTCCGGTGGAGCCCGAGGTGTAGAGGATGAAGAGGGGGTCTTCGGAGCCCATCCACTCGTAGGTGCAGGTGGAGCGCTGGCGGCGGCACTCCTCGTCGAGCCAGAAGTCGCGACCGGGCTTCATGCTGACCTCGGCGGCGGTGCGGCGAGCCACGAGCACGGTCTCGACCAGGTCGAGACCCTCCACCGCACGATCCACCGTTTCCTTGAGGCGCAGCTTGCGGCCGCCGCGCAGTCCCTCGTTGGCGGTCACCACCAGGCGGGCGCCGGCGTCGAGGATGCGGTCGCGGATCGACTCGGCGCTGAAGCCGCCGAAGACGATGGAATGGACCGCGCCGATGCGGGCGCAGGCGAGCATGGTGTAGGCCAGCTCGGGGATCATCGGCATGTAGATGCAGACCCGGTCGCCCCGGCGCACGCCGTGGTAGCGGAGGACGTTGGCGACCCGGCTGACCTCGTGTTTGAGCTGGCGGTAGGTGATGTGCTCGTACTCTCCAGGCTCGTCCTTGACCCAGATGATGGCGTCCTGATCGCCCCGCTTCTGGAGGTGGCGGTCGACGCAGTTGTAGCAGGCGTTGAGGCGGCCGCCGAGGTACCACCCGAAATCCACGTTGTCGTAATCGTGGTCGTAGACCGCGTTCCAGGGGTGGAACCAGGAGATGCGCTCGGCCTGCCTGGCCCAGAAGGTCTCGGGATCGTCGAGGGACAGACGGTAGAGCCGCTGGTACTCCTCCATCGACCCGATGTGGGCGTTTTTGGCGATGTCAGGCTTTGGCGGAATCCCGAAATGCGTATCTTCTCCCACGTCGATGCTCCTCGCTGAAAATGCTCCGCTGCAGACTCTAACAGAATCGATTCCTGGTCCATTCACGCCTGCCTATCTTGAGAGGACCAAGGCCTCTCGGAACCCGAATGTGAATTTGACAGAAATGCCGTAAATGCTTAATATCGCTAGGCTTGTGCGCTGTAGCGCGTGTCTTTCAGAAGGGTTTTATCGCGTGCCGGGATTCCGAAACCCAAAACGATCGCTGTCTCCGGTGAAGGGATCGCCGACCTCGCGAGTTAGCGCGTGGGCCGCGGCCGTCGCGGTGGCAACGGCGGTTGCAACCGCTGCGGGTGGCGATCCTTCTCCGGGCGTCGCCACGCGCCAGGTGTGGGCGATGGGCACGCGGCTGCAGGTGACCATCGAGGCGACCGACCGCGGGACGGCGTTGGGCGCTTCGGAGGCCGCTCTTCACGCGGTGGCCGAGGTCGAGCTGCGGCTCTCCACCTGGCGCGACGACTCCGAGTTGGCGTTGTTCAACCGCGCCCCGTTTGGGACCACGATCCCGCTTTCAAGGGAATTGGCGGCGGAGCTTTTCGAGGCACGGCATTGGTGGATGGAGAGCGGAGGAGCATTCGATCCGGGGATCGCGAGCCTCGTCCGAGCGTGGGACCTGCGTGGACCGGGCCGGGAGCCGACTGCCGCCGAGTTGGGAGCTGCGCGGGCGACGGCCGGTCTCGACCACCTCTTCCTCGGGATGGGGGTCGCGCGGCGCCTTGTGGACAACTTCGGCATCGAGGAGGGCGGGTTTGCCAAGGGCATCGCCGTGCGCTTGGCGGCCGACGGCGTCCTTTGCGGCCGGAGCCACCTGCGTGGTGATGGATTTCGGAGGCCAGGTCGAGATGAGCGGCGACTGCGGGGAGAGGTGGGTGGAGATTGCCGACCCCGACCGCCGTGACCACGGCGTCGCCAGGCTGAGGCTTCGCTCGGGGTCGGTCGCCACCTCGGGAAACTCGGAACGCGGCGTGCTGATCAATGGCGTTCGGCGGGGGCACCTCCTCGACCCACTGACGGGATGTCCGGCGCCCGACTGGGGCTCGGTGACCGTGGTGGCGTCGGACCCGGTGGCCGCCGATTGCCTGTCAACGGCGCTTTTCGTGATGGGGCCTCGTCGGGGCGAAGCGTGGCTGCGCGGGCGGACCGGAATCGACGCGGTGTTCGCCGTACGCGACGGTGATGAGGACGATATTTACCGCGACGCCGGGCCTCGAGGACCGGCTCGAGGTGTTGAACGGAAACCTGGAGTTCCTGCCGACCGCGCCCCCGGCGATCGGAGCGTGCTCTACAGACTCGTAGACAACAACGAGCAAAACCTCGTTGCGACCGTTCGGAGGATGAAAATGCGTCAACCCAATTTCGTGAAAAGCGGATTGTTTCTCATTCTTGTATGGGTCGCGTGCTGGATGACGGTGCCGGCCGCCGCGCAGACCCCCGATGGCGACAGGATTGATAAGCTCGAGCGCGAGGTCGCAGAACTCAAGGCCGCGATTGCCGAGCTGCGCGCGATGGGCCTCGCCGAGGACCGGCTGGCCGAGGTCGAACGGCGACTCGAGCTGCTCGCCGAAGAGGTGGAAGACCTCAAGCTCGCCGAAGCGGCGCCGGAGGTGGAGCCGACCGATGGTGGGGAGCCTACGGTCTCGGCCCGGCGGCGGCGAAGGTCTACCACAAGGACCACGGGGTCTCGATCGGCGGCTACGGTGAGGCCCTGCTCCAGCTCTACGACGACCAGCAGGACGACGGCAGCGCCAGCGCCAAGGTCGACCAGTTCGATTTCCTGCGCGCCGTGCTCTACGTCGGTTACAAGTTCTCCGACAGCTGGGTGCTCAACACCGAGATCGAGTTCGAGCACGCCTCGACTTCGGAGGGCGGCTCGGTGTCGGTGGAGTTCGCCTACCTCGACTACCTCTACCGGGATCAGTTCAACCTCCGCGCCGGTCTCGTCCTGCTGCCGATGGGCTGGCTCAACGAGCTCCACGAACCCACCGTCTATCTCGGTGCCACGCGGCCCGTGACCGAGCAGGTGATCATACCCACCACCTGGCGTGAGAACGGCGTCGGCGCCTGGGGCGAGTTCGGTGGCATTCGACTACCGGACCTACGTGGTCAACGGTCTCGACGCCGCGGGCTTCTCCGCCCAGGGACTGCGCGGCGGCCGCCAGAAGGGCGCCAAGGCCAAGGCCGAGGACTTCGCGTGGGTGGGGCGTCTCGACTTCACCGGCGTTCCGGGGCTGATCGTCGGTGCCGCCGGCTACATCGGCGACTCGGGCCAGAACCTGACGGCCGACAACCGGCGAATCGATCCCGGTCGGGACCACCATCGTCGACCTCCACGCCGAGTACCGCTATCGCGGTCTCAAGCTGCGGGGCCTCTACACGGGCGCGACGCTTGATGACGTGGCCGAGCTCAACCAGGCGCTCGGTCTCATCGGCAACCAGTCGGTGGGCGAGAGGCTTCGCGGCGGGTATCTGGAGGCCGGGTACGATGTTCTCCCCGACGACCGTCGAAGCTCGCTCATTCCCTATCTGCGGTGGGAACGGCTCGACACGCAGGAGGACGTCCCCGATGGTTGGAGCGCCAACCCGGCCAATGACCAGACCCTGCTGACCCTCGGGCTCGCCTACCAGCCTATCCCACAACTGATCTTCAAGGCCGAGTACCTGAACGTGGACAACGAGGCCGGAACCGGTGTCGATCAGTTCAACCTGGGGCTGGGTTACATCTTCTGAGATGACGGTGTTCAAATCCCGACTCGTCTCGTTTATTTCGGTGGTGGCCGCGACGTTGCTCGCGGTTGCGGCCGCGGCGACGGTGCTGGTGTCCGTGGAGGAGGCCCTGGCCCTGGCCTTCCCGGGGGCGACGACCAGACGGGAGACCTTGTTCCTCACCGAGGACCAGCTGCAGGAGGCTTTCGAACTGAGCGGCGCCGAGCTGCCGAGCGCCCTCGTGACCAGGTACACAGCCACCGACGCCGGCGGCGCTGTGGTCGGTCACGCCTATCTGGACACCCACCGGGTGCGGACCCTGCCGGAGACCCTGATGATCGTAGTCACTCCTGCCGGCGCGGTGGGCCGGGTGGAGGTGGTGGTTTTTCGTGAGCCCGTGGAGTACATGCCGCGCGAGGGGTGGTACCACCAATACGACGGTGAGGAGCTGGATGATGATCTGTCGCTCAAACGCGATATCCGGCCGGTGACCGGTGCGACCCTCACCGCCCGCGCCACCACCGAGGCCGTGCGCCGGGTGCTGGCGATCCACCGGGTTGTAACGGCCGGGAGCGCTCCGTGAACCGGCCCCAGCTGATCGTGCTTCAAGTCGCAAATCTGGCGGTCGCCGGGACCGGTCTCGCCTACGCCTGGATGCGCTACCTGGTCGAACCGGGAGACGAGTGGGCGGTGGTCAATCACCCGTGGCAGCCGACTGTCCAGCACCTGCACGTTCTTGCGGCACCGATCCTGATCTTCGTGATCGGTCTGATTTGGAATTCGCACGTGCTTGGCAAGCTGAAGAATGGGCGCACCAACCTTGCAGCCGGTGTCGGCCTGATGATTCTCCTTCTGCCCATGACGGCCTCGGGCTACCTCCTGCAGACTGCGGTCGATCCGTGGTGGCGGCAGATCTGGATCTGGGTCCACATCGTGAGTTCTCTGCTCTGGATCGGGGTCTTCGTCGCACACCAGGTGAGGGCACTGATATCGAAGAGTGGAAACGGAGTCGGGCACGGATAGAATGGAGCGATGAAGGCGATCATCCGCAGTCTGAGGCCCGAACAGTGGCTCAAGAACGGATTCGTGCTTGCGCCGATCGTCTTCTCGGGTCTTATCGGCGATCAACACGCGTGGCTGCGCAGCCTGCTGGCGGTCGCCGCCTTCTGCGCCGCGTCGTCGGCCGTCTATCTGGTCAATGATGTGATCGACCGCGATGCCGACCGTTCGCACCCGATCAAGCAGAATCGACCCATCGCCTCGGGCGAGGTATCGGTTGCAACGGCGATCGCCGTGGCGGTGACCCTGGTAGCGTCGGCGCTTGGGGTTTCGGTCTGGCTCGGTGGCTGGTTCCCGGCAGTGCTCACGACCTACGTTGTTCTCGTGCTGCTCTATTCGGCGCTTCTCAAACGGGCGGTCTTTCTCGACGTGCTCGTGGTGGCGGCCGGCTTCGTGCTCCGGGTCGTCGGCGGTGCGGTCGCGATCGACGTCCCGGTCTCGCGTTGGATCCTGGTGGTGGCCTATCTGCTTGCGCTCTATCTGGCGCTTGGCAAGCGGCGCTCCGAGCTGGTCCTCCTCGGCGGGGACGCGGGCAACCACCGGGTGGTTCTCGGCCACTACACCCTGCCGATGGTCGACCAGGCGATCAGCGTCGTCCTCGGCGCCACCGTCCTCGCCTACGCCCTGTACACGGTGGCGCCCGACACCGTCGCCAAGGTTGGTTCGGAGGGGCTGCTGGCGACCGTGCCGATCGTCCTCTACGGCCTCTTTCGATATCTCTACCTGTTGCACCGCCACGAGCTCGGCGGCAGCCCGACCCGCGCCCTGCTCACCGATCGACCGCTGCTCGTCTGCGTCCTGATCTGGCTTGCGGTCGCCGCGGCGGTGATCAACGCAGGGCGATGAGCGCAATTCTCAATTCTCAATTTTGAATTCTCAATTCCCTCCCATCCTCCCCGGAATCCCGGTGGATGAGAGGAAATTCAAAATTGAGAATTAAGAATTGAAAATTCAACCCTGAGGCGCTGCGCGATGCGTCGCGCAGCGGCTCGGGCCTGCCTGATGCAATCGTTGACCGACACGCCGCGGTATGGCGAGCCGGCAAGCTCGAGGCCGGCTCGCGCCGCGGCCTTTTCCGCGGCCGCGACCCGTTCGAGGTGGCCGACCGTGTACTGCGAAATCGCGTGCTCCCAGCGCACGTTCCACACCCGGTCGGGTTCGGGGTCGGCGCCGAGGACGCGTTTGAGCATCGCTCGTACGCGGGCCAGCAGGACGTCGTCGTCGAGCATCACCGCCTGCGGCGCCCGAGCGCCACCGACCATCGCCCGCAGGAAGATTGAACCCATCGGTGCCTGGCCGGGGAAGATGTCGTGGCAGTAAAGGGTACCGAGAAGATCGTCGTCTTCGCCGCGCGGCACCAGAAAGCCGAAGCCGCGCACCGGGCGTCCGAAGGCCTCGCGGTTTGCATAGCCGAGCATCACGACCGCAACCGGGGCGGTCGAAATCCCCGCCAACGGCTGGACCGCGGCCGGCGCAACCGTGGAGATCACACCGGCGGTCGCTTGCGCGGGCTGAGCGAGCAGCACCGCCTCCGCCTCGACCTCGCCGGTTTCGGTCGTCAGGACGTGCATTTCGCCGCTGCGTCCGATGGATCGGACGGGCTGCTCGAGGCGCAACCGCTGGCCGGCGGCGGCGGCAAGCCCTGCGGGAAGTTCCGCCATACCGCCGGCAAAGGTCGTGAGGGTGCCGCCGGGTCCGGCGGGCCCACCGGAGTGTGTCCCTGCCGTTTTCGCCTCCCGCCTCTTTGCCAACATCGCGCTTGTCAACGAGCCGTGCTCGGCCTCCATGGCCGCCATTTTCGGGAAGGTCGCGGCCAACGACAATTTTTTCGAGTCGCCCGCAAACACGCCGGTGACCATCGCGTCGACCAGTACCTCGGCCGCCTGGCGGCCGATGCGGCGACGCGCGAACTCGAAGACCGTCTCATCGCCGTCGGGTCGGGGACGCGCAAAGGGCTCGCCGAGGAGCCGAAGGCGGCCGCCGAGGGGCAGGATGTCGGACAGCATGAAGGCGGCCGGTGAGGTGGCTAGCTTTCGCAGCCTGCCTGCACGCAGGATGAAACGGTCGGCGGCCGCTTCGTCAGCGCGCACGATTCGATCGTCAAGCCCGAGGAAGGAGGCGAGCTCGAGAGTATCCGGGGCGTTGTCGAGAAAGCCCTGCGGCCCCCACTCGAGGGTGTAGCCGGCGTCGATCTCGGTGCGGATCTTGCCGCCTGCCCTGTTCGACGCTTCGAGAATGACGGATTCCGTGATCCCGTGATCGTGCTCGAGCCAAGCGGCCGCCGCCAGCCCGGTGATGCCGGCGCCGACGATCGCAACACGCGACATCACTCGGCAGTCCGGAGGGGGTTTTCGGCCGTAAAACCGGCGAGCAGCGAGGCGGCCGCCGTGACCCCGGCCACGATGGCGCGCTCATCGGGTCGGAAGGTGGAGGTGTGGAGGTAATCCGTCCAGCCCTCCGCGGCGTTGCCGACACCGAGGAAGAAGTAGACCCCGGGCAAGGACTGCTGGAAGAAGGCGAAATCCTCGGAGGCCATGATTGCTTCGATCTCGAGAACGTGCCCGGAGCCGAGGCTGCGGACGAGAGATTTCCGGGCGAAGTCGGTGAGGCGCTGGTCGTTCTCTACCACCGGAGCGATCCGCTCGTAGTCGAGCTCATAGGTCGCGCGGTTGGCCTGGCAGATCCCGGCGACGACCCGTTCGAATCGCTCTGGGATCTCGGCCCAGGTGGCGGCGTCGAGGGTGCGCACGGTGCCGGTAAGGACCGCCTCGTCGGCAATGATGTTCCAGCGTTTGCCGGCGTTGAAGCTGCCGACCGAGACCACCAGCGACCTCCGGGCATCGACCTCACGCGAGGCGAGCGCCTGCAACGCGGTCACCAACTGGGAGGCGATATAGACGGTGTCGACGCCGTCCTGGGGCGCCGAGCCGTGGGTCATGCGTCCGTGGATTCTCAGCGTAAAGCGGTCAGCGGCCGCCATCAGGCCACCCGGACGCAAGCCGACAAAGTCGGCTTCGAAAAACGGCATCACGTGCAGACCGAAGATCGCCTCCGGTTTCGGATCTTCGAGGACCCCCTCCGCGATCATCATCGTGGCGCCGCCCTCCTCACCGTCCGGCGGTCCCTCCTCGGCCGGTTGGAAGATGAACTTGACCTTTCCGTGGAGCCGATCCTTGAGCCGCATCAGGACCTCGGCCGCCCCGAGACCGACCGTGGTGTGGAGGTCGTGGCCGCAGGCGTGCATGACTCCGGGGTTGGTCGAGCGATATGGCACGTCGACCTCTTCGTCGATCGGCAAGGCGTCGATGTCCGATCGCCACGCCACGACCGGACCCGGGTGCGCGCCTTCGAGCACCGCGACAACCCCGGTGTGGGCGACCCCGGTCTGCACCTCGTAGCCCATGGTTTCCAGCCGTCGAGCGATCTCGGTGCTCGTCATCAGCTCGCGGTTCGAGAGCTCGGGGTGTTGATGAAACCATCGCCGCGTCTCGATCAGCTGCGGCTCGATCTCGGACGCAACGGCGGCGATATCGTCATTCAATGTCGGCTCCTCGCTACCGGCAGGAACAGCCGCGATCACGGCCGCGCCCAATATGATCAGTGTGGTGTTGCACCAGGGGGAATGACTCTGATTCATCGCCGCAGGGTAGCATTCTCGTGAGGCCGTCTGGACGGCAGAACATGGAATGGTGGCATCACCACAGAGACACAGAGACACAGAGAAATCACAGAGTTGATTTTTCGCGTGGGCGCTCCTTGGAGGGACGTCACTGCTTTGAACTGACCGTACTACCAGTCAGAAGCCGAGGTTCAAATACCTCTCTGTGCGGCTCTGTGCCCTCCGTGACTCTGTGGTTATTCAATCGTTCCCTGATCCTGTTCGTGCTTCCTGATTGCCGTGACTGAGCCCAGTTTTGACCCCGTAGTCAAATCCGAGTTTCTCAATGGTCACGCGCTGGCCTTGTTACTCCGCTGCAGCCCGTCGCCGACGAGGGCCAGGCAGATGACCAACGTCGCGATGGCAAGGCCCGGGAAAACCGACAGCCACCACCCGTCGAGCATCACCCGTTGGCCGTCGGCGACCATGCCGCCCCAGCTCGGGATGGTGGCCGGGATGCCGAGTCCGAGAAACGAGAGGGTGGCCTCGGCGAGCACCAGATTGCCCATCCGGAGGGCGGTGTCCTGAGCGAGGGGCGCCCGTAGGTTTGGCAGATAGTGGAGGGTCCACATCCGGAATCGGCGGGTACCGGCAACCCGTGCGGCCTGGATGAAGGTCCGGGTACGCAGCGACAGCGCCTGCCCGCGCACCAGTCGTGCGAGCCCCATCCACGAGCTCAGACCGAGCACCGCGACCAGCAGCACGGGACCGGGCCGGAAGAGCGCGGAAATCAGGATCAGCAGGAGCAGCAGCGGCACCGCCAGGAGCGCGTCGACAGTCCGCATCAGGACCGCGTCGGCGAAGCGTCCGCCGGTCGCGGCGGCGAGGCCGACACCGAGCCCTACGATCAGGGCGACGGCGACGCCGAGGGCGGCAACGGCGAGTGAAATGCGCCCGCCGCGCAGGAGCCGCGGCAGGACGTCGCGGCCAAAGCGGTCGCTGCCAAGCCACAATCGTGTTTGACGCCGTCTGACCACATCGTCGACCGGGATGGTTGAGGCGCGCCGGCGCCCCTGGACCCGATAGACGGCGCCGTCACGGGCAATGTCGGGTGACATCACGGTGCGGCCGTCCAAGAGGTCGAGGATCGTGACCGAGGTCAGGGGAGGCAGCAGCGCCCCGTGCAGCGGGTCGCCGTCGCCGGTATCGGTCACCACGAGCGGTCCGAGTGCGCACGCGAGGACGATGACTCCGAGGCCCGAGAGCCCCCACACCAGACGCTGCGAGGTCTTCACGATTCGCTCCGCGCCCGCGGGTCGACGACCGCATACAGCAGATCGGCGATCAGATTGCCGAGGATCACCACCGCCGTCCCGATCAGGGTGGCGCCGAGGATCAGCGGGACGTCGCGCGCCCGCGCCGCGTTGTACGCCACCTGGCCCATTCCCGGCCACGAGAAGATGGTCTCGATGACCACCGAACCGGAGAACAGCACCGGCAGCGCCAGACCGAAGAGAGTGATAACCGGCAGGAGCGATGGGCGCAGGGCGTGGACCAGCAACAGCCGCCGCTCGGAGATGCCGCGTGCGCGGGCGGCAAGCATGAAGCGCGAAGAACGTACATCGAGCAGGGTGGCGCGGAGGTAGCGCGCGGTGCCGGCGGCACCGACCAGGCCGAGGCAGAGGACCGGTAACACCAGGTGGTGCATCAGGTCGGCGAAACGGGCGCCGCCTCCCAGTCTCGAGGCATCGACCGAGTGCATGTGCGAGGCGGGGAACCAACCCAGGAGCAGGCTGAAGACGAGCACCAGCACACCGGCCAACCAGAACGACGGCACGCCGTAGAGACCGAGGCTGAGGATGGTGATGACCCGGTCGGCCCAACCGTGCGCCCGGCGCATCGCCGCCAGGGCAAGGACGAGACCGAGCGCCAGCATGAATACCAGCCCGCAACCGGCGAGCAACAGGGTCGGCGGCAGCGCCCGCCCGAGGACTGTCGACACCGGCTCCTGGTAGAGAAACGAGGTGCCGAGATCGCCACTGAGGACCGCCCGGAGCCAGCTCAGATACTGCTCTGAAACCGGCCGATCAAGACCGTAACGGACACGAATCGGCATCGCGGGTTTCGGCCGACAGACGCGGGTTGTCGATCATGTCGGCATAGGAGCCCGGTGCGGCCTGGACAATGACAAAGGTCAGGGTCGCAACGAGCCAGACGAGTGGCAGCAGCATCAGCAACCGCCGCAGCGCCATGCGTCTCATCATGCGCGTCCAAGGGTATTCGAGGTCACGGGGGGATTATAGGCGGGAAGGGAGAATCGTTAAAACGTTCAACGTTAGAACGTTAGAACGTCGGTGACCTGAGCTGTCTTCTGAGTTGGAAGCTGGGGCATGAGTCACGACGACCGCAGGGCATCCGGAACGGTGAACGTTTAACGTTTTAACGTTCCAACGGCGGTGTCGTGATCTCCCAATCCTCGACGTTGAAGAAAGATCGTCGCGTCGTTGATGTCGGCGCCTCCGACTCGCGAGTTGAGGCCTACGAGGCGGGTGTTCTCGACCAAGAAAGTGTAGGGCTGGTCGGTGACGATGATGGCCTGGATACGGTCGAGGAGAGGTTTCTGGTCCGCGAAGTCCGGGGTCGCAGCCACCTCCGTCGAGCAATTGGTCGACCTCCTGATTGGCGTAGTGTCCGTAGTTGAAGGTCGGCTCGTCGGGTGGCGCACTGTGCCAGATGCCTTCGAGGTCGACCTGGGTCGGTTCGATCCAGCGGTTGACAAAGGCGTCGAAATCTCCAGTGGCGATCGCCGCCTGAACGGCGCCCCACTCGATGAAGCGGGGCGTCACCGCGATGCCGATGCGGTTCAGATCGCGCTCTATCAGCAGGGCCACGTCCTGGCGGACCTCGCTCTCCGAAGGAGCGAGGATCTCGAAGGCGAACGGCTGCCCACCGCGGTCGCGAACGCCGTCACCGTCGTGATCCGTCCAGCCGGCGTTGCTGAGAATCTCGGCGGCCAGTTCCGGGTCGAAGGGAAGCGCTTCGATCTCGCGATTGAAGGCCCACATGTTCGAGAGCACCGGTCCCAGGGACAGCCGCGCGAATCCCTCGTAAACGGCATCGATCAGGGTCTCGCGGTCGATCGCCAGACCGAGGGCGCGCCGCACCGCGGAATCGGCAAAGAGCTCGTTTTCGAGGTTCCAGCAGATGTGCGTGTATGACCTGTCGGCAAAAAGAATGAGATCGAGATCGGGGTCGGCCTGGACCCGCGCCGCCTCGGAAGGTGGAATGTCATTGACCAGGTCGACCCCGCCCGCCACCAACTGGGTGAAGAGGGCGGTCTTCGAGGGCACGATGCGAAACACGAGCCGGGCGACGCGTGGTCGATCCGGCAGGAAGTAGCGGGGGTTGCGCTCGAGGACGATCTCCTGCTGGGGGGCATGGGCACCCGGCACGAAGGGGCCTGCCGACACCACGAGCTCGCGCCAGTCGGTCTCCTCCCAGCGTTCGAAAGGAATGCCGGCCCAGGCGTGGGCCGGGACAATAGGACCGTCGTTGACGTCCATCAACTGGTAGGGGTAGCGGCGGTTAAAGGTGTATTTCACCGTGTGGATGTCGAGCGCCTCCACCGTGTCGATGGCCTCCGTGATGTCCGACCACAGCCAGCCCAGCGCCTCGGAAGTCTGGGCCCGCCAGCTGAAGAGCACGTCCTCGGTGGTCACCGGAACCCCGTCGCTCCACACGGCGTCCGGGCGCAGATGAAAGGTGAGACTGAGGCCGTCATCAGAAAATACCCACGATTCGGCGAGCGAAGGGACGAAGGACGGGGGATGCTGCTGGTAATCGACCTGCTCCACCGCCAGCGTCGGATAGATGAGACGCAACAGCTCCTCGCTGAAGGCATCCTCGGCCAGATAGGGGTTCCAGCTCTGTATATCCGACTGGACGCCGATGATGACGGAGTCGGCGGGGCGAACCGGCGATCCCGATGGAGAGCACGCTGCCGCCAGAAGCGCTGTCGCGACGATGAGTCGAGTGTGGAGATTCATGGCGACATCGTAGCAGCGAACGGGATGGGCAGAGGGGAAAGGGAAAAGGGGAAAAGGGGAAAAGGGGAAAAGGAGAGTGGGTGCCTTGAGCCGTCAAAACGTTCAAACGTTAGAACGTTTGATGTTTCGAAGTTTGGGTCGTCAAGAAGAAACATCCAGAAGGGGGTAGTTGGAAAATCCGAAATCCGAAATCCGAAATCCGAAAAATTGGTCGAGTGGGCGGTCCCCTTTTCTCCTTTTCCCCTTTTCTCCTTTTCTCCCCTGCTCCTCACCTCCTTCGTGGCTCAGTCGCCGTGTACAATCCTCTCGCGGGGGTGGGGAAATGGCCGGCCTGGCGTTGATCTCGGTTTCGGACAAGACGGGGCTCGATCGCCTCGGCAACGAGCTGCAAAACCTGGGCTGGAAGATCGTCTCCACCGGCGGCACCGCTCGGGCCCTCCGCGAATCCGGGTGCGAGGTGCTCGAGGTGAGCCGTCACACCGGATTCCCGGAGATCCTCGACGGACGAGTGAAGACTCTCCACCCACGGGTCTTTGCCGGCATTCTGGCGGCGCCGACCGCCAACCACGAGACCCAGCTGTCCGAGGCGGATATTCCGGCAATCGACCTGGTGTTTGTCAATCTCTACCCCTTCCGCGAGACCGTCGCCCGAAAGGACGCGGATCTCGAGGATGCGATCGAGCAGATCGATATCGGTGGGCCGAGCCTCCTCCGGGCGGCGGCGAAAAACCACGCCCGGGTCACGGTCGTTGTCGAGCCGGCCGACTACGATGCCGTCCTCGGCGAGCTGGCCGGCGGCGAGGTGTCCCACGAGTTCCGCCGCCGCCTGGCGGTCAAGGCGTTTCGGCACACCGCTGCCTACGACGCCGCGATCGCCGCCCACCTGCCGAGGCTGATGGGCGAGGAACGGCCGGCTGCAGCCGCCGAGGTCGCCGGCGATCTCCTCCGGTGCAGCGATGTGGAGTTGCGTTACGGAGAAAACCCTCACCAGTGGGGCGTGCTGGCCCGTCGAGATCCCGCCGAGGGTCTCGCCGGGGCCCGCCAGATCCAGGGCAAGGCGCTGTCGTACAACAACCTCGGCGATGCCACCGGCGCGTGGCGGCTGGTTTGGGACCTGCCGGCCGCCGGGGTCGCGGTGATCAAGCACGCCAACCCCTGCGGCGTCGGTCTCGATGAGTCGATGGTCGAGGCCTTCCTCAAGGCCCGAGCCACCGATCCCTTGTCGGCCTTCGGCGGGGTCATCGCCGCCAACCGGCCGGTCGAACGGGCCTTTGCCGAGGCGGTTGTCGAGCAATTCGCCGAGGTCGTGATCGCTCCCGCCATCGACGAGGCGGCGTGCGAGGTTTTCGCGGGCAAGAAGAACCTGCGCGTGCTCGAGGCCGCACCGGCTCGGGCTGGCGGGCTGGTGGTTCGGGATGTGGACGGCGGTTTTTTGATCCAACAGGCGGACACGGGCTGGGATGACGAGCTGCGCGAGGTCGTCACCGCCAGGGCTCCCGATGAGGCCGAATTGAATGCGCTCGAGCTGGCCTGGCGGGTGGTGAAACACGTCGGCTCGAATGCCATCGTCGTCGGTCGCGAGGACCGGATCCTCGGCATCGGCGCAGGCCAGATGAGCCGGGTCGATGCGGCCAAGATCGCAGTCGCAAAAGGTGAGGAGATGGGCCACGACCTCAGTGGCAGCGTTGCCGCCTCGGACGCCTTCTTTCCGTTCCCGGACGGCGTCGAAGCCTTGCACGCGGCGGGTGTGCGATCGGTTGTCCAACCCGGCGGATCGATCCGAGACAACGAGGTCGTCGAAGCCTGCGATCGACTCGGGATGGCGATGGTGCTGACGCGACGCCGGCACTTCCGGCACTGAGGCGCTCCCATCACCCGCCGCAATCAGTGTTGAGTTCTCAGTTTTGAGTTTTGAGTTTCCCCCACCCGCCCCCAGGACCCATTGGTCGGGCGGGAACTCAAAACTCAAAACTCAAAACTCAAACCTTTTCGATTGTGGACCACGATGCGGATCCGGGCTAGCATGGGGGGACCGCAAAATGGGCTCGAACCGGGGGGTCAAAGTGGCGGAGGTGACAGAACAGGAAGTGGTGCTCCGATTTCGTGACGGTCACCTCACGCGGGCCTTTCTGACCAGGAACTTCACTCCCCTGGATTTCGCGGTCCAGGCGCAGGGCGCCGATGGCGACAAGATTCAGGTCAATATCTCCGATCTCAAGGCAGTGTTCTTCCTCAAGGACCCGCGCCGTCGCGAAGCCGAAATGCAGATCGGAGCCCGCGTCGGTGAGGATCCACAAGGCGCGCCGGCGCGGGTCGAGTTTTTCGACGGCGAGATCATCCACGGCATCGTGCACGAGTACCGGATGGAGGACAGCGGCTTCTTCCTCTATCCGACTTCGCCGGAGAGCAACAACGACAAGGTTTTTGTTGTTGCCCGCTCCATCACCACTCTCAGTCTCGAAGGTTGATTCGAATGCGGATCCCGGCCCTGGTCGTCGTCATGTCGATGACGATCGCTGCGGGCGATTTCGCCCAGGGATCCGGAATGGACTCGATCGAGGCTCTGAGCACTGCTCTGCGCGGCGCCCCGGTGTGGCAGGCCGACTACCGCCAGGAGTACGTCGCCGCCGGCATGGGCGCAGGTGAGGAGATCGTAGGCGAGGTGACTGTCGCGTGGCCGGACAGGGCGCTGTTTCGCGCCGGGAAGCCGGTGCAACAGATGATGGGGCTCGCGGGACGACGGGTGAGGCTGGTTGATCTCGAGGTTCCGAGCTGCGACGACCATCAACTTGACGACGACGAGTGGTCGCGGGTGCCGCTGGCCGCGGTGCTCGACCCCGCCGGCTCGGTCGACCGTTTCACGGTGCTCGGGCTTGGTGAGCGGGGATTCACTCTGGTCCCACGTGAACCCGGCGGCGTCGATCGGGTGGAGGTGGTGCTCGGCCCGGACGATCTTCCGGCTGTCGTCGTCGTGGTCGACCCTCAGGGTGCGACCAACCGGCTGGCATTTTCGGACTGGCGAAAAGCAAAAGCCCCCAACGATGACCAGTGGCTGCCCGAGCCGCCTCCTGGGCTCGAGTGCATTGCGGACGAACGTTAAAACGTTAGAACGTTAAAACGTTACACGTTCATCGATTGGTCTTGCACTGCCGGGGGTGGGTGGGGGCGGTATGAATTGAGCTTTTTGCAGACACCTTACTTGTCGGTATCGCCTTGCGGTTTTGTATGAACCGCAACCACAAAGACACAAAGACACGAAGGATTCCACCAAGATGATTTTCTTCGTGTTTTTCTTTGAGTCTTCGTGGCTTTGTGGTTGTGACGTCTCTACGGCTGCGCGACCCTGCCGATGGCTCGTGGGTTCCGGAAGCACATTCCGGTCTCGAACGTATCGCTGACAAACGTAAAAACTTGGAAAGTCTCAGCTTCAACGTTCTGGGTGGGTGGGTGGAAATGTTCAAACTTTTGAACGTGGAACGTTCAACGTCCTGGGTGGGCGGGTGGATGCTAAATACCGCGGTCGATCAGCATTTCGCTGGCGCGGATGAGAGCGTCCCGTTCGGGCCCGTGCGGAAAGGCATCGGCCTGTGCGACGGCGCGATCGGCGTAGGTGTGGGCGCGTTGCCGGACCTCCTCGAACACTCCCGACGTCCGCAGGATCTCCAGGACCTCGTCCTCGGAGATCGTTTCGAACGAACCCGACGAGGCAACCTTCTGCAGCCGCCCGCGGGTCCGAGAATCGAGGCGAGGTAGGAGGAGGATGATCGGCAAGGTCGCGCGGCCCTCACGCAGATCAGCCATGACCGGTTTACCGAGATCCGACCGGGCGGCGGTGAAATCGAGCAGATCGTCGACCAGCTGAAACGAGGTTCCGACACTGCGGCCAAAATCGAGGAGGCGTTCGGTGAGGTGGTGCGTGGCTGCCTGAAACAACGCGGGCAGTGCACACGCGGCGGCAAAGAGCTCGGCCGTCTTGCGCCGCGTGATGTTCATATAGGTCGATTCGTCGATGTCAAGGCGGCCCCGGACCTGATCCGCCATGATCTCGCCTTCAGTCATTCGCAAGGTCGCCGAGGTCAGAACCCTCATAACCTCCACATCGCCGAGCTCGAGACACAGATCCATGGTGCGGGTGTAGAGCCAGTCTCCGACCAGCACCGTGGTCTGGTTTCCCCAGTGATTGTTGGCCGTCGGCTGGCCCCTTCGCAGATCCGAGCCGTCGATGATGTCGTCGTGGATCAGGGTGGCGGTGTGGATCATCTCGACGACGGCGGCATAGCGCACGTCACGCTCGCCCTGGTATCCCAACATCTTGCTCACCAGGAGCACCAATGCCGGCCGCAACCTCTTGCCGCCGCTTCCGAGGACGTAGGTGGCAACGTCCCGCACCATCGGCTGGGCGCGTTCGAACTCGCGTTCAAAGAAGTCGTCGACCTCTTTGATACGGTCGAGGACGGGACCGAATACCTGTCGGATCTGGCGAGCCTGCTTGAGGGAGCTGACCGTCGCTTTCACCCGCGGAGAATAGCACGACGGGCAATGAGGAATTAGGAATTAGGAATCAGGAATTGGGAATTCCGAGATTCAGCCAACTGGCAGTGTTGGATTCGTACGTGGAACCTTCTTGCAAGAGACCTTCAGACGGGATTGAAACAGCGGCGGATCAGCTCCAGACCGAGAGGAGTCTTCCGAGAGAGGTGCGGGCTCTTTGTGCGTGTGGATGCGGTGATTCAGGCCCGCAAAGAGTAATCACTTTGCGATAACATTCGACAGCTGTTTGTTCGTCTTCACGACAGTGATGGCGCAGGTGTCCCTTCATCAACCAGGTCTCTGTGTGTCTTGGGTCGACGGCCAGAATCCGGTCGAGAAAGATCTCGGCAACCTCCCATCGTTCTTCCGAAATTGCACGTACAGCATGCGACCGATAGACACGGATTTGCGTCTCTAGGTCGTGAGTTCCGTTCCCCGAATGCCGACGAAAAAGTTCCATTTACCTCGACTTTTCATCAATAGAATCTCGCAAGGGATTCACGATGTCAAGAGAATTGAGAAAAAAGAATGAGATTGTTGTGTCCAGGATTCATTAAAAACACTACGAAAAATCGAAAAGGCGACCATGGATTCGAGATATGAATAAAAATCGTTCTCGAAGTCGATATTCGTAGTCTGGGTTTCTTGCCCTCATATGAGTGTTTTTGAGCGGGCCGTTATTCGGGGGATTTCCTTTTCATCGGAAGGCCTGGGGTCTGAGAGGGAAAGGCGACGAAAACATTCCTGCGGCGGCCGCAGCGGCGGGTTATGATGGCGTCATGAGCCGGCACTCCGAGTCCCATCCGTTCGTCCACCTCCACCTCCACACCCACTACTCTCTGCTCGACTCCGCGATCAGGATCCCCGACCTTGCCGCCCAGGTATCGCGCCTCGGAATGCCGGCGGTGGCTATCACCGACCACGGCAATTTGTTTGGCGCATTTCAGTTTCACCGTGCTTCGATCGAGGCCGGGGTGCGGCCGGTCATCGGTTGCGAGGTGTACGTCGCCCCCGGCGATCACCGCGATCGCAATCCAGTACCCGGTCGCCGCAGACCCTACGATCACCTGGTGCTCCTGGCGGAGAACGACACCGGGTACTCGAATCTCGTAAAGCTGGTCAGCGCGGGCTATCTCGACGGCTTTTACCACAAGCCCCGGGTGTCAAAGGAACTGTTGGACTCACACAGCGAGGGCTTGATCGGCCTTTCGGCCTGTCTGTCTGGGGAGGTTGCGCGGTTGCTGCTGGGCCGAGATCGTCAGGCTGCGCTTCGGGCGGCGCAGGGCTATCGCGATATCTTCGGCGATGACGGCTTCTACCTCGAAATCCAGGATCACGGCACGGCCGACGAAGCCTTCGTGCGCGAGGGCATGGTGGAGGTCTCGGGCGAAACTGGGATTCCCGTTGGTGGCGACCAACGACTGCCACTTCCACGAGCGTGACGACACCTTCGCCCATCGCGTTCTGCTCGGTATAGGACTCAACCGCGACCTTGAAGACCTGCAACGCAGCTACGCCTACAATGCCGAGTTCTACGTCAAATCCCCCTCCGAGATGCACGCGCTGTTTGCCGACTATCCGGGCGCCTGTGAGCGCACGGTGGAGATCGCTTCACGTTGTCATGTCCGCTTCGATACCGACTCTCTTCATCTCCCGAAATTCGCCATTCCGGACGACATGAAGCTCGAGGTTTTTCTGGCCGAGAAGGCGCAGGAAGGGCTCCAGGGTCGGCTCAAGAAACATGGCGCCAGACGGCACGGTGTAGAGGTGTACCAGCGGAGATTGGAATCCGAGCTGGACATGATCCGCAAAATGGGATTTCCAGGCTATTTCCTGGTCGTGTGGGATTTCATCAGACACGCTCGAGAGGAAGGAATTCCGGTCGGACCCGGCCGCGGATCCGCTGCCGGATCATTGGTGTCATACTCGCTCGGAATCACCGACATCGATCCCCTTGAGTTTGACCTCCTATTCGAACGCTTCCTCAATCCCGATCGCGTATCAATGCCGGATATCGACATCGATTTCTGTCAACGCCGACGTGACGAGGTCATCGGATACGTTCGCCAGCTTTATGGCGACGATTCGGTATCGCAAATCGCGACCTTCAATATCCTCAAGGCGAAATCGGCGGTGCGAGACGTCGGGCGCGTGATGGGGATGCCGTTCGGAGATGTGGACCGCATCGCAAAGCTCATACCGGAAGAGCTCAATATCACGATCGAGCAGGCGCTGAAGGATTCTCCGCAGCTGCGGGAGTTGGCGGAGGGTGATGAGGATGTGCGGTTGCTGGTCGAAACCGCGAGCCGTCTTGAAGGACTCGCCCGGCATTGCGGGGTGCACGCGGCCGGGGTGGTGATTGCGCCCGAGCCGCTCGTCAACCTTGTGCCGCTCAACCGGAGCTCGCACGGCGAGGTGACGACCCAGTTCGACAAGGACGATGTCGAGATGCTCGGCCTCCTCAAGATGGATTTCCTGGGCTTGAGGACACTGACCGTGATCGACGATGCGGTGAAGTCCATCCGGCAGACCGAAAACCCGGACCTCGACCTGACCGATATACCGTTCGACGATCCAGAGGTCTACGCACTCTTTTCGAGTGGCGACACCGACGGTATTTTCCAGTTCGAGTCGTCGGGAATGAAGGACGTGCTGCGCAAAGTCCAGCCGGAGACCTTCCTCGACATCGCCGCCCTCAACGCGCTCTACCGACCGGGACCGATGCAGTTCATCGACGACTACGCGGATCGCAAGCACCGTCGCAAGACCATCACCTACATCTTCCCGGAGCTCGAGGAAATTCTTGGCGAGACTCACGGGATCATCGTCTACCAGGAGCAGGTGATGCGCATCGCGGTGGAAATCGCCGGATTTTCGCTTGCCAAGGCGGACACCCTCCGCAAGGCGATGGGCAAGAAAATTCAGGAGATCATCGATCGCGAGGGTGAGAATTTTGTCGAGGGCGCGTTGTCGAAGGGCCACCCCAGGGACAAGGCGCGGCAGCTGTGGAACCAGATCGTCCCCTTCGCCAAATACGGATTCAACAAGTCGCATTCGGTGGCCTACGCCCATGTCGCCTACCTCACCGCTTACCTCAAGACCCACTACCCCGCGCATTTCATGGCCGCAATGTTGACCTCGGAGGTCAGCAACACCGACAAGCTCGGCCAGTACCTGGTGCGCAGCCGGCAGATGGACATCGAGATTCTGCCGCCTGACATCAACACCTCGATGCCGTTCTTCACGGTCGAGGGCACGGGCATTCGATTCGGACTGGCGGCGGTCAAGGGAGTAGGCCTCGCGGCCGTCGAACCGCTGCTCGCGGCGCGCGATCGAGTTGGTGATTTCTCCTCGCTCACTGAATGCCTGCGGTCACTGCCGGCTCGCTCGATGAACCAGAAAGCACTCGAGTGTCTGGCGAAAGCCGGTTGTTTCGACGCATTTGGCGTCTCCCGCAAGGGGCTGCTCGAAAACCTCGACCGGCTGCTGGATTTGACGGCGCGCGAGCGTGAGCAGCGCGAGCTCGGCCAGGGTTTCCTGTTCGACGACATGCCGTCCGAGGGTGTCGAGGAGGAGCTTCGAAACGCCGAGCACGAGGACCGGAGCGAACGTCTGGCCTGGGAACGAGAGGTGCTCGGGTTTTACCTCACCGGCCATCCGCTTGCCGCGTACAACGAGCAGCTCGACCGTTTTGCCGACTGCAGGGTGCCGGAGCTGGCGGGACAATTCGCGGCCGGCGCCGAGCATGCGACGGTCGGCGGTCTGGTGACCGCCCTCAAAGTCATGCCGATCCGCAGGGAGGGCCGCAACCACGGCCGTCGAATGGCGGTATTCCAGCTCGAGGATCCGGGCGGCGTCGTCCGCGTGGTTGCCTTCCCGGACGTTTTCGAGACCCACGAACGATTGTTGGCGGAAGGTGAGTCAGTGCTGGTCGTGGCGACCCTCAAGGGTGAGGGCGACCACGTCGAGCTGGTGGCCGACGAAATCGTTGCCCTCGACGGCATTGATTCGCGGCGCGCCGCGGCGCTGCGCGTCGTGCTCGATCTGGACGAAATGGACGAGGACCGCCTCGAAGCCGTCCGCGAGTATCTTCTCGAACACTCGGGAAACATGCCGGTGCGTTTCGAGCTCCTGCGTCGCGGGCATTTCCGCGCCCGTCTGGTGCCGCCGCCGGCGCTCACCGTCGACCCGCAGGCGGGCACCCGCGCGGGGCTGAGACAGCTGCTGGGGCGCGGCTGGTGCGAGTACGAGTTCGACGCCAAGGCCCGCAACGGAAACGGCCAATCCGGCCGCCGCCTCCGAGCCTCCCGGCAAATGGCAACTCGGCCGAGCTCGTGAACTAGCAGAGCGGAACGTTAGAAGGTTAGAACGTTGGGCTCTTCCGGAATTGCGTGGGGTGGCAAACCACCGATTTCGAATTCGGAATTCGGAATTCGGAATTTTCCCACCCCCTCCTCTGGTCTGAGGCTCCCTTCAATCGAACGGCGGTCAGGGACAGCGGCAGCGGCCGGAGACCGCGTCAGGGGCAGTCCACAGGGGCAGCACCCGGACGGACCGGCGCGGAGACCTTCGATCAGGTCCTTGGGTTGAGCAAACGCCAGGTCATGGCGCGGACTTGATCGAACTGAACGACCCGGAGGTGGCCATGCCGTCGTCACGACCCCTGCTCGCTGCCCCGGCCGCTGCCGCGGACGCTGTTCGCTGCCCCTGCGGTCGGTAGCTGTTCCTGTCGCTGCAACAGCCAATTGGAACTTCCAAAACTCGATCCCATCAAATTCCGGATGAGCCGAACGTTTCACGCTCGAACGTTCCACCGCCCCACCCGAGTTGCAGGGACGTACAAGGCTCAACGTTTAACGTTCTAAGGTTTCAACGTTCTAACGGATTATTCGTCGTTGTCGGCCTGAAGGACCTTGTACTCGCCGCTGAGCCATCGTTTGATATCAGTCTTGTACCACCGTGAGGTACGGCGGCCGGAGGGCCCTCCGGCAAGGGCAGTGAGGGCCCGGTCTTCACCGAGGTCGGTGATGAAGCGCCACGACGGGGTAAAGGTGGTCTGCCGGTCGTGGGCGGTGAAGATGCCACCCTGGACAACGGTGGCGCGATTACCGGGGAGTTCGATCGGACCGTGGTCGAAGCCGAACCACCGCGGCAGACGGCCGTCAAAGAAGATGTTCTTCATGATGATCCGCTGTTGCCGTCCCCAGGGGGAAATCGCCCCGAGATCGACGTCAGTCAGAACTTCGCCGAGGACGCGGCTCAACAAACCATTCCTGCCCTCGTCGCCGAACCACGAGGGATCGTCGCCGAGGAGGACGTTGTCAAAGAGGTGATAGTAATCGGCGAGGATGGCAGTCGACGACACCGTCGCGTTCCACGCCTCTTCGCCGAAAAGGCCTTTGCCGAAGACCTCGGCGAGAAGCGCGTGGTAAATGGTCTCGAAGAGGGTGGCGCCGCGCGAGCCGGCGTCGTAGCGGCAGTCCCATCCGCCGAAGAGACGGCCGGCGAAGGTGTCGGGCAGCAGCGGCCGTAGCACCGACATGAAGCGCTCGGCCTGAAGCGAGTAGAGGTCGTTTTGAATGCGCTGCATGTCCTCGAGGGTGCAGGTCTCGCATGCCTTCAAGAGGGCCCGGATCCTGTCGACGCGGTACGAACCCATCGGCAGGTTGATGACGAGAAGGCCATCCTCCGGGTTCAATTCGTTGTTGGCGGTGGCCAGGAATCCCTCGGACGGGTTGAGAATCGAATGCAGCCGGTCTGACGGTACCAAACCGCGCCACCGCCACCGCTCCTCCCACGCCGGAACCGGGTACAGGCCCGAGTGCCGGCGCTCGGGAAGGAGGCCCGATTGCTGGTAGCCGATGTTGCCGTGTCGGTCAGCGAGCAGCCAGTTGCAGGAAATCATCACCTCGCGTGTGAGTCTCTGCGCCTCGCTCACCGTGGTCGCAGACGGCAGTCGAGCGAGGGCGTCGAGTGAGGCGGAGGCGCCGACCCGGTGTGCCGACCACGCGCGGCTGAGGTACAAGCCATCTTCCAGATCGGGTGTGCGGGCATCGCACTCGAGGACGCCGACATCGGTTTCCCGGATGGTGATCTTGACCGGGTCGCCGCCTTTCCGGGCGATGGTCTCGGTACGAGTCTTGAAGGGCACAAAGGTGTCTCCACGGCGGTATGCACCGTCATGGCAGTGCTCGAAGAAATAGTCGACCATGTCCATGAAGCCGTAGGTGAAACCGAAGCTGAGGTTCCGAGTTCGACCCATGACGAGACCGGGAACGCCGGGCATCGTGGCGCCGATCCGATAGTCGCTACCGGTGTGCATGATGGCCTCGTACCAGATTGCGGGCAGGCGATTGCACTCGAGGTGGGGGTCGTTGCACTGTAGCGGATTGCCGGACTCGGTGCGAGAGCCGGCTACGGCCCAGTTGTTGCTCGCCATCAGGGTCGGTAGCGCGCCGAGAAACCTTAACGCCGCTGGCAACAACGGCTGCACGTACCGCAGCCGAGCGATCAACCCCGTCGTCGTCTCGTCGCAACTGTCGAGGTGGGGAGTGGTGAGCTTGGCAAGACTCTTTGCCGGAACGCCGCCGCGGATGGACTGGATCAGGAATTTCTCCATGTCCTGCTGAGATTGGGCGAGGCCGACATACGACATGAGCTTGATGGTCAGTATGGTGTCGGCAATCGTCCACCACGGGGGGTCGTAGCGGACCATCATGAACTCGATCGGACGCCGGTTGGTACCGAGCCAGTGGTTGACTCCTTCTGCGTAGGCCTCGCCGAGTGAGCGCCCCTCGGCAGCAGCGTTGAGTGCCTCGACTTTTGCGTATCTGGACAGCCCCATTTCGCGCATGAAGATGTCAATTTCGAGCGCATCGTCGTCGTCGGCCAGGCACTCGCACAGCCGGCCCTGTCCGACCAACCGCACCACCATCATCTGCACGAGGCGATCCTGCGCGTGGGCGAAACCAAGCCCGCGCGCGAGCGCGAGATCGTCGTCGGCCCACAGTTTCACCACGCCGTCCGGGTTGCGGGCGATACCGATCCTCGAGCCCGCGATCTCAATATCTCGCCGTTTCCCTGTAATACGCATCCCGTCCCCCGTGCACGACATTATTGCCCAGAATCCCTCCGATCCCTCGTTCGGATACGGGTCGAGGGTCAAGAGAAGTGAATGAGAACATCGCAGCATTGCGCGGCCGTAGAGACGTCACAACCACAAAGGCACAAAGACACAAAGAAAAACACAAAGAAGACTTTCTGGGTGAAATCCTTTGTGCCTTCGTGTCTTTGTGGTTGCGGCTTATTCAAATCCGCAAGGCGACATCGACAAGAGGCGGCATTGCACGGAGCTCGAGGGACTCTTGCCTGGTCCCTCCGACATACACCTCATTGCTCCATAGCTTCATAGCCCCATAGCCCCATAGCCCCGAGCCTTCTCCGGAGATCGGGATGGTCCGATGACGCGGTATCCTTGTCTGAGCATGGAGAAACATGTCGAGCAGTTGAAACGCGATATCGTGGAGGCTTTGAAAGCCGAGCGATGGGGCGATGCACTCCCTCTGCTCAAGCAGTGGTGCGAGCGGTTTCCGGACCACGCGCGATCGTGGTTGAATCAAGGCTATTGTCTTGTGCACCTCGGTCGCTATCGTGAGGCGCTGGCGGCCCTCGACCGCTGCCTCGAGATTGACCCGTCCTCGGCTACCGCGAAGGGATGGCGGGAGCGAGCCTTGTCGGCCCTTGATGAGGCCCACTCGGTGCCACGACCGCCGACGAGCGCACCGATTGTTGAAGGACCGTCGGAAGCCGGCCGGGCGACCCGGTACGCGTCGGAGGATGCCGCTGCCCCGCCTTCTTTCGCCACCCTGACATCAGCCGACCATGGCCGCGGTTGGTTGACCGGGACGGTGGTCGACGGTCGCTACGAAGTGCGCGAGGTGGCGCGCGGCGGCATGGCGGTAGTGGCGATCGCTTTCGACCGCGAGCTGCAGCGGATGGTGGCGGTGAAGACGCCTCTGCCGTCGGTGCTGGCAACCGCGGACGGCCGCGCCCGTTTCCAACGCGAGGCCGAGTCGTGGATCGCACTCGGCGTCCACCCGAACATCTGCTCCGCGTATTACCTTCAAGAGATCGGCGGCATGCCGCGGCTCTTCATTGAGTACGTGGACGGCGGTGACGTCGGCCAGTGGCTGCGTCGCGAGCCACGTCCGGCACTCGAGGCTCGTTTCGACGTGGCGATTCAGATCGCGAGCGGGCTCGACTACACCCACAGCTTCTTGTGGAGCGATGCCGACGGCGTCGAGCACAAGGGAGTTGTTCACCGCGACATCAAGCCCGGCAATGTGCTCCTGACATCGGATGGTGTCGCCCGGGTCACCGATTTCGGCCTCGTCCGCGCCGAGGGTGCGGAGGAGATCGCCAAAGACGACGTGAGAACACAGGTGGAACCGAAGCTCCCGCATCTGGGACGGCGTACCGACACGACGGTCACCGCGAGCTGGCAGACGGTCACCGTCGCGGGAGGCCTGGTCGGGACGCCCCCCTACATGGCGCCGGAGCTCTGGCGTCAGTCGCTGCGCGGCACCATCGCCACGGACATCTACGCCTACGGCTGCATGCTTTACGAGCTGTTCTGCGGACGGCGTCCCTTCGTCCTGGACGCCGACTCGGTTTCTCAGGCGCGCGAGGCGCATCTCAGCGGGTGGATGCGGCTCCACCTTCGTGAGGAGCCGCCCGATCCCCTGCGATTCGAGCCGGAACTCCCACCCCGCCTCGCTGCCCTCCTCCGGGCGTGCATCGCCAAGGAACCCTCCAAGAGACCGCGATCTTTCGCGTTGTTGCGCGGCTGGCTGGTCGAGATGTACCGGGAGGTGACCGGTCGACCCTATCCTCGGCCCGAACCCCAACGCACACAGCTTCTCGCCGATTCGCTGAACAACCGCGCCGTGTCCTTCATCACTCTCGGCCTCGAGGGCCGGGCGGGAACGAGTTTTCGTGAGGCGCTCGGCATCGACCCTCGTCACCTCGAGGCGACCTACAACTCCGGTCTTCTGGAGTGGCGCCGCGAAGGGCTCAGCGATGCCGAGCTCGAACGTCGTCTGAGCGAGGCGATGCGGGCTTCGGGCACCTCCGCGAGAAGCGGACTGCTGCGTGCAAGATTGCGGCTTCTGGTCGATGATCCTCAAGGAGCGATCGAGGCCATTGCTGCACTCGCCGACGCAGACGACGCTCCCTTGGCGATACGGCGCGAGCTCGGGCTCGCTCTGCTCGCGCGAGGCGGTGGGACTGGAGCAGCAGACGACATCGAGCGGGCTCGACAATTGTTGTCTGCAGTCGTCGAGGCCAGCCCCTCCGACATCAGCGCGGTCGTTGGTCTGGCCGACATCTTTGCGCGACAGGGCCACCACGAAGTGGCGGAGGAGGCGCTCAGCCGCGCACGATCGCTCGACTCAGAGCTCGGCGACAACCTGTCGGAGGCGGCCGCGAACCACCTTCCCGGTCACCGGGTCACGCGGACGATGGAACACAGGGCGCCTGTCCAGAGTCTGCTGTCTCTGCCTGACGGAGGGTATGTGATTCGTACCGCGGGCGGCGATGCGGCGGTCTGGGAGGCATCCGGCGATCGACCGCTGCTCCGCATCGATCTCGGCGGTCCGGCTCGCCAGGGGCGGTCGATGACCCTGATCGGCGAGCAGCTTGTGGTCTGCCTGGAGACGGCGCCGCTCACCCTCTTCGATCTCGCTAACGGTCAGCGGAACCGCAACCTTCGGACCCATCCCGGAGTGGCCACCTGCATCGCAGCCGCGCCCGACGGCCGGAGCGTCGCGAGCGGAGGCTCGGATCGCAGTCTGCGTCTGTGGAGCATCGAAAGCGGCGAGTGCACGAGCACCCTACAGGGTCACCAGGCTTTCATCAGCGCAATCGCCTGGCACCCGGCTGAATCGCGAGTCATCTCTGCAAGCGCCGACGGCACGGTCCGGATTTGGGACCTCGACCAGGGGCGATGTATTCGTGTCCTCGAAGGTCACCGGGGGCCGATACGCGGCCTTTGCCTGGCGGATGATGGGCGCATCGTGCTATCGGCGGGGAATGACGGCACCGTCGGCGTCTGGAACTTCGACGACGGTGCCAGCCTGCGGTTCTTGCGAGGACACCGCGGGGCGGTCAATGCGGTGGTTGCGGCGGGACAGGTTGTGGCCGCAGGTGGAGAGGACGGGACCGTGCGTCTGTGGCGATTGGGGGACGGTGAGGCTCTGCGGGTGATGCGCCTCGCAAATCCGGTACAGGATCTGGTTGTGACGGCCGACGGCACCCGGCTTGCCGCCGCCCACGGGTCCTCGGTCAGTCAGCTGGAGCTGCCCCGTGGCGCGAGGGCTCGATTGCCGCTGGTCCTTGCAGATACGGCGGCCTCGGGTGAGCTTGCCGGACGGGAGCGAAGCTTCCGCACCCGTCTCGAGGTTGCGCGCGAACACATCGCGGCCGGAAAGATGGAGGAAGCCGTTGCACCTTTGCGCGCGGCCCGCGATGTGCCGGGCTATGACCTGCACGACGAGGCCCTCGACCTCTGGAGCACTGTCCTCGCCTACCTCCCCAAGAGAGCGCCGAGGTCGGTGATCGAGCTTCACCGGGTCGGCGGCGGCACAGTTGCGAGCGCGTGCCGGCTGATACCCGGCAGTGGGTCGTGCGTCGTCGGCGGCGCCGACGGATCACTGCGGATCCTCGACACCACCAGCGGTGTTGAACGGCTGCTGCTGGCCGGTCACGCCGGCGGCGGTATTACATCGGTTACGGTCAGCGACAGCGGCGATCGGCTTGCCTCCGCCAATCGAAGCGGCATTATCCGGGTGTTGGATGTCGCCGAAGGAACCTGCCGTCACGAGTTTGAAGGCCACGATGGAGCGGTTCAGGCGGTCGTCTTCACCCCCGACGATTACGCGGTGCTGTCGGCAGGAGATGATGGCACGGTACGGCTGTGGCCGCTCACCGAGCCGGCTCTGCCGGAGCTGGTTGGCCGAATCGAGGACGCGGTGTCGGCCATCGCGGTGAGCGCCGACGGCAGGTTCGTGGTCGGCGGCGGCTGGGACAGCCAGGTGACGGTGTGGAGCCTTTCCAGGCGGGTCGAGTTGCGCCGGATGGCCGGCCACGAGGGTGCGATCAACGCCGTCGCGATCAGCCCCGACTGTCGAATCATCGCATCGGCTGCAGAGGATGGGTCGATCCGGCTTTGGGACCTCGAGGGTGGACGTTGCTGGCGGGTCCTCAAGGGCCACGAGGGCGGCGTCCACTCGGTCGCCTACACGCCCGACGCCCGCTTTCTATTGTCGGCGGGCAAGGACTCGACCCTTCGCCTTTGGAATGTCCGCACCGGCGCCGCGGACCTGGTAGTCAAGGGACACGCCGGTCCGGTGGCCGACGTCGACATCGGCGGCGACGGAGGCGAGGCGCTGTCGGCGGGGTCCGACGCAACCATTCGGCTCTGGTTTCTGGACTGGGAGCCGGAACCACCCGAGCGCGGAGGATGGGACGACCGGGTGCGGCCTTTTCTCGAGGTGTTTCTCAGACGGCGCGAGGGGGATGGGTCGGGCGCGCGAACGCCGACCTGGAGCGACGGTGACCTGAAATGGCTGATCACCGACCTCGGGCGCCGGGGTTACGGTTGGTTGGCGCCGGAAAAGGTCGAGCGTGAGCTCGAGACGCTGGCGAAAAACCGCGGTGAGCGGCGAGGCGAAGAGCAGGAGAAAACCCGGGAGCTGGCCAAACGGCGCCAGCGACAACAGCGGGTCGCGCCGGCCAAGCAGATCGTCGAAAGGTTGACCCGCAATATCGGGCTCAAGGTGGCCGGGGTGGCGGCGGCCCTGATTCTCGGAATGTTGGTCGTGGTGAGCCTTCGTTCGCCCGACAGCGGCGATGTGGAGTTCAACAAGCAGCTCTACGGCGAGGTTGGGCTGCTGATCCGCGAGCGCGGAATCCGCCTCCAACACGGCATGGTGCTGTCGTACCAAAATCGGCCCAACCCGGGTTCCATCAACTGCGCCGACGGCATATTCAGAGATTTCGTGGATTTCGTGCTCAACGTCGAGCGGACTCAGGACCCGCCGCTCGATCCGGGAGTGCCTGCCGATGATATCAACTTCAGGGACCGCTACGCCGGCGCGGTGAACTGCGTCGGCACCCTCGGCGACCGTGGCGTGGTCGACCCCGTTCTTCGCCGGGTCAGGGACGATCTCCATCCATACCGGCTCGAGGACCTGCTGTCGGTCATGGTCAAGGTCGGTGGTGGCGAGGATCCGAGAGTCAGGGCTGCGCTGGCTGATAGCTCTGAAACCGTGCGTCATTTTGCGGCCTTGACTCTGATTCATGGTGGTGATGAAAACGGGATCCAGGCCCTCATCGACTCTCTCGAGAGCGAGGAGTCGCGAAACGTCGAAGGCGCGAGCTTCGTGCTGACGGAGCTCATTGCGATCGGCGCCATCGACGAGGCCTCGGCATTTGACCGGGTGCGGCGGTTGTGCCGCAACATCGATCCCCGCGTGCGGCGAAACTCGGTTCGCGCACTGGTGCTCTTCGAGCGCAAGGGACCATCGCGAGACCTTCTGGACGAGGTTCTCCAGGACAGCGACCCCGAGGTCGTTCAGGCCGCCGAACGGACGCGCGACACCTTGCGATCGGCCAAGACCTACGAGCTCTTCGGGTCGTGATAATCGGTTCTTCCGGAGTTGCGAGATCGCGGTTTGGAAGATACGGTCGGCAGGCGCAGGTCGCAGCGGCCGGGGCAGCGAAGCGCTGGTCCGGTCGGGTGCAGTCGCTGGGGACTGCTGCTGTCCCCGACACGATTTCACGGATGGGACGACCGGAGGGGGGGTGGCGATTCGACCGTGTGCGGGATCCTGTACGATCGAGACGGCATCTGACGACGCGCGGCAGAAGGATCGGCAATGAGAATCGTTCGAGTGCAGACACCTGATGGTGCGATCTGGGGAGTGGTCGACGGCGAGGAGCTTCGCCGACTTGCGGACGGTCCCTTCGCGGCTTTGGAACCGGGTGAGGTATTGGGGCGCCTCGAGGAGTTCGCGTTGCTGGCGCCGGTGGCGCCGACCAAGATCGTGTGCGTCGGACGCAACTACGCCGCCCATGCGGCCGAGCACGGCGCGGCCCTGCCGGCCGCGCCGCTCCTCTTTCTGAAACCGCCGTCGGCCGTGATCGGACCGGGGTCGGAGATCGTTCTTCCGGCCGCCTCGCGGCAGGTCGAACACGAGAGCGAGCTGGCATTGGTCATCGGCCGCCGTTGCCGGGCCGTCCCGGAGGATCGAGCGTGGGCGACGGTGCTCGGCGTCACCTGCGGCAACGACGTGACCGCGCGCGACCTCCAACGTGCGGACGGGCAGTGGACCCGCGCCAAAGGTTTCGACACCTTCTGTCCCCTCGGCCCGTGGGTCGAGACCGACCTGGATGAGGCGGCGGTTGCGGACATCGAGGTCCGGTGCACGGTCAATTCAGAGCTGCGCCAACGCGGCAACACGGCGCAGATGGCGTTCAAGCCCGCCTTCCTGATCTCGTATATCTCGAAGGTGATGACGCTCGAAGCCGGCGATGTGATCATGACGGGCACTCCCGACGGAGTCGGGCCGCTCCAGACCGGCGACCAAGTCACGGTCGAGATCGACGGCATCGGCGTGCTGACCAATCCAGTTGTGTAGGCAATTTCGGATTTCGGAATTTCGGATTTCGGAATTTGCCACCCAACCCCCCGGAGGCTACAGGCGATGAGGCTGACCTCGATCATGAGAAGGAGAGGGAGGGTGGAAGGGAATTCCGAAATCCGAAATCCGAAATCCGAAATCAGCCCATCCGTGTATCATGCACGGCCACAAGGAGCTTGTCGTGAGCAAGAGCTTTTCGATGTCCGGGAAAACTTGCCTGGTCACCGGCGCCAACTCGGGTATCGGCCTCGAGATCGCGCGTGGTCTGGCTTTGGGAGGGGCGCGGGTCCTGATGGTCGCGCGCGATCGCGAGAGAGGCGAGTCGGCACGGGACGACGTCGCCGGGTCGACCGACAATCCAGAGGTCGAACTTCTCGTGTGCGATTTGTCGTCGCAATCACAGATCCGCGCGCTTGCGGCCGCCGTTCTCGATCGCTGCCGTCGCCTCGACGTGTTGGTCAACAACGCCGGCCTCACGCTCGGCAAGCGGACCCTCACCGAGGATGGCATCGAGACCACCTTTGCCGTCAACCACTTGGCGCCGTTCCTGCTCACGAATCTGCTCCGCGATCGGCTCGTCGAGAGCCGGCCGGCGCGGATCGTGACCGTCGCTTCAGATGCCCACCGCGGAGCTCAGATCGATTTCGCCGACCCGTCGGGTGAACGTGGCTACTCCGCCTGGAAGGCCTACTCGCAGTCGAAGCTCGCCAACATCCTCTTCACCGGCGAGCTCTCCCGGCGCCTTCTGGGAACCGGCGTCACCGCCACCTGTCTCCACCCGGGGGTCGTGCGGACCGGATTTGGCCGCGAGGGCTCGACCCTCATCCGCGTCGGGACCAGGATCGCGGGGATTTTCCTCCTGAGCCCGAAGAAGGGCGCCGACACCGCCGTTTGGCTGGCGGCCTCGCCCGAGGTCGAGGGTGCGAGCGGCGGCTACTACGACAAACGACGTCTCACGCAGCCATCACCGGCCGCACGTGACCCCCAAGCGGCGGCAAAGCTGTGGACGCTGAGCGAACGACTTGCGGGACTCCGCTCAGAATAGAGAACGAGGAATAATTAGGAATTAGGAATTAGGAATTAGGAATTAGGAATTCCCATCCGCCCTCCCGCACGGTTCCCGGAATCCTTGCGGGAGGGTCGGGCGGCATTCCGAAATCCTAATTCCTAATTCCTCATTTCTATCTCCTACGTTCGAGGGTCCGTGTATGATGCCGCGTCAACAGGGGGGAGTTTTTTGCGAGCGACGAGGTCCCTGCAATTCGTGGTCGTGATCGGGCTGGCCACAGCAGCCTGCGTGCCCTCTCCGGATCCGGTCACGGAATTGCGCCTCGCATACCCGCACGAGATGGTGACGATGGACCCCCACGCCCACGCAGACTCGGTCACCGGCCTCGTGCTATCGGCGGTCTACGAGAGCCTGGTCCGATTCGAGCCCGGCGTGCCGGTCAAGGCCGGGCTCGCGGATCGCTGGACGACACCGGACGCCTCGACGTGGCGGCTTCACGTTCGTGACGGGGTGCGGTTCCACGACGGCCGTCGTCTGATGCCGGAAGATGTCATCACATCGATCGAACGGGCGCGTGCGAGCAAGGTCCTCGGTCATCAACTCGACGAGATCAAGGAGATGAGGCTCGTCGAGAGTGATGACAGGACCATCGAGATCACGACGACGAAGCCGGCGCCGCTCCTCCTCACCCGGCTCGAAACAGTCGCCATCGTACCCGGCGACTTCGACCCTCAGAAGCCGGTGGGCACCGGGCCGTATACGTGGCGGGAAGGTTCGATCCAGGGACCGGTCGTGTTGCAGCGCTGGGGCGGCTATTGGAGCAGATCTCCCGATTTTGGCGAGGTGAACATTCGCTTTGTGTCGGTGCAGGAGGAGCTCGTCGACCTTATCTCCAGCGATATGTTGGACGTTGTGGCCTCGGTGACGACAAGCTTCGTTCGCGAGCACCCACCGGAGGCTTCGTGGCGGGTCGTGGCATCGCCAGCCGTCGCCACGACCTACCTGGGTCTGAATGTCACACAAAAACCGCTTGACGACCTCCGGGTCCGCGAGGCGATCGACGACGCGATCGATCGCGAAGCCTTGGTCAACGAGGTCTTTCCTCCTGGTGGCGCGGCTCCTCCGTCCTCGCTGGTGCCTCCTGAGGTCTTCGGATTCAGCCCCGAACACCTTCGTCACGGTTTCGATCTCGAGCGGGCACGCCGGTTGCTCGCCGAGGCCGGCGTGGCGCCCGGAACCAGGTTGCGGCTCGACTACACGGAACGCTACGACGAGTTGACCTTGCCGCTGGAGGCCGCGTTGGCCGCGGTGGGGCTGGAGGTCGAGCCCGAGGTCTGGCCATACGAAGCCTTTTACCGCCGCATCGAGGATGCCGAGAATCAGCTTTTTCTCTTTTCGTGGAACTTCAGGGTTGCCGATGCATCACCGTTTCTCGATGCCATCGTTCACAGCCGTGACCCGGCGCGAGGTCTGGGCAGCTTCAACGGCGCCGCCGTCAGGAACCCGCTCCTCGATCAGCTGATCGAAGAAGCGGCGCACGAAACTCGTTCCGAGGTCCGGCTCGGGCTCCTGCAGCAGGCCCTGACGGAGGTCGGCCTGAAGCACACCTACCTACCACTCTTCCAGCCCGCGGTATTGACGCTGGTCCGTGAGCGGTACGAGATCATGGGCCGGCAGGTGCGGCCGCAAGACCTTCGACTGGCGAACTGAGAATAGCTCCTCTGTTGCTTGACAGCGCGGTTGGGCCTTACTACAACCGGTGAGGGTCCCAATCGAGCGAGGCATTCCCTCGTTTCGCCAACCACGGAGGTAGCGGTATGAACGACAAGAAGGCGGACCTTGCCGGTCCCGGCGTCAGCACCTACGAAGAGGTCGAGAAGATCCTGCCGACCGATTACAAACCCTTGCAGTCGCCGCTCGAGCGGATGAAGGCGGTGTACGAGGTCAAGCAGTACATCGAAAAACACCTCGGCGATGAGCTCAATTTGACGATGGTGCAGGTGCCGCTGATCGTCGATCGCGACAGTGGAGTCAACGACTACCTCGACCGCGACGGATCGCGGACGCCGATCGACTTCCAGTGTGGGCTCGGTCTCGACACGCCGATTCAGGCGCAGGTCGTGCAGGCCGCCACGAAGTGGAAACGGATGGCCTTGGCACAGTTCGGCTGCAAAGTGGGGGAGGGAATCAACACCGACATGCGGGCGGTGCGAAAGGACTACTTCCTCGATCACGATCACTCGTCCTACGTCGACCAGTGGGATTGGGAGAAGGCCATTACGCCCGATCAGCGCAATCTCGACTTTTTGACCGACACCGTACAGAAGATCTGGAAGGTGATCCGCGGTGCCGGTGAGCACGTCAGAGAACTCTTTCCAGGTCTCAAAACCGACAGGTACCCGGACTTCCCGGACGAGCTCAAGTTCATTCACGCCGAGGAAATTCTCGAACGCTATCCGGACCTGCCCCGAAAGCAGCGCGAGACCAGGATCATCCAGGACTACCCCGCCGTCTTCATCTATGGCATCGGCTGGCCGCTCGCCGACGGCTACCCGCACGAGATGCGGGCCGCCGACTACGACGATTGGGTCACCGAGACGGTTTCGGCCGACGGCCGCCCCATGCACGGGCTCAACGGCGACATCCTGGTCTGGAACCCGGTCACCAGACGCCGCCACGAGCTCTCCTCGATGGGCATCCGGGTCACCAAGGACACGATGAAGGTGCAGCTCGAGATGAGCGGCCAGCTCGACTTTTTGAAACTACCGTACCACCAGGCGATCCTCAACGACGAAATTCCGCTCTCCATCGGCGGCGGGATCGGCCAGGCGCGCACCTATATGTATCTACTGCGCACCGCGCACCTCGGCGAGGTCACGGTCACGGTGTGGCCGAAGCGGCTCAAAGAGATCTGTTCGGCCAGAAACATCCACGTTCTGGAGTGACCGCAGCGCGGTCACTCCAGAACGAATTAGGAATTAGGAATTAGGAATTAGGAATGCCGCCCGCCCTCCCTTGAACAGGAATCAATCCATCGGGGGGGTGTATGGGAATTTCTAAATCCTCATTCCTAATTCAAAATTCAGCCCGTCAGGGCGACAGCTTCCATTTCGATTTGAGCGCCAAGCGGTAGGGCGACGACCTGGAACGCAGAGCGCGCCGGCGGGTTGGCGGGGAAAAACTCGGCATAGACCTCGTTCATCCGTTTGAAGTCACCGAGGTCGGTCATGAAGACCGTCATCTTGACCACCCGATGGAGGCCGCTGCCGGCGGCGCGCAGCACGGCATCGATGTTGGAAAGCGTCTGCCGAGTCTGATCTTCGATGGTCTCCGCTTCGATCTTGCCGGTCGCCGGGTTGATCGGGATCTGTCCGGCGGTGAACACGAGATCGTCGGTGGCGATCCCCTGCGAGTACGGACCCACTGCGCCGGGCGCCTCGGTAGTGGTGATGACCTTTCGTTGCTGGCTCATTCGTGACCTCCTCTGTTGTGCGGGTAGAATACTCCAGTCATTTGATGAGCACCTTCTGGCGCGTCGTCGCCTCACCGGCTCGTATCTACAAACGGTTCATCTCGCCGTTCATGCCGCCGGCCTGCCGATTTCAGCCGACCTGCTCGGTTTACGCTGCGGAAGCCATCGAGACTCACGGGCTGTACGGGCTGTGGCTGGCCGTCAAGAGAATCCTCAAGTGCCATCCATTCCATTCCGGCGGTTTCGATCCGGTGCCACCACGGACGGATCGGCCCCCCCTGATTGACGAGTCCGCGTTGGATCCCCGCCCGCCGGCCGCGGACTTTGTCCGCGGCACGCGTCCTCGGGCCTCCGCCTCAACGAGAGCAAGGTCTCGTCGATCCGTCACCCCTCGTCCGCTGCGCGCCTACGGCGCGCCGGCGGGCTCCTGGGTAGTACGGGTCGCACTCTCGGTAGGCGTCCCGCCCCCGCCCCCCGCCCGCCCACCCTCGGAAATCCACGTCGGCCACCCCCCAGGCCAACCTCTCGCCGCGGATTTCCGAGGACCAGGAGTGTTTTTTGAGTTGGCGCCGGAGTTTCTTCCGTGTATTCCACGGCACAGGTCAAAAGACCTTCTTTGTGATTTCTTTGTGCTCTTCGTGTCTTCGTGGTTCAGGGTGGGCGGGCGGAAATCCGAAATCCGAAATCCGAAATCGTGCCGGGGTGGGCGCTAACGTTCCAACGTTCCAACGTTCCAACGTTCCAACGTTCTAACGTTCTAACGTATGGCTCCGACCCGATCGCGCAACCACGTTTCCATCCTTGCGAAGACCTGCTCTTTTTCCGGTTCGTTGAACATCTCGTGGTAGAGGTCGTCCCACTCGACGTAGTCGACGAGCTCGGCGGGCGCGGCGGCCGCCCACGCACGGGTCGCCGCCGGGTCGGCGAGGCGATCATTGCCGGACTGCATGACGAGTGCCGGCACCCGCATGGCCGACGCCCGGGCGAGAGTCTCGCGCTGCGCGGCGATCACCTCGGTGAACCAGCGCGCCGAGACCGTGTCGCTGACCAGCGGGTCGGCGACATAGGCTTCCGGCACCTTCGGGTCGCGGCTCAGAAAGCTCGGTTCGGCGACCTTCGAAAACATCAACTTGGGCGCAAAGGTCGAGACGATGTTCGCCACCATGTGCAGTGGGGCGGGTGGAGAGGCATCAGGATGGAGCCCGAGAAACGGGGAGGACACGACCACGCCGGCGAGACCCTCGGGTTGCCTGAGCGCGGAGCGTAGGACGATCAGCCCACCCTGCGAGTGGCCGACCAGAAAGAGGGGAAGCTCGAGCGACGCTCCTTCGACCAGCTCGCGCAGAGCCTGGAGATCGGCGACAAACTCGTCGAAGGACTGGACGTGCACCCTGATCCCAGGGCTCTGTCCGTGACAGCGGTAGTCGAAGGCCCAGCAGCTGAAGCCCGCTCGAGCAAAACGGTCGAGGACATGGAGGTATCGCCCGGAGTGCTCGGCAAGGCCGTGCACAAAAAGCAGGACCGCTCTCGGGTCGCCTTCCGGGGTGACGCGCCGCCAGAAGAGGCGGCTGCCGTCCGCGCTCTTCGCCCAGCCGGTCTCGGCGTTCATGACAGTGGCTTTCGGCGGTCGGCGCGGACCCGGTCGACCGCGGCCAGCCAGCCCCGGTAGCGCCGATTCCGCTCGTCGGCCTCCATTTCGGGCTCGAAGCGCCGGTCCTCGCGCCACACGCCCTCGAGCTCGTCGGGGTCACGCCACAGCCCGGCGCCGAGACCGGCGAGGTAGGCCGCGCCCGCGGCGGTGGTCTCGACCAGACGCGGCCGAACGACAGGAACGCCGAGGATGTCGGCCTGGAACTGCATGAGGACGTTGTTGGCGGCGGCGCCGCCGTCGGCTCGCAGCTCGCGCACCGTTTCCGAGGCGTCAGCGTTCATGGCGTCGACGACATCCCGCGTCTGGTAGGCGATGCTGTCGAGGGTGGCGCGAATGATCTGCTCGCGACCGCTGCCGCGGGTGAGGCCGATGATCGCGCCGCGCGCATCCATATCCCAGTAGGGTGCGCCGAGTCCCGCGAAGGCTGGAACGACATACACCCCCTGGGTGTCCTGAACCCGCGACGCCACCTTTTCGGACTCGACCGCGCTGCCGATCAGACCCATCTCGTCACGCAGCCACTGCAACGCCGCACCAGTGGTGAAAACCGAACCCTCGAGGGCGTAGGCGGCGCGCCCGTGCGCATCGCAGCATACGGTCGAGAGCAGGCCGTATTTGCTGCGCCGCAGCTCGGACCCGGTGTTGAGCACGACAAAGCAACCGGTACCGTAGGTGTTTTTGACCATGCCGGGATGCCAGCACGCCTGGCCGAAGAGGGCGGCCTGCTGGTCGCCGGCGATGCCGGCGATCGGCACTCCGCCTGGTAGCGATCCCAAGGGGACCGTGGTTCCGAAAACCCCGGCGCTCGGTTTGACCTCGGGCAGCATCGCTTCCGGCACACCGAAGATCTCCAGCAGCTCGGGGTCCCAACCGAGGCTGCGAATGTCGTAGAGCAGGGTTCGCGAAGCGTTGGTCGGTTCGGTGGCGTGGACCTCGCCGCCGGTGAGCTTGAACAGCAGCCAGCTGTCGATCGTGCCGAAGATGATCTCGCCGGCCTCGGCCCGGGGACGAAGCTCGGGGTAGCGATCGAGGATCCACGTGACCTTCGAAGCCGAAAAATAGGGATCGACCACGAGACCGGTCCGCTCGGTGATCATCGCTTCGAGCCCATTTGCGCGAATCGCCTGGCAGATGTCAGTGGTTTGCCGGCTCTGCCACACGATCGCCGGGTGCACCGCGGCGCCGGTCCCCCGGTCCCAGACGACGGTCGTCTCGCGCTGATTGGTGATGCCGACGGCCTTGAGCTCGTCGCTCGAGATGGATGCCTGGTCGATGACCGAGTCGATGACGCCGAGACTGACGCGCCAGATCTCCTCCGGGTCGTGCTCGACCCAACCCGGCTGCGGGTAGTGCTGGCTGAACTCCTCGGTGGCGCTTGCCAGGACGGCGCCGTCGCTGGCCACAACCAGCGCCGTGCAGCCGGTGGTCCCCTGATCGATGGCGAGTACAGCGTGTGGCATGTGTCTCCGTCGGACAGTGTACTCAAGTTGCTCGGCTATCATGCAGCGAGATCGGGGCCGACCGAGCCATTGTCCCCGAGATTGAATCCGGCGCGCCGATCCGGCCCAGTCGCGATCACAACCTGGATTCTCTGGTCTTCGACAAGGCCGACCAGGTGGAGAAGGTCGAGGACCTGCGGGCGCGGCTGACCGCCCTCGACAAGGAGATCGCCGATCTCGAAGCGAGCGCCAAGACCGCCTCGGTCGAGGAGGCCGAAAAGGCCAAGGAGACAATCTTTTCTTCGTCAGAAGATCAGCGAACGGCTGGTGGAAAAAATCGCGGTGCTCGAGGCTAAGGTCTCTGAGTAGGCGGCTGGATCGCGTCTCGAAAATCGAGTCGCCATCATCAGGAAACCCGGTGAGATATACCGATTAGTTTTTTGCGCTGAACTCCTGCTTGAGACCACGTTCGATGGCCCACACCATCTTTTCGATCAGCTGCTGTTGTTCGGAGATGTTTTCCATCAGAACTTTGAGTGGCAGCAGCCGGACGTGGGTTGCGGCGTCGAGATTGACGGTCTTCATCGACCATTCCGGAAATTGGCGAGTGGTGACGTCGGTCTCCATTCCAAGAACCACAACGTCGGTGTGGCGCGTGTCGCCCCGGATGGCGGCGAAAATCCCGTCGACCGCGTCTTCAGGGCCTTCCAGGACCTGATAGAAGAGCCCGCCCGACGTTATCAGGACGACCCGTCACGTCGAGGCTCCGGTTTCTTTCGGCTGCCTTCCGCCCGAGCTCCTCGAGCTCGCTCTCGCGGAAAGGCGCGGCGTACCGGCTGACGTATCTGATGCGTTTCATGGTGGCAGATGGTAACGGACCGGGTGGTGCCGGGTCAACGAGGACCTTCCAGCCAACCGCCCGGATGCAGGATCCTGGATGCTGGATTCGCCCACCCATCCTTTGCCACAGAAGACCCAGGTTTTATGGTCTTGCAACATCGAGCATCGAGCATCCAGTATCTAAGCCAGCGCGACGTCGAACACCTCGATCAGCCTTTCGATCTCCGCCGGCGTGTTGTAGTGGACGAGGCTGGTGCGGACCACGCCGTCTTCGGGGTCGAGGCCCGCGGCTTCGCAGAGGTGGTACGCATACATGTGCCCGTGCCGGATACCGATCCCGGCGCGATCCACCGTTTCCGCAATCTCGGCCGAGCTCTTGCGGTCGTGCACGAAGCTGATGGTGCCGACCCGTGACGGACCGTCGTCGGTCGGGCCGATGATCCGCACGTCTTTTCGTGAACGAAGGTACCCCAGGAGCCGGGCCTGGAGTGGCATCTCGCACGCCGTCATGATGGCAAAGGCCTTCTCCACCGCCACGCGGTCGAGCTCATGAGGCTCGACCTCCACCAGGAATGCCAGGTAATCCCGGAGCCCGCGGACACCGGCGCAGCCCTCGTGGCTGGGTCCGCCGAGCTCGAACTTGTAGGGCAGCTCGTCGGCCGGCACGAAAAAGTGATTCGGGCCCTCGAGCTCGGCGAGGGCGTCGCTCCGCCCCCAGAGGGCAGCCATGTGCGGTCCGTAGACCTTGTAGGTGGAGTAAGCGTACCAGTCGACGTTCCAAGCCGCCACGTCCATTGCCCGGTGCGGTGCGTAGGCGACGCCGTCGACAACCACCCGCGTCCCCGCCTCGTGCGCGAGCTCGGTGACGGCCTTCACGTCCACAATCTCACCGAGAAGGTTTGATACGTGAGGAAAAGCGACCAGAGCGGTTCGTGCTGACAGCAGCTCCCCGAGCCGTGCCAGTGGGCAGCTGAAGGTCGCAGGGTCCATCTCCCACCAGCGGAGCTTGAAGCCGAGTCGTTCGAGGCGTTTCCATGGACCGACGTTGGCCTCGTGCCCGGTCTGGGCGACGACGATCTCCGCCCCGGGCTTCAGCACCTGTGCGTAACAGTCGGCCAGCATTCTTAACAGCGCCGAGGTCGAGGGACCGAGGATCGCTTCACCGTCGCTACCGTTCATCATCAGGCGTACGAAACCGTGCGCCTCGGCGACAAGCTCGGTGGCGCTTCGCGACAGCGGGTAGCCGGCGCCGATCTGGACATAGTTCGACAGCATGTAGTCGCGTATCCGGTCGGCCACCACCGCCGGCACCTGCGAACCGCCGGCGTTCTCCAAATACACCATTTCGCCGGCCAGGGCCGGAAACTGCGCGCGTATGCGCTCACGATCACCGTGAGAGATCTCAATTAGCACCACGCCCTCCATCTGTTGTCGGCCGCCTGCAGCCAACATTCACGATTATGAGCGAATACCGGCCGCGGGTCGAGACCTTTTTGAGATTCGTAGGTGAACCAATCAGGTCGGCAGCCCGTACTCTTGTGCGGGAGGCGCGAATGGAAGAACACGAGGGCTCGGGGAATACCCTTTCTGGAAGGGAATGCTCAACCGGACGACGATCGGCCGAGCGTGCTGCTGAGGACATTTCGAAATCGTTTCGGCCATTGGCGGGCTGGCTGGCGTGTTCTCGTGTACGTGATTGCGGTCTTCGTTGTCGGCAAGTCGATCTCGACAATGCTCAAGCTCGTCGTGCGGAACCCGACCGAGGCGCCGTTCTTTTCGTGGACCCACTCCATCCTGTCGGTCGTCGCCAATGGCGGGTTGATTCTGGGCGCCCTGATCGTGCTCAGGTACTTTCGATCGAAGACCCATCGGTCTACTCGGTCTCGGCTTCACACCCGGTTGGCTGCGTGAGCTCGGCGTGGGTCTTGCGGCCGGTGTCGGTTTGACCGGGCTGCTGGTCGCACTCCTGGCTGTGACGCGATCGGTGTCGCTCGAGCTGTCACCTCAGCCCGCGGCGAGCCTGGCTGCGTTGCCGCTTTACCTTTTCATATTCTTGATGGCGGCTGCGTCCGAGGAGTTGGTGTTCCGCGGCTATCCGCTACAGGCGCTGGCAGAGGGGAGCCGCCGTTGGATAGCGGGAGCACTGTTCTGCATCGTGTTTACCCTGGCCCACGGGGGCAATCCAGACGTGACCACGATCGGCATCTTCAACATCTTTCTGGCGGCGGTGGTGCTGACCGTGGTCTACTTTCAGACCCGGCGTTTGTGGCTGCCGATAGCGTTTCATTTGTCCTGGAACCTCTGCCAAAGCTGGCTGTGGGGGTTTGACGTCAGCGGCATCAAGATCACCGACCAGCTCTTTGTCATGACGCCGACCGGAGCCGAAGTACTTACTGGCGGCGAGTTCGGGCTCGAGGGCAGCGTGCTCTCGACCGTTGTCTTCGTAGCACTGATCGCCTGGATGCTCCTGCGGCCGGTTCTGCAGCCGGCCGCCGATGTCGCCACGATGTGGGCGCCCTATCCGGCAGGATTCGGCGTGAAGCCTGGACTCTCGCCCGAAGTCGGAACACCATCAGAAGAAGAGCCCGAAGGTCAGTGTTGAGTTTTGAGTTATGAGTTTTGAGTTATTTTCTCGCCTGTTATTCGTGGTCGGCCGGGGGGGGGCGGGAACTCAAAACTCAAAACTGAGAACTCAAAACTGACGTGGTTGGTCGGGTGGGTGGGCGGCCCTCGTTCCACTCGATCAGCTTGTCGAGATAACGCGATCCCATTTGACCGCTGGCCATCGCGCGTTTGAGCGGTGGAAGCCGCAGAATGGCGCCGAGAATCGCAGCCATGGCGCGGTGGCTCGCCAGCGCGTGGTTGTCGAAAATCAGATGCTGCAGCTTGCCGCGTTCGACGGCCATCGCCACCGTCCGGTGGACCGAGTCGACCGGTGTGATGACCCTTGGTCCCCGAGATCTGAGCGTAATGCCGTCCTCCGGACACGCCGGAACGCAAACCCCGCAACCGAGACACTGGTCGATATCGATTCTCGCGACCTTGCGCTTGGGCTTGGATGGGTCGTTTGCCGAGACCAGGCTCATGGCCTCCACCGGGCATGCCAAAACGCACTTTCCGCATCCGGTACAGCGGTCGGGGTCGTTCTCGGGTAGAAAGTTGGTGGTGTGGACCGGATGCAGGTGGCCAAAACGCCGCGCCGCGATCATCGCCTCACAACAGCAGCCGCAGCAGTTGCAGATGAAGTTGACCTGTCGCTGCACGTTTTCGCCAAATTGCACGAGTCCGAGCTCGCGCGCCGCAGCGAGAAGGTCGAGACCCTCCACAGCGTCGACCGCTCGCGCGTGACCGTGCCTGGTCAGCGAAGCTGCGGTGTTGTTGAAGGTCATGCAGATATTTCTTGGTGCGGCACAGGCGCGACCGATGTGCTCCATCTTGTGGCGGCAATAACAGATGCCGACACCGATGTGGGTAGCGCTTTCCACGACCCGACTCGCGCGTTCGAAGTCGAGGACCTCGAGTGATCCATCCGACGGCAGCGAGGTCTCCGACACGAAGGTTCTCCCGAGCTCGGTCTCGCCATCGGTAAACAGCGCCTTGATGAAATCCTCCTCGACGTTGAGGTACTGGTAGAAAAGCTCGGCGAGGAGCTTCTGGTCGAGATCGCCGCGCACCCTCATCATCGAAAATTCGAAAAAGCCCGCCATAGGCGGCGGCAAGACGTAGGTGGTGCAGCCATCGCTCTGGATGTCGACCAGGATCGCCCGACCCGCGAGCTCGTCGAGAATCGTGCGTGCCGAATCCACCGGCATTTTCCAGACCCCTGCCGCTTTGTCGGCGGTGAACGGCCGGATCGGCAGCAGCGCCACCATTTCCGCTTCGCGTTCGGAGAACAGCATCTCGAGGATTCGGTAGAGGAGATCCGACGGCGGCGCGCCCTGAGGAAAACGATTGATCCGATCCACCAGATCCAGGTAGCCCTGTTTCACTGTGTGGTGCGCCATCGGCTGCTCCGCGCCCATTATCGCAGCTCCCGTCCACCCCTCGTTGAAAAGGAGAAAAGGAGAAAAGGAGAAAAGGAGAGAAGGGGAGGAGGGGCGGTCGCCTTTTCCCCTTTTCCCCTCCAGCTCCTCGGAGTGGGTGGATTGGTGGTATTGCCATTCATGCAATACTTTTATACAATAAATTTTGGGAACACCATTCATGCCCGACAAGAAACTGCGCAAGGTCACCTATTCGTTGCCGGAGGAACTGGTCGACGGGGTACGTCTCGTGGTCCGGGGGGGCGCCGCGCCGTCGTACAGCGCATTCGTCCAGCGCGCCATCGCCGATGGCATCAGCCGTGCCCGCGAACAGCTGCTGGCGGACGCCTTCCGGAACGCGGCCCAGGACCCGGCTTTTCTCGCCGATGTCGACTGGGCTTTGCGCGATGATGGTTTTGCCGACGATGTTGCGGACCAAGAGCATTGATGACGGCGCCGCCGCTCCAGTGGTCGATCTTCGCGATCGACCTCGACTCGGCACCCGATCGCGGGCCGGCAGAAGCCCGGCCGGTGCTGGTGGTTTCACGCGAGTCCGCCAATGCCGCCTTGCCAATGGTGACGGTCGTGCCACTCGCCGAATTCCGGCCGGGTCGGCGTATCTACCCCAACGAAGTGCTGGTACCATCAGAGGTAGCTGGTTTGACCAACGATTCCATCGCTATGGCCCATCAGACCCGGACTGTCCTCAAGCGGCGATTGACCGCGCCGGTCGGCGTGATCGACGACCCAGACCTGCGTTCGGCGGTGCGCCTGGCGATACGAATCCAGTTGAACCTGGAGCACGAGATCGGATCCGGATGATGATGACTGCGAACTTCCGGGAGGATCGGTCATGACAATGCAGAAGGTCCCGAGCAACGACGCCCAGAACGAGTTTCAATTCGTGATGGATCAGGTCTGCTCGGGGCTGGGACCGGTCCTGATTACGGGCATGCGGGGCAACGCCGTGCTGGTTTCGGAGAAGGAATGGCGCTCGCTGAAGAAGAGGCTCACGACCCTCGAGGTGTTTGCCATGGATCACGGGTCGGCAAAGGTTCCGGAGAGGGGTGCCGATCGCCCCTCCGTAGGGGGCATCATCCACGACTGAGCAGCACCCGCCCTCCCACCCTTCCTTGAAAAGGAGAAAAGGAGCAGAGGCGCAGAGGGGACGGCGCGGCTCCGTTTCTCCTTTTCCCTTTTCTCCTTTTCAAGACATCACCCCAAAGCCTCATAGCCTTGGGCGCGTTGTCGGTGTTATGGTCGTACACGCGATCACCATGGACTTACCGGGTCTCTACCGCCAGATGCTTCGAGCTCGGAACTACGAGCTCGCCGTCGAAGATTTGTGGCACCGCGGCCTGATCTCGGGTGAGATGCACCTCGGTACCGGAGAGGAGGCGGTAGCGGCCGGCGTCGTGACCCTCCTCGTAGACGGCGACGGGTTGGCCCTGACCCACCGTTGTTCTCCGGCCCTGGTGGTTCGCGGTGTGCCCCTGGTGCCGATGCTGCGCGAGCTCATGGGATGCGAGGACGGGCTGTGCCGAGGCCGCGGGGGTCACATGCATTTGTTTTCGAAGGAGCATCTGGCGGCGAGCTCCGGCATCGTCGGTGCTTCACTGCCAGCGGCCGCCGGATTTGCCCTCGCCAACCGCCGGCTGCGCGCCGGCAACGTGGCGGTGGCTTTCACCGGCACCGGCGCCATGAACTCCGGGATGGCGCTCGAGACCCTCAACCTCGCCGTGGCGTGGTCGCTGCCGATGCTCGTCGTCTGCATCGACAACGGATGGGCCATCACCACCACCTCTGAGGCGGTGACGGGCGGCAATCTCGTGGAACGAGCGCGTGCCTTCGGCTGGCGAGCGGAGTCGATCACCGGCCGCGATGTTCGCGTCGTCCACAAGGCCGCCACGAAGATGATCGAATCGTTGCGACGCGGCAAGGGTCCGGCCTTTTTGCACGCAACATGCCCGCGTCTCGATGGCCATTTTCTCGGCGACCCGTTGCTCCGGATGGCGAGGCGACCCTTCGCCGAAGGCAAGGAGACTTTCGGAAGAGTCATCAACGCCGCCGTGTCGCGTGGGGGCGGCGGGCTCACCGAACGCGCCGGTGGGATGACCAGCATGATGTCGGTGATGGCCAAGGCGCGCCGGAGCCCGACTCGCGAGCGGCGTGGCGATCCGATCCTCGCGGCGCGCAAGGTGATGGGAAGGTTCGAGGTGGAGCGAAATCGGATCGACGCCGAGGTCACGGCCGAGATCGAGGCGGCTGTCGCTGCCGCGCTTGCCGATCGATCGGATGCAGCCGGTGCGTGAGCTCGGCCTCGGGCAGGCGGTCGACCGCTCCATCGAGGACGCCATGGCGCGGGATGAGTCCATCATCCTCATCGGTGAGGATGCGCCGATGCTGCGGGCGCCGCTCCTGGCCCGTTTTGGCGCCGGCCGCGTCCTTGCCGCGCCGATCAGCGAGGCCGCCTTCCTCGGCGCCGCCGCCGGTGCCGCCATGGCCGGGCTGCGACCGGTGGTCGAGCTCTACATGGTCGATTTCATCGCGGTCGCCCTCGACGCGGTGCTCAACCACATCGCCAAGCTCGAAGGGTTTTCAGGCGGTCGGTGGAAAGCGCCGGTCGTCATCCGCGCGCCGTCCGGCGGCGGCTACGGCGACGGCGGCCAGCACGCGCAGGCATTGTGGGGGAGCCTGGCCGCGATTCCGGGTCTCGCGGTGGTTGTCGCCTCGACCCCCGCCGACGCCTACGGTTTGATGTCGTCGGCGCTCGCCCACGACGGACCGGTGATCTTCATGGAACCCAAGCTCCTGTCCGACGAATGGCTCGAGTTTCTCGGCCGGGGCGGGCGCGACACCATTCAATTTGACGTTCCCGCGGACGGTCGTTTCGGCCCGGTACCCGATTTACCGTACACGACGCCGTTTGGTTCGGCAGTCGTCCGCCGCCAAGGAACGGACCTCAGCATCGTCTCGCTTGCAGTCGGCGTCCACCGCGCCCTCGAGGCAGCGGCCCGGCTCGCGGGCGATGGTGTTTCCTGCGAGGTCATCGACCTCCGTTCGCTGCGGCCCCTCGACACGGCAACCGTGATTACGTCGGTCTCCAAGACCGGCCGTTTGCTGGTGGTCGACGAGGATTACCGTGAGTTCGGGCTCTCGGGCGAGCTGGCGGCCGTTTGTCTCGAGGCCGGGCTCGGCCCGCGCTTTGCCCGGGTCTGCGTAGAGGACACCTTGCCCTTTGCCCGCCACCTCGAGGACGCCGCCCTGCCGAACGTCGGACGGATCATCGCCGCGGCAAGGTCGTTGACCGACTCGTAGACCGCGCCGCGCGGAAGGAGACCACCCGACCACACGGCAACTGACGCCCTTCGGGCGTCGTGACGCACCGTTGTCACCAGCTCTGGCGAACCGCCTCCTCCGCGATCCAGGAGTTGGTCGCCATCGGCCAGCCGTGTGCCCGGCTCCAGGTGTTGAGCTCCCGCATCAGGCGGTGATACTCCCGATCGGCCTCATTCGGCCATTCGGTGCGCTCGTCCGGGAGCGATTCGACTGCGGCGAAGCTCCGCAGGGTTTTGAGTTCCGATGTGGATTCCATGACCACCCTCCGTTTCCGCCCTCGCGACCTCAGCCGTTGAGAAATACGAGCTCGCGGCCGTCCGGGATACACACTATGGCATAAATAAGGTATAAATACAAGCGAAATATTCCTCTCATTCAGCTTTTTCTTGGTCAAGCCCGGGTGGCGAGCTCTTTTCGGAGCTTTTCGAGTCGGTCTGAGATCGCTACCGGGTAGGGTGAAGCTAAGGGCTTCAGCTTCCGCATCGGCTCCGGAAGCCTTCGCAGCTCGCCGGCCGCCCGTTCGCGCGCGGCGGTGAGGTCGTCGCCTTTCGTGTCGATTCGCAGGCCGTTTTTCATGACCGGCGCGAGCAGCGGTTCGCCGGGCAGACGCTCGCCGTCGAGGCCGACCACATCGCGCAGCGGGGTGCCGTCGTCCGCCCGTTCCCGCCAGATCTGCTTGACCCCGGGCAGGGAGGCCTTGTCGGTCGACAGTTTGAGCAGCGGCTTCTCGTCGAGCTGGGCCAGCTTGTAGACGATGTCGAGGTTGGGAGCGTCCTCGGAGGTACCGAGCCGGGTGCCGATGCCGTAAGCGTCGATGGGCGCGCCCGAGTGCGCCAGCTCCTGAACCCGGAGTTCGTCGAGGTTGCCGGAGGCGAAGATCTGCAGCTGCTCGAGGCCGGCGTCGTCGAGCATCCTCCGTACGGCCTTCGCCAGGTGCGTGAGGTCGCCGGAGTCGAGGCGGATCCCGCGCACCCGGAAGTCGTCCCCCAGCTCCTCGGCAAGATCGATCACCCGTCCGACACCGCGCAGGGTGTCGTAGGTGTCGACCAGTAGGATGGTCTCGGGGTAAGCGCCGACAAAGCTCCTGAAAGCGGCCGTCTCGTCACCCATCGCCTGGACGTAGCTGTGGGCCATGGTGCCGGCGACCGGAATGCCGAACTCCTTCCCTGCCTCGAGGTTCGAGGTGCCGTCGAAGCCCGCGACGAACGCGGCACGGGCGCCGAAGAGACCGGCCTCGCTGCCGTGGGTGCGGCGCAACCCGAAATCGAGCAGGCCGCGGCCGTCCGCGGCCAGAACCACCCGCGCCGCCTTCGACGCAATCAATGTCTGGTGGTGGATCTGGTTCATCACTGCGGTCTCGAGGAGTTGCGCTTCGAGGATCGGCGCCGTAATTCTTACGATCGGTTCGCCGGCGAAGGCGGTATTGCCCTCGGGCATCGCTGCGACGTCGCCCGTGAATCGAAAGTCCGCGAGGTATTCGAGAAAGGTCGGGCGGAAATATCCAAGGGACTCGAGGTACCCGAGATCGGAAGAGGTGAAGCGCAGGTCCTCGATCCGGTCGAGCGCCGGACCGAGCCCGGCGGTGAGCAGAAAGTCCCGTCCCGGAGGCAGGCGACGGACGAAGAGGTCGAAAGTGGCCCGCCCTTCGACGCCGTTTGAGTGGTAGGCCTGCATCATGGTCAGCTCGTAGAGATCGACGACGAGCGCTGACCACCAACGGGACGCGGAAGGCCTCATATTTCGGCCCCGGAGCGCAGCTCGACCCCGGCCGCCCGCAGCTGCTCCGTTGTACGTTCGCCGTCACCCGATTCGACCTCCACCGGCCGTGTTCCGTCCGCCAGCAGCACGACCTCGAAGCCCGCTTGAACTGCATCGAGGCAGGCGGCCCTTACGCAGTACTCGAGCGCGAGCCCACAGACGATGACTCGGTTGACGCCTCTCCGATGCAGGACCTCGCCAAGACCGGTGCCTTCGAAGTCAGAGTAGGCCTCGTGTTCCGAGGTCGTCGCCTTCTGCACAACGCAAAAGATCGGCGGCAGCTCGAGGGCGGGGTGGAGCTCGGCGCCGGCAGTGCCCTTGACGCAGTGTTTCGGCCACGGCCCACCCCGGGTCGCAAACGAGCAGTGGTCGGCGGGGTGCCAATCTCGAGTCACGAATACCGGCAGACCGGCCTCCGCGAAGATTTGCAGGGCGCGGTTGACCGTCGGCAGGATCGCGTCGCCGTCGGGCACGGCCAAAGCCCCGCCGGGGAAAAAGTCGACCTGGGGATCGACGACCAACAACGCGTCGCATGACTCTGGCATCGTCGCCTCCTCTCGTCGCCTCCCATGCTACCGGAAGTGCGCCTGGACACCGGAGAGGGTCATCCTCTCCGCCTCTCCGTGCGCGCCCGGAACCTTCAACATCTGACGGCGTATCATGACTGAAGCTGAAAGGAGCAAGCCATGGTTCGAAACCTTCTTGTCGTTTTTCTCTGCACCGCCTTCCTTGCGATCGCGATTCCCGGTCTTGCCGCCGAAACCGACGACGAGGCGGCGATCAAGGCCACGGCTCTCGACTACCTCATGGGCTGGTACACCGGCGACGCCGAGCGCATGGAACGGGCCCTCCACCCCGATCTCGCCAAACGTATCGTACGCATCGACCCCGAAGGCAAGTGGGACCGGGTCGACGGCATGTCGGCGATGACCCTCGTCCAGTTCACGCGTAAGGGCTACGGCACAAAGGTTCCGGTCGCCGAGCGCCAGGCCGACATCACCATTCTCGATGTCTTCGGCAACGCCGCCTGTGTCAGGGCGGTGGCCCGCGATTGGGTCGATTACCTCCAGATCGGCAAGGTCAACGGCGAGTGGAAGATCATCAACGTGCTATGGGAGATGAAGCCCCAGCCGCCGCATGAAGGTACCGGCCAGTGACCGTCTGGAGGATTGAGCTCGGGGACGTCGTCTGATTGACCATGAGCGCGAGCAGGAAGCCCCACACCGTCTACGCGACCGACCGCGGACGGGTGTGCCCGAAGTGCGGTTGGCCCATGGTGAGCTGCCGCTGTTCGGCGGGCTTTGACGAGACGGTGCCGGACCGCATCACGGCCCGCCTGCGCATCGAAAAGGCGGGCCGCAAGGGCAAGACTGTGACCGTGGTCGAGGGTCTGCCCCGAAACAGCGCCTTCCTCAAGGACCTCGCTTCCGAGCTCAAACGTGCCTGCGGCTCGGGCGGCAAGGCCGGCGACGCTTCAGTCGAGATTCAGGGCGACCGCGTCGACACCCTTCGCGAGCTCCTCCGCGCCAAGGGTTGGGTGGTCAAGGGGTGATCGGGACGAGCCGTGGAACGCGGGTCAACAGCTGCGGTGGAGCAGCGCCGGTGGCTGGATCGCGGCGGCGGCGAAGCCTTCCATAACCCGCTCGGTGACGTCGGTCTCGAAGGCCTTCTCGAAGCTCACGTCGAGCACGTAGGCCTTGGCCCGAAGGCGCAATGCGAAGTAGCTGTCCTGCAGCACCTGAGAGATGGTGACCGCCCACGGGCGCGCGGTCGAAACGAAGCGGGAGCTGGTCAGGGCTTCGGTGACGATGCTCTTGGCCTTCGCAAGATCCTGGTCGAGGCCGATATAGAAGTCCATCTGCACCATCATCTCCACCGACCCGGCGTTGCCCGAGGCCACCGAGTCGGTGAGAAACCTGTTGTTCGGGATGGTCACCTGGGTGTCGTCGAGGGTCACGAGCGTGACCGACCGCAGTCCGATGTGGCGGATCTCGCCGTACCAGCCGTCGAATGTGACCCGGTCGCCGACCTGGAAGGGGTGGTCGATGAGGATGATCAGCCCGGCGATGATCGACGACACCAGGTCCTTGAGCGCGAAACCCACCGACACTGCGGCGGTTCCGCCGAGCGCTAGCAGGACCTGCGGCGTTATCTCCACCACCGTGAGCGCGGCGGAGAGCAACCCGATGAGCAGCACGCCGAAACGCGCGAAGGAGCCGATCTGGTTGATGACGAGCCGTCTGTCGGTGAATCGTTGTCCGAGCTCGCTGAAGAGGCGCCGCGCCAGGTGCGCGATGACCAGGGTGACCACGATGACCAACAGCGCGTAGGGGAGATTCCCGGGTTGAAATATGGACAGCAGGCTCGTGTTTGGCTCCATCACGCCCTCATGCCGGAAGCAGGTTGCGGCGGCGCAGCAAACGGACCGCCGCGCGATGCCAGGTAGTGGAGACCCGGTACATCTCGTTGTCGAGAGTGATGGCCCCGAGTTCGAGTAATCGATCGAGGTGGATGAAACACTGGACGCGGTCAAACCGGGTGACCTCGACGAGATCGTCGAGGCAGATACTCTCGTGGGTGACGATGGCGCCAAGGACGAAGAGACCGTCCTGTCCCCCGTCCTCGAGCAATTCGACCTCAGGTGCCTTGAAGAGCCGCACGCGTACGCTGGACCCGCTGTCGGGGTCGAGCGAGCGCAGGAAAAAGTGCAGGGCCGCGCGAGGGTTTCCGTCCGAATAGTCCCACAGCAGGCGGGTGTAGCCCTCTTCGGACTCGACGACACTCGCGCGTACCGACACCCCTTCGAGCCGGTCGATCACGAGATCGGCGTAATTGAAGCGGACCCCACTTGCCGCGCACCGGGTGCGGATGAGCTCGGCGATCTGGCTGTCGCTCCAACCGGTGAGGTGGCGGCGTGTACGGAACACCCTCGCATCTGATCGTACCGCCGTCAGATGACGCCACGCGTAGGCACTCATGCTGCACAGCCAGAACACGTTGTTGCACGTGCGGTTGACGAGTGTCGCGAAGCCGCTGAAGGCCTCGTAGCCGCCGACGTTGGCGAGAAAGAGGTGTTGGGCCATGTCGAGCACGACGACACGCTTTGGTCCGTTGTACAGCGCGCGTCCGAGCTCGCGCGGTCCCGCATCGGGCCCAGCATCAACTTCCAAGAGCTCTGCGAGGCGAGTGCAGAGATCGGACGAGTCCGTCACCCGCCGGCCGAGCGTGATGCTTTGGATGTCGAGGTCGTCGCGCCGGATTTGATTGAGCCAGGTGGTCTTGCCGATGCCGCGTTCGCCGGTCAAGAGGTAGGAGCCTCGCGCTCCGGTGTCACGCCAGACCGTCAGGATCTCGTGCAGCTCGGTCAATCCCGGAAAGTTGGGCACCACCAACGGCCCGGCCTCGATGGCGTCTTCACCAAATGCCTCAATGAGTCCATCGGGCAGCTCTTCGACATCGCCCTCGGCGTAGCCCTGCTTTTCGGCCCGTCGCTGTACACGCCGTCTGAAGAGAAAAGCGAGAGCCTTCTGGGTCTGCTCGAAGCCGAGCGCGAACTCGCGGGTCACCGTTGCGGCCCCTCGACCCGCGAGCCACACAACGGCGGCGGGTGCGAGAAACACCCCGTACCAGCGCGACCTCGTCGTGCGCAGGATCGCCGCCAGCCGGCCCGTCGGTTGCATCTTCAAAAATGTGTCGATCATCACACTGCGCCAGCGGAAGAGCTCGACGAGCACCGCGACCAAGACCACCACCCACGCGAACTTCATGACCAGGGTCGAGAGAAACCCCTGGCCCATGCCGCGCGACACCAGGGTGATCAGGATCAGGATCGTGGCAACGCGGAGGACCGTGCGAACACTGTGCAGCAGCGTCGCCCGGCGTGCGTCGGTCGCGTCGAGACCGTAGTGCACGGCGATGTTGACGAGCGTGGTTGCGAGGACATCGGTGGCGAGGCGGTAGACGCCGAAAACGATGAGTAATTTGAGCAGGACGCTGATCTCGGTGAACTCGGCGGCCGCGCCCAGCGCCCACTTGACGGCCGCGACGGTCATCAGGAACAGCGCCCACGGGGCGGCGGTCTCGCACCACCTGAACACCCGCTGCACCCTCCTTTTGGAGGCCACGCTGGCGAGCGAGCGGAAGGCCGCCGTCCGCAGTTGCTGGATCCACCCGCGCCACCTTTGGCGCACCCACAAGGCGGTGGCGAGCACCGCGATCACCAGGACCAGTTGCGAGAGGGCGGTGCCGACAGCAAAGAGATCGTGGGCCATCTGCGGCACGTCGTCAATCTCTTGCTGCCTCAGAAGGACGTGGTAGCGAGCCATGAGCGACACCGTGCGGACCTCGCGCCGTGCCTGCTGCAGACCTTCACGGCCGAAGCTGACCAGGGCACGGCGGCGGTCCTCCGAAAACGAGTCGCGCGACCGCTTCCGCAGCAGGACCAGGCGTTTCAACGCCTCGCCGTGCAGCTCGACCTCCTGCCAGCGAACGGCGGACTCATCGGCCGTAGGCGCCGAGTGGAACCGCGCGAGCGCGTCGGCAAGAGCCGTCTGTTCATCCTCGAGGGCAGTCACGAGGTCGACATCGATCTCATCGACCGCCACGGTCCCGGGCGCGGCCGCCTGGAGGCGATCGGTGAACCCCTGAATTCGTCGGTCGATGGCCGTGCGCCTGGCCTCCAGGTCCAAGGCCGTTCTTTCGCCGTTTTCGCGTCCCGTGTCGGCGATTGGATTGCTGATTGGGGCAATCTCGGATTCGGATTCAACCGGGGCGGGGCTCGGAAGTGGCGTAGGAGCCGCAACCGCCGTCGGCGTCGGCTCGTTAGGAGCCGCGGTCGGCACGAGACCGGCCGTCACCAGTGCGAGTACGGTGATTTGGATGACGGGTGCGATTCGGTGCATAAATGTTTGTCTTTCGGGCTCGAGATCATAGCAGGGATTGGTTGTGGTTCAATACGATGGATCTTCCACTTCACCACTGAAGTCTCCAGCCCGCTCGATTCCACTGCTAATATCGGTGCAGCCCAGCAAACATTCGGATCCGATGGGAGTTTCAGGGTGACACGCCGACGGATCAACCTCGCAACATTGCTCATCGCCACCGTGTCACTCGTCATCGGCTGCCAACCACCGATCACACAGACCTCCAGCACCGAGGTGGCCCTGCAGACGCTCGTCGACCGGGCCGTGGCCGACCACGAGCTCGTCCACGCCGCCGCCCTCCACGTCGATTCGCCCGCATCCGGTCTCGTCTGGGAGGGCGCCGCCGGAGCGGCCGACCCCGATACCGGTTCGGTGATGACCGCCGCCACCCCGGTCCGGATCGCGAGCAACACCAAGACCTTTATCGCGGCCACAATCCTCCGTCTGGCGGAGGAGGGACGGCTCGGCCTCGACGACCCGATCACAGCGCACCTGCCTGAAAACCAGGTCGGTCTGCTCCGGGCGGATGGCTACGATCCCGAGAAAATGACCGTCCGCCACCTCCTCACGCACACCAGTGGTCTTTACGATCACTCGCAGGGGGATCGCTACGGGGAGGAGATTCTGGCCGACCCCAACCACCGGTGGACCCGCGACGAGCAGCTCACGGCGGCGGTCGAGTGGGGTGAACCTCAGGCCTCGCCGGGCGAGGTCTACACCTACTGCGATACCGGCTACATCCTGTTGGGCGAGATCGTCGAACAGGTCGCGGGCCGGCCGATGGCCGCCGCGGTGCGCGAGATCATCGGCTTTGACCGGCTCGGGATGAACTCGACCTGGTGGGAAACCCTCGAGCCGGCGCCGCGAGGCACGCCCGAGCGCGCGCACCAGTATTTTGGCGAGGTCGACACCACCGGCTTCGACCCCTCCTTCGACCTCTACGGTGGCGGCGGCCTTGTCTCCACGGTCGGTGATCTGGCCCGCTTCTACCGCGCCCTTTTCAACGGCGGTGTGTTCGCCAGTCCTGACGCCGCGGCCTCGATGCTGACCACCATCGACGGCGTGCGGGCGCTGCCCGATGCGGGCGAAACCGACCTGCCGCCGGGCGCCTACCGGATGGGGGTGTGGGTGGTCGAGGTCGAGGGTCTGAGTACGTACCGCCATACCGGTTTCTGGGGCACTCTCGCGACCTACGTTCCCGAGCTCGACCTCACGGTGACCGCGACCGTCAACCAGAACCAGGGCCGGGCGGCGCTCGAAGGGATGGTTCGCGAGGCGATCGAGATCATGCGCTCACAGCACGTTGTGGGTGATCCAGTCTGAGGTCTCCTCGATCGAGCGGTTGGTGACGTCGACGGTGTGGATCGCGGGGATACGCGAGTAGATACTGTCTGCGTAATCGATCTCGGCGAAGATGTGTGACCGGTTCGAATAGCCGGGGATCCTCGCGCTGTGGCGGCTCGCCCGGTCGGAGCGCAGCTTGACCTGGCGATCGAGCTCCATCCGGAACCCGACCTTCGGCACCGACAGCTCCGTGACCTCGTCGGGAAGCGGCACGTCGAGGATGATCGGGATGTTGGCCACCTTGAGCTTGCGGCACGAGAGGAAGATGCTGGTGGGCGTCTTGCCCGTACGCGATACCCCGAGAATGATCAAATCCGCTTGATGAAGGGTTTCGATTCCGGCGCCGTCGTCGTGTCGCAGCGTGTAGTGAATGGCCTCGGTCACGAGGTAGGTCTCCTCGCTCTGGCTGCGGAATACTCCCGGGGTCCGGCTCGGCGCCGATTCGAGGACCTTCGAGAAGATATCCATCAACGGGCTCATCACGTCCACCACCGTCAGGTCCTTGGCGCGACCGTGGCGAATCATCGCGTCGGCGAGCTCACGCGACACGAAGGTGAAGACGATGATGCAGGCGCCCGCCGGCGCCTCTGCGACGACCTCCTCGACCTGGGCCTCGGTGCGGACGAATGGAAAACGCCGGATGTTGGACTCGGCGCCGCCGAATTGGACCAGGGTCGAGGTCACGACCGCCTCGGAGGTGGCGCCGGTAGCGTCGGACACGATAAAGATATTGAGCGGCTGTGCCATGGTCGGCGGCTCCCGGCCGGAAGGGGACTGACGGCTACTCCTCCCAAGCCTCCCACAGCATCTTCTTGAGAGTGCGGGCGACGGCGTCGAGGAGGTGGGCGTCATTGTCGGTGAGGTTTCTGGCCGAAATGGTCAGCTCGGGTGTGATCCGCGCCCGGTGCCAGCTCTCGGTGGTGCCGCGATTGCGGCGTGGGACATTGAGCACCCGTTGGAGTCGGGCGAGCGACCAACCCAGCCTCTCCTGCGGATCGATGGCATCGAATCCGTTGTGCCCGCCTGCCTCGCCACCCACGTCCGCGGAGGCCGGTGGATTGTCGGGTTTCGCCTGCTCGTACCTGAGCGGGCGTGGAACCACCTCCGGGTCGTCGGGCTCCTGTGCGGCGGGTTTGGGGGTGACGGAGGGAGTATCGGCCATGTGTTGTACCTCGTTGGGATCAGTCAGCGAATCGCCGAATGTCATCTCGTCCGGGTCGTCGATCACGACCTCGTAAAATTCGCCGGATGCCTCGGGGTCAAAGGCGGGCTGCACGATCGGCACGTGCATCGTGTCCAGGGCTTCGATCGTTCTGACGGCCGAACCGTTCGACCCGTTCCCGCCGGTGTTATCCGAATGTACCGGTTCCGCCCTGGCCGGCACCGGTCCGTCGCCCGCCACGGGCTCGGGGGAAGCGCCGACGTCGACCACCGGCAGCGGCTCTTCACCCTTGACCATGTCCGCGATCGTCTCCGGGCGTACGCGCTCGAGGATGTCGCGAATGTCTTTGAGGCTCAGGTTACCGACCTCTCCGTGGTCCTGTTTTTCCCGGATCATCTTCACGAACAACAGCCGATCGAGAAAAGTCTGCGGGTATCGGGTGCGCGGCCCCCGCCGGCCGACTTTTGGCAGCAGCCGTTTCTGGACGTAATAGGCGATGGTCCGCCGGTCAAAACCGCTCCGATTTTCGACTTCTTCCATGGTGTAGGTGCGGGTGATGGGCATGTATCAAAAATACCAATTGTGCACAACTTCTGTCAATAACTGTTGAAAAATCAAACAACTGTCATTGGGCTGGCAACAGCTGTCGAAAGCGGCCTGCGGCCCTTGATTTGAGGGCTAAGATCTTCGGTCCGTTCGGCTTGCGCGACCTGCGGGCGAGTTCAGCCCTCTTCCGTCCCCGAGTAGCGCTTCGCCATGTCGCGGACGACGTGCACCGCGACGCCGACGTGGTGCCAGCGGTCCGCTTCGTATGGCACCGGCGGGTAATTGCGGTTGGAGGCGATCAGCAGCAGGTCCTTTTTGTCGCGCACCAGACGGCGCGCCATCGGCTCGCCGTCGAGATAGCCGACGACGATCCGGCCCGGCTTGGCCTCGAGCCTGGAATCGATGATCAGGTGGTCGCCCGGATACCAGTCGGGGATCATGATTTCCTCTTCCGCCCTCACCAGCAGGTAACGACCCGAGATCGGCGGCAAACGGAAGACCTTGACCAGCACCGACTCCCGGTGGACCCGAAGCTCGGCGGTCGGGGTATCGATGCCCGACGGATCGCCTGGTCTGCCGGAGTAGTACCGGATGGAAAAAAAGCTTTCGTCTCCACCCGCGAGAGAAGCGCACAGGTCTGGAAAGAGGGCGCACGGCGATTGGCCGAGGGCCTCGAGGAGCCGCTCGATCTGCAACCAGCTCGGGCTCACGTCTTCACGTTCATACTTCGACAGCAGGCTCTGGTCCATGCTCGCGGCATCGGCCAGTTCGGCCTGGGTGACGTCGAGCGATTCGCGGAGGTCCCGCAAGCGTTGTCCAAAACCGAGTGCGCTGGCTTTTCTCATGCCCACCTCAATTCGTTTGGCTAGATCTTACATCGGATTGGGAGCAGATCGGCGGATGTCGAGAAATTCCTCGTGCTCTCTTGCATGGTTAAAAATTATATGGTACTATTTGCTCTAGGTGGAAAATCAACAGGTTATTTATAACAATGTGCACGGAGGATCGATGAGCATTTGGTCCGCGTTCGTCAAATCAATAAATAAAAAAGGCGGCGAGCCCGTCGCCAGGGCCGCAGGCGTCCTCAAGGATGAAGGCGGCTGGTACTACGAGGAGTCGCAGAACTTTTCGAGCTCGCAAAGCACGGTTCGTGTCGAGCAGCGGCGGCCCGGCAGCTGGGAGGTCCGGAAGTCGTCGTGCGGGATCATGGGCCTTAACGATCGTGATCGCCGAACCGGGGTGGCACGTTTTTTTGCCGGTACCTACCGGTGGCTGCGGCTCGAACGCGAAGCACGAGGTTCGCTGGCCGGCAATGTCATCAAGATCGTCGGTACATACCGCGACAAGGCCGGCAAAGAGCATGCAACACTCCTCGGTTTCCTCGACGAGGAGTTGGCCGAGGAGCTCGAAGGGCAGGACGTCCGCAATCTGTGGGGTCGGATTCGGTTCATCAAGTTTCCGATCCCCGGCCGCGACTCCAGGTATCTGGTGCGGTTCGATCTGATGGAAAATTCGAGCCCGAGACACAACGGGTAATGGCAGACGGAGAGGCCAATGAAATTCTGGTCATCTATCTTTGGTCCCAGGCCCAAGGTGCAGGATTCCCTCGAGATCAGGCCCTCAGGGCTTCTCATGGATGCCGACGGATGGTACTACGAGGAGTCGCTGGACCCTGATTGTCCGCAGCGATCCATCCGCGTTCAACAGGACCGTCCGGGCGACTGGTATGTCCGCAACACCAATTGTCGGATTGCCGAGCTCAACAGCCCCTCTCGCGCCGACGAGGTCCTCGGTTTCTTTGCGGGGTCATTCCGGTGGCTGCGCTTCGAACGCGAGACGGGCAATGGACGAGGCGACGCCATCAAGATCATCGGCACCTACCTCGATCAGGACGGAGCGACCTGCGAGTCCAACCTGGGCTATGTCGAGCCGGAAAATGCCGTAGCGCTCGCGGACAAGGACGTCGAGCGCCTGTGGGGACGTATCCGCTGCATCAGACCCCCCGGCCGCGGCCGGCAGCCGACCTTTTGTCTTCGCTATGATCTCTTGATCGAACTCGACGAGAAGATCTTCGGTGATGACAAGACCGTCGATGCCCGGCCGGACGACTTCCTTCCAGCTGCGCCCTGATTTGTCGTTCCCATCCACACTGTGCCTCGAGATGCCCGCACCACGAATTCTCTCGAAAAACCGAGGGGAAATTGTGGTGCAGCCGTCCCGCCTGCATATTTGCCTTTTCATCGATTCGAACTGTGCGCTGAGACGCTTGCACCACAAAGAAACGGGTCTGATCTTCGATCCCCGTGATTGAGGATTCATCTCAAAATTTCAGACCAACTGATTCTAAAATACTGAAAATCCAAACGTTAGGTATTGATGACGGGAATGGGATCGGCCACAATCGGGTTGCTTCGCACGATACTCACGACTCGAAGGTGGAGGATCCCGGGACATGTCGACAACCGAGCCTCGTTTGTGCAGCAAATATCTGAACGCCATGGTTCCGATCACGGTCGCGACGATCGTCATGCTGTCGGGTTGTTCACGGTCGGTTGAACCCCCGCCGGCGATCTCGCTGGTGCAGGAATTCTCGGCCGCCGAGGTGTCCGAATCACCGATCCGGCTGCTCGACTTCCCGGACCTCGAGTGGCGCTTCGACGGCGAGTCCCCGCTCGCCCCGAAGGAGAACGCCGGTGCGACCGTCGGCTGGTCGGCTTTCAACGACATCACGGATCTCGGAGTCAACGATGGTCGGCTCGAGGGCCGCGCGGGGGACATGCCGATCCTCATGGTGGACGTTCCAGAGGATGCTTTCCCCAAGGACCGGCTGTGGGCCGTCGAGCTCAAGCTCCGTATCTCGGCCGGATCGAAGCTCGGCATCGATACCTTTCGTGACGACGAGGTCGACAAGGACGATTTTCTCAAGGACCTCGAGGAGACCGGCCAGTCGGCGTACATGATCGATCTCCGACCGGGCGATGACGTCGCGACCTACACGCTGACCGAGAGCAATGCCACCTTTTCCAAGATGGAGGCGATCGGCGGCCTCAAGCACATCGCCCTGCGCTTCGTCGATGCTGACGGCGCCGACTTCGCGCTCGAGTCATTCCGCATCATCCCGCGCACCGAGCACCTCGCCGGAGTGCCGGCAGGGGTCAGCTGGCAGGGCCTTGCAGGCGTCTTTCGCGAAACCCTGGTCGCGCGGGCGCCCGAAAAATTGACCTGGCAGCAGGATCTCGGCGAGCGGCCGTGGCTCGATCTCGCCATCGGTACACCGGACAACCACCCCATCGTCTTCAGGGCCGAGGTCGCGAGCCCGGGGCGCGAGACGATTATCCGCGAGCGCACCATCACCGCCGGCGACCGCTGGGAGCCCTTCGCCGTCGATCTCGAGGAGCTTGCCGGCCGCCAGGTGACTCTGACGCTCTCGCTCGCCTCCGACGAGGACGGGCACATCGGCTTCTGGGGCGCGCCGGCCATCCGCCATCGCGGCGCCCGGCCCGCGGTGATCCGAGCCGTCCACCGCCCGCTCAGCGCTCGGCCCGGAAGGCCCACCGCGCGGCGTCATCGTCATCGTCGCCGACACCCTGCGTTCCGATCACCTCGAGGCCTGGGGCTACGAACGGCCTACTGCGCCGACTCTCGCCGCCCTCGCGACTGAGGGCACCCGCTTCGCCGACAACATCTCTCAGGGCGCGTGGACCAAGATCGCGGTGCCGTCGCTCTTGACCTCGCTCTACGCCTCCTCACACGGCATCTATGACATCCCGCACAAGATTCCGGCATCGGTCACCACCATGACCGAGGTCTTTCGCGATGCAGGCTACGCGACCTTTCACACATCGTCGGTCCTCTTCTCGGGTAAGAACAGCAATCTTCAACAGGGAGTCGAGGTCCTCCACGAGCGCGAGTCCATCGACGAGCTCGGCGAGTACCAGTCAAAAACCTCACGCACCTACGTTGACCGGTTGTTGCCGTGGCTCGAGGACCACAGCGAAGAGCCCTTCTTCGTCTTCCTGCACGTCTTCGATCCCCACAGCCCGTTCCGTCCCATGCACCCCCATGACACGCGCTGGATAGCCGGCGACGCGGTCGCCGAGCACGAGAAACACCTCGAAAAGGTCAACGACATCGTCAAGGTCTTTCACCACCTGCCGAGCGCCGAGCAGCTCGCCGAGGCCGAGGTCGACGCCGATGTCTTCCTCAGAGCCGAGAAGGCGTGGTACGACGGCTCGATCCGGGCCATGGACTATGAGATCGCCCGCCTCCTCGAGCGTCTCGAAGAGCTCGGTCTCCGTGACGACACCCTGATCGCGTTCGTCGCCGACCACGGCGAGGAGTTTCTCGAGCATGGCAACCACTGGCATGGCCACTCCGCCTACGGCGAGCTGGTCAACGTGCCGATGTTCGTGACCTGGCCGGGTGTGGTGCCGCCGGGTCTGGTGATCGACCGGACCACCCAGTCCATCGACCTCATGCCGACCTTGCTCGAGCTGGCGCAGCTGCCCGTGCCCGAGATGGCGCAGGGCGAGAGCCTGCTGTCGTTGATGGCGGCGCCCGATGATCCCGCGACACTCGGTTGGAACCGGCGCGCGGTCTTCACCGAACGCCGGAACCCGCCCTTCGAGGCTACAGAGGGGACGGCGGACTCCTTCGCCGTCATAGCCGACGGATGGAAGCTGATCTGGAACGTGGTCGTGCGCGACGACCGGCCGGAGATGGAGCTCTTCGACCACCTCGGCGATCCGCTCGACCGGGTCAACATCGCCGACCAGCATCCCGAAGTCGTTGCCGACCTCCGGCTCGAGCTCGAGCGCTGGCGTGAGATGACCGAGGCCGAAAAGGTGAGCGCCGATGGCGAGGGCGCCGAGATCGACCCCGAGGAGCTCGAACAGCTCCGCGCGCTCGGGTATGCCGACTGAAATGACGACGGGCTACCCTCGGCAGCCCAGTCGGAATTTCATCCTGAGCGAGCGAAGCGAGTCGAAGGATCTCCTGCGGGTACGCCCTGCTGATCCTTGGGGAGATCCCTTCGGCTCGCCCTTTGGCCTCGATGACAACGTTTGAACGTTGAACGTTAGAACGTTGGGCTCTTCCGGAATTCCGTGGCGTGACACATCACCGAATTCGAATTCGGAATTCGGAATTCGGAATTCGGAATTTTCCCCCACCCCCTCCTCTGGTCTGTGGTTCCGTTCGATAGAAGGGTTGGAGGGGCAGGGGCAGCAGCAGGTACAGCGACCGGGGCAGCAGACCGCGTCAGGGGCAGTCCACAGGGGCAGCACCCGGACGGACCGGCGCGGAGACCTTCGATCAGGCCTTTGGGTTGAGCAAACGCCAGGTGATGGCGCGGACTTGATCGAAGGTATCGAGCACGGTCGTGGCGCTTCGTCCATCAACGACACCAGCCTGAACCAGGAGGCGAAGGTGGCTGTCGACCTCCTTGGCTGAGCCGTAGGCGATCCTCCAGAAGTGCTGCCGGTCCCTCCCGGTCCGGCCGTGCCCTTCCGCCAAGTTGGCGGGGACCGAGCTTGCCGACCGGATCACCTGATCGGCGATCGATTTCAAAGGGGCCGGAACCCTCATCACAAGCTTGATCGCAATGCCAGCCGCGTCAAGGGCTTTCGAGTGGGCAACGAGGTTGGGTTTCGTGAGCGCGTCGGTCATGTTCACCTCCAGGTTGTTCATGCCCTTCCCCGAGCCGGTGAGGCGGCCGATGTCAGGGGTGCGAAGCACCGGGCCCCTGGCCCGGCTTGCCCTTGACATCGTCCGACCACCGGCTACTTCTCGCACTGAACGACCCGGAGGTGAACATGCCGTCGTCACGACCCGTGCTCGCTGCCCCGGCCGCTGCCGCGGACGCTGTTCACTGCCCCTGCGGTCGGTCGCTGTTCCTGTCGCTGCACATGCCAATCGGAACTTCCGAAACCCGATCCCATCAAATTCCGGATGAGCCGAACGTTCCAGGACAATACCTGACGAGCCAACCGGCGAAAAGCGCTGCGCCCGCGGCACGATCCCGGCGCACAGGGTACAATCGGGCGGTCAGCCCGAAGAGGCGTCACAGTATCCAGCCCGAACAGTATCGTCAGGGAGGTCGAGGTTGCAGCTCGTCAGCGTGTCGCGGGGCGAACAGGAGCGGGGCAAGATCTTCGCGCGGACCCTTGCTCAAAAGCTCGCGTTTCAGTGCCTCAGCCAGGAGGACCTGGCCGAGCTCGCAATCCAGGAAGGCATCGCCGTCGGCAAGCTCGAGACGGCTGTCGTCAAGAAACGTCATCTGACGGAGCGGCAGGCCCTCGAAAAGGAGCACTACCTCGCCTTCATCACGAAGGTGCTGTGTGAGCGCGCACGCGAAAGCAACCTGGTCTTTCACGGGCGCGCCGGTCACCTGGCCGTGCCGGGTCTGACGCACGTGCTTCGGATTCGAACCCAGATCGAAACCGAGACCCACATCGAGGAGGTCATGCAAAGGCTGTCCCTCGAGCGGGACAAGGCCCGCGAGTATGTCGAGAAGGTGGACGAGGACATCACCCGTTGGGTGCGGACGATGTACAGCATCAGCGGCGACCCGTGGGCGGGCTACGACCTGGCCCTCAATCTCGATCGGGTCGACGTTGGTGGCGCCACCACGACTCTTTGCGGATTCGTCCAGCTGCCGGAGTTTCAGACGACGCCGGCAACCGACAACGTCCTCGACAATCTGTTGCTGGCGGCCCGGGTTCGGATTGCCCTTGCGCGGGACGAACGCACCTGGGCGGCGAGCTTCTCGGTGCGATCGGACGCCGGCCACGTGACAATATCCTACCTTCCTCACGACATGGCCGTCGGCGTCAGGGCGCCGGATGTCGTGGAAAAACTGAGCGGTGTCAAGGACCTCACCTGCTCCGTGGCATCGAGCAACATCCTGTGGGTCCAGGAGCGCTTCGAGGCCGCGGGTCCCACCTTCGATGCAGTCGTCAAGGCTGCCCACCACTGGCACTCCGCGGTCGAGCTGATGAAGGTCATTCCCGTGACTGCCGGGTCATCTGCTGTGGAGGCGGTGGCCCGCGACCTGAATGAAAAAGCTGGCAAGCCGGCGCCGTTGTTTACCGCCCGCCAGGTCGACGGCGGTATCGAGGCTGACCTGCAGAGTCCACCGGGTGGAGCCGAGGTCGACCGCGACCTGAGAAGGATGTTTGGCGAACTCAATTCTCGCGGGATCGCGGGCAGCGCGAGCCGGTTGCCGGCCGACATGAAGAGAATCCGTTCCGCCGTCAATCGATCCACCCCCTACAGCCTGGTGGTTGTCGACGAGGTGTTTATGGACCAGGCGCCCGCCACCCGCACGCGCAGGACTCGAGAGCTGGTGGGGCGCCTCGGAGAGGTCATCCAGGCGCCGGTGGTCAGTGCCGAAGATCTCGGCCAGCTGTTGCAAACGAGCCGATCCGTCTATCTGAGGATGGCTGCACTGGCGCTGGTCGTCGTAGGTGTCATGCTCTTGGTGTTCAACTACCAGAAAGAGGTGCTCGAGTTTTTTGCACCGGCGTCCGCTGCGGCAAAGATCGTCGCCTCCGTCGTCCTGCTGCTGGTGGTGCCGGTCTTTGCCGTGATTTACGGCACCCTGACGACGTCGGTGTTGAAATTGTTCCACGTGGAGTGATGTCCTCATGCCAACAATGATCTTCGGAGACTTCATCACGCTGGACCTCGGTACTGCACTGCAGGTGGTCTTGCTGGGTTTTATCGGCGGCGTATTGAGCGGGTTCATCGGCAGCGGCGGTGCCTTTTTCATGACCCCAGGCATGATGAACCTCGGCATTCCCGGCGTCATCGCCGTCGGCAGCAACATCACTCACAAGTTTGGCAAGGCGCTGATGGGATCGCGCAAACACGGCGAGCTCGGCAACGTCGACAAGAAACTCGGTATCTTCCTGCTCGCGACCTCGTTTGTCGGCATCCGGCTTGCGGTGTGGATCAACAGCACGCTCTTCGGGGTCGCTGACAGCCACGGCGCCAAGGGAGCGGCGGCGGACCTCTACATCAGCCTGGTCTTCGTCTGCATTTTGTCGGCGGTGGCCATCTCGATGCTGCGCGACGTTGCGACCTCCCGCAAGGACGAGGGGCCGTCGCGCAGGATCGCCGAGGCTCTGGGCAGGATGCGTCTGTTTCCGGTGATCGAGTTTCCGGTCGCCGACGTCAAGGTCTCGTTGTGGGTGCTCGCGCTTGTCGGTCTCGCGACCGGTTACCTGGCGGGCACCATCGGCGTCGGTGGTTTTGTCGGCGTCCCAGCCATGATCTACGTCTTCGGGGTGCCGACCGCCGTGGCCGCCGGCACCGAGCTCTTTCTCGCCATGTTCATGGGGGCGTTCGGCGCTCTCAACTATGTCATCGCTGGTTTCGTCGACCTGCGGCTTGTGCTGCTGCTCTACCTCGGCTCGCTGATCGGTATCTACCTCGGCGTCTATGGGACCAAGTTCGTCAAGGAAGTCGTCATCCGGTTGGTAACGAGCGTGGTCATCCTGCTGTGCGTGGTGTCGCGCGGCATCGCCATCCCGGTTTACCTGCGTCAGCTCGGGTTCGTCGCTTTCGATGAAGCCTGGGTCGGGTGGTTGCACCTGCTCAGCAAGGGAATGTTGTTCCTGGCGGGTGTCTCCGGGGTCGCGGTCATTCTCGTCAACGTGATCAAGGCGTATCGCAGGCGGGAATCAATTCGAAGAAGCCTCGCGGAATCGGCGGGTCTGTCGGAGAAGTTCTAGGAGCCGGGCAATGAGTGATCACAACATCCAGATCATGGTGCTTGACGACGAGGAGATCGTCGGCAAGCGGCTCAAGACTGCACTCGCAAAATCGAACTACGACGTGGAAATCTTCCACGACAGCCGGCAGGCGGTCGAGCGAATTGCTGAAAAGGAGTTCGACATCGTCGTGACCGACGTGCGGATGGACGAGATCGGCGGCATGGAGGTCCTCGAGCGCGTGCTCGAGCATTCGGCTCGCACCAAGGTCATCATCATCACCGGTTACGCCACCGTCGAAGTGGCTCGCGAGGCCCTCACGCGCGGTGCCTTTGACTTCATCGCCAAGCCGTTCAAGCCCGATGATCTGCGCAAGGTCATCACCAAAGCTGTCAAGGAGCTGGAACGCTGAAAGGCCGTTGGGCCGTGAGCCCGCGCCGCCGCGGACTGGAGGATCATGACCGAATCGGGAGGGCCGCCGGATCCGGCGTTTGGCGCGCTTGACCTCGTCAAGCGCGAGAGGTTGACGACCACCGAGGCCGAGAAGACTCTGCTCGCCCGTCCCAATTTCAGCATCCGCCGCCGGCTTGCCACCATGTTCATACTCTTCGCGGTCGGTTCAATCGCCATCACCGCCATTATGTGGTACCTGCTGACCCTCACCGAAAAAAAGATTGGGCTCATCGGAGTCGCGGACCAACTCAATTACGAAATCCTCCAGGTCCGCCGCTTCGAGAAGAACTTCCTGCTCTATGGTGGTGATCTCGAGCACGTGGATTATCATATTGCCGCCGCCGAAGCCGCCTTGGAGAGCTCATCGTCGGAGCTCAACGACTTGGTCAGCAGCGAATGCCTCGAGTTTCTCGAGGTCAATCTGTGGCACTACCAGGAGCTCATAGGCCAGGCACGCAAGATTGACCTGTCACAAAACCCCGCTGCGGTGAAGACCCGTGAAGAGATCTTTCATCGTCTCCGTAACACCGGCTCGGACCTCGTTTCGTGTGGACAGACGATTGCCGACCTGGAACGAGAAAACGTTCGTTCATTGCTCCGCGTTTCCAGTCTGATTCCAGCGGTCTACCTGCTCCTGGTGGTCGCGTTGTCGGTCTACGCGGCCATCTTCATGCGACGGCACCTGATGCGGCGCCTCGAGCTCTTGATGGGCGCTGCTCGACGAATCGGGGAGGGTGATTTTTCACCGATCGTACCGGTCAGAAGAACCCGTGACGAATTCACCGACCTCGCCATCGCCATCAACCGGATGACCCGCGAGCTCGAGCGTCGCGAGGAGTTCCTGCTGCAGTCGCAAAAGCTCCGCGCCGTCGGCTCGCTGACGGCCGGTATCGCGCACGAGATCAACAACCCCCTCAACAACATCATGCTCACCGCGGCCGTGCTTCAAGAGGACTTCCAAGGCATGCCCGAAGACGAGCAGCAGGAGCTGATCGAGGACATCGTGGAGCAGACCGACCGCGCCCGCAGAATTGTCCGCAATCTCCTCGATTTCGCTCGCGAGAGTGAGATCAAGACCAAAGCGCTCAGACTTGACGAGGTCGTCGGTGACGCCGTCAATCTTTCCGCCAACGAGCTCAAGTTGGCGGGCGTCCGGCTGGTTCGTGATCTCGCCGAAGACCTACCGGAGGTCAACGGCGACCACCAGTACCTGAGCCAGGTTTTTGTCAACCTCATCCTCAACGCAGTCGAGGCGATGCGAGGCGGGGGCACGCTCACCCTGAGCAGCGATGTCAGCCTCGACACCGGCTGCGTCGCCATTCACATTGCCGACACCGGTCCGGGGATTCCTCCTGATGTACTCAAGTCCATATTCGACCCGTTCTTCACCACCAGAACGAGCGGCCGCGGTACCGGTCTCGGTCTGTCGGTGTCCCTCGGCATCATCCAAAAGCACGGCGGCGAGATCCGGGTCGAATCGACGGTGGGCGAGGGCAGCACGTTCACTGTGATCCTACCCGCCTCACAGCAACCCGTTGGCTGACCAGCCGTCATCCTGAACGAGAAGCGGTACGAAATTGTGGTGCGGGCGTTTCGCCCGCACATCTTCGATGGCTGTGGAATCGTGCGGGCGAGATGCCCGCACCACAAACGAGAGGACCGATTTTCGATGTGTTCGTTGCGCTCGCTCAGGATGGCGGGCGACCCGGGCGAATCAGGGTCACTTCTCTTTCACGAGCGCGTACAAATCGTGGTCGGCATCGAATCCCTCGACCGTGTGCCGGCCCAGCTCCTTGAACTTGAAACCGTCGCCCGCCATCTGGCGAGTGATCGGGCACACGATGATCGGTCCGGTGTCCTTGTTCGCGAGCTTCTCGATGCGGAACGCGAGCACCACCGACTCGCCAACCATTGACAGCCCGAGCGCACCGTCGCTCCCATAGCCGGAGATGGTCACCAGACCCGTGCAGAGGGCGAAGTCCATGCCGAGCGGAAAACCGGCCACGTTCCACACCAGCGGGTCCGCTCCCAGCTTGGCAACCAGGCTCTTCAGGCGCAGGGCTGCTCGACAGGCCTGGCTGGCGTGACAGTCGTTCGAACTCTTTTCCCAAAAGGCGAACAACGCGTCGCCCTGAAACTCCTTGAGCGTTCCGCCGAGATCCCGAACCTCGTGCTCCAGGCGTCCGAAGACGCGATTGACCGAATCCTGGAGCCCGGTTTGGTCGGCCATTTGGACCATCGAGGTGTAGTTGCGAATATCTCCCACCAGGAGGGTGACCACGGTCGAGTCGGCGACGCCGAAGGTGTCCGTCGAGGTCGACTCGGTACCTGAGCCCACCGGGGGGTGGCCATCCAACCGCAGGTTCAGCACCTTGCCGATCGAAAGCACCTGGCCCGGAGACATCTCGGTCCGGAGGTTCGGCGACAGCCGGCGCCCGTCGAGCCGGGTGCCGTTGCGGCTCACGTCGCGTACATAGCAGCGGCCGTCCGGCTCCTGGGTGATGACGCAGTGGCGGGAGGAAACCGTAGGGTCGTTGACGAGCAGGAATCCCGGGAGCTTGCGGCTCTCTTTGTAGCGCCCGATCTCGATCCGGTCGAAAAAGAGGAAGACTTCGTTTTGGCCCGAGCCGCTGTCGGCGACCAACCACTTCCCCGGGTACTCGGGCACCGCTGGCGGGACGTAGTGGGTGATCGACTTGTCGTCAGCCATGAGAGACCCCCCGCCGGTTATCGACACGGCCTTCCCCGTGGCCGGCCGCAGCCACGAACCGGCAACGCCGATCTGGAGAATCATTCATCAGATGCATGCTCACTAACCCCTAATGTGCGCCGGAGAGCCGTTATTCCTCATGGCGAAGCATCGTTGTCTGGTGCCTCGAGCGCCGAAGCCCCCTGAGGCAGGAATATCTCGACTGCTGCACCTGATTTTGTAGAAAAAGAGGAGATTCGAAAATGGCGACCAAGAAAGTCGGTGTCATCGGATCGGGGATCGTTGGTCAGGTGTTGGCAGCAGGTTTCGCCAAACACGGCTTCGAGACCATGATCGCCAGCCGCAAACCGGAGAACCTCGCCGAGTGGGCGGCGGGAACGGTTCCGCCAGTTACGCCCGGCACTGTCGAGGAGACGTCCCGCCTCGCCGACATCGTCGTGCTCGCCGTCAAGGGGACCGCCGCCGGGGAGGCCGTGCGCCTCGCGGGGGCCGACTCGCTTGCCGGGAAGATTGTCATCGACGCCACCAACCCGATCGCCGATGCGCCGCCCGAGGGCGGCGTTCTCAAGTTTTTTACCGATCTCGATTCATCGCTGATGGAGCTCCTCCAGGACGCGGCACCGGAGGCCCGCTTCGTCAAGGCCTTCAGCTGCGTCGGAAATGCGCTCATGGTCAACCCGGACCTGCCCGGCGGGCCACCGACGATGTTCATCTGCGGCAACGATCGTGCAGCCAAGAAGGAAGTGGCGGGAATCCTCGATCTCTTTGGCTGGGAGGTCGAGGACATGGGCGGCGCCGAGGCTGCGCGTGCCATCGAGCCGCTCTGCATTCTGTGGTGCATCCCGGGCTTCCTTGACAACCGGTGGATGCACGCCTTCAAGCTGCTGAAGGTGTAGGCGCCGCCCACGCGGACCGTGCACACGGCACGACAAGAAAAAACCCCTCCGTGGGGGAGGGGTTTTTGTTGATTTGTCTGTGTGTTTACCAGCCGCTGTCGTAACCGCCGCGATCACCGCCGCCGCCGCGACCACCGCCGCCTCCACGACCGCCACGACCGCCGCCGCCGGAACGCTCGCGAGCCTGGGCGACATCCACGCGAATGGTGCGGCCGTCGAGCTCGGTGCCGTTCATCGCCGCGACTGCCTTGTCGGCCGCGTCGTCATCATTGAAGGTGACAAAGCCGAAGCCGCGGGAGCGGCCCGAGTCACGATCAGAGATCACGATCGCCTCGGTGATCTCTCCGTAGGGACTGAATGCGGCGTGGAGGCCGTCATTGTTCGTGTCCCAACTCAAACTTCCGACAAACAACTTCTTCGACATATCTCTTCTCATCTCCCTGGGCACTGCCATTTCCTGGCGCCCCCGTTTCGCACACCGTGGTGGAACCTGCTTCCACCCGAACAGAAGCCAGCCCCAATGGCCGGCAACGGAAATCCGAACATAGCAAACATCCAGATGCAATTCAATCGTGCCTGAGCTCAGGAGTCTGCCGAGAATGCTAACCTCGATATCGATACCATGACGAAGAACGACAAAGCCGCGACCGACTCTGAACGCTACCCGGGAGAGATCAAACTCGCCGAGTCGGCGTTTCACCTCCTGATGGAGCGAACCGCACGGGGCCGGATGCCCGGCGATGCGTTTCCAACCGGCGATGTCTACGACATCCTCGACACGGTGGGTGAGCTGCTTCACCTCGAGGCTCTCGAAGCAAAGGGTAAAAAGGTATCGAAGAAGAAGCTTGAGACGATGGTTGATCGCCTGAGGTCCGCTCTCGAAGGCCTGGCGGCCTGGCCGGTGGGCTCCCGGGTTCTGGTCATCGCCCCGCTCGCCGAGGCCTTCGATAAAGCGGAACTCGACTGGGTTGTCGAGGAGCTCCTGGCGGCCCTGCCGGAGCCCGATGCCCTCAGCGCCAAAGAACGCAAAGCGACGGTCGACGCATACCGCCGCCTGGCGCCGGTCCGCACGCGACTGATGATCGAGATCGGCGTGTGGGACCCGAAGCTCGAGGGCCAGTTGCGCCTGCTTCGTGACCTGAGCGCCGACCAACCCGAGGACGACGATCTGCTCGAGATCCTCAAACGCGGCATCGTGCTCAACGCCCTCTCGGGACGTGAACACCTGCTGCTCGAGGAACGCCGCCGCCTCGCCGAAGCCGAGCCCCTGCCCGAGAAGATCGCCGAGGCTTTCGACCAGATCTCCGAAGAGCTGATTGGCATCGAGATCGCCCGCCTCGGCCTCCACCTCGTGCTGGCCGATGTCGTTGCGGCGGGCCTCGTCCCGAAAAAGGTTTCGGAACGACAAATCGTGGCCGGCGCGTATCTGGCGATGCTCCGCCGTGATGATCCGAGCCGGAAGCCGGATCTGCACAAGATCGCCGGTTGGGCAAAGATCAACCACCGCAAGCTCGACGTCTTTTCCGATGAGATGGCTGCCGTATTCAAGTGGAAACCTCCCGGCCACGAAGGCTCGATTCAGGCCCGTGAAGAAAAACGGTGGCGGGTCGAATCGCTGACGCTCCAACACATGCCGGTGCGGTGGAGCCGGGGCGCCGATGCCGAGCGGCCTCCGTACTCGACGCGGGCGGCGCGCAAGCGGCTCAAAGAGCTTCGCGAGGTCGCGTGGATGATGATCGACTGGTTCGAGCCGGTGAGGTTCGTATCCGAGGCTTTTTCATACGGCGACGGCGCCCCCGATGAAATGGATCTCGAGATCGTGCGCGAGATCATCAATCTCTGGGAGGAACAGGCACCGGTTCGTGGACTCGACGATCTCGACCAGAGTTACCTCGATGACGATTGGGTGGACGAGGAATGGGAGGACGACACCGAAGATTTCGGTGGCTCCCTGCCCACGATCGTCACCACCGACGGCGAGCCGTGGGTCTTCAGCACGACGACCTTCGACATCGCCAAGGGCGAGCGCAGCGAAGTCATCAAGTGTCTTGACTCGGTCGATGAGCTGAGCCGGGAGCAGGAGGCCGGCGGCGAGCGCTGGGTGTGGCTCGACCCGCGCACGGACGGCGATGTCGTCATCGCGAGCCTCACCCTCGAGGAGGACGTGCTCACCGTCGAGGCCCAGTCGGTCGCGAGATCGGCCAGGGTCAGCGCCCGGCTGGCGGATCTCATCGGCGACCGGATCATCTTGAAGGACATCCACACCGAACAGCCGACGCCCGAGCTGATCGCGGATCGCGCCGCCGAACAGCTGGCAGTCGCCGACGGTCCGGGCATTCCGCGAGACGAGCAGAAACGGATCGTGCTCGAGGTCATCGATCGACACTACCGCGCGTGGCCCGACCAGACCCTGCCGGCTCTGGGCGATATCACCCCCCGCGAAGCCGTCACCGATCCGGTGCTTCGTGCCGAGGTGATCGCCATGCTCCTCGAGTTCGAGGAAAATACCCGCGCCGCCACCTGGCCGATGAACGAGTTCGACTTCGGCTTCCTGTGGAACGAGTTGGGTCTGAAGCGCGACTGAAAAACCCCTCCGCGGGGAGGGGTTCGATAAATTGTCGAGTTACGGTTTACCAGCGGTCACCGGAGTCGCGACGACCACCACGACCGCCGCCGCCGCCACCGGTACGTTGCTTGGCCTGGGCCACGTCTACCCGGATGGTGCGGCCGTCGAGCTCGGCCCCGTTGAGGGCTGCGATGGCCTTGTCGGCCGCGTCGTCATCCTCAAAGGTGACAAAGCCGAAACCCCGCGAGCGACCCGTGTCGCGGTCGCTGACCACAACGGCCTCGCTGATCTCGCCGTGAACACCAAACGCGTTGCGCAGGCCTTCATCATTCGTGTCCCAGCTCAAACTTCCAACAAACAGTTTCTTCGCCATTTCTCTTCTCATCTCCCTGGGCTTTGCCGCTTCACGGCGTGCCCGTTTCGCGATTATGGTGGACCCTGCGTCCACCCGTGCAGAAGCCAACCCCGGCGGCCGGCTACGGAGTCTGCAACATAGCATTCATCCTCATGTCAAGCAATCAGGGAATAGGAGCCGCGCCCGACGTTTTTCATGAGTGTGGGCACCACTGATTCAGAAACCATCGGCCTCGACAGCTCGACGGCCAGCGTCGAGGTGATGCCGACGGCCGTTGTCGGCGACACCTTCTCCAACCGCTACCGCCTGGATGAAGAGATCGGCCGCGGCGGCATGGGCATCGTCTTTCGCGCCTGGGACTCGGATCTCGAGCGCCCGGTGGCGGTCAAGATCCTCGGCGCCCACCACCAGGTCGGCGACGCACGCGAGCGCCTCTTCCGCGAGGCCCGTGCCGCCGCCGCCCTCAGCCACCCGCACGTGGTTGCCGTCCACGACGTCGGCGAGCATCACCACATGCCGTACCTCGTCATGGAGCTGGTCGAGGGCCCGAGCCTCAAGGAACACAAACCCGAAACCCTCGACGAGACCATCGCGCTCGCCACCCAGCTCTGCAAGGCCCTCGAACACGCCCACCAGCACGGCCTCGTCCACCGCGACCTCAAGCCGGCCAATGTCCTGCTCGAGGACCGGGCCGATGGCCCATTCGTCAAGCTCGTCGACCTCGGTCTCGCCATCCGCGAGCGCGCCGTCCGCATCACCCGCGAGGGCGGCATCACCGGCACCGTCGCCTACATGGCGCCCGAGCAGGCGCTGGGCAAGGAAATCGACGGCCGCACCGATCTCTATGCCCTCGGCGTCATACTCTACGAGCTCACCACCGGCCGTCTGCCATTCGACGGCGACAACCCGCTGGCCGTCCTCAGCCAGCACCTGCACGCACCGGTGGTCCCGCCCCGCACCTACCGCGCCGACCTTCCGGAGCACATCGAACGCGCCATCCTCCGCCTCCTTGCCAAAGAACCGGACGACCGTTTCGCCACCGCGAAAGAGGTCGCCGCGGTCCTCAACCAGAGCCCCGAGGCAGCGGCCATTTCGGCACCCATCGGTGTCTCCGCCGCCCTCGGCGGGCTGGTGCGCGGCCGCATGGTCGCCCGGGACACGGAAATCAACTCCCTCCGCCGCTCCTGGACCGAGACCAGCCTCGGCCGCGGTGGCATGGTACTGGTCTCCGGGGAGCCCGGCTCCGGCAAGACCCGCCTCGCCCGCGAGCTGGTCGACTACGCCCACATCACGGGCGGCGCCGTCATGTCGGGTGGATGCTACGAGCTGGAGGCAGCCACTCCGTATCTACCCTTCGTCGAAGCGCTGCGCTCCTGGGTCCATCAACGTACAGACGACGAGCTCCGCGCGGCCGCCGGTGACTCGGGTGCCGAGCTTGCCCGTCTGGCGCCCGAGCTCGGAAGCCGTATCGGCCCCTTCCCCGATGGCCCGGCGCTTTCGGCCGCCGAGCAGCGCCTCCGCCTCTACGACGGCGTCGCCCGCTGCCTCTTTCACCTCGCCGAGCCCGGGGGACTGCTGCTCTTTATCGACGATCTCCAGTGGGCCGACCAGGCCTCGCTGAGCCTGCTTCACTACCTGGTCCGCCTCGCCGGCCGCGAGCGGCTGCTCATCCTCGGCTGCTACCGCGACACCGATCTCGACCGCTCCCACCCATTGTCCAGTGCCCTCGATCTTTGGAACCGCGAGCGAGCCTCGGTGCGGATCCACCTCGGCCGCCTCGGTCTGGACGGCACATCGGCCATGCTGAGGGTCCTGCTCGGCGACGAATGCATCTCCGAGCGGTTCTGCGCCGACATCCACCGCGAGACCGAGGGCAATCCGTTTTTTGTCGAAGAGGTCGTCAAGACCCTGGTCGACGAAAAGCAGCTCGTCTGCGAGTGCGGCGAGTGGCGGCGCCGCGACGAAGGAGAACATCTCGTCCTGCCCCAGGGCGTCAAGGCGGCCATCGGACGCCGGCTCGATCACGTGAGTGAGCCCACCACCGAGATCCTCCGCATTGCCGCCATTCTCGGCAAGACCTTCCAGTTCTCGGAGCTCGCGGCGGTCGCCGACCAGTCCGAGGACGCGCTCCTCGATGCCCTCGACGAGGCCGTCGCGGGGCAGCTGCTGGAAACCGGATCCGGCGAAACCGTCGCCTTCACCCACGACAAGATCCGCGAGGTCCTTTACCACGAGCTCAACCCCATCCGTCGCCGCCGCCTCCACAGCCGTGTCGCCGAAGGGCTCGAAGCCCTGCGCGAGAGGGGAGGGCGGGTATCGGTCGAGGATCTCGCCCACCACTTCATGGGGGGCGGATGCCTCGAAAGGGGCTTCGACTACGCCATGCAGGCGGCCGCCGACGCCGCCACCCTCTTCGCCTACACCGACTCGATTCGCCTCTATGAACAGGCCCGCGACTGCGCCGAAGCGCTGGGTCGAACTGACGAGCTGCTGAAGATCGACACCGCCCTCGGCGATGTCTATTCCTTGAAGGGCGAGCCCGTCAACGCCACCGAGCACTACGAGCGGGCCCTCGCCGCCGTCGACGATCCCGCCGAGCAGCTGCGCCTCAAGTGCCTGATCGGCGAGGCCTACGTCGTCGTCGGCGACGCCCGTGCATTGACCTACATCGAGGAGGCCAAGACGACCCTCGACCGCGAAGCCCAGCCTGCCGAGTTCGCCCGCGCGACCATGATCGAGGCCCGCTTCCACCACTACCACGGTCAGTCCGGCACGGCCGCGGAGCTCCTCCTCCAGGCCATGGGGCCCGCCGAGAGGTCGGGCGACATCATGCTCCTGGCCTGGATCCACTTCTACCTCGCCGGCGCCTACCAACACCTGATCAACTTCGACGAGAGCAACCGTTGGACCCGACGAATCGTCGACCTCGGCGAGGCGCACAACAACCCCAGCATCGGTTCCATGGGTTACGAATTCCTGCAGGAGAACGCCTTCATGTGCGGCAAATGGAGCGAAAGCCTCGAGTATGCCGCTCACCACCGCGAGCTGGGGGAAAAGGCGCACTCCTCCGACCGCCTGGCCTGGAACTTTCTACCCGTTTCCTACGCCAACTACGGCCTCGGCAACCTGGATGTGGCCGAGGTCGCCTGCGACGACGGCCTCGAGATGGCCGAACGCCTCGGCGACGAGCGCCTGGCCGCCTTTCTCGCCGGCTGGAAGGCGCTGATCGCCGCCGAGCAGGGCCGAATCGACGAGGCCATCCCCCTGGCCGACGCGGCCATCAAACGTGGCGACACCCTCGGCCTCAAGACCGGCCAGCTCGAAAGCCGCCGCGACCGCGCCTGCATCGCTCAGCTCCAGGAGGACCACGAGGTCGTCCTCGACCTCACCGCCCAGATCGAAGAGCTCCTCGAAGGCACCGACGAGTCCATCCAACCGGTTTGGATGAATCCCACCCGCTGCCAATCACTCATCGCCACCGGCATGCTCGACGAGGCCGAGCACCGGATCGAGACCATTCTCGAGGCCGCCCGCAAGGCCGACATGCCGCATTGGGAGGCCATGTGCCTCAAAGTGCGCGGGCAGCTGCATGTGGCGCGGGGTGACGACGAGGCTGCGCTTGACGATCTCGGTGTCGCGATCGAGATCTTCGAGAAGCTCGGGAGCAGAATCGAGCTTGGGCGGACGCTGGTGTTGCGCGGCAACGACGGGGATCTCCCCCGCGCGCGCGAGCTCTTCGAAGCCTGCGGCGCCGGCTGCGAGCTGACCAAGCTCGGATAATCCGTGCGGGCGAGACGCCCGCACCCGATGCCAACACGACCCACCCGCCCGGCAGCCGGGACGGCTGCCCCACAATCGTTTCTCGGCTCCTCGAAATGGCTTGTGGGGCACGGGTCTCGCAAACCGGGTGGGCGGTTTGTCATTGGGGCTGAGCGCCGCTCCCTCCCGCTGTCATCCCGAGCGAGTAAACGGAGTGAGCGAGTCGAGGGACCCCCTGAAGCCAGAGAGTCTTCCGTGCTCATCACTCTCCGGAGAATTGAGGGGGTCCTTCGCACTCGGCGCCTGCGGCGCCTCGCTCAGGATGACAGAGGGGGGGGCTTGCTCGGGATGACAATGAGGGCAGGCGCGCCAATAAAAAACCCCTCCGCGGGGAGGGGTTCGGTTGATTGATGAGTTACGGACTACCAGCGGTCGCTGTAACCGCCGCGGCCACCGCCGCCGCCGCCACCACCGGAACGCTGCTTCGCCTGGGCCACATCCACCCGGATGGTGCGACCGTCGAGCTCGGTACCGTTGAGGGCTGCAACGGCCTTGTCAGCCGCCTCGTCGTCCTCGAAGGTGACAAAGCCGAAACCACGCGAGCGACCCGTGTCGCGATCGCTGATCACAACGGCTTCGCTGACCTCGCCGTGGGCGCCGAACGCGCTGCGCAGGCCCTCGTCGTTCGTATCCCAGCTCAAACTACCAACAAACAGTTTCTTCGACATACTCTCTCTTTTCTCCCTGAGCGCTGCCTTCCGGTGCGCCCGATTCGCAAACCGTGGTGGACCCTGCGTCCACCCATACAGAAGCCGGCCCCGCTGGCCGGCAACAGACATCGCAACATAACAGATATCTTCTTCTATTTCAAATAATTTCTTTTGACGGCTCCAAAACCCTCTCGTTTGAGCAGGTAGATCGCGTTACAATCTCGTCTACAGTCGAAGCGAAGCTTGCCGTTGGAGGGACAATCAGTGTCCGACCGAGGACTTGTCATCATCGTCGACGACGACCAATCCAGCGCCGACACTCTGCAGGATCTCCTGGAAAAGGACGGCTACGACGTCGCCAGGACGGCGAGCGGCCCGCACACCCTCGAGGCGATCGCCGCGGCCGGGGCCAACCTCGTGCTGCTGGACACCCTTCTCGAGCACACCAATCCGTTCGAACTGCTTGATGACATGAAGAAAAATCAGCAGGCGCGGGACCTTCCGGTGATCTTCATGACCACCCTCGACGACGCCGAGGCCCGACTCAAAGGGCTGGAGTCGGGGGACGACCTGATCGTCAAGCCCTTCGACGCGCGCGAGGTCCTGGCGCGAATCGAGCGCCAGGTCACGGTCTCGAAGGTGCGGGCGGCGCTGCGCGAATCGGAGGCGAAGTTCCGGTCGGTCATGGAGTCGGCGATCGACGCGATCATCTCCGGTGACGCCGAAGGGAAGATCCGTTCGTGGAACACCGCCGCGACGGCGCTGTTCGGCTTTACCGAGGCCGAGGTGATCGGGCAGCCGATCGAGATCATCATCCCCGACCGCTATCACGAGGCTCACCAGGAGGGCATTCGCAGAGTGAGCTCGGGCGGTCCGAGCCACGTCATCGGCAAGACCGTCGAGCTTGCCGCGGTGCGCAAGGACGGGACCGAGTTCCCGGTCGAGCTGTCGCTGGCGACCTGGTTTCTGGACGAAAGGCGCTACTACACCGGCATCATCCGCGACATCAGCGAACGCAAACAGGCCGAGGAGAAGTTTCGCTCGGTCACCGAGTCGGCGATCGACGCCATCATCTCGGCCGACCATGTGGGAGAGATCATCAGCTGGAACAAGGCCGCCACCCGCATCCTCGGCTACACCGAGGAAGAGACGGTCGGCCAGCGTCTCGAGCTGATCATCCCCGAACGCTTTCACGACGCGCACCGAGAGGGCATGAAACGGGTGACGGAGGCCGGAGAAAGCCGCGTTATCGGCTCTACGGTGGAGCTGGCTGCGCGCACGAAGAGCGGCGAGGAGGTACCGATCGAGCTTTCGCTGTCGACCTGGACGGTCCACGAGGAGCGCTACTACACCGGCATTATCCGCGACATCGGTGAGCGCAAGCGGGCGGAGGAGGCGCTTCGCCAGAGCGAGCAGGCGTTGCGCGAGAAGACCGAGGAGATGAAGCGGAAAAACGAGGTGCTGGAGGAGACGCTGCAACAGCTCAACGAGATGCACGACCAGCTCATCATCCAGGAGAAGATGGCCTCGCTGGGAAAGCTCAGCGCCGGCATGGCGCACGAGCTCAACAACCCCGCCTCCGCCGCACAGCGCAGCGCCGACCAACTCCAGAAGACCTTTTCACAGCTGCAGAACATCCAGCTGCGGCTGGGCGAGCAGAAGCTCGACCTCACCCAGATCCAACAGCTGGTGGAGCTGAACCGCATCGTCAAAGACCGCGTCCGCACGCCTGCCGAGATGAGCGCCATCGACCGCAGCGACCGGGAGTCCGCTCTCGAGGGGCGCCTGCACGAGCGGGGCATCGACACCACCGGCGAGCTGGTGCCGGCCCTGGTCAGCCTCGATTTCGACGAAGACGACTTCGAGTCCCTGGAGAAGACCTTTCCCGCCGAGCAGTATGCCCTCGTCGTCGATTGGCTGAGCTGCATGTTCGGGATCTACAGCCTGGTCGGCGAGATCGGCCTCGCCACCGGTCGCATCGTCGAGCTCGTCAAGGCCCTGAAGACCTACACCTACATGGACCAGGCGCCGGTGCAGTCGGTCGACTTGCGCGAAGGTCTGGACAACACGTTGATCATTCTCCACAACAAGTTGAAGAAGGGTGTGACCGTGATCCGCGAATACGCCGAGGACCTGCCGGTCATCGAGGCCTACGCGAGCGAGCTCAACCAGGTGTGGACCAACATCATCGACAACGCCATCGACGCCATGGACGGCAAGGGAACGCTGATCATCAGGACGCGGTACGAAGACCCCTGGGTGGTGGTCGAGATCCAGGATGACGGCCACGGCATTCCCAAGGAGATACAGTCGAAGATCTTCGATCCCTTCTTCACCACCAAGGGCCCCGGCGAGGGCACCGGTCTGGGTCTGAACCTCAGCCTCAACCTCGTCGTCCAGAAACACCACGGAAAGATCACGGTGACGTCGAAACCGGGCAAGACCTGTTTCGCCGTGCGGTTGCCGATCGATTTCAAGCCCCCCGAATGACCGTGGAGGGGAAGGAGACGGAAATGGCCAAACCAGTCGTGATGACGATCGATGACGAGCCGCACGTGCTCAACGCCATCGCGCGCGATCTGCAGGCGCACTATCAGAAGGACTACCGGATCGTCAAAGCGAGCTCGGGCACCGAAGCCCTGGAGACGGTGCAGGAATTCAAGCGCCGCAACACGCCGCTCGCGCTCTTCCTGGTCGACCAGCGCATGCCGGTCATGAGCGGCGTCGAGTTTCTGGCGGAAGCCATCAAGCTCTATCCGGAATCGAAAAGGGTCCTGCTGACCGCCTACGCCGATACCGATGCGGCGATCGCGAGCATCAACGCCATCGATCTCGACTATTACCTGATGAAACCCTGGGACCCCCCCGAGGAGCGCCTCTATCCCGTGCTGGATGACCTGTTGAGCGACTGGCTGGCCAGCGTGCCGGTCCCCTATGACGGCATCCGGGTGGCCGGGACCTTGTGGTCGGCGGGCTCGCACAACGTCAAGGAGTTTCTCGCCCGCAGCCAGATACCGTACAAGTGGTTGGATATCGAAAAAGACTCAGAGGCGAGGGAGCTGGTCGAGACGAGCTCCGATGGGCGGCCCCGGCTGCCGACCGTGTTCTTTCCGGATGGCAGCACCCTGGTGGACCCGGACCTCCGCTCGCTGGCGGAGAAGGTGGGTTTGCAGGCTTCCGCACAACAGCCGTTTTATGATCTGATCATCATCGGCGCCGGTCCGGCAGGCTTGGGTGCCGCCGTCTACGGGGCGTCCGAAGGACTGCGGACGGTGGTGATCGAGAAGGAAGCGGCCGGAGGGCAGGCCGGGACCAGCGCTCGGATCGAGAACTATCTCGGCTTTCCGAAGGGTATCAGCGGGGCAGACCTCACGCGACGCGCGACCACCCAGGCCAAACGCCTCGGGTCCGAGATCCTGACCGCCCAGGAGGTCGCCGGGCTGCGGGTCGAAGACCCCTATCGGATCGTGACCCTGGACGACGGCAGCGAGCTGAGCTGCCACGCGCTCCTGGTGGCGACCGGCGTCAAAGTCCGCGAGCTCGACGTGCCGGGCATCGAGCCCCTGGTCGGAGCCTCGGTGTACTACGGAGCCGCGACCTCCGAAGCGGTTCACTATCAGGGCGGAAAGGTCTTTGTGATCGGCGGCGCCAACTCGGCCGGCCAGGGTGCGATGTTCCTCTCTCGGTTCGCGAGCGAGGTCACCATCCTGATCCGCGGGGACTCGTTGAAGACGAGCATGTCCCGGTATCTGATCGATCAGATCGAAGGGACGAAAAACATCTCGCTCAGGGTGAACACCGAGGTGACCGCCGTGGCCGGCAGCGACCATCTCGAGACAATAACGGTGAAGAACAACACAACCGGCGAGACCGAGACCACGCCGGCTGACGCGATCTTCATCTTCATCGGCGCGGTGCCCCACTCCGACATCGTGGCAGGCATCGTCGAGCGATCCGACGCGGGCTTCATTCTCACCGGACCGGATCTGATGCGCGATGGGCGCCGTCCGAAGAACTGGAAACTGCAGCGCGACCCGTTCCTGATGGAGACCAGCGTGCCCGGCATTTTTGCGGCCGGCGACGTGCGCCACGGCGTCATCCGGCGGGTCGCCTCGGCGGTCGGCCAGGGTGCCATCGCGGTCAGCCTCGTGCACAAGTATCTCGAGACCGTGTGACAACGAAGCGTGCGCGGGTGGGCGGATTTCCTAAGACCCTTCGCATTTCGGGAGATACCCTCGTGCAGAAGAAACTGACCATCACGATTGACGAAGAGGTCTACAAGGGATTGCATGCCGTTATCAGTCGAGGGCGATTCAGCCGTTTTCTCGAAAAACCTGGCACGGCCACACGTCGTTTCGCCCGATTTCGAAGCCGCCTACCATGAGGCGACCGGCGATGAGGTCAGGGAAGCGGAGGCCAGGAGTGGGCCGAGGGCGTAATCGGAGATATCGCCGATAACCCGAGCTGAGGTGTGGTGGGTGAGTTTTGATCCTCCTTCTCGCTCGCTCAAGATGACGGTACGGGGAAGCCGCTTCCCCGGTTTGGCAGCCTGGCGGGCACATCACTAAAAAACCCCTCCGCGGGGAGGGGTTCAATTGATGAATGAGTGACGGTCTACCAGCGGTCGCTGTAGCCGCCGCGGCCACCGCCATTCGAACGCTGCTTGGCCTGGGCGACGTCCACCTTGATGGTGCGGCCGTCGGGCTCGGCCCCGTTGAGCGCCGCAACGGCCTTGTCGGCCGCCTCGTCATCCTCAAAGGTGACAAAGCCGAATCCATGCGAACGACCCGTGTCGCGATCGCTGATCACGATGGCTTCGCTGATCTGGCCATGGGTAGTGAAGACGCTGCGCAGGCCCTCGTCGTTCGTATCCCAGCTCAAACTTCCAACAAACAATTTCTTCGAAACGACTCTCTTTTTCTCCCTGAGCGCTACCTTTCTGGGCGCGCCATTTTCGCAAACCGCGGTGAACCCTGCGTTCACCAAAACAGAAGCCGGCCCCGTTGGCCGGCAACAGACATCGCAACAAAACAGATATGTTCTTCCAATTCAATCATTTTCTCTTGAAGTTTTCGATCGCACGGCAATCCCTCCTTCCGAGCGCGGGTAGAAACGACCCTTCTTCGTCCTCCAAAAGGACTTCGCGCAACGTCCCGCCGTCGCTTTGGGGAGGCCGCAGAAAGGCGCCAGGGGCTGATGCGGGCGTTGAAATCTGGTATAACCGGAGTTATACTCCAGTCGTGAAAACCGCGATCTCGATTCCGGACGAAGTCTTCGATGCGGCCGAGGACATGGCCAGACGCCTCGGTATGAGCCGCAGCCAGTTTTACGCGACCGCGGTCCGCGACTACCTCGAGGCGCATCGCAGCCGCGGCGTAACGGCTCGCCTCGATCAGATTTACGAGAACGCCGATTCTCGTCTCGACCTCCGCGTTGCCGAGGCGCAGACGGTTTCGCTCGGCGAAGACGAGTGGTGATGCAGCGCGGTGAGATCTGGTGGGCGACCCTCCCGGGCCCAACAGGCTCGGGGCCGGGGAAACGCCGCCCCGTCCTGATCGTCCAGTCCGATGCTTTTAACGCCAGCCGGCTGCAGACAGTGATCGCCGTTGTGATCACCTCAAACGTGGAGCTCGCGGCCGCACCCGGCAATATCCTCCTGCGGCGACGCGACACCAAGCTGTCAAAAGACTCCGTGGCCAACGTCTCACAGCTGATCACCCTCGACCGGTCCTTCCTCAATGACCGGGTGGGGGAGCTCCCGAAGAGACTCAGCGGCGTGCTCGACGAAGGGCTCCGCCTGGTTCTCGGTTTGTAACCACGGATTCCTGCCACCATCCCTCATCGTCATCCTGAGCGGAGCAGCCCAAAGGGCTGCGTAGTCGAAGGACCCCCTCCGGGTAGGTTCTGCTGATACTTGGGGGGATCCTTCGACTCGCTCGCCGGGCTCGCTCGCTCAGGATGACAGTGAGGCTTGGTAGGACTGGCGGAAATCCGAAATCCGAAAATCAGAGTGGGAGGGTGGGCGGCATTCCGAATTCCGAATTCCGAATTCCGAATTCGTCTCCCGGAATACTCCCACCCTATTCTCTCTTTTAGGGAGAAATAGCCAACAACACGAGGAGCGGCCACGACCATGAAAAACTCGGAAACTCGGATCTCGAAATCTCACCCATCGGTCTCGGCACCTGGGCCATCGGCGGTGACGGCGGCGGTTTCACCTGGGGTCCGCAGGATGATGCCAAGTCGATCGCGGCCATCCGCCGCAGCGTCGAGCGCGGCATCAACTGGCTCGACACCGCACCGGTCTATGGCCTGGGTCATTCGGAAAAGGTGGTGGCGCGGGCCCTCGCGGAGATCGGCAGCGCTGGCCGGCCGCTGGTCTTCACCAAGTGCGGGCTGATCTGGGACGACGGCGGCAACATTAGCCACCACATCAAGGCCGACTCGATCCGCTCCGAGGTCGAGGACAGCCTCGGCCGCCTCGATGTCGACGTCATCGATCTCTACCAGATCCACTGGCCGGCCTTTCCCCCCGGCGGCGACGCCCCCGATATAGAGGAGGCGTGGGAAGCCCTCGTCGAACTCAAGGAGCAGGGCAAGCTCCGCGCCATCGGCGTCTCCAACTTCGACGCCGGCCAGCTCGAGCGCGCCCAGAAGATCGCCCCGATCACCTCGCTGCAACCGCCGTACTCCGCCCTCATGCGCCAGATCGAGGACGAGATCCTACCCTACTGCCTCGAGCACGATATCGGCACCGTTGTCTACTCACCGATGCACAACGGCATGCTCACCGGCACCATGACCCGCGAGCGCATCGACAACCTCCCCGAGTCCGACTGGCGCAAGCAGCTCAACCCGGCCTTCAAGGAACCGCTCCTGACCAAATGTCTCGAGTTTGTCGAGGTGCTGCGCGGTATCGCCGATCGTCACGGCCGCTCGGTCGCCGAGGTCGCCCTTGCCTGGACGCTTCGCCACCCGGCCGTCACAGGCGCCATCGTTGGCGCCCGCGACGCCGAACAGGTGGACGGCTTCATCGGCGCCATGGACTTCCGGCTCGGCACCGAAGACCTCGACGAGATCGAGGCGGCGCTGCCCGACTCCTTGACGTTGCTTTAGCCCGCTTATCTCACCGGGTTTCGTGACGAGGGCGGCGAAGCGCAAGTATCCGGTGGGTTTGGCGTGAATCGGGCGACGCAGTCGTAGTAGCGCTACGTCGAGGAGCACGATTTGCGACAAGCACGGCGGGACGCCGCGATTCGGCGTCCGTAGTAGACACCCGGTGAGATAAGCGGGTTAGGAGCAGAATCGTCATTTGCTCGCGGAATCGCCATTATACGTGTATAGTACGTATAGGTGGAGAAACTCCTATGCAGAAAAAACTTACCATCACGATTGATGAAGAGGTCTACAAGGGATTGCATGCCGTCGTCGGTCGAGGGCGGATCAGCCGCTTTCTCGAAAACCTGGCGAGGCCACACGTCGTTTCGCCTGATCTCGAAGCCGCGTACCACGAAATGGCCGGTCACGAGGTGCGCGAGGCTGAGGCCGAGGAGTGGGCCGAAGGCGTGATCGGAGATATCGCTGATGACACGCGGTGAGGTGTGGTGGGTGAGCTTTGATCCTTCGATCGGCGGTGAAATCAAGAAAACCCGACCGGCGGTCATCGTCAGCAACGACGCCTCGAACCGTCACCTCAACCGGGTACAGGTCGTTCCCCTGACGTCGAATGTGGATCGAGTGTTCCCGAGCGAGGCTCTTGTCCGGCTGGATGGCGAGACACGAAAAGCCATGGCCGATCAAATCGCCACAGTCAGCAAGCGCCGTTTGGTAAACCTCGCGGGACGTCTCTCGGGAGATGACATGCAGGCCGTCGAGCACGCGATTGGCATCCAGCTTCAGTTGGTTTCCGTGGCTTGACCGAGGCCCTGAGTCAGCCTCCTGCTCAAGGGCAGGCCGAAATCTCGGGCACCAAAAAACCCCTCCGCGGGGAGGGGTTCGGTTGATTGATGAGTTACGGATTACCAGCGGTCGCTGTAGCCGCCGCGGCCACCGCCGCCACCGCCATTCGAACGCTGCTTGGCCTGGGCGACGTCCACCTTGATGGTGCGGCCGTCGAGATCGGTCCCGTTGAGCGCCGCAACGGCCTTGTCGGCCGCCTCGTCATCCTCGAAGGTGACAAAGCCGAATCCGCGCGAACGACCCGTGTCGCGATCGCTGATCACGATGGCTTCGCTGATCTGGCCATGGGTACTGAAGGCGCTGCGCAGGCCCTCGTCGTTCGTATCCCAGCTCAAACTTCCAACAAACAATTTCTTCGACATGACTCTCTTTTTCTCCCTGAGCGCCGCCTTCCGGCGCGCCCGTTTCGCAAACCGCGGTGAACCCTGCGTTCACCAAAACAGAAGCCGGCCCCGTTGGCCGGCAACAGACAACGTAAGATAGCAGATATCTTCTTTAATATCAAATATTTTCTTTTTCGAGACGTATCAACATCCAGCGCCGGCTGGTGTACCAGGTGCTCAAGGACGAACGCACCGTGAAGGTCCTCCGCATGTGGACCCATTACCAGTGAGGCTCGGTCGTGTTGTGATGCGGGATTCCCGCCCGCACATCTTTCGTCCGCCCGACGACGAGCCCGGACCGATGGCCGTGTCGCGCAGCTGCCCGCCATCGCGCCGCACGAAGGCTCCGAGCGGAATAAGATGGGTCTCCCGACTGCTATCAAGATCAGAATCCATCGTGACCAGCCGGTTGGAAACTGTCCGAGGCTTCGGCTACCGCTGGAAAGACGTACAAACTCAACAGAAATAGATATTTACAATTTTTCCTGAAATTTCATCAAAATCTAATGCAACTGGGTCTCATTCAATCTATGTTGAAGTCATTACCAATAGCGAGAACGAGAGGGGGAACGATGATGAGTGTAAAGAAAGTAGCGTGGGTAGTTGTAGGACTGATGGTGGCGGCCCTTCCGGTCGCGGCGACCGACGCCGTCGACACGCCGACCGTCGCCGAGCAGATCGCCGGTCTCCAGCAGATGTGCGCGGATACCGAGCAGGCGCGGGCGCAACGGCAGGCCGACACCTCGCTGTACGAGCGGCTCGGTGGGTATGACCGCATCCACGAGTTCACCCTCGAGGTGGTTCGCCTCCACAACCAGAACCCGGCAATCCAGAGCATGTTCGTCGACGTGGATGGGGACCGGTTGGCCAAGGACGTTGCCGATTTCGTGGCCAGCGGCACGGGCGGCCCGGCCACCCACGCCTACACGGGGCGCGATATGCCGTCCTCCCACCGCGACCTCAACCTCACCGATGCAGACTTCCTGTCGGCGGGCGGCGACATCGTCACCGCCATGAAGACCACTGGATATGGCCAGAACGAGATCGACGAGATGCTCTGCATCCTCGTCTCGCTCAAGGACCAGGTCGTCTTCCAGTAATCGCTACCGGAGAATGTCAGGCACGAATCGCCGCCCAACGGGGCGGCGATTCGTCGCCACTCCTCCGTTGTTCCTCAGGTTGACAACTCACCAGTGCGGCGCGGCGCTCTGGCGCGGTCACTCGACCGCATTGAACGGATACACATGCTGGGCGTCCCGCAGGGTGAGCTGTTTTTTGTGGTGCGGGCGTCTCGCCCGCACAATGCCTCGCAGTAGCGTCGAATCCTGAGGTTGTGCGGCCGGGACGGCCGCACCACAACGATCCTTTTCATCTCGAAACACCGCCGCCCTGCAACCATCCTTGGACGACGACGTTAGATACTGTGAACGCTTCAATGAAAAGGAGCATATCCATGACCTCACGACCCATCGACCGTCGCACCTTCATTTCGACCGGCGCCACCGTGTGCGGGCTCTGCGTGTGCTCGCAGTTCCCGTTCGCCGCCTACGCCGGGGACGAGCCGATCGACCCCAAGAAGCTCAACTACTGCGGTTACACCTGCCCCAAGGACTGCACCTTCCTCCGGGCAACGCTCGAGAACGACCTCGAGCTCAGGAAGGAAGCCTGGAAAGAGTGGAAGATCGAGGAGAACTACGGCCTCGAGTTCGACGAAGAGCAGGCCTTTTGCTACGGCTGCAAGGAGCTCGACAAGCCCGAGGGCGTCGTCCTGGAGCGCTGCACCGTCAGGGCTTGCGCCCGCGAAAAGAAGCTCGATGCCTGCATCGAGTGCGACGAGCTCGCGACCTGCGACAAGGACCTCTGGACCCGCTTCCCCACGTTCCACGAGAAGGTCCTCGACATGCAGCAGCGATACCGGCAGCAGACCTGATCCTCAGATCCGTTCTGCCCCCGCCCAGAGTCCTCGTCGCTACCGGCTCCGCTCTCGGGTCCGCCCGGACGGCCGCACCACAAGAGCGACACCTGGGCCGGATTGTGGTGCGGGCGTCCCGCCCGCACATCTGGAATTGTCTGGCAACCGTGCGGCCGGGACGGCCGCACCACAAAAGCGACACCTGGGCCGGATTGTGGTGCGGGCGTCCCGCCCGCACTCTCCCTCGGCTCTCCACCCCGGAGCGCGGCGAACCTTCCCAAGTTCGTTGTCGAAAAATGAGATGAACGCGATTTTTCAGTGGACGTTTTCGCGCTGAAGCACCACATTCCTCGCTGAGGAAGAAGTGTATAAAAAGAGGAACACATGAAATATTCAGATCTGGCGCTGGCCTGTGGCCTGACTCTCACCCTTGTGGCGCTGCCCGGCTCTCCGGTTCGGGCGGAGACCTATTACGTCGACGACGACAGCTGCCCCGGGCCAGGGGCCGGAACGCCGGGCGATCCGTTCTGCAGCATCCAGTCGGGCATCGATGCGGCGTCCGCTGGAGACACGGTCCAGGTGGCCACCGGCACCTACCTCGAGAACATCACGATGAAGAGCGGTGTCGTGATTCAGGGGGCGGGGCAGGGTGTCACCACCATCGACGGCGGCGGCAGCGGCTCCGTGGTGACCGCCAACGGCGTCGATTCCGCCGCGATGCTCGACGGGTTCACGATCACCAACGGTGACGCCGACGACGGCGGCGGGATGTACAACAACGGCTCGTCACCGACGGTGAGCAACTGCACCTTTTCCGGGAACACTGCCTTTTTTATGATCAATTTCGGGAGAGGCGGCGGGATGTTCAACCAGTCTTCCTCTCCGACGGTGACCAACTGCACCTTTTCCGCCAACGATGCCGAGGAACGCGGCGGCGGAATGTACAACGTGAACTCCTCACCGACGGTGAGAAACTGCACCTTTTCCGGGAACACCGCCCATCGGGGCGGTGGAATGTACAACGAGTCCTCGTCGCCGACGGTGACACGGTGCAGCTTCAACGGCAACTCTTCCACATTGAACCTGGGCGGCGGGATGGCCAACGATGGCTCCTCCCCGACGGTGAGCAGGTGCTCCTTCTTCGACAACGACGCTTACAACTACGGTGGCGGGATGGCCAACTTCAGCGGATCATCTCCGACTGTGGCCAGCTGCATCTTCTCCAAGAACCACACCGTTTTATACCCCGGCGGTGACGACATATCCAACCAGGGCTCGGGTTCATTGCCCACTGTGATCAACTGCACCTTCTATACCGAGGCCCTTCTCGGGTACATGATGTTCAACGAAAACTCCTCTCCGACGGTGACAAACTGCATATTCTGGGGATTTGGTGACCCCATCTGGAACAGCGGTACCTCAGCACCGACGGTGACCTTCAGCGTCGTGCCGTACAGCGGAACCGGCAACATCTGGGAAGACCCGACGTTCGTGGACTCGGTGAACGGAGACTTTCATCTCCTGCCGTCTTCACCGTGCATCGATGCCGGGGACAACTCGCCTCCGGCCCTGCCCACCACCGACATCGATGGCGATAACCGCAGGATCGACGATCCTGAGGTCGTCGACACCGGCTACGGGACGCCGCCGATCGTCGACATAGGGGCTGACGAGTTTAATCCGCCGACACCCATCTTTTCCGACGGCTTCGAGTCCGGCGACTGTACAGCCTGGTCGAACACGGTTGGCGAGGTGACCTGACCGCGGCCTTCTTGTCATCCTGAGGGAGGTGGAGCCGACCGAAGGATCTGGGGGACGGGCAGCAGCGCGCTGACTTTCACTATTGTGGTGCGGGCGTCCCGCCCGCACATCTGGAAATGCTGACAACCGTGCGGCCGGGACGGCCGCACCACAGATACATTCAGTTCGACGAATCCAGACCACGGTCTTTTCGACGAGGCTCGATCCGATGGAGTGTGTCGAGATGAGATGTTATCGCAACACAGAGGCAGCCTCGGTTTGATTTTCCTCATCTCGATCCTTGTAACTTGCGATCAGCTTTCCTAAGATGCCCGCAGAGTCAACGGAAAAGCGATGTCTGAGACCTCACGTCTCGTCCGTGGAGGCCGGTTCGGCGACGCCGGCGAGGCGCGGTGCGTGGGTGCGTTCGTTCCTCGGTTGCCCGTGCGGTCGCCGACCGCGGGCTCGCCTCGAAACTCAACAGAAGGGGGGGTGCGATGAATATTCCTGTGTTGGCGCTCGGTGCGCTCGTTGGTTGGTGCGGAACCCGGGGGCCGCGACCGCCGGGCCCCAGGGACCCCATCATCGGCATGATCGTTGGTGTCGTGGCGGTGGTGCTGTTCGGCTGGGCGCTGGGCTATGAGGCCATGCCTGCCGCGGCGGAAATCGTTGTCCTCTCGATCGCAGCATTCGCCGCCGCCAGGTTCGTGACCGACGTGGTGAACTTCGTCATCGGACCCAAGAACTAACTCTGAGAGGGTCCGGGCGTTCGCCTCCGGGTGGCCCTCCACGGTGGACTGAGGGGCCTTCCGTGCCGCCGGGTCGACAGGTCCACGACAAGGGGAAAGCTGTGGAAACGACGAGTCGAGTCGGAACCACCGTCGGGCACATCCGCATCACCCGGTTTATCGGCGCGGGCGGCATGGGCGAGGTGTACGAGGGTTTTGACGAGACCCTGCGCCGCAAGGTGGCGGTCAAGACCATCGGCAGGAAGGCACGGCTCACGCCGACCGCGAAGGCCCGCTTTCTGCGCGAGGCCAGGGCGCTGTCGGCGCTGGATCATCCCCACATCTGCAAGATCTACGATTACGTCGAGGGCGACGGGAGCGACTTCCTGGTGCTCGAGCACATCGAGGGCAGCAACCTGGCGGACGCCATTCAATCCGGTCTCGATCGAAATCTCAAGCTCAGAATCGCCGAGCAGATCGCCGGCGTGCTGGTTGCCGCACACGAGAAAGGAGTCGTGCACAGGGACATCAAACCCACCAACGTGATGCTGACTCGGGGTGGCAACGCCAAGGTCCTCGACTTCGGGCTGGCGCGCCTCGCCCAGCCCAAAGACCGGGGGCGGAAGCCGCTCGCGCTTCCAGCCATTCGGGGCCGGCCGAACAACGGGCGATCGACCCTGCGGAGCTCGAGGCTCCAACGATGGGCTTCACCGAGGCTGGGCAACTTCCGCCTCGGGAACCCGCCGCCGCAGAGTCGGGCCCGGACACCATCAGAACGATACGCGGCAGCGTCATGGGCACCCCGAGATACATGAGCCCCGAGCAAGCCCGGGGCGAGGTGGCGACCGCCGCCAGCGACATGTTCTCGTTCGGGTTGATGCTGCGCGAGCTCTTCACCGGGCGGCGGCCCGACGAAAGGGCGAGCGAATCCTCGGACTCGCCGGATGCGACCGAGCCGAAAAGGCCCCGGTCGATCCCGGGACTCAGCGGCGACCTGCGGGCGTTGATCGAACGGCTCGAGGCGCCGGCGCCGAGCGCCAGACCTTCGGCCTCGGAAGCCCTCGATCGTCTGCGCTGGATCCGCGACCGACCAAAGCGGCGAACGCGCAGGATTCTCATCGCAGCCGCCATCGTTCTCGCGCTGGTCGGCGGGCTCAAGTACACCCTTGATCTCCGCCAGGAGCGGGCGCAGGCGATCGCGGCCCGTGACCAGGCGGAAGCGCTGGTGGATTTTCTGGTTGGTCTCTTCGAGGTCTCCGATCCGGGAGAGGCGCGCGGCCGGACGATCACCGCGCGGGAGATCCTCAGCCGGGGCGCGGACGAGGTGTCGGCGGAGCTCGGCGACCAACCGGCGACCCAGGCCACGCTGATGGAGACGATCGGTGTCGTCTACACCAAGCTCGGTCTCTACGAGGAGGCGAGGCCTCTGCTGAATGCGTCCCTCGACCTGCGACGCGACGCCGTTGGCGGCGAAACGCTCGCAGCCGGCAGCAGCCTCCAGAGCCTGGCCGAACTGGATGACCGAACGGGGCTGTACGAGGAAGGGGAAGGGCTGGCCCGTCATTCGTTGGCGATCCGGGAGGCCGAGCTGGGTCCCGAGAGCCTCGACGTCGCCGAAAGCCTCGACGTTCTCGGCCGCTTGTCCGAACGGCAGGCGAAGTACGACGAGGCCGAGGCGGCATTCACCCGGGCGATCGCAATCCGCGAGAAGATACCTGGGCGCCGATCACCCGGTTGTGGCGGAGAGCCTGCGCGAGCTCGGAATCGTGTACCAACGGCAGAATCGACTCGAAGAGGCCGAGGCGTGCTACACGAGGGCGCTCGCCATCCGCGAGCAGGCGCTGGGCGAGGACCACCCGGAGGTCGGCGCGAGCGTCAACAGCCTCGCCTCGCTGTATTACCTCCAGGGCAGGGTGGAGGAGTCCGAGACCATGTATCGCCGGGCCCTCGAAATCCGCGAGAAAACCCTCGGACCCGATCATCCCGATGTCGCCCTGGCCCTCGACAACATCGCCTACTTCGATCAGATACAGGGACGAAACGACGAGGCCGAGGCCAACTACCGCCGCGCACTCTCCATCCAGGAAAAGTCCCTCGGCCCTGACCACCCCGAGGTCGCCGAAACCCTGCGCCGGATCGGAGTGTTGTGTGCCGAGACCGGCCGGCCGGACGAGGCCGAACCGGCCTTTCGACGTGCGGTCGCGATCCTCGAGGTCGGCGAATTCGCAGACAGCCCGCAACTGGCGATGGCGCTGCTCGATCTTTCGAGTTTTCTGGACGACGAGGGCCACTATGTGGAGGCGGACGAGACCACCCGTCGCGCGCTCGATATCCAGGAACGGACCCTCGCCGAAGACGACCCGGCGATCGCCGAGAGTTGCTTCGGTCTCGCCCACCTGCGCCACCGGCACTTCGACCGGCCCGACGAGGCCGTGCCGTTCTACGCTCGCGCCGTCACCATCCTCGAAGACAAGGTCCCTGCGGACGACCCCTACCTGATCACGATCATCGCCGAATACGCGAAGCTGCTCCGCGAGCTCGACCGCGATGACGAGGCGCTGGCCCTCGAAGAGCGAATCCCACCGGAGGTCGTGAGCGGCCCCTCGACCGTTCACTAGCCCGCATATCTCAGCGGGTTTCGTCGCGAGGGCGACGAAGCAAACAAGACACGGGCGCCGCCGCCAGATCGGGCTTTTGCCATCCCGGATCGCCGACGTGGAGGTCGCGAGCTCGATTTTTCCTCAGTTCGACACGCAACACCGTACGCAGTCGTTCGATTGGCCCAGCGAGGTATAGCCGGCCGGGCACGACGCGGACTGGCTGCAGTAGTTCACCGCCCATCGCGCCGCACGACGGTGGCGACAGGCAGCACCGTGTGCAGTCGGACGACGGACCCAACGAGGTGTAGCCGCCCGGGCAGCTGGTGGTCTGGCTGCAGTAGTCACCGCCCATTGCACCGCACGACGGCGCGCAGCCGCCGCAATAAATCGATTCCCCACAGTTGTCCGTCCGCCATCCACAGCTTCCGGGTGGGCACCCGGTCGAAGTACACGGTTGGGTCTTGCAGCACGGGTTGCAGTCGTAGGACACGCCGAGCGAGCTGTAGCCCGCCGGGCAGCTCCCGGTCTGGCTGCAGTAGTCGCCGCCCATCGCGCCGCAGGAGGGTGCGCAGTCGCCGCAGAAGATCTCCTCACCGCAGTTGTCGGTCTGCCACCCGCAGCTTCCGGGCGGGCACCCCGTCGAAGTACACGGTTGGGTCTTGCAGCACGGGTTGCAGTCGTAGGAGGCGCCGAGCGAGCTGTAGCCCGCCGGACAGCTCCCGGTCTGGCTGCAGTAATCGCCGCCCATCGCCCCGCAGCTTGGGAGCGACACACAGCAGTTCCTGCAGTCGAAGGTGGGGCCGAGCGAGTCGTAGCCCGCTGGGCAGCCGTCGAGATCGCTGCAGTAGTCACCACCGATCGATTCGCACTGGGTCGCGGTGCCCTCGAAGCAGCACGGGTTGCAGTCGCTCGTCAAACCCAGCGATGAAAAGCCATCCGGACAGCCACCGGTCTGGCTGCAATAGCTGCCGCCGATTTCGCCGCAGGTCGTCATCGGAACGTCGTCGGCCACCTCGAAGGCCAACGGCACGCTCGTCGGCCCCGCAGTCGTCGAGTTGAGCGCCTGAACGGTCCATGTGTGTTGGCCGGGGTCGAGGACCCGCGTCGGTGTGGACGCACACCACTGGGTGTTGCACTCGGGAACCACAAGCTCGTCGATCACCGGGCCGGACTGGTCTGAAACGATCAACCGATAGTGGGTGACGTGTTTCAGATCCGCGGCCCAGGTGTAGGTTGGATTCCGCGTCCTCACAAAACCCGACGGGCTGATCGGCGTCGGTTGGCCGAGCTCACCGTTCCAGGCCTCGCAGTCTGAAGGCTCGCAGAGCACATGGGGGTTTGAAGGATCTGGACAGGTCTCCCAGAACCCGCCGAAGAACGCGTCCTCACGCTTGTCGGGGCTGAACGGCTGATAGAAATCCGTCTCGTTGCAATTGCTGCCGCAGGACAAGCTGTTATTGATCAATGCGCCGATGACCGCCTGAAAGGCCGGCACCTGGAACATCTCCTCCTCGTAGACACAGGCGTCCCAGACGCCGAGAAGCGACACCAGGAACGGGCCGGTATTGGGAGGACAGCTGTTCCCCGGGCAATTATCGGTTCCGCACGGGCTGTGCTTCGGATCGACATCGCCGCAGAACTGGCAGCACAGCACCTTGTCGTACACCGCAGTGCGGACGGGGGTGCCCAGCTCGCTGAAAAGACGGACACCGACACAGGTGGTGCAGTCGTGTCCCTCGTAACAGTTACCGCCGCAGTCCTCGGATTTGAGGTCGCCGGTCACCGACAACGCAAACCGGAGACTCACCTTGTACTTCTGCGGGGGGTCCGCACCTTCGAGCGGAGCGGCCGACCAGCCGAGAACAACCGCGGCCAATACCAGGAAAAGCGCAAACCGAGGCGTGTTGCAACGACGCATGTGACCTCCTCGATCGTCCGGGCCGGCCGCGCGCGGCGCGATCGGCGTTCCCGTTTCTTTTTCTCGCAGCAACGTGAACAGATTATAGACCCGGCGGGGTGGTTCATGGGCGTTCCGCCGCACGGCGGGTCGTCCATTCCGATCCCGGAGGGTACCCAATGACTCGGACCCAAGGGCCTCGTGCTTTTGACTGAGAGTGGGACGCCTTTGCTATGGATGACGCCCAATTGTCATCCTGAGGAGGGCGGAGCCCGACGAAGGATCTGGGGGGAGGTCAGGATCACCTCGAATGACTGGCAACCAGCCTTGAAGCGGAAGCGTCCCGCCCGAGAATCTCCTGAAAACGCAACGTGAAAGTCCTGCGAATGAGGACCCATTACGAGTGAGGGTCGGTCCATGGATAGCTCTGGATCTCTTTCCAGGGCAGTACCAGACCGCCAGACCGCTGCTGGCGGTCGCTGCCCCCGGACACCAGGACCCTCTGGACGCCCTCCGTTGGCGGCGGCACCGCTTCGCGGGCCAGCGACGAGAATCGATCCAGGGACTCGAAGAACGACGGGTGAACGGTGGCGCCCGACTTCGCCTCCACCGCCACCACATCGCGGCCGCGGTCGATCACCAGGTCCACCTCGCGGCCCCGGTGGTCGCGCCAGTGGTGAAACTTCGAACGCACGCCCCGGTTGGCAAATGCCTTGCCGATCTCCGCCACGACCCATGACTCGAACAGCGCGCCGCGCAGTGGGTGGCTCTTCAGCTCCTCCAGCTTTCGGATGCCGAGCAACCAGCAGGCCAGACCGCTATCGACGAAATGCAGCTTCGGAGCTTTGACAACCCGTTTGCGCAGGTTTCGATGCAACGGCGGCAGCCTTTGCACGACGTAGCCGGCCTCGAGGACTGACAGCCATGAGCGGGCGGTATTGTGGGACACGCCAGCGCCCTCGCCGAGCGCCGTTTGGTTGACGAGGTTGGCGGTCTGCGAGGCGACGAGCTCGAGAAAGCCCTGAAAAGCCGCCAGATCGTTAACCGCCAGATGTTGACGAACGTCGCGTTCGACGTAGGTCCTGACATACGCGGCGAGCCATTGATCGGCCGGCACCGCGCGGTGGTGAATGGCCGGATAGCCGCCCTGCCACACGGCCTGCCAGAGATCGTCGACCGGCGACAACGCAACCCGCTCATTGATGTCGAGAGGCAGAAGCTCCACGAGGGCCGTGCGCCCGGCCAGCGACTGCGTGATTTCGGAACGAACGCCGAGGTTGACGGAACCCGTAAGCACGAAGCGGCCGGGTCGAGGGTCGTCGTCGACCATACCTTGCAGGTAGCTCGGCAGCTCGGGTGCCCGCTGCACCTCGTCGAGGATCGCCCCGCCGGCCAGCTCATTGAGCAATCCTCGCGGATCGTCGACCGCAAACCGGCGCTGATCCGGGTCCTCGAGCGAGACGTATCGCAGCTCCGGAAAGGCCATCCGGCAGAGGGTCGTTTTTCCTGACTGGCGAGGTCCGGTGACGGTCACAACTGGAAACGACCGGGCCAGCTCGACGAGAGCCGGCTGGATGCGGCGCTCGATAATGTTTTTGGCCATGTACAAATTGTAAATCAAATTTCCAATTTGTACAAATGCCGGCGACGAACCCGAATCATCTACGCGTATGAGGGTGCCGAGCTTTTGATCTCGGTCGTGCGCATGGGTCACCGCCGCGAGGTCTACCGGCAGCCAGGTCGCGAGGGCGGCGAAGCGCACGTATCAGCTGGGATTGATATTGCCGATCCGGGACCTTATCGACGCCCTGTTGGTCCCCATTTCGCACCGAATCATGAAAATCCGTCATGCCATGATGGAATTTCATGGTAATATTTCAGCATGATCCATCGAAAATCCATCGTGAATACCTTGAAGAACGCCCTCAATCGCAGTCGCGTTGTGGTGTTGGTCGGTCCGCGGCAATGCGGCAAGACAACGCTGGCACGGCAGCTGCTCTCAGAGGATTCCGTCAATTATTTTGACCTCGAGGACCCTGCCGGCCTGGCACGGTTGGATGAGCCGATGACGGCGCTCGGCCCTCTGCGGGGCCTGGTCGTGATCGACGAGGTGCAGCGGCGACCCGACCTCTTTCCGGTGCTGCGGGTACTGGTCGACCGCAACGACAGTGAAGTACGCTTCCTGATTCTCGGCAGCGCCTCTGGTGATCTGATGCGGCAAACCTCCGAAAGCCTGGCCGGCCGGATGGAACGCGTGACGATCGGCGGCTTTTCGATGTCAGAGCTCGGGGCGGAGGTGGAGCAGACGTTGTGGCTGCGCGGTGGTTTTCCTTTGTCCTATCTGGCGCCGACCGAAGCCGAAAGCGATGCGTGGAGGAGGAGTTTCATCCAGACCCTGCTGGAACGCGATTTTCCCCAGTGGGGGGTCCGCGTCCCGGCAGTTTCCCTCCAGCGTTTCTGGACCATGCTTGCGCACTATCACGGTCAGGCCTGGAGTGCGGCAGAACCCGCCAGAGCTCTTGGGGTGAGCGAATCCACCACCCGTCGCCACCTCGATCTGCTGACGGACGCACTCATGGTCCGCCAGCTGCAGCCCTATCACGTCAATATTCGCAAGCGGCAAGTCAAAGCCCCCAAGATCTTTGTACGCGACAGCGGTCTCCTCCATCAGCTTCTCGGAGTCGACTCGCTCAAATCACTGATGACGCACCCGAAGGTGGGAGCCTCATGGGAAGGATTCGTGATCGAGCAGGTGCTGACGGCGGTTGGTCATGATGACGCGTTTTTCTGGGGCACGCACCAGGGGGCGGAGATCGATCTGGTGCTTCGCCGGGGCGGTGAACTCCTGGGGGTGGAGTGCAAGCGCACCGATGCGCCGCGCATGACGCCCTCTATCAGAGTTGCACTGGAGGACCTGGAGTTGGCGAGAGTCGCCGTGTTGTACCCCGGATCGAAGCGGTATCCCATTGCCGAGAATGTGGAAGCGGTGCCCCTGCGCACGATCGGCGAGGGAGAGGAAATATTCGGCGAGAGCCCCCCATGAGATTCCCGTTGCTCAGCGACGCGCCTTCAATTCCCGCACGCCTAGCCAGCCAGAATCATCCGATATCGATTCCCGATGGCCCGGTCTGTCGAGGACGCGAAAAACCCCTCCGCGCGATTACAGTAGAGCCATGTCCAGGAAACGGAGCAAGGGAACCGGTTGGCTGACGGCAAAAACCGCGATCGCCACCGCCGCCGGCGCCCACCTCGGCGAGCCCACAAAGATCAGCGTCGGGTGGGTGAAAAAAATCGGACGATGGCACGCACCCGCCCGAAACATCTCGCGATCGCCTTCGCGGTCTGCTGCGCCGGATCGAAGACTGAATTGAGTGCCCTCGCCTCCGAATGACAAGACCCACCCCCACCCGGCAGCCGAGACGGCTGCCCCATAATCGTCCCTCGATCTCTCGACATGGTTTGTGGGGCACACCTCCCGCGTGTCATCTCGAGCGAGCGCCATCCCCCCTCTGTCATCCTGAGCGAGCGAGCCCGGCGAGCGAGTCGAAGGATCCCCCCAAGAATCAGCAGAGCCTACCCGGAGGGGATCCCTTCGGCTCGGCCCGTGGCCTCGCTCATAGCAGGCTCGTCGACTCCAGCGCCGCCGCGCGGCGCCTTCGCACCGGATGACGACTCTTGACGTCACGTACGGAATGCCGTACGTTTGTCATGGAGGTGAGCATGACGACGATCACCGTCACCGACGCTCGGGCCAGGTTGTACAAGCTCGTGGATCAGGCGCGTGACGCAAGTGAGCCCATCCTGATCACCGGCAAGCGAGGCAACGTCGTCCTCGTCTCCGAAGACGATTGGCGGGCCATCCAGGAAACGCTCCATCTGCTCTCGATTCCAGGGATGCGGGAGTCGATCAGGGAGGGTATGGCCGAATCAACTGATGAGTGCAGCGAGGAGCCGGGCTGGTGAGCCAATGGCGGCTCGTCTTCACCAGACAGGCCCAGAAGGACGCGAAGAAGATAACCGCATCTGGTCTCCGTGACAAAACACAGGCCCTGCTCGATGTCCTTGCCGAGGATCCCTTCAAATCGCCGCCGTCCTTCGTACAGCTGGTTGGTGATCTCGCCGGAGCGTATTCGAGGCGCATCAATATCCAGCACCGGCTCGTCTATCAGGTCGTGAAGGACGAACGCACGGTCAAGGTTCTGCGGATGTGGACCCAATACGAGTGACCGGCCGCCTTCGCCAGGAAATCCCCGACGGGCCCTACGAACTCTCGGACTGAAATCGCTTCCCAAACCTGTGAAACAGATCGTCGACATCGTCTGCCGACATTTCTGACCCAATAGTCGACAAAAAGAGAAAACATCGACGCGTCTCTCCGATATGTCGATCCCATCGACACGCCGGATCGCGCCGCCTGACGAACCACCATTGGGACGCTTGGTATTCGCCCCGAAGGCTCCTCACCGCGAATTCCTGAGTTGAGAAACGGTTCTTTACTACTGCCGGCCAATAAGAAAGAATTCTTGCCAATGGTGTAAAAGAGGAGTAAATTAGCCAAAATGATCCTGCAACGAAAGCCGCCGCCATTGACGAAGAGCCTGTTGGCGACTCTATTTATTGCGTACCACCCCCGTTGCTGCGGTGCGGGGCGCGAAACCGCCGAAAGGCGGTTTCTGCATTTGTACCGCCGATCTTTCTATAATCTCAACAGCTTTTGCCACCGCACTCTTCCTGAACTTTATTTGCTCATAGGCAAAAAAAGTTGCAACATTTTTTGCTTTCGCGCATAATATGCCAATGTCGGAACCACGTTACCTCGAGCCCGCGATGGAATCGGATCTGAAACAGAAGATGGTTTTCATGGCCGGCCCCCGTCAGGTCGGGAAGACGACCCTCGCCAAGCGATTCCTCGCGCGCTGGCCGGTTGGCCTCTACCTGAACTGGGACAACCGTGACCACAGGTTGGAGCTTCGCGAGCCCCGGTGGCCCACCGAACCCGCGCTTGTCGTCCTTGACGAGATCCATAAATGGCGGGGCTGGAAGCGGTGGATCAAGGGCGAGTACGACGAGCACGGGGACCGTATTCACTTCCTGGTCACCGGAAGCGCGCGAATGGATGTCTACCGTCGCGGTGGAGACTCGTTGCAGGGCCGGTATCACCACTACCGCCTTCATCCGTTCACGCTGGCGGAGATCGAGCACAAGAAACCGAATCCGAGCACACTCGAACCGGGGCGGGAGATCCCGCTGAATCGTTCACGGGCCGGCGGCGAGATCGAGGCGATGATGCAATTCGGGGGCTTCCCCGAGCCTTTCCTCGCGCAGAGCCCGAGGACCCACCGGCGGTGGCTCAAGGAGCGTTTCGATCGGTTCATCCGCGAGGACGTCCGCGACCTCGGGTCTGTGAGAGATCTCTCGCAGATTCAGCTCCTGGCGGACCTCCTCCCCGATCGGGTGGGGTCGCCGCTGTCGCTCAATTCGCTCCGCGAGGATTTGGAAGTCAGCCACAGGTCAATCACCCATTGGATGGAGATTCTGGAGCGCCTGTACTTCGCGTTTCGGATCGCGCCGTTCAGATCGAGGGCGGTGCGGTCGCTCAAACAAATGCCGAAAGCCTACCTGTGGGATTGGAGCGCGATTGCGGACAAGGGGGCGCGTTTCGAAAACCTGGTTGCCCTTCACCTCCTCAAGCTCTGCCACTACCTCGAGGATGCCGAGGGCCACCGGGTCGCACTCCACTACCTGAGGGATCGCGCCGGGCACGAGGTGGACTTCCTGGTAACGGCGGATCGCAAACCGTGGTTCGCCGTCGAGGCGAAGCTGCGTGCCGATCGGGCGGATTCCTCGCTGCGGTACTTCCGCGATCGGCTCAAGATTCCATGGTCCTACCAGGTGAGCCTCGAGGGCGAACGCGATGTTCTGGACGACGGTATCCGTTGTCTGCCTGCGGCGAAATTCCTGGCTGCACTCGTGTGATCCTCAGCCCCCTCCGCGGCCTCGAGGCCATCCAGCAACGCCGGCTCGACCAGCTCGAACTCCGCGATTCGCAGTCGGCAGCAGACACCCGGTGAGATAAGCGGGCTAACACTTTCTGGGGCAGGCGGCCTGTCACGGCGTAGCCCGGGCGAAGCCGGATCCCGCCTGCCGGGGGTTGGTGGCCCCCAAGCCCACCCCCGCAGCACCCAAGACCACGGGGCTGTCGGGGCAACTGGTTTGCCTGCTTGAACCCCGTGCAGACGCCTTCACCCAGCGTCGTCCTCCGTCCCCTCGCGGAGTAGATCGAGGTACCCGGCATAGCCGAATACGCGGTCCCGTCGTCGACCGGTGGTTTCCTCGAGCACGCCGGCGCTCACCAGCGCAGCGGCCGCCTTGGACGCGGTCGGCTTGGTCGTCCCCAGCAGCTTCGTGACGCCCGCCAGGGTCACCATCGGGTGACGCGGCAGCTCTTCGAAAAGACGGGCGGCAGAGACCGTGGTCGCCGGATGGGCGAGCACGGTGGAGCGATCCCGGCTCACCAGGGCGTACAGCTCGCGCACCGTCGCCGTGGTCTCGTCCGCGGTCACGCGAACGCCGTCGAGGAAGAACGCTACCCAAGCCTCCCAGTCTCCATCGGTACGGATTGCGCCCAGCCGGCGGTAGTACTCCTCGCGGTGGCGCTTGAAATACAGGCTGAGGTACAGCAGCGGCTCCCCCAGGAGGCCCCAGTGCTCGAGCAGGAGTGTGATCAACAACCTGCCCACCCTCCCGTTTCCGTCGAGATACGGGTGGATGGTCTCGAACTGCGCATGCAACAGCGCGCACCTCACCAGCGGGTGGGAGGAATCGTCGCCGTGGATCGCGCGCTCGAGCTGGCTTAGCACCTCGGGTAGGGCGTGGGGAGGTGGCGGCACGAACACGGCATTCCCGGGCCGCGTGCCGCCGATCCAGTTCTGGCTGCGGCGCACCTCTCCCGGCCGTGCGCCTCGCCCGGGCCGCCCGGCCATCAGCCTTCGGTGAGTGAGGTTGAGCAGGCGGACGCTGATCGGCAGGCCCTTCGGGCGCTGCAGCTCGGTCCTTGCAAACGAAAGCGCCGCCAGGTAGTTGCACACCTCGTCGACATCAGAATCGGCCGGCACCTCGTCGAGGTTGGTCGCCTCGAAAGTGAAGAGATCGACTAGGGTCGCCTGGGTGCCCTCGATCTGGGACGACAGCACCGCCTCCTTTCGCACGAAGGCGTAGACCAGCCAGTCGATGGACGGCACCATCTCTCCCGCCACCGCCAACCGCGCCAGTGCGGCTTCCGCTGCACCCAGCGACTCCGTCATCGGCGGGTCCATCTGCAGCGCCGGCCTCTTCGGCGGCAGAGGGTAGGGGATAAACGCCCGCACCTCTTCGCCCGCGACCGTTGTCTTCTCGTATGAGCCGGTGGTCCTCTTCATGGCCTCTCCCCTTAAGAAACTATTCTTTACCAAATTTGATGGAAAGTAAAGAGACGTTTACTATCATGAGCCTTGATCAGATGCCGGCAAGGGGAGCTAAGGTTCTTGAGTTCAGGCCCAAAAGCCGCTGGCGGCGAGTTGAGGGGATCCTTCGGCTCGGTCGCTCCGCTCCCTCGCTCCCAATGACAATACGGCCCACCCACCCGGCAGCCGGGACGGCTGCCCCACAAGAGTCCATGGTATTCCGAGACCATTTGTGGGGCACGCGTCTCGCGTGCCGGGTGGGTGGTTTGGTCAGTTGATGTGTCGTCGCCCGATTCGGCGTAACGGCGCTCAGGATGACAGCGCGCACCTGTCCCGTGGTCCTCGGCTCACTCGGGAGAGCACGTTCGCCGGGAGGGCGGGTGGGGAACTCAAAACTCAAAACTGCCTGAATGATGGGGTGGTGGGAACTCAAAACTCAAAACTCAAAACTCAAAACTCAAAACTGCCTGAATGGTGGGGTGGGCGGGAACTCAAAACTTAGAACTCAAAACTCAAAACTCAAAACTGCCTGAATGGTGGGGTGGGCGGGAACTCAAAACTCAAAACTCAAAACTCAAAACTCAACACTCATACGACGGCCTCACTCCTCAATCCGAATTCCTCAGTTCACTCCTCCCCCTACCTCAAATTCCGCTCCCAGAACTCCAGCATGGTGGTGTACAGGTGCTTCTGGGCCGGGTCATCTTCGATGCCGTGCTTGCGCATCGGGTAGACCATCATGTCCAGGGTGATGCCCGCTTCGATCAGCTCGTTGACGAATCGCCAGGAGTTTTGCGGGTGGACGTTGTCGTCGTAGGTGCCGTACACCAGCAGCAGCCGTCCGCTCAGGTTCTTTGCCCGCTCGGCGTGTGAGGTCTTCTCGTACCCCTCGGGGTTGGCCTGCGGGGTCTTCATCATGGCCTCGGCCCACTTGGTGTCGTAGTAGCGCCAGTCGCTGACCGGGGCCACGGCGATCCCGGCGCGGAACTCCTCGGACCCGGTCAACGCCAGCAGCGTGTACGAGCCGCCGCCGCTCCAGCCCCAGATGCCGACCCGGTCCGGGTCGACAAAGCTCTGGCCCTTGAGCCACCTCACCGCATCGAGCAGATCATCGAGCTCCGTCGAGCCGTACGCCTCGCCGACGATGCGATTCTCCAGCGTCTTGCTGATGGCCGTCGCACTGCGGTTGTCGACGCAAAGAACGATGAACCCCTGGTTCGCCAGCACCTGCTCGTAGAGACCACGAGCGTTACCGCTCCAGGCGTCAGCCACCTCCGGCGCCGAGGGGCCGCCGTAGACGTAGACGACCACGGGATAGCGCGTGCTTGGATCGAAATTCCTGGGCCTGAGCATCATCGCCGGCATGGCAAAGCCGTCGTTCGTCGCGATGGTGAACAGCTCCCGGGGCAGCAGATCGAATGGCTCGAGGCGCTCGGGGCGCTGGGGTGAGACAACAACCGCCTCGCCACCCTCCGGACGGCGCAGCGTCAACGACGGCATCTCATCGATCGCCGACCACGAGTCGAGGTAGAACGCCCCATCGTCGCGGAACAGGATGCGGTGGGTGCCGTCCTCGCCGGTCAGCCGCTCCATCCCCGAGCCGTCCAGGTGGACGCGGTACAGGTGCTTCTCGATGGAGGATTTTTCGAGCGCGGTGAAGTAGACCCAGTCGTTCTCCTCGTCGATGTGGGCGACGGCCTGGCGCAGCCAGAAGACGCCGCCCGATCCGCGCAGCGCCCACTCGCCGCGCGTCACCTGGCCGACGAGCGTGCCGTCGTTCTCGTAGAGATAGAGGTGCGCGTACCCATCCCGCTCCGACGCCCACAGGAACCGATCGCTGTGCTTCAGGAAGTACAGGTCGTCGTGGAGATTGACCCACCCGGGGTCGGTCTCACGGAGGATGTGCTGCACCGTGCCGGTGGCGGCATCGGCCAGGAAGAGATCGAGCGTCGTCTGCGGCCGGTCGAGGGTCTGCACGGCCAGCCGCTTGCTGTCGGGAAGCCAGTTCACCCGCACCAGGTACTCGTAGGGGTAGACCCCGAGATCGACCCAGGTGGTCTCCCCACCATCGGCGCCGATCACGCCGGCGCGGACGCGGGGGTTGGCCTCACCGGCCTTCGGATAGCGCTGCTCGATGACGCGCGGCAGGTTCGGCTCCACGTCGACGAAGTGCATCACGCCGACCACCGACTCGTCGGTCTGCAGGTAGGCGAGGGACCGCGAGTCGGGCGCCCACCAGTAGCCGCTGTCGTTGCGCCCGAACACCTCCTCCCAGTACACCCAGGAGACCGTGCCGTTGAGCAGCGTGTCGGAGCCGTCGCTGGTCAGCCGCTTCGCGGTGCGCTCCTCGACGTCCCACACCCAGAGGTCGTTGTCGCGAACAAAGGCGAGCTTCTTCCCGTCGGGGGAAAACCGTGCCGACTTCTCGTCGGCGTCGGTGACGGCGACCGGCACGAACGTCGACGAGCGCAGGTCGAGGAGCACGACGTCGCCCTCGTGCTCGTAGACCGCCCAACGGCCGGTCGTGTCGAACGAATCCGGCCAGCCGATCTCCTCGATCGCCTCCTCCGGCTCGAGCACCTGGTTGAGGCTGGCCAGCGCCGTGGCCGCGTCGACCACCACCTTGCGCTCGCCGGTGACGGGGTCGAAGGACTCGAGGGTCCGCTCAGCCTTCGGCGGGTAGGTGTCGTAGAGCATGGCGATGCCCGTATCGAGCCAGGCATGCGAGGGCACCGAGGCCGCCGTCTTGCCCTCGTCGCTGAAGATCCAGTCGATGGTCAGCTTCTCGTCCGCGGCCAGGGCCGGCGAGACGAGGGCGAATGCCAGAACGAGTGAGCAAGCCGAGACGAACGAGCCCGAACCGCATTTCGATCACCTCCGGAGAACGGTCGGGGTATTGTACGCGGCGCGATGAGTACTGCGCATACCCGGGCACCACCTACACAGTTGTCGAATTGTGCCGATCACTCGACACCCGTGGTTCGCCCGAGAGTGCCGGTGGCAGCTCGATGGGCGAACCAACAACCGTGTCATCGTAAACGTGGTACCCAGCCTCCGTCGGAAGGATCTCAGGGGCGGGGCAGCGGCACAATCTCGGCAAAAACTGTTCAAACACTTGACAATCGCGATTCAATCGAGTATATTAATAAGTCCAACGGCGCCGATTTACTTCGCAACTTGCGGGCGCCATAAACAAATGCCGCTAAAGCGCGAACGGCCAGGAGGACAGCTTCAGCCCGTCGCGTACCGACGGGCTTTTTTGACGGCGCCTCCTCCCATTCTGCTCGGCGGCGGGACACAAAGGAGTTCTCTATGGACACGTACTCGCCCCGCCACGCTCATCGCCTGTAGTGTCGGAATCTGAGACCGGGGGCCGAAACGACAGGTCAAGGGACCTGATCATGTCCTCCTCGGACCGCCTCCGACCGGAGCCCGTCGACCGGATCGCCGGGCCGCCGCACGGGCGTGCATCACCCCGAAGAGGAGTGGATCGAGACGGTCGCGGTATGGTCAACGAGCTCCTCGAGCCCAGCAGGCGACGGAAGATCGCACCCTCGACGACCATCGTCTCGCTGGCCCTCGACCAGCGGTCACGGTCTGGGGCGTCAGCGGCGCACTGCACGTGCAGTGCGGCTCGCCGAGATCCCGGGTCTGACCATCGCATGTACCCGCAGGTCGCTCGACCTGCGCCGGCCGGCCGGTGAGAACGCGACTTCGCCGACCCCCAGATCCGCGGCCGCATCGCCCGCTACCTGATGCAGTACACGCAGTGCCGACTGGGTGATTTGCACCGCCGTTTATCCGGCCGACGAGCCCGGGCTTCCCGACCTCGGCAACCGGCCGGAAGGAGGCCTGACATGCTCGGAGCCATCGCAGGCGACATCTTCGGCGCGGCCTTCGAGGGCCACCCCCTCAAGAAGGAAGACTTCGACCTCTTCGGCGAGACCACCGCTACTTCACCGACGACACGATCCTCACCGTGGCCACCGCCGACGCCCTGATGGGCGACGGCGACTACGCCGCCGCCTATCGCGAGCTGGGGCCGGCGCTACCCCGGCCGCGGCTACGGCGGCATGTTCCGGCTCTGGCTGGGCGACTCGAGGCGCGGCCCGTACAACAGCTTCGGCAACGGCTCGGCGATGCGCGTCAGCCCGATCGGCTGGGCCTTCGACACCCTCGACGAGGTCCTCGCCGAGGCCGAGCGCTCGGCCGCCGTCACCCACAACCACCCCGAGGGCATCAAGGGCGCGCAGGCCACCGCGGCCGCCGTCCACCTCGCCCGCATCGGCGCCACCAAGGACGAGATCCGCGCCGAGATCAGCGGCCGCTTCGGCTACGACCTCGACCGCACCATCGCCGCCATCCGCCCCGACTACCGCTTCGACGTCACCTGCCAGGGCTCGGTGCCCGAGGCCCTGATCGCCTTCCTCGACGCCGACGACTTCGAGCACGCCATCCGCCTCGCGATCTCCCTCGGCGGCGACGCCGACACCCAGGCCGCCATCGCCGGCGGCGTCGCCGAGGCCTTCTTCGGCGGCGTGCCCGAGCGCATCGAGGCCGAGATCGACACCGTCCTCGACCCACCGCTGCTCGAGGTCGTCGAGCGTTTTACGTGGATGCTCGAGAACGGGCGTGGCCTCGCAGAGCAGGGGAGGTGAGCCGTGGTTCTTGAAAGCGGAGGATTTCGGCGACTGACAAAAGCCGCGAAGAGATCTGGGCGGAACGCATCCGAACCGACAAAGAACCTGATCACATGGCCGTTCACGCGGACATCGTCAACAGGCGGTGCGCTACTTCGGAGCGCACCACCGGCCGCTGCTCACCTACATCTTCCAGCGACGACGAGTACGACCAGATCGTGGTCGCCGAGGACATCGGCTCCGGATACAGGTTCTACGACTCCGACGATCGCGTACACATGCCGGAGGTCGAGCACCTGGCGCGAGTTGGCCGAGTGGCGAGGGGGAGGACATGGAGGAGTTCGCCGCTGACCACGGCCTCGAGGAGGACGAGTGGGACGAGCCACTCGGCATGCGGCGTCATCGAGGAGCACTCTCCCATACGACGCCACGCCCGAAGGCCGCGCGTTCGACACTGTTCACGACCTGTTCTGCACCGCCGGCGAGGTCGGTCGAGCTCCCGATCGGCGAGTTCGGCTCGACTGCGGCAACGGACCTCTCGCCTGCGATCGAGCCCGAAGGTCGCCCTGACCTTCCTCCAGATCCTCCTCGATTACGAGGAGACCGGGATCAAGATCGTGCTCGAGGAGAGTGGTTGAAGCAGAAGCGCGAATCGGAAGAGGACGGGCCGACATCCCGACATGAAGACTCGCCGAGCAAACCGACTGGAAGCCCTGCCGATGCCGGAGCTGCACGACCACCATCCCGCTGGCGGCCTGCTCGTACCACGCGGAAGCAGGTCCTCCTGATGCAACGCGGCGTCATTCCCCGCGAGATGGAGGACAAGTGGTTCGTCTACTGGAAGGACGACCGGCTCCACTTCCACCGCAGCTGGACCGGCTTCTGCATCTACATCGTGCGCTTCGAGGTGCGAGGACATGGGCGCCAAGGCGGTGGCGGCGATCCGTCAACCGCGACCCCGACCAGTACGGCAACACCGACGACGCTCTACGACGCGCAGGATGATTCAGTACCTGATCAGCGTCCTGCTGCTGCGGCGACCCGCGAAGTTTCCCGTCGAAGTCGAAGGACAGAAAGCGCAGCGGCCCTCGAGCAGTGGAGCCAGGTCGGCCGCGCCGGCCTCGGCGAACACCCCGACGACGAGGTGAATTGAATGAGCGGCCCGCTTGATCGGTGCGGGCGCTACCCGCCACGCACCCGGCAGCCGGGACGGCTGCCCCACAATCGTCCGTCGGTCACTCGAACTGGCTTGTGGGGCACGCGTCTCGCGTGCCAGGGCGGCTGGGTGCGGCTCTGTCATCCTGAGCGAGGGCGTAGCCCGACGAAGGATCTGGGTGGGCGGCGTGGAAATTCGAAAATTGAAAATTCGAGAAACTGAGAACTCACGAAAGGAGCCCCATTTGACCATCACCATCCCTCCTCTCCCGCTTCCGCGGCTGCCTGCTCGCCGGCGCCGTCGGCGACGCCCTCGGCGCGCCGGTCGAGTTCGCGCCGCTCGACGAGATCGTCGAGACGCTACGGCCCGCAGCGGCCCCGACGACCTCGAGGCCGGCGCTATCCCGCCGGCTGCTTCACCGACGACACCCAGATGACGCTCTTCGTCGCCGAAGGCCTGATCCGCGCCCTCAACCGAGCAACGCTCAAGGCGGCACCACGCCGCACATCGACCGTCATGCTCCACGCCCACTGGCGCTGGCTGACCACCCAGGGCATGCGGCCGCTCGGCGACATCGACCCGGCAGCTCCTGACCTCGCTGGCTCACCGACATCCCCGGCCTCAACCAGCGCCGCGCCCCCGGCAACGACCTGCCTCGGCTCCCTCGCGGTCCGGCGAGCTCGGCACCCTCGCCAACCCCCTCAACAACTCCAAGGGCTGCGGCGGCGTCATGCGCATCGCACCCGTCGGTCTCGCCCGGCCCGACGACCCCTTCGGCTTCGGCTGCGAGGTCGCCGCCCTCACCCACGGCCACCCCACCGGCCGGCTCGCCGCCGGCTGCCTCGCCCAGATCATCCACGAGATCGTCGACGGCGCCGACCTCGACACCGCCGTCGAGCGCGCCATGACCGAGCTCGCCCGCCACCCGCGGCCACGAGGAAACCCTCCACGCCCTCGAACGCGCCGAGGCCTTCGCCGCGATGGGGAAGGGCACACCCGACGAGGTCGAGGGCCTCGGCGCAGGGCTGGATCGCCGAGGAGGCCCTCGCCATCTCCGTCTTCTGCGCCCAGGTCGCGCCCGACCTCGAGTCCGCCCTCCGCCTCGCCGTCACCCACTCCGGCGACTCCGACTCCACCGGCTGCATCACCGGCCACATCCTCGGCGCCCTCCACGGCGTCGAGGCCATCCCCCAGCGCTGGCTCGACCAGCTCGACCTCAAAGACGTCGTCGACACCGTCGCCACCGACCTCTACCGCTGCCACCCACGACCGGGATGCCCTCAACGACGATGGCATCTACGACTGGAAGCGCTACCCGGGTGTGTGATCGGAAATTGATTTGAAATTGGTGTAAACGAGGTGTAAATTACGTGTCATGGGTTCCAACCGAAAGTCTCCAGAATTGACGAAAACCTCGTTGGCGCCTATGTTCTTTCCATACCACCCGCGTGGCTGCGGCGCGGGGCGCGAAACCGGCGAAAGCCGGTTTCTGCATCTTCGCCGTCTGAACGCGTCTGGCAACTGTTTGTGTAAAAAGGTTGAAGTAAATTTATTTTCATCTACAATATTACACATGGCACATATCTCACCCTCCGAACAAGAGGTGCTCGATCTCGTCCGTCAGAGCGGCGTCATCCGCCTTCGCGACGTCACGGCGCTCGACCTGCATCCCGAGCACATCAGAAGGCTTGTCGAGAAGGGTCTGGTCACTCGTCTGACCCGCGGCGTCTATGCGCCCGCAGGATTCGAACCCACGGAGAACCACGGTCTCGCACAGGTGGCGGTCCGGGTACCCAACTCGGTGGTGTGCCTGCTGTCGGCTCTCCAGTTTCACGGACTGACGACGCAACTGCCTCGGCAGGTCTGGATAGCGCTGCCGCAAAGATCGAGGACTCCCCGGCTGGATTGGCCGGAGCTTCAGGTCCACCGTTTTTCGGGAGCCTCATTCACCGAAGGATGGGTGGAGCACACTGCTCGAGGGGGTTCCTGTCAAGATCTACGAGCCTGCAAAAACGGTGGCGGACTGTTTCAAATTCAGGAATGTCGTCGGCCTCGACGTCGCCATCGAAGCCCTGCGCGATTGTCTTCGCGAGAACCGAGCGACGGTCGATGAGCTGGTTCACTTCCGGCAAGATCTGCAGGGTCGACAGGGTCATGAGGCCCTACCTGGAAGCGCTGGTATGACCAACCCGAATCCGAGCAACGTACCGGCGTCGGTGCGCCAACGACTCCTCAATCTCGCCAGGAGCAGCGGCGTGGATTTCCAGGCCCTCTTGACGAGGTATGCCCTCGAACGCTTCCTCTATCGACTCGGGGCTTCACGGCACCGTGATGGCTTTGTCCTCAAAGGGGCCTTCTTGTTTGTCGCCTGGGGGGAGGTCGTGTCGCGTCCCACCGCCGACCTGGACTTTCTGGCCTCGGGGGATCCTGATATCAGACGGTTTGAAGCGATCATCAGGGAACTCTGCGCGCCTGAATCTCCGGACGATGGGCTCGAATTCCACCCGGATACGGTGCGGGGTACGGCGATTCGCGAACAAGCCCTGCACGACGGCATCAGGATTCGCCTCCAGTCCACTCTGGGAAATGCTCGAATTCCGATGCAAATCGACATCGGGTTCGGTGATGCTGTGAATCCGGGCCCGGTTGAAATAACCTACCCCTCGATCCTCGATATGCCAGCAGCGCGGGTTTGGGCGTACCGAGCCGAAGCCGTGATCGCGGAGAAGCTCGAAGCTCTCGTATCGATCGGCGTGGCCACGAGCCGCCTCAAGGATTTCTTCGACATCTGGCACCTCAGTTCTGTCGCTCCGTTTCGACGGCCCATCCCTCCAGCGAGCGGTGGCATCGACCTTCGAGCGCCGGGCGACTGCCATCCCGTCTTCGGCTCCGCAGGCACTCGGGCCGGAATTCAGCGGCCGTGCCGATCGGATCCAGCAATGGAATCGGCTCGTCAAAAGATTTGGCGTTGACCGAGTCGGCTCCGAGCCTCGGCGATGTCTGCACGGCCATCTGGACATTCGTTCAGCCTGTCTTCAAGAGCACTCGAAACGGAAGGGCTTTCAACGGCGTGTGGCAGCCGGGGGGCCCCTGGAAGCATGAGGACGAATGAACGGCACCACTTCTCTGTTCGAGGTTTCCCTCTCCTGAACCCGCCGCCCACCGCCCCAGTGACCGGGGGGTTCACTACTCCCTGAACGAAGTGAAGGGAGTAGATGAACTACCCCCCGGATCACAGGAAAAGGAGTAGGGAAATGAACGCAGAAACGATCGTCAAACTCATCGTCATGGTCTGCGAGGCCATCAAGGAGCGCTCGGGAGGGACCGGCCTCGAGGCCCGCATCGCCGACCGGGTCCTGGCCGAGGTCGCCCCGCTGCTGCCGCGGTCCACTCGATCCACCCGCGCCTTGCCGGCCGGCAACCACGGCCTGCCTTCCGCGAGGCAACAGCGAAGGGAGCCCCTCATGACCACCACCCACACCTACCCCTACACCATGGTCGACGGCCACCTCATCCTCGACTGCGAGGGCCGGCGCCTCCTCCTCGACACCGGCGCGCCCTCCTGCGTCTACCCCGAGCCCACGATGCCCTTCGCCGGCGCCCTGCACCCCGCAACCGGCGACTACCTCGGCGTCAGCCTCGAGGAGGTGAGCGGCCACGTCGGCACGCGGCTCGACGGCCTCATCGGCGCCGACGCCCTCGCTCCCCTACGACACCGTCATCGACCCGGCCCGCGACGAAGTACGGGTCCACGAAGGCGACCACGATCTCGACGGCATCACCCTCGCCCTCGACTGCTCGATGATCGCCCCCATCATCGAGGTCTCCATCTCCGGTGAGCCCGTCCGGGTGATCTTCGACACCGGCGCCAAGCTCTCCTACCTCGACCGCCGCCTCATCGAGAGCGTTCCCCCCGGCCGGAAGCCGCGAGGACTTCTTCCCCGGCCTCGGCACCTTCACCACCGACACCTTCGAAACCCCGATCACCCTCGGACCGACCACCGTCACCATCACCACCGGCGCCCTCACCGCCATCCCCGCCATGGCCCTCACCCTCGTCGGCGCGAAGGGCATCCTCGGCTCCGCCCTCTTCGACCACTTCGCCGTCGGCCTGCTCTCCAAGAAGAGGAAAGATGGCACTTGGTGAGCTGAACGGGAAGGGGGCCTGACATGCCGCGCCGACGTCGATCCCGCAGGAAATCGAAGAAGCAAACGCCGCACCACAATGTATATGTCATTGAGCTCGACAAGAAGGTGCTGACCGAGGCGAGATTCGTACGGGCCAACCCGAACCACGATCCAGACAAAGCGTGCCTCTACGTCGGAAGCACAGGGCACACGCCGCGAAAACGATTCAACCAGCACAAAGCCGACTACAAGGCAAATCGATTCGTCAGGGACCACGGACTGTGGCTTCGCAAAAAACTGTTCAGGAAGCACAACCCGATGACCTGGGCGGAAGCTGTTGAACGGGAAGAGCGCCTCGCCGAAGAGCTCCGCGCCAGAGGCCACGCTGTGTGGCAGCACTGATCGGATCCGGTGATCTTGACGGAGTGTACTGTGTAGTATATACTACACACTATGGAGAACGCCTTCGGCACCTTCGTCCGCAACCGCCGCGAAGAGCTGCGGAAGAAGGACCGCGAGTTCTCCGTACGAAAGGTGGCGGCGCGGATCGGCGTCGAGCCCTCCTACCTGAGCAAGGTCGAGCGCGGCGAGCAGCCGCCGCCGTCGGAAGCGAAGATCGTGGCCCTGGCCGAGGTCCTCGACGAGGACGCCGACATCCTCCTGGCCATGGCCGGAAAGGTCTCGAGCGACCTCCAGGAAGCCATCCGCAAACGGCCGCAGCTCTTCGCCGAGCTCATCCGCGAGCTCCGCACCGCCCCCGACCGAGCCGTCCTCAGAATCGTAAGGGAGGTCAGAGATGGCGACTGGTAGCCGGCACTCATTGTGGTGCAGGCGTCCCGCCCGCACAGTGCGGCCGAGACGGCCGCACCACAAACCATCCGGGAATTCTTCCCTCCCGAAACCCCAGGGGCGGGGCTTGCGCCGGCAGCCGGGACGGCGCCCCACAAACCACCCGGATCATCCTGCAGCCGAGCGAGCCCGGCGAGCGACGTCCACGCATCCAACGGGCCGAACGACCTCAACGGACCGGGACGGCCGGCGCATCGGCAAACGCCAGACCCCAGCCTCCGGAGCATCCTTGTGGGGCAGGCGTCCCGCCTGCCAACGGTGCCTCGGCAATCGCGAAATCCTGGAATCAACGGGGGAGGGCGGGCGGAAACTAAAAACTAAGAATTCAAAACTGAGAACTGATTCGCTCGGAGGGCGGGCGAACACACGAAGGGAGGAACCCGAAATGATCGAGCTCAAACAATGATTCCCTGGTCTTCACTTTCCCCGAAGTCCACCCGGAGGCCACGCCTCCGCATCGACTTCCAACGCACCCTCCGCATCCCCGACGACGGCCGCGACTACCCGCTGCCGCCCGGCCTCGGCAACTTCCCCATCCGCCACGTCGACGACCACCACGACCGCGTCCCCGAGCGCTGGCTCCAGCACGGCGGCGTCATGCTGCCCATGTACCAGTCCGAGGCCATGTGGCTGAACTTCAGCGCCGTCCTACGTCGACCACCAGGGCACCTACCCCTTCGCCATCAAGATCGCCACCGGCAAGTCCAACGCCGTCTCCGGCAAGCCGTGGGAAGAAAAGCTCAACCGCCGCCCGCAGGACTACGTCGTCGCCCCCGAACAGCCCTGGCTCGACGGCTACTGCGTCGAGAAGGGCATCATCCGCCAGTTCGTCGCCATGCCCCTCGGCGCCGGCTACACCGCCGAGGAGCAGCTCACCGGCGAAGCCGAGCACGGCGGCCTCCAGATCATGGTCTACCCCATGAAACGCGAGATCTTCGAGGAGAGGTTTCCGAAGCGGGAGCGACGCCGCCCGGATGCTGCAGCGAGATGTTCGACTTGCTGGAATGCGTCCTGCGCTGCGCCTCCATGGACATGGGCCTCGCCCCCGGCGGCCGCATGCGCCAGGAGATCTACGACGACCCCTACGACCTCTCCGACTGGGACACCGCTCACACCAGCCGCTGCTTCGTCCACATCGCCAACTCCATGGTGTGGCGCTCGATCACCGGCCAGAACCCGCCCACCGTCCCGCCGACC
>CAVTEP010000005.1:0-39869 GCA_963733915.1 Candidatus Sulfomarinibacteraceae bacterium
AGTTCAAAAACGTGGCGGTGACCACGACGGCTGCCACCACCGGGCTGATGATTCCACCCAGCAACATCATGATCGTCTATTCGGTCGCCGCCGGCAGCGTGTCCATCGCCGCCATGTTCATGGCGGGGGTGCTCCCCGGCATCCTGACCGGGCTGTTCATCATGGTGGTGTGCGGCTTCGCCTTCCGCAACAAATATCCGACCGAACCCCGTTCCAACCTGGGCGAGATCCTGCGAGCGTTCAGGAGCTCGTTTTTGAGCCTCTTCATGGTGGTGATCGTCATCGGCGGCATCCTCAAGGGGGTGTTCACGGCCACCGAGGCGGCGGCCATTGCAGTGGTGTACTCCCTGCTGCTCACGGTAGGGCTCTACCGTGAGATCCGGGTGCGGGAGCTGCCCGGGATCCTGCTCGAAACGGGGATCACCACGGCGGTGGTCATGCTGCTCATCGGCGCCAGCTCCGGCATGAGCTGGATCATGACCATGGCCAACATCCCGCAGACGGTGAGCGCCGCCCTGCTCGGGCTCTCGGAGAACCCGGTGCTGATCCTGCTCTCCATCAATTTCTTGCTGCTGGCGGTGGGAACCTTCATGGACATGACCCCGGCGGTGCTGATCTTCACGCCCATTTTCCTGCCGGTGGCAGTGGCGCTGGGCATGCACGAAGTGCATTTCGGGATTATGATGATCGCCAACCTGTGTATCGGTCTGTGCACCCCGCCCGTGGGAACCTGCCTGTTCATCGGCTGCGGCGTGGGCAAAACCACGATCGCCAAGGTGACGCGCACCATGCTGCCGTTCTTCGCAGCGATGATCATTGCGCTCTTGTTCATCACCTACATGCCCTCCCTGTCCCTTTGGTTGCCGGTACAGACCAACCAGCTCAAGAAGATCGAGGTGGAACAGTCCCGCTTCATGAAGAGCGATCCAGAGAGCGAGCGAGGAGACGACCATGTCCAGCCTTGACCTGAAGCCCAGGGAGTCATGTACCTACGACATCCTGTCCCTGGGGGAGATCATGCTGCGCCTCGATCCGGGCGAGGGCAGGATCCGCACGACCCGCCAGTTCCGGGTCTGGGAGGGCGGAGGCGAGTACAACGTGGCCCGCGGTCTGCGCCGATGCTTCGGTCAGCGAGCGGCGGTGGTCACCGCTTTCGCGCGCAACGAGGTGGGCTTGCTGTTGGAGGATCTGATCCTCCAGGGAGGGGTGGATACCTCCCTGATCAAGTGGGTGCCGTCCGACGGCATCGGCCGATCGGTGCGCAACGGGCTGAATTTCACCGAGCGGGGCTTTGGAATCCGTGGTGCGGTCGGCTGCTCGGACCGCGGCCACACTGCTGCATCTCAACTGTGCGAGGGCGACATCGATTGGGAGCACATCTTCGGCACCCTCGGGGTCCGCTGGTTTCACACCGGCGGCATCTTCGCGGCCCTTTCGGCAACTACCGGCGACGTGGTGATCGAGGCGGCACGGATCGCCAAGCAGCACGGAACCGTGGTCTCCTACGACCTCAACTATCGACCGTCCCTCTGGAGGGCCTACGGCGGCCTCGATCGCTGCCGCGAGGTGAACCGGGCCATCGCTCCCTCGCTGGATGTGATCCTCGGCAACGAGGAGGACTTCACGGCGTGCCTGGGTTTCGAGGTGGAAGGCGTCGGACGAGAACCTGGTCGATCTGGAGGTGAGCGGTTTCAAGAACATGATCAGGACCGCGCTGGCGACCTACCCGAACTTCAAGGCCGTGGCGGCCACCATGCGCGCCGTCAAGACCGCCACGATCAACGACTGGGGCGCGATCTGCTGGAGCGACGGGGAGTTTCACACGGCCACCCATCGGCCCGATCTGGAGATCCTCGACCGGGTGGGCAGCGGCGACAGCTTTGCCTCCGGGTTCATCTACGGGCTGATGGAGCTGGGTGACGCGGCCCTGGCGGTGGAGTACGGCGCGGCCCACGGCGCCCTGGCGATGACCACCCCGGGAGACACCACCATGGCATCCCTGGCCGAGGTGGAAAAGGTCGTCCGAGGTGGCGGCGCCCGAGTGGACCGGTGATCTCGACGCGAGGAGGCGCGACATGATCGAGAGATTGACAAAGAATCCGGTGATTCCGGTGATCGTGATTGAAGACGAGAATGACGCCGAACCGCTGGCGGAAGCGCTGCTCGAGGGTGGGCTCGATGTGATCGAGGTGACCTGCCGTACCGCCGCGGCCCCGGCAGCCCTGGCACGCATCATCCGGTCCTTCCCCCAGATGTTGGTGGGTGCGGGCACCGTGGTCACCCGGGAGCAGGCACAGAGTTGTGTGGATCTTGGTGTCTCGTTCGGTGTGGCCCCGGGGTTCAACCCGGAGACCGTTCGCCTGTTTCAGTCCAACGATGTGCTGTTCATCCCCGGGGTGCTTTCGCCCTCGGAGATCGAAGCGGCGTTCGGCCTGGGCTGTACGCTGCTCAAGTTCTTCCCGGCCGGTGCGGCCGGCGGCCCATCCATGCTGCGAGCCCTGGCCGGCCCCTACGCGCCCCTGGGGGTGCGCTTCTGTCCCACGGGCGGCGTGAATGTGGACAACATGAACGAGTACCTGTCGATGCCCCTGGTGTTTGCCGTCGGAGGCTCTTGGATCGCGAGCAAGCGGCAGATCGCCGAGAAGCAGTGGTCGGTCATCACCCAGCAGACCCGGGAGGCCCTGGCCAGGGCGCAGGAGGTTACCCAGTGAGCGGTCTGATCCACGAGCGGTTTCTGCTCCAGAGCGAAGAAGCGGTCCGTCTCTACTTCGACTACGCGGCCGAGCTGCCGATCATCGACTTCCACACCCACCTGCCGCCGGCCGAGATCGCCGCGGACGCCCGCTGGGAGAACATCACCCAGGTCTGGCTCAACGGCGACCACTACAAGTGGCGCCAGATGCGCGCCAACGGCGTTCGAGAGCGCTTCTGTACCGGAGACGCGACCGATCGGGAGAAGTTCGACGCCTTCGCGGGCATCGTGCCCTACCTGCTGCGCAACCCCCTCTACCATTGGTGCCATCTGGAGCTCGCCCGGTACTTTCAGATCGACGACCTTCTGCTCAGCGCGGAAACCGCCGGTGCGGTGTGGGAGCGGAGCACGGCGGTGTTCCAGAGTGGCCTTTCCGTACGTTCACTGATCGAAAGCAGCAATGTGCTTGCCCTCTGCACCACCGACGATCCGATCGATTCTTTGGAGCACCATGCGGTGGTTGCGGCCGACGAAACGTTCGACGCCCGGGTGTTTCCCACCTGGCGTCCGGACCGGGTGCTGGCGTTCGCCGATCCCGGTTCGTGGAACGGCTACGTGGACCAGCTGGCCGCTGCCGCCGATGTGAAGATCGCGAGCTACGACGATCTGATCGAGGCGCTCGCCGCCCGCCACGACTTCTTTCACCGGGCGGGCTGTCGGCTCTCCGATCACGGGCTCGCCACCTGTCCTTTCTCACCGGCCGGAGAGCAGCAGATCAGAGCCCTCTTCGACCGGGTCCGGTCGGGGCGGCACTCTCCCCCGCCGAATGCGACCAGCTCGCCACGGCTTTGCTCCTGGAGCTGGGCCGGTTGAACAGCGACAAGGGCTGGACCATGCAGCTGCACTTCGGTGCCTTGCGTAACAACAACAGGGCGATGTTCGCCGAGCTGGGGCCCGACAGCGGATTCGACTCGATCGGGGACCGGCGGTACGCCGAGCCCCTGTCGCGGTTCCTGGACACGCTGAGCTCTGCGGGCACCCTGCCCAGAACCATCCTCTACAACATCCATCCGCGGGACACCGAGATGCTGGCCTCCATGCTCGGAAACTTCCAGGATGGCTCCGTGCCCGGGAAGATGCAGCTCGGTTCCGCCTGGTGGTTTCTCGATCAGAAGGACGGCATCGAACGCCAGCTGGAAGCCATCTCCCAGATGGGCTCTCTACGCCGGTTCGTGGGCATGGTGGCCGACAGCCGTTCGTTCTTGTCGTTCTCCCGGCACGAGTACTTCCGTCGCATTTTCTGCAACGTGCTGGGAAGCGACATGGCGACCGGGCTGCTGCCCGGGACTTCGATCTGGTGGGAGGCCTGGTGGAGGACGTCTGCTTCCGGAATGCGGCAAGCTTCTTCGGGTTCGAGCTGCCTTGACCGGACGAGGGTACCCCTGATGCTCGGGTTGTGACGCTCTACCGGGGATTGAGCGCGTCTACCGGAGGAAAGGATGTCGGGGGCAGAATCGCGTTGAGCGTACGGACGCCCTGGTGCCAGTACTTACTGAGAATCTCGAGGGCCTGAGGTGTCGACGGAGGCATGACGACGGTTGCGTCGATCTTTTTGGACCTGACCATTTTCTGCCCTTCGTCGGGCAGGCCGTCACAGCCGATGATCGGTATCTTCGCAATCTCGGCGGCGTCGAGCAGCTTGGCCTGGTTGTCCAGCGCCGCGCGCACCCCTGCAGCCATCGGGTCACTCTGGCAGACGAACAGATCGACCATGTTTTTTACGCCGCTGATTCCAAAGAAATGGTTGACGGCAGCCTCCGCCCGATCCATCAGCCAGCGGCCGTGCAGCTCTTGCACGGTGACCTTGCCTCCGGCAACCTCCAAAAACCCTTTTCGCCGCTCGAGAGCTGAAGGGGCTCCATCGACGCCGAGGACGAGGATGATATTACCTCCGTCCGGCAGGATTTTGAGGCACTGACGACCCTGAAAGCGTCCAATCTCCACCTGGTCCGGGGCAACCGAGGCGAGGAGGACCTCGGTGTGTTCCTCACTCATCTGAGGCAGGAATGCCGGAATGCGATTGACCAGGACACAGTCGATACCAGCTTTCGCTACCTCTTCAATCGAGCCCTTCATGCTCTCGGCGGAGACCAGCATCGACACGATGCCGTCCGGTGGTGTGGCGCTGGCGATACAGTCGTAAAACTGACTGATCTGCTTTACTTCCCTGTTGCCCGCAAAGCGTGGAGGCAGCACCTCGACGCCAAATCTTTCCGAGAGCTCCTCGCCTCTTTCACCAGGAGCTGCTGGTACGCATTTCCCTCATCCGCAAGGAGTAGCGCTACTTTCTTCATCAGTGGCTAAGATAGCAGATCTTTGACCTCAATCAGACAGAGCCCCCAGGTTCACAGGGAAATGTTACCGTGCGAGGGGAACCCCATGAGACGATTCTTGTTAGCTCTCGCCTTTTCATTTTTGATCGTGCTCCCCGCGACTGCCGAGACAGTTGATGCGGTATGGATAGACAGGTAATCGATCTCAACGCCGCGTATTCCTGTGATCTGATGGAAGCCAGAATCAAAACGTTGTTGCGTCATGCTGCGGCCGCGGATGATGTTGACGTCACCACGTCACCTTGCTCCGGATACGATCGCCCACAAATGCGGCTTCCGATACGGCCAGGTTTTCAACTCTGATTCTTGCCGAAGATGGTGATGTCGACATCGTCAAGGCTGAGCGTGGTGGAGTTGGGCAAGAGGCATCCACGGTCGATAGAGACGATGCGACTGCGAGCTCCTCGAGCACTTTCAGAGTTTTGATTGTCGACGAAAGTGATTGAAGGCAACACAGGATGCGGTGCAACTAGGCAGACAATTGTGGGGCGCCTGAAAATCCAAGATTCTGAAGCCGGTCGCGGTCGTACCCTGACAACCAGTGCAAGAAGGATGCGAGGATGAGATACGTCTCTTTCTGATCGCAACTCTTATCTCGTCGGGCGTGACATTTGCCGAGGATCCACGGACCCGGCGAGCGCCTGGCCGACAGCCGAGCATCCCAGCGCCTGGAGCATGGCGCAAGTCGGACGGCGAGTACCGCTGGGCCTATAACACTAGGCCTGGCGACCCTCGGCATGTACAGGCTGTACCTGAAACACCACGAGCCGGAGTATTACGCCTACATGAAGGCCTACGCCTTGATCCATGCGACGGCACCATCCCACGCTGGCGCTGGACGAATTCAACATCGGACTCGATCAACTCGGGCAAGCTGCTGTTCCCGCTCTTGCAGCAGCGGCGACGCGCGCTACCGGGCGGCGATCGAGGCGCTACGGCAGCGACCAGCGGCGCACCCACAACGGCGTGTTCTGGCACAAGGTAAGGACCCGGGGAAACATGGGCGCGCCTTTCTACGCACGAGTACGCTGCGCGATTCGGCCCGAACGACTCCTTCGGACGATATCGCCTGGGGATCCGTGAGAGCTACGCGAAGCTGCGCGATACTGACACCGGCCTGCTGTACCACGGCTGGGACGAGAGCCGCGTGCCGCAGCTGGTCGGATCCCGATACCGGTCGCTCGCCCGGCTTCTGGACCCGCGCGCTCGGCTGGTACTCGATGGCCCTGGTCGACACCTACGAACACTTCCCCCGCCGAGACCCCAGGGGCGGCGCGAGCTCGCGCGCATGCTCACAGAGCTGAGCCAGGCCCTGCTCGCGGTGCGGGACACACGCAGCAATCTGTGGTGGCAGGTGCCGGACCAAGGCGGCCGCGAAGGCAACTACCTGGAGGCCTCCGGCTCGGCGATGATCGTCTATGCCGGGCCAAGGGGCGCGCGCCTGGGCATGCTCGAACCGCGTTACCGCGAACTCGCGCAGCAGCAGGGTTCGCCGGGCTGGTCGAGGAGCTGGTGGAAACCGCGCACATGCGCAACGTGTGCCGCAGCGCCGGCCTCGGCGGCACGCCGTACCGCGACGGCAGCTACGAGCCACATCGGACCCGACGTGATGGTCAACGACACGCACGGTAATTCCGCGCACTGCTCGCCAGCGCGGAGATCGAGTGATCACAGTGGCTGGTGGGCGCGACCGATCCAGCCTGACCGGTCGGGATGCTCAGCGTTGAGGGCGCCCCACCTCGGTCAGTCTCCATCCATTCAGCGCGAAAGTCGCCCGTCAAACCACGCAGACGGCGGCTCAACGCCTCGAATAGCCGTTTCTGATGTTGATACACGGCTCGACTCCGGGATTCCGGTGTCCGGCGCCGGCCCTCATCCAGCTTGACGAAGCATCCCACGATCTGCTCGAGTGGAATTTCCTTTCGAATTCCCTGGCGCCACACCCGGCGGCGTGCAGCGCCGCGCGCGGCGCCGCGCCCTCTCCCACCGGAACGGCCTCCGATCGAACACGTTGGCGATCATCTGGCACCACGCTTCAGAACGGGAGAGCCCACCGGTCAATCGAATTCCCTTGACCCGGGGTGGGCATGCGCGTGAAACCCGTATAGAGGTTCAGGACGTGCCCCTCTAGAACTGGCCCGGCACAGCCTGTCCCATCGAGTTGGAATCCAAAATAAACAGGCGACGCCTGAGGGGTATCGGGTGTTCTCTCCGGTATACCAGGGAGACACGCACCCACCATTCCCAGGTGGCGTCCGATCGACGATCTCGTCGAACTGTTCGTGGTTCAAATCAAACAGGCTCAAAACCTCGTCATATCCGTTGGCAAGGTTGGACACGCACAACAGGGGCAAATGATGGCCGGTGCTGTCGCAGATGCGATCTCCCCCTCCGGGTCGATGAACGGTTCCTCCAGGAACGTGGTGCCGCTCGTCCCCAGACGGTCACGATCCCGGGCTCCACATTGCCCGTTCCAACGGCGCCGTACATGTTGTCGCTGCTGCCCGCATCGATATCGCCGGAGAGGCCGAACCTCTCGGCGACGTCGGGTGCGATGCTCCCGATCGAGAATGTCCGAGGGCGCGACATTCGGGAGCTTGCTCATGAGATCGGGATGGATGGCAGCCGACACAGGTGTGGGTATCCCGTTTTCGGATTCCAGAGCGCCGTACCCGACGCATCCCCCGGCTCCATGACCACGGTCCCGCCCGTCAGATACCAGTTGATGTAGTTGTGGACGAGAAAAGGGTCGTGGTCTTCTCGAACGCCTCCGGCTCGTGGCGAACCATGTGGAGGATCTTTGGCGCCGTGTAGCCTGGTTGTTGCCGACCGCCTCGATCATCGCTTCCAGGCCGCCGACCTTCTCCGTCAGACTTTCGGCACTCCTCGCGGGTCGAAGTATCGTTCCAGAGCTCGCGACGCGACCGGTGCTCAGGTTGCCATAGCTGTCCAGAGCGACGAGCCGCGTGTCGTGGCCGAGACGATATGAGTGGATAGCCGCGCACGTCGAGCCGATCAGGCCTTCGAAAACCCTGGTGGATGGAGCATCACATCGTGGGATCGGATTCAGAAACACCTTCCAGCGAGCCCTTGGACGACGCCGTTGTGGGTCTCGTATCGGGGGAGATCGTCGTCGTAGGATACGAGATCGACGTACACGACATCCTTCCGTCGGAGTTGATGACGACGACTTGCAGCTCTGGGTAGAGACATCGAGTCCCGCAAACAACTTCGACATGGCTCCTCCTCTGCACTAGCGCAGATAGCGATTCACCAACCCTTTGAGCTACTCTGTTCCCGCTTCTCAGCTCGGGTCGCGACTCTTGGCCGCCATTTGGGAGAGCTCCTCAACGATGCCGCCTCGTTCGAATTCGGCGCCGCGGCCGCTGTCGAAGCTCGCGATTGCTTTCGAGTTTCAAATCAACGAAATCGGAGTCCTCCAAGATGGCGCTCCGCGATCGTGAGCGCTCGCGCCAACGCGTCCATCTCGAAACGATGTGGCCGATGAACAGGTCTCTCGAGATCGGTCGAGTTGCGACGCAACTTGGCGTCGAACTATTTTTCCCGTCGTCAACCCTCCCTTGAGGTACAACGTTGACCGCGTCGTAGAGGTTGTGAAGGAACTCATCGGTGTCCCAACCGTTGTGGGGGTCGCCCTGGTTGACATCGAGGCTCCCAAGGGAGATTCGCGTCGGCGGCGACCTGGATCTCATGCGCGAAGCGGCGCCAGCGTCGCATGGTTGTTCTCGATGTTCAGTTTGAAATCCCCGTCGAGGGCGGAGCGTTGGAGGCATCACCGTCGACACATCGTAGTCGTACTGGTGTTTGCTGGGCTCCATTGGTTTGGGCTCGATGAGGAATGTCCCCTTGAATCCTTGCTCGCGGCCATAGTCCCGGGCTTTCCTGAGGAACACTCCAAGGTGATCGGATCGGCGTTCAAGAGTGACAGATAACCCTCGCGCCCCCCCCAGAAGACGCAAGTTTTCGCCACCGAGCGCATGGTTGTGTCGCAACGCCGCCTTGACTTGAAAGCGGCCGCGTGCGAGACCACGCGAAAATCAGGGTTGGTCTGTTCATGTACCGCGGATGGGAAAACAGATTGGCCGTTCCCCAGGAGGCGGACGCGATACAATTTCCGCCTTCTCCGGCTCGGGAGCCATTGCGAAGGTTGTCCTCCGATTCCTCGACGTCGCGCCCCTCAGGAGCGAGGTCGCGATCGTGGAAGCAGTAGAACGGCACACCGAGCTTCGTGACGAACTCGAAGGCGGCGTCGAGTCCGTTCTCGCCGCCGTCATCGGATCGTGGTCAGCCGACCAGGGGAGCTTCCGCGTTGGTGACCCGAAGGGATCCACACCTGTTCCGCAGAAGGAATGCCAGTAGGCCACGGCGAACGGCAAGTGGTCCTTCATCGGCTTGCCGGCAACGACCCGATTCTCGTCGTAGTGCTTGAATGCGAGGGCGGTGTCCGGACGGACACCGCCCTCGCGTTCAAGCACTACGACGAGAATCGGGTCGTTGCCGGCAAGCCGATGAAGGACCACTTCCGGTTCGCCGTCGCGTACTGGCATTCCTTCTGCGGAACAGGCATGGATCCCTTTGGGTCGCCGAACGCGGCAGCTCCCATGGTCGGCTGACGACGATCCGATGACGGCGGCGAGAAAAGCTCGACGCCGCCTTCGAGTTCGTCACGAAGCTCGGTGCGCCGTTCTACTGCTTCCACGATCGGGACCTCGCTCCTGAAGGACGCGACGTCAGGGAGTCGGAGGACCGCCTTCGCGAGATGGTGTCGCGAGCCGAAGAAAAGCAGACAAGCGTCCGGCGTACGCCTGCTGTGGGGAACGGCCAATCTGTTTTCCCATCCACGGTACATGAACGGAGCGGCCACCAACCCCGATTTCCGTGTGGTCGCGCACGCGGCCGCTCAAGTCAAGGCGGCGTTGGACGCGACCATCGCGCTCGGTGGTGAAAACTATGTCTTCTGGGGGGGCCGTGAGGGTTATCTGTCACTCTTGAACACCGACATGAAACGGGAACTCGATCACCTTGGAGTGTTCCTCAGGAAAGCCCGGGACTATGGCCGCGAGCAAGGATTCAAGGGGACATTCCTCATCGAGCCCAAGCCGATGGAGCCCAGCAAACACCAGTACGACTACGATGTGTCGACGGTGATCGCATTCCTCCAACGCTCCGGCCTCGACGGGGATTTCAAACTGAACATCGAGAACAACCATGCGACGCTGGCGGGACACAGCTTCGCGCATGAGATCCAGGTCGCCGCCGACGCGAATCTCCTCGGGAGCCTCGATGTCAACCAGGGCGACCCCCACAATGGTTGGGACACCGATGAGTTCCTTCACAATCTCTACGACGCGGTCGAGATCATGCTCGTTCTGCTCTCAGTGGGAGGGTTGACGACGGGAGGGATGAATTTCGACGCCAAGTTGCGTCGCAACTCGACCGATCTCGAGGACCTCTTCATCGGCCACATCGTTTCGATGGACACGTTGGCGCGAGCGCTCACGATCGCGGAGCGCATCTTGGAGGACTCCGATTTCGTTGATTTGAAACGAAGGCGATACGCGAGCTTCGACAGCGGCCGCGGCGCCGAATTCGAACGAGGCGGCATCGGTCTCGAGGAGCTCTCCCAAATGGCGGCCAAGCTCGGCGAGCCCGAGCTGAGAAGCGGGAAGCAGGAGTATTTCGAAGGGTTGGTGAATCGCTATCTGCGCTAGTGCGGAGGAGAGCCATGTCGAAGTTGTTTGCGGGACTCGATGTCTCTACCCAGAGCTGCAAGATCGTCGTCATCGACTCCGACAGGAAGGATGTCGTGTACGTCGATCTCGTATCCTACGACGACGATCTCCCCGAATACGAGACCCACAACGGCGTCGTCCAAGGGCTCGCTGAAGGTGTTTCTGAATCCGATCCCACGATGTGGATCGCTGCCGTCCACAGGGTTTTCGAAGGCCTGATGCGCTCCGACGTGCCGCAGCAGGAAATCCGCTCCATATCAGTCTCCGGCCAACAACACGGGCTCGTCGCTCTGGACAGCTATGGCAACCTGACACGGTCGCGTAGCAAGCTCTGGAACGATTACTCGACCCGCGAGGAGTGCCGAAACCTGACGGAGAAGGTCGGCGGCCTGGAAGCGATGATCGAGGCGGTCGGCAACTCTCAACGACCGGGCTACACGGCGCCAAAGATCCTCCACATGGTTCGCCACGAGCCGGAGGCGTTCGAGAAGACCACGACCTTTTTTCTCGTCCACAACTACATCAACTGGTATCTGACGGGCGGGACCGTGGTCATGGAGCCGGGGGATGCGTCGGGTACGGCGCTCTGGAATCCGAAAACAGGAGAATACTCCACACCTGTGTCGGCTGCCATCCATCCCGATCTCATGAGCAAGCTCCCGAATGTCGCGCCCTCGGACGTCTCGATCGGGAGCATCGCACCCGACGTCGCCGAGAGGTTCGGCCTCTCCGTGGAATGCACCATCGATGCGGGCAGCGGCGACAACATGTACGGCGCCGTTGGAACGGGCAATGTGGAGCCCGGGATCGTGACCGTGAGCCTGGGGACGAGCGGCACCGCGTACACGTTCCTGGAGGAACCGTTCATCGACCCGGAGGGGGAGATCGCGGCGTTCTGCGACAGCACCGGCCATCATTTGCCCCTGTTGTGCGTGTCCAACCTTGCCAACGGATATGACGAGGTTTTGAGCCTGTTTGATTTGAACCACGAACAGTTCAACGAGATCGTCGATCGGACGCCACCTGGGAATGGTGGGTGCGTGCTCATTCCCTGGTATACCGGAGAGAGAACGCCCGATCTCCCCCAGGCGTCACCTCTGTATTTCGGATTTCCAACTCGATGGTTTTGGACGAGACAGATTGTGCCGGGCCGTTCTCGAGGGACACGTCCTGAACCTCTATACGGGTTTCACGCGCATGCCCACCCGGGTCAAGGAAATTCGATTGACCGGTGGGCTCTCGCGTTCTGAAGCGTGGTGCCAGATGATCGCCAACGTGTTCGATGCGGAGGCCGTTCCGGTGGAGGGAGAGGGCGCGGCGCTCGGCGCGGCGCTGCACGCCGCCTGGGTGTGGCACAGGGAATTCGAGAAGGAAATTCCAATCGAGCAGATCGTGGGATGCTTCGTCAAGCTGGATGAGGGCCGGCGCCGGACACCGGAATCCCGGAGTCGAGCCGTGTATCAACATCAGAAACGGCTGTTCGAGGCGTTGAGCCGCCGCCTGCGTGGTTTGACGGCGGAGGATCCTTTTCGTCTTCGCGCTGAGATGATGGAGACTCTGACCGAGGTGGGGCGTCCTCAACGCTGAGCATCCCGACCGGTCAGGCTGGATCGGTCGCGCCCACCGCCACCGTCTGTGATCACTCGATCTCCGCGCTGGCGAGCAGGAATGCGCCGATCCCGTGCGTGTCGTTGACCACCACGTCGGTCGAGATGTAGTACTCGTAGCTGCCGTCGCGGTACGGCGTGCCGCCGAGGCCGGCGCTGCGGCACACGTTGCGCAGCTGCATGTGCCCGGTTTCCGCATCCCAGTCCACCAGCTCCTCGACCAGCCCGGCAAAGCTCTGCTGCGCGAGCTCGCGGTAGCGCGGCTCGAGCATGCCCAGGCGCGCGCCCTTGGCCCAGGCGTAGGCGATCATCGCCGAGCCGGAGGCCTCCAGGTAGTTGCCTTCGCGGCCGCCCTGGTCCGGCACCTGCCACCACAGATTGCTGCGTGTGTCCCGCACCGCGAGCAGGGCCTCGCTCAGCTCTGTGAGCATGCGCGCGAGCTCGCGCCGCCCCTGGTGCTCGGCGGGGAAGTGTTCGTAGGTGTCGACCAGGGCCATCGAGTACCAGCCGAGCGCGCGGGTCCAGAAGCCGGGCGAGCGACCGGTGTCGGGATCCGACCAGCGCTGCACGCGGCTCTCGTCCCAGCCGTGGTAGAGCAGGCCGGTGTCAGTATCGCGCAGCTTCGCGTAGCTCTCACGGAACTGCCGGGCGATATCGTCGAAGGAGTCGTTCGGGCCGAATCGCGCAACGTACTCGGCGTAGAAAGGCGCGCCCATGTAAAGGCCGTCGGCCCAGACCTGCCAGGGGTACTTGCCCTTGTGCCAGAACACGCCGTTGTGGGTGCGCGGCTGCCATTGCAGCTGCCGGTGCAGCACCTCGATCGCCGCCCGGTAGCGCGCGTCGCCGCTTTCCTGCAAGAGCGGGAACAGCAGCTTGCCCGAGTTGATCGAGTCGATGTTGAATTCGTCCAGCGCCAGCGTGCGGATGGTGCCGTCGGGATCGACCCAATGATCAACGTAGGCCTTCATGTAGGCGTAATACTCCGGCTCGTGGTGTTTCAGGTACAGCCTGTACATGCCGAGGGTCACCAGGCCCTGGTTATAGGCCCAGCGGTACTCGCCGTCCGACTTGCGCATGCTCCAGGCGCTGGGATGCTCGGCTATGGTGCTGTCGGCCAGGCGCTGGCCCCAGGTCCGTGGATCCTCGGCAAATGTCACGCCCGACGAGATAAGAGTTGCGATCAGAAAAGAGACGTATCTCATCCTCGCATCCTTCTTGCACTGGTTGTCAGGGTACGACCGCAACCGGCTTCAGAATCTTCAATTTCAGGCGCCCCACAATTGTCTGCCTGGTTGCACCGCATCCTGTGTTGCCTTCAATCACTTCGTGCTCGATCGTCGACAATAGAAACTTCTGAAAGTGCTCGAGGAGCTCGCAGTCGCGATCGTCTATCGACCGTGGATGCCTCTTGCCCAACTCCACCACGCTCCACGAAGCCTTGACGATGTCGACATCACCATCTTCGGCAAGAATCAGAGTTGAAAACCTGGCCGTCATGGGAAGCCGCATTTGTGGGCGATCGTATCCCGGACAAGGTGACGTGGTGACGTCAACGTCGTCCGCGGCACCAACATGACGCAACAACATTTTGATTCTGGCTTCCATCAGATCACAGGAATACGCCGCGTTGAGACCCAGATAAGTGAACTCGATTTCCTGTTCTATCCATACCGCATCAACTGTCTCGGCAGCAGTCGCGGGGAGCACGATCAAAAATGAAAAGGCGAGAGCTAACAAGAATCGTCTCATGGGGTTCCCCTCGCACGGTAACATTTTCCTGGAACCTCAGGGGGCTCTGTCTGATTGAGGTCAGAGATCTGCTATCTTAGCCGGTAATGAAGAAAATAGCGCTGCTCCTTGCAGACGAGGAAAATGCGTACCAGCAGCTCCTGGTGAAAGAAGCGAAGGAGCTGTCGGGCAAATATGGCGTCGAGGTACTGCCTCCACTGTTTGCGGGCAACAGGGAGGTCAAACAGATCAGTCAGTTTTACGACTGTATCGCCGGCGCCACCCCACCGGACGGCATCGTGTCAATGCTGGTCTCTGCCGAGAGCATGAAAGGCTCGCTTGAAGAGGTTGCGAAAGCTGGTGTCGACTGTGTCCTGGTCAATCGCATTCCGGCATTTTTACCTCAGATGAGTGAGGAACACACCGAGGTTCTGCTCGCCTCGGTCGCCCCGGACCAGGTGGAGATTGGACGCTTTCAGGGTCGTCAGTGCCTCAAGATTCTACCTGACGGAGGCAATGTCATCCTCGTCCTCGGCGTCGATGGGGCCCCTTCAACTCTCGAGCGGCGAGAAGGGTTTTTGGAGGTGGCTGGAGACAGCGTCACCGTGCAAGAGCTGCATGGCCGCTGGCTGATGGATCGAGCGGAGGCTGCCGTCAACCATTTCCTTGAAATCGGCGGCGCAAGAAAAGGAATCGACCTGTTCGTCTGCCAGAGTGACCCGATGGCTGCAGGAGTGCGGGCGGCGCTGGACAATCAGGCCAAGCTGCTCGGCTCCGCTGAGATCGCAAAGACACCGATCATCGGCTGTGACGGTCTGCCCGACGAAGGGCAGAAAATGGTCAGGACCATGAAGATCGCCGCGACCGTCGTCATGCCTCCGTCGAGCCCCGGGCTCTCGAGATTCTCAGCAAGTACTGGGACGAAGGCGTCCGCACGCTCACCGCGACGCTGCCCCCGACATCCTTTCCTCCGGTCGACGAGCTTAATCCACGGTAGACGCCCTATCGAGCGTCAGCGTGACACTCGAACCCGAAGAAGCTTGCCGCATTCCGGAAACAGACGTCCTCCACCAAGCCCCCCACCAGATCGAAGTCCCGGGGCAGCAGCCCCGCGGCCATGTCCGTTCCCAGCACGTTGCAGAGGATGCGACGGAAGTACTCGTGACGGGAGAACGACAAGAACGAACGGCTGTCGGCCACCATGCCCACGAACCGGCGCAGAGAGCCCATCTGGGAGATGGCTTCCAGCTGGCGTTCGATACCGTCCTTCTGATCCAGGAACCACCAGGCGGAACCGAGCTGCATCTTCCCGGGCACGGAGCCATCCTGAAAGTTGCCGAGCATGGTGGCCAGCATCTCGGTGTCCCGCGGATTGATGTTGTAGAGGATGGTCCTGGGCAGGGTGCCCGCAGAGCTCAGCGTGTCCAGGAACCGCGCCAGGGGCTCGGCGTACCGCCGGTCCCCGATCGAGTCGAATCCGCTGTCGGGCCCCAGCTCGGCGAACATCGCGCTGTTGTTGTTGCGCAGGGCACCGATGTGCAGCTGCATGGTCCAGCCCTTGTCGCTGTTCAGCCGACCCAGCTCCAGGAGCAGGGCCGTGGCCAGCTGGTCGCATTCGGCGGCCGAGAGCACCGCCCCCGACCGGACCCGGTCGAAGATGGCTCTGATCTCCCGCTCCCCGGCCGGCGAGAAGAGACAGGTGGCGAGCCCGTGATCGGAGAGCCGACAGCCCGCCCGGTGAAAGAAGTCGTGGCGCGCGGCGAGCGCCACGATCAGATCGTCGTAGCTCCCGATCTCCACATCGGCGACAGCGGCCAGCTGGTCCACGTAGCCGTTCCACGAACCGGGATCGGCGAACGCCAGCACCCGGTCCGGACGCCAGGTGGGAAACACCCGGGCGTCGAACGTTTCGTCGGCCGCAACCACCGCATGGTGCTCCAGGGAATCGATCGGATCGTCGGTGGTGCAGACGGCGAGCACGTTGCTGGTTTCGATCAGTGAACGAGCGGAGAGGCCACTCTCGAACACTGCCGTGCTTCGCTCCCACACCGCATCGGCGGTGTCCGCGCTGAGCAGAAGATCGTCGATCTGAAAGTACCGGGCGAGCTCCAGATGGCACCAATGGTAGAGGGGGTTGCGCAGCAGGTAGGGCACGATGCCCGCGAAGGCGTCGAACTTCTCCCGATCGGTCGCGTCTCCGGTACAGAAGCGCTCCGCAACGCCGTTGGTGCGCATCTGGCGCCACTTGTAGTGGTCGCCGTTGAGCCAGACCTGGGTGATGTTCTCCCAGCGGGCGTCCGCGGCGATCTCGGCCGGCGGCAGGTGGGTGTGGAAATCGATGATCGGCAGCTCGGCCGCGTAGTCGAAGTAGAGACGGATCGCCTCGTCGTTCTGAAGCAAGAAAGTGCTCGTGGATCAGATCCGCTCATCGGGCAACCTCCCGCGCCCGGGCCGAGTGCCTCCCGGGTCTGCTGGGTGATGACCGACCATTGCTTCTCGGCGATCTGCCGTTTGCTCGCGATCCACGAACCGCCAACGGCAAACACCTCGGGCAGGGACAGGTACTCGTTCATGTTGTCCACATTCACGCCGCCCGTGGGACAGAATCGCACCCCAAGGGGTGCGTAGGGGCCCGCCAGGGCTCGCAGCATCTTGGGGCCACCGGCCGCGCCGGCCGGGAAGAACTTGAGCAGCGTGCAGCCCAGACCGAAGGCCGATTCGATCTCCGAGGGCGAAAGCACTCCGGGGATGAACGGCACATCGTTGTACTGAAACAGGCGCACGGTCTCCGGGTTGCAACCCGGGGCCACACCGAAGGAGACGCCAAGGTCCACACATCGCTGGGCCTGTTCGCGGGTGACCACGGTGCCCGCACCAACAAACATCTGGGGGAAGGACCGGATGATGCGGGCCAGGGCTGCAGGGGCCGCGGCGGTACGACAGGTCACCTCGATCACGTCCATCCCGCCTTCGAGCAGCGCTTCCGCCAAAGGCTCGGCATCGTTCTCGTCCTCGATGACGATCACCGGGATCACCGGACACTCTGTCAGTCTCTCGATCATGTCGCGCCTCCCCGCATCGAGATCACCGGTCCACCCGGGCACCGCCGCCACGAACCAGCTTCTCCACCTCGGCCAGGGATGCCATGGTGGTGTCTCCCGGGGTGGTCATCGCCAGGGCGCCGTGGGCCGCACCGTACTCCACCGCCAGGGCCGCATCGTCCAGCTCCATCAGCCCGTAGATGAATCCCGAGGCGAAGCTGTCGCCACCGCCCACCCGGTCGAGGATCTCCAGATCGGGCCGATGGGTGGCCGTGTGGAACTCCCCGTCACACCAGCAGATCGCGCCCCAGTCGTTGATCGAAGCGGTCTTGACGGCGCGCATGGTGGCGGCCACGGCCTTGAAGTTCGGGTAGGTCGCCACCGCGGTGCTGATCATGTGCTGGAAGCTGCTCACCTCGAGATCGCGCAGGTTCTCGTCGACGCCTTCCACCTCGAGTCCGAGGCACGCCGTGAAGTCCTCCTCGTTGCCGAGGATCACATCAAGCGAGGGCGCGATGGCCCGGTTCACCTCGCGGCAACGATCAAGGCCGCCGTAGGCCCCCCACAGGGACGGTCGATAGTTGAGGTCGTAGGAGACCACGGTTCCGTGCTTCTTGGCGATCCGTGCCGCCTCGATCACCACGTCGCCGGTAGTCGCCGAAAGCGCCGCAAAGATGCCACCGGTGTGAAACCAGCGGACCCCGAGGGTGCCGAAGATGTGCTCCCAATCGATGTCGCCCACGCGCAGCTGAGAGGCGGCAGTGTGGCCACGATCCGAGCAGCCGACAGCACCACGAATGCCGAATCCTCGCTCGGTGAAATTCAGCCCGTTGCGCACGGATCGGCCGATGCCGTCGGACGGCACCCACCTGATCAAGGACGTATCCACCCCTCCCTGGAGGATCAGATCCTCCAACAGCAAGCCCACCTCGTTGCGAGCGAAGGCGGTGACCACCGCTGCGCGCTGACCGAAGCATCGGCGCAGACCGCGGGCCACGTTGTACTCACCCCCGCCCTCCCAGACCCGGAACTGACGGGTCGTGCGGATCCTGCCCTCGCCGGGATCGAGGCGCAGCATGACCTCCCCCAGGGACAGGATGTCGTATGTGCACGACTCTTTCGGCTTCAGGTCAAGGCTGGACATGGTCGTCTCCTTGCGCGCTGTCAGGACTGGTATTCATGAACCGTGACTGTTCCACCTCGATCTGCTTGAGCTGGTTGGTCTGTACCGGCAACCACAGGGACAGGGAGGGCATGTAGGTGATGAACATGAGGGCGACGATCATCGCGGCGAAGAACGGCAGCATGGTGCGCGTCACCTTGGCGATCGTGGTTTTGCCGACGCCGCAGCCGATGAACAGACAGGTTCCCACGGGCGGGGTGCACAGACCGATACAGAGGTTGGCGATCATCATGATCCCGAAATGCACTTCGTGCATGCCCAGCGTCACTGCCACCGGCAGGAAAATGGGCGTGAAGATCAGCACCGCCGGGGTCATGTCCATGAAGGTGCCCACCGCCAGCAGCAAGAAGTTGATCGAGAGAAGGATCAGCACCGGGTTCTCTGAGAGCCCGAGCAGGGCGGCGCTCACCGTCTGCGGGATGTTGGCCATGGTCATGATCCAGCTCATGCCCGAGCTGGCGCCGATGAGCAGCATCACCACCGCCGTGGTGATCCCCGTTTCGAGCAGGATCCCGGGCAGCTCCCGCAACCGGATCTCACGGTAGAGCCCCACGGTGAGCAGCAGGGAGTACACCACCGCGATGGCCGCCGCCTCGGTGGCCGTGAACACCCCCTTGAGGATGCCGCCGATGACGATCACCACCATGAAGAGGCTCAGGAAGGAGCTCCTGAAAGCTCGCAGGATCTCTCCCAGGTTGGAACGGGGTTCGGTCGGATACTTGTTGCGGAAGGCGAAAAATCCGCACACCACCATGATGAACAGACCGGTCAGGATGCCGGGGAGCACCCCCGCCATGAACATGGCGGCGATGGATACGCTGCCGGCGGCGACCGAATAGACGATCATGATGTTGCTGGGGGGAATCATCAGCCCGGTGGTGGCCGCCGTCGTGGTCACCGCCACGTTGAACTCGCGGTTGTACCCCTTGCGGTTCATCTCCGGGATCATGAACCCGCCCACCGAGGACACGGCAGCGACGGCCGAGCCGGAGATGGCACCGAAGAGCATGCAGGTCAGGGTGTTGACGTAGGCGAGTCCGCCCGGGAGGAACCCCACCAGGGCTCCCGCCAGGTCGATCAGCCGACGGGCCATGCCTCCCCGGCCCATGAGGTACCCCGAAAGGATGAAGAACGGGATCGCGAGCAGGGCGAAGCTGTTGACGCCGTTCGCCATTTTCTGGGCCAGCATGACCGAGGGATCGGCCCCGTCCGCCAACATGGCGACATAGCTGGCCACGGCGATGCCCACCGCAATCGGCACGTGGAGCACCAGCAGGATGGCGAAAGCGAGGACCAGAATCAGGCCAACTGCAGCCACGAGCGCTAACCTCCCGAGCTGCGACCCGCCGGCCGTCCCTTGAGCGTTTCCATCAGGTTGTCCACGGTGTAAAGCACCACGAAAAAGCCGGAGATGGGGAGGGCCATATAGACGTAACCCATCTTCCAGCCCAGAGCCGGGGTTGTCTGTTCCAGGGCCAGGGCCTCCCTCACCACGCTGGCGCCGCCGAGCAGCAACACCGCCCCTGCAAAGAAAAGCACCACCAGATCGGCGACTACCGCAGTCAATCTGCGGGCATCCGGATGGAGCTGGTTCACGAAGTAATCAACACCCAGGTGGGCTCTGGTACGGAACGCCAGCGCACCACCCAGGAGCGCTACCCACACGAGCAGGAACCGGGCCAGCTCCTCGGTCCACTTGGTCTGCTCCCCCAGAGCGTAGCGGCTGAACACCCCCCACACCACGTCCACCACCAGGAGCGCCATGGTGGCGATGATCAGCAGCTCCAGCCCCCTGGTGAGGCCGTCCTTGAGCACCCGCAGAGCAGCCGGCATCTCAGTCGGTCTCCTGGATCTGGAGAACCAGCGACCGCACCGCGGGATCCTCCATCTCCTCGAGCATGGGCGCCACCTTGGCCACGAACGGTGCCAGATCCACTTCGTAGATCGTCACCCCCTCCGCCTGGGCGATCTCGAGCGATCGGGCCGTCTCCCGGTGCCAGAGCTCGCGCTGGAACTCGGAGGAGTCTTCCGCCGCCCGTTGTATCCACTCGCGGATCTGCGGCGAGAGCCGATCCCAGGTCTTGGTACCGATCAAGACGATGTCGGGGATGCGGGTGTGTCCGTCGAGGGTGAAGTGTTTGCACACCTCGTAGTGCTTGTTCGTAGTGAAGCTCGGCGGGTTGTTTTCGGCGCCGTCCACCGTGCCCTGGGCCAATGCCGAGTAGAGCTCGCCCCAGGCGATGGGTGTGGGCGCCCCGCCCATGGCCTTGACCATGGCGATCGCGGTGGCGCTGTTCATCACCCGGATCTTCAGGCCCTTGAGATCATCCGGCGTGCGGATCGGCTTCGATCGGGTGTAGAAGTTCCGGGAGCCCGAGTCGTAGTAGCAGAGCCCACGCAAGAGCTTGGGCTCGCCCTTCTCCAGCAGGGCGGCGCCGAGGGGTCCGTCGAGCACGTGCCAGTAGTGCTCGCCATCGCGGAAGAGATACGGCAGGCCGAAGACCGACATCTCCGGCACGAAATTCTCCATCACCGCCGCCGACACCTTGGTCATGTCCAGGGAGCCGTTCTGGACCTGCTCGAGGCACTCGACCTCGCCGCCCAGCACCGCACTGGGATAGATGTCGACGGACACCGTGCCACTGGACAGTTCCTCCAGGCGCGACGCCATGTTCTCCAGGGCAACATGCACCGGGTGCCCCGTGTCGAGGGCGTGGCCGAGCTTCAGGACCATCTGTTTCCGTGCCCCGTCGCCACCACCGGCCAGTACAGCGTTGCGCTCGGCGGTTTTTTGCGAACGCAGGAACAAACCGAAACCGACGGTGGACAGGAGCGCGCCGAGCATCAGGCCGCTCATAAAAAACGACAGCGACCGTCTGCCCTGCGTGTTCCCGGTGTACTCGTGGTTGTCCATCAGGATCCTCTGGGTCAACGTTGAGGTGGGGGAGTCTCTTCCCTCCACCACTGAATCGAGCGCGTTGAATCGCGAATGATCAACACCGGGTCCAGAAAGATCCCCACCCGGGCCTCGTCCTCCCGACCATCAATCGACGCAATCAGCTTGGTCGTCGCCAATCGCGCCATCTCCCGAACAGGCCGGCGGATCGTCGTCAGCGACGGCCTGATTCTCGTTGCCAGCGTACTGTCATCGAATCCCGCCACCGACAGATCTTCCGGCACCTTCATGCCCATCTCCTGAGCGGTGTAGATCACACCTGCAGCCATCTCGTCATTGCTGGCAAAAATGGCCGTCGGCGGCTCAGGCATTTCCAGCAGGGTGCGGGCGCACGCTATTCCCGATTCGAAGGTATACGCCCCACGCGTTATCATTTCCTCGCAAGGCGCACATCCGAGTCTCTGCAACGCGTCACAGAAGCCCTCGAGCCGTTCGCGCGTTGATTTCCTGCCTTCCGGCCCCGTGATATAGCCGATCTTTCGGTGTCCGAGATTGACCAGATACTCGGCCATTGCAGCCACCGCTGATCGTTCGTTGGCGATCACGACGCGATCAGCGGTGTCCAGGGCGATGGAAGCCAACCGAACGTACGGGATCTGTTCGTTTCCGAGAACCCCCGCGAGATCGTTGTTCTCAGAGACCGGAGGCAGGACGATCACACCGTCCAGATTCGACCGGTCGACAAAACCGAGGGCCTCTTCGGTCAGCGTGTCACTCGACCTGTCGCAGGGATGAATCACGAGCTCATACCCGAGCTCACGGCACACACTCAACGCACCGCGCTGCGCTTCGTCGGTGTACAGCGGGTCGCGATTGTCATAGATCATCCCCAGCAGATAGGAACGTCTGGCCGCGAGACCCCGGGCCTGCACATTCGGCCTGTAGCTCAATTCATCAATAACGCTCTGGACCCTCTCCCGGGTCGCCTTCCGCACCATCGGGGAGTTGTTGATGACCCGCGAGACGGTCCGCTTCGAGACTCCCGACAATCGAGCAACGTCACTGATCGTCGACGGCTGTTTGTTCGCGTAGCTCATGTCATCTTCCGCCTGGTATCCGATCAGATTCTCCACCGTGCACCGAGGTGGGCCTGACCATCGAGCGATGATCCGCCATTAATTGCCAACGGCGGGCCAACCTACTCACGAGTGGAGCCGCTACGGATCTTACTCAAACTCGTCCTGCTATCGGGCCCGAGGCAACCATCGCTCCGAGCCGAGCCCGTCGAAGGCCGGGTGTTGACTACAGACCAGATTCCTTCGCCCGGAATCGAATCGTCGCGAAACGTCCAGCAAAAAGGCCCGCAACCCCCAGCCGGCGTTGCCGGCCAGGGGTTGCAGAGCATCAGGGAGGTCTCTAGAAGTTGAAGCGCACTCCTAAGAAGAACTGCCGGCCCGTTTTGTTGTACTCACGTACCAGGTTCATCGTTCCGTCACCGGTTGTGTACAGCCGCTCAGCCTCGTCCGTGAGGTTGATGCCTTCCAGCGTCAGCGAGAAGGCTTTGCTGAGATGCCAGAAGGCGCTCAAGTCGTAGCGCACGGGACCTGTCGTTGTCTCGGAGACGTTGTGGTTGCTCCCGGTGTTGTTGGTGACGTAATCGTCCCGATTGTTCACGGACAGTCGTATACCGGCCTTGGGCACTTCATAGTACAGCGTCGCATTCCAGGAGTTCTGGGACATCCCTTCCAGCGGCACCGTCACTGTTTCGTCACTCCGAATGACTTCTGTCTCGGCGTCGACATACGAGTAGTTGCCGACGAAGCCGAAGTTCGACAAGATGCCGGGCAGACCCCTGAAGGCCTGCTGATACACCAGCTCGAAACCCTTCAGATTTGTGCCATCGGTATTGGCAGCTGTCCTGTATGTCCAGAGTCAGGCTCGGATCCAGCAGTGCCGGCTGTTCGGGATACACCGCACGCACAGCGGGATAGTCCTCGGGACGCAGGGGCTCGGTCGTTTCCGGCGATGAGATGAAGCTATCGATGTTCTTGTAGAAAAGGGCCACTCCCAACACGGCTTCCTTGGCGAAGTACCACTCGACACCCAGGTCGACATTGTCCGACACCAGAGGATCCAACTGGGAGTTGCCGCCGCTCACCGTGAAGTTCACGTCGGAATAGGTCTTGATCGGCACCAGAGAAGAGAGGGAGGCGCGCGTCATCGTGCGGCTCGACGCGGCACGCAAGACGACGTCCTTCGTGACATCGAACGCGACGTTCAGCGATGGCAGCACGTTGCTGTAGGAGTTCGTCTCGGTATTCGATATCTCGGATGAGAGCCAGCCCGTGGCTTCCGTATCGGTTTGCACATACCGGGCGCCAAGGTTCAGACGGAGGCTATGGGTCCCCGCCACCAGGGTAAACAGGCTGTAGTCGGCATACGCACCGGTCGTCTTCTCTGTGACAACCCATGTTGTTCTGCCCGGACCGCGCTCCAGCTCGAAGTCGCCATAACCGAATGCTCCTTGGCTCTGTCATAGTCCAGAACCAGGAAGTCCAGCTCCGTTCCGCTGCCATAACCGCCGACATCCACGTAGTCGAACACATAGCTTACGGCGAGCCAGGTTTCCCGTGGGGTTTAAATTTTGTCTCCAGTCCTGGCTGTCCACCTCGCGGTCGTTGTAGATCGCACCGAACTTGAGATAATGCTTGCCGCCTTCAGGTCCCAATCCAGATCGAGCCGCACGGTTTGGTTCGTGCGGTCGACAATGGGATGGAGATAGTTCTCGTTGTCCAGGATCTGGTAGTTGTTCGGGTCGGTGACGTCGATGTCATAGTTGATTGCGGCCACGTCCGGATTGCCGGTGAAGTCATACGAGAAGCCGTTACCAGTCAACGTCTCGATGTTCACGCGGAAGTAGTCCTGCTCGAATTTGGACCGGCCTGACCGATCAGGCCGGTGAGCTTCAGGTTGTCACTGAGGTCCCAGTCGAAATCTGCCGTGAACTGGTCGAACTTCGTGTTGTCGACCGTCTGTCGGCTTTCGGTCCGCAACGCAACGTTTTCAAACACGCCGGCCACGGCATACTGACCTGTACCGTCGCTGGCCACGGTGACGTCGGTCGGCGTGATGGTATTGTAGCCCCAAGAGCCGCTGCGGCGGAACTGCGCAAAGGAGTTGTAGCTGTTGGTTTTTGCATCGAACTCCGAGTGCACCCAGTTCACGCCGAATTCAAACCTGTCGCTCGGGCGGAACTGAAGAGCAGCGCTGAGGCCCAGGCGCTCCTGGTCATGACGGAAGCTGTCCTGGCGGGGCAGGCGCGGGTACCACAGTGAGTTGAGCTCTTCATCACTGAGATCCGTTTCGTTGCCGGCGAAGGCCCGGTCAGGCGCGGCGAGTCCCACCGTACGGTGCCAAAACCATCCTGCCACGAGGTGCGCTCCGTGTAGGCACCGGAGAAGAGAAATCCCACGGTTTCCGCCTTGTTGGTGGTGCTCACCGTAGCTGTCACCCGTGGATCGACCGTATCCGACAGGTCGTTGTAGCCGCCCTGGAGGGTCACCGATCCACGAAACCCGGGGTTGTCCAGCGGGCGCGCGGTGTACATCTCGACGGTACCCGCAACACCACCCTCTTCAATAGAAGCGATGGCCGACTTGTTGATGTCGATGCGGTTGAAGAGCTCGGCGGAAAAGACGTTGAAGTCGAAAGACCGACCCCGGTTGACACCGCCAGAGCTGTCGAGGCCGCCAGTAGAAGCCGGCACTTCCATGCCGTTCAGCGTGACCCGGGTGAACTCCGGGCCGAGACCGCGCAGCGACATCTGGCGACCTTCGCCACCCTCGCGGACGATGGCCACGCCCGGCACGCGCTGGATCGCTTCTGCCAGGTTGAGGTCGGGCATCTTGCCGATGTCCTCGACCACGATACTGTCCCGGGTGTTGACAGCATCCCGCTTCAGCTCCACGGATTGCTCCAAGCTGTTGCGGAAACCCGTGACCACGATTTCACCCGTGAAGGCTACGGGCTCTTCGCCTTCGGGTCTTCTTCGGCGGCCCCTTCGTAGGCCGCTTCTTCCTCTGTACCTTGGGCTCTTCTTGTTTGGGATCTTCGGGCTCTTGCGCCAGAGCAGGTTGAATGCCGGCCATGGCGATGAGCATGCCGACGATGGTCACGCCTATCAGATAGCGTGACAACAAGGTTAGAACACTCTGCATTTTCTCCCCCTTTTCCTTGGTCCGATCAGGTCATGTTCCTTGGTCCGATCAGGTCATTCCCGGAATCTGAACTGTTCGTATCGACCGCGTGCACCTCCTCCCGTGGTCCCGAACTCCAACGGATGTCATTGCTAGCCATTGCTCACGATTATCCAGAGGTTCCGGCAAAATGCAAGAAAATTCTGCCATCGGTGGCATAGTGAGATCGGTTCCTAGTACAAATGCCATGCCGCCGGGTGAAGGCTTTAGCTAAGAGAATGATAATAAACGAGTTCTGGTGTAAAAAATCTCTGAGTGGAAGATCAGTCGCTTCAATTTACCGTATTGGAATTCAACGAATCAGATTGGAATTTTCGATCCTCGCGGCCGTTTGAGGTGGAATTTCTGCCACCGGTGGCCATTCGGGTCAAATGTCGCTACAATGCCGGCATGAATGACCCTCGCCGCATCGACTTCCAGGTCCGCGCCAGCGTGACCGTGTTGCTGCTGCTGCTCGGCGCCTCGGCCCACCCGAGCCCAGGATCCCGCGCCCGGCCGGGTGGACTGGGGGTTGATCGAGACCATCGTCTCCCGCATCGAGACCCCACACATCCCCGCGCGGGTCTACCGCGTGGCCGACTTCGGGGCCGCTGCTGACGGCGTGGCGGATGCGCGCCCCGCCATCCTGGCGGCCATCGCCAGGGCGTCGGCTGAAGGTGGCGGACGCGTGGTGCTGTCCCCGGGCGTCTGGCGCAGCGACGGCCCGATCCACCTGCAGAGCCGCATCGAGCTCCACCTCGAGCGCGGAGCGCACCTGCTGTTCTCGCCCGACCCGCAGCACTACCTGCCGGTGGTCGAGACCCGCTGGGAGGGCACTCGGGTGCTGAGCTACTCGCCGCTCATCTACGCCCGGGACGTGGAAGACGTGGCGATCACCGGCCCCGGCACCATCGACGGCAACGCCGAGAGCGACTTCCACGGCTGGCACCGCCTGGCGGAGCCCGACATGCAGCGCCTGCGCCGCATGGGTTTCACCGGCGTGCCGTTGGAAGAGCGCGTGTTCGGAGCCGGCACGCATCTGCGGCCGCCGCTCGTGCAGTTCGTGCGCGCCCGCCGTGTGAGGCTGGAAGGCTACACAGCCGTGAACTCGCCGTTCTGGGTCAACCACCTGGTCTACTGCGAGCACGCCACGGTGCGCGGGCTGAATGTGGAGAGCCACTTCCCGAACAACGACGGCGTCGACGTGGACTCCAGCCGCTGGGTGCTGGTGGAGGGATCGACCTTCCGCACCGGGGACGACTCGGTGGTGGTCAAGTCGGGCCGCGACCTCGACGGTCGCACCGTGGCCATGCCCAGCGAGTACGTGGTCGTGCGCGACAACGACATGGGCGGTGAGGACGGCATCGCGCTGGGCAGCGAGATGTCGGGGGACATCCGCTACGTGTTTCTTCACCGACAACGTGCTTCGCTCAGGGGACTCGGCCATCCGCTTCAAGGCCAACCTGGACCGCGGCGGCACGGTCGAGCACGTGGGCGTGCGGCGCTTCAAGGTGGGTTCCTTCGAGCGTCTGTTCTGGTTCCAGCTCAACTACCCCAGCCAGCTCGGCGGCAACTTCCCTTCCACCTACCGCGACATCGTGTTCGAGGACTTCGAGGTCGGGGACGTGGGCACGCTGTTCGAGGCCCACGCGCCCGCGGAAGCACCCCTTCGGGACGTGCTGGTGCGCAACGTCAGCGCGGCCTCGGCGGGGCAGACCGTGGTGCTCGAGAACGTCCAGGGCCTGCGCTTCGAGAACGTGACGGTCGCGGGCCAGCCCGTGCTCGCGCCGGCCGCCGCAGTTTCACCGAATTCAACCGAGACCGAGAGAGAGGTTCATCCATGAACGTACGGTACACGGCTGACCCCATTCGATTCTCCCGCATGACCACCGAGGAGGTGCGGGAGAGCTTCCTGGTCGACGCGCTCTTTGCCGAGGACAGCATCACCATGGTCTACAGCGATGTGGATCGCGCGATCGTGGGCTCCGCGGTCCCGGCAAAGAAGACCCTTACCCTGGAATCCGCACCGGAGCTGCGCGCCGACACCTTCTGCGAACGCCGCGAGCTGGGCATTCTCAACATCGGCGGCGCCGGCACCGTCACGGTCGATGGCACGAAATATCCCATGGCCGCGCGTGACGGACTCTACGTGGGACGCGGCAGCAAGACCATCGCCTTTGCCAGTGACTCGGCCGAGGAGACGGCCCGATACTACCTGCTGAGCTACCCGGCCCACGCGTCCCATCCCACGGTCCATGTCGAGGCATCCGAGGCCGAACCGATGCAGCTCGGCAGCATGGAGGGCTCGAACAAACGGACCATCTACAAGCTCATCCATCCGGAGGCCGCCAGGAGCTGCCAGCTGGTCATGGGTTTCACCGTGTTGGAACCGGGCTCCGTGTGGAACACCATGCCCCCCCACACCCACGAGCGGCGCATGGAGATCTACTTCTACTTCGACCTGCCCGAGGACGGGCGCGTATTCCACTTCATGGGACGTCCCGACGAAACCCGGCACATCGTCGTGGCGGACGGTCAGGCGGTGATCTCGCCGAGCTGGTCGATTCACACCGGTGTGGGCACGGGTGCCTACACCTTCTGCTGGGGCATGGGCGGCGAGAACCAGGCCTTTGACGACATGGATCACCTGACGATCGAAGAATTGAGGTGAGGTAGGTCATGATACTGGATCAGTTCAAGCTCGACGGCAAAGTCGCGATCGTCACGGGCGCCGCCCAGGGCCTCGGCCAGGGAATCGCCCTGGGACTCGCCGAAGCCGGCGCAGACGTCGCTCTCGTGGACATCCTCGACATGTCGGAAACCCGCACCCGAATCGAGTCGTTGGGGCGCCGCTGCGTGACCATCCCGGCGAATCTCATCGACACGGACTGCGTAGCGACCATCATCGACACGACGGTCAAAGAGCTCGGCGGCATCGATATTCTCTTCAACAACGCCGGCATCATCCGCCGCGCGCCGATCACCGAGTTCACGGAGAAGGACTGGGATGACGTGATGAATATCAACATCCGCACCCTCTTCTTTCTCAGCCAGGCCGTCGGCAAGGTCATGATCGAACAGGGACGCGGCGGCAAGATCGTCAATACCGCGTCCATGCTCAGCTTCCAGGGCGGCATCCTGGTGCCCTCCTACACGGCATCCAAGAGTGCGGTCATGGGCCTGACCCGCCTGCTGGCCAACGAGCTCGGCGCCCATGACATCAATGTCAACGCCATCGCCCCGGGATACATGGCCACGGAGAACACCAGGGCCCTGCGCGAGGATCCGGCCCGAAACAAGGCCATCCTGGACCGCATCCCCGCCGGACGTTGGGGAACCCCGCAGGACCTGCAGGGCGTGGCCGTGTTCCTGGCTTCGGCTGCTTCGCACTACATGCAGGGCTATACCATCGCCGTGGACGGCGGTTGGTTGGCGCGGTGAAAGGATCAATCCCATGAAAAAGTCACACCTTCTTTCTGCACTGTTCACTGTTCTGCTCGGGTGCAACGGCACACAGGAACCGCAGGGCGACGCGGTCGCTCACCTCGAGGTCTCCAACCCATCCGCATTTGCGCGGCCTGACACGCTCGTCAGCCTTTCATTGAACGAACTGGGCGTGACGGCGGGTCCTTTGCAGGTCTGGGAAGGCGATGCCGCACGGCCAACACAGCTGATGGACGATGACGGTGACGATCGCCACGACAGGCTCGTGTTTCTGGCCGACCTCGATGAAGCCGCAACGCACAGCTATCTGATCAACCGCCAGGAGGCAGGGGGCGCCCAGTCGCCACGGACACACGCCGAGGTGTCCATCAAGGAGGGCGGCGAGTGGCAGGAGGAAACCTATGTCGGTGGCACCTTCAAAAACGTCAGTCATGTGACGCCACCGCCGCAGTACACCGACCACAGCGAATACATCCGCTATGAAGGACCGGGCATTGAAAGCGATCTGGTCGGATACCGGTTCTATCTGGATTGGCGTAACGGTTTTGACATCTTCGGCAAGAAGACATCTGAGATGGTGCTGCAGACCGTGGGGCTGGATGGCTATGAGAGCTACCACGATATGGCCGACTGGGGCGCCGACATCCTGAAGGTGGGTCAGAGCCTCGGGATGGGCGGCTACGGCTATTGGGACGGCACCAAGACCGAATTGGTCTCCGATGTGGCGGAACGCTCCACGACCATCAGGTCGGACGGCCCCATCCACTCGGCACTCGAAATCGACTACACGGCGTGGAACACCGGTGCAGCGACCGTGGATCTCAAAGCCACGTTGTCGATGCAGGCGGGGAGCCCGATGGTCGACGTGACGCTGGCGACCTCTGCCCCACTCGACAATCTCGCCATCGGCATCGTCGCCCATCCGGGGACCGAGCTGATGATGGGTGACCTGGATATCACCGGTCAAGCCTGGAGCTACATGGCGACCTTCGGCGCCCAGACCCTGTTCGAAGACGACCTGGGCATGGTGGTCCTGTTCAGGAAGATCGATTTTGTTTCGCAGACGCGGGACGAGAGCAGCCACGTGCTGGTGATGCAACCGCGCGGAACGGAGCTGTCCTATGCATTCGGGGCTCTGTGGTCCGGTCGAGAGAGCGGCGTTCAGACCCGCGCGGAGCTGGAGGCATTTCTCTCGGCTGAGGTAGATCGGCGCACCTTGTCTCCCCGACTCCGCTTGAAGACGGAAGCGTCGCGCAGCGCCGGTGCGCTGGAGCCGACCGAGATCTCGACCCGCCTGGCAGAGTCGGAGATGGAACGCCGCAGCGAGAGCCTTTCCTACGGCGGCTGGGACGCTGTGAGGTCGCAGCCCAGCACCTGGACCTATACCACCGGCCTTCTGATGCAGGCGATGGATGACCTGTCAGAGGCCGTTGGCGACCCGCGGTTCGCCGATTTCGCGAGGCGCACGATTGACAGTTATATAGCTGAAGACGGCAGCATCTCCACATATGAGGCTGATGAGTACAACATTGACCACATCAATTCGGGCAAGATGGTTCAACGTCTTTTCGCGAGGCACGGTGACCCCGAATACCGCAGGGCTATCGATGCGCTGGCCGCGCAGCTGACCGATCATCCCCGCACATCCGAAGGCGCGTTCTGGCATAAACAGCGCTATCCGCACCAGCTGTGGCTGGATGGCGTGTATATGGGAATGCCGTTCCTGGCCGGTGTTGGAGTCATGGAGGGCGACGACCACAAGGTCGAGGAGGCGGTGCTGGAGTTCTCGATCGCTCGATCCCATCTACGCGACCCGCAAACAGGGTTGTATTTCCACGCCTGGGATGAGGCCAAACAGCAGAACTGGGCTGACCCGGAGACCGGTCGATCGCGCTATGTCTGGGCGCGAGGGCTCGGTTGGTACGCGATGGCGCTGGTCGATATCCTCGATGTGATTCCGCCCGAAGACACCGACCTGCGAGCACCGCTCCTCGCCATCATTCCGGAACTGGCGGACAGTCTGGTTCAGACCCAGGATGCCACAGGCGTGTGGTTTCAGATCATGGACATGCCCGACGAGCCGGGCAACTATCGCGAAGCGTCGGCTTCAGCGATGTTCACCTACTTCCTGGCCAAGGCGATCAACATGGGCTATCTGCCCGACTCGTTCAAACCGGCCGCCGAGGAGGCCTATGCCGGCCTGGTCACCGAGTTTGTCTCCGTCTTTGCCGATGGCTCGTTTCACCTGACAAACAACTGCGAGGTGGGCGGTCTGGGTTACGGACGGGATGGCAGTTACCGCTACTACATGAGCGAGCGCGTGGTCAAGAACGACCCCAAGGGCCTAGGTCCCGCCATCATGGCGGGCCTGCAGGTATCTGAGTTGTCGAGCTAGCCCGGCTGACGCATGCCTTTCTGCGTGAGCGTCACGCTCACTGTGTTGCCTCCTCGTCCGACTCCTGGCTGGAAGGTCGGATCACGACGTTTTGCAGCAGGAGATCCTCCACGTGATCGAGGACGCTGCCCCTGCTGACAGAGTGGAACGAGCTGTCCCGGACGACGAGCCCTTGAACCGGCGCTCCCTCGAGTCCGCGGATGAAGAACGCGTACCGCGCCTGATGGACGGTCAGACGCTCGACGAGGATGTTCCGAATGACCGGCAAAAAGTTGCCGTTCGCGCCTTCCTCGTAGAGCATGTCGATATCGATGGCCGAGCCGGTTTCGCCGATCTCGACATCGCGCACGAAGACGTTCTCGATCACGCCTCCCCGCACCGCGTTGGTCTTGAATCGGATCCCTCGATCGAGTTCGGGGCTGCTCATCTCGTTCTGCTCGACAAAGACGTCGCGCACGCTTCCGCTGATCTCGCTGCCGATGGTCACGCCGCCGTGCCCGGCTCGCATCCGGCACCCCCGGACCACGATGCGCTCGGAAGGGGCATTGAGCCGTCGGCCGTCGGCGTTGCGCCCCGACTTGATGGCGATGCAGTCGTCCCCGGTATCGAAGAGCGAGTTCTCGATCAGGACATCGGTCGAAGACTCCGGGTTGCAGCCGTCGTTGTTGGGACCGTCGGAGACGACTCTCACATCACGGACGATGACGTTGTGGGAGAGTACCGGGTGGATGAGCCACATCGGAGCGTTCGTGATCGTGATGCCCTCGATCAAGACGTTCTCGCAGCGATAGGTCTGCAGGAACGACGGCCTCAGGTAGTGGCCGGCGCCGTATACCCGCTCAGCGACCGGGACGCCGGCCTCGGCCTGGGCGAACAGTCGATCGCGATCGGGCTTCTGGCTCTGCGGGTGGTCGCCGCGTTTCCATGGCCACCAGTGTTCGGGCCCGGCCTGGCCGTCGAGCGTTCCCTTGCCGGTTACCGCGACGTTCTTCTCGCCGTGGGCGTACACGAGGGGCGAGTAGTTCATCAACTCGACGCCTTCCCAGCGCGTGAGGACGACGGGCAGATAGGCGGCGGGGTCCTGGCGGAAGCGAAGGGTCGCGCCTTCCTCTACGTGGAGATTGACGTTGGACTTCAGGTGGATGGAACCGGTGAGATACTCCCCGGCCGGCACGACCACACGGCCGCCGCCGGCTTCCGCACAGGCGCCGATGGCGGCGCGGAACGCGGCAGTCGCGTCGGTCGTCCCGTCTCCCACGGCGCCGAAGTCGGTCACCGGAAAATCGCGATCGGGAAAGACCGGTGCCCTGATCCCGGCGAGGATGCCGGGCAGACGCTCCCAGGGGTCCGACGGCGCGGTGGCCGGCCGCTCGCTGTGGGCGTAGACGCTCAGGAACGCAGCAACGAGAGCTATCACGCCTGCAGCTGCGGTGTGGCGTTTTCTCATAGGACAACCTCCATCTGCAGGGTCGAGCACACGAAGTTGCTGCTGAGCCCGTGGCTGGAAGCCGGATTGTGGCTCACGACTTCAAAACCGGGTGAGACGGTGTCCGCCCGGCGATCAGCACGACCCGACCGGCTTCCACACTCCGGCTCCGTACCGAAGTTGTGAGATCCGAGTTTTCTTTCACGCGGTCGATTATAGACTGGGGCATTGATCACTCTGACGAGTGGCCTTCCTCGGTACCAGTGCCTGGACGTGGCGCGTTTTCCGGTTCCAGAATGGCGGCCTATTTGCGGCCCTGATCAGGTGACGAGCTCCTCGAGATCGCCCGGTCAACGGGCAGGTCCGTCGCCGAGATCGTCCTCGCCAACGAACACGCGTGGCGAACGACAGGAGAGATCGAGGCCGGAATCGAGCGCATTTGCCGCGCCATGAACGAGTGCATCGAGAGAAACGCCATGGCAGCGGTCAAGGCGGTCAACGCAGCCCGCATCGCACTGCGCGCCGAGAGCAAAGGCGTGGTTTCACTGGACCAGGTCATCCGCACCATGCGCCAGACCGGCCTCGATATGCAGTCGAAGTACAAGGAGACTTCCACTGGGGGACTGGCAATCAACATTACGGAGTGCTGACTCGGTAGAGCCAAGAGCGAAAGTCACGGCGTAGCCGAAGGCGAAGCCGGAAGCCGGGTCCAGCCGTTGTCCGCTGACGGAGCCGGATACTCGATAACGCACCCTGAATCTCCTCATTCATTTCAAAAGAACTCTTCAAATCACTCAATAAAGAGGGTTTTTACTTCCTTGTCGGAATGAGTCTAGGTCTCAAGCGTGTTAGAGTGAAGACGATCTTCAAGGAGAAAAATATGGCCAAGTACGACAACATTCTCGGCACGGTCGGCAATACCCCGGTGGTAAGAGTCAACAAGCTGGCACCCAACGGCGCGAAGCTCTACGTCAAGGTCGAGGCCTTCAACCCGATGGGGTCGGTCAAGGACCGGCTGGCGCTGGGCGTCATCGAGGACGCCGAACGCTCCGGCAAGCTCGCGCCTGGCCAGACGGTGATCGAGGCGACCAGCGGCAACACCGGCATCGGTCTGGCCATGGTATGCGCCCAGAAGGGCTACCCGCTGGTTGTCACAATGGCCGAGAACTTCTCGGTCGAGCGGCGCAAGATGATGCGTTTCCTCGGCGCCAAGGTGGTGCTGACCCCGGCTTCGGAGAAAGGCACGGGAATGCTCCGAAAAGCCGAGGAGCTTGCAGAGACCCACGGGTGGTTCCTCTGCCGCCAGTTCGAGAACGAGGCCAACGCCAACGTTCACTCCGATACCACCGCCCAGGAGATCCTCAGGGACTTCAAGGGTGAGCGCCTGGACTACTGGGTGACCGGTTTCGGCACCGGTGGCACTCTCAAGGGGGTCTCCAGAGTCCTCAAGAGGGAGCGGCCCGAAACCAAGATCGTGGTCTGCGAGCCCGACAACTCGGCGATCATGGGCAGCGGCATTCGGCAGGCGCGCAAGGACGACGGCTCGATCGCCGAGAGCCATCCATCGTTCCGCGCCCACCTCATGCAGGGCTGGACCCCGGACTTCATTCCCAAGCTGGCCGAGGACGCGCAAGACTCGAAGCTGCTCGACATCTTCATGCCGATCAAGGGCAACGACGCCCTGCGCTGCTCGAAGGAACTGGCCCAGAAAGAAGGGATCTTCGTCGGCATCTCGGCCGGCGCGACCCTGGCGGGGGCGATCGAGGTCTGCAAGACGGCGCCCAAAGGCAGCACGGTGCTCGCGATGCTGCCGGACACCGGTGAGCGTTACATGACCACTCCACTCTTCTACGACATCTCGGAAGACATGACCGCCGACGAGATCGAGATCTCGAAATCGACACCCAGCTTTCGCTTTGACGCCCAGCCGCCGGCACTGAAAGGGCCCGAGGCCGAACACAAACCGGTGACTCCACAAGCCAAGGCCTTTCTCGAACAGGTCATCAACGACCCGGAGCAACCGGTTGTGCTGTTTGCGTTCGAGTGGTGCGAGTTCTGCTGGTCGGTGCGGAAAATGTTCGCCGAGTGCGGCATACCCTTTCGCTCCATCGACCTCGACTCGGCGGATTACCAGGAGAACGACCGGGGCGGCCAGGTGCGGGCGGCGCTCAATGCACAATTCGACGTCAGTACCATTCCCCAGATATTTGTCGGTGGCAAGCACGTCGGTGGCGCGACTGAGACCTTTGACGCGTTCAACGAGGGTGAGCTGCAGAAGCTCCTTGGTCAGAGCGGAGTCGCCTACAACCAGGCGGTCACTGTCGATCCGTACTCGCTGCTGCCATCGTGGTTGCATCCGCGATAGCCGACCAGCCGGCATAGTCGATTTCACGCAGTCTCTCGGGAACGGCCCGAGGGGTGCCAAACAAAGATGAAAACCGAGATGGCAAAAAGGGGGAAGACAATGAAAACGAAAGTCTGTTCAGTAATCGCTATCTGCGCGATGATCTTGGGGTCACTCGCGGCACCCGCGATGGCGGGTGAGGAGAAGGGCGGCGGCACGGTCACCTACGCGCCGGCCGAGGTCTCCAACACTCAGCTGCCGGACGGCGGCATGATGCAGCGGTCCCACATCATGGGGATCGTTCTCGCGGACGACGCCTCGAACTCGATCCACCTCGCAAGCCAGGACTGTTTCGGCACGACCGTGATTGCAGCCGACGGCTCCGCAAACGGTCACGGCTATTGCGACGCCGTGGATGCCGACGGTGACCGCTGGTGGATCTGGTGGAACAACACCCCCGAAGGCAACAAGTGGGGATTCATCGGCGGCACCGGAAAGTACGAGGGCATCACGGGCGGTGGAACTACCGAGGCGCTGGCTCAGATGGCGGACGGCCGGACCGCCATCACCTGGGATGGTCATTGGATCATGAAGTAACCTCTTCGCCGAATTCACCAACGACCCCGGCATCGAAGTGATCGGGATGGTGGTGGGTGACGAGCACCAGGTCGACTGCGTCGAAGGGCGGCTCAGCCCGTTCGCGGGCACGGTGCTGCTGGTCGGTTGGCGCCGCGTAACCGCGCAGGCCGTGGTACAGCCCGTCAACAATGACGGTGGAACCGCCTGCCTGGACCAGAAACCCCTCGTTGCCCAGTGCGGTGATCTGGAGTTCGGGCGGTGCGTCTCCCGAACAACCAAACACCGCGCACAGGAGAACTGCTGCCGAAAGAGCAGACCGTAAAGTGTTCTGTGTCATCACCTGAGACAGCAGCGAGTACCCCGACCATATTGCGAGTTTGGGAAAGAGAACCGATGGCGCGCGAAGTCAGCTTCCCGGAAAGAGCTTCAGAAAGAAGACCCGCAGCGCGATGTTGCCCTTTGCCCGGCCCGGCGACCGCATAGCCGGCCTCGAAGTTCATGATCAGCTGCCACGGCAGGGTCATCGTACCCTCGAGGCCGATACCGGCCAGGAGCTCGTTGTCGAGCCCGGTCATGGCGTTGCTCGCCCACACCGCGTCGGCCTTGAGGTCAAAACGGATCTTCTCGAAGTAGTTGACGCCGGCCAGAAGGTGGGCGCCGTTTGCCTTTTCGGCCCGGACCAACCCGCTCTGGTAACCGGAGACCGACGCATCGCCGAACATTCCGAAGTCGTAACCCGAAAAGCGGTCCAGATTCGAGCCGTCGAGATGCTCGAAGAAAACCCGGACCCTTCGGAACTTCGGCAGCCACCAGGTCTTGCCGAATTGAGCCTGCCATCGCAGGTAGTCCTGCTGATCGGGATCGTACTCGTCGTTTCCGGGAAGCCCCCAGAACTCCCAGTCGGAACGGCGATTCATGCCTCCTGAGAGACGCAACCGATAACCCGCACGGTTGTACTGGACGTTGCCCCTGAAGATGTGGGTCAGGGTGTCCTGCGGGATGACGAAGTCCTCGGCGGTGTCGTCGGCCCGGCTGAAGTCCTCCATGCGGAGACCGTACGTCAGCTCGAAGTTGAGGAATCGCGCCAGCGGCCGACCAACGAAGACATCGGCCGACGCGGTCCTTCTCCGGACGTCCTCCTCGGGCACCACCGCGCCCTTCCGGAAAAGCTCGTCACGGGCTTTGAAGAAGAGGCCGTTGAGATTCACGCCACCGTTCCACCGGCTGCCGAAGAGCTGCGGGTCGGCGATGCCGGCTGCGAGGAATGGGCCGGCAAAGAAGACATCGATCTGGGCGCCGGTGTCCTTGAAATCCAGGTCGAGGTAGTTCACCCCGGCCAACGGGAGGGGATAGTCCACCGACTCATCCCAGAAGACGCCACCCACGAGAAAGAGCCGATCCGAGGTGAACTCGGTCTCGACGACGCGCTCGCCGGTTTCGCCCTTCTTCAGATAGCGAAGACCGTCGTCGGTGTCCCGTAACATGGTTGCTTCGGAGGCTAGCGCTGTATCGCGGTTGCGGTCGAATTCTTCACCGTTGATGCGGATACCTGTGATCTCGGTCTCCACCTCCACCGGCATCGTGGCACTGAGGATCGAAAACGTCTGCTGGCCCGAAATCCTCACCGGCAGAACAAAGCTCTCCGCAGTCCACTCTGACCGGGCCCGTTGTGGTCGAGCGGCACGTAGAACCGCGTTTCTTCGGCCGCCAGAACCGAACCCTCGAGACCCACCTGGGTCGCGCGGGTGCGGACCCGGGCGAAGATCTCGCGGTCGACCCACACGGTGCCGCGGTAGAGGCTGCGACCGGGCGACGGTTCGAGGGGCCTGAAGTCGATGACCCAGCAGTCGCGACCGTCCACACTCGCGGTGCCGCGGAGTCGGTAGTCATAGTCCTTGGTGAGCCGGATTTCGGCCGGCAACGAGGCGACCTTCTCGGGTTGGATCAGCGGCACTTTGGGAATCTTTTCAGACTTCCATTTGACACCGCCGACGAAGAAGTCCCTCCACACCCAGTCGAAGCCATGGTCGCGGCGGAAGAAGAAATCACCGACGTAGGACGCCTCAAAAGCACCCTGAGCAGCCTGAAAGCGGAGGTGCAGGGACCTCGTTCGCCTGGAAGTGGTCGAGTCGCCGCGCCTGAGCGTCCTCGAAGGCCTGCAGCCGCCGCAGGATTTCCTCGACCGGAATCTCGCGATCCGCGCCGACATCGATCTCCTGGCCGAAAGCCTCGAGCTCTTCAGCATTCGGCCGCTCGAGCCGCAGCAACACCACATCGTCGGGTTCGTGCAGTCGGACGGTCAAACCGTCCGCCCCACGGCTCGTGTCGTAGAGAAGTCGTTCCTCGCCGGTTGCGAGGTCGACCGCCGTCGGTATCCGGAACTGAGAGTCGGCAAACACGAGCTCGAGATCGGCGGTGCCTGGCTCCGGCTCCGCGATCACTCGCAGACCGAGGTCCTCGCGAACGAAAGACCAGGCCGCGCGGGCGCCTGTGGGGCTCGAGTAGGGGTCGAAGACCAGATTGCCGCGAAGCTCCCGCACCACCCACTTGAGGGGTGCGAGATCGTCAGAGGCCGCGGGACCGACCTCGAAAAACGTGACCACGACACCGGCGGCGGCGGACTCGGCCACCCGGGCGACAGCCTTCCCCGGTTTCCCAGGCATCGGCAACGCGTCGAGCACCACCGGTTTGCCGGGGTCGAGCTCGCCCAGCGTCGCGAGCAGCAGAGGGCAGATCGTCACCGGGGGCGAGCGCAACGAGATCGAGATAGGCGGCGACCTCTTCACGGTAAAAGGCATGGAGGGACTCGGGACCACTCTCGAGAGGGCCGGCGATAAAGGAGGAGATCGGCGACGCGCCGGTGACCGCGACCGCTGCGCGCTTGACGAGAAAAGCGTAATCGCGGACATCGATCGCAGCGCCGTCGGGCCGCCACAGAACCTGGACAAAGAGATCCCCCCCGGCGCCCCGAACAAGCGCAACGAGCTCCTCGAGCTCGGCCTCGAGGAAAGCCAAATTGTCAGCGATCGGCTGCGGAGTGCGGAAGACGACCCGAAGCCACGGCTTGGCACCCGCACGGCGCACGGCATCGATGGGATCCGCATCTGCCGAACCGTCGAGGCGCACCTCCCATGCCAGGAAAAGGTGTCCTCATCGTCGAGCTTCGGTTCGTTCGCCCACGCATCGAGGGCGACCGTCGGATCACTGAATCGAACACCAACACAGACCGTACACGGGAGATCGGCCGCAAATGCGCCGCCCGCACCCAGCACGAAAGAGACCCAGATCAGTCCACCAGCGACACGTCTTTTGAACAACAATTGGCCTTTCCAGCACGCCGGATCACGCCGAACGGCGCCTGATTCTACCGGTTGTACTGACCTCGGAGGTGGTCGATGTCACAAAATCGTACCGTCGACATGCCGCGGCTCACCAACGAAGCGCTATACTCCCGCAAGCACATAGTCGGGGAGGAATCCATGTATCCTGTGAATCGCGCTCCATCGAAATTGTCGACCGCAGTCGCCTTCGGTCTTTTCCTGTGTCTGGCCTTGGCCGCAGTGCCTGCGTATGCAGAAGAAGGGCCCGGTGAGATCACCATTCCGACCGTCTTCCGCGACGCCTACAAGATCACCATCAACGGCAAGCCGGACGCCAACGGGACCTTCTCGATGGTCTTTACACCGCACGGCGAGGACGGCACCGAGTTTACGGTGAATGTCGTCAAGGGAATGGGCGCTAAAAAAATCGCCGCTGATGTTGCGAAGGAACTTACCCTGGCCGCCGGCACACGCTACAAGGTCAAGCAGAACGGCAACACGGTTGTCGTCAAGAAGGGCAACAAGAAGGAAAAACCGCTGGCAGTCGAGATGACCAATCGAAGATAACCGGCGTGTCGATCATGATCGGCAAGAACTGAAAATCGGATCACCAGAAGTGTGACGGCCCTCGCCCAACGCCGCTTGGGTCGATGAGTCGTTGTTCATGAAGTTCATGGAGCTCTTTCCCGTTCGAGAAAAACCGGGAAGGGTGTTGCACACGGCGGTGTTTCCGGGTAGGGTGGAGTTGGAAGCCCGCGGAAGACGCCCGCCCCTCGCATGAGGCGTTGGCGCCCGGGCCGCTCCGCTCCGGACGATCGAGCATCCCACGGGAA
>CAVTEP010000006.1:0-1213665 GCA_963733915.1 Candidatus Sulfomarinibacteraceae bacterium
CTCGTCAGCAGTGGGCTGTGTGAGGTGGATTTCAGGAAGCATGAACCCCCTTTTTCGAAGTTGAACGGTAACACACCGGCAGGCGCATCAATTGCCGGTGCGCGCCAACCGGGCTTGAATTCTCAGTTCTCAGTTCTCAATTCTCAATTCCCGCCCCCCCCCGGCAATCGTGGGGTGGGTGGGTGGAAATTGAGAATTGAGGAATCTGAGAATTGAGAATTTGAATGCGTGAGGATGTGCCTTGGGAAGGCGCGGACGGAAATACGATAGCTCCGATGCGTACCATGGGTATCGATGAAGCACAGAAGATCGGCCGGTGTCATTCTCCATCCCACCTGTCTGCCGTCGCGTTTCGGCATCGGCGACTTCGGCCCCGACCGCCGCCGCCTACATCGAGTGGTTGGCGGGCGGCGGCGCCAGCTGGTGGCAGATCCTTCCACTGCACCCGCCCGGGCCCGGGAACTCGCCGTACTCGGCGATCTCCACCTTTGCCGGCAATGAGCTCCTCATCAGCCCCGACCTGCTGGTGGAGGACGGCGTCCTTTTCGATGAGGATGTGAGGGATGTGCCGGAATTCCCAACCGAATGGGTGGAGTTCGACGCCGTGGCGCCGTTCAAGCTCGAATTGCTGCGGCTCGCGTTCCGCCGCTTCACCGAAAGCCAGCCGCGCAAGCTGGTGCTCCAGCTGGCCGACTTCCGCGAGCGGAACCGCCATTGGCTTTCCGACTACGCCCTCTTTCGCGCCCTTCGCGACAGTCGTGGCGGCGAAGCGTGGTACGAGTGGCCGCGGCCCCTCGCCAGACGCGACCCCGAGGCCCTCATCGGGTGGATGCAGGAGCACCGCGAGGACATCGATTTCGTCGAGTTCTGCCAGTTTTTCTTTGATCGCCAGTGGGTCGCGCTGCACGATTGGGCGCGCGAGATGGGGGTCGGCGTCCTCGGCGATGTGCCGATCTTTGTCGCCGGCGATTCGGCCGAGGTGTGGGCGCACCCGGAGCTCTTCGAGCTCGACGAGGAGCTCCGGCCGAAGGTGGTGGCCGGGGTGCCTCCTGATTATTTTTCGGCCACCGGCCAGCTCTGGGGCAATCCGCTCTACGACTGGGACCGGATGGCAGCCGACGGCTACCAATGGTGGATCGCCCGGCTGCGCCACGCCCTGACAATGGTCGACCTGGTGCGTCTCGACCACTTCCGTGGTTTCGCCTCCTACTGGGAGGTTCCAGCCGGCGAGGGGACCGCGATCAACGGCCGCTGGCGGCCGGGCCCTGGTCGCGCGCTCTTCGATGCGGTGGCCGCGGCCCTCGGCGATCTGCCGTTGGTGGCCGAGGACCTGGGTGAGATCACCCCCGACGTGGTCGCGCTGCGCGATGAGCTCGGCCTGCCGGCGATGGCGGTCCTCCATTTCGCGTTCTCACCGGAGCCGCGGTCGTCCTTCATCCCCTACGCCCTCCACCGGAACATGGTGCTCTACTCGGGTACCCACGACAACAACACCACCGTGGGCTGGTACCTCGAGGACGCCACCGAGGCAGAGAAGGACCTCGTGCGGCGCTACGCGGGCACCTCCGGTAGAGAGATCAATTGGGACCTGATCCGGCTCGCCCTGGGGTCGGTGGCGGACATCGCGATCGTGCCGCACCAGGACCTGGCCGGGCTGGGTTCGGACTGCCGGATGAACACGCCGGCGGTCGGCGAGGGCAACTGGCGCTTCCGCATCACCCCGAGGATGCTGGGGGAGGGCCTCCAGGCCCGGTTCTGGGACCTCGTCGAGACCTATGGGCGCGAGCCGGCGGACGTCGAAGTCTAATCACTCGAAGGTTAATTCCCAGTTAAACATGGTCCGATGGTGATGCTTCTCACGCAGGGCGACTTGCAGGGCCGCGCTCGAGGCCCAATACTGATGCTCATGAGAAGGGTTCTCGCGTGGCTTTCCGTTGTCTCGATACTGCTGCTGACCACGGCGGCGCTCGAGGCGACGACCATCGTGCCGCCGGCTGATCCAGGCGAACTCGCTATTCAGAGCGATTCGGTGTTGATGGTTCGTGCAGGTGCGAGTTTCACTGAGAAACGCGGCTCCGTATTTTTTACAATCACGCCGGCTGACGTTGTTGATTGTTTGAAGGGCTGCGGCAAGGCTGGAAAGAGAGTGGAGCTCGAAGTTCCCGGTGGGACGCTGGGTGGGCAGGCGTTTGTCGTCGCCGGTTCGCCGGACTTCAAGGTTGGCGAGACGTATCTGGTTTTTGCGGATGTCGGGCCGGATGGTCGCTGGCAGCCGCGATTGCTGGCGGAAAGCGTACTCTTGCGCGTCGAGGATCTTCTTGACGAGGCAGTCTTGATGCCGCTGCCGGAAACCGGGGAGATGGAGCGCTATTCGAAGACGGGTGTGCACAACCTATCATTCCTGGTGCCGGTTTACGAATCGGCCTTCGTGCGGCAACTGCGAGCCGTGATCAACGCTGGCGCCCAGTGGATCGACGAAGGTGTGCGGGTTCCTCGCAGTCGATTGCCCGTCGGTGCAAAGGTGGCGCCAAGCGTCTGTAATTTCATGACTATCTCTGCCCCCGGTGGTGGGCCGTTGGCTGGTCAAACACACGATTATCGATGGTTCAGCAACACACCGTCGATGAATTGGAGCAGCGCGCTGGACTCGGATTTACCCGGTGGTGGTGACGCAGAGGTCATTGCAGCAGCAAACAACTGGAACAACGTGGGTTCAACGAGCCTGAACGTCAACAGCGGAGGCCCGGTCAGCGTTGGTACGAGCTGGTGTGACAACTTCCCGTCGAACGCGATTGCGTTCAATGACCCGTGCGACGCAATACCGGATCTTTCCGGCTGTTCAGGCGTTTTGGGTTGGGGAGGCGCTTACGTCAACGTCTCGAGCACGAGTGGGTTTGACGGTCAGGACTGGTGGCGGGCTACCGGATGGGGCGTGATGGTTAATAACGGCACTGGTGCGTGCATCAGTTCCAGCGATTACGAAATCTTTCTCACTCATGAAATGGGTCACGGGTTGGGCTTCGATCACATTTCATCGTCAGGCGACCTGATGTCCACTGACTGCTGTTACGATTTCAGCTCCGACGACGTTCTTTGCGCAGAATACCTGTATCCACCTGCGGCGGCCACGCCGACCCCGACGATAACGCCGACATCCGGGGCACCAACGCCGACATCGACCCCCGCCATGACGCCGACCACTGGGGTACCAACGCCGACGCCGACCCCCACGCCGACGGCGACCTCGGGAGTGCCGACGCCGACTCCGACGCCGGCGTCGTCACAGGTTCTGGTGCCGGTGGTGGTCCACCAGGACGGTGTCGGAGGTACGCCGTGGCGCTCGGACGTCGTGGTCAGCAATCGCAACGCCGGCGCGCAGACCCTGCGGCTCAGTTTCCAGCCGGCGGGCAAGGCGGTCCTCTCGGCCACCCGGACCCTGGCGGGTCTCGGGACTCTGCTTCTGGAGGACCTGGTCACGAATCTCTTCCACGCGGGGGACGCCCGCGGGCCGCTCGCGATCGAGGTCGTCGGCGGGGGCTCACAGCTGCCGGTGGTGGTGTCGCGCGCCTACGCCGAGAACTCCTTCGGCAACCTCGGCTCCGGGCTCCCCGCGGATGTCGAAGCGACGACGGACGTGGTGTCGTTGCCGGGCCTGTTCCACGATGACGTCTTCCGGTCCAACATCGCCGTCACCGCCGGTGATGGAGGAGGCGTGTGGGCGACCTTCGAGCTCTTCCGGGGCGCGGATGGTCTGGTGGCCGGCGGTATCCGGCGTCGCATCGACGCCGGCGGAGAGGCGTCGTGGTCGATCCGCCAGCTCTTTGGCGGGCTGGCGCAGCCCGACGTGCCGATGACGGTCCGGGTCACATTGGACAATCCCGGCGTCGTGTACGCCTCGTTGATCGACCAGGCCTCCACCGACCCGGCGGTGTTCTTCGGGATGGTCCCGGCGATCTCGTGGATCGTGCCCGTCGTGACCCGCGTTCCCGGACTTGACGGGACCTTCTGGCGCTCCGAGGTGTCGCTGTGGAACGCGGGCGGCACCGTTTGTTGGGTCGACCTCGAGTTTCTGCCGGAGAAGCAGGACAACTCGCGGGGCGGGTGGCTGGCGGCCCGGATCCGGCTCGACCCCTACGCGACCATGAGGATCGGCGACGTGCTTCTCGAGCGGTTCGGCATCACCGATGGCACGGGTGTGCTGGTCGTCGACGCCACGCGGCCGATCGCGGTGACCTCGCGGGTGTTCACCAGCGGGCCGATGGGTGGGATATCGGGCAACGGTGTACGGTCGGTCCTCCCGTCGGCGCTGAGGGCCGGGGAGACGGTCCTGCCCGGGGTGCGGCTGCTGGATGGCTTCCGCACCAATATCGGCGTCGTCACCGGCAGCGCGTGGGTCGAGTTCGGCTTCGAGCTTCGCGACGGGGGAGGCACCCTGCGCGATACCGCGTATCTGCGGGTTCCGCCGCGCACCCTCCGCCATCTCTCCGTCAACGGGCTCTTTGGCAATGATTTCGTGGTCCCCGACCCGGTCGGCTCGATCATCGTCGACGGCGACGGTAGTTACATCAGCTATCTGACCGTGATCGACGGGTCCTCGCAGGATCCGGTCTTTGTGATGCCTCAGTAATTCGTCGGCCGAAACGGCCGACGAATTATGGTGGCCTTCGGCCGTGCGGCCGGGACGGCCGCACCACAATATCGCCACGGAGGATTGTGGTGCGTCTCGCCTGCACGCGGTTGGGCCAGGAAGAAAAGGAGAAAAGGGGAAAAGGAGAAAAGGGGAGGGCGGGTGGCCACCTTTTCTCCTCTGCTCCTTTTCCCCCCTGCGCTGGACGGGTGGTCGCCTCTTCCCCTCTGCCCCTTTTCTCCTTTTCACAACGTTTGAACGTTTTGACGTTCTAACGTTGTGCGCTCATCGCCTCCAACTGCTCCGCGACGAGCCCCTCGAAGAGCGGCACCTTGTAGCCGTTCATGGCCAGCGGCTCGGCGCCCGCGACCGCCGCGGCGGCCGCCTCGGCGATGGTCTCCTGATCGAGGGTGGTGCCGGTGATCGCCGCCTCGACGCCCTGCGCGCGCCACGGCACCGGCGCCGCGCCGGAGAGGAAGACCCGCGCCGAGCGCACGGTCTCGCCGTCAAAGGCGATCGCCAGGGCCACGCCGGCGAGGGCGAAGTCCCAGGCGCCGCGCGTCCGCACCTTGCGGTAGGACGATTTCAGCCCGGACGGGGGCGGCGGCACCACGATCTCGGTCAGGATCTCGTCAGGCTCGAGCACGGTCTCCCGCCGTGGGTCCTCCGCCGGCGGCACGAAGAAAGACTCCACCGCCACCGAGCGGCTGGATCGTGGGCCGGAGATGCGGCAGACGGCGCCCAGCGCGGCGAGCGCGGGCGCGGTGTCCGAAGGGTGGACGATGTAGCAGAGCTCGCCGCCGAAGATGCAGTGGTACTGGTTCTCGCCCTCGTACGCGTAGCAGATCTCACCGCCCTTGCGCAGACAGTGAAAGTCCCCGCGGTAGTACCAGCAGCGGGGTTTCTGGCAGAGGTTACCGGCGATCGTGCCCTGGTTGCGGAGTTGCGGACTGGCGACCGAGGTCGCCGCCTCGGCCAGGGCGTGGTAGCGCTCGCCGACCGTGGGGTCAGCCGCGACCGCGGCGACGGTTGTCATCGCGCCGATGCGGAGACCGCCGTCACTCGAGCTTCGTATGCCGTAGAGCTCCTCGATGGCGGAGAGCGTCATCACGGTGGGAGCGGCGAAGATCCCGTCCCGGAGGCAGCCGAGCAGGTCGGTGCCGCCGGCGTGCACCAGCGACGGCCGGTCGTCGAGAATGGCGAGAGCGGCCGCGAGCGAGGTCGGTCGCGCGTACTGAAATTTCGGCAACATCTCAGACCTCCCTTTTCCGGTCGGCGAGCAGCCGGGCGAGCTGGGTCGGGTTGAGCGGCGTGTCGGTGACCCGGATCCCGATGGCGTGGGACACCGCGTTGGCGATCGCCGCTGCGGTCGGGATGGTCGCCGGTTCGCCGAGTCCCTTGGTGCCGGTGGTGTTGAACTCGTTGTCGGGGTGGTCGATGGGCGTGCTGGTGTGCTCCAGCGCCACGTCCATCATGGTCGGGATCTTGTAGTCGTGGAAGTTGGGGTTGACCATCTTTCCGGTTTGCCGGTCGAGAACCCGCTCCTCGGTCATGCCGAAGCCGATCCCCATGGCGATGCCGCCGAAGACCTGGTTGTCATAGGTCAGCCGGTTGAGGACGCGTCCGGAGTCGTGCGCGCCGAGGAAGCGGAGCAGCCGGGTCTCGCCGGTGCGGGTGTTGACCTCGACCTCGCAGAACTGGGCGGCGAACGGCCAGGTGACCTTGTCCTCCGGGTTGGGTTCGCGATAACCGGTGCCGACCACCACGCCCTGGCGCTCGAGGCCTTCGAGCTTGGTGATCGCTACCGTCTTCTCGGCGTCCGACCGGCTGATGATGTTCTGCGCCGCGAAGCTCGAGGTCGTCGGCCGCAGTCTCGAGTTGAGCGGCCGCCATCTCCAAGAGCTGTTTCCTGACATTGTCGGCTGCGGCGAGCACGGCGGGGGAGTCCGAGGGCGTGGTCTTGCTGCCCCCGGACGAGGTGGCGTACTGGGTGGTGGCGGTGTCGGCGTGCTCGATCTGGATCCGGTCGAGAGCGATGCCGAGCTCCTCGGCGACGATCATCGCCGCCCAGGTCTTGGTGCCGGTGCCGATGTCCGAGGCCCCCATGTTGAGGTTGGCGCTGCCGTCGGAGTAGAGCTTGACGATGACCGTCGACGGCGGCCCTCCCGCGTAGCCCCAGAAGCAGGCCGCGACGCCGACCCCGCGGCGAATATCACCCTGATCGGCGGCTCGCGCGCGCGCCTCCTTCCAACCGAATGCCTCGGCGCCGGTCCGCAGGCAGGCGGCGAGCTGGTTCGAGGTGAAGGGCACGCCGCCCTCGACCTGAAGGTCGTCGGCCATATTCTGCAGGCGGAAGGCGACCGGATCGATGCCGAGCTTGCCGGCCAGCTCGTCCATCGCCTGTTCGAGCGCCCACGCGCACTGCGGGAACCCGGGTGCGCGCATCGGCCGCGCCCTGCCGGCGTTGATGCAGACCGTTGTGTCCTCGGTGCGCAGGTTCGGGCAGCGGTAGAGGTATGCGGCCATGGTGCTGGTGGATGCGCCGGAGGGATAGGCCCCGCCGGAACCGAGACTGGTGTAGTCGATGGCCGTGAGTGTCCCGTCGCTCTTGGCGCCGATCTTCACCGTGATGGTGTTGCCGGGCCGGTTGCCGGTGATCCGGAAGCAGTCCTCCCGGGGCAGGAAGATCTTGACCGGGCGCCCGGTCGTGCGCGACAGGAGGGCGGCCATGACGGTGTACTTTCCGAGCTCGAGCTTGGACCCGAAACCGCCGCCCATGTAGTGACCGATCACGCGGACATTGGCCATGGGAAGGCCGAGAGCCTGGGCCAGACCTTCCTGGACCGAATACACGCCCTGGGTGCTGTCCCACACCGTGAGCCGGTTGCCGTCCCACCTCGCCACCGAGCCGTGGGGTTCCATCGGCGCCTGGATCTCACACGGCGTCCGGAAGCTGCGCTCGACCACGACGTCCGCCTCGGCAAAGCCGGCCGCGATGTCGCCGCGTTCGCGCACCGAGGGCTCGCCGACGCGGTTGCCGCCCTCGATCACCAGGGGCGCGGTCGGCTCGAGCGCCGCCGCGTCGTCGATGACAAACGGCAACACCTCGTATTCGACCTCGATCGCCCGGATGGCGTCTTCGGCCTGCAAGGGGGTTTCGGCGGCAACCGCCGCCACCTCTTCGCCCTCGCAGCGGCAGTGGGCGTCGAAGAGCCGTGAGTAGTAGGTCTCGCGGCGGTCGTACCACGGGATGTCGGTGCCAGGCGATTTCGCCGTGAGAACCGCCCGCACGCCGGCCATCTGTTCGGCCTTACTGGTGTCGATGCTCTTGATATTGGCGTTGGCGTGCGGACAGCGGAGAATCGCGCCGTGCAACATGTCCGGCAACATCACGTCCTGGGGATAGACGGCAGCTCCGCTGACCCGCTCATAGGCGTCGACCCTGGGCACTCTCGTGCCGATGATTTCGGTTGGGTCCCACGGCGCGGGTTTGTCGATCGGGGTCGGCGTTTCGGGCTCTCTGCCGTTGAGCCAATAGGGGGACTCGTGCTTCATGACCGTCCCCCCTTCTTGAGCTCTGCGGCCCCGGCGACCGCGTTGACGATGTGCGCGTAGGTGCCGCACCGGCAGAGGTTGCCGCTCATGCCGTGACGGATCTCGTCGAGGGTGGGGGAGGGATTTGCCCTCAGCAGCGATTCGGCGGCCACTATCTGGCCGGAGGTGCAATACCCGCACTGGAAGGCATCCTCGGTCACGAATGCCTGCTGTACCGGGCCGAGCTCCTCGCCGTCGAGCAGCCCCTCGACGGTCGTGATCTCAGCTCCTTCGGCTTCCAGGGCGAGCGTCATACAGGCATAGCGCGCCCGGCCGTCGACGAGGACGGTACAGCTGCCGCATTCGCCGCGTTCGCAACCGGCCTTGGTGCCCATGATGCCGAGCCGTTCACGGAGCACGAAGAGCAGCGTCCACCTGGGCTCGACCAGGAGGCGGTGGAGCCGACCGTTGATCTTGAGGGCCGCCGGCACCATCTCGTCGGGCGCGGTGATCTCGGGGATGGCCGCGGCCGGTCGAGCGACGCCGGTGGCGGCGGCCACCGCACCGGCGCCCACCGAGCCGAGGAAGCCGCGCCTGGTGACGCCCCCTTGCGGTGGTTGTTTCGGGTCTTTCTTCGTTCCCATGGGCACCTCCCGCATTCAAACCGGAGCTCAATTCATATTGAGACTAAGTTGCTACTGTTGAAACACATACAGAGTATACGACGACCTGTCCAACCAGTTCACGCGGCTGTTAGAGTAGCCTGCATGACCGAGGCCGAGGACCACCCGAAATTTTTTGTCGACGCCATCCTCGAGGCGGCTGCGGCGGCGCCGGCGGCCGAGCTGGTCGATCTGCGGGTCGGGACCTACTGGGTCGTGGTCCGGACATCGCTCGGGGTCGGGATGGCCTCGGTCCTGAGCTCGGAGGCGCATCTGCACGGCTCGCGTCCGGTTGCCGATGCCGGCAGCCTCCACCACCGCACCCCGCTCGAGCTTGCCGCCCTCTTGCGTTCCGAGTCGCCGCCCGAGACATCCATCGGTATGGCGGCGGTCAACGCGATTCTGGGTCCGGCGGCGGCCGGTCTGCCGGACGAGAAAGCCCTCGCAATCCTGCGCCAGCGCGGCGCCGGCCGCAAGGTGGCGATGATCGGCCGTTTCCCGTTTGCGGATGACCTACGGAACGACTGCGACGAGCTGTGGGTCTTCGAACGGGGTCTCAACCGGCGCCCGGGCGACTTCGGCGACGAGGCCGTCGATCAGCTGCTGCCCCGGGCCGACGTCGTGGCGGTGACGGCGACCACCCTGCTCAACGGCACCTTGGCAACCATCCTCGCAGGTCTGCGCCCGGAGACCTTTGTCATGCTCCTCGGCCCGAGCACGCCGCTGACGCCGGCGCTCTTCCGCTTCGGCTTCGACGTCCTCTGCGGCACCGTCATCGAAGACCCGGAGGCGGTCCTCCGTGCCGTCGAGCAGGGAGCGGTCACTTCCCAGATCACCGGAGTGAGGCGAGTGTGCTTGTGGCCGAGCGATTGACGTTTTGATCGACGTGCCCGAAGGTGGTCGGAGTCTTGAGTTTTGAGGGTTGAGTTTTGAGTTTTGAGTTCCCGCCCGCCCTCTCCGCACAGTGGATATGCGGTTCAACAATCAGTTGAATTTGAGGGAAGTTTCTCGAGCGCCTTGGCGAGTGACTCTGGGTTATTGCAGTTGGTTATGACACCGTGGTCGGCCACGGGTACATCGGTTGAATCGACTGCTCGCAGGACTTCGCGCAGGGTTGGCCCGGTCATTGATCCATTCACGATGCTCTCGACAACCGAGCGCGTCACGCAAACGGGATGACCGTGTTTGCCGTTGAATGAAGGGATTGCAGCACGTGCAGTCGTGTTCGAGAGAGCGATGACTGTGTGTGGGCTGACCAAAGGATGGTCAACGGGCAGAATCGTGACGACGCGCCATCCCAAGTATTCGACGAGGCAACCAAGGCCGACCACAAGAGAATCGAACATGTCGAGCCCGCCTGACGGAAGGGTGACCGACGCGAGACCACTGATACCTGGGTCGCCCGTTCCTGGTGGAAGGGTGGCGACGATAGGTCGGGCTCCGGCCGCCTGCAGAACTCCGAAACAGGTCTCGAGGAAAGACCTTCCGTCTGGCAGGGTGGCCCATGCCTTCGGTCCACCCCATCTGGTGCCCTCGCCTCCCGCGAGTATCAACCCGGCTATGTCAGTCACCTCGACCTCCCGATTCCTCAGGGCGGGTGGGTGGCAGCTCAAGACTCATAACTCAAAACTCAAAAACTCAACCGGCGTTCGCATCGTGACAAACTCCTCGGCCGAGGTCGGGTGGATCCCGATCGTCGAATCGAAGGTGGCCTTGGTGGCTCCCGCCTTGAGGGCCACGGCCATGCCCTGGATGATCTCGCCGGCCTCGTGTCCGACCATGTGGACGCCGAGCACCCTGTCCGTCGTCCGATCGACGACCAGCTTCATCATCGTGCGCTCGTCGCGGCCCGAGAGGGTGTGGATCATCGGTCGGAAGGTGGAGCGGTAGATCTCGACCTCGTATCCCCTGGCGCGCGCTGCGGCCTCGCTGAGACCGACCGTACCAACGTTTGGCTGGCTGAAGACCGCCGAGGGGACGTTGTCGTAGTCGACCACGGTCGGTTGATTGTTGAACAGGGTCTTGGCGATGGCCATCCCCTCGGCCAGGGCCAGAGGGGTGAGTGCGATGTGGTCGATACAATCGCCGATCGCGTATATTCCGGGAACCGTGGACTCGAGGAACTCGTTCACCACAACCGCACCGCGGTCGGTGAGCTCGACACCGATGGCATCGAGCCCGAGCCCGGAGGTGTTGGGAACCCGGCCGGTGGCGCACAGGAGTTGGTCCGCCTCGAGAACCTCGCCGGTGCTCAGAGTTGCCGCAAACACTCCGCCCCTGCGCTCGATGAGCTCGATGACGGTGTTGAAGCGGAGATCGATGCCCCGCTTCCGCATCTCTTCGGCGAGGCTGGTGCGGACGTCGTCGTCGAATCCGCGGAGAAAGAGCGGCCCGCGGTAATTCAGCACGACCTCGGTACCGAGGCCGTTGAAGATCCCGGCGAACTCGACCGCGACGTAGCCGCCGCCGGTGATGATGATCTTCTCCGGCTGTTTTTCTAGGTGAAAGATATCGTCGGAGGTGATGCCGCACTCGGCGCCGGGGACCGGAGCCCTGAAGGGGCGGCCGCCGGTTGCGATCAGGATCCGCTCGGCGGTGACGGTCTCGCTCCCGACCTCCACCGTGTGACGGTCGAGCAGCCGCGCCCACCCTTCGATGATCTTCACCCCGGCCCCTTCCAGGAGCCCGCGGTAGACGCCGTTGAGCCGCGCGATCTCGCGATCCTTGTTGGCGATCAGGGTTGCCCAGTCGAAGCGTGTCTCGGGCACCGTCCAACCGAATCCGGCGGCGTCCTGGACCGCGGTTGAAAAGGCGGAGGCGTAGACCATCAACTTTTTCGGCACGCAACCCAGATTGACGCAGGTGCCGCCAAGCTGCGACGCCTCGGCCACCGCCACCTTCGCCCCGAAGCCGGCGGACATGCGCGCCGCGCGAACCCCACCGGATCCCGCACCAATCACTAAGAGGTCGAAGTCGTACGTCGTCATGGTGGGTATCTTAGTACGCTCCCGCGGATCCCGGTCGGACCTGCCTCAGTTTTGAGTTTTGAGTTTTGAGTTATTATTTCCCAGCCAACCCCGCACTTCGGGTGGGTGGGGGAAAACTCAAAACTAAGAACTCAAAACTCTTGAGGCTACTGCTGTACGACCTCGAGCGCGATATTGACATCGACTTCATCACTGAGCACCCACCCGCCGGCATCCAGGGCTCGGTTCCAGGAGACACCATAGTCCTTGCGGTTGATGGTCGTTCCAATCTCGAAACCGGCGCGGGTGCCGCCCATCGCGTTCATCGAGCCAAGGTAGTCGACCGTCAATGTGATCTCCTTGCTCACCCCACGCATGGTCAGGGTGCCGGCGACCACGTACGAATCGTCATCCACCTTTGTGATCTTGCTGCTCTTGAAGGTGATTTCGGGATACTGCTCGGCGTCGAAGAAGTCCGCCGAACGCAGATGGCCGTCCCGCTTTTCGTTTCTGGTGTCGATGCTCGCGGTCTTGATCGTGAACTCGACGCCGCTCGCGCCGAGGTTTGCAAAATCGGCCGTTACGGTGCCGTCAAACTCGTTAAACTGGCCGGAGACCTTTGAAACCAGATGGCGGACGGTGAAGGTGACATTGGAGTGAACGGCGTCGATGGTGTAGATTTCTCCGGCCGAGGCGGTGCCGACAGCAAGAGCGATGACAACGGCCATGATGATCAAGAGCTTCTTCATTGAATTCCTCCGCACGAGTGTGTTGATCGGACGGTGATACCGCCGACTTTGAAAACACCATGACGGACGCTGGAATTTCAGGTTTGACAGCACGGGCCGGGCGCGAGACGCAGGGGAACCAGGGAGTGAGCTCGTTCCCCGGCGGCGATCACGGCTGCCAAAGAGGCATGGATCGGCGGCCGCCGGAACCGCCGGCAGCCGTACACGTATCGATTCGTAGGTGGAATTTCGCAGCCCGCGATTGGTTCTCGGAAATACGGGCTGGAGGTAAGGCAATGATGGCAGGGAACTTGCTAGGGTAAGGGTGTGCGACGGAACCGAAGCCTGTTTCGACGTGCGTTGGAGATCTCGCTGCTTCTCCACCTGCTGTTGCTGTTTCTGGTGGTGCCGCGGATCGAACGCCTGTGGCCCACCTCGAACGCGTCGGCGGTGGAGCTCACGCCGGAGGTGTCGCCCGACGATCAGCCACCGCTCGAGTTCGAGTTCGTCGATCTCGCCGAGGAGCGCGAGGAGCCGCCGGTCTCGGATCGGGTGCCGCTTTCGGACCTCGACCGCCAGGCTCACGGCGGCGAGGGCGAGGCTGCGGCCCGGCCCGGTGTCCAGGGCAACACGCCGCAGCTTGTCGAGGCCGACGGCGGGCAGACCTTCGGAGCGGGATCGCCGCCGCAACGCCCCGGCCCTCAGGTGCCGCGGGTGCCGCCGCCGCAACCTCCGCGAGAGGAGCCGTTAGAGCAGCCGACCGAGGAACCGCCGACGGAGGCCGGCACCGAGGGCGCCGGTCGCGAGGTCCCCAAGCCACAGCGCCAGGACCCATCGATCAAGCTGCCGCCGCCCGGCGCCTGGGCGCTCCCGCCGGATCAGGGCGGGCTCACGGAGAGACCCGACACCAAGGGCGGGCAGGTGGATACCGGCGGCCTCTCATTCGACACCCAGTGGTACGACTGGGGCCCGTACGCCAAGGCCATGCTGGCCAAGATCCGCCGACACTGGCGCATCCCGGAGATCGCGATGCTCGGCGTCCAGGGCGTGGTCAAGGTTCGCTTCTTCATCGAACGCGACGGGACGATTTCGGGTCTCCAGATCCTCGACGAGTCGGGCAAACCGCCGATGGATTTTGCGGCGCGCGACGCGATCAGGGACGCCTCACCCTTTGAACCTCTGCCGGTGGACCTCTCCGGCGTCGATCGGGAGGGTGTTACCATCACCTTCTTTTACAACTCCCGCCCTCCAAATCGTGGCGGGCAATGAGAACAACTGATAGGAGCTCTTCGTGGTTGACATCCTGATTTCCGGCGGCCCGGTCATGATTCCGCTCGGCCTTCTTTCCTTGGTGGCGCTGGCCATCATCATCGAGCGGCTGTGGGTGCTGCGCCGGTCCAACTTCATGCAGAACTCGACCGTCGAGACCCTGGCTGGGCTGCTCGCGGGCGACAAGTTTCAGGGGGCGGTGGAGTTCTGCCGCCGCCACCCGGGACCGTTTACCGATCTCGTGACCGCCCTGGTGGAAAACCGCTACGCGCCGTACGAGGAGCTCAAGGAGATTCTCGAGGACACCGGTCGCCTCCAGCTGATGGGCCTCCAGCGCGGTCTTCCGGCGCTGGCGACGATCGTCGCCGGTGCGCCGCTGCTCGGCCTGCTGGGGACGGTCATCGGCATGATCAAGATCTTCAGCGTGGTCGCGACGGCGGGCTCGGGGATCACCGAGCAGCTCTCGTCGGGCATCTCGCAGGCCCTGATCACAACCGCGACCGGTCTCGTCATCGCGATCCCGGCCCTCTTTACCCACTCCTACCTCGAGTCGCGGGCGGTCGGCATCCTGTCCGACATCGAGGCGCAGATCCTCGACTTCCTCCACCTGGTGCGGAGGCACGAGCAGGTCGAGGAAACGGAGGCCTGATGCGGCTTGCACCGATTCGAGGTCAGCGGAAGCCCGAGGTGCAGATGGCGCCTCTGATCGACATCATCTTCCTGCTGCTGCTCTTCTACGCGGTGACCACCCAGTTCGTGTCCGACGAGAGGCTCAAGCTCAAGCTGCCGGAGGCAAAGACGGCCGAGAACGCCGGGGTGGGCCGCGAAGACAGGCCGCCCGAGGTCAAGGTCGCCGTCGACGGCAGCATCTGGATCGACGACGCGATCGTCCCCGAGATCGAGCTCGAAAACCGGATCCGGCAGCTCGTCGAGCGCGCCCCGGACGACGGCATCATCCTCAAGGGCGACCAGGGCGCCGACTATGGTGTGGTCGTCCACGTCCTCGATGTCGCGCGTTCGGTCGGGGCGAAGGGGATTCAGATGTCGGCGGAGCGACCACCCGAAAAGTAGCACCCGCCCTCGTCCAGATGCCCGCATCAGATCTCCTGTAGGCGCGTCCTTCAGGGCGCGCGAGAAGCGCGATACGCCGGGCGGTGATGACAGAGGTTTCGAGGTGCTGGCGGGCCCTGAAGGACCCGCCTACAGGGAATCGAGGCGGACCGCCCTCCCCGCATACACGTCGTACAGCTCCCGGAAGCAGAGCCTGATATCGCCGTCGTGGCGGTCGAGGAGCCCGGCCAGGCCGGGCCCGAGCTGTGGCGCGTCGGCGGGCGTGAGCTCCGATACCAGATCGCGGAGCAGCGCGTCGTCCGTGCGGCACTCGATCAGCGTCGGCAGCCGTCGGGGTCGGTGGAAGGTGGCGACGAGGTAGCGTGCCGGCCGCGCCACCCGCTGCAGCAGACGCCACCCGACCGGGCCGAGCTGTTCGGCGCCATCGAGCAACACGACATGGTGTGATCGGACCGGTCGTGGAAGCTGGGCGCGCGCCGTGCGCCAGGGTTGACGGCAGCCGCCGCCGATTCGCACCGGCCATGGATCGCCGGGAAGGATGGCTGCAAGCTCTTCGAGCAGCGTCGTCTTGCCGCTGCCCTTGGGGCCCACGATCGCGGCGCGGCCGCCAAGGTCCTGGAGACGGTCGCGGAGCGCCGTCAGGCTGAACCCGTCGCGTCGAAAGCCGAGGCTCTCGATTCGCTGACCGGCAAAGGGATTGTCCGCCGGCCGACAGATCACGGGTTGATTCCGCTTGCCCCTCACCCGGCACTCGAGACGGCTGCCCAACAAATCGCGCATTTCGACTGCGGGTTCCATTGTGGGGCACGCGTCCCGCGTGCCGGGCGGGCGGGTGGTTTTTTGCGAACGGAAATTCGGCTTCGTGTCGGACTCTGCAGAACGCCAGCGAGGCGTGAGAGAGTGTTTCACGAAATGTCCACCTCGACCGGTGTCGGTCCGACCCGCAGGTCGAGGCGTTCGGTCTCGCCGCTCGGAAGGGCGACCAACTCGATCGCCCAGGCCAGGGTGATGAGCTTGCCCGAAAACGAGTAGGGACCCTCGGGCACTCGAATGCTGAAATCATGATGACCCGACCCATCGGGGCGATCGATTCGCAAGGTGCGCACGATCCCGACGTCCTGCGACCCCTTGCCGGTCGTGTACCAGAAAAGCCGGACCTCGATGGCTTCGGCCTCCCCGTCGAGCTGCCACGTGGACCTGCCCTCGATGAGCTCGCCGGGCTTGAACCACGTGCCGCCGTCGGTGGTTTGGATGGTCAGAATCATCAGAGATCCTCCACCTTCATGGGGTGGATCGAGATCGGGAAGCTCTGGTCGAGGTCGGGCCAACGGACGATTCCTCCGGTGAGCTTGATTTCCCAGATGATCTTGTTTGCGGCGGCCTCGAAAGAGTGCATGGTGTCCTCGGGAATATCCAGCTCGGCCGAGCCCCGCGGAATCTCCCAGTCGTTGCGCGTCTCGACCAGAGTCGAGGTCGCAAAGACCTCGCGGTCGGTGTGGGTGTCGGTCCCGCGCCGGTAGGTCGCCTCCTCCCGGCCTTCGAGGACGACGCGGAGGTTGCGCAGGCGGGCGGCGCGTCCTCGGAAACTCCACTCGAGGTGCAGGGTTTCGCCCAATCTCGGCTCGGCCGGTGTCAGGCTCACCCGTGGACGGGGGTTTGCCAGAGCGAGGACGAAGTAACCGACGGCGACGAACGACACGATCCCGACGAGCACGAAGGGCACCAGGAAGACGGTCAGGAACCAGTCGGGTCGGCCGCTTTCCCAGCCCTTCCACGCCTGCCACACAAAAACCGACACGATGCCGTTCCAGAACAGCGCGAAAAAAAGCGTGCCGCCGAGCTTGGCAAAGGGGCTGAGCTGGGGCTCGAGCAGCCGCGGGCCGGCCGGGAAGGGGGTGGAATCCCGAGCGCCGCCCTCGCTTTCGACCGGCGACCGATCGCCCCTCGATCCGAAGCGGGCGAGGGCTGCGCCGGCGATGAGAAACAGCAGCGGCAGGAGCCCGAGGAGGTGGCGCGGGCGGAACGCGTTGTCGAGCACCGAGTTCGAGGGTTCGCCGGGATCGACCCTGCAGATTGCCGAGGCGCCGGTCGGGTAGCGACGGACCAGATCCCGCGCACCGTCGTAGCTTCCGGACCCGATCGGGAAGAACTCGAATCGGTTGGATCGCCAGACCTGGCCGCCGGCTTTGTACTCGTACAACACGTCCGCGCGGTACGAGGTGCCGTCATCGGTCGACCACGAGCGCACCGTCGAACGGATGACGGTGCAGGGGACGCCGGACCACGAGGAGGCGAGCCCGAACCGGACCGCCGGAATCGCGAAGAGGTAGGCAAAGAGCGAGCCGCCGACCGCGACGAATACCAGCCCGAGGATCAGCGCCAGACGCTGCCCGCCGCGTCCGCGCGCCTTTTGCGAGATGGAGGTGGATTCGGGCCCAGCCCGGGACCTGGAACTTCTCCACGTGGCGACCAGACCGATGCCGCCGACGGCGACAAAGATGAGGGGGAAGAAGACGACCAGCGCGATCCACGGTAGACGCCGTTCGAGCACCGAGATCCCGGGCCGATCGGGGTCGAACCAGCAGGTCGCAGTCGCGCCCGGCGTATATCGCGCCGCGAGATCACGTGCGCGATCGTAGCTCTCGTATCCCGTCTCGGAACGTGAACGACGGGTCCCCGTAAAGGAGATCCCGTCGACCTCGTACTGGTACCGCACTGAGGGCCGATACGGGTGCTGATCGTCGTCGATCTCCTCGACGCCGCTCGAGAGAATTGTGCACCGCGTTTCGGTCCAGCGCCACACCGCGATCTCGCGCGCCACCTCGCCGATCAGGATGGCGCAAAAGAGCAGGCCGGCAAGGAGGAAGATACCGAAGAACACGGTTGCGAAGCCCTTGCCGGCAAGCGAACGACAGCCGGAAGGCGACTTCGGCGTGGTATCGATCGAAGAGTTCATCAACGAGGTTCCACCACAATTGTACCGGCAGGGCCGGATCCTCAATTCTCAGTTCTCAATTCTCAATTCTCAAATACCCCCAGCCTCCCCGTGTGGGAGGGAGGTCAAGCTGCGCATCCACCGCCCCGAATCCTGGGGGGAGGGTGGGTGGGAATTGAGAATTAAGAATTAAAAATCGAGAATTCGAATTTTATTCGTTCGCGTGCTCGACGCCCGTCCCCAACAGGACCGACACGTGATCGTCGGCGAGGCTGTAGAAGACCATGCGGCCGTCGCGGCGCGCGCGCACCAGGTCGCGGTCGCGGAGCAGGCGAAGCTGATGACTGACGGCGGAGACCGAAAGCTCGGCGAGCGCCGCGAGATCGCAGACGCACAGCTCCTCGGTCACCGACAGGGCGTTCAGGATCTTGAGGCGGGTCGGGTCGGAGAGCGCCGAAAACAGCCGGCTGAGACGATCCAGCGTCTGGACGGGCAGAGCCTTCTTCTGGACGAAAGCCACCCTCTCGGGGTCGATCTCGTTGATGGTGCAAAGGTTTGACGTGAGATCTTGATCGTTCATCCTGCCACCTCTCCAGACCCGGTGGCGCTCTCAGACCTCGACGCCGACCGGTGTGTATGCTCAGGCCTTGACGGCCTTGTGTCCGTAAAAAATCAAACCGGCCTCACCGTCCCACGAGATTCGCCGGAATTCGAGCCGTACCGGCATCCCGATTTCGATTTCGGATGGGTCGGCGATATCGCCGATCTGCACCATCAGCCGTACCCCGTCCATGACCTCGACGAGAGCGATCGGAAGGGGAGTCTGCTCCGTGAACCCGGCCGGTGGGACGCGCACTACGGTGAAGGTGACGACGGTGCCCTCGCGCGGCAGGATGATGTTCTCGAAGGATCTACCGCGGCATTTCGGGCACACGACCCGCGGCGGGTAGAGGACTTTTTCGCAACCCGTGCATTTGGCGGCCTCGAGCCGGTAGCGTTGGGGGAACTCACGCCAGGAACGTGCGGGGGAGATCATCCTTGAACCTCCATGATGTGGACGATGGAGCTGCCGCCGGAGCCGCCCATGTTCTGGGCGAGCCCGACCCGTGCGCCCTCGACCTGCCGTTGCCCGGCCTCGCCTCGGAGCTGGGTAACGATCTCCGCCGCCTGGGCGACGCCGGTGGCGCCCACCGGATGCCCCTTGGACTTGAGACCACCCGAGGTGTTGACCGGGATCTTGCCCTGGAGCGACGTGAGGCCGTCCGCTGCCGCCGATGCCCCGAAACCGGGATCGAAGAGCCCGATGGCCTCGGTGGCCATGATCTCGGCGATCGTGAAGCAGTCGTGGACCTCGACGACGTGCAGGTCGGTCGGCTTGCGGCCGGCCATCTCGTAGGCCCGCGCGGCCGCCATGCGAACCGCCCCGAGCTCGGTCAGATCACCGCGATTGGCGATCGTGATGGTGTCGGTGGCGAGGCCGGAGCCGGTGATCTTGACCACCGGCCGGCCGCCGGCGAGCTCCTTCGCGCGGTTCGACTGTGGTCAGGACCAGCGCCGCCGCGCCGTCGGTGACGGGCGAGCAGTCGAGCAGGTGCAGTGGGTCGGCGACCATTGTCGACTCCAGCACGTCCTTTACCGTGACCTTGAGGTGGTACTGGGCGTGGGGGTTGAGCAGGCCGTTGGCGTGGTTCTTGACTGCGACCGCCGCCAGTTGCTCGGAGGTGGTTCCGAAGCGCTGCATGTGGGATCGTGCCAGCATCGCGTAGAGACCAGGAAAGGTGATGCCGTGAAAGCCCTCCCACTCCTGGTCGGCGGCGGTGCCGAGGGCGTAGGTGGCGTCGGCGCCGTCGACGTCGGTCATCTTCTCGACGCCGGTGACGAGGACGGTGTCGGCAAGCCCCGATGCGACCTCGGCAAAGCCGGTGCGCAGCGCGAGACCACCGGAGGCGCAGGCGGACTCGACGCGGGACGCCGGCACCCCCGCCATCCCGATCTCGTCCGCGAGCAGCGACGCCAGGTGCTCCTGGCCGGCAAAGAGGCCCGGTGACATACAGCCAACCGTGATGAAATCCACCGAGTCGACCCCGGCGTTTTCGAGGGCGGCGAGCGCCGCCTCCGCCCAGATCGTGCGCAGGGATTTCGCCCACAGCTCGCCAAAATCGACCAGCCCGACTCCGATAACGGCTACGTCTCGCATTCCCGCCTCCCTCACTCAGCCATGCGGATCTTGCCGCGAAGCTTGGCGTAGGTGCCGTAGTCCACGTAGATCTGGTTCTCGTCGAGCTGCGGCCGGGTCCTCGGCGCGCGGTCCCGCGCAACCTCGATGCGGTCGGTCACCCGGAAGACGAACGAGTCGGAGCCCGCGCCCGAACCGAAGGAGGTGAGGAGCACCAGGTCGCCGGGTTTGGCGATGTCGAGCACGGCGGTGAAACCGATCGGCGACGCGCCGGAGTAGGTGTTGCCGAGCCACGGCGACAGCCAGCCGGTTTCGAGCTGCTCCTTGGTGAAGCCGAGCATCTTTCCGACCCGCATCGGGAACTTGCCGTTGGGTTGGTGGAAGATGGCGTGCGCGAAGTCCTTGGGCGCGAGCCCGGCCTTCTCCATCATCCCCTTGGCAGAATTCATGCGTGGTCCGGAAGTAGGCCGGCTCGCCGGTAAACCGGCTGCCGTGGCGCGGGTAGTGCATGTACTCGCGGCGCCAGAAATCCGGGGTGTCGGTGGTCCACGAGTAGGTGTCCACCACTTCGGCCACGAAACGCTCGGTGTCGGCGCCGAAGATGAACGCCGCTGCGCCGGCCGCCGCCGAGTACTCGAGGGCGTCGCCAGGGGCGCCCTGCGAGGTGTCGGCGCCGATACCCACCGCGTACTTGACCTCGCCGGCTTTGACCAGCGACTGGGCCACGAACATGCTCTCGGTCCCCGCCTTGCAGGCGAACTCGAAATCGGCGATGTGGATCGCGGGGGTCGCACCGATGGCCTCGGCGACAATGGTGCCCGACGGTTTGACCGCGTAGGGGTGCGACTCGGAACCGATGTAGAGCGCGCCGATATCGCTCGGGTCGACACCTCCGGAACGGGCGAGGGCGTTGCGGCAGGCCTCGACCGACATCGTAACCGTGTCCTCGTCGGCGCCCGGCACCGATTTTTCGTTGAGCTGGAGGCCGCGTCGATACGACGGTGCGTCAGCCCCCCACACCTTGGCGATCTCCTCGAGCTTGATCCGACGCCTCGGGATGAAGGCGCCGTAACCGACGATGCCTACGCTCATGGGTCCTCCAAGTGTTGAGATGAGATCGCTGGTACCTTGACGCACTGCGTCGTAGCCAGTCTACACAGGCGGCATGGGGGTGTAAAGGAATCGACCCCGGGTCTCCGTTCGAGTCCGACTCCGAGTCCGAAGATGCCGGGGTTGCCGTACAATCCCTGGCAGGTTTGGATGTGGCCGGGGAGTATTCAATGAGAAATCTGCGCGTTTCAATCTTCGGGCTTGTTCTTTCGATCTGCACACCCCTCGTAGCCGACGAACCCGGCCGCGAGTTCACCGCGACCGCCGTGGTCAGCGACTCCATGGGCACGAGGAGCATGCCGGTGACGCTGGTTGCCAACCGCTTCACCTCCCTCGAGGAGGCCCGGCGTCTCGGCGAAGTGCTCGAGCAGGGCGGGCAGGGGGCGCTGTTGTCGGCCCTCACCGGGCGCTCCGACGGCCAACTCGTGCTGGGTGCGCTGTCGATGCCGGTTGCACTGGTGGTGGTCGAGGAACAGGGCCGCGGCTACCGGTACCTGTTCCTCACCCCGCGTCGAATCCAGGTGGAGGAGACGACCTTCGGCGAAGACTCGTTGGACTACCCCTTCGGAATCGCGGTGTTCGATGTCGACGACTTTGGTGACGGCGAGGGAAAGCTGCACGTTGCAGCGGCGCTGAGCATCGATGCCGACGGACATCTCGAGGTGGATGACTACGACGGCGAGGACGGCAGTCTCGAGGACGTCAGCCTCCAGGAGTGAATCCGGGCGGCCCACGAGCGGGCGTCGTTCTTGCGTGGGAGGCGCGCTCGAAAGTTCGTTAGAACGTTAAAACGTTAGAACGTGAGAACGTTCCCGACCTCCCGCGTATTGAAAAGGGGAAAAGGAGAAAAGGGGAAAAGGGGAAAAGGGGAATGGGCACACGTGGGTGAAAAGTGGAAAAGTGGAAAGGGTACCTCCGCCCTCCCTCAGCGTCCGTTTCTCCTCTTCTCCTTTCCTCCTTTTCATTTTCCCGTGAGCGCTGCATGGTGGCCAGAGCAATGAAGCCGGCGACGCCGTGGCACATTTGGATCGACACCGGTGGGACCTTTACCGACTGCATCGCCCGTGACCCGGCGGGTGAGCTGCGTCGCTGCAAGGTACTTTCGAGCGGCGCCCTGCGGGATCGAGTGGAGGCGATCGATGACGATCACCTCCGTTTGACCGGGGCTTCGTCACTCCCCGACGGGTTTCTGACCGGGATGGAGTTGTCCCAGTTGGGCGCCACGAGTGGTGTCGCGATTCTCGAACACGATGCCGCGCAGGGGACGGTTCGGTTGGCCGGGCCCGTTCCGGAGGGCTTGCGGCCGGGCGCCCCAGTCGAGCTGAGTTCTGGAGAAGAGGCCCCGTTGCTTGCCGCGCGGCTGATCACGGGGACCCCGTTTGGCGGCCACCTGCCGCCGGTGGCGATGCGCCTCGCGACCACCCGCGGAACCAACGCGCTGCTCGAGCGGCGGGGCGCCCGGGTGGTGCACTTCATCACCGCCGGATTCGAAGACCTCCTGGAGATCGGCGGCCAACAGCGGCCCGATCTCTTCGCGCTCCACATCGAAAAACCCGAGCCGCTGCCCGAACGGGTGGTCGGCGTGCGGGAACGGCTCGCGGCCGACGGATCGGTCGTCGAGGCTTTCGACCGCGAGGCCATCGCCCTGATCATCACCGGGCTGCGGGTGCTGGGATTTGCCTGCGCGAGCATCACCCTGCTCCACGGCCACCGCAATCCGATCCATGAAGAGCAGCTCGAGGAGATGCTCGTCACGGCCGGTTTCGAGTACGTGGCGCGGTCGAGCGCGCTGAGCCCCTTCCAGGGCTTGTTGCGTCGCTCGGAGACCTGCACCGTCGACGCCTACCTCGGGCCGGTGATCAGTGATTACCTGCACGGCGTGAAGAAGGGTCTGGGCGCGGAAACGTCGGACCTGCACGTCATGACCTCGGCCGGCGGCCTGGTCGGCGCCAACGGTTACCGATCGATGGACAGCCTTCTCAGCGGTCCGGCCGCCGGCGTCGTCGGCGCGTCGATTGCCGGGCTGCGGAGCGGAAGAGATCGGGTGATTTCCTTTGACATGGGCGGCACCAGCACCGACGTGGCGCGCTTTGACGGCGATTACGAGTATGTCTTCTCGCACCGGGTCGGCCCAGTCGAGCTGGCGGTGCCGGCACTCGCCATCGAAACCGTTGCGGCCGGCGGCGGCTCGATCTGCCGGGTGGAGCAGGGACGATTGGCCGTCGGTCCACAGAGCGCCGGTGCGATGCCGGGCCCGGCGAGCTACGGAGCCGGTGGACCGCTGACGTTGACCGACGTCAACCTTCTTTTGGGACGGTTGGTCGCGGAGCGATTCCCCATTCCGATCGATCTCGCGGCGGCAAGGGCCCGGTTCAATGAGCTCAAGAGAGAATTGGATGCCGTCGATCGCGGAACGCACAGCGACGAGGAGATCCTCGAGGGTCTCTTGCGGATCGCCGACGAACGCATGGCCGAGGCGATCCGCCACATCTCGGTCCGCAAGGGCATCGATCCGACCGGGTTTGCTTTGGTGGCCTTCGGTGGCGCGGGCGGTCAACACGCCTGCCGGTTGGCCGAGCTGCTTGGGATGGAGGAGGTCCTCCTACCCGCCGATGCCGGTCTACTCAGCGCACTCGGGCTCGGCCACGCGGTTGTCGAACGCTTTGCCCAACGCGAAATATTGCGCCCGCTGGATGAAGTGTCGGACAGTCTTGACGCCTGGCTCGGAGAATTGGCCGGAGAGGCGGCGACAGCGCTCGCAAAGGAGGGTGTCGCCGATGACATCGACGATCCGCGCTCCATCGTCGAGCTGCGATACATCGGACAGGACGCGATCCTGGAGATCGAACCCTCGGCCGGCGAAGACCTCGAACGACAGTTCGAAGGAGCGTACTACCGGCTCTTTTCCTACCGTCCTCGAGAGCGCGGTATCGAGGTGGTGTCGTTGCGTGTGGTCGTGAGCAGCCGCAGGCCGGAGGTCGAGCCGGTTGTTGCGGACACCGGGGTGAAATTGACGACGATCGATCCGGTGCGATCCCAGCGCTGTTTCATCGGAGGGGCATGGCGCGAGGTGCCGTGCTACGTGGCGGCCGAGATGGCTGCCGGGGCCGAGGCCGTGGGCCCGGCCTTGATCCAGCAGGAGCACAGCGCCCTGGTCGTGCGTCCGGGATGGAGAGCGCAGTCGCTGGGTGACGGTGGAGTTCGTCTCCTCGCCGGACGCGACGACAGCGCTGATGAGCGGGCAACGAACGTCAGCCGCCCGCAGGCGGTCGAGCTCGAGCTGATGAGCCACCGCTTTTCATCGATCGCTCGCGAAATGGGCGAGATGCTGCGGCGGACCGCGATCTCGACCAACATCAAGGAACGGGAGGACTTCTCCTGCACCCTGCTCGACCCGGCGGGACGGCTGGTCGTCAACGCGCCCCACATCCCGGTCCACCTCGGGGCGATGGGGCTCTGCGTTCGCGAGCTTGTTGCGCACCGCGCCATGAACGCCGGGGACGTGGTGGTGACCAACCACCCGGCCTACGGAGGTTCGCATCTGCCCGACGTGACGCTGGTGGCACCGGTTCATCTCGAGGACAGCCTCCTCGGCTACGTCGCGTGCCGCGCCCACCACGCCGAGATCGGGGGCATCCGGCCGGGATCGGTGCCGCCGGATGCGAAATCGCTGGCCGAGGAGGGCGTGGTGATTCCGCCGACCCTGCTCGTCGAAGCGGGAAAACCGCGGTGGGAACGGATCGAGCGGCTCCTGACGGAGGGACCGTATCCGACCCGGACGCCGGCCGACAATCTGGCCGATCTGCGGGCGATGCTGGCCGCGATTCACCGCGGACGCGAGGCGCTGGAGCGACTGGCGGCAACGGTGGGATTTGATCACGTGCTCGAGCACATGGACGCCCTCAGACGGCAGGCGGCGCGGCAGGTCGAAACGGTGCTCGAGAGGATGCCTGACGGACGCTACGAGGGCCGGCAACTGCTCGACGATGGCTCGCCACTGGTGGCGGTGCTCAGTATTGCGGGGCGCCGGGCGGTGTTCGATTTCTCGGGCAGTGCGCCGGTCCACCCTGGAAACCTCAACGCCACGCCGGCCATCGTCCACTCGGTCACGATGTACGTCCTGCGGCTGTTGTTCGACGTGGACTTGCCGCTCAACGAGGGTCTGCTCGAGCCGATCGAGATTCGCATCCCGCGCGGCCTCCTCAAACCCGTGTACGTGGCCGACCCGGAACGCTGTCCGGCGGTGGTCGGCGGCAACGTCGAGACCTCCCAGAGGCTCGCGGACACCCTGCTCGAGGCGCTGGCGGTGGCGGGCTGCAGCCAGGGCACGATGAACAACCTCAGCTTCGGTGATCGGACCTTTGGCTACTATGAGACCGTCGGCGGCGGCAGCGGGGCGGTCGAGGGTTTTGACGGTGCCAGCGGCGTCCACACCCACATGACCAACACCCGGATTACCGACCCCGAGGTGATCGAGCATCGCTACCCGGTGCGGCTGCACCGCTTCGCGATCCGCCGTGGTTCGGGCGGTGCGGGGCGGTGGCGCGGCGGCGACGGTCTGCTGCGCGAGATCGAGTTCCTGGCGCCGCTCGAACTCTCGATCCTCAGCCAACACCGGGTGAGCGCGCCCTACGGTATGGCGGGGGGCGGAGAGGGCGCGGTGGGTCGTCAGGTGATCATCGGCGTCGATGGGCGCCGCCACGAGCTCGCCGGCATCGACGGTTGTGAGGTCAAGCGCGGCGACCGTTTCGTGCTAGAGACCCCCGGGGGTGGGGGTTTTGGTTCTGTCGGATGAACCGGGAATCCAAGAGAAGAAAAGGAGAAGAGGGGAAAAGGAGAAAAGGAGAACGGGAGAATGGGAGCACACGGTGGGGCAGGGTCGCCTTTTCTCCTTTTCTCCTTTTCCCCTTTTCTCGCTCCGGGTGGGAGAACGCTGAATCAGTCGCCGGATTCAGCTTCCAGCTTGTACAGCGTATTGAACAAGAGCTTGAAGGTCCGTAGCGGTTGGGCACGGTGTTGGGCGTGGAAGCCGATCAGGATGACCTTGCCTTTTCCGACCTGAAACTCCACCGCAGCGGCCTTTTTTTCGAGCCGCTCGCCGCCTTCGAGGTAGCCGCTCGATCAGGATGTCCTTGTCGTCGTCGGGATAGCGCGCGATGACAGTACGGCCGAAACGAGCATCGGGCACTCGCGTCTGATAAGCCGGGGAGTCGGCAAAGTAGATCGCCTCTTCGGGGCGCATACCAAAGGTCAGCGGACTCTCGGTGTTCATGGACACCCTCAGGGTCGATCCGGGACAGTTGAACTCGTCCCGCGAGACCTTGGCCAGGCTGTTGCTCACCGGGAGCTCGAAGAGCTCGATGAAGTAATCGCTCGATGAACCGAGAGCGACGACGGTGCCGCCGTTTTCGACCCACTCCTTGATCCTCGTGCCGCCTTTGGTCGTCTTGCTGTCCTTCGAGTTCTCGGCGTCCCGATCGGTTGACCAATCGTCGATGCCGCCGCTGTACGCCGGGGGCAGAGGAGACCAGAAGCTGCTGGAGGGGCTGTCGCGTGTCGGGTTTGCCGCTGGCGATGATCGAGGGGTCGACGTCGGGAAACAACAGCACGTCGACCTGGCTGGTGAAGCCACCCGAGCGAATCTGCTGGTTGGCGATGCTGGTGAGCGGGAAACTCGTAGTTTTCGAGCACGAACCGGGTCCAGCCCTCGTCCATGCTGGCCACCCATGGCTTGTAGAGGCCGAGTCGGGCGCTGCCGACCCGCCACATCTCGCCTTGTGGTGCTTCGGTCATCGGGACCACCGGCAGGTGGAGCTCGTCGGCGATTTCCTTCAACCTGGACGGATCGACGTCGTCGGCCGAAAGGTAGATGTCTCCGCGCCGTCCAGCGTTCGTGTCGGCAGCGAAGCGGTTGACGGTCTTACCGTCGGCGAGCAAGCCGGTTGACCGCCGCGTAGGCGCTGTCGGCGGCGGCTGGAATCACATGGCCCGCGGCGGCGCCGTCAATCTGTGGTTGCGGCCAGATCGGCTCGGTCAGCGGTACGAGAGAACCGTCGAGGGCTTGGGCGGCCTCGACGATCTCCACACCCATCGACAGCGGTAACGACCAGCTTGCGACGTCGTACGGTTCGAGGATTCCTCCGTCCGACGAGTTCTTGACCTCCGGGTAGCGCTGAGGGCGCAACATGGTCAAGAGAAACGGCCGGTAGGGTTGCGCAGCGGGGATCACTACCGTGCCGGCAGGGTACACGGCAAAACCGATGTGGAGGGGTTCGGAGTTCTGGGCGACCTCGACGCCGTGGAGCAGCATCAGGTCCACGAGCTTGGCGGCCGCAACCGGGTCGTGCTGGCCGGGTGGGATGATGAACGCGTAGGGCGGCTCGGCCTTGCCGTTGTCGATCGACCAGCGCGCCATCCGGTAGGTGTTGTTGAGAATTGAAGCGCGGTTCTCGGCGTTGGCTTCGAGGAAGGCCCAGGTGGCGATCAACTCGTACTCGACGATGTCACGCAGCCGCCACCACCCGCCGGGCCAGGGCGACGGGAAGTTTGATCGGCGGCCGTATTCCGGCAATCCCTTCGCATCGCCGCGGAGCTCTCCGGGGTCGACAAAGACCGGCGTCGCGATGCGGGCGCTCGCGACCTCGGTCAGCAACCCGGTGACGTTTTTCCACCATGCGGTGTTGCGGGTGCCGCCGGGCCAGTAGCTGTCAAAGATCATGTTGTGGCCGACGCCGGTCTTGTCGGCCTGTTCGAGTCGAAAGCTCATGTTGGTGCCGAGGACATCGGCCTGGCGGTAGATCAGCGAGTGAACCTCCTCGTTGAGGGGGTCGGTCTGCGGGGGCACGAACATGCGGGGGCCGGTCGAGCCCATCTGATGTTCGTCGAGAAACGACTGCGGAAACCAGCGGTGGTAGAGGACGTCGTTGACGACCCGCGTCTCTTTCTGGGTCAGCATGTAGAAATCGCGGTTGTTGTCGTGGCCGACGTAGTGGTGGTAGAGCCACGGCATGCGACCGCCCTCGTACTCTGTGCCGAGCCACTCGTTGTACCAGTCGACAACCATGATCTGGCCGTCGGGGTTGATGGAGGGCATGATCAAGAGAACCGCCTCCTCCATCCACGCGAGCTTTTCCGGATCGTCGGTGGTTGCGAAGTCGTACACGAACTCGGTCACCATCTGGGTCGATCCGACCTCGGTGGAGTGGATCGAGCAGGTCACCAGAGCGATGACCTTTCCTTCGTCGACGAGAGCCGCCGCCGCCTCGGGCGAAAGATCCCCGGGTCTGGCCAGGCGTCTGGCGATCTCACGCAACCGGTCCAGCTTCGCCTGGTTGGACGCGGAGCTCAGGACCACGATCTTCATCGGGTTGTCGAGGGTCGACCGGCCCGCATCCTCGATCGACACCCGGTCCGACGCCGCGGCCACGGTCTCGAGGTAGGCGAGAACCTCGGGGTAGGGAATGAGAGTGCGATCGGCGCCGACCTCGTGGCCGACGACCTCGGCCGGGCTCGGGATGCCGGTCTCTGCCCAACAAGGGCTGCTCACGCACAGGATCAACGTTGCGACGAGGATTCTCATCATGCCCCTTTCGATTCGGTCGCCCTCCGCGACGTCGGATGATTCTAGGGCAGAAACCTGAGCCTCGTGAAAAAAATCGGCGACCGTTGGACGAGAATGGCCCCTGCCCTCTTCTTTGGGCGGGTCCTGATATGTGCTCTTCAATTTGTTGGCACTCACCCGCAGAATCCAGCACCTCGCTCTCGTGGCCCGCGATACGGTGAGAGATACGGGTTTGATACCAGCTTCTCGCGGGGTCGCGCAGCCGCAGAAACGTCACAACCACAAAGGCACAAAGACGCAAAGAAAAACACAAAGGAAATCATCTTGGTGAAATCCTTCGTGGCTTTGTGTCTTTGTGGTTGCGGTTCATGCAAATCCACAAGACGACATCGACCAATCATGTCTTGCAGGAGGCCCAGCTCCCAGCGCACAGCGCACGGCGCGTAGCTCGAAGCCCACGACCCGGGTTGATTCCTCTGATATGCCAAGTAGACTGTTGCGACTCGACTGGAGGTGACCCTTGGGCCAGGACGACATGCGGGGCGGCAACTATGCGGCGGAACTGCAGCCGAAAGCGGTCTACAAGCAGCGCCGGCGGCGGCTGGGCGAGCGGACCGGCGACGCGACGGTGGTGCTGTGGGGGGCCGGAGACGACCGCGGATACGGCGATGTGGGAACTTTCCGCCAGAGCTCGAACTTCTTCTATTTGAGTGGCGTCGAGCTGCCGAATGCAGCCATCGTGATCCGGCCCGGTGATGGCGGCGATCTCCTCTTCCTGCCGCCGCGAAACCCCAACGTCGAGCGCTGGACCGGCCCGAAGTGGGGCCCCGGTGCGGAGGCGGCCGAGGAGCTGGGCTTTGAAGAGGTCCTGTCGACGCAGCCTTCCGAGATCGTGCTCGATGCACGCCGCCGTCCGGTGCCCGGGCTCGAAGGCCGTCTCCAGGGTTGGCTCGGCGAGCCGGGCGCCGTGCTCGCAACCGAGCTGCCGCCGGTCGGCAGCGGAGCCGAGCTGCCTCCGACCCACCGCTTTGTCGCGAGTCTGCGCGATCGCCTGCCGTCGTTTTCCGTCAGGGATCTCGGCGAGCATCTGGCGGCGATGCGGGTGATCAAGGATGAGGGCGAGATCGGTCTCATGCGCAAGGCGGTGGCGGCCACGATCGAGGGTCAGCGCCGCGCCGCACGGGCAATACGCCCGGGTGTCGGCGAAGGGGTGGTGGATGGGCTGGTCTACGCGGCGTTTCGGGAGATGGGGGCGGAGGGCCTCGCGTTTCCGTCGATCGTCGGATCCGGATACAACGCCACCACGCTGCACTACGACCAGAATGTCGGCACCTGTCGGGACGGCGAGCTGGTGGTGGTCGACATCGGCGCGCGATACGGTTACTACTGCGGCGACCTCACCCGGACCTTTCCCGCCAACGGCCGCTTCACGCCGCGCCAGAGAGATATCTACAACCTCGTGCTCGAGGCCCACGATCGCGCCGCCGAGGCGATCCGGCCCGGGGCGACGGTTTTCGAGCTGCGCAAAATCGCCTACGGTGTCTTCGAGGAATCCGGGGTCCGCGATGCCGATGGCGGCGCGCTGGGCCAGTATTTCATCCACGGTCTCGGCCACCCTCTCGGGCTCGATGCCCACGACCCCGGCAGCGACGACATGAAGCTCGAGGCGGGAATGGTGATCACAAACGAACCCGGTATCTACCTTCCCGGGGAGGAGCTCGGCGCACGGATCGAAAACGACTTCCTGGTCACCGCTGACGGCGCCGAAAACCTGTCGGCCGATCTTCCTACGACAGCCGACGACATCGAAGCCTTGATGCGAAGTTGACCAACGTTCTAACGTCAAAACGTTCAGTCGTTTGAACGTTGTCTGAGTGGTCGGCGATATACTCCCATCAATGGAAGATCCCGCAACGGGTCGATCGTCACTGAGATCCTGGTTGCTCGCTCTGGCCGCGGTTGCCGTGTGTGGGCCCTGGCCGGATTGGAACCCGGGAACCTTCGCCCTGCTCGCGTTGTGCGTGGCGATGCTCATTCTCGCGCGACCAAAGGGGCGCGGGTGGTGGCCGTGGTCGGCGGTCGCTGTCGCCGCCCTCATCGCCGCGTGGCCGGCCGGGGTCGAAACCGGTCGAGAACAGCTGAAGGCTCAGCTCGAGGACCACTGCCGGCGGATGCTGACCGCGGGTGAAGAGCTCGCCACCGACGAGACACTGTTGAGGTTGCTCGGCGCTTCCGGTGAGGCGGTGGATCCCGCACACCCGTTCTCGGTTCTTGACCGCAGCGCCCGTAGAGCGCCGGGTCGCACGATTTATCTTGCCGACGACCGCGGACGGGTGATCGCGTGGGGTGGTGTTGGTGCGACGTTTCCCGATCGACTGCGACCGCTCGGTCAACGCCAGTGGGGCGTAGCGTGGTCCGCGGGTGGTGCTGATCTGTGGCTGAGGGACCCGTTGTTGATAGACGGCCGCATTGTCGGTGCGGTGATCCTGTCCGACCGCGCGCCGCTGTCGGACTCGAGTATCTGGGGGATGCGGGCGGGGCGGGGCCGCGAGCTCGTCCTCGGCGTCCGGCACGACGACGCAGTGACCGTGACGGCCGCAGCCGCACCCGGGGTAGCGGTGCCGGTCGCGGTCATTTCCGCCGACGCCTGGAAGAAGTCCGAGATGCGTTGGGCGGGTTGGTTTCTCCTCGCCGCGATCGCGATCGCTTTCGAGCCCTGGATGGCGGCGCCGGCGGTCGTTGCGGGGGGCGCCTCGCTCCTCGCGGCGGTCGGAACTCCGTCCCCGTTCTCCTTTGCCGCTCTGGTGTTGATGAGCGGATGCGCTCTCGGGCGGATGACGGCCGTGGTCGAAGCGCAATGGTCACGGGCGATCGTGGTCGCGGCACTGACCGGCGCGTCGCTGCTGGCGATCTTCAGCACACCCTTGGATCGTTTCGAATGGCTTCCCGCACATTTGTTGCGTCCGGGATGGGGCGGTGTGTGGATGGTGGCGCTGGCGTGGCTGTTGTCCGGGTGGCCATTCGGCGATGGTGCTTCGATGACGCTCGCGCGCAGGCTGCGCGTCGCGGCCATGCTGGCGTTGTTGGCCCTCGTGGTGCATGCGGTTCGTCTTCCGGTCGAGCTCGAAGCACGGGTCGGAGAGGACTCTCAAGTCGTTTTGCCGCGAGGGGATCTGCGGCTCGATGCGTTGCTGCCGGTCCCGCCGTCAGAGTGTCGTCTCACCGATCTGGCACCGACGCTTGCGGACCGGTGGCGGCTTGGCGAGTGGAGGACGCCGTCAGAGTTGGTGCTGATCGACGAGACCGGATTCGAGGTTTCTCGCTGGGGCGACCTCGCGGCTGCGGGCGAGAGCGTTCGGGTGGTGCGGCGGTGGGACTTCGAGGGCGCGTCACCGCTGTTTCTCGAGCTCGGCGTTGCGACCGAGCCGTGGAGCGTTCTCGGTGACTGGCGAACCGAATCGGCAGTCGAGGACGCGCGCAGCAGCCCGGTGTGGTTTGTGGCGTTGACCCGGTCAGGGGAGGTCGCGGCCAGCTTGCATCCGGAGATCAAGAGTCTCGACCCGAAACGTGCGGGTGAGCTCTTCCACGCCGGCGGCGGTTGGGCGCGCATTTTTATCGGAGACGATCGCAGGCTGGCTCGAGTGGAGCGCCGGGGCCAATGGCTGGTCCTCGCCGCGGCGCACCACGCGTCGGTGTGGGATTGGGTGCTTCGCTCCGCAATCGCCCTGCTGTGGGCCCTCCTTGGCGCTGCGATCGCGAAGCCGCCGATGCTCGGGAGGCAGTATCTTTCGACTTTCGGCGGCCGTCTCAGGTTGCTGGTTGCCGGAGGGGTCGTACTGCCGCTCGCGATCATGACGCTCTTCGTCCACCAGCGAATCTCTACCCAGGAGCTGCACCTCGAGCGAAACCGCGGGCTCGATGCGCTCCAGGCCGCCCGGTACACCGCGGTCCACCTCGGCGGCGGTTTCGCCGTCAACGACCAGCTGGCGCGCTGGTTGGCGGACGGGTGGGGCGGCGAGGTGACTCTGTGGGACGGGATCTGGTCGGTGGCGGCCTCTCGCCCCGACCTCGTGATCAGAGGCGCGCTTCCCCAGCTTCCCCTCTCCGCGACCGTTCCCCCCTTCCTCCTCGGAAAGGACGATTCCACCGTGCTGAGGTGGCGGAACCGATTGGTGGCCGCGGGCCCGGTTGACCTGCAGGGGAATCGCTTTCTCGTGCACCTGTACCGTTCCGATCCGGTCCGGACGGGCGCGGACCTCGGGGCGGTGGACTGGTTGCTCACGGGGGCGCTCCTCTCGGCTCTGTTGGCGCTGGTGCTCACGAACCAGGTCGAGCAGCGGCTGAGCACCTCGCTGCGAGAGCTGGTGACGCTGTCGCGCAAGCTACTCGACGGTGAGCCGGTTGGCGAGCTGCGGCGCCCTCGAGAGACCGATCTCGCCGAGGTGTTGGATGCCGTGAGGTCGATGAACGAGGAGGTACAGCATCGCGAGCTCCGCCTGCGCTACCAGGAGGAGCTGCTCCGCATCACCCTTAAAACCCTGGAACCGGCGGTGGTCGTGCTCGAGCCCGACGGCTCTGAACGATTCGCCAACCCGAGCGCCGTCAGATACCAGGAGGATTACGGGGAAATGTTCCTCGAGCAGCTGCGGCATGTTGTCGAAGAAGCCAGTATTGGCGGATCGGCGGCAAAAACCGTTCAGCCGCAGCCCGGCAGTGATTTGACGTGGCGTATCGGCGTCGCCGGGGTGCCGTTTCCGGATGGTGCGCTCGGGCTTGTGGCGGTTGTCGACGATGTAACGGATTTGGTGCGTGCCGATCGCGTCCAGCAGCTGAACCAGTTGGCCAGGATAGTCGCCCACGAGATCAAGAACCCCCTGACGCCGATTCGTCTCTGGACCCAGGAACTGGAGGCCGCAATCCAGAGAGGCGATCGCGGCCTTCCGGCGCTGACCAGGGAGGCCTGTCGGGAAATCGCTGTCCAGGTCGAACGCTTGAGGGAGACCGCAAACTCGTTTTCGAACCTCGTGGCCTTGGAGAGCTGGGAGACCGAGCCAGTTGACCTGGCCAAACTCGTTGCCGAGGTGCCGAGTGGTAGCGAGGTCCTCGCGCGTCGCGGGATTGACATCGAGCGTGTGGTCGAATCGGCGCCACCCGTCTCGGGCGACCGCCAATGGCTGCGCCGTGCCCTCGCCAACCTCGTTCAGAACAGCCTCGACGCGCTCTCCGGCCAGCCGGGAACGGTCGTGTTGCGTCTACGGTCGGAGGGTGAGCGGGTGGTGCTCGAGGTGGAGGACAGCGGCGGTGGTGTTCCGGAAGACCGCATGCCCGACCTGTTTACCCCGCATTTTTCGACCACCACGGCCGGCAGCGGTCTCGGTCTTGCCCTGGTCAACCAGGTGGTAGTGCGGTGCCATGGGAGCGTCTCCGCCGCAAACGGTGAACAAGGTCTCAGGGTGCGGCTCGAATTTCCGACCTCGCGGAGCCTGCGCAGGAAAGAACTGGCCGACTGAAAAAAAACCGAGTATGACTGCCCTCACCTTTGTTAGGATAATCCAATGAATACGGTAGCCCGTATGTCTCATCGGCTCGTTGCTGGGGTCATCGTTGCCGTTGTGCTTTTCGGCTGTGGGGACAGCGACAACTCGTTCCGGGAGATTGCGCCCACGCCCCGGCGTGTCGTCGTGTGGATTGGCGAAGACGGGCTCAACAGTGAGTCTGCGGAGCGCCTCCATTCGCTGGGCGTGGACGAGGTGGTGGTTCGTCGCGGGATCCTCGACCTCGAAGGCGCCATGCCCCTGTTGCGGTTGAGCGCCGCCCCGCCGGTCGAAGGACCGATCCCGGTCGCAATCGCGCTCGAGGTCAGCGGCGTTCGCGACGGCCTCGGTACGGCGGCCGCCGATGCGGTGTGGCGAGGTCTCGAAGCCGAGCTCGACGGCGAGATCCCGGCCGAGGTGATTCTCGACATGCCGCAGCTCGCGCAAGGTCTTGACGAGTTTGTGATTTCGCTGACCGAGGCCTCGGGAGTGCCGGTGGTTCCACTCTTCAGTTTCGATCAGCTTCAGCGCGACGCGGCCGTAGAGGTGGCCGAGGCGGCGCGGGCATGCGTCGTGCCAGCCTTCGGTACCGACGGCGCCGATCTCCGGGGCGTCGGCGAGCTCGATCCCTTGCCCCTCGCAAAGAAGCTCGAACGGCTTGCCGGCACCGGCGTCCGGGTTCGGCTGGCCGTCGTGCTGACGCCTCGGACCGAGCCTCCGTTGGCTGGGCCGGGGGAGGATCTCGATTTGCTGACCGAGGAACGAACGGCTACGGCTTCCACCTCGTCATCCCTCGACCGAAGCTTCGTCTTCAAGCGTGCCGCGACCTGGAGCGGCCGCGACTGGAAACAGGGCGAAAGCGTGGCCGTGAGATGGTTCGACGCTGCCCGGCTGCACGCCGCGCTGGCCGAGATTCACCGCCTCGTTCTGCCCGAGGTGGCGGGTTGGGACCTGGTGACGCTGCCGCCCGAAGAACGGTCCCTCGGGCTTGGGCGGGAGACTTTCCTTCGGTTTCTCGGGGGCGAGGGTCCGGCCCCGGAGCTCAAGGTCGATGTCGACCGCGAAGGGCGCACGTTGCGGGTGACGGTCGTCAATTCGGGTCCGTTCGTCACCGCCGTGTCGAATCACGGCAACTGGGTGCAGGTCTCGGTCGACGAAGGCTGGGTTCAAGCCAACGAACCTGGGTCCTTCGATCGCGTGAGCCTCGGCACGGCCAGTGGCGACGACTGGCGTGACGGCGACCTCGAACGCGCCAACGGTGTCCGATTTTCGGAGATCTACATCGGCCCGAGCGAGCGGATCACCAGCGGCCAGGTGCAAATGCCGTCGAGCGGCACCCGGGTGACGGTACGTTGGCACTTCACGCTCTCGGATGGATCGGCAATTACCGGAGCCGTTGAACGTTAGAACGTTAGAACGTTGGAACGCCGCCGCTTTTCCGGTCAGACTGAGAAGAAAAGGAGAAAAGGAGAAAAGGAGAAAAGGGGACCGCCCAGCCTCCCATTGCTCCTCCGCGCCGTATCTCCTTTTCCCCTCTGCCCCTTTTCCCCTCTGCACTGTGAACGTTCAGCGTGTAACGATCTAACGTTCTGCGCATCGGCCTCCGGGCGAGAACACGCTATACTCTCGCGCCATGGGAAGAGTGACCTGGGAGCGCTATTTCATGAATCTCGCCGTGCAGGCAGCGACGAGGTCGACGTGTCCGCGCAAGCACGTGGGCGCAGTAATCGTCCGCGACAAGGCGATCCTCTCGACCGGTTACAACGGGTCGATCCGAGGCGCGCCGCACTGCACCGAGGCCGGCTGTCTGATGGACAACGGCCATTGCATCCGAACAGTCCACGCCGAAGCCAATGCGCTGGTCCAGGCGGCGTGCCACGGCACCCGCCTCGAGGGCGGACAGATCTTTGTCACAGCATCGCCGTGCTTCAATTGCTTCAAGCTGATCGTCAATGCCGGAATCCGCTGCGTCGTCTTCGGTGAGTTTTACCGCGACGAAATGGTGTTGCAGTTCGCCGATGACCTCGGGATCGAAATGGTTCACCTGGGACTCACCGACGACGCCGGCGACGGATGATCGACGTCGATCTCGACCAGGTCGCAATTCCGCTCGTGTGGCCGCAGCTTTTTGCACGCCAGGGCCCCTGCGACGTCGAAATCGGCGCGGGCAAGGGCAAGTTCCTGCTCGAGTTGGCCGCCGCTCGTCCAGAGCGCAACCTGGTTGCGGTGGAACGGTCCGCAAAGTACCACAGACTATGTTGTGAGCGTGCTGCGCGGCGCGGGATCGACAATGTGAGACTTATCCGCACCACCGGCGAGGACCTCCTGTTCCGGTTGCTCGCCGAGGAATCGGTCAGCACGTTCTTCGTCCTGTTTTCCGACCCGTGGCCAAAAAAGCGCCATCACAAACGTCGATTTTTCAAACCGGAAAACGTGGCGGCTTTGACCCGCGCACTGGTTCCGGGTGGTCTCCTGCTGGTGAAGTCCGACCACGACGAATACGCAGCGGTCATTTCGGAGGTCCTGAGTTCTGAACCGGGCCTGGTTGAAGTCGACCCGGTGAAGGCGTTTTCCGCACTACCGGTCACCGGTTTCGAGCAAAAGTACCTCGTCGACGGCCGCACGATCCACGCCTTTGCGCTCAAGAAACGCGGCTGATCCCCCACGGTTTGCAGGTTACAGTGATCCGACGCTCCAGATTTTTCAGTTTTTCAATCCGAATTCGAACGTCGAGCCCCGAGCTTCAGCTCCCTGCTGGCGCCTGAGGCGCTTCGTCGGCCACAATCAGCGAGCCTTCGGTGACCCAGTGCTCGTACAACCGCCGAACCCGGTAGCAGTCGAGACCGAGCTCGGCCTCACAGACGGTGGGCGGAACGCCGCGTGCGGCGTGACCCCAGACCGTCTTAGCGAGCTTCGGGTCCGCGTCCTCCTTGACATCAGTTGGTTTCTTTCCCGATGCCTTGAAGCGGGCCTCGTCTGCGACGAGGGAAAGGGCGCGGTTGAACTCGTCGTAACGACGCATGCCTTCGAGCAGCAGCGACATCATCGACATCGAAGTCTTCGCCGAGCGGTGCTCGGCACCCGATCCCTCCTCGTTGACAAACACGAAGCGGCCCTCGATCGGGCGCTGAAGGAGTTGGTAGATGGCGATGTCGTCAACGAGCTTGCCCACCGATGCCGATACCAGGTCGCCCGAGGCAAGCCGGATCTCGGCGGTCTGGGCGCCGCCCTGATCGAAGATCTTGATAGCTCCGGTGACCCTGGTGTCGGAGAGGTTTTGGAGAACGTTTGGAAGGCCGAAGAGCTTCAGGTCTCCCGACAGGGTGACCGAGTCGTTGGTGCTCGGCTCCTTTTTTGGCGCCACGGGGCGACCCATGTTGGCGAGAGCCTTTTCTGCGGTTCTTGCAAACGGCTGGTCAGGAAATCTCTTGATGATATCGCCGAGTATCGTGTGCACCGCCGGGGTGTTGGTGCCTGAAACGGCGGAGATGAGGTACTCGACGATTTGCGACTTGCGCGGGTTTTTGACCGACACGCCGAGAAATCTCCGCGGCAGCTCGGCCTGCAGCGCATCCAGGAGGCGGTGCAGTTGTTCCGGTGTTTCGGAGAGATCGAAATCGCTCAGTGCCACAAGCCGGGCATAGGTGTCACCAAGCTGGGGGTCGTCCTTGAGACCGTGGGTGACGACGATCGAACGGGCCGATTCTGTGGAGCTCTGTGCGAGGAGCTTGATGGCATTGCTCAGGAGCCAGCGGATCTCCTTGATGTCGAAGGAGATCGTCGAGTGCCCCATGAGCACGTCCTCGAGCTCGCTGACGCGCGCGTCGAGGGTGGTGTGTGCGCGCGGATGGTCGAGCTGGATCAACGAGGTGATGCTCTCGCGCACCAGCGGCATAGACTTCGTAAGGTCCGAAGTCTGGACCAGAAGGTCGATTTCCCTTTCAATGTCGCCTTCGTGCGATACGGGAATCGCACGCATGAGATAGACGAGGTTGCGCTCGACGTGCCACGGCTGAGGGTCCGAACCATTGACCGACGATTCGAGCACTTCGACTGCCGCCTCCCTCGCGTCGTCGCCGTGTGCCCTGAGGAGTTTCAGGAGCTCAAGACGCCGCTCGCGGTCCTCGCTGGTTTTGAGTTCATCCAACAACTCGCCGATCCGCAACTTCGGGAAGAATTTCATGACCCGGCGGAGGAGCGATCGTTTGTCCGCGTCATCGGCGGTTGCGCTCAGCTGTTTGAGGCCGAGTTTCGGGTAGCACTCCTCGATCACGGAGCTTGAGATCGCGACGTCAACCTCTTTCTGCGCGATCATCCGTTCGGCGAGATCGAGCATCGTCACCGCTCGCCCCAGTGAACCCCCGTTGAACTCCTCGACCGCGACGCTCACCAGCTCCTTGAAGCGCTGCAGGAGCTCTTTGGGATCTTTCGATAGATTGACCACCTTGCGCATGGCACGGGTGGCGCCGGCCGGCGGTTCCTTGCCGGCGACCTCGGAATGCGGCGGAGGTGCCCAGTCGGGCAGGCCCCGGCTGAGGGCCTGGAAGAGCCCCTGGCCAAGGTTTTCAACGCCCAGGCCCTGCAGGTAGCCGAGCTGTGTCTCGAGCTCCTTCGAGCTGCCCGCTTGTGCGGCGACCTCTTCGACGACGTGGGCGAGGACCGCACTGGTGTTTCCGGTGGGTGCGGCGGGTTGCCCGGCGCCGGCCGCCGCTACCGATTTTTGGAGGTGATCGAGGAGCAAGTTGAGGCGCTGCATGGCGAGGGGGTCGGCCGCGACCCGCGCCATACCTCCCCCGGGCATCGGACCAACCCCGCCCCCAGAGTAGGCCGCAGGACCCGCGTAGCCACCCTGTGGCGCGCCGCCGTATCCGCCGTGCCCCCCCTGGCCTCCGGGGCCCTTTTTGTGGAGGACCTCGACCTTGCCGCCGCTGATACCCGTGCTGCGCTCGAGATGTTGAAAGTTTTCCTCGAGGCCCCGGCGCTGTTCGGGCGGGCACAGGTTCAGCAGGTGCGGCTGCAATCTTGCCAGGTACTGCATCACCGCTTCTCGCGGAATCAATTCGAGGACACCGAGCTGGTGGAGCTTGGTCGCGGCGTGGTAGAGAAGATCGGAGGCGGACATCGTGCTCGCGCCGCTGATCTGGTCGCCGAGCCAGGAGTGGATCTCGGTCACGACAACTTCGGTGGGGACCTCGAACAGCTCCGACGCGTTGTTGGCGAAGATCATCGGCGCGATTTCGTCCGACAGATACCGTTTGAGGATCAGTCGCTCCTCATCGTAGCCGGTGACTCCGGAGTGTTCGTTCACAACCGATCCCCCAAAGATTCAGGTCATAACCGCGTCGTGCGCTTCGGCCGGGTTCTGTACCCGTCTGACCGGAGTGACGCCGCGCCCGGGATCGGACGCCGACCTTGGACGCGAGGCGCCGATCTCTCGGCACCACTATGCACATATTATCGCAAAACGGTCGAATGCGCGGGGATCGAGTCGGACGGCAGACGGGTTATTCGTCGTAGCTCATCGACAGCGGCCGATCGAGCAGGCCCTGAAGAGGGGATGGACCGATGGCTATCGCCTCACCGCGATCGAGCGCGGAGGCCAACTGGAAGTCGTGGTAGTGGATCAGGTATGCCGCCCACAAGTAACTGGCGCGCCATGCCACCGTACAGTGCAGCAATACCGGGCCGGCATGCCGTTCGAGAACGGCCGCAAAGGCGGCCACAGCTTCCGGAGTATATGGGTAGTCATCGCCGCCGAGCGGGATGTGAACGTACTCCATGTCGAGGCTGGTCACGAGAGCGGCCTCGTCGAAGGGCACCCGGTCGCGGTTGTCCATCTCCTGGGGCGTCCGCAGATTGACCACGGCCGTGACTCCGAGCTTTTGGAATTGGCGCAGTTTTTCGTCGTCGGGCTGACCCGCGATGTAGATGCGGCCGTCCTGAAAGACCCCGCCGGTGACTCCCTCGAATCCGTCGACCGGCGCCGGCAACCCGGCGCGATCGATTCCGAGCTCGACGACCGGCTCTTCCTGTTGAGCATCGACGGCCATCGGCAGCAGGATAGCGAGGATGATAACGGTCAATTCGAGTTGTGACCGGCGCATGCCTTAACTCCGTTTGGCGGTACGGGCCCGCCGGGGTCTTCACAGGCTTTCGAGCATCTCCGCGGCGGTGTTGCGAACCAGCCCGAGGTTGACATTCAACTGGTTGAAGTTGATGACCTGCTGACACGCCATACGGGCGGAATCCAGATCACCCATGGCGGCGAAGGCGCGTGCCTTGAGCAGCCACACCTGCGGGTTCTGTTGATTGGCCTGCTCGAGTTGGATCAGGGCTTCGTCGGTATCGCCCTCCGCCAGGGCGACCATGGCGTTGAGCTCGTGTGATCGTTGGATCTCGAAGCGAACGTTGTGGACTTCGACGTCTATCCTGTATCCGGCCGCCAGCTCGGATGCAACAGTGACGTCTCCCTTCCACAGTGCGACCCGCGCCATGTCGAAGGCGAGATTGCGCTCGACCGCTTCCTTGACCTCCTCGGTGGCGTCCGAGCTTGCGGCCATCTCGACCGAGGCCTCGTAGGCTTCGAGCGCTTCGTCGGCGCGGCCGGCGCGCAACAGGATGGTCCCAGTGAGGTTGAGGTCGCCGGACATCGCGGCACGGTCGTCGATCACCGCCGCAATGTCGTACCGGCGTCGAATTTCGGCCAGGGCAAGATCGAAATCATCCTGGTGGAGGTAGCTGACCGCCTTCCAGGTGCACGCCTGGCGGCGTTCGCCGTCGTTGCGGGCGACCGCCTCGAGTCGTGTGAGGGTCTCGCGGGCTTCCTCGAGTGCGCCCATGAACATCTGGTTGTTGGCGATTCCGACATACGAGGCGACGAAGTTCGGGTCAATCTCCAACGCCTTTTCATAGCTTGCGATCGAGTCCTCATAGCGGCCCATTTTCATCAACAGCTCGGCGTAGGAGTCGTAGGGGTTCGGCTGGTCCGGAATGATCTCCGTGTACCGCTGGAACACCTCTTCGGCTCCCTGGTAGTCGCCGACGAAGCGCAGCGCGTAGCCGAGCTGGTTATAGGGTGACGCAAAGTCGGGGTTGATATCGATCGCCGTCCTGAATTCGGCGATCGCCCGCTCCCAGCTTTGCTGCCCGAAATAATAGAGGCCGAGGAGATTGTGCGCCCGTTCATCCTCCGGGTAGGCGGCCACCAGCGCCTCGAGGTCGGTCAGCTGTGCCTCGGGTTCGCCGTTGACCCCGGCTTCGAAGGCGGAGATCTGCAGCTGTTCGGCCTCGCTGGCGCCCGGCGCCGTGTCGACGGCCTGGCGCAGGGCTGCGAAGAAGTCCTGGTTGGTGGGTGAGGTGTTGGCGACCCCGAGGTGGGCGAGGGCGAAGCCCGGGTCCGCCGCGACCGCCTTCAGAAAATACTCGCGGGCGTCGGTGGCGCGGAGGTTTTCGAGCAACCAGCGCCCTTTCAGGTACGACTCGAGAGCGTCGTCTGACGAGGTTGTGATCGGAATCTTGCCCTCGGGCATCGCCACTTCATGGTGCGCAGTCACGCCACAGGCGGCCAGACCGAATACGGCGAATCCGACAAGTACCAACTTCATGATGCTCACTGGTGACACGATCCTCTCCTTTCCCATGCCGCCGCCGGATACCCGGCCGCGGCTGGTCGACCCCTTTCGGCACGACTCCGCTCGAATCGATTGAAACTCAATGTCAACATATGATGTGGAAACCCTAGCACATTCAGCACACCAAGCCGCCTCGAAGGGGTGGCGGACAGGTGCTTTCTCCGACGCATATTCGCAGCACTGAGCATGGCAGACGCAAGGCCGGCATTCGTCTCAGTCTGGTCCGCGCTTCGCTGCCACCTGTGTTCCGGCATCTGCAGTTCGAGCTCCTCCGCTGAACAACGGCTGGCGGCCGGCGAGCGTGAGCACGAAAAAATCACCGTCCAGGATCTCGACCGCGGCCGGTTTGCCACCGCCCGCCCATGGATCGTCGGACATGTCGACCGACACCAGCAGGACACTGTTGTCAAAACGCGAGCGGATCAGATGTTCCTTGCCGTCCGACTGGCCGGTCACCATGCGCTCGACCCCGAACTCGGCGAGGATTGCGGCCATTTGAGCTCCGCGTTCATCCTCCGACCACAGAGAGGCGCCGCGAAACCACAGCGGGCCCTCGTCGTCGAGCACCGACCACGAGCCCCATTGGCCGAGATCCTGGATCTCGAGCAATTGATCGACGCGGGCCTTTTCGCGGCTGCGTTTGCTACCGCCGAGGCCATTGACGTAGATCGCCTCCTCGTTGATCACCTCGACCATCTCACGAGCCGATGAGATTGGAAGGCAGAGACCTGCGCCGGACATCGACGCGCGGCGGTCGTCGAAGCGCCGGATCTCCTCGGCGGCGCGACGGTTGATGGAATCGATGTCCATGCCCGTCATCGACGGACTCAGGCCGCCGTGGATAAAGAGCACATCGCCGAGCTTCAGCGCCACCGGAAGTGACCGCAACCACTTGCCGTACACGCCATCCGGACGCATGGACTCGACGTACTCGACCCAACCCGGCGGGTGGATTGCGAACCACTCGTCTCGCATCGCGGCGTCAATTGCAAAGGCCGATCCGACCGCCTCTGCGCGGCCGGCCTTCCACGACGTCCAGTCCTCCCAGAACTGCCGTTGGCGGGCCTCGGAATCCGGTCCGGCAAAATCCTGAAAGGCAAGATAGTTGACTTCGGTGAGCTCACCGAGGATGTTGATCACTTCATGGTTGCCCATCAGGACGATGACCTTTCCCCCGGCCCCAGGTGCCTCGTCCTGCAACCTCATAAACAGATCGAGAGTGGATCGAACTTTTTCGCCACCGTCGACGAGATCGCCGGTCTGTACCAGGATGGCGTCGCCCCCGGACCAGTGGAGGTTTTCGTCGATCAGACCGAGGTGCTGGAGAAAGCCGGTAACGGTGTTGGCCGCTCCCTTGACCTCGCCAATCACGACCACTCGGGAGTTCGAGTTTGCCTGCGCTCGAAGGGTTGCCGGCAGCGCTGCCAGGGCGACGAGAACCACCAGTGAGCTGCACCGGGACAACCCTCGCCGAAACCGATTCGTTCCCATGGGTTCTGCCTCCAATATGGTGGTGCCGAGTTCCGTCAGATCATTCGTGTTCAACGAATACATACGTATTTGGGCCGTTCTCGTTGCATCTCATCCCGGGGGACCCGATCGTGGGTAATATGGTGGTGGTGCGTTTGAGACCGGAGGGAGTGTCCATGACCTTGAGCGGACGAGGTGTCTTCGTGGCGGCGCTACTGATCATGCTGACGCCCGCGGTGTGGTCAAGCGCCCCGGAACCGCCACAGGGCATGAGCCCCGCTCCGTCGCTTGACGCCCTCAAGCGAGGCTATGTTGCCATGGAGGCGGGCGATCCGTCGGCGGCTCTGGACCACTACCTCAATGCTCTCGATCTCGCAAATACGAGCGAGCTCCGGTTCCAGGCCTCGGTGGGACTGGGGTCGGCGGCGGCGGCGCTGGGTCAGCTTGCCGACGCGAGGTCGTGGTTTGAAAAGGCCCTGGAGCTCAGGCCCGGCAATGCGGGAGCGCTCTTCTCATTGGGGCAGATTGCCAGGGAACAGGGCCGATACCAGGAGGCGGCTTCGCTTTTTGCCAACGCCGCGGTCCGCGATCCGGAGCTCATCCCCGCCCTGGTCGAGCTCGGTGTGACCTATGAGATCCTCGAACGCCACGAAGAGGCCGCGGACGCCTGCTGGCGAGCCGTGTCGATGCAACCGGAAGACGTCGGAGCGCTCCTATGCCTGGGGGTGGCGCGCTACCACATGGGGCTTTTCGAGGGGGCGGCGCAGGCCTTCGAAGCCGCAATCCAGATCGATCCGGCCAACGCGCGCGCGCACTACAGCCTCGGGCTCGCCAGGTTGTTCCTCGATGACATCGAGGGTGCGATGAATTCACAACGCGCCCTCAAGGATTTGGACGCGGGACTCGCCCGCGACCTCTATTCGAGGATTCGAGCGCCGCGGTAGCAGAGCCCAAGGTCAGGATTCTCCCGCGACCAGATTCTCGACCTGGGCGAGGGCTTTTTCCAGCCGTTGTTGGATATGCGAAGGTCGCGGGCGGCGCCGCCGGTTGAGCTCGACGGACTCCCACAAATCCCGATGCTCCTCGAGGATCTCGGTTCGAAGACGGAGCCCGTGCCGCTCGAGGATCGGCTCGATCCGTTGCCGGTTGCGCAGCAGCTTGCTGCGCGTGCTGTGGTAGGCGTGCTCACAGATCTTTTTTCGATTTGCAAAAGAGAACACGTTTGTGAAAAACATTTCGTAATCATCACGCCGGGGTTCGAAGACGAGGATGTCCTTGTCCGGGTACCGTGTCTCGTACGCCGCGAGACCGACCCCCATTCGCGAGTGGACGAGAGTGCGAAAGGTCTGTGCAAGCACGGTTGGAAGACCACGGTCGGTGAGCCGACCGCGACGCATCACCCCGAGCTCGACCGAACGAATGGTGTCGACCGGCACGATCGGATTGACGCACAAGACGAGATCGGCGCCGCCGTCCAGGGCGACCGAGGCGTGCACGGTTTTGAGGAGGACGCCGTCGACATAGTGGCGTCCGTCGATGAGCACCGGCGGGTAGAGTCCAGGCAGCGCCGTCGAGGCCTGGACTGCGGACGAGATCGGTACGTGGTCGAGACCGGGCTCGCCAAACCGCACCGGGCGCCCGGAATCGAGATCGGTGGCCACCAGCACCAGCTTTCGCCGCAGCTTCCGAAAGTCGTCGGTGCGGCCGTGCATACTGAAGATCTTTTTGAGGTAGACACGAATCGGCTGATTGTTGAAGATCCCGACCGGCAACGCGCGCGACAGGCGCACCATCGGCTCGAAGAGGCTCGCATCGGTCGGGTGGGTCAACATGTGCCAGATGGCCTCCGCCAGAAGCCGCGGCACCTTGAGCCCGCTGCGGAGGAACTCACCGACTGCCGGAGCCAGGAAGTTCTCGGGTACGAAGGGGTGCTCGCCCGGCTCGGGCTTGACGATCGCCCGGCACATCTGGGCGGTGGTGAGCCCGTTGGCAAGGCAGGCGGTGATGAAAGCGCCCGCGCTCACCCCGACGTAGACGTGGAGATCGTTGAGATCGAGGGCCTCGATGGATTCGTCAAGAGCCCGCACAGCACCGATCTCGTAGATTGAACCCTCAGGCCCGCCACCGGCAAGGGCAAGACCGATCTTAGCCCGCATAACTCACCAGCTTTCTGCTGCGGTCCTCTGGGACTCGATCATTTCCAAGCCTCCTCGACGCGAGTGGACGTGAGCGTGGCGAAATCGGCACCTCCGATCGGCGTGCGCCCGGGACCGCCGCTTGGCGGAACCGCGCGGCGTACCGCTGTGCCCCGACAGTGGCGCCGCGTCAGGATGTCTCCTCTTTCGGCGGTATCTTGGGCGCAGGTTCCTGCCGCTCGGTGTCGATGGCGGCGAGCGAACCTTCGAGATCTTCGAGGCGCTGCCGGAGACGCGCCATCTCCTCACGCGCGCGGCGCACCGGTCCGATCCGGTCGATCGATGCCTGGACGAGCCGGTCCATTCGGTGTTGAATCTGCTCGACGCCGGAGGAGACCGCCTCTTCGCCGATGCGGATGAGCTCGTGGAGGAGTTCGTTCGGCAGCAGGGCGGTGCCCTTGCGTCCCTCCTCGGAAATGATCTGAGTGAGAGTCTGCGATGTCACGTCGTCGCTGGTCTTGTTGTCGATCACGCGAATCTGTTGGCCGGCGCGGATCCAGCCCGCGAGCTCGTCGAGAGCGACGTAGCGGCTCTCCTCGGTGTCGTACAGCTTGCGGCTCCCATATCTCTTGATGAGTCTGATCATGGCCTGTCTCCAGTGCCGCTGGCGAGCCGGGTGCGAATTGCCGCCCTGCGGCGTCTCGTTCTCTGTATACCGCAGTGCGGCAACGGTGTCAAGCGGGGGTCGCCGTCATGGACCGTTATGATCAAATCAAGATATTCATAACAATGAGTTTGCTGAAGATCGAACGGCGACCCGAGAAGGTATCTGCAGGCTCGGGCTTCGACCATTGTGGAAGATCGAAAATGCCGCAACGCGGCATCTAATCTGGGCTCTTCCGGAGTTGCGTGAGATGGCTACTCATCGATTTCGGAATTCGGATTAGACCTCGAACGGCTCTGGCCGCCCCATACCCCAGCCCTGGGCGTAGTGGACGCCGATTTCCCGGAGCGTGTTTTCGATCTCCGAGTTTTCGACCCACTCGCCGATGGTCTGGATGCCCATTGACTCGCCGATGCGGTGAATCGCGGCAACCATTTCGCGCTGAATGGGATCGCGGGCGATTTCGCGCACGAGCTCGCCGTCGATCTTGAGAAACTCGACGTCGAGGCTCTTGAGATATCGGAACGACGACAGCCCGCTGCCAAAATCGTCGAGAATGAAACGACAGCCCCGGTCGCGCAACGACTGCATGAACTCGAGCGCCATCGAGAGGTTGGATATCGCCGCCGTTTCGGTGATCTCGAACATGACGCTGCGCGGCGGAATTTCGAGTCGATCGAACTCATCGAGGATGAGATTCTTGAGCTCGACGTTTCCGAAGCTCTGTCCCGAAAGGTTGATGGTGAAGGCCGCCGAGAGCTCGTCGCCGGCGCCACCGAATTTGGAGATCGAGTCGAGCGCGGCGCCGACCACCCACAGGTCGATGACCGGCATCATGCGGTAGCGTTCGGCCGCGGTGATGAACTGGCTTGGCGTGACGATCCTGTCTTCGGCGTCGACGAGACGGAGCAGCAGCTCGTTGAGCTCTGGACCACCGGTTTGCTGGAGGGGACGGATCGGCTGTTTGAAGAGCCGGAAACGGCCCTCCTGGAGGGCGCGGTTGATGCGTTCGATCCATCGCATCTCGGTGTGCCGAAAAATGATCGCCGAGTCGTCGACCCGACTGACGTGGATCTGGTTTCGCCCCCGGTCCTTGGCCACGTAGCAGGCGGAATCGGCCGCGCTCAAGAGCTCGGCGAGGTTGCCGTTGCCACCCGCCACCGGCACGATGCCGATGCTGGCGCCGACCTCGAACACCCGATCCTCCCACTGGAAACGAAAGCTGCGGACCGCGTCGATCACTGTCTGCGCATGATGCTCGGCATCCGATGTGTCGCAGTTGGTGAACAGCATTCCGAACTCGTCGCCACCAAGCCGGGCGAGGGTGTTACCGCTCGGTACCACCGCATTGAGGACCGAGGTGAGCTGACGCAGGAGCTCATCGCCGGCGCTGTGGCCGCAGGTGTCGTTGACGACCTTGAACTCGTCGAGGTCGAGGTAACACAGGATATGCTGTCTGAGGCTGGTCGACACATCGGCGATCGCCTCCGCGAGACGCAGCTCGAACTCGCGGCGGTTGATGAGGCCGGTCAGCGGATCGTGGGTGGCGAGGTGCTCCATCCGCTGCTGGAGGGTGCGCAGCTGCGACACGTCGGTAAAGACCAGCACCGCACCCATGAGCTCGCCGTTTTCGTCCAGGATCGGCGCCGCGCTCTCGCGCACCGCCAGCTCCGTCCCATCCGCAAGCTTCAGCAGCGTGGCGTCGGCGGGCTCGATGACGTGGCGCGAGGCAAGACACTGTTCGACGACGTTGGGCCGCGGTTTCCTGGAGTCGATGTTGACACCCTGGTAGACCCTAGACACCAGTTGGCCCTGGACCTGGTGCAATCTGATACCGAGCATTCGTTCGGCCGATGGGTTGAGGAGGTCGATGCGGCCGCTGGCATCGGTGCGGACGACACCATCGCTGATCGAAGCCAGCGTAACCTGGGCGTGTTCCTTCGCCCTCTTGAGTTCGCTCTCGGCGCGCTTGCGCACCGTGATATCGGCCGAGACCCCCAAAACACGGGTGACGCGCCCGCTGTCATCCATCTGAACCTGGCCACGGACCATCGCCCAGACCGGGTCGCGTCCGGGCACCAGGAAACGGTGCTCCATCTCGTAGGGCTCGCCGGTCTTGAAGACTTTTCGAAAGGTACGGGCGATGCGCTCGTGGTCAGCGGTGGGGATGAACTCGAGCAGCCCGGAGCCGGTGCGTGGGAGCAGCGAAACGCCGATCCCGAAGACCTCGGCGGTCGAACTGGAAAAGGTCAGGGAGTCGTCCTCCGGGTTCCACTCCCAGGCGGTGCTGTGGCCCGCGCGTTGCGCGAGCTCGAGCCACTCACGGTTGGCGGCGAGGTCGAGCTCGGTGCGGAGGCGGTAAGTTGCTGAGGCGAGGATTTCGGCGGCTCCGAAGAAGAACCCGAGGTGCTCCGACCGCCAGTCCGGCTGCTCACGAGACGCGGCGAAGCAGGCGATGGCCTGAAGGCGGTTGTCGGCAAACAGCGGCACGCACACGATAGCCAGGAGCTCGAAGGTCGCGAAGCAGTGACGCTCGGCGACCGCGGCTGGCGGCAAATCGTCCACGGAGGTGAGGTGCACCGTCTCGCGCCGGGCAAGGCGTTTAACGAGCCAATGCATCTCCTCGATCGAAATCCCTTTGATGAAGTTCGACGCCCCGGGGTCCTCGTCGTCGGTGAATACGTGGGCCGAAGCGACCCTTGCGCCATCGTCCGAAAGCTCGAGCAGGGCGCCGCGGTCGGCGCCGGTGGCCTCGCAGATGGAACGGAGGGCGCCCACGATTCCGACCTCGAGGTTGACGGCTTCGAGGCGGAGGAAGTGGTGCGAGATGCTGGTCAGAAGCCGCTCGAACTGGGGGCTCCTGAATGACGCCGGGGCGGTGGTCAGCGATTCGAAGCTGCTCATGAACTCATGTCCGCGCCACCGTATCCGCCGACACGGATTCTCCAAATGGCTGTTGAAGACATGAACAACACGACAGCGCCCCCGCTCCCCCTATTGTACCCCTTCGCACCTCGAGGTCGTCAAAGTGCTATGTTTCAAGGGTGATCGAGCCGCGTTTTGCCGATTTGCGGAGCTTTATCGGCCAGCTCCGAAGGGACCGTGATCTCGCGGTGGTGGAGACCCCGGTCAGCGCCCGGCTGGAAGCGGCCGAGATTCACCGCCGGGTGATCGCGGCCGGCGGGCCGGCGCTCCTGTTCACGCGGGTCGAGGGCCGCGACTTTCCCCTCGTCACCAATCTTTTCGGGACGCAGCGTCGCGCGGAAATGGCCTTCGGTCAACGGGCGCCGCAGCTCATTCGGCGGGCGGTCGAGCTCGCCCAAGACGCTTTTCCGCCGAGTCTCGGGGCCCTGTGGTCGGCGCGGGACCTGGTGACCGCCGCCCTTCGCGTCGGTACCCGGTCCGTCGCTTCGGGGCCGGTCTGCGAGGTGGCGATGCGCGAGGTCGACCTCGGCCGGCTGCCGGTCCTGACCTCGTGGCCCGAAGACGGGGGCCCCTTTGTCACGCTGCCGTTGGTCTACACCGAGAATCCCGTTGGCGGCGGCCACAATCTCGGCATCTACCGGATGCAGGTCCACGACCGGGCAACAACGGGCATGCACTGGCAGATCGGCAAGGGCGGGGGGTTCCACCACGCGCGCGCTGCCGCTCGCGGCGAAGACCTGCCGGTGACCGTGTTTCTTGGTGGGCCTCCGGCGTTGATCCTGGCCGCCGTCGCTCCGCTGCCCGAGAACGTCCCCGAGTTGGTGCTGGCGTCGTTGCTGGCCGGCCGCCGCCTGCGGCGGTGCGGCGGACCGGGCGCCCATCCGCTGCTCGCCGACGCCGAATTCGCACTCAGCGGCGTTGTGCCTGCCCACGCGACCCGTCCCGAAGGTCCGTTTGGCGACCACTACGGCTACTACTCGCTGCGCCACGACTACCCGGTGTTTCAGGTCCACAACCTGTCCCACCGGCGCGATGCCATCTATCCGGCGACCGTCGTCGGCAAACCGCGGCAGGAGGACTTCTTTATCGGTGACCTCCTGCAGGATCTGTTGTCGCCGCTTTTTCCGATGGTGATGCCGGCGGTCGAGTCGCTGTGGTCGTACGGCGAAACCGGGTACCACTCCCTGGCCGCTGCGGTCGTCCGCCAGAGGTATCGCCGCGAAGCGATGGCCTCGGCGTTTCGCATCCTCGGCGAAGGGCAGCTGAGCCTGACCAAGTTCCTGCTCGTTACCGACCGGGCGGTCGATCTCCGAGACTTCCCGCGTACCCTCGAGCACCTGCTCGAGCGAACCCGGCCAGAGACCGATCTCTATGTATTCTCCAACGTCTCGATGGACACCCTCGACTACACGGGGCCGGAGGTGAACTTCGGATCGAAAGGGGTGCTGCTCGGTCTCGGGGATCCGATCAGGGAACTGCCGAGGGAGTTCTCGGCGTCCGAGCTGCCGGCGGGAGTGCGGGACCCGCGGCCGTTCTGTGGTGGCTGTCTGGTCGTGGGTGGGCCGAGTTGGGGTGACGAGCCCGCCGCGGCGTCACGTATCGCGACCCACGCGGCATTCGCCGACTGGCCACTGGTCGTGCTCACCGACGAACCGGTGCGGGCCGCGGCGAGCGGCATCAATTTCCTGTGGACGACCTTTACCCGCTTCGAACCGGCCGCCGACATCTACGCTGCGAGCACCGAGGTCAAGCGCCATCATGTGTCGTACGTTCCGCCAATCGTCATCGACGCGCGGATCAAGCCGCCCTACCCGGCCGAGCTTTTCTGCGACCCGGAGACGGCCGAGCTCGTCACCCGCCGCTGGACCGAGTACTTCCCCGACGGCGGTGTGGAGATGGGCGACTCGGATCGTGGGCACTTGGACTGACAGCAGTCGGACAGCCGTAACCTGGTAAAGAGTAAAGGGTTTGGGTTGAAGCACACCCTGCCGCCCGTGAGCATGACTCTTCAACCTCAACCAGACTTCCCGCAAGAATTCGACGGCGGTTGGACGAGAATAGACCCTGCCCTCCTCTGTGGGTAGGTCCTGAAAGATGTTCTTCCAGTTGTTGGAACTCACCCGCAGGCTTGACCGCCTCGCTTCCGTAGCCCGACATGCGGTGAGATATTCGGGTTTGATGTCGGCTGGTCGCAGGGTCGCGCAGCCGAAAAGACGTCACAACCACAAAGGCACAAAGACTCAAAGAAAAACACGAAGAAAACCATCTTGGTGAAATCCTTCGTGTCTTTGTGTCTTTGTGGTTGCGGTTCATACAAATTTGCAAGGCGACATCGACAAAAAGATCAATGCAGGAATCTCAACCCTTAACTGCGCTTCGATTTGACTGTTGAAGCCCGCGCCATCGTTTTCTGGCGTTCTCTGCTGACTACTGCAGCGGGTGGAAAAACCTTTCCCAGCGAGGCCGGTAGTGGCGCTCGGGATCGACCGAGGCGGCAATGACCGTTGCGCGGCCGACAATGCGGTCACGGGAGACCGGTCCGAAGTAGCGGGAATCATAGCTCTGGTCGCGGTTATCGCCCATGACGAAATAGAAACCAGGCGGCACCTCGACCGGTGCGAAGTTTGGACGGCTGTGGACGCCGTGGGAAATCATGACCGCGTGCGGCTGGTCGCCGAGATCCTCGGTCGCAATCAGGTGACCGGAGCCTCCGGGGGTGGGGCCGGTTACGAGGCCGACCGGAGGCGCCCCGTAGGACACCGCGGCGTGGTTGACGACAAGACGGTCGTCGACCATGGCGACGGTGTCACCTGGAACTCCGACCACCCGCTTGACCAGCCGCTTGCCGTCGACCGGCGAGTACAGGACAACGATGTCCCCTCGCGCGGGCTCGGCCCACGCGGCCAACCGGCGGGTCGTAAACGGGATCTTGAGGTCGTAGGCCAGCTTGTTGATGACGATGCGATCGCCTTCGAAAATGGTCGGCTTCATCGATCCGGTGGGGACGTCGTTCCAGTCAGCGACCGCCGACCGGAATGAGGTGATAATGAGCACGATAATCAATACCGAACGCAGCCATTCGGACCACCACCGCGCAAATGTCCTTTTGACCACGTTGATCACCATCTCCTCGGCTGTTGTACGAGTGGGCGAGTCTGCGGTTTCACAATCCTCGAATGGAGGCCGTCAGGGTGAGTCCTTTTTTCTCCCTGGCGGCGGCAAGGGCATCGGGAACGCCGCAACTTTGGCGTCGCTCGCGGTGATCCGGCCACGGCCCGCCTTTTCAACCTCGTCGATACGGATCACGGCGTGCAGCGGCACGTATACGCGGCGGACTCCATCGAACTCGTTCTTGAGCCGCTCCTCGGAGGAATCGATGAGCAGCTTCGAGCGCTCCCCGAAAATGAGCTCCTCGATCTCTACGAAACCGAAAAGGCCGCCCTGCGACACTTTTCGAGCATAGATCTCGTACACCTCGCCCTGGCAAATGAAACTGATGCGGTAGATCGTTTTGGTGCTCATGTCGTGCTGTGTCCGTCCTCTGTTGTAACACGGGTTTCGGCGCGCTATCGAATCTGACCGGCTCTTGTCGCGAAGGCGGCGAGCTCAAGGCGCTGGCGAGCTGTAGCGCCGGATCATTTCCGCGACGGCTCCTTTGCAGACCGTGCAGTACGGCTGCAGGCGCCGTGAAAACATCAGACAGTCCAGCATCGGTCGGTAGAGACCGGTTGCCGCGTAGCCGGCACCCTCGAACGCACCAACGACACCGGCATTTTCTCCGGTGGCGAGGAAATGCTCGGTCCAAGTCGCGTGAGCGGCCGCGTGCCGCGCCTCCTGTGCTTCGAGCTCGGCGATCTCGGCGGCCGTCGCACCCGAAAGCTCGGCCCGGGCGATGGCCTCGTTGAGCCGTGTCCGTTCCTCCTGGTAGGCGCCGTCTGCGAGATCGAAGGCCTTCTTGTCCCACGGCGTCGGCAAGCCGGTGCCCGGCGCCACCATTTCACGCCACTTGAGCTTTTCCGGATCGAGCAGGGCAGTGATATTTGGCTGTACCGGTTCGTAACCGGGAGGGTAGAAATCGTTGTAGGCCACCGACGAGCTGTAGTACTCGTCGGCGAGACCGGCAAATGAGTGACCGAACTCGTGCAGCAGAAGGTAGTCCGCCCATTCTGAACGCGCGGTAAAGGTGCAATAGAGATTGTAGATCCCGCCGCCGCCGTAGCGGTCGTGGTTGACCATGATGACGATCGCGTCGTAGGGAACATTTGCGGCGATATCGCGCAGCGCGCGGTTGTCCTCGGTCAAAAGATAGCGTTCGGACCCGAGCGAGTTGAACGAGGCGCCGAGGCTCGTCGACCGGTAGACACCGCGTTCGGGCTCGTCGCAGCCGCTTTCCTTCGACGGTGCGAGCACGCCGCGGATCGAGATGCGGTCACGATTGGCGGAAAACGGTGGTTGACCAAGGAGGGAACTGGCCGAGCGGGCGAGGTCCGCCTTGAAGGTCTCGATTTCCGCGGAGGTGTAGCCCTCGCCAAGAACCGCGATGTCAAGAACGTCGCTCGGGGAGCCACCGAGGTGCGCGTCGACCACGATTGCTTCCGCCGCCGGTTCGGTGGAGAATTTTGCGGCGGCGGGATCGATCGTGATTTCGGCCAGCGGAACCGCCGGCCCCGCGCTCCGTCTCGAGCTGACGTTGATCCGCAGCGGACGTCTCGGAAAGGGGAGGAGCACGGTCTCGTGATAGGTTTTCATCTCGCCGGCCGCGGCCGCGGTGGTGGTGCGGTACTCGCCGAAGTAGCTGTCAAAACCCTTCGAAAAGAGAAGCTCGCCGGTCGCGGCGTCGCGCGCCTCGACCAGGTAGCTGCCGTATTCAAACGGGTCCACCAGCGGCGATCGGGGGCCGGCCCACACGCCCTGCCGGTACAGACGGTCGATGCTGAGGATTTCAGTTTCGGCATTACCCGTATGGTGGAAATCGAGCCTCAGGCTCGCGTCCTCGAAATTGAGGTCGAAACCTTCCTCGGCGGCGGCTGGGAACGCGAGCGCCGCCAGCGCCGCTACGCACAGGATTTTATTGAGCATTTCCGTCTCCCCGGGCCGAATCTCGACGACCCGACGTCATTGTGAAGGGTCAGGGGGTAACCTTCAAGTCGGTTGCCACGTACACTTATTGTATGAATCGCTCAAACATCGTCTGCATGTCGCTCGTGGTCGTGCTGATGGTGTGTGCGGCCGAAGCGCAAACCGGATTCGAGTCGGAGGTCTTCGGTTTCGAGGAGTGGCAGGCGGCCTTGAGCGAGCTCGACATCGACGCCACGCAGGTCATCTATCCCTTCCACGCGTCCGACGACATGGTGGCCTGGGCGGATGAAAAGCTGCGAAAGTACGGGGTCGTGGCCCCCGAAAACAAGCTTCAGATCCTGCAGGCCTCGTTTTTCGACGAGGGCGAGTTTTCATTCGCGTACGATCAGGTGCGGACGCTCACCGCCGAAGAGGCGTTTGCGGCCCGCAGCGGCAACTGCATGTCGTTTACGTCCCTCTTTGTCGCGATGTCGCGCAGTCTTGGTGTTCCGACCTTCCTGGTGTCGGTCAATCGGCAACCCGAAGTCGTCAAGGATGAGGGGCTCGTGGTGGTGAACCGGCACGTGGTTGCCGGCTATCGGGCACCTCAACAGCTCTTCATCTACGATTTCACCGAAACTACGAAGACGCCGTACATGACTCAGCGGATAGTAGACGACGTCGGTGCATCCGCGATCTACCACACCAACCTCGGCGGCTACGCGATCCGCGTCGGCGATCTCGGGGAGGCAGTGCGCAATCTCGAGATCGCGGTCGTTCTCGCCCCGCGCTGGGCGCCCGCCTGGATCAACCTCGGAGTTGCACTCTCGCGCCTTGAAAACGTCGACGCCGCTTTCGACGCCTTCCAACAAGCCTTGGAGGTCGAGCCGGGCAACTCGTCGGCACTCGTCAATCTTGCCAAGATCTACCGCGAACAGGGTCGTTACGAAGAGGCTGACACCGCGATGCGGGCAGCGGCCGAGGGAACCCGCAACCCCTTCACCCTGATCGCCATGGCCGACGCCGAGATGATGCGCGGCAACCTCGAGGAAGCGAAAAAGCATTTGCGGCGGGCGCGGTGGTGGTACGGCAAGGAGCCGGAGGTTTACGACGCGTTGGCCCGCCTGTATCGCCTCGAGGGAGACCGGGACAAGGCCGAAAACAACATGAAGCGTGCCGCCGATCTCAGGCGCCAGCGCGAGGCCGATGCCGCCGGACGCCGCGAGTAGGGAACGTTGCAAAATCCGGGCGCAGAGCTTATCTCTGTTGGGATGAGGATTCTCATGATGACGGCGTTGGCCGCTGTGGCCGCCACCGCTACTGCCGCGAACCGACCGCCCGCGGTTGCGGGCGCCTTCTACACTGACGATCCGGTGCAGCTGCGGCTGCAGGTCGAGGCGATGTTGGCGGACGCATCCGCCGACGACCGGTCCCTGGCATTGGTCGTGCCCCATGCGGGTTACGTGTATTCGGGCGCGGTGGCCGGCGAGGCGTTTGCGACCCTCGACGGTGAGGCTCTCCGACGGGTGATCCTGCTCGGGCCCTCGCACCACATGGCCTTCGCAGGCGGCGCCTTGCCGAAGCACGGCATCAATGCCTTTGCGACACCGCTTGGCGAGGTGACTGTCGACCTGTCTGCCGTGGAGGCGTTGCGAAGGAGCCCGGACTTCGCAGGCCCCTCCGGGGCGCACGACCCCGAGCACTCCCTCGAGGTGGAGCTGCCCTTCCTGCAGGTCGTGGCGCCGGAGGCGAGCATCGTGCCGATCCTGGTCGGCAACCGCACCGACACCGCTCTCGCGCGCCGGATGGCGAGGGCCATCGTACCGCTTCTCGATGAGCGCACGGCGGTGGTGGTTTCCTCGGACTTCACCCACCACGGCGACCGCTACGGCTGGTCGCCTTTTGCGGAACCCGACCTCGGCGGCAAGTTGGTCCGTCTCGGCCGCGTGACCGCCGGCCGCCTCGCCGCCGTCGACCCCGAGGGCTTTGCCCACCAGGTCGAGGTCAGCGGTGACACGGTCTGCGGCGCCCGGCCGGCGATGGTTGTGGCCGAGCTCCTGGCCCACGCATTTGACGGCAGCGGCGTCGTGCTCGACGTCACCACCTCAGGTCAGGTCACCGGTGGCTGGGACCTGTCCGTCACCTATGCCGCGGTCGCGTTCCGGGGCTCGTGGCGGGAGTGGCGGGAATCGGCTCCCGCCCCGCCGCTCGGTGATCTGAGCGCCGCACAGGGTGCCGAAATGGTGTCTCTGGCACGCGCCGTGCTCGAGAGTTTCCTGCGTCACGACGGCAGCCTCGCCGAGTGGTACGCCGGAACCGGGAGGCAGGATGCCGGGAGCTCACTCGCAGGCGCATTCGTGACCCTCAACCACAGGGGGATCAGGGCGGGCGATCCCGGCCGGCTGCGCGCCTGCATGGGTGTGATCGAAGCGAAGCAGCCGCTCGCTGACGCGGTGGTCCAGGCCGCGGTCTGGGCGGCCCAGGACCCGCGCTTTCCGCGCCTTACGGCCGGCGAGCTCGACGGACTTGAAATCGAGGTGTCGGTGCTGTCGCCGGCGCGCGCCGTGGCCGGTCCCGCGGTGATCGAGGTCGGAGTCCACGGCGTCATCCTTAGCAAGGGCGGCAAACGCGCCCTGTTCCTGCCGCAGGTAGCGACCGAGCAGGGTTGGGACCGGACGGCGATGCTCGACCATCTGGCGCTCAAGGCGGGGTTGCCGGCGGGCGGCTGGCGCGATGGCGCCAGCTTCGAGGTCTTCACCGCCCAGGTTTTTGGAGAAGATCATTGAGTGGATCGAAGAAGCTGACGCGGCGCGAGCTGGCCCTGATGCTCGGCGCCGGAGCCCTGGCGGGGAGCGCCCGCGGCGAAGCCTGGCGTCCGCTGGTGCTGCCGGGGGTGGTCGGTCTCGCCGAGGCACAGGCCGGGCTCGGAAAACCGCTGAGCCCTGGAGCCGCGCGGCGCGCGATGGCCGGCGCGGTGTCGGCCGCGACCGGTGGCGGTCCGGAGGCCGCGGCCAAGCTCTTTGATCCCGGCGACACGGTCGGCATCAAGCTCAACTGTCTCGCCGGTCGCAGCCTGTCACCACGAGTCGAGCTGGTCGAGGCCCTGGTCGATCTCATCGCCGATGCCGGAGTCGACCGGCGCCGGATCATCGTTTTCGAGCGATCGAGCCGCGAGCTCGAGCGGGCCGGGTTCACGCTGCACTCCCAGGGCCCGCCGTACCGGTGCGTCGGCACCGACAACGACTACGAGCGCGAGCCCTCCACCTCCGGGGCCATCGGATCGTGTTTTGCGCGCCTGGTGTCGACGACCTGCACCGCCCTGGTGTCATTCGGGGTCGTCAAGGACCACGATCTGTCGGGGGTGTCGGCGGGGATGAAGAACTGGTACGGCGTCATCCACAACCCGAACAAGTACCACGACAGTGGTTGCGACCCATATATCGCCGACGTCGCGCGGCACCCGTTCATCCGCGACAAGCTGCGGCTGACGGTGCTCGACGGAGTCGTGGCCCAGTGCCACGGCGGCCCGGCCTACCGACCGGGCGCCACCTTCGAGCTCGGTCTGGTGGCTGCGAGCACCGACCCGGTAGCAGCTGATCTGTGGGCGTGGCAGGTCATCGAGGCGGAACGCGCGCGGCGCGGGATGCCGACCCTCGAGGAGGCCGGGCGCCCGGTGCGTTACCTGGCCACTGCGGCCCGCGCAGGCCTCGGCGCCTGCGACCCGGAGGGGCTCCGGCTGGTGAAGGCATGAAGATCGACCGCCGACAGATGGTGGTGCTCGGCGCGGCGGGCGCCGCGACCTCCCTGCGGCCTGAGGCCTTCGCTGCGACGGCGCCCGGCGACGGTGCGGCGGCGGGGGGCGAGATCGTGGCGCGTGAGGCTTCCTGGTACAAGAGGCTGGAGGAGGGGAGGGTCGAGTGTCAGCTCTGCCCCCATGCCTGCAAGGTGGCCGACCGCGAGCGTGGAACATGCGGTGTGCGCGAGAACCGCGGCGGCACCTACTACACCCTGGTCCACGGTCTCGCCTGCGCCGTGCACATCGATCCGATCGAGAAGAAGCCGTTCTTCCACGTCATGCCGGGCGAGAAGGCGTTTTCGTTCTCGACAGCGGGCTGCAACGTCGAGTGCAAGTTTTGCCAGAACTGGGAGCTGTCGCAGTTCCGGCCCGAACAGGTCCAGGCTTACCGACTCCCACCGGCGGCGCTGGTGGCCGCGGCGCGGAACAACGGGGCGCGGCTGACGGCAGCCACCTACGGCGAGCCGGTGGTCTACTGGGAGTACGTGCGCGACGTCGCGGCCGCAGCCAACGCGGCCGGTCTCAAGCCGACCGTGGTTTCCAACGGCTTTATCCAGGAGCAGGCGTTGCGCGACGTGTTGCCGCAGCTCGCCGCGATCAAGGTCGACCTCAAGAGCTTTCGCGACCAGTTCTACCGCGAGCAGGTCCGGGGCCAGGTCGAGCCGGTCCTCAAATCTCTGCAGGTCATCCGCGAGCTGGGGGTCTGGCTCGAGATCGTGGTCCTCCTCGTGCCGACGCTCAACGACTCCGAAGAAGAAATCACCGACCTCACGAGGTGGGTCAAGGCGAATCTCGGCGGCGACGTGCCGCTGCACTTCACGCGGTTCCACCCCACCTACCGGTTGACCAATCTGCCGCCGACGCCGGTGGCCACCCTCGAGCGGGCGTGGGAGATCGGCCGCGCGGCCGGGCTCGACTATGTGTACCTCGGCAACGTCGCCGGCCACCCTGGCGAGAACACCGTCTGCCCAGGCTGCGGCGAGATTCTCATCCGTCGGCTCGGCTTTCAGGTGATCTCGAACACGCTCGCTGCCGGCGCCTGCCCCGGGTGCCACCGCAAGATCCCCGGCGTCTGGGTTTGAATTCCGGCCATCTCACCCGGGTGGATCGGTGTCGAGACAACCCCTGGCTCGGGTAGACTGATGTTGCATGGCCAAAAGCGTTCGGCAGGTGGCGACGTTGGCGCGGCGGATCGGGTCCGACCAGATTGCGGATCAGGCTCTCCTCGAACGCTTCCGCCTTTTCTACCGCGAGCTTCCGCACGACCGTCGGCCGGAATTCTTTCGTTGGTTGGCCGCTGAGTTCGAAATTGGGCGCTCGCAGATCGAGGAGCCGATGGCCCGGGTCAGAGCGGCCTCGGAGAAAGACCGGGCCGGCTGGAACGAACGCGTGCGTGAGCTGCGGCGATCGATCGCGTCGCCACGCCAGCGGCTCCTCGAGAGCCTGATCAACACCACCGGCGGCATGCAGTTCATCCTCGAGCTGCGCGCGCAGGTCCTCGATGCGCAGCGCAACGGCGAGGCGGGGCTCGAGGCCCTCGAGGAGGACATCTCCCACCTCCTCAACCGCTGGTGCCAGCACGGCCTCCTGTTTCTGGAGGAGATCAACCTCCGCTCCTCGTATCAAACGGTGCGGTTTCTCAAGGAACGCGAGATGGTCCATCCGATGCTCAGTCTGGAAGAGATGGGCCGGCGCCTCGGCGCGGATCGGATGTGCTTCGCCCTCTACCACGTGGTGATGCCGGAGGAACCCGTGGTCTTCATCGAGGTGGCCTTGAGCCGTGGACTCCTGCGGTCGATCCACGACGTGATCGGAGATCCGTCTCTCGAGAGGGCGCCGGTCAAATCGCCGAACACCGCCATCTTCTACTCCATCAACAATGCCCAGAACGGGCTCGCGGGTCTGGGTCTGGGCAAGGTGCTGATCCTCCGCGTCACCGAGGCGCTGCGCAAGCGCCACCCGTCGCTCGAGACATTTTCGACGCTGAGCCCGATTCCCGGATTCTGGAGACGCTATCTCCGACCCATCCTCGAGGGGAGTGACGAGGGCTTCAAGACCGATCGGGCCAAGATCGTGGGCACGATCCCCGCCAAGGCCCGCGCCGCCATCGTCGATCGGCACCTAGAGCTCGGCGGTGAGGATGGCGACGCCGCCGACGTGCTGCTGGCGGTGCTGTCGCGTCCGGACTGGCTCGACGATCCGGTCTTCTCGCGCAACCTCAAGAAACCGCTGGTCGACATCGCATACGCCTACCTCACCGCCGAAAAAGACGCCCGCGGGAAGCCGCTCAACCCGGTGGCCGGCTTCCACATCGGCAATGGCGCCTTCGTTTCGCGCGCCAACGTCAATTTTGCCGCCAATCGATCGCCGCGCGGCGTCAAGGAGTCGTGCGGGCTGATGGTGAACTACGTCTATTCGCAACGGGCGCTGGCGCCGATCGGCCGTGCGGTCCGCTTGCTGTTGCCGTGGGGGCGGCGCGGGCGAACGCCGCCGTCTTGAATGAACTCCGGCGATAACTCGAGCCTGTAAATGGAGGGTGGTACTGATGCGAAGGTATTTGACAAGCGTCCTCATTGTCCCCGTGGCCTTGTGCTTTGTCGTTGGCGCCGATGAGGTGGCGCCGGCGGCAGACTCCGCCGAAGCGCTGGTCGCAGCGATCTACGACGAGGTGTCGAGCCCGAACGGGGACGGACCCGACTGGAATCGCGTGCGGTCCCGCTTTGACGAAAACGCCGTGATCGTGCTGCGGGCGACCCGTGAAGAGACCCGGCTCATGGACGTCGATGCCTTTATCCAGGACTTTGTCGATTTCTACCAGCGGATCGGTCCCAACGGCCAGGGGTTCAAGGAAACCGTGGTGTCCATCCAGGCGCTCGAGTACGGCAACATCGCCCACTGTTACGTGGTCTACGAGGCCGCCATTCTCGGCTCCGAACGGCCGCCGCAGCGCGGCCTCGACAGCTGGCATCTGATGAAACGGGACGGACGCTGGTGGGTCGTTTCGGTCATCAATGAGTCGGAGGCGGTGGAGGGACCGATCCCAGCCGAGGCTTTTGCCGGCTGATCAATTGCGAGCTCCGCTCGACTGGTCATTCTCATATTCAATGATATGATCAAGCGGCGAAATGTAGTGGATCGGTCGGATTTGGCCGAAGGAGGAATCGACGGTGGACCACCAGCCCGTGCATCTGCATTCGATGCTGGTCCACGCCGTGATCGCGTTCGCACCGTTGGCCGCCCTCAGCTACATACTTGACGCCTCCGGCGCGACGGTCGGAGGAATCGAGCCGGCGGCGTGGAAGGCCCTCCTATGGGGATCGCTGGTCGGGATGTTGGTTGTCGCTTTGCCCGCAACCCTGACCGGGATCAGCGAGCGCAACCACATGTACGCCAACTGGCCTCCGAGCCACCGCGCGAAGCTCGTGCTGTCGTTGGTCCTGGTGGTGATGGTGGCGGGCGAGCTGGTCGCGCTGCGATCGGGGGCGGGCGACCGGGGAGTGATTTCGGGGCTTGGCTTGGCGGTCGTGGTCGGTAACTGCGTGGTGGCCCTGGCGCTTTCGTACTTCGGCCTCAGGATCACCCTCGGCCGGCAGAGCCTGGGCTCGACCTCGTACGTGCCCGAAATGGACCGCGAGCCGCCGGTCGATATCCTCGACGTGGTTGCCGAGCACGCTCAGGAGCCACCCAAGATGATCGATGTTCAGAAGGAGGGGGGCGGATGATGGACTTCAGCCTCAGCCCCGAGCAGGAAGAGCTGGTTGAAAAGGCGCGGGTCTTTACCAAGGAGTGGATCTCTCCCAACGCCACCAAGTACGATCGCTCGGGCGAGTTCCCGCTCGAGATCTGCCGCGAGGCCTTCAAACAGGGATTCATGAACCCCCACATTCCGGCCGAGTACGGCGGCTCGCCGCACCGGGTGCTCGACCACTGCCTGATCCTCGAGGAGATGTGCACCGGTTGCTCGGGCATCGCCACCGCGATCGACGCCAACGGCCTCTCCCAATACCCGGTGATTCTCGCCGGCAACGACGATCAGAAGCGGCGGTTCCTGGCGCCGATGACCGAGGAGCTGATGTTCTCGGCCTATGCGGTGACCGAGCCCGAGGCCGGTTCGGACGTGTCGCGCGTGAAAACGACCGCTGAAAAAATCGGCAATGACTACGTGCTCAACGGCATCAAGTGGTGGATCACCGGGGGCTCGGTGGCGAGCTGGTACTTCGTTCTCGCCCGGGTCGACGACAAACCGACGGGCTTTGTCGTGCCCGCCGACACGCCGGGGATCGTGCGCGGCCCGAAGGAGATCAACATCGGCCAGCATGCCTCCAACACCGTCCGGATCACCCTCGAGGACGTCAAGGTGGAGGCGAAAAACCGGCTCGGCGAGGAGGGCGACGGCTTCCAGATCGCGATGAAGACCTTCGACCACACCCGGCCGGGGGTGGCGAGCGGCGCCAACGGTATCGCCAAGGCGGCGCTCAATATCGCGCTCTCCTACGCCAAGCGGCGGCGCACCTTTGACAAAAAGCTCATCTCCAACCAGGGCATCTCGTTCAAGCTGGCCGAGATGATGACCCGCCTCGACGCCGCCAGGTACCTGACCTACAAGGCGGCGTGGCTCTTCGATCAGGGGCTGGACAACGCGCGCGAGGCGGCCGAGGCCAAGTGGTTCGCGGCCGACGTGGCGATGCAGTCGGCGATCGAGTGCGCCCAGGTGCTGGGCGGTTATGGCTACACCAGCGAGATGCCCGCGGAGAAGCTGATTCGCGACGCCAAGATCTACCAGATCTACGAGGGCGCGTCCGAGATCCAGAAGATGATCATTGTCGGCAAGCTGATGCGGGTGAAGGAGGTCTACTGATGATCAGCGACGTCCGCAAGCTGGTGGCGAAGATCGCGGAGCGCTTCAAACACCGATTCTACGGTCGCACCTTCCGCTGCCCGGTGTGCCACCTCGAGCTGGCCCTCGTTGACGTCAACGGCAACCGGCTGATGGTCTGTCCGGTGTGCGGAGTGGTGCTCGATGTCGAGGAGGTCTACGGGCACACCATTCCGGTGGTCCTCGATGTCGAGATCTTCCGTCCGCAGCCCAAGGCGCGGATCCATCCCCTCGCCACCCATGTTCCGATCGGTCTCTACCCATTCGCCGTCCTCGGTGCGTTGTCGCTGTTGGCGTGTTCGATTCTCGGTCCGGTCGTGCCGGGTCTCGCACCGATTCTCGACCGGGCCGGCGTGATCGCCGACGTCACCTTGATTCTGCTCGTGCTCTCGGTCGGGTTTTCGATTCTGACCTTCGTCTCGGGTCTGCGCGACTGGTCACGGCGCTACCGCCGGCGGCCCTACGCCCAGATCCGGCTCAAGATCGCGTTCTCGGTCGTGTTCCTGTTCCTCGGCGCGCTTGCCATCGCCCTCCATGCATCTGGCGCGGCATTCTCTGCCTCGACCGGTCTGATCGATCTCGCCTCGCCCCTGGCCCTGGTGCTGGCATCGGTCGAGGTCGCGGCCCTCGCGGCGGGGATGGTGGTCATCGCCACGCTCGGCCACATCGGCGGCACGCTCGTCTTCGGTCGCTAAGACAACCCGACACCACGAGCAGCGAAGCGCCGGGAGGCCTCGTGCATCGATTCGAGAATTCAAAAACCACAGAGGCACAGAGATCACAGAGGCGATCACAGAGGTTTATTTTCAGTTGGCGCTGGGTGACAGGAGGACGACGAGAGGTTGAATCGCGATGAGTTCCGGGATGTTACGAGAAAAATATTCTCTGTGATGTGCTCTGTGCCCTCTGTGTCTCCGTGGTTACTGTTCTTCAGGTCCTCGCTCGGCGCGATCCGGCTGCAGCCACTGACGCAGGTAGCGGATAACTCCGGCCACCAGATAAAAGCCGATGATCACCACCACGACAATGAGCAATCCCCATGGCATTGAGGTAGCGTAGCAGGGGAATGGAGGATCGATGCGCGATCACATCTGCCCGCCATGGGTGGGACGCCTGCTGTTGACTCCGCTGCGAAGGCTGGTCGAAAACCCGGAAAAGATCCTCGGACCGTTTGTCAGAGAGGGGATGGTGGTGCTCGAGCCCGGGTGCGCGATGGGCTACTTCACGCTGCCGCTGGCGAGGATGGTTGGAGCCGGGGGCAAGGTCGTCGCGGTGGATATCCAACCGAAGATGGTCGCGACCCTCGAAAGTCGGGCCCGCAAGGCGGGGCTCATCGATCGGATGGATATTCGAAGGGCCCGACCAGACACTCTTGGCATCGACGACCTCGCTCAAACCGCCGACTTCTGCAGCGTGATCCACATGGCCCACGAGGTGCCGGACCAGGACCGTCTCTTCAACGAGATCTTTGCCGCTCTCAAACCCGGTGGAAGGGTGTTTCTCATGGAGCCGGAGTGGCACGTTACGAAGGACGAGTTCGAGCTTTCGTTCTCGGCAGCAGCAGCTGCGGGGCTGCGTCGGATCGAGTCGGCAGACGTGCAGGGGAACCGCAAGGCCTTGTTCGAGAGGGCGGGAGGGCCATGATGCTGATTCGCTCAGCTCGAGTCATCGCGATAGGATCAGTATTCGCAGCGGCGGGGATGGGCGCTGGTTGCCCGACAGCCCGGCAAGCGCCACCATTCGCCTCCGCGGATATCCGCACCGAGTCCGAACCGGCAGCGGCCCCGGAAGAGCCGGGGCAGGAGATTCCGCCTACGGGTTCCCCCCGGGTGCGGATCGACACGGCGGCGGGCGGCATCACCTTGGAGCTCGAGGCCGAACGCGCACCGCTGACCACAGAAAATTTTCTCCGCTACGTGAGTGATGGTTTCTACTCGGACGGCGAGTTCTTCCGCACCGTGACCGACACCAATCAGCCAAACGACACGGTCAGGATAGCGGTCATCCAGGGTGGCGCGAACCCGGCGCGGGAGAGCGAGGCGTACGAACCCATTCCGCTGGAGCGAACCCGCGACACCGGGCTCCGCCACCTCGACGGCGTCGTCTCGATGGCCCGCTCGGAACCCGATTCGGCGACCCACTCGTTCTTCATCTGTATCGGCGACCAACCCGAGCTCGATTTCGGCGGTCGCCGCAACCCCGACGGCCAGGGCTTCGGCGCCTTTGGCCGGGTGGTCGAGGGTATGGACGTGGTGCGCGAGATCCACGCCCTGCCGGCGGACGGCCAGAGCCTCGAACCGCCGTTGCGCATCCGGAGCGCGGTACGGGTTCGCTGAACAGCCTGCTCGTGACGAGGGCGCCGAAGACACCTGGCGAGGAGCCGAGTTCGATAGGCCGCTCCGGAACCGCAGAGGTACAGAGACACAGAGGGTTCACAGAGGAATTCTTTCGAGTGCCGCCCACTCGCCCTGTCACGCTCGATCCTCTCTCGAACCATTCCGCTGCCCAATCTCAGTCTTTGCTCACTAGACGAAGCAAAACTCAACCCAAAAGAATTACTGTGTGTTCCTCTCTGTGGCCTCTGTTGCTCTGAGGTGAGCTGGCGACGTCGATGTTGCAGCGTCCTCCCGAGGAGTTCGATTGGCGACAGGCACGGTGGGACGCCGCGATTCGCCGTCCGCAGTAGAGAACCGGTGAGATATGCGGGCCAGACCGGGGACTTGTGCGGCCCGAGATCCCTAGGGTACCGGGCTCCTCCTACCGCCGGACCGCCGGGGTTTCTGGCCCTCGATCCATCGCAACGCGGCGGCGACGACGGTGTCCCGACCAGCCGCCACATCGTCGCGGGTCAGCCACACCTCCACGTCAGGCCGGACGCCAGTGTGGGCGAGGTAGTGGTGGCCGTCCACCAGGTAGCCGCTGCCGGTGGCCTTGGTGAAGAACCAGTCCTCGCCGAGGTCTGGGAAATCGGACAGGGTGAAGGCGCCGTTGGTCGATTTGCCGAAGGTGCGCACCATGGGGTGGAAACCCATCCGCAGCGACTCCCAGTCGCCATTGCTGACGGCACCGGGGCCGATCAGGACGGCGATCGGTTTGTCGTAAAAGGTGGCGGGGTCGCCGGGGATCGTGAACAGCTGGGCGTTGTAGGTGGGGTGGGGGACCATGTCGAGGTGATCGTCGGGGTTGCCGCGGAGGTCGAAGGAGACGGCGGCGATACGCTGGTTGAACAGCAGGCTGTAGCCGGAGTGGGCCTGGCGCATGTCGCCGCCGTAGTTGAGCCGGAAATCGACGATCAGGCCGGTGGTCTCGTGGTGGTGCATCAGCTCGTCGAGCGCCTCGTACCACTGCCGCGAAATGTGATACTGGACCTCCCAGTGCCAGGAGGCGACGTAGATGTAGCCGATCTGCGTGCCCTCGACGATGCCCCAGGTGATGTAGTCCTCGTTGATGAAGTCCGGCATTTCCACCCCGGGAACGGTCAACTGCTCGTTGCCCCAAACGACGTCGTGCGGCTGGTTGAGCAGCAGGTCGGTGGGGAGGCTCACGACCTCGTCGGACCCATATCTCTGGATGTCGATGGTGTCGAAGAGATGCCAGTTCATACCGGCACTCATCAGCATGCAGTGCTGCATGGACTCGTCGGTGCTCCCCCACGATCCCCGCAGCTGGATGGGGAGCTCGGCTGCGAGGAGCAGAGGATAGAGGTCCTTCCACGGCACGCCGTCGTAGCCGAGCACCAGGTCGCCGGGTTCGAGTCCGAGGACGTGGTTCGGGAGCACCCGATACACCAGCAGCGAGCCGTCGGGCATGGGTGTCAGCGCGGCGCCGAAGGGCGAATGATCGACCCAGCCACCGACGATGAAGAGAGGGGTGTCGTTATCAATACGGTACTGCCAGTTGACCGAATAACGCATGACCGCCGTGTGCGCGTCCTTCATGGCCAGCGAGAGATGGTTCATGATCGCTGTGAACCGGCCCTTGCTGACGCCGTCCCTGATCTCCTGTCGATATCTCCTTCTCAGGGAGCCCATGTCGACGGCTAGGTTCATGTAGGCGCCATAGTCCTGGTCGAGGTTGTCCCAGGCCGTGTCGAAGATCTCCAACTGTTCGCTGGCCGGGAGCCCGGGCCCCCAATACTCGTCCACCAGCTCGCGCCACTCCTCGACCGTGTGCTTGCCGACCGTGGTGTGGGGAGCAACCGTGGACTGGGAAGCCGCAGCTTGAATTCGGGGCAGCCGTTCCGGTCCCGGCGCCTCAGAGAACAGCAGCGGTGAAGCCAGCGCGACGACCAGGGCCGCGGCCGCCGCGACAACGGGCCGTTTTTGCGACTGGGACCTGGTGGAGAGCCTTTCCATTCTTCCGAATATACGGTGGCAATGGCGAAAAGGGTTCGATCGTCGGCCGTATCTGCAACGGGTGTAAAATTGCCCCGACCACGGAAGGGGGACCGATCATGAATGAAAAGAGCGTCAAGCTTCTCAACACCGCCATCGCCGATGAGCTGGCCGCCATTCATCAGTACATGTATTTCCACTTTCATCTGGATGATCTGGGTTACGCTCCACTCGCCAACTTGCTGAAGATGACCGCGATCCAGGAAATGCAGCACGCCGAGATGATTGCCGAACGCACTTTGTTTCTCGGTGGCGAGGTGGAAATGGTGGTTGGCCGCAAGGTCGAAAAGATCCACGAGGCCGCGGCAATGTTGGAAAAGGCAAAGGGGCTCGAGCAGGAATCCATCGCCATGTACAACAAGTTCGCCATCGAGTGTGCGCAAAACGCCGACTCGGCATCGAAGAAGCTCTTCGAGGACCTGGTGGCGGCGGAGGAAGGTCACTGGGACCAGTTCGACCGCCAGTCCGAGTTTGTGCAACGCTTCGGCGAAAGCTACCTGGCGCTGCAGTCATTCCAGTCCGGACCGTCGGAAGGCGGTGCTGCGCAGTAGCGCGACCGCAGATGATGAAGCGAGGTACGGTCTCAGGCTGTGCGAGTATCGTCACACGTTAAAACGTTAGAACGTTCAAACGGACTGCGGCGAGGGAGTAGCCGAGAGATTGAAAAAGGCGGGTGCCGCAGCGCCCGCCGTTTCATTCGGAACGTGATACTCAGTGCTTGCCAGGCTCGAGCGGGACGCCTCGGCGTTCGTAGGTCGCGTAGGCTTCTAGAGCGATCATCTGAGGGTCGTCGAGGGCGAGGGTTTCGCCCTCGAGCGGGTTCATGAGGCACCAGTTGATCATCTCGCGGAAGGCAACGACCCGGCCCAGCTGCTGTTGAAACTTGGGATAGGTTTCGGGGTGGGTGTTGGTGGCGTTGGGGTGGCACTGGCCGCAGGCTACGCCGTTGGTGCCGAGATCGGGGCTGCCCCACAGGGAGCGCCCCTCGGTGACAACCGTCATGAACTCACCCTGCCAGCGTTCGAGGTCGGTTTCGGTGAACTCGTCGGCCTGGAGGCCATAGCCGACCAGGACCATCGCGGCGGCCACGAGGCAGCCCGCGGCCCAGAGATTCTTGCTTGACATGATGCCTCCTTCTAATAATGGGTCTGCGGCGGGATGCGGTCCGCCGGGTCCTGGAATTTCATATCCTCGGGCATGCCGGTCGCCGGGTTGTAGGCCACCGTTCGGTTGGTGTTGCTGTAGAGGTTGTACTCGAGGTCGACCCGACCGGTCTTGAGGTTGATGAACTGCCAGCCGGTGGCGTCGCGTTCGAAAAAGGGATCGGCCCGATTCATGGGCACCGTGATCTTCGGCATGTGGCTTTCGGCCTGCGCATAGGCTCTCGGGTACGGCCAGGGCCAGGCGGTGGCCATCACCGCGTTGAAGCTGATGTTGCCGATCTGGTTGTACTGGATCTGGTGGACGTGGCCGTAAACCACCGTCGCATCTTTGAACGGCTGGAGGATCGCCTGTACCTCTTCGGCGTCCTCGGTCCAGAAGTTCCAGCCTTTGAAGATCTTCTGGATGGGGGAGTGGGAGAAGACCACCACCGGGGTGGTCTTGGCGATTCCCGAGAGGTCCTTGGCGAGCCACTGGCGCTGTTTTTCGCCGACCATGAAGGGCGAACCGTTGGGATTGTCGAGACCCGCCATTTCGAGCATTCTCTGCTCGGCGGTCGGCCAGCGATTGAAGGTCCAGTCGTCGTAGGTGAGGATGCTGTTGAGGACCACGAAATGCACGCCCTTGTGATCGAAGCTGTACCACTGGGGCCCGAAGAGCTCCGACCAGTACTCGCCGAGATCGAGGTAGTAGTCGTGCTCGCCCATCACCATGCGGGTCTCGTAGTCCAGCTTGGCGAGCATCTCGGCGCCGTGGTCGAGCTCGGGTTTGGAGCCGAGTTGCGCCAGATCGCCGCCGAACATGACGAAATCCGGTTTGGGTTGCAGGAGATTGGTCTCGGCGACCGCGCGGATCAGACCGCGGTCCCAGTTGTTGACGAAGCTGTTGCCCTTGATGTGTTGGATATGTGAATCAGAGATGTAGGCAAATGTGAAGTTCTTCGCCGGATCGGCAAAGGCGAGCTCCACCATGCTGATTGGGAGGCTGCTGACGGCTGCCACAGCGCCTGCGCCTTTGACGAATCCACGCCGGGTGAGTTTGGAATCAGTCATCGTTGTCACCTCTACTTTTCGCCGTCGCCGGCGTCGGTCGGCGATTCGAATTCGGGGCTGGTCAGGGCCTCCATGAACGCCACCAGATCGTCGATCTGGTCCTCGTCGAGATTGAGCGGCCGGATGCCGCCGGACAGGAAGTCGTTGACCGGGTCGCCGACGTCGGTCACGCCACCGTTGTTGTAGTGGATGAGGACGTCCTTGAGGGTCTCGATGCTGCCGTCGTGCATGTATGGGGGAGTGACGGCGACGTTGCGCAGGGTCGGGGTCTTGAACGATCCGAGGTCGTCAAAACCGTGGCTGATGGCGAAACGACCCAACTCGGAGGTCTTCGGGTCGGTCAACACCTCGACATCTACCTCGGACAGATTCATGTCGGCCTCGAGAAAATTCGCGGCGAGCTTGGGCACATCCGATTGAATGTTGTTGATGCCGACCCCGATGTTGTGGAAGCGGTTGTCGGTGAAGAGAGCCTGGGTCTGCTCGACGACGTGGCAGGAGACACAACGTCCCTGGTTGACGAACAGATCGAAGCCGCGTATCTGCTGCTCGGTCAGAGCGTTCTTATCGCCGGCGAAGTAGTAGCGGTCGAAGGGTGAGTTTCCGGAAATCACGGTTCTCTCGAAAGAGGCGATCGCGAGGGTGACTTCCCTCATCGTGATGTCCTCACCCGATTTTCCGAAGACCTCCTCGAATGCCGCGGCGTATTCCGGGTCTGTGCGGACGATCTCGAGAATCGGGTCGTGGCTCTTGAGCCCGTGCTCCACCGGGTTGATGAACGGGTGCAACGCCTGATCTTCGAGATCCGGCGAGCGGCCGTCCCAGAACTGCGTCGTGAAGTAGGCGGAGTTGATCACGGTCGGTGAGTTGCGGGTGCCGGTGAGCTTGTCGATGCCCTCGGACGTTTTGAGGGGCGTGTCTGTGAAGGCCTTGACCGGGTCGTGGCAGGTGAAACAGCCGACCTCTCCGGTGGTGCTGAATCGGGTCTCGTTGTAAAGCTTTTCCCCGAGGGCGATCTTCTCCGGCGTCTGCGGGTTGTTTTCCGGGATCGGCACCGGTGGAAGACCCAGCGGCGCCGATTGCTCCTGACCGGCGTTGCCGAGAACTCCCGCCGCAGCCAGCAGGGCGGCGCCGAGGAGCACGATAAATACACCTTTCCTCATTTCAAATCCTCCTTCGCTCGGTTTTCTCTGCAGTGTTGACAGATTCCCCTGATTTGAACGCGGTAGTCGCTGACCTCGAAATCAAAGGCAGAAGTGTCGGGGATGGCCAGGCCGTTCAGCCCTTCGTCTTCGAAGTCAATGAACTCGTTGCAGTAAAGGCACACCAGGTGGTGGTGGAGTTCGGTGCGTGGGTCAAAGCGGGCGACCCGACCGGGGTGGCAGGCCTTGGTGATCAGCCCCATGCGGGCGAGGTGCTCGAGCGCACGGTAGACCGTAGTGCGAGCGACGCCGGGGAGGCGGGTTTCGACGGCGTCGAAGATCCGATCGGCCGAAGGGTGGTCGTCAAGTTCGAGGACCGTCTCGAGGATGACCCGGCGCTGCACCGTAAAGCGTTCCCCCCGCTCGTTGCAGAGACGCTTGAGCTCTCGAACCCGGCTCTCTTTTTCCGATCTATCCAACTCTCCGCCCTCGGGATTCGTCGCCGCTCTCATTCGACTAAAAGCCAATATGTAGCGTTAAACAATTTTTGTCAACAACGCAAGACATCGTCTCAAAAACAGCCGTCATGGAGATCATGATCCGCTGCGTGTTCGTGTACATTCGGCCCGGAACCAGCGATTCATTTTTCGAAAGAGGGGAATTGATGGCGGAAAACGAGCCGATCTCTTCGGCCTTACGCCGCTTCGTCATGCTCGGCGGGTTGGCCGGGAAGGTGGGAGCATCGGTGGTCGGGAACCAGGTGCTCGATGTTGCCCGTTCGGGTCCGGCCAAACAGATCAGAAAGACCGAAAACCTGGTTCGCAACGCGGCCCGCATCGTCGACACCCTCGGCGAGATGAAGGGCGCCGCCATGAAGGTCGGGCAGATGCTCAGTCTTCACGAAGGGATGCTCCCGCCGGAGGTGGCAGAGGTTCTGCGCGGGCTTCAGAAGGCGGCCCCGCGGGTGCCCGCGGAGGTGATGGAGTACGAGATCCGCGGTTCGCTCGAAAACTACGACGAGTTGTTCGAGGATCTCGACTTCGAGGCCTTTGCCGCCGCTTCGATCGGTCAGGTCCACCGAGGAAGGCTTCGAGACGGGCGCGAGGTGGCGGTCAAGATCCAGTACCCCCTGATCGACGAAATCGTCAAGGCCGACCTCAAAAACCTCAAGACCCTCCTGCGCGCGCTGTTGGGCCTGATCACGGAGCTCGACTTCGAACCGATATGGTCGGAGCTCCGCGACCGTCTCCTCGAGGAGCTCGACTACCACCACGAGGCGGAAAACATTCGCCGCATGGCCGAGCTCCACGGCGACGTTCCGGAGATCATCGTTCCCAGGGTCGTCGACGAGGCGACCACGCGAAACGTGCTGACGATGGAGTACGTCGCCGGGATCCCGGCTGACGAGGCGTGCTCGGAGAGTTTTGCGCAGGAGCTGAGGGATCGGTGGGGCGTGGTGCTGGCCGAGTTCCTCCTGCGCGGCCTCATGCAACACCGGTTCCTCCACGCCGATCCGAATCTCGCCAATTTCGCCTTCCGCGAGGACGGGCGGGTGGTGGTCTACGATTTCGGTTGCGTCAAAGACGTGCCGGAGACGATGGCGATCGGATATACCGGTCTTCTGATTGCGGCCGCCGAACGGCGCGGGAAGGATGTTCCCGAAATCCTCCGCCGGATGGGCATGCACATGAGCGGCGGCGAGCCGATGGCGGCCGAAGCGATCGACCCATACGTCGAGATCTTCGGCGAAGTCCTGCGCGCCAGCCCGTCTTACACCTTTGGTGACAACCAGGATCTCTACCGGCGGATGTTCGACCTCGGTCTGGCCAATATGCAGCACAGCATGGACATGGTCTTTCCCGAGGACGCGATCTTCATCGATCGCGCGCTCAGTGGCCATTTTGGAAACCTGTCGCGGTTGCGGGCGACCGGCCCGTGGAGGGACCTGGTTTTTCGATTTGCGGCGCTGAGCGGGCTCTAGCCCCTGAAGCGGAGGAGAAAAGGGGAAAAGGGGAAAAGGGGACCACCCAACCTCGCCCTGTTCTTCTCCGCGCCTCAGCTCCTTTTCTCCTCTTCTCCTTTTCCCCTGTTCTACAGGTGCAGTACCGGTAGCGGAGACGAAGATGAGGGCGGGGACGCCGCGATGGGGCGAAGAGGCCGGTCTCCGCGACTAGTGGTGGTGTGCGCGCGAGGTCCTTTCACGGGGCCGTTCGGCCCAAGGAGAGTGAGACCGGCCTCTCCATCCCACCGCGCCGCGATCTTATACGGAGGACGAGCCGCGCGCAATATTTAGCGCCGGTTGGCGTCGATCAGGGCCTGCCCGACTCGCCTTCGCGCGCTTGGAGCAGCGAGTCGATCTTTGCCGACAGCATCGCGTTGATCTGCTCCTGCTCCGCCAGCGCCTTTTTCGTGATGGCCATCTGGCGGATCGCCTCCTTGCGAAAGCTCGTGGTGCGCTGCTCGACCCGGTTCGCACGCAGGGTGTTGAACAGAGTCGTGGAAAGCAGAAACAGGATGACGAGCGACAAAACTCTGTTCGTTCGGTCGTTGCTCAAGGATTCCTCCCTTTCTCAACCGGAGATTCGGGCCCGGGTGGCCGCGGTCCTTGCCGATTGCCCTCCATAACCATCATATCGCGCTTCCGCGAGAGCAAGCTCTGACCGTCCGACGACGGCTACTCCGGCCTCGCTGTGATGATTCGGCGGGATATGGATGCGGCTGACGCGGTTACACTGGCAGCGGAGGGCTGAGATGACCGAAATCCGGACGCTCGACCTGGAGTTTTTTGGCGCCAACGGGATCATTGCCTCCTTTCTGGCGCCCACCCAGAACGGATTCGTGGTGTTTGACACCGGTCCGGCGAGTTGTATCGAGGCGCTCGAGCGCCGGATTGCGGAACTCGATTACGACCTCAGCGGCCTGCGCGCCGTGTTCACGACCCACGTCCACCTCGATCACGCCGGTGGAGCAGGGGTGCTTTCCCATCGCACCGACTGCGCGGTCTACTCCCACCCGGCGGGCGCGCAGCACCTCAGAGAGCCCGGCCTCAAGCTGCTCCCGTCGGCCGAGAGGATCTACGGCGACATGATGGAACCGTTGTGGGGAAAGACGGTCGAGGTCCCGGGGGAGCGCGTGAATCCGATGGCCGACGGCGATTCAGTGACTGTCGATGGCCTCGAGGTCCGGGCCTGGCACACCCCCGGACACGCTTCCCACCACGTCGCATGGCAGGTCGACGACGCGATCGCAACCGGCGACGTGGCCGGCGTGCGGTTTCCGGGCGCCAGCCACGTGTTGCCGCCGATGCCGCCCCCCGATATCGACGTCGACGAGTGGCGAAAAAGCCTGGAGATTCTCCGCGGTCTCGCCCCGCGGCGCCTGCTCCTGACCCACTTCGGTGCTTTCGATGATCCCGCCCGCCACCTCGACGAGCTCGAAGATCGCCTCCTGAGGTGGACCGAGACGGCGAAGCGGGTAGTGGCCGCCGGTGGCGACCGGGCAACCCTCGGCTCGGAGCTGCTGGCCGCGGACGAGCGGGAGATGGAAGCGTCGGGGGCGCCGCCGGAGGCGGTGGCACGGTATCGCAGGCTGTGCCCGATGGAGGAGAACGCGTCGGGATTGTTCAGATACTGCAGCCAGCGCATTCGTTAGAACGTTAGAACGTTACATGTTAGAACGTTCCACCCACCCGCCCTTGCGAGGCAGAGGGGAAAAGGGGAAGAGGGGAAAAGGGGACCACGCACATTTCGGAATTCGGAATTCGGAATTCGGAATTCGGAATTTCCCCCCAGCCCCTCCTCTGGCCTGTGGTTCCCTTCAATCGGACGGCGGTCAGGGACAGCGGCAGCGGCCGGAAACCGCGCCAGGGGCAGTTCGCAGCGACAGCACCCCGAGGTGGCCGTAGGTCTCGAGCCGAGCTCGCTGGCCCCGTCGCTGCGTTCTGACCCTGCCGCTGCGGTCTGTCGCCGTCCCCGCCGCTGTCGCTTCGCCTGCGGACTGAAATCTCCAAACTTGGATCTCACGCATTGACGGGTGAGCCAACCGTTCTAACGTTCTAACGTTTCAACGTTGAACGCGTTGTCCTCTGCTACGATGTGTGATCACCGAGGAGGTGCTCGATGGCCAAGGCCCACAGATACTTCATCGGCGCGGGTTGCCTGTTGTTGATCTTCGGTGCGGCGATTCTCGCACTCCTGGTGCGGGGCCTTTCGGCACCGTCGCTGCCGCGGAAAATGGTCGTTTCGCTGCGGTTGGCCGGCCCCATCGCCGAGGTGACGGCCGAGGATCCGCTGGCGACGTTCATGGGAGATCAGCCGACCAGCCTGCGCAGGGTCCGCGAGGCGCTTGTGCGCGCGGCCGAGGACGATCGGGTGGAAGGCCTGCGTCTGCGAATCGACAGCATTGGTGGCGGCTTCGCCACCGCTCAGGAGCTGCGGTCGTTGATCGGCAGGGTGAGCGCGGCCGGCAAATGGACCGCGGCCTACATGGATACAGCTGGCGAATTCTCATCGGGAAACCTCGTCTACTACGTGGCATCGGCATGTGACGAGGTGGTCATGAACCCCCAGGGCGACCTCAACCTGATTGGGCTCTCGGCGCGTTCGCCGTTCATTCGCGGAACCTTTGACAAGCTCGATATCCGCTCGGAGTTTCCGGGGCGCGGCGCCTACAAGACGGCTCGATTCATGTATACCCAGACTGACTTCACGCCCGCCGGCCGGGAGATGATGGGCTGGTTGGTCGAGTCGATCATGGAACAGATGACGCTGGGCATCGGGGACGGCCGCGGGCTGTCCTCCGAGGAGGTCCGGAGCCTGATTGACCGCGCCCCGTTTTTGGGCGAGGACGCAGTAGAGGCCGGTCTGGTGGATCGGCTCGAGGACTGGGGCGCCTTCACAGAGCGTCTCGAGGAGCAGTCGCCGGCGGCCACGGTCGTCAGCGCGCGCTCATATCTCAGACGTGGGGGTCATCAGGGGCGAGGGCCGAAGATTGCGGTCGTAACGGCGGTCGGCACGATCATGCGGGGTTCGAGCGGGGAGAGCTTCAACCCTCTCTTCGGTGGCCAGGTCATGGGCTCGGACACCATCTCGGAGGCGTTTCGCGCGGTTCGCAAGACCAGCGGCATCGAGGCGGTGGTCTTCCGGGTTGACTCTCCCGGCGGCAGCGCTATTGCGTCCGAGATCATTCGCCAGGAGATGATCCGTACCGCAGCCGAGGTTCCGGTCGTGGTGTCGATGGCCAACGTTGCGGCCTCTGGTGGTTACTGGATCAGCTGCGGCGCCCAGCGAATCGTCGCTGACCCCGGCACGCTGACGGCCTCGATCGGGGTGTTCGCCGGCCACCTCAACACCTCCGGCTTCTGGTCTGGAAAGCTCGGCGTCACCTACGGCCGTCTCGATGAGGGCGTCAACGCGAATATCTACGGCGAGCTCGAAGACTGGACCGATGAGCAACGGGCGGTTGTCGACCGGATGCTCGACCGCATCTACGACGATTTCGTCGAGCGCGTCTCATCGTCGCGGGACATGGCGCCGGAGGCGGTGAACGCCATCGGAGAGGGCCGCGTCTTCACCGGCGTCCAGGCGTGGGACAACGGGCTCATCGATGTCGTCGGCGGTTTTGACGAGGCGCTTGTCGAAGCCAAGAAGCTCGCCGGAATCGATGCCGACACCAGGGTTCAGCTGGTCGATTTCCCGCGTTTGTTGCCGTGGTGGCAACAGCTGGCGAAAAAGCGGTCCGACGACATTCTCGCATTCAATCGACGGGTCGAAGTGCTCGAACAGTGGATTGCGGCCGGCGCCCCCCCGACACCGGGCGTGGTCTGGATGCCGCCGATCATGATTCAATAATTCTCGATGTTGAATTCTCAATTCTCAATTCTCAATTCCCTCCCGCCTCTCCCTCAGTCCCTGAAGCCGGGATAGTCAATTCGATTTCAAAATTGAGAACGGAAAATTGAGAACTGAACATTTGTGGCCGGCGGCCGGTCGTTGACAGTGGCTGGTGCCCGTGGTCCCATGACAGCCATCGCATGATCGATACCCCTGCACCCCGATCGAGCGTGATCAAATGCCGCGGCGCTATCGCGACCGAACGGCGCCTGCTCGACGCGATCGACGCGGCGTTGGAAGAACGCACCGATCTCGCCAGTCCGATCCGGATCATCGTGCCTTCAAAGAGTCTTCGGCATCATGTCCTGCAGAGGCTGGTGAGGCATCGGGGCGCGGTCGCCGGCGTTATCGTCCAGACCGCGTTCGGCGCGGCCCGCGAGGTCCTGCGGCGGGCGGATCTGGTGATCGCCCCAGGGGACGCCTTCTTCGAAATCGTCGTCCGTCGGCTCGCACGGCAGCAATCCTCGTTGGCGTCCCACCTCGAACGGTTGGAAGATGGTTATGGAGCGGTAGTCGGGGTCGTCAGAGACCTGCTCGACGCCGGTTTTCAGCCGGGCAACGAGGAGGGGGTGCTCGACCGTCTCGATGACCTGGAGCGCCCGATCGCCCACACTCGGAAAGAACGGGCACAGGCCGTTGTCTGGGTGGCGGCACGGACCTACGAGGCGATGCACGAGACCGGCGCCTGGCGTTCGGCACAGGCCTTCGAGGCGGCGGATGAGGTCCTGCGCCGACAGGGTGAAGATGCGCTGCCGGCTTCGACGGTGGTCGTGCACGGATTTGCGGACGTCACCGGTCTCGTGGCCGACTTTCTGACCGCCCTGGCGAGGGTCCATACGACGGTTTTTCTCCTGGACCGCCCCTGCAGGCCGGGTGGAGCCGGGCGGCCGGAGCCGGGGCTCGTGTTTCTGGAGCGTTTTCAATCGAGGCTGAGCCACCTCGACCAGGAGCATGATGTTGGCGAAAGCGAAGTCCCGGAGATCCTGGTGACCCAGGCAGGCGATGTCGAGGCTGAGGCGAGGTGGGTCGCTGAACGGGTCAAGGCACTCATGGCCGGGGGCGTCCGGCCGGAGGCGATCGGTGTCGTGGGCAGGGTGCTGGACGGGATGGCGCCGTCTTTGCGGCGACACTTCCGACGGCTCGGTGTGCCGTTCTCCGGTGTCGGCTCTGTACTTCCGGGAGGTGGCGCCCAGCGCGAGGTGCAGCGTCTGATCAACTTCTTCGACAACGGCCCTGCGACTTCTGTCGATGCCTGCGTCGAGTGGTGGGTCCCGCCGACGGTTCGGGCCGACCTCACTCTCGGGATGCGGCAGCTCGGGCTGCAGCGGCTGGCCGATCTGGCGGCGTTCCGCGACGATTGGTTGGAAGAGCGAGGGGTCAAGCTGCCGTTCGATCTGCGGCTCGACCCCGACCCCCGACGCCGAAGAGCGTATCTCCCCGCTGATGCCGTCAGGGCCGCGGTTCGGCACGCCCGCGCCCTGGTTCGCGAGCTCGATGGCTGGTCTCTTCAGGCGCCTCCCGCCGACCATGCGGAACGGTCGCTTTCATTGCTCGAGTCGTTTGGATGGTCGTCGGACGCCGAGGCACGGCGCGGTGTCGAGGAGATGATTGTCGAACTGGCGGACGAGCTGGCGGTCTTCGACGAGGTCGAACGCGGTGAGTGGCTGCGTATGCTCGGCGAACGAACGGCGGGTTTGGGTGAGGTGCCGATCGGAGGCGAGGGTGGCGGTGTCCAGGTTCTGACAGTCGTCGAGGCGAGGTCCCGGACCTTTGAGCACCTGTTTGTGGTGGCCTTCAACCGCGGAGTCTTTCCGCGCGTCGCGCCGGACGACGCGCTGCTTCCCGATGTCGTGCGCGCCCGGCTTGCCGTCGACGTCCTGCCGGAGATGCCGGTGCGTGCCCGGAGCTCGGACGAAGAGCGATACCTCTTCGCCCAGCTCCTGAGTGGCGCGCCACACGTCCACCTCTCATGGCATACGTCGGCCGTCGATTCGCGGATGAGCCGTTCGCCCTACGTGTCCGATCTCGTGCCAGCAGGCTCCCCGGACCCGGTGGCCCCCGGACTGTGGTCGCCGGCGCGGGCCGATCTCGGCCCGCGTTCCCCGTACGAGCATGCGGTAACGGCCGCTCCGCAGACTGATCGGAACACCCTTGCCGACATCCTTGCGGTTGCGCTTGACGATGGCCTGACGGTCGCAGCGTCCGAGCTCGCATCTGCGAGAATCGATGTCCTCGACCAGGTGGATCCCCCAAAAAAGGCACTCGTCCCCAACCCGTGGTTTGGTTTCGTTGGTCCGGTCCTCGCGCCGGGACCCGACGGTCTGGCGGTGACGACACTCGAGAAGTACGGCGCGTGTCCGTTTCAGGCCTTTGTGACCCGCCGGTTGGGTGTGTTTCCGACTCCGGATCCTCAGACGGGTCTCCCGGATCCCGCGGGCCGGCTGGTCGGCAACGTGGTCCACAATGTCCTCGAGGAGATTGTGCTCGCGGCATTTGATGTGCCGCCGGGCCCTGCCCTCGCGGACATCGCAAATGGCGAAACGCGGCGGGTGCCGTGGCCGGACCATGAGCGCTTCGAATCGATCGTCCTCAACGTGGCGCGGCGAGTGGCGAGGGAGGAGGGTCTGGAAGCCCGGGGAATGACCAGGTTGCTGGCTGCCAGGGCCCGGCCGTTTCTGGAGCCGGCGAGGTCGTTCGAGTGGAAGGACGGCACGGCACTGGCGGACGTCCTTGCCGCCGAGGTGGAAGGCGCGGTCGAGATCGAAGGCATCGACACCCGGCTCAAATTTCGGGCGGACCGGGTGGACCGGGGGCACGGAGGGCTGGTCCTGGTGGACTACAAGACCGGCAACTTGATCTCGGACAGGAAGAAGCTGTCCACACGGGCTCAACATTTGCGAGATAAAGTCGCGGCGGGTCGGACCCTGCAGGCGGCGGTTTACGCGCACGCGGCGGCGGACGGCAGCGCCCGGGGCCGCTACCTGTGGTTGAAGCCGGATCTCAAGGGCGCCCCAAAAGAGGCGCGGGAGTCCGTCGTGGAGGGCAGCGACGCCGCAACCGCCGCGGTCCTGGCCGACGCGGTCGGGACCATCGTCGATATGCACCGATTGGGGGCCGTGTTCCCGAGGGTCGAGGAGGTCGGCAGCGAAAAGCTCCCAACGCACTGCCGCTACTGCCCGGTGGCCGAGACCTGTCGGCGTGACGACACCGGCTTCCGCCGTCGCCTTGTTGCGTGGATGGATGCTTCGGACGACCATGCGGCGGACGACCAGGCCGCGGCGCGACGGCTCTGGCACCTGGGCCATGCCACTGGAGGCGGGCAATGACCGTAATCGCACCGCCGACCGTCGCCGACGACAGGGCCACGCGGCAGCTCGCCCAGCGCGAGTACTCCCAGCCGATGGTCGTGGAGGCCGGGGCGGGGACCGGAAAGACCGCGCTGCTGGTGGCCAGGGTCGTGGCCTGGTGCATGGGCGAGGGCTGGCGGCGGGCCGCGGGTGCGGACCTCGCGCCGGAGGAGGTGGCCAGACGGGTCATCGAACGGGTTTTGGCCATCACCTTCACCGATGCCGCCGCCGCCGAGATGGCTCGGAAGATCGCCGAGGCTTTTGCGGCGCTCGCCGCGGGACGCGACCCGGTCGGTTGGGACCCGGACCTCGAATCGATGCCGGAGGAGCCCGCGGTGCGAGCCGCGCTCCTTGCGGACGAGGTCCACCGCCTACCGGTGTCCACCATACACGCGTTCTGCCAGCGACTGTTGAGCGCTCATCCGCTCGAGGCCGGTCTTCACCCGCGATTCACCGTCGACCCAGACGAGGCGATGCTCGACGGACTGGTCGTTGAGGTGGTCGAGGAGTCTCTGCGCGGTTTGGAGGATGATCCCGCGGCCACTGACTGGGACTCGCTCGCAGCCGCCGGCGTCGATCCGCAGCAGATCGCGGACGCGGTCCGTTACCTGGTGGTGCACGGCGTGGGTGCCGCCGATCTCGAGCTCGATCCCTTCAACACGGAGCGTGCTGCGGAGTTCACCATGCGCTTGGAGACCGCTTTGCGTGGGCTCGAGAAGGCTCACGGGGGCCGTCTGACCCGGATGTCGAAAAAGTCGACGAACGCGATTGTCGCGCGCGACGCAATCGAAGCTCTGACGGCCACGCTCGAGGGCCTCACCGGAGCGGCGACATGGGCCGATCTCACCCGACTCGCGGGGCTTTTCAACGACACGGCGATGGACCGGCTCGGCAATTGGGGGAAGGGTAAATTCAATGTAACCGAGGCCGGTTGCTTCGAAGCGACGGCGTCGGAAGTCGAAGCGGCGTCGGCGGAGCTGTCCGGGATCCTCGGCGCCCTGGCGCCCCTGCGGCCGGTCGAGACGGCGGCGGCCCGCCGCGTGCTTGGCCCACTCCTTTCCGAGGTGGAGGCGCGGCGGTCTGCCCTCGGTCTCGTGACCTACGGCGATTTGCTGCACCGCGCCGCTCGCCTCCTCGAGACCTCGCCGGGTACGGTTCGCGAGCTGTGCTCCGAGGTCGACCAGCTCCTGGTCGACGAGTTCCAGGACACCGACTGGGTGCAATGCCGTCTGGTCGAGAGCATCGCCTTCGGCGACGGCGAGCGGCCGGGTCTCTTCGTCGTCGGCGACCCAAAGCAATCCATCTACGCCTGGCGCAACGCCGATCTGGCGGCGTATTCCAGCTTTGTGGCCGCCGTCAGGGGCAACGGCGGACGGGTCGAACCGCTGGTTCAGAACTTTCGGTCGGTGGCGCCGATCCTGACCGAGGTCGGGCTGGTCGTCGATCGGATCATGCTCGAGGAGGAGGGCGTGCAGCCGCCTTTCGTGGAGCTCGAGCCGACCGGCGACCGCATCCACGACCCCGGATTCGTCCGTTCGGGCCGGGCCGCTGTCGAGTACTGGGTCACCTGGCCGGCGACCGACGGCGGAGGGCCGCCGGCGCCGGCCACGAGCGGTGACATGACGGCCTTCGAGGCGGTCCGGGTGGCGAGCGACATCGAGTTCTTGGGGCGGAGGGAGGGCGTTAGGTGGGGCGATGTGGCCGTACTCCTGCGTTCGACGACGGCGCAGGAAGCGCTCCTTGACGCCTTTCGGAAGCTGGGCGTCCCATTCGAAGTCGCCCGTGAGCGCGAGTTCTACAGCCAGCGGGAGGTGGTCGAGGCGGCGGCCCTGGTGCGCTGCGTGCTCGACCCGACCGATCTGGTCGCGCTGCTCACCGTCCTTCGGTCCGATGTTGTCGGCGTTCCGGATGTCGCCCTGGCGCCGCTGTGGGATGGGGGGTTTGCGGCGCGAATGGCACGCCTCGAGGGGCTCGAGGGGGAGGGGGTCGCGGAACTCGAACGCTGTGTCGATCGGGCGGCCGCCAGGGTCCCGGTGTCGCCGACCGCTGCCGGTCTCCTGCCGCGGTGGCCGGTCTCCGTGAAGAGAGCAGTTTCGGTCATCGCCGAGCTTCGCGAGGCCCTCGCAACCGACACCCCTGACGACTTCGTCGAGCGGATGCGGACCCGGTGGATGGCCGAAGTATCCGCAGCCGCCAGGTTCCTCGGGCGTTTCCGGCGTGCCCGGTTGGAGCGTTTTTACGCCGACCTCGAGAGGCGGATGGGCGACGGCAGCGGGGTGTCGGGTTTGACACGCTTCCTCCGCCGCGTCGTGGAGGAGGGGGGCGAGGGAGGACTCGGCGGCGAGCCTGATCTGCAGAACGATGCGGTGCACGTGATGACGATTCACGGTGCCAAGGGGCTCGATTTCGAACACGTCTACGTGATGCAGGTGCACCGAGAGAGCGGACGAATCGAAACAAAGACTGACCCGGAGGCGCTGGCGGTGAACGATCGCTGGGAGTACCGCCTCTTCGGATGGCCGACGCCGGGCTTCCAGCGGGCCCGGGACTCGAAGGACCGCCAGACGAGCGCGGAGACTGTTCGCCTTCTCTACGTGGCGATGACCCGCGCCAAGGAGCGCCTGGTGGTCTCGGGGGGCTGGAAGGACGGCCCGGCGATCGACGATCCGATGCGGGCCAAGAGCTTTGCGGATCTTCTCAGTCTCAGGGTCTCCGAAGGAGAGCTCGCCGAACAGTCGGCCGCGCGAGTGATTCGCCGGCCCGACGATGGCGGGCAGGCCCAGTGGTTCATGCCCGCAAACGCCGAATTGCCGGGCGACTCGAAGCGGCAGGAAGACGATTTGGGAGCGATGCTCCCCGGCACCGATCGCATTATCGCCGACCGGGAGGCGCTGTCCGCCGATCGCCGCATGGCGGCGGCGAGGATGGCGCGACCGAGTACTGCGGGCGCGTCGGCGCGCGCGCATGCGGGTCTTGCCGGGGATGACGAAGAGGAAGAATACCTGACGAGGGCGGGAAGCGGTGGGGATGGCGCGGCGAAGGCCGTTGGGAGAGTCATCCATCGCATGCTCGAGGAGGTGGAGCTCGATCGTGAGCTCGCTCCCCAGCTCCGCGATCGGCTCCACCGATCGCTCTCAGGGCCTGCCGAGATGGCCGATCAGTCGACGGCAGGGTCGGCCGCCGAACGCCTGACATCGATGATCGACACGTTCGAGCGCGGTGCCAGTCTCGAGCGATTGTCAGCCATCGCTCAGCTGGTGGTGGCGCGCGAGTTACCAATCGTCGCTCCGCCGGATCCCGATGACGGACCGGTTGGCGCCGTGACCGGCGTTGCGGACCTGGTCTACCGTGACCCCGAGGACGGCCGCATCGTCGTGGCCGATTACAAGACGGATCACCTCGAAGACGAAAAGGCCCTCGCGGATCGCGCCGCTTTCTACGAGCCTCAGGTGCGGATTTACGCCCGCGCGCTCCGCGAAGCCCTGGACCTCGACCACGAGCCCCACGTCGAGCTGTGGTTTCTCGCCGCCGACCGGATCGTACGGCTGTGACGGAGTCAAGAGTCAAGAGTTAAGGGTCAAGGACCACCGGGAGGGTGGCTGGGCTTTACGCTTCACCCTTGACTCTTCACTCAAAAAAACCCGGCGAAACCGCCGGGCCCTCGTAGAGAAGAACTCCTCCTCCCTCACTACGAAGGGAGCATTATACAAAAAAGCAGTGTTTTGTGTCGGTCTTACACCAGAGACTCGGACTCCATAGCTCGTTTCATCGTGGTGCCGATCTCGGCCGGCGTCGCCGCGACGGCGATGCCCGCCGCCTGGAGGGCCGCGATTTTGTCGGCCGCCGTGCCCTTTCCGCCCGAGATAATGGCGCCGGCGTGGCCCATCCGGCGGCCCGGAGGGGCCGTCTGACCGGCGATGAAGGCCGCCACCGGTTTGGAGACGAACTGCTCGATGAAAGCAGCGGCGTCCTCCTCGGCCGAGCCGCCGATCTCACCGATCATGACGATCGCCTCGGTCTGGCCGTCCTCTTCGAAGGCCTCGAGGCAGTCGATGAAGTTGGTCCCCGGCAGGGCGTCGCCGCCGATGCCGACGCAGGTCGACTGGCCGAGACCGAGAGCGGTCAGCTGGCCGATGGCCTCGTAGGTCAAGGTGCCGGAGCGCGAGACCACCCCGACGGGACCGGGGATCGAGATGTGTCCGGGCATGATGCCGAGCTTGCACTCGCCTGGGGTAATGATGCCGGGGCAGTTGCCGCCGATGAGGCGGGTCGGCAGCCCCTGGAGAATACGTTGGACCTGGATCATGTCGCGCGCCGGAATCCCCTCGGAGATGCACACTACCACCTCGATACCTGCGTCGGCCGCCTCGAGGATGGCATCTGCCGCAAACGGCGGCGGCACGAAGATCAGTGAAGCATTGGCGCCGGTTTCCCTGACCGCGTCGTCGACGGTGTTGAAGACCGGCACACCGTCCACCTTTTGGCCGGCCTTGCCCGGTGTCACCCCGGCGACGATCTTGGTGCCGTATTCGCGGCACTTGCTCGCGTGGAAGGTTCCTTCTTTGCCGGTGAGGCCCTGGACGACGACCTTGGTTTCGGAGTTGACCCAGATACTCATGACGCACCCCCAACCGCTGCCACGACTTTTTCGGCGGCGTCCGCCATGCCTTCACCGACAATCAGATCTATCCCGGACTCGGCAAGCACCCGCCGGCCCTCCTCGACGTTGGTGCCTTCCAGCCGCACCACCAGCGGCACGCTGAGCTTGACCTCTACGGCCGCCGCGACCACCCCGCGCGCAACCATGTCGCAACGCACGATACCGCCGAAGATATTGACCAGCACGCCCTTGACGGACGGGTCCGAGAGCAGGATGCGGAAGGCAGCGGCCACCCGCTCCTGTGAGGCGTCACCACCGACATCGAGGAAGTTGGCCGGCTCGCCGCCGTAGTGCTTGATGATGTCCATGGTCGCCATTGCGAGGCCGGCGCCGTTGACCATGCAGCCGATATTTCCGTCGAGCTTGATGTAGTTGAGGTCGAACTTCGAGGCTTCGACCTCGAGCGGTTCCTCCTCGTGGACGTCGCGCATGGCGGCGATGTCGGAGTGACGGAAGAGGGCGCTGTCGTCGACATTCATCTTGGCATCGAGGGCGATCACCCGGCCGTCGGTGGTCGTGACCAGCGGGTTGATCTCCAACAGCGAGGCGTCGGTGTCGCCATACGCCTTGGCAAGCGCGTGCATGAACTTCGTGCCCGCCTTGAAGGCGTCGCCCGAAAGCCCGAGACCGAACGCGAGCTTGCGGCTGAGGTAGGGATGGAGCCCCACGTCGGGATCGAAGTGGGCCTTGAGGATGGCGTCGGGATTTTCCGCCGCGACCTCCTCGATCTCCATGCCTCCGAACTGCGACGCCATCATGACCGGGAAGCCCTCGGAGCGGTCGAGGACCACCCCCAGGTAAAGCTCGCGTTCGATCGGCAGGGCCTCTTCGATCAGCACCGTCCGCACCAGCTTCCCCTCAGGACCGGTCTGCTTCGTGATGAGCGTCATGCCGAGGATTTCGCCGGCCAGCTTGACCGCCTCGTCCGGATCCGCCGCAAGCTTGACGCCGCCGCCCTTGCCGCGCCCGCCGGCGTGGATCTGCGCCTTGACGACCACCCGACCGCCGAGCTGTTCAGCCGCGGCCCGGGCTTCTTCGGCCTTGGTGATGACGATGCCGCGCGGCACGGGAACACCGTGCTTGGCCAGCACCTCTTTGCCTTGGTACTCGTGAATCTTCATCCCGCCTCCTTGGCGATTCCCCCACAATGGGGCCGGGCCATTTTGTACCATCTTTCACGAGCGAGCAAGGGCGACATCACGGTGTGAAATCGCGAGGCGCGCGATGAAATGCAACGATCTCTCGAAGACCAGACTGGCCGGCCACCAGTACAGTCCCAACCGCGGATTCCACTCTTCGATCGTCAGGCCGACGGTTGCGAAGGATTGTTGCCACTGTGCGGCTCTCAGATAGTTGTACGGCAGGGCAACGCCGTGGCGGCGATTGCCGACCCGGTCCATGAACCGCAAGATGACGCCATCCAGCCAACCGCCGAGCACGTGGTCTTTGATCAACACGCATCGTCCGGCGACCCGCGCTGACTCGGCCAGAAGCGCGGCCGGAGAGTGAGTGTGGTGCAATACATCGACCAGCATCGCGGTGTCAAAGCTTCGATTCGCGAAGGGGATCGTCCGCCCGTCGAACCCGGTGGCCCGGATATGACAATCGGGACGGACCAGGACTTCGATCCCGGCGATCTCGACGTCGGCTCGCAGCTGCGAAATCCACTTTGCCAGCCGCCCATCGCCACAGCCGACGTCGAGCACCCGTGCGTTTTCAGGGATCAGTGCCGCGAGATGTTCCGCCAACACCTGAATCCGCCGATCGAACACGATCGCTTGATGCATCCGCTCGATAAGTCGCATGGAAACCGCTCGTTTCGTCTTCGACGCACCCGTCATAGTGTATCGTCATCGCGCTTCCGTCAGGAGGAGCCCGCGAAGGGATCCGGTCACTCGGATCCCGAACCCCGCGGGCGCAACAGGCTGCACGATGCGGAGAGAAAGGGATGGAGGCGTTCGAATTCGGAATTAGGAATTAGGAATTAGGAATTGGGAATTGGGAATTGGGAATTAGGAATTAGGAATGGCCGCCCACCACCCCCCACCGGGGTTGGATAGCGGCGATACGAAGGGTAGAGGAGAGATGAAAGAGGCGTCGCGGAATCGTCGCGCGGAAGAGCTCAGTTGGACCGCCGGGGAGAAAAGGGTGCTCGACCGTCTCGACTCGCCGCGGGCGATTCAGGATTTTCTCGACGGCATGCCGTACAACCCCGAACCCGTGTGCCGGTCGCCGCGGGAGGTCTTGCGGGTGCGGCGAGCTCACTGCATGGAGGGGGCACTGTTCGCCGCGGCGGCGATCAACCGTCTCGGCCAGCCATCGTTGCTGGTGGATCTTCGCGCGGCCAACGACGACGACCACGTGATCGCGCTGTTCCAGGAGGGTGGTCGCTGGGGCGCGGTCGCCAAGTCCAACACGACCCTACTCCGCATGCGCGACCCGGTTTACCGGAATCTCCGCGAGCTCGCCCTTTCGTACTTTCCCTTCTACTTCAACGTCGACGGTGAATTGAGCCTGCGCTCCTACTCGACGCCCCTCGATCTGAGTCGCTTCGACGGACTGGGCTGGAGGTTTTCGGCTCTGAATCAGGAGCACATCGGCGATGCTCTCGACCGCCTTCGCCACACCCCTCTTGTTGACGAGACGAGTGCGCGGCGCTTGCAACGGGCGCCGCGATATCTGATCGACGCCTGTTTTGCCGGCGCCGACGCGGACGGGCTCTTCAGGCCTTCGAAGACCCGCTGAGCTTCGAAGTCGCGAGCACCTTGAGAAAGGTCACCCTGGCATCGCCGGGCGCGTAGAAATCTTCGAGCTCGGCCGCCACGTGATAGCCGCAGGCCAGGTAAAAGGCGCGGGTCGGTGCGTATTGGGCGCGGCCGGCGGTTTCCAGGTAGACACGCGGCCGTCCCGCGGCGGCCATCCAGGACTCGGCCTCCGCGAGCAGGGCGCGGCCGACGCCGAGGCCCTGGTGCGCGGGATCGACGGCTATCCAGTAGAGGTCCGCGGACTCGGTGGTGCCGGGTATCGGTCCCCAGCAGGCGTATCCCGCAACCGTGTCACCGTTTTCGGCGACCAGGAAACGGTAGTGGCTGTCGTCGCCGAGGGCGAGGCGGTCGTCCACCAGTTCCATCGCAACCTCGAGCTCCTCGGGGTTGAAGAAGCCGGTGCCGGTGAGGAGGTGGTACAACGGTGAGCGGTCCGTTATGGACAGCTCGCGGCGAATGTTTGAGGGTAGAGTCGTGGTGATCGTGTTCATCGTTTCCATCCGGCGGCGGCGAGGATCCGCCGCACGATTTCCTTGGCTTCGAGCCCGGCTTCGGCGGCGGCCGCGGCAAAGCCCGCGTCCGGCGAGATGCAGGGGTTGGCATTGACTTCGAGCACGCAGGGCTCGCCAGTTTCGTCGAGTCGGATGTCCACGCGGCCATAGCCGGCGAGGCCGCAAGCCGACCATGCCGTCGTCGCCACGTCCTCGAGCCGGCGGCACAGCGAGGTCTCCTTGCCGTTGAGGAACACCCGCACCGTGTTCCGGTAGGCGAACGAGTCTTCAGACCATTTTGCCTCCCAGCCGAGAATCCGCGGGCGGTTGGGTGGGAAATCGACAAAGCTCATCTCGGCCGGCGGAAGGACATCGAATCCGTGCTCATCGGCGAGCACCGAGATGTTGAATTCGCGGCCCGGCAGCAGGTGTTCGACGAGCACTCCCTGGCCGGGAAATAGCTTGTGAAGCTCGCGGGCACGGGTCACGGCCCGTACACGGTCCGAGGTGACGGCGTCGTCGTCGAGACCGAGCGAGGCGTCCTCGAGCGCCGGTTTGAGAATCCAGGGCGGCGGCAAGCTGTCGAGCATGTCGGGGTGGTCCGGATCGAGCAGCCCCCCCGGCGCCACGGCGACGCCCTGAGCGGCCAGGGTCCGACGGGTCAACTCCTTGTCGGTGGTGGCGCGGATGGCGGCGGCAGACGAGCCGGTGACCTTCAGCCCCATACGCTCGAAGGTGGTCGCCGCTTCGACCTGAAAGCCCGGTCGGCCCGGGGGCGACTCGACGAGGTTGAAGACCGTTCCGGCGCCTTTGACCGACTCGGAATCGACACCTTCATCCCCGACCGCCATGACGCGGAAGGGGATCGTGAGAGCGTCGAGCGCAGCGGTTACGAAGCCGACCTGGGCGAGGACGTCGCGCGTCGACGGGTCGTCTGCGGCCGCAACTGCGTTGTGGGCAACCACGATGTCGGACATGATTCGGAGTCGTACCTTTCTTTGGCTGCAGTGACGATATCGCCGAGGAGGTCGTCATAGGCGATGCCCGCCAGGCGGGCCATGATCGGCAAGTCGGAGCGCACCGGGTGGAGACCCGGCAACGGATTGACCTCGAGGAACTGGAGCTTGCCGGCGGCGTCGCAGCGGAGATCCACCCGAGCGGCGTCTCTGCACTCCAAGGCTTCCACGACCGCCAGCGCCAGCTCCGCCGCCTGGCCGGCCAACGGCTCACCCGTGACCAGCCGGTACTCCATGCGGTCCAGGTACTCGTCCTTATTGAGTTGGGTATAGGCGTCAACCTCGGAGCGTTCGGTCCACACCACCTCCATCACCGCCACGACCCGCGCTCCCGGGCCGTTGCCGATGACGCCGACGGTGACCTCGCGCCCGGGCAGGAGCTCCTCGACCAGCAGTCCGGCCGGGAAGTCGGGAAGCAGCTTGGTACAGGTCTTCACCAGCTGTCGGCGGTTGTTGATGATGGAGTACGCGCCGACACCCTTGGAGCTGCCCTCGGCGAGCGGTTTGACGAACATCGGGCTCCCGTTGAGTCCGGACTCGATGTCGGTCAGCGACCGTACCACCATGAAACCGGGAGTCGGCAGACCGGCATCGCGCACGATGCGTTTGGCCAGCGACTTGTCGAGGGTGAGACCGCAGGTGACCGGGTCAGAAAAGGTGTAGGGCTGGTCGAATAGCTCGCAGAGAGCCGGCACCTGAGCCTCGCGGGCGCGCCCGCGAAGACCTTCGGTGACGTTGAAGACGAGGTCCCACCGTTTGCCGGCGACCAGCCGCGCCGCCAGGGCCCGGCCGCGGCCGACTCGCTCGACGCGGTGGCCGAGGCTGGAGAGGGTTCCCTCGAGACCGGCGATCACGCCTTCGTCGTCGAACTCGGCCACCTCGAGCTTGCTGTGACCGGCTGCCAGGTACTCTTCCTTGCTGTCGTAACAAAGCGCAATCGAGAGTTTCATTGCTCAGCTCACTTCCTGCGGGTCGATGTACGTATAGATTTCGCCCGCCCAGTTTCGAAGTTGCCAGACACCGCCGTCATGGCCGACGACAGTCTCCGGTTGGACCGGGATCTTGCCCCCGCCGCCGGGAGCATCGACAACGTAGGTCGGGACCGCGTAGCCGCTGGTGTGACCGCGGAGCTGCCCCATGATTTCGATTCCCTTGCCGATCGAGGTTCGCAGGTGGCCGGTTCCGACGACCGGATCGGCCTGGTAGAGGTAGTAGGGCCGTACCCGGAGCTTGAGCAGGCCGTGGAAGAGCTGTTTGAGGACCGCCGAGTCGTCATTGATGCCGCGCAGCAGGACGGTCTGACTGCCGAGCGGGATGCCTGCGTCAGCCAGGAGGTTGCAGGCCGCGGCCACTTCCGGCGTCAGCTCGGCGGGGTGCGAGAAGTGGAGCGACAGCCACACCTCGTGGCGCCGGAGCACGGCAGCCAGCTCGGCCGTGATCCGCTGCGGCACGAAGCCGGGCACACGGCTGCCGATGCGCACGAATTCGATGTGTTCGATCTCGCGGATCGACCCCAGCAGTTTGTCGAGGCGATCCTCCGACATCAGCAACGGATCGCCGCCCGAGAGCAGCACGTCGCGGACCTCTGTGTGCTCGCGCAGGTACTCGAGTATCCCCGTCATGCGGCGCGGCAGCAGATCGAGAGAGCCCTGGCTGACCAGTCGCGAGCGCGTGCAGTACCGGCAGTAGGCGGCGCAGGTGTCGAGGGCGAGCAGCAGCACCCGGTCGGGGTAACGGTGGACCAGGCCCTCGACGGCCGACGCGTTGTCTTCGCCGCAGGGGTCCTCCATGTCGCCGGTGCTGACCACGAACTCGTCGGTTGTCGGCACCACCTGGCGGCGAATGGGGCAACTCGGATCGGCAGGATCCATGAGGGCTGCGAAGTGCGGCGTCACCGAGACCGCGAAGCGCTCGGCGCCCATGGAGAGGCCGAGCCTTTCCGATTCAGTGAGTTCGAGGTACGCCTCGAGGTGCTCGAGGCGGGTCAGGCGGTGGCGAAGCTGCCAACGCCAGTCGGCCCAGGCTTCCGGGTCGTAACTCTCGCCAAAGACCTGGCACAGGCGTTGGCGGAGATTGGGCATGATCTTGTTTGCCGCCGAGCGGCGGGTTCTGGGCATCTTTGGTTTCCTCCTCTGGGAGACGTGGCTGTGGATGGTGGAAGGCGAGATTTCATCCTGCTCGCTTGCTTGAGCGAGTGGATAAGGCGTCACACGCGCGGAATGCCCCAAGGGGCGCGACGACATGGTCGGACTATCCTTGAGTGTGGGGTTCCCGATGCCACTGGCGTGGCTGGGTCATGGGCCAACCGTTGGTTGATCCATGGGAGGTGAGAGGCCGGGGGCGCCAAGGGCGGGCCGTCTGCCGGAGTCGACGGTGACATCCGGAGAACAGCCCGAACCTACTGGGAGGTTCTTCAGGCTTGGTATCAACTCTCACCCTTCGAACTTACCGCCAATTGAAACTGTGTCAAGTCTTTTTTGTCGCTCACGACAGAATTCTTTGTCCTCAGCGGTGACCGGGCGCCGAGGCCGAAGGCCGTTTCCCACAATCCGGTGAAGAAGCACCGCGCGTTGACGCCGAGGTTTCGAATCCGATATCCGCCTTCCTGGACCACGAGCGTGGGCAAGCGCAACCCGCCGACCAGGCGACCGTTGGCGGTGAAATCGGCGGAGCCCAGTTCCCAGGTCCCGGTGGGATCCTTGCGCCCGGTGTCGAGACCGAGCGCCACCACCAGGATCTCGGTCCCGTGCTTCTCGACTCGCCGCAGGGCGCGCGCGAGGGCCTCGCGGTAATTCGAACCGTCGACACGTTCCTCGAGCGGGTAGTTGCGGTTGGCGCCGAGGCCGGGTCCCGACTCCCCTCTCGTTGGCAAAGCCCGAGAAGTAGGGGTAGGCGAAGTTTGGGTGGCCGTGGATAGAGACCGTGAGCACATCGCCGCGCTCCCAGAAAATGTCCTGCTGACCGTTGCCATGGTGGTAGTCGAGATCGAGGATCGCCACTTTGGCGTGGCGGGCCAGCTCCTCCGCGGCGATGGCCGCGTTGTTGAAATAGCAGAACCCGCCAAAGGCGCGACGCTCGGCGTGGTGGCCGGGCGGCCGCACCAGGGCGTAGGCCAGACGCTGCCTGTCGAGTAATGCCCGCGCGGCCGTGAGCGAACAATCGACGGCGCGCCGCGCCGCCAGGTAGGCGTTGCGGTCGAGCGGCGTGAAGGTGTCGATGCAGTAGTAACCGGCGCGGATCTCGAGCTCCTTGGGTGGGCGGGTGGCGTTGCGGATCGGGAACACGTAGGGGTAAACGGCCCGGCCTTCGCCGACCCTTTTGCAGACCCTCTCGAGGTAGCCGACGTAGCCGCGGTCGTGAACCGACAGAATGTGGCGGTCCGGGAACTGCTGCGGCGGGACCTCCTCGAACAGGTTGGTAGGGTCGATTTCGCAGCGGATGGCGTCGATGCGCACCGGCGACTCCACGTAACCGCGCTCGCGCACGTGGTGGATGTAATGTCGATCATTGACTACCAGAGCGATCCGTCGATCGGGCGGCGGTTGTGTCCGGTCGAACTCGACCTTCGTGGTCGGCTCCTTCAGGTACCGGAAGGGCCGCATCTGCACCGGGTCGTCCTTGAACGACGCCACCACTCGGGTAACGTACTCCGGTGGGCAGAGGGCTCCGTACTTGCGGTCGAGCACGGCCTGCACGGCGGCGCGGGCGGCGCGGCGGTTGGGCGGTTTGCCGGAGCCGAGGTCGTCGACCACCAGGTACGGCGGCTCGTCGTCGCCCTCTTTGACCGGGGTTTCATAATCGGTGCCGATGACCGGCCTGGCGCCGAAGCTCTCGTAGAATCGGAGCCGGGCCGCGTTCTGCCGCCGCCTTGCGGGGTCCGGGCACAGCGCCGGGTCGTCGGGTAGGCACTCGAACAGAATGCCCCAGGCCCCGAGCTCGAGGGCGTCGGCCCGAACGCGCTCGTACAAGGTGCCGCCGAGACCGCGGCCACCGCTTCCGGTCCCGCTGGCAAGGTAGTCCAGCCATGCAAAACCCAGATCGGCCTCGTAGTAGACCAGTGCAAATGCCTTGACGGTCCGGCGTTGGTTTTCAGCCACGTACAGGATCGCGCGGAAGCCGTGGCTGACCGGGCGGCGGAGCTTGTCGGGCAGGGCTGCCACGTCCCCGGGGTCGAGCCCGCTGATGCGATCGGAGAGCATCGACTGGACTTGTCTGATGGCGGCCTGGTCAGCGGAAAGGATGTTGTCATAGACTCTGCGAATTCGAAACACGGAACCTCCAGCCGCCGTTGCGGCGGGGTCATACGGTAGCACCATACTGGAATTAGGCATTAGGAATTAGGAATTAGGAATTAGGAATTGGGAATGGAATGAGGAATGCCGCCCGCCGCTCCCCGTCCGATTCGGATTTCTGAATTCCCACCCAGCCGCCCGCGAACTCCAACGTGCGGGTGGGGGACAACTCAGAACTCAAAACTCAAAACTCAAAACTGAAAGAGCCCGGACACGCGGTCCGGGCGGTATTCTGATTGAGATTACGCGCTACTGGGCAATCGGCATGAGGGTCATCGGGTCGCGCAGCGGGAGCTCGTGGATTTCCCCGAAGTCGCTGAGCGTCGCCTCGTGCTCCGGATGGGCTTTCATGATCTCTTCGATATTGCCCACGACCAGCATGATCATCGTCTTGGGATCCAGGTCCTTCTCCATCGCGCTCGTGATCTCGTCGGCGGTGACCGCCGTCACCCGGTCGCGGTAGTCAACCCAGTAGGAGTGCGGGCGGCCGAGGATCTCGTCGAGGGCGTAGCGGCTGACGGTCTGGCCGGCCGACGCGAAGGCGAGCGGAAAAGTGTCGACAAAGGAAGCCTTGGTGGTTCGAATCTCCTCTTCGGTCGCGTTGCTGCTTCGCATCGAGTCGAGAAGCCCGAAGAAGATCTCGGCCGCGTACGCGCAGGTCGAGGACTTGGATTGGTAGAACGCGCGAAAGGTGCCCGGCATGGTGACCGGGAAGCCGAGAGCGGAATAGGCGCTGTAGGCCAGGCCCTCGTCCGAGCGGATCCGCTTCATCATGCGGGCGGTGAATCCGTAGCCGCCGAGGATATCGTTGCCAACCATGAGCGGAAATTGATCCGGGTAACCCAACTGGAATCCCAGCCGCCCGATGCTGACCCGACCCTGGTTGACATCGGGCTTGTCGATCACGTAGACGCCGGGCTTCGGCGTGTGATCTGGCTGTGGAATCGGGGGCAGTTTTTCGGCCAGGGGCTCTAGGGTGCCGATGCTGCGGTTCAGCAGGGCTTTCATTTCCACCGGGTCGAAGTCGCCGGCCACCGCCACGACGATATTGCCGGAGCGCACCAGCGCGCTGACGAAGGACTTGCAGTCGAGTGCGGTGATGGCGTCGATCGAGGCCTTGGTGGAAAGCCGGTTCATCCAGTAGTCATCGCCGTAGATCAGGCGTTGCCACTCGCGCTCCTCGATGTCCGCCGTGTCGTCGTTGCGCTGCTTCATCTCCTGGAGGCGGTTGTCCTTGGCCTTGTCGAAGCGATCCTGCTGAAAGCGTGGCCGGGTGAGAACGTCCATCAGCAGGGCCATGGCCTGGTCGAGGTCCTTGGAGAGGACGTTGAGGCTCACCGATCCCGTAACCTCGCCGATCTCGGTCGAAAGATCAGCGGCCAGGAAGTCGAGCGTCTCGTCGAGCTCCTGCGCCGATCGCTCGCCGGCGCCGCCCGCGCGCCAGGCCTCGCCCGCGATCAGGGCCAGGCCCTCCTTGCCTGCCGGCTCGAGATAGCGGCCGCCGCGAAAGTAGACGTTGATGCTCACCAGTGGGAACTGGTTGTCGCGTTTGGCGTAGACGGGGGTGCCGTCGCTGAGCTCGAAACGGAGAGCGTCGGCGTCGGGAACCTCGAAGCGGAGCTCCGGGTACTGGAGTTTTTCCGGCCGGTCCGGGATGTCGGCGGCCTGTGCGGCGGCCGCAACGGCCAACCCAAGAAAACAGTGAATCAGGTTCCTGGTCGTGGGCATCTCATTCCTCCTCGCCGGTCGCCGACTTGAGCTCGTCGATCTTTTCGGTCGCCCGCTTGATGATGAGCTCGATGGCCGGCTGGAACTCGGGCGGCGCCTGGGCCTTCATCGCCTGCATCTGCTGCAGCCCCTGCTCCAACTCCGCCGGGTCGGTGACCTGGGCGATCTGCGCCAACGCGTCCGCCGCCATCGCCCTCGCCTGACCAAAGAGAGCGGCCAGCTCCGGGTCCTCGTCGGTGCCCTCCTTGCGGAAGTACCAGAGAGCGTTGATCCCGTTGTCGGGAAAGTAAAGTGTTGGCGACCCGCTGCACGTCTTCGGCGGTGACCGCCTGGATCTTCGCCGCGGAATCGTTGATATAGCGCCAGTCCCCGGATGCTTCGAACCACAACAGCTGCTGCATCAGGTAGTAGTCGGATTGGAGCCGGCGAAATGAGTCCGCGAGGTACTGGTTCTTGACCTTTTGCAACTCGAGCTCGGGCACCGGCTCGTTCTTGAGGCGTTCGATCTCGAACAACAGGGCATCCTCCACCAGCTGGTGGTCGACCCCCTCGGCGAGCTCGGCGCCGATTTCCACGAAACCGCCGTACTTGAAACGTGCGATGGTATGAGTAGGGCTCTCCGGTCGCCAACCCCAGCGCCTCGACCAGCGACTTGTAGAGGCGGCCGGTGCGTCCCGCGAGGATCGAGTCCATGACGTCGATCGCATAGAGGTCCTTGTGGACGAAGGGAACCGTGTGCCATCGGATCTGAACCGAGGGGTTGGCGTCGGCCTCGGCGATCATGCGGCGTTCGGTGAGCTGTTCGATCTCTTCGGTGACGACCGGAGGTGGCTGGATCGCGCCGCGCGGAATCCGTCCGAAGTATTTCTTGGCCAGTGCCAGGGCGGCGGCCGGATCAAAATCGCCGACGAGTGCCGCGGTGATGTTGTTGGGCGCGTAGTAGGTGGCGAAGAATTCTTCCGCCTGGTCGCGGGAAATGGACTCGACATCGGACGGCCAGCCGACGACCGGGTGGTGGTAGGGAAGGGAGCCCCAGAACATGAAATCGTACTGCTCCTCGAACTTTGCGGTCGGGTTCGACTCGACCGACACCCGGCGTTCCTCGCGCACCACGTCGCGCTCGGAGTAGAACTCCCGGAAGACCGGGTTGAGGAGTCTTTCGGACTCCATCCAGAACCACAGCTCGAGCTTGTTGGCGGGGACATTGACGAAGTAGAAGGTGCCGTCCTCCCAGGTGCCGGCGTTCATCCCCGCGCCGCCGGCCTCGGTGTAGATCTGGTCGAACTCGTCCTTGACGATGAGCTCGGCCTGCTGCTCCTGAAGGGCCAACATCTCGCCCCGGAGCTCGGCCAGCCGGCCGGTCTGGTTTTCGGGCAGATAGATGCTGCCCTCAATCTCGCCGCGGCGTTTCGCCTCGCGCATGAGCTCGTACTCGGCTTCCATCTGAAGGCGGATCGCGTCGAGCTGAGCCATGATCGCGACCTCGGCCTCGTAGTCGGAGGTGCCGATGGTCGGGCTTCCCTTGAACATCATGTGCTCGAAGAGATGGGCGATGCCGGTGGCGCCGACCTCCTCGTTGACCGAGCCGACCCGGGCCAGCCAGCCGGCCGTCACCGTCGGGCTGTCGTGACGTTCGACCATCAGGATCTTCATGCCGTTGTCCAGGAAGGCCTCCTGGACAGGCACCTGGGCCTGCTGTGCGGCGGTGGTCAGGCTCGACAGCAGGGCGACCGCCGCAGTCGCGGCGGTGATCAGGGTTCGGCGGAGAGTCATGTCGCGGCTCCTTCCATTATTGACGAGTGTTGATCAGCTTCGCGGTCGACGCGGCCACGATCGATCGCCGATACGGTGGCCGGATTCACCGGGGCGTCAGCGCGCGGTGCGCGCTGATAGTACTACGGCCCAGGGGCCCGGTGGTTTCCGCACCAGTCGCCCGCGACCGTGCCCCTGGCACCCGGATTTCTGTCGGCCTTCTGGACAGCGCGAGCCAACGACTGTAACGTGCTGCCACCGGAGGAATCATGGGCGATCTGTTGTTGGCGCTGGACGTGGGAAACACCAACACCGTGGTCGGGCTCTTCGACGGCCACGTGCTGAGGACCCACTGGCGGCTGACGACCCACGCCGAGCGTACCGCCGACGAGGTCGGGATGTGGCTCCACCAGCTGCTGAGGTGGGAAGAGGTGACCGTGGGGGATCTCGCCGCCGTTGCGGTGTCGTCGGTGGTACCACTCATGGACCCGCGCCTGCGAGAGGGAGTCCGGCGCTACCTCGATCGCGACCCGTTCTTTGTCGAGCCGGGGATCACGACTGGCATGACGCTCAAAGTCGATGCACCACACGAGCTCGGCGCCGACCGTCTCTGCGATGCCGTGGCGGCCTATGCCGAGCATGGCGGGCCGTGCCTGGTGCTCGACTTTGGCACAGCCGTCACCTGGGAAGTGGTTTCCGCCGATGGTGAGTACCTTGGCGGCGCCATCGCGCCCGGTCCCGGCGTCACCGCCGAAGCCCTCACGGCGAGGACCGCAAAGCTCCCGAGCGTCGCCATGGCGCCGCCGGAGCGAGTGATCGGCAAGGGGACGGTCGACAGCATCCAGTCGGGGCTTTTTTACGGGTACCTGGGTCTGATCGAGGGCGTGACCAGGCGCATCCTCGCCGAGCTCGGCGACGCCAAAGTGATCGCGACCGGCGGCCTCGCGAAGGCATTTGCCGAGCATACCGAGCTGATCCACCGCGTCGAGCCGGACCTCACGCTCCACGGCCTGCGACTGTTGTGGGAGCGCAACCGGGGGGAGGGCGATTGACCGATCCGGCGATGAAAGAGAAGACGCGCCGAAAGATCCGGACACGCGTCGAGGACAAGCTCCGGCCGCTGACTCTGCCCAACTTCATCACCATGCTGCGCATGGCGATGGTGCCGTTCTTCGTTCTCGCCGTGTCGGAGCGGGACTTCAGCCTCGCCCTGTGGGTCCTGGTCATCGCCGGTCTCACCGACGCGTTCGACGGCTATCTGGCGCGGCGGATGGACATGCAATCGCGGATCGGCGCCTACCTCGACCCGATTGCCGACAAGATGCTGATCACCGTCGCCTATATCGCCCTTACGATCCCCCTGGGACAGGCGGTCGTCATCCCGCTCTGGCTGACCATTCTCGCCCTCTTCAGAGACTCCGTCATCATGCTGGTGGCAGGGGTGCTCTACATCGTCGAGGACATTCGCGAGTTCCCGCCGTCGCCACTCGGCAAGGCAACGACCTTCGCGCAGGTCGTCACGGTGGCGATAGTCCTGCTGGCCAATGTAGTCCCGGTCCCGTGGTGGATTCCGACGGCGTGCTTCTACATCTCGTTCATCCTGGTCATCGTGTCCGCCTTCAACTACATTTACCGGGTCAGCCGGTTTGTCGAGGAAACCCGGCAAGCGCGCGAGCAGGGAGGCGACGGCGAATGATCCGCAGTTCGAATTAGGAATCTTCGACGGAATTAGGAATGAGGAATTCGGAATTCGGAATTCACCGACCCATACCCCCCGAGCTGCCGAAACTCTTCCGGGGTGGGTGGGCGGCAATCCGAATTCCGAATTCCGAATTCCGAATTGGGGGATGGGTGGGTGGCTCAGGTGATTGTTTCCGGTGGCGAGAAGGTCGGCATGATCCCGTTGAGCACCCGCACGACGTCGCGGGCGATGGTCTTCTCCTCATTGGTGGGGACCACCAGCACCCGCACCCTCGAGCTGTCGGTTGAGATCTCGGCTTCGCCGTCGGTCGCGGCCGCGTTTCTCTCCCGATCGAACTCGATGCCCATGAACTCGAGGCTCGCAACGGCCTGTTCCCGTACCTCCGGCGAACGCTGGCCGATGCCGCCGGTGAAGATCACGGCGTCGACCCCGCCCATCGCCGCCGCGTAGCTGGCGATGTATTTCTTGATGCGGTAGGCGAACATCCTGAACGCGACATCGGCGCGTTGGTGGCCGTCGGCCCGGGCCCTCAGGATCTCGCGCATGTCCGACGACACTCCCGACACGCCGTACAGTCCCGAGTGCTTGTTGAGCATGGTGTTGACCTGGTGCAGCGTGAGCTCCTCCATCGCCATCAGCCACGGAACGATGGCCGGGTCCATATCGCCGGAGCGGGTGCCCATGACCAGACCCTCGAGCGGCGTAAAGCCCATCGAGGTGTCGATGCTCCGAGCGTGATCGATGGCGGCCAGAGAGCAGCCGTTGCCGAGGTGGACGCTGATCAGTTTCTTGTCCTGCCGCTCCCAGCCCAGGATCTGGCATGCCCGGAATGTCACGAAACGGTGAGATGTGCCGTGGAATCCGTACTTGCGGAGGTGGTGCTTCTTGTAAAGCTGGAACGGGATGCCGTAGAGGAATGCGTGCGCCGGCATGGTCTGATGGTAGGCCGTGTCGAAAACGGCGACATGGGGAACCTCCGGCATCGCGGCGTGGGCCGCGTAGTAGCCGCGCAGATTGGGTGGGTTGTGGAGAGGTGCGAGGACGGAACACGCCTCGATCTGGTCGACTACCTCCGGCGTGATGAGGACCGATGACGCAAAGGCCTCACCACCGTGGACCACCCGGTGACCGACGGCGCCGATCTCTTCTACCGAGCCGAGGATCCCGTGTTCGGGGTCGGTCAGGATGCGCAGGACCCACTCGATCGCGGTCCGGTGCTCGAGAATCTCACGGTAATCCTGAAAGGGTTTGCGGTCGGGGACCTCGAGCACGAGCCGCGAGTCCGACAGACCGATCTTCTCGACCTGGCCGACCGCCAGCGTCAGGTCCTGGTGGGCGTTCATGCGCTCGAGGTCGGTCTCGATGATCTGGAACTTGACCGACGACGAGCCACTGTTGAGAACGAGGATTTTCATCTGAAACTCCGTGATCGGGTAGCTTCACGCCATCCGCGGTCTGTCGTCCGGCAGACGGTCCGTACGGCGGCGGTTCTCGTCGTACGAGAAGAACCCTTGACCGGTTTTTGCGCCATACAATCCGGCTCGCACCAGGCGTTTGAGCAGCGGGCAGGGCCGGAAGCGCGGCTCGCCGCTTTCCAGGTGGAGGTGCTGCATCCAGTTGAGGATCCGGTCGAGGCCGGTGCGGTCGGCCCACTCGAGAGGGCCGATACGGAAGTCGAAGCCCATTTTCATGGCGAGGTCGACCTCGGCAGCCTCGGCGACGCCCTCCATCACCACGTGAATGGCTTCGTTGACCAACGGCAGGAGGACCCGGGTGGTGACGAAGCCGGGCATCTCGAAGACCTTGATCGGGATCTTGCCGAGCAGACGGGCGAACTCGATCGCCCGTCCATAGGTCGTATCGGCGGTCAGCTGGCCGCGCACGACCTCGACCACGCGGGTGGTCGTGACAGGGTAGAGAAAGTGCATGCCGACGATTCGTTTCGGGTTGCTGTTCTGGGATGCAAGCTCGGTGATCGAAAGCGTCGAGGTTGTGACCACGATCGGATGCTCGGGCGGCATCCGCGCGTCGAGCTCGCGCAGGATCTGGCGTTTGAGGCCGAAGTCCTCTTGCACCGCCTCGAGCGCGAGATCGCTGTCGGTGGCGCAGTCGAAGTGCGTGACCCAGGTGATCCGCGATTGGATCGCCTTTTTCTCCGACCCGGTGAGGGCGAATCGGTCGATCGAGTGATCAAGGGACCGGTCGAGCTCTCTTCTGGCGGCGTCGACCGCCTCGGGGGAGACCTCCTTGAGATAGACGTTGATGCCCTCCTGGGCAACCTTGGTCGCCAGGGAGCGACCCATCATCCCGCCGCCTACGATGGTGATACGGTGCAGTTCCCAACTCACCGGCGCAGTCTAACAGAATGTGGGGCATGTCGCACGGAATTTGTGCAGAATTTCACAAACGAATGACCCAGCCGAATTCAAACCATGTACGGGTCGGTGTATGATGTTCGTATGAGACGAGTTCTCGTTGCTTTGCTCGTGCTGACCGCCATGTTCTCGCGCCTCGGTATGACCGCGGAACCGGTACAGAAGGTGCCGGTCTTTCCGAACCTTTCGTTCACCGCCCTCGACGGTTCGGTCCAGATCGACCTCGAGTCACTCCGGGGGCGGCCGGTGTTGATGACGTTCTGGGCGAGTTGGTGCGGGCCCTGCCGGCAGGAGCTGCCGGAGCTCGAGAAGCTCGCCGCCGAGTTGGCAAAGACCGGCTTCACGCTGGTCACGATCAACCTCGATCAATCACCGGAAATGGGTGCGAGGTTTCTCCAGAAGTACGATATCGAGGTGCCCGTCTACCGGATAGATCCGCGGGTGGTGGCCCAGTTGGGCGTGCAATCGCTTCCCACCAATGTTCTCCTCGATCGAGAAGGGCGCCCGGCGCAGATCTACCGCGGTTACTCGCCGGCGGTGCCGGACGAAATCCGAAAACTGGTGGCAGCGATGGAGCCGGCGCCCGATGACGGTAGCGGATCCTCCGCCCCATGAGCCGGCGGTCTTTCGTCTCGACAATGCGTCGGCGCGGCGCAGTGCTGGCGGTCCTTGCCGGCTTCGTGTGCGTTGGTTGGAGCGGTACGACCGTGCGGCATGTCGCCTGGACAGCGGTTGACTTTTTCCCACCGGATTTGGCGCGCCAGGTGCGCAAGTACGACGACCGCTTCGAGGCCGGGATCAGCCGCGGTCTGGCAACGCCGCCGGCCTGGCGGGCGGGTCCGCCGGGCTCGCTGCCGCAGGCCCTCGATGCCCAGGTTCGACTCTGTGCCAGCGATCTGCGGACACCGGTTTCGATGGCCGAGCTGGTGGAGGAGATCGGCGTGCTGGCGGTGCTGGTGCTCGATGCCAACGACCCGCTGGCGGTGGCCCACGACGATGAACGCGAGGCGGCCTACTCGGAGGCCTACCGGCGCTACGTCGACGCGATTCTCGGCCGCCTGCGGCTGGTCTATTACGGCCAGGACGGCGATCTGATCACAGCGGGCCGGGTGGGTGACACCGTCACTGCGGCACTCGAGCGCAGCGCTTCGCTCTACCCCTTCGTGGGCGATGAGTTCTACCGTACGGGCGAGCTCCGCGACTGGCGCACCCTCGACGACCGATCGGTGGCCTTCGGTGTGGCCGGCGTCGCGCTTTCGCGCGCGCTCACCGATCTCTCGAACTTTGTCGCCTTTGTGTGGCGCCAGGGTGGCGGGCAGGTGCCCACTCCTGTCCCGACACCATTCGGGCACGTTGGACCAACCATCACGAAAACGCTTGACGGCGGCTTCCCGGGCCGCGACCAGCCTGGCCGCGGCGAGCCGGCGATGCCCAAATCCAGCATCACGCTGCCACCGCCATGACCGCCCAAACGATGTGCCAGGCTGCTTCTCAGCGGCCGAACAGATAACGGGTAAAGAGTTAAGAGTAAAGAGTTAAGCCCGCCTACCTCCCCTTGACTCTTGACTCTTCACCCTTGACCGCGGCTCGGGTTGACGTGCGGATCTGAGAGCGCACCGACGCCCTTGCGCTACACTCGAGATATGACCCAGGACTACATCCCCGTTGGTCCGTCATCGCCGCCGGTCGGGTCCCGGGAAGCGGCCCCGGGGCGCCCGTTCCCGTGGAAGACGACGCTGTTGTTCGGCTGCGGTGGGTGCGCGGTGGTCGTCGCGCTTGTGACGATCTTTGGAGGTTGGGCGCTGCTCAAGTTCGGATTGGGCGTGTTTTCCGGCGAGGTGGAGAGTGAGCTCCGTTCCAATCCCGTGATTATCGAGCACATCGGACTCATCGAGGAGTTCGAGATCGATCTCGGCGCCAGCTTCGCCGAGGAGGGAGACGAGGTCTTCATCTTTCGGGTCCGTGGCTCCAAGGGCTCGGGCCTGGTCACGGCGACCTGCGTCACCACCGACGACGGCACCGAGGAGGTTGTGGCTGGAACCGTACAGCTCGACTCCGGCGAGACGCTGGACCTGTTTCCCGCAGACGACATCGGCGACGACGAGTCTGAGTGACCTCCGCTTCTGAAAAATAAAGGTGTAAAGGCCTGTAGGCGCGTCCTTCAGGGCGCGCGAGAAGGGAAATGAGGCTGCGTTGCGGGCCCTGAAGGACCCGCCTACAGAAGATGGCAGGGGCTGTCGAAGTCCATCACGAATCCCGGTGAGACAAGCGGGTTAAGCCCTTGAACACTCCTGGAGATCGTCCGCGAATCTCCAACGTCAGAGCTCTGCCGCCCAGCCCTTGCCCTGTTTGCGGATTCCGTTTTCCATGGCGCTCAGAAATCTCGATCTGAGCTGGCCGGAGAGGAGGGCCCGTTTGACCGGCGGCAGCTTCAGAAAGCCGCCGACGAGACCGCGCAGGAATGCCTGGCTGCCGCTGGCCGGGTTGTCGAACAGCTGGTACTGGAGGGTGCCGCGGTCGAGCGCCGACAGGATGACGCGTTGAAAGGTGGATTCCGGCGGGATCACACGTTGCTCGCGTTGGTCGAGTTTCATCGCGCCGGTGGTGCAGGCGTTGGCGCAGACCCCACAGCCGAGGCAGAAATCCTGGTCGACAAAAGGTCGCTTCTTTCGTTTGCGGGTCGGGTCGTCGTCAGCCACCATCGCGATGGCGTCGATCGGGCACGCCTTCTCGCAGTGGTTGCAGCCCTTGCAGATCGTGTCGTCGTGAACGGGCGATGTAGCTCGATGTCACGATGGCGGCGGTGTAACCGTGCTCGGTAAGACCGGCGAGGGCGTTGCAGCAGCACCCACAGCAGTGGCAAATGAAGGTGACGTTGCGCTGGACGTTGTCGGCGTTCATGACCAACCCGAGCTCGCGCGAGCGCTCGACGTTGTCCAGCATCTCCGCCTTCGAGACCTCTCGCGCGAGGTCGTGGCGAATCAGGTAGTCGGCGGAGTAGCCCATCGACGAGCAGTTATCCATGGGCGCCTCGCAGCCGCACCCGAGATGGGACTTTTCGTGCCGGCACGAGCAGAGTCCCATCGAGAACCGGTCCGCGCGATCGATGATCGATCGCGCCTTTTCGTAGTCGAGGACCTCGACGTACTCATCCTCGCGGACCGTTCCTTCGTAGGCAAGTGCGCGCATGATCGTGGTCGACTCGCCGTGGGCGAAGTTGGCGTCGTGGAAGACTCCGTCGGGACCCATGTACTGGTGGAAGAGACCGGCGAGCTTTTTGCGGTCGATGTCCGGACCGGTACGCATCATGGTGAGCTCGAAAATCCCGATGACCAGGGGCGACACAGTGTATCGGTATCTGCCCTGGATCTCGAGGTCCATCACCAGCCCCTTGTCGCAGAGGCCGTCGAGGAGCTGCTCGAGGCGCGGCCGATCGTAGCCCGTCGTGCGTTCGATCCGCGCCAGGGTCGACAGCCCATGTGGCATGCGCACGACGAGATCGGCCTCCTCGTGGGTGTAGAGCTCACGCAGAAGTCTCGTGGAGCGTTTCGTTCCACGGCGCGCGGGTTGCCTGGCGGTCGATCTTGCGACCCAACCGACGATAGACGTCTTTTCCGACCAGGTGTCCCATGGCTTCTCCCGAGGTCAATCGTACCCCATCGAGGGTCCGTGCCCGTGCGCAACCGCCAGAGGTGAAAAGGAGAAAAGGAGAAAAGGAGAAAAGGCGCAGAGGGACAGAGGGAGGTTGGGCGGTCTCCTCTTCCCTTCCCTTTCTCCTCTGCCCCTCGAGGGAGGGTGGATGGAACGTTCTAACGTACAAACGTTCAAACGTCCTAGCGTTGACACCCCGGACACCAAGCTGTCGTCCGTCCGGCGATGACCGCGGCGCGGATGATGTCCCCGCAACGCGAACACGGCTCGCCCTGGCGGCCGTAGGCCTCGAGGCGAACTGCGAAATACCCGAAGTTGCCGTCCGGCGTCGCGTAGTCGCGGATTGTCGTTCCACCCTCGGCGATCGCCTCGGCGAGCACGTGCTGGACGCTCAACGAGAGAGTGACAAGACGGGTCATCGAGGTGCGGCTTCCGCTCCGACGAGGGTCGATGCCTGCGCGCCACAGCGCCTCGGCGGCGTAGATGTTGCCGACGCCTGCGACCAGCCTCTGGTCGAGCAGCAGGCTCTTGAGCGGAGCCCGTCGCGCGTGCAGCAGCTGTGGCAGAACGCTTTCGAGACGAGTGTCGAGAGGCTCGACGCCGAGCTGCGCAAGGGACGAATCGGAAACCTCAGCACCGGCCTCGATCCATGCGGCGAGACCGAAACGGCGCGGGTCGACGAAACGGAGCTCGCGGCCGTCGTCGAGCTCGAGCCGGAGGTGGGTGTGGGGCACGACGGTGGTGTCGGAACTGATCAGCATCAGACGGCCGGACATCCCGAGATGGACGAGCAGCGCGCCCGGCGGCTCGACGTCGAGCAGGAGGTACTTTCCGCGCCGCCGGGGTTCCGCAAACCGTCTTCCTGTCAGCGTCTCGGACAGCCGTCCGACGTCGAGCGGGCGACGCATGGCGATCGACCGGCCGCCGACCTTCGCGATCCGCCTCCCGGGCAGCTCGATGGCGAGCGCGCGGCGGATGGTCTCGACCTCGGGCAGCTCGGGCATCAGCGATCGTCGCCGTAGCCCATCGCATCACAGAGGAGGGACCGGCTTCGCATGAACGATCCGCTGCCGCGACCGAGTACCCGGCCGCGCCCGTCCTCGATCGACGACTCCGCCACCCAAAGACTGCGGCCGGCGTTGACGACCTTCCCGGTCGCAATCATCTCGCCGTCGTTGACGGGACGCAGGAGGTAGACGGTGAAGCTGACGGTGAGCGCGAAGACGTCGTCGATCAACGAGTTGACGGCGAAGAACGCGGCGTCGTCCATGATCTTGAAGTAGACCGAGCCGTGGACGGCGCCCGCCGCGTGGTGGAGGTGCGGACCGACGCTGATCGCGACCTCGGCCTCGCCGTTGCCAATCGAGATGCGGGGCCGGTAGACCTCGTTGCACGGCGCGGAGAGGTACATGCGTTCGAGGCGGCGGAAATGGTCCTCACGCATTCGGGCAGCTCCACCGATTGAGTTTTGAGTTTTGAGTTTTGAGTTTTGAGTTTTCCGCCCATCCCCCAGGCACACGGGACGCGCGCCCTACAGAGCCTCCTCGAATCACCGAGAGACGATTGTGGGGCAGCCGCCTCGGCTGCCGGAAGGTCGGAGGGAAGTCCGAAATTCGCGTTGGGCGAGAAGAGGAGAGTCGACCCATGGTGGAACCCCTACGACTGCTCGAGCTCAAGCTCGATGGGACAATGGTCGGAACCCATCACGTCGAAGTGGATGCGGGCATCGACGACTCGATCTTCGAGATCGGGTGAGATGAAGAAGTAGTCGATGCGCCAGCCGACGTTGCGCTCGCGCACCCCCGCGCGGTTGCTCCACCAGGTGTAGTGCCCGGCCTCTCCGGGATGGCGGCGGCGGAAGACATCGACGTAGCCGTGGTCGAGAAACCGGCTGACCCAGGCCCGTTCCTCGGGCAGGAAGCCGGTGTTCTTCCGGTTCGACTTCGGGTTGGCGAGGTCGATTTCCTCGTGCGCGGTGTTGACGTCGCCGCAGATGACGATGCTGCGCCCGGCCCGCCGTTGGGCCTCGGCGTGTTGGAGCACGGCCTCGGAGAACTCGAGCTTGTAGGGCACCCGGCTGAGATCGCTGCCGCCGTTCGGGAAGTAGCCGGTGTAGAACAGAAAATTTCCGTAGTCGGCGATGATCAGCCGGCCCTCGTCGTCGAAGCCGGGCTCGTCGAGACCGCCGAGCACGACGCTCTTCGGCTCGATCCCGGAGTACAGGGCGACACCGGAGTATCCCTTGCGTTCGGCCGGGTGATAGTGAACGTGGTAACCGTCGGGCTGCCGGACCGCGTCCTCGAGTTGCTCGGGGAGTGCGCGGGTTTCCTGCAGACCGAGGATGTCGGGTCGCTCATTGTCGAGCCACTCGAGAAAGCCCTTGCGCACACAGGACCTGATGCCGTTGACATTCCAGCTGAAGAGTCTCGTCGTCTTCCTCTTCGCCACTCTCATTCTCCTTTGAAAAGCACAGCCTCGGCCGACTCGAGCTCCGCAACCTCGAACCCAAGCTCGAGAGCGCGGGCGTGCTCGCGGCCGGTGTTGAAGCCCCAGCCGGCGAGCACCGGGCGGACGCCGAGCTCAGCGACCCGCACCAGGTGGTTGAGCTTGTCGTCGACAAAGGTGATGCCCCGATAGGCGATGCCGGTGCGCTCGCGCAGTGCGGCGAGATGATGGGTCTTGGCGACCCCGGTTTCCTTGTCCAGGATCAACGAGGCCTCGAAGACCTCGTCGTAACCCAGAGCGTCGAGAAGCAGCTTCACGGACAAGCGGTCTTTGGCTGTCGCGACCGCCATCCGGGTGGCGCCCGCGTGGCGGCGCAAGAGATCGCCGAATCCGGGGTAGGGGAGGTGCAGCTCGAGCCACCCGCCTGGATCTGAGTCGCGAAGCCGGGCCCGGGCCAGGTAGAAGGCGTGGTGGAAGGCCTCGATCCAGTCCGGGGGGAGCCCTCGGTAGAAGGCGTCGTAGGCCTCCTGGTCGACGATGTCGGCCTGGTCTTCAATCGCCCTGAGGGCGACGCCGAAGTCTTCCGCCCGGTTGCCGAGTGGCAGCAAATCGCGAAACCGCAGGTAAAGCGGATCAGTTCGGAACGTCCGTCCTCCGCCGAACGCATCCTCGCGGAGCGGAAGGAGCTGCTCGCGCAGAGCCGATCTGGGTTCGCGGGCGGTCCAGGCGTCGACCGCTACGACAAAGACCTCGCGCGAGGAATCGCAGAGAACACCGTCGAAGTCGAGGGCGAGGAGATGCATGAGGGGAGAGTGTAACGCAGCGCTTCGCGCTGAAATTAGGAATGAGGAATGAGGAATTAGGAATTTCCACCCACCCGCGTCACGAAAAGGAGAAAAGGAGAGAAGGGGCGGGAGTTCGGGAGCAGAGGCGTCGGTGAACAGCGGAAGGGTGGGTGGTCTCCTTTTCCCCTTTTCTCCTTTTCTCCTTTTCTCCTTTTCAAGATCTTGCCCACCCACGCTTGACGGAGCCGAGAGGCGATTCATGCTGCTCGCGGCATCCAGCATCCTCTCGGTGGAGGCGGGCCGGGAAACTCAAAACTCAGAACTTGTCACTCACAGCCGCGCTACACTTCCGCCGGTGATCAGGCTTTTAAACGTTCGCAAGCGCTACCCCGGGGCCGACGCCGACGTGCTCGATGGCGTCGATCTGGTCATCGAGCGCCACGAATTCGTCTCCATCGTCGGCCGGTCGGGATCCGGCAAGACCACGCTCCTCAACCTCGTCGGCGCCCTCGACCGCGACTATCGAGGCCTGGTGGAAGTCGATGGTGTCGATCTTTCGACGATGGGTGACGCCGAGCTCAGCGCCCTCCGCAACCGGAACCTGGGGCACGTCTTTCAGGCTTACCACCTCCTCGATCACCTCAGCTGCAGGGACAACGTGGCGCTGGCGGCGCTTTTTTCCCGCGGCGACGCACGTCGCGACCCGTCGTGGGTGCGGCGCCGAGCCGACGAGGTCCTGGCGAGCGTCGAGTTGCCGGGCGCCGGGAACCGCCGGCCTTCCACCCTGTCCGGCGGCGAGCGTCAGCGGGTGGCTCTGGCGCGAGCGCTCTTCCACCGACCGCAGGTCCTCCTGTGCGACGAGCCGACCGGCAACCTCGACACCGAGACCGGACGTGGAATCGTCGAGCTCCTGGGTGGGCTTCACCGGGAGGAAGGCACGACCATCATCGCCGCGACCCACGACGACGCCATCGAAGACGCCGGCGCTCGAGTTCTCCGCCTCAATGAAGGACGATTCGATCACCCGGCGGGGGAGGGCGTGTGATCGGCCGGGGATGGCTGCGAACGGTGACCGCCGACCTCAGGCGCCACTGGCGGCATTTCGCTGCGGCATCGGTCGGTATCGTGCTCGGGGTCGCGGCTCTGACCTTTTTCCTCGCTCTCGGTCTCCGCGTCCGGGACGTCTTACTGGTGCAGGTCTTCCCGGCCGATCACCTCGAGGTCGCACCGCGAAGCGCCGATATCGATCTCTTCGCGCTGCGACTCGATCTGGGGCGCGACACCCTCGACGCAGCCGCGCTCGAAAGCCTGGCCGAAATCGAAGGCGTGGACGCGGTCTACCCGAAGATGCGTCTGACGGTGCCCGCCCTTGCGTCTGGAGGGTCGTCGATCTTCGGCACCGGGATGCAGACCGAGATCGTTGCCGATGGCATCGAACCGAGCCTGGTGGCGAAGGATGTGGGTGCGCGCTTTTATGACGTCGATCCCGATCGGCCCGGGAATCCGTGTTCGCGCGACGAACAGTGCGGCGATGACGCCTACTGCGCCCGGCAATATGGCCTTGGAGCGGGGGTGTGTAGATCGTTTGTCCCGGTGCTCGTCTCGCCCTACGTCGTCGAGCTCTACAACGGCGCCTTCCGGCGTTCCTACCACCTCCCCAAGCTCAACCCCGAGGCGCTCGAGGGGCTGGTCTTCGAGATGAACTTCGGCGCCTCCACCTTCCGTGCGTCGGCGGTGCCGCCGATTCGCGAACGCATGCGGCTGGCTGGGGTCTCGGAATGGGCGATCCCGCTCGGGGTGACCTTGCCGCTGGGCGTCGTGCGGCGTCTGAACACAGGCCTCGACTCGAGCCAGGCCGGCGAGAGCTTTCACTCGGCGGTGATCGGACTCCGATCCAGAGAGCTCGCACCTCGGGTCATCGAGGCGGTGGAGCGGGCAGGACTCGAGGTGCGTGACCGGGGCGCCCGTCGCGCGGCACTCGTGACCGCGATCATCATGGTCGTGTTGGCGATGGTCGGTGGCGCCCTGATCGCGGTCGCGGCCGCCCACATCATGCATGTCTTTTATCTGGTGGTCATGGTCCGCCGGCGTGAGATCGGGCTGTTGAGGGCGGTCGGGGCGAGGCGAAGCGACGTCAGCATGCTGCTTGTCGCCGAGGCGGCGGTGGTTGGCCTGCTTGCGGGTCTGGTCGGAATCGGCGTCGCGGTCGGCGTGGGCTTCGCGGCCGACGCCTTTGCGGCGGCGCGGGTGCCGGATTTCCCGTTCAAACCGGAAAGCTTTTTCGTCTTCCCGCCGTGGCTTCTGACCGCCGTGCTGGGTCTGGCGGTCGCTGCCTGTGTCATCGGCGCGTTGCCGCCCGCCGTGCGCGCCGCGGCGGGCGATCCCGCCACCGCGTTGGCTGGAGACTGAGCCTCTTACAAAAACAGGCGAATTCTGAACGGGGACTGCGCCTACCCTCTTCCGTATGCGGGTCCTTCAGGGCCCGCCGACGAAGACCTTGATTTCTTTCTCGCGCGCCCTAAAGGACGCGCCTACAAGCATTCACACGAAAGCGAAAAAGCGGGCGTCATCCCCGGCGATTCATGGTGTGTGGCAGGGCGACTTCGAGATATGCGAAGTTTTGCAGGAGGCTCGAATAGCAGCTACTCTTCAGGGACCTCTTCCGAATCCTCTTCGGACCAGTCGTCCTCGTCATCGTCGTCGGTCATCGAGGCGCCCATACCGAGGAAGGGCTGTAGCATCGGACCGATCGCGGCGTCAAATTCTTCCGGCGTTTGCATCAAGGCGATCTGCTCGATGAGTCCGTCGGCCATGCCGAAGAACATCATCGCCTGGGTCTTTTGGGCGGCCATGGTCTCCGGAGTGATCTCGGCCAGGCCCTCGCGCGCCTCCGTCACTCCTTTCGACCACCCGTCGGCCATTTCGGCCGGAATCCATCGACTCTCCACCTTCGCCATTTTTACATCCTCGGGCTCGTGGCCTTCGGAGCTGATCCGAAGGGTCGCACGATCGGCGGACGACTCGATGGTCTCGACCTTCAGGGTGTCGAAAGCGTCCATCGGGTTTTCGCCGTTCTCGACCTCGATGGCCGCCACAGCCTCGAGGAGTTGGGCGCCGGTGGTGGCGAGGTACTTCTCCCACTCGACGGTTCCGAGCCCGTCGAGGGTCGCGATCTGGCTGCCCAACAGGATTTCGGACACAACGACGGCCGAGGCGAGGCCCTGGCTGACCTTCACCGGATCAACACCGGTCGACTGAAATGTCTGGCTCGCGAGAATGATGTCCTTACGGTCGTCGAGCACCTGGAGCGCCCGCCGGACGATGGCGATGCTGCGGTCGTACAGCGCGGGGTCCATCTTTTCTGCAAAGCTGCGCGTGATCTCGTTGATGTCCTGGCGGTAGGTGTCTGGAAGTGCTGTCCACAGGATTTCCGGATGGTTTTCGGCGAGGCTCCTGGAGACCGCGAGAACGGTGCCGTCCGGGCTGTCCGGAATGACAGGCTCGGCGCCCACGGAGTCGGCGTTTCTCGCACAGCCGAGTGCCAACACCACGATGAACGACGCCACGGCAAAACGAACGATCACATTTTTCACGGTCACACCTCCTGGTAGACGGGATTATGGCACAGCGTGGACCGCTATCGATTCCCGCAGGCTCACCGGTTGTAGTTCGACGGGTGGTACTGGCGGACATGGACCTCGACCCGCGGACGGTTGACCTTGACCTTGAGTGAGAAGGTCTCGCCGACATCCGGCGGTGGGATGATTTCGAGCTCGTAATAGCTCGAGATCACACGGGCGAACTGCGCCATCGCGATGGCGGGAAAGACATAGGTGCTCCAGTAGGCGCCGCCGGTGTCCGCTGAAACGGTCCGCAGGCCGAGCTCGAGCGAGTGATAGTCGGCGCTGGTGATGTCGAGCGAAAAGACGGATGTCCGGGCGGCGGTGAGCGCCTCCATCGCGCGGCGGTAGCCGTCGCCGATGGTGATGTGCGAGCCCGCGGACAAGGTGCCGAGGCCGTAGCCGAAGATCACCAGCGATTTGGCGCCCGGGATCGCTTGGAGGGCCTCACCGATCAGCTCGAGGGCGCGCGCCATCGAGGCGGCATCCTCTGCCTGATCGACATCGAAGGATTCGGCCAGGGAGGGCCCGGCCGGCGCGGGTGGGTCCATCCGGCCTGCGAGGATCTCGGTCGTCGTGAGCATCTCCGAGAGGCCGCGATGGTCGTCGGTGAAATCGGCTCGCAACTGCAGATGACTGCGGAAGTACAGCAGCGCGACCCGGTCGTTGGATCCGAGGTTGGAAACGAACTCCGCCGCGTACGGCGCCATCCGCATCAGACCCGAGACCCGCGATTCGTGGTACTGGATGTCCATCTGGAAGAGGACCACGATCAGCCGGCCCTCGGGGCGCAGAGCCGTGACCGGCGGGCCCGCATCGATCTTTGCGCGGTCGGGATGGGCGATCGCCGCGTCCCCGGTGGCAGGGATCCACAACACCGATTCGACCGTGGCCGGCCGGCCGTCGACCTTGACCTTGAAGTCTTCGGGACCGAGACCGGTCACCGGATCGCCGTGGGCGTCCACCACCCGAACCTCGGTGAGGATCCGGGAGACTTCGACGACGGCGCCAAACGGGGTTGGCGTCTGGGCTTCGGTCGGCGACCGCGCCACCAGCGCCGCCAGAGTCAATCCGGCGGCGAAACGAATGGTCAACCGAGGTTTCATGGTGATCTTACGCGATTACCAGGCCCCGGTTCTCGGATCGCTCTCGAGATCGGCGAGCAACACCTCGACGGCGCGTGTCTGAACGGTGGTGCAGGTCCCCGAGGGGGCCCGTGCAGGAGCCCGTCGGGCGCCGTCGTTGTGCTACGCTGACCGCCGTTCGGATGATGGAAATTCGACAGAGAAACCCCTGGCTGCCGCGCATCGGTTGGTCGCTCGTCGTCCTGCTGTTGGTGATTTTCGTCTGGGGCGTGCACCGGCGATCGCAGCTCGAATCGAGCGGCCGAAAGGCTGTCCAGATGCTCTTCGTCCCGTCGGTGGAGCAGGGCACGCTCGTCCGGCGGGGAGACGAGCTGGCCCAGTTCATCCGTGCCGACAGCGGGCTCACCCTGCGCTCGCAGGTGCCGACGAGCTATGCGGCGGTGATCCAGGCGTTGGGCGCGGGCCAGGCGGATGTGGCCTGGATCCCGGCTTTCGCCTACGTGGTCGCCAATGCGCGCTATGGGGCCGAAGCGAAATTGCAGGTCGTCCGTTCGGTGGAGCGTTACTCGATCGTCGTCACCCGTTCGGGGCCGGGCGAGCCCGACCGGCTCGAAAACCTCGTCGACCGAAGGGTCGCGGTTCCGGCGGATGTGCGCGGGCGGCTCCGGGCCGACCTTGTCGAGCTGCTCGACGAATTTGCCCCGGGTTGGATCGAGGTCCAGGTCGAAAGCGATATCGACGCGGTGTATCGTCTTGTCGAAGCTCGTGACGTGGACGCGGCGGCCAGCCGCTACGTGTACTCGGGGCCCAATGACCTGGTTGGCGACGGTCGCAAGTTGCTCGAGTACTCACTGCCGGGGACCCTTCGCGGTACCAAGGTGATCCACACCAGCCAGCGGCCGCAACCCGAGCTTTCAAACGTCTATTACGGCTGTGTGCTGACCCGCACCGACTCCGGTGTGAAACGTCTCGAAGATCTCGACGGAGCCAACTTCGCGTTCTCCGACGAGACCTCGACCTCGGGTCACATCTTCGCCCGCGCGCTCCTCCAGCGCTCGAAGGTCGCGCTCGGCCACGTCCTCTTTGCCGGCGGCCATCCCAACGTGGTGCAGGCGGTTCGCGACGGCAAGGTGGCGGGTGGCGCGACCTTCTACTCGCCGCCCTCCGAGGCCAATATGCGCGACGGCACCCTGGTCGGCGACGCGAGGTTTCTCCTCCTCAAGAACATGGCCACCGAGGCGGAGCGCGCAAAGCTCCTCGAAGAGGTGCGGGTCATCGCCCTCACCGATCCCATCCCCAACGACGTCTGCTGCGTGCGCCGCGGTTTTCCGGCGCCGGTGTGGGAGCAGTTCGAAGCCTCGCTGCAGCGCTTTCTCGAGACCCCTGAGGGCCAGGGCGCCTACTACGACCTGGTGGCCGGCGTCGCCGCCGCCCGTTGTTCCAACGCCGACTTCGACAGCTTCAGATTGGCCCTGACCGAGGCCAACGTGAGCGCCTCGAAGCTGCTCGAGGCGGCCGAAGAACAGCTCAAGCGGCGCCGCGAGCGCGCCGGGGGTGGATCATGACCGCGGCAGCCGCAGGTCCCGGCGCCGAACCGGCGGTCCGGATCGAGGGCCTCGGCATGGTCTACCCGGGTGGTGTGCGGGCTCTGAGCAACGTCGGTCTCGAGGTGTCGGAGGGCGAGTTCCTGGCGGTTCTCGGACTGTCGGGCTCTGGCAAGTCGACCCTGTTGCGCTGCATCAACCGTCTCATCGACCCCACCGAGGGAAAGGTCTGGATCTACGGCGAGGAAATTACCGCGCTCTCCGGAGCTGCGATGCGGCGGCTGCGACGACAGGTGGCGATGATCTTCCAGCAGTTCAACCTCGTCCGCCGCCAGACCGTCCTCACGAACGTCCTCTCGGGGAGCCTGGGTCGCAGCCGCTTGCTGCCAAGCCTGGTCGTCTCCTTTCCCCAGTCCGAACACGAACTGGCGCAGCAGAGCCTCGACCGGGTCGGCCTCGGCGACCGCGCCTCGAGTCGCGCCGACGCCCTGTCGGGCGGTCAGCAGCAAAGAGTGGCCGTGGCGCGGGCCCTCATGCAGAGGCCGCGGCTGATTCTCGCCGACGAACCCGTGGCCTCGCTCGACCCCGCGTTGCGCCACTCGGTGATGCGCCACATCGAGGCCCTCAACCGCGAAGAGGGCCTGACCGTCATCTGCTCGCTCCATGACATCGACCTGGTCGAGCGATACGCCACCCGGATGGTGGCGCTGCGTGACGGCCGTCTGATGTGGGAAGGCAGTCCCGCTCAATTCAATCGTGAGACCTTCAAGGAAATCTACGGCGAGGACGCCGAGCCGGCGTCGAACACGGGGTTTTGATGACTGGTCCGAACTCCAACGGCTCGCGAAGGGCGGCGTGGCGCAAGAGCGTCGCCCGGTTCCAGGCGATCGGCATCGACGCGGCGCTCATCGCGACGCTCCTGTTGATGGCCGAGCTCCTTGTCGTGGCGTTTTCGGGTCGGCGAGGGTCCACCGGCTTGCTCCTCAGCGCCGAACAGATCCTCGATCTCCTCCATTATCTTCTCGCAGTCGTCGCCGGCATCGTGCTCGCGGTGGCCTGGAACACTTTCTACCGTTGGTTGGGCGCCTCGCCGGGACGCGCGCTGGTTTCGGGCATTCCCGAGTGGGAGCGCGAGCTCGAATGGACGCACACCCTGCGCGGGTGGTTTGCCGCGGTCTTCATCGAGCTCACCTTCTTTGCCGGCTGGCTCATCACCGAGCTCGACCTGCTGACCTTTCTCACCAAGTTCGGCAAAGCCGCCGACATCGTGCGCGGCCTCGCGCACCCGTCCGCAAACGTGCTCCACGAGGGTCTGGTCCTCCTCGTGCAGACGGTCTTTCTGGCCTTCATGGCGACGGCCTTCGCGATCCCCGTTGCCTTTGTGCTCGCTTTTCCTTCCGCCCGCAATCTGACCCGCGGCTCCGCCACCTCTCGGTTTGTCTACACCGTGGCCCGCACCGCCATGAACTTCGTGCGCGCGGTCGAGCCCCTGGTATGGGCGTTGATCTTCATCTCCTGGGTCGGAATCGGGCCGTTTGCCGGTGTACTCGCGCTGTGGGTTCACTCGGTGGCGGCGTTGACCAAGCTCTACTCGGAGCAGATCGAGTCCATCGACACCGGACCCATGGACGCGATCACCGCCACGGGAGCGGGCACCCTGCAGGTGCTGCGTTACGGCGTGGTGCCACAGGTGATCCCGCCGTTCCTGTCGTTCACCATCTATCGCTGGGACATCAACGTCCGCATGTCGACCATCATCGGTTTTGTCGGTGGCGGCGGCATCGGCTATATCCTCAAGCCGCGGGTGGACCTCGGCGAGTGGGGGGAGGTCGGGACTCTGGTGCTCTTGATCGCGGGCACCGTGTGGTTGATGGATATTATTTCTGCGAAGATCAGAGAGAGAATTGTTTAGAGAAATCGCCGTGCTGTCGCGCCAAATCAGCCACCCAGCCCAGACCCTTCGGTCGGCTTCGCCTCCCTCAGGGTGACATTCCGGCTGGCCTGCCGCGGCCAGTCCGCCGTCATGTCATTTCGGCCAAGATACGGGAGCGTATGGTCTAGCGATTCGTGCTCGGCAGCGGTGCGGCCGATTGCAGCCGCGCGCTGGACGAGCACGAATTGCTACCAGTCGTAATACCAGCCGATCGAAACCCAGGTCTCGTCGTACCACAGGAACTGGCCCATCACCGAGCGACCGGTACCGAGCTCGATGGCGAGCCGGTGCACGGCACTCCGGTCGCCGACCGGGATCCAGTACCCGGCCTGTGCGGTCACCCGGGTGCTCCAGTCGGTCTCCTCGTAGGTGCGGATGTCGATCGCTGCGTAGTGCGATGCCCGCCCCTTCCAGAATCGTTGGTCGCTGACGAACTGCAACCCGGATTCGAGCCGGAAGGTGACGGAACCACTGGTGCCGTTGCCCAGACCGAGCTCCGAGTAGAAGGTCCACCTCGGCTTGAAGGTCCAGGCGACCCCGAGGATGCCTTCCTCGCGGGTGTAGTGGATCCGCGGGGTGTCGGTCCGTTCCGAGTACTCGTCACCGATGTGCGATGAGTTGTGCTGGCTGCCGACCCGGAAGCCGAGGTTCGGTTTGAGCATCCAGCTCAGGTAAAGGCCGTAGAAACCATCCCATCCGGTATTGTCCCAGCCGTTCTCGATGTCGAACTGGCCGGCAAAACCGCCCTCGAAGCTCAACTGCCAGCCGACATCCGGGGTCTCGGCGTGGCTCCAGCGGTAGATTCCGAGGCTGCCGCCGAGACGAAGGCCGAAGCGTGCCGCCCCGGTATCCGGGATCTCGGTGTCGGCGATCCACTGAATCGAAAGAGCGTTCTGCGGGCGCAACGGATCGGCGATGTAACGGGGATAGAACTCGGACGGCGGAAGCCACCCGCCGAGGACATTGGGCTCGGCTGCGGTCGCCTCATCGCCCGCGGTTCCGACCTTCGGCATCAAAACGAGCAAACACATAACGATGAGCGCCATCCAGCGGGCGCCTGGCAGTCGGGCGCTGATGACCTGGGTTGGAAATGAAGTCGGCATCGTGGGTAGGCTCGGCATTTCGCGTCAGTGCGCCGGGCCGCTGTACATTTCGCCGGCCTCGATCGGAAACTGCAGCCAGTTCTGGGGTGGCGGCAGGGGGCAGGTCGCGAAAGGTGTGAACGCGCAGGGTGGGTTGTAGGCGAGGTTGAAGTCGAGCACCGTCTTTCCTTTTTCGTCGGCTGCTTCGGAACTCAGGAAACGGCCGGCGCCGTAGGTTGTATTGGCGCTGGTTGCGTCGCGGAAGATCAGGAAGTAGCTCTCGTCGTCGGGGCTCTCGAGGTATGGCTCCAGGGTCATCTCCCGGCCATCGATCTCGAAGTGTAAGAGCCCCGGCGCGATCATCGTTGTGTCCTGGCCGAGGACGGTCGGGATCGCCACCTCGCGCGGCGCGTCGTAGGGCTCGAGGCGAGCCTCGACCCGGTACGCCTGGTTGATCGGGAAGTTTTCGATGCCCTCGAAGGCCAGACGAGTCGGGGCCTCGGGATCCTTGACCCGCGCCGCGAGCTTGCCCTCACGATCAATGACGTAGAAGCTGATGCGTCCGGCCGAGAGGACGTCAGGTTTGCCCTGAGCATCGGTCGCGAGCTCGGTGGTGGTCAGGGTTTCGCCGTTGACCAGCACACCCGCCTCCGGCTCGGCCATCGCCACCACGCTGCCGTCGGCGCCGACCAGGAGAAAGCCTGCAATCTCCGGCAGGTTTTCGTCGGGGAGCACCACCGCGCTGTCCGCGGCCGATCCGAAGCGGTTCTCACCCGGCTCGAGCCAGTAGAGGCCGGTCAGCGTGAGCCAGCCGTCGTCGGCGGTGAGCCTTGACAGGCGCTGACTGCGCCACGCATCAACCTCCGCTGCGTAGGCCGGGTCGACGGGCACCGGCGCCCGGGCGCAGGCAGCGGCACAGAGCAGCGTTACGGCAACGATCGAAGGGCGGACGACGGGAAAGGTGCGTTTGATCATCGGCGTGTTGTACCACATTCCTCGATCGCAAATTCGGAATTCGGAATTCGGAATTCGGAATTCGGAATTTCCCGACGCTGCCCACGCACATGCACCTTTTGTGACTCCCGGTGGGTGGGGGGGAGCGTTCAACGTTTAAACGTTCTAACGTTCTAACGTTCCAACGCCTCATCGAGACGACTCTCGACGAGCTCGCCGAGCGATGCCAGCGCTTCGAGGTCGGTCGGCTCGTCGGGCAGGAGAGGGATCTCGATCACCGGGTGTGAGGTACCGACGAGGTCGCGCAGCTCGGCGACGCCTTCGTGATCCCGGCGTCCGAGCCACGAAAGCAGCCGGCGACCCTCGCTCTCGGTGGTCGGGTCGACGGTCTCGAGCAGCGGATGGATCCGGTTGATGACGATCGGGCCGAGGTGGTAGCCCGATTCGGCCAGCCGGCGAGCGAAAAACAGGGTGTCGGCGACCCGCCCGGCGCCGGGGCCGCTGACCAGAACAAACAGCGTCTCCGGTGAACGCAACAGCTCCTGAACCTGGAGGGCGCGCTCGCGAAAGCCGTCATAAAGCGGCGCGAAGGCCTGGAAGAACTCGGCCATGTCGCGCAATAGCTCGAGGCCGACCATGCGATCGAGAAAGCTTTCGACGTTGCGGCCGACGATTCCCAACCGGGAGGTTGCCTTGAGCTGGCCCTCCTGGTCGAACCACGGCTTGAGAGCGATCCGAAGGGCGCCGCTGTCGAGGAAGCCGACGATGCGTTCGGGGGCGCCGAGGAAGTCGAGGGCCTGCCTGGTGGGCGGGGTGTCGAGAATGATCCGCTGGTGGCGACCCTCATGAGCGACCTGGAACAGCCGTTCAGAGGCCATGTATTCGAGGACGCCGGCGAGATTGGCGGACAACCGGTCGTAGAAGCGGTTCGAGAGGATCCTCTGCCTTGCCGCCTCGTCAGGAGAGTAATGGTCGATGAGGTGGTCGAAGGTGAGCCGGGCGTCGAGCAGGCTTGCCCACAGCTCGCCTGCGGTCTTCGACGCGACGCGGGTCGCGTGTTGGCGCGCTTCTTCGCCGACCCCGAGCGCGTCCTTGAGGCGCAACGACGGGTCGAAGGTCATGACCAGAGTATCGTCACCTGCGGCCGCCGACCGCAGGCCCATGGCCGCAGCCAGGGTCGTCTTGCCGACCCCGCCCGAGCCGACGACGATGATCAGCGGGTGATCTCGGGGATCCATCACAAGCTCTCGAGGCCGCCCACGAGGTGCTGACCGATGATGCCCACAAGCGCAGGGCCCGCATCCACCGCCACCAGAGGGAGCTCGATGGTGGGGCCGTCCCAGCTTGATGAAAGCCGGGCGAGCTCGGTTTCATTGACCCTTCGCCGCCGGATCCACAGCCGCGCCGCGTCGTCGTCCTTTCTCCCCGGCGGCGGGGCCGGCGGGTAGATCGCGTTGACGACCACGAGCTCGGGCCTTCGTTCGAGCCGGCGCTCCATCGCCTCGAGAAGTTCGAGCGCTTCCTGCACCGGCATTTCCTCGGCGGTCGTGACCACCACCGAACCGAAACGTTCGCGGTCCGCGAGAAAGCCGGCGATCTCCGTCGCCATTCGGCCGATCGGTCCGCTCGAAATCACCTCGGAGACCAGTTGCGGGGCGGACATCCAGGCGATGCCGTGGCCTGACGCGGGCGCGTCGAGGATGACCACGTCCGGCCGCCGCAGCTGCTTCGGTCCGTGCCCCTCGACCATTCGCAGCGCCCGTCCGAAGACCGCAGTCTGTTTGAGGCCGGGGGCGCCTTCGGTGAAGTGGAGGTGGACCGGGCTCGAGAGCACCTTGCGCGCCAGGGCGCCGAGCTTGAGCTTTTCGCGTACCAGATCATCGAGGAGTGCGCGCGGCTCGAGGTGCTGGAGCCAGAGCTTGGAGGCGGCCTCGACGATCTCGCCCCCGGACGGCGGCGTGTCGAGAAGCTGGTGGAGGTTTTCCCTGGGGTCGACCTCGATCAAGAGCACCTTGCGACCGCGGTTTGCGAGGTGGGCACCGAGCGCGGCCGTGACCGTGCTTTTGCCGACCCCGCCCTTGCCGGTGACAACCAGGAGCTGGAGGGTATCGAGCCGCTTCAGGACACCCACAGGAATACCCCATGAGTACGAAGTATCGGAATGAGGGAAGGGTCTTCGGAAAGCGGATGGCCGGGCATCTTGCCGGAGCTTAGCACTGTCATCGTGAACCCGCATATCTCACAGAATCGCGGGTCCCAAATGTAGGCGCGTCCTTCAGGGCGCGCCAGCTACGCGATGCGGGTTGGCACGACCTCGCACGCATGGGCGCCTTGGTTCGCGGGCCCTGAAGGACCCGCCTACAGATTCTCTTTGAGGTTTTGTGCCCCACCGAGGCAATCGCTAAAACGTTAGAACGTTAGAACGTTGGAACGTTAGAACGTTAGGGTCATCTGAGATTGAGTGAGATATGCGGGTTAGGAAATCCGGTCGGCAGGCGCGGCGTCAGGGACAGCGACAGATCGCAGAGGCAGGGTGAGAGAGCAGCGGCCGCGGCAGCGACCGGGCCAGAGGTCGGACGCCGCGAGTACGGGTCGTGACGACGGCCACGACCGGGTGCAGTCGCTTTGAACTGCCCCGGACGCGGTCTCCAGCCGCTGACGCTGCCCCTGCTCCTGTCCCACACGTCCAGGTCAACGAATTGGACCAACGGCTTCATGGAAGGGTGGGTGGTCTCCGTTTCCCCTTTTCTCCTTTTCTCCTTTTCCCCTCTGCCTCTCAAGGGAGGGGTGGGTGGGACCTGCATCCTGTAACCGGGGGGATGGGTGGGTGGGTGAATCCTGTCTCCGGTTGGGAGCGTGGAACGTTTGACGTTTTAACGTTTTAACGTTCTAACGGCCTATAGCCGCGCCCACCGGATCGAAGTCTCAATGGGCCACCGAAGGTTTGTGCCCGGCGATCGGGAATTGCTGAAACGGGGTCTCAGGTTCTTGAGAGTAGCCGGGTCGAACAGACCGGCCCTGGAGGTACCGACAATGGATCGCACAGGCGAGAACCCATTCACAATCGCGGCCACGCCCGAGCCCACCGGGGGTCTCGGCCAGCCGGTCGTGGAAACAAACCCAGCCGCGGATCCGGAGGAACGAGTCCGGGCCTTTGTGGGCTCGTCGGAGATCTTCCTGCTGATCAAGGGCACGCCGCAACGACCGATGTGCGGATTCTCGGCCAACACCGTGGCGATCATGGATGCGCTCGGCGTTCCCTACCGCAGCTTTGACGTGCTCTCCGACGAGTCGATCCGCGACGCCGCCAAGGTGTTTGCGGGCTGGCCGACCTTTCCCCAGGTCTACGTTCGGGGCGAGTTCATCGGTGGTAACGATATCGTCACCGAGATGTACGAGGCGGGCGAGCTGCAGACGCTGGTCGCCGGGATCAGGTCATGAGCGGCGCAGTCACCACCGAAGCGGGAGGCCTGGTCACCATCACCGAGCGGGCGCAACGGGAAATCCGGACGATCTTCGAGCGCGAGACGCAAGGACGGCGTCGACGGGCTGAGGCTCGGGGTCATCGGCGGCGGCTGCTCCGGTCTGTCCTACCAGATGGAGCTGTCGGAGCGCCGTCCCAACGACTCGGTGATCGATTTCGAGGGCTTCACCGTCCTCCTCGACCCGAAGTCAACCATTTATCTCAAGGGCATCACTCTCGACTTCAACGACGGGCTCCAGGGCAGGGGTTTTGTCTTCGGCAACCCCAACGCCACCAACACCTGTGGCTGCGGTGAGTCGTTCAGCGTCTGAGCTCCTGTGCTTCGAGGGCGCGCAGGCGCCCTTCGCCGGCTGGACGGTGGTTGCGGTCGAGGGTCGCGACCGGGAGCGTTTTCTCCACAGCCAGTTGAGCTCGGATGTGCGCGGCCTCGAGGTCGGCGCCTCGCAGCAGACCGCGGTCCTCGACCGTGGCGGCCGGATCCTGGCCTTCGGGTTTCTGTGCAAGCGATCCGACCGTATCGACCTCCTGCTCCCGGAGGCGGCCGCGATGTCGGCCGTTCGCCACCTCGAGGCGCACGTCGTCGCCGATGATGTCCGCACTGCACATCGTTGATACGCCGCCGATGCGGATCGCGCTCGGCGCCGAAGCGGTGCGACGCTCGTACGCCGCCGCGGAAGGGTCGACCTTTCCGATCGAGGTCTTTGCAAGCCGCGGCTTCGTCGACTGGTCGGGCGAGGACCTGGGGTTGCCGGCGCTTGAAGACGCCGAGCTGGAGACCCGGCGGGTGCTGTCCGGTTTTCCCCGGTGGGGAAGCGAGGTCTGCGAGGGGACCCTGATCCACGAGTCCACGCTCATCGACACCGCGGTCTCGTTCACCAAGGGATGTTTCCTGGGCCAGGAAACGGTGGCCAAGGTGGCGAGCGGGCGCGGCGCCGCCCGCGCGCCGATGTTGCTCGAGGTGATTGGCGGTGACCCGGGCGCCCGAGTGCCGGCGGGTGCGACCTTTGTCACCGAGTCTGCCACCAAGGGCGGCGCCGTCATGGCCTCGACCCGCTGGCAGGAGAGCATCTACATCTTGGCCGCCGTCGCGCGCGAGCTTCGCGTCACGGGACGGGAGGTGGATTGCCGTTTCGAGGACGGCACCTCGCTTCGGGTCCGGACCCACGCGCTGCCCTTTCTCGCGGCGCCCGAACCGGAAGCGTGGGCGCGGCAGCTCGAGCTGCGGGCGGTCGAGGCCTTTGCGGCCGACCGCGAAGCGGAGGCGATCACCCTCTACGAGCGTGCGATCGCGGTCTGTCCGACCTATGCCGATGGCTATGAAGGCCTCGGGGTGATCCTCGGCCGCCAGCGGCGCTTCGAGGAGGCAATCGAACACATGAGACGACTGCTCGAGGTGGACGGCGACTCGGTGATGGCCCACACCAACCTGTCGCTCTACTACAACCAGCTCGGCCGGATCGAGGACGCCGAGAACGAGGCCGCCGCGGCGATGCGCGCAAAGATGCGACGCGAACAGGCAGCCCGGCCGACCGGGGTCGAACACCAGGAGCGGACCGAGGCCGCGGCCGCCGACCGCGAGCGGCGGGCCGGGATGTTTCGCCAGGTGCTCGCGCTCGACCCCGATGACGCCCTCGGGAACTTCGGGCTCGGCGAGCTGCTGCTCGAGGAGGGACGATACGCGGAGGCTCTCGAGCACTTGCAGTGCGCCTTGCGCGCCGATCCCCGGTACTCCGCGGCGCTGCTGGCGCTCGGACGCGTGCACGAGAGCGCCGACAAACCGGCGGCGGCGCGTGAGACCTACCGCCGCGGTATCGACGTCGCGGCGGCGAAGGGTGATCTCGCAACGGCCAACAAGATGCAGGAGCGGCTGGCGATGTTGGAGTCCGCACCGCCCGAAGGCTGAGGATTCAACAATCCGATATTCGCCGTCGCCACCCGTCCTGGACGTTACACGTTAAAACGTTTGAACGTTAGAACGTTACCACCCGCCCACCCCCAGATTCGAACGGTTCGATACAAACGTTCGGCTCATCCGGTATGTCAGAGATCGAGGTTTGGAAGATCCCGTCAGCAGGGGCAGCGACAGGAGCAGCGACAGGTCGCAGAGGCAGGGTCAGTGGTCAGCGACCGGGGCAGAAGTCAGGTGCGGCGACGGCGCCTTGAGGTGGCAACCACTCGACCTAACTCCGCGCCGGTCCGTCCGGGCGCTATCGCTGTCGACCGCCCCTGACGCGGACGCTGTCGCTGCCGCTGCCCTGGTCCGCCGTCGCAACGGATAGGACCAACGGCTCCATGGCGGGGTGGGTGGTCCCCTTTTCGCCTTTTCCCCTTTTCGCCTCTGCATCAAAAGGGAGGAAGGGTGGAACGTTTTAACGTTCTAACGTGCCAACGTTCTAACGCCTACGCCGACTTCTCCACCCACACCGAAAGGATCTCGAGCGTCGCCAGAACGGCGGCGGCCATCCACTCCAGCGACACCCACTCGCGCACCGAGTGGAAGTTCTGGCCGCCGGCCCAGACGTTGGGCGTCAAGAGACCCATGTATGACAGACGCGCGCCGTCGGTGCCGCCGCGGATGGCCTGGCGTTTGGGCTCGATGCCGATCCGCTCCACCGCTTCGAGAGCGTAGTCGAGGACCTTGGCGTCCTCGCGGATCTTGTAGGCCATGTTGCGGTACGACTCTTCGATGGCGATCGAGATCTTTGCCTTCGGAAAGCGCTTCTCCACCGTGGCAACCACCGATTTCAGAAACTCCTCACGCTCGCTGAGAGCCTCCACCGAGAATGCGCGCACGAGCACCTTGAGCTCCACCTTGGAAACGTCGCCCGATGCGATATACGGGTGGAGGTAGGGCTCGCGGCCCTCGGTGGTTTCGGGCAGCAGCTCGTCACCGATGCCCTCGATGATCGCCGCTGCCACCCGCAGCGCGTTGACCAGCTTGTCCTTGGCGTATCCCGGGTGGACGTCGTGGCCGACGATGGTGACGTTGGCGGTATCGGCGCAGAAGGTCTCGTCCTCGATCTCGCCCAGGTCCGAGCCGTCGAGGGTGTAGGCGTAGTCGGCACCAAATGCGGCGACATCGAAATGCTCGGTGCCGCGGCCGACCTCCTCGTCGGTCGTGAAGGCGATCCGAATCGGGCCGTGCACGAACTCGGGGTGATCCTTCATCCAGGCGACCGCGGTCATGATCTCGGCCACGCCGGCCTTGTCGTCGGCGCCGAGCAGGGTCGACCCGTCGGTGTGGATCAGGGTGTGGCCGACGCAGCGCTCGAGGTTCGGGTTGTCGGCGGCCTTCAACACCTGCTCGGCGTTGAGCTCGATGTCGGAGCCGCCGTACGAATCGATGATCTGCGGTTTTACGTTTTCGCCCGAGGTCCCAAAGTAGGTGTCGACGTGGGCGATGAGGCCGATTGCCGGCACCTTGCCTTTGGCGGGGTGGTCGGCAGGGAGGTTCTCCGGCACCGACGCGAAAACATAGCCCCACTCGTTCATCTCGGCGTCGCCGCAACCGAGCTCCTTGAGCTCCTCGGCCAGCATTCGCGAAAGGTCTTTCTGCTTCTCGGTCGAAGGGCTCGACTTGGAGCTCTCATCCGATCTCGTGTCGACCTTGACATAGCGCAGGAACCTGTCGCGCAGCTGTTGACGGTACGTGGCATCGAGGGTTGCGGTCACTGGTCACCTCCACGGCGGTTTCGGAACGCGAGTCTAACCCGTCGTCTCCGTAGAGTCCAAGACTGCCGGGCGTTTGGCGTCATCAGGGCCGGGTCTCGAGCTTGCCGAAGCGGTAGGTGGCGCCGACGAGGACGAAGTAGGCTCGCTGCTTGTCGACGATCGGGCTCGAGTAGATCTCGTTGTCGAGGCGTTGGACGCGCAACAGGGCGACCAGGTTCACCCTGGGCGTGAGCATGAAAAACGCGAACAGCGAGCTTCTGAAATTGACCGCGGAGCCGGGCTCGTAGGCGGGGCGGCCCGGGGCCGTTTCCTCGGGTGTGACGCCGACGTAGTAGTCGACGAAGTTGCTGCTCTGCCACACAAAGCCGATCGACGGCGTCAGGCCCCAACGGTACGCGTTGAAGGTCCATGCTCGCGAAAAGTCGAGGCCGATCTGTTGACCACCCGAGCGTCCGAGGAGGTCGGTGTAGGCGGAGGCGCTCAGCTTGTACTTGCCCGGCGTCCAGTCGACGACGACCCCGCCCTCGATCGACGATTTGCGTTCATCCAGCCCCTCGAGCTCGGGAGAATCGTCGGGGTCGAGACCGGCGAAAACGATGCCCGCGCGTGCGTCGATGACGAAGTCTCCCTTCTCGAAAAGATGGAAGCCTGCCTGGATTCCCTGCACGTAGAACCTCTTGTAGTAGAGCTCGATCAGCGGGATCGGCAGGACCGAGTTGTTTGCTCCGACATAGGGGCGCGGCGAGGAGGTCACGCCGAGGCCGAGGGACCACCGGACCGCGGAGGGGGCAGGGGAGGGGGCTGGTTCGGCAATTTCATCCTGAGCAAACAACGACAGGCTCGAAAAGAGAGCGAGGATCAAAGCGAAGGCGCGTTTCGTCATGTGTTTTCCTTTTCTGGGCAGCGCTGCCGCACCGGCATTCTGCCAGCATCTCGTCAAAAAGCAAAAAACGGCCCGCTCGGGAGCGGACCGGTCTTTAACACGCTCGTGACCTCCCGCCATTGACCTCGACCGAGAGTGCGGCCATAGTGGAGAAACAGTCTCGGGATGGACCTTCCAGCTCCGGACGTGGATCGGAGGATCAGACGTGAAATTCGGATTATGGACAATAGTTGGGTGCGCCTTTCTGGCTTCGGCGTCGTTGGCCTGTGCGCAGCAGCCCGAGGCGGGAGTCGATTCGACCGCCGCTGTCAATGACCCGGTGGTAGCCAGGTTCGGCGATGACACAATCACCGAGTCCGAGCTCGAGGAGATGGTCGCGCCGTCGCTGGTAGCGCTCCGGCAGCAGATTTACGAGGCCAGGGCCGGCAAGCTCAAATCGGAGATTTTCGAACGTCTGGTCGCCGATGCGGCAGCCGCCGAAGGCATCCCCGTCGAGGAGTATCTGCAGAAGAACCTCGAGGGGAAGGTTGTCGATCCGGACGAGACCGAAATCGTCAAATTCATGACCATGTACCGTACACGCTTGTCCAAGGACGATCTGGAGGCCAGGAATCAGGCGATCCAGGTCCTCAAGCAGCAACAGCAACAACGCGCCATCACGGAGATGCTCGACGCGATGTTTGCCGAGGCAGGAGTCGTCATCCTGCTCGAACCGCCGCGCGTCGAGGTGGCGATCGCCGAGGGGACGCCGTCGAGGGGGCCGCAGGGCGCCCCCGTCGTGCTGGTGGAGTACACGGACTTCCAGTGCCCGTACTGCAGCCGCGTGCAGCCGACCATCGACGAGCTCATGAATCGGTACGGGGATCAGGTCCGGTTCGTTACCAAGAACCTCCCGCTGCCGATGCACCCCCAGGCTCAGCTCGCCGGCGAGGCCTCGCTCTGCGCCCAGGATCAGGCGAAGTTCTGGGAGTTCCGCGGATGGCTGTTCGCCAACCAGCGGACCATGAATCGTGAAACGATGATCGGCGCAGCGGGTACCCTCGGTCTGGACCAGGGAGTCTTCACGACATGTATTGAAAGCGGAACGCACGCCGCCCAGGTGCAGGCCGATATGGAGGAGGCCCGCAGCTTCGGCATTACGGGCACGCCGGGTTTTCTGATCAACGGCCGGGTCATCAGCGGGGCGCAACCGATCGAGACCTTCGAGACGATGATCAACGAAGAGCTGACCCGCAAGGGCGTCGAGGTGCCGCCGAAGCAGGCGGCGGCCGCAGTGGCACCAGGGGCCGGGGAGACAGCAACCGAGTAATCTGAATTTTCAATTCTCAATTCTCAGTTCTCAATTCACACCCGCCCACCCTCGATGCAGATCGTCGGCAGAATTCAAAATTGAGAATTCAAAATTGAGAATTAGTCCAGGTCGATATCCCGAATCGGCTTGCCCTCATCCTTCGTCTTCTTGGCGTTGTCGAGGAGCTCGCTGAAGCGGTCCTGCATCAACCGGTCCTTGTCCTTTTCTTTTCGCATCGCTTCGGCCATCCGATCCGCCGCCCGCGCCTTTTCGCTCTCGATCTGCTGGAGGCGGGCGTCAAAGTCCACCTTGTCCCGGTTCTGGACCGGCGGCGCGTGATCGATCACGACCCCCGCCTCGGTATCGACCCGGATTTTGGAACCGCAGTGCGGACACGTGATGCTGAGCTTTTCCGTCATGTTCACCTCAGCCCGAGGTCTTCAGGCTCTTCGCCAGTTGATTCGCCGCCACCAGCACCGGGTCCCAGACCGGTGCGAAGGGCGGCGCATAGACCAGATCGAGGCCCTGGAGATCGGCGACCGTCAGGTGGGCCGCGAGGGCCGTGGCCAGGGTATTGACGCGCAGCGCGGCGCCCTCGGTTCCGGTCAGCTCGCCACCCAGCAGGAGGCCCGTTTCGCGGTCGGCGATCAGTCGCACCTGGACCGGCACGCCGTCAGGGTAAGCGTGGGCCCGCGAGCGCTGTCGAATCGTCACCGCCACCGGGTCGAAGCCCTCGGCCGCCGCCTGCTGCTCGCCGATGCCGGTGCGCGCGACCTCGAGGTCGAAAACGACGAAACCGGCGGTGCCGACGATGCCGCGAAAGCGCTCATTCGCGCCGAGCACATTGGCGCCTGCAATGCGCCCCTGCTTGTTGGCGGTGGTGCCGAGCGGAATCCATGCGTTTTTCCGCAAAACCCGGTGGTAGGCCTCGGCGCAATCGCCGGCCGCCCACACCGCCTCGTGGGAGGTCTGCAGTTGTTGGTTCACCCAGATCGCACGGGTGCTACCGATCCGCAGACCGGCGGCTGCCGCCAGCTCGGTGTTCGGCCGCACACCGGCGGCGACCAGCACGAGATCGGCTTCGAAGCGTCCACGATCGGTAACGACCGCCGCCACCCGGCCGTCTTTCCCGGCCTCGGCGCCCTCGACCGAGACCCCCGTGTGATAGCCAACGCCGTGGGCGTCGAGGGTTTTCTCGACCACCGCCACGGTTTCCTCGTGCCAACCGGGGAGCAGCTGCGCCTGCTTTTCGAGGACGGTCACGGCGAGGCCGCGCGCGGCCAGCACGTGCGCCATTTCCATCCCGATGTAACCGGCGCCGATGATGACCGCCGATCGCGGGCGATTGGCCAACGACTTCTTGATGACGGCGCCGTCCGAAAGCTCGCGCAGCACCTCGACGCCGGGAAGGTCGAGTCCTTCGAGGGGAAGGCGGACCGCCCGCGCGCCGGTCGCGATGACGAGCGCGTCGAAGGGCTCGCGGAGGTCCTTGCCCTTGTCGAGATCGGTGACCGTCAGGAACCCGCCATCGAGATCGATCGCCCGCACCTCGTGGCGGAGTCGGAGGCCGATGCCCCGTTTCCTGCGGGCCTCCTCGGCGGTGAGCACCACCAGGTCCTCGATATCGCGCTTCGGGTCCTCGATGTTGTAGGGCATGCCGCAGGCGCCGTAGGAGATCCAATCGCCCTTCTCGAAGACCCTCACCCTGGTCTTAGGCCGCCGCCGCCGGATCTGGCTGGCGGCGCTCATCCCGGCGGCGACGCCGCCGACGACAAGCACTCGCTCGGGGACGCTCATGGCCGCCTCCCGGTTTTCCCGAAGGGCCCGCTTCGCACCGTGCGATGACGACGGTGGGTCACGACGGTGATTCTCGTTTCAGCATCGATCCGACACAGTCTACCCCCGACGTTCCTGTCCCGCCAGGGGTGCTATCCTGCACTGTGAAGATGCCCGGAAGGAGGTCGGTATGGCAGCCGCGAGATGCGCGTCCGTGTTCGCTCTGGCCGTCGCACTGCTGCTTGCTGCGGCGTGCGAGAACACCGAACCCTCCCAGGGGGAGCGTGAGGCGGTGGAGGCCGCCGTCCGCGGCTACCTCCACGCATTGGCCGAGGCCTACTCGACCCTCGACACCAGAGTGCTCGACGAGTGGGCCAGCCCCAACGAGATCGCTGCGGTTCGCAAGCTGCTGACCCAGCTCGCGCAGACCGGCGACCGGATCGACTCCAAGCTGATCGGTTTCGAGATCGAGTCGATGGCGATGTTTCGTGGCGTCAACGCCACCGTGCGGTTGATCGAGGTCTGGGACGTGACCCGCTACGGCGCCCTTGACGGACGCGAGAAGGGCCGCAACCCGAGCTCTCTCCAGAACACCCTGCTCCAGCTGCGGCTGGTCGAGGGAAGGTGGGCCGTGGTCGGGCGCACGATCATGAGCCAGGAGACGCCGGTCCCCGAGCAGCAGCAGCCCGCAACCGGGGATGGCGGTTGAGCCGCCAGCCGGTGGTGGTTGTGGTGGGCCGGCCCAACGTCGGCAAGTCCACCCTCTTCAACCGGCTGACCCGCAGCCGGCGGGCCCTGGTGCACGATCTGCCGGGGGTGACCCGCGACCGGATATTCGGCGAGGCCGAGCGCGAGGGCGGCGGATTCGTGACCGTGGTCGACACCGGTGGCCTGTTGATGGAGGATGAGGACGCCTTCGTGCCGCTGATCCGCGGCCAGGCGGAATCGGCGATCCGCGACGCCGACGTGGTGATCTTTCTCCTCGACGGCGAGGCGGGGCCGATCCCCGAGGACCACGAGATCGCCGGCTACCTGCGCGGCCTCGGTGTCCCCGTGGTGCCGGCCGTCAACAAGGGCGACCGCAAGAATGTCGAGCTGCAATCGCACGAATTTCACAGCCTCGGCCTCGGCGAGCCGGTCGTGATCTCGGCCGAGCACGGCACCGGCATGGACGGGCTCTGGCACGCCCTCGAGCCGCACCTGCCCGCGTCCGAGGAGCCCGTCCCGGATGCGGAGCGAGGCGCAGACGCCGAGATCCCGGTCGCGGTCATCGGCCGGCCCAACGTCGGCAAGTCCTCACTCATCAACTGCATGCTCGGGGACGAGCGGTTGCTGGTGAGCGAGATCGCGGGCACCACGCGCGACGCGGTCGACACCATCCTCGAAAAAGACGGCGTCCGGTACCAGTTCGTGGACACCGCCGGCATTCGGCGCAAGGGGAAGACCGACCGCGGGGCCGAGGTGCTGTCCGTGGTCATGGCCCGCCGCTACCTGGAGCGGGCCCAGATCTGCCTGTTGGTCGTCGACGCCGAGGAGGGGATCACCAATCAGGACGCGCATGTCGGAGGCTACGCGTGGGAGGCCGGCCGCGCGGTGATCCTGGTGGTCAACAAGTGGGATCTGATCGCGGACCGCGCTCAGGGTCGCGCACGCATCGAGGATCAGGTAGCCCAACAGCTCAAGTTCATGCGCCATTCACCACAGGTCTTCCTTTCCGCGCTCAACGGCCGGGGTGTCCACCGGTTGTTCCCGGTGATCAAGGACCTCCACCAGGCCTACAACCGGCGCAGTTCGACCGCCGACCTCAGCAGGATCGTCGGCGACGCCTGGGAGTCGCGGCCGCCGCCGACGCCGTCGAGCAAGGGGCCCCGGCTCTTCTACTGCACCCAGGTCAATCACGCGCCGCCCCGTTTCGTCCTTTTCACCAACCTTCAGAAGAGCCCGCATTTTTCCTACATGCGGTATCTCGAGAACACGCTCCGCGGTGCTCTGGGTTTGGACGGAGTCCCGATTCGGGTTATGATCAGAGGACGGCGGGCAGATATCTGACTGAAGGATTTCCATGGTTTTCTTCAACTACGCGCTGCGCAAGCTCAATGCCAAGATCGTGTACTACGGTCCGGGATTGTGCGGCAAAACGACCAATTTGGTCTGGATTCACGACCATTTCGAGGGCGGCGAACGCGGCAAGATGATCTCGCTTGCGACCGAGGGCGACCGGACGATTTTTTTCGACCTCTTGCCGCTCGAAATCGGCTCGATCCGCGGGATGGACGTCACTCTCCAGCTGTATACGGTCCCCGGCCAGGTGCACTACAACTCCACCCGCCAGCTCGTGCTACGCGGCGCCGATGGGGTGGTTTTTGTCGGCGACTCGCAGCGCGCCATGCTCAACTCGAACGCCGACAGCTTCAAGAATCTCCAGGAAAACCTGCTCCTCCAGGGCATCAGCCTCGATGGGTTCCCGCTGGTTCTTCAGTTCAACAAGCGCGACCTCCGCGACGTGGTCCCCATGGAAGAGCTCAACGACGCCCTCAACCACTACTCGGTGCCGATCTTCGAGGCCGTCGCGACCGAGGGCGTCGGCGTGCAGGAGACCCTCGAGGGCATCGTCAAGCTGGTCATGCGGAGCTTGCGCCAACGCTATGAGGGCGCCACCACCGGCGCCAGAACGCCGGGCGTGGCGGACCCACAGGTCAAGCGAACGTCGGTGAGCGTGCCCGAGACTCCCGCCAGGCGGCCCGAACCGGCCGCGGTGCCGCCGCCGGCAAAGCCCGCGCCCAAGGTCCCGGTACCCCAGCCGGCCGCTGCGCCGCCGCCCGCACGCCCTGCGCCACAGCCCCCGGTGAAGCCGCCACCTGTAGCGAAACCTCCAGCGGCGAAACCGCCGCCTGCCGCTCCCGCGCCGGGATCGGGATTTTCGCCCGAGGACGGAGCGAAGACCACCGACTTTTCGAAGACTCTCGGGCCCGACCTGTTCATGGAGGTCCCGGGCGAAGGGTTTGCCGACGAGATCAGTACCGCCGTCTACGACCTCGATGCCGACTTCGACGGCCACGCCGCGATCGACTACGAGGAGTTCAAGAAGCTCGACGCGCCGCCTTCACGGCCGATATCGCCGCCGCCGGCGAAACCGGTCGCGCCTCCAAAGGCGACCGCGCCGCCCGCAGCCCCCTTGGGCGGCACCTTCGAGGAGGAACCGATTTCGTTCGACGGCGTCGACGTCGCGGACATCTCCTTCGACGCCGAGCCGACGGACGCGCGGATGAAGGCGCCCGAAGTGGACGATTTTTCCGCCAGCGGTGTGATCGGGCCCGAAGACGCCGACATTTTTTCGCCGCCGGACATGGATTCGTTTCCCGACTTCGAGCTCGACGACCCGAACGCGCGGCCCGAGCCGATTGTTCCCGAACCGGAGCCGGAGCCCGAGTTCGAGCCCGTGCCCGAGTTCGAGATCGAGGCCCTTCCGCAGGACACGATCGAGGAGGCCCTACCGGTCGACGCGGTGCCGGATTTCGAGATCACCGAGCCCGAGGTGGCGTTCGGCGAAGATACCGAGCCGGCAACGCCGCCGGCGATGGCGACAGCGGAGAGATACGAGGACCGCATCGATGCGCCGAGCCCGTTTGTCCCACAACGGGAGGCGGCGGCGTTTGCCGACGTGATTGCCGAGGACACGGGTGAGCGGGTGGCGCCGCTCGGCTCGGCCGCCGATCGCTGGGCGGACGAGGCGGCCGAGGCGCCGGCCGAAGCCCTCGACTCCGATTTCTTCGAGGAGCCGCCCCCGGCCGAAAGGTCGCACGCCGAACCGGTGGTGGTGGGGAGCGCAGACCCCTGGACCGAGGAGGAGCTGTCGGGGGTCTATGACCTCGCCGAGGTCGAGAAGCTCGAGGCGGAGGCGGCCGCGGCGGCCATCGAGCCGGCTGCCAGGCGCGCGGTGGACGTGAGGGCTGAGGACAACCAGGTCCACCTCCGCCTCCAGGGCACCGGCGCGATTATCGAGAGCGGGCAGGTGAGGGCGCTCGACATCGAGGTTCCGGTGCCCGGCGCCTGGGTCGGCAACCGGCGCGTCACCCTCCAGCTGCGTTTGACACTCATACCTGATACGGAGGACGAGGATGGCGGAGCGGGTGGTTCTTCCTGACGATCAAGATCAGTTCAAGCTCAACGAGGTCTGCAAGCTCGCCAACGTCCAGCCCTACATGCTGCGTTTCTGGGGCACGGAGTTTCCGCAGCTCGAGGCTTCCAAGAGCGGGACCGGCCAGCGGCTCTACTCGCGCGACCAGGTAGAGCTGATCCTCGAGATCCGCCGCCTCCTCTTCGACGAGGGCCTCACCATCGCCGGCGCCCGCAAGAAGATCGCCGCCATGGAGGAATTCGGCGGGAAATCGGCGCCCAAAGCCGTCAAGGCGGCGGAACCGGAACTCGAGCGGGAACTGGACCCGGAACCGGAGCCCGATGTTGAGCCGGAGCGGGGGGCTTCGGTCGCGGCGACCAAGACCAGCAGCGCCCGCCGCAAGAAGCCCAAGAAGGCGCCTGCCGCGGCCAAGGTTGACAAAGAGACCCCGAAGAACGTACAACCACTCCTCGCGACGCTCAAGGACGTCCGCGACGAGATCGACAAGATCGTCGCGGAGCTCAAGAGCGGACGATAGTAGAGTTCTCAGTTTTGAATTCTCAATTCTCAATTCCCCCCGCGCCCGCCGAGGCATCTGGGGGAGGGTGGAAGGGAATTCAAAATTGAGAATTGAGAACTGAGAATTATCAATAGTCGGGACGTAGCGCAGCCTGGTAGCGCACCTGAATGGGGTTCAGGGGGTCCGGAGTTCAAATCTCCGCGTCCCGACCATCTTTTTTCGCCGCCGTCTGGCGGCGATTTCCGTCTTGTTGCCTGATCCCGACCCCGCCACCACCGCCCTCGCTGCGCTCGGGCTTCCGAGCACTCGGCTTCGACGTCACGGAAGCGAGCGTCCGCGCCACCGCCGCCTCGCGCTCGCGCCGGCTTCGCCGGCGGTGGTGGTGGGGTGGGGGAGAGATGAACTCCGGACTTTGTTGAGAGGGGGGTTGCCGTCATCGCTTCGCGATGACGGCGTCTCGGACCCGCCAGCGGGAGGTCGTGGGCCGACCCCCACCCGGCCTGCCTTTTCGGCCAACGGCCTCATTCCGCGGCCGGGCCCGAGTCCAGGGGGTCCGGAGTGTCCGGAAGCATCAATACCTCGGTGCGTGACATCTTTAAACCTTTACTCATCATTCCCACCTCCGAGTTGAACCTCATTTATCCTGCTGAAGTCGTTCGGCGCCTCTTGACGCCGTGTGTGGCAGGATCCACATTGTTCTGAGTTTCGCAATCAATTTTGAGCGTGCTCTGTGAGAGTACATCTCATTGTCGTGCGGCTGATCGATATGTTCGACCGACAGGTGGACGTCAGGGGGGATCATGAGGACGGCCGTTTTTGGGCCAGTGGTGGTGCTTCCGACCTGGGGAAGAGGGAGGCCACCTCCAGCGGATTCGAATACTCCACGCCAGGCTTCGTGTACGTCTGCGATCAATAGGCATTGAAGTGGACTATTTCGAACTGTCTGACCTCACATGTTCCTGACTACGAAGGAGGACCCCATGCGTGCTCGGTTCATGACGACGATGCTCTCGATTCTGCTGGTGGTTGGAGCGACAGGAGTGGCCGCCCAGACGCTGGCCACGTTCGCCGTACCAGGGGCGGTCGATACGTACGCGTCAGGTGTCAACGCTTCGGGCGATATCGTTGGTTCTTATGTAATGAACGGAACGCACGCCTACCTTCAGCAGCATGGTTTGTTCGTCACGATTGACCCCCCTGGTGCCACCTGGGCCATCGCATCCGGTATCAACGCGCCCGGCGCCGTCGTGGGAACTGCAACCGTTGGCGGAACCACGATGGGTTTCTTGCGTTCTCGAGGCGCATATAACCTCGTGACTTATCCCGGGGCAAGTGCAACATACTTCACAGACATCAACGAGCGCGGGCAGGTGACCGGCTTTGCGCAGACCGCGAGCGGTTGGACGCCGTTTGTCTGGTATCGCGGGAACTTCACGGATCTCGAGTGCCCCTTTGGTTACGGTTGCCACCCGACGGGCATCAACCCTCGCGGTGATGTTGTGGGGTACTACTTCTTTTCCGGTGACGACTACCAAGGTTTCCTTCGCAACAAATTCGATGAGTGGGAGGTTTTGGAGGTTCCGGCATGGCGGGTCGAGGCTCTTGGCATCGGTCCCCAGGGTGTGATCGTGGGTTTCATGGGAGGTTCAAAAGACTGGGGAAGCGGATTCCTCATGGTGGACGGGGTCATTACGACGATCGAGTGCCCGGACAACAAGCTCACCTACGCCGAAGGGGTTTCCGCAAACGGGACGATCGTCGGATCGTGTCAGTCGTCGGTGGACAACTCGTGGAAGGGATTCATTCTCACGCCGCAGTAATCGAAAGAAAAAGTGCCTGGAACGCAGTTCCGTAATTGAAAATCGGTGCCATCGACCCGTCGAGCGTGCAGCAACCGAGGGCCCGCCGCAAGACGGGCTTCGCCGAGGAGTTACCGTTAACATCTGCCACATTTACTTTGGTGGCACCCATGTGTGGAAGTGTGCACGTGGTGCCCATCGCACCCATCTGGCACCCATCCGTGGCACCGATCCTCTATGGCACCCGTGCGATATGTGGCGCGCGTGCTCCTCAATCCCCAATCTTCAAATCGCCTTTGATGCAGACGGTCGTGCCTCCGACGTCGATGCTGGCCCCGTGAACGTGGAAGGTCAGACCGTCGGCGGACTCGTTGCTGCCGCCTGCCCAGTTGTTGTTCCCGGTGGCGATGCTCACCATGCCGCCCATCTCCCACGACGCGTAATCAGAATCGACGATCGGCTGGCTGTCTGAATTAACCCCCACATCTACCACCGAAAGCATCATCGACTCATCGGGCAATGTGTCAACGAAAGCCTTCATAGCGTCGCCACCGTCGCCGTCGGCAGACATGCTGGTCATCCTGCCGTTGGTGAAGGTCACTCTCAGGTCTTTGACAGGCATCCCGCGAAAACTCATGCTCGGAATGATCAGCGTTCCATCGCCGCTTCCCGCCTTGACGGCGGCGAAAGCCTCGCCGGCCGGGAGCCAGGTCAACATCGGCCCCGAGGACACTTGATTATCATCTACACGACCGCAGTTGATGCGTGAGGGCACTTCGTCAATGACGAACTTCAGTTCGGTTCCGGCATCACTCGTGACGTGGACTTTGGCGCCGGGCTTCATGATCCCGGCCACCGCCGTCGCCCGATACCTCAGGGCTTTGTAGTCCGTGTCCACTGCGTTCCAGAACATCTTTTGCATGGTCGCGAAATCGACATTCACGGATTTCGCGTACGCCACTGTCGGGATACCACCCGTCTGTCCGAGCGCGACAGAGCGGAACCGCGCGAGCTGCTGCGCCCGTTGCAGCGGCTGGTTGGCGTCGCGAAACGCCTCGAAGACCTCCTCTGGGACATCCGCGAACAATGTCGGATCCTCGATTGAGGCCACGTTGATGAAGCAGTCCACCAAACGTGCCTGGGCAAGGTTGTACCACTGCGGGTACTTGATGTACTCGATCGGTATCTCCGTCATCGCCCGCCGGTTGGCACTCGGGATCACCACCTCCAAGGTCGGCTGGCCGCCCGCCTTCCACGTCGCGACCAAAAGCGCCTCGAGGAGTGTCATCTGATCCGGATTACCCTGGATCACCACCACCTCGCCGGGCTGGACGGCAGCGGAAACATTGACGATCTTGGACGCGATAGAGTCGTAATCGGGTTCGCCCGACCACGCAACTCCACCCGCGATCACGGCACAAAAAGCACACACGCCGACTCGCACTGCTAGCGATCTTCGCATCTCGTACCTCCACTGGGGTTTATGAGATCAAATATTGGTCCGGGGCGGGGGAATGTCAAATCGAATCGGTGCCAGGCTTTAGAACCGTAGAATGTTGATTGATGCGCGGTTCGCTGGCTGACTTTCTAAGTTTCTAAAGCCTGGCACCGAAAGGCACCGAAAGAAAGGCACCGAAAGAATACCTCCACCTTGGTGCACGTGGAGGTTGCCTTCATATCATAAACCGCTTATGATATGTGCATGGAGAATGCAGTACGGAAGTATCTGGCCGAGATCGGGCGGCGAGGGGGGCGCCGGAGCCGGCGTGTTCTGACGGCCGACGCCGCGAAGGAGATGGTGCGGGTGCGCGAGGCGCGGCGACTGTACCGGCGATTCCATGCGGAGTGCTTCTGGTCCTTTGATCCCGACTATGTGGTTGGAAAGGGCGACATCGCCTGGGTCGCCGAGCACCTCCGCAGGCACGGCGGCCGAAGGGCCTGGGAAGCGGCGGTGAAGCTGTGCCACTAACCGACTATCAGGCGGCGGTCGCGCGGTTGCTTTCGTCGAACCGCTCCTTCGACTCCTATCTCGCGGGCGGGGCCGCGATTCTGATCGAGCCGAACACGACCCGATTCAGCCGGGACCTCGACTACTTCCACGACACGGAGGTGCGGGTTGCCGAGGCCTTTTCAGCGGACGAGAAGCTCCTCGAGGAGAACGATTTCATAGTTGCCGTGGAGCTGAATCAGGCAGGTTACATCAGGGCGATCGTTCGCAAGGGGGAGGACGCGACCAAGGTCGAGTGGGCGCACGACTCGTCGTGGAGGTTCATGCCACCGGTCCATGATCCGCGGGTCGGCTACCGACTCCATCAAGTTGACCTGGCGGTGAACAAGGTTCTCGCACTCGCCGGGCGCGACGAGGCCCGCGACGTGCTCGACGTGTTGCATTTTCATCGCCATCTGCTGGGGCTCGGCTGCTTGTGCTGGGCGGCTTGCGGCAAGGACCCCGGGTTCAACCCGCTTTCATTGCTCGAGCTTTTGCGAAGGAGGGGAAGAGTCCGCCCGGAGGATCTCGCTCGCCTCGACCTCGTCGAGCCTGTCGACCTCGAAATCCTCAAAGCGGAATGGCTGGCGGCGCTGGACTCCGTTCGACCCTTCGTCGAGTCGAGATCGGCTGAAGAGATTGGTTGCCTTTTCTACAGCGCCGACCGGAAGGCCTTCGCCGATCCGCGAGAAGCTGCTGACGCCGTACCGCATTTCGGACGTCCGGGGGGAGTACTGCCACGCGTCGAATGACCGGCGGCACGACGGCTGCCCTGTCCCGGTCTAGGGTATTCCTACTCAATTTGAAGGGTGATGAGGGGTGTCGCGTTGACCTTTATCGGCACCGTTACGCGCGGCCAGAGCGTCACCGCAGAAAAAGATTGGAGAAGCGACGCCTGATCTCCTCGTGAGCCGGACGCCCTCGGCGGGGCCACCCGAATGATCCGTCACGGGGAGGTCGAACGCTTCCGCCGCCCACGCCACGACCGGTAGGCCACGACATCGTCGATGACGGCGCCGGCGAGGTAGAGGCCGAGCGCGAGAAACGCCGCCCAGGCCCCGATCGCCCGCCGGTCGACCAGAAAGGTCGACACGAAGTCGACGACGCCCACGGAGAGCGCGAGGAGCGGAACCTCGAGGACGCGCAGCATCAGCGAGCCGCGGCCGCGCGGCCTCCTCGCGAAGGCCGCCACCGCCGCCGCCGGCCAGAGAAAGGCCGCGAGCGTCATCCACGAAAGAACCTCTCTCGGCTCGAAACCGTCGAGCGCGAAGGTCTTCCGGGTGACCTTGGAGGCGCCCTCGGGCAGCCGCGTCGAATCTTCGACGTCGATGCGCGCGCCCGAGGCATCGACGTAGTAGGAGCACGAGCCCATCGGCAGGGCCAGGCTGATCAGCAGGAGCGCCGCACCGCAGAGCCGCAGTCGATTTCCCAGGGTCTCCTCCGGCCGTTCTTCGGATCACATTGTCACACGATCCGAAGCGAGGCGGCCACAAAGCTCGGAGATTGGCCCGCATCGACGCTCCAGGCCCGCCAACTTTGGCACCCATGTGGCAAATCAGGAAATGTGGAAGTGTGCATGTGGCACCCATCCGGTTGTAAGGTTGTGATCAGTGGGAGCGTCGGTGAAACCGATGGGAGGTAGTGAGTGAGAGTCTCATACGGGGAAGGCCTAGCCAGCCACTCCGGCCCCGAGTCATGCGTGTACATCCGTAAGGGTGTGGGCGAAGCGTTGACAGGGGGAGCAGCGAGCCGGGACATTGAGCCTCGAAAATCACATAGAGAACGGGACGCCTCCGCCGTCCACTGGAGCGAGGGGCACCATCAGATCAACCGAAATGGCGAGGTTGGTCGGGTCCCGCGTGGTCGAAGACCCCGTGCGCGCGCTCAAGCCTTTCAAACGGGAACCGAGAGATCCTGGAACCGGCCATGCGGAGATGGCCGCATGGTCCGCGGCGAGAACCCCGAGGGGGTACGGCGTCGATGAGTGGTTCCAGGAAGTCGGACAGCTGCGTAGTACCTGGGAAGCGCCCGAACAAAGGGAGCGGTGCGCCGCGACCGGCGGAGGGTGTGGAGGAAAGGCGGCTGACCAAGGGGAATCCGGACCAACAAAACAGACGCCGGACGCAGGGCCGGGGAAGTCTGCACAATGCGCTGGACCGGATACGGCAGGCTGCGCGCCGGGATAAGCAGCAGCGATTCACAGCGCTCTGGCACCACGTGCACAACGCGGATCGGCTCGAAATGGCATACAAGCGTCTGAACCGAAAGGGCGCTGCCGGGGTCGACCGAGTGACGTGGCAGTCCTACGGGGAGAAGCTCGAGGAACGACTCGAAAATCTTTCCCGACGGCTGAGACGCGGGGCGTACCGAGCGAGCCCTGTTAGACGGGTGTACATCCCGAAGAGCGACGGCAGGCAAAGACCACTTGGCGTGCCGGCTCTGGAGGACAAGCTCGTCCAGAGTGCGACGGCCGAGGTCTTAAACGCCGTCTTCGAGCAGGACTTTCTTGGATTTTCGTACGGATTCCGACCAGGACGCAGCCAGCATAATGCGCTGGATGCTCTGACAGTCGGACTGAAGAAGCGAAAGGTGAATTGGGTGCTCGATGCGGACATTCGTGGTTTCTTCGATGCCATCGACCACGAGTGGCTGATACGGTTCCTCGAGCACCGGATCGGGGACCGGCGCGTCATCCGTCACGTCAAGAAATGGCTGAAGGCTGGTGTGCTGGAGGATGGCAAGGTGACGTCGGAGGATCATGGGACGCCGCAGGGTGGGAACATTTCACCCTTGCTGGCCAACATTTACCTCCACTACGTCTTCGACCTGTGGATCCAGGCATGGCGAAAGCGTGCCGAGGGCGACGTGATGGTGGTCCGTTACGCGGACGACTTCGTCGTCGGATTCCAGCATCGTCATGAAGCCGAGCGGTTCGTGGCCGAGCTGCGCGAGAGATTCGCAAAGTTTGGGCTCGAGCTTCACACCGGCAAGACCCGCCTGATCGAATTCGGACGCTTTGCGGCCGAGAATCGTCAACGGCGGGGCGAGGGAAAACCTGACACCTTCGACTTTCTCGGATTCACCCACGCGTGTGGGAGGACACGGGATGGCGATTTTCAGGTGATCCGATTGACGATGAAGAAGCGGTACCGGGCAAAGCTGAAGGCATTGAAGGCCGAGCTTCGACACCGGTTGCACTACCCCATTCCAGAAGTCGGAGAATGGCTCGAGAAGGTCGTGTCCGGGTACTACCGATACCATGCGGTGCCGGGAAACGCTCGGACACTCTGGGCCTTCCGCTTCCAGGTCGGGCGGCTCTGGTGGCGCACGCTCAAGCGGCGTAGCCAGCGCTCTCGATGGAACTGGATCCGAATGACTCGACTCATTGACCGATGGTTACCACGTCCCCGGATCCTGCATCCCTATCCCGAGCAACGTCTGCGCGTCATCACCCGAGGTAGGAGCCCAGTGCGGTAGTCCCGCTCGCTGGGATCTGTGCGGGGGGCGGCCCGAAAGGGCCGTTCCTACCGCGACCACCAATCGAAATATTGACATGGTACCTTCGAGTTCGGCAAAACGAAATTCCTGGTCCGTCAGTAGCCGTCATCGCCTGAGCATCACGCTGCACTCTCCCCCGCACGGCGCAGTGGTGATGGACCGGTTGGTTGTCGGCCGAGTGGAGGATCAATGACCTGGACCGCGTGGTTCGCGTTGGCGGTGACCGCTCTCGTGGTTGTCGGTCTCGCCCGCAATATGGCTGCGGATGCTCTTTTGTGGGGTGCAGTCGTTGCCTGCGGGCTGGCCGGCATCCTCAGTCTCGAGGAGATGTTCGTCGGCTTCACCAACTCGGGCATGCTGACTGTCGCCGCCCTCTACGTGGTGGCGGCCGGTGTCAGGGAGACCGGCGCCCTCGACCTCGTGGCCCGGCGATTCCTACGGGGAGTCCGCTCTGCGCGCGAGCTCATGATCCGCATGGGGGTGGTTGTGCCGGTCCTGTCGGCCTTTCTCAACAACACACCGGTGGTGGCGATGCTGATTCCGATGCTCAACCAGTGGTCGGCAAAGAATCGGGTGTCGCCGTCCAAACTGCTGATCCCGGTTTCGTTCATGTCGATTCTCGGCGGCATGACGACCCTCATCGGCACCTCGACCAACCTGGTGGTGAACGGCATGATGGCCGATGCCGTCGCAGCGCGCCCGGATCTCGCGCAATCCCTGCGGCCGATGGGCCTGTTCGAGATCGGCGCCGTCGGAATTCCGTGCGCGGTGATCGGTGTCCTCTACCTGGTGTTCTTTGCCCGCCGTCTGCTGCCCGAGCGGACGGACATGCTTGAAGAGATCGGGACCTCACCTCGCGAGTACATGGTTGAGATGCGGGTCGCCGATGACTGCCAGTTTGTCGGCCTCCACGTCGAAGAGGCCGGCCTTCGACACCTTCACGGCCTCTACCTCCACGAAATCGTCCGCGAGGGTGAGATCATCGCGCCGGTCCAACCAGACCATGTCATCCACGCCGGAGACGTGCTGTCTTTCAGCGGCGTGGTCAGCACCATCGTTGATCTCGAGCGGCTGCCGGGACTGATTCCGGTCGCCGATCCCGGGTATGAGCGTCAGCTCACGGTCCAACGGGAGCACATGCTGACCGAGGCGGTGGTGTCGCCGACCGCGCCGATCAACGGCCAGACCATCATCGAGTCCAACTTCCGCGCGCTGTACAACGCAGCGGTGGTCGCGGTCCACCGCGGAGGCGCCCGCTTGCCCGGTCGTGTCGGTGAAATCAGATTGCGATCCGGGGACACCCTGCTTCTCCAGACGGGTCCGCACTTCGTCGATGCCCACCGCAACAACCGCGATTTCTTCCTCGTCAGCGGGGTGGCGGATTCGCAGCCGCCGCGTCACCACCGCGCGGCCCTGTCGCTGGTCCTGCTCGGCCTGATGATCGTCCTCTTGACGACCCAGGTGCTGCCGACCGTGCTGGCGGCGTTTCTCATCGCCGCGGCGATGATCGTCGGCCGCTGCATCTCGGTGCCGAACGCGCGTCAGGCTCTCGAGCTGCAGACCCTGTTCGCCATCGCCGGCGCGATTGCCCTCGGTCTGGCGCTTCTCAACTCGGGCGCGGTCCACGCGATCGCGCATTCTGCGGTCGCCACGGTCGGCCGTTGGGGGCCGTACGCCGTTCTGGCTGCGCTCGCGCTCCTGACGATGCTGTTCACGGAGATCGTCACCAACACCGCCGCCGCCGCATTGATGTTCCCGCTCGCTGTGGCGACGGCGCTCGATCTCGGGGTCGATCCGCGTTCGTTCGTGTTGGTCGTCGCGCTCATTGCATCGGCGAGCTTTTTGACCCCGATCGGCTACCAGACCAACCTCATGGTGTATGGCCCGGGCGGTTACCGCTTCACCGACTTCACACGCGTCGGTTTGCCGCTCAGCTTCCTCGTGCTCGCGGCGGCAACCCTCCTCGCGCCGATGGTGTGGCGGTTCTGATAGGTGCCACGGTAGCCTCTTGAAAACCTGCCGCTCTCGTTTGGAGGCGGGTCCGTCAGGGCCCGCCAACGAAAACCTCAACGCTTCTCTTCATCCCCTCCAAAACGTGATCGACTCCGCGCATTTCGAGAAACGATTATTGGTGCCGGAGAAGAAGCTCATTAGGGTTTTTGTTGGCGAGTGTGAGAGACTCCGCGCATTTTCGAGAAACAATTATTGGTGCCAGAAGAAACTCATTAGGGTTTTTGCTGGCGAAGTGGAGATTGCCCGTGATCTGGGGTTAGGGGAATGGTCGTGCGAGCAGAGTCTTCATCTCCTACCAGGTGCATTGCTGACGGCTGCATATGCCGTCTTGGTTCCCGTGGGCGGCAGGTTCGGTGTTCCCGCATTCGCGGTATTCCTCGTCCTCGGCGTCGTGCTGCTCGTCCCACTCGAGCTCGGTTACCTGGTGTGGCAGGCGTGGAAGCGGAGCGGCACGCTCTGCATCTCCACCGTGGTGTCCTACAGGGAGCGGATTCCGTCGTGGCAATACGTGCTCTTACCGCTCCCGCTGCTCGTTTGGATGCTGCTCATCTTCCTCTTAGTCAACCCACCCGTCGAGACATCCGTCGTCGAGCGATTCTTCTCTTGGGTTCCGGAGGATTACCACCTCCAGAGCTTCGCTACCCACATGGCGGACTACAACAGAACATTGCTGATATCGTCGGCAGTTCTGTTGCTGATCTTCGGTGGGATAATCGGGCCGGGTCGAGGAAGCCTATTTTCGAGGCTACTTGTTGCCGAGGATGTCGCGGTTGGGGGCGGGAGGGAAAAACTTCCCGAGATCCTCAACACGGCATTCATTCGTGGTATGGTTTTTTCAGGTGGGAACATCGTGAAGCTGACCACGATTTTATCCGAGGGCGGGCTTTAAGGTGGCGGGCGGAGCCGCTCGCGGAGCGCCGCCCCGCCCCGCATCTCCCGCCAACGTCATCCTCCTCTACGGCGTCCACCCCGACTGGGAGCAGGTCGAGCAAGACCGGGTCGTGCGGGAGAGCCGTCGCCTCGGCGTTGCGATCCGCCGCCGCGGCCACCGGGTTGATTTTCTGGAGATCCACGGCAACCACCTGGCCGACACCCTGGCTCGTTTTGATCCGGCCGAAGCGGTGGTGTTCAACTGGTGCGAGGGAATACCCGGCGAGGAGGGGAGCGAGGCGGAGGTCGCCGACGTGTTGGAGCGGCTCGGTTTTGCCTTCACCGGCGCGACCGCCGAGGCGATCCGCCTCAGTTACGACAAGCCGCGGGTCCGGGTTCTGCTCGAAGAAAACGGGATTGCCGTACCGCGCTGGGCGCAGTTCGACGAGCCCGGGCAGCACCCATGGGACGTGTTTCCGGCCATCGTCAGGCCTGCCTGGGAACACTGCAGCATCGGTGTCGACCGCGGGGCGGTCGTGCTCGACGCCGGCGAGCTGGCGCGACGGGTCGCCCACGTGATCGCCGTCTACGACCAGCCCGCCCTGGTGGAGGACTTCATCGACGGGCGGGAGTTCCACGTCCCGCTCTGGGGCAACGGCACGGTCGAGATGCTACCGCCGGTGGAGATGGACTTCTCGGCGATCGGTGACGTGCGCGACCGCCTGTGCTCCTACGAGTCCAAGTTCAGCCCCGACTCGGCGGCCTACCACCAGATCAAGAGCCGAATCCCGGCTCGCCTCGACGCCACCGAACGCGATGCGCTGGAGGCGTCGTGCCGGCTGGCGTACCAGCTGGCGGGGTGTCGCGACTACGGCCGCATCGACGTTCGCCAGCGCGACGACCGGATGTACGTGCTCGACGTGAACCCCAACGCCGATCTGTCCGCCGACGCCAGCGTGGCGCTGGCTGCCGGCAAGGCGGGGTTCTGCTACGGCGCGATGGGCAGCCGGCTGGTGGAGTGGGCTCAGAACCGGGCACCCCACCAGTAGCTGCAGAGGAGGGCGGTGAGCTGGGCCACCAGGTAGGGTCGGTCGCACCCCTTCGCGACCCGGATTCCGGTGGCGCTGGCGACGATCTGGTAGTCGCGGAAGAACGTCCTCAGGTCCCCCCGATCCCGCGCGCCGTTTCCCTGGGCCCAGTGAATGATGCTGTCCAGGATGCGATCCTGGTACTCTTCGATGAGCTCCGCCAGGTAGGGCCCGTCGCTGATCGCGTCGCGGTCGGGGCTGGCGAGTCGCGCCACCTCCGCCAGATCGTTGGCCATCCCCTCGGCGGTGTCGTCCGAGCCCCGCTCGCACAGCCGAAGCCACGCCTCGGAAACCTGCCAGCGCGCGGGTTCACCATCGGTGCGGGCCAGGAGGATGGCAAAGAACTGGTCGGGCTCGGCCGAGCCCGGCGCCGCATCGGCGTTCCAGCTCCTGCGGATCAGGGTCTGCTCGGACCACAGCCGGGAAACCGAGGCCTCGTCCTTGGGATCGACGATGATGAACCGGCGCCGGTTCCGGAGGTAACCGATCACCGCGACCCAGTGCTCGAAGTGGTCGACCAGCATGATGGCGGGGTTGCCCAGGGCGAGGTGCCGGCGGAGCCGGGTGGCAAACTCCCGACCCCTGCGGCGCTCCTCGACGAGGAGGAACTCCGATTCCACGCCGTAGGTCTCGGCCGCCCGCCGCAGCCCCTCCTCGTCGATTCCGTGGGCGAAGACCCGCATCGGCCGACCGGCAGCCCTGGCCAGCTGCCGCTGGGTTGCGGTCGTACCGAGAATGAAGAGGCATGCGGACAGGCTGCATGGGCCGCAGTGGCTGGGCAACTGCAGCTGACACAGAGGCGCAAAGATCTCTTTCTGGTGCATGGTGTGAGCCCGTCGACCCGTGACCACCCGGGCGGACGAACCCACAGTGTACCAGTCGCATCATCCCGGTGTCATGGTTGCCACCCCCGGAGCTCAGCGGTTTTCCACGCCAAAACAGCCGGCGCCCACGGGTTCTGGCCGTCCGTCAGCGCCCCTGCATCACAGAGATATGCGGGCTTGGCGTCGATCTCGCGTCCGATCGCCCGGATCTCCGCATCGTCCAGAACCGGCGTGCTCTCGATGTCGATGGCCGTGGACGCTCAGATCCGCACCCCGCGGTGCCGATGTAGAATCTGATCCAGATCGGAATCTGACGAGCCGATTGATGGGGCCCCGGACAGCCTTGATGGAAGGAGAGTCGATATGAGCGGGACACGACGGGCGATCGCGACTTCGACCCTGGTGATGCTTCTGGCCCTTTCCGGCACTGCCGCCGGCGGCGGGGAAGAATCGAGCATCGTCGAGGCGAGCATCGCCGAGCTCCAGGCGCTGATGGAGAAGGGCGAGATGAGCGCCGAGGCGATCACCCGCGCCTACCTGGAACGAATCGACCGGCTGGACGGCGAGCTCAACGCCGTCATCGCCACCAACCCGGACGCGGTGGCCCAGGCCCGGGCCCTTGACGAGGAGCGCCGCGAGAACCGGGTGCGAGGACCCCTGCACGGCATCCCGATCCTGCTCAAGGACAACATCGAGTCGCGCGACCCGATGCCGACGACCGCCGGCTCGCTGGCGCTTGCCGGCAACGTCACCGGCCGCGACGCGTTTTTTGTCGCCCGTCTGCGCGAGGCGGGCGTGGTCATTCTCGGCAAGACCAATCTGAGCGAGTGGGCCAACTTCCGCTCCGAGCGAATCCTCCAGCGGCTGGAGCGGAGTCGGCGGCCAGACGAACAACCCCTACGATCCGACCCGCAACCCCTGCGGCTCGAGCTCGGGATCCGGGGTCGCCGCCGCGGCCAGCCTCGCCGCGGTCGCGATCGGCACCGAGACCAACGGCTCGATCGTCTGTCCCGCCACCGCCAACGGCGTGGTCGGAATCAAGCCGACCGTCGGCCTGGTCAGCAGGAGCGGAGTGGTGCCGATCTCCCACACCCAGGACACCGCCGGGCCGATGGCGAGGAGCGTGGCCGATGCGGTCATCCTGCTGTCGGCCATGATCGGTCGGGATGAGGCCGACCCGGCAACCGAGATCGCGGAAAAGACCGCCGGCTGGTCGCTCGCAAGAGCACCTTCGCAGCGACGGACTCAAGGGCAAGCGGATCGGCGTCGTGCGCTCGCTGGCCGGATTCCACAGCGAGGTCGACCTTCTCCTCGAGGCTGCGATCGCCGACCTCAGGGCGGCCGGCGCCACGGTGGTCGACGAGCTCGTCTTCGAGCGCACGGAAGAGCTGTCGGACGCCGCCTACGATCTGCTGCTGTACGAGTTCAAGCACGACCTCAACGCCTACCTGGCCGGCCTGCCGAACCAGGACGATCTTCCGGCCACGACCCTGGAGGAGCTGATCGCCTTCAACGAGGCCCACGCCGACCGAGGAGATGCCGTACTTCGGGCAGGAGATCTTCGTCAAGTCCCAGGCCAAGGGTCCGCTCACGGACACCGCCTACCTCGAGACGCTGGAGCATGGTCCAGAGCACCAGCCGCCAGGGGATCGACAGCTGCTCGCCGAGCATCGAGCTGGACGCGCTGATCGCGCCCACCGGCGGCCCGGCCTGGAAGACCGATCTGGTCAACGGCGATCACTTCATCGGCAGCAGCTCGAGCTACCCGGCCCGCGCCGGCTATCCCAACATCACGGTCCCGATGGGGGCGGTGCACGACCTCCCGGTCGGGCTCTCGTTCTTCGCCTCCGCCCTGTCCGAACCGACCCTGATCGAGATCACCTACGCCTACGAGCAGGCGACCAGGCACCGGAGACCTCCGAGCCTGTAGGACGCGAAAGAGTCCGCGCGCCTTTCAGCGGAATTGAGCCGAGGTGCAACCTTTTCAAGGTATTCTCGTAGTGTAATATTTATTACACGGAGTGTGTAATTCATGAATTCGAGCACCACATCACGCAGAGATTTCGAGTTCGGAGCCCGGCGGCGGTTGATCGCCGACGCGGCCCGCCGGCTGCTGGCGAAGAAGGACATCGAAGCCACATCGATGGACGAGATCGCGGCGGCGGTCGATTACACCCGTCGGACGCTTTACGCCTACTTCAGCAGCCGTGACGAAATCCTCCTGGCGGTGTTGACCGAGGATCTCGCCGATCGCTGGCAGGCACAGCGGCAGGCGATCGCCGAGGTCGAGACGGGCCACGACAGGCTGATCGCGTGGGGCGAGTCGCTCTACGCCTTTTCACGCAACCACCCCCAGGCGGTCAGGCTGCAAGCCTACTGGGACTACCGCGGGATCGACCGGGACACGATCAGTGATGACGTCGCGCGGGAGTTCGAGAAAGTGAACACCGAGCTGGCGGATGGGCTGCGCGAAATCTTCAGGCTGGGTATCGCGGACGGCTCGCTTCGCCCCGAGCTCGACGTTGATGTGTGCATCAGCCAGTATCTCTACAGCCTTCGCAGCGTCATCCATCGGGCGCTGTCACCGACGTACTCCTTCGCCACCTTCGATCCCGACGGGTATGTCTCACACTTCCTGGACCTGTTCAGTCGCGCCATCCGTCACCAGGAGGATTCTCCGTGAATAAGTCTGCATATCAACGACATCGACTCCCTGTGAAATACCTGCGAAGGCGCCTGGTCCTTGGCGGGCTTTGCCTGGCTCTTGTTCTGTCGACAACGGTCGGTACCGCCTCGGCGTCCGAGCAGGGTGAGGGGGACGCCCCGGGGAGCTTTCGCCTCCTGAAAGATGGCGGTGTGGTTCGTTTTCCGTTCGACATCTACCGCGGTGATATCCGTTTTCGCGCCCGGATCAACGGCCACGAGGTTCGCCTCCTGCTCGACGACGGTTTCATGTGGGACGCCCTTCTTTTCTGGGGCGGTCCCGATGTCGATGCGCTCGATCTCGAGCCTGAGGGCGAAGTCCTCATCGGTAAGTCGGATGACGAAAGCGCCATCTCGAGCAACATGGCGAAAGGGATCACCTTGGGTCTCCCCGGGGTCGAATTCACCGACCAGACGGCGGTCATTACGCCCGAAAGCTCGGGCAACAGCGCGATGTGGGAGGGGAGTGTCGGCCAGGTGAGTGCCACCTTCTTCAAGCACTTCGTGGTGGATATCGATTTCGACACCATGATCATTACGCTCATCGAGCCGGATGCCTTCGAGTACAGCGGCGACGGCTCGGCGGTGCCGTGGCGACCTCTTCCGGTCGGCGCATGGTCGATCCCGGGAACGCTACGGATGGATGACGGGCGAACCGTCACGATGGAGTTGATGATGGATCTGGGATACAACGACCAGGCTCAGATCGCGACCGGGGCTGAGCACGGCCTCGTCGCACCGGCAGGCGCCGTGCCCGCAAGTCTCGGTTTCAACATCCAGCGCCAGGAAACCCGGGGGCATGTCGGACGCCTGCCCGGCATCGAGATCGGCGGTTATGAGGTCGCAGACGTACCCTGCGGTTTTGTCGTGGAAGAGCACCGTGATCACACCTTCCACGAGGTCATGATCGGGCTTGGGCTGCTGTCACGGTTCAACCTGGTTTTCGACTACTCCAGGCAGCGTCTGTTTGTCGAGCCCAACCGCGACTTCGCGAAACCGTTTGCAGCTTCACACTGAGACACGGTGCCGTATTCCTTCAGGTGTTTTCGGAAGTTGCCGGCAGCTCGCGGACCAGTCGCTCTATGGCCTGGACGCCGTTGCTATTGTTGGGGTTGAGCTCGACCGAGCGACGGTAGAGTTCGATCGCCCGCTCGGTGTCCCCCTTCACCGCACAGGCCTCTCCGAGGCTGTCGTAGACATTCCAGGAATCGGGGTAGCGCTCGACGTTGAGCTCGAACACGGCGATTGCGGCGTCAACCCGACCCTGGCCGAGGAGGCGGTAGCCGAGCAGGTTGAATTCGTTCTCGTCGAAATACAAATCGCTGCTGTCGCCCGCCACCAGGTCCCGGTAGCGGGCGATGCCTGCCTCGGCGCCGCCCTTTTCGATCGCCAGCGCGATCTCCGACGCCGCCGATTCTTGGAGCTGCCGCCACAGCGCGGCCACCTCGGTTTGATGGTAACGAGCGAGGTCCTCCTCGATCACACCGGCTTCGCGAATGAAGTCGAGCTCTGCCGGGATCGGTAGCCGAGCCATCACCGTCTCAAAGGCAAGGCCCTCGGCGTCGAATGCCTTGATTTCGGACCACAGCCGGAAGATGTAGTCGCGCATCGCCGCCAGCCGCTCGGGAGGCCAGATCGTGTGTTGACCGAGGACCACGTATTCGAGACCGAGTTCAGGGTCGAGGACGTCGTCGAGGACCTCGAGCCATCGATCGGGGTCGAGCAACGGCCGGGCGCCAAACGCCGGAAGCGGACCCTGTTCGAGAAAGAAACAGCCCATCAGCAGGATCTTCTCCTCGGGGATCAGGACGACGATATCCGAGTCCGAGTGACCCCGGCCCAGGTAACGCATCTCCAGGCTGAGATCGCCGAGGTCGAGGCGGAGGCGGTCCGAGAAAACGAGCTCCGGTGCCCGGACGGCGAATCCCTGGTCGCTGAGGCCGCGGATGATGCGGTCGAAGTGGTCCCGCTGGAGCTGTGCGGCGAGTGCTTCGTCGCTCGCCGGATCGAGTTCGGCGAGGCCGGCATCGGTCACGACGAGCTGGTTCTGAAAGAATTCCACCCGGCGTGCGATGTTGACGGCATCACCTTCGATGGCCGGTGCGGCCAACTCGTGGCCGATGATCAGCGCCTCAGGAAAGCCCGCATTCCCCAATGTATGGCCCCAGTGTCCGTGGGTGTCGACGACATAGTCGAAGCGGCCACGGCCGAGCTCGTCAGCCACTGCCTGACGGATCAGCTGACCCATCAGCGGTGAATGTCCAGGGTCGACGAGGACCAGGCCATCCGCACCGATGACCACGACGTGGTTGACCTCCCAGGGAGAACGCTCGGTGAACACCAGCACCCGGTCGCTCAAGCGCTGCACCCGGAACAGCGGTTCCGCGTCCTCGGCAGCAACCGCAGACGTCACGAGAAGAAGAAACGCCGTCAATGCCACAACTGAAATCTGGCGCACGAAAACCTCCCCTCACCGATGGTCTGGAGACCCGATGCGCTTCGGTTGATCACTACGAGCTTGAGAAGAAAAAGTTGCGAAACACTAACCCGAATAGCCGCGGCTCTTGACATCGTAGAATCCCGGACAGCACCGATGACGTCGACGGCTCAGGCCGGGTACAGGCAGACTTTTCGGCAGGACCGCTCCGGCTCTCACTCGTCAGCTACGGCACCTCGCCGACGCCTCCCGACGAACCGCCGGACAGGGCCGCGCGCAGAGGTTGCTGCATATCCCCTTCGAGGATCAGGGTTCCCGCGTCGCGCAACCGAGTAGCGGCGGCCAGGCCTTCCGCGCACTGGTCGACCTTGACCCGGCGTTTGCCGAGCCGATCATGGCAATCCGGCTTCCGGAGCCCGTAATAGACGTGCTCGCCGTCGACCCACCCGACAGCCCCCATGACGACCGGTCCGGCCTCGGGTGCGCCGAGGAGGTTGCGGCCGAGCCAGGGAAGGTCGGCCGGGTCGATGCCCAGCAGGGCGGCGATGGTCGGCGCCAGGTCGGAGAGCCCTGTCGGCAGTTCGATGGCGCCGCGCGGTGGGTCGGCGCCGGGGACCCGGATCACCACCGGCACCCGGTCGGCGAGCAGCGAGTCAGGCCGGGATGACGGCATTCCCAGCGCTCCCGCGGCGCCGCTGACCCGGTCGAGGCCGGCGCCGTGGTCTCCCCAGATCGCGACCACGGTCCTATCCGCCAGCCCGCTCTCCTCGAGCCGTTCGAGGAGCAGACCGATCGCCTCGTCGGCCCAATGCGCCGAGTGCAGGTAGCCCCGCAACGGCGGGTCACCGACGCCCTCGAGGTCGAGGACCTGAAACTCCTCCGGCATGTCCTTGTAGGGGTGGTGGTTCGACAGAGTGATCAGAAACGCACACCACGGCTCCGGCAGGGTGGCCAGCCGGTCGGCGGCCTGGCGCAGGAAGTCGCGGTCGTTGAGCCCCCAGCCCACCCGCAGACCGGGTTCGAAATCGTCGTCATAGAGTCTGGTCTCGAAACCGAAGGCCGGGTGGGAGTAGCGGCGGTTCCAGAAGCTGGGCCGGTATGGGATCGCCACGAGGGTGGTGTAGCCGCGCTCCGAGAGCACGTCGGCAATCCCCACGAGGTCGTTTCCGGCGTGACGAAATACCGCCGCCCCCCGTGGCGCCGGCAGCAGGGACGTCTGGCTCAAAAGCTCGGCGTCGGATGTGCGGCCGAACTGGGTCTGGTCGAGGCACAGCGTCAACGAAATGCTCTCCGCCGCCAGCCGGTTCAGGTGCGGGGTGATCTCCTGGCCGTCGACCTCGAGGTCGAGGGTCTGACCCTGGAGCGACTCGGCCTGGATCATGACGAGATTGAAACCCCGGGCAGATCCGTAGTACTCACCGACGCCGGCCCGTTGCGGTCGCCGCTCTTCGAGAATATCGAGGGCGGTCTGCCAGTCTGCGTCGGTCAGCCGGTACCCCCACAGCGTTTCCATCACCACGCCGTGCAGATCCACCAGGTGATAGCCCAGCACACCCACCTTCTCGGCCAGACGCAGTTGGAAGAACCGTTGCAACGAACGGCCTCTCCTCGCGTTGGCGGTGCTCCACGCCCACTGCGCTCCCGGGACCAGCAGGAGCAGACAGACGGCGGCGGCCGCCAGCCGGCGTTGCCGCCCGCACTGTTTCCGGGACAGGCTGTAGACGAGGTAGAGGGCAGGCACGAGGTCGGCGAAGAACCAGAGGTCTCCCCACTCGAGGAGGGCGCGGATGCTGTCGGTAACCTGTCCGGTCTGCTCCGCCGCTCCGAAGACGGCGAACGACGGCAGATCGAAAAAGAACCGCACGTAGATCACATCTGCAAAGAACAGGAGCGACAGGCCGGCGCCCACGGTCCACGAAACCCAAGGGCGCCACCGCTGACTGAACAGGAGCAGGGGCAGGGCGACCAGCGCCGAGGACGAGACCGCGATCCACAGCGCGCCGGATTCCATCTGCCAGTCACCGGAAATCAGTACCCAACGCTGCTTGATGAGGAGCGACAGGATCAGCCAGAGAAGATCGGCCTCGGGGAGGACCCAACGCTCGAACCGTCGCCCGGACCCGAGCCGTCCGCCGGCGGCCGCGGCGGCGCCCGTCACCGCCGCAAACAGAAGCCAGAACGGCCCTGTCTGCACCGGCGGCACGACAACCCAACGACGAGGCTCCGGTGTCGGGTCGGTTTCGGAAAACCATCCGACCCGTTCCTCGACGACGTCCCACTCGAAGGAGTACAAGCCACCCGAGAGCGGCGCCGTGACCTTTGCCGACAGCTCGACGGACGCGCCGGGCGCCACGGCTTCCGGCAGATCGGTTCGTGCGGCGGCCCCCACCTTGCCGCCGAGGATCCCCCGCCAGCGGTAGGAAAGGCGGATCGGGCGGTCACGGGCCCACTCGATGTCGCCGTCGTTGCGGACCACCACCCGCAGCCGGGTCTGGTTGCCCGACCCGATCAGGCGGAGGCCGTCCGCTTCGACGATGGTGAACTGGCGGTCGTTCGGGGTTGCGGCCATGGCTTCGTCGGCCCGGAGCGGTCCTGGGTCCAGAAAGGAAAACAACACCCACACCCCACACGCGATCGGGACCACCGTGACGCGACGCCAACCACGGCATCGGCGAAGCATCCGGCCGAGAGTCGTCAAGGCAATCTCCTACTCGACATATCCGAGCGCCCGCAACTGCTCTTGCGAAGAATCGAGGGTGTGGCGCCGATCCTCGGGGTCGGCAAAAACCCGGGTCTCGAGCTGCGATTCGACCGTTTCCAGGATCGTCCGCAGCCGTTGGGCGGTCTCGGTCTCTCGTTCGTACAGGTCAACTCGTTCACCGGGATCGCTGATCAGGTCGTAGAGACGCCACCGGTTCTGCAGTCCTTCGTAGTTGCTGTCGATCCTGATCAGCTTGTGACCCCCGCCGGTGACGGCGCTGCCGATGAAATGGTTTCGCCAGTGCGTGTGGCTGAAGCGCACCCGTTTCTCGAGCCATTCCGGACGCGCGCCAGCCCCGAGCAGCGGCAGCAGGCTGTTCCCGTCCACCTGCTGGCGAAGCGAAACCCCGGCGACATCGAGGATGGTCGGGACGAGATCGATGAGATCGACCGGCACGTCGACCGTCTGACCCCGGCGCTGCCCCGGCATCTTCAGGTAAAGCGGCACCTGCAACACCTCGCGGTGGAGCGAGCAGCCGTGGTTGAAGCCGCCGTGGTCGAAGAGCTCCTCGCCGTGGTCGGCGGTGACGACGATCAGCGTGTCGTCGAACAGCTTTCTTGCCGCCAGGCCATCGAAGAGGTCGGCGAGCTGATCGGTCGTGTAGCGGATGGCGGTGTCGTATTTGTCGACGAGACTCTGCAGGTACTCGGGACTGATGTCATCGCGCAGCTCGACGCGAGCCTCGCGCATGATACCGCGCATGGGCTCGCGGAAGTACCGGAACTCGTCACCGGGCGGCCGCCCCAGGAGCGTCGTGCGTGCGCTATCGGGCACCCGGTACGGCCCGTGGACATTCATCGGCTGGAGGTAGAGAAAGAACGGCTGCGGCGGGCCGTGGTCGAGCCATGCGTCGACCCGCGTGACCATCTCCTCCATGTTCGGGTATGAGGTGAACTTGCCCTCGTGGGCGTCGAACTCGTCAAAGCCGCGGTCGAAGCCGAGCTCGGGTCTGATCGCTGGGTTGAAGGAGATCGCGGTGGTGTGCCATCCGCCGCGCGAGAGCGACTCGGCCATCGTCTCGAGGTCCCCGGGGAGGGCGAAGCCCAGCCGGTGGAGCTGGTGGCGGGTCGGATGAACGCCGGTCATCAACGACGCCACGCTGGGCACGGTCCAGGAGGCCGGCGCCGTACAGTCCTCGAACCGGGTCGCCGTCGCCGCGAACTCGTCGAGGGCGACGGCGGTCGGCCGGTGGTAGCCGTAATGGCTGAGGTGATCGGCGCGGAGCGTGTCGATGACCACCACGATGATATTTGGAGGTGTGTCGTTCCGGGCGCAAGCTCCCAGGAGCAGCATCGTAGCGGCGAGGACGAAAAACCTGGTTCGGGTCACGGAGCGAGTATAACCACCGTGACGCGCGGTTGGGTGCGTCATATGATTGACACCACGATGATTCGAGCAACCGACGACGCCCAGCGCGGATTTTCTGGCGGCCGGATCCGTCCGCTTCGATCGGGCATACTGCCAGGCGGTCTACACGGTCGCCTCGACCGGGGCCTTGATGACCGGGATGCTCCCGATCAGCCACGGCGCCGTTTCGAAGAGGCGGATATTCGATGACCTTCCGACCTTGGCCGAGCACCTCCGGAATCGCGGTTTCGTGACGGCCTCGTTCACCGCCAATCACAACGCGGGCCCGGCCTTCGGTTTCGACCGCGGCTTCGAGACGATCCGCCACGTCAACTACGACCCCGCGACGGATGAGCGGATCCAGGCGGTGTCGACGCCGGAGCTGTTCGAGCCCCTCGTCGGCCCGTGGCTGTCGGAGCACCGTGATCAACGGTTCTTTCTCTACCTCCATCTCCTCCAGCCGCACATGCCATTTGCGATACCGGAGGCGATTCAGGAGGCCTTCGTGCGCGACGGTGGCGAGCCGCTCGACTGGACGGTCGAGCTCGCACGCAGCATCAACCACGGCGCCTTCGACCCGTCCGCAGCACAACTCCGGTATCTGAACGATCTCTACGATGCAAACCTCGCGTATGCGGACCGATTCCTCGGCGATCTCAGGCAGCGGCTCGAGACGCTCGGAATCTTCGACCGGAGCATCATCATCGTTCTCTCCGACCATGGCGAAGCACTCTTCGAACACGGCAAGATCGGTCACAACAACTCGGTGTACGAGGAGACCGTCAGGATCCCGATGTTGTTCCGCCTGCCTCCTCCGTCCGGGCGGGAGATCGGGAGCCTTGCCGTTGCCGAACCGGTCGGGACGATCGACATCGTCCCCACGATTCTCGACCTTCTGAGCCTGCCCCTCGACGAGAGTCTGCAGGGAGAAAGCCTCCTGCCGTTGATGGTGGCTGCGGCGGGAGTGGAGACACCGGCGGAAGGGCGCGCGCGGCCCAACGGCGATAAAGGCGTCCCGGTGGGACGGCCGATTTCGGCGAGATACGTCGTTTCCGCGACCTCTGGAAACAGTCCGTCCTTCGCGTTCATCAGGGGCGACAAGAAACTCATCCTCCGAAAGAACGGGAGGTGCGAGCTCTACGACCTCTCGTCAGATCCAGGGGAGACCGTCAACCTCGCGGTCCGCAACCAGTTTTCGGTCGAGGATCGCGGCCCAGCGGGCCGTGGTGTGGCTCGGCGGTGTCATCGGCGAAACTCTCGATGGCCGGGACGCCGCCGAAGCGTCCCTCGATCCCGGAACCCGGGAGGATCTGGAGGCCCTCGGCTACCTCGAGTAGATGCCTCCGGCGAAGGACGTACGGACGGTTTCGATCGGGTACGGAATCCGAGCCACAGCTGTGCAACAATGCGCCGTGCCGCATCGCCTCGCCGCCGTCGATCTCGCGATCGTCGCCGCCTACCTCGGCGGCATGATCGTGGTGGGCGTGGTGGTGGCGCGGCGGATCCGCGGCTTCCGCGACTTCTTTATTGCCGGCGGCCGTATGACCACGCCGCTGCTGGTCTGCACCCTGGTCTCGACCTACTACGGTCTCGACGTGACCTTCGGCAGCTCGGAGACCGCGTTTTATGAGGGGCTGGCGGCATTCGTGGCCTACTCGGCGCCGTTTTACCTTTTTTACGTGTTGACCGCGGTGCTGGTGGCGCCGCGGCTCAAACGGCTGGACGCCATGTCGCTGCCGGAGGCGATGGGCCAGGCGTACGGCCCGGGGGCGCGGGTTGCCGCGGCCGCGGCGTCGTTCGTCTACAGCGCACCGATCCTCGGTGTCGCGGGCATGGGTTTGATCGGCGCGACCTTCTTCGGGCTCGAGCCGTGGCAGGGGTGCGTCATCGGCGGTGCGGTGGCGGTTGTCTACACGGTCCTCGGCGGTCTCATGGCCGATGCGCTCACCGACACCGTCCAGTTCGTGGTGATGTGCGTGAGCGCGGTCCTGGCTACAGTCGTGATGCTGCAGACCGTCGGCGGGCCGGAAGCGATCGGCGCCCGCCTCGGGCCGGAGGTCCTGGCGCCGCTGGGCACGCTCAGCTGGTGGGAGGTGCTGGTGTTTGCCGGGGTGGCGATGACGCCATTGGTGGAGCCCGCATTCTACCAACGGACCTTTGCCGCGGTCAGCTCGCGTCAGGTGGTCAAGGCGCTCCTCATCGGCACCGTCCTGTGGGCGTGCTATGACTGGCTGGTCGTGTACCTCGGCCTGGTCGGCCGCGATCTGTACGTTGCCGGTCTCTTGCCGGCCGACCTCGACGGGTCGGCGGTTCTTCTACATGTTGCAGCTGTCGCGCTGCCGCCGGGGATGCTCGGCCTGTTCGTGGCGGGGTGTCTGGCGGCGGCCATGTCGACCGTCGACTCCTACGCTTTGATCGCCGCCGGCAACGTGGTCTATGACGGTTGGCAGGCCGCGACCGGCCGGCGGCTCAGTGACCGCAGTCTTCTGATCGCCACCCGCGCGCTGGTGGTGGTGACGATGGCCGCGGCAATCGCGCTGTCGTTGCTCTTCGAGCGGCTTCGCGACGCCTGGATCTTCATGTCGACGATCCTGCTGTCGACGGTGATGTGGCCGATGTTGGCGGTGCTGTTTGCCCCACGCCTGGCGACGCGCCGGGCGGGGCGGTGGAGCACGATCGCCGGGCTCGTTGTATCGCTCACACTCTTCGTCGCCTTCGAGGCTGCCGGCACCCCGACCCCCGAAGGGTCGATGGCGTTCGTACTGTCGGGTTTCGGCGTCGAGGTTCAGCGCGAGTCGGCGCTGCTGGTCACCCTGCCGATCGCCTTGCTCGCCTTTGCGGCCGGGGCGGTCGTCGACCGTTGGGGGACTGAAAAAAAATGACGGCGGTGACCTGGGTTGCAGCTGTCGTGCTTGGAGTGGGCTCGGTGGGCGTCTTCGTGTTCTTTCTGCGCGACGTCTCCAAGGTGCTGCCGAAGCTCGACGAAGACGATGATTTGGATCACGACGGACCTGCGCCGATGTAAAATCGGTACTGCGTCCGGAACGTTCGGTGGCGCCTCTGGCCGGCCGGCCGCCGTGGCCGGGCATCCGATCCGCTGACGGAGGAGGGCAAACGCGGTGATGGAGTATGTCCGATGACTGAAGGTCTCAGGATCCCGGGCATGCTTGAATCCATGCGCACCGAGGGAGGGATCTCGGTACGCAACAAGAAGCGCGCCGAGGCGGACGAGCAGAAGCGACGGCGCAAGCTCGCCGAGCTGAACCTGACCAAAGACGGGCGGCTGGACATCGGCGTGGCGATGCCGCCGGTACTCAACGTCGCTCCGTTCCCGCCCTTCCCCGCGTACACCGGCTCGCAGATCGCGATGACGGACCGGCTTTCCGTCGAGAAGGAACAGCGTACGGTGGCGCTCGTCTATCCCAGGGACGGCGCCTGGTGGCTGGAGATGTGGTCGGCGGCGACCACCGCTTACTACCCGCTGGGGACCAAGAGCAACCTGGTCGAGATCATTGCGCTCGCGGCGCGCGCCACGCGCACCAAGGTGGTCCACATCGAGAGCAACCTGGGGCTGCCGCTCAATCTCATCCACGGCCTCGAGAACGAAGGGCTGCGCACCATTCTGTCGATCCACGACTTCGTGTTCTTCTGCCGCCGGCCGAACCTTGTCGAGCAGCCGTACATCGAGTTCTGCAAATACTGCACGGAAGCCCTGCGCTGCACGGTGTGTCTGCGCGACATCGATCCCGAACGGCGGACACCTCAGGCCGATTATCGCCGGAGAGCGGCCGAGAGCCTGCACGACGCGAGCTTCCTGATCATGCCCTCGGTTTTCATGCAACGCCAGTACGAGCTTCTCTTTCCGCAGCGCAATCAGGCGCAGCGGGAGGCGGTCGTGGCGCCGGCGACTGTGCGGGCCGAGGTCCAGAAGGCGGCCGGAGGCGGATCACCCAACATCGGCTTTGTCGGCGGCGTCTACGGGCACCGCGGCGCGACCCTGATCCCGTCGATCATGGAGCGGGTGAGGGCGTCGCAGCCAAAGGCCACCGGCTTCGTCTACGGCGACGGCGAGGGTGAGCTCTTCAAACAGGTGCGTAAGGCCAAAGGGGTCAAGGTGCAGGGCTACTACCGTCAGGGGACCCTGCCCGAGCTGCTGGCCAGGGACCGGATCGCGGTGGCGGTCCTGCCGTCCATCGCGCCCGAAGCCTACTCGCTGGTGGTGGACGAGTGCCTGTCGGCCGGGGTGCCGGTGGTGGCATTCGAGCTCGGCGCGGTTGGCGAACGCCTCGCCTTCTGGCGGGTCGGCGGACTGGTGCGTCCGGAGCTCGGGGCGGTAGGGCTGGCGGACGCGGCTGTCGAGAGGCTCAGCCACCCGTCCCGGGTCTCAGACGGCGTCGTCAGGACGCTGCCACAGGTCGACCGGGTGGCCCGGAAATACCTCGAGATCTACAAGGCGCAACGGGCGCGCGCGCGCTAATCGGGTCGACCAGGCCGGCGACAGCGACCTACCTCGAGTCGCGTATAGTGCGCGTGCCGTGATGAACGACTCCCAACGGTTTTCTCTCGCCGGTACTCCTCCACCTCCTCGTCACCTACGTGGTGTGGGGCAGCACCTACCTCGCCATCCGGATTGCTGTGCGAGAAGGCGCGGGCTGGGGTCCGTTCTGGCTCGGTGCTGCGCGGGTGTTGGTAGCGGCTGCGGTTCTGTTCGCGTTGAACGGTCTTCGCGACGCGCGTCTGCGACCGACCCGCGGCGAGCTCGGCATTCTGGTTGCGACGGGTGTGATGCTGTGGGTGGGGGGCAACGGCGCCGTCAACTGGGCGGAGTATCGTATCGATTCAGGGCTGGCGGCGTTGATCGTGGGCACCATGCCGATCTGGGTGGCAGTGATGGAGAGTCTGATCGACCGCAGGCGGCCGTCGCTGCTGCTGACAGCTTCGCTGTTGGTGGGCTTTGGCGGTCTGGTCGTTCTGACCTATCCGATGCTCCAGGATGGGGTCGAGGCGGACGTCATCGGGGTCGCGGCCGTCATCTTCGCGGCCGTCAGCTGGGGCCTCGGCTCCATCATCCTCAACCGCCGCCGGCTGAAGCTCGACCCGATCGTCGTCTCCGGCTGGCAGCAGCTTGCCGGTGGCATCGGTTTTGCCGTGTTCGCATTCATCCTCCGCGAGCCGGCGCCGCGACCGAGCCCCGAGGCGTGGGCGGCCTGGGCTTATTTGGTGGTCTTCGGGTCGCTGTTCGCCTACACCTCGTTCGTGTACGCGCTCAAGCTGCTGCCGACGTCGGTGGTGATGACCTACGCCTATGTCAACCCGGTGATTGCGGTCCTCCTCGGGTGGCTGGTCCTATCCGAGCCGATCACCGGTTTCACCCTGGTTGGAATGGTCCTCATCGTCGGCGGCGTATACGGAGTGTTTAAAGACAAGGGCAGACGGCAGACCATGTGAGTAGATTTCGGATTTGGGATTTCGAATTTCGAATTTCCACCCGCCCCTCCGGTCACGATCTAGGGGTGGGTGGCGGAAAAATCCGAATTCCGAATTTCGAAATCCGAAATTGACTGATCACTCACCGATAATCTTGATCATCACCCTCTTCTGTCGCCTGCCGTCAAACTCCCCGTAGAAGATCTGCTCCCAGGGGCCGAAGTCGAGGCGGCCGTCGGTGATCGCCACCACCACCTCGCGGCCCATGATCTGCCGCTTGTGGTGGGCGTCGGCGTTGTCCTCGCCGGTGCGGTTGTGGTGGTAACGTTCGGGCGAAGGGTCGAAGGGCGCCAGCTCCTCGAGCCAGCGCTTGTAGTCGCGGTGGAGACCGGGCTCGTCGTCATTGATGAAAACCGAGGCGGTGATGTGCATGGCGTTGACCAGACAGAGTCCCTCGCGCACGCCCGACTCCTGAACCGCCTCTTCGACGTCGGGGCGTGATGTTGACGAACTCCATGCGCTCGGTGATGTTGAGCAGCAGTTTCTTGGTAAGGGTTTTCATTTTCTCTTCAGCGCTACCCATCTGCACAGCGCGCGCACCGCTCTGTCCGCCGATCGAAATACCGGTAACCCTCCGGCTCTGCAGCGCTTCGGCAAGCGGGTCGAAGAGGGTGCCCGAATCGATGACGGCAACCAAGGGCTTGTCGCTGGCGGCGGCAATGCGCGGCAGACGCTGCGCGATCGAATCGGGGTCGAGGATGGACTCGCTGTGGCCTTCGCCGCGGGGGAGGGTCTGCATGGCCGGGGTGAGCGGTACCGCTCCGGCAACCACCACGTCGACACCGCCGTCCTCGAGCGCGGCCTCGACGAGCGCTGCGTAGGCTGCGTCCGAGCGCCATCGGCGTGGTGTCGAGGGGGTTCTTGACGTCGACCAGACGGGCGAGCCCGTGCTCGGCGAGAATCGCGCCCATCGCCTCTTGAGTGGGGCCCGAGAAGACTGCAAGCCGCAGCTCTGCTTCGCCGCGGCGGATCGAGTCCGCCATCCCGACCGACTCGTAGCCGGCGTTGGAGACGGCGGCGAGCCGGTTGTCGCAGGCCGTCTTTCCGCGCAGGGCCAGACAGACCCGCAAGAGGTCCGAGAACTCGTCGAAGTCGCCGGCGACGAGCGCACCGGCCTGGACGATGGCGTTTTCACACACGGCGTAGTCGCCGGCCACCGAAGCGGTGTGACCGGCGGTGGCCGAGCGGCCTTCGCTGGTCCGCCCGGCCTTGTAAAAGACGACGTCCTTACCGAGAGCGACGGCATCCCTGACAGCGGCGGCGAATCTGAGCCCGTCGCCCGCTTGGAAGCCCTCCATGTAGACCGCAAAGACCTCGATTTCGGGATCGTCCTTGATAAAGGCGAGGAGGTCGCCGGCGGTCAGGTCGATCTGGTTGCCGAGGGAGAGGGCGAAGGCCGGGTCGAGCCACGGCATGCGGCTGAGGTTGGAGATGATGAAGGCGCCGGACTGCGAGAGGAAGCATAGCTTGCGGGTGTGGCCACCGGGCGATTTCGGCAGCTTGGCGTTGGGGATGAACATCGTGTCGTAGCGGCCCGGGTGGGAGATGACTCCGAGCGAGTTGCCGCCGAGAAAAACCGGTCCGCCGTGGTCGCTGTGGTGGGTGCTGCGGATGCGGTCCCTGAGGGCAATTTCGAGCTCCTGACTGCCCTCCTTTTCGCCGAGACCACCGGGGATGAGAATGACAGCGTTGGCTTTGTCGTGCTCGATGATCTCGGTGATGACCGACGCCACCTGATCGGCGCCGACCGCAACCACGACCAGGTCGGTTTTGGCCGGCAGCTTCGCGATGCTCGGCACGCACGGCACGCCGTCGATCTCCGCCGCCGTCGGGTGGATAACGTGGGCGCAGTCGCGATCGAAGCCGGAGGCGAGAATATTGTCGAGGATGATCCGCCCCATGTTGCGATTGCGCTCTGAGACGCCCATCACGGCGACCGACTCGGGCCGGAGGAGGCTCGAGATCTTGGCGATCGGGCGCGGCCGGCGCGGCGCGGTGGCGGGTTGGAACGAGCACACGCCGTCGAGCGGCGCCATCCGGCCGCCGGAGATCGAAAACGGGTTGACCTCCAGTTCCCGGAGGTGGAAGCGGGCTTCGGGGTTGACCGCGGAGAAGTGGTTGGCAAGGTCGATAAAGGCCTGAAAACACTCGATGAGGACGGCGTCATCGACCAGGGCGCGAGAGCCTCGCATGACGCCCGACAACCGCTCGTAGCTGAGCGTCTTGCGGAAGAGCTTGAAGAACTGCTTGCCGTCGAGGGTTCCCGTGGGGGCGATGGCAACTGCGGCGCCCTTGCGGGTCTGGCGCGCCAGGACCTCCATCTCGACGCCGCCGAGACCGGCGGAGATGATTGGCCCGAACTCGTCGGTGTCCCGTAGGCCGACAAAGAGCTCGGTGGCAAAGCCGTCGGCGTCGGCGGGCATGAAGCTGCACAGCAGGATGCCAACGGTGCGGTCGGCAAGCCGCTGCTCGAGACCGTGGCCGCGGCGTCCGGCGAGCCCGGGTGGGACCTCGCCCGCGTGTGTTTCGAGGTAGGCGGCGAAGGTTTCCGGCACTTCCCGCCGCATGAGGTCGAAAGCCGCCTCGACCGCGCCGATCTCACGCGCGACGATCCGCACGCCGCGCGCCTCGGTCTTGTGGGTGATATCGGGCGACACCACCTTGAGCACAACCCGGTCGCCACTCAGGTGGTCGAGGTCGGCGGTTGTTGGCCGCGCGCCGAAGGGAACCAACCGGCTCGACGGGGCGGCCTCGGCGCCGGTGGCCTCGAGCAGCCGGTAGCACTCGTGTTCGTAGAGGCTGTCGCGTCCCTCGGCGTGGGCCGCGCTGAGGATCTCGTGAATTCTCGCGGTATCGATGGGCATGACAACCCCCTCAGGCGTAGGCGTCGGCGCGGTCGCAGGCCACGGTCTCCTGCTCTGCGAGCACCGTCTCGAGCTTGCCTTGATCATCGCCGAGGGCCGAGGCCCAGGCGCCGGCGAAGGCGGCATCGATGGTTTCGGGGTCGATCTTGCCGCACAGATGGAGCGCCGACAGGGTCCGCATGCCGCCATCCACCAGCCCGCGGAAGAAGAGCCCGGCCGCGCGGCCATAGGAGAAGGCGCGCCGGTTGACGGCGACGACTTTTTCGCCCTTGCGCTCGAACAATCGCTCGACGAAGGCGAGCAGGCGGTCCGCTTTGAAGTCGAGCAGCGGTGATGCGGCGCCGACCGCGACCATGTTTTGAGCGCGCAGGTTGCCGGCGGCGCGGGCAAGGTGGGCAGTGTCGACCATGACAATATTGTCAAACGCCGCCAGGTCGCCGAGCAGAGCGTCGGTTTCAGGGTAGTCGGGAATGTTGACGTAGGGCGTGACGCTGGTAACGATCCAACCGTCCGGTTTGAGGTAGTGCCAGTAGCGCTGCACCTCGAGGGGCTCGACCGACAGCACCATGTCGGCGCGGCCGGTGGGGATGATGTCGGAGAAGATCTCAGAGTCTCCATAGCGGAGGTGGGACTGGACCGCGCCACCGCGCTGCGCCATGCCGTGCACCTCGGCCTGTTTGAACTCAAAGCCGGCGTCAAGGGCGGCGTGGTCGATGACAAAGGCGATGGAAAGAATGCCTTGTCCACCGACTCCGGCGAGGATGATGTTCTTTTCCACCGTCCGCCCCCTCAGTTTGATTTGATCTTGAGCGCCTCGATGCAGGCCCGCCGGGCGACGATCACGCTCGGTCCTTCGTAGGCCAGCTCCTCGCGCAGGACGGCGACATTTTGATCGTGATGGCGCGGGGTCGGTTCGATGATCCGGAAGTGCTCCTCGGAGATGCCGGTGCCGAGGATGATCTGGTCGAGGGTGCGGCCGGTGGACATCGAGCGCTGGGTGCCGGTCATGCCGACGGTGCTGTTGTCGACCACCAGCACGTTGAGGTTGACGTTCTGCTGCACCGCCGACAACAGCGGCGTGATGCCGCCGTGCGAAAAGGTGCTGTCGCCGATCGCCGCCACCGCCGGGGTGTAGCCGGCATGGGCGGCGCCGGCCGCCATGCCGATCGAGGCCCCCATGGCGACGCAGCTGTGGACCGCCTCGAGCGGTGGCAACGCGGCAAGGGTGTAGCAGCCGATGTCGGAAAAGACCTGCGGGCTGTCGAAGCCGTTGAGGGCTTCGTTGAGTGCACGGAACGAGTCGATGTGCGGGCATCCCTTGCACAGCGCCGGGGGCCGGTTGGCGATCTCGGTCACCGGTTCGTGAGCCGCCGCCAGCGGCGGCATGCCGAGGGCCTCGCGAACGATGTCGGGGTTGAGCTCGCCGGTGCGCGGGATCTCGCCGGTCATGCGGCCACGGACCTCGACCCCTTCGAGCCCGAAGAGGCCCCGGACCACGTTCTCGACCAATGGATAGCCGTCCTCCAGGATCAACAGCTCGTCGACGTGCTCGACGAGCTCACGAAGCTTGGCGACCGGCAGCGGGTACTGGCGGATCGAGAGGATCGACCGGTCGTGATCGGGTTCCAGATTCTCATACAGATAGTTGCTCGCAAGCCCGCAGACGATGACGCCGGCTTTGCCTCGGAGTTCGAGCGAGTTGTGCGGGCTGTCCTCGGCCCGGCGCAGCAGCTCCGGCTGTTTTTCGGTGAGTTGCTTGTACTGGACCCGCGCGTTGACCGGCAGCAAGGTCCACTTCTTGATCTTCTTGTCGGGGTGGAGCTGGTTCTGCGGACGCGCCTCGCGGGTGGCGACGCCGGCACGGCTGTGGGCGATGCGGGTGACCAGCCGCACCATCACCGGGACCGACAGCTCCTCTGAGAGCTCGAAGGCCTCGAACATCATGTCGTAGCACTCTTGCTGGTTGCGCGGCTCGAAGCAGGGGATGAGGGCGAACTGCGCAAAGAAACGGCTGTCCTGCTCGTTCTGCGAGGAGTGCATACCGGGGTCGTCGGCGACCGCCAGCACCAATCCGCCGTTGGTGCCGGTGACGGCGGAGTTCATGAACGCGTCGGCGGCGACGTTGAGGCCGACGTGCTTCATGCACACCAGGGCACGCTTGCCGGCCCAACTCATGCCCAGAGCCTCCTCGTAGGCGACCTTTTCGTTGGTCGACCAGAAGGCGTGAATGTCGCCGGATTTCTTGGCGATGCGATCGACGAACTCGAAGATCTCGGTCGACGGCGTGCCGGGGTAGGCGTAGACGCCGCTGAGGCCGGCATGGATCGCGCCGAGACCGACAGCCTCGTCGCCGAGCAGGATTTCTCTGTTCATTCGTGCTCCCTTCGCAGGGCCAACTGTCTGATCGCGAGGCGGATCCAGCTGCGCCTCCAGCGAATATGGAGTATCTCATGCGTCCGAAACGACGACAAGCGTCGCCGACCGTCATTTTCTTTGCTTCATGGCTCGGAGCCCTGGAGCAAAGAAAATGAAGAGAACAGTGCCGGACCGGGCGGGTGGGCGGTAATTCCTAATTCCTAATTCCTAATTCAGAATTCATATAGAATCCTCCGCATGGCGAAACCGCGAATTCTGGTCACCAACGACGACGGCTATGCCTCGGAGGGCATCCAGGTGCTGGCCGACGCTCTCGATGGCATGGGAGAGGTCTGGGTGGTGGCGCCGAACCGCGAGCAGTCGGCGGTGTCGCACGCCCTGACCCTCGATCGCCCGCTGCGAATCGAGCGTCTCGGCGAGCGCCGGATAGCGGTCGACGGCACCCCGACCGACTGCGTCGCGATTGCGATCTCGAAGCTCATGGACGGCGGCGCGCCTGATCTCGTGGTATCGGGAATCAACTTCGGATTCAACATGGGCGCCGACGTCCACTACTCGGGAACGGTGTCGGCGGCATTCGAGGGCGTCATTCTCGGCGCGCCCGCGATGGCGGTCTCGCTGGGGGTGGGGGAGGGGATGAGCTTCCACGTCGCGGCGAAGTTTGCCCGCGAGCTGGCGGAGTGGATCCTCGACAACGGCTTGCCGAAGAACACTCTTCTCAACGTCAACGTGCCCCTGCACAAACCCGCCGGTGTGCGGCTGACGCGGCTCGGCGTGCGCCGCTACACCGAAGGGGTGATCGAGGAGAAAGACCCGCGCGGGCGCCAGATCTTCTGGATCGGCGGCGGCCGGCCGGTGTGGGAGCAGATCCCCGACACGGATTTTCACGAGGTCGCAGGGGGCTACGTTTCGGTGACTCCGCTGCACCTCGACATGACCGATCGAAAGTCGCTCGAGAGTCTGCGCGAACGGGCGCCGTCGTGGATCGACTCGCACGCGGCGGGTGGGGACTGATGCGTCGTCATGGCTGACGACGCTTACGCCTACCGCCGGTCGCAGATGGTCGAGTCCCTGCGAAGGGGTGGAATCAAGAACCCGCGCGTGCTCGAGGTGATGGCGGAGGTCCCACGCCACTTTTTCGTGCCGGAGGCCTTTCGTCATCAGGCCTATGACGACGACGTCTCGATCCACATCGGCGAGGGACAGACGATCTCGCAACCACGCATCGTCGCTCTGATGACCGAGGCTGCGCGGATCGCTCCGACGGACCGGGTGCTCGAGATCGGCACCGGCTCCGGCTACCAGGCGGCGGTGCTGTCGCGGCTCGCCCGCTTCGTCTTTACCGTCGAGCGGGTGCCGTCGCTGGCCCGGCAGGCAAAGGGCGTGCTCGATCAGCTCGAAGTCGAAAACGTCAGCGTCAAGGTCATGGACGGCACTCTCGGCTGGCGGGCGCAATCGCCGTTTGACGCGATCCTGGTCACCGCCGGCGCGCCCGAGGTGCCGGCGCCGTTGGTCGAACAGCTCACCGATGGCGGGCGGCTGGTGGTCCCGGTCGGTCCGCGCGACACCCAGGTGTTGAAAATCGTCGAGCGCCGTGGTGAACGCACCTTCGCCCACGAGCTCAAGGGCGCCTGTTTCGTGCCGCTGATCGGCCGCCACGGGTGGGAGGAGAAGCCGGGATGAAGGCTTTCCCGCATATCTCACCAGCTTTCTGCTGCGGCTGGCGATGCACCGCACCCAGCGGTGCTTTCTCTCCTCGGGGTGCTCGACGTACTGTCGAGTACGCCTCCTCGCGCCTTGATATCGGCACACGAGCCCCATCGGCGGACGGCACTGGGGACCCCGGCCGGACCTCCAACTCGAAAACCCCACTGGGCACGGCGCCTCGCCGCCCTCCGGACGAAACCTGGTGAGATATGCGGGATAAGCTCTTCGCGTGGATCGACTCGCTGGCGATGATGCCGCACCCCGGGTGGTGGTTGTTTCTGCTCGCCTTCGCCGAGAGCTCGTTTTTTCCGATCCCACCGGATGTGCTGCTGATCACCCTCGGGGTCGCGGCCCCGGAGCACGCCATCTGGTACGGATTCGTTTGCTCGGCCGGAAGCGTTCTCGGCGGTATGCTCGGCTACGGGATCGGTCTCTACGGCGGCCGGCCGTTGCTCTACAAGATCTTTTCCGAGAACAAGATCCACGCGGTCGAGAAGCTGTATGACCGTTACAATGCCTGGGCCACTGGCGTTGCCGGTCTGACGCCGATCCCCTACAAGGTTTTCACCATCGCCGGCGGCGCCTTCAAGATCAACTTCCGGGTCTTCGTGCTCGCGTCCATCGCATCGCGCAGCCTCCGCTTCATGGCGGAGGGTGTGCTGTTGTACGCTTTTGGCGCGACCGTCCGCGACTTCCTCTACAGGTGGTTCAACTGGGTCTCGATCGGATTTGTGGTGCTGTTGGTGGGAGGATTCTGGTTGGTGCATCGAGTTGGGCGCCACGCCCACCGGCAATCGGAGGAGACGCCGGTGCCCTGAGGTGTTTGTGACGATCGGGGAGTGTGAGCTGTGAGTGTCAAGCGCTACCGGGTTACCGGGCGCGTCCAGGGAGTCGGTTTCCGTTACTTCGTGTGGCGCGAGGCCGAGGGGCTGGGCGTTAACGGTTGGGTTCGAAACCGCACCGACGGAACGGTCGAGGCGCTGGTCTCCGGCACCGAGGAGCAGCACCTGGAGATCCGGCAGCGCCTCGAGCAAGGGCCGCGCTGGGCGAGAGTGATCGCGGTCGAGGTCACGGACTGGCCTGGGGAATTCCTGGCCCGGGGTTTCGAGATCCGCCGGGACGAGATCTGAGCGTGGTCGAGCTGGTGCCGCCGCCGCCTGAGGCATTGCGCATTGCGCTGGAGTCGGTGCTCGAGGGCGTGATCGGCGCCGGTGCAACGGCGCCCGGCTGGGTCGCGGTCGATGACGGCAGCGGAGCGTGGGTCGCGAGATGTGCCGCCTCGAGCCCTACGGAACGGGCGCGCGGCGTCTTGGCGGCGGCCACCGATGAGGCCCTGGTGACGGGCAAGAGGCTCGGCATTGGCGGTGCGATGATGGTGCCGCCATCGACACTCGGCGCCCGCAAGGCGCTCGAGGCCGCGGCTTCGGCTGCGGCTCCGACCGGCGTCATCGACCCTGACCTGATCGCCACCTTGAAGGGAGGCGCCGGTCTCTGCATCGTGGGCTTTGCCGACCGCGCTTTCTGGCGGTCGCAGCTCGGCGATCGTGCGCTCCTGACCCTTCTCGGCGATCTGGCCGCGGCGCTCGATGCGGCGCCGGCGACGGTGCCGTGGCCGGCGCTGGCGATCGCCGGTCGGGATCGGGGCGATATCGAGCGCGCCTGGGACGGTCTGGTCGCGGGAAGCGGCGCAGACGGGGCATCGTTGATCGTCACTGACTGCGAGTGGCCGGAAGACGGCGACCGGTTGAGGGCGATTTCAAAGTTGCTGATTTCGGCCGAGGATGTTTTGGCGGCCCGGGCGGTGCGGCCGCAGCCGGTGCACGAGCTGCCGAGCGGTCATTCTTTGGGCTGGTGGGCGCCACGGGCGGCGGCGACGCCGCCGACGGGTTGGCTGGCAACGCCTGTGGAGACGACCAGGTCCGGTCGTGGGTGGGTTCTGGCCGGGGGAGAGGGTGGAGCGGTGGCCGAGGTGCTGCTGTCCGCCGAGGTCGAGGCGGTGGTGGAGGAGCGGGCCGTGAGGGCGCCCGGTTGGGTCACGATCGGGTTGCGGTCCGGGACCCCGGCGGGGCTCCTGGTCCAGCGACTCGCCGGGTCCGCGGCACGTCGAGGCCTTCCATTGTGGGTGCCCAACCTCGACTCCGAGGCGCTGCGCTTCGTCCTGAGCTTGCCCGGGACCCTGTGGGTCGACGGGCCGGCGGTACCGCGCTAGCCCGCTCCCTTTCCCATCAGCGAAGGTGCGACTTCATGCTGAGGGGGATTTGGATCTGGTGAGTCTATTGACTTCGCGAAGTACAGCAATCATACTCATATTATGAGTATTCGACTGCAGGTTGTCATGGATCAGGACGAATTGGAGGCAATCCGAGCTGCCGCTGAGGAAAAGGGCGTGACAGTTTCGGAGTTCGTGCGCGAAACGCTCCGAGAGGCCCGCCGCAAGATTGCTTCCGGCGACTCCGAGCGCAAGCTCGCAGCGATCCGCTCGGCCGATCGTCACGCCTACCCGACGTCGGACATCGATCAGATGCTGGGTGAGATCGAACGCGGATATGGAGCGAGCGGCGAGTGATCCTGGTCGACTCCAACATTCCGATGTACCTGGTGGGCGCGGAGCACCCGCACAAGGTCGATTCTCGGCGCCTTCTCGAGCGGGCCGTCGCCGAGAGACGACGGTTGGTCACCGACACCGAGGTCCTCCAGGAAATCCTCCACCGATACGTGGCGATTGACCGACGCGACGCCATCCAGCCGTGCTTCGAGGTCTTGCTCGAGCTTGTCGACGAGGTGCTGGCGGTGGACCTCGAGATTGTCGAGGGTGCCAGGGACATCGTGATCGGTCACCCGGATCTCACGGCTCGGGATGCCGTTCACCTCGCCGTCATGCGGGGGCACGGGATCGAGCAGATCCTGACGTTCGATCGTCACTTTGACGGTCTGCCGGGCGTGACCCGACTGAGGTGAGTCAGCCGAAGTGGGGTCCCGGGGCTGGAGAGCGCCGCCGATTTCGAGTTCCGAAATATGGTCGGTAAAATCGCGCCGGATTTCATCGACGCAGTCGGGAGCCATCCCCCTTTGCCCCTTTTCTCCTCTGGGTTGCAACAGGCGCGGGTTTGAATTGACACGGCCTGCCTCGCGCCGTAGCATCGGACCCCCGTGCGGGGCTATAGCTCAGGTGGATAGAGCGGAGGTTTCCTAAACCTTAGGTCGCAGGTTCGAGTCCTGCTAGCCCCGCCAGCCGTTTTCGCCCCGTTCACTCGAGCAGACACCACTCGATTCCGCCGGGTCCCTTGCCGAAGCGAACGACGCCCCTGGTGGTCGCCCTGAGCCGCCCGCAGAGCCCGACGGCGTCGCTCCCCCAACTCGGCGTGACCACGAAAGTGCCCGGCCCGAAGGAGCGGATAGTACTTTCCAGGCGGGTGCGGTTCAGCGTCCGGGTGGACAGCCTATGGCCCCGGACTCCGGGGAGGAGCGCCCGATAGGCCTGGTGGTCGAAATGCTCGGATTCATCGACGACGACAATGGTTTGCACGGTTCCGAGTTGGTAGGCGGTGCGGACGATGTGATCTCGAGCTTCGTCGCCGGAATACCTTGGGTACCGAACGAAGGTGATCTCCAGGTTCCACCACGCCGATATCGCCACCACCCCGGCAATTGCGATCGAGATTGCCGCCAGCAGCCTCTTGCGGGTGGAAATCCAGCGAATGCGGAGGATGCGGTCGAGCACGAGGGCCGGAAAGAGCAGGATGAACGGGGTGACGCCGACAAGCCGTGGCGAAAACGGGGCGTCGACCGTCAGCACACCGCCCGCGATCAAGGTTCCCAAAAAGACGACCCACAGCAGTTGGCCGCCGGGTTGCCGGATGAGCACCAGCGCGTAGGCCAGACCGGCGAGGAACAGGGGCATCAGATAGGGGTCGATGAATTGGTTCTGAAGCCCGTACTGAACGGAGGTGTCGCCTCTGGCGCCGACAAACAGCCCAGCGAGCCTCACCCCGTTTTTGGTCAACAGGGAGAGCGGATTCGAGGTTCCATATGTAATTTTCACGTGTTCCGTATTCTCGTCTGAAAGCAGGAACACCTTGGATGGCCTGGACGTGGCGGCGTGCGCGTCGCGGATGTAGTGGGCCGCCAGCGGAGCAAAGGTGATCGCAGACAGGACCGCTGTGACGGCCAGTCCGCGGACCGCGACGACACCGCGGCGCCGATCGCCGAGCCACCAGGAAAAAACCCAGGTGGTGAGGATGATGGGCGTCAACCACGCCGCGTAGTAGGTCTGACAGGCGATGCCGATGACAACACCGGCAGCGCCGAAGATCACCGGGCTGCGCCGGTCGACGGCTACGCCGAAGAGCAGCAGGGCCAATGTCGAAAGCGATGCAGCCTGCATGTAGTGGAAGCCGGCCCTGCTGAAATGCAGGTGCCAGTGAAAGGGAGTCGTGAGCAGCAGGAGCAGCATGGCGGCACGAATGCCGAACAGCCGCCGTACCAGCAGGTAGGCCGCGAGCAGTGAGAGCACGCCGAGGGCGGCCGTTCCGAGACGGAGCGCCAGCAGGTCCGGAGCGATCACCCGCAGCGGGATGCTGGTCATGAAGAAGCCGAGATTCGGGCATTCGAACCAACCGGTGTCGAAGATCGGTCGATGGCCGTCAAGAAAGTTCTGGGCCTCCAAGAGGCAGCTCATCTCGTCGTTGTGGAGGGCGACCGGTAGCCGTTCGACGGCCACGGTTCGGAGGAGAGTGGCCGCGGCCAGGATGATGACAAGGGCGATCAGCTCAGTGCGCCGCCAGGCGGGCTGGTCGGTACTCGCGGCGCCAAACGGCGGCCGGCCGCTAGAGCGCTCCCATCCGGCGATGGCCGAGAGCGCCAGACCCCACCCAACAACCCATGCGACCAGGGCCAGGACCCGGTGGTCGTCTGACTCGCCGAAGACAACGGCGACGGCTGCGCACGAGGCTGCAAGCGCGACGGAGAGAGCAAGCAGCGCGGCGCGAGCCGACCTGCCGAGCCTGGCCTCCGTCGCCCCGCTGTTCCAGTCTTGCGGCACGACCATCATGATATCGCAGGGCAGGACCGGATCCTTCACTCTCCGCGGAGGCCGGCAACGTCGAGAGGGCCGCAATAGAACTGTTCTCGCTGCCTTCGCACTTCGTTCAAACGTTCGAACGTTGAACGTTAAAACGTTCCGCCCGCCCACCCGAATGCGACTTCGGATCGCGGACCTCTTGACGATCCGTTCCTTTTCCCCTCTTCCCCTTTTCTCCTTTTCTCCTTTTCTCCTTTTCCCAAAACCGCCTTCTGTCGGCAACGTTCTAACGTTCTAACGTGCTAACGTTCTAACGATCGCGAATTGATCGGCGAAGCCTATGCGAATCCTCATCACCTTGGTCGTCTGTTTCGCTGGGATGGTCCTCTTGATGGCCCTGTTCGAGCGATCGCTGATTTTCTTTCCGACCCGGTATCCCGAGGGCTTCTGGGACACCGAGGCGGTCGCCCGGGGTTCGGGCTGCGTGATCGAGGACAGATATTTTGTTGCCGAGGACGGGCTTCGACTCCACGGATGGTGGTGCCGGCGGGTGGCGGGCGAGGCCGACGACCCGGTGTTGCTCTTCTTCCACGGCAATGCCGGCAACCTCAGCGACCGTGCGGGTCTGGCGATCGAGCTGGCAACGCGAACCCGGGCCGAAGTGTTCATCGTCGGCTACCGGGGCTATGGCCGCAGCGAGGGACGGCCCGACGAGGATGGGCTGTATCTGGACGCGCACGCGGCCTGGCGGCACCTGACGGAGGATGGCGTCAAACCAGGGCGCATCGTGATCTTCGGCAAGTCGCTCGGCGGCGCGGTGGCGGTTGATCTCGCACTCCGGGCACCGGCGGCGGGGTTGATCGTCGAGTCGAGCTTCAGCTCGATCCCCGACATGGCTCGCGCCCACTACCCCTTCGTTCCGAGGTTCATGATCCGCACCCGGATGGATTCGTTGGCCAAGGTCCCATCCGTCTCCTGCCCAAAGCTGTTTATCCACTCGCGCGTTGACGAGGTGGTGCCGTACCGGCTCGGCCGTCTGCCTGTTCGATGCGGCCTCCGAGCCGAAGAGCTTTTTCGAGGTGGTCGGGGCGGGGCATAACGAGACCTGGATCGTCGGTGGTGACGCGTACTTTAACGCGATCGGCGAGTTCGTCGCGAGCGCCGTTCAACGTTAAGACGTTGAAACGTTAGAACGTTTCCACCCATCCTCCCCCAAACGACAAAACGGGGTGCGAAATGGGCTCGACGTCTGTTGCCTGGTGCGAAGCGCCGACCGGTAAACTGGAGGTGGGTGGGCGGAACGTTGAACGTTCAAACGTTCTAACGTTCAAACGTCATTGCGCCTGCGCTGCCTGGCGCTGTTTTTTCCACTCTTCGCCGATCTTGTCGAGCGCCTGCTCGATCGTCTTTTGCGCTTTGGCGGGGCTCGGGTCATCCGGGATCGCGCCGACCACGGTGCCGCGCCAGATGAGTTCGTTTTTTGCTGGGTACCAGGCGTCGATGACCAGGGTGCCTCGGCTGTAGCTCTTGACGTCCATGCCGCTGCCCCACAACGGGCTCCAATACCAGCCCCAGCTGTAGGTGTAGCTGTAGAGGGTGACGTCCATCTTCATCTCCTGTTTCACGTTGGTGTGATAGGTGACGCAGATGTCCGGATTGTCGTCGACGTCGACCGCGACGAGCCCGCTTTCTTTGAAGCGAATGATGATCAGGTACTTGATCATCTCGTGGATCGGCGGCGCCGAATCGGCGACCGAGGTCTCCAAGGTTTCGACGTAGGCGAAGGTCTTGATCGCCCCGAAGTCCGCGTTGCGATCAAAATCGACATAGGCTTTCTTCTTGGCCGCGCCGGCCGTTCCGACGACCAGCAGAGTCATGACGGTCAGAGTCAGTATCGTCTTGCGCATTGTTGCTCCTTGTTCGTGTCGCAGCGACTGGCCACAGCTTTTTTGGCAAGGTCGCTGCGGGATCGGTATGGCGACCAATCTGACGCATAGGATCTCACATCCGCGGAGAATCGGTTCAAAAGCCGCCGTCTGACGATGACAGCCTGTCGATCCGACGGCGGAGATCGTCGGTCTCACGCCCGAGCAGAGGATTGGACTCGAGCGCACGGTTCAGACTCGTGTTCGCCTCGGCGACAAGCGCTGCGCGGCTCAAGGCGTCGGTCTCCGATTCCGCCCGGATCACCTTGAGAGCGGCGTCGGTGGCCATGGCGCTGGCGAGGCCGGGGTTCTGCTCCAAGGCCAGCTCGACGAGTCGTGTTCCTGCAACGAGGTCGGCCCGTACCGACCGGCCGCGACTGAGACGCCACTCGGCGCGCCAGCGGTGGACCTCGGCCGCGCTCTGATAGGCGACCGCGTTTTGCGGGTTGGCGATCAGGGCCTTGTCGGCGGCCGACGCGGCCGCATCGAGGTAGTCCGCGGGCGAGGACCCGGAGATCAGCGCCCAACGCGCGGCCGCAATCTCGACCGCGGTGAGCTCGGGGTAGGCCCAGAATATCTGGGGATTGAGCGCCAGGGCGTGTTCGAGATCGACGCGCGCACCGTCGAGGGAGGGAGTCGGGTCGTCTCCGTTTTCAAGGCTGTACATGGCCAACGTGCGTCCGGCGAGGCCGCGGTTGGCAAAGGCGTACGCGTAGGCCGGATTGCGCTCGATGGCCGCATTGAATGCGGCGACGGCCTCGTCGATAGTGGCGCGCGGGTCGGCGCCGGTCCGCTGCTCGTAGATCGCCCGACGCCAGAGCGCGATGCCGGAGTTGTTGTAGGCGTTGGCGTAGGCTGGGTTGAGCTCGATGGCGCGCCGGAACGCCCCGATTGCACGGTCGAGCGAGGGTCGCGGGTCGAGACCGATGCCCATCTCGTAGCGAGCCACTCGCTCCCAGGCGTAGCCGAGCTCATCGTGGGCGAGGACGGCTCCGGGGTCGATCGCGATCGCGGCCTCGAAGCTCGCCACCGCCCGCTCGAGGGTGGGGCGTGGGTCGTCGCCGCGCGACAGCTCGCGGAGCGCAGACACCGTGAGGGCGCCACCCCGGGTGGAGTGTGCCGCGACGCTGTCAGGATCGAGCTCGATGGCGCGGTCGGCGGTGGCGACGGCCTGCTCGAGGAATGGCGTCGGGTCGCCGCCGCGGTCATTGAGCAGGTCTGCCCACCGCCAGTAGAGGTGCGACAGCCGCTCGTGGACCGAAGCGCGCTCGGGATCGATGCGGAGCGATCGGTCGCAGGCGTCGACCGCTCCCTCGAAGGCCTCGACCACCGGTTCGCCGCGCCGGCTTCGGATTTCGAGGATCTGGGTCCAGCGACCGCACTCGCCCTCGTGGACGCTGGGATCGGATCGGGCGATGTCGGCAGCCACGGCGTAGGCGCCGCCGGCCTCGGCGAGAAGATCGAGGGCGTTGTCCGCCTCTCCGTGGAGGGCCCGCTCGGAACCCATTTCGAGCAGGATGTCACCCTCCAGTCGCTTGGCCTCGTAGAGCCACTCCTCTTGGTTGAAGGCGCTGCGAGTCTTCTCGAGGGCCTCGTCGAGGTGGCCGCCGTAAAAGGCGATGAGCGCTTCGGCGTAGCCGGAACCCTCCAGCGACGAAGCGCTCCCGGATTGAAGATGTTCGAGCGCGGGATCACGGAGCTCGAGTTCGATCTGGGTAATGCGGGCGGCGCGCAGCTGTTCGTTTTCGATGCGGCGAGCGAGGTCCAGCTCGCGCAGGTAGAGGCGTCCGAGGACCAGGCCGAGGGCGTAGTCGACGCCGGGCCCACCGTAGCCCTGATCGAGAGCGATTTCGAGGTGGCGCCGCGCCTTCTGATCCTCCTGCAGGGTCAGATAGCCGCGTCCCAGCGCATAGTTTCCGGGACCGGCGCTGATCGGGCCGAGGAGCTCCATTTCACCTTCGATGTCGGCCATTCGCTGCCGGATGGCGCCTCTCTCCGGCGTCCGGTCGTGGAGGGGCATCATCGCCGCGATTCTCGCGAAGCCCTCGATCTCGTTGGCCTGCTCGGTCAGCGACTGGGCGATCTCGGCCTGCTTCCGGGTGCGCAAATTGGCGCGGAGACTGAGGGCGCCCAGGGCGGTGAATGCGAGAGCGGCGATGACCGCTGCGGTCACCAGCCCCGGGTGCTTGCGAATTTTCTTGCCGACTTTGTAGAGCAGGCTGGCGGGGCGCGCTGCGATGGGTTCGCCGGCGAGGAATCGGCGCAGGTCTTCGGAGGCTTCGCGGGCAGTGGCGTAGCGCCGGTCCTGCTCCTTTTCCAGACATTTGATCACGATGGTCTCGAGATCCACCGGGATCGTCGGGTCGATACGGTGCGGCGGCACCGGGTCGCGTTCGGTGACGCCGGAGATCACCTCGGGGTAGGCGCCCGCGTAGGGTGATTGGCCGGTGAGAAACCAGTACAGGGTGGCTCCGAGACCGTAGACGTCCGTTCGGCGGTCGAGCTTGGAGGTTTCGCCGCGGATCTGCTCCGGCGAGCAGAAGGCGGGAGTGCCGAGAACCATGCCCGAGACAGTGAGTTCGTGCGGCGTGTCGATCTCTCTCGCAATGCCGAAGTCGACGACGTACGGGTGCCAGCCGCCGTCCGGGGTGCGATCAACGAGAATGTTGGCCGGTTTGATGTCGCGGTGGATGAGGCCCGCCTGGTGGGCGGCGTGCAGGGCGTCCGCCACGTCGACCATGATCTGTACCTTCTGCCGTAGCTCTACCAGATCGGCGATCTCCTTGATCGAACCGCCGGCCACGTACTGCATGGCGATGTAGGAGTGACCCATCGCCTCGCCGACCTCGTACACGGGGCACAGGTTCTCGTGCTCGACCTTGGCTTGCACCTGGGCCTCGCGGACAAATCGTTTGATCTGCTCGGGATCGTCCCGGCGCAGGAATTTGAGGGCGACAAAACGGCCGAGACGCGGATCGCGCGCCTTGAAGACGTCGCCCATGCCGCCGCGGCCGATGAAGTCGACAAACTCGTAGCGGTCCCAGCCGGGAACCGGGAAGACCTCGAAAGGGTCGCTCCCCAAAGCTGGTGACCCGCGGTCGGTGTCGTAGGCGGACGGTTCGCGTGGAAGCCAGTCGTCGTCGTCGAGACCGAGCTCACGGGCAAGCCGGGCGAGGGTGTCGTCCTCGATCAGGTGCTCGGGAATCACCACCGGCCGCGAGTCATCAACGAGGTCGTAGAGTCCGGCCGCCTGCAGACGCGCGCGGACCTCTGCCAGGGTGGACTCGGCCTCGTCTTCCGAGATCAGCCCGCGTTCCGCCGCCATGCGGAGGACCCGCTCGGCCCCGGCCGCTGTGTCAGGTTTTCCGGTGTCGTGTTCGGATGTCATCGTGTCCGTCTCGGACGACTATAGCGCGAACGCCCGCCCCCGCCACCCACCGGATGCAGGATGCAGGATGCAGGATGCTGCAATCAGCATGAAATTTCAGACCGTCATTTCGAGGGCCGGGTGGGCGGAAATCCGAATTCCAGAATCCAAAATCCAAAAATTCTCCCATGGTGGGTAGGCGGATCCAGGATCGTGCCTCCTGTACCCTGCATCCTGAATCCTGCATCCCGCGTCGGGTCCAGCGTCACTCTCCGACGGTCGCCTTGACGATGTAGTCGAGCTTGGGGAACTCCCCCTTGAGGTAGGGGTTGCCGCTGCGGAAGAGACGGCCCTGAGAGGGCCCCTTTCCGCTGGGCGCACCTTCGCCGTAGCCGCTGTAAAGACCGGTCACCGTTTCGAAACCCTCTACCACTTCTCCAAAGGGCGCAAAGCCCGAGGCGTCGAGATAGGAGTTGTTGCCGTAGTTGATGAAGAACTGGGTGGTGCGGCTGTTGGGCTGGGAGCTCATGGCAAAGGTCACCTTGCCGCGGGTGTTCGACTGCGCGACCGGGTCGTCCTTGATGCGGGCGTTCGACCATGCGGCAGTCACCGCCGGGTCGCCGTTCATCCCCGCCTGGGCCATGAAACCGGTGATGACCCGGTAGAAGGCGACATCGTCGTAGTAGCCGATCTTGACCAGGTTGTAGAATCGGTCGGCGGCACGCGGCGCCCAATCGCGGTGGACCTCGATGACAAAGTCGCCGGTCGTGGTCACCACTTTGACCCGGAATGTGTCCGGCGCCCGTTCGGTGGCCAGGGACGGATCGAGGAGGGCGGGGTTGGGCTGTCCGGTGGTTGTCTTCTCGTCGCCAGCGGACAGAACGGCAGTGGCGCCTATCAGAACCACCGCGCAATACAGTGCTGTGATCGCGAAACGGGTTGGTCGGGTGTGTGACATGTCGGTACTCCTTTTCGAATCCTCTATAGGTGCGCACGGTTTCACACCTGTGGAGGGTACGGGCGGAAACTCAAAACTCAAAACTCAAAACTCAAAACTCAAAACTTGCACTGCCGTACCCGATCACTCACAACCTCGAATCGCGGCTTTCACGCGTCGGGATCCACTGCATCGACGCGGCGCCGGTGGTAATGGACGCTCCAGTCTTCGAGTTCCTCCGCCGAGGGGCAGGTGAAGCCCAGAACGGTGGCGCCGACGATGAAGAGGACGGCGGTTGCGGCCACGAACCACGGCGGCACGAGGTGGCCCACGCCCAGACGGGAGAAAAAGTCGGCAAAGGTCGCGGGGCGTCCCGGGTGGATGAACAGCTTGACGATCCACACCGCCGCCATGAAATAGATGACAAAGAGGTAGTTACGCCTCAGACGCAGCCGCATGGCGGTCAGCCAGCTGATCGAGAAGTGGGTGTGGCGGAGATCGGCGGCGAGGAGGCGACGCCAGTCGGGATTTGGATCTTGGGTGGCGGCGGGTTTGAGGATGTCGGCGAAAAAACCCGACTCGAGCAGATAGAGCCGCCACTTGCTGTGGTGCAGGTGGCGGTAGCGGCGTCCCTCGAGGAGGATCGAAATCAGTAGGAACGCGAGGCCGAGCAACAGCGTGTGGTGGGGGACCTCGGCCGCGCCCAGGGTAAAGGTCGTCAGACCGAGGGCAATGATGATCGCCCAATTGGAGGTGATGTCGAGCCGGTGGCGCCACCCGGTCATACGGTTCATCTCGGCCCGGTACAGGTGGCACACGGTTGTCGCGAAGCCCACCGGGTCGATGTTTTCCTTCGCCGACGAAAGCTCTTCTTTCACGTGCCGACTCTAGCACGCGCAACCTCTGGGCCGGAATGACGTAAATACTCGGGAGGGTTGAGCAATTCAATTATCTGGTGACCAAACTGGGGTGGGGTGAACAGACATGAAAAAAGGGAAAAAGGCTCTCGTAATCGGAGTGCCGGTGGTTGCGGTGGTGGTGATCGCCGGGCTGGCATTGGCGTCGCGCAACCGCGGCGTCGAGGGCATCGAGGTTGAGGTGGAACTGGTTGGCCGTCGCCAGGTGGTCCAGACGGTAAACGCCACCGGCAAGATCCAGCCGATGGTCCAGGTGAATATTTCCGCCGATGTCAGTGCCAAGATCATGAAACTCGAGGTCGAGGAGGGCGACTGGGTCGATCAGGGGGCCCTGCTCGTCCAGCTCGACCGCGAGCGTTATCTGGCTGCGGTTCAAAGCGCCGAGGCCAATCAGTCCGCCGCCCAGGCCAACGTCAACCTCGCCCGCGAGAACATGATCAAAGCCGAAAAGGACTACGACCGCACCAAGGAGCTCTTCGAACGGAAGCTCGAGTCACAGTCGGTCCTCGACACGGTGTATGCGGCCGCGGAGGTCGAGAAGGCCCGCTATCAATCGGCCCTCGACCAGGTGGGGCAGGCCAAGGCCGCGCTCCGCCAGGCGAACGACGATCTCGCAAAAACGACGATCTACGCGCCGATGTCGGGGACCGTGAGCCAGCTCAACAAGGAGGTCGGAGAGATCGCCCTCGGATCGCAGTTCCAGGAGGACGTGATCATGGTGATCTCCAACCTCGAGGGCATGGAGGCGTTGGTCGCGATCGACGAGAACGACATCGTCTCGGTGTCGATCGGGGACGAGGCGGAGATCGAGGTCGATGCGCTGCCCGACGTTAAACTCAAGGGACGCGTGACCGAGATCGCCAATAGCGCCAAGTCGTCGGGCCAGGGCACGACTGATGAGAAGACCGAGTTCGAGGTCAAGGTGGCGGTAATCGATCCGGTCGCCGAGCTGAGACCTGGGATGACCGCTTCGGCAGAGATCGTCACCAAGGTCTGTGATGACTGCCTGAGCGTTCCGATCCAGAGCGTGGCCGTGCGGACGCTCGACCAGCTTGGCGCCGAGGCCGGTGAAGAGGACGAAGGCGGCGACGCGAGATTTGCCCCCGACTCCGAAGGCTTTGTCGAAGTGGTGTGGGTCGTCGCTGACGGTCGCGCTCGGGCGCGTCAGGTCAAGACGGGGATCCAGAGCGAGACCCACATTGAGGTGCTGGACGGGCTCGGTGAGGAGGACGAGATCGTGATCGGCAATTACCGGGCGATCAGCCGCGACCTCGAAGACGGGTCGGTGGTCACGGTGGGCGCCGGCAAGAAGGGCTGACACATGACCCTTTTGCTCCGTTCTGTTGAAAAGGTTTACGACATGAATTCGGTCGGTGTGCACGCCCTTCGCGGCGTGTCCTTCGAAATCGCAAAGAACGAGTACGTGGCGATCATGGGGCCGTCCGGTTCGGGCAAGAGCACGCTGATGAACATCATCGGATGCCTCGACGTCCCGACCTCCGGTAGCTATGTGCTCGACGGTTCCGACGTCGGGACTCTCGGCGAGGACGAGCTGGCCGAGATCCGCAACGAGAAGATCGGCTTCGTCTTTCAGACCTTCAACTTGTTGCCTCGCTCGGACGTGTTTCACAACGTCGAGCTGCCGCTGATCTACGCCGGGATGCGGCCGGCGCGCCGAAAGAAGCTGACCGAGGAAGCGATTGCACGGGTCGGGCTGGCGGACCGTATGAAGCACCGTCCCAACGAGCTTTCGGGCGGTCAGCGCCAGCGGGTCGCGATTGCTCGGGCCCTCGTCAACCGGCCGACCATCCTACTTGCCGACGAACCTACCGGCAATCTCGACAGCGCGACCGGAGCCGAGATCATGGCCGTCTTCGACCAGCTGCACTCGGAGGGCAACACGATCATCCTGGTCACCCACGAGGATGACATCGCGAGACACGCCAACCGGGAGATCAGGCTGCGGGACGGTCTCATCGAAACCGACAGCGCGGAGCGAGAGGCGGCATGAGCAGGATCTACGCTTCGGTCGAATCGCTGCGGATTGCCCTGGCGGCGCTTCGCGCCAACAAGGCCCGCGGGGTCCTCACGACTCTCGGGATCATTATCGGTATCGTCGCCGTCGTGACGACCATGACCGCCGCCAACGGGCTTGCCAACAACTTCCGCGAAAGCGTCTCGGTGCTCGGCACCGACGTGCTCTACGTGTCGCGGATGCCGTGGATGTTCCAGGGCCGTTTCTTCCAGTTTCGCAATCGTCCCAACCTCGAGCTCAAGGACAGCGACAAGCTCGCGCGCCAGCTCGGTTCGACGGCGGTCGTCAACCCGACCGACGATGCCCAGCGGCCGGTCAAGTACCTTTCGGAGGTCATAGCCAACGCGACGGTCATCGGCACCACCGACAAGCATATGTTGGTGTCGAGCGCGGTGCCCGAGATCGGCCGGTTTCTGACTGCCTATGATGTGGCGTTCAAACGGCACGTCTGCGTCATCGGTGTCACCATGCGCGAGCAACTCTTCGGCGATGTCGACCCGATCAACAAGAAGATCAAGGTCGGCCGGGCAGACTTCCGGGTCGTCGGAGTCATGGAGAAACAGGGCAGCGCGGGCTTCTTCGGTGGCCCGGACTTTGACAGCCAGGTATTCGTCCCGGTGACGACCTTTGTCCGAGAGTTCGGAGGCAGGAACCGAAGCTTTGCATTTGCCGTCAAAGCGCCGGCGGGAACTGACATCGAGGATTTCGAGTACCACCTGATCGGTGAGATGCGGAAAATCCGCCGTCTTCACCCGAGCGAGGAAGAAAACTTCGCCATCAACAAGATGGACTCATTGCTCGACGCGTTCAACAACGTGATGGGTGTGGTGCTTCTGATCGGCGTGGCGGTGACCGGAATCTCGCTCTTCGTCGGCGGGGTTGGGGTGATGAACATCATGTTCGTGTCGGTCACCGAGCGGACCCAGGAAATCGGCATTCGCAAGGCGATCGGCGCCAAGCGGAGGGCGATTCTGCAGCAGTTTCTGCTCGAGTCGTCAATGATCTGCCTGGTCGGCGGCGCGATCGGCGTCGCGCTCTCATTTGCCGTCGCCGCCGCCATCGATCGTTTCGTGCTGCCGGCCAGCGTATCGTTGCCGATCGTCGCCATCGCCCTCGGGGTCTCGATAACGGTCGGTGTGATCTCCGGGTTCATCCCCGCGTGGCGCGCCTCACGGCTCAATCCGATTGACGCACTCCATTATGAGTAGCCATTCCTTCCCACTCCCGATCCTCGACCCACAGCCGGCGATGCGGCGTGAGGCTCCAGACGTTCGGAATTTGAATCTGTTGTGGGATCGGGAGTGGGGAGGAACGGCAGCATGACCTGGATCGAGTCATTCAAGATGGCCGTCTCGGCGATCGGGGCGCACAAGCTCCGCTCGATCCTGACCCTGGTCGGCATCGTCGCCGGAGTGGCGGCGATCATCTCCGTCATGACCGGGGTGTCGGTGGTGCAGAGCCAGATGGAGGCCGAGCTGAGCGTTCTTGGGAGCCGCACCTTCCAGGTCATGAAGTTCCCCATGGGCGGCTTCAACAACGACCGTAACATCAATTTTCGCGAGATCGCCCGCTGGCCGCCGTTGACTATGGAACACGTCTACGCCATCCGCGAGCGGGTGAAGACCGTTGATCTTGTCGGAGCCGAGCTGTGGCACTACAACACGCGGGTCAGCTACCGCGGAGAGTCGACCGAGAGCAATCTGATGGTCTGCGGCGGGACCCCGGAGTACCCCGAGAACAACACCCACTATGTCGAGCTCGGTCGCAACCTCACCACCGAAGACGTAGAGGTCGGTCGGAGGGTCGTCGTCCTCGGCCACGGGATCGCTGCCGAGCTGTTCCCGTTTGTCGACCCGATCGGCAAGACGGTAAAGGTTGACGGCCACAAGTTCACGGTCAACGGCGTTTTTGCCGAAAAGAAGTCGGCGTTGGGGGGCCAGTTCGATCAGTACGTGTTGATGCCGGTTTCCGTGTGGACGCAGCTCTATGGAAACCGGGACGAAGAGGGGAATCCTCGCTCGATCTTCATCACGGTGCGGGCAAAGGCCGGGGTGCCGCTCGAAGAGGCCCTCGAAGAGACCCGATCGGTCCTGAGGGCCACTCGCGGCTTGAGCCCGCGGGATCGCGACACCTTCCACTGGTTTACCAGCGACTCCCAGATCCGGGCCTTCAACGAGGCGAGTGCCGGCGTCAAGACCGCGGCCTTCGTGCTCGGAATCGTCGCGCTGATTGTCGCCGGGATCGGCATCATGAACATCATGCTGGTGTCGGTCACCGAACGCACCAAGGAGATCGGGATCCGCAAGGCGCTCGGCGCCAAGCGGCCGGCGATTCTCCTCCAGTTTCTGATGGAAGCTATCGTCCTCTGCAACATCGGCGGAATCTTCGGCGTGCTCATCGGTTTCGGCATCGGCAACATCGTGACCCTCTTCACCGACTTCGCGGTCCACGTCCCGGCGGAGTGGGCGGTGCGCGGCGTGATCTTCTGCTCGGTTGTGGGTCTCGTCTTCGGCATGTGGCCGGCGGTGCGCGCCTCGCGGCTGACCCCGATCGAAGCCCTGAGGTATGAGTAGCGAACTCCCGTCTCCGTGCCCGTCTCCCTCTCCGTGCCCGACAAACCCGGAATTCCGGTGGTTGCAGTCAGAACAACCTCGATTGACCGGCCGGCTGGTTTCGAGGATGATTCGGGCACGGACACGGAAACGGAGACGGGTACGGGATCAATGACGTGGATCGAGTCCTTCAAAATGGCAGTGGCCGCCATTGGCGCTCACAAGCTGCGTTCGATTCTGACACTGGTCGGCATCATCGCGGGGGTCGCCGCGATCATCGCCGTGATGACCGGGGTGGCGGTTGTGCAGAACACCATGGAGCGCGAGCTCAGCGTGCTCTCGAGCCGTACGTTTCAGATCCAGAAGTTCCCGCGTGGCAACTTCAACAACAATCGTGACCTCAACTTCCGCGAGATCGCGCGCTGGCCGCCGTTAACCCTTGAACATGTCTATGCCATCCGCGAGCAGGTGGAGTCAGTCGACCTGGTGGGCGCCGAGCTGTGGCACTACAACACGCGGGTCGCCTATCGGGGTGAATCGACCGAGAGCAACGTGATGGTCTGCGGCGGCACCCCTGAGTATCCCGAGAACAACACCCACTTTGTCGAGCTTGGTCGTAACATCAGCGAGGAGGACGTTGTGGTGGGGCGCAGGGTGGCGGTCATCGGTTTTGCGATTGCCCAGGAGCTCTTTCCTTTTCTCGACCCGATCGGCAAGACGATCAAGGTCGACGGCCGCAAGTTCACCGTGCAGGGGGTCTTCGCGGAGAGAAAGTCCGCATGGGGGGGCAGTTCGACAATTACGTGCTGATCCCGGTCACGGTATGGACACGCGTTTACGGCGAATGGGACGACCCCGGCATCCAGAGATCGATCTACATCACCGTGCGTTCACGGGACGGCTTCGCTCTCGATGACGCCATCGAGGAGACACGGTCGGTGCTCCGCAAAACGCGAGGAGTCAGTCCGAAAGACCGCGACAATTTCTTCTACTTCACGACGGACTCGGAGATCAGGGCGTTCAACCAGGCAACTGCGGGGCTCAAGACGGCGGCCTTCGTGCTCGGAATCGTCGCCCTCGTGGTCGCTGGCATCGGCATCATGAACATCATGCTGGTATCGGTCACCGAACGAACCAGGGAGATCGGGATCCGCAAGGCGCTCGGTGCCAAACGCACCGCGATCCTCCTCCAGTTCCTGATGGAGGCCATCGTACTGTGCAACATCGGCGGGATTGTCGGCGTGGTCATAGGATTCGGGCTCGGCAACGTGACCGCGATGGTCACCGATTTCTATGTCCACGTGCCGATGGAGTGGGCGGTGCGCGGGGTGATCTTCTGTTCGGTGGTGGGTCTGGTCTTCGGGATGTGGCCGGCGATCCGAGCCTCCAGGTTGGCGCCAATCGACGCTCTCCGTTACGAATAGGCGCACTTTTCGGCGAAAGAAGAGTCCAACCGACACACATTCCGAGTCTCAATCTGACGAAGAACCGTTTTCAGATCTTCCGCACTGTTTTTCAGCAATTCGTGGGATTTCTTGGGTCGGCCGACTGCGCCTCTGGAGACCCGCTTCGATGTTGGTGACGGCTCCTTCCGTGCGTGGTTTCAGCGGCTCGAGGCCGATCCCAAGAAACCCCACGAATTGCTTGCGGAAGATTTCACAAACTGGCGGAATTGTGTATCATATCCGGGATCGTATAGGGGGTAGCTTCGTTCTTGCGAAAACCTCCGGACTCAGGCGGTAATCGCGAGACAAACAGCCAATTTCGTTCGACAAGAAGGAGGAGCCCGTGGAACCCATGAACATCGTCTATCTGACCCCGGTGGTGGCAATCATCGCCCTGATCTTCGCCTACATGAGGGCGGCGTGGATCACTCGTCAGGACCAGGGCACGGACCGCATGAAGCTCATCGGCAAGTGGGTCGCCGACGGAGCGATGGCGTTCCTGGGACGAGAGTACCGGGTGCTCGCCATCTTCGTGGTGGCGGTGGCAATCCTGCTCGGCGTCACCAACTACTTCGTGTCGGAGGACACCAACGCCTTCATCGCAGTGTCCTTCGTCCTCGGGGCATTCTGCTCGGCGCTGGCAGGCTACTTCGGGATGAAGACTGCGACCGCGGCCAACACCCGGACCGCCTCCGCAGCGCGCACGGGACTCAATGACGCCCTCCAGGTTGCCTTCAAGGGCGGCTCGGTCATGGGTCTGTCGGTTTCCGGTCTGGCGCTGCTCGGGATGGGGACTCTGTTCATCATCTACACGAAAATGTACCCCGGATCGCTCGAAGGCGGCGACGCGACCATGCTGGTCCTCAACATTCTCTCCGGGTTCTCTCTCGGCGCGTCGTCGATTGCGCTCTTTGCCCGCGTCGGCGGCGGCATCTACACCAAAGCCGCCGACGTCGGCGCCGATCTGGTGGGCAAGGTCGAGGCCGGTATCCCCGAGGACCACCCCCTCAACCCGGCCACCATCGCCGACAACGTCGGCGACAACGTCGGTGACGTCGCGGGCATGGGTGCCGATCTCTTCGAGTCCTATATCGGGGCGATCATCTCGTCGATGATTCTCGGCGCCGCGTGGTACGCGGGAATGGACGCCGCCGAGCAGGGCAGCGGCATGAACGCCGTGATCCTGCCGCTGGCGATTGCGATCATCGGCATTGTCGCCTCGTTTCTCGGCTTTTTCCTGGTGCGGACAAAAGAGGGCGGCGACCCGCAACAGGGTCTCAACCGTGGCACCTTCGGGGCCGGCATCCTCATGGTCATCGGCACGGTCATCGCCATCAAACAGATGATCCCGGCGGGCGGTGTTTCGGTCCCCGACATCATCACGAACCAAAGCACGACCTACCAGTGGTGGGGCATTTCGCTGGCCGTGGTCGCGGGGCTGGTGGCCGGCATCCTGGTCGGCATGATCACCGAGTGGTACACGGCCACCTTCCGGAGGCCGGTCGGCACCATCGTCGAGGCGTCCAAGACCGGCGCCGCGACGACCGTTATCCAGGGTCTCGCGGTGGGCATGAACTCCACCACTCTTCCGATCCTGGTGATCAGCGCGGCGATCCTGATCGCCTACGCCTTTGCGGGCCTGTACGGAATCGCCCTGGCGGCGCTCGGGATGCTGTCGACCATCGCCATCCAACTCGCCACCGACGCCTACGGCCCGATTGCCGACAACGCCGGCGGCATTGCCGAGATGGCGCGGCTCGGCCGCGACATCCGCGCCCGGACCGACAAGCTCGACGCGGTCGGCAACACCACCGCGGCCATCGGCAAGGGATTTGCCATCGGCTCCGCGGCGCTCACCGCCCTGTCGCTGACTGCCGCCTATCTGACCAAGATGCAAGGCCAGGTCAACATCGACGCCGCCAACCCCTACGTCCTGGTCGGTCTGCTGATCGGTTGCATGCTGCCGTTCCGTTTCTCCGCCATGGCCATGGTCGCGGTGGGCAAGGCCGCGCAGGACATGATCCAGGAGGTCCGGCGTCAATTCCGGGACATTCCCGAGTTGCGGCCCGCTCTCGAAGCGGCACAGCGAGCGGAACACGAGGACCGCGAGCCGACCGATCAGGAAGCGGCGATCATCAAGGCCGCCGACGGCAAGGCCGAGTACACCCAGTGCATCGACATCGCCACCGCCGCAGCGATTCGAAAGATGATCGCGCCGGGCCTCATGGCGGTCCTGGTGCCGGTGGTGGTCGGAGTGGTCTCGGTCGACATGCTCGGCGGCTTGCTGATCGGCGTCACGATTTCCGGCGTCTGCCTGGCGATTTTCCAGGCCAACGCGGGCGGCGCCTGGGACAACTCGAAGAAGCAGGTCAAGGAAGAGGGCCACGCCAAGTACGGCGAAGCCTACGACGAGATGCACAAGGCGACCGTCACCGGCGACACCGTCGGCGACCCCTTCAAGGACACCTCGGGCCCGTCGCTCAACATTCTGATCAAGCTGATCTCGGTCGTCGCGATGATCATCGCGCCGATCCTCTACGCGATTCACTTCGGTTGATCCGAAAAATCTCCAACCACACGCCGGGCCCTCGGGCCCGGCGTTTTTTTCCGTTCGAGCCGTCGGCCCGCCCGCTGCGATCTTCGATCGCAGCCACGCGTCCTTCCGTCGAGCCCACCCGGAAGCCGGGACGGCTGCCCCACAACCGTCCCATTGTTTTTCGAAAATGATTGTGGGGCACGCGTTTCGCGTGGGCGGGCAGGGTGTTGTGTCATGCGAGCGCGGACCGTAGCCCGCAATCTCACCAGCTTTCAGCTGCGGTCGGCGATGCATCACACCCAGCGGTGCTTTCTCGCCTCGGGGTGCACGACGTGCTGTCATGTACGCCTCCGCGCCCCTCGGGTCGAAAGCCCCACTGGGCGCGGCACCTCGCCGTCCTCGCGACGAAACCCGGTGAGATATGCGGGTTAGGGGCGGGAACCAGGACCTGGCGCCGGCGTCGATGCCGTTTTTTCCAGGGCAAGACGTCAAAAAACTCCCGGTGTTGGCTTCTGTGCCCTCCGTGTCTCTGTGGTTCGTCTGGAGGGCGTTCGGCATTCCGAATTCCGACCCTGAAACCCGGCCCTCACCCTTACACCAAAAAGTTTTCTCAAGTACCGTATGACAGGACGGAGGTTGCCGATGCGGCAGGTGTTTTTTCTCGTAATGCTGATCGTTGTCGGTTGTGGAGGCGGTCCGGCGCCGGCGCCTTTGGAGGAGAACCCAGAAGATCGAAACCGGGATTGCCCGCTTCGGTCAGAGCGAGATCTACTACGAGATCGCGGGTTCCGGTGAACCGACAATCGTCCTGATCCATGGTGGGCTGCTCGATTGCCACATGTGGGACGGACAGTTCGAGCTGCTCGCCAAGACCCACCGCGTGCTGCGATACGACGCCAGCGCCCATGGCAACTCCACGCTACCGCCCGATTCTTACTGGGATCACGCCGATCTCCGAGAGCTTCTCAACACCCTGGGCATCGAGCGTGCGGTCCTGGTCGGGCTTTCGCTCGGCGGCAGGATCGCCATCGACTTCGCGCTCGAGGAACCGGTTCGCGTCCAAGCAATCGTCGCCGCCTCTTCAGGGCTCAGTGGCTACCGTTTCAGCTCCGACCATTACCTCGAACAGCGAGACGTCATGATTCAGGCATGGAGGGCGGGCGAGTTCGACGCGGTGGTTGAAGCCTTCCTGCGATCCTGGACCGACGGGCCGCATCGGCAACCGGAGGAGGTCGACCCCGAGGTGCGCGAAAAAGTCCGGGTGATGGCGCGCAACGGCCTCGAACATGCGATGGAAGGCCGGCTGATCGACCCGCCCGCAGTCGAGCGCCTCGACGAGCTCGAGCTGCCGATGCTGCTGATTGTCGGCGAGCTCGATATGCCGGGGATCCGCGAGATCGCCGACATGATCGTGGACTCAAACCCGAACGCCGAGCTGGTTGTCGTTCCCGGCGTCGCCCACATGGTGAACATGGAGAAGCCGGAAGAGTTCAACCAGCTGCTGCTCGGGTACCTTTCGCGATTCTGATCCTTTTTCCGGGCTCTGCCTCGTGGCAGAGCCCGGAAAAAGTGAAAAAAGCGCCCCGCGTTACCGCGGGGCTTGAAATGCAATAAGACCGTATTGCTATGAAAACTATTTCTTCACGTCGCCGGTGGCGGCGCCGTGGAGCTTGACCTCGACCTTCTCCTCGAGGTTGTCGTAGTACTCCTTGAGGACCGCGATCACCTCGGGCTTGGAGAACTCGGCCGGGACCGGCTTGCCCTCGCTCATGAGCTTGCGCAGCAGGGTGCCGGAGAGCAGCAGGCGGGAGCCGCCCTGGTACTTGCCGTTGTCGTCGATCACCGCCTTGGACTCGTGCGGGCAGGTCTTCATCGAGGCCATGGTGCCGCAGTCGTAGCAGTAGAAGGTCCAGTCCATGCACAGCGGCTTGAGCTGCAGCGCGTCGGGCGGGATCTCGAGGAAGATCTTCTGGGCGTCGAACGGGCCGTAGTAGTCGCCGACACCGGCGTGGTCGCGGCCGACGATCAGGTGCGAGCAGCCGTAGTTCTGGCGGAAGACGGCGTGCAGCAGGGCCTCGCGCGGACCGGCGTAGCGCATGTCGAGCGGGTAGCCGGCCATGGCCACGCGCTCCTTGCGGAAGTACTTGTCGACCAGCGCGTTGATCGCCTTGACGCGGACGTCGGCCGGGATGTCGCCGGGCTTCAGCTTGCCGACCAGCTGGTGGATGTAGACGCCGTCGCAGACCTCGATGGCGACCCACGCCAGGTAGGCGTGGGAGCCGTGCATCGGGTTGCGGAGCTGGAGGGCGGCGACCGTCGACCAGCCGCGCTCCTCGAACATCTTGCGCGACTCGGCGGGCCGCTGGTAGAGGCCCTTGAACTGCTTGGGGAAGTACGACTCGGAGAGGACCTTGACCGGTCCGGCCAGGTTGACGTCGGCCTGCTCCATGACCATCTTGACGCCGGGGTGCGCGTCGTCGGTGGTGGTGTAGACCTGCTGGCACTCATGGGCCTTGTCGATGGTGTACTTCTCGGTCACCTTCATGGTGGCCATGAGCTCGTCGTGTCTCGGCGTCCCAGAGCGCGACCTCCTCGCCGATCTCGATCGAGTCGGCGAGCTCCTTGTCGGCCGACAGGGTGATGGGGATCGGCCAGAACAGGCCGTTCTTCGAGGGCATCTTCATGTCGTCGCAGACGCCCTGCCAGTCGTCCTTGCCCATGAAGCCGTCGAGCGGCGTGAAGCCGCCGATGCCCATCATGATCAGGTCGCCGGTCTCGCGGCTGGTGAGCGGGACCTTCTTCAGGCCCTCCGCCTTCTTCATCTCGGCCTCGAGCGCTGCACCCTCGAGCAGCAGCGGCTTCAGTTCGGGACTTCCATGCGGTGGGAACAAGTTGACTCATCGAGTTGCCTCCTTTTGTCTTTCAAATGTACGGCGGCCCGGTGGGCCGCCGCGTCAGTCGTTGATTATTCAGACTCCGGCCATGCGCTCGTGGACCATGGCCAGCGTGCGGTAGAGGATGTGGGCGAACTTCGAGTAGGGGAGGGTGAGGAACAGGGTCAGCACCGACGCCGAGGTGAACGATGTAGATCGCGCAGGCGACCACCGGCGGGACCGCGACGAACCGGAAGACCTCGGTGAGCACGCCGGTGACGATCACGCCGAGCACGAGCCACAGGAAGAAACGGTCGAAGGCGGTGGTGGCGCCGACCAGCTTGTCGCCGCTTGTGCAGCCGGTTGACGAACAGCAGGATGCCGCCGACGACCAGGGCGACCGCCGAGATGTTGCCGAGCCACTTGACCCAGTGGTCGAGCGGCACCGGGTAGCTGTGCCAGTCCGAGCCAGGACAGGAAGACGGTGTCCTTGTAGAGGTAGACCACCGCGGATGCCCGAGGTCACCGCGGCGCCGACGAAGCCCCACATGACCAGGAAGTGGCCCCAGCGTCGCTTCGGCACGCCGCGGTCGCAGCGGCGAGAACTTCTTGTGGGTCGCGATCGTCGACGACAGCGCCGGCATCAGCGTGCCGACGAACGAGCCGCTGCGCTCCCGCCCGGTGCCGAGCAGCGTCCAGAACCTGCGGCCGCTGAACCACGATGGCCAGCGACCACCAAGACGGTCGACGGTGAAGTAGACGATGTAGATCAGGAAGTGGGGCACGAACTCCTCGTAGTGGAAGCGGCCGTCCAGCGCACACGGCGGCATCGTCCGCAGGGATGTGGAACTGCCGTGGTCACGCCGAGCAGCACGATCCAGAAGAGGATCGGACCGAACACCAACAGCGGCCAGGTCGTCTCGGACGTTGCCGACCAGCCTGCCCATGAAGCGCGGGGCGGCGAGCTTCTCGACCACCATGGCGCGGATCGACGGCCATGACGTCGCCCGGGTTGACGTCGCGCGGACAGCGGACGCTGCAGTCGTTGCACTGGTGGCACAGCCACGGCCCCGGGTCGGCGACGAGCCGGTCGACCAGGCCCCACTGCGCCCACAGCATCTGGCGGCGCGGGAACGGCGCTTCGCGGGCGCCAGCTCGCACACGCTGGAGCAGGTGGCGCACTGGTAGCACCGGGCGGCGTTGTCGCCGCCGCGCTTGACGAACGCCTCGCGGAACTCCGACAGACGATCTGAACGATCGGGATCGAGGCCATGGCCTTCCTCCCCTGCTAGAAACCCTTCAGCGGGTTCGGTCCCATCTCGTCGAGCTCCTCGGCGAACTCGTCGAGGACCTGCGGGCACGCGGTCGAACTCGTCGTGCGAGAGCTCGACGACCTTGATGCGCTCGGGCTCGAGGGCGAGCCGCTGCAGGGTCTCGCCGACGTTGCCGAGCCGGGTGTTGGCGAGCTCGGAGCCGCGGACGTAGTGGCACTGGTAGTCGTCGCCGTACTTGCAGCCGATCAGGATGACGCCGTCGATGCCGCGCGACAGCGCCTCGGCGATCCAGATGATGTTGGTCGAGCCGAGGCAGCGGATCGGGATGACCCGCACCCAGGGGTTCCACTGGTCGCGCCGTTGGCGGCCGCCGCGTCGAGCGCCGGCACGGCGTCGTTCTCGCACATCAGGGCGACGATGCGCGGCTTCTCCTCGAAGTCCTCGGGGACCTCCATCGCCTTGATCATCTCGGCGACCATGTGCACCGAGTAGTCCGGGAAGCTGATGATCCGCTCCGGGCAGGCGCCCATGCAGATGCCGCAGCGGCGGCAGCGCAGCGGGATTGAACTCGGGCGTGCCCTTGGCGTCCTCGTTGAGGGTGCCGAACGGGCACTCCTCGGTGCAGCGCTTGCACTGGGTGCAGCGCTGGAGGAAGAAGTCGGGATAGGCGGTGTCGCCGGCGCGCGGGTGAACCGCCTCGCCGCGCTTCGCCATCTCGATGCACTGGACCGCCTTCATGGCGGCGCCGAAGCCGTCCTCGGCGGCCTGCGCCGCGTCCATCGGCGCGTGCACCGCGCCGGCGGCGTAGATGCCGGTGCGGCGGGTCTCGTAGGGGAAGCAGATGAAGTGGGAGTCGGGGAAGCCGTACTTGAGGGCCGGCAGGTCCGGGCCCTGGCGGTAGCCGAGGTTGAGGATCTCGGTGCCCTCGTGGTGCGCGAGCTCCTCGGCGCGCTTGGCCGAGTTCTCGCGCACCTGGCGAGCTCTCCGAGTGCTCGGCCTGGTGGCGGGCGTCGTGCAGCTCGCGGATCAGCTCGCCGTCGGCCGACGTCGGCACCATGCCGACCGCCAGCACCACCAGGTCGGCCTCGATGGCGACGTGCTCGCCGAGCAGGCTGTTCGCGACGTGGATCGACGAGCTTGCCGTTGGCCTCGACCTTGTCGACGTCGCCGCGGGTCATCATCATGCCGGCCATCTTCTGGACGCCGAGGAAGAAGTGCTCCATCTGGCCGGGCGTGCGCATGTCCCGGTAGATGACCGCGCATCTCGATGTCCGGGTCGATCGCGTTGCGAGCTCCGCCACCTGCCGCAGGGTGTGGCGCAGCACTCGCTCGAGCAGTAGGGGAGGTGGTTCGGCGTCGCGCGAGCCGGCGCACTGGATGAACGACGATCCGCTTCGGCGTGCGTGCCGTCGGACGGGCATGGCGACTTCGCCGTCGACCAGCATCGTCTCGAGCTCGTGCGAGGTGACCACGTCGGGCGACGCGCCGTAGCCGAGGTGTCCGAGCTTGGATGGCGTCGTAGGGCCTGGCGCCGGTCGCCTGGACGATCGCGCCGACCGTCATCTCGAGGCCGGACGAGCCGTTGAGCTGGACCTTGAACTGACCCGGCTGGCCCGGTGATCTTGACGATGTCGGTCGAGGTCAGGACCTTGATGTTGTCGTTCGCCTCGACCTCGTCGATCAGCGCCGGCACGGGTTGGGCTGCGGGCGCGTCGTAGGGGGGCTCCTCCGGGAGCAGTCGACTTCTGGGCCGCCAGCCGGCCGCCGAGCGCGTCGCTCTTCTCGACCAGCACGACCGGGTGGCCGAGGCCGGCCGCCGCCAGCGCCGCCTCGAGCCCGGTCCGGCCGCCGCCGACCACCAGCACGGTGTCGCTGATCTCCTCGGTCGAGCGGCACGATCGGCTTGCAGCCCTTCGAGCCGGGCGACCCCCATGCGGACCAGGTCCTCGGCCAGCATGCGTGGTGTCCTCGTCGCCGGCCTCGTGCGACCAGGTGCAGTGCTCGCGGAGCGCGACCCGGTACATCGCCGGCCGTCGTCGAACCGAGGCTGGCGAACTCCTCGCGTCTTGGCGCGCTCCGAGCACGCCGCGACCAGGATGCCGTCGAGCTCGTTCTCGGCCACCGTCGTCGCGGATCGCCTCGCAGCCCCTCGGGCGCGCACAGAGCACTCGTGGGTGAGGGTGCAGGCGCGCCCGCGCTCGTTGGCGGCCTCGATCGACCGCGTCGAGGTCGAGGGCGTCGCCGATGCCGCAACCGCGTGCACAGGAAAACGCCGATCTTGTCCATTACGCCCTCCTTCCCGCGGCCACGAGCGCCCGCGCTGCGGCTCCGGTCGCGTCGCGCACCGACGACGGCCACGTCCTCGGGACGCCGGGCGACGCCGGCGACGGTGACCGCCGGCCTCGAGATCGTCGAGCACGAAGCCGTCCTCGTCCTTGCGGCGTGAACAGGGCGAGATCGTCGTCGGCGGCGTTCGGCACCATGCCGGTGGCGAGCACCACCAGGTCGGCCTCGGCCTCGATGATCTGTCTCGGCCTCGACGTCCTCGACCCGCAGCTTGAGCGATCCGTTCGCCTGCTCGATCTTGCCGACCTTGCCCTTGACCAGGCGGACGCCCTCGATCGCGGCGACCTTGAGCAGCACGTCCTCGTTGCGGCCCGGAGTCCGGCGATCGATGTAGTACATCGTGACCTCGGCGTCGGGCAGCTGGTCCTTGACGTACTGGGCCTGCTTGAGCGAGGCCAGGCAGCAGACGCCGGAGCAGTAGGGGAGGTGGTTGACGTCGCGCGAGCCGGCGCACTGGACGAAGGCGACCTTGGCGGGCGGCTCGCCGTTGGACGGGCGCAGGATCTTGCCGCCGGTCGGACCGGCCGGCGACGCCAGGCGCTCCATCTGGACGTTGGCGATGACATCGTCGAGGCCGCCGCCGAGCTCGCTCGAGCTTGTCGAGCGGGTACGGGCTGCCAGCCGGTGGCCACGACGACCGCGCCGACCTCGAAGGTCTCGGTGGTCTCGGCGGCGTCGAGGTCGATCGCGCCGTAGGTGCAGGCCTCGGCGATCTTCTTCGCCTCGTCGTCGCGAGCAGCGCCGCGCGATCGAAGACGAAGCGCTTCGGCCAGGCGTTGAGGTGGGGGAGGCGGATCGCCTTGACCTTGCTCATGCCGAGGTTGAAGGGATCGTCGACCTCGGTGGTGCAGGCCGCCGCGCAGTCGCCGCAGCGCGGTGCACCTGTGCGTTGACGCAGGCCGGCGTCGGTGGTCACCGTCACCTTCCAGCCGTGCGGCGGGCTCTCGGCCGCGGTCACCCGGGACGAGGTCAGCACCGGATCCGCGGGTTGCGCTCGAGCCGGCGGATGTTGATCTCCATGCCGCAGGTGGGCGGGCACATCTTCGGGAAGTAGTTGTGGGTGCGCACGACGCGACCGCCGATGTAGGGCTCGCGTTCGACGAGCACCACCTCCGCGCCGGCCTCGGCGGCCTCGAGCGCGGCGGTGATGCCGGCGATGCCGGCACCGATGACGAGCAGAGGTTGCCTGTTTTCGCTCATGGCTACTCCGATCGACCGCTTCCTCGCGGACCTTCAGGGTCGGCTCGGCGAACATCGCGAACCGGAGCCATCGGAAGGCGAAGCGGAGCAGGGCCTCGTCATTGGTTTCGAATTCCTCGAGCGCCTCGGGGCCGAGTTCGAAACGCTCGCAGAACGACGACTCGAAGACGAAAGAGCGGAAGGTGTCGAGGTCGTAGCAGGCGGTGTAGAACATGTGCATCCGCTTGGGATCGAGGGTGCGACCGCCGATGAACCAGGGGTGGCTGACGAGGTCGCGGAAGCCGGCTTCGAGCGTCTCGTGCTCGTCGATCTTCTGGTCCTTGCGCCAGCTTCGAGCGGTCCACTGTGCCGCGTCGGTCTGGTGGCGGCCCTCGCAGTGGTCGTCCTCGAAGACGAAGAAGATCGGCTCGGGCTCTTCGCCGGCGCGGGCCGGCGGGATCGCCATTCCCAGCGGGTACATGCGGCACGCCCACGGACGGTCCTCGTAGACCGTACAGCCCCGCTCGCCGACAAAGGGACACGGTTTGTTCTCCTCGTTCCTCATCTTCAGCATCACGATCGGCAGCTGAAGGTCCTTGGTGATGGGGTTGACGGTGTGGGTCTCGAGGAATTCGCGGGTGTTCATGCCGACCCGCCGCGCCAGCCGCAGCACGTCCAGCGGCGTCAGCACGATGTTGACGTCGGCGCAGCAGGAGTTGAAGCACGGGACGCCGGGATGGCAGGTGAACGGGAACGTCTCACCTTCCGCGAGCTGCCGCTTGTCCTCCAGGAACTGCGGCAGATTCGCTTCGGCGGTGCTCATGAAGAGCCTCCATTCTCGTCGCCGTCATCAGCGACGTCGGGATCGGCGTCTGCGCCGATCGCGGCCTCGATGATGCGGTCCTTGAGCGCGTCCGCGCGACCACACCGCGAGCGGTGATGTCTCACCGGTAAACGGGTCGACGCGATAGCGGTACGACGCCTTGACCGCGTAGTTCTTCTCCATGTGCTCCCAGCCGCGCACGTAGTACGGGCACTCGTCGTTGAAGCAGGCGAGCTGGAACTCGCTGTCCCAGCCGGAGTTGTCGGGGAGCTCGAAAGCCTGCATCGGCTCGTCGCAGTGCGGGCAGACGGGGTGGGTGCATTGTCATTGGACCTCGGGAAAAGGGCCCCAGGCGCCGGAGCGCCTGGGGCCCGGAGTTGGATGACGGATCAGCCGCCGAGAAGCTCGTGGTCGGCCTCGGGCTTGAACAAGGGGATGATCTCCCGCTTGATCATCTCCCACTTCTCGGTGACCGGGTCCATCTTGCAGTTGACGAAGCACAGCCAGTTGTCGTTGTCCAGCTTGGGGAAGTCGGCGCGGAAGTAGTAGCCGGGCCAGCGGGTCTCCTCGCGGAACAGGATCGTGCGGACGTGCGCTTCGGCCTGGTACATGCGGTGGAAGTTCTCCCAGCACCGCATCAGCTCGTGGAGGTCCTTCGCACCGAGGTGCTGGGCGTCTTCCTTGAGCATGCCGAGGAGCTCGAGGCCGCGCTCGCAGAGGAACTTGGAGGTCGTGAACTGGGAGCCCACGCCGCCGGCGTACTCGTCCATGAGCTTCTGCAGGCGGAACATGAACATCTTCGGCACGATGTAGTTCGGGTTGACGTCTGTCCTGCGAGGTGAAGCCCTTGTGCTCGGCGATAGAGCTCGAGCGGCTTCAGGGTCTTTGCCTTGAGGTCCTCGATGGTCGCATCGCTGACCGTCGGCTTCGCCGGTTTCTCGTTGACGAGGTACCGAATCGCAGCCTTGGCGGCGATCCGGCCCTCGGCGTGGGAGCCGGAGGAGAACTTGTGCGACGAGGCGCCGGTGGCGTCGCCGGCGGCGAACAGGCCCTTGACGGTGCACATGTTCTCGTAGCCCCAGAAGTACTCGGTGCCGCGGCCAGGTCCTCCGGACCGCTCACCCAGGCGCCGGAGGCGCCGGAGTGCGAGCCGATGAAGTACGGCTCGGCAGCGGCGATCTCGGAGGACTTCTCTTCGGGCTGCACGTCGCTGGCGGCCCACAGGATCGCCTGCGAGATGGTCATGTCGAGGAAGTCTTCCCAGGCCTCGCTCTCGAGCTCCTTCATCTTCTTCTTGTAGGCCTTCTGATCGTCCTTGTACTGGTCGGCGATCTTCTGGATCGCCTCTTCGGTGCGCATGTAGATCGGGCCCTTGCCCTCCATCACGTCGAGCATGCCGAGGTAGTTGCGGAGGTTGGCCGGGATCGGCTTGACGTGACCGTAGGGCTTCCAGTTGTCGAGCTCGGGGCGCCGCTCGACCATGTACTCGCCGCCGAACGCGTTGGTCGCGCGAGACTTGAAGAGCAGGAACCAGGCGCCGACCGGACCGTAGGCGTCCTTGAAGCGGACCGGGATGAAGCGCACTTCCTGGCAGGTCATCTCGGCGCCGGCCTTCAGGGTGAAGTAGGCGGACGAGCCGGAGTTCCACGGCGGGTACCAGGCGCGACCGAGACCCTCGCCCGAGGAGCGCGGCTTGAAGACGTGCACCGCGCCGCCCATGGCGACGAAGATCGCACGGGCGAGGAAGACGTAGAACTTGTTCTCGCGGACCGAGAAGCCGTAGGCGCCCTTGAGCTGACCGTCCTCATGATCGGACCGACGATGAAGACGCGCTCGATAGATGTTGTCGGTGCCGAGGTGGTTCTTGGCGGCCTCGGCCACCACCACCTTGTAGGACTCGCCGTTGATCATCAGCTGCCAGCGACCCTCGTGCACGTAGCCGCCGTTCTCGTCCTTCCAGATCGGCAGGCCCCACTTCTCGAACAGGTGGACCGAGCAGTCGACGTGGCGGGCGATCGAGGCGACGAGGTCGTCGCGGGCGACGCCCATGAGGTCGTTCTTGACGTAGTCGACGTAGTTCTTGACGGTGTTCTGGCCGTCTTTGAGGCCCACGTACTGGTTGATGGCGGACAGGCCCATGGCGACCGCGCCGGAGCGGTCGACCGCGGCCTTGTCGACCAGGGTGACCTTGAGGTCGTTCTTCTTCGCCCAGTAGGCAGCCTCGACCGCGGCGCCGCAGGAGGCCATGCCGCCGCCGAGAATCAGCAGATCGGTTTCAACCTTGACAGTTTCGAAGTTTTGCCATGTTCCCCTCCTACTTCATCCACACGTCGCAGCCGAGCGAGTCCGGCTCGGTGAAGAGCACCGGTCCCTCGAGGTCCGGGTCGGTCGTCCAACCACCGTTCGGCACCGCCTGGCCTTCGGGGGTGGTGCGGATGGGGAACTTGAACCGCTTCACCTGGCCGCTGCGGAACTTGACCGTCCACATGATGGAATCGGTGGAGCGAAGCGGCACCACCGATGCACCCATGGGCACGAAGTCCGCATAGCCGCGGACGTCGACGGCCTGGGTCGGGCAGATCTTGACGCAGTTGTAGCACTCCCAGCACATTTCGGGTTCGCGGTTGTAGGCCTTCATCTTCTCCTTGTCGAGCACCATGAGGTCGTTTGGACAGATGTACTGGCAGGCGGTCTTGTCGAGCGCCTTACACCCGTCACACTTTTCCACGTTGACGAAACTCGGCATACAGCTCTCCTCCTTTCGATCTCCTAATTCGAGTTGTTTCGTGAAACCGTACCTACAGTTTTCCTCATCGTGGCCGAGCCAAAGCAAAAGCTGTGCCTGTTTTCACAATCGAACTTGAGAAAAGGTCTGGCATCAGCAGAAGGTCTTTGTAAACAAGCACTTGATCACGGGTCGACGGTGCGTCTCGGGGCTCCATATCGGGCGGTCGGCGCCGTGGGCGGACACGGAATCAGTCGCGTCTGGGTGATGACGCCGGCTTCGCGGTGTGATGATTTGACCGCTAATGGACCCGTAAGTCGTGTTTCTTGAGGCATTAAATACGAAATGTGAAGAGAATGTGAAGACTGTGTGAAACATTTCACTTGCAATATTTTGAGTGCTTTGCGTGCTTCGCGCCGGGCCTCGCGTTACCGGTGCGTTACGTCAGCTGGTGATCCGGAAGCTAAGCGCCTGTGACTGAGCGTTTTCTGCGATTCGAGCGGCTGTTACCCGGGTGGAACGACGCTTGATTGCGAGTGTATTCTGGCGTCCTGTTGAGGGGTGGTCGACTGGTCGATCGAGTTGCCGATTCGGTCACGACAATCGTTGCAAAGGATCGTCACCGTATTGACAGTTGCATGGCCAAATTGTTCTTGATCAGTGTTTTGTGCCGAGGAATGCCGGCAATTGACCGCGGTCGGAATCTGGCCGGGAAACGCGACCGACCGGAGCTCCCTGTTCCGGGTAACACGGGTTGATCGAGAATGTCGGCATTGATTGTGCAACGGCTGAGATCCACATCAACGCGGTTCACCGCGGCAGGAGGCGATGCATGCGACTGATTCTTCTGGGTCCGCCAGGCGCCGGCAAGGGAACTCAGGCTCGGTATATCTGCGAGCGATTCGTGATTCCGCAGATCTCGACCGGCGACATGCTGCGGTCGGCGGTGGCGGCCGGCACCGAACTGGGGAGGCAGGCCAAGGCCGTGATGGACAGCGGCGCCCTGGTGTCCGATGACATCATCATCGGGCTCGTCAAACAACGCATTACGCAGCCAGACTGCGAGGCGGGCTTTCTGTTTGACGGTTTTCCGCGGACCCTCGCCCAGGCCGAGGCGATGCGCGACGCTGGGGTCGACATCGACGCGGTGGTCGAGATCGCGGTGCCCGACGACGATATCGTCAAGCGGCTGTCGGGCCGCCGGTCGCACCCGGGTTCGGGCCGGGTCTACCACGTGACCTTCAACCCGCCCAAGGTCGAGGGCCTGGACGACGTCACCGGCGAGCCGCTGGTCCATCGCGATGACGACCGCGAGGAAACGATTCGCAACCGCCTCGCCACATATCACGCCCAGACCGAGGTCCTGACGAAGTATTACGGGGACCTGGAGGCTCGCGGCGAGGACGGCGCGCCGAAGCTGATCACGGTCGATGGAACGCAGTCGATCGACGAGGTCCGCGACCAGGCCCTGGCGGAGCTCGATCAGCTCGCAAACGTTTGAACGTTAGAACGTTTGAAAAGGCGAAACGGGGAAAAGGGGAGGGTGGTTGGTCCCCTTTTCTCCTTTTCCCCTCTGCTCATGAGGTTTCGCTCGGGGGCTAGTTGGGCGCCTCAATCTCGAACGGAACGTCGACCCGACTCTCCTCGAGCTCGATCACCAGACGCCAACGGCCGGGCTGAATGCCGCCGGGGACGCCGAAGACGAGCGGCCCCGAGCAGACCTGGAATCTGTTGACGGAAATATCCTCATAGGCAAAGCCGCCGAAGGGGTCGACGAGAAACCATCGTTCACAGGGCATCTGGCTGGTTTCATAGCGGCCGAGAATCGGCAGGGCGGCGAGGGCCCGCTGAACCGCGACCCTGATCCTGCCATAGATCCTTCGAAACTCCTCCTGGTCGATGAGGAGCAGGCGGCGACCGTCAGGTGTGATGACCGAGACGTCGGAGTGGTTGACGGTTGTCGGTCCGCTGCGCGAGGCACCGGTGAACTCGACGGCGAGGATCAACCACTCCTCGCCGAGACGCTGCGCGGCCTGACGGAACCCCACCGTCACGTCGAGCTCGATGCCGCGGTAGAGGACGGCATATCGACTGAGCTCGCGGGTGCCGAGATCGGAGTCCCGGCTCGATGTCCCGGCGCAGGCCGTCAAGAGCAGCAGGCCGACGATCGAAATCGTCGTTTTCATCGTTGGTCAAGAGGATCCCATGGATCCCGGCGGAACGCCAACTCTTCCGGCTCATTCAATGCCGATGGCATGCGCATACACCGGTGCGCTTGCCGGTCGGGCAGCGCAGCGTTATCCTCGGCCGACCCATGAAGTTCCGTACCGACCAACAGATCGGGACCGCCGTGAGTCGCCCTGCAAACGAGCGCGCGAGGGTTCTCGTCGATCGCCTGCGCGCCGGCGCGGCGAGTGCTGCGAGCGAGCTCTTCGTCGTTGAAACGCCGCTACGGATCTGTCCCCTCGGCGCCCACGTGGATCATCAGGGCGGCGTCGTTACCGGAATGACCATCGACCGGCAGGTCGTGTTGGCAGTCGCCGCCGTACCGACGACGACCTTCAGCTTGACCAGCCTTGAGTTTCCGGGAGAGGTGACGATCGATCTGCGGGCCCAAACGGCGGCCAGGATGGGCGACTGGGGCGACTATGCGCGCGCCGCGGTCGCTGTCCTCGGCAACCGGGGCCGCCTGGGCCGCGGCCTGCGGGCCGTCATCAGCGGCGATCTGCCGGGCGCAGGCCTCAGCTCGTCGGCTGCGGTGCTTGTTTCGTATCTCCTCGGTCTGGCTCGAGTCAATGATCTGAAACTGGATCGATCGGAGCTGTCGGCCCTCGTCCAGCGTGCGGAAAACGACTTCATCGGCGTTGAGAGCGGCCGTCTCGACCAGTCGATCATCCTCTATTCGGAGCCCGAGTGCCTGACCCGGGTCGACTGCTCGGATCTCTCGGTCGATCATGTGGTGCGACCTGAAGCCTCCCAGGATTTCCTCGTGTTGGTGGCGTTTTCCGGCGTTTCGAGGGCGCTTGCGGGCTCCGGTTTCAACACCCGCGTGGATGAGTGCCGTGATGCCGCCCGGCGGCTGCTCGATCTCTCAGGCGCCTCGGCACCTAGGGACGCAGTGTTGTCAGACGTCGGCGCGGAGATCTTCGAGCAGTTCGAGGCCGAACTGCCGGGACCGTTGCTGCGGAGGGCGACCCACTATTTTTCCGAGCAGCGGCGGGTACTCGATGGGGTGGAGGCCTGGCGGCGCGGTGACCTGCTTCGATTCGGTAAACTGATGACCGCCTCGGGTGAGAGCTCGATCCGCAACTATGAGTGCGGTACCGCCGAGCTGGTCACTCTGTACCAACTGCTTCGGGAAGCGCCCGGAGTGTTCGGCGCGAGGTTTTCGGGTGCCGGTTTTGGGGGTAGCTGTGTTGCCCTCGTCGACCCGGCCGCGAGAGAAGCGATCGTCGACGGCGTGTCGCGGCGGTACATGGAGAGCCACCCGCAGGCCGCGGCAAAGGCCTCCTTTGACCTCTGTTCTACCGCCGGAGGCGTCCGAGTGACGGCCGTGGGGAACTGATGCAGGCGGTGATCCTCGCTGCAGGTTTGGGCACGCGGTTGAGTCCGGTGACGGCGACCCGCAGCAAGGCCATGGTCCCGGTGCTGGGACGGCCCCTGGTCGAGCGTGCGATGCTGCCCCTGGTTGCCAACGGGGTGAAGGAATTCGTGATCGTGGCGGCCCCCGACGACCGGGAAATAGTCCACCACTTTGAGCAGCAGGGCGCCCTCGAAATTTCGGTCCGATTTGCGACCCAGATGGAACGCCTTGGCACGGCGAACGCGCTCGAGGCTGCCTCCCACTTGATCTCCGGACCGTTCGTTCTGTCTGCGTGCGACAGCTTGATTGACGCGTCGCACGTACGTTCGATGTTCGCCGCGGCGGTAGCGGGAGCGGACGCGGTGCTCAGTCTGCTCGACGTCGATCCCGAGATGGTGTCACGGAGCGCGGCGGTGGCGATGAATGGCGATGCGGTGCGGCGCATCGTTGAGAAGCCGCGGCCGGAGGAAGTGCCTTCTTTCACCATCAGCCTGCCCCATTATGTCTTCGAGCCGCAGTTCCTCGACCTGCTCCGCGGGATTCCGGTGTCGGCCCGGGGCGAGTACGAGATCCAGGACGCGGTACAACGGCTGATCGATGACGGCGCACGGGTTGTCGGCGTCCGTGCCACCACCAGGCTCCAGGTGTCGACGCCGGCCGATCTGCTCGCAATGACCTGCCGCCTGCTGGCGGACAGCTCGGAGCCGAAGCACATCTATCCGGACCTCGTCGGCCGCGCCACCGAGCTCGTCATGCCCCTCCGGATCGATCGCGGGGTGACCATCGGCGACGGCTGCGTCATCGGACCCGAGGTATACCTCGAGTCCGGTTGCCGGGTGGGTGATGGTGCGGAAATCAGGCGAGCGATAGTCCTACGCGGGGCCGAGGTTGGTGACGGCAAGCGGGTGCGCGACCGGATCGTGGGCTGACCCGAATTCCTCGGGCTGTCGATGGGCGAGGTCTCGCGTTCCCACGCCGGGTGTCATCGAGCCTGCGGTAACACACCCTTGCGCACGTAGATGGTGGCGGGTTTGTCGGGAGAGCCCATCCCGATCTTGGCCATCGCCGGCTGAATCCCGATTTCCGTGGTTTTCTCTGATATTGGTCAGACCACATTGTTAAATGTTGAGATATTTTGGTTCGAGTGAACGGTTCAGGGCGTCGTAACTGTTGCCTTTTCCATGTATGATTGTCAAAGCTAAGTATTTTTTTTCTAGAAGATCACGGCCGTTCGATGATACCAGGGTCGCTTTTCACACGTCGGCGAATGGTGTTAGAATGACCCAAGTGGTCAGACCAATGGGGACTAACCATGGCAATCATCATGGCTGAGCAAAGAGAACCGGGCTGCGCCGATCCTCCCATGGCCGCATCGCTGGTGGTGGCCTACATTCGGCGGCTCATCGAACGTGGTGATCTCAACGCTGGAGACAGGCTGCCGCCGGAGCGAGAGCTGGCCCGTCTGACCGGCGTGAGCCGGGCCAGTGTCCGCGATGGACTCAGGTCACTTGCAACCGTCGGCGTTGTCGAGGCTCGACGAGGCGCGGGGACGTTTGTCGCAGAAGGACCGCCGCTTTTTGATGTGAATCCGTTGTCCATTTTTTCGGCTCTTCACGGGATTCCACAATCGGAGCTCTTCGAGACGCGCCGGGTCATCGAAATCGATCTTGCGGGGCTTGCCGCGGAACGGGCCGGCGGCGAGGAGTTGGCCGCGATTTCCGAAGAGGTGATGGAGATGTTCGCGTCCCGCGATGACGTCCACCGCTTTCTGGTTCACGACATCCGTTTTCATCGAGCGGTCGCGGCGGCGGCGCGAAATCCTCTCATGGCCGCGATCATGGAAATGGTCGCCGACCTTTTCTACGACCAGCGAAAAAGCACGGTCGATCGCTGGCGTGGCGCGGATGAAGCTGCCGAGCAGCACCGCCAGATCTACCAGGCGATTCGCGCGGGCGATGTCGAGTCGGCACGACGTGAAATGGGCGAGCATCTTCGGTGGGCTCAGAACACGCTTGCCCTGGAGGTGAAGGCTGAGCTCAACCGCGCAGCAACCGACGAAGTCAGTGGGCCCTGAGCTCGAGGAGGCTGAATGAAACTTCGCCGACAATTGGAATCCATCCGCGAGATCCCTTCGCAGGCTGAGGTCGGGAGGATCGTCATTCAATTGCCGTCGGGAGCCGGGCTCGAGGTCTCTCCGCGATCCATTGCGTGGATCGACGGAGGTGCGTTGATGGTGGGCCGGTTGGGCAATCAGCGGCGTATCCTCGTAGCGGATCTGGAAGGATCGGGGCTGATTAAGGGCTTCTCGGGCGAGAACTGGCCGGAGGAAGGTGGAGTCGAGTGCTGTTGCGGTGAGATCGACCACCACAACGCGGTCGCGGTGCGGGAGGTCTGCGAGATCGCACGGCCCAGACCGCTCGGTCTCGCTGACAGCTTCGGTCTCGGCGACCGCCTCGGCATCGCCGGGCCCGCCCACCTGCGCGCCTTGAGGGGCAGCCGGTTCAAACCGGTTCTGGCCCAGCAGTCGATCCGCGAGCTCGAGCGCACCGAGCGGTCGCCCGACGAGGTCATGGATGCCGCCACCTGGGCGGTGATCGAGGAGGGTTGGACTGACGATTGGGGCGCGGACGCCGACCACCTCAAGACGCCGGAGGATGTGGAGCGGATGGCGGCGGCGGGGTTCACCATGTTCACCATCGACCCAGGCGACCACGTGGTCGACGCAGCGGACGAGATGGATGCCGCGGCGCTGGAGGAGGCCTTTGGAGGCCTTCCGTGGAACGATCTCGAGGAGTCGCCGGCCGGTGCCCTGGCCCGATACACGGGAGCAGCGCTCCACGTCGGGTCGGATCTCGTCCTCGAACCTGACGCGGTGGATGTGCACCGGGCGTGGGTCAAATACGGGGCGTCGCTGGCCCACGCGGCGAAAATGTACCGCCACATCGCGGCTACCATGGGAGCACGGCCCTTCGAGGTCGAAATCTCGGTGGACGAGACAGCATCGGTCACCTCACCCTTCGAACACCTGTTGGTGGCCTCGGAGCTGCTCAGGCTCGGGGTTCGTTGGATAAGTCTGGCGCCGCGATTCGTCGGCGACTTCGAAAAAGGCATCGACTATCGCGGCGACCTCGACCTCTTCCGGGCCGAGTACCTCAAACACCTGGCCATCGCCGATGCATTCGGCCCCTACAAGATCAGCATCCACTCCGGAAGCGACAAGTTTTCGGTCTACAGGGTGATCGGCGACATCGGCGCCGGGGGCGTCCATGTCAAGACGGCGGGAACGAGCTATCTCGAGGCGTTGCGGACGATCGCTCACTGCGAACCGGCGCTGTTCCGCGAGATCCTCGATTTCTCGCGTTCGCTCTACGAGCACGAGCGGCGCACCTACCACGTGTCGGCCGACCTCGATCGGGTTCCGAAGGGGGCGGAATTGACGGGTGCAGAACTCCCGAAGCTATTCGAGGACGACGACGCGCGCCAGGTCCTGCACGTGACCTTTGGCCGGGTCCTGACCGAGAAAGACTCGGACGGCGAGTATCTATTCAAGGGACGTTTGCTGATCGCGCTCGAGGAGCACGAAGCGGCGCACCACCTCAACCTGGTGGCGCACTTCCGGCGCCACACGGCGCCCTTTGCCGGCGCCAGTGGAGACTGAAGATGAGTTATCTGGAAGATCTGTTTTCGCTCGATGGCAAGGTGGCGGTCGCGATCGGTGCCGGCGGGGTGCTGGCCGGCGCAATGGCGGAGGCCCTGGGTGCGGCGGGGGCGCGGGTGGCTGTCCTCGATCTCAACGGCGAGGCGGCGGGCCGACGCGCGGATTCCATCCGCAATACCTCCGGCGTCGAGGCCCTCGGAATGGCGATCGACGCCACCAGCGAGGGCGATTTGCGCAAAGCACTCGGTCAGGTCCTGAGCCTGTGGGGACGGGTCGACATTCTTCTCAACGCTCCGGGAATCAACTCGGGAACGCCGTTTTTCGAGATTAGCGAGGAGGAGTGGGACCGGATCATGACCGTCAACCTCAAGAGCATGTTCCTGGCCTGCCAGATCTTCGGCCAGGAGATGGTGGATCGCGGCGAGGGGGGCTCGATCATCAATATTTCATCGGCGTCGTCGGGACCGCCGCTTTCGAAGGTCTTCACCTACTCGATTACCAAGGCCGGGGTCAACAATCTGACCCAGTTCCTGGCTCGGGAGTGGGCTCCGAGCGGGGTCCGGGTCAACGCCGTCGCACCGGGGTTCTTTCCCGCCGAACAGAATCGAAAGCTCCTGACCGAGGAACGCACCGCGTCGATCATGGGCCATACCCCGATGGCCCGGTTCGGTGAGGCCGACGAGCTCGCCGGCGCGGTGGTGTGGTTGGCAGCGGAAAAGGCCTCCAGTTTCGTGACCGGCTCCATCGTCCGTGTCGACGGCGGTTTTACCGCCATGACCATCTGAGGGGCTGCGCATGTTTGTCGAATGCGTCAATACCGAACGAAGTCTCAGCGACATCGAGATCCGGGAAATCTTGTGCGAGGGCATCGGGCGGCTGGATTTGAGCGGCCGGCGGGTGTTGGTCGTCATCCCGGACGGGACGCGGACGGCGCCGATCGGCCTGCTCTTCGGTCTGCTCGGTGACGTCCTCGGCTCGAAGGTCGAAGCCCTCGATTACCTGATAGCCCTCGGCACCCACCCGCCGATGGATGACGGAGCCAAGAGTCGGCTCCTGGACACCCCGGTGGTCGACGGGAGGGCGGGTTCGTCGCGGGTCTTCAACCACCGTTGGGAGTCGCCCGACACCTTCGCGACCTTGGGTACGATCCCGGCTTCGGAGGTCGCGGCCGAGACCGACGGCATGCTCGAGATGGATATCGCGGTGCGCCTCAACCGGCTTGTCGGCGACGAGGATGGGAGCACGACCTACGACCACATCCTGGTCTGCGGCCCGGTCTTTCCACACGAGGTGGCCGGCTTTTCCGGCGGCAACAAGTACTTCGTGCCCGGGGTTGCCGGCCAGGAGGTGATCGACGCCACCCACTGGGTAGGTGCGCTGGTGACGAGCCAATCGATCATCGGCGTTCGCGAGACCCCCGTGCGGCGTCTTATCGACCGGGCCGCGTCGTTCATTCCGACACCGAGGAGTCTGATCGCCCTGGTGATGCACGGGCAGGACCTGCACGGCGTTTTCATGGGTGGGATGAGGGAGGCGTGGCGGGCGGCGACCGAGTTGTCCGCCGAGCTCGACATCGTGTGGGTCGACAAACCCTTCAAACGGGTCCTGTCGGTGATGCCGGAGATGTATGACGATCTGTGGACAGGCGCCAAGGGGATGTACAAGCTCGAACCGGCGATCGCCGACGACGGCGAGGTCGTGATCTACGCGCCCCATATCACCGAGGTGTCCTATGTTCACGGACGATACCTCGACCAGATCGGCTACCACGTTCGCGACTACTTCACCGCCCAGTGGGATCGTTTCAATCATATTCCGTGGGGCGTGTTGGCGCACTCTACCCATCTGCGCGGAGGCGGCACCTTCATCGGTGGCGTCGAGAAGGCCCGGATTCGCGTGACCCTGGCCACCGGCATCCCGCGCGAACGCTGCGAGGCGATCGGACTCGGCTACCTGGATCCCGCGCGGGTGGATCTCGACGAGTGGGCCGACCGCGAGGACGAGGGCGTCTTGCTGGTGCGTCGGGCTGGCGAACAGCTGTATCGAGTCACAGAAGACAATCAAATCACGGAGGAAGTGGAATGACGGTGAAAGCGGACATCGGTCTCATCGGTCTGGCGGTGATGGGACAAAACCTGGTTCTGAACATGAACGACCATGGCTTCAAGGTGGCGGTTTACAACCGCACGGTCGAGACGGTGGATGAGTTTCTCGCGGGCAACGCCAAGGGCACCGAAATCGTCGGCACCCACTCACTCGAGGAGCTGGTCGGTGCGTTGGCGACACCGCGCAGGGTGATGCTGCTGGTCAAGGCGGGCCAACCGGTCGATGATTTCATCGAGAAATTGATCCTGCTGCTTGACCAGGGCGACATCATCATCGACGGGGGCAACTCCAACTACAACGACACCATAAGGCGAACATCCTTCGTGGAGTCCAAGGGCCTGCTCTACATCGGCACCGGTGTGTCGGGTGGTGAAGAGGGCGCCCGCATCGGACCCTCCATCATGCCCGGTGGGTCGCCTGCCGCCTGGCCGCATGTGAAACCCATCTTCCAGGCGGTCTCGGCCAAGGTGGACGACGGCAGCCCGTGCTGTGAGTGGGTGGGAGAAAACGGCGCCGGGCACTTCGTCAAGATGGTCCACAACGGGATCGAGTACGGCGATATGCAGCTGATCTGCGAGGCCTACCACCTGATGAAAGAGGGTCTCGGGCTCGATTGCGATCGCATGCACGAGGTGTTTGCCGAGTGGAACGAGGGTGAGCTCGATTCCTATCTCATCGAGATCACTCGCGACATTCTCGGTTTCAGGGACGAGAAAGGCGACCCGGTGGTGGAAAAGATCCTCGACGCTGCGGGCCAGAAGGGCACCGGCAAGTGGACCGCGATTTCGGCGCTGGAGATGGGCGTGCCCTTGACCCTCATCGCCGAGGCGGTGTTGGCGCGGTTTCTCTCGGCCCTCAAGGACGAAAGGCTTGCGGCCTCCAAGGTGCTGAGGGGCCCGGATGGGAGCTTTGACGGCGACACCGGTGCCTTTGTCGATGATCTTCGGCAGGCCCTCTATGCGGCCAAGATCGTGTCCTACGCCCAGGGCTACATGCTGATGCGTGCCGCGGCCAAGGAGTATGGCTGGAACCTCAACAACGGCGGCATCGCACTGATGTGGCGCGGCGGCTGCATCATCCGCTCGGCCTTCCTCGGCAAGATCAAGGAGGCCTTCGACAAGGACCCGCACCTTTCGAACCTCCTGCTCGACCCCTATTTCAAGCAAGCCGTCGAAAACGCACAGGCGGCGTGGCGGCGGGTGGTCTCGAGAGCGGTGCGGATGGGCATCCCGGTGCCGGCGATGTCCAGCGGTCTGGCCTTTTTCGATGGCTATCGCAACGGCCGGCTGCCAGCCAACCTGCTCCAAGCCCAGCGCGACTACTTCGGCGCCCACACCTATGAACGGGTCGATCGCCCGCGGGGCGAGTTCTTCCACACCGACTGGACCGGTCGTGGCGGCGATGTCACTGCGAACACCTACCAGGCATGAAGCCGAGAATTCGGAATTCGGAAACCCATCACCGCGAGCGATTGAGCCGAGAAGGAGAAGAAGGAAATGATCACGTTTCGTGAAGACTGCAAATACGCACTTCTGGTGCCCACCAGCATGGGCGTTCGCCTGACGCCGACCAACGGCCAGGGAGTTCATTGCAGCAAGACATTCGTCATGGAGGTCACGAGCGCCGAATCGAACGTGGCGAGTGTCTCCTCCTATCTCGGCCTCCCCGTAAAGGTCCTGACGGCCTTTGTCAAGGGCAGCCCGATCTCGCGCATGATCAAGGACGACCTGGCGGGTCGCCACATCGACTACGAGGGCCGGGAGGTCGATCAGGGAGGACCCTGGGGATACCGCCACCAGATCAACATGGCGGACACCGGTTACGGCTCACGCGGGCCACGCGTCCACAATGACCGCGCGGGCGAGGTCGGACTCACCCTCAACGCCAGGGATTTCGACTTCGATCGGATCTTCGGGAGCGAAGGTGTTCGAATTGTACACATGTCGGGGCTCGTCGCTGCCCTGTCCCGCGAGACCAGCGCCTTCTGCCTGGATATCGCTCGAGCCGCCAAAAAGTGCGGCAGCCGCATCTCTTTCGATCTCAACCACCGCGCCTCGTTCTGGGCCAATCGTGAAGACGAGCTGCACCGGGTATTCCACGAGATCGCCTCCTTGTCCGACGTGCTGGTCGGTAATGAGGAAGACTTCCAGCTCTGCCTCGGTATCGAGGGCCCGGAAGCGGGGGGCAAGGATCTCGCCGCAAAGATCGAGACCTTCAAGGGCATGATCGACCGGGCGAAGGAGGCCTACCCCGAGACGATGGTTTTTGCCACCACCCTGCGCGAGGTCATCAGCGCCAATGCCCATCTGTGGGGCGCCGTCGCAGCGGTGGGCGACGAGTGGCACGTCGTCGAGCCGCGGGAGATCGTGGTCCTCGACCGCATCGGCGGTGGCGACGGTTTTGTCGGCGGCATGCTCTACGCCATGCTCAGGGGCTGGGCGCCCGAAAAATGGATCCAATTCGGGTGGGCGAGCGGCGCCCTGGTGACGACCCTGTTGACCGACTACGCCCAACCGGCGGACGAAGAGCAGATCTGGAGCATCTGGGCGGGCAACGCCCGGGTTCGACGCTGATCAGGATGACGTGGGCCATCGCGCCTTCCCGGGCTCGAGGCCGCCGGCGCGGGCGGTGATGAGGATCGCGGTGCCCGAGCGGCCGAGCTCGAGGTAGGCGCGGCCTTCGCCGCGCACCATCAACACCTCGCCGGCGTCGGTGTATGCAAAGAGCCGTGCGTCGCCTTCGGCCGCGACCTGGAGGTGCCCGTTCCAATCGCGCACCGGCGTCCCTTTGCCATCGACGACCGCGAGGTCGACGAAGACGGTCCGTCCCGGTCTGGCGTTGTCGTCGATCGTGATGGCCACCGTTGCCGGCGCGCCCCAGGCGCGGAGTGTGCGGCGCACCACGACCTCTCCTCGAACACCCTCGACCGTCAAATCGCTAAAACACGCTCCGAGATCCACCGTGTGGTGGAGAGCATTCTCGAGCTCGATCGCCGGCTCATCGTCGCGCACGACCCGGAGGCGATCGCAGTTGGTGAATGCGTGGAGGGTTCGTGCGTCAGCGCGTGGCGCCGGTGACGATGAGGGAGACGAAAGGCGCTGCGGCGTAGCGGGCGCGAAAGAGCTCGGCCGCCATCTTGGGCCGCCGCCAGGCGTCGAAGAGACCGTTGAGCCGGCGGAACCGGTCGCGATGCTCGGTGGCGTAGTCGCTCAGAGCCCAGATAGCGTGCCCGGCGAGATAGGGGCGGTCGGCCATCGCGGTCCACTCCTTCTCGAGGACCGCGACCTGCGTCAGCTCCTCGCGGTCGTCACCCTTGACGCTGGTCGGGTGGTTGCAGCACTCGGAGAGGATGACGTTTCGCAGCCGGCCCGCCTCCCGCGCCTCCTCGAGGACGTCGAGCTCGTAGTTGACCCCCCAGACATCGGGAATGCCGAGGGTGCGCTCGCGGCGGGCGCGGTAGAGGTGGTTCTCGGCATAGGTGACCGGTCTGGCCGGATCGAGCGTGTTCGCGATTTCGCGGAGCTCGAGGTAGGCCCGGCGCGAACGCGACTCGTTGCCCATACCCCACAGGATGATCGAGGGGTGGTGGCGATCGCGGACGATCAGCCCGCGCATCTGGCGCCGCGCCGCGCGCCGCCAGCCGCGGGCCGAACGGACGCTCTTCCAGCTCGCGATCTCGGCGTAGACCAGGACCCCGAGCTCGTCACAGGCGTCGAGGAAGGCCGGGTGCTGCGGGTAGTGGGAGAGCCGGACGAAGTTGCAGCCGTAGTCCTTGAGGAGGCGGGCGTCCGACCGCTGGAGCTCCTCGGGGAGCGCATTGCCGAGGCCGGGGATGGACTCGTGGCGGTTGCAGCCGTGGAGTTCGACACGCCGGCCGTCGAGAAAAAACCCGTGATCCGGGCGGAACTCGGCGCGGGTGATTCCGAAGCGGACCCGGACCACGTCCACAACACCGCTGTCGCTCTCCAACCGGCCCTCGGCCCAATACAGCTTGGGCTCGTCAGGCGACCAGCACCGCGGCGCCGGGACCGTGGTCCTGACCACCGCCGGGCCGGCGCCCACCCGGATCGGTTCCGCCGCGGCGATCTCGGATCCCTCGCTGTCGCTGACGGTCCACGACAACGTGCCCACGGGCTGGCCGGCCGCCCGACCGGCGATCGCGCATCGCAGCTCGACGACTTCGGCGCCGTCCCGGCCGCGGGTGCACGCGATTTCGACCCGATCGGCTTCGATGCGAGTCGCGGGCTGACGCTCCAGCCACACCCGGCCGGCAAGCCCCCCGTACAACAGAAAATCGGGCTCGGGCGTTCCGGGAAGCACGTTCTTGTGCCAGCGGTTGTCGAGCCGTACCGCGAGCAGGTGGCGGCCGGGGCCGAGGCGACCCGGAAGTCCGACCGAGAATCCGAGGTATTGGCCGTCAAACCGGTTCAGGCGGGCGCCGTCGAGCCAAAGCTCACCGATGCCGTAGAAGCCGCCGCTCCGCAGCCGCCAGCCGCCGCCGTCGGCGGCGGTCGCCGGGATGTCGATAACCCGTCTGTACGCGCCCCATCCGGAGTAGCTGTGGCGGCCGTACTGAAAGGTGTCGCCGCGGTTCCAACAGTGGGGGAGATCGACCTGCTCGCCGGCCTCAAGCCGTCCCGCCAACCACCCGCGGCCGGCCCTTCCTCGCACGAACTCCCAACCGCGGCTGAGGTCGTGGCATTCGCGGAGGGGGGTTTGGATCATCAGGAGTCATGGTAGCGGGACTGATCCGTCTGCGCGAATCCGTCCATCCGAAAGATCGTTAAAAGGCTGGGTGATTCATCTCACCCTGGAATTGAAAAGGAGAAAGGAGAAAAGGAGAAAAGGAGAAAAGGGGAGGGTGGGTGGTCTCCTCTTCCCCTTTTCCCCTTTTCGCCTCTGCCTTCTCCAGGTGGTTGGGTGGGAACGTTCTATCGTTCTAACGTTGAACGTTTCAACGAATGCGTCGCCGCCTCTCGAAGCAACTCCGCCAGCCGGGCGGGGTCGGTGGTCGGCAGCTGGCACGTGAAATCGCGACAGACGTAGGCGGCGGCCCTGCCGTCGACGGGCCCGTAGCTCTCGGCAAACGGGGCCAGCGTGCGGATCGCTGCGCCGGATGCGCCAGGCGGCACCAGCAACACGGCCGCCTGCGGCAGGTACAATTCGCCGACGGTGGCGACCAGGGCCTCGGTGTCGTCGGCTCCCGCCTCGCCGGCAATGACCACTTCCAGCGAGACGCCGGCGCCTCGCTGCATGGCTGACATCAGCTGGCAATGTGCGGAGGGCATCTGGCCGGCCTCGCTCGAGAACGCGGCAAAGATCTGGTCGGCGCTCGTCAGAGGCTCCGATTCGCCGGTGAGTCGGGCGATGCGCACGAGGTTGTCCGCAGCCATCGAGTTTCCGGAAGGGACGGCGCCGTCGTAGATCTCCTTCTGCCGCACCAGCAGCTGCTCGTTGTCGTCGGCCGTGAAAAAGAAGCCGCCTCCGGCGGAGTCCCAGAAGAGCTTCAGGGTCTGCCGTTGGAGCTCGATGGCACCTTCCATGTAGCCCGCGTCGTGGGTCGCGTCATAGAGCTCCAGCATGGCCGAGGTCAGAAAGACATAGTCGTCGAGAAAAGCGAGGATCGAGGCGTCGCCGGCGCGGTAGCGGTGGAGCAGCCGTCCCTTTTCGCCGCGCATCTTGGTGTTGACGAATGTGGTCGCCGCGGCAGCGGAACCGATCCATTCCGGCTCGGCGAAGACCCGCCCGGCGAAGGCCATCGCCGCCGCCATCAAGCCATTCCAATCGCTCAGCACCTTGTCGTCCTTGAGGGGGTGGACCCGCTTCTCGCGGGCGGAAAAGAGACGAGCGCGCACGGTCTCGAGCCTGGTATCGAACGCCTCGGGATCCATCGCGGAGGCGCCCGCAGCGTCTCTGGGGCTTTGACCCAGGTGCGGAATATTGCGGCCGGTGCGTTCGCCCTTGACCTCGTCGGCGAAGTTGCCGTCGCTCTCAAGATTCCACACCGAGGCGGCAAAGGCCGCGTCTTCCTTGCCGAGAACCTCCTCGACCTCGGGCAGGGTCCAGAGGTAGAAGAGGCCCTCCTCACCTTCGCTGTCCGCGTCTTCGGCCGAGAAAAAGGCGCCTTCCGGCGACGTCATGTCGCGTCGCACGTAGGTGATGATCTCGCGCACCGTGCGCTCGAAGACCGGGTTCCTGGTCGCCTGCCACGCCTCGGTGTAGGCAAAGACCAACATCGCCTGGTCGTAGAGCATTTTCTCGAAGTGCGGCACCAGCCATTCGGCGTCGGTGGAGTAGCGGTGAAAGCCGAAACCGATCTGGTCGTAGATCCCACCGAGACGCATCTGTTCGAGGGTGTGGACGACCATCTCGAGCGCCTGGGCGTTGCCGCTTCGCCGCCAGTAGCGGGTCAGAAAGACCAGGTTGTGGGGCGACGGAAACTTTGGCGCCGAGCCGAAGCCGCCGTCGGTGGCGTCGTATCTGCCGCGCAGCTGGCTATAGGCCGTGTCGATGACCGCCGGGTCCAGGGCGCCGCCCGGTGTTCGCGACTCGGTCTTTTCGAGGGCGTTCAAGATCTGGCGGGAGGTCCCGAGGATGCTCTCGCGGTCGGTCTTCCACAGCGTCTCGACCCGCGGTACGAGATCGAGCATGCCGATGCGGCCGTATCGGCTCGTGCGCGGAAGGTAGGTGGCAGCGTAGAAGGGCTGCTTGTCCGGGGTCATGATGATGGTGAGCGGCCAGCCACCGCCGCCGGTCATCATCTGGCAGACCTTCATGTACACCTGGTCGATGTCGGGCCGCTCCTCGCGGTCGACCTTGATGTTGACGAAGACCTGGTTCATCAGCGCCGCCACCTCCGGGTCTTCGAAGCTCTCGTGCTCCATGACGTGGCACCAGTGGCAGGTGGCGTAGCCGATCGAGAGGAAGATCGGTTTGTCCTCCGTGCGCGCCGTTGCGAAGGCCTCGTCACCCCAGGGGTACCAGTCGACCGGGTTGTCGGCGTGCTGCAGCAGGTAGGGGCTCTTCGAGGCGGCGAGGTGGTTTTTCCCGGGTGCAGGATCGGTCGAGGAGGCGTGGGTCATGAGGGCTCCAAGGAGACAGATGCAGAGCGTGGCTCTGAGGGACGTCACGATTCAATCAACGCAGTCGCCGGGTTGAAGATTCCGGAGGCAGCATCGTTAAACGTTAGAACGTTAAATCGTTAAAACGTTTCAAGGGACAATCTCATTCCGAGAATTGGGTCTGAGGTTGAGCGGGTAACGTTCTAACGTCCTCTGCAATCGTAGGGGACGGCGCGTGGGCACTCAAACTCACTTTTCTCAACTTAATCCCGCTCTGCGGCTCGAGCGACAGCGGGATAGTGCATAATCCAGGGACACACAAGGAGGCCAGCATGGATGCCAGCACCTACGGCGCGCGACGCAAGGTTTTAAGGAACGCGGTTCCCGAGGGCGCGATTCTGATCATGGGCAACGGCGAGGCGCCGCGAAACTACACCGACAACGTGTACCCGTTCCGCCAGGACTCGCACTTCCTCTACTACGCGGGTGTCAGCCAGGCCGGGTTGACGTTGTTGATCGAGCCGGACGGTCGGGAGGTGCTGTACGGCACCCCGGAGCACCCGGACGATATCATCTGGCACGGGCCGCACCCGACCCTCGCCGACCACGCGAACGCGGCGGGCATCGCCGAATTCGCCGACATCGGCGGTCTGGCCTCTCGGCTGGCAGAGCTCGAGGGCGGTGGATCCGGCGTGCACTATCTTCCTCCTTACCGGGCGGAGCGGAGCCTTGGCCTGGCGGGCCTCTTTGGTCGCGAGCCGGGGGAAGTCGCAGCCGGGACCTCGACCGACCTGGTGCGGGCGATTGTGGCGCAGAGGTCGGTCAAGGACAACCTCGAGATCGCGGAGATGAACGACGCACTCGCGGTCACCGCCGAGATGTACCGCGCGACCATGGGCGCGGTGAAGGCGGGTCGGACCGAGGCCGAGATCGCGGCCGTTCACCAGGCCGAGGCCGTGGCCCGTGACCGCGGGCAGGCTTTCAGCCCGATCGTCACCGTCTGCGGCGACGTCCTTCACAACACGAGCTACGCCAACACTCTCGAAGACGGAGATCTGCTGCTGGTGGACAGCGGCGCCGAGTCAGCAAAGTTCTACGCGTCGGACATCACTCGAACGATGCCGGTTTCCGGCCACTTCACGCCACAGCAGCGTGAGATCTATGAGGTCGTCCTGGCGGCCAACATGAACGCTATCGAGGCCGCCGCTCCCGGGAAGACCAACCTCGAGCTCCACCTGCTCGCGGCCCGCACCATCGTCACGGGTCTCAAGGATGTCGGTCTCATGAAGGGCGACGTGGAAGCCGCGGTCGCGGCCGGCGCGCACGCCATCTTTTTCCCGCACGGGCTCGGACACATGATCGGTATCGATGTCCACGATATGGAGGACCTCGGCGATATCGTCGGCTACGACGAGGGCGCCCGGCGTTCGACCCAGTTCGGCCTCGCCGCCCTGCGTCTGGCAAAGCGGCTCGAGCCCGGCTTTGTCATCACCATCGAGCCCGGGATCTACTTCATTGCCTCGCTGATCGAGCGTTGGCAGGGCGAGGGCCTGCACAAGAAGTTCATCCGCTACGAGAGGCTCGAGGACTACTGCGGACTGGGCGGTATCCGGATCGAGGACAATGTTCTCATCACCGAAGACGGCCACCGCGTGCTCGGGCCACCGATTCCGAAGTCGGTCGCCGATATCGAGGCGGCGATGGGACGGTGAATTCTCAATTCTCAATTCTCAATTCTCAATTCCCACCCGCCCTCCCATCGTCCGGGGTGGTTGGGCGGCAATTCAAAATTGAGAATTAAGAATTAAGAATTATTGAAGAATTCCCGAACGGCGGCTTCGGGGTCTTCGTAGACAAGATTCGACGGATCACCGAGGGTCCACTCGTCGGGCAGGAGGCTTGCGTAGCGCGGGTCGAGAAACCGCCGGCCCATGACGACGATGACGCCGCGGTCGTTCTCCGAACGCAGGAGCCGGCCGGCGGCCTGGACGACGCGCGTCAGGCCGGGCACCAGATATGCGTAGCCAAAGCCGTGTTCGTAAAACTCCTGGTAATAGCCCTTGAGGAGCTCCCGTTCGAGGTTGTACTGCGGCAGGCCCGGGGAAACGACGATGACCTGCGACAGCATTTCGCCGGGATAGTCCACGCCCTCGGCGAAGATGCCGCCGAGGACTGCGAGCAGCAGATGGGGTTTGCCGCTGCCGAGGGCATTCATGATCGCGCCCTGTTCGGCGTCGCTAAAGCCTGATCGTTGGGCGACCACGGTGTGCGGGACCGGGGGGAGGCGGTCGTGAACCGCCTCGAGGAACGCGTAGCTCGGAAACAGGGTCAGGACGTTGGCCGTTGGGTGGGAGAGTCGGGCGATCCAATTCGCGATCCGATCGTAATTCGCGGCGCGGTGGCGGTAGGTCGTATCGACGTCGCCGATCGCCATCACGAGCCGGTTTTCGGGCGGGAACGGCGACGGGATCGAGAGCTCGTCGGTGCGGTGGGCGTCGAAGCCGAGCAGGTCGCGGTAGAAATCGAAGGGTTCGAGGGTGGCTGACATGGCGATCGCCGAGGCGCTGCCGTCGAGCACCTCGCCGACAAACCGCGATGCGTCGCGGCAGAAGATCTTGAGCTTCGCGCCGCCTTCGCTTTCCCGGGCCGCGATGTGCACGAACTCGTCGCCGCCGAGGGACAGCACCCTGTGGAACCTCGTCAGCGTCAGGAAGACGTCGAGCACCGGGTCGTCGGCCATCCACAATTCGTGCTCGCGCTTGTACATGAAATAGCTCAGCATGGCGCCGTCAAAGGCGATCCGCAGATCGGAAATCCTCTCCTCATCGAGATCGGCGGGTCCCTCGTCGTGGCCGTGGTCGCCAAGGCTCTCGGCGACCCGCCGGCGAAGCTCCTCATCCAGCTCGTCAACCAGCTCCGCGAGCTCGTCGAACACCGGGTTCGTGCGGCTCGCAAGGAAGGCGCGCGCTCGTTCGAGGAGATCCGTGCGGATCTCGGGTGAGTAGTACTCGCGGCTGCGATCGACCAGGTTGTGGGCCTCGTCGATGATCAACACCGAGTCGCGGAGTGCATCGCCGTTGACCAGGGCGCGGAGACCGATCGTCGGGTCGAAGACGTAGTTGTAGTCGCAGACCACCAGGTCAACATCGGGCAGGAGGTCGAGGCTGACCTCGAAGGGACAGACAGCATGTTCCCTTGCAGCCTCGAAGACGTGGTCGGGGTCCTGGTGCTCGGTTTCGTCGAGGAGGTTCTTGAGGAGGCCGGTGCGCACGAGCTTGAGCCCGTACTCGCGGGCGTAGGGGCAGTACTCTTCGTGGCAGACGATCTCGGTGTTGGCGCACATCTTGGACTTTGCGCGCAGTTGGAGGCTGCGGAAGACTCCGGCCTGCATGGTCCTGCAGGTGTCGACCGCGATCCGCTGCTGGAGGGTCTTGGCGGTCAGAAAAAACACCCGTTGACCGCGACCGAGGGCCGAGCGTATCGCCGGGTGGAGGACGGCAGCGGTCTTTCCGCAGCCGGTGGGCGCGCGCATGAGGAGGTGGCGGCCGTCATTGAGGGCGCCGGCAACGGCATCGCCGATCTCCGCCTGCGACGGCCGCAGCTGCGGGTGCGGAAAGGGGAGCGTCTCCGCCGCCGTTTTGAGCTCTTCGAGCCGGGCCAGGCGTCGCTCCTCGCGGGCGATGAGCCGGTGGAGCTGCTGCCGGAGCCACGCCCGTACCGTTACCGGGGTCCACGGAATCTCCTCGTCCCGCTCCTCGTGAGAGACGATGTCGACCAGGATCAACCGCGCGACGGCCGGTTCTTCGGTCGCCGACAGCATGAAGGCGTAGAGCGTCGCCTGGCGGCGGAAGCGGTCGAGCCGTTCACCGGCGTAGAGATTGTTGAGGTCTACTGCAAAGTGGAGGGTCTTGATCTCGTCGATTCGAATCGCTCGACCGTCGGAAAACACGACTCCGTCGGCCCGGCCGCTGATTTCGACCGTCCAACCATCGACTTCGAGATCGATCGTCGTCGGCACCTCGCTCTGAAATCCTGGCTCGGTGGCCTCGAGATCGAGCTGGATCCGACGGTGGAGCTCGGCGCCGATCCACAACCGGGAGAGACCGGCTCCGCTGAGGCCGATAGACCGCTGTGCCGGCTCGCCGAGAAGATCGCCGACGGCGGCCGTTATCGACCGGCGCTCGTGATCGATGACGATCGTCACGAGGTCCGGCGCCGGCGTCTTGCAAGAACCAACGCCAGGACCGTCGCGATCAGCACCGCCGCCAGCAGCAGGGGCATGAACAGCGGCGGCAAGCGGTCCGTCGACCGGGGTCGATACCGCAGCTCGTCGTCGAATCGCACGCTGCTGATGACCCGTTCGAAGAGCGGCGCCGTCAGATCGCGTTCCGAGAGGCGTGCGTAACAGTGGATGGTGAACCACCCGCGTTCGGTAAGAAACGACGCCGACTCGACCAGGATCTCACCTTCGAGTTCGTGATCGAGAATGTTTTCGAGGTGAAGGGCGTGGGCCTCGCGGTCGTAGAATGCGCCGCCCAGGTCCACCCCACGCACCAGGGGTCCGGCGCGTTCCGAAAGACCTGCATCGCCCAGCCGCTGAATCTCCACGACGCCCGGTAAGCGGAGGAATCCGCCATCCCGCACCCGCCCGCTCTCCTTGATCTGAATCAGGATCTGCGGCAGCGCAAAGTCGAGTTCGGGACTGCCGGGGCGGAAGCCGTATTGATAGAACTCGGTTGTCAGCCCGCCGCTTTCTTCGGCCGATTTCAAGCTCTGATACTCGAGCAGCTCCTCGGGGATTCGGTTCCAGTCGGCGGGAATCTTGAGGGTGACGTGGCCGTCGTACACCTTCTCGAAGCGCATCGGCTGGCCGGCCGGCGAGAGCAGCGCCGGGGTTGCCACCAGTATCGAAATCGACAAAGAAGCTTTCCAGCTCATCGCCAGCGAAGGTTAGCACCATATTGTCCGATCGACGGCACGGGCAGGGGGCTTGGATGTTGTCGAGAATTCCACGAACCCCGGAGCCCCCGGGTACGCGAGCCGCGTGAATTTGCTATTGTGTGTTCGTTCCGAGTACACCGGCCGAGGGGCATTTCATGAATTCCGACAGCGGCAGAAAACCGGACACGACGGGGGGTCCCTCCGAGAACATGAAGATCATCGATCTCGAGTTCGAGACGCTGCGACAGTTCCGCGAGGTCATGGCGCCGCGGCTCAACTATGAAGGCTTCTTTATCGCGACCGACAAACCCCTGCCGACCGGGACAAAGGCCCAGTTCCGCTTCCTCCTTCCGGACGGATTCGTCCTTGCCGAAGGGACCGGCGTGGTGGCTTGGGCGCGGCGGGCGGAGACCGACCCGGAGCTACAACCGGGAATGGCGTTGTGGTTCGATGACCTCGAACATCAGAGCCGCGAGATCATCGACGAGCTCATCGATTTCCACATCGCCACCGGCGGTGATGCCTTTGACATCGGGCCACGGGTCGGCCAACCCGGAGACATCGGCACCGACGCGCTCGGGGGCGAGCCCTTCGCCAACTATCAACAGGCCTCCCTGGAGGAAGCGCCAGAGGAACCCGAGGAGGCGACCCCTGCGCCTCCGGGTCCCGTCGCCCAGGAGCACAGCGAGGACGTCATCCCCGAGTGGCTCTCGCAGGTCTCAAAAGAGCACGATGTCGATTTTTCGAACCGACGCTCAGGCCCCTCCGAGGTGATGGTGGAGCCTCCCTCGACGCGGGATGCCGGCAGCGAGCAGCAGGAGTTCGAGATCAGCTTGATGCCCGAGGAGAGCTGGCCGAGCGAAACGCCGATCCACCCATCGGCCGCGGCCGCGGCGGAGGTCACGATAACACCCCGGCCGAAGCAGCGCCCGCCCAGGGACCTTCGCCTGTGGCCGCTGCTGGCGGTCGCCGCAGCTCTGATCGCCGCATCGGCGATCGTGTGGTGGGTTGTGAACCGGCAGGCCGATGCGCGGATCCAGGAGCAATCTGTGGTCGAGGTCGAGCCGCTGGCGGAATTGGCCGAACAGGTCGAGCATGGCGGACAGGCTGAGCGGGTCGTACCCGAAGGGCAGGTCGAGGTCTTAGAACAACCGCAGCCGCAGGCCAAACCCTCGGCGGTCTCCGAGACCGCCTTCGAGGCGCCTCGCGTCGATACCGTGTCCGGACCCGCGACCAGGGTCCTGATGGTGGCGGCGATCCGGGTCGGCGACGGAACCGTGATCACGGTCCGGGCCAACGGCAAGCTCTCGGAATCAGCGGTGCGGGTATCGATGCTCGACGATCCGCCCCGGGTGTGGGTCCGGATCTTCGGGATCGAGACCTTCTACCGGCCCAATGAAATCGCGGTCGGGAGCCCCGAGGTCCAGCAGGTGCGGGTCGGCCACCATCCCGAGGAGACGCCGCAATCGCTGTACGTGGTGATCGATCTCGCCGACCCCACGGCGGTGGCGCGTGAACACGACGTCGACGGCGACACATTGCGGGTCGTCGTCGGACGGCCCTGAGGCGTCCGGCGAGCTCGGCGATGGCCGGGCCGAGCTGCTTCTTCGTCTCCGATCTGCACGGACATCGCGACCGTTACGACAAGCTCTTCAACGCGGTCGAAAACGAGCGGCCGCAAGCGGTGTTTCTCGGCGGTGATCTGCTGCCGCACCACTGGGCGTTGCGGGCCGGCGGGGACGATTTCATCTCGGACTATTTGGCGCCCGGGTTTCTCGCGCTTCGCGAGCGAATGAAGGACCTCGCCCCGCGGGTCTTTATCATCCTCGGCAACGACGACGACCGGGTCAGCGAGCGGGCATTTCTCGACGGCCACGTGGAGGGCCTGTGGGTCTACGCCCACGAGCGCTGGGATGCCGTCGGCGAGCACCCCGTGCTCGGCTATGCCTACGTGCCACCGACGCCCTTCCAGCTCAAGGACTGGGAGCGCTACGACGTCTCGCGGTTCACCGATCCGGGCTGCGTCTCGCCCGAACGCGGCCAGCGCACGGTGCCGGTCGAGCCCGACGCCGTCCGCCACGGGACCATCGCCGGCGATCTCGACCGCCTGACCGCCGGACGCGATCTGTCGGGCGCGGTGCTGCTCTTCCACTCGCCGCCGTACCGGACCGACCTCGACCGCGCCGCGCTCGACGGCCGTACGGTCGACCACGCGCCGCTCGATGTCAACGTCGGCAGCATCGCCATCAAGCGTCTGATCGAGGAGCGGCAGCCGCTCGTCACCCTCCACGGGCACATCCACGAATCGGCGGCGCTGACCGGGTCGTGGCGCGACCGCATCGGCCGCACCCACGCCTTCACCGCCGCCCACCACGGTCCCGAGCTGGCGCTGGTGTGGTTCGACCTCGACGATCTCGAAAACGCGACGCGCGTGCTTCTCTGAGCCAACCCATTCAAAAAAAACCACAGAGGCACAGAGACACAGAGAAAACACAGAGATGAATTTTTGAATCCGTCGCAAACACGAAGGCACGAAGACACAAAGAAATCACGAAGGCGACCCGCCCACGAAGGAGAAGCAGCAGATAACGCAGATAGGCACACATCCAACCACCCGCCCATTAACGCAAAGGCGCGAAGGCGCAAAGACGCGAAGAGGTGGATGCTGAGATTGTGAGGTGAGTGCGTGGATTGACGGCAGAACAGCCGGCGAACGAACTCCGCCGGCCGCCGGGGAGCAGCTCGTCCGCTCCGAACGCGGGCGTTCGTCGCCGCCGAGCCGCTCCCCGGCCGACGCGCTGGGGGCGCGTCGGTTCTGCCTTGCCCGCTTTGAGGTATAGAGCGGTGTGAGCCCAGCAGATGAGAGTTGGCGCGGGTCCCGGCCGTCGAATGACGGCCGGACCCTCGCCGGTCGGTGAATCCTCGCAAGCGCCTCTTGGTGTCTTCGTGCCTTCGTGTTTGCGACGTGGGTGGTTGGGTGGAACGTTCAAACGTTCAACGTTCTAACGATCTCTCGTGCGCGGCGAGCTCGACGAGCGTTTCGTATGCGAGATCGGCGATGTCGGCGAGGGTGTCTGGGTCGAGGTTGTCGGCGCGGTCGCTGGCCGAGTGGACCGACATCGTCGCGCGGCCGAGCGAGCCGCTGGACAGGGTCAGGCAGGGGAGGCCGCGGTGGGCGAAGGGGATGGCGTCGATGCCGATCCCGGGGAGCATCACGATGCCGCGGGGTCGGAGACCGAGGCGGCCGGAGGCACGGCGGGCGGCGGCCGAGATTTCGGTCGAGAACAACCGGCCGAAGCCGTAACGCTCGATCAGGACCGGTCGCCCGGGGGCGCCGGCGCCGTCGAGATTGAGGCAGTACGTCGGTCGACCGGCGTGGTCGGCGGCGTGCGCATCGAGCCATCGCATGGCGCCCACCATGTGGTCCTCCTCGGCGCCGGTGGCGAGGACGACGAGCTCGATATCGTTCGCGAGGCGGTCGCGGAGCGCTCGGGCGACGGCGAGGATGATGGCCACCGACCCGGCGTTGTCGACCCCGCCCGGCGAACGGTTGCCGCTGGTCATCGTCGACAACGCGATGGCGGCGAGCGCGGTGGCGCCGCCCGCGACCGGGGCCAGCCAGGGGAGCGCGGTAAAGCCGGATGCCAACGATGGCCGAGACCGCCAGAACCGCGAGGCTCAGAACGCCCGCGATCGCGATCGCGGTCAGACCCATCCGGAACGGAAAGCTCAGGCTCTGCGACTTGCTGTCGTGGTGGGCCATCAGGATCAGGGTCATTCGCGGCGCCGGCGCCGATCGCCGGCCGTTCAGGTTGGCGGTGCGGGTTGCACCGTCACGGCGGTAGAGCTTTTCGAGCCACGGTGCCCAGGCGAGAAAGACCGCGCCCGGAACCACCGCCGCCGCCAGGAGAGCGAGCCGCGGCGAGGGGCGAGCGAGGCGTCAGGAGCCCCACGGCCGCAACCATCACCGCGGCGGTCGTCAGCACCCACCGGAGGGCGCGCTGTGCGGGTCCGATGTCGTAGGAGAACCACTCGACCGAGGTCTCGAGACCGATGGCCCGGATCCGGTCCTCGAGCCAGGCGATTGCGCGCGCGTCGCCCTCGCCGCCCGATGCGCGGGGAAAGGCCAGCTCCAGCGGCCTCGGCGAGGATCGAGCGGCCGTCAAACATCGGTGTTCCCCAGCACGGTATGTTCTCCCGACCGCGAGAAGATGGAGGCTGCGCCCGTCGCCGGGCCCGTGCGCGCGCCACCAGCTTTCGATGCGTTCGGCCGGTTCGGACAATGACTCGTCGGTGAGCTGGAAGCTCCCCCAGTGCATGGGCACGAGCCGCTTGGCGCCCACGGCCAGAAACGCCTCGCCGGCCTGTTCCGGCGTGAGGTGATAGCGCTCCATGAACCAGCCCGGCTGGTAGCCGCCGATCGGGAGCATTGCGGCATCGAGGGTCGGAAATCGATCCGCGATCGCCTCGAAATCGTTGGCCGCAGAGGTGTCCCCGGAGTGGTAGATCGAGGCGCCGCGGCCCTCGACGACGTAGCCGCCCCACGATGTGCGGTTGGTGTCGAATACCCCTCGCCGCGACCAGTGGCAGGCCGGGACCAATGTGATTCGGAGCCCGCCGATGGTCGTGTGCCGCCACCATCGAAGCTCGACCACCTGTCGGCGGCCGCAACGCCGCATCCACGACCCCAGGCCCTCCGGCACGACCACCGGGACCGACTCGGGCAGGGCACGGATCGCCGCCCGGTCGAGGTGGTCGTAGTGGTTGTGGGTGACCATCACGGCCGTGAGCTCGGGCAGCTGGTCCATCGTCAGCGGCGGAGGAAGGTAGCGGCGGTAGAGCCGGCCGGCGTGCTGCGAGAACACCGGGTCAATGAGAAAGCGCTCGCCGCCCAAGCGAAGCCAGAAACGAGGCGTGTCCAAGCCACATCAGCCAGGCCTCGGTCGACTCCCGGTCGGAGAAGCTCGAAATCGGGCGCCACCGATGGAGCCGGCCGTCCGGGAGGGTGCTTCCTCCGTCGTCCAAGCAGCCGGTCAACGACGCCCCAACGCAGGATCGCCCCCGGCCCGTGGGGCCGGTGTCTCGGATCCTGGTTGGTGTATCGGTGTGGCAGCGCTCAAGCCCTTCGACGTTAGAACGTTAGCACGTTAGAACGTTAGAACGTTGGATAGATAGATCTGTGAAAAGGAGAAAAGGGGAGGCCGGGTAGTCGCCTTTTCCCCTTTTCCCCTTTTCTCCTTTTCTCCTTTTCCCCTCTGCCGCATCCGGGAGGGTGGGCGGGATGAACGCAACGTTCTAACGTTCTAACGTTTTAACGTTCTAACGATCCTCCTCGGCAGTCTTTCCGACGGGAAGCTCGAGGGCGGCGTCGGTGACGGCGCCGATCTTGGCGGCGAAGCTGGTCCGCTTCTCGATGTCGTCGTCGAGAATGATGTGGACGTCGAGCAGCTCGCGGTTGACGTAGCCGGTGCGCAGGTAGTTGATCTCGCCGAGACACCGGCTCCAGCCCTCGAGCCAGGTTTCGAGATCCCGGCGCTGGCCTTCGTCGCCCCGGAAGTGGATTACGAGATCGATGTCGCTCGCCGGGCCCGCGCTGGCGTTTTTGGTGCTGCCGATCACATACATCGCGGCGACTCCGAAACGATCGCCGTCGAGGTCGGCGGCGATCTTCTCCGCCATCTGCATCCGCCACCGCCAGTAGCCTTCGGGCTGGCGTGCCGGACGCGCTTCGAAACTCGCCTGGGCCTCGTTCTGGGCTTCACGCGGATCGGCGAGTATGGCGACGGCCTCGTCGAGCTCGGAGTTCATCAGCACCCGCAACACCCGCCCGCCGCTCGCGGATGGGATGTCGATGACCCGGATCGTGTCCGCGAGGTGCTCGTAGTCGGGAAGCATCGCCGGCAGCAAATTGGGGGAACGGTGGAGCAGACGCTGGTTGAGGTATCCGTTGTCGTCCGGGTAGAGCGGCAGATAGCGGATCTCGGACTCGACGAGGTCCTGGAAGAAATGGGTGCCAAAGCTCAGGTCAGGCAGATAATCACCGGTCTTGCGCGCGATTTCGATCAGCATTGCGGTGTTGTTGATGTCGGCATAGCTGACCCGGACGCCGAGCTTGATGTCGCCGCGACTGCCCCAGCGTCCCGGCCCCATGAGGATGAATTGCCGTTTTGGCAACAGTTTGTTGAGCTTGCCGACCGCCTCGCCGACCGCCACCAGCTCGGTGCGATCGCCGAGATTTGCATAGGCCTCGGCATCGACGTACACGACGTGGGTGATATCCGGCACATGGCCGTTGGAGACATAACGATGGGCTGAAAAGAGCGTGTCTTCGATGGGCACGTCCTTTGGGATCGGTGCGGGCGCGTCCTCGTCGGCAAAGCTCTGCGGGCGGCATTGGAGGAGGTAGAAATCGACGCCGTCGTACGCGAACTCGATGTCCACCGGTGTGCCGAGGGCGTCCTCCAGGATCTTGAGGATGTTTCCCAGGTTCTTGACGAACGGAGTCGAGCTGACCAGCCCTCCGAGATCGGCGACCAGGGTGTCGCGCTGGGGGTCGATCAGCAGGGGCACCGGTTTCTGGAGGACGTCGTCCTTGAGCACCGAGAAGACCTTGTCGAAAGCCGGGTAGTCGGTACCGTGGGCCTTCAAGAGTCCGTCGAGGTCGTGGGTTTCGAAGCTACCGGTCTCGAGGTTGATGACATCCACCCAGCGCGGCGAATACCGCACGATCTCGTCGATCGTGGTGTTGACCCGAAGACCCGGCTGGCCGGGCACAGCGAGGATCGGGTAGTCGTCACCCACCCGGTCGACGGCCCGGGTTCCGAGGCCGGGCACCATTCTGATCAAACCGTCGGTACGCCGAATCCGCGGCGACCAGCGAAACTCGTTGTTGGAAAACGCGACGCCGGCCACCGCCGGCAGGAAGTAGTTTCCGAGGTGGGTGCCGACGACCTCCTGGATGAGGATCGCCATTTCCTCGTGGAAGTCGAGCAGACCGCGCTCGCGACGGTAGGCGATGGGGTCGGGACCGAAGACCGAGGCGTAGACCTCGGCGATGGCGTCGAGGATCGCGCTCATCCGCTCGTGCTTGCTGCCCTGGTTGGCGAGGAAGAGGCTGCGGTACTTGCCCGAGAACGCCGAGCCCATGCGGTCCTCGAGGAGGCTCGACGAACGCACGATGAGGGGTGCATCACCGACCTCGTCGAGGATCATCGACACGCCCTCGACGATTTCCCGCGGGAACCTCGAGTTCTTGAACAGTTGGATGATGTTTGGAAACTCCTGCCGGACCTGGGAGATCTCGCTGTACTTCTGGCGCAACACCTCGTCGAGGGCGTTGTACTCGATAAAGCTCATCAGCCCTTCGGAGGCGACGTACCAGCTTCGTGGCACCTTGACCTCGCCGATCGACCGTTCGCCCGAGGCTTCGCTGCGGAGAATGGCCTCGGCCAGAAACAACCCGGCGCTCTTGCCGCCGAGCTTGCCGTGGATCGCGTCCGACTGGATCACCTTTTCGATCAGGGCCTGGAAGTCCTGCGTGTTGAGGTACTCCTTGGCAATCGAGATGAAGTGCAGCTGGTCGGTGAGGAACCGGCGGATGAGACCGACGATGATGCCGCTGCGAGTCGCCGGCGACAGCTCGGCGCCGTCGGCGAGGAGGTGATGGAATCGATTGAGCGCGCTCGCCACCTCCGAGAGTGTGGATCGCGGGTTGTTGAGAACCGCCGGCAGAAAACCCGCCTTGTCCTCCATGATCCAGTCCCGGGTCAGCGCCATCACGACATCGACGCCGAGAAATTGGCGGGCGATCTCGAAGGGCTTTCCGGCAAGCAGCATCGCCTCGTTGACCGTACGCGGCCGCGCCGGTGAGTTGGGGTCGTGGCTCGCGTCCTCCTCCGGTGATCCGAAGATCTCCTGCAGGAGCTCCTGGCCGCCCTCGACGCCGGTCCAACACAGGTGGTTGACCATCTTGCGCGCAATCCTCAGGTAGAGCTCGCGATCCGAACGGCGAAGGAGCTCGATCGGGGCCCGCCAGCGGTCCTCCTTTTCCGCCTCGAGCTCGCGGCTCGCGGCTTCCCACTGCTGGCGCGTCTCGTACATGCGATGGAAGAGAATGCTGTGGCCGAGCCGCTCGGCAATCGTGCGGATGAGTCGTTCCTCTTCCTTGAGGAACGGGCCGATGTCTTCGGCCGGCCGTTCCTCGGCGTACCAGACGCTCAAACGGCCGACGGTCTCATCCTGGACGACGATGTCGCTCGACAGGACCCAAGGCGTGGGCCGGAAGCCCGCGTGGCTGATGACCTGGTTGCGATACTCGATCATCGCCTGGCAGATGTCCGGGTACTGCCAGCCCGGGGGGATCACGTCGACAACCTGCTCGAAAGCCTTCTCGAGAGGCAGATCGAGCCGGGCCAGGATCTGCTCCACCTCGTACAGACAGTTGAGCTCCTTTGCCCGCTCCTGGAGGGAGGCGAGCAGCTTGTCGACGGGACGATCCTTGTCAACGCCCATGGTTTACCCCGCTTCGATTCGCGGTCCGATCCACCGTGACGACACCGGAGAGCGTGCGAGCGAGCCGTCGGAGTACCACGAGATCTCAGCCATGCCGGATGACCACTCCCCGGCCGGTTGCGCCGTCGACCCGCACCTCGAGGGGCATCGCGAGCCGGACGTGTGTGACGCGGGGCGTCGATTTGACGACTTCCTGCCCGGCCAGCCACTCCCAATCGATCTCGTGCGGGCCATGATGTTCCACCGACAGATAGAGTACCCGAAAGCTGAGGAGGTTGTGAAAGAAGTGCGATCCCTGGCTGAGCTCCGGTTGCACCTCGGGAAGGGTTGCTTCGACGATCACCCGCGCGCCGCTGATCTGGCCCCACGCGACCGGCACCCCCAGTGACGCATCGGAGGTCCCCCAGCGCCCGAAGCCGATCAGCAGGTACTGGCGGCCCTCTTCCACCATTTCGAGGTTGATGCGCTCGAGGTCCTTTGCAGTGAGCATCGTCGCCGCGGGATCGAAGGCCTCCGGCGGCATGAACACCACGTCAACGAGATCATCGCGGCGTCCGTTGCCGAGGGCCCGAGTGGTTGCGATCACGACCCGATCCCCATCGAGCTCGTCCTCTGCGACCTCCACTCCCTCGCCTCCGACCATCATCGGCCGCACCTGGAGAAAACCGAGCCGCGCCGGCAGGGCATCGCGGCGGTCGAGGTTGATGGCGAACTCGATCTCCACCGGTGCCCCGAGCGCCTCTTCGGCGAGGTCCATCAGGTTTTTGAATAGGTCGTTGAAAGGCATCAGCCGTGATCCCAGGAGCGGTGCAAACGTGAGCGCGCGCGGGCCGCGGGCATCGAGCCCCGGGTTGAGGCGGTCAGACCCCGGGTCGTAGGTCGAGACGAGGTAGCGGAGCGCCCGGTCGGCCTCGGCCTCGGCGAGGCCGGGCTGGACGAGGTACTCGGTCTCGCGGATAGGATCGTGGGGCGGAGGAGCGCCCATGTGGACCGCCCAGAAGCGGGTCTGGGTATTTTTCAGCAGCTCGCCGATGTCGTTGAATGGAGGCGGCGCCTTGGGATAGGCCGGCGAGTACGACCAGCTGAGGCCGCCGTCGACGATGGTCTTGCCGAGCCCGAGGGCGAGGGTGACGACTCCGTCCTCGGCTCGGGCATGGCCGGTGGGGTAGTAGTTGTGCGAGCGGGCGACGCCGGAGACGCAGGGGTAGAAGCGATCATCGGCGCGCTGGCCGACCACCTCCTGAATGATGATCGCCATTTTCTCGGCGCCGGGCGACAACCCGACCGACCGCAGGTACGCCTTCGACTCGGCGAAGAATGCGGTCGCGTAGACGAACTTGATCGCCTCGTCGAGCCGGGTGAATCGGGCGTCCTCCTCGACCTCGTTGTTGGGGATCATCTTGGTGCCATAGACGCCGGCGAAGGGATGGTCGAGATCGTCCTCGAGAAGACTGGACGAACGTACCGCAAGCGGCGTGTGCACACAGGAGATCAGGGCGCGGATGTCGCCGACGTGCTCGGCCGGCAGCTCTGCTTGTTGAAAGGCGTGGGCAATGCGGTCGTCGCTGCGTTCCGAAAGCGCCAGCTCCATGAGGTCGTTGCGCTCGATGAACGCGTCGAAGACGTCGGTGCCAAGCACGGTCGCGGTCGGCACCGCGACCTCGACGTACGCAAACCGATCCCGGTCGAGCCGGCTCAGGATCTGTTCATTGACCTGCAACAAACCCGAGGCCTTACCGCCGATGGCGCCGGAGCCGATGCGGGTCAGGCTGTGCTCGGCGCCAAAAAACTCGCGCTCGAACCGCGGCAGCCCCGGCAGCTCGACGATCATCGGCGCGCCAGACTCTGCGGGTTTTGAGTTTTGAGTTTTGAGTTTTGAGTTGCCCCCCGCCCCCAGAAATAAAAGGGGAGGGGGGGCGGGAAATTCGAATTCCGAATTCCGAATTCCGAAATCAACAAACGGGTGGGCTTCGAATTCTCAATTTTCAATTCTGAATTCTCAATTCCAGCCCAACCTCCTGGATGCGAGGGATGGGTGCTGGGAAATTCAAAATTGAGAATTGAAAATTGAGAACTCATTTACAGCCACCCCCGCTCCCGGCATTGGTTCGCGACCCGGTCGATGGCGATCACCAGGGCGGCATCCCTGAGTGAGAGCTTTTTTGAGCGCGCGAGATCGGAGATGGCGATGAATGCGGCGGTCAGCGTCCGGTCGAGCTTGCTCAGGACCTCGGCGAGCGGCCAGTAGTAGTTCATGGCGCTCTGCACCTGCTCGAAATAGGAGCTGGTGACGCCACCGGCATTGGCGAGCAGGTCGGGGATGACAAATATCCCGCGATCGATGATAGTGGCCTCGGCCTCGGCGGTGGTCGGTCCGTTGGCGCCCTCGGCGAGCACCCGAACCCGATCGGAGATGGACGCCACGTTGGCTGCGGTGATCTGGTGTTCGATGGCGGCCGGAATCAGGATCTCGACCTCCTGGGCGAGCCACTCGTCGCCATCGAGAACCTCGTACCCGAGACCTTCGGCCGCGCCGTGATCGACGTTGCCGAGGCGGTCCGAAATCGTCCGCAGGTCGTCGAGGTCAATGCCTTCGATCTTGCGATAGGCGTATGCCGCACCGGCGGAGGCATCCCAGGCCGAGACGCACCTCACCGTACCTCCGATCCGGGTGTAGAGCTCGATGGCGTGGCGGGCGACGGCGCCGAAGCCCTGAACGCTTGCGGTTGTTGCGGAGGGATCGACGCCGAGCTCCTTGAGGGCTTCGCGCAGCGTGTAGACGAGCCCGTAGCCGGCGGCCTCGCGCCGACCCAGCGAGCCCCCGGCGCCGAGGGTCTTGCCGGTCATGGCGCCCGGGCTACGGCCACCCGCCAAGACCTCGTACTCGTCGAGCATCCAGGTCATGTGTTGGCTCGTGGTCATGATATCCGGGGCCGGCACGTCGCGGCTCGGCCCGATCATGGGCGCCACCCGGCGCACCCACGCACGGCATATCCGCTCGAGCTCGCCGGGGCTCAGGTCGTGCGGATCGCAGACCACGCCTCCCATGCTGCCGCCGAGGGGAATGTCCACCAGTGCGGTTTTCCAGGTGGTCCACATGGCGAGGGCGCGAATCGTGTCGACCGTCTCCTGGGGGTGGAAGCGAACACCGCCCCACGCCGGTCCGCGGGCGTCGTTGTGGATGACGCGAAAACCCTGGTAGACCTCCACCGTGCCGTCGTCGAGCCGGACCGGAAAACTGAGGTGGTGCTCGTGGGCCGGTGTGCGGAGGAGGTCCCGGGTTGGCGCCTCCAGCCCCATGAGGTCGGCCAGTCGGTCGAACTGGGCCTGGGCATCGGCAAACGGGTTGAAGGAGGCGACGTCGCTCATGCTGCTTCTCCCTCTCGACGATCATCTCACGAGCAGAGCTCGAATTAGAAATTAGGAATGAGGAATTAGGAATGCCCCAACCCACCCTTCTTTCTCGAGGGAGGTTGGGCGGGAATTCCTCATTCCTCATTCCTCATTAGAAAAAAGATGGCGGCGCCGAAGCACCGCCGTCTCATTCCGAATAGTTGTTGCGATCCTATACCAGTCCCTGGTCGATCATCGCGTCCGCTACCTTGATGAAACCGGCGATGTTGGCGCCGACCACGTAGTTTCCGGGCTGATCGTACTCGGCGGCGGTGTTGACGCAGGCCGAGTGGATGCGGCTCATGATGTCGCGCAGGCGATTGTCGACCTCTTCGCTGGTCCACGACAGGCGCTGGCTGTTCTGCGACATTTCGAGACCGGAGGTGGCGACCCCGCCGGCGTTTGCGGCCTTGCCGGGACCGTAGAGGATCTTCTTGTCGACAAAGATCTCCACGGCCTCCGGGGTGGACGGCATGTTGGCACCCTCGGAGACGACGAAGCAGCCGTTCTTGATCAGGGTCTTGGCGTCGTCGGCGTCGAGCTCGTTCTGGGTCGCGCAGGGCAACGCGATGTCGCACTTCACGTTCCAGACGCCGGTTCCTTCCTGGAAGGTGACGCCCGGGTGCTTGTCGGCAAGCTCGCGGATGCGGCCGCGGCGGACATTCTTGAGCTCCAGGACCTCGTGCCACATGTCCTGGTCGAGGCCGTCTTCGAAGACCACGAAACCGCTGGAGTCGGACAGCGTGACCACCTTGGCGCCGAGCGCGAGACACTTCTCGGCTGCGTACTGGGCGACGTTGCCCGAGCCGGAGATCGCGACCCGCTTGCCTTCGAAGCTGTCATCGCGGGTTCCCAGCATGTCCTGCGCAAAGTAGACACAGCCGTAACCGGTGGCCTCGGGCCGGATGAGGCTGCCGCCCCAGTTGAGGCCCTTGCCGGTAAGCACGCCCTCGAAGCGATTGCGGATGCGCTTGTACTGGCCAAATAGAAATCCGATCTCGCGACCGCCGACCCCGATGTCGCCCGCGGGAACGTCGGTATCGGCGCCGATGTGACGGCAGAGCTCGGTCATGAAGCTCTGGCAGAAGCGCATGACCTCGTTGTCCGACTTGCCCTTGGGGTCAAAATCGGAGCCGCCCTTGCCGCCGCCCATCGGAAGGGTAGTCAGCGAGTTCTTGAAGACCTGCTCGAAACCGAGAAACTTGAGGATTCCGAGGTTGACGGTTGGGTGGAAGCGGAGACCGCCCTTGTAGGGTCCGATCGCCGAGTTGAACTCGACGCGGAAGCCCCGGTTGACCTGAACCTCCCCACGATCATCCATCCAGGGCACGCGGAACATGATGACCCGTTCCGGTTCCACGATCCGTTCGAGAATTCGATGATCGAGGTACTTGGTGTGGCGCTCGAGGACGGGAACCAAAGATTCCACGACCTCTTTGACGGCCTGGTGAAACTCGGGTTCGTTGGGGTTCTTGGCGACCACGCCACGAACGAACTGCTCCGCGAAAAGCTTCTCGACTGGACGCATTGGCCCTACCTCCTGGGAGATGAGTTTTCGGCGGACGACTGCTCAGGCCGTCGTCATCGGCGTTGAGAATACTCCACCAGCTCGGAGTGCGCAAGGCACTTGTGACGTGGTTCACAAATGCGGTTGGGGCGCGGTCAATGACGTGGACCAAGCCAACAGATTGAAACCGTGCGTCATGAAATAACACGATGTGTGATGTCGTCGTGCGAACGTGTATGAACCGCAACCACGAACACACAAAGCCACAAAGGATTTCACCAAGGTGTTTTTCTTTGTGTTCGTCTTGGTGTCTTTGTGGCTTTGTGGTTGTGACGATTCTTCGGTTGCACGACGCCGCGATGGGTTCAGTATCACCTCTCGAGCCAACCGCCCTCAGGATTCCAGAATCACGCCTCGGCTGCTCGAGCCGTCGACCAGGACCTGGGCCGGCCGCTCGAGTCGCAGGTGCCGGATGGCGCCGTTCAGTGCCTCGCTCATGGCCGGCTGGCGGGCAAACCATTCCCAGTCGATGGTGCCGCTCTGGTCCTGAGCGTGGACCGCAAAAAAGGCGACCCCGTAACAGGTCAGGTTGTGGAAGAAATGCGACCCCAGCGAAGGCTCGATTTGGAGATCGACGAAATCGGTCTCGACAATCGCCCGCGCCGAAGAGATCTGGGGCCAGGTGACCGGGATCCCGAGCCACGAATCGCGGGAACCCCAACGGCCGGGACCGATCAGAATCGACTGTCTGCCCTCGCTCCTGAGAGTTCGGTTGATCTGTTCGATGGACAAGGCGACCTGGGCGGTCTGCGCTCGTTCCATGCGGCGAGGGTCGATGACTACCAGGTCGGAGATGGTCTCCCGGCGTCCGTGTCCGAGGGCGACTTCCGACCGCACCAGTGCATTGACGATCAGCGAATCGTCGAGCTCGATGTCCACATCGGTGTCTTCGAAGACCATCGGTCGGAGCTGGAGCACGTTAAAGGTCTGATGGCTGCCGAGCCCTGGCGTGATGTCGGCCGCAAACTCCATCTCGGCCGGGCTCGCGAGACCGGTCCGGCAAACATCGAGGAGCCGGGCGAGGATCTCGGGCAACGGTATGATCCTTCCCCGCAGCAGCGGTTCGAACGAGATGATGGGTGAGCCGCCTGTCTCGAGGCCGGATACAATCCGATCGTTGGCACGATCATAGGTTGAAGCGATCGGAATGGCCGCGCCGTCTCGCACCGCTTCCATGATGTCCTCATGGAGAAGATTGGCGTCGACCTCGAGACCCGGGATGACATCGTTACGTGAGAGGTCGAGCGCGTAGAACCGGCGCTGCGCGTTGCGCAGGATGTCCTTGACGGCCGAAAACTGGGGCAGGGTCTGCGGGTGGCGAGGGCAGAAGCGGAGGGCCTCGAAACCCTCGACCACCGACTTCCCGAGACCGAGCGCGACCTGGGCGACCCCTTCATCGGGCAGGATGCCGCCAAAGGGGTAGAAGTTGTAGGAAGAGGCGACTCCAGAAAACGTCGGATAGAAGCGGTTGTTCCGGCGGCTGCCCACCAAGCGCTGTACCAGCACGGCCATCAGCTCCTCTTCGATCCGATACGGCGTGGTCTCGAGGTAGTCGCGCGCGGTCTCGAAGAAGGTCGATGCATAGACGACCTTGATGGCCTCGAGGAGCTGGGCGAGGCGCACGTCCAGCGAGGGGTGGTTGTTGGGGAGCATGATCGTCGAGTAGACGCCGGCAAAGGGTTGGTAGACGGAGTCCTCGAGAATGCTCGACGATCGCACCGCGATCGGGTCGCAGACCCGTTCGAGAAAGGCGCCGAGGTCCGACCGCAGAGTGTGCGGAAACCGGCTGCGCCGGAAGTAGTCGAGGATCTCCTGGTCCGTCATCTCGGCGCTACGGGCGACAAAGCCGCGGAGCCGGTTTTCCTCGAGGAATCCCTCGAAGATGTCCGAAGCGAGGACCACGGTCTGCGGCACGACAATCTCGACCGACTCGATCTCGAAGTCCTCGCGGGCGAGAATTCTGTGCATGAATGCAAGCCCGCGGCCCTTGCCACCGAGGGAGCCGGTGCCGATCTTGGCAAAGGCCGTAAAGTCGTTGAAACGATCGACGTGGAAATCCGTGATGACGTGACGCTGAACCTCCCGCAGATACCCGGTGATCGTGCCGATCAGGTAGCTCCGCAGCTCTGTCGGCGACGCGAACTCGGTGACCTTGCGCGGGCGCAAGGCCGAGGCGAGCTCGAACTCGGTGCGCGCCTTGAGCCAGGCGGAGAAGTGATTGCGGCTCGCGTGGTATACCAGAGATTCATCGGGGACCTCGGCCAGGGTGCGAAGCATCCCTCTCACATCGGCTGCGCGGCCGATCGCGGTGCCGTCGGGCAGCATGAAGACGAAGTCGCCGAAGCCGAAGTTTTCGAGGATGTACTCGCGCAGGTCCTCGAGCAGGTGCGGCGATTGTTTGCTCATGAATTTGGCGCCGATCGCGAGCGCGCGCTCGCGATGCACCAGCTCCATGGACTGAACGAGGATCGGTAGATCCTCGTCGCGATCCCGGACATCTTGTGCAAGCTGGAGCCCGGCCTCGTGGTCGAGGACTCCGTTGCGTGGAAAGCTGACATCGGTGATGATGCCGAGGACCCGACCGGCAAACCGATCGTACAGCTCCCACGCCTCCTCGTAGGTCTGGGCGAGGAGGATCTTCGGGCGTGCGCGAATCCTCAGAAGGCGGTGTGACAGGTTGATACCCTCGGACATGAGGCGGCCCGTCTGGCTGGTGATCTCGGTGTAGAAGTGGGGAAGATAGACCGAGTAGAAGCGGGGTTCGTCCTCGACCAGGATGATGGCCTGAACCCCGCCGACCAGAATGTCGTGGTCGGCATTCCGGCGGTCCTCGACCTGTTTGATCATCGCCAGCAGCGCCTGGACATTGCCCTGCCAGAGAAAGGTCCAGTCGAGCCCGCCGCTGCTCCTCAGGTCCTCGAGCCAGGGGAGCTCCCAGGCGTGGGCGGCGATGAGGCCAACCGGGAGCTTCGGGTGCGCCTCTTTGATGAGGCCGACCAGCTTGCCGATTTCCATGTCCGGCATTCTCGGGGTCGTGATCACCATGTCGAAGTCGCGATCCTCGAGCAGCGCGAGCGCCTCCGATGCCGTCGATGCGCGCGTGAACCGTGGTGCGAAGCGCAGGTTGAGGTCGAGATTCCGGTACTCCTGAATCACCAGCTCGGTCAGCTGTCCGTCCTCCTCGAGGATGAAGGAGTCGTAGTGCGATGCCACCAGGAGGATCTCGATGATGCGGTACTTCATCAGCGCCGAGAACTCCTCGGTGTTCATGCCGTACCGGCTCCTCAGCCCGATGGATTCGTCGCTCACCCACACCCCCGTTTGTGACCACGGTAGCAGAAAAACGTTAAACGTTGGAACGTTTAAACGTTAGAACGTTCCGCCCTCCCTCGTCAAAGAGGCAGAGGCGAAAAGGTGAAAAGGTGAAAAGGGGACCACCCACCCTCCCCTCTGCGCCTCGTCTCCTTTTCCCCTCTGCCCGGATTTCTGCCGCGGCCGCCGCTCACTGCCTCTGCCGCTGTAGTCTGTCGCTGCACCTGTCGCTGAATCTGCTGACCGGAATCTCCAAACCTCGACCTCCCGCAGTTACGGATGAGCCAAACATCAGACCGTTGGCTCCCACGAGTGTTCGAGCCTGGACGCCGAAATCGAGGTGAGGATCTTTTGGAGTATCATTCCGAAGCGCGGTGGCCGCAGGAAGGGATGTCGATGCGATTACGTCTGGTGACGCTCGCGGTTCTACTGACTGGTTGGGGGTGCGCCGATCGAACGGCGATCTTGGAAGAGGCGAAACCCGCGCCGCGGGTCGCGGCGGTCGCGGTTCGCTCCGAGACGGCCGTACGCACCATTACTGCGGTTGGCGCCTTCGAGCCGATCGCGCGGGTGCTGGTGGCAGCCCAGACGGAGGGTGTCGTGACCGCGGTGCAGGTGCGCGAGGGTGACCGGGTCGTCGCCGGACAGTTGGTTGTTGAGCTTGACGCCCGTGAAATCCAGGCGGAGTTGGCCGAAGCCCGCGCAAACCTCGACGAGGCGACCGCAAGCTGGAAGCGGGTTGAGAACCTCCACCGCACCGGCCTCGCCGCGGCGCAGGAACTGGATGCCGCGAACGCCGCTCTTCGAGTCAGCGAGGCACGGGTCGAGGCGCTCGAGACCCGCCTTTCGTTTACCCGGTTGACCGCGCCGGTTTCGGGCGTGGTCACCGATCGGCGGGTCGAAGTGGGGAATCTCGCCTCGCCGCGCGAGCCGTTGGTGGAGCTTGCCGCCGGGGACGGGCTGCTGCTCCGGGTACCGGTCTCCGAGCTCGAGGTCGTCCACCTGCACACCGGTGATCTGGCGACGCTGACCGTGGACGCCCTCCCCGGGCTGAGCCTCGAGGGCCGTATCGAACGGATTTTTCCGGCCGCCGACAGCGTGTCGCGTCAGGTCACCGTCGAGCTCAAGGTGGATCGGGCGCCCTCGATGGTGCGATACGGATTCCTGGGCCGTGCTCATCTGGTCCTGGATCGTATCGGCGATGCCTTGGTCGTGCCGGAGCCCGCGTTGCAGCGGGGGGCGGATGGCGCCACCTTTGTGTGGGTGGTCGAGAACGGCACTGCACGCATGCGTGAGGTGACAGTCGGACATCGGTTTGCAAACAGCGCCGTGGTCACCAGTGGATTATCGGAGGGCGATCAGGTGGTGGTGGAGGGCGTGGCCCGCCTCCGCGACGGCATCGTCGTCACGGTGCAAGCCGCGAACGCGGGAGCGGCGTCATGACCGGTCCCTCGTCGGATCGTCGCGGGATCGTACACTGGGCAATCGTCCACCCGGTGGGGACTCTCGTGATCTCGACCGCGATCTGCGTCATCGGATTGGCGATGTTCAACCGCTTGGCCGTCGACCTGTTGCCGAAAATCATCTACCCGCAGGTGCGCGCGGGAGTCACCAACCCCGAGGTCGATCCGGAGGTGATGGAGCAAACCGTCGCCAAGGTGCTCGAACCGCGGCTTGCCACCACCGAGGACGCGGTGCTCATCACCTCGTCGTCGAGCGAGGGGCGCACCAGCGTCGAGCTCCATTTCGAATACGGCACCGACATCGATCTCGCCCTGCGCGATGCCTCGACCAAGCTCGACCAGGCGCGCGGGGCATTGCCGGAGGAGGCCGACCCGCCGACAATCTTCAAGTTCGACCCGGCCCAGATCCCGGTGCTTCAGTTTGCGGTGTCGTCGCCGAGCCGCGACCTGGCGTGGTTGAAGCGTTGGTGCGAGGACCAGCTCGCCAAGCAACTGCTGACTGTTTCCGGGGTGGCGTCAGTCGATGTCGCAGGAGGCCTCGACCGCGAGATCCAGGTAGTGCTCGACCCCGAACGCTTGCGTTCCTACGGGCTGACGGTCTCCGAGGTTTTGACGCGGCTGCGCGAAGAAAACCAGGACATCGCCGCCGGCCGGCTGCGCTCAGCGGGGCGTGAGCTGCTCTCCAAGACCGAGGGTAAGTTTGCGACCGTGGCTGATATTCGTGCTGTCCGGCTGCCGCTGCCGACGGGCGGCGATATCGCATTCAGCGACGTGGCGCAGATCCTTGACACCTACGCCGACGACCGCGTGTACAGCCGGCTCGACGGCCAACCCGCGGTCCAGGTGGCGATCACCAAGCAACCGGACGCCAACACGGTGCGGGTCGTGGATGGCTGCAACAAGGTGCTGGATCGGCTGCGCCGGGACGATTTTTTCCCGGCCGACGTCACAACCCAGGTGGTCCAGGACCAGGCGTTCTACGTGCGTTCGGCGGTCAGCGGTGTCGCCAGGGCGGCTCTGGTCGGCGGTGGGCTGGCGATGCTGGTGGTGTTCCTGTTTCTACGCTCGGTGCGGCGCACCCTGGTCATCGGCACATCGGTGCCGATCGCGCTCCTCGGCTGTGTCGCTCTCATGGGAGGCGCTGACCTGACCCTCAACATCATGTCGCTTGGCGGGCTCGCGCTCGGAATCGGCATGCTGGTCGACAACAGCATCGTGATGCTCGAAAACATCGACCGTCACCAGCGGGCGGGCGACGATCCCCAGGAAGCGGCCCACATCGGCGCCGGGGAGGTGGCGTCGGCGGTAACGGCTTCGACCATGACCAACCTCGCGGCGGTGGCGCCGTTCTTCCTGATGGGCGGTCTGACGGCGCTGCTCTTCAATGAGCTCTTGTTGACGATTTCATTCGCCATCCTGACCTCCCTGGTGGTGGCCCTGACCCTGGTGCCGATGCTGTCGGCGCAGCTTTTCAAGCTGCGCTCGAGCTCTCGTCTCGAACGTTCGCGTTGGTTCGGTTTGGTTCCCGCCATGGTGGTCCTCGTCGAGCGCGCTTACCGACGTCAGCTGCCGTGGGCGCTGCGACACCGGTGGCTGGTGATTTTGTGTGCGGTGCTCCTCTTCGGCGGCGCCCTGGCCGCGGCGTCGCGGCTCGGCAACGAGTTTCTGCCGCCGATCGACGACGGCCGGCTGTCGATTTTCTTCACCATGCCTCCTGAAACCCCGCTCGAGGTCACCGACCGGGCGAGCCGGGTCGCCGAGGAAGCGGTCATGAACCTGCCCAAGGTGGTGCACATTTTCACCACGGCCGGCGGATTCATCTGGGGCCGCGGCGCGGTTTTCGAACCGACCAGGATCTCGTTCAGCATCGAGCTCGAGCCGCGGGACACTCGAGGGATGAGTGCTGCGGAGTGGATCGTGCTGGCCGAGGAAAAGCTGGCCTCACTGCCGGAGCTCGCCAACGCTCAGATTCGTGTCCGCCCGCCTCGAATCCGCGGCCTGCGGACCTCGTCCGGCACCGAAGACATCGAAATCAAGGTTTTCGGCGAGGATCTGGCGATTCTGCGGCAGATCGGGCTCGATGTCGCCGCGCGGCTCGCGGCGATCGACGGCCTCGTTGGGGTCGAAAGCTCGTACGAGACCATCACTCCCGAGGTACGGGTCGACATCGACCGTCGTCGTGCCGCAGATCTCGGGCTCGACGTGGGCGAGGTCGGAAGGACCGTACGCACCGCCGTCGGCGGTTCCGTACCCACCAGACTCACGGAGGGCGATCGCGAGTTCGACATCCGGGTGCGCTTTGCCCGCGACACCGTCGAAACCGCCGCCGATCTGGCCGCGGTGCCGTTGTTTCCGCGCAGCGGGGTGCCGCTGCGTCTTGGCGACGTGGCCGATGTCTCGGAAGGGCTGGCGCCGCCTTCCATCGAGCGCGAAAACCAGAACCGGCTGGTGCGGATCACTGCATCCGTGCTGCCGACGGTGTGGTCGGTGGGAGAAGCAACGGCGGCCGTGCGGGCCGACCTCGAGGGTTACGCATTGCCCGACGGGTACCGGGTGCTCTTTGGCGGTCAGGAGGAGGCGATCGAGGCCAATCGCCGCACCCTGATTACGGCGATCGCTCTCGCGGTGTTCATGGTGTTTTCGGTGATGGCGGTTCAGTACGAATCGTTTGTCAACCCGCTGGTCATCATGGTGGCTATCCCGATGGCCCTGGTCGGAGTTGTCGCCTCCCTGATGATCACCGGGATGGCGGTCTCGGCGCCGGTCATGCTCGGTCTGATCCTGCTCGCCGGCATCGTCGTCAACAACGGTATTCTCCTCGTCGAGTACATCGAGATCCGTCGCCGAGGGGGTGAGGTTGCGCGTTGGGATGCGGTGATGGAGGGAGCGCCGCTTCGCGTGCGACCGATCATGATGACCGTCAGCACGACCGCAATCGGCATGCTGCCGCTGGCCCTCAACCCCGCCGAGGGAGCGGAGCTGATGGCGCCGCTGGCGGTGACGGTCATCGGCGGCCTGTTGTTGTCAGCGGCGCTCACCCTGTACGTGGTCCCATGCCTCTACCTGGCGCTCACCGAACTCGCGGACCGCATCCGTGAACGCCTGGTCGTCAGCGCACCAGGGGGAGTTCCGAATTCCTAATTCTTATTCCGAATTCTTCATTCGCCCGTCATTCCTTCCACTCGGTGATGAAGACGTTCGTCTCACCCGGCTTTGAGTTGCTGCGGTTCGAGCAGAAGACAAAAGTCCTTCCGTCGGGCGACCACATCGGGAAGCCGTCAAAACCGCCCGTGAAGGTGATGCGTTCGGGGTTGTCGCCGTCGAGATCGACCATCCATAGATCGAACTCGCGTCCTGAGGGATCGCCGTGGTTGGACGAGAAGATGATCTTCTCCCCCGAGGGGTGGAAGTACGGCGCGAAGGAGGCGGCGCCGAGGTCGGTGATCTGCCGCTTGTCCGAGCCGTCGGCGTTCATCACGAAGATCTCCAGCTTGGATGGCCGGATGAGGCCTTCGGCGAGCAGGGCCTGGTAGTCCTCGATCTCGGTCGGGTCGGAGGGGTGGCGCGCGCGGTAGACGATCTTGGTGCCGTCCGGCGAGAAGAAGGGTCCGCCGTCGTAGCCGATCTCATCGGTCAGACGGATCACATCCGAGCCGTCGAGATTCATCGAGTAGATGTCGAGGTCGCCATCCCGCATCGAGGTGAAGACGATGCGGTCGCCCTGCGGCGAGACGGTGGCCTCGGCGTCATACCCGTCGCTGTCGGTCAGCTTGGAGATTTCCGATCCGTCCGGGCGGGCGCGATAGATGTCGTAGCTCGGATAGATCGGCCAGACATAACCGCGGCTGTGGTCCGGGACCGGCGGGCAGTCGGTTCCGGCTTCGTGGGTCGAGGCGTAGATGACCCACTCATCATCGGGGAGGAAGTAGGCGCAGGTCGTGCGGCCGGTGCCCGTGGAGGCGAGGGTCGTCTCCGCGGTGCCGGTGTCCATGAACCAGGATCTGATCGCAGCCATAGGGCGGTCTCGTGGACTGAAAGATCAGCCGGTCGCCCGCAAACGAAAAGTACGCCTCGGCGTTCTCGCCGCCGTCCGTCAGCATCCTGAGTTCACCGAAGTGGGTCTCCTGCGGATCCGGTTCGATGATTCGGGGCAGCGCCGAAGCCGTATCGACTGAGGTTTCCGGGGCGGGCGCCTCCGGCTGTTGGGCGCAACCGGCAACCACGAGAAGGATCGACGCGGTGGTCGTCAGGAGTGCATGTTTTCAGATTCATTTCCCCTCCAGGTCGCGAGATCGTCTCACGACTCGCGCGCTGTGACAAATCCCTGACAATTACAAACGTTCGAACGTTATAACGTTGAAACGTTAAAACGTTTCCACCCGCCCCCTGAGCAGCCAGAGCTTCGAAGAGGTAGCTGGGCAGCGACCGGGGCAGGAAACGGGGCAGAGGGGAAGGGGAAAGGGGAAAGGGACCAACCACCCTCTCCTTTTCTCCTGTTTCAACCTGTTCTAACGACCTAACGTTCAAACGTTAGCTCGGTCAGCCCTCGAATGCGAGCAGCAGCGGCTGCTCGAGCGCGTCCTTGAGCTTGGCCAGGAAGCGCGCCGCGTCGGCGCCGTCGACCACCCGGTGGTCGTAGGACAGCGACAGCGGCATCATCAGCCGCGGCCGAAACGATCCTCCGTGCCACTGGGGCTCGATTCGCCCGCGCGAAACACCGAGGATCGCGACTTCGGGCCAGTTGACGATCGGCGTGAAACCGGTGCCCCCGATGCCTCCGAGGTTGGAGATGGTGAAGGAACCACCCTGCATCTCGTCCGGCTTGAGCTTGCGTGAACGGGCGCGGGTCGCCAAGTCGTCGAGCTCGACCGCAATCTCGGTCAGGCTCTTGGCGTCGGCATCGCGGACCACCGGCACCAACAGGCCGCGCTCGGTGTCGACCGCCACGCCGATGTTGATCGAGCGGCGGAAAACGATTTCCTTCCGCGCCATGTCGACCGCCGCGTTGAGAACCGGGTGTGTCTTGAGGATGGACGAGACGATCTTCACCAACAGCGCGGTTACGGTGAGCTTTCCGCCCGCAGCCTCCACCCGCTCCCGGTAGGCCTTGCGGAACTCCTCGATGTCGGTGATGTCGGCGATCTCGTGATTGGTGACCTGAGGAATGGTATGCCACGCCCGCGTGAGGTTTTCGGCGGTCAGCTTTCGCACCTTGGACATGGGTTCGCGGTGCACCGGGCCAAAACGTTCCAGGTCCGGCAAGGCGAGAGGCGCCGCCGCCGTTCCTGAGCTCGAAGCGGAGAGGAGCCGGTTGGCGTGGACCTTGACGTCGTCGATGGAGATGCGCCCGCCGGGCCCGCTCCCCTTGACCGATGAAAGATCGGCGCCGATCTCGCGCGCAAACCGCCGCACGGTAGGAGCCGCGGGAATTGCTCTCATCCCGTCGCGTGGCGTTACTGACGGCGGGGGAGTCGGGACCCGCGGAGCTGGAGGCGTGGCAGGCGTGTCAGCCTCGCTCACAGCCGGCTCGTCGTCCCGCTCTTTTTCGCCTTTTCCCCTTTTCCCCTCTGCTCCTTTTCCACTTGTTTCCTCTGCCTGATCTGGTGCGGGCGCCGGCTCAGGCGAAGCATCCACCTGGACCTCAGCTGCTTCGAGACTGACGATCGCGGCATTCTCGCCGAGCGCGTCGCCCGGGTTGACGTGGATCTCGGTCACCGTGCCGGAGGCCGTCGACGGCACTTCGACCGAGGCCTTCTCGGTTTCGACCTCGATCAGCCCCTGGTCCTTTTCGACACGGTCGCCGACCGCCACCAGGACCGCAACCACGTCGACGCTGTCGACGCCTTCACCGAGCTCCGGGAGGTGGATGGTTATCGGCATCCCGTCCTCCTCAGACCGTCACCGGGTTCGGAGCGTCGGCATCGATCCCGAAGTTCTCGACTGCGTTTGTCACGACTGCGCGATCGATCTTGCCTTCGGCGGCAAGGGCGCCGAGGGTGGCGACCACGATGTGTTCTGCATCGATCTCGAAAAACCGGCGCAACGCGGCGCGGCTCTCCGAGCGACCAAAGCCGTCGGTGCCGAGGGCCACCGGGGGTTTCGGGTACCACCGGCAGATCGAATTGGGAAGGGCCTTGACGTAGTCGGTGGCGATCACGTAAACGCCATCGGTCGAATCGAGACACTGACTGACCCACGGCGTTCTCGTCTCCCCGTTGGGATGGAGCCGGTTGAAGCGATCGCAGTCGGTACCGTCCATGTAGAGCTGTTTGAAGCTCGTGATGCTCCACACGTCGGCGGCGACGTTGAATCGCTCGCCGAGGATCTCCTGCGCGCGCAGGGCCTGGTTGAGGATCGCGCCGCTGCCAAAGAGGTGGGCGCGGAGCTCGGCGCCGTCGTTCCCCGACGGACGGTAGCGGTACATCCCGCGCAGGATGCCCTCCTCCGATGCCCTCGGGCTGCACCGGCATGGCGTAGGGCTCGTTCTCGACCGTGATGTAGTAGAAAACGTCCTCCTGCTCGACGTACATCCGTCGGATTCCGTCCTTGATGATGGCCGCAAGCTCGAAGGCGAAGGCCGGATCGTAGGCCCTGAGGTTGGGCACCGGGTAGGCAAGCAGGTGGGAGTTGCCGTCCTGGTGCTGAAGCCCTTCGCCGTTCAGCGTGGTGCGACCTGCGGTGCCGCCGATCATGAAGCCTCGGGTTCGCATGTCGGCCGCGGCCCAGACCAGATCGCCGATGCGCTGCATGCCGAACATCGAGTAGTAGACGAAGAACGGGATGGTGTTGATGCCGTGGGTCGCGTGCGCGCAGCCGGCGGCGATGAACGAGCTCATGGAGCCGGCCTCGGTGATGCCCTCCTCCAGCAATTGACCGTCCTTGGCCTCGCGGTAGTTCATGAGGGTGTTGGCGTCCACCGGTTCGTAGAGCTGACCGGCGTGCGAGTAGATGCCGATTTGACGGAACAGCGATTCCATGCCGAAGGTGCGCGCCTCGTCGGGGATGATGGGCACGACGAGCTTGCCGATCTGCTTGTCCTTGAGGAGCTTGGTCAGGATGCGAACAAAGGCCATGGTGGTTGAGATATCTCGTCCATCCGAACCCTCGGCAAACTCCTCGAACACCGAGTCGGGCACCATTTGCAGCGGCTCGCATCGCACACCCCGCGTGGGTACCGGTCCGCCCAGGGCCGCCCGATGCTCCTGGATGTAGATCATCTCGGCGCTGTTCTCGGGCGGTCGGTAAAAGGTGGCGGCGCGCGCCTGCTCGTCGGACAGGGGAATGCCGAAGCGGGTGCGGAACTCGAGCAGCTCTTCCTGATCGAGCTTCTTCTGCTGGTGGGTGACGTTGCGCCCTTCGCCGGTTTCGCCAAGACCGTAGCCCTTGATGGTGCGGGCGAGGATGGCCGTCGGCGAGCCCTTGTGCGCGACGGCGGCCCGGTACGCCGCGTAGACCTTCGCAGGGTCGTGACCGCCGAGTCGCAGGCGCCGCAGCTGTTCGTCCGAAAGATTGGCGACCATCGCCTCGAGCTCAGGGTACTTGCCGAAGAAATGTTTACGAACGTAGGCGCCGTCCGAGGTCGAGTACTTCTGACTCTCGCCGTCCACGACTTCACCCATCCGGCGAACCAGCAGGCCGTCCTTGTCCTTGGCCAGCAACGGGTCCCAGTCCTCTCCCCAGATCACCTTGATGACGTTCCAACCGGCACCGCGGAAGTGGCCCTCGAGCTCCTGGATGATCTTGCCGTTGCCGCGAACCGGTCCGTCGAGTCGCTGCAGATTGCAGTTGACGACAAATATGAGGTTGTCGAGCTTTTCGCGCCCGGCGAGCGAGATGGCGCCAAGGGCCTCCGGTTCGTCGGTTTCGCCGTCGCCGAGGAAGGCCCACACCTTGTGGTCCGACTTCGGGTGCAGGCCGCGATCCTCGAGGTAGTGGTTGAACCGCGCCTGGTAGATGGCCATGATCGGGCCGAGACCCATCGAAACCGTCGGAAATTCCCAGAAGCTCGGCATCAGCCATGGGTGGGGGTAGGACGACAGGCCAAAGCCGCGGCCGTCGCGCAGCTCGCGCCGGAAGTTGAAGAGCTGCTGTTCGGTCGAGCCGGCCCTCGAGAAAGGCGCGCGCGTAGATGCCGGGCGAGGCGTGGCCCTGGAAATAGATCTGGTCCCCGTCGTAATGCTCGCCCTTGCCGTGGAAGAAATGGTTGAAGGCGACCTCATACAGCGTCGCGGCCGAGGCGTAGGTCGAGATGTGACCGCCGATGCCTTCCTCCTCGTGGTTGGCGCGCACGACCATGGCCATCGCATTCCAGCGGACCAGACTCTTGATGCGTCGCTCGAGCTCGCGGCTGCCCGGGTAGGGCGGTTGCTCGGAGACCGGGATGGTGTTGATGTGCGGGGTGGTGGCCTCGAAGGGCAGCTTGACGCCGGTTTTCTGGGCGTGAATCTGCAGCTCCTCGAGCAGTTTCCGGACCCGTTCGGGACCGCCGTGCGCGAGCACCCAGTCCAGCGATTCGAGCCACTCCTGGGTTTCGACCGCGTCCGCGATCTCCTGCGACCTCGTTGTCGCTGTGCCGTCACTCATGTTGACCTCTGTTTCCGTCTGCCGGCCCCGGGGCGCGGCGCTCTGTGTGATAACAACTGTTATGGCGATCGTGTTTCAATCTCGGCGCAGATGGTAGCGTATCCGGACTGTCGATGGTGAGCTCCGAGACGAAAACGCCCCTCATTCACCACCTCGCTGAGCAATCCGCTGATACGACCTCTTAGCCGACAGCCCCGGCGCGCGGCGCGGTGCCCTGCATCCGGTCCGCCAGAATCTTGGCGAGGTGGTTGGGGTGGCCGGCGGTGCGCTCGAGCAGGCTCTCCGCCACCTCCTTGGGCAGCGGCGGCGCGATGAAGTAGCCCTGGACCATGGTCACATCGAGAGCCACCAGGGCTTCGAACTGGGATCTCGTCTGGACGCCTTCAGCGACCGTGTCCTTGCCGAGGTTTTTGGCGAGGGTGATGATGGTGCGTACGATCTCCGAGCTCTCCTCGTCGTCGAGCATTCGCGACACGAAGGAGTAGTCGATCTTCAGCGTGTCGATCGGGAATCTCCGAAGGTAGGCGAGGGACGAGTATCCGGTGCCGAAGTCGTCGATGCTGATGGCGATGGCGAGGGACTTCAGCTGTTCGAGCACCGCCGACGCGTACTGGGCGTTTTCCATGAGGACGCTCTCGGTGACCTCGAGCTTGAGGCTCTTGCCGTAGAGGCCGCTGTTGCGGAGGATGAGGTCGATGCCGGCGACCACATCCGGGCGCATGAGCTGGGTGGTCGAGATGTTGACCGACATCGTGACCCGCGAGTGAGCGCGGAACTTCTGGTGCCACACCCGCAACTGTTTGCAGGCCTCCTCGGCCACCCATCGGTCGAGCTGGATAATGGCGCCCATTTCTTCCGCGACCATGATGAACTCGCCGGGTTGGAGAAGCCCGCGTTCCGGGTGTTGCCAACGCACCAGGGCCTCGAAACCGGCGATGTGGCCGTCGGAGATAGCGACAATGGGTTGGAAAAACACCCGGAACTCGCTTCGCGCCAGCGCCCGGCGAAGGTCGTTCTCGAGGTGCAGGGTGGCGACGACCTTGCGGTGCATTTGATCGTCAAAGACCGCGAAGCTGTTGCGGCCCAACGATTTTGCCCGGTACATGGCGGTGTCCGAGTCGCGCAGGAGGTCTTCCGGGCGGGTGTACTCGGCGTTCCAGAGGGCGATGCCGATACTGATCGTGGCAAAGACCTCGTTGCCGCCGAGGTCGAAGGGCACCTTGAACTCGTCCTGGATGCGTTCGGCGGCCACGGTCGCGCCGCGGATGTCCTTGATGTCCTCGACCAGGATGACAAACTCGTCGCCACCGAATCGCGCCACGGTGTCGCCCGGTCGGCAGGCGTTTTCGACCCGTTCGGCGATCGCCCGCAGCAGCTGGTCGCCGTGGAGGTGCCCGAGACTGTCATTGACGTTCTTGAAACGATCGAGGTCGAAGAAAAGAACCGCGAAACCCTGCTCGGGGTCGCGCTCGGCGCGCGCAAATGCGTGCCGCAGGCGGTCCATCAGCACCGTCCGGTTCGGGAGACGGGTGAGTGGGTCCTGGAGGCCCGACGTGCGCACCGCCTCACGCGACTCGTCCTCGCCATGGACATCCGTTTGTCGGCCGACCACGCGAACCGCCCTGTGGTCCGCGTCCTTGACGACCTCGCCGCGGGTCAGCATCCAGCGGTAGTCGCCGCTCTTCGTCATCATCCGGTACCGCTGTTCGATGACAGACACCTCGCCCGCGATGCTGGCGTCGATGATCGCGCGCAACCGGGTCAAGTCTTCGGGGTGGACGCGGTTCAGCCAGGTCTCGAGGCTGTCCTCGATCTCGTTCGGTGCGAAACCCAACATCTCCTTCCAGCGGTCCGAGAAGTGGACGGACTCGGTAGAGAGGTCGAGGTCCCAAACCCCGTCGCCGAGCCCTCCGGTGGCGATCAAAAAGCGTTGGTACTCATCTTTGATGCCCGCCTGCAGAGCTCGCATCTGCTCGAGTTCACGAAAGCGGGCTTCGATCAGGCTCAGTCGGGTCGCAAGCAGTCCCGTGTCGACCGGCATCATCACGAAGTCGTTGACGCCGAGCTCGAGGATCGTGACCAGGGAGTCCGACTTGTCGGGTGGGATCAGCGCCAGGATTGAACAGGTACGACTGCCGTTGGCGTTGCAGAGTGTCGACGCCAGCTTGGCAGCGCTGTTATCCCCGAGTTGCCAGTCGATGACCGCAAGGTCGGGGACGTTTCGGCGGGCCGCATATCGCGCGGCCCAAGGGTTGCGATGGACCGCGGTCGTGTACCCGCGCTCTCCGAGGATCGTGCAGAGCTCGCCGCTGATTTTCGAGTTGCGAGTGCAAATGAGCGCTGCGCGCGGCCCTTCCCACGGTCCCGTCTCTGAGACGAACCGAGGCGGCGGAGCCTGCCGCCAATTGCGCCAGAAAGCAAGCTTGAACGGACTCATCGCACGGGGTTCGGCCAGGCGGAAGGATCCTGGGGGAAAGCGTGTTCCCGGTAATTCGAGTGGCTTGCGACCATCACTTCAAGTCTAACACCGATAGCCGTTACGGGCCGATCTCCCGCTCCACACCGAACACTACGACGGCTTGCCCAGGTATCGTTGGAGCCGGCGGCGGAGAACCCGCGCCGCGTGAAAATCTCCGGCCGCCTCGATGGTCGCGTCGAGGGCCGCAAGCGCCTCTTCGAAGTTACCGTCGGCTATGAGTTCGTCGACACGGGCCAGTGAGTCCTGGTTCTCCTCCTCCAACCGTTCCTCGTCCGAGCGCCTCTTTGCTGCGCGGGATTCGATCAGCAAACGGTGCACGTCCTCGTTATCGGGATCGAATTCCATGGCGGCCTCGAGGTCGGCGATCGCCTCGTCGACGGGGCGCTGTTTGCGACGGGCGCTCTTGACGAGCTCCGAGATGCGGTCGTGCCGAAGCTCGTGGGCGCGGGCATCAATCCTCAGCTCGAGCTCGTCGAGGGCATGAGAATCGCCGTACAGCCGTCGTGCCACCGCGAGCTCGCGCTGCGCCTCATCGATCTCCGCCTTTTTCAGCTGGTGCTCGATGCTCTTGGTGACGCTGTCGATTGCGAGTTTCCGCCGATGGGCTTCGAGACGTCGATTGATCTCGGTTTCCGCTTCGGACAACAGATCGACGAGTTCCGGGTGGCCGGCCTGGAGCGCGCGCGCGGCCTCGAGCTCGCCATCGGCGTCGGTAAAGGAGTCGTCGCCGGCGAGATCGAGGGCGCGTTTGATCGCGGACCGTGTTGTCTTTTCGGCTTCGTCACGCGTGGCCCTATATGATTCGGCGTCGTCTTTCAGCTTGTCTGCTTCTTGGAAGTCCCCGTGTTCCTCGACGGCGGCGTCGATGGCGAGGAGCGCCGAATCGAGGCGCCCGGCGACGATCAGACGCTCGATCCTGATGACGGTATCGTCGATGGTGGATTGGCGTCGCCGAGCCTCATCCTCGAGGCGGAGGCCATCTCGAGCCGCGGCCAACAAATCGGTGGTTTCCGGGACCTCCGGCGCCTGACGTTCGGCCTCTTCGAGGATCTCGATGGCGGCCGCGAATTCTCGGGCCTCCATTCGCCGACGAGCGTCCTCCCGGAGGCCGGCGAGGCGTTCGAGAAGGAGGTCTTCCCGGAGGCGTTCAAGTCGGTCGCCGAGGTCCGAGAACAGAGATTCTCCCCCGTAGACCTTGCGGGCCACAGCCAGCGCACGGGCGGCCTCATCGACCTCACGCCTTTCGATGTGGCCCGCCACCGTGGCGGCGGTGTTCTCGATCTCCTGTGCACGCCGTCGAGCCTCGATCGCGGCCTCGAGGCCTTTCTCGGCCTCCTCGAGACGGGCGATGAGCTCGCGATTTGCGGGCTCGATCGCGAGGCCTTCACGGAGCAGTGGAATCGCCTTCTCATATGCCTCGTCACCAATCATGGCGACCGCCGAGTCCGTGATGACCCGTACGCGCTCGAGCCGTGCCTCGTGGCGCTGCCTGGCAGCGTCGATTTCCCTGCGCGCGGCGTCAAAGATCTCCGACGAGCCCAGGGTCTTGATGGACTTGTCGAGCTGGGTAACGGCCTGGTCAAAGGAGCGGGCGCGCACCAACAGCCGAATACTGTCCACCACCTCTTGGCGTCGGTTTTTGAGCTCGACGTCGGCGGCCTCAATTACCTTCATCAACTCCTGCGCTTCCGGATTGTCGGTATCGAGGTCAAAAACCGACGCCAATTGCATGCGGGCCTCACTGTAGTGTTTGCTCTCGACCAGCTTGCCCGCACCCTGAAGAAGTGCGCGAATCTGAGATTTCTGGGCTTGATCCTTCTCCGCGGTCGGTTGGCGCGCCGCGCCACCGGTCTCGATCGTGCCCTCGGTCTCGAGCTCGGTGTCGCTGTCTGAAGCCGCGCCCGGCGCGGGTGTCTCGGAGAGCCCGAAGCTGCGGTCGATGCGGCTCTGGGTGCTGCCGGGTTTGATGGTGCGAATTTTGTGGGTGGTCACCGTCGGTACATCGAAGATGGCCACCAGCTCTTCTCTGGGCGGGTCATCGGCGCCCAGCAACGAAATCAGCGCCGCGGAAAAATCGGCCGCCGACGTGAATCGATCCTCGGGGTTCTTTTCGAGCGACTTGAGGACCACCGCCCGCAATTCGTCGGCGATCGTGCCCTCGGGATCCGAGTCGGCGAAATCGAGCGGCGGGTGGATGAGGTGGCCCGAGATCAACGCCGCCACGCTCGTGCCCTTGATCGGATAGGTGCCGGTCAACATTTCGTAGAGCACCACGCCAAAGCTGTAGAGATCGCTCGCGGCGCTGATGTCGGCCCCTTCGTGGGTCTTGAAATGCTCTGGCGACGAGTAGCGCACCTTTCCGAGAAAGGTCCCGGCCGAGGTCAGGCTGTCTTCGCCGCCCCCTACCTTGGCGATCCCGAGGTCGATCAGCTTGACCTGGAGACGGCCTTCGTCATCTCGAGTCACCAGCAGATTGTCGGGCGAGACGTCGCGGTGAATGATCCGTTTGCGGTGCAAGTAGCCGAGCGCCGCCAAACACTGGCGGGAGATTTCGGACACGAGCCCCATCGACGGCCGGCCGAGAACCTTGATCACGTCCTGCAGATTGAGCCCGTCGATAAATTCCATGACCAGGTAGGCGTAGCCGTTGTCGTCAACTGTGAAGTCGTAGATCTGGGCGAGGTTCGGGTGACGGAGCTTGATCGCGACCTTGGCCTCGCGCAAAAACCGGGCTCGCAGAACCTCATCGTCGGCGAGGTGGGGCCGCATGACCTTGACCACTCTCAGTTCGTCGAGCAGGCGATGGCGAACCTTGTAGACGGAGCCCATGCCGCCTTCTCGAATTTTTTCGAGAATTTCGAACTTGCCTTCGAGTCGTGCGAGCGGCGTCGCCAAGGTTTTTGCTCCTCGTGTGAAAAAAGCGTACGCAAACGACTGTGGAATGTCAACTTATGAGACGGCTCCGGCTGCCGGTAGTACACTCATGCGGTGAATCGTCGTCGCTGGATCCTCGGGCTGTTGGCCCTCCTCGTGACCCTGATCGTGGTCGCGGCGATCATCGTCCATCTGCCCGGGGTGCAAGGAATCGCCTGGCGCCGTGCCGCCGCTGCCATCGAGGAGGTCAGCGGTTACCGGATCGAGGTCGAGACCCTGGCGGTGCGGGTACTCCCGGCAACCCTCGACGCGAGCGGTGTGACGGTGGCTGGCGGCGGCCGCACGTTCGCGACCATCGACCACGTATCGGCGCGGTGGCGGTGGCGGCGGTTGCTTGACGAACCCAGGAGGTTGGAGGTGCTGGTGATCGAAGGCGTCGCGGTCGACCTCGACGCCCTCCCCATCGATGAGCCGGAGACCGACCGCTTGGGTGCATCGCCTCTGAAGTCATTCGAGATCGGAGAGCTGCGGGTCACTGCGGGCGGCGGCGGAGCTTCCATCACCGGGATCGAGGCGGGAATCGATGGTGTCGAAGTCACAGCGCGGTTGGAGGATGGGCTCGCGGTGGGGGAGATCAGAGCGCGGGAACTGACACTGACGCAGGCGGGTCGCCGATTGGTTTTCGGCCCGATCGAGGTTGTCGGCAGCGGCGGCGATGACGGCGTCAACATCGATGGCATCTCTGTAGACGGGACGGCCGCGAGCGTCCGAGCCGACGGGCGGCTGAACTTCGAACCAGCGATCACGGGCGGCTTCGAAGTCGAGATCTCGGCCGACATTGCGGCGCTTGCGGGATGGTGGGACCCTAACCTGGTCAGCGGGCTCGACCCCTCGGGTCGGCTCGAGCTCGAGGGGACGATCGAACTCGCCGCCGGCCGTGGTCCACAGGTGGAGCTCAGGCACCGGGGAGGCTCGCTGCGGGTCGCGGGTTACGACCTCGAATCATTGAGCCTTGCTTATGACGGACAGCGGCCGACGCTTGAGTTGGGCCATCCGGGTTGGGGCGAGGCCTCCGCGACGCTGCTTTCGGCGGGCACCGCGGAGCTCAGGGCCCACTTGAAAAATGCACCCGCCGACCGCGCATTGTCGTTCATGGCGCCGCAAGTGGCTGGTTTTCTCGGGTCGCCGGTGACGCTGAGTGGTGATATCGACGCCGTCGCGTCGTTTCCGGTCGTCCTCGATCAGCTTTCGGCCAAGGTCGATCTGGTGGTGAATTGGCCGGACGGGCGGATCGCGGTCCGCGGCGATGGCACGGGGACGCAGTGGGAGGTGGCCTCCCTCGAGGCCGAGGCGGCGGGCGCGACGCTCCGCGCGACGGGAAGGGCCGATCTCGAACACGGCGTCAACGCCGACGCGGTTCTCACAGCCGCGCAACCACAGCGAGTGGCCGACGCTCTGGAGAATTGGCTGCCGGCTCTCAGCGGTCTCGAAATCGGAGGTGGGCCGCTGGCCGTGAGGCTGCACATCGACGGTCCCTTCGATGCACCGGCTCTGAGGGCCACCGCGACCTGGAGCGAACCGGTCCTGGCCGGCCGTCGGCTCGATGATCTCTCACTCGAAGCCTCAGGCACCGTCGATGTCCTGGACTGGGATCTCGGGCTCATGGTCATGCCGGGATCTTCGGTCACCGCCTCGGGCACGGCGCGCCCGCTCGCGGGCGAGGTCGGGGGTGTCTGGAGCCTGGAGGTGTCCGACATCGCGGAGCTGAGCTCGGCGCAGGGGTTCGTGACGCCGCTGCTCGTGCGTGGACGCTTTTCCGGTGAGGGGAGCTTTGGCGTGGCGGCCGGCGACGTGCAGCTTGCCGGCACCGTCGAAGCCGAGGCGCTGGGCGTCGGTGAGTGGTCGATCGACCGGTTGCGGGCTACCTTCGAGACCCGGGGTGACGCCGTGGAAATCCGGGATCTCCAAACGCGAGCTCTACGGGGGCGTCTTCGAGGGCTCGCTGGTCGTGCCGTTGACCGATCTTGACCATCACTTCCGGGCCGACCTCGTGTGGACCGGCCTCGATCTCATGACCGTGCCGATCGAGGTTCCGGAAGAGATCGCGGGCACGATCGCCGGGAGGTTGGGACTTGGCGGCCGGATGACGCACCCGGAGGGCGATCTCGATTTCGAGTGGCGGCCCGACGGGACGCCGTCGCTGGTCGCTTCTGTGAGGCTCCACGCCGCTTTGTCTGAAGGTATTCTGCGAATCGCGACCGAGCGGGTGGAGACAGCCGGGGGATCGCTCTTCGCCGAGGCGCTGCTGCCCCTCGGTGGCATCGAACGGCCGGAGTGGCTGTGGCCGGATGCGCCTGCCGGAGCCGTGCGCGCGTCCGTCGACGCTCCCGGATTCCGCTCGGAGCCGGTGGCGGATGCCTTCGGTCTTGAGAGTCTTCCGGTCGCTGCCGAGGCGGACCTTCGGGCCGAGGTGGAGTTGGACCCGGGCGGCCTGCTTCGGCCGCGGGTGCTGGTGGAGGCGAACGGCCTCCGGGTGCTGTATGCCGGGGGTGAGCTGGTCGCCGAGGGACCGCTGGTTGCGACCTTTGACGGTGGGCGTTTGGAGCTCGCCCCGGTGGTTCTGGTCGGCCGCGACAGCCGGATAGAAGCGTCGGCCGCGTATGACCCCGAGACCGCACTGGTGACCGGCAGGGTCCGGGCGCGTTTGGCGCCGGAGCTGTCGAGACTGCTGCCGGTGCCACTCAATGTAACGGGTCCCTTGACGATTGACGCGGACCTCGAGACCCCGGCAGATGCCGCGTGGTCGCCCGAGTCGGTGCGGGGCAGGCTGACCATCGACCATCGCGACGGGACGATGGTGATGCGCGATCCCCCGGTCGAAATCCGGGAGCTGCGGATGATCGCCACCCTCGACGACGGAGTGCTGAACATCGAGGAAGGCCAGGCCGAGGTCAACCGCGGCCAGGTGCTGATGGGCGGTGGCTGGGATCCCAGGTCGGGCCAGGGTTTGGTGCTGGAGATCGAGGGTGTGACGGCCCTGGTGGCGGGCATTCTCACCAAGTGGGACGGCTCGGTGGCGATCGAGCCGCACCCCGAACGGCTGGCCCAGGTGGTCGGTGAATTGAACCTTATCGCCGGGCTCTGGGACGAGCGCTTCGACCTGGCTGGCGCCGTTCTCGGTGGCGGCGAGATGGAGATCGCGAGTGACGACCCGATGCATGACATCGGACTCGACCTGACGGTGCGGGGCCGGGCGGGGATCCGGGTGGAGAACAACCTCGGCCGATTCAACGTTAACTGGGATGTGCTGCGGATCTCGGGCACCGCGGCCGAGCCGCTGTTGCGCGGCGAGGTGCGGATCGCGCCGGGCGGCGTTCTCACTCTCGCCGGGCAGGAAGTCCAGGTGCGTCGCGGCAGCGTCGAGTTCGCCGGTGACCCGGCCACCGACACGGTGATGGCGATCGTGCCCGAGACCGATACCACCCTGTTTGGTGGGGGCGACGGCCCCGAATTCAACGCCACGGCGCTCGCGACCGAGGGGTTGGCGAGGGGCATTACCAGCGCTCTCGGTTTCGAAAACGAGACCCTGCGGCCGGCCGAGATCGCGGTCCAAACCGAGAAGGACCCGAGCGAGCGGTTCATGGTCGGTCAGAGGTTGAGCCGCAACCTGGCGCTCTTCCTGGCCACCAACCTGACCAACGTTCAGGACAACATGACGATGCTCCAGTTCTGGAATCTGCCCCGGTTCAAGGGGCTGGCGGTGCAGGCATACCAGGAAACGGCCAATGACAATTTCGGCACAAACCTCTTTCAACGCTTCCAGTGGGGCGGCACGGTGGTCTCCGACGGCCGGCCCGAGATCCATCGCCTGCGCCTCGAGGGCGACTGGCCGATGTCAGAGCGAAGCCTGCGCAAGGCGACCCGGTTGCGGCGGGCTCAGCCCTACGACGGCTTTCTGCTCTTTGTCGGCGCGGTTCGAATGGAGCGGGTGCTGGCCGAGCACGGCTTCCAGAACGCCCGGGTCACCGGAACCCAGACCGGGCCGCCATCTTCCCCGACCCTGGTTTTCACCTGCGACCCCGGGGAGGAGCAGCGGGTTGAGTTCCAGGGAGCCTCGCTGTCCAAACACCTTCGGCGTGAGGTAACGGCGCTCTACCAACCCCCACCCCTCGAAGATACAGCCCTCGAGAACATGGGCTCGCTGGTCGAGCGCTCTCTCGCGGGGGAGGGTTATCTTCGGGCACATGCCGTGGTCGAGCGCCGCGACGACATTATCGTGGTCGACGTCAATCGGGGAGACAAGGTGGAGATCACGGGGCCGTTCTTTGACGGCGCACCGGTCGATGCGATCAGCGCACTGTCCAGAGTTTTTGATACCACCGCAGCCCTCGCGACGGTCGCGGTGCGCCCCGAGTGGGCGGCGAACGCCGTTGAACGGGCGCTCAAGAATGCGGGCTATCTCCAGGCCAGGGTGCTCGACGTAGCGGTAGATGTCGGCAATGCGAAAAAGGCCGAGGTTCACATCTCGGTCGATGCCGGACCGCTCGAAAAAATCGGCTCGGTGGTGCTCGTCGGTTCTGATCCCCTCGGCATGATGGCGTCCGCGGAATTCGAGCTCCGACCGGGTGTGGCGCTCAACCGGGACATCATCGACTCGGCGATGCGCGATCTGCGGGACACCTACGTGGCGGCGGGTTACCGCGACGCCAGCGCCCGCAGTGCGATGCGGCAGGACGATCAGGGCGGCTGGGTCGTCGAGACCCGCCTCGTGCCGGGTCAGCAACGGGTGGTGCGAGGGGTCCGGTTTGCCGGCCGCCGGGACGTCAGCGAAAGGGTGCTGCGCAAGGGCCTGACCGTCGATCCCGGCGAGGTCCTGACCGACGCCGAGGTCGACCGTTCGGCCTCACGGATCGCGAACTTCTCGCCTATCGAGCGGGTCGATGTTCGCACCGTTCCGGTTCCCGGATCCCAGGTTGACGTAGAGTTCGACGTCGTCGAGAAGCGGAGGTGGACCCTCGAGGCCGGTGGCGGGTGGAGCACCGAGCGTGGGTTCGGGGCCGCCTTCGGTCTGCGCGACGACAATCTCTTCGGCCGCGGCGTGAGCCTGAACCTGCGTGGAAGTCTGGACACGACCGAGTCCCGGTTCTTCCTCATCGGTTCGGTGCCGCCGGTTCCCGGCGGCCGGCTGTCGTTGATCACGACGATCGGTTACAGCACCGGGGACGATCCCACCGATCCGGATTTTCTGAACCGGGACGAGAAACTCGCATCGCTCGAGGCGTCCTACCGGCTCCCGAAGAATGTGCAGGTCGGAATCTACTACCGGTGGACCGACACGAGGACGTATGAAAAGGTTCCCGACGATTTCTTTCCGATCGACAGCACAATCCAGATCGGCATTCTCGGTCTGCGCACCGTCGTCGACCGTTTCGACTATCTCTTCGACCCGCGGAGGGGCTGGGGGCTGACCTCGGATTTCGGCTGGAGCGGCACGGAAATCGGATCTGACCTCGATTACGCGAGCTGGCTCACCGGCTACAGCCTCGCGCTGGAGCCTTACCGAGGAGCGACCTGGATGCAGGCCCTGCGGGTCGGCATTGCCGAGCCGTTCAAGGGAACCAATCTCGACCGGGAGGCCCGGTTTTTTGCCGGTGGTCAGAGCTCGATCCGCGGCTTCGATCTCGACAGCGTCGGTCCGGTGACCTTCGGCATCGGCGGTCTGGTGCCCGCCGGCGGCGGCGCGCTCTTCATCCTCAACGAGGAGCTGCGGATTCCGATCTGGGACCCTTTGCGGCTGGCGGTCTTCGCCGACGTCGGCCAGGTGTGGGAGAGCTGGAGGGAGGCAGACCTCAGTTTGTCAGTAGGCGTCGGCTTCGGGCTCCGCTGGTCGACACCGATCGGACCGCTGTGGGCCGACGTCGCCTGGCCGGTTGCCAACCTGGGCATCAGCTCCGACAAGCCGAAGTTTTATCTGGGGATCGGACGACCGTTCTGACGTGCCCTCCTGGCGGTGACAATCTGAGGTTCCGAGCAGATCCTTCGACTCGCTCACTGTGCTCGCTCGCTCAGGATGACCTTCCGACTGGGCTGCCGAGGCCAGCCCGTCGTCAGGTCACCGTCCCGCGGCCTTGAGCAGTGCCTCGGCCTTGCCGGCTTCCGGTCCGTTGGGGGCGAGCTTGAGGTACTGGTCGAGGTCGATCAGCATGTTGTCCTTGCGGCCGAGTTTGTCCCAGGCCATCGCCCGCCAGAAGTACATCGGCGCGTAACGGGGATCGACCGAGAGACCGAGATCGAAGGCGTCCTTGGCCTCCTGCCATTGCTCGGCAAAGAGGTAGGAGAGCCCGATCTGGTGGTTGACCATCGGTTCGTCAAAGCCGCCACGGACCGCCAGACGGAGAGCCTTCCGAGCATCCTCGTACTTCTTGCTGCGGACCAATGAGGCGCCGAGATAAAACTGGGCGGTGGCGTTGTTGGGGTCCTTTTTGACCGCGCCGCCGGCGCTTTTTTCGGCTGCCTTCCACGCGGCGCCGGCCTCGGTGCGCTTGTCCTGACGGTACAGGATTTCGCCCCGCCAGTAGCTGGCGGCGGGGTCAGCGGGCGCCGCCTTGGTCGCCTGGTCGAGGCTCTTGAGACCCTTGGTCACGGCGGCCGGGTCGGTACTGGATTCGCCCTCCTGGGCTTCCAGCAATGCCCACGCGGTCTGGAGCTCGGGCGTCATTCCAAACTTAGATTTGCTGGCCTGGAGAGTTTTTCGCGCAGCGGCGTTGTTCCAGGCCGAGAGCTCGGCGATGGCCTTGTTGGCAACCGCCTGGGCATCCTTCGGAGCCGGCGCCTTCTGCAGTGAGCGGCCGGTCCCGGCGGCCATTGTGATCATCACTACGGTCGAGGCCAGCACGAGATTTCGGCTGAGTGACATGGGAGGCTCCTTTCGAGCCGCCGCGAGGGCGAACTCAGCAGTATCTTGACACAGCCAGTGGCTGGAGTACATGAACGCTAGGCGGCGTTACGTTGGCGTCCGCCGCCTCTCACGTATCCTGTGATGGCTCGATTGAGGAGGAGGTGTGTTCGACAGCGCCCGCACTCGGACGATTCTGGCCCTCGCTCTGCCGATCATCGGCGGCATGGCGTCGCAAAACGTGCTCAACCTGGTTGACACCGCGATGGTGGGCACCCTGGGGCCATCCGCGTTGGCGGCGGTTGGGATGGGGAGCTTTGCCAATTTCATGGCGATGGCTTTCATCATGGGGCTGTCCGCCGGCGTGCAGGCGATCGCGGCACGCCGCCTTGGCGAGGGCCGCTGGAGCGAAACGGCCTCGCCGCTCAACGCGGGTCTGCTGATCGCGCTGGTCGTGGCGGTGCCGTGGTCGATGCTGCTGTTCGGTCTTGCCGGTCGTCTCTACCCCATGTTGGTGGAGGACCCCGAGGTCGTGGCACTTGGTATCCCGTACTTCCAGGCGCGACTGATCGGTATGACTGCGATCGGGATGAATTTTGCATTTCGCGGGTTTTGGAACGGCATCAGCCAGTCCAGGAGGTACCTGCAGACCCTGCTTGTCATGCACGTCTGTAACGTCATCCTCAACTGGTTGCTGATCTTCGGGCATTTGGGTCTGCCTGCGATGGGGGTCACCGGCGCAGGTATCGGCACCACGATTTCAACCTACCTGGGGACCGTGATCTACTTCATCCTCGCGCTGCGGCACGCACGGGGCTCGGGCTTCCTTCGTAGTTTTGTAGATCGCGGTACCGTGACCTCAATGCTGAGGCTGTCGATCCCGGCCGGTTTGCAGAGCTTTTTCTTTGCCGCAGGGATGACGGCGTTTTTCTGGATCATCGGCCGCATCGGCACGCCCGAGCTTGCCGCATCGAACGTGTTGGTTCAGCTGCTGCTGGTGGCGATACTTCCGGGTGTCGGGTTTGGATTCGCGGCCGCGTCGTTGGTCGGGCAGGCGCTCGGCCGGGGCGACCGCGATGACGCGGTGCGGTGGGGCTGGGACGTGAGCCGTCTCGCCATGACGCTGGTCGGTGGCGGCGCGCTGGTCGGTCTGTTGTTTCCCGATCTCCTCCTCGGCCTGTTTCTCCACGACGATCACACTATCGGGCTCGCGCGGCTTCCACTGCGTCTTCTCGGCGCGACGATGACGGTCGAGACCCTGGGTGGCGTGCTGTTGAATGCTCTCCTCGGCGCGGGCGCCAACCGATTGGTGATGACGGTCTCGGTGGGGATGCAGTGGGTCCTTTTCCTGCCGGCGGCGTTTGTGCTCGGGCCCGTGCTGGGATTGGGGCTCTCCGCCGTATGGACGGGCCAGGTCGCCTATCGATCCGTCCAGGCTCTCGTATTTGCTGCGATCTGGAAAAGTCGAATCTGGATGGATGTCAAAGTGTGAAGAACACTTCGGTTTGCCGCGTCCCGCCTTTTTTGACGCGGTGCGGGGTGGTACCCTCGCCGCCGCGCGAATGAGGTGATCCGCTGCCGGTGCGTGCTATCCGGTGTGCAGAGTCTGACGGAGAGTCCATGAACTTCGAAAACGTATCGGTCCTCAGCGTCGCTCATATCGACGCACCGCATCGAATCACGTCGGAGGAAATCGAGCAGCGGCTGGCGCCGACCATGGAGCGGCTCGGCATCCGACCGAATCTACTGCGAGAGCTGTCCGGCATCGTGGAACGCCGGGTCTGGGATGAGGGCACGATGCCAAGCGAGGTCGCCGCGAGGGCGGGTGAGAAGGCTCTCCAAGCGGCGGGTATCGATCGTTCCAAGCTGGGCATCCTGATCAACACCTCGGTCTGTCGGGACTATCTCGAACCATCCACGGCCTGCATTGTCCACTCGATGCTGGGGCTGCCCGAAACCTGCATGAACTTCGATCTCGGGAATGCGTGTCTCGGATTTGTCAACGGCATGGACATGGTGGGGAACATGATCGACCGTGGCGGCGTGGACTACGCCATTCTGGTCAACGGTGAGACGAGCCGCCAGATCATGGACGCCACAGTCCAGCTGCTGCAGAACCCCGAGATCGACGAGGCAACCTTCAGGGCGAACTTTGCGTCGTTGACTTTGGGTTCGGGCGCCGCCGCGATGGTGCTCGGCCGATCTGACCTCGAACCCGATGGCCATCGATTCAAGGGCAGCGTCAACCTGGCCGCGACCCAGCATTGCCGGCTGTGCGCGGGCAACATCGATCACATGGTGACCAAGACCAAGGAGTTGCTGGTGGCCGGGATGGAGCTCGCGGTGCGCACCTGGGGTCGCGCATCCGGGGTCCTCGATTGGACGGCCGATGCGATCGACCACTTCGTGATTCACCAGGTGAGCAAAGTCCACACCGAGCAGTTGGCCGGGATCCTCGGTATCGACCTCACGAAGATCTTCCGGCTCTACCCGGAATTCGGCAACATCGGACCCGCCGGCGTGCCGATCGCGTTGTCAAAGCTCGTGGAGTCCGGACGGATAGAGCGTGGCCAGCGGGTCGCGCTGCTGGGCATCGGCAGCGGTATCAACTGCACCATGGCCGAACTGGTCTGGTAGCGATTCGCTGTCGCGAATCGCTGAATAGCGCATGCAAGAGATTCCAGAGCACCTGTATCCGTTCAAAAGGAACTGGCTCGAGATCGAGGGGCTTCGGCTTCACTATCTGGACGAGGGTGCGGCGAGGCCGTGGTGGCGGTGCATGGCAATCCGACCTGGTCGTTCTATTACCGCGATCTCGTCCGCGGGCTGCGAGGCGACCACCGGGTGGTGGTGCCGGACCACATGGGCTGCGGCCTCTCCGACAAACCCGGCGATGATCGTTATGACTACACGCTGAGCCGGAGAATCGACGATTTCGGGCGACTGATGGATGAGCTCGAGCTCACCGGCATCAATCTCGTGGTCCACGACTGGGGCGGCATGATCGGGCTTGCCTGGGCGGTGCGCAGTCCGGAACGGGTCAACCGCCTGGTGATCCTCAACACCGCCGCCTTCCACCTCCCGCAATCGAAGCCGTTTCCCTGGCAGCTGTGGATGGTTCGCGACACTCCGTTGGGCCCGCTGATGGTTCGTGGTCTCAACGCCTTCAGCCGTGGCGCGTCGCATATTGCCTGCACGCGGAAGAGGCTTTCAAAGGAGCTGCGTGACGCGTACTGCGCGCCGTACGACAGCTGGGGCGACCGGATCGCGAATCTGAGGTTCGTCCAGGACATTCCTCTGCGGTCAGGCGACCGCGGTTACGACATCGTGTCGGACACCGCAAGCCGGCTCGAGGTGTTTCGCGATCGACCGGTGTTGGTGTGCTGGGGTGACCGGGACTTCGTCTTCGACCGCCACTTCCTCGAGGTATGGCAGAGGGTGTACCCTCACGCCGAGGTCCATCGATTCCCCGACTGCGGCCACTACATCCTCGAGGACGCGTCGTCGGAGATCATTCCATTGATTCGCCGATTCCTGAATTCGAAATGACGAGCCTTCGATTTCATTACTGCTGATTTTTCGTTATAACGTTTGAACGTTTAACGTTATAACGTTCTAACGGATGATGAACCGATGAGTACCAGGGGAAACATCGCGGATTACCTGCCGGAGATGGCGGCGCGGCAGCCCGAGGCCACCGCCATTATCTGTCCGTGGGGCCGCCGTGGCGGTCGGCTGACCTACGCCCGATTGGAAGAGCGCAGCAATCACATCGCCCGCGGTCTCCAATCGATCGGGATCGGCCGCGGCGCTCGAACCGTGCTGATGGTGCCGCCGGGGCTCGATCTCTTCGCCCTCGCCTTTGCGCTTTTCAAGGCCGGTGCGGTACCGGTGCTGGTGGATCCCGGCATCGGCCTCAAGCACCTCAAGACATGTCTCGGAAACGCCCAACCGGCCGCGTTTATCGGCGTGTCCAAAGCGCAGGCCGCGCGGATTGTTCTGGGGTGGGCGCGCGACTCGGTGCGGACAATGGTGACGGTGGGGCGCCGCTGGTTCTGGGGCGGGAAGACCCTTCGAAGCGTGGAGGCGCTGGGTGAGTCGATGTCGACAAGCGACATCGCAGCCACCCAAGCATCCGACATCGCGGCCATCGTTTTCACCTCGGGCAGCACCGGGCCACCCAAGGGCGTGGTCTACCGCCACAGCAACTTCAGCGCCCAGGTCGAGGCGATTCGCGAGGCCTACGACATCGAGCCCGGCGAGGTCAATCTGCCGACCTTCCCACTCTTCGCCCTCTTCGATCCGGCTCTCGGCATGACCACGGTCGTCCCGGACATGGACCCGACCCGGCCGGCGCGGGTGGATCCAAAAAAGATCGTCGAATCGATCCGGGAGTTCAGGGTCACCACCATGTTCGGCTCGCCGGCCCTCCTCGATACCGTCGGCCGGTGGGGGGTCGAGCACGGCGTCACGCTGCCTACCCTGAGGCGGGTCATCTCGGCCGGCGCGCCGGTTTCGCCTCAGGTGATCGAGCGCTTTCAATCGATGCTGACCGGTGACGCCGCAATCCACACCCCCTACGGCGCCACCGAGGCGCTGCCCGTGGCCACGGCATCGAGTCGTGAGATCTTGAGCGAGACCCGCCACGCGACCGACCGTGGCGCCGGCACCTGCGTCGGCCGCCCGGTGCCATCGATCGAGGCGTCGGTGATCGGGATCGACGACCGACCGATTCCGACTTGGAACGACGATCTGCAAGTCGCTGTGGGCGAAATCGGTGAGATCGCCGTCAAGGGGCCGCAAGTGACCCACGAGTATTTCAACGCGCCGTCGCACACCGCGCTCGCCAAGATCGACGATGGTCGGGGAGTGCGGCACCGCATGGGCGATCTCGGTTACTTTGACGAGCACGGGCGTTTGTGGTTCTGCGGTCGCGTCACGCAACGGGTGCGAACAGCCGGTGGCGAGCTCTACACGGTGCCCTGTGAGGCGATTTTCAACACCCACCCGGATGTCAAACGGACCGCATTGGTGGGTGTCGGAGAGCCCGGCGCTCAGATGCCGGTCTTGTGCGTCGAGCTCGAAGAGAACATCTCGAAGTCGGACCACAACCGGGTGCGCGCCGAGCTGCTGGAGATCGGCTCACGACACGACTGCACGCGATCGGTCCTCACCGTATTGTTCCACCCGGGGTTCCCGGTAGACATCCGCCACAACGCCAAGATCGGGCGCTCAGAGCTGGCAGTGTGGGCCGCGCCGAGGATCGTGCTGTGAAGGCCCTGGTCACGGGCGGGGGCGGGTTTCTCGGCGGCGCCATCGTACGCCGATCGGTGGATCGAGGATGGTCGGTTCGAGCGTTGCAACGGGGTCACTACCCGGAGCTCGACATTCTCGGCGTCGAGCAGATCCGCGGTGATATCGCCGATGCCGATATCGTCGATCAAGCGGTTGCGGGCTGCGAAATCGTTTTTCACGCGGCGGCCAAGATCGACCCGTGGGGCGCATTCGAGCCGTTTCGGAGGACCAACGTGGTCGGCACCGAAAACGTGCTTGCTGCCATGCGACGCCACGGAGTTCCGAAGCTGGTGTTTACCAGCACGCCGAGCGTCGTTCACCGGGGCGGCGACCTCGAGGGGGTCGACGAGTCTGAGCCCTACCCGGAGCACTTCGAAGCCGCCTATCCGCAGACCAAGGCGATGGCCGAGATGGCGGTATTGGCGGCCAACGACGACACCCTGTCGACAGTCGCGCTGCGGCCCCGGCTGATCTGGGGCCCGGCGGACACCAATCTGGTGCCCCAGCTCGTCGAGAGGGCGAGATCGGGGAGGCTCCGCTTTGTCGGCGGAGGCGCGAAGCTCGTCGATACGACCTACATCGACAATGCGGCTGACGCCCACCTGATGGCGGCCGACCGGCTGGCGCCGGGTTCCGCCTGCGCCGGACGGCCGTATTTCATCAGTAATGGCGATCCGTGGCCGCTCAAAAAAATCGTCAACGGGATCCTCAGCGCCGCGGGCCTGCCACCGGAGGAGCGGACGGTGCCGTTGGGGCTCGCTGTGGCCGCCGGGGCGGTCTTCGAGACGGTGGAGCGTTTCGTGCCGTTTTCAAAAGGACCGCCGATGACGCGGTTTATCGCGCGCAATTTTGCGTCCGCCCACTGGTTTGATATCTCCGCGGCGCGGCGAGATCTCGGATATGAACCGAAGATCAGTATCGATGATGGGTTGGAGAAGCTCCGGCAGTGGTTTGAAAAACGGAAGTGATTGGGGGCGCGGATGGGATCGACCAGCTCGATCGTGCTGCTCGGGGCAGGAACCGCGATTCTGGCCGCGCTGATGACCACCGGTCTCTTGTGGCTGGTCGGCGGGCGTCTCCTGCAATCTCGGTTGAAATCGATTATCGACGACGCCGCCGAGGTGGTTGCGGCCAAGGTCCGGCGCGCCGTCCTCGACGCGGTCGAAGAAGCTCTGCCGCAGGTTCGGCGGGAGGTGGCCCGCGGAGTCGGAGAGGCCGGAGAGTCGATCCTCCCGCGGCTGCGGGAGCAGGTGCGATCGGGGATCACCGACGGCGTTGCGTCAGCTCTGACCGGTGGGGCGGTGAGCAAGGTCGGTGAGGATATCCTCCGCAAGAGCGGCGGCGTCATCGATGCCGGCCTCGACCTGATTCTCGGACCGAGAAGCCGCGAAGACGACGAAACCTGAAGATTTGCTCGTTTGAGGAGATCTGCAGTCCGTTTTTCGTTCTCCACATTGTAGCGCCAAAGTGATATTCTTCTCGGGCACGGCGAACTCGTGCAAATTTTCACACGCCCGACGCGTGGCGCGCGACGGATCACGTCGAAACGGGTCGGCTGCGGTAACAGGAGGATGGCGATGCTCAAAAAAATCGGTCTCATCGGCGGCGGATACATCGGTGGCGTGCTGACCCAGGAGATAGTCCAACGGCGGCTGGCGCGCGAGGTCGGTCTGGTGGATCCGGCCCCTTTTGTCAATCCGGATGACCCGCCGGAGCGGCAAGAGGTCACCAAAAAGCAGTCGGTCTCGAAGGGCAAATGCCTTGATATCGCGGAGGGAACCCCCACGATACGTTCGGATGTCCGTTGCATTGGCTCCAAGGATTATTCGGCGATCGCCGACGCGGAGCTCATCATCAACACCGCGGGCGTACCACGCAAGGCGCGACCCGACGGCACCTTCCCGACCCGCGAAGAGCTTCTCACGATCAATCTCAAGGTCACCAAACAGGTCGCCGAGGGGATCAAGGAATTCTGCCCGAAGGCCACCATCATCTCGATCGCCAATCCCCTCGACGCAATTGTCTACACGCTCGACAAGGCCCTTGCGCCGCCCAAAAACAAGCTCTTCGGCATGGCCGGACAGCTCGATTCGGCCCGCTACTGCTATTTCGTCGCCGAGGCCGCCAACGTGTCGGTCGAGAACGTCACCGCGATGGTGCTCGGCGGTCACGGTGATGACATGGTGCCGGTGCGGTCTTCGTGTCAGGTCGCGGGCATTCCGGTGGCCAAGTTTGTCGACGACGCGACCCTGGCAGCCATAGAGACCCGTACCCGCAAGGCGGGCGGTGAGGTGGTGGGTCTGCTCGGGTTCGGATCGGCGTTCGTGTCGCCGGCCTGGGCGGCGCTCGAGATGGCCGAGGCGATCATCTTCGATAAGCGCAAGATCATTCCGGTCTGCGCCAAGCTCGAGGGCGAGTATGGCGTCAACGGCCTCTTCGTCGGGGTGCCCGCGATCGTCGGCGCCAACGGGGTCGAGAAGGTCATCGAGCTCGACCTCACCAAAGCCGAAAAAGAAGCGTTTGCCAAGTCGATAACCGCGGTCAGCAAGACCTGCGGCGAAGTGGACACGATGCTCGCCAGTCTCTGATCGAAGCTTCAAATCGATCGACGACGCCCCCATTTTTTCAGGGGGCGTTTTTTTGTCGTTCGGTAAAACGTCCTAACGTTTTAACGTTAAAACGTTTAAACGTTGTCGAGCGGCGTCGGATACGCTAGAATTCGTCGGAGTTTCACTGGAGGTCGCATGACGGAGGCGATTCGAAGGATCGCAATCAATACCGGCGGCGGAGACGCTCCCGGCCTGAACGCGGTCATCCGTTCCATCGTCCTGTCGGCGCTCCGCCGGGGTTGGGAAGTGCTGGGGATCCGCAAGGGCTACGAGGGCCTCCTCGACACCTCGAAGATCCTCCAGCTCGACCGCGATTCGGTCCGGGGCATCACCCACTTGGGAGGGACCATCCTCGGCACCACCAATCGCAACAGCCCCTTCGAGTATCCGGTCAAGCTCCCGGGCGGCGAGATGGGTCTGGTCGACCGGTCGGACGAGGTGGTGGAGAACTTCCGCCGACTCAAGATCGACGCCCTTATCGCAATCGGCGGCGATGGGTCGATGAAGATCGCGAACGGCCTGGTCAAGAAGGGTCTACCAATCGTGGGTGTGCCGAAGACCATCGACAACGATCTCTCGGGAACGGTGATCACCTTCGGCTTTGACACCGCGGTCACCGTCGCCACCGAGGCCATCGACCGGCTGCACTCGACCGCCGAAGCTCACGAGCGGGTGTTCGTGGTCGAGGTCATGGGTCGTTACGCCGGTTGGATCGCGCTCCATTCGGGTGTTTCAGCGACCGCGGATGTCGTGCTCATCCCCGAGATCCCCTACGACATCGGCGCCGTTTGCGACAAGATCATGGACCGCGAGGCCAGAGGCCGCCGATTCTCGATCGTCGTGGCCGCCGAGGGGGCGCGACCGGTCGGCGGCGAGATGGTGACGAGGGACCAGGGCGCCGGCCGCGATCGGCTGCTTGGTGGGATCGGTGTGCGATTGGCCGAGGAGATCCAGGAGAAAACGGGCAAGGAGACGCGCACCGTCGTGCTTGGCCACCTCCAGCGCGGTGGCGGCCCGACCACCTTCGATCGGCTTCTCGCCCTGCGCTTCGGCGCGGCCGCGGTGCGGATGGTCGACGAACGGCGATTTGACGTGATGGTTGCCCTCGACCCGCCGACTGTCCTGGCGGTGCCCCTCGATGAGGCGACACAGCGCATGAAATCGGTGCCGCTGGACTGCGACACCATGCTGACGGCAAGGGACCTCGGGATCAGTTTTGGCGACGATGGAGGAGGCGGAGCGTAGATGATCGTTTCTGCCTGGTATGACGGCCACAGCACCTACGGACTGCGAGTCCTGGAGGCCAATGTGAGCCTGTTTTTCAGGCCCGAGTGGGAGACGGTGTCGATCTACTTTCCGGGTGAAAAGGAGCCGGCGGTCATTTCGCTGACCTCGAGCTTTTGGGAGGGCTCACCGGAGCTGCGGTCTCCGCGCATCAAGTCGTTTTTCGTGCGCCACGATCTGACGCCCTGGAAAAAGAACCTGCCCCCTAACTTCGAGCTGGTACCGCTGGGGGAGGGGGTGTTTCGTCTCGAGTGGATCGTCGCACCGCGCGGCCAGCCGACGCTTCCTCTCGACTGACCGGTCAGTAATCGGCGAGTGGAACCGGCGTCACGGTGCGCGGATCGCCGCTCGCGCGGTCGATTACCGAGGCGTAGATGGCGAGCGGTCCGTCGACGTCGATTCGGGCGAGGAAGCTCTCGATGTTGCCGCAAGGCGTATCCTCGTCCACCGAGGGGGAGAGCCGGAGTTGGCTCCAGCTGAAGGGCGGGATCTCCAGCTGGTAGGGAAGGCTGACGTCACGGCCGTTGACCCTCAGGACCCGGCGCCCCTCGTGGGGAACGTCGAGTAAGACGTGCACGGGTTCGGGCCCCGGGTTGGTGAAGCCGACAAATGTGTCGAAGGCCGGGCTGGCACAGGGCTTCCGGTGCCACATGAGGGCCGGGAGCAGGTGGCTGCCGGCGCCCGGAAGCTGCTCTCTCGGGATCGCTTCGAAAGCTTCGCCCCGACCCGAAAGCACGGCCGGCGATCCTCGGTCCTCGGATGCGGCGAGGTTGACGAGCCTGCTGGTCACGTGCACCGGTCCGTCGGCGCGCAACACAAGCCCGCCGCTGGCTGTTTGGGCGCATCCGAGATCCGTGGCGAGACCTGCGGCGGACCACACCACGGCCGATTGCGGCGGCACGACCCGCGTCGGCGGCATGAAGAAATCGCATGGCGTCGGCTTGACGATGGCGCCCGGGAGGAATCGCGCCAGCTCCACCTGGACCGGGATGTCGGTGGGGTTTGTGAGGTAGAGCTCAGAGCTCCAGAAGCCGCCCGTTCGACCCTCGAGGTTGAGGGCGAAGACCGGAAGGACGAGCTCGCCGGCCGCAGCCGGCAGCGCCGAAATCGCGAACAGCATAAGCGACAGAGCACAACGGGATCTCATGCAGTGCGGCCCTCCAACCGGACAACGGTCCCGGCCTTCCATTGTATACGTTTCTCGCCTGAGCTGCGTTGAGCCGCCGGGCGCGAAAAGTGGTTAGAATCACCCGCTGGAGGACGATATGGATCGACCACACGGAGCCTTTGCCCCGGTGCCGACACCGCTGGGCCGAGATCTCTCATTTGATGCCGGGGCGCAACGGGCGCACTTCGCATGGCTCGCCTCGCAGGGGCTCGACGGCGTCCTCGTCCTTGGCACCAACGGTGAGTTTCCGTCATTCACCCTGGCCGAACGAACAGAGGTGGCCGAGGCGGCCGCGGTCGCAAGCGGGAAGCTGCAGCTGATGTTGGGGGTCGGCTCGTGCGCCGTGGGGGAGGCCGTCGAGATGACGCGGGTGGCGGAGAGCAACGGCTACGCTTCGGTCCTCTGCCCGCCACCCTTCTATTTCCGTTCCGCGACGACGACCGGATTGGCGGCCTTCTTTGCCGAGGTCCTGGACCGGTCGCGGTTGCCAGTTCTGCTCTATCACATTCCACAGGTCACCGGGATCCCCATCTCGGACGAGCTTCTCCGCCTTATCGATGGACATGAGAATCTCGCCGGGGTCAAGGACAGCTCCGGAGATCCGGCGGAGCAGCGGAGGTTGACGCAGCGCTTTGCAGGTCGCATCTACATGGTCGGCAATGACCGGCTGGTGACCGCCTGTCTCGAGGCAGGCGGTGTCGGCAGCATCACCGCCGCCGCCAGCGTTGCTCCCGCGTTGGTCCACGCCGTACAGTGCGGAGAGGCGGAGCAGACCGGTCTTGGCGAGCTCAGGGCGCTGCTCGAGGACTACGGACTCGGAGCATCTGTCAAGGCGCTGCTTCGACATTCCGGTCTCGGAGCATTCGCCACCCGGCCGCCGCTGGTCGGGATCGATCGCGCAGAGGAGGACGAGCTGTGGGCGGCGTACTGCAGCCTGGTGCCGCCCGAACACCGGCCGAAATCGTTAGAACGTTAGAACGTTACACGTTGGAACGTTGGCGCGTCTCGGCGGCCCACACCCGAGCGCGAAAAGGAGAAAAGGAGAAAAGGGGAAAAGGAGAAAAGGGGACCACCCAACCTCCCCTCCGCACCTTTTCTCCTCTGCCCGAAACGGACGGGCGAGTGAGAGGTTCTAACGTTCAAACGTTTCAAGGTCTTGATGCGGACAGGACGAGTTTTCCGAAGATCTCACCTGCAGCAAGCAGTCGGTGCGCCTCTGCCGCCTCCTCGAAAGGCATGGCGCGATCGACAATCGGGCGGATCGCCCCGCTCTCGAGATCGGCGCCGAAGCGATCGACAAAGGCCGCGATGATGCGACCCTTTTCCTCCACCGGTCGAGCGCGAAGGGTCGAGCCGGTGATCGAGACCCGTCGACGCATCAGCCGTGAGAGATCGAGCTCTGCCCTGGCCCCGCCCTGGAGGCCGATGACGACCAGGCGGCCGCCGGGGGCGAGGATCTCGAGGTGGCGTTCGAGATAGGGCGCGCCGATGCAGTCGAGCACGACGTCAACGCCGCGTCCATCGGTGAAATCGAGGGCTCCGGCGGCGAAGTCCTGGTTCCGGTGGTTGAATGCGGCGTCGGCGCCGAGCTCCGTACACCGCCGGCAACGATCGTCAGAGCCGGCGGTCACCAGGACCTTCGCCCCCGCGGCCCCGGCCAGTTGGATGGCCGCGGTACCGACGCCGCCGCTGCCGCCGTGGACGAGGGCGGTGGCGCCAGGCTCGAGGCCGCCGATGAGAAAGAGGTTGAGAAAGGCGGTTACGAAGACCTCGGGCACAGCCGCCGCCTCGAGGTCGGTCATCGTTTCCGGCGTGCGCAGGACACACGAGGCCGGAGCGACAGCTTCCGTGGCGTAGCCGCCACCGGCGAGGAGGGCCATCACCCGATCGCCGCCCGACAGTCCCTCGACCTCGTTCCCGACCTCGAGCACCGTCCCAGCACACTCGAGACCGAGGATTTCGGAAGCTCCCGGCGGTGGTGGATAGAGCCCGCGCCGCTGCAGGAGGTCGGCCCGGTTGACCCCGGCGCCAGCGACCGAGATCCGGACCTCTCGTTCGCCGATTCCGGGCGCCGGCACCTCGGCCACCCGCAACACATCCTCGTCGCCGGGACGGTCGAAGACCACCGCACGCATGACGCGAATATAACCCGTTTTGGCGAGAGACTGCGACCGGATTGCAATATATGTCCGCGAAAGTTATAGTCGTTTGGAACCCAGCGGAGGACAGAATGAGCAGATCGAACCGGTTGCGGTGCGCCGCCGTATTTGTGGTGGCGGTGCTGACGAGTGGTTCCGTGGACGCCGCCGGAGGATCGCTCTCCGGGGTCGTTGTCGAGGCGATGGAAGCCGGTGACGGCACATCATCGCTGCGGGTCCAGGTCGGTGAACATGGCGATGCGCCGATCTCCGAAGTCCGGATGGACTTCGGCAAGCGGACCGCGCGAGACACCGAGGTCGCGCTGCTGCCATCCGGGTGGCAGGCGGAGCTTGACGGGGGCACCATCGGACTTCGCGGTCCGGATGTCGATCCTCCGGTCTACCTGCGTCTGACTCCCGCTCCCGGGGCCACGATTCCCGACGAGGTCGGCGTCCAGGTGTTTACGGGCGGCGACCGCGTGTACAGGGAGCGGGTGCCATTGGTATTTCGGGAGGCGCCGACGACCGATATCGACGATCTCGACAGCGTGATCATCCTGCCGCCGTCCATCGCTCCTGGTGAAACCATAACCGCCACGGTCGTCGACCCGACCCGCGCGCCGGCAGACGGCCGGTGGAGTCTTGGCGGCAATGACGGGCAGTCAACCGGTAACCAGCTCGCTGGGGCGAGCGGGTATTCGCTCCAGTTCCCGGTGCCCGGGGGCATCCAGCCCGGCTCACCGATCGAGGTGGTTTTCGTGGATCCGTGGGGCGAGACGACTATCGACACGGACGTGGGCGCGGATTTCAGGATCGCGGCGCCGGACGGAGAATCGTCGGCACCGCGAATCGATGGTTCGCAACGCTACGTTTTTCTCGATCAGACCGCTTGCGTCTGCGGCAACTTTCCGACCGTCGAGTCACGGAGCGGTCTGATTGTCGACGGCCTGCCGGTCGGCGAACCGGTCGCGGCCTCGTCGTCGGTCGTGGTGATCCGGCTGCCCGAAGGGACCGGCCCCGGGGGCCACGCGGTGACCGGCGACCCCGGGCGGGGCTTCGCACGCGAGATTGAGACGGAGCTCGTGGCGCTGCAGCTTTCGGGCAGCATCGACCGGGAGCTCTTGCTGCGGGGGCAGTCGACACCGATGCACATCGTCATCGAGGGCGCCGAGGAGCCCCTGGACCTGATGCTCACCAACCACACACCCGAGATCATCGCCCTCGAAGGCGGTGACGAGGGCGTGGTGACGACCTCGGGAGGCGCCAGCAACACGGTCGAGCGCCAGGTGCGAGGGGTCCAACCTGGTGACTTCAACATCAGCTACCGGATGGCAAGCGATGCCTGTCCGTGCGGCCCGGACGAGGGAGAAGCGACGTCTCCGCCGTCCGACGCCCCGAATCTACAAACGGGCTATCCGTTGCCGGCAGACGTCACCGTCGAGTCGGCGCGGGGAACCGGCCGCACCACCGGCCATATCGCCACCCTCGAAATCCGCAACGACGGCAGCGAAGCGGTGGTGTTCCCCGACCGGCTGTTGCTGATACCGGGGACTGGGAAGTATCAGGGCTACGTCGTACCGGATGGCGGGGGGACCACCGTGGAACCGGGGACGACGGCGACGGTGCCGCTCGAAGGCTACTGTACGGATGTTCGCAAGCCGGCTGTGCCGAGCGGAGAGTCGATGCCCGGGGTCGACGAGTGGATCGTCCCCACCGACCCGAGCCGACCGCTGCCGCAGCCGACGGATCCTGGTTTCCAATCCGGGAGTGAGGAGGCGCGGATCCTCGGCGCGTTCGAGGCCATCGAACAGGCGACCGAGGAATTGCAGTCAAGTGGCGAGCTGAACACGCCGTTCTCATCCGATCCCGAACGCGAGCGCGAGGCGGTGATCCAGCAGACGCTGTGGCGCTACACGTCGGAGCTCAGTGGTGATCCCTACACCAGAGACGATTTTTCCGAGCGCCTCGAGGCGCAGTACGAGGAACGCACCGGCACCGATATTTCGTCCGCCCCGGCGGAGGACCGGGAACGCCTCGAGCGGGGCGTCGACGATTTCTGGTCCGCCTTCGAGCTGGTCGGTTCGGCAGCCAAGATTCCGGTCTCTGACGAAACGACGCCGACGACGACGCCGGATAGCGTGCCGGTTGCGACCGAAAAGCCGCCTTGCGAGATCGACCGTTCGATGGAGCACTCGGAGGCGGACAGTGAGTTCAAAATGTCGGAAAGCTACAAGGACGAGGACAAGCGGGCCAATCTGCGCGAGTGGTTCAGTGATCTGCCAGACATTTCGAGCGCGCCCGAGGGCGGTACCTTCGAGGCCACCCGGTACCCGGCGTCGTCGTGGGCGGTGGCGGGCCGTGACTTTATCGGCGGCTACACCAACGCGGTCGCCAAACACGTCTACATGGAGGCGGGCGGCGGCACCGATTGGGTATGGTCGACCGAGCTCATCTCAGTCGACGCGGATTCGAACGGCACCCACACGATGACGGTTGAGCCACCGCCGGGGGGCGAGTGCGAGACCCTCGTGGTCGGCGCGGGGGGTGGGGTGGTCGAGGCATGGAGCAATACGATCGATCCGATCGCCCACACCCGCAATATCGTCGAAGCGCTTCGCATCGTCCGTGATCTGACCGTCATCGTGGTGTCGGTGGCGCTCGCGCCGGCGACCGCCGGAGCGTCATTGGCAGTGGGTGTCGGCACCATGATTGCCACCAAGGCTTTTGACGGTGAGTTCAGCTCGGACGCCAACGCGGCGGTCGCGGTCGAGGGACGAATGCAGGTTCAGGCGGGACGCAGGCGGGTGCAGCTCGACGCCAACAGCCGCTCCACCCTCTCCAACGACGGCGATGTCGAGTCCGACGCGGCGAAGGCCGCGGTCGGTGAGACCTCGGACTCGCATCCCACGACCATCTCTGTGACCACGAGTGGTCTGTCTGCTCTCAAATCTCGGGCCGAGAGCAACGGCATAGCCGAGGGAACCATCGAAAGCCAGATCGGGGTCGCGATCGTCGCGTTCTGCCGCTGCGGGGATGCGGTTCAGGTGGAGTACCTCACCGACTCCGGCCTCTTCCTCGTCGAGCAGGGCGCCGCCGCCGCAGCGACCCGCACCGCCTCGCGTCTCGAGGAGATGCTCGGTGAGACGATCGACCCCTATCTCGAGCTGCCGCCCGACGAGGTGATTCCAAAGGCCAGACAGGACCTGCCGACGGACCTCGAGAAAATGCTCCGCGACTGGTACATGGAGAACGGCTCCGGAGAGGGCGGCATGGGCTACTTCGGCATCACGCCGTAGCCCGCGCGTTATCGATTCGGTTGAAATGAGGAGTTTCGAACTCGGTGTCCACCGTATTCGAAGTGGCTGCTAGCCAAGCCTCCGCGTGCGGCCCCAATTCGAGCAGGTGTCCATTTGATGTCAGCCGGGGGGGTCGGGTGGGAATTCCGAATTCCGAATTCCGAATTCCTAATTCACTACGAGTGCAACGCCCTCTTATCCACCGCCAGCGCCGCTTCGCGGACGACCTCCGCGAGCGTCGGGTGGGCGTGGCAGGTGCGCGCCAGGTCCTCGGCCGAGGCCGAGAACTCCATCGCCACCGCCGCCTCGGCGATCAGCTCCGAGACCCGGGGACCGACCATGTGGACGCCGAGAATGCGGTCGGTTTCTTTGTCGGCGAGGATCTTGACCATGCCGTCCTGTTGCCCGAGGCTCTTGGCGCGGCCGTTGGCTCGAAACATGAAACGTCCGGTGTTGAACGCGATTCCCATTTCCTTGAGCTCCGCCTCGGTGCGTCCGACCATCGCCAACTCGGGTTCGGTGTAGACGACGTTTGGAATGACCTCGTAGTTGACGTGACCGGGCAGACCCGCCAGCCGCTCGGCGACGGCGACCCCCTCGTCCTCGGCCTTGTGTGCGAGCATCGGCCCCCGCACCAGATCGCCGATCGCGGAAATTCCGTCGACATTGGTTCGGAGGTGCTCGTCGACGGCCACTCTGCCGTGCTCATCGAGGGCCACTCCGACGGTCTCGAGACCCGCGCCCTCGGTCACCGGTTTTCGTCCGACCGCCACCAGCACCGTGTCGGCGGTGACCTCTTCCGCTTCACCCTTGGCATCTTCGACGGTGAGCTTGACGCTCTTCTTGAGGACCTTGCCGGCGGTGACCCTGGATTCGAGCCGAAACTCCAGGCCCTGGGCAGCCAGCGCCCGCTGAAGCGCACCGGCCATCTGTTTGTCGGCAAACGGAGTGATGGTCGGCAGCATCTCGACGACCTTCACCTCGGCGCCAAGGCGTCGCCACACACTGCCGAGCTCGAGTCCCACCGCGCCGGCGCCGATCACGACCAGCTTTCTTGGCACCGTTGCAAAATCGAGGGCCTCGGTCGATGACACGACCCGCTCTCCGTCGAAGGGGAGGAACGGCAGCTCGACCGGCTCCGACCCCATGGCGAGGCAGACCTGGCCGGCCTCGATCACGGTATCTCCGCCGTCACCTACCACCGTCACCCGGCCAGGCCCGGCGAGGGCCCCGCGTCCGGTCATGACGGTGACCTTGTTTTTCTTCATCAGCTGCGCCACGCCGTCGGTGAGTTCTTGAACAATCGTTCCCTTGCGCGCGAGCATGGTTGCGAGGTCGAGACCGACCTCGGACACGACGACGCCGTGTTCAGCGGCGTGGAGCCGGGTCGCCTCGAAGAGCTCGGAAGACTCGAGCAGCGCCTTTGAGGGAATGCAGCCGACGTTGAGGCAGGTGCCGCCGAGGGCCCGGCGTTTGTCGATCAGCGCGGTCTTGAGGCCGAGCTGGGCGGCGCGGATCGCGCACACGTAGCCGCCGGGGCCGGCACCGATGATGACCAGGTCAAAGCTGTCCACGGTTCAGATCTCCAGCAGCATGCGTTCGGGATCCTCGATACAGTCGACGATCCGCTTGAGGAAGGTCACGGCCTCGCGGCCGTCGATGATGCGGTGGTCGTACGACACGGCGAGATACATCATCGGTCTGATGACGATTTCGTCGGCCACCACAACCGGTCGCCTCTTGATGGAGTGCATGCCCAGGATGGCGCTGCCGGGCGGGTTGAGGATGGGCGTGGACTGGAGCGATCCGAAGACGCCGCCGTTGGAGATCGTAAATACGGCGCCGGTGAGGTCGGAGAGCTCCAGTCGCCGTTCCTGCGCCCGGCCGGCGAGGTCGGCTATCGCGGCCTCGATCCCGGCCATCGAAAGACGGTCAGCGTCGCGAACCACGGGCACCACCAGTCCCTTTTCGGTGCTCACCGCAACACCGATGTCGAAGTAGTGGTTGGTCACCACCTCGTCGCCGTCGATGTAGGCGTTGACGGCGGGGACGGTCTTGAGCGCGTCCACCGTCGCCTTGACGAAAAAGGACATGAAACCGAGGCCGATACCGTGACGTTTTTTGAATTCTTCCTTGTAGGACGAGCGCAGCGCCATCACTCCGCTCATGTCCACCTCGTTGAATGTGGTGAGGATGGCGGCGGTCCGCTGCACCTCCACCAGGCGTTCGGCAAGACGTTGCCTCAGCCGCGACATCGGCGCCCGGGTCTGACGTTCATCGGCGGCGACCACCGGTGACGGGGGAGTCGTCGCGGCCGGCGCAGGGGCTGCGAGGGGTCGGGCGGCCGATACCGGTTGTGCGGTCTTTGGCGCGGCAGCGCGGTCTTCGATGTGGCGGATGACATCGCCTTTGAGGATCCGACCACCCTTGCCGGTGCCATCGATTGCGGCCGGGTCGAGGTCGTGCTCGAGCACCAGCCGTTGGACGGCGGGCGACAGGGCGCCGGCCTCGGGCGATGCCGCTGCGATTGGCGGCGAAACCTTCGGGGTCGGAGCTGCGGGCTGTGCCGTAGGCTCGGGGCCGGTCGCGGGAGGACGGGTGGGGCTCGTTGCTGCTGCTGCGGCAGTGTCGATGGTTGCCACGACCTGGCCTATTTGCACGGTCTCGCCCTGGTTGACCAGGATCTTGAGCCTGCCCGCACGCTCGGCATTGACTGTCATCGTGATCTTGTCGGTCTCGAGCACCAGCAGCGGGTCCTCGACCGCCACCGCCGCCCCGTCGGGCTGCGACCACTCGGCAAGGAAGCCCTCGGTGATGGACTCTCCGACCTCTGGAATAGTGACCTCGAATGCCATTCTGATGTACTCCTTGCCGGATCGCCGTATCAGTCTACCGGGAACTCGAGCGCCTGACGGATCAGCTCGTCCTGCTGTTGCTTGTGGATGCTCGACGAACCGGTTGCAGGACTGGCGCTCGCTTCGCGGCCGACATACCTGACGGGCCGGTCGGGGAAGAGCTCCAACAACTTCGGCATCATGAAGGCCCAGCCACCGCGGTTGCGGGTCTCCTCCTGAACCCACACCACCTCTTCGATGCCGCGGAAGGGTGCCACCACGCGTTTGAAGAGCTCGGTGTGAAACGGGTAGAACTGCTCGACCCGGACGATCGCGACGTCGTCGATCTCCTTTTCCTCGCGGACCGCCGCGAGGTCGTAGTAGACCTTGCCGCTGCAGAGCACCAGGCGACGAGGATTCTCGGGCGCAATGGGATCCTCCAGGATCTCTTGAAACCTGCCGACGATCAGGTCCTCGAGCGGCGAAACCGCCTGTTTGTGTCGGAGCAGGCTCTTTGGCGCCATGATGATCAACGGGCGCCGGAAGTTCGCAATGATCTGGCGTCGCAGCGCGTGGAACAACTGTGCAGGTGTCGTCAGATTGCAGACCTGCATGTTGTTTTCGGCGCAGGCCATGAGATAGCGCTCGAGGTACGCGCTGGAGTGCTCAGGCCCCTGGCCCTCGTAGCCGTGGGGAAGGAGCATGACCAGGCCGCTCACCCGGTGCCATTTGTCGTAGGCGGCGGCAATGAACTGGTCGATGATCACCTGGGCGCCGTTGGCAAAGTCGCCGAACTGGGCCTCCCAGATCACCAGCATGTTGGGCTCGACCAATGAGTAACCGTAATCGAAACCGAGGACCGCGGCTTCGGATAGCATGCTGTTGTAAACGCAGAATCGCGCCTGACCGGGCTCGATATGGTTGAGGGGAATGTGGATCTCCTGGCTCATGGTGTCAAACCAGGCGGCGTGACGGTGTGAAAAGGTGCCGCGCATGCTGTCCTGCCCGCTGAGCCGGACGGGTGTTCCCTCGACGAGCAGGCTGCCGAAGGCCAGAAGCTCGCCGAGCGCCCAATCCACCGCGCCCCTGGTCTCGACCATCTCCATCTGCGCCGGCAGCCGGCGGCCGACCTTGCGGTTGAGCTTGAAGCCCTCGGGAACGCTGGTCAGCGCCTTCGCCACCTTGAGGAGCTCTTCATACGGCACTCCGGTCTCGGTGCAGTCGAAACAGTGTTCGTGGTTGAAGCCGGCCCAGATGCCGGAGAAGGCGTGGCCGTCGTTTTCATCGAGGACACAGGCCTCCTTGACGCTCTTGAAGGCGTCGAGAAGCCTGCCCTGGAGGGAGTTGGTCAGTTGCTCGCTTTCGTCAAGGGTGATGTCGTGCGCGGCTTCGAGTTGGAGCTGGTAGATGGCGCGGGTCGACGGCCGGTTCTGGATGATCTGGTACATCAACGGTTGGGTGAAGGCGGGTTCGTCACCCTCGTTGTGTCCGTGCCTGCGATAGCAGACCATGTCGACCACAACGTCGCGCTTGAACTCCTGGCGGAATCTGAGGGCGAGGTCCACGACATGCACCACCGCTTCGGGATCGTCACCGTTGACGTGAAAAATCGGCGCTTCGACAAGCTTCGCGACATCGGTCGGGTAACGGGTCGAGCGGGCCTCGCCGGGAAGGGTGGTAAAACCGATCTGGTTGTTGACCACGATGTGGACCGTGCCGCCGGTGGAGTAGCCCTTGAGCTGGGAGAGGTTGAAGGTCTCGGCGACCAGACCCTGGCCGGCAAAGGCGGCGTCGCCGTGGATCAACAACGGCAAGACCTTGATTCGCTTGGCGGTGTCGTCGTGCCGTCGCTGCTTGGCCCGGGTTCGGCCCTCGACCACCGGGTCGACGGCCTCGAGGTGGCTGGGGTTGGCGGTCAGGCTGATGTGAATCTCGGCACCCGATGTCGTCGGATACTTGGAGCTGAAGCCGCGGTGGTACTTGACGTCGCCGTCACCCCCGTAGGGATCGGGACGGATGTTGTCCTCGAACTCGTTGAAGATCGTTGCGTAGGGTTTGTGAAGAATGTTGGCGAGGACGTTGAGCCGGCCGCGGTGAGCCATCCCCATCACGATTTCCTCGGCGCCGGTCGCGGCAGCGGTTTCGATGAATTGATGGAGGGCTGGTATCAGCGATTCGGCGCCCTCGAGCGAGAACCGCTTCTGGCCCTGGTAGCGGCTTTGCGTAAAGCTCTCGAAAAGCTCGGCGTCGATGAGCTGGCCGAGGATCCGGTGCTTTTTCTCGCGGCTGATCTCGGGGCGGTTCCTGATCGGCTCCATTTCCTGCTGCAACCACCGGCGAACCGCCATGTCCTGAACGTGCAGATACTCGACGCCGACCGTGCGGCAGTAGGTATCCGTGAGAATGGTCAAGATCTCGCGCAGGCTCGCCAAACGGGGGCCTCCGAGGTGACCGGTGTCAAAGACCTCGTCGAGCTGTTCTTCAGACAACCCGAAGGTTTCGAGTTCGAAGCAGCGGATGAGATTCGAGGTTGTCACCGAGCGGGTCGAGGTCGGCGATGAGATGGCCGAGATTGCGGTACGCGAAGATCAGGCTGGCGACCTTTGACTGGTCGGCGGCGCGTTCGGATGCGACGGCGCCGGTGGGTCTCGCCGCAAGGTCGAAACCGGCGAAGAAGAATCGCCACTCATCGCTCAACGAGGCCGAGTCCCGCTGCCACTGCTGGTACATCTCCTCCACGTAGTCGGAGCTGGCGAGCAGCGCGATGCTCTCGGGTGTCGGCCGAGATTGTGGGTCTGAGGACAACTCGAATCCCTCCGAGTGCTCCGCGTCCGATCTCAAAGTGGAGCACTGTCAGCACATAACGTGGTAAGGGATTATGGCATTTCCGGTTAGCGATTTCATCTCTGGACCCGTCTCCGTGCCCGTCTCCGTATCCGTGCCCGGGTGGCTTCTCTCTGCCGTTCTCCGGGACTGAATCGGGCACGGACACGGAGACGGAAACGGGCACGCGATGAATCGCTCGGTAGAATGTAGAATATGCGCATGAAATCACTACCCCAGGAAAAGGCAGAGTTCCTCCGAGTGCTGGCGGCGCGCATCGTGCCCGAGACCGCGGAACTCGACGCCGCCGGTCAGGGGCGCTTCTTTCGCATCATCGACGAGGCCTTGCAGGACCGGGAGCCTTCAGTCCGCCGGCAGTTCGCGGTTTTCCTCGGGGTGCTGAGGTGGGCCCCCCTCCTCCGTTTCGGCGGCTCCCTCGACCGCTTGACCCCCGAACGCCAGGACGCGGTTCTGCGCTGGTTCGAGGACTGTCCCGTGAGCCTCTTGCGCAAGGGATTCTGGGGCCTCAAGGCGATGGTCTTCATGGGCTACTACGGGCAGCCGGAAACCAACCAACTGGTGGGCTACGCGCCGAGCTTTGACGGCAGGGACGGTCTCCATGCGTGAGCGCGAGTACGACATCGTCATCATCGGCTCCGGCGCGGGCGGCGGCGCGGCGGCCAAGGAGCTGGCGCCTTTGTGCGCCGACGGCGTGCGGATCGCGGTTCTCGAGTGGGGCGCCAAGCTGAAGGAGGAGGAGTACACCGGCCGCGAGGTGGACATGGCCGGCAAGCTCTACTTCGATTCGGGAGGCACCTTTACCAAGGACCGGGCGATGACCCTGGCCTACGGCCGCGCCTATGGCGGTTCGACCGTGGTCTACACCGGGACCTCCTTGACCATGCCCGAAGAGGTCGTCAAACGCTGGAACGTGCCCGGGTCTCGAGTACGCCGACCTTCACCCGAGGTCGCTCAAGTACCTCGAAGAGAATAACGTCCATCTGCTCGACGAAGATGAGCTCAACGACAACAATCGTCTCTTTCTCAAGGGCTGCCGGCAAGCTCGGCTACCACGTCGAGCAGTTCCCGATCAACGTCAAGGGCTGCAAGTCCTCGAGCCTGTGCAATCTCGGATGCCCGAACCAGGCAAAACAGGGAACCCACCGGGTCCAGCTGCCAAAGGCCGAGGCGGGCGGGGTCGAGGTCATCACCAACTGTCGGGTGACGAGGATCGGCGACCGGGTTTGCGAGGCGGTGGTCGCCAACCCGGGATTTGGTGAGGTCTCGAAGTGGGAGCCCGGCGAGTACCGGGTCAAGGCCAAGGTGGTGGTGGTGTGCGCCGGTGGCGCGGTCAACTCGCCGGCGCTGCTCCTGCGTTCCGGCTTTGGCGAAGCCCTGCCGGCGCTCGGCCGGTACATCACCCTCCACCCCGCGCTGATCCTGGTGGGAGATCACGAAAGAAAGATCACCAACTTCAACGGTCACCCCAAGAGCTATCTACTGCGATGAGTTCTGGAAGAGTCGAGAGCTTTCTGCTCGAGACCTGCATGTACTTTCCATTTGTCACCGCCAAAAACCTGATCGGCTTCGGCGCCGAGCATTCCGAGCTGATGCGGGCGTTCCCACGGCTGCAGATGATCCTCGTGCTGGCGCTCGATCCCGCGATCGCCGACAACCGGGTGACGGTCGACTCGAAGGGCGAACCGGTGGTGGACTACACGATGACACCAAAGGTCCTGGACATCCTGCACGCCTCGATGGTGGCGAGCGCGAAGATCTTCTTCGCGGCAGGCGCAAAGCGGGTTCACGCGCCGGCCGGGAGGACCTTCTTCATCGACGCCGCCGACGCCGACCGGGTCGAGGAGCTGATCCCGCGCGCCAACGTCAAACCGGGCAAGATCTCGGTCACATCGGCTCACCTCATGGGCGGCTGCCGGATGGGGCGCGACGCCTCCGACTCGGTGACCGACGGGTGGGGGAGGGTGCACGGCGTGCCCTGGCTTCATGTCGCCGACGCGAGTCTCTTTCCCCGGTGCTCGGAGATCAACCCCTACGTCACCGTGATGGGCCTCGCCGACCGCGTGGCTGAAGGAATCCGGAGCAACGCCGGGGAATTGTTGGCATGAAGACCCGCGCCGCCAGGGAGATCGTCCGCGCGCTCGAGGACGAGGGCGTCCGCTTCGCCTTCGGCATTCCGGGAACCCACAACATCGAGCTCTACGACGTGCTGGCTCAGGCGGAGCATCTGGAACCGGTGTTGGTCACCTCGGAAGTGGCCGGCGCCTTTCTCGCGGACGGCTACGCGCGGTCGTCGGATCGGGTCGGCGTGATCAACGTCGTACCCGGCGCGGGGGTGACCTACAGCTTGTCGGGGATTTCCGAGGCGTGGATGGACAACGTGCCGATGGTCGTGATCGCCAGCGGCATCCGCATCCGACACCAATGCCGCCTACCAGCTGCACGCAATCGATCAGCTGGCCATGCTGCGACCGGTGACCAAGGAGGCGGTGCGGGTCGAACGCGCCGAGGACCTCTACCCGACCATCCGCCGCGCCTTCGCCCTCGCCCGCCGGGGCACGCCGGGTCCGGTGGCGGTCGAGGTGCCGGCCCAGCTTTTCTTGTTGCGGCACGAGATCGGAGAGACCTGGTACCACCCCGAGCCCGAGCTCGGCAATGTGCCGGAGCCGGAGCTCGTGGAGCGCGCCGCGGCCATGCTGGCCGAGGCCGAAGCGCCGGCCCTCTACCTCGGCAAGGGCGCTGCCGGCGCTGCCGATCTCCTGGTCCCGTTGGCCGAGCAGCTGGGGATGCCGGTGACCACCTCCTTCAGCGGCAAGGGCGTCTTTCCGGAGAGCCATCCGCTGTGGCTGTGGAACGGTTTCGGGCGCCAGGCGCCGGGTTTTGTGCAGCGCGTCATGTCGAGCTGCGACTGTCTGCTGGCGATCGGGTGTCGATTCGGCGAGGTGACCACCGGTGGCTTTGGTATCGAGCCGCCGGAGATGCTGATCCACGTGGACATCGAAACCGAGGTGTTCAACCGCAATTTTCCGGCCAAGCTCGCCATACGGGGCGACGCACGGATGTTCGTGGAGGCTTTTGCGAAGCTGATCGAGGGGAGACGACCGTGGGCGAGCTTGGCCGCGAAAATTGCAGAGGGGCACGCTGACGTCATCTCGCGATGGGAGAGAAAGGCGAGCGACAACCGGGTGACGCCGCATTTTCTCTTTCGAAGCACTGCAACGGCACTGTCGGCCCGATGCGATCTTCGCCACCGACAGCGGTAACGGGACATTCCTCGCCGTCGAGCACCTGCGGCTCGAGGCGCCGGGCCGCTTCCTCGCGCCCACCGACTTCTCGTGTATGGGCTACTCGGTGCCGGCGGCGATCGGCGCGTGCTTTGCCAACCCGGGCCGCGACGTGATCGCCTTGCCCGGCGACGGCGCCTTCCTCATGACCGGTCTCGAGCTGATCACCGCCGGGTCCTACCGGGCGGCGCCGCTGGTCTGCGTACTGTGTGACGGCACGCTGTCGCAGATCGCTCAGTTTCAGAAGATGATGACCAACCGGATCAGCGCCAGCCTGTTGCCCGGCTATGACCTCGAGGGTTTCGCCCGGACCACCGGCAGCAGCTACTTTCGGATCCTCCGTGACTCGGAGCTCGACTCGGTGCTCCCGGCGGCGCTCGACCTGACCCGCAACGGCACGCCCGCCCTTGTCGAGGTCGCGATCGACTACTCGCAGAAGACCTACTTCACCAAGGGCGTGGTCAAAAACGTCTTCTCACGGCTGCCTTGGGGTGACCGCGTGGCCAATGTTTTGCGCGCCGTCGGTCGACGCATTTTCTGACCCTTTGTCGTGCAGGGAGCACTCACAGCGACCTGAGCAGGCCGGAAACGCCATCTCTGACAATTGCTGATCCATCGTCTGCCGGTTGGTGGCAAATCTACCATCAGGTCGGTCTGTATCTGCTGGATCTGAGCAGCAGCAGCCACTCGCGGCTCAGCAGATGATCGAATCGGGAGCTGAGGAGCCGGACCCCTTGTGCGCGGCCGCTCCTCATCGCGTGCCAGACAGCGGCCGTCGGAGGCCAGGCTGCGGCGGTGGCGTTTCTGATCGCAAGGGGAATTGCGTGAGCTCGAGATGACCTCGGAAATCTCTCGTCAAAACGGTTCTCCGATCCGGCCGCTAGAAGCTGATGCCAAAACCGAGACGGACCCGGCGCGGGCTCTGGTACTCGATGGCCTCGCCGTAGGTCGGGTTGGCTTCGCCGGTGGAAAGGTCACCGGACTCGTCAACCTGGACCACGGCGTGGTTGTTGAAAACGTTGAAGACGTCGAGCCGCAGGTCCATGGTCACTTTAGCGAGCCGGATGCTATAGCGCGCCATGGCATCGAGGCTCCACAGGTTGTCGGTGGTGCCGCAGCATCCGCGGGGGCTCGGTTCACCGCCGGTGTAGAAGGCGTCGGCGCCGTAGCTCCGGGTGGCGGGGTCGGTGGGGTGGAGCCCGAAGGAGTTGATGGGTCGTCCGGTGCTGAAGAAGAAGTTGCCGCCGAGCTGGAGCCCCCAGGGCCACGAGTAGGTGCCAAAGAGCTTTGCGGTGTGACGGCGGTCATTGGGGAGATTGCCGTCGCCGTACTCGAGCAGGCCGGGGGTGTCGAAGGTCTGGGTCAGCCCGGGGTCGCTCTGGCCGATGTCCGAGTTGGTGTAGCCCTCGTAGTTGCCGTAGAGGTGCGACCAGGTGTAAGACCCCTGGAACGCCCAGTTGTCGGCGAAGCGCCGTTTAAAAATAAAGTCAATACCGTAGTAGTTCCGCTCGGCCTTCGGGTAGCCGAGCGCCTCGGCGGACAGGTGGACGCGGTCGAGCACGCCGTCGCCGTCGAGGTCATACCAGCCGTCGAAGGCCGAGCCCGGGTTGCCGATGCGGTAGACCAGCTCGTCATCCTCGAAGGGGATGCCGTACTCCGACTCGAGGGCCTGCTGGATCGAGTAGTCCTCGATCACCTGGTGGAATCGCCGCGCGACGCCGCGGACACCGACCGACCACGTTTCCCCTAGGGCGTGCTCGAAGCCGGCGATCACCTCGTCCTGCGACATCGGCTCGAAGGTGTCCGAGATCACCTCCCGGGCATCGGGCGTCTCGCCGTCGAAGAGTACAGCGAACGTCAATTCCTCACCAATGGCCTCGGGGCTGCCGTCGGGGTTGATCCCGCCGTCGAGCACGTACCAACCGGACGTCCGATAGACCGCGCCGGCCGCCTTGACGTTGGTATTGGAGGCCACCGGCAGGTAATAGACACCGTAGCTGCCGTAGACCTTTGAACGGCCGTCGCCGGCAGGGTCCCAGACGGCGCCGACCCGCGGCGCCCACTGGTCGGTAGTCTCGATAAAGGTCTCACCGAGCCCGTTGCGGTTGTCGTAGCGCTCCCAACGCAGACCGAGATTCAGGTTCAGCCTCTGCGACACCGACCACGAGTCCTGGACGTAGGCCGCGTCGGAGAAGACGTCGAAGCCGCCACCCTGCGTGAACTGCCCAACAAGAACCAACTGGGTGGTGGGTGGCAGTGCCGGAAAACGCGGACCGTTCAACCAGTACTGGTAACCCACCCCGCCGGAGAAGGAGGTATCGTCCTTCGACACGTTGTGCTCGTAATCGACCACCGACGCGCAGGCTGTGGCGGCCGACGATGTAGTCGAGGTCGGCCCGGTACGCGTCACGGGTGTCGCTGGCGGTGCCGGGGTAGATGTTGACCCAACAGCCGATCGCCAGCGGCGGCCCGCCGCGTCGATCCACGGCCAGGGGGCACTCGTCGCCGTCGGAGCGATCGGTACGCGCGAACTCGTTGCGACCGGCCTGCAGCGACAGCAGCGCGCGCTGGCCGAACATCCCGGTGTACCTGAGGATGCCGTTGGCGCCGCCGCGCTCGTTGACGCCGTTGCCGAGGGGGTCGCCCAGCTCCTGGTCCACCGGATCGTACTGCCATCTGGTCTTGTCCACATCGACCCGGTCCGAGAGGAAGGTGGCCTCGAAACGGTGGCCTGCAGCCACGTTCCAGTCGATCTTGCCGCCCCAGTAGGGTTGCGCGAGAGAGAGCTCGTCGACCAGCACCGCCTTCGTGGCCGGGAGGACGGAGTATTCGAATGTCTCCGAGTCCTCGTAGCTCGTAAACAGGAAGTAGAAGAGCCGATCGCGGACGATGGCCCCGCCCAACGACAGGTTGCCTTCCAGCGATTTGGTACGTTTCACTGCTGTTGGGTGCGAAGACCGTGTCCGGCGGCTGGCCCTGGAGGTCCTCTGGCAGGACGTAGAGGCTTCCGTCGGCGTGGAGGTAATTGCTGCCGGATCGCGTCACCATGTTGAAGACCCCGCCGGTAGAACGGCCATACTCAGCCTCGTAGCCGCCGGTCTTGATCTGGACCTCGGCGAGGAAGGCGAAGGGCACCTTGGTGGAGCCGAGCATCTCGCGGAAGTTGGTGATGTTGAGCCCGTTGACGACGTAGAGGTTTTCGGCCACCGACGCGCCGTAGACCGAGGCCAGCTGTTGACCCGGGGTTCGACCGTCAAAGCGCTGATCACCCGGTTCGGTTCCCGGTGCCAGCAGCGCCACCTGCGTCACCTCGCGTCGGACCGGGATGCGGTCGTTGAGCTCGGAGATATCGGTGGTCATGCCGACCACCGTCGACGTCACGTCGATGGGCAGCGGCCGTGACGCGGTCACCTCGATCGCGTCGGTGAACGCGCCGAGCTGCATCTCGATGTCGATCATCACCGTCTGGCCGAGCGCCACGGCGACATTTTCCCGGTGGGGACGGAAGCCCTCCAGTGAGGCATCGAGGCCGTACGAGGCCGGCGGCAACGCCAGAAACCGGTACTCGCCCGATCCGTCGGCTACCGCCGACACGCGCAGGCCGGTGGCAGGGTTGACGACAGTGATGGTCACGCCCGGCAGCGGCGCGCCGTCCTGCGAGTGGACGCGGCCGAAGAGGGCTCCGGTGGTCTCCTGGGCGAAGGCCGCCGCGCTCCCGCACAACAGAATGAGGATGAAGCTCGATGACGCCTTCCACCCGGCACGACCCGCGAAGCTCATCTGAACCTCCCGTGGGTACCGACCGCTCGCGCTTGTCGCCTCTCGACCCAGCCTGCCGCCGCGGTGGCGGCAGCCGTCTGAGGTCAGTGTGGCGGTCCTGTTGGCTTGTCTCGAGTAGAGATGATAACAGAACCTGATTTCAAGAGCCATCTGCAACGCCCGGCTGAGCGGACCGGGTGGACCTTCAATGCCGTGGCTCGAGCATCGCGGTGTAGATCTCGCCCGTCTGCTGCGCCGCGTTGCGGCGTCAGGATTTCGAGCGCCATTCCCATGACTTCGCTGCATGCAGTCGCGGCAGAGCTCGCGAGGGCTCGAATCGGCGGTTTCCGCGATGAACGCGACCCGTTGACGGTCGACGAATTCGCTCCAGGCGACAAGGCTGGCGTCGAGGCTGAGACGGGGAAAGAGCGAGATCCCCCTCGCCACTGTCGACACGACAACCGTTTCCCGGCCACTTTCGAGATCATGCAGGCGCAGCTCCGCCTGCCGTTTCTCGGGGGAGCCGAAGAAGGTCGAGAAGGCGAGGAGAGGGGCGTCACCAGCGAGCGACAGGCCGAACTTCTGCGCGGCATCCGCTGTGACCAACTTTGGCTCGCCGCTGACGTGGCCGCCTTCCGGGTCGATTTCAACCCGCCACAATCGAATCATCCACTGGAATTTGGAAAAGGCGATACGACCGTCGTCGGAGACCGACGGCGTCCACATCATCCCGGGGCCGGAGGTGAGCGTCTCCACCGGACCTTCGATCAGTCCCTCGGGGGAGATGGAGGCTGCATAGAGGTTGATGCCTTCGATGGTCGTACCGGCGACAAACAGGACGCGATCCGGAAGCCACACGCACGGGAATTGAACGATGTCGATCTTCGGCAACGATTGCGTGGCTCCGCTCGATATAGGCTCGCCGCCGTCCACCGGCGCCACCCACCAGTCGCGCTTCGCCGGATCGTCGAGCGGCGCCCCTTTGAACAGCACCCGGGTCCCGTCCGGCGACCACAAGGGCCCGATGCCGGCGGGGGGTGCTGAGGCCCCGAACCCGGCCAGGAACGGGTGCGGTTCGCCGCCGTCGGCCGGTACGACATACATCGAGAACAGCCCGGTATCAGAATAACCGGATTCGTGCATGTAAACGACCTGGCGGCCGTCAGGCGAAAAGCGAGGGAAAACGCCGCCGCTCGCGAGCTTGCGGGTTTCACCACCCAAGGTGTTGACGACGTAGACCCCGCCTCCGTCGCGTTCGGAGTGGAAGACGACCTGCGAGCCGTCGGGCGAGAAGCGCGGTTCGAGGTCATCCGCCGGATTGTCGGTAAGGCGTGCGGGCTCCTGCTGGTTGATGTGCCGCACCCAGATGTCGGTCTGGCCGTCACCGGCCCGATCGGAGGCATAGGCGATCAGTTTGCCGTCGGCCGAGATCCCGGGCATGACGGCGTAACCCCCGTCATAGGTGAAGCGGTGCACCTCGAGAGGACCACCCGTGTTCGGAGCGTGAACGTTGGTCAGGATCAGCCCAGTCGCGACGGCGGCGATCGCGACACCGGCCGCGACGGTCAACCACGGCCGGCGCGTGCGGCGGCTCTTCGGACCTGCTGCATCGACGATGACCCGGCGGCCGGACGCGGAATCCTCCCTGAGATCCTGCAGCACCGCGCCGAGGTCCGACAGGCTCTGCCACCGCTTCGCCGGCTCCTTGCGCAGACAACGGAGCACCGCCCGGTCGATCTCCGGCGGCAGGTTCGGAATCAGCCGGCTCGGCAACTCCGGCTCCTGCTCGCGGATCGCCGCCAGGGTCTCGACCGTCGTCGGGCGCCGGAACGGGTGACTGCCGGTCAGCATCTCATAGAGCAGCACCCCAAAGGCGAAGATGTCGCTCCGCGCATCCACCGGGTGCCCCCAGGCCTGTTCCGGCGACATCCAGCCGATCGTGCCGAGGATGACGCGCTCCCGCGTCAACGACAGCTCGTCGGGCGCTGCCGTCGGCGATTCGGTGCCGGCAAACGGCGTCTCGGTGAGCTTGGCCAGCCCGAAGTCCAGCACCTTGATTCCGTCGGCGGTCACCATGACGTTGGACGGTTTGAGATCGCGGTGGACGATGCCCGCCGCGTGCGCCCGCGCAAGCGCGTCGGCGATGCGGACCGCGATGCCGAGGGCCTCGCCGAGAGGTAGCCGCCTCCGCGCCAGGACATCATCGAGCGTCTCGCCCTCCACAAGCTCCATGATCAGCACGTCCTGACCTTCCACGGTGAGCACGTCGAAAACCGATACGATCCCCGGGTGGTTGAGGGCGGACGCGGACTTGGCCTCCTGCAGGAAACGTCGGCGGCGATCGGGATCGGTGCTTTTGTCCGGAGGCAGGACCTTCAAGGCGACGAGGCGGTCGAGCACCGTGTCCCGGGCTTTGTAAACCACCCCCATCCCGCCCTGCCCGAGCTGTTCGACGATCTTGTAACGGTCGATGGTCTGACCGATCATTGGCTGCACGCTGTCGGGTTCCGCGCAACAGTATAGCTCTCACGGCTCGCCTGGTGTGGAGCTTGGCGGGGCGCCAGGCAGGCGCACTCTTCGTCTCGCGGTGAGTCTGTTCTCGCACCTATCGGGGTTTGAAACATGTCAGGTGTCCGTCGGTGTAGAAGATCTCGTAGCGGTTCGAGAGAAAATCGCGCAGGCAGTCGGCGATGGAATAGATGATCGGCGGTCGCGCCTCGGATTCCACCTCGCGGGCGAATCGGGTGTAGAAGTCGCGGCCGGGGCCTTCGGGACGCACGGGCCGGTAGAGGTAAATGAAGTCATAGCCGGTGGCCTCGACGTTGAGGACGTCGTCGACAATCCACTCGACCCTCTCGGTGGGAATCCGCAGCCATTCCCGGAGCTTCTTGCCGATCTCCACCGCCTGCTCGGAAATTTCAATCTGGGTGGTTCGACGGTGCGGATACAGAGCCTGGAGCAGAAGCCCCTGGAGGCCGTTGCCGGCGCCGAAGTCGGCGCTGACGGTCTCCGGTCCGATCCACGGTTTGGCCTTGAGGATCGGTCCCAGACCTCCGGCGTGATTCCAGTAGCCCCCGGCATCGTCCAGCCGCTGACGCTCGGCGGTGGAATACGGGGCTTCATTCATGTGGAGGTGTGCGTAGAGCTCGAGGTATGCCTCCTCGATTTCCTCGGCTTCGTCGTTGGCAATCGTCGATTCGAGGCGACCCCTGAGGTCCGCAAAATGCGGAAAATACGTCGCAGAGTCCGGCGGGTCCGGGAGGATCAGGAAGAGCAGGATAAGTCGTGCGAGGCGACCAGCCTCGCCGGAATCACGTCCCAGAGTCGCAAGCCGGCGAGCCAGCTCCAACTCGGCAGCGGTATTGAAGTCGCCAAACATCTCGTGGAGCGTTTCCCATCCTACCTGCATCCGGATGGTTGGTGACTGATCCGCCCCGACAAATCTGGGCTAGACTGGTTCCGTGAATCGATATCCTGGAGAATCTCTTCGAAGGGGCGATTGAACGGTGGAAGAAAAAAAGTCGATCCTCACCGTCGCCCTTGACGATGAGACTTTCGAACGCATCTCACCGCTCCTCAAACGGAGGAGCTTGTCAGTGCAGGCGATCCGCCAGGCGGGCGATGCAGCGGTGACGGCCCGCCAAAAACATTTCCACCTCGTGATCTGCCGGTATCCGCTTCCCGACATGAAACTGCGGGAGTTTGTCGCCTCGATCAGGAACTCGGGGAGTCAGAGCAAGACCGCGTCTCTCCTCTTGCTGACCATACCCGAGATGGCGCACGAGGCGAGGTCCGGCGTCGAAGGCGGACCGTTTCTGGTTTTCTCCGGCCAGGAGTCGCTCGGTACCCTCGGCCAGGGCGCCGCCCACCTTTTGCAGGTTGCGCCCCGTTACGCTCCGCGAATCCCGACCCGGTTCAAGGCAAGCCTCGAGGACGGGTCCGAATCGTACAAGGGTTGGGTGGTGAATCTCTCTCGGACCGGGATGTTGGTGACCGACGCGCCGATGCTTCCGGTCGGAGCCTTGTGCTACTTCGATTTCACGCTGCCGAACGGCGAGTCCGTTCGTGGCACCGGCGAGGTCGTGCGCCACGCCAAACCGCGCCGTGAACGGATCACCGGTTTTGGCCTGCATTTCGTGAAGTTCGAACCGGGATGCCACGAGACCCTGTTGACCTGGTGCGACGCGGAAGAAATCTGAAGCTGAAGCTCTGAACGCACGACCCGGGGTCATCTCGCGGCGTTGCGGGCATCCTCGAGCAGGGCACGGGTGGAATTCGCCTCGGGTCCGGCGTCGAGCGTCGTCAACAAGGTCTCGAGGACGGTGACCGCTTCGTCGAATCGATCGGCGTTGTACAGGTCGATGGCGTGGTTGTAGGCCTCGACAAAACTGTTGTAGGCAAGGGTGCTTTGGATTTCGCGGATCTTCCCGTCCAGCCAGGGCCGGCGGGAGTCGTCGGTGCGAGTGCGCATTTCCTCGAGCAGGCGCAGCGCGGATTCGAAATCGCCGGCACCGAGCAGCCGGTTGAACTGTTCGATCTCGTCGGGGGTGGGGGAGGAGATCTGGCTCAATTCTGAGCTCTGATCCAAGCGATTGGGATAATCGATGACGTCGAGCAGCTGTCGACAGGAAAATGCGACCGGGCCGTCGTCGATTTGATCCAGAGCCTCGGTGAGCAGCATTCGTGCTCCTTCCACGTCGTCCGACTCATAGAGCTGCTGGGCTCGCTCGTAGAGGGAGGCGGCTTGGTGTTCGACGATGGAACGGCGGCTGGTTTCGATGTCGTGGATCGAAACTTCCGGCATGGCGGTCCGCTCCGCGATCTGCTCGGCGAGATCGAGCCGCCGAGCCGCGTCCTCGGGGCGATCGGCCTGGAGGAGCTCGCGTGCCTTGAGGATATCGTATTGGACAACCATCATCCACGCCCGCGCCTGGGCCGTCCGAAGCGAGCTGAACGCCTCCTCGACCAACGCCACCGCCTCCTGCCGGAGGTCGCGCCGGAGATAGAGCTGGAGGAGATTGCGAGCGGCCACAACGTCAGACGGCTGCATCCCGTGGGCGATCCGGGCCACCGTGAGGGCCTCGTCGGAAATCACTCCAGTATCGGCGTAGACCTTCGCCAGCTCGGCCCAGGCGGGCCCGAACGAGGGATCCAGACGGGTGCTGCGCCTGAGAAGATCGATCGCCATTTTTTGGCTGCCGCCACGCCGGCTGAGAAACCTTCCCCAGCGGAACAGCACGACTGGATCATCGGTTCCTGCGGCCGCGGCGCGTTCATACAGGGTGTTGGCCGTGCTCCAATCCGCCCGGCGTTCGGACTCGAGGGCGAGGGCGGAGAGGGCGCCCGCGTGCTCGGGGTCGACCTCGACCGCCTCTTCGAAGTAGCGAACGCGTTCGGGTCGGTCCGGATCGTGGTTTGAAAGCAGCTCGCCGAGCCGATAGAGCACATCGGCATAGCTGAGCTCGCGGACCTCGTAGAAGGCATCGACGTCAAACTCGGCCCTGGTTTCGATATACGGGAGTCGCGGCGATCGGAGGTGGGCCCTCAGATCGCGGGCCATCCCCTCGTAATCGGTCGCAAACGCGAAGCCAAATGCCTCGTCCTCGGGCATGCCGTTGCGCACCATCGCGACATAACGACCGAGCTGACCGCGGCGCTCATCGTCGCCGAGCAGAAGATAGTGGACGAGGGCCCACGACTGGGCGTAGAAGCTGCCTCTGCGGTCGGATTCGTTGTACAGGGGCGAGTCGCGGTCGACGGTAAAGAGCTCGGACAGCGGAATCGGAGTCGAGCCCCGCAACCATTGGAGATGGTGGGCCACGGGCAGGCCTATGAACACCGTGTCGCCGACCACATCGAAGCTCTCGTAGAACTCCGCCAGGCCTTCGGAAAACCATAACGGCAGGAACCACATGTTGGTGGCCGCCACGTAGTGGACGTACTCGTGGAACACGACCGCGGAGGCGTCCCTGGAGCTGGCGTCGATGGCGATGTAATTGGCATCGCCGCGTGCGGTGAAGTAGCCGTTGACCTCCGCCGGTTTCCCCTGGTAGAGGCTCTTGTAGGGACGGAAGGAACGCTCGCTGTTGAAGATGTAGATGGCCGTCGTGACCGGCGATTGGAGCTCGTAGTCGGTGAGCTCGGCAAGCACTGCGCGAAGCTCTTCGAGATCGACGGCCACTCGTCTGGTGGTTGAGCGGCCGGCGTTGCTGAAGAATCGGAAATGCGACGTCCGCACCTCTACCCAGTGATCCGTGGCCTTTGGGAGGACAAGCTCGGAGGCAGCAATGGGTGCCGCAGCCATGAACACCGCAACGATCGACAGCACAGATCTCAAGATCCGCACCGCGCATTATCACCGGGAACACTCGGTGTGATCGTTCATCAGCGTAGAAATACGGTATTTTGGCGGCCGCGGTTACCCCGACGAGGGGTTTCGCCCACTCAATATCAGCCAAATCCGTCACCGAGCGCAGCGCGGCGGCGGGTTTGGCCAAAACTCGTCGAATGCCCGTGTGCAAGGTGGGCGGTTATGGTGGGTTGTATTTGGTTGGAAAAATCAGGTGGGTCGAATGTGGTGGGCTGTCAGGCACGGGCGCTTTCGAACGAGTTTTGATGCCGATCGTGTGATCACGGCATCGAGTAATAAGCATATTAGCAGAAAGTTAATTTGTCAAGCCCTGCAATGACTTGGCTGGAAAACGCTGCTGCTATCAGCACACTTCCGCACGCTGCTCGTCGCAGTCGACAATCCTCAGACGGAGCAGGAGCAACAAATCGTGGGCCGACACCGGCTTTTGCAGGAAGGTCAATCGGGCCTTGCCGAAGCGTGCCCCGATCTCGAACACCGGATGGTCGGTGAGGGCGACGATGTGGCTGCGGCAGTCGCTGAGGTTGGCGAGAGTGATGAGGTCCATGGGCTCGTGCTCGAGCAAGGTCATGTCGATGATGAGATAGCTCGGAGGGTCTGCGGCGCATATCTGTCGCGTCTGCGGCAGGGTGGAGCAACCGGTCACGCGAACCGTCGGCAGCTCGGAGAAACCGTCAAAGACGGCCCACAGCAACTCTTCCTCGCGGGTCGAGACGACCACGTGTACCATGTCCGGCGCCGACATCGGGTCCCGCAGATCGTCATATTCCTGCTGCTGATCCCTGGCCTGGTTTGTGTTTCCCATGTTTGCTCCCTGACCGGATTCGCCCTCGTGTCGAACGGTCACCCGGTCATAGAGCAAGCTGCGTGCCAGGATTGTCCAAGGAATATCGACGCCCCCGTGTTCCAGCATGAGACGGTTGGTCGTTGAACCGTCACAGATCGTTCGCGTTGCTGGGCATCGATTGATCTGGTTGCGATGCCTGCAAGGTTGGGAGTTGCGGGCTTCGCTCAGGGAGTGATGCGGCGTCCATCGGAGCGCCTCACCGCCAATGGGGCCCGTCCACCGACCACGAGTTTGACGTTGTCGATGAACCAGCCTTCGACCCCGTTGCAGCCGTCGATCCCGAAATCCCAGCGTACGCGGATACTGTCGCCCGGCTCGGACACCAGACTGAGATCGACCTGGGACTGGCCCCAGCTGCCTCTGAACGAGGCCTCGTCGACCCCGGTGAATGCGGGCTGGCCGGCGAGCGGGTTGGTGTTGACGATTTCTTCGTCGTTGATGGTCTCGGTGTCGATCACCGTTGAATTGTAGGGGTTGAACACAAACGCCTCGACCGGTACCGCCTGCCAGTCGCCGCCGTCGACGCTGATCTTGAGGTTGCCGCCGTCCCAGCCCTCTTCGGTGGCGACGTAGTGGTCGAACACTAGAATCGCCGCGTCGGCCGACGAGGGAATCTGGAGAACCGGACTCTCGAGCCGGGTGACGCCGGATTGATCGTCACTGTTGGGCTGGCAATCCCCGATCAGGATGCTGTTGACGGCGTGAAAGGCGCCACCGTCACCACCGTCGGGAACCTCCTCGGTCCACCGCCACTCGCTGTCCGCCGCCCGATACTCCGAATACACACCTTCGGTATCAATCGTCCACGCTGCATCGGGCTGGTTGGCAAAGCTCTCCGAATAGATGACCTGCATACCGCCAAGGCCCGGCGGGTTTGGTCGCAGGATGGGTTCGAAATCACACTGGCTGGGCAGGTCGCGCATCTCGACCGCCAGCATGGCCTTTGCCACCTGCTCGCAATCGAAGGCGTCGATGGGGTCGGGGGAGACACCTCCGGTCTGAAGATCCCTGATCGGCCTCGCGATCAGGTCTCCGCAGCTGATCTCGATGAGATCCGCGTGGTCTGCGAAATCGGTGATGGGGTCCTGGTAGATGCTCATCGCCCGCCAGTAAATGTGAACGCCTTGGTCAGACCGATGCCGGCGATCGCCTGACCATTGAATGTCCCGCCGTCCACCATCAGCGCGAAGGCGTGGTTTGGGACACCGCTGTTGAGGTGAACGCCGCCGTTGTCCTCCTCGCCGCAGTAGTACCTGGGATCCGACACCCGACCGGCGTTGACAAAGCAGTTCGGGTTCCACATGTCCCGGATGGGATTGCCGTCTTCGCCGATCAGCCAACGCACCGAGGGGTCGTTGGCCGGGGCTCTCGGACATTTCGACCAGAAGGCCGGCCCCGACCCCCGTCTTGAGCGTCTGACCGTCGGTCTGGCCGATGAACAACCCGGGAATGGGCGGCTGGGGATCGGAGCCCTGCATCGTCACGAGCCCGTCATCCTCGTGGTTTGCGACAATCACAGCGACGGCGCCGGCAACGGCCGCGTTCAGCGCCTTGGTCACGAATTGGCAGTTCCCGCGGTCGATGAGCGCGATGCGACCGGCGGTGAAACCGACAAGGGATTCGCATCCGTCGCTGGCCGTGTCGGTGGCGTCGTCGACGAGCTCGACCGTCCCGCTCACCGACCACACGTCGGGATTCCAGGTTGCGCCGCCGACGTCGTAAACCCCGGCGAGATCCGGCGGAGCAGTGACGACGAGACTCTGGATGCTCGCGCCGCCGAAGGACGAACAGCCGGCGGCCGCACGCGCGTTCGAGGGCCGTTCAACCCGCGGCCGTTGAGGAGGTCGACGGCCTCGCCAAAGATATCGGAATAGCTCTCGTTGAGCGCCCCCGGCTGCCACTGGTAGACCAGGTCGTGGTTGAAGCGGGTGTAACCGTGGACGAACTCGTGGGCGATGACGTCGTCGACCGCGAAATCGGCACAGAAATTCGCGGTGGCGCCGTTCCAGGCCGCATTCGGACAGGTCAGAGATTCGTCCTCGTAGATACTCCGCATGGTCGCGTCTTCGCCGTCGTAGGACAGATAACGGCCCGCGGTGATGTTGGAAAAGAGCTCGTAGGTGTCGGCGGCGGCGTCGATGATGGAGTTGACGTCGATGTTCTTGGCGGCATCGAGGCCGCTGAAGGGGTAGGGGTCACCCTCGTTCCACAAGGCGTCACTGGTCGTGTGGTGATACACGGTGCGCCGAATCGTGTGGACCAAATCGATCCGATCGACCACGGCGCCGTTGTGGGCATCGATAAAGAGGGCCTCGCGAACCCTTTCGCCATCAGCGATTTCGACCTTCCAGGCGAGGTGATTCTCGCCCGGCACGCCGCGCGCGAGACCGGCTCGGAAGATGACGAGCTCTGCTGTCGAGGCCCTGAGCCCGGCAGGGTCGAGACGGCGCCTCTTGGCGACCTCGGTGCGGGCGACCGCGGAGGCCTCCCACTCGCGAAGGGTCGGAAACGAATCGAGAACGATATCCGGGACGATCGTGCCGTTGACCGTCACGAGCTCGCCGTCACGGTCGAAATGCAGGCGCAGCTCCGCGCCAAAGACAGGCACTCCGAGGTGGACCTGGCGAAATTCGACATGGCTGAGCCCGAGGCTGTCCGTACGGGACCCGACCACCTCGAGGTCGCGTGCCGGATCGTCAAGCCCGAACGATTTCCCGAATCGATCGAGAAACTCCATCGCCCGGGCCGTGGTGGAGTCGCTGCGGAGGGGCAGGGACCCGGCTTTGAGCTGGATCAACCGGGCGCTCGAGGTCGCCGGATCGAGAACGATCCGTGCGGTATTGGCGGTGGCCTTCCGCAAACGGGAGTGGTCTCGGTTTCGAGGTCCGGACGCGGCCGATGGCATCGCGATGGCGGAGCTGATCACTGCGAGAGCGAGAGCGGTATTCAATCGACGCAAATCTTCACCCCCGCCCGGCGCTGTGGCCGGGCCGGTTCGAACAACGGGCCGAATTCGGCGACGTCGTCATCATTTCGAGCATAACAAAGGTCCGCCGTTTCAAATTGCATTTCGTGTTTCGACGCCACTCGAAATCGTTTCTGAGGTTCCGCTGATCGAATTTGAGCCTCATCTCGATTTCCGGCAAGTAACGTGAGGTAAAATGTTTGTTGAGCTTTTTGATTCATATTTCCATCTTCTATTTTCTTCGAGATATGACGGGGAAGGCAAGGAGGTAACCGAAATGAATTGTCTGAGCCGCGTGCGAGCCATTTCGATGGCGGCGGTGGCCTTGCTGATCACCAGCGGTGTGTCGGCGCAGACCACGAACGGTCGCATCATCGGAACGGTCACAGATGAGGGTGGACAGGGGCTTGCGAAAGTAACAATCACCATCAGCTCGGCGGCCCAGATCGGCGGCATTCAGACCAGGCTTACCGACGACGACGGCTCCTTCCAGTTCATCAGCCTCCACCCGGGCGAGTACACTGTCACGGCAAACCTCTCGGGGTACGTCAGCCAGGAACGGCAGGAGGTCAAGGTGGATCTCGGCGGCGCGGCCTCGCTGCTGATCGCAATGCCCCAGGCGCGCTTCGAGAGCGAGATCGAGGTGGTGGCGGACACCCCGGCCGTCGACCCGACCCAGGTCAACACCGAGCAGGTCTATGATCGCAAATACCTGCAGCAGTCCGCGGTCGGAACCAGGAACCGCGATTATCTGGTCGTTGTCGGTCAGACCGCAGGGGTCACGGGTTCCGACAACCCGAATGTGTTCGGCTCGACTGAGTCCGAAAACGCCTACTACATCGACGGCCAGGACACGACCGATCCGGTGACGGCGACCTGGGGAACGCTCTACAACTACGACGCGATCGAAGAGGTCGAGATCCAGACCAGCGGCTTCGAGGCCGAGTACGGCCGGGCTACCGGCGGCTTTATCAACGTGGTTACCAAGTCGGGGGGCAATCAGTTCTCGGGCACTCTCGATATCCGCTACCGAGATGACAGCTTCCAGGAGAGCGGCGAGCACTACGACGCCTCGACCCTCGACTCGTCCTTTCAGGACACCTCCGCCACCCTCGGCGGCCCGATCCTCCGCGACCGGTTGTGGTTTTTCGGCGCGTACGAATATGTCAAGTCCGAGCGGACGCCGTCAGGTTCGCCGACCACCCGTGACTTCGAGGGTCAGAATTACAACCTCAAGCTGACCTGGCAGGCGGGCTCGAGCTGGCGGCTGTTTGCCAAGGCCTCGGGCGACCCGGCGGAGATCCAGAACGACAACGCCGACCAGTTCGTGGCGGCGGAGGCGACTTCGTTCCAGAAACAGGGCTCAGACCTCTACACCTTCGAGCTCAACGGCGTACTGTCGGACAGCCTGATGTGGAATACTGTGATCGGCGCCTACCGTTCGATGCTCGACGTCACACCGATGTCGGGCGATCTGGAGACGCCCTCGCACTACGACTACGGGACCTTCCTCACCACCAACAACTATCCCAACCAGCAGTACTCGAAACGCAACCGGGACGATCTCGCGACCGATCTGACCTGGTTCGTCGGCGACCTCGCCGGCTCGCACGAGCTCAAGTTCGGGCTCCAGTACTCGGGGACCGAGTTTCCGGGCGCCAGCTGCTCCACCGGCACCACCGGCGGGGCCTGCACGCCCGGTTCGGTCGGGTACTCGTACGAGGATTTCTATTTCCTTCCGTATATCATGTGGGAAGCATCGACCGTCGGCCAGCAGAGCTACCAGGGCACGCTCTATACGGCCTACCTTCAGGACTCGTGGCGGGTGGTCCCGAACCTGACCCTCAAGGTGGGCCTCCGCTACGACCAGGTGAGCTACGACAACAACGCCAACCGCCAGATCGCCGACATGAACGAGCTCCAGCCGCGGATCGGCGTCGCCTGGGACATCACCAACGACGCCAAGAACGTGGTCCGCGGCAACTGGGGCCGTTTCATGCACCCTTCCGCGTTGTCCCTGCCCTACGTGCTCCGCGCCGGTCTCGAACCGTCCTACCGCTGGTACTCTTGCGCCACGAATCTCGGGGTGTCGAGCGCCGAAGAGTGCGAGGCCTTTGCCGGATTTCTCGGTTTCGGCTACCGGCCGGACGACCCGGACGCCATGGACCCCTTCGGCTGGGTTCTCCCACCCTGGGAAATCTACGGTCTCGGCGAAACGCTGGTACAGTCCGATCTCCGGCCGACCTATGCCGACACTCTCAGCCTTTCCTACGAGCGAGAGGTCGGCCGGCGGGCCTCCCTGGAGCTGACCTACGTCGACAAGAAGACCCGGGACATCTTCGAGGACACCTGCTCCGGCAACTACCCGGTGCCGAGCGAGGGCGCCGAGTGCTTCGAGTACCTGCTCGGCAATCTGCCCGGCCTGGCGCGCGATTACGAGGGTTTCATCCTCAAGTACGAGACCCGCTCGTTCGACTGGCTGACGCTGTTGGCGTCCTACACCTACTCGAAATCGAAGGGCAACCTCGAGGCAAGCCAGGGCAACGACCCGGCATTCGACGTCTACCCGTGGCACTTCGACAACCGCTATGGCTACCTCTCGGACCACCGTCTGCAGCGGTTCAAGCTCAACGGTTTTTTCAGCATCAAGGGCGACTGGACGATTGGCTTTGACGGCTTCTGGTCGTCAGCCTTTACCTGGGAGCCGCAGGTCAACCCTGGAATTGACCCCGAGGTCCCTTACGACGTGTATTACGCTGAACCGCGCGGAAGCCGCGAGGCCTTCGACGCATACAACCTCGACCTCCAGCTCGCCAAGGGATTCAGGGTCGGCAACACGGTGCGGCTGGTGCTGATCGGTTCGGTCTACAACACCTTCAGCACCGAGTACGGAACCAATGTATGCAACCAGGTCGGCGGTTGCGGCGACTACGAGTTGGGCGACGCCACCAGCTGGCGGGAGCCCCGCAGCTACGAGCTCGGTTTCCGCCTCGAGTTCTGATCTCCCATTCCTCCTTTCTTCAGCCCGCCCTTCGGGGCGGGCCCTTTTCGTTTAAACGTTTGAACGTTAAACGTTTAAACGCTCCACCCGGCCTCCCCCTGGGAATCATGTGAATAGGGGAGGCGGAGGGCGAACGTTCTAACGTTCGAACGTGTAACGTTTTAACGCCGACGCCGGTCCTATAATGGTCCCCGATGCCGAGAAATCCCTTGCCCTCGATCGGTCCTGCGGTCCCGCGGCGGCGGTGGTGGCTGGGCCGCATGATCGGCCGCCTGGTGCTTGCGGCCGCTCGATGGTCGATTACCGGCACGATTCCGGACATCGGCAAGGCGGTGATCATCGTCGCGCCGCACACCTCGAACTGGGACTTCGTGATCGGCGCCGGCGGCATGCTCGCCCTCGATCTCGACCTTCGCTTTCTCGGCAAGCACACCCTCTTCGACGGACCGTTGGCCCCGCTGATGCGGGGGCTGGGCGGCATCCCGGTCGATCGCGGCCACCCCGGGAGCGGCGTGGTCGAGGCGATGACGGACCGCTTCAGGGCCGAGGACCGGATGCTGCTGGCGCTGTCTCCCGAGGGAACCCGCCGTTCGGTCGAGCGCTGGAAGACCGGGTTTCACCATATCGCCCACGCCGCCGGCGTGCCGATCGCAGGCGTGGCCCTCGACTGGGGGCGGCGCGAGATCCGCTTTGGACCGGTGGTCACACCGACCGAGGACATCGATCGCGACCTGTCGGTCTTTCTCGATTTCTTCGCCACCGCCCGCGGGCGGCACGCAAACTCGGGGGCCTCGGCGCCGTAGATACAGTACATTCCGGACGACGAGGAGGAGAGGATGAGGAGAATCATCGCACTTGGGACACTTTTGGTCTGTGTCGGCGTCACTTTTCCGGCGATCGCGCAGGACGCGAAGCGGGCCCCAGCGTGCTCGGCCCCCGAGTTCTCGCAATTCGACTTCTGGGTCGGTGACTGGCGGGTGACGGATGAGGCGGGGAGCTTTCAGGGGACCAACCGGGTCGAGAAGATCCTCGATGGTTGTGTCGTCCGGGAAAACTGGAGCGGCGCCCAGGGAATGCGCGGCCACAGCTACAACATCTATGCCAAGCGCCGTGGCGTCTGGCATCAGACCTGGGTCGACAGCAACGGCATGCTGCTCCTCCTCGATGGCGGATTCGAAAACGGTCGAATGGTTCTGAGTGGTGAGGCCCGGGCACAGGACGGCAAAGGGACGGTCAAGCACGAAATATCGTGGGAGGCGTTGTCCGGCGGCCGGGTGCGTCAGTTGTGGCGGACGTCGAGTGACGGCGGAACGACCTGGAACGACGCCTTTGTCGGGATCTATACTCCCTGGGAGTAACCGTCAGCGGGAGGTCCCATGCGCATCGCCCTCGTCCAGCAGCACGCGACCGACGATCTCGACGACAACCTGAGGAGAGGGCTCGAGGCCCTCGACGAGGCTGCCGCGGGCGGCGCCAGGCTGGTGTGCTACGCGGAGCTCGCCCTCGAGCCCTTCTACCCGCAGCGCCGCGCTGCGAGCGACCCCAGCGAGCTTGCCCAGGTGGTGCCGGGACCGGTGACCGCAGCTTTTTCAAAGCGCGCCGCCGCGCTCGGAGTGGTGGTGGTGCTCAACCTCTTCGAGCGGGACGGTGATCGATGCTACGACTGCTCGCCGGTGATCGATGCTGACGGAGCGCTGCTTGGCCGCACGCGGATGGTCCACATTACCGACTATCCGTGCTTCCACGAACAGGGGTATTACGCCCCGGGCGACCGGGGCGCGCCGGTTTTTGACACCGCGGTTGGCAAGGTCGGGGTCGCCATCTGCTATGACCGCCACTTTCCCGAGTACATGCGAGCGCTCGCGCTCGCCGGCGCCGAACTGGTGGTGGTGCCGCAGGCAGGGGCCGTCGACGAGTGGCCGGAAGGCCTCTATGAGGCCGAACTCCGGGTGGCGGCCTTCCAGAATGGTTACTTCACCGCTCTCTGCAACCGGGTTGGCGCCGAGGAGTGCCTCGAGTTCGCCGGCGAGTCCTTCGTGTGCGCGCCGGATGGCAGGGTGCTGGCCCGCGCCCCGCTGGGCGCCGACCACATTCTCTACGCCGATATCGATCTCGGGGAAGCCGCCTCGAGCCACGCGCGGAAACTCTTCCTCCGCGATCGGCGGCCGGAGCTCTACGCGGACTGGCTCACCAGCCGCGAGGCTTGAGCTTCCTACTGCGGCGTGGCCCGTTCGCCGAGCCGACGCGATCCGCCGCCCGCGATGCGCAGTCCGGCCCCACTGTCAAAGCTGTAAAAGTTGAATTCAAAGATGTTTACACGAATTCTGGGAGGTATTTCTCGCGCGCCAACCGCCAGAAGACAACCAGAAAAGCGGTGAGGGGGATCGCGAGAATCATGCCCATGATGCCGTTGAGCGCCGTGCCCCAGAAGAAGATCGCGACGATGATGACCACCGGGTGGAGACCGGTGCGGTCGCCCATGATCTTCGGAGTCAGCAGGTATCCCTCGATCATCTGGACGACGGCGAAGACCACCAGAACGACCAGCACCCGCACGATGCCACCGTCGGGCTGGAAGAAGGCGAGTGGCAGGGCGGTGCCGAGGCCGATGATGTTGCCGAGGTAGGGGACGATGTTGAGGAAGCCGAGGGTCAGTCCGATGACAAAGCCGTACTTGAGACCGGCGAGGGTGAAACCGATGGCGAAGAGAAGCCCCTGCAGAAAGGCGATGATGAGCTGGCCGCGGAAAAACGCGACGATGATGTTGAGAAACTCCTCGAAGAGGTACAGGAGATCCTTGCGCGTTTCAATCTTGAGGAAGGGGAGAAATCGTTCGAGATCGCCGATCTTGGGGATGTCTGACATCAGGAAAAACGCGAAATAGACTGGCGCAACCACCCAACCGAGCAGCGCCGCCACTCCCGAAAGTACGCCGACGCCGGCCGACACGGCCCGCTGGCCGAGGTACTGGGCGATGTCCACGACGACACCGCTCTGTCCCTGTACGGCGCCTCCGACCGCCTGACCGATGATGGTCTCGTTGTAAAAACGGACCACCTGCGGCGCGTGGGTCTGCGCCCACTCGATCGTCGCCGACCACCAGCGTGGAAACGCGTCGACCAGTCCCTTGATCTGGCCGACCAGGAGGTCACCGAAGAACCAGCCGAGAGCGGCGATGGGAAGGATGATCGACAGAAAGACCACGAGCAGGGCCGGCACGCGTCCGAGCTTGAACCGGGTAGAGATGATTTCGTAGTAGGGCTTGATGACCAGCGCCGCCACCGCCGCCACCGCCAGCGGCAGAAATACGGCCGAGAACTTGACCAGAAAGGCGCCGACGATCCAGAAAAGCGCCCCGACCGCGAAAAGAATCACCACCGCGGACACGATCGTGATGGCGGATGCGATGGTCGTTCGTTGCCTGTCGCTGAACTCGATGGCCATGGCGGTGCCTCCAGCTCAGGATCTTAGCAAGTCCACGACCGTCGGCTCTCGGTATTCCAGGTCTTCAGCGGCCGTGAACGTACTCGGCGATCGCGCGCCAGAAGCCAAGGTTCGGGGCTTCTCCGCCCGGGGCGCCGAGGAACCCGAGGTCGGCCAATACCAGGACTTCGCCCGATCCAACAGCTACCAGGGACACTGCCGGGTGTGCGCCGGTCCGCGCCAGCTCTTCGGCGCCAGTTGCCGTGAAGCGCACCCCGTTGCCGTTTGCCATCTGCAGGCTCAGAACCCCGGCCAGCAAAGGGTGACTGGACACGGCCGTCGCGGTCGAGCCGTCGAGGCCGCCGGCTGCGTAGTGCACGCCAAAACGCTCGGCGAGCGCGTTGACATCGGCCCAGTCCTCGTTTTCCTCGTAGACATAGTTGAGGTACTTGAGGCGGTGGGCGCTGTTGGTCAGGATGAGAAACCCGCCGGCGCGCACCCATTCCTCGAGGAGGTCGACCTCAGCTTCCGTCCAGGCCTCATCGTAGAGCGAGAGATCGCCGTCGGCGCTCGGATAGTCATGGATGGGGAGGGCGATCACGACCTCTGTGTTCTCGAGATCGTCGGCCGTCAGCGCTTGGCCGTAGGCTACGGTATCGACGTCGATGCCCTCCCAGGCCAGCGCCATTCCAAACTCGGTAAAGCTCGAGGCCGACATGTGGGCGGCCTCGGTGTGCGAACCGACGAACAGAGCGCGGCGGTCAGGCGGCGGAGTGACGCGCAGTTGCGGGTCGTCAACGGCGGTTTCGAGCGCCGCCGTCAACAGCACCTCGGCCATATCCCGGTAGACCTCTCCGACCTCCTCGGCGAGTTCGACCGTGTCGTAGGGGTCGTGGAGATGGTTGTCGTAGTGAACCTCCCATTGGTCGTAGGGGTTCATGTAGATCAGATTGGCGTTGGGAAGGTCATAGGCGCTGAAGTTCGAGTTGTCCGACACCAGGCCATAGTAGGGAACGGGCTCGGTCGCTATCCCGTGTCCGGAGACCGCCCCATCGAGGTAGTCGGGCCAGGTCAGCCGCTGATCGCCGAAGCGACCGTAGGGCCAGGCTTCGAGGGTGATGAAATCCGCAATATCGTCCACCGGCCGACCGAGACAGTCCATCTGAAGCATGGCGAGGCTACGGTCGATGAGCTCGGAGTGCGCCGACGCGAAGACTGCCGACCCGTAGACGCCGCGTTCGTGGCTGCCGAACCACACCAGGTGGACATCGACCGGCGGCACGGTGCGCGAGCGATCGAGGGCCCGCGCCACCTCGACCAGGGCCGCCGAGCCGCTACCGTTGTCAAAGGCGCCGGGGGTGTTCGGAGAATCGATGTGGGCGCCGAGAATGATCGCCAGCGAATGTTCCCTGCCCGGGATGCGCGCCATGAGAAGCGATGAATTCCCGGGTGAGTAGAGGTCCACATCCCAGGTCAGGCGAGCCGATCTCAGCTCAGCGAGATCGTCCCATCCCTCCACCCCCGCCACGTCGAGGTCCTCGAGGCGAACCAGCAGCACCGGCGGCAGTGGGTCGACCTCGACCCAGGTGAAGGCCGGCAGGTCCGAGGCGAAGCTACCGTGGCTGAGACCGCGGCGGTTCGAGTAGGTGGTCACCATCACGATTCCGGCCGGTTGCAGCTCGGCGATCCGCCAGGCCCTTTCGACCGCCACATCCAGCTCGTTGATGACCCGGTCGATGAACTCGTAGTCGACAAATACGACCCGGCCCGCCACCCCCGCCGCAGTCAGGCGTTCAAGGTCGGCCGTGGTCCGAACGACTACCGGCGGCCCTTCAACCACCACCGGGTCGGGCCGCGAGTCGTTGAGGACCCCGTCGGAGTCGAAGCGGCGCGCGAGTTCGATGCGGTCGCGATGGCCCTGCGGCGCATCGGCCGGCACCTCGACGAATTCCCTGTCGGATCGGAGATGGACCCGGGTCTGGCGAAACTCGATACCGAGATACGTTCGGAAATACTGACGCTCGAATTCGAGACCGAGCGCGCGCAGAAACCCCATCCGTGACAGACGGTCTTCCACCCAGGCGATCGCCTCCCGCTCGCCGCGCGTGGTCGAGTTCCGCCAGCCGTTGTGATCGCCGATGGCGGTGAGATCGGCGAGCGTGTTGAGGAGGCCGTCGACCGTGATCTCCGCGAACGGATCGCCGTGGATCGTGTGGCGCTGGCCCACCGTGCGGGAGGTCTTGTCGTTGGCGAAACGTTGCGCATCGGCAGCCGGGTCCCTGTCCAACGAAGCTCCGAGACACAGCCCGGTCGCCAGAATAACTGCTATCGGTCGAGCGGCGTGACCCATGACTCCTCCTCCTGTGAGTTCTCCATTGTAGAGATACCGCAAATCGGGCGAGGGGGTTTCGAGCCCGGTTCGAGCTTCGCCCTCCTCGAGGTGAAAATCCGGCTGCGCCGGCAGGGCCGCCCGGTCGTTTATTCATGCTAGACTCCGTCTCAACAACAATCAGGTCCGGTTGAGAAAGGGGAGAGAAGATGAACGTGAAGCGTTTCGGGTTGGCCTGCGTTGCGGTGTACGTCGTCTACCACGTGATGAGCTTTGCGGTGAACATGGGATTCCTTGGAGAAACCTATCAAGCGCTGTCCGCCGTCTGGCGCCCCGAGGCGGAGATGATGTCGAAGACGTGGATCATGTTCTTCACCAGCGCGGTGTGGACGGTTCTCTTCTGCTACATCTTCACCCGTGGTTACGAGGGGAGGGGGCCGATGGAGGGCGTACGCTACGGTCTGATGATGGGGCTGATGATCGGGATTCCCTATGCCTACGAGAGCTATATGATCTATCCGATCACCTTGTTCCTGGCTCACGCCTGGGCGGCGACCTCGATGGTGATGGGCATAGTCTGCGGGCTCGTGCTGGCGCTGGTCTACAAACCCGCAGAGGCATGAACACCGCACAGCGCGGGCGCCTTGCGACTCCCATTGGCGTGATCGAGGTGACGGTGAATGGGCGCGGCGCCGTGGTTTCGGTGAGCTTTCTCGAGGCTGCGTCTGCCCCGGAGGAACCGGTGGCCGAGGCCTGCGCTGCAAGCGTCGGCCAGCTGCGCGAGTACTTTGGCGGGGATCGCAGGGATTTCGATCTCGAGCTCGAACCCGCGGGAACAGATTTCGAACTGAGAGTGTGGAACGAGCTTCGAGGGATCCCGTTCGGCGCCACCGAGACCTACGGCGCCATCGCCAGCCGTCTCGGCGACCTCGGGGCGAGCCGTGCAGTGGGGGTGGCCAATGCCCGCAATCCGATCGCGATCATCGTCCCCTGTCATCGCGTGATCGGTTCGGATGGCGACCTCACCGGCTACGCCGGCGGCCTCGACCGCAAACGGTGGCTGCTCGCGCATGAATCCGGCCAAGGACTGCTAGAGTTCTGACACGTTCACGATTCAGAATTCTCAGTTCTCAATTCTCAGTTCTCAATGCCCGCCCATCCTCCCCAGTACTGGGGGGGCGGAGGGGAATTGAGAATTCAAAATTGATAATTGAGAATTCGACACGGCGTGAACGCGATCAAGCTTCCGGTTCCGTGTCGCCCATCATCGCCTTCATCTCCTCCTGAAACGCCTTGATGATGGACTCGGGGTCGGGTACCAGACCCGAGTCGGTGGCGACACCGAGCCGCACCTGACCGGCGTAGCTGAGGATGCTGACACCGAGCCCGAGGCGGGCCGACTGCGGCACCCAGAACATCATGCTGCGCATCGCCTTGCCCGCGAGGTAGATCTCCTCGCGCGGTCCGGGGACGTTTGTCATGACCGCCGTCGCCTTCGATCCGAAGAGCTGTAGGGCCACGCTCTCGACTTTTGGCCCGGTCAAACCGACGGCGTTGAGAATGGCGTAGATCACCATCGGTTCGGACGAGGCCTTGATCGCATCCATGCGCCGTTTGAGCTCGACGAGGCGGCCGCCGCGGTCGGCGACGCCGACCGGAAGGGCGAGAAAGACAAGCCCGAATCGGTTGCCGAGCTTGATGATGTCGGACTCGGGGCGCAGGTTCACCGGCACCACCGCGCGGATGCTGAGGCCGTCGACCTCGGCCTTGCGGCCGATCATGTAACGGCGGATGGCGCCGGTGACGCCGGCCAGCAGGACGTCGTTGATCGTCGCACCCTGGGACTTCGAGTAGGCCTTGACCTCGGCCAGCGGCATGACCTCGGACCACGCGACCCGCTTGGCGGTGGTGAGTTCTCCCTTGAAGATCGTCTCCGGGTCGGCCGGCATCGTGGCAAGACGGGCGAGCACCGCGGTGCCCCTGGCACCGTCGGCCACCATTTGCGCGGCGCGCGCAGGGTCGGTCAGGGTTTCAAGGGTCTTGTCCACCATCCTCGCGGTGATCCGCCCCACCGAGTAGACCGCGTCGTTGACCACCTCGGGTAGCCAGAAGCCTCCACCCAAGGGCTTGCGCCGCCGATGGGTCCGGCGGGTCTTGGGCGAGCCCTTGGGCGAGTCATCCGTGAGGCTCAGCAGAACCCGCACCAGCGCGATGCCGTCGGCGATGCAGTGGTGGATCCGCGCCACCACCGCGCTGCCACCACGGTAGTTCTCGATGTACTGGAACTGCCACAGCGGCTTCGAATAGTCGAGGGGCGTGCTCATGATCGTGCTGACCATCTCCTGGAGCTCCTTCTGGCCCCCCGGGTCGGGCAACGCGATCCTCTGCAGATGCGAACGGAGGTTGAAGTGGGAATCGTCGACCCAGCGCGGCCCGACGCCCGGCATCGCCGACTTCACGACCTTCTGCCGGAATCGCTCGAAGGGCAGCAGCCGGTCCTCGATCAACTCCTTGAGCTCCGCGAAATCCAGCTTTTCATAGAAGGACATCACCCCGCTGATGAGCATCAGATTGGTGGGGGACTCCATGTGCAGCCACGCCGCGTCCACGTTCGACATCGGCTTGCCGTCGAGCAGGGCCATTCGGAGCATCCTCCTCTTTGAAAGGCTGCTTGAACTCTAGCAGAGAACGCCGCTCCCTCGTGCCCGGGCGGCCAAGATCGCCCGCCGGGGGGCGGAGGGGAAAAGGGGAAAAGGGGAAAAGGGGAAAAGGGGCAGTGGAGGTTGCTTTTTTTTTGCGATCATCTAAATCCGACATCCGCGTCAATCTGCGGGCAAATTCCGGCGGGTGGGCGGATCGATTATCAAGCACCCAGCATCGGAAGGGGTGGGCGGCTTCCGGTCCCCCGTCTCCTTTTCTCCTTTTCCCCCTTTTCTCGTCTGCGTTCACCTACGGTGCGGCGCGTCCCTCCGCGGTGATACCGAGCGTGATGTCCGGTTTCGGCGGCTTGAGGTAGCGGGCGAGAAACGCATAGATCTGCTGGCGGTAGACCCAGGCCTCGGGGGTGTCGAGGCGGTCGAAGCTGTGGCCGCCGGGGACGACAGAGACTTCGTGCTCGAACTGCTTGTCGGCCGCGGTCAGGGCCTGGATGAGGTGTTCGACCTCGATGTAGTTGACGTCCTCGTCGTGAATGTTGGTGTGGATCCGTAGCGGTTTGCTGAGCTTGTCCACCGACCACACGGGCGAGCGGCGCTTGTACTCCTCCAAATCCTCCTGCGCGGAGGCGCCGATGAAGTATTCGGCCTCGTAGAGGTCGCGATAATCCTGCGAGTGATAGCCCATCCGCTGCACCAGGTCCGCGACAGGCACGCCGGCAAAACCGCAGGCGTAGGCGTCGGGGTGGCGGAAGAGGCTGAAGAGGGTAATCAGCCCGCCGTGACTCCAACCGAGGATACCGACGTGATCGGGGTCGACCCGCGGGTGGTTCTCGACCGCCCAGTTGCGTGCGGCGAGGGCGTCGTCGACCTCGAGGCCGCCGTAGTCGATGTCTTCGTACATGCCGCGGCCGTAGCCGGTGGAACCACGGTACTCGGGCGCCACCACGATATAGCCCTGAGCGACCAGCTCGCGCACGATATGGGCATAGTAGGTTGTGAAGTCGGCGTGCACGCCGCCGTGAGGAAGGACCAGTAGCGGAAGCTTTTCAGCATCAACGAAGCCCCTGGGGGTGAAAAGGTAGGTGTAGAACTTGAGGTGGTTTCCGGCGCCGATGCCGGTGGGATTCTCCTCCTTCCAGCGCGGCGGGCCGTAGATGCGGGCCTTCTCTACCACCGCGATATCGCCGACGCGTTGATACCAGAGCACGTCGTCGATCAGCTTCGCGAGTACGTCAAGCTCGTGGCCGGTACGCTCAGCCACCTTCTCGACCGCCCGGACAGCATCCGACGGGTTGGGATCGTCAGCTCCTGCAGTCGCGGGGGTGAGGACCGAGACGATTGCTATGAGGGTTGGAAAGAGCATTCGGTGCATGGTTTTGCGCCTCCTTGGCACGCCATCTTAGCCCACTGGCCGGAAGCTTTCGATCGAGCGGGTTACAATCATCGACATGAATCCTCCGCCCGATGGTGACAGCGGCGGTCAGGTCAGTGGACTGCCGCAGCGTTTTCGGACTGCGGCCAATCTCCTGCGCGGTGTGACCGCTCGCCACGCGGCGGTCACGGAAGCGCTTCCAGCTCGGCCCGTCACGCGAAAGTCACTACCGGTGCGCTACCAGATCAGGGAGGCCGACGGCGGGCGCTTTCTGAGCTGCGTCGAGGCCTCGAACATCGCTGTCCGCATCGAACGCGGCCTTGTCGTCTCCGCGTCCGGCGCGCGCAAGTACCCCAAGGGCACGATCTTCCTCGACGGCGCCGCTGCCGGCGAGCCGTTCATGGACTCGTCGCGCGGTGTTTACAATCTCGATCATCACGAGGGCTGCGTGCGTTCGTTCACGCTCGCCTCGTGCGAGCAGGCGATGGTCCTCATCCGCAAGGGGCTCGACCTGGAAGGCGAGAGCTGGACGGTGTGGGCCAACGAGCCCGACCTGGACACGGTGCTCGCGGTGTGGCTTATCCTCAACCATCGGCGGATCGGCGAGCACGGCTCGCCGGTGCGGCGCAAGATCATGCCGGTGGTCCGCCTGCAGGGCGTGATCGATGCTCACGGCTTCGAGCTCAAGGATCTGACCGGCTTTCCAAATGATCTCCAGGAGGCGGCGCAAACGGCCATCAATGAGCTCCGGAGCCGGGAGCTGACGCTCAAACAGGAAAGCCGGTGGGGCGGGATCGATTTCCTCGAGTTCACGATCGCATCGTTGCAGGAAATCGACGAGCTCGTGTACACACCCCTCGATTTCGAGGACGCACACACGATCGAGGAAATAGCCCGGGAACGGATCCTGCCGCAACGGATCGCGGTTGCCTGCCGATCGGAAGCGGGGATCTACGAGGTCGAAGAGAAGCTCCGCGAGCTCCACAACGACCGGCTCGGGCTGGTGATCCTGGAAAAGGAACCCGGCACCTACACCTTGCGTCAGGCCGATCCATTCCTGCCGGTCGGTCTCGACAGCCTCTACCAGCGGTTGAACCTCCTCGATCCGGCGGTGGTCGGGGAGGCGCGTTGGGGTGGATCCGATGAGATCGGGGGTTCTCCGCGCGGAACTGGCACCGGACTCGATCTCGGCCGGATCATGGCCATCTGCCACTGGGTTTACCAACCGCCGACACCGGGCCGTAGGCTGATCGCGGTCATCGGCGGGATGGCGGCGGCGGCCGCGGCGATCGGGATTGCATTGCTCGCGGGTGGTGGACGGACCGCGGGCGGCTGGCTACCGGGCCTCATGGTCGGTGGTGGGCGAACGGGCTATACGATCTCTGCCGGGGTCCTTGGCATCTTCGGACTTGGTCTCCTGTATCTCTGCAACTCTCGCCACCCCGGATACTTCGGAATCCGGCTCCCGCGCTGGGTTGGCTTTCTGGCCGCCTTGCCCATTACCGGAGCGGTCGCCTTGGCGGGGGGCGCGTGGCTACCGGTACGAGAGGCCAGCCTCGGAGCGCGAGACCTCGAATTGCTGGCGATCTCACTGGTTGGCGTGCTCGGCATCGAGGCGTTGCTGCGGGGGGCCCTGCATGGCGAGCTGGTTCGTTTTTTCCCGGTCATGCTCGCGGGCGGCCGCCGATTCATCTCGGTCCCGAATTTGACAGCGGCCCTGGTCTACGCGCTCGCGGTGACGACCAGTCTGCTACCGCCCCTGTGGCTGGTCGGAATAGTGGGTCCATGGTGGGCGGCATGGGGCGTTGCGGCGCTCATCTTTGGACTGGCGTGCGGTGCTGTGCGCGAACGGTCGGCAAGCCTGTGGGCGGCCGTTTCGTTGCACAGCGCAACGGTCGTCGTCGGGTGGTACGTTTTCGCGAGGCTCTACTAGGTTGCCCGTTGAATCTCAGCGTTAGAACGTTCGGCTCATCCGGGATTTGATGGGATCGAGTTTTGGAAGTTCCGGTTGGCTGGTGCAGCGACAGGGACAACGACAGACCGCAGGGGCAGTGAACAGCGTCCGCGGCAGCGGCCGCGGCAGCAAGCAAGGGTCGTGACGACGGCATGTTCACCTTCGGGTCGTTCAGTGCGAGAAGTAGCCGGTGGGCAGCCGATGTCAAGGGCAAGCCGGGCCAGGGGCCCGGTGCGATGCACCCTTGACATCGGCCGCCTCACCGGCTCGAGGAAGGGCATGAACGACCCGAAGGTGACCATGTCCGACGCGCTCACGAACCCCAACCTCGTTGCCCACTCGAAAGCCCTTGACGCGGCTGGCATGGCCATCAAGCTCGTGATGAGGGTTCCAGCCCCTTTGAAGTCGATCGCCGATCAGGTGATCCGGTCGGCAAGCTCGGTCCCCGCCAACCTGGCGGAAGGGCACGGCCGGACCGGACGAGACCGGCAGCACTTCTGGAGGATCGCCTACGGCTCAGCCAAGGAGGTCGACAGCCACCTTCGCCTCCTGGTTCAGGCTGGAGTCGTTTATGGTATTGGCGCCACAACAGCGCTCAACACCTTCGATGAAGTCCGCGCCATGACCTGGCGCTTGCTCAACCCAAAGGCCTGATCGAAGGTCTCGGCGCCGGTCCGGCCGGGTGCTGTTGCTGTCGACTGCCCCTGACGCGGTCTCCGGCCGCTGCCGCCGACCCTGACCGCCGTCCGATAGAAGGGAACCATAGGCCAAAGGGGGGGGTGGGGGAAAATTCCGAATTCCGAATTCCGAATTGCGAATGCGAAATCGGTGGTTTGCCACCCCACGGAATTCCGGATGAGCCTAACGTTCTAACGTGTCAACGGTTTGGTGCGTCATGCGTAGCGCTCGAGAAACAGCTCGAGCAAACGGTCGGCCTCGAGTGAGGGCCGGAGGCTGCGCAGGATCTTCTGGTGGGTGGCCTCGTCGGCCACATAGTCCTTGAGGTAGACCAGGATCCGTTCTCGAAGACGCTCCTCGTCCATTTCGCTGTGGAACTGGGTGCCGTAGACCGGCTTGCCGGTGGAGCGGATGGCCTGAAATGGGCATAACTCGGAGTGCGCGAGATCGAGCCAGCCGGGTCCGAGCTCGCTGACGCGGTCGTTGTGTCCGAGCTGGACAAAGAAACGGTCGGGAAATTCGGCAAACAGGGGATCATCGATGCCCGCGTCCGTGAGACGGATCGGGAAGGTCCCGACCTCCGACCGATCCTTGTCCTCGATCACCGTACCGCCGCCGATCTCGGCTAGAAACTGGTGTCCCCAGCACGAGCCGAAAACCGGACGGTCGCAGTCGATCAGCCGCTGAACCACTTCACGCAGAGGATGGGTAAACGGATGTTCGCGGGTCACCGAAAACCCGCCGGCGCCACCAATGAGCACCGCGTGGGCATCCTCGACCTGTTGCCAGCTGAGCTTCGGTTCGGCGACGACGTTGATGAATCGGAACTGCTTGCGGGAAACCCGGCATCGTTCGATGAAACAGCGCTGCTCCTGCCGGATTGGCAAGAGCTCGTTGCGGACCTGGATCAACACGAGACGGAGACGGGTGCGGGATGTCGGCATGGCCTCAAGACAGGGTCGCGATTGTAACCGCCTCACTCAGGGTTTGCACGGAGAAGATCCTGCTCGCCGCAGAGCTTCAGCAATTCGCCCCTCCGGTGGAGCGCGGCGACCTCGGTGTAGCCGCCGACAAAGCTGTGACCGATGAAAATCATGGGAACGGTCGGCCAGTTTCCGGCCCGGGCTGCAATCTCTCGTCGAATTTCGGGCCGGCCGTCGAGCCGAATCTCCTCGAAGTCGACTTCGAGGTTCCTGAACAGCCGTCGCGCTGCAATGCAGTAACCGCACCAACGCTTCGTGTAGAGGCGAACGCGCGCAGGAGGGTTCCCAGCCGTCATCCCTTCCACCCGTTCTTCCAGCCGCGGATGACTGCGAAGACATCGGTGGCGGTCGGCACCGCACACCCGGCGCGAGCCTGGGCGGCCGCGGCCACCATGGGTTCGCTGCAGCGCAAGAAGGGATTGGTGGCGAGCTCTTCCGCGATCGTCGAGGGGACGGTCGGCCGCCCGTTGGCGCGCAATGCCCGAGCCGCGTCGAGCCGGACGGCGAGGGCATCGTTGCCCGGCTCGACCATGCGAGCAAAACACAGGTTGTCGACTGTGTACTCGTGCGCACAATAGACACGGGTCGCCGGTGGCAAGGCGGCAAGGATCTCGAGTGACGAGTGCATCTCTTCGAGGGTCCCCTCGAAAACGCGACCGCAACCTCCGGCAAAGAGGGTGTCGCCGACGAGGGCGAAGCCGGGGCCGAGGTAGGCGATGTGTCCGGCGGTGTGACCCGGAACGTCGATGACGCGGAGCTCGATTCCGAGCTCGGGCAGGCGCACCAGGTCTCCACCCGCCACCGGATGACTGACGTTCGAGATATTTTCGCGAGCGGGCCCGTAAACCGGCGTACGGTGTCGGCGCAGCAACTCGTCGACACCGCCCACGTGATCGCCATGGTGATGGGTGAGGAGTACCGCGGCGAGCGTCATCCGGTTTTCGTCGAGGGCCGCCAGGACCGGAGCGGCCTCGCCGGGGTCCACCACCGCCGCCGCCTTCGATGTCGGACCGGTCAGCAACCAGATGTAGTTGTCGCTGAACGCGGAGATGGGCTCGAGGTCGGGGTTCAGCATCGGAACATCCTGACAGGGCCGGCAACTGTACGTCAATCAGCGGAAGAGAAAAGTTCCTTCGCGTGTTTTCATGTCAGAATACGACCATGAAGACGCGATACCTGCTGGTCGCCGACAGCCTCAAAGACCTCAACCCGGAGTTCGACCTCGGGGTCTGCGTCAGCACCGAGCTCATCAGTCGCGGCATCGCGGTCGACTACCTCGACCTGCCGGCCACCGACCCCGATCAGAGCTCCGAGACGTATCTCGCAACACTACCGGTTCGCGAAATCCTGTTGTCGGATGCGGAGCGCGATCCTTTTTGGGAGCTTGGACCGGCGCGAATGGCGGAGGTCGTCGAATATCGAGTCATACTGCAACGCAAGGACCCGCCGGTCGACGAACTCTTTATCTCCCGCACTCGGCATTTCGAAGAGGCGCCCGAGGAAATCGTCCAGATCAACCGGCCGCCGGCGACCTACGAGCTCTCCGAGCACACCACCGCCCTACGCTATCCCGAGTATGCCGCGCCGACCACCGTGTGTTCGAGTCTCGACGAGGTCGTCGAGGCAGTTCGCGCCCTCCCCGGTGAGGCCGTGCTCAAACCCGAAAACACCTACTGCGGCATCGGTATCCGCTTTTTCGAGCCCGGCGTTTCCGAGGCTTCGCTGGCGGCCTACTGGGAGGAGTGGAAACCCTACGTCATCGTGCAACCCTATCTGGACGCGATCGAGGCGTCCGGCGATCTGCGGATCCTGACCATCAACGACCGGGTTCTCGGGTCGGTTCTTCGGGTGCCGGCGACGGGATCCCGCCTGGCAAATCTCCATCAGGGGGCGGTCGCTGCGCGCCTCGAACCAAGTCCGCGTCAGCTCGAGGCGTGCCGGATCGTCGCCGCCGACCTCAACCCCCTCGGTCTCTACCTCCTCGGTCTCGATTTCATCGGCGAGGACCTGACCGAGGTCAACTTCACCTCACCGACGACGATCGTCCAGATCAACCGGGTCAACGGTATCCGCGCCGATATCGAGCTGGTCGATGAGCTGGAACGCATGTGGCGGGCACGCCGTTGACGTTCAACGTTGGAACGTTGAAACGTTAGAACGTTGGAGAGTTCAAACGTTAGAACGTTCCACCCATCCTCCCCGTCGCTTTCGATGAGGCGGGGAATAGGAATCGATATCCTAGAAGCATTCAATCGTTGGAAGGCCACAACCTCTTAGGTGCCACTCTTTGGGTACGAGGTGATTGAGGGGTATGGGTGGGAAACGTTTTCACGTTCTAACGTGTACCTTTGCAACGATTCAATGCAGGTGCTGGTTCAGGTAATCGGTGAGCCGCGCGCGGTCGGTGGCGAAAAATTCTTCGAAGCGGGCGCCGACTCCCTCCATCCGCTCGTGCGAGAGATTGGTGGTACGGGCAATCGTCGCTCGCCCGCGGATCGGATCGCTGTAGCCCGGGATGTTGATTTCGAAGTCAATCGTAGTGCCCGGCGGGTAGTGGCCGAAACCGCGCAACAGCATTCCGGTCTGGGAGACGTTTTCGGTTTGACAGAAGGTATGCAGCGGCCGCTGCTCGAGGTGGAGGGTGATGCGAGTGGGCGCGCGAACACTGACCCGCGGCGCAACGGTCGACAGCTCATGGATGGTGGGAACGAAGCGGTCCGCGATCTGTTCGGTGGTGATGGCGCGGTTGATGCCGACCCCGACGCCGACAAAGGTCTGGGCTGCTTCGAAGTACTGGGGGTCAGAAAGAAGCACCACTCCGCTTCTCTGGCTGGCGGAGCCGGGTGCGCGCACGCACTTGACGAATCGGCGGAGGGCCGTGATCGGGCCCGGAAAGCCGATCACGATCGAATCAAAGCGGTTGCTCTGGACGAGCTCGAGGGTATTGTCATCCCACGGTGCGTGCATGAGGTCGAGATCGCTCCCGCGGGCAGCGTCCTTCGCTTTTGCAAAGGTTTCCTGGTCGGCGCGGGTCATGACAACCGTTTTCGTCATTGGTACGGACGCTCTAGTCTCATTATAACGGAGGACAGCGGAATGTTGTGGTTCGAGCGCCGTCGGTACGACATTTTTCCCACTTGAGTTCAGTGACGGCAGTGAGAACGTGGCGAAACCGGCCGTGGTCGGGCACACTGATGGAGATGGCACCGATGTCGACCGCAAGAATCGCCCACGAGGTCTCGTTGGCGCCGCTGACCACACTCGAGCTGGGCGGCCCCGCCGGGTCATTCGCCGAGGTCGCAAATGTCGAACAGGCGATTGAGGCGATCCGGTGGGCGCGACCTCAGGACCTGCCGGTGGCGGTGATTGGCGGCGGCTCGAATCTGGTCGTCGCCGATGGCGGTTGGCCGGGTCTTGCTCTCCGTGCCGCGATGCGAGGAATCGAGATCGAGCGCGTGGGCGGAACGGCGCGGCTCACGGCGGCGGCCGGCGAGCCATGGGACGAGGTCGTGGCGACAACGGTGGCCGAGAATCTGGCGGGTCTCGAGTGCCTGTCTGGGATCCCGGGGTGGGTCGGGGCGACGCCGATCCAGAATGTCGGTGCCTACGGCCAGGACGTGGCGGCGGTGATCGAAAGCGTGTGCGTGTTGAACACATTGAGCCTCGAGCAGCGGAACCTGAGCAACGCCGAGTGCTGTTTTGGCTACCGCTCCAGCACGTTTCGCGAGTTTCCCGGGAGGGACCTTGTGGTTTCCGTGACCTTCATCCTGCGGCCGGGCGGCCCACCCACCGTCGAGTACCGGGAACTGCAACGAGCGCTCGCTGCTCGTCGGGCTGCGTCCTCGCTCGAGGACGTGCGACAGGCGGTGCTCGAACTTCGGCGCGGGAAATCGATGGTGGTCGAAGAAAACGATCCCAACCGCCGCAGCGTCGGTTCGTTCTTCATCAACCCGGTCCTCGACGCTGCCAGGCTCGCTGAGCTCGAGACACGCGCACGCGCCGCCGGTGTGGTCGACTTCTCGTCGTCGGTCCCCACGTTTCCGGCCGGCCGCGATCGGTTCAAGGTTTCGGCGGGCTGGCTCATCGAACACTCCGGATTCGCGCGCGGCACGCGGCGGGGGGCCTTCAGCGTCTCGTCCGCTCACGCACTGGCCCTCGTCCACCACGGGGGAGGCCGCACCGAAGAGCTCCTCGCGTTGGCGCGCGACATCCGGGAGGCCGTCAGGCAGCGGTTTGGCATCGAGCTGCAACCGGAACCGGTTTTCCTGGGATTTTCGACCGCAAATCCACTCGATCGTTAAACGTTCTAACGTTTTGACGTTCAAACGTTAATCCGCCGAATACGTGACCTCGAGTCCTCGGGCGACGCGGGCTGCGATGAACACCAGTGCGGACGCGAGGATGAAAAGGGCGGGGAGGGCGAGCCACCACGCCACCGGACGTGAGAGGAGGGCAAAGGCGCCGAGGGTCACGGGCACCGGCATGAAGGAAACCAGGTAGTGAACGATGCTCAAGGCCTTGAGGAACGCGGGCAGGAAGGGTGTCAACGCTTCCCAGCCGAGAAACAGGATGGCCGGAACCATCGGGTTCTTGAAATAGAGCCCGGCGAGCATGAAGAGGGCACCGTAGGCGAAACACGCGAGCACGACGATCAGAACATAACTCGAGAGGTCCAGAAGGCCTTTCCCCGAGAGCGCCAGCCGGAAACCGGCCGAGCCGTGGGGAAGATAGACGAGCCAATACGTCAACGCGGTGGTCGGGACCAGGATGAGGACGGCGGAAAGCACTCCACCGAGGTACTTGCCGATTACCAGGACCTCGCGTTTGAGCGGCGCGAGGAGGGTGTAGTGGAATGATTTTTCCAGGATCTCGCCGCGAAAGAGACGGACGAAGATGAGAGCGTTGGCGAAAAAGACTACGAAGCGGAGGAGGAAGAAGTAAAAGACCTCCGCAAACTCGGTGGTGGCGTGAACCGCGTTGGCGCGAAGCGATGCGGGCAGGAAAAGAGCTCGCAGAAGCATCAGAGCGAGCGGCATCGCGACCAGCAGATAGACGGCAAGTGAGCGCCTGCTGAAGAGGCTCCGCCGCACCTCGCTCCAGACCAGGGTCAATACCTGGGTTCTCGTGACCCGCCGCGGATCGAGGCTCTCGGTCATGATGTCCCGCCTCCGGAGCCGTCACCGATCAGATAATCGTAAACGGCGTGCATGCTCTCGTCGGAGGGGGCTACGGTCTCGACCACAACGCCGGTATCTAGCACGATCTTGTTGAGGTGGGTGAAAAAATCGCCGGCGTCACGGGTGCGGACGAGAAGCCCGCCGGAGTCAATGATGCGCGCCTCGACGACGTGATCGAGCGCAAAGACCCTCGACGCCACGACGTGCGGTTGGTCACAACGGATCAGAACCTGAATGGGGTGCGAGGTGATCTCGCCGCGCACCGCACGGATCTCGCCTTCGGCGACGATCGCACCGCCGTGGATCATGATGACGCCGTCCGAGATCTGATCGACCTCGTGCAGGATGTGGCTGGAGACGATGACGTGACGGCCGCTTCGGGCGAGCTCGGCGAAGAGCTCGATCATCTCGGCTCGGCCCATCGGGTCAAGACCGTTCAACGGTTCGTCGAGAACCAGCAGCTGTGGGTCATGGCAGTGAGCGTGGGCGAGCTTGATCCGCTGGCGCATTCCCTTCGAGTAACCGGCGATGCGCCGATTGGCGGCGTCCTCGAGCCCGACGCGGTGGAGCGCCGCCCAGGCGCGTTCGTCCGCTTCGGGCTTCAGATACCCGTGCAAGGCGAGGGCGTGGCGGAGGAAACCGATGCCGGTGGCGCCATTGGGGAAATTGTCATACTGGGTGCAATAACCAACCCGGCGGAAGAGCTCCTCCGGGCGGTTCGGCGGTACGCCGAGCACGGTGATATCTCCGCGGGACGCCTGCAGGAGACCGGTCATGAGGTGCATGAGGGTGCTCTTGCCGGAGCCGTTCGGCCCTACGAGTCCGGTCAGACCGGGTCCGACCTCGAGATTGACCCGGTTGACGCCGAGGACTTCGCCGTAGAACTTCGACACGTCGCGAAAGATGATGCGGTTCGTGCTCATCGCACGACCTCGTGAGCGCGCAGCTTGCGGTCGATGAGCCAAACGCTCAGCGCGGTCGCGCCGGCCAGAGTCAGCCAGTTGAAATACACGGGCAGACCACTCGGTGTCGGCGCACCGAAGAGCGACATGACGACGCTGTTCATCGAAAGCACGAGGTTGATGAGGTCGCCCCACGAGGTGCGGGTGAAAAGGTTGACCGCTCGCGCAAAGCCGGCCAGGATGAAGAAAATCGCAAACAGGGCGCCGCGCGCTGCCGGCTTGAAGCGCACCCACGCCGAGATGGCCAATGTCAACAGCGAAACGACAACGATCCACGAAAGGTGGCCGACCAGGTACGCCATGCCGATCCGGTAGTTTTCCAGCCACCAGCGCCCGCCCTCGAAGTACGCCTGGAGGCTGAAGATGGAGAGCCCCATGACCCAGGTCATCGGCGACAGCAGGATCGCCAGCACGGCCATCTTGCCGAGCACGTACTCCGGCCGGCTGATGGGTCGCCCGAGGTAGAGCGGCAGGGCGTTGTTGGAGAGGTCTGCCGCGATCAGGCTCGGGGAAATGATGACCGCGACGAGAAAGGCCGGAATCGCCTGCCACGAAAACAGAATCATGAAGAACTTCGAGGTCAGCACGTCCATCAGATCGGGGGGCATCCCGAGCTGCTGCAGCAGGGTCACGTTGTGGCTCAAGTAGATAAAGAACAAACCGACCACCGAGGGCAGGAAACACACCGCGTAAAACGCGGTGAACAGGCGCGATGCGAAGGCGTCGGCAATCGCGTAGCGGGTCACCACCAGCCACCGCCAGCGCAACGCCGTCAGCTCGCCCTGGTAGCGACGCCAGGCGCGCTCATACACCGCCATGGCGACCCTCCATGGCGCGCAGGAAGATGTCCTGCAGCGAGTCCCGTTTGAGATCGAGGTGACGGATGCCGACCCCGAGGCGGTCGGCCACCGAATAGAGATCGCGCACGCTGCGCCCTTCCGGCAGCACCAGCTTGAGTCGTCCGGCGGCGGCCACCGCGAGCTCGCATCCGAGAGCTGTCAGCTCGGCCGCGAAGTCGTCGTTGGGGACATTCAGCTCGATTTCGACAAACGAACGGTTGGCCCCCCGTTCGGCCTCGAGGTCGCAACTGGCGGCGATCCGACCCTGTTTGAGAATCAGAACCTCGTCGCACACCGATTCGACGTCGCGCAGGAGGTGGGACGACACGACGATCCGGGTTTCGCCGCGCTTGCGGATATCGGCGACAAGGTCGAGCATTCGTTTGCGGGCCGGCGGATCGAGGCCATTGGTGGGCTCGTCCAACATCAGCAGGCGGGGCCCGTGGACCAGTGCCTGGGCGAGCTTGACCATCTGCTTCATTCCGGTCGAGAAGGTCCCGAGCTTTCGATACCGCGCCTCGCCGAGCCCGACGTAGAACAGGGCCTCGTGGGCGCGTTCGAGCGCCGGCTCCGGCGGCAGACCGCTGAGCTCGGCCATGAGGCGGACGAAGTGGACCGCAGTCATGCCCGCGATGTAGGCGTCGTTCTCCGGCATATAACCGATGTCGGCCCGCAGCTCCTTGCCCCGGTCGGCGAGCGAAAGGCCGAGTACCTTCGCGCCACCCGCGGTGGTCGGGTAAAACCCGAGCAAGGTCCTGAGCAGAGTCGTCTTGCCGGCACCGTTGGGCCCGAGAAGACCGATCGCCCTCCCGCTCAGGGAAGCGTGCAGGTCGACCAGAACCGGCCGCCCACCGAGCTCGACGGACAGACCGTCGAGCTCGATTGCCGGCGGTGAAGGGAAAACCGGCTGATTCATCAGAGCGATGATACAGCTTCTGTCTTTTGGACCTCCTCGGTCATCCTCGGTTCGGCATGCGCAGCACCGCTCAAACCGAGCGTCGAGACCAGCCCGACGAGGCTGCCGCCGGTGGCGGCTGCGGTGATCCGGTCTTGCTCGCCGAACACACACACCAGCCCCTTGCTGAGACCGTCGCTGAGAACATCGGCGAACTCGAGATCCCCGAGCATCTCGGGCGGCACGGCGTCGAGGAGAGACCCGAGATCGCGATAAACCAGAGCCGAGCAGTCGCTGTAGCCGTTGTCGGGAAGGAGCGATCGAAAGGAGCTGGAAGCGGGGAGGGTGGCGCCCGCGGCGCGGTAGGAGATGGCCTGCTCGATGAGCGCCCGGCTCGGCGCCACCACCAGATAGCCGTCGACCGCTGCGAACACCACCTCGCCGTCGAGCCCGCTTCGACCAAGCGTGTAGTAGCTGCGCCCGCCGCCGTCGGCCGCGGTCAGCACCAACGGTGCTTCACCGTCAGCAAGGAGCGAGAGATTGAGCAATGCCACGGCCCGCTCGATCGTGTGGAAGAGGGTCGCCGGATCATAGACCTCGACGATCAGCTTCCACGACGGCACCGGCAGCATCGGACCGTCGAGGGCGAAGGCGGCCTCACCGCCGAGAGTCGCGGCCAGGTCCTCCCGCAGGTCGAGCCCGACTCGCTCTTCGAACAGGCGCAGCTGGTCCAGGGCGCCTCCTTCCGAGGACTCGACCAATTCGATGATGTCGTCGAACATTACGGCCGCGTCCATGGTCACTGCGGCGGCGGCGACGTAGGCCGCCGGGGAAACAAAACTGAGGCTGCCCATCGGCGCCGGTTCGGCGAGCCAGGCCATGACGCCTCGACGCGGCGCGGAAAACTCGAGTTCAGCGTTTGTCGCGTACCACTCGCCGTCCCGGTGGCGCTCGATGACCAGGGTCGAGGCATCGAGTAGCCCGAGCCGTTGGAGGATTTCCGCCTCTTCAGCCGGGATCTCGGTACTGAATTCGACGGTGGCGGCGGCGAGGTCGGCTCCGAGCAGCCAGGAAACGCCGTCGGCGTAGGCGCTGGCGAGGCGGTTGTGCAGCGGCGTGTCGACAAATTCACGGGACGCCGAGTTTTCGACCCGCTCCGCAAGCGACCGTACGGTTTCGATATCGGAGGCCACCGCGAAGAAATCGCCCCCGATCCACACAAGGAGTCCGGTCCCAGGTGGTGCGTCGCCGGCCGGATCATCGATCAACGCAACGATCGGCCGGTCTCCGGCCTCGGCGTTCGCCTCCTCGATCGTTGCTGCGATCAGCTCGCGGAATCCCTCAGGATCGTCGAGCTTTGCCAGAAAGAGGGGAGTGCCCGATTGATGCACCACCGATCCGGGCACGAAAACGGCCGCCTCGTCGCCAATCGCCTCGCCGACCGGCTGCAGGCGGTCGAGGATCTCGTCGATCTCTGAATCGACGCCGTTGGCCACGACCCGGTCCTGCCACCATTGGGCGAGCACATCGCTGGTTGCCAACCTCTGTTGGAAAGCGGCGCGCGCCTCATCGAGGCCATCCGTGATGTTGGGCATGGCGACGTAGAGGAGGGTGTCGGCCGGCGCCAGGTCGAGCAGATAGGTCGACGTGCGCGGCGGGGCATGGTCAACCGCTTCGGCAACCATCCGGCGGACCACGGTAAATTCACGCAACAGCGCCTTGTGCTTTTCGGCATCCCGGCTCCAGGCAATTTCGTCCTCGACCGGTACCCGGCGAAGCCGGCGGTCAGTCGTGATCTGGTCGCCGGGGCGGAGAAGCTCGCTCCCCGAGCCGTCGCGAACCTCCACCTCGCCCTCGATCACGGAGACGCGTGAGCCCTTGAGACCGTGGTTGACTGCGAAGATGGTGCCCTTGACCGCGACCCGGCAGTCGCCGGTAGCCACGAACAGCCGGCCACCATGCTGGTCGGCGGCATGGACAATGATGCTGCCCTGCACGAGGTCGATGGTGGTGCCGCGCCGCGAGGCGTGGAGGGCGAGCTCGGAGCGCTCGTTCATCTCGATCAGCGAACCGTCTTCCATCTGCACCAGCGCACCGGAGTCCCTGGCCGTGCGCAGCATCTGGTGGGCTCGGATCTCGCTGCCCGGTGCCAGCTCGAGGCGGCCGCTACCGGCGACCAGCTGCAACGATCCGTCGACGGTGTGCACGGCGGCGCGAAGGTCGCGGTTGGCGAGTACGTTGGCCGCGGTGCGAACTGCGGCCAGACCGCCCATCGCGAGTACAACGGCCGCTGCCAGCCGGAGAGCGATGCGAAGCGGCTTTGATACGGCTCTCGGCGCCCGCGGTCGGGCGACCGGCACCGCCGCGCCGCGGGCTTCCATGAGCGCCCGCCGGCAGGGCACGCACTCCCGGCTGTGGTCACTGACCAGCAACGCGCGCGCCTCGCTCAGCCTGCCGGCGACAAGGGCCGGGATCTCGGCCTGGAAATCGTCGCAGCCGGTCAGCGGCGGTCCGGCATCGTGTTTTGCGGCCAGGGTCTTCCAGACCCGGGCGGCGATCCGCTGGGACGTGTCCTCGTCAAGCAGATCGGAGCGAATCTCGTCAGCCACGCGATCGATGATGTCCGGGGTGTCCTTGCGGTCGGTCATGTTTGTCCTCCAAGAAACGGGGCCATTTCCTTCCTGAGGCGGGCGCGGGCCCGGTGCAGGGTTACCGCGACGGTGTTGGTCGAGGTCCCGAGCTGATTGGCGATTTCGGCGATTTCCAGGTCCTCGAAGTATCGCAGCACAAAGATCTCCGCACCGCGACGGCTGAGCGTGGTGAGCGCGGCGCGCAGGTGGTCGTGGAGCTCATGACCCAGGTGCCGGTGATCGGGCGCCGGTCCAGGATCCCTTTCAACCTCGTCACCGGTGATCTCGAGCGACACGCCTTTGCGTACCCGGTGCGACTGGACGATGTCGAGCGCGGCGTTGGTCGCAGCCCGGCGGAGGTAGGCCCGGGACCCGGTCGAAAAATCCGGAGGGGCTTTGCGACCGGCGAGCCGGGTGAAGACCGTCTGCAGGACGTCTTCGGCGTCCGCGGTGCTGCCGGTGACCCGGTAGGCGGTCTGGAGCACGATCTCGGCGTCCTCCCGGTAGAGAGCTTCGAGCCAGCCCGCCGGGTTCGTTTCAGTCGTGACGAGAACTGCTTCCACGTGTTCCTCCCCGTTCCGGTCGTCAGTCATGAAACGATCCTCCGGCGCCAAGATTAACGGACGAACACCGGCAACGGCTCGAATTTCTCTTGATTCGTTAAAACGTTATAACGTTTGAACGTTGTAACGTTACGACGACTGTGCGGCTTGCGGTTGGAATTGCGAACGTGGCATAGTGCGGCGCGGGAAATCGCTTCGGGAGGATCATGCCGGAAAACATCGTGGAGCTCGAAGCCGATCATCCGGGTTTCAACGACCCCGACTACCGGCGACGGCGGGACCAGATCGCGATGCTCGCACCGCCGATCGATTCCGGTGAGCCGCCGCAGCGGGTGGAGTACCTCGAATCGGAGCGCGCCACCTGGGCGACGGCCTTTACAAAGCTGACCGAGCTTTACCCTAGCCATGCCTGCCGGGAGTTCGTGCGGGTTTCCGGCGACATCGGATACACGGCCGACGAGGTCCCCCAGCTCGCCGACGTCAGCGAGTTTCTTCGCCGGCGGACGGGATTCACCCTACAGCCGGTTGCCGGGCTGGTGTCGGCCCGCCGGTTTCTGGGTGCTCTCTCGCGGCGGGTCTTCTCGGCCACCCAGTACATTCGCCACCACTCGCAGCCGCTCTATACCCCGGAGCCCGATATCGTGCACGAGTTGATGGGCCACGCGCCGATGCTCGCGGTCCCCGAATTCGCGGATCTCTCGCAGAAGATCGGTGAAGGTTCGCTGAAAGCCAATGACCGGCAGATCGAGCAGTTGGCGACGCTGTACTGGTTCACGATCGAGTACGGTGTCTTGATCGAGGGCGGCGAGAAACGCGCCTACGGCGCCGGGTTGCTGTCGAGCTTTGGAGAGCTCGAGCATGCTCTGTCGGGCGAGGTCGAGCTGCGGCCCTTCGACCCGTGGCTGGCAAAAGACACCAGCTACCCGATCACCACCTACCAACCGCTGCTGTGGACGGTGGGCTCGATCGGAGAGGCCTTCGAGAAGATGAACGAGTTCGTCCGCTCGCTCTAGACGTTGAGACCTTAGAACGCTTGATCAGACCTCGAAGAAGCGGCCCACTTTGGATGTGTCGAGGAAGACCTCGCCGTTGTTGATCTCGATCGGCAGCTGGCGCAGGTGTGAGCCCTTGCAGGGGCCCTGGGTGCAGAGGCCGTCCTCGGGACGGTACGTGGCGCCGTGTGATGAGCACACGAGGTGAAGGCCGGACGGGTCCCAGAGCTCCCTCGGCTCGCGGTCGTCGAGACGCATGGGCAGGTGGCGGCACTCGTTCTTGTAAGCCACCATACGCCCGTCAGCGAGCTTGATCAGAATGCCCTCCTCGTCGAAGGGCCCCTCGCGGTAGCTGAACCGGAGGCCCTCGCGGGGGATGTCGTCGACGGCGGCGATACGATCCATGCTCAATCATGATACCGCGAGCGGCAGTCGACACCCGATGAACGAGGCGGGTTAGAATTCGGCTGCTCATGGACCCACACGGCGACCACGAATCGAAGCTGGCGGTGGTCATACCGACCCTCGACGAGGAGGCTCAGATCGGCGCCTGTCTGGCGGCGGTGGGTGGGTGTGCCGACGTCGAGGTGGTGATCTCGGATGGTGGCAGCACCGATCGCACGCTCGAACTGGCGCGGCGGGCCGGCGTACGGGTGGTCGAAGGCGCCCGAGGCCGGGGACCCCAGCTCAATCGCGGCGCCGCGGCGACCCCGGCGCCACGGTTGCTCTTCCTCCACGCCGACTGCCGGCTGCCCGAGGGCTGGCTAGGAGCGGTTGAGAGTGCTCTCCAGGACTCCGCCGCCGCCCTCGTCTGTTTCAGGCTGCGAACCGAGCCGGTTTCGCCGTCGTCAGCCGGGGGCCTCGGGCGATGGTGGTTGCGGATCTTCGACCTTCGCTCCCACGGTTTCGGCCTGCCCTACGGCGACCAGGGCTTTGCCGTTCGACGGGAGGTCTTCGACCGGGTCGGCGGATTCCCCGACATCCCGCTGATGGAGGACCTCGTCTTCGCCAGGGTTTGCCGCCGGATCGGCCGCATCAAGCATCTTTCCCTGGAGGTGCGGACGACGGCGCGCCGGGTCGAGTCCAAACCGCTTCGTGCCGGGTTGATGTACATGGTCCTGCCGACCCTGTTCCGGCTCGGCGTGGCGCCGAGCACGCTGGCCCGATGGTACGGGAACATCCGATGAACAGCTGCGTCGTCGTATTCGGGCGCGAACCGGTGCCGGGCAGGGTCAAGAGCCGGCTCGCGGTCGCCCTCGGTGATTCCGGTGCTGCCCGGGTCTATGCGGCGACTCTCGAGCACACCCTCGATATCGCCGTAGCGAGCGGCGCGCGGGTGGTGCTCTCGCTTGCCGAGGCGCCATCGAACGAGTTTGTGAGCCGTATCAAGGTGCCGGTCGAGATCCAACACGGGCTCGATCTCGGAAATCGCATGGACGGAGCTTTTACCCGTCGTTTCTTGGAGGGCGAGAGGCGGGTGGTCGTCGTCGGCTCTGATTGCCCCTCGATCACTCCACAGCACCTCATCCAGGCGGCCGCCGAGCTTTCCGCCGTGGATGCCGTGCTCGGCCCCGCGGCGGACGGCGGGTATTGGCTGGTGGCGCAGCGGCCGCCGGGGCTCGCCCTCTTCGAGGGCATCCCGTGGTCGAGCCAGGAGACTCTTGCACGGACCCGGGAGCGTGTCGTCGCCCTGGGCGGGAGCTGGTCCGAACTCGAGGAGCTGGTTGACATCGACACCGCCGCCGATCTCGAGCTGGCATTGGCGGACCCGCGCACGCCGGAGGAATTCCGCATTCGCTTGCGTCGCGTCTGTGATTCGATACAAGGTTAGAACGTTAAAACGTTCAACGTAAAAACGTTTCTCTCCCGCTCAGGATGACCGCAGCGTTGTGATCAGTTCTTCGAGATCTTCAGGTATCGGTGCCTCGAAGTCGACCTCTTCCCCGGTCACCGGGTGCTTGAAGCCGAGCCGCCAGGCGTGCAGCGCCTGGCGCGGAAAACTCCGGCAGGCCGATTGCGTCAGCGGGTCGGACAGCCCCCGCCATTGCCGCCCGGCGTAGAGGGGGTCGCCGACCAGGGCGTGGCCGATGTGCGCCATGTGGACCCGGATCTGATGGGTGCGGCCGGTCACTGGGCGGCAGCTGACCAGACTTGCACCGTCGAGCGCCTCTTCGACGCGATACATCGTGCGGGCCGGGCGTCCGCTTGCAGTCACCGCCATCTGCTGGCGGCGCAGAGGGTGCCGGCCGATGGGTGCGTCAACGACGCCCTCCCGCTCCTTCAAGGCGCCGTAACAGACCGCCAGGTACGTCTTTCGCACCGTGTGGCGGCGAAACGCAATCGACAGGGCGAGGTGGGCGCGGTCGGACTTGGCGACCACGAGCAGCCCGGTTGTGTCCTTGTCGAGGCGATGGACGATCCCGGGCCGCTCGACGCCGCCTATTCCAGAGAGGTCGTGACAGTGGTTGAGAAGGGCGTTGACCAGAGTTCCCTTGGGATTGCCGGCGGCGGGGTGGATGACGAGCCCGGCCGGCTTGTTGAGAATCAGGAGGTCGTCGTCTTCGAATCTCACATCGAGCGGGATCGGCTCGGCTTCCATTTCGAGAGGAGTAGGGGGCGGCTCCTCGGCGACGATGAGATCGCCCTCCCGGAGGGTAGTGGACGCTTTGGCCGGCAGGTCGTTGACAGTCACCAGCCCTGCGTCGATGAGCTTGCGGGCCCGTGAGCGGGTCCATTCTGCGTGAAGCTCTGCAAGGCAGCGATCCAGCCGGGCCCCGTCGAGCGCAGCCGGAACCGTGAACCGGTGGTGGGTGTTCACTTCGCCGCGCGACGGGTGACGGAAATGTGGAGGATACCGCCGATCACGATCAGGACGAGCGAGATCAGCTGGCTGGTCGAAAGCGCACCCCCCAGGACGAAGCCGCGGGCGGCGTCGCCGCGGGTGAACTCGAGCAGAAATCGACCGACTCCGTACAGCACCAAATAGGTGGCGAAAACCCGCCCGGGAGCGGGTCGGCGGCGGTAGTAGCCGGCCAGTAAGAGGTAGACGGCGAAGTTGAAAAGGGCGGCGTATACGGGAAACGGGTGGAGCGGGACCCCGAGCGGTGTGCCCAGATTGTGAGCGGCAACGGGGCTCGTGTAGGTAATCGCCCATGGCAGGCTGCAGGCCCCACCCCAGCAGCAGCCGGCCAACAGACAGCCGACTCGACCGATGCTGTGGCCGAGGGCGAGCGACGGGGCGATGACGTCGAAGGAGGGCAGGGCGGCGAGTTGGTAGCGCCGCAGCAGGACGACCGCCGCCGCTACGGCCGCTATAAAGCCGCCGAGAAACACGCCGCCTGCTCGAATGGTGCCGATCAGAGACGCTGGGTTCGCGAGGTAGCGCGGCAGATCGACCACGACCAGCAGCACCTTGGCGCCGATCAAGGCCCAGATCACCAACCACAGCGCGAAGTCGACGAGGCGCGCGCCGTCCAGGCCGGCGCGGTCGGCCCGAAACCGCAGCGTCCACAGACCGGCGACAACGCCGGTCGCCAGAAGCACGCCGTACGACGGGAGCTCGAAGAAGCCGAGGTCAATCAGAATCGGGTGCATCGTCCTCGACCGTTCGACGGGCGGACAGTTCGTTGAACACGAGAAGGACGGCTCCCACGGAAATCGAGGCGTCGGCGACGTTGAAATCCGGCCATGACCAGGTACGGCCGCCGACCCGCGCCCACAGGTGAACAAAATCGATGACCCAGCCGTAGAGCACGCGGTCGATGAGATTCCCGACCGCTCCGCCGAGAATGAGGCCAAAGGCGATTCCGGCTATCCGGTTGTGGTGTCCGTGGCGGACGACCATGGCGGCGATGATGACCACCGAGGTGAAGATCACAAGGTGAAGGAAAACCCGGGTCAGAGCGCCGCCACCGGCAAACAGGCTGAAGGCGATGCCGCGGTTGTGGACGTGGGTGAGAGCGATCCCGGGCACGATCTCCATCCAGGCCCCGGGTTCGAGGCGGGCCAGGACAATTGTTTTGGTCAAGCGATCGGCCGCGACCACGAGAACCGCGGTGATCCACGGCAAGGCCCCGCGCATCAGCCCTTGTCCTCGCTGAGCTCTGCCCGGCCCTCTGCGAGGAGCCGCTTCACCACATCATGACAACGTCCGCAGAGATCGGGCAGCTCGGGGTCGTCAACCGCGTGCTCCACCCGCCGCCAGCAGCGGCTGCAGGTGTGCGCCTCGTAGGGCGTGACGGCAACTCTGAGACCGGGGTAATCGGCGACGTCCACGCTGTCGTTTTCGATCGTGCCTTCACCGGCGGCCGATACGATCAGAAAACGGGCCAGATCGACCCCGGTGGAATCGAGATCGGCCGTAAGCGCGGCGAGGTCACCGCCGAGCACGACCCGCGCCTCCTCCGACTTGCCGATGGCGCCGCCCTGGCGCAGGCTTTCGAGCTCGGCCAGGACCGCGTCGCGGAGACCCGTGAGACGGCTGATACTGGCGTCGTCGTCATCGTCCGCAGGCATCTCGGGAATTGCGAACGCGGCGATGTGGACGGATGCTTCACGCTCACCGGGGATTTGCAGCCAGACCTCCTCCGCCGTGAAGGACAGCACCGGAGCAAGAAGGGTGGCGAGGCACTCGGCGACGCGGTACAACACTGTCTGGGTGGCACGGCGGGCGGAATCGTCGGGATGGTCGCAGTACAGCCGGTCTTTGCTGACGTCGAGGTAGAGGCTCGAAAGCTCCACGGTGCAGAATTTGACGAGGCGGTGCGAGAGAAATGCCAGCTCGTACGACTTGTAGGCCTCAGAGACATCCGCGGCGAGGCGTCCGGCGGCGCGCAGTATGAAGCCGTCGAGACCGCGGAGCTGGTCTTGAGGGACGGCGTGCGCGGCGGGGTCGAAGTCCGCGAGGTTGCCGAGCAGAAAGCGAAGGGTATTGCGAACCTTGCGATAGGCCTCGGCGTTACGGGTCAATATTTCGGGCGAAATGCGGATGTCCTCGCGGAAGTCGACCATCGCTGTCCACAAGCGGAGGATATCGGCGCCGTACTCCTTGAGGATTTCGTCCGGCGTAATGACGTTGCCAACCGATTTGGACATCTTGCGTCCCTCGGCATCGACCACAAAGCCGTGGGTCACGACCTCACGAAAAGGTGGTGAGCCCTTGAGCCCGACCGAGGCCACCAACGAAGACTGGAACCACCCGCGATACTGGTCCTGTCCCTCGAGGTAAAGATCGGCAGGCCAGTCGAGCCCGTAACGGTCCGAGTCGCAGACCGCGAGGTGGCTTACACCGGAGTCGAACCAAACGTCGAGGATGTCGGTCTCCTTTTGAAAGGAGGTCGCGCCGCAGGACCCGCAGGCGTAGCCGGGAGGCATCAGCTCATGGGCATCGCGCAGGTACCAGGCGTCGGAGCCCTCCGCGATGAAGACCCGCCGGATGTGATCGAACACGCTTTCGTCGATGGTCGGGGCGCTACATTTCGTGCAGGTGAAGACCGCGATCGGCACGCCCCACATGCGTTGGCGGGAGATACACCAATCTGGGCGATTCTCGACCATGCCGTCGATCCGCGCCTCGCCCCAGCGTGGGATCCAGGTCGTGTTGTGAAGGGCCTCCCGCGAGCGCTCGCGGAGATCGTTGAGGTCCATACGGATAAACCACTGGTTGGTGGCCCGAAAGATCACCGGGTTCTTCGACCGCCAGCAATGGGGGTACGAGTGGGTGACCTCCGATTGGGCGAGCAACACACCGAGCTCACGGAGGCGCTCGACTATGGGGGCGTTGGCCTCATGCACGTGAAGGCCGGCCCACTGCTCAACCGCGTCGGTGAAGCGCCCGTCGTCATCAACCGGCGCGTAGGGCTCGAGCCCGTACTGGGTCCCGATCACGTAGTCCTCGGCGCCGTGCCCCGGCGCGGTGTGGACGAGGCCGGTCCCCTGATCGAGAGTGACATACGGTGCGAGGATGAAGAGGCCCTGGCCTCCGGTCAGGGGATGGAGGTAGTGGCTGCCCTCGAGGACTCCGCCCTTGAAGACCCGAAGCGTGTCGGCCCCACTCCAGCCGGCAGCAGCGATTGTCGCTTCGAGCAGCTCGGCGGCGACGATCCACAGCTTGTCATTGGCACGCACTAGGACGTATTCGAAGTCGGGGTGGAGTGCCGTCGCGAGGTTGGCGGGCAGGGTCCACGGAGTGGTGGTCCAGATCAGCGCGGCGGCATTCGTGCGGGCCGGGATCTCGAGCCGCAGGCGGGCATCGTCGGCGAGCGCAAATGCGACCGTCACCGACGGGCTGGTGTGATCGTGGTACTCGACCTCGGCCTCGGCGAGGGCGGTGCGGCACTCCGAGCACCAGTGAACCGGTTTGAGGCCCCGTTGGACGTAGCCCGCGAGCATGAACCCATGGAGCGCAGCCGCGATCTCGGCCTCATACTCGTGGTCCATCGTCAGGTAGGGGTCGTCCCAGCGGCCGAGCACACCGAGGCGAACGAACTCCGCCCGTTGGACCTTGTAAAACCGCTCGGCGTACTCGCGACACGCGCGCCGCACCGCTGGGATGCTCATCTCGAGCTTCTTGGCGCCGAGCTTCTTGTCGACCATGTGCTCGATGGGCAGACCGTGACAGTCCCAGCCGGGGACGTAGGGGCTGTCGAATCCGAGCATCGTCCGCGATTTGACGACGATATCCTTGAGGATCTTGTTGAGCGCGGTGCCGACGTGAATCGAACCATTGGCGTAGGGAGGGCCGTCGTGGAGGATGAACCTCGGTTTGCCAACCCGAGCCTTTCGAATCTCGGCGTAGAGATCCATCTCCCGCCACCTCTTGAGCATCTCGGGCTCACGGGTCGGGAGCTGCGCCCGCATCGGAAAGCTGGTGCGGGGTAGGTTGAGTGTTTTTCGGTACATGTCTCGTTCTCCGGCTTGTGAGCCTACGCGCCGAGACCTGAACCGTCAAGGGAAGGAGTGGCTGCGGAGCTGCCTCAGCCGATGACCGCGCGCACCCGCCGGATGACCTCTTCGGCCGTGAAAGGTTTGGTGATGTAGCCGGCCGCGCCCACCTCGCGCCCGCGGAGGACGTCGGCGGCAAACCCTCGTGCGGTGAGCATTATGATCGGCAGGTGCTGGGTCCTGGCGTTCCGGCGAAGGCCTGCGGCGAGATCGAAGCCGTTGGTGGGCGTCGCCAGCGCGACGTCAAGCAACACGAGATCGATGTCCTTTTCGGCGAGCAGCTTTTCCGCGACCTCGGCCGATGGAGCATCGAAAGTCACAAAACCCTCGCGACGAAGCTTGAACGACAGAATCCGACGGATGTACGGCTCGTCGTCGACGATCAGGATGCGGCGCCCCACGCTCGCAAGTCTATTGTCTGGCGTTCAACAGATCAAGACCGCCGGCTATCCTGAGAATCGAGAGGAGATTCATTGGCGGGCGCGAGGAGGGTCGGATGAACCAACTCCCACACCACCAACACGAGGTGGAGCGCACCAAAGGCCGACAGGGTTCCACGGAACCACGGCGAGTCCATCACTGCAGCCATGACAACGGGGAAACGGGTCATTACAAGGCCCCAGACCCTCGACCAGGGCATGAGAATCAGCAACAACCCGACATTCACCAGGTAGCCCATGTAGATGACGATGAGGAGGAAACGCCCCGGCTTCACCCGATGATCATATCCCGATCGCGCGCAGACTCGGGGTAAGGCCGGATCACTGATTGACAATCAGGAATCTGGAATTAGGAATTTGGAATTCCGCCCACCTACCCGGTGACGATGAATAGATGGGGGGTGGGATGGGATTATTCCTCATTCCTCATTCCTCATTCCTCATTTGTATCAGCTGCCGTGTGCTACGGTTTCCACATGAGAATCCTCTGGGGTTCGCCGTTGCCGCCGGTCCGCTCCGGAGTGAGCGACTACGCGGTCGAGCTCCTGGCCGAGCTCGGCGCCCTGGCGAGCGTCAGGGTGTTGACGCCGCCCGGTTGGGTAGGCGCCGAAGACTGGCCCCCCGCCGACAGGATCACAACGGTCTCTGCCGACGCCGTTTCCGACGAAGACGAGGCATCACTGATTCACATCGGCAACAACCCCCACCATCTCTGGCTGCTCGACCGGCTCGACGCGCCGCGGACGGTAGTGGTCCTGCACGATCTGGTGCTCCACCACCTGTTGGTCGAGGCAACGGCGGCAACCGGGCGCCACGAACTTTTTGCCGATGCCCTGGGTCGAGCCCACGGCGAGCGCGGTCGCGCCCTCGCCCGAGCTCGGCGCGTGGGTCTGGTCGGCCGCCGGGACCCCTTTTTGTTTCCCGCTCGCCTCGGTTTTTTCGACCACGTAGCCGGCGTCATCGTGCACTCCCGCTGGGCTGAAGCCGCAATCGCCCGCGAATGCCCGCAACTTCCCTGCCTCCGGGTCGGACTGGCGGTGGCCGACCCCGGCCAGGTGAATCGAGAGCAGGAGCGCATCCGCCTCGGTCTGTCGCCGGGCGACGTCGTGCTCATGCACCTCGGTTTTCTGACTCCCGAGAAGGGACTCGAAGACATTCTCACCGGCTTTGCAGCCGCCGTGAAGACCGGCGTGCCGGCAAGGCTCTTGTTGGTCGGTGAAGGCTCCGATACCGCCAGAATGCGTGCTGCGGCGAGCGCTGCGGGGGTCGGCGACCGGCTTGGCGCCACCGGTTGGGTTTCTGCCGGGGATTTCCCGCGGATACCGGCGGCGGCCGATCTCGGCATCGTGCTGCGGACCCCGTCGGCCGGCGAGACGTCGGCCGCAGCGGTCCGCTTTCTTGCCTGCGGCTCGCCAGTGGCCGTCCAGGGCGCGCGCCAGTTCCTGGAGTGGCCCGAGACGGCGGCGCCGCGGATCACACCCGGGCCGTCGGCGCCGGGTGAGATCGCCCGTCTGCTGAGCCTGGCGGCGGCCGCTGACGACAACTGGGCCCGGCGCCGGTCGGCGGCCCGCGCCGCCTATCTGGACGGGCATCGTCCTCGGGATGCGGCGGCTGCAATCCTCGAGTTTCTCGCGCGCTTGTTTGACAGCAGTACTACTGGGGGAGGGCGGTGACGGCGCGAGCGTTCTCTGCCAACGCCTCAGCCGCCTGCGCTGCGCGGGCCTTTGTGAGGTTGGCCTCCACCGTCGCAATCCCAGGGGCAAGTTCGTGGGCGCGTTCGAGGAGTACCACGGCGTCGTCGAATCTTTCCTGCGGGTAGATCGTCGCTGCGTAGAGGTTGACGGATGCGGGGTCACCGGCCCTGGCATCTGCCACGGCCTTGAGTACCGCTTCGGCCTCGGCGTAGCTCCCGCGTTGCAGTGCCAGGAAACCGGCGATCACGTCACGGTCGCCCGCGGGATCCGGGTCGAGGGTGTCGAGGACGCGCTGGCAATCCGCGTACATCTTGTTGAGTGCGAGAGCCAAAGCGAGCGAGCGCTGGACGTCCGGCGCGGCGAAGCCGCCGTCAACCGCGGTACGAAGGCGCGATAGGGCCTCGGCGTTTCTTCCCAACGCGAGCAGCGCCTGACCGAATCGGGCCTCGAGCTGAGGGTCGTTGGGCATGAGTTTTTCTGCCGCCTCGAGAGACGGAAGGGCGCCCTTGGCGTCACCCAGCTGCAACAGTAGCTCTCCGTTGGCCAGCTGGACCTCGGGGAGCATCGGGTTTTCGGCCAGCGCGCGACCGAGTGCATCGAGGCCGCGCTCGTTGTTTTGCAGCCGAGCTTCCAACAGGCCGAGAGACGCCCAGGCGCGGTCGGAGGTGGGGTAGGCTTCAGTCAGTGATTTGAAGATATCTCTGGCCGCCGATGCCTCGAAGGTGGCGACGTAGACCTCTCCGAGGCGCAGCTTGAGGCCGATATTGTCCGGCTGCAGGCCGAGGGCCGATTTGAGAGCGAACTCGGCAGATTTCCAATCGGCGGTCTGCATTGCCGCTTCGGCCATCAGCTCCAACGCGTAGGAGTTGTTTGGTTGGCGATTTACAGCCTGCCGGACCAACTGGAGGGCGGTGGTCGCGTCGCCTTCTTCGAGCAGTCTGTTGGCGCGGAGGATCATGTCCGGGACCGAATAGCCATCGTCAAACCCGGCGACTCCAGCGGCGCCGCGTGACGCGCTCAGGCTCTCCGCTTCGTCGACGCGGCCGAGCTGGCTCAGGACCTCGACCTTGAGCGGTATCAGACGGCCGTCGCGGGGATAGGCGCCGATCAGCCGATCGACGTCGGACAGCGCGCCTTCAAGATCCGTCTTGGCAGCGATTCGTTCGGTGATTGAGGCGACCGTTATCTCGAGGTCTGGGGGTGGCGCGCCGTCGCCCTCGGTCGATTCGAAATTGCTTCGCCGGGCTCGTTCGAAGTTGTCAAGGAATTCCTGGCTGTAATAGGCATCGTCGAGGGCAAGGTTCGGGTCTTCTACGAGCGCCGCCCGGAGGTGGGTCCTGACCTCGTCGGTTCGTCCGAGGAAGAACAGATTCCACGCGATCTGAACCTGGAGCCGGGCGCGGTGGTTCGGGTTCTCGGTCTCGGACAGAGCCTTGGTGTATAGACTGACCGCACGGTCGATCTCACCCTGGCGGTATGCCTGCAGCGCCTGCTCTTCGCTCGGCGTCAGCTCCTGGGCCACACTCGCAACGGACACCAGCAAGAGGAGCGCGAGGAGGCCGGCGATGGATCGAATCGTGTGGGCATGCATGGCATCACTCTACCCTCGTTCATCGAGGTCGGCAAGCCGTCGAGGTGAGCGTCTTATTCAGCGGGCGGCGCGACCGAGGGTACGATCAACCCTTGTGCCGGCAGGCGCGGAACGATGATCGTGGTCCGGAATGGCCTGGTGCCGTCCCAACGGACGACCAACACGTGCTCACCGGCGGGTACCTTGCGGCGGACGAGGGGTACCGGCCCAAGGGCGTCGTCGTCAAGGTACGCGATCCCTCCCGGCGGCGCCAGCTGCGGGTCCACCGTGACCGTGAGCAGGCCGACCTCCAGAATCAGGGAAATTGTCTTGGTGTCGGTTTGAACATCGCGGGTCAGCGTCCGGGTCGGGAAGTCGGGCACCTTCAGGGTGAAGGTGTGAGTTCCCGGCTGAAGACGGTGGGTACCGCCGGGCGTGCTGCGACCCGACTGGAACGGGCGGCCGTCGATCGTGACCTCGGCCGGGGGATCGACGATCAGCCGGACCTCGATGGGCGCCGGAGTCGCGGTCGGGCTTGGCACCGGGGTCTCGGTCGGCGTCGGTGTAGCGGTGCCGGTCGGAGTCGCAGTTGCCGTTGGGATTGCAGTCGGCGTCGGCGTCGGTATCCACGGCGGCCCCGCCTCGCCAAAGACGTAATTCTGCGCTTCCTTGGAAAAGTAGAGGGTCGCCGCGGCGCCGATCAGCACCACGAGGAGAGCGATGAAGATGTAAAAAATCGGACTGCGACCCTCCGGGTCGGAGCTCTGGACCTCCGGGGTTCGGTGGAGCTTGGTGTTCTGAGGTGTCGATGGGGGCGCCTCGGAGGTCGGTTGCGACCGCGGCGTCGCAACTCGTCGGGTCGGCTGGTCGCTGCCGCTCTCGGACGCCTTCGGCATCGAGCGCATGGCCCGGCGCAAAACTCCGGTCGTGAGCTCTTTGGTGGTCGCCACCTCCGGGGTGGACGCGACCGCAATTCGCCGCAAATCGATCAGCAGTTCGTCAACCTGCTGGTAGCGCTCTTCGGGGGCCTTTGCCATGCAGCGTCGAATCAGCGCTCCGAGCTCCGGCGAGGAACGGCCGTCAACCTCTGCCGGCGGAGTCGGATCCTCGTTGAGGATCTTGTAGAGAACGTTCGACAGGGTCGCGCTCTCGAAGGGCCTGACACCGGTGACGAGCTCGTAGGCGACCACGCCGAGCGCGAAGATGTCGGTTCGGGCATCGACCGGGCGTCCCTGGATCTGCTCCGGCGCGAGATAGCCGGCGGTGCCGAGGGCGATCCCGGTCTGGGTCAGTTTGCTGGCGGCGAGGATGGATTTGGCGATTCCGAAATCCATGATCTTGACGGTGCCATCCTCGAGCACCCGAATGTTCGACGGTTTGATGTCGCGGTGGACGATGCTTCGTTGGTGAGCGAAGTCGAGCCCCTCGCAGACCTGGATCAGAATCGAGACAATCGTTTCTTCATCGGTGACGACATCGGCCTTGAGGAGCTCGTCGAGATCGTAGCCTGAGAGAAACTCCTGAACGATATACGGCACGCCGTCCTCGACGCCGTAATCGAATACCAGGGTGATGTTGCGGTGAACGAGGTTGCCGACAAACTCGGCTTCCTGCTGGAAGCGTTGCCGAACCTCCTCGTCCGGGGTGGCGCACATCTTGATCGCCACCTTCCGTTTGATGAAGGGGTCCCATCCCTTAAAGATGACGCCAAAGCCACCCACTGCAATCTGTTCGATGACCTCGTATTTACCTATTGTCTTTGGCGTGTCCATCGGAGGTACTTTAGCCGAACTGCCTTCAACGCGCCACTCGAGGACTCCCGAACCGTGAGCAGACCGGGAAGATCGGGAGTCAGGGGCGGATCATCACGAGTGCAGACTCACGTGTTAAGAGAAACGAGTCCGATCTAGCAACCATCAATTCCAAGGGTCGGGTATGACCCATTCTTCTTCACTCTTAACTCTTGACTCTTCAGTTTTTTCGTCCTTCGACGTGGGCAAGGAAAAAGCTCAACTCCTCGAGGTGTACCTTGAGGTCAACGGTCTTGACAAGGACGTTTTCCGGTGCGCGGACCCTGATCGGCGCAAAGTTGAGAATGGCCCGCAGACCGGCCTCCACCATCGAGTCGCAGACTTTCTGCGCGGCGCCTGGCGGGGTCGTAATCACGCCGATGTCGACCTGGCGCTGGGCGACGATCTCGCTCATCCGTTCCGCGTCTTCGACCAGCAAACCGGCCGGTGTCGGGTCGCCGATGCGAGTCGGATCGGAGTCGAGCACGCCGACAACAAGGAAGCTGCCTCGCGAGAACCCGGAGTAGTGGCACAGGGCGCTGCCGAGGTTGCCGGCGCCGACGATCAAGAGCCGCCGCTCTCGATCGAGACCGAGAATCTCGACCACATATTGGCGCAGCTCGCGAACGTTGTAGCCCACGCCGCGAACTCCGAACTCACCGAAGTAGGCGAGGTCTTTGCGAATCTGCGCCGAATTGAGGTTGAACCTCTTTGCGAGCTCCTGGCTCGAGACTGTCTCTACGCCGAGATCGAGCAGCTGGTCAACGCAGCGTAGATACACGGACAGTCGCGCGATCGTGAGTTCCGAGATATTGGCGGTGTCGACGTGTCGCTTGTATGCACCCATTCACTACCTCATCAAATCGAGAATAGCATTCTGGGCCGCGGATAGTAACGGAGTCGGATAGACGCCGATCAGCAGCACCCCGAGCGCGGCGAGAGACGCCGCCGCCGCCATCGGCAGAGAAAACCTGAAGTCCGGCGGGCGCTCGGGCAGGGGGTGCATATAGAGCGTGTAGATCACCCGCACGTAATAAAACACCGAAATCAACGAGTTGACGACGCCGAAGACCGCGAGCCAGACGAAACCCTGGTTGACGGCAGCGCGGAACACCGCGAACTTGGCGGTGAAACCGATAAAGGGAGGGATACCCGACAGCGAAAACAGGCAGATGGTCAGAACCAGTGAAGCCACTGGACGGTGATAACCCTGCCCCGAGAGATCACTGATCAGATGCGGCCGATCCTCGCGCTCCGACATCATTGCGATACAGGCGAACGCGCCCATGTTCATCATGGTGTAAGCAGCGAGATAAAACAGCACCGCGGTCCCGCCGTCGACTCCGGAGACGATCACCGCCACCAGGGCATAGCCCATATGGGCGATCCCGGAATAGGCGAGCATCCTCTTGATGTCTCGCTGGACGATGGCGACAACATTCCCGATCAGCTGAGAGAGTACGGCGATGACGCTCAATGCGAGGACCCACCGTGGGGAGATGTGGAGGAGATCCATCCCGTCGACCATTCGCACCAGGACGATCAAGGCGGCTCCTTTCGGAACGACCGAAAGGAATGCGGTGACCGGTGTCGGCGATCCCTGATAGACGTCGGGGGCCCACGCGTGGCATGGAACCACGGCGAGCTTGAAAGCCAATCCGCCCACCACCATGGCCAGGCCGACCGCGAAAAGCGGGCTCAAGAACCCCGTCTCCACGACTCGTTGACCGATGACCGCGAGATTCGTAGACCCGGACGCGCCGTAAAGAAGGGCCATGCCGTAGGCGACGAAGGCAGAGGCGAATGCGCCGACCACGAAGTACTTCAGCCCGGCCTCGACGCTGACTTGATGGCGGCTGAGAAATGCGTTGAGAGCATAGAGCGGGATCGAGAGCAGCTCGAGGCCGAGGAAGATCGGCAGGAGATCGAGGGCGGAGGCCATGACCATCGCCCCCACCGATGCGAGCAGCATCAGGGCGTAGAACGCTCCGTGCTCGGCGCCGCAACGCCGCAGAAACGAACCAGATATCCACACCGCGAGGGCGACCGCAACGAGGATATAGGTGTCGACGAACGCGGTCAGCTGGTCGACTCGCAAGGTCCCTGACCACACAGCACCGGGGAGATCAAGGCTCAGCCGTGCCCAGATCGCGCCGCCCACCGCGACCATCGTGAGCTCGCTGAGATACCGGCGCGACGATGGCAGAAACGCTTCGAGGAGGAGCACCAATCCGGCGGCCGCGGTGAGAATGATCTCCGGTGCGACGGCGATGAGGTCGGCATGGGTTGGTGTCGGCACGGTCCTATCTCCCGGTCATCGCGTCAGGAGGAGGCGGACAGAGGCCTCCATCGGTGCGAGAAAGGTGTTGGGATGGATACCGATCCAGACGACGAGCACCAGCAGTGGCGCAACCACAAAGAACTCGCGAAGGCTGATGTCTTGGAGCAGCTTGTTCGACGGTTTGTCAAGCGGACCCCAAAACACCCGCTGGACCATCCACAGCATGTAGACGGCGCCGAGAATGATGCCGATCCCGGCGACAGCGACCGCAAGCGGGTGAGAAGGCCACGCGCCGGCGAGGATCAAGAACTCGCCGACAAACCCGTTGAGTCCCGGGAGTCCGATCGACCCGAAGGTTGCGATCAGGAAGATGCCGCAATAGACCGGCATGACGCCGGCGAGGCCGCCGTAGTCCGCGATCAGCCTGGTATGCGTTCGCTCGTACAGCATCCCGACGAGAAGGAAGAGGGCTCCGGTCGTCAGGCCGTGGTTGACCATCTGCAGGATTGCGCCTTGCGTCGATGCCTGGGTGCCGGCGGCGAGCCCGAGCATGACGAATCCGAGGTGGCTCACCGAAGAGTAGGCGACCAGCTTTTTCACGTCGGGCTGGACCATCGCCACCAGTGCACCATAAATGATGCCGATCAGGGCCAGGGCCATCAGCAACGGAGTGAAGATCTCCCAGGCATCGGGCAGCAGGGTCCGGTTGAAGCGGAGGAAGCCGTAGGTGCCCATCTTGAGCAGGACTCCGGCGAGGATCACCGAACCGGTGCTTGGTGCCTCGACGTGCGCGTCCGGGAGCCAGGTGTGGAGTGGGAACAAGGGCACTTTGATGGCAAAGGCGAGGGCGAAGGCCGCAAAGACGAGAATCCCCGGCGCCAGCGTCCCGGTGATCGGAAGAAGGTGGGCGGTGGCGAGGAAATCCGGATAGTCGTACGACCAGACCCCGGTTTGCTGGTGGTGAAACCAGGCAAGGTAAAGGATCGCCACCAGCATCAGTACCGAGCCCACCATGGTGAAGATGAAGAACTTCACCGCGGCGTAGATGCGGCGGGGCCCGCCCCACACGCCGATGATGAAGTACATCGGGATCAGCGTGATCTCCCAGAAGATGTAGAAGAGAAAAAGGTCGAGGGACACGAAGGTGCCGATCATCCCCGTGGTCAGAAGCAGGAACGAGATGTGGAGTGACTTGATATGTTCGATGTTCAGCGACCAGGCGGCGAGCACCACCACCGGCAGGAGCAGGGTGGTGAGGAGGACCAGGGGGAGCGAAATGCCGTCGAGCCCGACGTTGTAACAGACGCCGAGTTGCGGAATCCACGGCAACCTGTCGACGAACTGGAAGCCCGGAACGTCGGCGTCAAACCCGGTCCACAGACGCGTCGAGATCAAGAACATCACGGTCGAAGCGATCAGGGTGACGACACGATGGATGGTCTTGTACTGCATGGGGATGAAGAGCAGGAGCACGGCAACGACCGTTGGCCCGAGAGTGACGATGCTCAGCAGGTAATCGTTCATCACATCATCCCGTCACCACAAGAACGCCGCCAGGGCGAGGACCGTCACCGCCACCGCCAGGGCATAGTTGCGCACGTTACCGGTCTGTACGAAGCGGAGAACATCTCCGGTGAGCTCGACCGTGAAGGCTATCCCATTGACCAGGAAGGAGTCGATGATCAACTCGTCGACGACCCGCCAGAGGATGACTGCAACCCGGCGGATCGGTTTGACGATGGTTGCGTCGTAGACTTCGTCGATCCAATACTTGCTGAGGAGGAGCTTGTGGATGAACGGCAGGCGCGCGGCAAGACGCTGCGGGGTTGCAAATGCGTCATCCCCCGTGTAAAAACGACGTGCGACCATCCACCCGACAAAGGCCACCGCCACCGACACCGCCACCAGGAGCCACTCGGTCCCAAAACCGACGCCGTGATTCGCGTGCTCGACCGTTTCGGCGCCGTGAACGACTCCTCCGATCGGCAGGATGATGGGTTCGAGAGCCCGTTCGATCAGGTTCCAGGAGCTCCGGTGGAAGAGTTGGCCGGGAATGCCGACGAAGCCGCCGACGACGGACAGCGCGCCGAGCACGACGAGCGGTATCGTCATGCTGCGCGGAGACTCGTGCAGGTGCTTCTCGACCTCGTCGCCGCCACGGAACGAACCGTGAAACGTCAGATAGACGGCACGGAACATGTAGAAAGCGGTCAGCAGCGCGCCGAAAACCGCGAGAAACCAGAGCACCTCGTAAATCCGGCCGAAGCCGTTGAGGTCGGTGGCGCCGGCCGCAAAGACTCGGGCGAGGATCTCGTCCTTGGAGAAGAACCCGGCGAAGAGCGGGATCCCGGCGATCGCCAGGGTCGCCGCGACGAACGTGCGATAGGTGGTCGGCATGTGCGACCTGAGACCACCCATTTGACGCATGTCCTGCTCGCCGCCACAGGCGTGGATGACGGAACCCGAGCCAAGGAAGAGACAGGCCTTGAAAAAGGCGTGGGTAACGACGTGGAAGATCGCGGCGACCCAGGCGCCGACACCCGCCGCCAGAAACATGTAACCGAGCTGGGAAACGGTCGAGTAGGCGAGGACCTTTTTGATGTCGTTTTGGACGAGCCCGATGGTGGCCGCAAAAATGGCGGTGACACCGCCAACGACCGCCACGACCAGCATTGCGGTCGGGCTGAGGCGGAAGAAGACATTGCAGCGGACGACCATGTAGACGCCGGCTGTGACCATGGTCGCTGCGTGGATGAGGGCCGAAACCGGGGTCGGCCCGGCCATTGCATCCGGCAGCCAGACGTAGAGTGGGACCTGTGCCGACTTGCCAATCGCTCCAACGAAGAGCAGCAGCGCTATCAGGGTCGCCGCGCCCGCGTAGCGTTCGGGATGGCCGGCGGCTGCGGCGAAGATATCGCCGAACTCGGTGGTACCGAAAACCGACAGGGTGGCGAACACCGCGAGAATGAAACCCAGGTCACCGATCCGATTGACGATGAATGCCTTGCTGCCGGCGGCCGCACACCAGTTCTTCTCGTAGTAGTAGCCGATCAGGAGGTACGAGCAGAGACCGACTCCCTCCCACCCGACAAACATCAGTGGGAGATTGGAGCCGAGCACGAGGAGCAGCATGGAGAACATGAAGAGGTTGAGATAGGCGAAGTAGCGGGCGTACCCGGCGTCGCTTTCGGCGTGCATGTAACCCACCGAGTAGAGGTGGATGAGAAAGCCGACAAAGGTCACGAAGGCCACCATCACGGCCGAGAGCGGGTCGAGCACCATTGACGCGTTGACCGAAACGGTGCCGGCCGAGATCCAGGTGAAGTAGCTCTCCGGGTGGGCCGGGTTGGGGTTTTGAATGAACTGCCAGATCGAGGTGTAGGCAAGGACCGTCGCCGCACCGACCGAACCGACACCGACCAGCGTCACGTAGGCCTTTCGCGCCCGCACCATCCCGAGCAACAGGTTGAGAACCGCCCCGGCGAGGCAGAAGATCGGGATCATCCACAGGGTGCCGATCATCATGCGTTCCTACCAGCGGAGGATGTTGGCTCTATCCACATCGATGGATCCCTTGAGTCGGTGCAGTGCGATGAAAAGCGCCAGCCCGACTGCGGCTTCGGCGGCGGCGACGGCGATGATGAAGAACACGAAGACCTGGCCGTCAAGAGCGGCCCCCGCAGTGGCGTGGCCGGCGGCAAAACGGTAGGCAAAGGCGGCAAACGCGAGATTGGCCGAGTTGAGCATGATTTCCAGGGAAAGAAAGATGGCGATGCCGTTGCGCCGCAGAAGGACACCGAGGACGCCGATGGCAAAGAGCACCGCGGACAGCGCGAGCACCCAGGTGTAGGGAACGGAAACGGCGCCGGCCGCGGTCATCGTCCCTCCTTTTTCCCGAGGTACACCGCGCCGACGATCGCCGCCACCAGGATCAGAGTGATGAATTCGAAGGCGAAGAGGTGGGTGCCGAGGAGCGCCCTGCCGATCGGAACGGCGGTCCCGGTCTCGGTGGCGCCGGGCAGCGCCGCCCCCTGTTCGGGAACCAGGAGGCCGGCGATCACCAGGATCATGCCGCCGATCGCGGCCGCGGTCAGGGTGCCGACAAAGGCCTGCACCGGGCGGCCGCTTCCGAAGCGATTGACCGTGCGTATGTTCAACAGCATGATGACAAACAGGAACAGCACCAGGATGGCGCCCGAGTAGACGATGACCTGGATGGCGGCCAGAAAATCCATGCCCAGGATGGCGAAGATCGCGGCCATCGCGAAAAACACAACCACCAGCGACAGCACGTTGGTCATCGGCTTTCGAGGCACTACCGTCAGTACCGCGAAGATCACCGCGATGGCCGCTGACGCGAGGAAAACGTAGGTCTCCATGCAATCGCCTAGAGGTATCCGAGGGCCATGCCCGCCCCGACCCAGAGAAAGTTGAGAGTCGCGAGGGGCACCAGCACCTTCCAGCCGAGCGCCATCAGCTGGTCGAAGCGAAAACGGGGCAGGGTCCAGCGCACCCACACGAAGAACCACATGAAGAACGCCACCTTGGCGGCGAACACGAACATCGACAGCAGCGCCCCGGGCCAGCCCCCGAACGGGACGTCGATCCAGGGCAGGTTCCAGCCGCCGAAAAACAACACCGTCATCAATGAAGCGGCCACGATCATGTGGAGGTATTCGCTCATGTAAAACGCGGCAAAGCTCATGGACGAGTACTCGGTGTGGTAGCCGGCAACCAGCTCCGCCTCCGCTTCGGCGAGATCGAACGGGAGCCGGTTGGTCTCGGCAAAGGCCGCTACGACGAACACGAGGGTCCCGATCGGCTGCAAGACCACGTTCCACCGCGGGAGGTGGGCGAGCGAGGCGCCCGTCTGCGCCTGGACAATGTCGAGCAGCTGCAGGGAGCCGGCGCTCATCAAAACCCCGACGACTGCGATGGTCATGGCGAGCTCGTACGAGATCGCCTGGGCGGAGGCGCGAATACCGCCGTATAGGGAGTATTTGTTGTTCGACGACCAGCCGGCGAGGACAATCGAGTAGACGCCGAGTGACGCGACCGCAAGGATGTAAAGAATGCCGATATCGAGTTTCGGGGCAACGATAAAGCCGTCCACCGCGTGGCCGAAAACCGTGAGCCCCGAGTCATGCCCGAAAGGCACCGCGATGAAGGTGCTGAGGGAAACGGCGATCGCGATCGCCGGCGCCAAAAGGTAGAGGAAGGTCTGCACGCCGGCCGGTCGTAAATCCTCCTTGGCCAGCAGCTTGACCACGTCGATCACGGGTTGGAGGAGCCCGTAGGGCCCGACCCGGTTGGGACCGAGGCGGTCTTGAATGAGGGCGGAGCCGCGTCGCTCTACCCAGACCATGATCGGGACCGTGGTCAGCATCACCGCCAGCACAAAGGCGAGCTTGACGCCGATCACCACCACCTCAGCCCACATCGTGCACCTCCGCGTGGATCGCCGTTCCCGGCTCGACCGAAAGGCGGCCCCAGGTGATGCCCGAAAACGCGGCAACCTCGGCCGCCATTTCGGCGAAGAGGATTCGTGGTGAGACCCTGCGTTGCTGCTCGATGCCGAGCTCGAGGGCGAGCCGGTAGATGATCTCCCACGCCGGTCGCGCCTGGCCGCGCGGCGCGAGGGCGCGCCGCGCCAGCTGCACGCGTCCGGTGGATGAGGTATAGCTGCCCTCGGTCTCGGCCCACGACGCGAGCGGCAGGACCAGGCTCGCCGTGTCGACCAACGGCGTTCGCAGACGGGCGAGCACCGCTACCTGGCGCTCGGCGGCGATTGCGGCCGCGGCCTCCGAGGCCAGCCACGGATGGGCGTGGGCGTCGAGGATGAGAACGGGACCGGTACCGTCGCGGAGATAGCTCTCGAGCGACGCTCCGTCGATGGTCGTGAGACCGAGGTGGCGGGCGCCGGCCGAGTTCGGGTGGGCGTCGGTGCTCGAAAGCCACGTGCCGCGCCCGTTTTTCATGCGTCGTGTGTCACCCGATCTGACCGGGACCACGACCTCGAACCGCGCGCCGTCGACGAAATTGCGGCGGATCGCGAACAGGGCCTCGTTGCTGAAATCAGCCGATGCCACCACCAGCGGTTGTGGGGCCTCGCGGAGCCAGCGCGCGAGATCGCTCAGGGCGTCCTCCCAGGACAGCCGCCGGTCGCCGCTCCCGAATCGCTCGCGCGGAACCTCGACCTCACGATCGTTGAGACCGTCGGCGAGGAAGCGTCCGTAATCGCACATCCACCAGCCGTTGACCTCGGGGTTGGCCCGCGGAACGAAACGATGGACGACCCCGTCGAGATGCCCGAGCTTGACGTTGCAGCCAATGCTGCAGCCCGGGCAGACCGTATCGGTTTCCTCGAGGTGCCAGACTCTGGCCCTGAATCTGAACTCCTTGACCGTCAGCGCCCCCACCGGGCACACGTCGGCGACGCAGGCCGACCAGGGATTGTCGAGCGGAGTGCCGTCAAATGTGTCGATGTACGAGTGGTTGCCGCGCGATTTCATCGTGAGATCCGCGGTCTCGGAAATCTCGGTGGTGACGCGGATGCAGCGCGTGCAGTGGATGCAACGGTTCTGGTTCTGGACGACGTGCGGCCCAATCATCCGCCGCTCGTAACCCGGATATGTCCGCCGTTCGTCGACCATGTGAGTGGTATCCAGACCGTGCTCCACCGAGAAATCCTGAAGGCCGCACTCGCCGGCCTGGTCGCAGACCGGACAATCCAGCGGATGGTTCTCGAGCAGGAACTCCATGATCGCCGCGCGCGCATCGCGGACCCGGTCGGAGGCCGTCAACACCAACATTCCGGGCTGTGCCGGCGTCGAGCAGGCGGTCACGAGCCGTGGCATGCCCTCGACCTCGACGAAGCAGATGCGGCACTGCCCGACGACGCTCAACCCGGGGTGGTAGCAGTAGGTCGGAATGACGATGCCGGCCGCGGCCGCTGCCTCGACCAGATTCGTCCCCTCCGCGACCGTGACCTCGATACCGTCGATTGCCAGGGTTACCATGCGGCTCAGGCCCCGAACAGCGCGCGGTCGGAGCGCACCGGCAGCACCGGCAGCTTTCTGGCTGCGATCTTCGTAGCATTGGAGATCGCAGCCTCGAATTCGTGCCCGAAGTGGTCGAGAAAACTCGTAATGGGTCCGCAAAACGCGTCGCCGAGCGGGCAGATGGTCATTCCCTGGCTTGCAAATCGGGCAATCCGTCGCAGGGTCTCGATGTCCCCGCTTTGACCGCCGCCGCGCCGGATCCGGCGAACGATGTCGACCGCCCAATCCGATCCCTCGCGGCACGGGGTGCACTGACCGCAGGACTCGTGGGCGTAGAACGTGAGGAGGTTTTCGAGCGCCGCCACCATATCGACGGTTTCGTCCATGACGATGACGCCGCCCGAGCCGAGCATCGAACCGGCCTGTGCCACCGAATCGAAGTCCGCCGCGGTGTCGATCTTGGACGCCGGCAACACGGGAGCCGATGAACCGCCGGGGATGAACGCCTTGAGCTTTCGGCCGCCGCGGATCCCGCCGCAGAGATCTTCGATGATCTCGCGAAAGGTGACGCCCATGGCGGCCTCGTAGACTCCGGGGCGCTCGACGTGACCAGACACGCAGAAGAGCTTGGTCCCGGTGCTGCGCTCGGTGCCGATGGTGGCAAACCAGGCACTCCCGCGATCGATGATGTGGGGCACGCAGGCCAGGGTCTCGACATTGTTGACCACAGTCGGGCAACCGAATACACCGACCACGGCCGGAAACGGCGGTTTGAGGCGGGGCAGGCCCCTCTTGCCCTCGAGCGATTCGATGAGCGCGGTCTCCTCACCGCAGATGTAGGCGCCCGCGCCGCGATGGATACGGATCTCGAGATCGTAGCCGCGGCCGAGGATGTCAGGGCCGAGGTAGTTCTTGCGTCGCGCCTCGGCGATGGCGTTGGCCAGGATCTCGGTCTCGAGAACGAATTCGCCGCGGATGTAGATGTAGGCCGTATTGGCGCCGATCGCGTAGGCCGCGATGGCGATCCCCTCGAGCACCATGTGCGGGTCGACGAGAATCAGCTCCCGGTCCTTGAAGGTCCCGGGTTCCGACTCATCGGCGTTGCAGATCAAGTACTTGGGCTTGTTCGAGTCTTTTGGGACGAAGCTCCATTTGACACCGGCCGGGAACCCGGCGCCGCCGCGGCCGCGCACCCCCGATTTCTTGACCTCTTCGATCACCTCTGCAGGTCTCATTGAGAGCGCCTTGTCGAGGGCGGCGTAGCCGCCCCGTTTGAGGTAGGTGGAGAGTGCGCGGGAGTTTTTCAGGCCGCGCGCAGCAAGGAGAATCGCTTCGCTCATCGGCCGGCCAGCTCGTCGAGGATTCCGTCAAGCTCGCCGGTTGTGAGACCGGTGTAGTAGTCGTCGTTGATCTGCACCACCGGCGCCTCGCCGCAGGCGCCCAGACATTGCACGTCGGCGAGGGTGAAGAGGCCGTCCGGAGTGGTCTCTCCAAAGTCGATCCCGAGCTTCCGGCGGAGGTGGTCGACGAGCGCGGGCGTTCCACAGAGATGACAGGAGAGCGTCGTGCAGACCTGGAGCAGGTACTTTCCCGGCGGCCGGAGCCGGTACATCGTATAAAAGCTCACCACCCCTTCGACAAATGCCGGCGACAAACCGAGGCGGTCGCCGACGGCTTCCATGATCCCGGGCGAGATCCAACCCCAACGGTCCTGGCACAGCCACAACAACGGCAACAGGGCAGCGCCGGGTTCCGGGTAGGACGCGATGGCGGCCTTGATCTTGGATTCCATGGCGGCGTCGAAGCTCACCTCGGCGACGTCTTCGGGTAAGGCGACCACGAGCGGGCGGGTGACGGCGTTGGTCACTCGCCTGATCCCTTGTCGGTCGAAACCGCAGCGCGTCGCCCCCAATCAAAGATCCCCTGACGCCACAAATAGAGATAGACAACTGCGAGTAGGGCGAGAAAGGCCAATATGTCCCACAGTGGGACCAAGGAACCGCCGCCGATCATCGACCGGTAGTTGATAGCCCATGGGTAGAGAAACGCGACTTCGACGTCGAGTACCACGAAGACCAGCGCAACCAGGTAGAACTTGACCGAAAGGCGCTTGTGCGCACGGTCGATCAGCGGCATACCCGTCTCGTAGCTTTCGCGCTTGGCTGTGGTTTGCTGCCGGCTCCGTTGCCCCAGCAGGCTGGCGGCGCCGAGCAGCACTGCAGCGAAGCCTCCGGCCACGACGAGCGAGATCAGGACCGGCAAGAACTGGCTGGACATACGTCAATTTTTCCAATGCGGATCCTAGCTTCGCAGCGGAGGCAGGTCAAATCCGGACCGTAGGCAGGGCGGGTCGATTCCTCCCCTGAATCTCGGCCTCTGGTATTCTCCAGCCCAACAACGGCGGTCGGCGACCGCGGCGGAGCCTCCATGCAACACGAGACCATGCTCGTCCTCGATTTCGGGTCACAGTACACTCAGCTCATCGCCCGCCGGCTCCGCGAACTCGGCGTCAAGACCCAAATCGAGCGTGGCGACCTGGGTGTGGAGGAGATCCGAAGGACGGCGCCGGTCGCTCTGGTCCTGTCGGGCGGTCCGGCAAGTGTGTTCGAGGAAGGCTCGCTCCAGGTAGACCGGGCGGTCTTCGATCTCGGGCTTCCGATTCTCGGAATCTGCTACGGCCTCCACCTGATGGCGCGCGACCTTGGCGGTGAGGTCAGCTCCTCCGAACGACGAGAGTACGGGCTGGCCGAGCTGGAGACTCTTGAAGGGAGCTCTATCTTCTCGGGTTCGCCGGTTCGGCAGCCGGTGTGGATGAGCCACGGCGATGTCGTCGAACGCGTGCCGCCCGGCTTCGACGTGCTGGCGCGAACCGAGACCACTGCGGTGGCGGCAATCTTCGATCGAGAACGGCGCTTTGTCGGACTCCAGTTCCACCCGGAGGTCCGACACACGCCGCACGGTACCCGCATTCTGGAGAACTTCATCACCTTGGCCGAGGCCCGTCGCGACTGGAACCCGGCGGCGATTCGGCACGAGCTCGTGGCCGTGCTCGAGTCGACCCTCATCGACGGGCGGGTGATCTGCGGTGTCTCGGGCGGGGTCGATTCTTCGGTGACCGCACTCCTCCTCCGCGAAGCCATCGGCGACCGGCTGGTGCCGATATTCGTCGACACTGGCCTGTTGCGGAAGGAGGAAGGCAATCAGGTCGAGCGCAGTTTTTCCGAGTTCGGGCTCGAACTCGATCGGGTGGATGCGTCGGCACGCTTCTTCGCGGCCCTCGAAGGGATCGGAGATCCCGAGCAGAAACGCAAGATCATCGGTCGTGAGTTCGTAAGGGTCTTCGAGGCCGAAGCCGCAAAGTTCAGTGATGCCCGGTACCTGGCCCAGGGGACCCTGTACCCCGATGTTATCGAGTCTTCAGGCATCCGCGGCACGGCGGCGGTCATCAAGACCCACCACAACGTCGGCGGTTTGCCCGAGCGACTCGGGCTCGAGCTCGTCGAGCCGTTGCGCGATCTGTTCAAGGACGAAGTGCGCAGGGTAGGGGAGGAGCTGGGGCTTCCGCACGACTTCGTGTGGCGGCATCCGTTCCCGGGGCCCGGTCTCGCGGTGCGGATCCTCGGAGCGGTCGACCGCCAACGGGTGGGAGTGCTGCAGGAGGCCGACGCCATCGTGATCGAGGAGATTCGCGGCGCCGGACTCTACAATGAGATCTCGCAAGCCCTGTGCGTGCTGCTCCCGGTCAGGAGCGTCGGTGTGATGGGCGACGGCCGAACCTACGAAAACGTGCTCGCCGTGCGGGCAGTCACCACCACCGATTTCATGACCGCCGATTGGTTCCGTTTCCCGCCCGAGGTCCTCGATCGAATCGCCCGCCGGGTGGTCAACGAGGTTTCGGGGATCAACCGCGTGGTCTACGACGTCACCTCCAAGCCGCCGGGAACTATCGAGTGGGAATAACGCACAAAGTTCTGAATTCGGAATGAGGAATTAGGAATTAGGAATGCCACCCGCCCTCCCATGAGCGGCGTCGGTACGGCGTGACCAGAGGTGTAATTGGAGATGCTGCGGTTGAGATGTTTAGAGATCAAGATTCCAAAGCACGAATGATCTTTGAGATCACCAACCTCCCCACGACCTCGGGGAGGTTGGGCGGGAATTCCTCATTCCTCATTCCTAATTCCTCATTACGGTTCGGTGGGTGGGTGGTAGAATGACCGCCGTGCCGCCGGTTCAGCTTCACCCGGCGGCCCGACCGTCGAGGCGTGGCGCCTCTTGACGTTCCCCGAGGAGGAAAATCATGGCACGGACCAGGGTCGTAATCATGGGTGCGGCCGGACGGGACTTTCACAATTTCAACTGCCTGTTCCGCGATCGGGAGGAATACGAGGTAGTCGCTTTCACCGCCACCCAGATCCCCGACATCGAGGATCGAACCTATCCACCGCAGCTTGCCGGTTCGCTCTATTCAAAGGGGATTCCCATCCTGCCCGAGTCCGAGCTCGAGCGGGTGGTCAAGGAAAACGAGGTCGACGAGGTGTGGTTCAGCTACTCGGATGTACCCCACACCTACGTCATGAACAAGGCCTCCGAGGTCATCGCCTGGGGGCCGCATTTCGGCGTCTGCTCGGCGACCCGGACGATGATCGAGACGGAAAAGCCGGTCATCGCCATCACAGCGGTTCGCACCGGCGTCGGAAAATCGCAGACCACCCGCCACATATCGAGGTTGCTCAAGAAGATGGGCAAGAAGGTGGTCGCCATCCGCCATCCGATGCCCTACGGTGACCTCGCCAAGCAGGCTTGCCAGCGCTTCGAGACCTACGAGGACCTGGACCGTCATCAATGCACCATCGAGGAACGCGAGGAGTACGAGCCCCACATCGACAACGGTTTTGTGGTCTACGCCGGCGTCGACTACGAGCGCATCGTCCGCGAGGCGGAAAAGGAAGCCGACGTCATCCTCTGGGACGGCGGCAACAACGACACGCCGTTTTACAGGCCGGACCTTCACATCACCCTCGTCGACCCCCACCGAATCGGACACGAGCTGAGCTACTACCCCGGAGAGACCAATCTGCGGATGGCCCATCTGTTGATCGTCAACAAGGTGGAAACCGCAGACCCGGTCAAGGTCGAGCAGTTGCTCGAGACCTGCCGCGCAACCAACCCGGCGGCGCGGGTCATCAAGTGCAGGTCGGTGATCAACGTCGACCAGCCCAAGCTCATCGCCGGTAAACGCGCGCTGGTGGTGGAGGACGGACCCACCCTGACCCACGGCGGCATGGAGTACGGCGCCGGGTGGTTTGCAGCCAAACAGGCGGGAGCGATCGAAATCGTGGATGCGCGTCCGTACGCAGTCGGCTCGATCCTGAAGACCTATGAGAAGTACCCGAACGCCGCCCGCATCTTGCCGGCGATGGGATATGGGGAAGAGCAGATTCGAGAGCTCGAGGAGACCATCAACGCGACCCCCGCCGACGTGGTGGTGGAAGGAACGCCGATCCAGCTCGACCGGATCATCAAGGTCAACAAGCCGATCGCCAACGTGACTTACGAGCTCGAAGAGGTCGAGCCGGGCGTGATCCAGGAGATGGTGGCGGGCGTGGTTGCCGGAATCTGAGGCGTGGCGGCCAACCAGCGATCCCGGGTTTCGGCCGCGCTCTGGATTGCGGCCCTGCTGCTGACCCTCGTGCTGGCCGTCTTCCAACGCCTGACGGGACCGAGCCATCCGGTCCGCGGTAACACGGTTCTGGCCGGGGGCGAAGCCGTCAGCTACCGGCTCCCGCGCTCCAACGAGGGCCGGCCTGAGCTGCGGGTGGCAATCCCCTCGGTGGGCAGCGGGAACCGCGCCGGGCTTGAATGGCGTCGCTACCCGACCGACGAGCCATTCCGCCGCCAGGCGATGGTCGAGACCACGGATGGACGTCTCGAGGCCAGGATTCCCGGTCAACCGACGGCCGGCAAGGTGGAGTACCGGATCGTGATCGAGGACGAGGCGGGGACAGAATGGATCCCAGAGGCCGGGACCGTGATCGCCAGGTTTCGCGGCGACGTGCCGGCGGCAGTATTGGTCCCCCACATCCTGGCCATGTTCCTGAGCATGCTGGTGTCGACGCGGGCGCTGCTCGAGGTCCTGCGGCCAAAGGCGGCGCCGGCCCGGACCCTCGTCCTGGTTGCAATGGCCCTGCTGGTTGTTGGCGGCTTGGTTCTCGGACCGATCGTGCAACGATTTGCGTTCGGCGCTTTTTGGACCGGTTGGCCCTTCGGCCACGACCTGACCGACAACAAGACCCTGATCGCCTTCATCGCATGGTTGCCGGCGACAGTCCTGGCGTGGCGTCGCCTCCGGACGCGGGCGGCGGTGGCGCTCGGCTGGCTGGTGATGATGGGGGTTTTCCTGATTCCCCACAGTCTTCGCGGATCGGAGCTCGACTGGACCGAGGTCGAGGGGGGGGCAGAGCGTCGAAATCGACCCGTCGTCGCGATGATATCCTGAACGCAATGGCACCGGAAACCATTCGGCGATACCTGTTGGTCCGTTCCGGGTCCCTGAAGTGCGCCGTTCCGTCAGCGGATGTGATGCGGGTGGTTCGTGGACTGCCGTTTCACCCGGTGCCGGGGTCGCGGTCGCACCTGCTGGGTCTCGCTCAATACGGCGGCGAGCCATTGCCGGTGCTCGACCTTCACGCACTGGTGGCTGGTGGTCGCCGGAGGACGAACTACAGGACGGTGGTGATCGTCGGCCGGCGTCACCGCGATACTTCGACCCTGGGTTTGGCGGTCGACGAGGCCCTGCGCGTTACGCCCCTAAGCCGGGTTTTGGAGGGCCGAACCGACGGTCGGCTGCACGAGCTGATAGATGGTATGGCTGAGGTGGACGGCGAAGCGGTGCTGATTGTGAATTCGTCGCGTCTCATCGGGGTCGAGCGCGGTCAGGTGGGGGTAATCGATGGATGAACGGGTAGGCGTCGGCGGGATTCGGCGATGGCTTGGTCCGTTGCTTTTGACGGCGGTGGTCCTGGTGGGTGGCGCATTGATTGAAGCCGCAGCGGACGAACCGCGCGAGGCCTGGTACGTCCGCGCCTTCCTCGTCGTCGGACTGCTGGCGATCGCCGGTTACGCAACCCTGGTTCACCTTCCGACCCGACGCCGGTTGCGGGATTATCGATCACTCCAGAATCGCCACGCGACGCAACGTGAAGCGTTGACAACCACCTTCGAGGAGCTCCGAAACGGCGATATGGTCGCCGCCCGCGCGACTGTCGGGTCGCTGCCCGACGGCATGCGCGACGAGGTTGAGTCGGCCAGCCGCGCGCTGGCGGCGCTGATCCAGCAGATCCAGTCCTCTTCGGTCGAGGTGGCGACTGCTGCCGCGACCGTCAAGCGGGTTTCGTCCGAGCTTGCGTCGGCGTCCAGCCAACAGGCGGCAGCTGTCGTCGAGATCACCGCCACAACCGAGGAACTGGCGCGTACCGCCGGACAGATCGCTACTAATGCCGCGAGACAGGCGGAACTCGCGGCCCGCTCGGAAACAGCCGGGAACGATGGTGCAGCCGCGCTCGAGGCTGCGGTCTCGGGGGTTGAGGACGTCCGCCAGCGAATGGAGGCGATTGCGGGTCGCTGCGATACCCTTGACAGCCGCTCGCGCGAAATATACCGCATCCTCGACCTGATCACCGAGATCGCGCAGGAAACGCATATTCTGGCGCTCAATGCGGCCATCGAGGCGTCGGCCGCTGGAGAGCATGGAGAGCGTTTCTCGGTCGTCGCCAACGAGGTGCGCCGGCTCGCCGAACGCTCGCGTGAATCAGTAGATTCGGTGCGTAACCACCTCGACGAGTTTGGCGGTGCGATTCGCGGGGTTGTGGTCGCGACGGAGCAGGGGAGCAAGGCTTCCAGCCAGGTGCTCGAAGAGAGCCGGTCCACCCAGGGCGCCATCGCCCAACTGCGGAGCGCGATAGCCGACACGGCGCGTGCGGCGCGGGAGATTTCGCTTGCAACCCAGGAGCAGCGCTCGGCGTCCGACCAGGTGGTGCTGACCCTGCGTGAGGTCAGGGAAGTGGTGCAACGGATCGCCGACGGTCTCGGGCAGTACACCGCGGCGTCGGACCGGCTGAATCAGCTCGCCCTTTCGATTCAGCTATTGACTCAGAGCTTTCGTATCGAGTCTCAGCACTCGCTCAAACACCAGCTGTCGCATTGGGCTGATCGGCTGCGTGATTACTCCGCCAACCTGGAGGCGGTCGAGGGCATTCTCGAAGACCTGGTCGAGGAAAACCCTTACCTCGAAATGATCTACATGGTCGATCGCGCCGGATTGATGATCGCGTACGCGGTCAATCGCAAGATCGTCGGTGACCGCCAGATGCCGGGTGGTGTGGCGGTCGGGCAGTCCTATGCCGACCGACCCTGGTACCAGGCGGTGACCCGGGAGCGGCGGTCCGTCGTGACGCCGATCTATGACTCGCTGCTGACCGGTGATCGCTGCTTCACAATTGCGGTCGAGCTGCGGAACGACGACAGCGAGATGATCGGCGCCCTGGGTGTCGACGTGAACCTCGTCGATTGGACCAGCATCTGAACATCGGTGACGAAGAGCTGCGCGCGCTCTTCCTGGAGGAGGCCGGAGACCGGGTGGACCGGATTGCGGGGCTCGTCGCGAGCCTCGAGACCGACAGCGCTTCCCGGACGCAGCTGCTTCGAGAGCTCCACGCGCTCAAGGGTGCGAGCCGGATGATGGGGCTCGCCAACCTCGCCGAGATCTGTCATCGCGCAGAGGGCCTGCTTGAAGGACCAATCGCCGATGTTCGGCTCGATTTCGAGCTCGAGGTCGACCGGGTACGGTCTTTGATCGAGGCAATGGGGTCCGGAGAGCGAGGGCCCTCAGAAGCATCGCTCAGAGGAACCGGGGAACCGGCAGGAAAGGCCGATCAGACCCCTCGTCGTGCACCGCGCGACGCAATGCGGGTGGAATCATCAGTGGTCGACGATCTCGCCGATCGCGGCGCCCGCCTCCGGGTGATCTCGGTGGCAGCCGGGGGGCTCGCAGAACGAATCCTCCGACTCGCAACTCTGGCCGAGCACGGCGTTGGAGACCGCGATCCCCGGCAGGTGCTGGCGACTCTCGCGACCTCGCTCCGCCAGGTGGCCCTCGAGTTCGAGGCCGGACAACGGATCCTCCGTCGCCTTACCGAACGTCAGCTCGAGGCGCTTCTGCAGCTTCAAATCCAGCCACTTAAACATTTCTTGAGGGTCCTCGCGGGGCACGCTCGCGAGCTCGGCGCTTCGCTTGGCAAGAAGATCGAGGTGAAGGTGAGCTCCGGCGACGCCCTCCTCGACCGACGCATCGTGAACGCTCTCCGCGAGGCTTTCCTGCACCTGGTCCGAAACGCTGTCGATCACGGCATTGAAGACCCAGCTGAACGGATTGCCCACGGCAAACCGGAAATCGGCCGGATTCGAATCGAGGCAATCTCCGAGGGCGATAGGGTGCGGATCCTCGTCGCCGACGACGGTCGCGGGGTCGAGGTAGGGGAGATCGTATGGACCGCTATCGCGAGCGGGGCAATCGGCCAGGAAGAGGCAGCCGACATCGATGCGGCCGCGGCGCTTCGCTTGCTATTCATGCCGGGATTCACAACCCGCGCCGAAGCTTCGGAGGTATCGGGGCGAGGCATCGGGCTCGACGCAGTGGCGACTGCCGTTCGTTCGGTCGGGGGCGACGTGTGGATGGAGTCGGCGCCTGGGGAAGGAACCCGGGTGACGGTCGACGTACCGGTGGCGCGCCGCGGCGACCGCGTCGTGGTGATGAGTGTCGGCCGCCATCAGCTGGCGGTTCCGGCGTCTTCCATCAGGGCGTATCGGAGGATCACTTCCTCGATGGTGGAGGTCGACAACGGGCGACGTGTGCTGAATGTGAACGGACAGAAAGTCACCGCCCGGTTCCTGTCGGATCTCCTCGGCGAGCATCGCTTCGAAGTCGGTGTGCTCGTCGAGATGGTCGTCGGTGGCGTAGTCACGGCGATCGTCGCCGACGCCATCGTCGGCGAGGAAGAGGTGATCGTGCGGCCACTGCCGTCTCTGGCCGGAGCGCCCCTCGGCGTCGAGGGGATTGCTCTTCTTGCCAACGGACGTGCGGTACCGGTCCTGTCGATCCAGCGTCTTGGCCTCGCCGACGGATCGGACCCTGCCGCGGTTCTCGAGGTGGGTCAGCCGGTGCGTTCCATCCACGTGCTGCTGGTGGATGATTCGCGGGTCACACGGGAAATGCTGCGGCGCCTGCTCGAGGATGCGGGTTTTTCGGTCACCGGCGTCGCTTCGGCCGAAGACGCGATGACCGCTCTCCTGAAAGCCGATATCGATTGCCTGGTGACCGATATCGAGATGCCGGAGATGGATGGTCTCAGTTTGACCCGGCTCCTGCGCGACGATCGACAACACGCCGATCTTCCGATCATCGTGGTCTCGACCCTCGATCGTCCAGCCGACCGAATTGCGGGCCTCGAGGCGGGGGCCAACGCCTACCTCAGCAAACAGGGGCTCGACGCCCGGGAACTGGTCGCCCTGGTGAATCGGGTCGGGGGAGGCGCGTGACGGTGACCACGGTCCTTCTCGCGGACCGATCGCGGGTCGTGCGGGCAGTGCTCCGCCGGCTCCTCGAGCAGGCGCCGGATGTTGAGATCGTCGGCGAAACCGCGGACGGAGCCGAGGCAATTCGTCTCGCGGTCGAGATGGCGCCGGACGCGATCGTGCTCGATCTCGATCTGCCTTCGGTGGCCGGTCGCGCGTTGGTGGAAAAAATCGCATCGCTCACCCGGACACGGATTTTCGCCCTGACTCCCGGTCAGAACGGCGACGCCGCGCGAAGCGCTATCAGCCTGCTGAACATCGGCGTGGTCGCGGTGTACCCGAAGCCGGACGTCCCCGACCACTGGATTGACCTCGTCAGGACGCTGAGCGAAGCGTTACGCCAATTGGGCGCGAGCTCGGCTTCTCCCGCCCCGTTACTTTCTGATCCTGACGGCCCGACAGTGGTGGGGCGCGATCTGCGCTACGTAGCCGTGGGTGCATCGACCGGCGGCCCGGGCGCGGTCTTCGAACTCCTGGCATCGCTCGGAGGGCGGTCGAAAGTGGGAGTAGCAGTTGTGCAGCACATCGCCGCCGGGTTTGAAGGCGCGTATGCTGAATGGCTCGCGGCCGAGCTCGGCCTCGATGTCAGGGTCGCGCGACACGGCGGTCAGTTGCGCGCCGGCCAGGTGCGAATCGCCCCTTCGGGCAGCCATCTCATGTTGAATCCCGATGGTGGGCTGAGCCTGGACACTCTTGGCGAGCCGGTCGGCGGACATCGACCAGCGGTGGATGTGCTTTTTCGAAGCCTTCTCCGACATCCGCCGGGCAGGATCGCCGCGGTCTTGCTATCCGGGATGGGTTCGGATGGCGCGCATGCGATGTGTCGGCTTCGCGAAGCCAAGGTTCTGACCATCGTCCAGGACGAGGGGTCGAGCGCGGTGTTCGGGATGCCAAGGGCCGCTCTCGAGTGCCGAGCTGCGTCGTTCGCTCTGGCGCCGAAGCAGATTGGCCGTCTGTTGGCGCGGGCCGGAGCGGTGGAGCGATGAACCAGCTCATCCGCGAGCTCGCGCAGCTGATCGAGGCCTCGAGCGGGTTTGTAATCGCCGACAGCAATCTGGGCTCGTTGGACAACTTCGTTCGCGAAAGGATTGCGACTGGCAGGTTTGCAGGAATCGACCGCTACCTCGATTACCTGCGGCGTCACCCTGACTCGGACGAGTGGCGCCACCTGCTGAGCAGAATCACCATCAAAGAGTCCTACCTTTTTCGCGCCCTCGCCCAGTTCGAGGCATTGGCGAATGTGGTCCTGCCCGAGATTGTTCGACGCGGACATGACGGTGAGCTCAAGCTGTGGTGTGCGGGATGTGCGCGGGGTGAAGAGGCCGCAACCCTGGCAATCGTGCTCGCAAACCACGAAATGGTGGGAGGGTGGCCGTGGCGGATACTCGCCACCGATGTCGACGATCAGGCACTGGCCGAAGCTCGCAAGGGGTGGTACGGGGAGCGCGCGGTGACGAGGGTGCCCACCGAAATGCTGGAGCGACATTTTTCTCGTGGTGGGGACGGGTACAAGCTCGACCCCGAACTCCGGGCCCGAATCGACTATCGACGGCTCAACCTCGTCGAGCAGCCACTCGATCTCGGCGACGAAAAATTCGACATCATATTTCTCCGCAACGTGCTCATCTACTTCAGACCAGAGCTCCAGCAAAATGTCATCGAAAAGGTGGAACATTCGCTGGTGGCCGGCGGGTTCCTTTTTCTTGCGCCGAGCGAGTCGCTGCTTCACGTCGCGACGACCCTGAGGGCGCGCGACCTCGGCCAGTGCTTCTGTTACCAGTCGGCGATCGAGTCGCGGCAGCACCTTGCGGCAGGCATCGATCTACCAATATCACGGGTGGTGGGGGCGGACACCCCCGCGCGTCGGCCCACTGCGACCGCTCCCACGGCGCCGGCCTTCGACGAACGGCTCGAGTCGGTGCTGGCGGCGATCGAGAGTGGCGACGGTGACGGGGCCCGAACGGGGATCGACGATCTCAGGCGAGACTTCCCGGAGAGCGCAATCGTCCACGCCGTGGATGGACTGGCCTGCGAACGGAGAGGGAATCTCGAACGCGCGGCGATGGCCTATCGGGCGGCCCTCTATCTCGCGCCACAGATGGACGAGCTTCGGTTTCTCAGCGCCCGGACCCTCGAAGAGCTGGGGCGGACGGGCGCCGCGGCGCGCGAGTACCGGACGGCCCTCAACGGGCTTGGCTCGGGGTCGGAGGAGCCGGCGGTCGTCCTCGAGCGTCTCGGCCTGCCGAAGCTCGACCAGATGATCCATAAATGTCGCGAGTTTCTTGGCTTGCTCTAAAAACTCTCGCAGCCCTGGATACCTTCTAGCGACAATAAGTCGATCACATCACCAGTCGACCTCGACCTTCCGCGGCGTGCCGCCAAATCGTGACACGTGCACCAGGCGGTTTCGTTTGCCGAAGTTGTACAGGTCCCGGGTGACGCGCACGTCCTCGCGGCAGTAGTCGATGATCTTGTCGATTTCGCCGTTTTTCCACCACTCGAGGGCCTGCAGTCCGTCCGCCGTCTTGCCCTCTCCGAGGGTGGCGACGACCACACTGTCGAGCTTGGGGCGAAAACCGAGGCGTTCTTCGAGGTCGTACATCAGATCAAAGGTGGGGAGCTTCTGCAGGTCGTGATCGGTGTAGGCGCGAAGGACCTCGTAGTCGAAGCCGCGGATGTTGTAACCGACCACCAGATCGGCCTCGAGGAGCAACGAGATCAGTTGGCCCACCGAGTCCTCGGTAACGACCAGGAATTCGTCTGTGTCGTAGCGGTAAGCGACGCCGACCGACACCCCGAGCTTGTCGAACTGGCTGCGGCCGCCGACCTCGGCGAACGATCGTTGAGTTTCGAGATCAAAGACGACGACCTTCTTGCCCGCCGGCACCTCGCGCTGCGGGTTGGGGTCGAACAGGTCCATCTGGCCGTCCCAGTGCTCCACGATTTCCTCCCCGGGGAGCAGAGTTTAACACCGCGAACGCAGGGTGCGGAGGTGCAGAGGGGAAAAGGGGAAAAGGGGAAGAGGAGCAAAGGAGCACCCGGAGAAGCGAGCGTGATTCGGTGTTCTCCTCTTCTCCTTTTCTCCTTTTCTCCTTTTCCCCTCTGCGTCAGGGCGGGCGAGAGCCCACCCTGTATACTCTCCCGCGATGAAGACGATGGCGGAACCGGAATCGCTGGGCCTCCCGATCGAGTTGACGGTCTTCAGTGGTCCGCTCGATCTCTTGTTGCACCTGATTCGTCAGAACGAGGTCTCCATCTACGACATCCCGATCTTCAGCATCTGCGACCAGTACCACGCCCATCTCCGCGCCATGCAGGAGCTCGATCTCGACGTTGCCGGAGAATACCTGTGGATGGCGTCGTGGCTGCTACACCTCAAATCGAAGCTGTTGCTGCCGCAGGTGGTCGAGAGCGGGGAAGACCCCCGGGAGGAACTGGTCGAGCGCTTGCTCGCCTATCGACGCGTCAAGGAGCTCGCCTCGTACCTCTACAACTGCGATATCGTCCGTGGTTGTCTGTGGAACGCCGAGATTCCCACCCGCATCGACGCTCCATCCGACCCCGAGATCGATTGGGAGGACGTCGACCTTCGGCTCCTCGCCGAGACCTATCTCGCGGTGATGCAACGATTCGAGGCTTCACACCCGCCACCGCTCCAGGTTTTGCCGCTGCGTTATTCCGTCGAGGAGAAGATGACCGACATTTATCAGCGGGTTCGAAATGACGGCTTGATGCCGTTGCTGCGTCATCTGCACTCGCGATCGGACCCGGAAGAGGTGGTGGCGGTGATGGTCGCGACGCTCGAGCTCGTTCGTCTGCGGGGAGTGTTTGCAGAGCAGCGGCGCGCCTTTGCCGAAATCTATCTGCGGCCGGGTGATCGGATGCTGAGTCCACAGGAGCTCTTGAGCCGGAGGGAAAGCGTTGGATAAAGAGACCCTGCGGGCGATCGTCGAGGCCATCCTCCTGACCGCCAGCGGCCCGGTCGCTCTCCCGGCGTTGGTCGAGGCGATCGGTGAGCCAGCGGTGGAGGAAGCGGAAGTCCAGGAGACGCTGGGGGTGATTGGCGGGGCGTGGGAAAGGCCGGAGAGCGGCGTCAGGCTGGAAAAGGTCGCGGGCGGCTGGCGGTGCGTGACGCCGGTGGCAGTCGATCCCTACCTGCGGACCTTCCACGGAATCGCCGCCAGACAACGGCTGTCGCAGGCGGCACTCGAGGTGCTGGCGATCGTCGCCCATCGGCAACCGGTGACCCTGCCTGAGGTCAACTTCATTCGCGGCGCGAACTCGGCGAGCGTGATCCGGACGCTTCTCGACCGCAAGCTCTTGCGGCTGGCGGGTCGAAAGAAGGTGGTTGGAAAACCGTTCCTGTACCGCACCTCCAAGGAGTTCCTGGTGCACTTCGGGCTCGAGCGCCCCGAAGACCTGCCCGATCCGGAGGAGCTGGTCAGGGACGAGTCCGCGCCCGCCGAGTAGCGTGGCCCTGGCCCGCAAACATCACATCTCACACCATCTCGGGACCCTCGCTACGCGATAGTGAGATTCGCGGGCTCGCTGATGAGCTGTGCCGGACGGCCGGGCCACAGCGAGCTGCCCAGGTCGCCCGCGAGCAGGCGCAGGCGTCGCTCGAGCGCGCTCAAGGCCCACTGTCTGGTGACCTCGACCACGAGCCCCCCGGCGAGCACTGTGGTCACCGCAGGCAGCACGCCGGCCGCGAGCCCACAGGAAACCCACACCGCGAATGCCATCACCAACACACCGGCCAGGCCGGCGGCGTGAGCGGCGTGGGTCTCGAGGGGCCGGCAGCTGAGCTCGAGCGCCGAACCCCCGATGCCTCGGACGAGGCGGAGCTGCACTGATTCATCCACCTCACGGGCAACCAGGCCGAAGACCCGGGTCTGTCCGGACAGGGTCACGCTCCACGTCGAACCGTACTCGAGGACAAAGTTCAGACCGGCGGCTCTGAGGGCCTCGGCGACCCGAGCGACCGGCTCCGTCGGCGGCCGCGCACCGGGGACATCGTAGCGAGCCGAGATCGCCCGCGCCGGTTCCTTTCGAGCCATCTCGGGGAACCACCGGCGATCGAATCTCATCGCCCGAGTATGGAGTGTGGCCGGCGTCGAGTCAAAATCGCGGCTTTGGCTGCGTATTCCACCAACTCCTGCCGGGTTTGGCGATCTGCAGACCTGGGCCGCTGGTACGAGCGATATACTCGACCGCAGGTCCAACGGGGAGGTCCGGATGAACTCCAGCCGAACGCAGCCCAAGACCCGGGTTCTCATGATGCCGCGTGACACAAATCCTGCGGGCACAATATTCGGCGGCGTCATCCTTTCGTATATCGATCAGGCGGGCGCCGAGGAGGCCCGGTTTCAGGGCGCGGAACGGGTGGTGACGGTGGCGATGAAGGAGGTCGAGTTCCTGGAGCCGGTCTTTGTCGGTGATTTGGTGTCGTTCTACACCGAGCTGGTGCGCGTTGGCCACACCTCGATCACAGTCCGCGTCGCGGTCACCGCGGCCCGGCATTGGAATCGTGGTGAAGAGGTGCATGTGACCGACGCCGAGATCACCTATGTGAATATCGACGAAGATCATCGCCCGACACCGGTGGGCGAGAGATCAGAAGCTGCCGGTGATTGATCCAGACACCGGTGTCGAGCATCTGATCGAACGCGCGACGAAAGCGGGTCTCGCGCCGGCGGCGTCCGCGGTGTGGGGCAGGGCTGGTACTCGACCGCATACCAAGACCTTCGGAGTCGCCGTGCTCGGCCTGCACCCGATACCGGCACGGCCCGAAACCTGGTTTGACCTCGCGTCGCTCACCAAACCGCTGGTGACCACGACCCTCGCCTTGCTCGCCGTTCGCACCGATGTCTTGGAGCTGTCGACGACGGTGGGGGAGGTGTTGCACGAGACCGCGGAAACCCCGGTGGGTGCGCTCGATGTTCTGAGCCTCCTCACTCACACGTCCGGCCTCCCCGCGTGGCTACCGCTCTATTGTCTTGCGAGGGGGCAACGGCAGCGTCTGCCGGAGTGCCTGGCGGAGCTCCGCCCGGCGGTGGCTCCCGGCGAAGGAGTCATCTACTCCTGCGTCGGTTTCGTGACTCTCGGCCTGATCCTGGAACGGGTCGCTGGCGAGGACCTCCAATCCCTGTTCCGACGCGAGGTCTTGAAGGTGCTCGGTCTCGAGAGCGATCTCGGGTTCTTGCCCGATCCGGAGCAATGGCCGCTCGCAGAAGGACCGCGGTCGCCGGTTGTCGAAACGCGCCTGGCGGCCGAGATGGGTCATGACGTCGGCTGGATACCGCCATTGGCCGATGGCCTCCCGGAAGACGGCAACGCCCGTTTCCTCGATGGAGTCGCCGGCAACGCCGGGCTCTTCGGAACCGCGCTCGGCGTGTGGCGGCTTGCATCGGAGTACGGCCCGGGAGGAGGCGCTCTGCTGACTGCGGAGGAAGCTGCTCTGGCGACCGCTCTCCACACCCCGGGGCTCGGCCAGGGGAGGGGCCTCGGCTGGCAAATCGCCTCGACCCCCGGCTGTTCGGCCGGACCCGCACTCTCCCAGGCCGCCTTTGGTCACACCGGGTACACCGGGGTGTCGGCATGGGTCGATCCGTCGACGGGCGGCGTCTTCGTGTTGTTGACCAACCGCAACCACCCCTGGCAGCGCGAGATCGACCTGCATCCTCTCAGGCGGCGCTACCACGCGATTGCCTCGAAAATAGTTAACTCATTGTATCAGAATGACTTAACATTATAAGATAAACACTCCGTTGACCCGGTTTTCATTCGGCCAGGCGAAATCGGCGAGCTCATGTCGGCATGCCGACCGCGGCAGAAAGCTGGCGAGATGTGCGGGTCAGTCAGGTTCTCAGGGTCGTCAGCCGGTTGACGGCGAACAGGACAGCGAGTACCACCGGCGCCCACGCGCCCACAATCGGCGGCAGGATTTCGACCTCACCCAGCTTTCCAAAAAGTGCGCCCAACATGAAGTAGACGATGCCGAGGATCAGGGCGATCGCCACGCCCTGCATTGTCGAGACCCGTCTGCCGCCGCGGCTGAGACCGTAGGGCAGGGCGAGTAGTACCATCACGAAGGCTGAGAGGGGATAGGCGAACTTCTGATGCCAACGCACGATGAGATTGCTCGGACGATACCCGGAATCGATCAACTCGTGGATGTAGGATCGCAGTTCCGCGACCGACATTTCGGATGGCCTTCGGAACTCCTGACCGAAGTAGGAAGGGTCCTCCGGGATTTCCAGCATCATCGGTCCAGTGATGCGTTTGAACTCGTCAGTGCCATCAGGAAAAACCTGTCGAAACCAGCCTGAATCGGCAATCCATACGCCGTCGAGGTAGCGGACGCGGCGACTGAAAAGATAAAACCCGAGGTTCATGTCCTCGTCGATACGGTAAAGAGAGAAGCGGATGAGGGCCTGAGACGGATCGTCAAAGCGGAGAAAGTTGTAGAGCGTGTCGCCGTTTCGAGAGAACAGCCATTGGCGATCGCTCGAACGGTAGCTTCGGTTGGTTTCCCGGCCCTTGATCTGGTCGAGAAGGCTCTGGGCCTGGCGGTTGGCTTCGGGCACGACGGACTCGCCGAGCACCCACAACCCTCCCGCGGCGGCGGCTGCTACCAGGAGTACAGGAACCGTGAGGCGGTACAGTGAAATCCCGGCGGCCTTGAGCGCTGTCAGCTCCTGTTGCCGTTCGAGCAGGGTGAGAAGGATCAGGACCGCGATCATCAGGGCAAAGGGAGTGACATCGAGAAATACCTGCGGCACCAGGTTGGCGTAATAGGTGACGATGACCGCGAACTGAGTTTTGGTGCGCGCCATGTCCTCGATGTTGTCGCTGAGGTCGGCCACAATATAGAGAAGAGCGGTACTGCACATCACCAGAAACACGGGCGGCAGGAGCCGGCGCGTGAGATAGCGATCAAAAAGCGCAGGGAACCTGTTCGCGTACCGCCTTCGGCGGATGTTGACAGGAATGCTGCCGGTGAGTGGTGATTCGGCACCGCCCTCCCCGCCGCTGATGCCACCCCTCCTTCGCCGCCACTGCTGCCCCCACCTGGCGAGACGAACAATCGGGTTTTCGCCTTTTTCGCGTTCGCCAAGCCAGCGACCCATCCGCCGCATCAGAATGAGAGCGACCGTGGTCAGGACGATGTTTGGCAACCAGATCCCGAGCCAGGGCGGCACCTTTCCTTCGATCGCCAAGACCTCACCCTGGTTATTGAGGAGATAGTAGGCGAGGACCACGCCGACGGAGACTACAAACCCGCGTCCGCGACCGCCGGACCGTGAGCCCACCCCGAGCGGTAGCGCGATCAGTGCGAAGACAATGCAGGCAAAAGGGATCGCCAGTCGTTGGTTGAGTTCAATCCCGGCATGCCGGCGTTCGAGGACCTGGTCCTGTTCGTCGAATGCCGTCCGGTCTTCGTCGGCGTCGCTGAGCGTTCCGCCGCGCAGAAAGCTCAGCAACTCGGTGGTCTCACGTTCGCTCATCCCGAGCCTGAACCGCACCGTCCCGCCGCTCGCCGTCGCCGGCCGGAAGAGCTGCGATTTGGTTCGATTCACGCGATAGGTTTCGGGATCGTTGCGGGAGAACTGGTGGGTGACAACGTCCTCCAGGCGAAGCCATTGTTCGACGCCCGGAAGCTCACCGGTGTTTTGCGGAGTGTCGACCCCTGCATTGACCATTCGGCCTTTCTGCGCGAGGGTCAATCGTTCCTCGCCGGGATTGCTGCTGTCAAAAAACAGGATTTTCCGCCACTCGCCGGTTTCCTCGTCGATGTCCCGGAGGTACAGCAGCACATTGGGGAGCTCTTCGTGGAAAACGTGCGGTTCGATACGGCCCAGGTTTCTGGCGTCGGCAAAGAGGCGAATCTTGAGTTCACGGAGGTCGCGGCCCGAACGTGGCATCACCACCAGATAGAGGTACGAGTTGAGCAAGGTGAGAGCCACACCCATGCAGACGATCGGACGCAGAAGCCGTCGCAGGGGAATGCCACCGGCCTGCAAGGCAACGAGTTCATTGTCCATGTTCATGCGCCCGACGGCCAGAAGCACACCAAAGAGAAAGCTCATGGGTATCGTCAGCACGGCGATATGCGGCAAGGTGATCAGCAGCACCAGGAGTGCGTCGGCGACTGCGATGCCTCGCACCAACACCTGTTCAATGAGATTGAAGATCCCACGCATGACCACCATGAAGGTGTAGGTGATGAACCCGAGGATCGTCGGCGGAATGACCTCGCGGATGACCAACCGATCGACGGTGCCGAAGAACTTCATCGGATGTCCGTCAGTTTGTGTCGTCGCTGAGTACGCGTCATCAGGAAATATTACACCGGTCGTGATCGCCAGGGAAACCGCGGTCGGCTCATGACTCAGAGGCCTTTCACCGGTTGACCTGTCGAGAGAGAAAAGAGGTCCCACAGGATTTCCGCAGGGATGGGGTTTTGCACAGGACTTTGCCAGAATTGCAAGGTCCGATAAGTTATATTATGTCAACCTAACATTTCAAACCACGACGAAATTCGGGAGATTTTCTGGGAAGCCCCTCCCCGTGTGTCCGATGATTTTAGATTGTTTCCTGGTCGAGACTGGACTCGAGCTCGCGAATCACCTCGCGCAGCACTTCGATGACCTGTCGCGGTTCGGGCTCGGTGTCGGTGCGGAAGGAAAGCGACATCGAGAATTTCCTCTCGACATTGCGGAACCGGATCATGAACGGGCGCCGCGGAGGTTGGCCGGGTGTCCGGGCGGCGTCCGCGACGTTTTCGGATCCGGACATATCAGCTCGCCGCTTGCGGATCTCGGTGCGGTCAAGCTGATCGTCGACGATTTCTTCGATCAGTTGCGCCATCGCCGCTTCGTCGGGGGCTCTGGCGATCTCGAGGAGGATGCCCTTGGCGGTGATGTCGGCATGCCGACAGAGGTCGCGGACGTGGAATGGGATCTTCAGCAGACGGAGGCTTTCGGTGACGGTGACCCGGGACCGGGCGACGGCATCGGCGACCTGTTGATGGGTGTATGCGTACTTTTCGATCAGGGTGCTGTAGCCGTCGGCCTCCTCGAAAGCGGTGAGGTCCTTGCGCTGGAGGTTTTCGATGAGGGCGATCTCGAGCGCCTGTTGGTCGGTGACATCGAGCTCTATGCAGGGGACCTCGGTCAGGCCGACCGCCATCGCGGCGTGGAATCGACGTTCGCCGGAGACGAGCTCGTATCGCCCGTCGTCGAGGCGGCGGACCAGGAGGGGCTCGAGAACGCCGTGGGTGTCGATCGACGACTGGAGGTCTTCGAGGTCTCCGAGGTTGGATCGGGGCTGGTCCTGGTTACTGGTGATCGCGGTGATCCGCACCATCCGACCGATACCCTCCCCCATCCTTTCCGCCAGCTCGTCGACGAAGTGGCGATCGTGTCGCATGCCGCGGTCGGGTGGGAGGCCGGCCTTGGGTTTACTCGGAGCCGACACGCTGCAAAACCTCCTCGCAGAGTCGATAGTACTCGTAGGCGCCACTCGAGGACGGCGCGTGCTCGAAAATGCTGGTGCGATGGGCCGGCGACTCCTCGAGGCGGACGGACTTCGTAATCTGTGTCTTGAAGAGGTGCTTTCCGAACACCTGTTTGATCTCGGCGCGAACCTGCTTGGCGAGAACTGTCCGGCGGTCGAACATCGTGATCAGCACGCCGAGCATCCGCAGTTCGGTATTTGGCCGGGCCTTGATTTTGTCGATGGTCTCGAGCAGGTCGTCGGTGCCCTCGAGGGCAAAATACGAGGCCTGGATGGGAATCAGGACGTGAGTCGCGGCGACAAGGGCGTTGACGGTGAGCAGACCGAGGGTCGGGGGGGTGTCGATGACGATGGCGTCGATCGGTTTTTCGAGGGCCTCGATGGCGTCCTTGAGCCGGTAGGGGGCGTCGAGCTCGCCCGACATGCTGACCTCGAGCTTGGCCATCGCAATCCTGGACGGACCAATCCAAAGGTTCTCCTGGGAGGCCTTGAGAATCACTTCCGCGAGCGGTGTGGTGCCGCGCAGCACGTCGTACATGTGCCCGTTGACGGCATCCAAATCGACGTTGGACATGGTCGAGTTGGCCTGAGGATCGAGGTCGATGAGCAGCGTCTGCAGCCCTTTTTGAGCGAGACCGGCGGCGAGATTTATGGCGGTGGTGGTCTTTCCCACGCCGCCCTTCTGGTTGGTGATGGCGATGATCATTCGTACTCCGCTCGAAATTGATGGCCGGTTTCGACGATGCGACTCGAGCAACTATAGGGGTGCGCCGATTGCGGTGTCAACGATGGGGCACCGGGAGACGGTCGCCTCACATCTCGTACTCGCCCATATCCTCGGGTCGCATCCGTTCCAGGATCGAGCGCAAGGTTTCCTCGACGCTGGACTCGGTCATCACCGCCCGTTCGAGGACCGACGGATCAACCAGCACCTCCGCCTTGGCCCGCAACGCCAAAGCGATCGCATCGGACGGCCGGGAATCGACGTGATGGGTGGCGGACTGGGAATCGCTGAGTTGGATCGACGCGATGAACACGCCGTCGTCGAGGGTGTGGATAAAAACGTGGTCGACCGCGCAGCCGGCTGTGTCGAGAAGGCTCTGGATCAGGTCGTGGGTCATCGGACGCGGAGTCTCAACGCCCTCGAGCTCGAGCGCGATCGAGTTGGCTTCGCAGACGCCGATCCAGATCGGGAGAAAGGCATTACCTTCCGCGGTTTCGAGAATCACGACCGGGCTGTTGGATGTCGGGTCCATGACGAGACCGCGGACTTTCATCTTGACCGCTGAAGCGAGATTCTTGTCCCCACTCATTCATCCAATGTGTCGGCACCCGGGAAGGATGTCAAGCGCCCCCGCCGGCAGCGATTTGCAGCACGGGCAACCGGGCCCGGTCCGGACCGAGCTCGCCGCTGAGGGAGTGGGCGCCGGCGTGGGTGATCGCCACATCGACGATCTCGCCGACCTGTTCGCAACCGCTCTTGGGGAAATTGACGACCCGGTTGTCCTCGCCCCTCCCCTGCCAGTGATTGGTATCGCGACGGCTATCGCCGTCGATCAACACCGGCACTGTGGTGCCGACGAGCTCCCGATTGAGGGCCAGCGAGATCTCGTCGCTGAGTGCGAACAGCCGATGCAGACGGTCCTTCATGACGGCTTCCTCCACCTGGTCCGGGTAGCGAGCCGCCGGTGTTCGTGGCCGTGGCGAATAAGCGAATGCAAAGACCTGTCCGAAGCGGACGCGCTCGAGGACGTCGAGCGACCGTTCAAAATCTTCTTCGGTCTCGCCGGGGAAACCGACGATGACGTCAGTGGAGAGGTTGATCGTCGGCACCGCGGTGCGCAGACGGGTAATGAGCTCGAGATACTCCTCGCGGGTATAGCGACGGTGCATGCGTTCGAGAATCGGGTTCGAGCCCGCCTGGAAAGGCAGGTGCAGATACCGTGAAACCGTAGAGTGGCGGGCCAGGACCGAGATCAGTCGATCGTCAAAATGCCGCGGGTGCGAGGTGATGTAGCGAATGCGGGCGAGACCCGGTACGGAGGCCGCCGCCTCGAGAAGGTCGGCAAACACCGCGCCACTGACCGGGCAGCGGTAGGCATTGATGGTCTGGCCGAGGAGCTCGACCTCACGCAGTCCGCTCTCGGCCAGGAGACGGACCTCCCGCAGCACGTCGGTCATCGACCGGCTCAACTCGCGGCCGCGGGTATAGGGAACGACGCAGAAGGTGCAGAATTCGTTGCATCCCTCGACCACAGTCACCATGCCGCGAGTCGAGCTCTTGCGGAAGATTGTGTGGTAGTTGTGTTCTCTTTCAGCGTCAAAACCGGTGAGCACCGGTCTCCCGCCCTGCTCTACGGCGCGCAGCGCTTCGTTGACCCTCCCGATCTGCCCGGGACCGAGCACGAACCCGACTGACCCTGACCTCGCGAGGAGTGCGGCGCCCTCCTGCTGTGCGACGCACCCACAGACGCCGATAATCGGCGGGTGCGGAAGTCTGTCGAGCGAACCGATTCGGCTCAAAATCTTGTGCACCGGGCGTTCGCGCACCGAACAGGTGTTGAGGATCACGAGATCCGCGGTGCTTGCGCACCCGGCGGGTTTCATTCCGCGCTCGCGCAGCTGACCCTCGATCAGCTCGCTGTCGTGCTGATTCATCTGGCAGCCCCAGGTTTCTATGAAATAGGATCTCGTTCGCAATTATCACCCGCGCGCCGCGAGTGTACCCTCCCCTACCGCAACCTGCAAGCGACTCAACCGGGGCTCTGTTAACTTTCTTATTTACAATACGTTAACTGAGAACAGGAAATGAATCACCGTGATTGAACCCTGGGTGGAATTGGAGTTGGGATTCTTAGAATTCCGCGAGTCGACATCGACAATCGATGTACGTGCAGCCAGCTCGGTCTTCAGTCAATCACGAGCGTCGGCGTCGGGAATTTGACATCGGACGGCGGCTCCTCGATGCCGCGGAACCAACCCGGCTCGGCGCCGTCCTTGCGCGCGTCCTCCCTGATCTGTTGCAGGTCGGCCTCGGCCTGTACGAGCTGTGTTCCGAGGGTATCGCGGCGATTCATCGCCTGGTCAAGCTGCGGTTTGATGACCGAGTCGCGATACGCCGGATCGTCCCACGCGTAAAAGTCCCGCCACAGACCAGGGATCTCGTAGTCGAGGGTTTGTATCTGTCGTTTGATGTTGGCGATTCGCTCGAGCTGAGACCTGTACTTCGCCTGCCAGAACAACATGCGCTCGTTTTTGGCCGACTCGTCCCGATCGAGTACCCTGACGTTCGTACCGCTGTGCGCGGGGCGCCCCGTCTGGGTTCCGGGATTGGCCGTTGTCAGCCCGCCCTTCGCGGCATAGTCGGAGAGGTTTTCGTTGCTGATGACGATGCCCTTGCCATTTTCATTGTCGCCTCCCTTCAGCTCCTTGTTCTTGGCGATCTCGGTGAGCGATTGGCCACCAGCTGGACGCGGCGTGGGGGTCGGGGTGGGTTCGGCGGCGGCCAAGGCCATGGGTGCGCCAAACACCAGCGCCGCGGTCAATGCCGCGAACGGAATCACCAGGAAACTCTTGGTCGGCATCGGAACACCTCTCTATTAGTATACGTCGTTGGTTCCCAAGACGTTACTTCGATCGTGGTGACCCGACCCGGGTCAAGCTTCGCTCGTCCCCTCGCGCCCATACCGGTCCTCGAGCCGGACGACGTCGTCGAGGTGGTTTGTCGAGACCTCCAGGAGGCTGCAGTCGGTCGTCGCCACCATGCGGTGGAGAGTCCCGGGCTCGATGTGAAAGACGTCACCCGCGGTGAGTTGATGCGTCGCGAGATGATCGATGTCAGCGCCGGCAACGAGCTCGAGATCGCCCTCGAGAACCCGAAGCGTCTCGATCTTGACCTCGTGGTACTGGAGGCTGAGGGCTTCGCCCTGACGAACAAACAGGATCTTGCCGACATATTGAGGGGTCTCGGCGAAAATCTCCTCGTGGCCCCACGGCTTTCCCACCCTTCGCGCGCGCCGGATCAATTTGCCATCCACCATCGATGCACTCCACGATCCTAGACCTGGATCTTCGTTTTCGCCAACAGAAATGCGAGGCGTTCGAGGAGATACTCCTCGACCTCCCGCGCCGTGACCATCTTGGCCGTCTTGCGTGCGATCTGGGTCGCCTCGCGGAACGAGAGCTGGCGGATCAAGGCGCGCACCACCGGGACCGCCTGCGGGTTCATGCTGAAACGCCGCAGCCCGAGGCCGACCAGCACCGGCACCATCAGGGGATCGGCCGCCATCTCGCCACACATCGAAACCTCGGTCGATTCCACCTCGCCGGCCGCAATCACGTCGGCAATCAGCCGCAGGACCGCGGGACTCGTGGGTTTGTAGAGATTGGCCACCAGGTCGTTGGATCGATCGACTGCCAGGGAATATTGAATGAGGTCGTTGGTGCCGATGGACATAAAATCGACTTCGCGCGCCAATTCGTGCGCCATGATCGCCGCCGACGGTACCTCGATCATGACGCCCAACGGAACCAGATCGTGGACCTGGTGACCTTCTGAGCGCAGGTCGTTGGTGATCTCGCGGACCAGAAGGCGAGCGATTCGAAGCTCCTCGATCCCGCTGATCAGTGGAAACATGATGCGCAGCCGACCCTGCTCGAAGATGCCGGCGGTCCGCAGCAACGCCCGCAACTGAGTGCGGAAGAACTCGGGCTGTGAAAAGCACAGGCGAATGCCGCGGAGCCCGAGCACCGGGTTGGCCTCGGAGCCGCCTATGATCTCGCGAGCGAGCTTGCGTCCACCGAGGTCGAAAGTGCGGATGGTGACCGGGCGGGGCTCCATAGCCGACACCATTTCTGAATACACCGCGACGTGCTCCTCTTCGGACGGCAGGGCCGGGCTCATCTTCATGTACAGGAACTCGGATCGATAGAGCCCGATTCCGGTGACGTTCCAGGTGAGGGCCTGGTCGATCTCGGCCGGAAGGTCGATGTTGGCCAACAGCTCGATGCTCCGTCCGTCGCGAGTGGCGGTCGGCATTGATCGCATCTGGAGCAGGGTCGCTTGTTGCGCGCGGTACTCACTTTGGCGCGACTCGTACTCGCTGTGCTCGGCCGGGTTGGGGTCGAAGATGATCTTTCCTTCGAAGGCGTCGAGCGCGATCCTGCGCGAGCGCTTCGCCTCTTCGCAGGCGCCGTGTGCGCCGACGATGACAGGAATTCCGAGAGAGCGCGCGATGATGGTGGTGTGCGACGTCGGCCCTCCCATTTCGAGAGCGAAACCGAGCATTTTGTCCAGTGGCAGCTGAACGGCGGTGGAGGGCGGCAAGTCGTCCGCCACCAGGATTACCGGTCGATCGAGCTTTCCCAGTTGGCCGAGGTCGAGACCGTGAAGCGCGTGGAATACCTGGGTGGCGACGTCAAGCACGTCGAGCTTGCGGTCCGCAAGGTACTCGTCCGGAAGCGCTTCGAAACGCGAAATGATCTGCTCCAGAACCTGATCGATCGCCCAACCCGCGTTCACAGCCTCGTCGCAGATCACCTTCTCGACCGGTTCGATGAATGATGGATCGGACGCGATGAGCATGTGGGCTTCGAAGATCGCGGCGTACTCCTCCCCCATCTGTTTGGCCGCGCGGTCCCGGTTTTCCCGGATGTTTTCAACGGTTGTGGCCACCGCGCTGCGAAAGCGCTCGACCTCCGCCTCCACCTTGTCTGGCGGAATGGTGATGCGGAGGGTCGAGATCGTCCGGGATTCGTGCACCACCGGCTCGCCGATGGCGATGCCCGGGCTCACCCCGAGTCCTCTCAGGGTCTGGCTCACTGGCCTTCTCCGAACTTGTCGGCGAAGAGTTCAACGATTGCCTGTACCGCCGCCTCCTCATCCACGCCCTCCGCGCGAACATTGAGTGGTGTCCCTTTGGTTGCGGCGAGGGTCAGAATACCAAGGATCGATTTGGCGTTGACCTCCTCGTGATCGGTGCCGACGAATATCTGGGACTGAAACACGCTGGCTGTGTGCACGAGCTTTGCGGCTGCCCTGGCATGGAGCCCGAGCTTGTTTGTGATCATCACCTGCTGCTGGGTCATGAGGTTCACTCCTCGAACAAGAACCGTAGATTGCGCGGGGCTTTTCGATCAACGCGGGATCGACCCCTCTATTGTAGCGACTGATTGTGGTGCCGCGGTCAGCCCGTCGCCCTGGCGCGCAGAAACTCGCTCGCGACGCGGATGCTCTTCTGCCCGGCCGCGGTGAGGCCGGTTGCCAGCTCGTGAAGGTTCAAAACTCGCCCCTGGAGCGAACCCAGCTTGACCAGCATCGGAAGGTTGACGCCGGTGACGATTTCGACCTTTTCGGGCTCGAGAAAAGCGAGCGCGAGGTTGGTGGCCGTGCCCCCGAACATGTCGGTGAGGATCAGTGTGCCCTCGCCCTGGTCGAGCTCACGCAGCTGCCTCTTGAGCGTTTTTGACGCCTCGTCAGAGTCCACGTCCCAGGGCAACGACATGGCGGCCGCGTGCCCGGTGAGACTCGGGTCGATTGTCTCTGCGGCCTGCAGCAACTCGGTCGCGAGATTGCCGTGGGTCAGGACGAGGACGGGTATCATGAGAACCTCCAGCGATCCTTGTCACGGTGGTGAACCACCACCTCGTGACCTTTTTCCTTCAGCGCCTGCGCCACCCGATCGGCCACGTACACCGATCGGTGCCGCCCTCCCGTACATCCGAACGCGATGCCGAGATGGGTCTTGAGCTCTTCGGCGTACTTCGGCAAGAGGTAAGATATCAGGTTCAGAATTCGATCGACCGATTCATCCACCTCTGCAAAACCTCCGAGCCAGGCCGAGACCTTTGGGTCGTCGCCCGGAAACGAACGCAGTTCCTCCTCGAAAAATGGATTTGGAAGAAATCGTACGTCAAAGACCAGGCTTGCAGTTGCAGGAACGCCCTGCTGGTAGGAGAAACTCTGGATCTCGAGGGTCAACGGCGGGCCGTCACCGTCGCCCGCTGCGAGCGCCAGCACCTGTCGCCTCAGGTCGTGAGGCGACAGCCCGGTGGTTTCGAAAATGATATCGGCGAGGTTGCGAACCTCCTCGAGCGAAGCCCGCTCCTCGGCAATCGCCTGCTCGAGGCTGAGCTCGCGCAGCGGGTGTGGGCGCCGGGCGACAGAAAAACGGCGCAGCAGAACCTCGGGCGAGGCCTCGACAAAGATCAGCCGCAGGCCGCCATATTTCGCTTTGAGCTCGCGGAAAGAGTCGGGAAAAAGCTGGATCATGCCGCGGGTGCGGACGTCGAGTACCACGACGAGCCGGCCCATCTCCCCTTCCGTGCGATCGAACAAGAGGGGCACAAGCTCCAATGGGATGTTGTCGACGCACACGTAACCGATGTCCTCGAGGCTGCGGCTGAGGACCGACTTCCCAGCTCCCGAGAGACCTGTAATGACAAAGGGTCCGGCAAAAACCGGTTTAGTCTTCGTCATCAATCGCACCCTGGGCGATGAGGTTTACATTCTCGAGAAACCCTCGTTCGTCTTCGATCCCGCGTTGCGCCAGCAGGCACTTGCGGACCGCGGTTTCGACCATGATCGCGAGATCGCGGCCCGGCGCCACGACCATGGTGTACTTCGGGATTTCCACCCCGAGGATTTCCTCGGTTGACGTCCATGCACTGGGGCGCTCCATCATCTGCTCACGCCACCTCTGCTCCATTTCACGCGACTCGGGGGTGAGCTTGGTGAGCTGAATAACCAGCGACATTGCCACCGATGGAGAGGTTGCCGTCATTCCGAAGTGTTTGCGGACATCGATGATACCGACGCCCCGTAGCTCGAGGTAATGCTCGAGAAGCTCGTGCGGGCTGCCGAGAAGACCGCGGTGGTGGATGCGCCGGACAACCACAGTGTCGTCAGCAACCAGGCGGTGCCCCCGGTAAACGAGCTCCAGAGCACATTCGCTCTTGCCGATTCCAGGGTCGCCGATAATCAGCGTGCCGAGCGAGAACACGTCGAGCAGGACGCCGTGGACCTGGATCCTCGGAGCGAGTACGTCCTCGAGAAAATCGGAGATGATCTCGATGGCCTCGGAGGTCTTGGCGGGCGTCACCAACACCGGGACAGCGGCCGCGTCTGCCGCGGCCAGGACCGCGCTCGGCGGGCGCGCGCCCTTGGTCGACACCACACACGGCACGTCGAGCTCCATCAGGCACTTCAGCCGCTTTTCCGCTTCCGGTTCTGAAAAGGTCCTCAGGAATTCGTACTCCGACTCGCCGAGGATCTGCAGCCGTCCCGGTTTGACATACGGAAGATAGCCGGCGAGAGCGAGGCCCGGCTTCTGGATCCTGGGGTTCGAGATTCGGAGCTCGCCAAGCCCGGCGGCGCCCGCCACGACCTCGAACTTGAGCGGAGCGAGCTGGTGTTCGGTCAGCAGACGTTCGACCGGGATCGCCTCGACGATGGTCAAAGACCCTCCTCCTCCGCCACACGGCAGATCCTCGAGACCACGTCCTCGGCGTCCACAGCCGAAAGCAGCTCGGCTCTCAGTTCGTGGCGCTTGAGCACCCTCGCGATCTGTGACAGGACCTGGAGGTGAGCGGCCGGTTGGTCGGGCGGAGACAACACGACGAACACAAAGCTCACCAGATCATCGGGTGTGCCCCCAAAAGCGACGCCGCCACTGAAGCGCGCGATCGCAATCGCGATCTGCTTCAGACCCTGGATTTTGCAGTGCGGGATCGCAAAACCCTCGCCGACCGAAGTGGATCCCAGACCCTCGCGTTCGAGAAGAGCTTCGACGACTTTTTCAGAATCGAGGCCGAGTTCGGGAGCAAAGCGTTCGGTCACAGTCGCCAATGCCGATTCCACATCGGTGGCCGTGAGCTCGAGGTAAACGTTTTTGGGCCCGATGAGCTTGTGGATCTTCATCAGAATTCAGGTGTAATCAACCCAAGGTTTTTGTCCCGTCTGCGGTAGATCACGTTGACCCGATCGTTGGAGGAATTCCGAAATACCAGGAAATCGTCGCCCGATTTATCGAGCTGCATGACCGCCTCTTCGATCGACATCGGTTTGATCGAAATGCTGCTGCGTTCGACGATGCGGGGCTCGCCCGCTCCAATCGACTCGTGCTCGAGGACGTCGACCGTCCATCCACGATCGACCTTGGCCTCGGAGCCGGCCCGTTGTTTGTGGTCCTTCAATCGCGTCTTGGCCCGTCGCGCCTGGATCTCGAGCTTGTCCACCGCCTCCTGGATGGCTGACGTGACTTCCTTATTCTGTGCGGTCGACTGGACCGCGAAATCCTTGCCTCTCACAGCCAGGTCGGCGACGTAAAGATGGCGTTCCTGCGAGATCTCGACGCGGACGTCGATGATGTCGTTGAAGAACTTCTTGATCTTCGCCAGTTTCTTCTCGGCGACCTGCCGCGACTGCTCGGTAAGATCAACCTTGCGGGCCACGTACTCGATTTTCATGTTTCTCTCCCTAGAACGCTTTTTTTCGCTTGTCGGAGGATGGAATCAGCATCTCCTCACGGTACTTCGCAACCGTGCGACGCGCGAGTCGAATTCCCTCCTTTTGCAGCATGCGCATGATCTTCGAGTCCGACATGGGACGCGACGGGTCCTCGGCCTCGACGAGCTTGCGGATTCTCTCCTTGACTACCATCGACGACACGTTTTCGCCGCGGGCGGAATCGACGCCCGAGTGGAAAAAGTATTTCATCGGAAACAGCCCTCGGGGCGTGTACATGTACTTGTTGCTGACGACCCGCGAGATGGTCGACTCGTGCATGCCGATGTCTTCGGCGACCTGGCGAAGAACCATCGGCCTCAGATGCTCGATCCCATGCTCGAGAAAGTCTTCCTGAAAACTGACAATGCTCCGCGCCACCTTGTAGATCGTCCGTTGGCGCTGGTCGATGCTCTTCATCAGCCACATCGCCGAACGCATTTTGTCACGGAGATACTCGCTGGCCTGTGGGTCGAGGCGCTTCCCTTCGAGCATGCGTTGATACCTGGAGTTGATCCGGAGTTTCGGCAGCCCATCGTCGTTGAGGGTGATCGTGTACTCTTCTTCGACCCTGCGCACATAGACGTCGGGCTCGATGTACTGGTTGTCGTCCTGCTGGAACCTCCTGCCCGGCTTTGTTTCCAGACCGTGGATCACATCCAATACCGGCTTGAGTTCGGCCAACTCTGCGAATCCCAGACTCGCCGCCAACGCTTCCCAACGTTGGTGCAGTAGATCGTCCCAGTTCTCAGTGACCGCGAGCTGCGCACAACGAAGGACCTCTTCGTCATCGGTCCCAGCAGCATCGATCATCAGGAATTCGATCTGCGCACCGAGGCATTCCCGGAGGTCGGCGGCGGCGATACCCGGTGGATCGAGAGAGCGCACCACTTCGAGCGCCGCGGTCGCGGTCGGCTCGCTGCATTCAGTGCCTTCGATGATCTCGTCGAGAGTCGCCCGCAGGAAACCGTCGCCGTCGAGATTGCCGACGATATACTCGCAGACCTCGAGGATCTCCGGATTGCAGTCGATGAGATGAAGCTGCCACAACAGGTAGTCGTACAGACCGGCAGCGGGCGACACCACGTTTTCGAGACGGTTGTCCTGTTCCAGCGACGAGGTCGCCATCGATGGGCCTTCCGAACGTCCGTCACCGAGATAGTCCGCGAAGAACGCCTCAACGTCGATGTCGGCGTAGGTCTCCTCGGCCGACGGTAATGGGTCGTCGACGGCACCGGCTTCCTCGGGTCCTTCCTCGACCGCGGGTTCTTCCGCAACGGCAGGGGTCGTCTCGGTCCCCTGCTCATCCTCGGCAGCGGCTTCGTCGGGGGGTTCCTCCACATCGAGAACCGGATTCTCCAGGATTTCTTGAGCGAGCGTTTCCTCGAGCTCGAGACGGGAAAGCTGAAGCAACTTGATCGCCTGCTGCAACGACGGCGTCATGACCAGCCGCTGCGCGAGCTTCAGTCCGAGTTTTTGTTCGAGTGCCATGCTTCAGTCGGATCCTCAACTCCAGCCGTCCGTTCCGAGATCACCTCAGCCCTGCCGATCGACCTACCCCAGAACCACGGAGAGGCTCATAACCTGAACTCATCTCCGAGGTAGATTCGACGGACATCCCGGTTTTCGGACAGATCCACAGGGTTTCCTGTAGCAAAAATCTTGCCGTCCTTGATTATATAGGCGCGATCGGTGATCTTCAATGTTTCACGAACGTTATGATCGGTGATCAACACCCCTATTCCCAGAGATTTAAGTCTGCGAATGATGCGCTGAAGATCGAGCACCGCGAGGGGATCGATTCCTGCGAACGGTTCGTCGAGAAGAATGAACGTGGGCTCGGTCGCAAGCGCGCGGGCGACCTCGAGACGACGCCTCTCACCCCCCGACAAGGTTTCCGCGCGCTGCCTCCGATGATCGGACAGCCCGAAGTCCTCGAGCAGGTTGTCGATCCGGTCGTGGGCCTCGCGTGTTTCGGTGCCGAGCGCTTCCAATATCAGCCAGATGTTGTCCTCGACCGACAGCCGTTTGAACGAGCTCGGTTCCTGAGCCAGGTAGGCGACGCCCATCCGGGCGCGGCGGTACATGGGTTCTTCGGTGATGTCCCGGTCGCCAAGGATGACTCGCCCCTGGTTGGGTTGGACAAGACCCACCATCATGTAAAAGCAGGTGGTTTTGCCGGCTCCGTTCGGCCCCAGGAGGCCGACGATTTCTCCCGGCGCGATGCCGAGGCTGATATCGTCGACCACCCAGCGTCCACGATACGCCTTGCGGAGGCCCTGAGCGACGAGGTCGAGTGCTTTCGGGCTCAGGGTCTCTCCTCCGGGTAATAGATCGTTTCGGTGCCTCCGGCGACCGTGACCGTACCATCGGCCTGATTCCAGGTCAACGAGGACCCGGAAACCACGTTTCCTGTCGGGTCGGAAAGACGAACCGGGCTGCCGACGACTGTCATGGTCTGGGTCGCCACCTCCCGACGAGCCTTCTGACCGGTCATCCTGCGGCCGGTCTCGAGCTCGACAAGCTCTACCGAGCCCTCTGCCTCGACCGCCGTCACTTTATCGTGATCGTCGAAAAATATGATGAGTTCCGCGGCCGAAAGTGTGTGTTTGGGATCGCTGTAGCGAACGTTCCCGCGGTAGATGGCAGTCCCGGCGCTCTGCTCGTAGTCGAGGGATCGTGAATCGACGACGATGTCGTCGTCGGGGTTTCCATCCGGCTCGAACTGAGAAGCCGGCAAGCTGGTCCGCACGTGTCCCGCGGCGCGCACCGCGACGGTGTCGTGGCGGTATACGAGGTCATCGGCCAGCAGAAGGCGATGCCCCTGCCACAGCCTTGCGTTCTCGCGCAGGTGATAGGTCGAGCCGTTTTCGGCGACCTCCAGGATCTCGGAGGCGAAGTGGGCCGGAGACGACTCCCCCTCGCGGTCTCCCATCATCGAAACCTCCTCGATGAATCCCTGGACGTTGCCGCGGGCTTCGGCCCGACCGTCAGAATTGAAGAGCTGGGCCTGGTCGCAACCGATACGCGCCCGTTCGCTTGACAGGACGACCCGTTCAGGACCCGCCGGATCCCCGTGGAGCATCGTCAATCCTGCCTTCGGCGAGAGTCGGGCGCGGTAGGCGCGACCCTCGAGATCGTCCGCTCGGAGGACGACGTCACGGATCAACTCGATATCCGTCGCCTGACCGTCGGCAAACCAGACCCGCGCATCCCTCGCCTCGGCGCTCCTCGGTGGACCCTCGACCGGAATCTCACGAATGCAGACTCCACGTTCGGCGCGGAGGTTGAGGATGCCGTCTTCGGCGATACTCGCTCGCAGGATCCACGTTTTGAGGGTCCGTTCGAAGTAGCCCTCGCCGCCAACAAAGCGGACGGTGACCCACGGACCGGTAGTCGTGGCTGCCACCTGCCAACGTCCAGCGCCATCGCTCACGGCCTCGGCGCTTTCCATCCACGCGTCGATTGACCCGCCGCTCGAGAGCTCCGTGCCGACGGCTCTCACCCCCCCCGAAAACACGATCCGGTGGGGCGGGCCGTCGTCCTTCTCCAGCTCCACCCTGCACTATCGGCGCCTCGACCTCGGATGCGTTCAAACGGACCCTGGCGCCCTCATCGAATAGAATCGTGTTGTCGGGGCGCTGGTAGACGGCAATCGGTGCTGTGAGAGTGGCGCCATCCTTGGAGCTGAGATTCACCCCACCGCTCAGGATCACGTGGTCGTCCGCAAAGTCATAGGCGGCGTTCCGCGCCCTTCCAAAGCTGCCGGCCGAAACAAAGTAGACATCCGAGTTGGCGGTGAAGCGCCTCGAACTGGCTTCGAACCTGCCGGCGTCAGTCGTCAACACGGCGCCGCTCGGCATTTCGATGCGGACCCCACCCTCGAGGTGGGCATCTCGGGTCTGGATGTTGAAGCTCGCACCATCGCAGGTCAGAATCGGTCCCGGTTCGCCATTGTTGAAAAACTGGAGGCGCACACCTTCGATCTCGTGCCAGCCTGACGAAAGCCCGAGGGTGCGTTTCGACAGCAACTCGAAAATCATTTTGCCGGCGACCCGTTCGACGAACTCGAACCCGTTGTAGACCGAACCCACACGATCACCCTGACCGCTCAGGACTTCGTTGCTGTCGACCTCGGCGACCGGGCTGCGCAACTTGCGAAACCTCTGTGCGACCATGATCGCCATCACGGCAAGGACGACGACCATCGCCAGGGCCGTAAACCTGCGCAGCCAGGTCCGAGAGACGACGCTCATCTGTCACCGCTCCGTCGCCTCGCGTTGAAAGGCTCGGCGGGCTCGGTGCGGACTGGTTGGTTGCGGTTGGCCATAAGCCCGGAAATCAGCGGTCGCTGAAGAGGCCCATCGAGCGGAACTTTTTGAATCGGCGATTGACCAGAGCGTCCGGCTTGAGCTTGCGCAGGAGCTTCAGGTTGCGACGTATCGCGTCCGAGATCAGGTCCGCCATACGCCCGGGGTCCATGTGCGCGCCACCCGGAGGCTCGGGAATGATCTCGTCGACAATACCGAAACCCTTGAGGTCTTTGGCGGTCAGCCGAAGCGAGCTCGCCGCGTCCTCGGCCCTCGCCTGGTCCTTCCAGAGGATAGCCGCGCATCCTTCCGGTGAAATTACCGAGTAGATCGCATGTTCCAGCATCAGGATGCGATCGCCGATTCCGAGGGCAAGCGCACCTCCCGAACCGCCTTCGCCCGTGACGATGACAATAATCGGTACCGGAAGTCCCGCCATCTCGATCAGGTTGTTGGCGATGGCCTCGGCTTGACCGCGCTGCTCGGCGTCGATGCCGGGGTAAGCCCCCGGGGTGTCGACAAAGGAGATGATCGGTCTTTTGAAGCGTGCTCCGATCTTCATCACCCGAATCGCCTTGCGGTAGCCCTCCGGCCGCGGCATGCCGAAGTTTCGACGCAGTTTTTCGGCGGTATCGCGTCCTTTCTGGTGGCCAACGACAACCACCGGCTCGCCCTCGAATCGCGCAAAACCGGCGACGATCGCCGGATCGTCACCGAACGCGCGGTCGCCGTGGATCTCGGTGAAGTCCGAAAAAATGCTGTGGTAGTAGGCGAGGGTGTACGGACGTTCCGGGTGACGCGCAAGCTGGCACTGTTGCCAGGGCGTCAGGTTTGCAAATGTCTGCCGAATCGCCGCATCAAGCTCGCGCCGGGCAGCGATCAGGTCTTCCTCGGTGTCTGAAGCGGAAGTGCCGGCAGACTCGAGCTCGCGAACGCGGACTCGCAACCCCTCGATAGACTCGAGAAACGGGGGCGTTGGAATCGCCATTCAGGGACTCTAACAGAAGGGGGTGAAAGCAGTCAAAACCGCCCGCCCCTTGGCAGCAGCAACGCCGGCAAGATAGTCGGAGGGTGCTTGATAACCGAGCAGCAGGAGAATGGTGGCCGCGATGTTCCCGAGCCCCGGTTCGGCAAGGTCCGCGTTGGCGACGAAACGCGAGGCGTCGGCACCGAGCACGCACCACGGGACCGGCGAAAGGGTGTGGCTGGTCTTCATCATCGGCTTTCCGTTGGCGTCTGTTTTCAAAGTCGAGGTCTTGGAATCGACCTCCCACATCATTTCCAGGTTGCCGTGGTCGGCGGTCACGATCATGGTCGCGCCCGTCTCGCGCACTCGATCCTCGATCTCACCCATGCAACGGTCAACGACCTCCATGGCGCGAATCGCGGCGTCGAGCGAACCCGTGTGGCCGACCATGTCGCCGTTGGCGAAATTGACCCGAATGAACCGATGGCCTCTACATTCGAGGTCGGCCAGCACGACCTCTGTCACCTCCTGCGCCTTCATCTCAGGCGCGAGATCGAATGGAATGTCATCTGACGGCAACTCCACCCAGTCCTCGAGCCCGGCGTCGAATGGCTCGGAGTTGTTGCCGTTCCAGAAATATGTGACATGTCCGAACTTCTGGGTTTCCGCAACCGCCAGCTGTGAAACTCCGTTGTGCACGAGGTACTCGGAGACGGTGCGGGCAATTGCCGGTGGGTTGACGAGGTACAGTGGCGGCATCTTCAGGTCGCCGTCGTACTCCATCATGCCTGCGTACAGGATCTCGGGGAGTCGCCCGCGATCGAAACCGTCGAAGTCCTCTTCGGTAAATGCGCGCGAGATTTCGATTGCACGGTCTCCACGGAAGTTCCAGAAGACCACCGCGTCACCATCTTGGATCGAACCGATCGGGGCACTATCATCATCGACAATCACGAATGGCGGCAGGTCCTGGTCGATGATGCCCGGGGCCTCACGGCGAAGGGTTTCGACCGCTTCCATGGCGCCGGCAAAGCCTCTCCCCTCCCCCAGCACGTGCGTTTTCCACCCGCGCCGAACCATGTCCCAGTTCGCCCCATAGCGGTCCATCGTGATCTGCATGCGGCCCCCGCCGGATGCGATCTCGGCATCAGCCCCCGAATCTCGGACCTCGCTCAGCACCAGGTTGAGCCGCGCCAGGTAACGATCGAAGGACACCGGATCGACGTCACGGCCGTCTGCCAGCGCGTGCACCCGAATCCGGCCCACGCCCTCCGCCGCCAGATGGCGGATCATCGCCTCGAGATGCGAGATGTGGCTGTGAACGTTGCCGTCCGACAACAGCCCGATAAGGTGAAACGTGGAGCCGGCCGTTTTTACTTGCTCGGCCAGCCGCTGCCACACCTCGCCGTCGAACAGGCTGCGGTCTGCGATCGCTCGATTCACGAGCTTTGCGCCCTGCTCGAAAATCCGACCCGCGCCGATGGCGTTGTGGCCGACTTCCGAGTTCCCCATGTCGTTGTCGCTCGGCAGCCCAACCGCCCTACCGTGGGCCTTGAGCTTCAGGAAGACGGGCGCCGAATCGAATATACGATCCAGGTTTGGGGTGTCGGCGAGATCAAAGGCGTTGGCGTCGTAGCCTTCCTTCCGTCCTCGATAGAGGCCGACTCCGTCGAGGATCACCAGCAACAGCTGTCCCGGGACTCCGCCGTACCCCGGTTGTCGTTCGAGCTTGAAATCGGACATGCATCTCTCCGTCTATCGTCAAAGCGCGGAGGTGTGTCGGGTTCCCGGGCAGCCGCCCGCACGCAGCGCGGATCTTCGGATTATCAGGACGGGGGCCCGTCCGAGACGCGACGCGGGCGCAGGAGGACAACGCTGATGTTGTCGTTGCCGCCCCGCTCATTGGCGGCCTTGATGAGTCGATCGCAGGTTTCGTCGAGAGATCCACCGGTCTCCACGACGGCAGCAATCTCATCATCGGTGAGCATCGAGTTGAGGCCGTCGGAGCACAGAAGATACACGTCTCCTTCTTGAATCTCCGCTTCCAATACGTCGACCCTCGGTTCGCTGCTCCCGCCGAGCGCCTGCGTCACCACGTTCTTGAGGGGGTGTGTTCGGGCGGCTTCTTCGGTCAGGAACCCTGCCTCCACCTGCTCGTGGACCCACGAGTGGTCGCTTGTCAACAGGCGAAGGTCGCCACTCCGATATCGGTAGGCGCGGCTGTCTCCGACGTGGCAGATCACCAGTTTCCCGTCGATTGGATCATGTGCTGCGACCACGACCGTGGTTCCCATGCCCTTGAGATCAACATTCCTGTTCATCGCCAGGGTCACCCGGTGGTGACCGGCCACAATCGCCTCTACAATGAGATTGGCAGTCGCGCTGAGGTCGGTGTTCCAGTGATCCGGCCAGGTCTCGTTGGCGTCGTTCGGGCCCTTTCTGAATGTCGCCATGATTTCGTCGGTCGCGACCCGGGAAGCAACCTCGCCCGCCGCATGTCCGCCCATACCATCAGCAACCACGTACACGCCCACTTCGTGATCGAGAACGAATACGTCCTCGTTGAGGCGACGCTTCATTCCGACGTCGGTGGCCCCGCACGCCTCGATTTCGAATCGGTTACCCGCATCGACCGCCACGCCGATTCAGCTCCGTCCTCGGAAGCGATCAAAAAGGCCGCTCCCCTTGGCTTTGCCATCACCCTCTGTTTCTGCAAGCACCTCGTTCGCCTTGGTGTTTGTGGGATCGAGCGCCAGGGCCCCCTCGGCGTGACGAATCGCCCGGGTCTTCATACCCGCTGCGAGTGACAACATGGCCGCTTCAGCCAGTATGGTTGCGTTGCTGGAATCGAGGGTTGCGGCCTTTTCGACATGCCGCAGGGCGTCGCGCTCCTTGCCTGGAATTCGTGCCAGGACCTGGCCATAAAAGTAGTGGGCCCTCGAGTTGCTGTCGTCGTGGTCGATCGCCATCTTGAGGTGCTCCACGGCTTCGGCCATTTTGCCCTCTCGCATGGCCTGCGAACCCTTCGCAGCCAGGCGGCGCGCTATCTCCTTGGCGTCCATTTTCTTGAGGTCGGTGCCCTGCGAGATTTCCTTGTCGTATTTTGCCCGGCTGTCAGGATGGCTGAGCACGTTGAACGCCTCTGTGATCCCCTGAAACCTTTCCTCCGCCTCCTGCCTCTTCTCGCCGGTGAAACGGTCCGGGTGATACTTGAGCGCGAGCCTCCGGAACGCCTTGCGAACGTCCTGGTCGCTGGCGTCCCTTTCCACACCCAAAGTGTCGTACAACGTGACTTGATGGCGCATCGTCGATCACTCCATTGGCAACAGGACGAAACTACCACGTTCACAAAGGCTTCGCAACGACTGATGGGTTCGGATCTGGGGTGATCGAGGGCTGTCTTATCTTCGTGTGTCGGCGAGCTGCGCCGCCATCTTTCGGGTGATCGGATTGAGATTTCGATCGCGGGAAACCCGAATCCGGTCACGATGGTTCAGTCTCATGAGGATGCTTCTCGCCGTGTACACCGGCGTCTTGGGGTTGAGGGCGAGGGCGATGACCACCGTGTACTGACGCAGCCACCGTTTGTTTTCAGCTATCAAGCGGATGACCTCCTCGGCCACGCTTCGCGAGGCCGCAAACCGCTCGATTTCGTTTTCCGACAATTTGGGGCACGCCAGGACAGACCGTTGGATGAGACGGTTGCGGCTGTTGATGAGAACCGCGCGCTCTTCGGAGGTCCCCCTGAGGGCGCAAATGATTCGCTCGTGAACGCTCATCTTCAAGAGCCGCGCGTGCGCATCCACGTTGGATTTTTTGATCGCGTCGATGAGGGCAGGGTCCTCCGATATCGGGTACGGCATCGTGGCTTCTTTGGGGATGTGGGCGCCGATGGCGTGAAGCGCGTGAATGGCCTCTTCGACGCTCGGCCCGGCAGCTGCCGCAGCCTCCTGCTCCGCCAGGACCTTTTCGATGAACTCCTCCTCGAACTCTCGCACCCGCCGCAAGACGACCTGGGTGACCTGGGAGTTGGAGTGCAGATCTTCGAGAATCTCGAGACAGCCGAGAACCCGAACCTGGTTGGTGATGATGATGTCCTGGACCAGCGGTGTGGCATTTCTCGCCAGCACGCGCAGGGTCTCGTCGGAGACGTTCGCGTGGGCCGCCACCGCCGCCCACACCGCTTCGCCGTCCCGAACACGGATGAGCTGGTCAAGAACCAACGATTCGGGCGGGTTGTCTCGGAGCCAGTCGAGGATGGTCTTCTCCTCTTCACCTCGCAGTGATTTCGCGGCAATTGCCGCCAACTCCTCGTCCGGGTCCGAGCTGAGAATCGTCTGCAGGCTGAGAAGGTCCTCACGCGAGACCGGAAGCAGGCCCTGGGCGGCGAAGAGACGAACCTGCCGGGGCACCCTGCCCCTGATGATCCCTTCGATGAGGTCGGCGGCTGTGGCCAGCTTGCCGTCAGTCATTGCGCGCCCTCGGTCCGAGGACCACCAACCCGTCAGAGCTGACCTCGGTGTGAACGACCTGCCCCGATCGACCGAGGCCCGAGTACTCGACCCCCGCGACCTCGATGACCACGGCGTCGGCGTCGCCGACGGTGAGCTTGACCGGACCCATGAGATCGATCACTTCCTCCGTTCCGCCGGCGAGCAACTTGCCGCCGGCGATTCCGTCCCGGTCACGGAAGTGGATCCAACATTCCATTTCCGGGTGCACCCGGAGAATAATCGAGACCCTGTCGGCATCGTTGGCAACTGCGGTCGCGTCAGGCGCACGTGTGACGGGAGGGCGAAGCTCGCGTGCTGGTGTGCGAGGTACGGGCGTCGGACGCGATTTCGACGCGAGGTGGACATTTGGCGCAGAGCTCCTGACGATCACCACGGTGGCCGCCACCAGAATCACCCCGGCAACGATGACCGGCACCCAGAAACGCCAGCGAATCGTGCGGCCCACGGGGGTGTCGTCCGTCTCGGCGCGAAGATGAACGCCAGAGGCGAGCAGAAAGCGGTCCCAGGCGGCCTCGAACAACTCGGCGAGGAGGTGCGGATCGGCCCCGACAACCGCCGCGTACTGGGTGACAAAATTGCGGCTGAACACCTTTTGCGGAAGAAAGCGAAAATCGCCGGTCTCGAGGCAGCGAAGGATCTGGAGTGAGATCTTCGTTTCGTCGGCGATATCCTCCACCGACAGTCCAGCGCTTTCGCGCAGCCGTCGCAGCTCCTCACCGAAGGCCTTCGGGTGGTTGGGCGGCCCCTCCATTGCCGACATCTATGCTGGATTCTACCACTCCCCGCCTGCCGCGGGCCTCTCGTTCGAGCAACAATCGAGCCGCGTCGCGAACCTTTTCCGGCAGGTCTGGGCGGGCGATCACCCTCCGCAGCTCGCTCGTTGGGAGCTGCACCAGGACGCTGAGAGCAAGCGGCAGAGGCGAATGCGGGCACTCGACAATCGCCCGCCGGACCCGGAGGTACTGCCCCCACTTTCGATGCCGGGCGAGCTCGGCAAAGAATTCGGGGGGGGGCTCGGCGGTGTTGAGCATCACAAGAATATCGTTCTCCACCAGCCTCGGATTGTCGAGCAGGGCGGAAAGAACCTGCCCATCACCGCCGGAGATCAGGGTTGGGAGGATTGCCCGGTGGGCGCGTCGTGCGAGGGCGATTTTTTCTCCCAGGGTCATCGACACGATTTGAGACAGGACCTTGCGTTCGGCTTGGCGACGCACCACGGGAGGGGTTCGCGGTGTCTGCGATAAAGACAGAAGTGAGGCCCATGGAAGCGTGCTCAACATGTCGAGAGCCCGGCTGAAGCTGAAACCAGGGAAACCCGCCAGCCGCTCGCGAATCGCGTGTGCGTCCAGCAGCTTGGGGTCGGCAGCGATCAACTCGGCGATCTGGACCGTGCAGAACGGTGAGCGCAAGACCTGCAAGACCTCGAGGTCATCGAGCTGCCGCTCGCCAACCAAGGCCAGCAGCCCGATCGAATCGAGCTCGGCAATGACTGGTTTCATGCGCCCATCCTATCGTTTCGGGGGCGTCCCTGTTCCGGCTTTCGACAAAGCTTTGACAATTCAGTCGTCGATTTGGTCGGCTCTGGGCCCGAGGATCTCGCGCAGCCGTCGGCGGAGCTTTACGACCTCCAGTGAAGCGATCGAAGCCTCGGCCGGTGGCAGGTACTGAAGCGCTTGCTTGCGAAAGGCCATCCGTGTCAGGAGACGCGCGATCACCGTGCGCTCGCTCCGGGCCGGCCACCAGTCACGACGGATCCGACGCCGATAGTAGGGAATGACCTCAGAAACCCACGCCGGTACGAACCCCCGTTCGACTTCCTCGGCGAGCTGGCGCCGCAGAATGCGATGTTCGGAGTGAAGGAAAAGGGCCAGCGTCAGCGCGTACAGCAGGTAAAGAGCCGGCAAGACCGCCAGCCACGGCCGCAGCGCGCCGTTTTCCCCGGTCGGCCCGAACATCACGAGCGCCAGATTCCACGACCCGTGAATGGTCACGGCCGCAGCCAGACCGGTGGCCGTCCAAGCCGCCCGACCCCACTTCCTGGCGGTGAGGACGGCGTGGCCGACAAATCCGCCGAATGCGGCGCTTGCGAGGGCATGGACGCCGGCCGACAGCAGGGTCCGACCGCCGAGCAACAGGGCGATCCCGGACAACTTGTCGTAGCTGATGCCTGCTCCCATGCCATAGATGACGTTTTCGGTGACTGCAAACCCGAGCCCCGCTGCAGTGCCGTAAACCACTCCGTCAGTCGGGTTGTCGAACTTGCTCGAGAAGATGACGACCAACAGAATGCCCACACCCTTGGCGAGCTCCTCGATCAGGGGTGTCTCGACACCCACTCCGATCAGCCCTATCAACCGCGTCGGGTCGACACCGGCCAGCAGTCCGGTGACCGCCGAGACCGCGGCCACCGATATCAGAGGTGCCGCGGACGCTCCCCAGAGAAACACCATCGCGACGAGATGGATGGGTTCGCGATCGTAGCGGTCGATCCACCACACGAGGGCCACCACGATGACGAGCAGAGTCGCCGAAACAGTCAGAGCAAAGAGCAGCACCAGGACGGTCGTAAGGCTCACGGGAGAACCAACGACGGGTCGTCGATCGGATGTCTTTCGAAAAGATCCCGGGCATCGTCGACATCGAGGCGGATCTGCTTCATGAGCTGCGTGGTCGATTCGAAGGAGCGCTCGTCCCGTAACCGGCGGATGAAAAACAGTCGCACATGCTCGCGATAGACATCGGCCGTGAAATCGAGGAGGTGACTCTCGACGGTGGTCAGCGAGTCCTGATAGATGGTGGGGCGGACTCCAATGTTGGTCACCGCCGGAAACGTTCGCGAGAACGAGGGGATATGAACCGCGGTCACATAGACACCGCGTGCCGGGTGGAGCTCGTTCTCGACTTCGATATTGAGGGTCGGAAATCCGAGGGTCCTGCCAAGCCGCTTGCCCTCGAGCACCCGTCCGTCGATGAAGAATTTCCGCGCCAGGAGTTCGGCCGCATCCTCGACCGCCCCGGTTGACACCGCCTCCCGCACTCTGGTTGACGAGACGACGTCGCCACCGCGTTCGACGATTGGGGCCGAGGCCGCCGTGAAACCGAGTTCGCCGCCCATGGTCGTGAGGAGCTCGACGTCGCCGCCGCGGTCTGCGCCGAAGCGAAAGTTGCGGCCGATATAGACCTCCCGCACCGCCAGCCGCTCAACCAGGACATCGTGGACAAATGCCGCCGCACTCATCCGGGACACGCGGTGGGTGAACGGTAGCACCAGACAGATCTCGATGCCGGTCAGAGCGATCAGCGACAGACGCTGCTCGAGGGTTGTCAACAGGGCCGGCGCGTCAGCCGGACGCAACAGCTTCACCGGATGAGGATCAAAGGTCAGGGCCATCGATGGCACACCGAGGCCGCTGGCGCGTTGTGCGACGTGCGACAAAACCGTCTGGTGCCCGACGTGTACGCCGTCGAAGTTGCCGATGCTCAGCACGGCGCCGTGCGGCGGTTCGTCGTTGCCCAGCGGGTCGCGAAGAACTTCCACCCGGGCTCCTCAGCCGATCACCGGGAGGCGCGAGCCGCCGGCTCTTCCCGGCTCGACGACGCGCACGATTCGTCCCACGAGATCGTAGGGGTGGGCGTCGGTGATTTCCACCTCGACCAGTGAGCCGGCGGTTGCGGTGCCGTCGTTGATGAGAAGGCGGCCATCGATTTCGGGCGCCTGGCGTGCGAGCCGCGCTTCGAGGAGGAGCTCCATTTCCGGCAACGGTCCCGAGACCAGGGCCGGGAATCTCCTGCCGACAAGGCGGTTATTGAGCTCGAGGGCTATTTCCTGTTGCGCCTCCATCAGGAGGCGGCGCCTTTCATCCTTCAGCTCTTCCGGGACGGGGTCGCCGAGGTCGGCGCCCGGATTTTCTTCCTGCCACGAATAGGTGAATGCCCCCAGGTGATCGAATCGAATCTCACGGACAAAGTCCAGAAGCTCGGCATACTCCTCTTCGCCCTCGCCCGGGAAGCCGACGATGAATGTCGTCCGCAGGGTGAGATCGGGGACGATCGCCCGCGCGCGATCGATCATCGCGCGGTAGCTGCGGGCATCGCCTCCCCGCTTCATCGCCTTGAGTACAGAACGACTCGCGTGCTGGAGCGGAATATCGAGGTACGGCAGGAACCTCCGGTCGGCCGCCATGAGCTTCGAAGAGCCTCTCGTCGAGGGTTGCCGGGTAGGCATACAGGAACCGGATCCATGGCACCGCGGTGGCTTTCAGGAGCGCCTCGACCAGGTCGCGAAGGCGGTTGGCGGGTTGGAGGTCTTCGCCGTAGCGCGTCGTGTCCTGGGCTATCAGAACGAGCTCCTTGACACCTCCCTTCTCGAGCGCCAGCGCTTCGCTGACCAGATCGTCGATCGGCCGCGATCGGAACCTGCCGCGCATCGCCGGGATGTGGCAGAACGAGCACGGGTTGTCGCAGCCTTCCGCGACCTTGAGGTAGGCAAAACTGCCCGTCGACAGCACTCGTGGGTTGTGATGATCGTAGAGCCTGAGGGCGCCGCGCTGGTCCGGGATATGAGCGGCGAGCTCGCCGCGGACCGCATCGGTGATTTGCTCGAGCTCGTCGAGCCCGACAAATGCGTCGATTTCGGGGATCTCCCGCCGCAACTCGTCGGCATAGGCCTGAGCCATGCACCCGGTGACCACCAGCCGCTGCACCTCTCCTCTCTGTTTGGCTCGCGCCACCTCGAGGATCGAATCGATCGACTCGCGTTTGGCGTCGGTGATGAATCCGCAGGTATTGACGAGCACGATATCGGCGCTGTCGGCGTCGGCGGTGAGTTCGATACCGGCCCGTTCGAGGTGCCCCAGCATCATCTCGCCGTCGACTAGGTTCTTGGCACATCCGAGACTGATCATGCCGACCCGGACGGGACGGGGATCTTGCGGCTCGGGGCCGACCGCGCGCGCCTTGCTCATCGATCCTCCAGGGAGGGGATTCTAACCCGGTTTTCGATTGGCTCTCAGTCCCAACCCTCAATCCATATCAATGCAGAGGAGCAGAAGTGCAGAGCGCCAGAGGTCTCGACCAACCGGATGGATGGTGATCTCCTCGCCCCTCCGCCCCTTTTCTCCTCTGCATCCAGGATTGGGGGTGGTGTCTTAACCGAGGTACTCGGCGATCGCCTGCGCCGCCTTCATAGAGGCCCCCGGATCTCCCATCTCTGCCCGGACCTGCGCCAGACCGGCGCGTTGGGAATGGGCGCCGCCGGCCAACAACTCGGCCGAGATCGCCGTCAGGCTTTCCGGGTTCCACGCGCCTTGAAGGAGCTCGGGCACGAGCGTCCGACCCGCAATCAGGTTGACGAGGGCCACATTGGGGACCCGGACCAGGAGTTTGGCGACCGCAAACGAAACCGGCTGCAGGCGATAGCCCACAACCATCGGTACCTCGAGCAGGGCGCACTCGAGGGTGGCGGTGCCCGATGCGGTCCACGCCAGCTCGCAGTCCGCAAGGGCCTGACGGCGCGCATCTCCCCGCACCCGTTGCAGCCTCGAGTCTGTGCCGACATCCGCGAGCACGCGGTCAATGGATTTCTCCATCCCAGGCGCCTCCACAACCACCGCCTCAGCGACCGCTTCCGGCGGCATCTTCTTGAGGGCCTGCAGCATCACCGGGAGCAGCTGTCTCACCTCCATCTCCCTCGATCCGGGCAACATCGCGAGCCGCCCCTGCGCCGGATGCGCCGATAGCTCCCGCAGTCCGACCCGTTCGATCTCGTCGACCAACGGGTGGCCGACGTAGCGCGCCTTTACACCGTGCGCCTGGTAGAACGGTACCTCGAAGGGCAAGATGCACAGCACCTCGTTCGCCAGACGGCGCACCACTCGGACCCGGCCACTGCGCCATGCCCACAGCTGGGGCGAAACATAGAGCACGACCGGAATGCCGAGCCGACGGAGACGGGCCGCAAGTCGAAGGTTGAAATCGGGTGAATCCACCAGTACTGCGAGCGCGGGGCGCCTGCGGTCCGCCGCCGCGACCAGTCCGAGCAAGAGCCGGCGAATTCGCGGCAGCTCGCGCAGCACCTCGACCAGCCCCATATGGGAGAGCTCGTCGCTCGACGCCAGCGGCTCCAATCCGGCGTCAAGCAGGCGTTCACCGCCGACGCCGAAGGCCTCGACCGTGGGTACCATCCGCCGCAGTTGTTCGAGCATGTTGCCGGCGTGGATATCACCTGACACCTCGCCGGCGACGATCAGCACATCTCGCCCGCTCATCGGCCTTCGTCCTTCTCACCCCAGGTCATCCTTAGGTACGCGGCCGCGTAGACCACATTTGCCACCAGCAACGCCCTCGGATGCCGCGCCATGATCAGGGGAATGGATACATCAGCCAGCCGAGAACGGTGCCGCCGACGATCATGATCAGAAAGGTCCTGAGGAAGAGGTTGCGGCGTCCGCTGGCGGTTGATCGCCACAGGTAGGCGAAGAACATCGAAACCAGGAACGCGTGCCAGAGCAGGAGGGCCAGATGGTCCATCTCAGACCTTTTCGCCGCGCGCGATATCGGAGGCGTCCAGAACCGTCAGGAGATTCATCAATCCAGCGGTGTAGAGGAAGGTATTGCCGTAAGCAAAGCCCGCTGCCGAGGGGTTGCCGCCGCCCTGAAGTTCATAGGGAATGCTGCCGATGAATCCACCGAGCCCGTTGAGCCACAGCATCCGCGCAAAATAGAGGACTCCGTTGCCGAGGCAGGCGAAGGCTGCCAACCACGAGAACGGGCTCTGCGTTTTCGGCGCGCCGAGCTCGCCATCGAGAAGAACGCCGGTCACGAATGCACACACGATCACGACCGCGAAAACCACGGCTCGCTTCCGCTTTCCGAGAATCCAGTGACCGAGCCCGGGAAACAGCCACGCCGCCGCCAGGACTGCGAATGGCGCCCTCTTTCGTTCCTCGGCAGTCCCGCTGTCAGTCGGCCGCTTGCCTTTGCCCTTGCTCGTTTTCGGCCCGTCGGTGGTCATCTACCGCCTCCGCTCGATCTCAGCAGCGCTTCCCGCATCCGCTCGAGGGTCCGACCCAGGTCTTCGGGCACCACCCGGGTAGCGCCGACCACGGTCATCATGTTGTTGTCGCCGCGCCACCTGGGAACAACGTGCAGGTGGAGATGCTCCTCGATGCCCGCGCCGGCAGCCTCTCCGACATTGAAACCGACGTTGAAACCGTGCGGGCTGTAGACCTCGCGCAACGCGGCCATGAGATCTTGAGCGCTCCGCATCATCTCGGTGAGGGTGGTCTCATCGACCTCGAAGAGCTCGCTGCAGTGGGCTATCGGAGCCACCATCGCATGCCCGGTGGTGTACGGGTAAAGATTGAGAAGGGAGAAGGACCGCGAATCGCGTCGCAGGGTCAACGTCGCCCGGTCGTCCTGCGAAGCAAAAGCATCGCAGAAGATGCATCGACTCCGGTCACGATCATCCACTTTCGACACGTACTCAAGCCGCCAAGGGGCGAAGATGATCCCTGCCATCTCCGCTCACTGCTGCAACAGCTCTTCCCTGAGGTGCTTTCCCGGCTTGAAATACGGGATTTTCTTGGGTGGAACGTGGACCTGCTCGCCGGTCTTGGGGTTGCGCCCGGTGCGCTCTCCCCGCCGCCGGATGCGAAACGAGCCGAAGCCGCGGAGCTCGACCTTTTCATCACGCCGCAGGGCGGAGATGATGCTTTCGAGTATCACCTGCACGACCTCGTCCGCCTGCTTGCGAGGCACGTCAGCAGCATCGGCAACCGCTTCCACAAGATCAGCTTTGGTCATCGTCATGGCGTGGTGCTCCTTGCTCTTCTGCAGCCCGAACGGACCGCCTTCACTCCGTTTTCGTCTCCTCGTCATCACCGGCGGCTTCCGCCGCCGTCTCGGCCATCTCGCCGGGCGCCCCCTCATTGTCGTCTTCCTCGCCCTCCCCATCGCCCGACGCCGCGGCCTCGACCGCGTGCGCCTCGTCCTCGTTGGACTCCTCGGCGGTTGCTTCCGTTTCGACGTCTGCGGGCACTTCCCCGTCCGAAGCTGCGGCCTCCGTCTCTGCCTCGACTGCTCCCTCGTCTGTGTCATCGGCCTCGACCACGCCGCCGGCGCGCAAAGCGGCCGCCATCGCGGTTTCGGTGCCGCCGGAGTCGCTGACATCGCCTCCGCTTTCGTCGACGACACCGTCCTGTTCGATGGTATGCATCGACAGGCCGATGCGGCTCTCGTGCCAATCGATGCGGAGGATCCGGCAGCGCACGGCCTGCTCGGTGGCGAACATTTCTGCCAGGGCCAGGCTCTCGTCACGGTCGATTTCCGAGATGTGGCACAGTCCCTCGACGCCTGGCGCAAGTTCGACGAAGACACCGAAATCCGTGATATTGGTGACCTTGCCGGAGACCACGTCACCGACGCCGTGAGTATTTGCGTATTCCTCCCATTCATTGGGCAGGAGCTCTTTCATCGACAACGATATGCGCTGGTTGTACGAGTCGATGGAGGTTATCAGGGCCTCGACCTCCTCACCTTTCTGGACTACCTCGGAGGGGTGGTTGATGCGTCGCGTCCACGACATGTCCGAGATATGGACCAACCCGTCAACGCCGGGAATGATCTCGACGAATGCGCCGAAGTCAGTGAGGTTGCGGACCACTCCCTTGATCTTGTTGCCGACGCTGTAGGTCTCAGCGACTTGTTCCCACGGATTGGGCTCGGTCGCGCGCAGAGACAGCGAAAGGCGGCGCTTGTCGGAATCAACCTCGGAAACGACCACCTCGACGTCCTGCCCGATCTCGAGGAGTGAACGAGGGTTCTTGATCTTTTTTGTCCATGACATCTCACTGACGTGGATGAGCCCCTCGACGCCCTCCTCGAGAACCACGAAGGCGCCATAGTCGACGATGCTCACGACCTTGCCCTCGACGCGCTTGCCGACCGGATACTTCTCGGGAACCAGGATCCACGGGTCCTCGAATCGTTGCTTATAGCCGAGGGAGACGCGCTCGCGCTCGCGATCGAAGCGAAGCACCACGACATCGACCTCGTCGCCGACTTTGAAGTACTCGCTGGGGTGCCCGACCCGGCCCCACGAAATGTCGGTGATGTGAAGGAGGCCGTCGAGCCCGCCGAGGTCGACAAAAACTCCGTAGTCGGTCAGGTTTTTGACCACGCCTTTGACCAGTCCGCCCTCCTCGAGGGTCATCATGGTCTCTTCTTTTGCCTTGCCCTGCTCCTGCTCGAGGATCGCCTTGCGCGACAAAACGACGTTGGATCGCCGGCGATCAAAAGAGATGATCCGCGCCTCGATCTCCTGTTCGAGATAGTCTTCAAGGCGGCGATTGGGGAGCAGATCGACCAGCGATCCCGGCAGAAAGGCCCGCACCCCGATATCCACCGACAGTCCACCCTTGACTCGCTCCAGCACCCTTCCCCGAACCGGCGACCCGCTCTTGAACGCCTCTTCGATCACCCGCCAGGTTTTGAGTTTGGCGGCCCGGTCACGAGACAGCCGAACCCGCCCCTCGGACTCGTCGAATCTCTCGACAAAGACCTCGACCTCGTCATTTACCCTGACCTGAACCTCCGCTGTCTCGGAGTCGGTGAACTCGGAAACCGGAACGCTGCCCTCGCACTTGTAACCGATGTCGACCAGCACCTCGTCACCGTCGATGGCGACGACCGTTCCGTGAACGACCTCGCCTTCCTTCAGGGACTGGAGAGAGGTTTCCATGAGCTGCTCCATCGACAGCCCGTTCATCCCGTTCTCCTGTTCCTGATCACCATTGATGTCCGCGTCCATGCTCAAGACCGTTCCTCCTCGCTAGATTCATCCCATATGAACCTAGCCTCTGTAATTTGATGACCTTACGGTTTCCAGACCTGTGCTGTCAAGCAGGCTTTGACAAATGATTGGCGACCTCCCTCATCAGCCGCTCTACCACCTCGTCGAGGGTGGAACCGGTGGTGTCCACAACGATCGACCCGGGCGCCACCTGAAGCGGCGATTCAGTGCGCGATGTGTCCTGCAAGTCGCGCTGTTGTTGCTGCTCCCGCACCTCGTCGAAGCTTGCTCCGACGTGCTTGGCCGAGAGGTCGCGATGCCGCCGCTGTGCGCGTTCGTCGACGCTGGCCGTGAGAAAAAACTTGAGGGCGGCATCCGGGAACACGACGGTGCCGATATCCCTGCCCTCCATCACACCTCCCTTTGCTCGGCCGAGCTCACGTTGCAGCGGGACCAGAGCGCTCCGCACCCCTGGCAAGGCCGAAACTGCGGAGGCCATCAACGAGCACTCGGGGGTCCGGATCTCCGGGCCGACGTCCTCGCCGTCGACAAAGACGGAGGTGCCGCCGCCGCCGGCCTCAACGGTGATGCGGTGGCGGTCCATCAACTCGACCACCCGCAGAGCTCCGGCTCGGTCGAGAGGTTCCTCGAGACCGTCGCGAAGGGCGAGCAGGGCCACTGCGCGGTACATGGCTCCGGTGTCGAGATATGGCACACCCAGCTCCTCGGCGAGCCGTTTGGCGACCGTCGACTTGCCCGCCGCGGCGGGGCCGTCGATCGCGATAAGGAGCCTGCGGGGAGAGTCCTGGCGAGGTGATGAGGCCACGATCGGGATCCTTTCGAGCTTGCGCGCGAGCGATCATTGTACAGCGTGCATTATCCTCTGACGGTGAAGATCGATCGCAATCGACTGTTGGCGGCCGAGCGGCGGCTGTTCGAGCTGCGCCCCGCGGGTCGACTGCGCGTTGGTGTCGGCTACCCGAACACCTATCACGTCGCCATGTCGTCGCTCGCGTTTCAGTGGGCGGTCGAGCTCGCAGCCGGCTGTGAGGACGTCGGTGTCGAGCGGTTTTTCGCCCCTCCATCGGGCGACGGTCGAACCCTCGACGGGGCCAGCCCGCTTGGCGACCTCGATGTGCTGGCTTGGAGTTGTTCGTTCGAGCTCGACGCCGCGAACTTGATCGCCACCCTTGGCGCCGCCGGCATTCCCCACCGCCGAGACCAACGTGACCACCGCCATCCGCTGTTGGTCATGGGCGGCGCGGTTGCATCCATCAACCCACTGCCGCTGGCGCCCGCGATCGATGTTTTCGTGCTCGGCTCGGCGGAACTCCTATGGCCGCCCCTCATCGACCTGGTTCGCGCACATACGGATCGCGATCGGCTGCTGCTCGAGCTCGCGGGCCGCGACGGCTACTTCGTCCCCGCGCACCACCTCGGGGCCGACCAGCGGCCGCGGGGGAAACGGCGGCGGATCGAAAAGCGCGATGCCCAGATGAAGGATCCGCGAATGGTTCCGGCCTCCAATATCGTCACCCCGCATACCGAGTACAGCGGTCGCGGCCTGGTCGAGATGTCCCGCGGTTGCCCGGAGAAATGCCGCTACTGCTGGGTGAGTTACAACTACGGCCGCCTGCGGTGTTACCCCACCGACGCGATAGTCGAGCGAATCGAACGCCTGAGTGCGATCACCGACAGGGTGGGCTTCGTGGCAACCGCGGTCGGCGATCACCCGCAGCTGGCCGAAATCCTGGAGATCTGCCGCCGGCGCGACCTCAGCGTTGCCCTGTCATCGCTGCGAATCCCGGCAATGAACGAAAATGTGTTGCGCCCGCTTGCCGAATCTGGCGCCCGCTCGGTCACGATCGCGCCGGAAACTGGAACCGACGAGCTTCGACGGCGCCTCAACAAGCCGATCACGAACACCGCGATACTCGAGGCGGTGGAAACCGCTCAGCGATGCGGAATCGACAGCCTCAAGATGTACTTCATCATCGGACTGCCGGGAGAGACCGATGACGACCTCATCGGCATCGCCAAGCTCGTTCGCGAGGTCCAGAAGCTCATGGTCAGGTACGGCCGGGAGCGCGGCCGCGTGGGCACCCTCCATGTCGGCTTCAACGTGCTCGTGCCAAAGCCCTATACTCCATACGCCCGGGAGCCGATGCTCGATCGCACCGAGGCCCGGCGGCGTCTCAAGGTGGTGGAGTCCGGGCTCACCGGCGTCGGAAACCTGATAATCGACCGGCCGGCCTACCGCGAAGCCCTATGGCAGGCCTATCTCAGCCGCGGTGACTGCTCGGCTTTTGCGGCCGTCGAGCGCGCCGCTTCGGGCGCCTCACTCGGGGAGCTGTTGGCGGCCTATCGAGAGCAGGTGAACGACTCCGCTCTCAGTCGGGTCGAGGGTGACGCGGTGTGGCAGTTCATCTCCTCCGCCCCCACCCCATCGGACTGACAAGAAAGGCGCGTCGTACCTGCCTTCCGCGGCGGCCGGCGGATAGCCGCAACCACGAATGCACAAAGCACGACACAAAGGAATTTCTTTGTGGGTTCCTTCGTGGCTTCGTGTCCTTGTGTTTGCGACGTCTAACCCGCATCGCGATTCGGCATGGACCGCGCCGCGGTCGCAACGCGGCGCCGTGGAATCAACGGGTTAGTGGCCTGCAGCCGGACGGCGGGTGCGCGACGGCGTTACAACGACCGGCAAGCGCAGCTTCGGTCGTTCAGGGTCATCGGTGCTGACATCGACCCAACCGTCCACCGTGACCGCCGGGGATGCCCCCTCGATGTCGTCGAGCACGGCCACCCTCATCGTCTGCTGGACGCTGCGAGGGCCGAAAGCGGTGGCCGAGAAGAGCCCCGGGTGCGAGACCTCGATACCGGTGACCAGGAACTCCCGGCCCCGGTTGTTGATCAGGTTGACGGTGAGTGATCGCTTTCGGCCCTCAGCCACGCTGCCGGTCCAGAGACGGATCTCTCCTGGTCGTCGCCTCGATCAGCGGGCGGACCCGGGTCGAGTACGGGACCTCCAGGGTCGAAACGGCTGGATGGTCGATCTCGACTCGGATCGTTCCGGCGCTCGCACCGACCGGCGAGTCGGTTGCCACAAACATCTCCAACCACTGATCCCCCGGGACTCCTCCAAACTCTTCCGCCTCAGACTCGTTGGTGACCGGCACGGCCTGAGCGACCAGATGAGGGTCTCCGGTTACCGCCCGAACCACCACCAGAGCCTCACCGTCGTTTCGGTGCAGCAACACCCGCGCGCGCCCCTCCTCCCCCTCCAGGCTGGAGACCACAAGGCGGTTGAAGGGCTTGATCAAGACCGGCGCCTCGACGTCGACGGAAAAGCGAAGAACAAGGTCGCGCGAATATTCCGAATCGGTGCGGACGTTGATCGACTTCGACGAGCGTCCGTTCTGGAGGACCGTCGTGCGCATCGTGGCTACCAGCGTTCCCGACCCACCTGCCGGGATGACCGAGTCATGCTCGGCCACCGTGCAGCCTCAGGAGGGTTTGGCGCGGATGATATTGACGTCGTCCGGTCCGTCATTGTGGAACACGAAGGTCGCCGTTGCCGTCATCCCACCCACGACCTTGCCCATGTCGAGCTCGGCGTTTTCAACCCAGAAAGTGGGGCTGGCGACCTGCTGCGGGCTGACGACCGTCGCGGTCACGGCAGCTGTCGCGAGCACCGCCGCGACAGCGGCGGCGCGAATAGAGCGTGTCATGGAGGCCTCCTCGGGCGTGTCGACCGGCGTTCAGCTGCAAAGCGTCGACCGCCGATCGCTCACCCGATTGTATCAGCCGGCGATACGGTACTCACCGAGGATGTGGCCGCGGGTTCCGACCACGAGGCATTCCACCGGAACGGAGCGGCGGGCCATCCGCAGCGCCTCTTCGGCCAGGCGCACGAGCCCACCGCAGCACGGCACCTCCATCACCATCACCTTGAGACTGCGAATTTGGGCTTCGTCGATCATCGCCACCAGTTTTTGAAGGTAGATCTCCTGATTGCCGTCAAGCTTGGGGCAGGCGATCGCAAGCGAGTGACCGGAGAGGTGGCGCTGGTGAAAGTCACCGACCGAAAACGCGACGCAGTCGGCGGCGAGAAGCACGTCTGCACCGGTAAAGAAGGGCGCCGTCGGCGGCACCAGATGGAGCTGGATCGGCCAGTGACGGAGCTGCGGCGGCTGTTCCTGGCCTGCGCCCACCGGTGTGGTCGCCGCGGGTTCGTGCATCCGCGCTCGGGAACCCGGGCAGCCGCCGCTCATCACCGGTGGCTGCGCTACAACCGTCATCGTCGGACGCTTCCCGCCGCGACCGCCGTTCGGTCTGATCGTCGCAAGATGGCGCTCGACCGCGGCCGCGTCAAAGGCCTCGGCCTCGCGTTCGACAACTGTTATCGCGCCCTGCGGGCAGTGACCCAGGCAGGCGCCGAGTCCATCGCAGTAGACGTCGCTCACCAGCCTCGCCTTGCCGTCGATGATGGCGATCGCCCCCTCGGCGCAGGCGGTGACGCAGTCACCGCATCCGTCGCAGAGCTGTTCGTCGATCTCGATCATTTCTCGCACGGTCATGCTTCACTCTCCCGATGTGATCTCGCGGAGCATGGTCAGGAGCATCCGGCTCGCCTGGTTCGCATACAGGGCGTGCGGGACGTTGGCCGGCATGAGCACGATCTCACCCGCCCGCAGCTCGACCACGTGACCGCCGATGGTGACATCGAGCCGGCCATCGACAACTTGGACCAGGGCGTCGAAAGGGGCGGTGTGCTCGGACAATCCCTGACCCTCATCGAAGGCGAAGAGGGTCACGTTGCCACCGCTGGATTTCGCCAACACGCGGCTGACGATCGCCCCCTCGGCGATCTTCACCAGGTCGATCAATGTGCTCGCCTGGTCGGACGGCAGCGCTTCGGTCACCTTGTTCGCAGCGTTCATCGCGTGCCTTTCGGGGGCATTGCCCCTTTCGACCACATAGTGCGGATCGATTCGGCTTCTGTCCTTGATCGGGGTCAAGTCAGCGCGAAGCGCGTGGGTAGACCGCGGCCGAGGCCATCACGCCCACCCGTCCCCCCGGATGAAGCCGGCGCCACTCCTCGACCACCACGGTGGGATCGGCGATCGCCTCGAAGCCGAGCCGTTCCGCCGTCACGGGGTCCAACGCGGAGTGAAGCAGCACCCGATAGCCTGCCGTCTTTTCGACCAGGCGAAGCGTCGTGTGACCATATTGCACCCAGCGTGTCACGAGCCTCGCCATGATCGACTCCGGTCGCGGATCATCGACAAAAGGAGCCATTTCCGGCGAGCCCAGGCCCTTATCGAGCGCCGCCACCCACAACAGTTCGCCACCGGGCGCGAGAAACCGGCAGGCGGCGTCGAGTGACTTGTGGGCCTGGATCAAAGTCGAGTCTGAAGGCGCTCCGCCGGCACCGGCAACCATCAGATCGAACGCCTCTTCCGAGCCTCGCTCGAACCACGAGCGGGCCCGCTCGACGGCGGCGGAAAACGCGATTCGCCAGGGGCCGGCGCCTGCCCAGGCAATCCCGCCGTCGCGGCCTTCGACCAGACACAGGGCAAGGTCGGGGCAACGGAGGCCGGCGGCGCGTTCGATCTCCTCGGCGACCGGATTACCCTCCAAACACCCCGGCTCGCAGCCCGGGTGGCGCTGCGGCCCTGAGCCCCCCAGTTCGAGGACGAGCGCGTGGTTGGCCTGGATTTCCTGGTATCCGCCGACCCCGGGAAAGAGCATCTTCGGACCGCCGCCAAAACCGGCAAAGTAGTGGTGGCGCACCCCGCCGACGGTCAGCAGCAGATCGCACTCGACCGCAGCCCGGTGCAGCCGCAACGGCAGCCCCGGGCGCAGCTCGCCGATTGGCAACAGAGCGTGTTCATCCCGGCTGTCGTGTTCGATGACCTGGATGTCCGGGGGCAGGGGTCCGAGCAGCTCCGCCAGTCTTTCCGGCCCGACCGGCGGATGGGTGCCGTTGGCGACCAGGATGGTGATGGCCCCGCCGTCGATACCACCAACCCGAAGCCGACCCAACACCACCGGCAGAACGTCTGGAAGGCAGGCTTTCCGGGTCGCGTCGGGCACGACAATCGTTGCCCCGCGGCGGCCGCGGGCGAGATCGGCAAGCGGCGGCCCGTCGAGGGGCAGGTCGAGGGCGCTGGCAACCTCGGCGGAGGCATCGGAACGACCCGGCGGCGCTGAGGGCGCGATCGCCCGCACCCGCATTTCGCGGAGGTCGAGAGCGACGCTTTCTCGGGCGTATGGGAGTTTGACAATCACCGGCTCACGATAGCATCCTGGGCATGATGGACAAGAGCCCCGCCACGACAGCGATCGGCGCCGATTCGCGCCACCTTCTCCTCAACCTGGCGCGAGAGACGATTCAATGCCGGCTGGACGGGCGGCCGCTCCCCTCGCCATCGCCCGACGACCCGGCACTGCTCGAACAGCGGGGCGCGTTCGTGACCCTCAAGATCGATGGCCGGCTGCGCGGATGCATCGGCCACGTGATCGGTGTCGCGCCGTTGTGGCGTGCTGTCCGCGACAACGCCATAGCCGCCGCCTTCGAGGACCCGCGCTTCGAGCCCCTCGCCAATGACGAGCTGGCGCGAACCCGCATCGACATATCCGCGCTCACCCCGCTCCGCGTCGCCAATGCCGATGAGGTGACGGTCGGCCGCGACGGGGTGATGATCGAACGGGGACGGGCGCGCGGCCTGCTGCTCCCGCAGGTGGCGGTCGAGTACGGCTGGGACCGGGAGACGTTTTTGGATCACACCTGCCGCAAGGCCGGGCTCGAGGCCGGCTGTTGGCGACGGTCCGACACCGTCGTCTCGATCTTCTCGGCCGAAGTCTTCAGCGAAGAAGAAACATGATTTCTAATTTTGAATGAGGAATTAGGAATTAGGAATGCCCCCACCCACCCCAGCTAACGTTCAAAAAATCTAGGGGGAGGGCGGGAATTCCTCATTCCTAATTCCTCATTCCTAACTTCTGATTGGTTATGATGGCGGGCGATGCCCTTGGCTGCCGTGATCCTGGTCGAGCCCTGGTTGGCGGGCAACATCGGCGCCGCCATGCGGGTCGCGGCGAACTTCGGAGTGCGCCGCTTCGAGCTGATTCGACCCGCGGTGGCCGCCGACGATCCGGAGGTCCTGCGTTGGGCCTGCGGCGCCGAATCGAGGATCGAGTGCCGGAGCTGGAAGAGCCTCGGCGACGCCTCGTCCTCCTACCGCACCCTCGCCGCGTCAGCTTCCGGGCGCGGACGGGCGAATCTCCCGGTGGTCGAACCCCGGGCAGCCACCACGATCCTCGCCGAACGTGGACTCGAGGGCGTCGCGCTGGTCTTCGGCAACGAAACCCGGGGTCTCAGCCGCGAGGACCTCGATCGTTGCGACCTCGTGATCCGGGTTCCGACTGATCTCGAGTTCCCGGTCCTCAACCTCGCCCAGTCGGTGGCCATCCTGGTCGCGTTTGTTCAGACCGCACCCGAGGTCGGCGTCGCCACACCCGAACCGGCGCCGCAGGCGGACCTCGAGGATCTCATGGGCCATCTTCGGCGAAGCCTGTTGACGATCGGCTTCCTCGACCCGAAAAGTCCGCAACGAATCCTGCGCAAGCTGCGCCGGTTTTTCGGGCGCGCCGGCATCACCGCCAACGAGGTCAAGATAGTGCGCGGCATCTGCAGGCAGATGGAGTGGGCGGCAGGGGCGAGGCCGGGCCGGTTCGGAGACAACGAGGAGGACGTCCGTTAGAACGTTTGCACGTTAGAACGTTAGAACGTTCCCAACCGCCCTCCCCCGTCAGGTGTATCGGAACTTTCGCCTCAACCGGAATCGCTTGAGATCGAGCATTGGGCATTTCGGTCAACAGGCACAGCTACCGGGACAGCGACAGACCGCAGAGGCAGCGTCAGAAACCAGCGGCCGGGGCAGCAACCAGCGCAGTGGGCAAGGGTGGGTGGAAAACCCGAAATCCGAAACCAAAATCCGAAATCGATGAGTTACCACCTCACGCAATTCCGGGAAGAAACAAACGTTTGAACGTTCTAACGTTTCAACCTTTGAACGGTTGTCACCGTATCCCGACCTCGCGTTGCAGCCGTTCGGCGAGCCGCAACAGATCCGGGTCGGTCGGGTGGCGATCGAGAGCCCGCGACAAATCGACCGCGGCCTGAGGGTAGAGCCCGCTGCGAAGCTCGAGCTCGATCAGGCGGGCGCTGATCTTGGGTGAGTCCGGGTCGACCTCGACCGCCCGTTCGAGGGCAAGCAGAGCGTCGGCCGGCTTGCCGCCCTGCTCAGCCACAATCGCGATTCGCAGCAGCAGCCCGGTGTTGGTTGGATCCATGCCCCAGGCCCGGCGCAGGTGAGCGAGCGCCGTCTCGAGGTCGCCACGGTTCTGCGCCAGGCCGGCCAGGGTCACGTACGGCGCCGGCGAGTCAGGATCGATGGCGAGGGCTTCGCCGGCGGCCGCGAGAGCTCCCTCCCCGTCACCATCGAGGTCGCGCGCCACCGCCACCAGTGACCAGGCGCGCCCCCGAATCGACCTCGGCAGCGCGGAGCGATTGGTGATCGGCATCAACAGCTCGAGAGCGCCGTTGTAGTCACCCGCATCCACCGCCCAGCGAGCAAGCTCGAGCTCGACATTCGGACGACCGCGGTACGCGGCCAGCAGTTGCTCCGCGGCAAGGGTGTCGCCATCCGATCGCAGCTCGGCCGCGAGATCGAGCGCCGTCTCCGTACTTCGGCGGGGATAATATCCGGCTCGCAGGCGAAGGGCCTCGAGACGCACGCTTCGCTGATCCTCCGGGGTCAACTCCACCTCCGGCTCCCGCATTCCCGGGGCAATCGCCTCCGCAATCGCCAACTCGCCCAACCCCGAGGATCGATTTCCAACCGAGAAATAGAAAAGGGCCTGCAGGCGACGGAGAAAGGCCGAGGTGGGGTCGCGTGCGAGCGCCAGCGCAAGTGATTCAATCGCTCGTTGCGGGTCATTCCGCACCAAGGCCTCGCGGGCGACGTTCGTATACCCCACCGCCTCGGCGGGGAGCCAGCGACACTGCAGGCCCCCGACGCGGGCCAGGGCCGCGACCAGGGTTTCCCGCCGTGCCCTGACGAGATCGCCCATCGCCAGTCGGTTCGTGCGAACCACCACCGACGGCAGCGCCGCCAGCGGGTCCGACGCGAGGCGGTTCGCAGCAAGTTCCGGATTGACGGGTAGAATCAGGGCGATCGAGCGCCATCTCAACCACCCGACCGTATCGATCACGCTCAGTACTGCGGCCCCCGCGGCCAGCGCCACCAGCCAATCGGCGCGCCACCGTTTCACAGCTCCAGGGTCCTCCCGTCCTCGTCGACAAAGCAGAGGGCCGGCACCATCACGAGGCCGGCGCGCGCCGCCACTTGGTCCCGCACCATACGCGTCAGCTCGTACACGTCGGTCGACCGGGCAGTGCGTGAGGTACAGATCTGATTGTCGGAACTACGTGAGACGCGCGCTCCGCCGACCATCAAGTCGAGACAGTCTGCTGCGCGCAGGACCACCTGCGCCCGTGTTCCGGGCGGGTCGACAAAATACGGTTCGGCCGAGCGGGGCTGCCTTTGCAACCGGTTGCGATCCCGGCTTTCGCTCATTCCCCGAGTTCCCTTGGCCTTTTCCCCTACCAGTTGGAGCCGCGCGCGTAAGACAACTTTCCGCTCGAGGTCGAAATCGAGATCGGCGAGCCGGGTCCTGCGGTCGCCGACCCGGACCCGTTCCACCGGGCCACCCGGCCGCGCCAGCTCGATCCAGTCGATCCAACCGTCGAGCGCGACTCGGCCGGTTGTCGCGGCCTGAATCGCCCCCCCGACTGAGCTCGATGTTCCCGCCAGGAAATCCGCGTCGGAAAGCCCGGTCCGTGACGCGGCACGGCACACCTGTGCCAAGCTGGCACCAGCGCCGGCCACCGCGCCGTCGAGGTCCAACTCCCACAGACCGAGATTGCCACTGAGGTTGAGAATCGGTACCCGAAGCCCGCGGTCCGGCGGTACCAGGCGGCTCCCAGCACCCAGGGCCAGCCACGACTGACCGTGAGTCGCAAACACGTCAAGGGCCCGCTGAAGCCCGTCAGCACTACGACATCGCACCAGGAGGTCGGCGATGCCGCCGACTCCGAGATTGGTCCAGGCACGCAAATCCACGCGTTCGTGAATCTCCGGCTCGCCGTTCTCACGGACACTCCGGAGGTCCGATTTGAACTTCGGCGAACCGTTCAGCACGAGAAAAACCACCTACCTGAAATTTGGCACGACGATTGCTTATTACCCGGGTGCCGGGCACACAACGACCTGGTACACGACATCATACCTCCTCCTTCCTCCTGCGGGCTCCCCAGCCCGCACCTTTTTTTTTTGCGCCGACCATGGGATGGCGGGCAAAAAAAAGAGCCCGTCAACCTCGATTCTCGTCCATCAACCCGAGGTTGCGGAGGTGGTAGAGCAGGGCCTGGCGCGAGATGCCAAGCTCGCGAGCGGTGGCCGAACGGTTGCCGCCGTTGCGCTCGAGCGCGGCCCGCAGATGCCGCCGCCTGAACTCGTCCTGCGCCTCTGCCCAGGTCCCGGTCACGGGGCGTTCGCCGCCCTGGATCGAAAGGTGGTCGAGACGGACCACCGCACCACCGGCGCGAACCATCGCCACCTCGACGGTTTGCCGGAGTTCGCGGACGTTGCCGGGCCAGTCGTAGCTGCGCAGCGCGGCATCGGCCTCTTTGCTCCACGTACACGGAGCGAGACCGTGTTGGGAAACGGCCTTCTGTTGGAAAATGTCCCGCAGGAGTCCGACGTCCTCCCGACGTTCACGCAGAGGGGGAATTTCGAAGGGTGGCGCCGCGATCCGGTAGTAGAGATCCTGCCGAAACGTCCCATCGCGCACTCCGCGCGCGAGGTCATGGTTGGTGGCCGAAACGATCCGGACATCGACCTGCGTCGCGTGGGTCGAACCAACCGGCCGAAACTCCTGCGATTCGAGGAATCGGAGGAGCTTGACCTGGAGAGGCGGATCAAGGTCGCCGATCTCGTCAAGAAAGAGGGTCCCGCCGTCGGCCGCCGCGACCAGTCCCTTACGCGACCGGTCGGCGCCGGTGAACGCCCCTTTGAGAGAACCAAAGAGCTCAGCCTCGAGCAGATTGCCCGGTATGGCTGCCACGTTGACAGCCACAAACGCCCCTCGTCGCCTGGAGAGCTTGTGGAGCGCAAGTGCGGCCACCTCCTTACCGACCCCGGTTTCACCAACCAGCAAGACCGGCAGGTGGGTTGGTCCGAGCTCGCACAGCTCGCGTCGAACCGCTTGCGCAGCTGTCGAGACACCGTAGAAGCCCGTCTTTTCGACCTCCGGATCCGGCGAGCGCGGTGGGATTGGCGCGATTGTCTCGAGAACCGCCGTGAGGAGTCGCCACGCCGGATTCTCACGCGCCTCATTTCCCAAGGGCACGAGAACGAAACGGCGCCGACGCATTTCGGGTCCAGGATCGCCAGTCCCGGCTCGCCACAGAATGCGCCCGTCAGAGGCCTCACGGATTTCGAGCCCATCGACCCCGAGGCCCTTGAGCAGTCGGCGGCTGAGGTCCGCATCGAGGCCGTCGGGACCGCCGCGCTCGACGATTTCGGTGATTGCCTCCATGGCGTCCTCGACCTCTCCCCCTCTCCCGACCAGCACCGACGCCCAACCACCCATCCCCGCTTCGCGCAGGATGCCCGCACCGAGAGCCCTCGTCGCCGCGGAAAGCGGCAACCTTATTTCTCCCACCTGTTCGGCAAGGGCGAGCCCGAACGCCTGCTGAACTGTCATCGGCCCGGTTCCGATACGCTCTATTTCACTGCGATTGCCGGCGCGGACGGCGCGCACGATTTCGGCGGCCTTCGCAACCCCCCAGCCGTCCGGATCGACCCCCGAGAACGGGCGTCCCACAAGGGAGCCGACGAGCTCCGCCCACGCGCGCCCCTCCTGCCCGGCGCCATCGAACTCACGCCCGGCGCGCGAGTGATCACCATCGAGTAGCGCCGCGGCACCGACCAGGAGATGCAAGCCTTCTGCAAAACGATTGTCCGCCCGGGCGCCGGACTCGAAGGCCTCCAGGCACCTGTTGAAGTCTGCCCGGTCTCCGGTCGCAAGGGCCAGGCGCGCCGTTTCGCCGACGATGAAGAGGTCCGATGGGTCCTCTTCGGCCAAGAGTTTCAGACGCTCCCCCGCCCGTGCGACCGCGAGTAGATCGACGTCCGCGACCGCGAGATTGAAAAGCACGTCCCGGGTGACATACCGGAAGCCCGCCGCCTGCAGGAGCCGGTAGGCGCGGAGCTGGTGCCCTTCCGCAATCCGGCTCAGCCCCTGGTCAAGCGCCGCCGCACCGAGGTCCTGTTCGATCGCCCCCTGCCATCCTGGGCCAAGACGATCATTCAGCAGCGTCCTGAGGAGCCGGCGCGCATCTCTCGCCCGGCCGCTGTCCATGAGCACCAAAGCCCGGCGGTGGGCGAGCTGCGAACGAAGGACGGGGTTATCGCCCGCTACCCGACGACGCCACTGCGGATCGTCAAAGACTTCCGGGCTGTCGATCCAGGCGAGCTCGATTTCGAACCGGCGTTGGAGCATCGGCGAAGTCGAGATGAGCGCGAGCTCGATGACGGACCGGGTTTCTTGTTTCATTGAGCCGTCGTGTCGGCGGTCTTCGTTGGCAACCAGAAGGGTGGCCTCGACGACGGCTCGTTGGCTGGCCTGGGGGTACTTCCTCCAGGACGAGGGCGCGGCGCGTACCCGGCTTCGGGTCCAGGTTTTCGGCCCAGGTTGAGAGAGGCGGGGCGCGATCCGGGGGGATGGTTTCCAGCGCCCGACGCGCGCCGGCGAGATCGAGAACCGACAGACAGGCTTCGGCCAGCAGACTGCTGATCCCGACACCGAGCGACCCCGGCGAGATCACAGACAAGAGGTCGCGAACCGCGAGCCCCTCAAGGCGATCGAGCATCGACCGCGCCCAGCTCTCCAACTCCTCGCAATCATTGGATCCGAGAGCGCCGTGCAGCAGGCGCCTCGGATCACCGGGTTCGAAGAGGGTGGCGACTTCGGAGTGCAGTCGATCCGGTTCGAGAGGGACCGGTTCAGCGAGCCGCCACCAACCGTCATCGACGAGCACCGGCAGGGTCGACCGCTGGGCCTCGATGCGTTTGATTGGAATGCCGGAGTGAACCGCCAAAAACCCCGGTGGCAGTCCGTCAGGTGAGATGCCAAGCAACTTTTCGATATCGGTCCGCTGGACGGTGCGATCCTTGGCGGACCGGCGGGTCGACGCAGGCACGAACACCCATCGAGCGGCCTCGGTCAAGGTATTTCTTTCGATCGGGTTGAGAGGATCGATTCTCCCCTGCCGCTGCTCGATGAACCCGCGCGCTTCCTCGAGCGGCAACCCCGCGATCGCGAGGTGTTGAAAGAGGTTCCGCGACTCGAATCCGGGTGGCGGGGGCGGGTGCCAACCTCTGGGGAACGTGCCGACTACAACCGCGCTGCAAGCGGCGCGCTCGGTCCAGCGCGTCACCGCTGAAAGCTCCCCGGCTGAAACCTCACCTACCACGATCAGAGTGCCATTCCCGCCGCAGGCAGGCACGGGCGCGTTTTCTCGATCCGCGCCGCCGGCATCCCACAACCAGGCCTCCAAGCCTTCACGGCGCAGAGTCGCCCACAGACCGGCTGCAATGCGCCGCGCGAGGGCGTGGTCCGGCACCCTCCAGAAATTCGCTTCACCCTCGCCCGGCGCCGGCAGGCCGTTCCATCGAAACGCCCACAACGCCCGCGCCGTGCACGGATCCAGGGGTTTTTTGAGCGTCTGGAGCTGGCGTTTCATCGCCCCTTCGAGAAAAAACCCGGGCGCCCCCGATCTCACATCAATCACCGAACGCGGCAGGCCCACGGCCTCGGACACCGATGCGATCACAGCGTCACGTGTGATCGATGCCGCCGCCTCACCGCCGCCGAGGCGGCCAAAAACCCGCGACATCGGCATCGGAAACTTCGCCAGTCGCGCCTGCAAACCCGAGGATGTCCGGATGAAGAGAGCATTCCGAATCGACGCGCGCCCCGGCCACAGATCGAACTCGCCGAGTACGGCGGCGGCGGCGGTCAGCTGCAGGGCCATCCGGAAGCGGTCGCCCCGTGACAACGAACCCGCAGCGACCAGATCGCCATCCGGTGGCGCTGTGACGATCTCCCGTCCAATCTCCGGCACCGGCACCGCCGGGTGTTCCACCAGCAGTACGGCCGGGACTGGGATCCTCACCTCCCCTCCCCCACCAGCCCTTCCCACATCTCCCAGAATCCCGGGTACGACTTGCCGACGCACTCGGGGTTGTCGAGCTCGAGCGGACCGGCGGCGAGGGCGGCGACCGCCATCGCCATCGCGATGCGGTGGTCGCCGGCGGCGGTGACCCGGCGGCCTTCGGTTGCGGGAACCATGGTGGCCGCGACCTCCAGCTCCGCGCCCCGCACGACCAACCGGGCGCCGAGCCGTTGCAGATTGTCGATCATCACGGACAGCCGGTCGCTCTCCTTGTGACGGAGGTGTTCGAGGCCCGTGAAATATGAACCCGGCGGTGCGCAGGCCCCGGCCACCACGAGCGCCGGAAAGAGGTCCGGAGTGTCGCGCAGATCGCAGCTGATCGGTGCCGTGACCGGACCGCGGGCCCGCAGACCGTCATCCGTCCAGTCGATATCGAGACCCGCGTCGGCAAGGATCCGGGCCACCGCCCGGTCACCCTGCCGGCTCGCCGGGTCGAGCGGGCCGACCTCGACTTCGCCGCCGGCGACCGCAGCCGCGGCGAGCACGAAGGCCGCCGCCGACCAGTCGCCCTCAATCGAGTACCGGGTAATTTTCAGAGGGCTCGGCCGCACCTGCCACCGGCGGCGGCCCGCGTCGACCTCGAGTTCGGCCCCGAAGGCGCGCAGGACATCGATCGTGAGGTCGAGGTAGGGCGCCGACGGGAGCTCGCCGACGACCCTGAGGTCGAGGCCGCGGCTCATCAGCGGCGCCGCCAACGCCAGCGCGGACACGAACTGCGAGGAAACGCCCGGCCGTAGCTCGACTGTGCCACCCTCGAGGACGCGGCCGTCGATTCCGACCGGCAGCCGGCCGTCGGTCGATTCGAGGTCGGCACCGAGGCTGGCCAGGGCCTCGAGAAGCGGCGCCATCGGCCGTTCACGAAGACGCTCGCTGCCGTCGACCACGAATCGGCCGGGGCTCGCCGCCAACAGGGCGAGGATCAGACGCGAACCGGTGCCCGAATCCAGCAAATCGAGCCGTACCCGGTGATCCGGAGGAGTTCTCTCTCCCACCTCGATCGCGACGTCCCATGCCACCCGCCACCCGGCAGCGCCAAGCGCCTTTGCAAGGACCCGCGTGTCATCGCAGTCGAGCTGGTTTTCGATGATGCCGCCGCCCGCGACGGCCGCCGCCACGAGCGCCCGGTTGGTGAGGCTCTTCGAACTCGGCAACCTGACCGAAGCGCCGACACCTCGGCGCGGACCCGGCAGCGCGAATGCGCCCATCACCCCTCTCCGATCGGCATCTCGCAGGGCGCAAGACCGGCGTCCACCGTGAGCCATTCCCCGCTCTCGCCCACCAGCACGCTGGTGCGGTTGTCGAGCCAGGCGGGCACGATCATCGCCAGCCTATCGCCGTCACGGCACTCCCAATGGGTGTGGAAGTGGCCCCAGAACAGCACGTCGATGCCCTGAGACCACGCGGCGACGGCGGTTCTTTGCAGATCGTCGATGGGCTTCGTGTAGCGAAACTTGCGATTGGTGGTGGCGAGGTGGTTCTCCATGCGGCGCACGATCGTGACCGCCACCGACTGCGGCAGCAAACGCGCCCACAGCCGCGCGACGCGCGACTTCGAAACCGTCGACCAGAAGCGATACTGGAAATCGCGGCGGTTGACGAGGTCACCGTGGTCAAGCCGGTAACGCCGCGCGTCGGATTCGAACTCGTAGACCCGCCCGCTGCAATCGATCTCGCCGGCCAGTTCGGGCTCGTCGAGAAAGAAGTCCCGGTTGCCCTCGACGAGCACGATGCGGACGCCCCGCCGGCGCGCCTGCCGCCACGTTTCCATGACCTCGCGGAGGGACGCCGACCAGAACTTGGACATGCCGATCAGATACTGAAACGCGTCCCCGAGGTACACGATCTCGCCCACTTGCCCTGCCACCGCGGTATTCACGAGGGTGCTCATGGTGGACGCGTCGTCCACCCCCTGGCCGACGTGTGCGTCGGCGATAATCAATCGTTTCACGGGCTTATGGTAGCGCAGCAACGTCGTTGAACGTTAGAACGTTCAAACGTTTGAACGTTCCACCCCCCAACCCCGCGCCAGAGAGAGGGCGGGTGGATAACGTATAACGTTTTAACGATCTTTAGCCGTTGCGGCGCGCGAACTCCTCCATGAACTGGGCCAGTACCTCGACGCCCTCGCCAGGCATGGCGTTATAGATGGAGGCGCGGCAGCCTCCCACCGACCGGTGCCCCTTGAGGCCGACCATCCCCGCGGCCTTGGCCTCGGCGACGAAAGCCGCCTCGAGGTCCTCGCTCGGCAGCCGAAAGACGACGTTCATGTAGGAGCGGCTGTCCTCGGCCACCGGGCAGCTGTAAAAGCCGGAGTTGGCGGCGATCACTCCGTAGAGGCGATCGCCCTTGGCCCGGTTCCGGCGCTCCATCGCCCCGAGCCCGCCCTCGTCCTTGACCCACTCGAGGACGTTCCGCACCATGTAGATGGCAAAGGTCGGCGGTGTGTTGTACAGCGACTGCTTGGCCGAAAACGTGGCGTAGGAGAGCATGGTCGGCAATCCCTGGTTGGCGTTTTCGAGCCACGATTTCCGGACGATGACGATGGTCACGCCCGAAGGTCCGATGTTCTTCTGCGCGCCCGCGTAGATGAGGCTGAAGCGGTTGGCGTCGATCGGCCGCCAGAGGATGTCCGACGACATATCGGCCACCAGCGGCACGCCGCCGGTTTCAGGAAACTCGTGGAACTGGGTGCCCTTGATGGTGTTGTTGGACGTGATGTGCACATACGCCGCGCTGGGGTCGAGGTCGTAGTCGTCCTGAGGCGGGATGCGGGTGAAACCGCCTCCTTCGCTGGAGGCCGCAACCCTACCCTTGGCGACGATGTTCGCCTCCTTGAGCGCCTTTTGCGACCACGAGCCGGTGATCACGTAGTCGGCCGAGCCACCCTTCGGAATGAAGTTCATGGGCAGCATGGCGAACTGGAGCGAAGCGCCGCCCTGGATGAAGAGCACCTCGTGATCGTCGTCGAGCGCGAGCAGGCTCTTGATCAGGCCCATCGCCTCGTGGTGCACGACGTCGTACTCCTTCGAGCGATGGGAGGTCTCCATGACCGACATCCCGGTGCGTTCCCAGTCCGGAATCTCGGCCTTGGCGCGTTCGAGAGCCGCGGCCGGCAGCACCGCCGGTCCGGCGTAGAAGTTCCAGGTTCGGCTCATTTTCGCCTCCTCTTCGTCTCAGGCAGTCTGATGTACGAAATCCTCGAGGATTCTGACAACCACGTCGCCGATACGCAACATGTTTTCCCGGCTCGAGGCGCCGATGTGCGGCGTCATGATCATATTGGGCGCGTCATAGAGCGGGCACGCTGCGTCCGGCGGATCCGAGTACCAGACGTCGGTCGCATAGGCCCGCACCTTTCCCGAGGAAAGCGCCGCCACCATGTCGTCCTCGACCACGCACCCGCCGCGGGCGGTGTTGATGATCACGACCCCGTCCTTCATCGAGGAGATGGTCTCGGAGTTGATCATTCCGCGGGTGGTGTCGGTGAGGGGCACGTGGAGCGAGATGTAGTCAGACTCCGTGAACAGCTTCTCGAGGCTCACCAGGTCGACGCACTCGTGGCTCTTGATCAGTGGATCGTGGGCGATCACGCGCATGCCGAAAGCGATGGCTCGGCGAGCAAGCTCGGTCCCGATGTTGCCGGCGCCCAGAAGACCCAGGGTCTTGCCCATCAGCTCGGTTCGCTTGAGCTCCTTTTTGAGCCACTTGCGGTCCTTCATGCCCAGGTGGCCCTCGGCCAGCCGGGTCGGCACCGAGATCATGAGTGCGAACGCGAGCTCGGCCACCGCCACCGCCGACGCCTCGGCGGTGTTGAAGACCTGGATGCCCCGGGACCGCGCGTACTCGACGTCGATGTTGTCGAGGCCGACGCCGCCGCGGATGATGAGCCGCAGCTTCTTGGCCTGGTCGATGTACTCGCGGGTGCACTTGGTCTTGGAACGGACCAACACGACATCGACGTCGGCCAGCTGGTCCTTGTCGTCGGTCACCTCGCCAAAAGCGTCGAGCTTGGCCGGCAACGACGGGTCGAATGCGTCCGAAATCAGTATCTTCATCGCTTCCTCCTCATTCATCATTCACTCAACGGCCTCACGATCAGGCCGGACCGCAGCTTCGGCTCGAACCATGTCGACTTCGGTGGCATGACCAGGCCTGCATCAGCGACCGCAAACAGCTGGTCGATCGAGGTCGGGTACAGGGCAAAGGCCACCGCAAATCGGCCCGAGTCCACCAGTTTCTCGAGCTCGGCCAGGCCGCGGATACCACCGACGAAATCGATGCGCTCGTCGGATCGTGGATCGCCGATGCCGAGGAGCGGCGCCAGCAGATTGTCCTGGAGAATGGCGACGTCGAGGCTCTTGACCGGGTCGCCGACCGGGTAGCTGCCGTCCCTGACCCGCAATCTGTACCAGCGGCCGCCAAGGTACATGCCGAAAAATCTGGCGCCTCCGGGGCGGCCGTCATCCGCCGGCTCGACCTCGAAGCGCTCGCCGACCTTGGCCAGGAAGGCCGCATCGCCGAGCCCGTTGAGGTCGCGCACGACCCGGTTGTAGTCGAGGATCTTCATCTGGTTGTCGGGGAAGATCACCGCCAGAAAGTAGTTGTAGTGCTCGTCACCGTTGTGATTCGGGTTGGCGTCCCGGCGAAGGGCGCGGATCCGCGTGCCCGCGGCCGAGCGGTGGTGGCCGTCCGCCACGTAGAGCACGGGAACCCGGGCGAAGGCCGTCACCAGGGCGTCACGGTCGGCCGGGTCGGCAACCACCCACAACACGTGCTGGATACCATCGGCGGCGACGAAATCGTAAACGGGCTCGGCTGCGGTGAGGCGCTCGACCAGCGCGTCGATCTCCGGCTGCGCCCTGTAGGTCAGGAAGACCGGTCCGGTGTTGGCATTGAGGGCGTCAATGTGCCGGGTCCGGTCGTCCTCCTTTTTTGGCCGGGTGTGCTCGTGCTTCTTGATCAGGTCGGCCTCGTACTCGTCGACGCTGGCGCCGGCCACCAGGCCGGTCTGGACGTGGTCGCCCATCCGTTGTCGGTACAGATAGAGCGACGGGCTGTCGTCGCGGAGCAGCACGCCATCATCCATCAACCGCCGGAGGTTGGCGGCGCCGGTGGCGTAGACCTCCGGAGAGTAGACGTCGACGCCGGGATCGAGGTCGATTTCCGGCTTGACGACGTGGAGAAACGACAACGGGTTGCCGGCCGCCATTTCTCGTGCCTCGTCGCTCGACAGCACGTCGTAGGGTGGGCTGGCAACCTGCGCGCAGACATCCGGGCGCGGACGCCACGAACGAAACGGTTTCAAACGAGCCATGTCATTCTCCGAACAGAAGCTCCGGCGGCAATCACCGAGCACGTGAAATCTATCACATGCCATGACAGACGGCCACCGGGCCTCGCGATTCAATCAGCGATCGGGTTCTGGTCCTACGAGATGACCAATCGGAGACGGATCGGCGTTTCCCAGCCCTTGGGGTGAACGACGAGAAAAAATGGTTTGCCGAGCTCCAGGTTTCGCGGCCGCTCGAAATACATCAGGTTGACCATCGCGTGCCGCTGCCGGAGCGTCGCCTTGTCGCGCACGACGTTGCCCCGGTTGGACTGCAGGTTCGGAAAGAAGTTGGTCTCGTCGAGGCGCCGATTGTACCGCCAACTCTCCCACGGGATGCCGTTGTAGGACACCGTCCGGTAGTCCATCACCGTCTTGTCGTAGTTCTTTCGTTGCTCCTTGACGGTCGGAAGGACGTAGATGATGCCCTCGAGGTCCTCCAGCCAGAAGCTCTCACGATCCACCGTAATCGGTTTCGACAGCTTGTTTTCCACCGCCAGGACCATCGGCAGATAGGGCTCGTCCATTCGTTGTCCGCTCAAGCTGAGGTTGGCCCAGACCTTGCCGTTGTCGTCCTCGGCGATAAAAAGGATCCTGCCAATGTCGTCCTGGGCGAGAATGGCGCCGGCGGCGAGGCACAGAACGAGCGCGACCAGGATTGTGCGGTGCATGATCGATACGCTCCCTTCTCTCCCCATAACCCAACCGGACACCCGAAGACTTCCGGATTGCCTGCGCGGAGTATACGCGTAGAATGTCCGCCGGTTCGATCCGGGGAGGCCATGGTTTCCAGAGAGCTCAAACGCGCGTTGCTCGCCACCCTCTTTTTCGGGGCCGCCTCCGGCATCTTCACCGCCACCCTCAACAACTACCTCGCGGAGGTCCACCACCTTGACGCCGAGGCGCGCGGTTGGCTCGAGCTGCCGCGCGAGCTGCCCGGTTTCCTCATCATGTTCGTCGCCGGCGCGATGCTGACCGTGTTCCGCGAGACCCAGATGGCGGCGGCGGCCATGCTGCTGACCGCGGTCGGCGCGGTCGGCCTCGGCTATCTCGCTCCGACGCACGCCGCGCTCGTGATCTTCATCGTCGTGTGGTCGTTGGGCGACCACATCATCTTCGCGGTCGAGGGGCCGATCGGGCTCAAGCTCGCCACCGGCGGCCAGGAGGGCCGGCGGCTGGGTCAGTTCGGCGGCGCCCGCAATCTGGGGACGATTCTCGGTGTCGGCGTGATCTTCGTTCTCGCTCGCCTCTTCGGCGACCGGTTCTCGCTGTTCTACGCAGTTGCCGCCGGCAGCGCGTTGGTCGCCGGGGTCCTTTACTCGGGTCTTACCGTCGGGCGCGGCGATCTCCCGTCGCGGCGACTGGTGTTCAAAAAGCGATACCGGCTTTTCTACGCCATCTCCGCCCTCTTCGGCATCCGCAAACAGATCTTTCTCGCCTTCGGCGCCTGGGTATTGGTCGAGATCCACGGGGTGTCGGTCAGCACCATCGCGCTGCTCTACTTCATCGCCGCCACCATCGGCGTCATCATGCGACCGCTCCTCGGCGAGGTCATCGACTGGCTCGGCGAGCGCACGGTACTGGCGGTCGACGAGCTCCTGCTGCTCGCCATCTGCCTCACCTACGCCTTCGCCGGCGACCTGCTTGCGGGCCGCGCCGTCCTCCTGGCCCTCTATGGGGCCTACATTCTCGACATGGTCCTCTTCGCGCTGCGCGTCGCCCGCACCACCTACCTCAAGAAGATCGCCGAGGAGCCGAGCGACATCACGCCGACGATCTCCGCCGGGCATCACGATCGACCACGCCGTGGCCATGACGCTGCCGGTGCTGTCGGGCTACATCTGGGAGGCCTACGGCTTTCGCTGGGTCTTCATCCTTGCCGGCGCCATCGCCTTCGTCGGCTTCTTCGTCTGCCTGCGGATCCGCACGCCCGACCGCCCATAGATGTTAAACGTTAGAACGTTAGAACGTTACCCAACCCTCCCCCCGATGGCCGCTACGTACCAAGAAGCTGCGTACACCTGGTTCAAAATCGGGGTGGGTGGAAAACGTTCTAACGTTTTGACGTTCAAACGTTCAACGGTTGCGTCACCAGAGCCATGAGTAGCCGATCTTGAGGAAGACGGCGCGTCCGATGGTGGTCAGCTCGGTGTCCTGGGTTTGGGCGCCGCCCTCGCTGTAGCCGGCAAAGAACACGGTTCGCGGGTTCACCTTGTAGGAAAAAAGGAGCTGGACGAAGAAGTCGCGTTCCAGCTCGTCCACGACCTCCTGGTAGAGATCTTGGTTACGGACGATGTCGGTGTATTGAAGAATGGCGCGCACAAAGGTCCGGGTGTTGAACTGCCACACCGCACCGAACTCGGGGACGTTGGCTTCGAACAATCGCCCGCCCTCGACATCGAGGACGGAGTACAAATGCGAGAGCTCGAGCTCGAGGTGGCGCCCGAGGCTGAGGTTGATCTGGGCCGAGATGCGGGTGCGGTCGGCGGGCCGCACGTTGTCGTAGTCGATCCAATCGCCGACCGAGCCGTCCAGACGCAAGGCGAAGGCTGCCGACGGTCGGATCGCGAACTCCAGGTTCGGTGTGAACAGGTTGTCGAATCTGACCCCCTCGTAGACCTCGGTTCGGTCAGCCAGACTCGAGTTCGACCCTCCGTCTGCAACGGTCCCTCGAATTCGAACCACGCACTTGCCCGCTGGTCGAGGAGACCGCCGTCCGAATCCTCGATCCTGCCCGCGAACCCGCCGACCTCGAGCCGGTTGTAGAAGTGGTCGTCGTCTCCCCACCAGAGGTATCCGGCACCGGCGTCTGCCTGCCGATACCCGACCCTCGGGATAAAGCCGAGGTCGGCCCGGAAGTGGTCGTCGACGTCCGAAAACTCCGCAAAGAAAAACCAGTTCCTCGTCGTGTCGGACATACTCGAGCTCGAGTGCGTGGCCTGATATCTCCTCCGAATCGAGGTCAAGTTCCTCTTGCATCTCCGGCGAGTACTGCGTGTTCGACCACGCGGCGTTGACCGAAATCGAGTCGGCGTCGGTCGGCCGCAGGCGCGCGTCGGCGCTCACGACCCGGTTGGAGTAGCCATCCTCCCCCCGGCGGTCGGTCAGGAAGGCCCCAACCGTCGAGTCGGCGCCGAGGTCGAAGCGGTACCTGCCGACGGCCGAGGTGTTCGGTGCGTCGAAGGTGGCCGAGTCGGATCCCTCGATCCCCGGCACGATGAGGTTCGTGAGCTCGTCGCGTGCGGCAATGACGCCGATCGTGTGGCGGCCCACCTTGCCGGTGAGCTTGGCCGCGAACAACGGGTCGGCGATCATCCGTGTATACAGCAGCTGGAGTCCGGTTTCAAAGTAGTCTGCGCTCTCGAGAAAGAAGGGCCGTTTTTCATCAAAGAAGAGTTCGAAACGCTCGTTGACGGCGAGCTGGACGGCGTCGGCCTCGATCTGCGAGAAATCGGGGTTGATGGCGCCGGTCAGGGTGATGTTCGGGGTGACGCCCCAGGTGACGGTCGCACCGAGCGCCAGATCCTGTTCCTCAGTGACCTCCGTCGATTCGGGGAAGCCCGGCCGTTCCTGGAGCGCGTAACCGGTGAGTGTTGGCACCAGCTCGAGGTTGCGGCCGGCGGAGGCGCCCTCGAAACCGATGATCTTCTCCTCCTGGGCGAGGTAGCTGTTGGCGCCGCGGTCGCGCGGGAAGAGACCGATGTGGACGCGGTCCGTCCGCGGCCAGCTGCGGGTCAGGTCGAGGCCCCAGATCTGGGGACCGGAGGTGGATTGAAAGCGGATCTGGTTGAACGGGATCGCCAGCTCGACCTCGTAGCCGTCGTCGGTCAGCCGTCCGGCGGACTCCCAGATCGCGTCCCAGGCCTGGTCGTAATCATGCTCGACGTCATTGGTGATTCCGTCCCCCTGCACGCCGAGTGGATTCACCATGAACTCGTACGCCCGGCGCTCGTCGTTGAAGGTGTCGAGAGTGACGCCCACAAAATCGTCGCCGAACATACGGTCGCGATCGCGGTAGCGAGCGCGGATCGTGCTCGGCTCAGGATCGTAGGCCTTGAAGGCAATCAGCACCCGCCGTTCGTCGTAGGTCGATGATAGACCGCGGTCCGCACCGGCGGCTCGGTGTTCTCACCTGGACGAACCTCATAGCGGAGCTCGAGGGTCAGGGCGTCGTTCCAGGCTTCCTCCTCGATCACCCCGTCGACGCTGATTTCCGAAGTCGCTCGCGGTACCGGAAAAGGCTCCTTCGGCTGGCGGCCCTGCGCGCCCGCGCTGGTCGCGCTCAGCGCGCAACAGGTCGCCACGGTGGCGACGGCGCCCGCTCCCCGCATCAGCTCAGCTTCGGCAGGAGTAACGCGTTGAAGACCAGCTTGAAGGTGACCGGCGTCGATCCACGGTACTGTGGACGGATTCCGAACAAGGTCAGTTGCCCCTTGCCCGCCCGCAGCCACACGGCCACGACCCGGTTCCGGAGCTCGCTCTCGCCCTCGAGGTAGCCGCTGAGCAAGAGCTCACCGTCCGGGTACTGCGCGATCACCCGGCGGTCGGTGTCGAGCACCGGAATCGAGGTTGCGAAAACCGGTGTCCCGCGCGAGAACGCACCACCATGCGGCGGCATGCCCCAGGTCAACGGGTGGTCGGAGACGAAGTCAACCGCCAGGAAGGCCCCCGGCACGAAGACCCCCTCCTTCTCGAGATCGTCACCGATGTCGCGCACCGGTAGCTCGATCGTGTCGGCCTCCTCGTCGCCCGATGGCGAGGCGAGCCCGTTCGTGAAGACAGCGGTCGATTCGCCCCACGCGACAACCTTCCCACCGCCGGTGATAAACTCGGTCAGCTTGCCAAGCCCCAATTTGGAAATCGGCTTTCGAAACTGCGGAGGGTAGTCGTTGGTGACGTAGCGGTCCCCCCACTTGTACTTGCCCTTGGTCAGCACGTCGATGTCTGCATCGGGGAAGACGATGACGTCGAAATCATCCGCCAGCTGCACCTTGTCGAAATCCTCCGGATGGAGCACCCGGTAGGTGATCCCGTAGGAGTCGAAGAAATAGCGGGTCCAGCCGGCGTCCATGTCGTGGAAGTAGGTCTCCACGAGCCCGATCCGGGGCAGCCGGACCGGCAGCCTGGCAACTGTGATCTCCTCATTCGAACACACGGGGCGGGATCGTCGAACGATCGACGATCGCTTGGAGCTCGTTCCTCGATCCACGTCCGGCGAGGATCACGAAGCTGCCGGCAGCGAGCTGGTCACCCTCCGGCCCAAACGGATGGCTCAGGCGACCGACCTCGAAGCCGGCCGCGAGGGCGGCGAAGACGGCGCGGTAGGACTGGTTGCTCGACGAGGGGTAGGCGACCGCCCACAGCTCGTCCGGCAGATTCACCTTGACTAAAAGGGCGTCGCCGCTCACCGGTTCGAGCAGCCCCTCGAGCTTTTCGGAACGCTGGTCGACCTCGATCGAGCGCACGCCCATGTGCAGCGGCAACGACCAGCTCGTGATGTCGTAAGGCCGGATGAGCTCGCCGTCCGGTGTGTAGTGGCGTTCCGGATAGCGCTGGCTCTCCATCACCTCCTTGACAAAGGCCCGGTAGGGCTGGCTGAGACGCACCACCACATCGCCGGCAGCGAAATGCAGGTCGCCCACGACCACGTCGCCTTTGAGTCGGTCGACCTCGATCCCGTGGCTCTCGAGCAGTGCGACCAACGCGATGAGTTCGCCGGGGTCAGGCTGGCTGCTCGGCAGCACGAAATAGTACGGCGCCTCGCTGAGACCCTTCTCCACTTCCTTGCGGCAGAGGTCGTTGCGATACTCGAGGATCTCGGCCCGGTGGCGAGCTGCGGTTGCCAGGATCGACTCCATCGAGGACAGCTCATAGGTCACGATGTCGCCGAGACTCCAGGTACCGCCCGGCCACGGATCGGGCAGATTGACGCCCTTCTTGTACTCCGACAGTCCCTTGCCGCGAACCGAGAGCTCGGTCGGTTCGACAAAGATCGGCGTCGCGGTGCGGCAGCTCGCGGCCTCGGTCAGGAAGCTGATGATGTTTTTCCAGTGCGAGGTCTCGGTCGATCCCGGCCAGTAGTCGTCGAAGAGCCAGTGGCTGGCGACGCCGCTGAGACCATCCGCAGCCATGTCACGGGACAGATTCGAGCCGAATACCGCGGACCAGTTCCACAGCCCCTCGTCCACGTTTTCGGCGATCGGGTCGTGGTTCGGCGGCACGAAGTAGCGCGGTCCCGTGGAGCCCATCTGGTGCTTCTCGACCAGCACCTGGGGGTACCACTCGGTGCTGTAGAGATCGGAAATGACGCGGGTGTCCTCCTGCGTGAGAGCGACGAAGTCGCGGTTGTTGTCGTGGCCGACGTACTTGTGGTAAACGCGCGGTAAATCCGAGCCCTCGTATGGCGTGCCGAGGTACTCGCGGTAGTGTTCGACCACCAGATCCATGCCGTCCGGGTTGTGGGACGGGACGAACATCTGGACGACGGCGTCGAGCCGGGCCATCACTTCGGGATCATCGGTGGTCGCCATGCGGTAGGCAAAAATCGGCAGGCTCTGGCTCGGGGCCACCTCGTCCGAATGCATCGACAGGGTCTCCATCACGAACACCCGGCCTTCATTCACCAACTCGGCTCTTTCACCGACCGGGATCCGCGGGTCGAGCGCGAGCCGCTTGTTGATGGACCGAAGCTCGTCGAGGCGGGCGATGTTGGCCGGCGACGAAATGAAGACGACGAACATCGGACGGCCGAGCGGGGTCAAGCCGACCTCGCGCATCTCCACCCGCGGTGAGACGGCGGCCAGACGTTGCAGGTAGTCCACCAGTTGACCGTAATCCATGAGGTGGCGGTCGGACCCCGGCGTAAAACCGAGCACGCTTTCGGGCGACGGGATGGTCGCCGGCGATTGTGCCGAGACCGCCGCCGGAACCACCGAAACGATCAACAGAATCACGCACAGCAGACATTGGAATCTCATCTTCGGCCCCCTTGCTGGGTTCATTGTATGTCGCCTGTCAATTCGGGCCCCGATCGGTTCTTCGGAACAACGGCGGCGCCCACCATCGAGATGGCGCATAAGCCATCCATCAACGGTGCGACGGCTTCTCGGGAAGCGGTGAAGAAATTCACAATTACCTCTGGACGTCGCGGAAAATCGGCGTATTCTGGTGCAACCTGCGTTGAAGCGAGGGCCATTTTCATGCGATGGAGCGGACAACCACATCACCCCGATCGCTGAGTTGGAGTCTGGTTTGGAAGTGACCACGTTGTTCGCAGCCTGTCTGACCGCGATGATCGCCGTGTTTATTCTGCTCGGCGTGCTGGCCCTTACGATGGAGCTGATCACCGCGGTCTTCCCTGAGCGCCGTCGAGCGATGGATCCCGCGATCGTCGCCGCCCTCACGACCGCCGTCGCCTCGATCTTCCCTGGCGCGCGGGTCACCCGAATCGAGGAGGACTCATGATCTTCACCGACAAACCAAAAAAAATTCGCGTCATGTTCACCCCCTTCCGCGACGGATTGCAGAGCTCCTTCGGGGGCAAGGTCCGGCTCGCGGACATCCTCCCCGCCATGGAGTTCGCGGCCAAGGAGGCCGGCATCCGCCACTTCGAGTTCGGCGGTGGTGCGCGCTACCAGGCGCCGTTTTTCTACGTCGGCGAGGACCCCTTCGTGTGCATGGAGAAGATGCGTCAGGCCGTAGGTCCGGATGTCGACCTGCAGATCCTGACCCGTTCCGTGTCAGGCGTCACCTTGACGACCCAGCGGCTCGATGCCCTCGAGCTCCAGGCCAGGCTGATGGCCAAGAACGGCACGACCTGGGACCGCAATTTCGACTATATGAACGACGTCGACAATCTGGCGAAGACCGGCAAACCGATCGTTGACGCCGGCATGCACCACCAGGTCTGCGTCGCCCTCATGGGATTGCCGTTCAAGGACGAGACCGTGCACACCGCCGAGTTTTACGTCGGCATCATCAAGAAGCTCCTCGATCTCGGGCTTCACTTCGACTCGGTCTGCATGAAGGACGCCTCCGGGACCACCGACCCCACAACCTGTTACGAGACCGCCAGGGGGCTCAAGAAGATCCTGCCGCCGGAGGTCATTCTCTGGCAGCACACCCACGACACGGCATCGATGGCAGTCTCCTGCTACATGGCCGGCATCGAAGGCGGCGTCGACGGCATCGATCTCTCGGTACGGCCGATGGCATCCGGAACCGTGCAGCCCGACGTCCGGTCGATGTGGCACGCACTCAAGGGCACCGGCTACTCGCTCGATATCGACCACACCAAGATGGACGAGATCGAGAACATGCTCAACGAGGGCATGGCTGAGTACGACTTCAACCCGGTAACCACCACCGCTGATGCGAGAGTGGTCGGTTTCCCGATGCCCGGCGGCGCCATCGGCCCCAACGTGCACATGATGAAGGAGGCCGGGATCCTCGACCGCTACTCCGATGTGCTGGCCGAGTTCCCGGTGGTGGTGAAGGCTGGTGGCGCGTGGACCAGCGTCACCCCGGGCAGCCAACAGTACTGGCTCCAGGCCTTCAACAACGTCCTCCTCGGCCGTTGGGAAAAAATGAACGACGGCTATGGCAAGGCGGTCCTGGGCTACTTCGGCCGGCCGCCGCTGCCGCCCGATCCCAAGGTGGTGAAGATCGCCTCCGAGCAGCTCGGAAAGCCGCCCTTCGACGGTGACCCGCTGGAGGCGGCACCGGACAGTCTGAGCGCAGCGCGCGCCGCATTGACCGAACGCAAGCTTCCGACCACCGACGAAAACGTCTTCCTCGTCGCCTCGGCCATCGTCGCAGGCAAGAATATGGACCTCAACGAGGGGATCAGGCTCTTGACCGGCAAGGCAAAGATCGTGCTGCCGCTGAAGAAGAAGGCCGAAGCGGTGGCAGCCAAGGAGCCCGCGGCGGCAGCCGGGGGCGGTTTTTCTTTCACCAGCCCCGTCACGACCACCTGCACGGTGGTCGAGAACGGCGCGAGCCGAAGGTTCACGGTCACCATCGAACCACCGGGCGGAGCGGCTCAGAAAGTGGCGACGGCGGTGCGGGCGACTACTCCGTCCGACGGTACCCCGGTGTTTTCGCCGTTTCAGGGCAAGACCGAACTTGTCGAGATCAACGTCAAGGCGGGTGACGTCGTCGCCGCGGGCCAGGTGGTGGCGGCGGTCGAGGCCATGAAGGCCAAGCACGACGTCAAGGCGCCGTGCGCCGGCACCGTGGCCAGCATCGACGCCGAGATCGGCGCCGACATCGAGGCCGGCAGGTCGATCCTGACCATCGCTGGTTGAGGCGGGAATGGAGGCGCTGACCACCCTCGTCGCGCAGTCGGGCTTTGCCGGCCTCGCCTGGCAAAACGTGGTCATGTTCGGAGTCGGCGGACTCCTCATCTATCTCGCCATCCGCAAGGGCTATGAACCGCTGCTCCTGATCCCGATCGGTTTTGGCGCCATACTGGCCAATCTCCCCTACGCCATGATGAGCGCCTCCGCCGAGGGCGCCGCGGTCGCCGCCCAGGGCAGCCACCCGTTGCTGCAGCTGGTTTACAACGTGGGCATCAGGACCGAGTTCCTGCCGCCCGTGATCTTCCTCGGGGTCGGCGCCCTCACCGACTTTCGACCCCTCCTCGGGCGCCCGTTGACCTTTCTGCTTGGCGCCGCCGCCCAGCTCGGCATCGCCGTCGCCGCCCTCGGCGCCTTCCTCCTGTTCGGATTCAGCGCCCGCGAGGCCGCGGCCATCGGCATCATCGGTGGCGCCGACGGTCCGACGTCGATCTTTCTGGCCTCGATCCTGGCACCGCATCTGCTCGGGGCGATCGCCGTGGCGGCGTACAGCTACATGTCGCTGGTACCCATCATCCAACCACCGATCATGCGGCTCCTGACCACCAGGTCCGAGCGCGCGATCGACATGCCGCAGGCGAAGCCGGTGTCGACGACCGCGGCGATTCTCTTCCCGATCGTCACCGCCGTTCTGGCGTCGTTGGCCATCCCGGCCTGTGCACCGCTGATCGGCATGCTCATGTTCGGCAATTTGCTGCGCGAGTCGGCGGTCACCGACCGGCTGTCAAAGACCGCCGGCGGGGCGCTGATCAACATCGTCACGATCTTCCTGGGAATTGTCGTCGGCGCGACCATGGAGGGCACCGCGTTCATCCGCTGGCAGACGATCTTCATCCTCGTCCTCGGGGCTGTCGCCTTCTCGTTCAGCACCTTTGGTGGGGTTGTCTTCGCCAAGATCCTCAACCTCGTGCTGCCGGTGGGCCGCAAGATCAATCCCTGTATCGGCGCCGCCGGGGTCTCGGCCGTCCCCATGTCGGCGCGAGTAGTCCAGGAATTCGTGAGCCGCAGCACCGACGGCAAGGTCAACCCGTTGATGGCTGCCATGGGCCCCAACGTCGCCGGTGTCATCGGATCCGCGGTGGCGGCCGGGGTCTTTCTCGCCCTGCTCGGCTGATTCACCGTCATTCGCCCGAACAGTCGACTCCCGGCCACGTCGAGATATGATCGATGGATATGGTGATCGATGTCATGGCCGCCAGAACGACCGCTCTGAACGCGGCACTCCGGTTTGCGTTGGTCGCTGCAATCGTCATTGGCCTCAGGCTGCCCACCCTGCATCAGACAGTCATCGACTGGGACGAGTCCGTGTACCTGGTGGTCACGCAAGACCTCATCGACGGTGGCGAGCTGTATCGGACGGTTTGGGACCACAAGGGTCCGTTCCTCTACGCGATGTTGGCGCCGGCGGTGTGGATTGCCGATGGGCGTATAGCTCCGATTCGCTGCTTCGCAACTCTGTGCCTCCTGGTCACGATGTTCTTCGTGGATCTGGTCGGACGCCGCGTCAGCTCCCCCGACTGGTCGTTTGTCGGCGCACTGGTCTACGGCGTGTTCTTTTCGGTTCCGCGGTTTGGCGGCCTCGCCGCCAACGGAGAGCTGTTCATGATGCTGCCGGCGACAATTGCGATCTGGTTCGCCCTGAGGTGGGAACCGGACGCCACTCGCCGCCGGAATCTCGTGGGTTGCGGCTTTTTCTCCGCAGTTGCGATATTTACAAAGACCACGGCGCTTTTCACCGTCGCGGTGATCCCGCTGTTGATCCTGGTTCGCGCAAAATCCCGGGGCCGCCCGCGGCGGCTCGCCGCGGCCGCGGACCTGGCGGCAGTCGCCTGGCCGGCGGTGGTTATCACCGGCTCGATCCTGTGCTGGTTTTTGGTGACCGGACGGCTTTCCGACTTTCTGTTCGCGACCGTCGGATTCAACCGGGCGTATGTGGCCGGGACTCCACTGCTCGCAGCGTGGGAGCAGTTCGCGGCGTTTTTTGCATGGGCTGCGGTTGGCGACACCTTGACGGCCCTGGCCGTGATCGGCGCCATATTTCTCGCGCTGAAAAATCCACCGATCGCCGGCCCGTCGTGGATTCGGTCGCTGGTAATCGGGCTGTGTTTGCTTTCGATGCTCGGCGTCGTAGCTGCTCGCAACCTGTTCTTTCACTACTACCTGCAGATGGCGTTGCCGATCGCTCTCGTGATCACCCTCTTTGTAGCGTCACTGGGCATCGACGGTGCGGTGCGGCGCCGGGTGTGCTGGATTGCGCTCGCGCTCGGAGTCGTGTCGGCGTTTTCACCGCATCGATTCGGGCCTGAGGGTCTCACTCGCAAACCGGCCGAAGATCGGGTTCTCGTCGAGGTCGCGGCCTACATCGACGAGCAAGCTCAGCCAGGAGATGACCTCTACGTTCTCGGCGGAGAACCGGTGCTCTACTATCTCTGCCGTCGCAGCAGTCCAAGTAGGTACTTTTTCTGGCTCTACCTGACTGAGCGGTGGGACGCGATTCTCGACTCCCGGACGTCGGCCCTCGCGACTTTTGCCGCGAATCCGCCGCGGTGGTTCATTTTCGCGCCGCACGATCTCGAGGTCCCCGAGGTCGAGAACTTCATGTTCAGCCGTTATGTTCTGGTGCGTGAGATCGGTGCCTATCGGATCGCGCGCCTCGACGCCGGCGCGCTCGGGACCGAAAGCCGCTGAGATACGCGGTCCAATCCTACGACTCGGGGGTTCCCAGATAGCCCAGGAGGACCGCCTTCTTTTCGTCCATCAGCTCGCGGCTGCGTCCCTCCAACACCAACCTCAGCAACGGCTCGGTGTTCGACGGCCGGACGTTGAACCACCAGTCCTGGTACTGAACCGTTATCCCGTCGAGGTAATCGATCGCACCGTCGGAGAAGGCCCCGGCCAACCGGCGGATCATCCCCTCCTTGTCGTCGACGTGGAAGTTGATTTCGCCGGTCGAAAAGTAGCGACTGAGTGGGGCCACCAACTCGGACAGCGGCTCGATCCGGTCTCGCGGATGTGGTTGAGAGTTTCGATCAGGGTCATGATCGAGGAGTCCGCGGTGAAGTTGCGGCGGAAGTAGAAGTGGCCGGCGAGCTCGCCGCCAAAGGGCGAGTCGTGCTCGCGCATGGTCGCCTTCATGAAGGAGTGACCGACCCGTTCCCTGATAGGCACTCCCCCGGCTTCCTCGATCGCCTCTTTTGTGGCCCACGACGACCGCAGATCGTAGACGATCGCGGCCCCGGGTTCGTTGCGCAGGAAACGAGGCGCCAGGAGACCGGTGATCTTGTCGGCCGAGATCGCGCGGCCCTTCTCGTCGACCAGGATCGCGCGGTCGGCGTCGCCGTCAAAGGCCACACCGAGGTCGCAGCCGTGCTCCTCGACCGCGCGTTCCACGTCGACCAGGTTTTCGTGTTTGAGCGGGTTCGCCTCGTGGTTCGGGAAGGTGCCGTCGAGCTCGAAGTAGAGCGGCACCAGGTCGACGTTGAGCCGCTCGAGGATCGGCAGGTAGATCGTGCCCATGCCGTTGGCGGCGTCGGCCGCGAGCTTGAGCCGGGGCTCGGACACCGTCACCTCGTCGAGCACGTGGCGGCAGTAGTCGTCGAAGACCGATCGCTCCTCCTCCCCGGCCTCGGGCGGCAGATCGGTGGCGACCTCGGAGCTCGTTACCAGCTCTTCGAGGACGGCGATGCCGGTGTCGTACGAGACCGGGATCGCGTCCCGGCGGGACATCTTGAAACCGTTGTAGACCGCTGGGTTGTGGCTGGCGGTGACCTGGATGCCACCCGAGGCGCCGAGATAGCCGATGCCGAAATAGTTCTGCGGCGTGTCGGCAACCCCGATGTCGATGACCGCCACGCCGCGCGCGCGCAGACCGTGCTTCAGCGCACGCGCCATCGGCACCGAGTGCGAGCGCATGTCGCGGGAGACCACCACCACCGGGCCGCGAGCCAGGTCCTCGTCGTCGAGGAGGTCGCGGAAGTGGTAGCCGACCCGAAACGCCGTCGTCTCGTCGAGCTGATCGGGGTAGGTCCCCCGGATGTCGTATGCCTTGAAGATCCCTGCCATGCTCTCCCCTCAATCTCGGTTTCGTCCGACCTCGCGAGTCGAAGCCTATCACTGCTCAGCGGGTGTTTCGGTCTCCCGATCTGCACACGCCGATCAGGGCAGATGAAAAGGTGCAGGGGGGCAATCCGTTTCTTCCCCTTTTCTCCTTTTCCCCTTTTCTCCTTTTCCTTCCCTCAGCCCACCCGAGAAGCCGGTGCTCGCCTACCGGTCAACCTCGGCACCCCTGTTCCCACTGCCGCCGAAGACGCGGTTGCGGAGGAACTCCACCGGATCCCAGGGCGCCGGCTCGCCACCGAGCCAACGGTGGAACCAGTCGAGGTGGACGAGATAGTAAAACGCCATCTCGTACCAACTCGGCCAGTGGCCGGCGTTGGGGTAGACGACGAGCCGCGACGGCACGTCCTGGACCTGGAGGTCGGTGAAGAAGTGCAGGCTCTGGGTGTAGGGCACCCGGTAGTCCTGCTCGCCGGTGATCACGAGGGTCGGCGTCGTGTGGTTCTCGGCAAAGCTCGAGGGGGACCAGGCTTCGTAGTGTTCCGAGGTCCACGGCCTTCCGCACAGGTCGTGCTCGACAAACCACAGCTCCTCGGTCGCGCCCCACATCGAGCGCAGGTCGTAGACCCCCATCATGGAGGCAATGGCCGCGAAGCGATCGGTGTGGCCCGCAAACCACATCATCATGTATCCACCGTACGACCAGCCCATCGCGCCGACCCGCTCGGGGTCCACAAACGGTAGCTCCTCGAGGGCGTCGGTCACCGCCATCAGGTCGCGGTAGACCCGGCCGCCCCAATCACAGGCGATGGCATCGACAAAATCCTGGCCGAATCCGGCCGACCCGGTCGGGTTGGGAAAGGCCACGACGTAGCCTTTGCCGGGATAGACCTGCCAGTCGCCCCGGTACCGGTCCCGCCACGGCGACTGTGGACCGCCGTGAACGTTGAGGATCAGCGGGTACTTCTTTTTCGGATCGAAATCGTGGGGTTTGACCAGAAAGACCTGGATCTTCATCCCCTCCTCCGCCTCGACCCACATGACCTCTGCCGGTCGAATGTCGACCTCGTCGGACAGGGCCTGGTTGAAGGAGGTCAATCGTGTCGCCGAACCTCCTTCGGTCGAGACCGAGTAGATCTCGGAGGGCTCGCCGACCCGGGAGCGGGTGTAGACGATCCGATCGCCACCCGACACCAGCGCCCAGCCGGAGATCGCCCCGTCGGCGATGATCTGCTGCGGCGTTCGGTCACCAAGACCGATCCGCAAAATCGGGTTCTCGCCCTTCACCTCGGCGGAGAAATACATCGCGTCGCTCGGTTGGGACCAGCGGATGTCGTTGATCCAGTTGTCGAAGTTGGCGGCGTCGGTCAGGTAGCGGACGGCTTTCGCATCGCCGGTCATAAAGCCCGATCCGAAAGAGCTCCGACTCGTAGCCCGGCGTCGCCTGGCTGCGGAAGGCGATGGAGCGGCCATCGGGCGAGTACATCGGGTTGCCGTCCCACCCGCGATTGCGAAGCGGTGATGTTGATGCCCTCTCCCCCACCGATCGGAATCAGCCACAGATCAGAGTTGGTGGAACTCGCCTGGTCCTTGTCGTGATTCGAGACCACGCAGAGCTCGGCGCTGTCGGGCGAGAAGACGAAGCCCCCGCCGCCGCCAACCGAAAAGGTCGGGCTGTCCCAACGGCCCGGAGTCAGATCGCGCACCACACTCCCCGCTCGCGGCGTCCACCAGCAGGACGTGGCTGAAGCGTCCCTCACGCCACGAGGTCCAGTGGCGGTAGAGAAGCTCGTCGCTCATCCGTGCTTTCAATGGGCCGGCTGCGACCGCATCGGCGATGCCTTGGTTGCACGCGGCATCCGCGCCGCACTCGGGATAGACCATCGGCCTGGACCGCGATCCACTTTCCGTCCGGAGACCACACGGGTCCCGAAAGGCCCAGTCGGGAAGCTCGGTGAGCTGTCGCGGCTCGCCGCCGTCGACCGGCATCAGATAGAGCTGTGAACCCTCACCCCGGTCGGAGACGAAGAGCAGCGATGCGCCATCGGGCGAAAACGTCGGCGACGAGTCGTGGTGCTGCCCGCGCGTCATCTGGCGGAGATCGGTACCGTCGGAGCTCATCATCCAGATCTCGCTCCAACTCTCCCCTTTTTCGAGCTCGTAGCGGGTGACCGGAAACGCGACCCTGCTCCCGTCGGGGTTCGCGACAGGCGATCCCACGAAGGCGGTGCGATAGTAGTCCGCGATTTCGAACGCCCGCTTGTTTTCCCCGCCATCGGCGGAATACGAGACAAACGCCAACGCGCCCGCGATGAGGGCGACCCCGATGTTCCTGGCAGTGTTCACGAGCACCTCCAAACGGCCGCGACATGATACTGCACCGCCAGACATCAAGCGACCATGGTTTTGAGGCTATGACCGGCCGCTTCGCGGCCTGGCTTTGAGGCTATGACAGTCGGGCGACCGCTTCCCTCAAACGCCAACCGCGCCCGCCGATCCCCATAGCCTCATAGCCTTATAGCCTCATGGCCTGATCACCCCAGAGCCTCACACACCGAAATCAGCAGGTGTGATCTCGGTGGGGCCGGATTAGGGATCGGATGGGGAAGCGGGCTAGATCAGGTTAGAATCGCTCACATGTGCGGTCGTTTCGCCCTCATCGTCGATGCCTCGGTGCTGGCGGAGGTGTTTGACGTGGATCCGCCACGCGAGCTCAAGCCGCGGTTCAACATCGCACCCACCCAGATGGTCCCGGTCATTCGCAGCGGCGCCGAGACGCCCCGCGAATGCACGATGGTTCGCTGGGGTCTGGTCCCATCCTGGGCCAAAGACGAAAAAATTGGGGCGCGAATGATCAATGCGCGCGGCGAGACGGTGGCCGAGAAGCCGTCCTTCCGATCTGCGGTCAAGAACCGTCGCTGCCTCGTACCCGCCAGTGGTTTCTACGAGTGGGTGAAAATCGAAGGTGGAAAACAGCCCCACTACATTCACTTCACGGATGGCCGCCCCTTCGCATTCGCGGGGCTGTGGGAGCGTTGGAGCAAAGCTGAGGACGGGCCGCTCGACACCTGCACCATCATCACCACCACTCCCAACGAGCGTATCGCCGACCTCCACGACCGGATGCCGGTGATCCTGCCTCCCGGGCGCTATGACGAGTGGCTGCGCGCTGAGCCGCTGGCCGCCGATCGCCTCCAGGAGATGCTCGTTCCCCACCCAGCCGAGGGGATGGAGGCCTATCCAGTGAGCACGCTGGTCAACAAGCCGGCGAACGACGGGCCGGAGTGCATCACACGCCTCGGCACAACGTTATAACGTTTGAACGTTTAAAAGTCAGAACGTTCCACCCGCCCCGGGGAGGCAGAGGGGAAAAGGAGAAAAGGAGAAAAGGGGACCACCCACCCCTCCTAGCCCGCTTTTCTCACCGGGTTTCGTGACGAGGGCGGCGAAGCGCAAGTATCCGGTGGGTTTGGCGTGAATCGGGCGACGCAGTCGTAGTAGCGCTACGTCGAGGAGCACGATTTGCGACAAGCACGGCGGGACGCCGCGATTCGCCGTCCGCAGTAGATACCCGGTGAGAAATGCAGGCTAGGTGCCGTTGGTCTCTTTCGATGAAACGGCGGGCAGGGACCGTGGCAGGGACAGCGTCAGGGGCCGGGGACTGTGGCAGAGGCAGGAGTCCGCGTCAGTAACAGTCCACAGCGACAGCGACCGGTGGCGATCATGCCTCCGTCGGTGTACCTAAGCTCTGCTCCGGTCGGTGCCTCTGTGGTCTGCCGCCGTCGCTGCGCCGTAGTCCGGGCCTTCCAAACCTCGATCTCTCGCAATTCCAGATGACCCAAACGTATGGCGACGGTCCAGGCGGAACAGAGTCGACTCCCGGCGCGTATACTCCACGAACCCGAAATTTGGAGGTCCCATGAGCGACAGGATGTGGTACGTGGCAGTCGATGGACAGACGGTTGGCCCGATGAGCGAGGCGGAGCTGATGACGCCATGCAGGCCGGAACCTACGCCCCCGGCACCCAGGTCTTCTGCGAGGGCGTGACCGAATGGGCGCCGGCCGACACGGTGGCTGAGCTCAGACGCACACCCCACCCCCCCCACCACCCGGCCACCGCTCCGGCGGCACGGCGGATCAGGTGGATTTCGAGATTCACGGCGAGGAAATGCAGTTCGTCGAGGTCGAGCTCGATCCCGGTGAAAGTGTCGTCGCCGAAGCCGGAGCCATGATGTACATGGGTGAAGGGATCGAGATGCAGACCATCTTCGGCGACGGATCCCAGAAGCAGACCAAAATGATGGATTTGTTGGTGGGCGCCGGCAAACGCCTGCTCACCGGTGAGAGCCTCTTCATGACCATCTTCACCCACCAGGGCTCCGGCAAGAGCCGCGCCGCATTTGCATCGCCCTACCCCGGCAAGATCATCCCGGTGAACCTTGGGATGCACGGCGGCGCGCTGATCTGCCAGAAGGACGCCTTCCTCTGCGCAGCCAAGGGTGTGTCGTTGAGCATCGCCTTTCAGAAGCGGATCGGTACCGCCCTGTTTGGCGGTGAGGGTTTCATCATGCAGAAGCTCGAGGGCGACGGCCTCGCCTTCATCCACGCCGGCGGCACCATCATCGAACGCCAGCTGGGGCCCGGCGAGGGGCTGCGGGTCGACACCGGCTGTCTGGTCGCGCTCGAGACATCGGTCCATTACGACATCGAGTTCGTGGGCGGCGTCAAGTCGGCCATCTTCGGCGGCGAGGGCTTCTTCTTCGCCAGGCTCCGGGGCCCTGGCAAGGTGTGGCTGCAGTCGCTGCCCTTCTCCCGTCTCGCCGGCCGCATCTGGCAGGCCGCGCCGCAAGCCGGCGGCAAGGACCGCGGGCGAAGGCTCGATCCTCGGCAAGATGGGCGGTATCGGCGGGTTCTTCGACGGCAATTGACGCCGTTCGGCGGGCGCCGAACGGCGTCAATGCAGAGGAGAAAAGGCGAAAAGGTGAAAAGGGGACCGCACACCCCCTCCAATGCGCCTTTTCTCCTCTTCTCCTTTTCCCCTTTTCTTCTCTGCAGCCCGGCAACAAGAACCGTTCACTCCTTTCGAATTCGCTTCGCGAATTCGTCCAACACCCGGAGATACGGCTCGATCGAGGGGATGTAGTGGCGCTCGTCGCGGGCGTGGGGGCCGATCCCGGATTGTCCCCAGACGACCTGGTTGCCGCCGGGGGCGAAGCGGGCCGATGATCCGGGCTTCTTCCTGCCGATCACCGCCGGCTCGCCGGAGACCTTTTCCACGACGGCGACGAGCTGGGCCAGGTGGGGATTCTCCGGCGGACAGCAGACCCCGGCCTCCATCACCTCGATCGAGACCTCGAGACCGAGCTCCCGGCAAAGGTTTTTGACCTCGGCCACCAGACCGTTCAGGTTGTCGCCCGGAATCGGCCGCACCTCGACCCCGAGCACGCCACGCCCGGCGGTGATGTTGTAGACGCCGGGCTCGCCGACGTTGAGGTACGGAAACCGCGCCGAGGTCTCCCAGCCGTTGAGGCTGGACAGCGTCAGATGCCGGTTGAAGGTGGAGCCGAGCACGGTCCTGATCTCGATCAGGCCGTCGAGGAGGTCGCGCGGACCGCCGCCGGTGCCGGTGTGGCCGCAGGCGCCGCGGGCCGTGATCTCCATCCGCAGGACACCACGGCTCTCGGTGCACACCGCGCCAAAGAGCTCGTCGCCATGCTCGCCGGTGCGTTCACCCACCACCATCAACTCGGGCCGCCAGCCGCACTCCTTCTCCAGCGTCTCGAGAACGTGCGGCGTGCCAAAGGGATCACCCTCACCGTTCTCCTCGTTGCCGACCAGAAGGAGATTTACCGGCGGGTACGGCGGGCCGGCCTCGACGCGCTCTCGCATCCACACCATGTAGCTCGCGACCACCGTCTTCATGTCGGCAGCGCCGCGCCCCCACAGGTAGTCACCATCGATCCGCGGTTCGAACTGGCTGTCGTCGGGTTCCGGTCGCACGACATCAAAATGGCCGCAGAGGGTGACTGTGGCCGATGCGTCACCGGCAAATCCCGCCAACACGGCCGGGTATCGGCCGCGATCGAAGACCCTGACATCGAGCCCGCTCTTTGAAAGGTGGTTGGCGACAAAGCCCGCGCACGAGAAGACCTGGTCAATGCGTTCGTCATCGCAGTTGGTGACCGACGGGATGCGTACGAGATCGGCGGCCAACCGGAGCACTTCGGCGGTGCGATTCCCTCTGTCCTCGATTCCGAGAAGGTCCCGCGTGCGGCCGAGACGAATCGGGATCGCGGGTCTCTCTTCGGCCATCGCCCGCAATCCGAGCACCAGCGGCGCGAGCTTGGGCCACTCGGAACCAAAGGCCGCGGGTGAGGCGGCGATCGTTTCGATCTCCTTCGCTACGCTTTGGCGCCGCTCCTCGAACCACTCGGCGAGGATCGACGCCGGCACGACCGTGGCACCGCTGGGAGAGTAACGCCGGTCGTCGACGAGGCGGTCTGCGATCCACTCCCGGAGCCGACCCGCCGGGTTGAGCGCGCCCGCAGCCATCGCGTTCAAGGGCTCGAGCTGATCATCAACTCCAAGTCGCTCCGCCAACGGTTGGACCTCGGCAAGCAGATGGCCGAGATACTCGCGAACGGTGACGCTACCGCCCCGGATCGGGTGCTCGAGCTCCGCATCGAGCCCACGGCTCGCGGCAGCGTTCTCGTTTCGCCGCGCGCGGAGAATGTCCTGGGCGTCGTAGGTGTAGCTCGCGCCGTACTCCGGCTCGGCGTAGATGCGGAGCATCAGGAGATCCTTGAAGAGCACCTTCGCCGTCGACAGCTCGAGATCGTCGCCGCCCTCGTCGGTTCGCACCTCGACCCGGTTCATCGGCAGATCAACCCGTGCACACAGATTTTCGACCACCAGAGCGCGCTCGGCCTCCTCGAGGCTTCGGTGCTCCCCCGTCGGATAGATGCCGCGTCGGTAGAGCTCCTTGAGCTGCTCGCTGGTGGCCATGATGTTACGGCGAACGGGGTCGACGTCGGAACGGGCGCGCACCGGGGTCCAGTTGTTGGCGCCAAAGCGGGCGCCGGAGCGCACCAGCCCGTAGGAGATGTCGAGATATGCGCTGTGGCTGGCGTAGAGGCCCGGAACGTCGACGGACTCGGGATTTGGAAAGGCCAACAGACGCCTCGAGTCATCGCTCGTGAGCACGATCTCGGTCCGTCCGTCAACGTCTTCCCAGGCCAGCGGAGAGGCGGCGCTGACGGCGATGAACACCGGGCACATCGGACGCAGCAACCGGGTCGCTCGGATCACCGCCTGGTTGCGGTAGTCGACCAGGGTCGCGCCCCGGCGATCAGCCAGCGGGAGGTGAAAGAAATCCCACGACAGAAGGGTCTCGGGCAAGCTGTGATTGGTATGGATGCCGGCAGTTGCGAGACTCTGTCCGAAAAGCTCGACGCAGCGCTGCAGGTACCTCGTACGGGCCAGATTCCACCCCTTCGGGATGTTGGCCTTCGAAATCTCGACCGGACGAGGAATATTTCCGTGGAGCGCGAGGAACGAGACGCCAAACGACTGTCCGATGTCGGCCAGAGTGTCGAGCAGGACCCCCTCGAGCAAGCGCGCCTGGGCTGCGGTCGTGCGGGCTGAATAGCACGGTTGGGTGGTGAGCTCGGTCATCCATTGAAAGACCTCGAGCTGGAAATGATCCTTCGCCCACTTCGGGAGAGCCTCGTCGTTGAGGTAGTCGGCGAAGGATCGCCCCTCGGGGCCGTAACCGACCTGGCCAACCGGTGAGAGCTCCGGGTCGAGGATGTTGAACTCGACCTCGAGCCCGGAGGTGCCGCCGCGGGGGTCGCCGTGCTGCGAGTTATCGAGCGCCAGTTGGAGCTTTTCGACAAACAGGCCCCACTCGGCGCCGGTCATGCTCGGCGTTCCACCGGCGAAGGCATCACAGCGACGACAGTGCGTGCCACAAACGATCGAGCGCGGCCGCAGTAGTCGCAGGTGGCAGGGCGTAGGAAAACCTGATCCAGCTGCCGCCGAATTCCGAGAAGTAGACCCCCGGGACGACGGCGACGCCAAATGTTTCGGCCAGGACGGTCCCGAGTGCGGCCGAGTCCGCGAGCCCGGCCTTCTCGATCCACGGTTTCATGTCGATAAACGCGTAGTAGCCCATGCCCAAGAATGTGATTGAGCTGGTGTTCTTCGAGAAAGTCCCGGACCACGGCGCGGCTCGCGTTGGTGGGACCGATGATCGGAGCCGCGGCGCGATCGAAGCCCATGCGGTAGGCCGCCATCGCCACCGCCTGGCTGTGGAAGGAGGGGATCACGGCGTGGGAGGCTCGACTCTGAATGAAACGTACGACGGACTCCGAGGCCACCAGGTGGGCATTACGGATGTTGCTTGCTCCGAGGGACTTGGTGATGCCGTCGAGGAAAATGCAGCGGTCGCGCTCAGCGGGTTCGAGCGCACCGAGAAAGGCGTTGAGGTCGTGTGGTGCGCCATCGGTCACCCGATGGTAGATCCAGTCGAAGAGGACGTAGGGCACGCCGCTGGGCGAACGCCGATCGGGCCAACTCGATCTGGCGCTCGGGGCTCATGCTCCGGCCGGTTGGATTGTCCGGGCTCGTGATCACGAGCATCGCGATCCGGCGACCGTCGAGCGCCGCTGCGGCATCCGCGCAGGACTCGATCGCCTCCGGAGTCAAGGTCCAGGCCTCGTCCTCCCGGCCCGGGGCCAGCATCACGTTGGCGCCGACGGAGTAGGGCCCCCAGTTGTACGAGATCCACGGCACCCGCGACACAACCACGAAGTCGCCGTGACGCCGGTGGCCCAGGAACTGGACCGCGTCGTAGGCTTTGACGAGGGCGTCGCGCCCGCCCTGACAGGCAATGACGTTGGTCGGACCCCAGCCGGTGACGGCGTCGAGCCCCCAGTAGTCCTCGACGACCGATCGCCTGAACGCCGGCGTTCCGAATGGTTTGTCGTAGCCGGTACCGTGCTCCACCTGCATACGGTGGGCGGATTCGAGCAGCTCGGTCGAAACTCCGGGAAGGCTCGCGCCCCCGTCGCCTTGGCTGGCGTCGAAAACCGAAGCCCCCGGATGACGCTCGAGATAGACCTTGAGCGCCTCGTTGATCTCGAACATGCGACTGCCCGGGATCGGCAGCATCCGCTCAGGGCTCGGGTCGATGTCCGTGAGTTGTCCCCGCGCGACCACCAATTCCGGCCGACCGGCGCCGCCGGTTCCTCTGCTTTGCCTCATTCCACTCCCCCTTCGATCAAACGCGCCCGGAACCGACGACAGGTGAAAGCGACCACCGTTCCCTGAACCTGTCCGCTGGTGTCATGGGTCCCCCCCCGCCCGGCCACGGACCTATTGTGCCATCAAACCCCTCCGCCCGCAGCGTCGCCGGATTCACGCCCGAGCCGGTGCCCTTTCAATCCTCAGTCTCCCGGCGAGGCGAGCTCGATGTGGTGATACGCCGCAAGACCGTCGCGCATCGACTCCAGCTGGTCTGCCTCGTCAAGTTCGCGGGCAAGATCGCGCGTCGCCGTGATCAGGTGGGCATCGCGGGCGAGGTTGGCAAATCGAAAACCCGCAGGCCCCCACTGACGGGTCCCGGTGAGCTCTCCGGGTCCGCGGAGCTCGAGATCGGCTTCGGCGATCTCGAAGCCGTCGCTGCTGGCGCAGAGTACCTCCAAGCGTCGCCGCGCGTCCTCACCGCCATTTGCCTCCGTCATCAAGATGCACCGGCTCTTGGCGGCCACCTCGCCCGACCCGCCCCCGGAGCTGATGGAGCTGTGAGAGACCGAAGCGCTCCGCCGACTCGATCACCATCACCGAGGCCTCAGGTACATCCACACCGACCTCGACGACGGTGGTTGCGAGCAGCACCTGGATGGCGCCGCTGCGAAACCCTGCAACCACCTCCTCGCGCTGCGCCCGGTCGAGCCGCCCATGCAGGACGCCGACCTCGACTCCGGGCAGCCGGCGCCGGACGTCGATTTCGTGGTCGGTCAGGGCTGCAGCTTCGATGTCTTCGCTGGCGTCGATGATCGGGTAGACCACAAAGGCGCGTCCTCCGTCCGCAATCTCCGTCTGCAGAAACTTGAAGACCTTGGCCCGCGCATCGGAGAATCGAAGGTAGGTGCGGACCGTGCTGCGGCCAGGCGGCAGTTCGTCGATGATCGACAGATCAAGGTCGCCATAAACGGTCATCGCGAGCGAACGCGGGATCGGCGTGGCCGTCATCACCAGCAGATGGGGTGAATGCCCCTTGCCCACCAGCGCCTGCCGTTGCGCTACCCCGAATCGGTGCTGTTCGTCGACCACCACCAGTCCGAGGCGCCGGTAGCTCACCGACTGCTGGAACAACGCGTGCGTTCCCACCACGCAGCCGAGCGACCCCTCGGTGAGGCCGTCCCTGACCGCCCGCTGCTGCGCCGACGGCAACGAGCTCGTAAGCAGCTTCGGCGGGTAGCCTGCCTCGAGGAGCACGCTCGAAAGTGTGCGGGTGTGCTGCTCGGCGAGCAGCTCGGTGGGCGCCATGAAGGCCACCTGATATCCCGATTCGAGAACCATCAACATCGCCATCACCGCCACGACTGTCTTGCCGGAGCCGACGTCGCCCTGCACGAGACGGGCCATCGGCACCCCGCGCCCGAGGTCGGCGGCGATTTCCAGAAGGACTCGCTGCTGGGCGGCGGTGAGCTCGAAGGGAAACAGCGATCGGTACCGGACCGGATCACGGGCGGAGGCTTCGATGGGCGGCGCATCGGTCGCGCGGCGTAGGCGACGTCGCCAGGTCATGGCGCACGCGAACGCGAGCAGCTCGTCAAACGCGAGCCGGCGCTGAAACGCACTCCTCCCGCCGTTGAGCTCGGCCACGAGTTGTTGGCGATCGAGGTCCCGATCGGGCGCTCGCGGCGCGTGGATCTCGGTCAGCGCATCGCCCAGGATCGGTAGGGAATACCGCGCCCTCAGCACCTCACTCAATGGGTCGGTGCACATCTTTGCCGCCGGGAGGCACTGCCCGATCAGCCGGCGCAGGCGTTTGCCGCCGAATCGCCCGAGCCTCGGATAGACGGGAACGATCCGCTCCGCATCCTCACCCGCCTCCTCGATCTCGGGGTTGACAAGCTGCAGCCTGCCTCCTTTTGCTTCGCGAATCTGACCGAAAAGATAAAGCTCGGGCTCGTCCCGCAATCGGCGATGAATCCACCGCTGGTTGAACCACACGACCGCGAGACTCCCATGCCCGTCGTCAATCAGGCCGTCGACGATGTGGAGACGGCGGCGGGAAATCCTCCGGACCCGCAACCCGCCGACCCTTCCCAGGACCAGCACCCAGGACCCGGGTTCGAGCTGGTCGTCCAGTTTGGTGAGTCGGGACCGGTCTTCGTAGCGCCGCGGAAGATGGAGAAGGAGATCGAGGACCGTGTGGATCCCATCGCCAGCCAGGGCCTCCGCACTCCGTGGCCCGATGCCGACCAGCCCGGTCAGGGGATCATCCGGGTGCGGCGATTCTCTGTCCGCGGTCAGCCGTCGATCTCGAAGCGACACTGGATAGTGCCGAAGACCACGGTGTCCCCGGCGGTCACCGGGGCTGCACGCCCGGCCACCAGCCGCACCCCGTTGACAAAGGTGCCGTTCATGGTGCCGACGTCCTCGATCAGGCTGAAACCGCCGTCGTCCTCGCGCCGGATCCGGGCGTGCCGGCGCGAAATCGATCGTTTGCCGTCGACCGGTGTGAGGTCGATGCCGGGGTGGATTCCGGTCACCGGGTCGATCCGGCCGATCGTGGTCTCTCGTGAATCGGCGAGCGGGAAGGTGATGCCGCTGGTTATCTCCACCAGCCGCGCGTTGGGATCGGGTCGAACACCGTCCGCGCTGCTCCTGGTTCCTGATTCCTCGATGTCGACCTTGTGACCGACCGCCTCTTCGAGGAGCTCGGTCGTCTGCTGTAGACGAATCACCAGCTTGCGCATCATGCGGATTGCGATCTCGGGGTTGTGTTTGAGTATGAAGGTGAAGGCCGACTGGTCGATCATCACCGCAGTCACGTCGTCGACCGCGTACGCGGCGGCAGAACGCGGGGTTTCCTCCTCGAGCATGCACATCTCGCCGAAGAAGTCACCTTTGGCAAGGGTCGCGAGCACCCGTTCCTTACCGCCGAGGCGCTTCCGGATCTCCACCGTACCGGTCTCGATCACATACATCGCGAGCCCGAGGTCCCCTTCGGCAAAGATCACGCTCCCCTTGGCAAATTGGGTGCGCATCGGCTCGAGCGAGTCGTGGGTGCCCTCGGAGGATGTGACCTTGAATTTCGCCATCTCAGATCCATACCACCCGCTGGCCACGGGTATCGACCTCAACGGTGGCGCCGATCGGAAAGGCGAGATTGGTGGCTCCGTGTCCAAAGGGCAGCCCGACCACGACGGGCGCCGACGCCGGCGCCGTTTCAAGAAGCAGGCGGCGCCATATCTGATCCCGCTCCGCCGCCGGCCGGCAACCGCGCAAGCTCCCGCCAATCAATGCTTTCACGTTACGCAATCTACCAGAGCCCCGGAGATGGGTCAACAATCGATCGAGTCTGAAGAGCGGTTCACCCACCTCCTCCAGAAAGAGCACGCAGTCGTCGAAATCCGGTTCCCACGGTGTGCCCACCAATGACGCGACGAGGCTCAGATTTCCACCGAGCGCACGACCTCGGGCGCTCCCGGCGCGCACCACCGACCCTTGCGGAAATCGAAACAGCGTCTCGCCGGCGAGCTCACCGCGGAGCAGCATATGCAGACGCCGGTGGTTGTGGCGGCCGGCGAGTCCGGCAGCAGCCATCGGGCCGTGGACCTGAATCGACCCGCGGCGCGAGGCGAGCGGATTCAGAACCGCGGTGAGGTCGGAGAAACCGATAAGGCTCACGCCCTGACGTTCGAGCTGTCGCCAAGGCATCTCCGGCAGCAGCCGGGTTGCACCGAATCCTCCCCGTGCCGCGATTACAAAGCGGACTCCGCCATCCATGACTTCCTGGATGCCCGCCAGTCGTTCTGCGTCGTGACCCGCCAGATAGGCCTCTTCGCGGTTGAGGTTCGACGCCTCGATCACCGGGTGCCCCCAGCTCCGAAGGATCTCGAGCCCTTGGCCGAGCTTTGCAGGATCGACCGGACCCGACAGCGCAACCACACCGATCGGTTCGCCGGGCTCGAGCGGTGTCCACGTTGCACTCATGCTTCCAACGATACCGTGGAACCCGCCCATTTGAATGGGCCGACACAGTCGAGGGTGTCATCAGTATCGTGAAATCTCATTTTTCGAGCTCCGATGCGGCATGGCACCGGAGCTCGAAAAATGACCGGAGGAGGCTATAGGCCGGATTCTGTGCCCCGAAGGGCGGCGTCCATTCATCTGGGCCGCGCGTCGCCACGCGGCTCGAGCAGCCAACCCGGGGACCTCACCCGCCATCGGCGGGATACGGGGACAGGCTACCCTCGGCCCCCCTATTTGGCCTTGCTCCGCATGGGGTTTACCGTGCCCCCTCCGTTTCCGGAGGAGCGGTGCGCTCTTACCGCACCCTTTCACCCTTACCACCGATCGACTCGGGGGCGGTCTGTTCTCTGTGGCACTTTCCCTCGCGTTGCCGCGGCCGGGGGTTACCCGGCATGCCGCCTGTCGCGGAGTCCGGACCTTCCTCCGGGACCGTGGCCCCGGCGGACGCCCACCTCCTCCAGTCACCGAGAGGATACCATTCAGACGCGACGCCGGGGGGATCCGGTGTGGAGACGGTCAGAAGGGTCGGTCGACGCAGCTCACGGAGTACCCGGATAACGAACCGGGAACGAACCGGCAGTGGAGCCGGCAACCGCGCTGCCGCACCTCGACCAGGGCGGCCTCGCCATCGACCGTGCGGAAGCTGCGGCTCGCCTTTCGGAGAAGCCTCGAGCGGAGAAGATGCGAGACCTCCTCGAGCGAATCCATGTCTTCGAGCAGGAGCGTCATCCGCAGCTGGGAGCCGAGGCCGACGCAGACCTCGAATACGGAGGCCTCGAAGGCCTCGACCATTTCTTCGATGGTCAGCCCGCGGTTGCGCCAAACACCGAGCGGCTCGACGGTGACCGCGGTCATCCCCCGTTTGACGCAGTCCTTGAGGATCGCGGTCAGGGACCGGCGCACGTTGCCGGCGCGGCAGGACGGTTTGGACTCAAGGTCGTGGACCACCGCCTGGTAGGTCCAGTAGGCCTCGCTTCCCCGGCTTCTGAGGAGGAGATACCGCCCCAGCGGCAGCGGCCGGTGCTCGGCGATGGCAAGGTAGGCGGCGTCGAGTCCATTGTCCGCATCGAGATCGAGGATGCCGGCGCCGGCCATCACCAGGTTGCGGTCCTCCTGCACGATCATCGCATCAGGTTGCAGACGACGGCCGAGGGCCTCGACCATATCGAGGTCGAAGCGCAGGCTGCAGTTTTTCGCCACCACATCAGTTTAGCGAACATCCGGACGAGAATGAAGTGCTTTCGGTTCTTGGCAGGACCCTGACCTTGAGCCGAGAGGCCGCAGGGTCGCGCAGCCGTGAATAGGTCGCAACCACAAAGGCGCAACGACACCAAGAAATCCTTCGTGGTGAAATCCTTTGTGGCTCTGGGTCTTCGTGGTTGAGGTTGACGCACATCCGATTCGGCATGAGACCAGCACGCGAGCCGTCGAGGGCCCGCCAATGAAGCCCTTAGCTTTCGAGCTCTGCGTTCCAGTTGAGAACCACCGTGACCGGCGGGATCGACGCCCCCGTCATCGGCGCCAGGGTCAGAAAACGCTGCCCGTCCCGGGTCACACCGTACCTGCCTCGTTGGGTGACGGGGAACAAACGGCCATCGAACAGGAGGGTCGGAAGCCCGGCTCTGAAGGTTTCGCCAACCTCGACCGGGACCGACACCACAGCTCGGTTGGCGTCGAGATAAAAGATCTCCTTGCCGTCGGCGCTCCAGACGGGCTCGATACCACCGTTGGTGGAAACCTGCCACTGACCGCCCGGCCCCGGGAACTGGCGCACGTAGATCTCGAACTCGCCCGACTCGTTCGAGTTATAGGCGATCCAATGGCCGTCGCGGGAAAACCGCGGCCTCACCTCGGCGAACTGTGACTGCAGCACGGGGATCGGCTGCTTCGCGCCGTCCGTCGGCAGCACCGAAACGTCCCACCCGTTCTCGGCACTGCGCTGGTAAAACGCTATGAAGCGTCCGTCCGAGCTCCAATCAGAAGCGAAGACGTCCTCCCCCGCCGAAAACAGCAGCTCCTCGGTGCCGGCGCCCGAGGCGTCCTTGACATAGAGGTCCATGTGCTCGCCACGGTTGGAGCTGAAGACGATCTTGGTGCCGTCCGGTGACCACACGGGCGAGGTGTCCACGCCGGCGTCAAAGGTGAAGCGCGAGGTCACGCCACGCTCGAGATCGCGGATCCAGAGATCGACGTTTGACGCCTCCCCGTCGACGATCGAGGAGACGAGATGCTTTTCATCGGGCGACAGCCAGAAATCCTGAAACTCGAGGCCGGCGCTCACCGATTCGAGCTCGCGCCCCTCCCGGTCCCGCCACAGGAGCTGCCGACCGCCGATGTCACCACCCCGGAAGACGAGAGTGCCGTCGCTCGAGGCTGAGAAGTCCGCCAGACCGACTGCGGTCGCACCGACGTTGTCCGCCAGCGGCACCGGCTCGCCCGTGATTTCAGCTTTGCTCGCGTCAAAGGGTCGCGCCACCAGCATGCCGTCGAGGACGTGGATGAGATAGCCCGGAGGTGCGTACTGGACGCGCGAGTCGGTGTCGCCGAGGTACCGCTCTTCACCCTTGTCGAGAGCGCGGACCATGATCCGGTTTGTCCCGTCGGTGGTCTCCGCCAAGTACAGGAAATGCTCTCCGTCTGGCAGGAACTCGGGCCAGCCGACCGACGCGATACCCTCGAGCTGATCGAGGGCGATCTCGGGTCGAGCGATGCCGCCGGACGCGGACACCCGCATCAGCGGCGCGGAGATGGCGCCGTCAAAAAGGATCTCACCGGCGCTGCCCCATGTCCCGTCGGCGCCGTCCGCGTCGCAGATCGTCTGCGCCGGGCCGCCTGCAACCGCCACCTTCTTGAGCTTGTCGCCGACAAAGAAGGCGATGTGGCGGCTGTCGGGCGACCACATCGGGCGCCGATCGGAGCGTGCACCTTCGGTGCCGGCGATCGGCCGCGCCTCGAGGCTGTCGAGAGGACGCAGCCAGATGTGCGCCTTGCCGGCGGAATCGACGCCGCGATACGCGAGATAACGGCCGTCCGGCGACACGCGCGGCGAGTCGACGGATGTCAGCTCGGGAGGCGGCGGAATCTGAAAGCGCGTTTGCACCGGCGCTGCCGGCGCACGGCTGAGAATACCCGCCAGAAGCACGCCGGCGACGACAGCCGCGGACGCCGCCACGATCCAAGCCAGCCGCTCGCGCGACTTGCGCCTCGCGGCGACCGGCGCCGGCAGACCGACCACCGAACCGCCTTCGGCGATCCACTCGAGCTGGAGCTTGACATCGTGCGCCGTTTGCCAACGTTCCTCAGCATCCTTGGCGAGGCAGGTCAGGATCACGCGGTCGAAGGCCGGCGGCGTCATCGGCTGCAGGGCCGACACCGGTTGCGGCCGCTCGTGCATGATGGCGCCGATGAGGCTGGCCTGGGTCGAGCCCAGGAACGCGCGGCGTCCGGTCGCCATTTCGTAAAGCACCGCACCCAGGGCAAAGATGTCGGTACGAGGATCGACCTCCTTACCCTCCAGTTGCTCGGGCGCCATGTACTGATAGGTGCCGAGCACCGTGCCTGCCATTGTCAACGGCTGGCTGACGGTCGGGGTCCGGGTAAGCTCCTCACCGGGTCCGGACGACGTGCTGTCGGCCTTGGCCAGCCCGAAGTCGAGGAGCTTTGCGCCGCCGGCGGTCAACATGATGTTGCCGGGCTTGAGGTCGCGGTGGACGATTCCCTGCCGATGGGCCTTTTCCAGGGCATCGGCGATCTGGATCCCGATCCGCAGCGTCTGTTCGAGCGACAGCGGGCCCTTGACCAGCCGTTCGCCAAGGGTGTCGCCTTCGATAAGCTCCATGACCAGATAGTCGACACCGTTTTCGTGGCCGATGTCGTAGAGCGGACAAATGTTCGGGTGCGAAAGGCTGGAGATGGCCTTGGCCTCGCGCTCGAGCCGCTGGCGCAGCTCCGGGTTCTCGGCCAGATGCGCCGGCAGCACCTTGATCGCCACCGCACGTTCGAGACGGGTGTCACGGGCACGATAGACCTCGCCCATGCCGCCGACGCCGATGGCTTCCTCGATCTCGTACGGACCTAGTCGTGCTCCAGATTCAAGCGGCATTGCTCCCCCAACGAAACCCGTTCAAAAATGTCGGCTTCCCCTTGGCCAGAGCCTATCATAATTGAGACCAGAAATGAATCGCGGTCGCAAGATCGCACGCGAAAACGCCCCAATCCCCTGCGCCGTGAATCTTATCCGCCGTTGCCGCCGATCGCCCGTTTTGCCATTGCCTTGGTGACCACCAGGCGGTGTCCGCCCTCAGCCTTTTCTTCGAGGCCTTCGTGCTGCCACGGGTCGAACTCGAGCTGATTGATGATCTTGTTGAAGACCGGACGCAAGGCCCTGGCACCGGTGCGGATGTTGCGCTCCGCCGCCTCGGCGATCATGGCCGCGGCCACATCCTCGATCTCGAGCTCGATGTTCATGACTTCGAAGTAGCGCTTTGAACGAATGAAGGGCGAGTCGAGCGAGGCGGTCAAGATTTCCCTGAGCACGGCCACATCGAGATCGCGGAGGAGAACGACGTTGTCGAAACGGGCCATGAACTGGGGCACCATGCCGTACTCGAAGAGATCGTCCGGTTTGAGGAAATCGGCGAGCGCAAAACGGGTTTCGATCCGTACCTGGCCGTCGGCCATCTGTACCGCCTGCGACTTGAGCTTTTCACCGCTGGAGGGATTGATGACCCGCAGGTAAACCTGATCATAGAGTCCTTCAAACGCGCCGCCGCAGATAAACATCATGTGGCGGGTGTCGATGTTGAGGGTGACAGGTTTTTCCTCGCCGTCCTTCCAGGCGAAGGTCTTGTAGACCACCACCTCCCCTTCCATCAGGGTCAACAGCCCTTGCTGAAGGACCACCCCGATCGGGTTGGGTTTGCCGGCGACGATCGACGACATCTTGTCGACCTCGTCGATACAGATCGTGGCCCTTTCCATGGTTTCAGTAAGGGCCTCGGCGCTCGGCTGCTCGCCGAGGAGTGCGCGAGCACGTTGCTCGACCGCCGTCAACAGACGGTTCGGCTGAAACTCGAGGCGCTCGGCATCGACCAGCAGGTTGGCGTTGATGATGGTCATCGCCCGGAACGGCCGGTACTCCTGCACGTCGTGGTACATGCGCTGGATGTTGTTCATGATGGTCGTCTTGCCGGTACCTGAGTTGCCGATCAGGAGTATGTTGCCGGGCACCTTGCCGGTGGTGTGCTTGTACACCGCAACCGACACGTATCGCAGCGCGGTGTTCTGTCCGAGAACCCCCTTCCGCAGCTCGGCGAAGATTTCTGGCGGAGTGATCGTTTCCAGTGGTCGCGGCTCTTTTGACGCGGCGCTCATCCCACCACCTCCCAGACACCGTTCCGCGGCGTCAGCTCAACCTCATCGACGCGGACCGAGCGTCCGCAGCCGCCGGGGCGAAAGTCGGTGACGATGTCGACGTGCTGCGCAGATCGGTTGAGGACACCCATCTCGACGAGCTCTGCGATCTTCGCCTTGCCCTCCTCGGACCCCGGGTCCTCGACCAAGCAGTCCTCGTAGCTGGCGCCGATGGCGATGTGAAGGGTGCCTCCCACCTTCTCCACAAACAACGGGTGTTTGAGGACCCGGTCGAGGCTGGGGTTCATCCCCAGAGCCACCTCGCCAAGCCGGTGCGAGCCATCGTCGGTCTCGATGATCGCGGCCAGGTGCTCCATCCCTACCTCCGCCCGGTATTCGGTGATCCGTCCGGCCTCGAAACGCAGGTAGATACCCTGGATGTCGTTGCCGCCGTAATTCACCGCAAGGTCGACATAGATCTCCCCCTGAGTTTTGCGGGCGTCCGGGCTGGTGAAGATCTCGCCGTCGGGGAAATTGCGGAGGCCGTGCGAAAGCACTGCCCTGGCGCCAGAGATGTCGATCTCGAGTGCGAGCTCGCGGCCGTCGCCGGGATGCACGGTGACGATGCGGATTGTCTTCCCGCCATCAAATACCGGCGCCAATTGTTCCTCGGCCGTCAGCAGGGGCCTCGGGTCGGTCGTCGAGGCGCCGACGATGAAACGCTCGTACTCCTCGAAGTCCATGCCTTCGAGCTCGGCCGAGGCCGCCGTCGGATAGAGGGTGATCACCCAGGGCTTGGAAAGCCTGATGTTTGCAAAGGGCCGATCGGCCGCCGCCAACGCCTGCGACTGCTCTGCACTGAGCCCCATGAACAGTGTGGGATTCTCAGCCCCCAGCACTTCGACGTACTTGGTCATGCCCTCGTATCGCGCACGGTGCCACTCCGGGATGGCCGCCAATTGCGCATCGCCGCCCGACCGGGCCATCTCCGCCGACCACACCCGGCCCCGTTCGTTGTTGGGCGCCACGATGTAAACGTCGGGCACGCCGCCGGCTTCGATCACCTTGCGTTCTAGAACCGCCATCAGAGGCCAACAAACCGCCTCGCCCTTGATCATCACCCGGTCATCGGCGCTCACGCCTCCGATCGAGTGGTCGAGCAAAAACCCTGCCCACACATCCAATTCGCTCTGTTTGATCACTGCCTTCTCCTCGCACCGCAATCGCGGCGCGGGTCATTGTAGCTCGTCGCGACGGAAGCGGCTGCGATAGGATGAACCGCTTGATCACTCCTGTATCATCTACGGCCATGGACGCCGGCTCCAGCCAAATGAATAACCACTCGATTGACGACCTCCGCGACCTCGCGCCGGCGGCGGCTGCCGAGCGCCTCGCAGGCATCGTCGCCGAGCCCCCAGATAGAACCGGCCCGCGACGCGGGGGTGATCAATCTCCTGGCCGATCGGCGCACCGGGGACGCAATTCTCGAATCGATTCCGCTCGCCGCTCTGGCGACGCTCGCCGATCGCAGCCTCGAGGCGCTCGAAGCCGGAATTGCCGGCGCCCGCGAGGTCGCATGGAACCTCCTCGACGTCCTCCGCCGAAGCGCGGTGCTGGTTCGGATTTCAGAAGCCGGTGAGGTCGACACATGGTCTCGGACGATCCTCGCCCTCGTCGAAGCTTCCCATCTCGGCTTCGGCGCCCTCTTCGCACAGCGCGCCGCTGGCTACGGCGAACGAACGCTCTTCCGCCTCACAGTGAAAGGCGCCAGCCGGTCGCTCAGCTGGCGACAGGTCGCAGGCCGGGTCGACCTCATCGCGCGTAGTTTGCTCGCAGCGACCGCCGAGACCGGAGACCGCCCGGTCGGTATTCTCTCCACCAACAGCCTCGAGATGGCTCTCGTCGACCTCGCCTGTCTGAGCTCGGGCATCGTCAACATCATGGTTCCGGCGACTGCGACCGAAACCGATGTCGCCTATATCCTCGAACACGCCAAGGTCGGACTACTGATCGTCTCCGACCGCGAACAGCTGCAAAAGGTGCTCAACGTCCGCGACCGCATCCCCGATCTCGGACCCATCGTCGCTCTCGACTCGACCGCTGCCGCGGTGCGAGGCGTCACCGGATTCGAGCAACTTCTTGCGCGGTCCTCCGAGATCTCGGCCGAAACCCTCGCAGCCCGTCGATTTGCGCAGCGCATCGACGACCTCGCCACCGTCATGTACACCTCCGGGACCACCGGCACCCCAAAGGGAATCTGCTTCACGCACCGCAACATCGTCTTCAAGCGTTTTGCGCGAGCCCTCGCCCTGCCGGCCATCGGAGAAGACGACCGGTTCCTCTGCTACTTGCCGTTGTTCCACACCTTCGGCCGTTTCCTCGAGCTCACCGGCTGCATCTTCTGGGGCGCCACCTACTGTTTCGCCGAAGACCCGAGCATCGAGACCCTGACCCGGCAGATGCGTCAACTCGAAGCAACCGTCCTGATCAGCATTCCCATGAAGTGGATGCAGCTGTACGACCTCGTGCGTCAGTCGGTGGACATCATCGCGGCGAACGACGCCGAGATCAAATCGGCGCTGCGCACGGCCGTCGGCCCGGACCTGCGCTGGGGGTTGTCGGCCGCCGGCTATCTTGATCCCGAGATCTTCCGCTTCTTCCAGCGCAACGGCATCGAGCTCATGAGCGGATTCGGTATGACCGAGGCGACCGGCGGCATCACCATGACCCCTCCGGGGGCTTACAAGGACGACTCTCTGGGGCCCGCCCTTCCCGGGATCGAAATATCGCTGGCCGACGATGGTGAGCTCAGAATTCGCGGACCCTACGTGATGCGCGGCTATCTCGATTCACCCGACGGCGGCGACGGGTTCGGCGCCGACGGCTGGTTGCCGACCGGTGATCTCATGGAGATCGACGACGATGGCTTCATCCGGATCGTCGACCGCAAAAAGGAGATTTACAAGAACATCAACGGTCAGACGATCGCACCGCAGAAGATCGAGAACCTGTTCCGCGATTTCGACTCCGTCGACCGCATATTCCTGGTCGGCGACCACCGCAGCTACAACACCGCGCTGATCTACCCGAACTTCGACGACCAAGACCTCGACCTCGCCTCGTTGTCTCCGGAGGACCTCAAAAGCCACTTCCGGTCGTTGGTGGTCAGTGCGAACTCCTTCCTCGCACCGTTTGAACGGATCATCGATTTTGCCGTGATCGACCGCGACTTCGACTCCGGGCGCGAAGAGCTCACCGCAAAGGGCAGCTACCGGCGGAAGACGATCGAGCGTAACTTCTCCGATCAGATCAGACTCCTCTACCGGCGCCAGACCCTGAGAGTCGGCGGGGCCGATGTCGTCGTGCCGAACTGGTTCTTCCAGGCGCTCGGCATCACCACCCAAGAGCTGCGAATCGAGGGTGATTCGCTCGTTCTCGGGTCGCTCAAAACGATGCTGAGCGTCCAGCGTGAGGGCGCCGACGTCGTGAGAATCGGTTCTGCGCTCTATCGTTGTTCCGACCGCGCCATCGACCTCGGGCACTTCTTGTCGACGCCGTTGTTGTGGGTCGGCAATGACGAGCTGGTGGATTTTGCGCCCCTCGAGCCACCGCAGCGTGATCGACGACGACGACGCAGCGAGCCCGCAGAATGGTTGCGGAGGTCGCGTCCCCACGACGTCACTCCAGCCGAGCGCGCGGCGATCCCGGGCCTGCTCCGGCGTCGCGAGATCGAACTCATGGATCTCCACCTGGCTGCGATGCTGCTCGCGGCCGGGGAGGACGCCGACGCCGTGGCTGCGGTCAAGATCCTCGATCACCTCCTCCATCTCGAGGACGGCCATCTCACCGAGCAAGCGCTGCGCGTGCTTCGCCGCGCCGCCGATGCCGAGTCAACCGTGGTCAGGCGCCGCGCCTTTCAGGTGCTCGCGACCCACGAGATCGAATCACGCTACCGGCAGACCCTGACCAGCTTTCTCGATCGCGGTGAGGATCTGCTCGACGCGGAAACCATCTCGGTTCTGGTGGAGGTCGACCTCAAAGGATTGCAAATCGACGCATTCATCGACGAGGCCGAGTCCCGGTGTGCGGGCTCCACAGGTCCTCTCGATCCGGCGCTGCCCGCGATGTGTGAATTTCTGTCGAGCTATGGCGCGACCCACCCAACCCAGTACCGCCGGCTGCGGGCGTTTTTCACCCGCGCCGCCATGATCGCCCACACCCAGGAAGCTCGCGACATGGCCGCCGAGGGGAAACGACGCCTCGCGCAGGGCTTCCGCCTCTGGCTCGGCGCTCCATCGAGGGTCGCCGTCGACCCGGAGACGGGCCTCGAGTACCGGTGGGAGGACGTGGTCGCCTTCTCCGACGAGGTCGACGAGGCAACCAGGACCCACCTGCTCAACGCGCTCCGCACGACGCCGATCATCCGCGAGGCCTCCTTCCTGATCGGTGGGACGCCATCGGTGGTCCACCTCGACGACATCCTCCCCGGCGGTGTGTGGGTCCGACTTCTCGGCGAATCCCACGGCAAGTCCGTGTTCCGGGTGGCGGTGCGGACGCGCGTGCGGGAGCAGCTCGACCTGGCCCTCAACCTCAACCGAACGCTCCCGAAAGAGGATGCCCAGGAGGAGATCAACTGGTTGATCGTGTGCAGCGAAGCGCGCGGCCTCGGCCCCTTGGTCGAGATCTTCGGCGGCTCGTGGCCAGAGCACGATCTCTGGACCGAGGAGTTCATCCCCGGAGACACCCTCGACCGCGCGCTCAACCGTTTGGCGCGAAAGCACGAGGACGACCCCGAGCGGCTGGAGGTCTGGTGGCCCTTCGCGGCCTGGGCATCTCTGAGCGCTTATGTCGACTTCTGGAACCGCACCGGGCGTCGTCTCGTGGTCGCCGACCCGTCTCCCGCGAACGTGATCGTGCCTCTTCACGACTACCTGTCGGGCGCCCGGCTGGTGTCCATCTCATCACGCGCGCCCTTTGACTCGCTGCCGACGATGTTGCGGAACTATCACCGCCAATTCATCTCTCCGGTGGAAGCCGCCCACCCGCGGCTCGCCGGCCTCGCGGGTTGGGATGTCTTGTTCTCGGCGGTTCTCGAGATCGTCGGCGAGCAGGAGGGGGCCGCCTTGCTGCGGGTCGTCTACGAAACCGGCGGGCGCGACAGCGCCGAGATGGTGGAGCGGCTCGAGGCGTTTCTCGATTCGGTGGGGCGGCGGGGCTTTTTCCCCCGGCGTCTGTTTTTCGCCGCCAAACGCTATCGGCGATGGCAGCGGCTCAACTCGGACGCCACCCTTTCCGCACGCGCCCACACCCTGCAGGAGATCTTCATGACCTACGGACTTGGCGAGCTCCAACCCGCCTGCCCCGAGGTTCGCGCCCGATTCTTCAGGGAGACCGTGTTCAATGACGCCTCCAAGGTCCTCGCCGAGGGTTTGGAGAGCCTGATAGCACAGCTGCGAAGCGGTGAGCTGCCTCCGGACGAGCTTGGCGCGGCGGTCGCCGACCTTCGCGCCCACCTCTCTCTCGACGCCGCCGAGGACTACTTCCTGGCCCGGCTCTCCTTCCCGTACCTCAAACCGGAGGATTCGGCGGAGTACGTGGCCGCCGCGACCGGCGGCATCCAGCACAGCGAGATGGTCGTCACCCACGAAGACGCCGAGGGCCAGCCCTACCAGGTCCGCCACGCCCTGAGCGCCAAGGAGGTCGGGCGGCTTCACCGGATGTTTCTGGCGGCCAAGCTCCAGGTGCAGTTTCGGCCCGAGCACAGGTTCCTGGTCGCTGTCGATGAACGTGGGAACCTGCTCGGGGGCCTCTTTTACGAGGAACAACCGGAGGGCCAGTCGGCCCACATGGAAAAGATCGTGGTCGCCGAACGTTTTCAGGGACGTGGCATCGCTGCCGCGCTCATCGAGGAGGTTTGCAACCGCCTCCGCAGCGCCGGCTGCCGGTCACTCACGACCGGTTTCTTCCGCCCGCAGTTCTTCTATCGCATGGGCTTCACAGTCGAGCGGCGCTACGCCGGGTTGTTCAGGTCACTGGTTGAAGAGCCCGACGATTCGTAATGCCGCGGCGTACCTTGTCGCAAATAGATCTCTATGGTAGTTTATGATCAATTCGTGATGGGGTGAATCCGAAAAAACCACCCCGATCTCAAACGAGGTGAAGTTCATGCCGCTCAAAGCCCGCACGATTCTGGTTGCCGAGGACGACCCCGACCAGCTTGACTTCATCAAGACTGTCCTCGAGGACAACGGCGCCTCTGTGATCGTCGCCCACAACGCAAACGAAGCCCTGTCGATGGCACGGTCCGTGCGCCCGCACGCGATGACTCTCGACATCCAGATGCCCGGAATGGACGTGATGGAGTTGCTCGCCGAGCTCAAGCGGGACAATCAGCTCAACGGCATGAAAACCTGTATTGTCAGCGGCAGGCCGGAGCTTCGTCTCATTCTGCGCGACCGACACCTCAACGCCAACTCCTATCTTGACAAGCCTTTCACCCAGGAACAGCTGGTCACGGCCTTGTTGGATCTCCTCGAGAGCTGAGGCGCCTTCCTTCGATCGGCCGGCGAAAGCCCTTCGTTTGTAGCTACGACCTCAGCGGTATCCGAAGAGCATTGCGTAGACAATCAGCCCGACCAAGGTCAGACCGATGCCCAGCGCGGTGAACCCGAAAGCCTTGAATACCTTCTCCAAGCGTTCTGGAAATGGGTCCACCAACCTGCTGTCGATCTCCTCGAGCGTTCCACCAGCCAGCAACTCTTCGTATTCGGCCGGTTTGTCATGCCGCAACTCCTCGACCGGTACCCGGCCGGTGAAGATCACCGGGTCCATCGGAAACTTGTCCGGCCGGAAATGGGTGTTGAAAAAGTGGATCGTGAAGATGAACGCCACCGCCAGCAGCGCCTCATCCGAGTGGATGATGGTCGCCACGTTGACCGACCACCCCGGCAGAATGCGGGTAAAGAACTCGGGGAACCAGAGCACCAGGCCGGTAGAACCGATTACGAACACCCCCCAGAAGACCGCGAAGTAGTCGAACTTCTCCCAATAGGTGAAACGACCGTAGTGGGGGCGCGGCCCGCGACCGAAGAACCACTTGATCGACTCCCAGATCTGGCGGATATCGGTGAGGTTGAACATCAACGAGTTGGTGTCGAAAATGTAGGCCAGCCAACTCTTGCCGGAGGCCTTGCGGCCCTTCCAGATACGGGTCAGGTGGAAGGAAAACAAGAGGATCAGGGTGATCGCGGCAACGCGGTGGAAAACACCCATCGCGGCAAAGCCGCCGAGCACCCGCGACAGCATGACCGCCCACCCCATATATGAGAACTTCAGGGTCATGCCGGTCAGCGCCAGCGTGAAGAACGACAACAGCATCACCAGGTGCATCAGCCGGTGAGTCCGGGTGAATCGTTCGTACATCTTCTCGCGCGGCGCCCCCTTGTGCTGCACCCACTTGTCCCGGGTGCGCAAGCAACCGCCACAACCACGCCCCCGTGTGGAGAAATGCAAAGGTCATGGTGCCGACCAGGAGGGCGGTCATGAACCAGAACGAGTAGAAGAGGAAGGGGTACTTTTCAGGATCGTGGTGGGTGGCGTGGGTCAGGTAGCCGGCGAACTTCCGGTGGGCGCCCGGGTGGCACTTTGCGCAGGTGTCGACGACGTTGTCGGTGGCTGAGCTTGGAATCAGGATTGTCCGGCGGCAGGATGTCGTGGGTCCCGTGGCAGTCGTAGCACTTGGCGGCACCCTCGGACCCGAGCCGAGAGACCTTGCCGTGGTAGGTATCAAAGAAGGTTTCGGCTTCGCTCTCGTGACAGCGCCCGCACTGGTTCATCATTCTCAATCGGAAGCCGGCGGCGTCGATGCGCGAGATCGTGTGCGAGCTGTGGCAGTTTTCGCAGGTCGGCAGCTGGCGCGTGGTGTCGGAGTTTCCCGGCCAGTGGATGCTGGTCTTGAAGGTCTCTTCGATTCCGTGATGGCACTGGCCGCAGGTGGCGGCGACGTTGGCGTGGTTGACCGACGACTCAGGGTCGTCGGGCGGGAGCTCGAGGTGCGCCGTGTGGCAGCTGGTGCAGGTTGCCGAGACCACCAGCCCCGCCTCCAACAGACCCCGTCCGTGGATGCTCATCTCGTAGCTGTGGACGATGTCCGGGATCTCCGACTCGATTCGCCGCGCTGCCTGCTCACCCTGGCGGTGACACTTCGCGCACAGCTCCGGAACGTTTCGCGGATAGGTCGGCGAGGTCGGCAGCCGCTTGCTCTGGGTGGCATGCCGCTCGTGGCAGTCGAGGCAGGTCGGCGCCTCGGTGTCGCCGGTCGCGGCGAATCTTCCGTGGATGCTCCGGTTGTAACGCTGGACCACCTCGGCGTGGCAGGTGCTGCAGTCGACCGGCTCGGTGATGGTGTCGCAGGCGCGCTCGTGGGACGGCGTCACCTGCGAATGGCACTGGGCGCACGCGGTACCGGCGTGAGACCCGACGTCGTAGCTCTCCTCGTCGACCCAGAGCGAGATCACCTGGCCGTTCCTCTCCATCGAGAGATCCGGGATCGGCGTGACACTTCATGCAGTTGCGGTTGGCGGCGCCGAGGGCGGTCAGCGCCTGACGACGGATCTTATGCGGTTGGTGGCATTCGACGCACGACGGGATCTGGTGCGGTTTCTCCTCCCACAGCCGTCCCTCGACGACCTTGACGTGGACTTCCTCGATCCGCGCGTGGCAGACGACGCAGGTCGAGGCGACGTTGTCGCGATGGATGCTGGAGCGCGGGATCGGTGTGCTCGAGGATATCGTGCGAGGTGTGGCACGAAGTGCAGACCGCGGTCACCGTCAAACCCTTTTTGAAGAGTCCTTCGCCATGGATGCTGAGCGAGTAATTTTCGAGGATCCGATTCTGGGGAATGTCATGGGTCAGCGAGACCTCGGTCCCCTCGTGGTGGCAGCGCCCGCAGAGGCTCGGGATGTTGAGGTTCGAGATCGGCGAGGCAGGGTTCGAGCGCGGCAGAATGAGGTGGTGCTCGTGGCAGGTCACACAGCTGGGTGCCAACGCATCGCCCTTGGCGGCCGCCCGGCCGTGTAGGCTGCGACGGTGCTCCTCGGCCTCACTCTGGTGACACACCCCGCAGGTCGCGACCTCCTCCTGTTCGCCCTGAGGCGGCCGCATCGCATGTCCCGCGTGGCAGTTCACGCAACCCGCAGCGGGTCCGTCACCGTTGCGGCGCGCGTGCGCACTCTTGGCCACCTGTTGCCGCTCGCGGGCGTGGCACCGCCCACAGAGATCGTCGGAGTTTGAGGCACGGACCGGCGACACAGGATCGCTCGGCGACAAAACGTCGTGGACACCGTGACAGTTGATGCAGGCTGCGGCCGGCGAGAGCGGGTCTTTCGCCCATGCCCCGTGCGGACCGGCTTGGAACTCCTCAGCCACATCGTCGTGGCACATCGCGCAATCGACGGGATCCAGATCCTCATCGTGCGGAAGCTCCGCACCGTCGAGATCCATGTGACAGTCGATGCATCCGAAATCGGCGTGTACCGAGGCCGCAAATGCGTCCGGGTCGACAAAGACTGGAATTTCGAGATCGCCCCGCTGGCCGACGAGTTCGGGGTCCTCGTGGCACATCAGGCAATCGCCGTTTTCCTGCGCCCCGGCCTGGCCCGCCGCCAGGACGACCCCCAGTATCGTAACGACGATCACCAGGGGGGCGGACTTCGCGCCAATGTCGACCTGCATCCACGCCTCCAGACGCGCTTGACACGGTGACTGTATCTCCATGTGACGAAATATTCAAGCTCAGAACACCACGCCCTATTGAGACATCGATTCAGAAATCAGCTCTCGCCAATTACTGTCGAATGTTTTGAATCTGAAACATGTTATGACAACTCTTGTCAGTTCTATCGAGATCGATGATAGGGCAACTCGTATCATTTGAGGATTTGTGCAAATAGCCCGATAGTGATACGCTCCGCCACGCCCGACGGCCGAATGAGGGTGATAGGATCAGCCGGGCCGGACGCCCGCAGAGGTGTCGTCAAAACCAGATTCCGGGGGAAACCATGACAGTCGACATCGACGACCGCAGGAGATTCTTCGGTCGCCTCTTCAACTATGCCAACAACGCGATCACGATCGCCGGTGTCGTGCTCACGACTCTGTCCGGACTGTTGATCGTGGTCTTTCTGGTTGCGCACCTTTTTGGCGCGATCGACAACCCCTACATCGGGCTCTTTGCGTACGTCGTGTTGCCGGCCGTGTTCGTCCTCGGCCTGATTGAAATCCCGATCGGAATGTGGCGCCGGCGGGCTCGCCTCATCCGGGAAGGTGCGACCGAAGAAGAGCTGACCACGTTTCCCAGGCTCGATTTCAACGACCCCCATATCCGTCGCGTCACCACCATCGTGATCGTCATGACGGCTCTCAACACCGTCATTCTCGGCGCCGCGTCCTTCTTTGCGATCGAGGAGATGGAGACGGTCAGCTTCTGCGGCGAAACCTGTCACACCGTGATGCAGCCGGAGTTCACCGCCTACCAAGACTCACCGCACTCCCGCGTCGCCTGCGTCGACTGCCACATCGGGCCGGGAGCCTCTTGGTTCGTCAAGTCCAAGCTCGACGGGTTGCGCCAGGTCTGGCACACCGCGATCGGCACCTACCAGCATCCGATCACCACCCCGCTCCACACCCTGCGGCCGGCGCGCGAGACCTGTGAGCAGTGTCATTGGCCGAACAAGCACCACGGCGACAAGCTGCGGATCTTCTCGAGGTACAAGACCGACGAGGCCAACTCACCCTCCTACACCGCGATGCTGTTGCGTACCGGCGGCGGGAGTCTCGATATCGGCCGCCACGGCGGCATCCATTGGTGGCATATCTACTCCGACAACCGCATCCGTTTTGTCGCGTCTGACGAACGCCGCGAAGAAATCGCCTGGGTTGAGTTGACGACCGCGGACGGCGAAACCCGGACCTATACCCGTGACGCCGACGAGCTACCGCCACAGGATGTGCGGGACGCGGCGCGCACCATGGATTGCATCGATTGTCACAATCGGCCGACCCACACATTCCTCCCGCCCGCCAAGGCGATCGATTGGATCCTGGATACCCACCCCGAGTTGCGCGGGCTTCCCTACTACAAACGCAGCGCCGTCGAGACCATCGAAGGCGACTACGAGAGTCACGCCGGCGGCATGGCGGCTGTTCGCCGGGCGATGGTGGATTTCTACCGCACCGAGTACCCGGAGGTCGCCCAGCAACAGCCGGAATTGGTCGAACGGGGCGCCGGCCTTGCCGCCGAGGCCTACGGCAAGTCGGTGTTCCCGGCCATGGACACCAACTGGGAGACCCACCCGAACCACATCGGCCACGACGACTTTCCCGGGTGTTGGCGGTGTCATGACGACGAAATGACGACGGCGGATGGTGAACACACCATCCCGATGGACTGTGAAACGTGCCATGTCTTTCTCGTCGAGGACAGCCCCGAGTTTCCGGAGTTCGCCTCCGGCCTCGAGTCCGACTAGCCCGCTTATCTCACCGGGTGTCTGCTGCGGACGGCGAATCGCGGCGTCCCGCCGTGCTTGTCGCAAATCGTGCTCCTCGACGTAGCGCAACTACGACTGCGTCGCCCGATTCACGCCAAACCCACCGGTATACTTGCGCTTCGCCGCCCTCGCGACGAAACCCGGTGAGATAAGCGGGCTAGCCCGTGGCAATCAGTTGAATCGGACCTCCCCGAACGCAGTTGATGACTCTGTGAATGCGTCATGCAACGTGGTAATCTCGTGAACCTCGAGCTTGCGTTTGCCGGAGACCGATAGATGGAGTGGCTTGAACAAAACATCGATGCGTACCGCATCGTCTCCGAGATCCTTGGTGAGCTTCGCCTGGTTGTGCGCCAGCGGCTCGAAGAGATTCACGGAGAAGAGTGGTTCCGCGTCGGGCTGCCCGACGAGGTTTTCAAGCGCCTCATCGCGGCCAAAGAACGGGAAAAGTCGATCGACTGGTACGAAGGACAGTACCAGCAGATCATGGACTACGCGGTGTTTGCAGATCTGATCGAGATCCTCGAGCACAACCCCGAGGCATTTCCGGCGTTCATGGGTCTGGCGCCGAGCTCGGCTCTGCTCAATGCCCGCTTTCTCGAGCTCGACGTCATGCGGGCCAAGCTCGGCCGAGCCCGCCCGATCAGCGAAACCGAGTTGTCGTTTCTCGGAACCTTCCACCTCCGATTCAGAAAGGCGGCCGAAGACGCCCGTCACGAAGAGGCGCCGTCGGCGGCGCCCGATTCAGCGGCGACTCGACCCGCCGAGGCCGCCGCCGAGCCTGCGCCGAAGAAAAAGGCGCCAGCCGCAGTCAAAGCCCCTTCCACCGAAGCCGTCAACGAAGAAAAACCAAAGCCCGCGGGTCGTCCGCGGCGGGCGGTTCAGACTGATGTCGAGACCGCGACGACCACCAGGGAAGCGCAGGCCCGTCACGGAGAACAGAAAGCCGGCGCGGCACGAGCAGCAGCCAAGGCCGAGGACGACATTCCAACCAATGTTCTGCGGGGCGTGGACTCGAGCGCCGACATACGGGCGGTCGAAAAGCCCGGCGGCGAAGCGGCGGAGAAGGAAAAGCCAAAACTGATCGGCCCCAAGAAACTCCAGGAGGCGCTCGACACCAACGACCACCGCACGGTTCTCAGGGAGCTCTACCGCGAGGTCACGGCGATCGCCGAGGGCGTGTGGTCGAGCGAGATCTCGCCGGCTGCGCTGGTCTGGGAGCAGGTCACCGCCAGCGACTGGTACGAGCGAAATTTCTCCCGGCTCGGCCTGCAACCCTTGTCCGTCTTCTACGACGTGACGACGAAGGTCGACAAAAAGGTGCGCAGCGGCGCCGACCGCAAGGACCTGCAGGAGTTCCTCAAGGAGACCAACTTCGCCAAGACCTTGCTTTCGCTTCGCGACATGTTCCAGGCGAACAACATCTAGGATTTCGAATTTCGGATTTCGGATTTCGGATTTTCACCCGCCCTCCCCGAGGCCGTCGGGCCCGTCCGTTGAAACGGCGGTCAGGGGCGGCGGCAGGGACAGCGGCAGCGGCTGGAGGCCGCGTCAGGGGCGGTCCACAGCGACAGCGCCCCGACGATCCGGTGCGGAAAAGGTCGATCGGATTGGTGGGTTGAGCAAGCGCTGCAATCTGTCGCTGTCCCTGCCGCTGCGCCTGCCGACCGGAGCTTTCAATCCCCGATCTCAGGCAATTCCGAATGAACCGACATACGCTGCCTGAAATCCGGATTTCAGGCAGCGCATTTCAAGCGGGTGGGAACTGGGCGGTGTAGGCGGCGTAACGTCTGAGGATGCGCCGGGTGTACGCGGCCGCGCGGCGGCACCGGCAGACCCCGGCCGGATACCGACGGGCCGTTTCGGGATTGTCGAGAAGCAGCATCGCGTTTTCAACCGAGCCCACCCAGCGATCCGGGTCGAATCCCAACTCGGCGGCCAACTGACGGGCGTCAAAAACGTGACTCGGCCCGACGTTGTACGAAGCAATGGCCATCGCAACCTGTTCCGACAACGGAAGGCCGTCGAACTGATCCATCAGCTGACGCAGGTACCTCCCACCAGCCTCGGCAGATTGCTGCGAATCGTAGGGGTCCTCCACTCCGAGCTCGTGCCAGGTTGTGGGCATGAACTGGAACAGGCCGGCAGAATCCCCAGGTCCTACCGCATCGGGATCGAAGCGCGACTCCTCGTACATCAGCGACGCCAGCAGGCGCCAGTCGATATCGTACTGCCTCCCGACCCAACTCAAGAGCTCGTCGTAGGGGCTGAGCGCACCATCGGGAGTCGGCAGCACGGTTGGGTGTCGGCGCGGATCGTAAGACGCTAAATCATTGAGGATCAGCTGCTGGACAAACCCGGATGACTCGGCCTCCCAAAGCCAGCTGTTGACCTCGCGGTGCAGTTGGCTCGACGATGGGTTGAGGACCCACACCAGCGGAACGCCCGGCAGCACCACCGGTCCGAGGCTGAGGTCGGCGCGGTCGGCAATCTCGAGTCTGGCCGCGTCCTCGTCGACCACGGCCACCGGGAAATGTCCGCGGGCCACCTCGATCATCGAGGTGAAAGCGTCGGCACCAACGTCCGGCGGCCGCGCGCGTACCGGCGCCGAAAGCGGCAGGAGGCGGCAGAGCTCCGCTACCGGTCGCGATGCCGCAACTCTGATCCCGGCGAGATCCTCGACCGACGTCGGTAGGGGCGCCCGCAGCGAGACCACACTCACAAGGTCCACCCGGCGGTAAGGCTCGCTCAGAAGAAAATGTCCTTCGTCCTCCGGCGACACCGGCTCGTGAAGGGCTGCGAGATCGCCGTAGCCCCGTTCCATCCACTCCAATGGATCCGTCCCAGGCGGCGGGATCGCGAGCTCTAAAATCACTCCCAACTTGCGCGCAAAGCCCAGGGCGAGCTCGTACTCGAAGCCCCGTAGACCGCCCCGGTCGACTGCGCAGGTGGTGGCCGAATTCCGGGTCACCAGGCGCAGCACCCTCGACTCCCGCACCTGCTTCAAATCGCGACATTCGGGGGTGCTGGTGCCCCGCAGAAGAACGCGTTCGGCAAAGAAGAAGCGATCAATCGCCAGCTTCAGTTGGGAGTTGTCCGCGCGCACGGCCCACACCAACGGACGACGCTCTCCCAAAGGCCCGAGGACCGTCATTCTCGCCGGCGCCCGGGCAGCAACGGCGATCTGCGAGTCGACAACAGTCAGCTGGTAGCGACCGCTTTCCACCCGGTGCAGCACCTCCTCGATCGGGACCTCCTCGGCAATCTCCTCGACCCCGAGGCCTGCCTTCTTCAAATAGGCGCGAAGTCCATCGGTGACGCGAGACCGCTGGATGTGAACGGTCCCGCCGCGCGCAGCCTCGATCGCGTCGATACCCGTCATCTGCCCCGCAACCAGAAGATCCTCTACCCAGTCCACTTCCACCGTAGCCCGAACCCTCCTGCCCAGCAGAGAGGCCGGCGAAAACCGGATCACTCCGATGTCTGCGCGCCCGTCCTCCACCATCGCGATCACGTGATCGTGTCGCGCCGCCTGGATCCATCGCAGCTCGACCCCGAGTCGCGCAGCCAGTTGAGCGAGGATCGAGGCCTCATCGGGACCGCCGTTGCCCATGTCGGGTGCATCGAAGTAGCCGGGACGAACGACGACCCGGAGTTCCCCGGACGCCAGAATCTCGTCCAGGTCGCCGCGGTTCCGCGCGCTCCTCTGGCAGCCCGTGAAAAGACACGCGGAGGCAATCACCGCCACGATCAGGACCCGGTGCCGCAATCTCACAACCTCACTTTACTATCAAGCGGCCCCTCAGCGGCGCGATGGCAATGGCCACGGAAATTCGCATTCGTCACGTTTGCGATCACCCTTTCGAGGGTCCCGGGCTTTGGCCCCGGGGCCTTCTCAATTACTATTCTCGTGTGACACAAGATAACTCACGGCCCAGCCAGGTCGATCTCCGCCCGTTGATCGCGCGACTCAAAGAGATCGAGCGTAAGTGCGATTCAATGGGCTCTCGCAACGAGGAGTTCCCGCTGATGCGAGATCGGCTGCGCTCGATTATCGCGCGTCTCGAGGCGGGTAAGGGGCCATCGGACGAGGCTCTCGATTACCGTTCGATGGCGCGCGAGCTGTTCCCCGTCGCACATCTTTTCGAGAGCGTCGGTTTTCTGTCCGTCGGCAAGGAAATTGCGCACGTCGAGCGCTCACTCCAGGATCTCGCATCGGCGGCGCAACCTGCCGGGGCGCTGACCTCAGTATCGAGAGAGGCTCGCTCTGATTCGGCCCGGCGGTCGCCCGCCCCGTCGCCCAGGGCAATCGTCGACGATTCGCCACCGCTGGGGACCATCGAGGACTCCGATGAAGACCGGCCGTTCAGCGTTCCGATGCCGATCCTTTTCGGATTGGCGGTCCTTGCGGTGGCGATCACCATCGCCGCCGCACTGGTTTTCGAGATCGGTCCCTTCGCGCCCGAACCCATACCACCGACTCCAGTGCCGACCCCGTTGATCGCCCCGACACCGACGGCGGTGCCGACGCCGATTGCCGTCCGACCGGACCCCGATGCCGCGTTGAGCCCGCAGGAGCGAATCGCCAACGCGCTGGCCGGCGCCCGACTTTCGCTCCAGGAGGACGATTTCGATGCCGCGGTCGCACAGCTTTCGGCCGCTTCGTTGATCGACATCGACGACCCAACGGTGGTCGCCTTCGCGCAGGAAATGGTGGAGTACCTGGTCAACCAGTCCACCGTCGCCGCGATGGAGGGTCGGTGGGATGAGGCGGCGGATCTCACGCTCAGGGCCCGCCGATTCGCCATGCGTTTCGGGCTCGGCACCGACAGGATCGCGGCCGCCGAACGGCATCACGCCGACATGCAGCGCTTCGAGATCGTCGGTCCAGAGGATACGGCGACCATACGGACGGCGGTTGGGAAGCTGGTGGAAATCTACCTCGTGGACCGTTCGCAGCGACGAGGGCGGATCGTCGCTCTCGAGGGCGCCACACTCGTATTTGCGGTCGAGGACGACGTTGGCGGCGGCATCGTCCGCTTTACAGACAGGCTCGCGCTTTCGGACATCCAGAGAATCAAGATCTGGGAAGAATAGGGTTAGTCCGAGGTGTCGTGGATGGCGCCGCCGCACGACGAACCGGCGCCGGCCGTGCACCCGAAGCAGTGGCGTCTCGTCACGATGCTCCGGCCCGTCAAACGCCGGGGATCGAAGCCCTCGATGCGGACAGCGACCCCATCGAGATCCCGGCTTTCGAGGTCCAGCATCTGATTGAAATCGCAGTCGTAGATCCGGCCGTCCCAAGAAACCGAGAGGGTGTTGCGGCACATCAAGCCATCCACGGTCGCCGGATTGAAGGCGTTGACCAAGACCTCCATGTACCGCTCGAGGTTGCCGCTCATTTGCAGCCACTCGAGAAAACGGGAGATGGGCATGTTGTTGAGGGCGATCAGACGATCGAAGGTGATTCCGTGGTTGCGGAGCAGCCCTTTCTTCCACTCCCGTTCCATCGAGCTCTGATCGCCGGTGAGCAGCGCCCCCACCGGGTTGACCATCAAGCTCAGCCGGCGCTCCGGATCGCCTGCACCGTAGCCGGCCTGATTGAGGCGTCCGAGGGCACGGATGGATTTGTCGAACGCGCCGTCGCCCCGTTGGGCATCGGTGTTACGCCGCCTGAAGTGCGGCAGCGAGCACACCACCTCCACGCCGCGCTCGGCGAACCAGGCCGGCAGATCGGCGTTGCTCGCAAGCAGCAGGACCGTGAGGTTGCAGCGGTCGATCACGTGTTTGCCGCGGGCGACGCACTGGTCGACGAGGTAGCGGAAGTTCGGATTGAGCTCGGGAGCGCCGCCGGTGAGGTCGACGGTGTGAGCCTCGGTGCGGTCGAGTGCGGTAAGGCAGGCGTCGACGGTCTCCCGGGTCATGACCTCGCGGACGCGATCCGGTCCTGCATCGACGTGGCAGTGCCGGCAGGTCATGTTGCAGAGCTTGCCGAGATTGATCTGGAAGATCTCGATCTCACGCGCCGTGAGTCTGTTCCTCTCCCCCGCCAGCGACGGCGGCGTCGAAATCGCCCGCCGACGAAAGGTGATCCAGCGCCACCTGTTCGAGCGCCGCAATCTGGCGTACCGGGTCGGCCAGGGGTGATCGCCGTGCCTGCAGACTGGTCGTCGGTCGCGGCCCCGATTCGGGCCGATTCAGCTCGTTGACGATGTCTTGCGTCGGAACGGAATCTGCTGAAGAATGCGTTCCAACCTGCGCTTCACTCATCGTGAGACGTCTCCTTCGTGTTCGCTGTATGCCTACATCGACGAGCCGGTTACGTGCTCGAGCATCTGCAGACCGTGCACCAGGGAGGCGCCACCCCGGATGGCGGTGGCGACGTGCACAGCCTCGGTCATCTCCTCGAGGTCGGCGCCCTGTTTGAGGCACTCCGATGAATAGGCGTCGATGCAGTAGGGGCACTGCACCGCGTGCGAGACTGCAAGGGCGATGAGCGCTTTCTCACGCACCGTCAGCGCGCCGTCGGCGAAGACCGCCCCGTAGTAGTCGAAGAACTTCCGGGCGAGCTCGGAGTTCCCTTCGGCGATCTCTCCGAACTTCGCCAGGTGTTCGGGCTTGTAGTACTCGGACATGTTCCCTCCGCTTACGATCGGTTCGTGGAGACGAAAATACCACTTTGGCCGAAGGCCCTGGCGCTCGGTCGTGAGAATTCTTCAGGACCCGGGGCGCTCGGGTGGGATGACCGAGCCTTCGCCATCGGTCCACTCACCCACCAGATACAGAGGCCGTCTTTTGACCTCGTCAAAAATCCTTCCCAGGTACTCGCCCATGATGCCGATCATCAACAGCTGGACCCCGCCGAGGAAGAGGATCGAAGCCATGAGCGAGCTGTAGCCGGGCCAGCTCACGCCGACGGCCTTGAGGATGATCACCACCACGATGTAGAGAAACGCGAAGACCGAAACCGCAAAACCGGTCCAGGTCGCGAGCCGGAGCGGGAAGAAGGAAAACGAGGTGATGCCGTCGAGGGCGAAGCGGAGCATCTTGCGAACCGGAAACTTGGTTGCGCCCTGGGCGCGCGCCTGACGCCGGTAGCGCACCGCCGTTTGTCGGAATCCAATCCAGCTGACCAGACCGCGAATAAAGCGGTTGCGCTCCGGCAGCGCCCGGAAGGCGGTCAGAGCTCGCGGTCCCATGAGCCGGAAATCACCCGTGTCGACCGGGATCTCGACGTTGGTGATACCACGCAGAATGCGGTAGAAGAGCGACGCGGTGGCGAGCTTGAACCAGGTCTCGCCATCGCGCGCTTCGCGCTGGCCGTAGACCACCTCGAAGCCCTCGCGCCAGCGATCCACCATCTCGGGGATGACCTCGGGCGGGTCCTGCATGTCGCCGTCGATGATCACCACGGCCCGTCCGCGGGCGGCGTCGACGCCGGCGGTCAGCGCCGCCTGGTGTCCGAAGTTGCGGGCAAACCGGAGCCCCCGCACCCGCGGGTCTTGCGCTGCCAGCTCCGAGATCCGCTCCCAGGTGGCGTCGACCGAGCCGTCGTCGACAAAGATGATCTCGAGACCGTCGACCTTGGCCGCGAGCGCAGCATTCAGACGCTCGTACATCGGTCCGACGTTGGTTTCTTCGTTGAACGCCGGAACCACAACGCTGAGCTCGGGTTTCTCCTCCATCACCGTCCCATCTTAACCCGCATTCATTGGCGGCCTCATCACTCGCCCGGCGAGCTCAACCGGATCAGGGCTGAATCTCCCTCCTCGACGATCGGTTCGCCTGCCGTCAGCACGGCCCTGAGCTGTCGATCCGAAAAGTCCTTGTGCTCGAGTGAGCCGACGGCGACCACGTGGATTCCCGCCGATTCCGCCAAACGGCGAACCTCGTCCGGGTCGTTCGCGGTGTAGATCTCGTGAATGAGCTTCTTCCGTTTGTCAGTTTCTTCGAGTATCGCGTTTCCGCGCCACACCGACTCGTGATTCGCCCACCCGAGGTAGGCGGGCACGCCGGAGGCCGCTGACAGCCGGGCATACTCGGTGTAGGCGCCGCCGACGGCCTCGGCGACGACGGTCCCCGGTGGTTGTTCGCGAAGCGCTGCGACAATCGCGCGGTCGCCCGTAGTCATCCATGCCATCCCGTCGAGGCCGCGCTTCGTTGCCTTGAACTGCTGCACGACCATCCCCACGGGGTGCGGCAAGGCCACGATCACCATCACAACCAGCACGCCCCACCGCAGGGCCTTCCTGGCGACCCCGGTGCGGAGGGTTACCGGCAACGCCACCGCCAGCAGCACCCACGCCTGGATGTAGGACTTGAAGACCGTATTCATCCGGTGAAGGTCCTCGCCGTAGCCGTCGGCCACATACACGATTTCCGGGACCAGGAAGAGAAACACTCCGAGCGCGGCGAGCGCGATCGCCGGGCGGTCGACTCCGGTCTCGCGTCTCAAGATAGCGGCCACAAACACTATGAAAAGAATTGCGAGAATCACAAGCGTCGGCCGCCCCAGACGCCGCCGCCATCACGACCGTCGCCGCCCCCGCCAGGATCATCACCGCCCGCACCACATCGGCGTTGCCCTTGACGAGGCGATGCAACAGGGCGGCGCCGGCGAGCCCCGTCGGCACCAACAGACATCCCGCATAGGCCAGAAGCGCGGTCGGTTCGGTCCAGGCAAAGACCGGGCGGATGCCCTGAAAGAAGGGCCGGAACCCGATGTGGAACGGGGCCGTGACCAGCCAGCCACCGACACCGATCGCGATCACCGCCAGCCAGTTGCGGCGACCCTCGCCGACCGGCCAGCGCCAGCCGTCGGTGCCGGCGAGCAGCAACAGCGCCATTCCAGCCAGAGTCGGAGGCATGGCCCAGGGGTTGGCCGCCCAGGCGACACCGAAGAGCACCGCCAGAAACGCGGTCTGTGCCGCGCTCGGTCCCCGTCGGCCCGCTTGCCACGCGACCAGCAGGGCCAGACAGACGACCGGCATCGCCAGGAGGTGGGGGTGAAGGTCACCGAGCCAGGCAGTGAACAGCGGCCACTCGGTGATCGTGTGCTCGATCTGGCGCGAGGAGTGCCAGTAGTCAAGGCCGCCGATACGGGTCCCGGCAAAGAGCTGTCGCATTCCGTCCGGTGTCCCGGCGAGGAGTCCGAAGAAGGTCACCAGAAGCCCCGAGAGATGACCGCCGCCGGCCCTCCGGCCGAGCATCCAGAGGAGGACGCCGACCATGCCGCCGATCAATCCGACGATCAGGTTGTAGCCGATCTCGAGCGGCAGCCCGCTCACCGCCAGCGGCACCGTCCACAACAGAGCTCCCCAGTAGTAGTACGGCAGCGTCTCGCCGGCGAGCCACATGTCGGGCGGCGGAAATCCCTCGGTTCGCAGCAGGCTCGCGAGGATGCCGAGGTCCATGGGCTTTTCGGTGAAGGCGATCTGCGGGTGGTCGAGGCGGATCAGAAGCACCGCCAGGGTGACGATCAGGAAAATGGCTTCCGCGAGCGCGATCCGCCGCCAGCCCGCGCGACGCCATGCAACGAAAACGCCGGCAATTGTCAGCGGCACCAGCACGGCCGCACCCACGACGCGCCACTGCACAATCCCTGCAACGCCCGCCCACCACGCCGGCATCGCGACCACGACCAGACCCGCGACGCGGCCTCCGGCCCAGGCCTCGAGGTCATCGAGGCCGAGCCAGCACGAGAAGCGCGTAGCCACCGATCCCCGCCGCAGTCACCGCGAGGAAAAAAAACAGGATGGTCATGCTCCGTTCATTCTATCCTTTCGGAAAGATGAACGTTGTAACGATTAAGCGTTTGAACTTTCAAACGTTGTTCCGCTCAAAGCCACCACCAATTCTTTCGCGAGCTCCTCGCCGAGGCGGAGATAGCCCTTGACGCCTTCGGCATCGAGGTGTTTGTCGTGGACGCCGGCCGAGACCACCGCCACTCGGCCGAGGGCGGAGGCGATCCGGGCGGCGATGCCGCGCGCGATGGGCTCTTCCTTGTGCGGCGGGATGGTGAGCACGGAGCACGACGCGGACCACGACCCGGGCCGTTGTTTCGAGCGATACGGTTGCGCCAGCACGACACAGCCGACGTGCGGCCGCTCACCACCACCGACCACCACGACCAGGTCCGCGCCGGCCGCGACGACCGTCGCCTCCAGACTCCTACCGCTGTCCTCATCCCGAACCCGCACGATCGAGCTCTCCATCTTCACCTCCGGGCAAGGGTATGATCGCGATTGTAATCCGGAAACCCGCGTGAGGTGACGATGCGATCGAGGCGGTCGGAGACGGTGGCGGTGGCGGTGGGCCCGGTGACCATCGGCGGTGGCGCGCCAGTGGCCGTGCAGGCCATGACCAACACCGACACCGCCGACGCAGACGCGACCGCCCGCCAGTGTCAGGAGCTCGCGACGGCCGGCGCCGAGCTCGTCCGGATCGCGGTCAATACTCCCGAAGCAGCGGCCGTGGTGCCGGAGATCCGCTGCCGCCTCGACGATGCCGGGTGCACCGTGCCCCTGGTCGGAGACTTCCACTACAACGGCCATCGCCTCCTCAGGCACGACGCCCGTTGCGCGCAGGCACTCGAGAAGTACCGCATCAACCCCGGCAACGTCGGGCGTGGAGCACGGCGTGACGAGAACTTCGCCGAAATCTGTGTCATCGCCCGCGACCACGGCAAGGCGATCCGAATCGGTGTCAACGGGGGTTCGCTGGACGCGGCACTCCTGACCTCCGAGATGGCGGCGAACTCGGTCCGGTCGCCGGTGTTGAGCGCGCGGGAGGTCCTCAACAACTGTCTGATAGCCTCTGCCCTGCGATCGATCGACTGTGCGATTGAAAGTGGACTTCGGTCCGAGCGCATCGTGGTTTCGGCCAAGGTCTCCTCACCCCAGGACCTGATCTCGGTCTACCGCGAGCTCGCAAAGCGGACTCGACAACCCCTGCACCTCGGTCTGACCGAGGCGGGTCTGGGCATGCGCGGTCTGGTGTGGTCCTCGGCGGCGATGGCTGTGCTGCTCGCGGAAGGGATCGGCGACACCGTCCGGGTTTCGCTCACCCCCGAACCCGGCGGCAGCCGCAGCGACGAGGTTCGCGCTGCCTGCGAGCTGTTGCAGGCCCTGGGGATTCGATCCTTTGCGCCGACCGTCACCGCCTGCCCCGGTTGCGGCCGCACCGCAAGTTCGACCTTCCAGGAGTTGGCCAGGCGGATCGAGGACCACCTTCGATCGAAGATTCCCGACTGGCGTCGCAGCCATCCCGGGTTCGAAAAACTGACCATCGCGGTGATGGGCTGCATCGTCAATGGCCCGGGCGAATCGAAGGCCGCTCATGTCGGCATCAGCCTGCCCGGCAACGGCGAGGAGCCGCGCTGCCCGGTTTACGTCGATGGGCGGCGCGCGACGACCCTCGAGGGAAGCGCGGACGAGATCGCGGACGGCTTCGTGGCGATCATCGATGAATACGTTGAGAACGTTGAACGTTAGAACGTTCCACGTTGTCTGACTGCCCACCCGGATCATGCAGAGGAGAAAAGGTGAAAAGGAGCAGAGGAGACCGCCCATCCTCCCCTTTTCTCCTTTTCTCCTTTTCCCCTTTTCGTGTTCCGGTAGGGCGGGCGGAACGTTCTAACGTTTAACGATAAGCCCTACCCCCACACCACCATCAGTTCGAGGACCTGGATTTCCGCCTTCTTCGCCGTGATCGCCTGCTCCTCGATCGCCTCGGCGGTCTCCTCGGATTCGGCAGCGATGCGATCGATTTCGTCCTGGAGCTCGTCGGCGAGCGCTTCGATCTCCGCCTCGAGACGCTCGATTTCGTTCTCGGACTCGATCACCGCTCCCTCGGAGGTCTTGCGCATTCGGCGCATGCCGGCTGCGGTCTTGATCTTGGACGCCGCCTTGCGCGAAGCCGAGCTGACGCTGCGCGAGCCGAGCAGGACCGAGAACAAGCCCTCCACCATGCCCATCGCTTCCTCGGCCTTGCGTGATCCCAGCTGTGCGCGGTCGCGTTCGAGCTCGTCGCGCTCGCGATCGAGCCGTTTCTTGAGGGTCTTCATCCGGCCTTCGTAGCGTTTGCGGACCCGCTCCTGGGTCTGGTCGTCGGCGCGATCAGCGGCCGCGAGACAGCGCGCGAGAAAGGCTTCGGCCGTCTCTCCCTCGGCGGCGACCATCTTGAGGCGGGGGTTGACGAGGACCTGTAGCGGTTTCCGCGCCCGCCATCCGACAAAGCTCCCTTCCGCCTGTTTGAGCTCGGATGAAAGCCGCCCCGGCGCTGCAGACGGAAAGTCCATGCCGGCGGGCGGATGATCGTCAGAGTCCGGCATCTCGGAAAGCAGTTCCGCCTCCTCCCAGTCGAGGCCTCCGTCGTCGCCGACCGGGACCGACCAGATCTCCACGAACTCCCGGTGGAGGTTGAGCGACGCGCGTTGCACGGCGAGGCGATTTCGAATCAGCAGGCTCGGGCTCGCGAGCCCCGAGAAGCCGGCGCTGAACGCCACCGGCGCCTCAACCGCCAACGGCGGTGGCTGCCGCCGCACCGGCGGCTGCGCGCCCGCGGCTTCTGCCGTTCCCGAAACGCCCCCACCATTCCGACCGGACAGCAGCGGACCCATCTCGGACAGGGTCACCGGGCCGCGAAGGTAGCTCATGGCCCACCTCGAGGCGAAGCTTTGCGCCCGCTCCTTTGCCCGCACGTCCATCAGCAGAAACTGCCGCTTGCCGAGTCCGGCGACAATCTCGTCGGCATCGCGGCCGTCGGGCAGCCTCGACATGCCGAGCCCCTCGAGAGCGCGCTCACGATCGTTGGCGGTGATCAGACGGCCGATCAGTTTGACGCCGGCATTGCCGAGCGCCTTGTAGTCGAGGTCGACCGGATTCTGGGTCGCCAACCACGCGCCGACGCCGTAGGCCCGGCCCTGTTTGAAGAGGGTCAGCAGCGGCGCCTTGGTCGGCGGGTTCTTGGGATACGGCGGCAGGATCCCCTGTACCTCGTCCATGTACAGCAGGGCCCGCAACCCCGACGACGCCGGCTGTCGCCGCATCCAGGCCACCAGTTCCGCGACCAGGAGGGCGATCACGAACTGCCGCTGCCGGTCGTCGAGGTGCGCGACCGAGACAATGCTCGCCCGGGGTGACGAGGGCGTGCCGAGGAGCTGGTCCATGTCGAGCGGCGTGCCCTCGGTCCAGGCCGCAAAGGCTGGGCTCGCGTGCAAGGTATTGAGCGCCATCACAAGCTTCATCCGCTCGTCGCGTGGGTAGAAACTCTCGAGCGACAGCGCGCCGAGCGAGTCCATCGGCGGATCGGCCAGCAGCGCCAGCAGACCGGCCAGGTCGAGATTGACGCCTCGCCGCCATCCGTCGAGGATCACCGACGCGGTGAGCACGTGATCGCGGTCGGAGAGCGGGTCCCCGCCGCGACCGACCAGCGAGAGCAGGGCCGAGGTGATGCCGTTGACGCGATCGGTGGCGCCGTCGCGATCGCCGTCCGGATCCCAGCCCTGGGGCGAACCGAGGGCCGGCAGGATATCGAGCGGCGCGACCGACCCGGCGCCCGGCGTCAGCAGCTGCCAGGTGACGCCGTCTCGTACCTCGCACATCTCGTCGTGACCGAGCCCGGCGCCTTCGAGCCCTTTACGCCAGAAATCCGCCTGCTCCTGCGCCACGGCCGAGCGATCGCCGGCCTCGAGCGCGTCTGGAGGCAGCCAGGGCGCAAAGTCGCCACCCGCGAGTGACGGGAAGTTGAGCAGCAGATCGACCATGTCGCCCTTGAGGTCGATCACGAGCATCGACACTCCGCGGCGCGCGAGCTCTTCGAGGGCGACGATCCCGAGACCGGTCTTGCCGGAACCGGTCATGCCGAGGCAGACGGCATGGGTCGTCAGATGATCGAGGTCGAGAAGGACGCGCTCCGAGGTCCCGATCTCGGTGCCCAGGTAGAGGTCGTGATCCGCCATCGATGGCTCCTCTCTCTCAGCGGCTGTTGGAACGCAGAGTATCATCGCTCGCCAAGCGCCACAGGCCCTGGTATAGTTGCCACCGCAACGATACAAGCGAAAGGAGAATCGATGATGGGTCTCCTCGATCTGTTCGGCAAAAACTTTGAAACTCAAGTGCAGGACGCGGTCGCCGATGCCGCTGCCACCAGCCCGGGAATCAGTGGCCTCAAGGCGGAGGTGCGCGGCAAGGTCATTACCCTGAGGGGCAAGGCCGAGAGCCGCGAGGCCGCCAATCTGGTCATGAAGAAGATCGACCAGGCGGTCAAGGCGGACAACATCGTCAATGCGATCGAGGTCGCCAAGGCACCCGAGCCGGCAAAGGTGGCGGTGCCGCAGGCAAAGACCGAGGCGCGGGTCTACGAGGTCGTCGCTGGTGACACGCTGGGCGCCATTGCCAAGAAGTACTACGGCAAGGCGAGCGCGTACATGAAGATCTTCGAGGCAAATCGAGACATTCTCGACAACCCCGATCTGATCAAGGTCGGCCAGAAGCTGAAGATCCCGGAATAGACGACCGGTAATACCTGCGTTTCAGCCGCGGGCGAGCACCCGGCACCCGATTCGCGCCACCTCGGCGGCCACTACCCGGCCACCGGGAAGCGTGCGCGCGAGGGCACGCGCGATGGTGTCCCGCTCGCCCTCCCGGTGCCAGATGAGCACGCTTCCCCCGCCGCCGGCGCCGCAGGCTTTGACGGCCACCGCACCGGCGCCGAGGGCGACATCTTCGAGCTCCGCGAGCTCCGGCGGGCAGACATCGGGGGCCAGGTGGCGGCGAGCGCTCCACTCCGCCGCCACCGCCGTCCCGACTTCATTTTCATCGCCGTCGAGAAGCGCGCGCCGGCAGCGCCGGGCGGCCTCCGCAATCGCTTCCAACGCGTCCGCCGTCGCGCTGTCGCCCTCGAGTCGGCGCCGGATCACTTCCCAGTTCACCATCCCGGAGTGGTGACTGATCCCGGTGTCAAAGACCGTCATGCGGTCTCCGACCCAGGCCAGGTCGACGTCGAGCTTCTCGACCCGCTCACCGCCGGGCTCGTAGTGAACCGCGAGGACGCCGCCCCGGACCGCCGCCCAGTGGTCCTGAACGCCGGTCGGCACCTTCAGGATCCTGGCCTCGAGGTCGCGGGCCAGCGCAACCAGCCGCACATCCTCCATCACCTCGCCGGCCGCGGTGAGAATTCCCCGTGCCAGAGCGACCGCGTAGGCCGACGAACCGCCGAGACCCGAGCCCATCCCGGCCTGCGATCGGACGCGAACCCGAACCCCGCCCTCGGGCCGCACGGCCAGCGCCACCGCAGCGCTGAGATCGCCGGTCGCGTCAACGGCGCCGAGCCGTCTCCAGTCGTCTTCGCCGATCGCGTGCCACACCTCGCCGGTCGGGCCCTCGAGATCGACCTCGAGCCGCACCATGACCGGGATCGCGACGTTGACGGTCAGTGAACCGGGGTGCATGATCCCGAGCGGCCAGATATCGAGCGTGCCCCCGGCAAGATCCGCCCGGCACGGCGACTCGACCAGCATGCCGACACCCAACGGCGAGCTCAACAGCGCGCACCGATCGGCGGCGGCTCGTCCGCAAACAGCGAGAGAATCGCAAGGGCGTGTGCCAGGAATCTCTTCAGCCGATCGGCCGACAGCGGCTCGACGGCCGGCGACGAAATCGACAGCGGATTGATCCACTTGCCGTTGAGGGTGACGCGGTAGTCGAGGTGAGGCCCGGTAGAGAGCCCGGTGGAACCGACATAGCCGATGATCTGTCCCTGCGAGACCCTGGCGCCGCGTCTGACACCCTTGCCAAAGCGGCTCAGGTGGAGGTAGTTGGTCTCGTAGCCGTTGGTGTGGCGGACCGTGACCATGTTGCCGCCACCACCCTTGCGGCCGGCAAAAACCACCGTGCCGTCGGCCGTCACCAGGGCCGGCGTCCCAACTGGCGCACCGTAATCGACCCCGTAATGCGGTACCCGCTTTTGCAGAACCGGGTGGAAGCGGCTCATGCTGAAGCGTGAGGTGACGCGGCTGAACTTGAGCGGCGAACGTAGAAACTGCTTGCGCAGTGGGCGGCCTTCGAGATCGTAGTAGCCGAGCCGTCCGGCGTCGTCAGGGTAGACCACCGCGTCGAGGGTGCGTTTGCCGTTGACGAACCGGGCGGCATAGATCGTGCCCCAGGCAAAAAACTCGCCGTCGACCTTCTGCCGGTCGGCGATCACCACGAAGCTGTCGCCTTTTCTGAGGTCGCGCAGGAAATCGATGTCCCACTGATAGATCTGCGCCACCATCACCGCCAACTCGGGGCCTCCGCCGGCTTCATCCATGGCGCCGAACAGCGACGACTCGATCGTCCCTTCGAGACGCAGAACCTCGCTTTCGATCGGACGCTCGATGCGTTCGACCGCGATGCCTTCGCTGCCGGCCAGGAAATGGACCTCGGTGCGACGGTCGAAGACCACCTCGAGACTCTCGAGCCGGCCCGTGGGAGAACGGAGGCCGCGAAACTCGGTGCCCGGCAGGAGACGTTTGGCGTCGAGCTCCGAAACCAGCGCGTCGCGCCAGATCACCCATTCGTCGCCCGCGAGCCTGCGGCTGATGCTTTCAATCGTGTCCCCCGAAGCGACCAGGGTCTGGATGGGCGGGTGGTAGGCGGCGAGCTTTTCGACCGTCACCCGTTCAAAGCCGGAGGCAGCGCTCGACCCCCCGCCGCATCCCGCGGTGAGAACTGCGGCCAATATCATCGAGGCCAGAAGCCCCGGTGCCCGCCCGACCAGCGTCAAGGCCCCCTCCACCCGCGGATCGCACCGGCGGTGGCCTCGATTTTGGCCAGCGCGGTACCGTCCGCCGCCACCAATAGCAGCGACGGCACCTTGATGACCCGGTACTCCTTGAGCAACCCCCCGTAACGATCGTGGAGCCAGCCGACCTTGCGCGGCCCGAGCGCCTTCCGGCCGTCTTCGAGCGTTTCCTGGACATCGAGCACGACCAGGAACAGCCCGGAATCGCGACACGCCTCGCTGAGCCCCTGGTAACGGTCCATCGTCGTTTCGGAGTCCGGCGCCCACGATGCCCACACCAAAACCGCGACCGGTCCCCGCTTGCCCACCCAATCGCTCCACACCACGGGTGCCCCGGAGACGCCGTCGACCAGCGGTGGGTCGGCCGCCGTCGCGGCCGACAGACCGGTCAGGAGCATCAAGCTGACGAGCACCGCGACCCTTCTCATGGGGAGATTATAACCGGAGCCTTTTTCGCGTCCGTCGTCGCGTCCGATATTCACGCTGAAGAGCATGACGCGAAAAATGCTTCTCGATTGCCGTGGTGCGGCAAAACGCGCTACACTCGCCGCGGGAGGCCAGATGAGCCCGACCAGCGCCCCGCCTCAGACGGATATCGAAACCGACGTTGTGATCATCGGCTCTGGCTTCGGCGGGTCGGTGGCCGCCCACCGGCTCAGCCAGAAGGGCTACCGGGTGACGGTCTTCGAAAAGGGCCGGCGCTGGCGTCCCGAGGATTTTCCGAAGAGCAACTGGAACATCCGCAAGTCCTTCTGGTTTCCGAAAATCGGTTGCCGCGGGATCTTCGGCATGCGGCTGCTGCGCGAGGCCCTGGTCCTGCACGGGGTGGGCGTCGGCGGCGGCAGCCTGGTCTACGCCAACACCCTCTTCGAGCCGCCCGAGACGGTGTGGGACGACCCCCAGTGGCGCGGTCTCGAGGACTGGCGGACGGAAATGCCGCAACACTACGAGACAGCTCGGAAAATGCTGGGCGTGGTCGAAAACCCGAAGCTCGGTCCCGCCGACGAGGCGCTGCGCCGCGCCGCGGCACGGCGCGGGCGGGAGGACAGCTTCCGCCGCACCCCGGTCGGCATCTACTTCGGCGAACCGGAGGTGACCGTCCCCGACCCGTACTTCGACGGCGAGGGTCCACCGCGCACCGGCTGTACATTCTGCGGCGGCTGCATGGTCGGCTGCCGGCCGGGGGCCAAGAACACCCTCGACAAGAACTATCTCTATCTGGCCGAAAAGGCCGGCGCCGAAGTCATCCCCGACACCAAGGTCACCCTCGTCGAGTCCTCGCCGGGCGGCGGTTACCGGGTCCGTTGGCAACGCTCGAACGGGTTCTTTTCCACCTCCAGGGGATCGCTCACCGCGCCCATGGTGGTCTTCGCCGGCGGCGTCCTCGGCACGGTGCCGCTGCTCATGAAGTGCAAGGAAGAGGGCGCTCTCGCCGGGCTCTCCGACCAGCTCGGCAAGATCGTGCGGACCAACTCCGAGGCCCTGCTGGGGGTCACCTCGAAGAGCCGCAAGGATCTCTGGGAGGGCATTGCCATCGCCGCCAAGGTGGAGATCGACGAGGTCACCCACTTCGAGTGCGTGCGCTTCCCGAAGGGCTCCGACGTCATGCTGCTGCTCGGAACCCTGCTCACCGACGGCGGTCCCGGCATGCCCCGCCAGCTGCGGTGGCTCGGCAACATTATCCGCCACCCGATCGACTTCCTGCGCATCCTCAAACCGTGGGGCAAGGCCGAGACGGGCACCGTGGTGATGGCCATGCAGACCGCCGACAATCACACCCGGCTGGTCCGCAAGCGCACCCTGCTGTGGCCTTTTTCGCGATCGCTCACTACCCAGCCCGACCCTGACCAACCCGGCATCCCATCCTACATTCCGGTCGCCAACCAGATCGCCCGCGAGGTGGCGAAGGAGCTCGACGGCATTCCCCAGTCGACTCTCAACGAGGTCCTGCTCGATACCTCCACCACCGCTCACATCCTCGGCGGCTGCGGCATCGGCAGCGGTCCCGAGACGGGCGTCATCGATTCCTCGGGGCGGGTCTTCGGGCACGACGGTTTGTATGTGATGGACGGCTCGATGATCGGCGCCAACCTCGGCGTCAACCCGTCGCTCACCATCACCGCGTTGTCCGAGCACGTGTGCAGTCGCATTCCGCCGAAGAACGCTTGATCGTTAGAACGTTTAACGTTAGAACGTTAAAGCGTTACGCACCCGGACCCGTGTCGACGCGGTACGGAGACAAGGGGGAAAGCGGAGAAAGAGGTGCGCGCCCGAGGCCCGCCCACGTGAGAAGCGCGCCCCACAAAAACCGCTCGAGAAACGGTGGGATGGATTGTGGGGCAGCCGTCCCGGCTGCCGGATGTGTGGGTGGTTCTGTCAGTTGATGGGTCGACGCCCGATGTGTCAATGGATGGGACCGAAGGCGTCGGGGGCGGGCGGGTGGAAAATCCGAAATCCGAATTCCGGAATCCGAATTCTGCGATGGTTCCTTTCCCCCTCTGCCCGTCCGCCTCATCAGGGAGGGCGGGTGGAACGTTCTAACGTTCTAACGTTGAAACGTCGTTGGTGTACCATCTCTCGCACATGATAGGACAGGCTTCGGTGGCGGTGATCTTTGAGCGCCAGTGGCTGCACGCCGCGGTGCTGGCGGTCATGCTGGGAGGCCTGTGGTCGATCACCCGCAGTTGTGGGTGCTTTCATCGCGGCGCGGTGTGGGGTGTCGGCACCTGGACCTGGTTCTGGATCGCGGTCGCGGTACCCATCGCCCACCAGGTCTTCGTCTGGTTCTGCTGGCGCATCGAGCTCCATCGCGGGCTGATCAGCCGAATCTTCGGCCGCTCGGGATTCGCGATTTACGCCACGATCTTCACCGCATTCCTGGTCGCGCGTCTGGTCACGGTCACTCTCCTCGCCGTCGCGTCCCACCACTCGTTGCCGGTCAACCACCTGGTGCTGAGAGTCCTGGCGCTGGTCATCGCGATCCCGGTCGCCTACCTCGGCTACTCGGTGGCCCGCTACTTCAGCTTTGCCCGCGCCTTCGGAGCCGACCACTTCGACGAGGCCTACCGTTCGAAGCCGCTGGTGCGCGAGGGCATTTTCCGCTTCACTACAAACGGCATGTACACCTTCGGCATGATGGTCCTCTATATCCCAGCCCTGTGGTACGCCTCCCGTCCCGCCCTGGTGGCGGCGGTCTTTGGCCACCTCTACATCTGGGTCCACTACTTCTGCACCGAAAGACCCGACATGCGGCGAATCTACGGTCCCGCCTCGTGAGGCGATTGGAGCCGTAGTGGAAACGATCTCGGCCCTGTCCGCGCGCCGGCTGGCGCTGTGCCGCGCCGGCCTCCTCAAGCCGGAGTGGACCGCCATGCCGAAACGGGCGGCCGGTCGCGGTACCCGCGCCCGCGCCGCGGCCCACACGATCATCCGCCGCTTCGGCTACCTCCAGCTCGACACCGTGGCCATCGCCGGCGCCCGCAGCCACGCCATCGTCCTTCACTCGCGTCTCGACGGATTCGATCCGTCCCTCGCCGAGGAGCTCCTCCAGCCGGGTGAACCGATATTCGAGTATTGGGGACACGAGGCGAGCTGGCTCCCGATCGAGCTCTACCCGGTGTTCGGTTTCCGCCGCGAGGAGTTCCGCCACCACCCGTGGTGGGGGGATCTGGTTGGCCAACACCCGGAGGTGGCTGAGAATCTCATGCGGTCGATCCGTGACGACGGGCCGTTGCGGACCCTCGACATGGAGGGTGAGGGCAGCCGCGGCTGGTGGGACCTCAAGCTCGCCAAAAAGGTCGCCACCGCCCTGTGGTCGTCCGGCGAGCTCGCGATCCGCGAACGCCGCAACTTCCAGCGCAGCTACGATCTCGCCGAGCGGGTGATCCCCGAGCGGTGGCTCGAGGAAAAAATGCCCAAGGACAGGGCCATCCAAATCCTGCTCTTGCGGGCGCTCGCCGGTCACGGCTGGGCCGCCACCGGCACCCTCGCCCAGACCTGGCGTCTCCACAACCGCCTGACCGAGCTGCGCGAGACCCTCGAACGGCTCGCCGAGGGCCACGAGGTCGTGCCGTGCTCGCTGGTCCCCGAGAGTGGAGCGGCCAGGCCCGGCTGGATCCGGCCCGCTGATCTCGAGCTCGCGGCCCGGCTCGAAACCGTCCGCCCGCGCCGCGACCGAGGGGTGCTGCTCTCCCCTTTCGACCCGGTCCTCTGGGACCGCAGCCGAGTCCAGCTGCTCTTCGGTTTCCACCAGATGCTCGAGATCTTCAAACCGGCGCCGCAGCGGATCTACGGCTACTACTGTCTGCCGGTCCTGGCCGGCGACCGGCTGGTCGCCCGCTTCGATCTCAAGGCCGACCGCAAACGCGGCATCCTCGAGGTAGCTGTCCCGGCGTTTCGAAGGACCGGATCCGACGGCGCCGGCCTCGCCCTCGGACGGCGCGGCCGCAAATAGCGCGCTCGAGCGTTACGCCGATGCGCTCGAGCTGGCCGTCGTTTGACCGCGCCGCCCGTCGATCGCCTCACCGCTTCCTCGCTGGCCGAGGCGGCGTCCGCGCTGGCCGCCGCCGACCCCGATCTCGCCGCCGTCCTCGATCGTCTGGGCCTTCCCCCGCTCTGGGATCGCGAGCCCGGATTTCCGACTCTCGTCCACATCATCCTCGAGCAGCAGGTGTCGCTGGCCTCGGCGCGCTCCGCCTTCGCGCGGCTCCACGACACCCTGCCGTCGATCGACCCGGAGTCCTTCCTGAGCCTCGACGACGCCGCCCTCAAAGGCATCGGCTTCAGCGGCCAGAAGGGCCGCTACTGCCGGATCGCCGCCCGCGCGCTGCTCGACGGGTCGTTGGATCTCGAGTCGCTGGCGGCCAAGTCCGACGATCAGGTGCGGATCGAGCTCACCCGGATCACCGGCATCGGTCCGTGGACCGCCGACGTCTACCTGCTGATGGTCCTGCTGCGACCGGACGTGTGGCCGACCGGGGATCTCGCCCTGGCGATCGCTGCGGAGGACCTCAAGGGCCTGGCCGCGCGGCCGTCGCCGGCCGAGCTCGCGGCGCTTGGCGAGAGCTGGCGCCCCTGGCGGTCGGTGGCGGCGCGGTGTTTGTGGCACCACTATCTGAACCCGCCGTGACCGACTTCGAAGGACGGACCCTCTCACCGGTCGACCGGCGGGACAAGGCCTCGATCGGACCCGAAAAACGATAGATCTCACCGGCCGCGTGGTCGACCAGGTACAGCTCGCCGTCCTCGTCCTCGCCGAAAGAGCTGATCCGGTGGGCGGTGTCCGCCCACTCGATCGCCTCCCACACGCTCTCCACCGGCGAGGCCAACCAGATCCGTCCCGAACAGAAATCTCCGAATATGTAGGTTCCGTACAAACCCGCGATCCTGCCCCGGTAGCGGTACCCCCCGGTCACCGAGCATCCGAGACCGTGGTCGTAGACCAGCACGGGTGCGGTCAATGGCTTGCCGTCACATGGATTGAAGTTCTGGACCAGGTCGCCTTCCATGCAGCTCCAGCCGTAGTTCTCGCCGCCCTGGTTCGGCCACGGCTGAAAATCGATCTCCTCGCGATCGCCCTGTCCGACATCACCGATAAAGAGGTCGCCGGTGCGGCGGTCAAAGCTGAATCGCCACGGGTTGCGGAGCCCGTAGGCCCAGATCTCTTTGCGCGCGACCGGGTCGTCGACAAACGGGTTGTCGTCCGGGATCGCATAGGGGCTGGCGCCATCCACATCGATCCGCAACATCTTGCCGAGAACGCTGCCGAGGTTCTGCGCCCGGTTGTCGGGGTCGCGGGCGCCGCCGCCGTCGCCGGTCGCAATGTAGAGATAGCCATCCGGACCGAACTGGAGGTCGCCGCCGTTGTGGTTGGAGGCGGGCTGGGCGAAGTCGAGGATCGTCAGTCCGCTCGCTGGATCGGCCCGGTTCGGGTCGGCGGCCGACACCCGGTATCGCGCGATCCGCGTCCGGTCGCCACCGCCGCCGGCGTCGTAGGTGTAGTTGACGAAGAAGTAGCCGTTGGACTGGTAATCCGGGTGAAAGACGAGGCCGAGCAGGCCCTGCTCGCTGCCCGAGCTCTCGACCGCCGACGAGATGTCGAGAAACGGGTCCTCGAGCACCGCCTCACCGTCGACGACGACGATGCGCCCCGCCTGCTCGACGACAAAGAGCCGGTCCGAACCGTCGCCCGCATGACGCACCGCCACCGGACGCGCAAAGCCTTCGGCAAAGAGCTCGAGTGAAAGCCCGGCCGGTACGTCCCCCTCACCGGGCCGCAAAGTGTGAGCCACACGGTCAGCCACCCGATCCCGGTGGCGACACCGGCAGGGCGGTAGTGGTTCATCCTCCGACCGCAGCGCTCCACCGGCTCGGTGTCCGACGACTCGAAGCCGTCGGTGAAGATCGCGCTCGGGCTGAAAAACCGGTAGAGCTCGCCGTCGTCCCGGTCGACCAGGTACAGCTCGCCGTCGTCGTCCTCACCAAAGGATGACAGCCCGAAGCCTCTCGCCGTCCACTCCTCCACCGGCCAATCACCGCTGCCGGGCGCGGCCAGCCAGATCCTCCCCGAGCAGTAATCGCCGAACACATAGAGCCCGTTCAACCCGCCGATGTTGCCGCGGTAGCGAAAACCGCCGGTGACCGAGCATCCCAGGCCGTGGTCGTAGACCAGCACGGGCGCGGTCAAGGGGTTGCCGTCACAGGGATTGAAGTTCTGGACCAGGTCGCCTTCCATGCAGCTCCAGCCATAGTTCTCGCCGCCCTGGCTCGAACGGGGCTGGAAATCGATCTCCTCGCGGGATCCCTGGCCGACGTCACCGATGAACAGATCGCCGCTCGCGCGGTCGAAGCTGAAGCGCCACGGGTTGCGCAGGCCATAGGCCCAGATCTCGTCGAGTGCGGTCGCGTCATCGACGAAGGGATTGTCTACTGGAATCGAGTAGGGGCTGCCCGAGTCCACGTCGATGCGCAGGAGCTTGCCGAGCAGGGTATCGAGGCTCTGACCGTGGTTGTTCGGGTCATAGGCGCTGCCGCCGTCGCCGGCGGCGATGTAGAGATAGCCGTCCGGCCCGAAGTGCAGGTCACCTCCGTTGTGGTTGGCGAAGTCCTGGTTGAACTGGAGGACGATCGTCTCACTCGAAGCGTCGGCCAGGTTCGGGTCGACGGGTGACACCTCGAACCTCGAAACACGGGTCACGTCCGGATTCACCCCCGCCGGATCGTGGGTGTAGTTGACGTAGAAGTAACCGTTGGTCGAATAGTCCGGGTGAAATGCCAGCCCGAGCAGGCCCTGCTCGTTGCCCGTGCTCGTCGACCCGGTCGGTGATGTCGAGGAAGGTGCCCCCACCGACGATCCTGATCAGCCCCGCCTGCTCGATGACGAAGAGCCGGCCCGATCCGTCGCCGGCGCCGGTCACCGCGACCGGATTGAGGTAACCGTCCTCGACGAGCTCCAGGGTCAGATCGGTCGGCGGCCCGACCGCGCCGGCCGGCGCGACAACCAGAAACAGTGCCGCGGCAGCGACAGCCGCAACGGCACTCAAAAAACGACCGTACCGGGTCCTATTCATCTGCTCACCTCCGTCTCATGGTTCAAGGAGATCCTGGTCGCAGATATTTCTGGACGGTGTGACGCACCTCACCGGCCGCCGTCCCTGCTAGACTCCGGTCACCCGATGAGCACCGATCCGACGACCCTTCGCAGCCGTCTCTACGAAATCATCTTCGAAGCCGACACTCCGGCCGGAAAGGCCTTCGACATCGCCCTTCTGGTGCTGATCATTCTCAGCGTGGTGGCGGTGATGCTCGAAAGCACGGCATCGGTCGCGACCCGCTACGGACCGTGGCTGCGCAGCTTCGAGTGGGTGGTGACCATCCTCTTCACCATCGAGTACCTGCTGCGCCTCTACTGCGTCGGCAGACCGGCGCGCTACGCCCGCAGCTTCTTCGGCATCGTCGATCTGCTGGCCATCCTCCCGACCTACCTGAGCCTGATCATCCCCGGGGCCCAGTCCCTGCTGGTGATCCGCGCCCTGCGCCTGCTGCGGGTCTTCCGGGTGCTCAAGCTCGCGCACTTCGTCGGCGAGGCCTCGGAGCTCCGAGCGGCCTTGCGCGCCAGCGCCCGCAAGATCATCGTCTTCCTCGGCGCGGTCCTCACCATCGTCGTCATCGTCGGCTCGATGATGTACCTGATCGAGGGCGAGGCCAACGGCTTCACCAGCATCCCGGTCGCCATCTACTGGGCGATCGTCACCATGACCACCGTCGGCTACGGCGACATCGCGCCGCAGACCGCGATCGGCAAGGTCCTCGCGTCGGCGATCATGATCATGGGCTACGGCATCATCGCGGTGCCGACCGGCATCGTTTCGGTCGAGCTCGCGGGCGTCAGGAAGCAAAGGGTCACCACCCAGGCCTGTCCGGAGTGCGGCGCCGAGGGCCACGACACCGACGCCGTTCACTGCAAGTACTGCGGCGCCAAGATCTGAGGTCCGTCTCCGGGCGGCTGTTTCGGATTTCGAATGTACCGCCCGCCCTATTTGGAATCGCAGGTCACGTAGATGACGCAGATAAACGACGCAGCCCACAACGGAGGCGCCGGACCGAGGAGGGATTTTTGTGGTGCAGACGTCTCGCCTGCACATTGATGATCATTCCGGACCCTGGGCCGACGGGTTCACCTCAACCCATCAACCGCCCATCCCTCCTCATTCGTTGTATGATTGAGCAGAAGGCTCTCGAAACATCACAGCGCAGAGACGCGGCGTCGTTTCAGAATCGATGTGGATTCCTCACGCCACGAGAGCCTAACGCATTATGGTTCAGTAGGTTGCGTAGGCAATCATAGAGCGGTAGCTGATGCCTCCCAATCGGAACCCCTCCCCGGCTGCAAACACTTGACAAATGGTCAGTGCCTGTTTACGCTTCCTTTACACCCCCATGGGCGACGTCAAACCGTTCCCCACGCCCGCGTCCCGTCGCCCCCGGCGCCTGATGGACCGGATGCGTTCCGAGCTCCGCGTCCGCCACAGCTTTGCCACCCACCTGCTGATGGCCGGCCACGACATCAGGACAATCCAGGAATTGCTCGGCCACAAGGATGTTAAGACGACGATGATCTACACCCACATTCTAGACACCTCGGCCGGCCGGGGCGTCACCAGCCCAGCCGACACCCTCAGAACCTGACCATGAGCACGCTAACATCCGTCGTGTTAGCGTGCGATTCAAGCACGATAACAATCCTTCCAACCGCGCCCGCTTTGAGTTGTATTATCCTGGAATCAGGAGACATGCGACGAGAGATCTCACTCGACCAGGATCCTGTTAGCACGCTCGCGGAGCACGTTTCCATCCAATTCTTTAGTATCGCTAACAGTAGTTGGCGCGGCGCTGCGCGCCGCGCCAACGCGCCGGGAGTTGACGAACGCCTGTGTCCGGCGCACAGCGCCGGCCAACAGATCGTTCGAAGGGAATCCTCGCTACGCTCGGACTCCGCTTCGCTCCGCCCTCGGCATGAAAGATGCCCGCTTCGCGGCATCTTTCACTGCCAGGGTTCCCCTCAACTCCCGGCGCGTTAGGCAATTGGGGAAAAGGCCGATGCGTTTGCCAATAGTGGGTTCCATTCTGGTTGTCCTGGCGGCAGGGATGATGTCTTGCGGAGACGAACATCTACGGGGCCGCACAACCCCATCTCCAGACAATGGTACGTACCTGTCCTTCGATCTCGAGGAATTGCCTCAGTGTAATCCCCTGATCGTCGATGATCGCGAGTGGCCACCGCCATATGATGAGGCTAGGTCTATTGAACCTGGCCAACACCTGGTCAGATGCGGCGAAGACGATACTGGAATTGGATTCACCGTCCCCGCAGGGGTCGTCTTTGTATTCGATTACTGGGGGCCGTAGGTCAGTTCCTGAAATGAAAGGGACCTAGACGGACAAAATGAGTGACACTAATTGGCCTAACACCTCATTCCAGCGGGCCCTCACCCGCGGCGGGTGCGGGCCGCTGAACTCGGACCGTTAGGCAGAAAAAGAGAAAAGAAATGCCGTTTCCGGTAGAAGAGAAATACATCGAAATTGCGGAAGCCGAGCTTAGGATGAAAATGCCGACGGCCTATCGGGAAAAGCTGATGCGGGAGAACGGAGGCTATATTGAAACCCCACCTGACGGATGGGAACTTTACCCCGTCAAAGATATATCGTCGAAGAAACGACTGAAACGCACTTTCAACGACATTGTGTACGAAACGAATTACTCAAGAGGATGGCGGGGGTTCCCGCCAGAGGCGGTGGCAATCGGGGACAACATGGGTGGCGACAAGCTCATACTTCTACCCAACCCCGATAAGCCGAGGGAGGCCCAGCCAACGCTGTTCTGGTGGGATCACGAGACAGCCAGAATTCACACGATCTCGAAAGACCTTGATGAACTCTTCAAAGATAAGGCGTGAGTTCAAGTTTGAAGTGCAACACGCGCCTAACAACTCATTCCAGCGGACCCGAGTCCGCGGCGGCCGCGGCCTCGGTCCGCTGAATTCGAAACGTTAGGATTCCTGTGGGGAAGCTCCAATGATGAGTACTGTCGACTTCAGGAAGCAGCTTTCTAAGCAACTGGGATTCATCAAGAACTCGTGCGAGCTGTATGACCGTGGGGATTATGAAGAAGCAATCAGGATCGCCGTCTCTATTCGAATCTTGATCCACGAAACCAGTACACAAACCCCCCTATTGAAACACCTCGAAGCGCTTGACATCTCGCTACTGAGTTCCGAACCACGCCGACCCAGCAATTCAGAGCCATTTGAAGACGGGATCCAACGCCTCGAGATCTCGTTTGGAATTGCGCCGATTTCCTTTGGTCGCAAGCAGGTTTCCGTTGAACCTGAGCTCGAGAATTCTCGGCACCGAGAGCCACTCCCCGTGTCCGAGTGGTGGAATCAAACGGTGTTTGTGGTCCCGCCGGCAAATCTCGAGATCTCACGGCGCTCACTCGTATTGGCCGCGGCAAACAAAGATGGCGGTGCGCACGTCGACTCGAGACTCGCACCCGACTATCAGCGTGTAATAGAAGCCCTACGGTTTGATGCAGCGATAGTCACGCGCAACGATCGAGAAGAGAAGGTATTGGCGGATTTCCACTTGGTTGGACTGCGGCAATTGGGGTATGAAATCCTCAACAGTCCAGAGCTGACAGGTTTGGCGGAACCTAAAAATGGGCAATCACGCTCCTAACAAATCGTTCCACGGGACCCCAACCCGCGCGTTGCGCGGCTCGGGTCCCGTTAGGCCCGTTGACAATTCCTGTGGATGGTATGACAATTAGTCATACCGGAGGTGATCTGTGGCAAGCGCAAAGATTGCAGTCAGTTTGAACAAAGAGACGGTTGATCGGCTCGATCGCCTGGTCAATGAGGGCGTGTATCCGAGTCGGAGCCGCGCGGTCCAGGAGGCTTTGGAGGAGAGGCTCTCCAGGTTATCGCGTGATCGGCTCGCACGGGAGTGCGCGAAGCTCGATCCAGAGTTTGAATCTGCTTTGGCCGAGGAAGGAATGAGTTCGGAGGTTGATCAGTGGCCAGAGTACTGAGAGGCGAAATTTACTGGGCCGATCTCAACCCGGCAAAAGGCCGGGAACAGGCGGGTCGGCGGCCAGTTCTCGTCATCAGCCACGATGTGTTCAACGAACGATCGGGGACTGTTATCGCTATGGCAATCACCAGTCAACCTCAACGAGCCGGGTTTCCACTCAACCTTGAGATCACGGGAGCGGGACTGCCCAAACGTTCATGGCTCAAAATCAGCCAGATTCGAACGTTGTCTGTGCTCCGCCTCGGCAAACGAATTGCGGTGTTGTCGCCCGAATTGTTGAACGAAGCCATCGATGGTCTCAATGAAATCGTGGCAGCCTAACACCTCATTCCAGCGGACCCGGGTCCGCGGCGGCCGCGGACCCAGTCCGCTGAACTCGGACCGTTAGGCAAGCAGGTGAGTGAATTGGGTTTCGAAGTGTCACGTCTGATCGCATGGCCGGCGGCAATCATCATCGCGGTCACGGTCCTTGTGAACGAAATGTTGCCCTTCGCGCTCGGCACGGGTGAGCAAGCCGTCGTCGACTGGTCGTTTTTCTACGTGACGTTCAGGTTCATTCTGTTGCCACTTGCTTGTGTAGTGCATGTGCTCGCGAACATTGGCTTCCTCGTCTTCGACCGTCGCTCGTCAATCGGCCAACGCGTGGTTCGGTTCGGTTCCGTGGCTGTCTCGAGCGCCTTCTTGGTGATCTCTCATTTCTACCCGCTGCCCCTTTTCAAGGGCCTACTGTGATGAACGGTGTGTACAAGGCTGTTTTGGCTAACACCTCCTTCCAGCGGGCCCAAGTCCGCGCCTTGCGCGGCCTCGGTCCGCTGAACTCGGACCGTTGGCGCGGCGCTGCGCGCCGCGCCAACGACACCGGGAGTTGTCGCACGCCCTGTGTCCGGCGCGCAGCGCCGGCCAACAGGTCGTTCGAAGGGAATCCTCGCTACGCTCGGACTCCGCTTCGCTCCGCCCTGGCACGAAAGATGCTCGCTTCGCGGCATCTTTCACTGCCAGGGTTCCCCTCGACTCCCGGTGTCGTTAGGCAACGGAACGGTTTTGGATTCAATGGGCAAACCCAGCGGTACCGTTCGTAAAATCACCTTCTACGGTTTGTGTTGGACGGCCGCAGTGCTTGCGGGGTTTGCTGTCTTTTTTTCGTTGGCTGCCGGGCCGGTAGGAATTGCTGTCTATCAGAACCGTGTCGATTTCTCAGAAGCGGGCATGCTTGAGGGTATCGAACGTAGCCCCGCCGACTTTGAGAGAGTATTGAGTAATCTTCATGAGACTCGAGTAAGCATCTTGGGCCTCATAAATGCCAGCCTATCGGGTTTTTCTCGTTTCTTGTTGGCAGCTGCAGTCGTGTTGGTGTTTGCTCGAGCGCTCTTACCCGCGAAGTTTCGGTCGCTGGCTCGTTTGTTTCGAACAGCAATCTTGTTGTCAGCGGTAGGAGGCACGGTCGCCCTTGCTCTCTGGACTCTTGTTGGTAAGGCACGCGAAACTTTGCCCTCCCTCCAGACAGTCATGGAAACGGTCGGCGGGCTTGACCCGAATGGTCTTCAAGAGGCTCTAATTATCTCGGCCGGTTCGCTCAGATCCACCGCGTTCGTCTCATTGGGAATTATCGCGATACTGGCCATTGTGTCGGTCTGGCTTTTCGTGATTCTGTTAAAGCTCGCCAAACCGGCAAGGGCTGCCGGAAACATCGGAGCAAACAATGCGGAGTTGGCCTAACACCTCATTCCAGCGGACCCTCACCCGCGGCGGGTTACTGGCGCCCTGCGGGCGCCGTGACTCCCCGCCATCAGCGAGTGGCCGTAGGGCCTCCCGCCCGTCCTCTCCGGCCAGGCATACGCCTGGCCTGCGACCCCCACGGCCACGGCCACGAGTCGCTGCCGGCGGTGAGTTCGGGCCGCTGAACTCGGACCGTTAGGAAAAACGAGTAGGCGATGGAAATCCTTCGGAAATTTGCAGCCCTCGCGGAAGCAGGAATGCTCCAATGGATCGAAATGTTCGCGCTCGGCGCCATGCTTCTGGCATTTTTCTTCGCCCCTGCCCTGGAGGGAAAATTCGCGCCCTGGAAAAAAGGCGGGTCCGAGGTCGCGTCGACCGGCCTGATCATCCGTGCGATTTCGGGGATTTTGATTGCCGCAATGCTCTTTGCCTGCGTAGTGTGGGGCCCATGACAGAATCGGAGATCGACGAGGTTGATGTGCGCGGGTTCTGTGGTTTTCATGTTCCTAACACCTCGTTCCAGCAGACCCTCACCCGCGGCGGGTTACTGGCGCCCTTTGGGCGCCGTGACTCACCCCCGCCAGCGAGCAGGCGATGGCTGACCTCCGCCCGCCCTTCCTTCTCAGCCGCCGCCTGCACATCGCTGCCAGCGGCGAGTTCGGGCCGCTGAACTCGGACCGTCAGGGTATTGACATTCATCGAACCAACTTGTACATTACATCTGTACAAGTCGACGATTGGAGCATTCGATGCCTACTGTGACTTCATACTCGAACGCAAGAGCGACACTCGCGGCGCTCTGTGACGAAGTATCGTCAACCCGAGAGCCCGTGATCATCCGGCGCCGGAACGCGGCGGACGTGGCTCTTGTTTCGGCCGATGAACTGGGGAGTCTCCTCGAAACCGCGCATCTGCTGAGGTCGCCAAAGAACGCGGAACGTCTCTTGAAAGCGCTCGCGCGAGCCGGCTCGCAGGAAATCCGCCCGTCTTCGATTGACGAACTTCGTGCGGAGCTTGGGCTTGGCAAAGAAAAAGGGTAAATCTCGCGCCCGTCCGCCCAAAAAGGAATGGGTTCTGGTTTTTCAACCGGAATTCCTGGAAGATCTGCGATTCTGGGTAAAAACCAATCGAAGGGTCGCTCTCCGCGCGCTCGATCTCGTGGATGCGATCGCTCGCGATCCATTTTCCGGGATCGGGAAACCCGAGCCGCTGAAATTTCTCCCCAGTGGAACGTGGTCGCGGCGGCTTTCAGAGGAGCACCGAATTGTCTATATGGTGTCCGATGGCCGGATCGACTTCTTGCAGGGGCGGTACCACTATTGAGGTGGACAAGAGCCCCAGGTTCAAGTTTGAAGTGCGACAAAACTCAGTTTGGGTCATAGCAACCCTGCTGGGTGACGTGGGCCGTACTTTTTCGCTTGGGCAAATACTGGCGGAGGTTTCCGTCGGCTGAAATCGGACCGTGAGGCCGACCTGAAGGCCATCCATGAGATCCTGGCGACCAAAGGAGCAACCGATGAACATGCCAAAGCCGTCAGCTGGCCACCTCAAGCTGGAATTGCTCGCCGGATCCTGGGAAGGAGAGGAGACCATGCATCCTTCCCAGTGGGATCCGAAAGGAGGGGTGGCGACCGGAAGAAACAAGCACAACATTTCCCTCGGCGGATTCGCCCTGATTTCCGACTACGAACAGGTGCGTGACGGTGCCGTCACATTCACCGGGCACGGTGTCTACACCTACGACCCCGAGGAGGACCGCTACGCCCTCCATTGGTTCGACTGCATGGGTTCACCTCCCGAGGTGTTCGTCGGAGGATTCGACGGTGAGGTGCTCACCCTCGCCCACGGCGGCCCGGGCATGCACGCGCGCATGACCTACGATCTTTCGACGCCTGGAACCATGAAGGGAATGATGGAAATGTCCCCGGATGGACAGGACTGGAAAGTCCTGTTCGAGGCCACGTACAAGCGAATCTGAACTCGAAGCCTGAGGTCCGTCGTGAGATAGTAGGGCATCAATTCAGCGGAGGTGGACTCATGAGCCGGGCTGCGACCAGCGTCTTCGTCTTCTCCATCTATCTTTTCTTGCTTGGACTGATCCTGGTTGCGTTTCCGAACGTCCTCCTGTCGCTGTTCCGCCTGCCGGAGACAAACGAGGTGTGGGTCCGAGTGGTGGGCATGCTCGTACTCATCCTCGGCTACTACTACTCGATCGCAGCCCACAACGAGCTGATCCCTTTTCTGCGGGCAACGGTCATCGGCCGCTTCACGGTTCTGGTCTTTTTCATAGCGTACGTACTGCTCGGTTTTGCCCCACCGGTCCTGATTCTGTTCGGGCTGATCGATGCGGCCGCCGCAACGTGGACCGGTCTTGCGCTACGTGAACAAAAACAAACCTAGCCTGCATATCTCACCACCTCTCTACTGCGACCGGCGATCTGCAGCACGCTGCGGCGTTTTCTCCCATCGGACTGCTCGACGTACGGTCAAGTACGCCTCCGCGGTCCTCAGGTCGCAAACACCACATCGCACAGCATCTCACCGGTCTCGCTACGAGACGTGGTGAGATATGCAGGCTAGCACCTCGTTTCAGCCGGCCCTCAATCGAACAGATCGTTCGCGATGAAACGATTTCTGATGCTTTTTTCAGTGGTCGTTTTTGGCATGGCAGCGCTGTACGCAATGGATCGTTATGAAATCACCCTCGTCGAACCTTCCGCGGCGCCGGAGGCTCGGACTCCCGAGGGCCCGCGTTGGACCAACAGCGTCGGAATGACCTTCGTATTGATTCCCTCCGGCACCTTCATCATGGGATCGAACGCCAGCGGCGCCGGCAGCCACGAGAAGCCACCCCACGCGGTCACTCTCAGCCGTTCCTTTTTCATGGCGACGACGGAGGTCACCCAGGGGCAATGGAAGGCGGTGATGGGAACCAATCCGTCGTATTTCGAGGGGGATGATCTACCTGTGGAGCAGGTGCGCTGGGACGACGCGAAGGAGTTCATCCGGAAGCTCAACGCGAAGGAGGGCACGATTCGCTACCGCCTGCCCACCGAGGCCGAGTGGGAGTACGCTTGCCGGGCCGGTGCAACGGAGGATCGGGACGGCGAAATGGCTGGCGTCGCGTGGTATCAACCCAACAGCGGAGGCACGAGCCATCCCGTAGCTCAGAAACAGGCCAACGCGTGGGGCCTCTATGACATGCTTGGGAACGTCTACGAGTGGTGCGAAGATTGGAAGGACGCCTATCCCGGCGAGAACGTCACCGACCCCAGAGGACCATCCGACGGTCGGGGCCGGGTGGTGCGAGGCGGGTCCTGGTACGTCCATGCCAACCGCACACGATGCTACTTCCGCGATTTCTTCACCCCGGACTACCGCCACGGCGACGTTGGTTTCAGGATCGTGGCGATCACCACGGAATAGAGGAAGGTTCTGATGGATAACCGATACGACAACCCGGCCACGCTGGTAGTGATGGTGACAGTGATTTCGTTCGTCATGCTTGCCGGTTGCGGGTCAAGGGGGATGCCAATGGATGCCGCCGAGTTGCAGGACTTCGGGACACGATACGCGGCTGCCTGGTGCAGCCAGAACCCGGAGAGTGTCGCCGCGTTCTTCGCGGAGGACGGCTCGCTGAAGATCAATGATGGAGATCCGTCCGTGGGCCGGACCGCGATCACGGCGGCGGCACAGAGCTTCATGACCGCCTTGCCAGACATGGTGGTGACGATGGACGACGCCAGCCTCGACGGGAACCACGCCGTGTTTCGCTGGACCCTGACCGGTACAAACACCGGCCCTGGCGGTACGGGCAACGCCGTGCGGATCAGCGGGTACGAGGAATGGACAGTCGGCGTGGACGGTCTGATCGCGGAGTCGAAGGGGCATTTCGACGAAGCCGACTATCAACGCCAGTTGAACGCCGGTGCCGAAGGAAGCTGACGACGGCGCCCGCCAAGCCGGCATTTTTGGCCCCTCACTCCAGCGGCACGATCCCTCCCGCTCGCGCGCCGGACCGTTGGATTTGAACTCTCTGACAGTCCACAACTCGAAAGCTCGTTCGGGCCGCTGGACTGTCGCCCGTTCTTGGCGTCCGGTGTGCCGCAAATACGTAGGGCGCCACCGGAATCACCCGGTCATTCGCTCGGTTGACTAGCAAAAGGAGAATAATCGTGGCCGTTTATTTGATCGCGCAGGTGAAAGTTACGGATGAAGCGTGGATACCCGCCTACGCAGCCAATGTCCACGAAATCGTTCACAAATATGGCGGAAAGTACTTTTCCCGCAGCGGAAACATCACGGCTATCGCGGGCGAGGCCCCCGATACCACCTTGATTGCATTGTTGGAGTTTCCCTCCATGGACGCGGTTCAGTCCTTCGCCGATGACCCAGCCTATGCGGATTTCCGCCAGTCTCGTCGGGACGGAAGTATCAGCAATTTATTCGTGATTGATGACACCGATCTTGCCGGGACAATCCCCTACCTTGCAAAGGCCTCGTAGCCACCGTCGCCAAATCGGGTCCTGAGGAGAACTCTATCGATGAAAATCGAAGGCAGGTGCCATTGCGGGAACATCTCCTACGGGCTCGACTGGCCCGGAGACGAATCGGAGATCGCGGTGCGGACCTGCAGCTGTGATTTCTGCACAATGCACGGGGGAACCTACACGTCGCACCGCGACGCCCGGCTCGACGCGTCGGTGAGAGATTCCTCGCGTCTCTCGAAGTATCGATTTGGTACGAAGACTGCCGACTTCTACGTCTGCTCCGTCTGCGGTGCGATCCCATTCGTGACCAGCCGAATCAAAGGCCGCCTCTATGCCGTCGTCAACGTGCACACCTTCGTGGGAATAGATCGCTCGGCCTTCCGCGAGAAGGTCACAGATTTCGACGGCGAGACAACCGAGAGTCGGCTCGACCGTCGCGCTCGAACCTGGATTCAAAACGTGACAGTCAGAGAAAAACCCGCATGACGTGTTGCTCCGGGGAACACGGTGAGACATGCGGGTCAGGGATCTCGATGAGTGACACGGATTTTTCCAAGCTCTCCCGGCCGATTCAAACGAACCCGGCAATCGCCCAAAGACTCTGCCGAACGCCGTGTGTATGATCCGACGAAATCGAGACTGTGAGGCTCACATCCTGAACGCGAGGCTGTGCTGATGGTTCCGGTGCCAGCGCTTGCGCTCGGCGCGATCTTCGTATCCCTTGCCGGCCTTCATTTTTTCTGGGCGCTTGGGGGCAGAGCGGGGCTCGAGGGTGTCATACCGCACGAAAGCGGCCAGCCGCTGCTGAGACCCGGCAGGGCGGCGACGGTCCTCGTTGCATTCCTGTTGTTGGCCGCCGCGGGTGTGTCCCTGTGGCGCGGCGCCCTGCCGAACTCTCGATCTTCCTGGATCCCCTACTCAGGTATCTGGGTCATTGCGCTGGTATTTGCGGTGCGCGCGATCGGCGATTTTCGATATGTCGGCTTTTTCAAGCGTGTCCGTGGTACCACCTTCGCCCGGAACGATTCCCTCATTTTCTCGCCACTCTGCGCCATTATCTCGGGGTTGGCGACATGGCTCGCTTTAGGATATTGAATCGGAGCAATCGTGCTCGATGATCACCGCGCCCACGCGACGCCTCCGGTGCCGGACGTGCCCGAGACGCATCCATTGCGTTGCGCGAAGTGACACCTGACGCTCGATGCGGGTTAGAATCCAGGGTGGGAGGTATCCCGCACACCGGTCGCCATGGAAGACTCCATCCACGTCCTAAGGGTAACCGCCGTCGCGCCCGACGCCGGCACGGCCGAAACGGAAACGAGACGTTCCCTGGTGGTGTTTGTCAGGAGCCCGAATGCGGATCTCGCGTACGCTCCGGCTGAGGCCCATGTGCGACGGCTCGGTTGGCGGGACATCGATCTCGTCAACTGCAAGTTGGTCAGCCCCGAGACGGTCGAGCGCCTCGACCAGGCTCTGCAGAGCGCCTACCGGGAAGCGGTTGATCGCGGGGCGGCGGCCGTGGTCCTGAAGTGACTGGGGCTCGACCCTCAGGCCACCGCGGGTGCGAGAGCCCCGATCAGGACTTCAAATCAACCGGCCTCTAGAAAAGGCCGAGGCACGGAGAAAGCACAGCATGACTGAAAAGGCCTTTCAGGACTACTACCCGGACGAGCTGAGCCATTGCTACGGTTGCGGCCGGCTCAACAAGGACGGTCATCAGCTCAAGAGCTTCTGGGATGGCGAAGAAACGGTCGCAGTATTCGAGCCGTGGCCGGAGCATATCGCGATCCCGGGATACGTTTACGGCGGTCTGATCGCGTCGATCATCGACTGCCACGGCACCGGGACGGCCGCCGCTGCAGCCTATCGCGAAGCGGGTCGCGAGATGGGCACGGAGCCGCCGTTTCGATTCGTGACGGCTTCGCTCCAGGTGCAGTACCTCAAGCCGACACCGATGGGTGTGCCGCTCGAGGTCCGGGGACAGGTCAAGGAGATCCAGGGTCGCAAGGTGATCGTGACCGCCACCGTGTCCGCCGCCGGCGAGGTCTGCGCCCGCGGGGAGGTCGTCGCGGTGCAGATGCCGGAGCATATGGTGCCGAAGAGCACCGATTGAGAGTCTTTGAAACTGGAAACGGAGCACATGCGGATCGTCTACTTCGTGGCCTCGAGCGTCGATGGATTTATCGCGACACCCGACGGCGGCGTCGAGTGGCTGGATCGCGTCCAGGTCGAGGGTGAGGACTACGGCTACGCCGAGTTCTTCTCCTCGATCGACTCGATGGTCATGGGACGCCACACCTGCGAAAAGGCCCTGTCCTTCGGTGACTGGCCCTATGCCTCCCTCCCCTGTTGGGTCATGACCTCGCAGGACCTCGCGCCCGACAGTCCCACGATCACGATCTCCCATGAGTCCCCCGACCGGGTGGTCGCCGACATCCGCAACCGAGGCCTCGAAAACCTGTGGCTGGTCGGGGGCGCCTCCCTGGCCGGCGCATTTCAACGTCGCGGACTGATCACCGAGTACGTCGTCTCCGTCATCCCGGCCGTCCTCGGCGACGGCGTGCCGCTGCTCACCGGCGCCGGCCCGCCGGCTCACCTCCGCCTCGTCGACTCGCGGTCCTATACAAGCGGTGTGGTCACTCTTCGCTATCTGACGGAAGGCGACGGTCTGAAAACAGTCTGAGGGTTGACCGCGAGTTCCTGCGACTCCATGATCTTGCAGGAAATCGACGACGAGAAGAGATCCCGTGAGATCGAATTACTACTCGCAACGCCTCTCGGCCGAACGCCTCGAGCTCTGTTACGCGGTGGCGCCACCGCGCGTCAAGCAGTACCTCGAAGCGGAGATCGACCACCTCCTGGCATTGATTCCGCGCGACGCTTTCGTCCTCGAACTCGGCTGTGGTTACGGACGGGTTCTCGAATTCCTCGCGCCGGTCTCTCGCCTCGCCTGCGGCATCGACACGTCCCTTGACAGCTTGCGCCTGGCTCAACGACGCCTCGCAGCGTTGCCAAACGTGATCGTAGCCGGTATGGACGCAATTCTCCCCACCTTCGAACCAGCCGCTTTCGATGTTGTCTGCTGCGTTCAAAACGGGATCTCGGCGTTTCACGTCGATCAACGTCAGCTCTTCGCGGCGGCCGTCGGTCTCGCAGGTCCTGACGGAACGGTGGTCTTCTCGTCCTATGCCGACGAGTTCTGGGAGCACCGCCTCGAGTGGTTCCGGATCCAGGCCGAACACGGACTCGTGGGCGAGATCGACGAGTCCGCCACATCCGAAGGCAATATCATCTGCAAAGACGGGTTTTCCGCGTCGACCGTCTCACCGGAACGCTTCAGGATCCTCGCGACAGGTTGTGGCAAGCGCGTTTCTGTGGAGGTCGTGGACGGCTCGAGCGTGTTTTGCGTGATGAGCTGAGCCACTCCCGGAATCAACCACCCCTACCTCACGGTTGCTCGGCATATCACACGATGGGAGTGCTGAAATGGCGATGACTCGGGAGGTGAAATTCGACACGATCGTCCGCGCCGAGCCGGCGCGGGTGTACCAGGCGATGGCCACTGCCGAGGGTCTCGACGGGTGGTTTACGAAAGGTACGACCCTCGAGGCGAAGGCAGGAGGCGTGCTCGTCTTCCGCTGGGAAAACTGGGGCGTCGAGAGGTTTTCGGGCGAGATGGCCGGAGAGGTCGTCGAGGCGCGCCCCGCGCAGCGCTTTTCATTCCGCTGGCCGGTCGATTCCGGCGGTTACATGACCACGGTCGTGGTCGATTTCGAGCCCCACCCGGACGGCACCGTGGTGCGGCTGGTCGAGGGCGTCTACGAGGACGGCGAGGTCGGCACGCAGGACATGATGAATCGCGCGTCGGGATGGGCGCAGGCCTTGACCTTGATGAAATTCTGGGTCGAGCACGGGGTCACTTATTGACGAGAAGTGATCGAAACGGCGTTCTGCCGTACAATTCAGACTCATGTCCGATGAATCAAGCGCCGCCTGCGAGACGGTCGAGGGCACGGTCGGCCGCGTCCTCTTCAGCAACGACGAGAACGGGTGGTGTGCTCTGAGGTTCCAGCCGAAAGACGCCCCCTCGATCACCGTCATCGGACCGCTGCTCGGCGTGCGGAGGGGCGACGAGCTGCGGGTCACCGGGCGCACGATCAACCACGCCAAGTATGGGGAGCAGTTCGAGGTCCAGTCCTACGTCCACCAGATGCCGTCAACCCTCGAGGGCCTGCGCCGGTTTATCGGCTCCGGAAAGGTTCGCGGTCTCGGCCCAGCCCGCGCGGCCCAGGTGGTCGATGCCTTCGGTCTCGAGACCCTCGACGTCCTCGACCGGGAGCCGGAACGGCTGCTCGAGATCCGCGGCATCGGTCCCTCCACCCTCGACCAGATCCGCCGTTCCTGGGGACAGCACCGCGGCATCCAGCAGATCATGATCTTCCTCACCGGCCACGGTGTGGCGCCGGGCATCGCCGTCAAGGCGTTCAAACGCTACGGCGCCAGTGCCATTGAAGTCGTCCGCTCGAATCCCTACCGCCTCGCCGAGGAGGTCTTCGGCGTCGGCTTCCTCACCGCCGACCGGATCGCCCGCCAGCTCGGCATACCAGACGACGCCCCCGAACGCCTCGAGGCCGGGGTCCTGCACGGGCTCACCGAAGCGGTTGGGCAAGGTCACTGCTTCCTCCCCGACGACGAGCTCCTGGATACCGCCGCAGGATTGCTCGATACCCAGGTGGAGCTCCTACCCTCTGCACTTGCCGGGCTCATCGCGCGCCAGCTGGTGGCCGTTCGCCCGCGCAATGACGCGCCGCCCGCAATCTACGTACCGCGCCTCGAGCGCGCCGAGGCCGTGGTCGCCCGTGACCTGGGCGAGATCCTCGAGAGCACGACGGATACCCCATCGATCATCGTCAGCACGGCTGTCGCCTGGTACCAGGGCCAGGCCAACATCCGCCTCGGCGAGCGACAGAGCGAGGCCCTCGCAGCGGCCCTCAACAACAGGCTGGTCGTGATCACCGGTGGACCCGGCACCGGCAAGACGACCCTCATTCGCGGGATCGTCCAGATCCTCGGCCGGAAGGACCTCGAGGTGGTGCTCGCCGCACCAACCGGAAGGGCGGCCAAGCGGCTGGCGGAGGCCACCGGCCACGGGGCGAAGACCATTCACAGGCTGCTCGAGTTCAACCCCATCACCGGCCAGTTCAACCGCAATCGCGAACAACCCATAACCGCCGACTGCCTGGTCGTGGACGAGGTCTCGATGCTCGACATCGAGCTTGCAGCAAACCTGCTCGAAGCGGTTCCGCCGGGATGCCGGGTGGTGCTGGTCGGCGATGCCGATCAGCTGCCTTCGGTCGGTCCGGGCAATGTCCTCGCAGACCTCATTGCGTCGGACTTCGTGCCGGTGATCCGGCTCGATCAGATTTTTCGTCAGGCCGAACGCAGCCTGATCGTGGACAATGCGCACAGGATCAATTCCGGCCAGATGCCGGAGGTCGACGATGACCCCGAGGCGAGCGATTTCTTTTTTGTCGCCCGGGATGACCCGGAGGCGGCGGCTGAGCTGGCGATCGACTTCGCGACCCGTCGGATTCCCGAGCGCTTCGGTCTCGATCCGATCGATGACATCCAGGTGCTCTCACCCATGCACCGTGGTGAGCTCGGCGTCACCCGCCTCAACGAGCGTCTGCAGGCGGTACTCACGCCGCCGAGCCGCGAGATCGCCATCGGCTGGCGCCGCTTCCGGGTCGGCGACAAGGTGATGCAGGTTCGCAACAATTACGACCTCGACGTTTTCAACGGCGATCTCGGCCGTGTCGTCGCCATCGACTTCGAGGAACGGGAGATGACAGTCAAATTCGACGACCGGCGGGTGATCATCTCCTCGGAGGACGTCGAGGACATCGTGCCCGCCTACGCCTGCACGATCCACAAGTCTCAGGGCAGTGAATACCCGGCGGTGGTGATCGTCCTTCACCACCAGCATCACGTGATGTTGCAGCGCAATCTGCTCTACACCGCCATCAGCCGCGGCCGCCGCCTGGTCGTAATCGTCGGCTCCAGACGCGCCCTCGCCCGCGCCGTCGGCAATGCCCACGTGCGCCCACGCTACACGCTTCTCGCCGACCGGCTGCGGTCGGAGGTAAGACACTAGCCTGCATTTCTCAGGCGTTTCGCGCGGCGGCCTCCACCCTCCGTCGCGAACCGCTCGAGCTCAGAAGCTCGAGGGCGCGGTCGAGTCGTTGGCCCTTGAGCTCCCCGCGACGCGCGAGGATGCCGAGGCACCAGCGCCGGTCAAGCTCGCGATCGAGGCTTCCGATGAGCTCGAGCGCGTCCTGCGGATCGTCGGGAATCCCCGCCTCGAGCAGGGCGCAGAGGGCGCGCCGTCGCGGCCAGCCGTCCGGGAAGGAGGCAACCATTCCCAGAAGGGTGCCGACGCTCGACCCACAAAAACCCTGGAGCTCGCGGCGCAGCACCCGGAGCTGGGAAAAAATCGATTGCTCGGCCCCCATCGCCCCCAACACCGCCCTCGCCTCGAACCTCCTCGAGCCCACATCGGCTACTGATGGGCCGATTTCGGGGCGGGAAACCGACGCCGGGGGATGGCTCTCTGATGCACTCTGCCAGCGACTCCAGTCGATCACGGGTGGCGGTGGTGGTTTACGCCGCGACGGTGGCGGCGCCGGCACGGGTTCCTCCCGCGCGGTTGCTTCGGATGTGAATTCCGTTGCGGACGGTCCCTCGCTTTCAAGCGCGGCGCCTCTCGTCGCAGATTGCTCGACGCGATCCGCCTCGATGGCGTTGAGCGCGGCCAGCGCATCCTCCGGCGATTCCTCAGCGAGATCCTGAACCGCCTGGAGCTCTCCAAGGGCCTCGACGAACTCGGTTGGCGGCACCTCGGCATCGGGCGCCGCCAGCAGCTCGTCCGCGAGCGCGACGCCACGTTCAACTGCCTCGCGACGTCGCTGCGGATCGCGGATGGCGGCAATCAGCTCGGAGACCGTGGAGGCGTCGGTGCTGCGGGCGTTGGCAAGCGCCTGCAGGAGCACCGCGGGCGCCAGGCCTCCCTTTCGCTTCGCCAACCCCTCGAGGATCTCCTCGGACCCGTCGAAACCGACGTTTCGCGCCAGCAACCGGCGGTCGGTCGGGCTCAGCTCGCGCAGCGTGCGCCACGCCCGCGCCAGGACCCTCGCCTGGGCGAGCGGCGACTTCGCGTGCTGGAGCTCATACAAGAGCGCCGTCAGCTGCTGCTGGCTGCCCATCTACTCGGTCCCGAAGACCTCTCCCGGGTCGGCTGCGGCGCGCTTTGTCTTCTTGCCGCCGACGTTGTCGGCGACCGCTGCCGGGAGCCGCGAAATGTCCTGCAGGAGGGTCTGCAGGTCGACGCCCGAGAGCTGCTTCATGATCGGCCCGAGCTGTGACAGAACCTGGGTCACGTCGTCGGTGAGCCGGGCGGCGCCGGTGCCGTCGCCCGGTCGCCCACCGTTGGAAATGATGGTCGTCGCACCGGCCCGCGACAACGGCTCGGCGACCGCGGCGGCGATCTCGGGCAGGACCTTGAGGGCCTCGATCGAGAGACCGGCCTCGTTGTAGAGCTTGAGCGCCTCCGCCAGCTTGCGCCGCGCCTCGGCTTCCGCCTCGCCCTTTGCGAGAATGGCCTCGGCCTCGGCGATACCGATCTGCCGCCTCTGGACGGACTCCGCCTCGGCCTTGGCAACGCCTTCCGCCTGCAACGCCTTGGCGGCCTGCTCGCGGCGAAGTCGTTCCGCCGCCGCCTCCTGCTCGACCGTGTACTTCTTGGCGTCGGCCAGCCTTTCGGCCTCGTACTTCTTGGCGTCGGCCTGCTCGCGGATCGAGGCGTTGAGCTCGAGCTTCTGGCGCTCCACCTCCTGATCGGCAATGCGGATGTCCTGGACCTTGAGCTCCATTTCGCCGGCCTTGACCGCCTGGGCATCGGCCACGTCCACCTCTTTTTTGATCGAGGCCACCTTGAGGCTGAGGGCTTTGTCTGCCTCGGCGATCTCGGTGTCGACGTTGATCCGTTTTTGTTCCTTCTGCTGGCGCGCCTGCTCCTCCTCGATCGCGGCGTCGCGGTCGGCGTTGGCGGTGGCGATTCGGGCGTTCTTGAGCGCCTCCTGGATCTTGGGTTGACCGAGCGCGTTGAGGTAGCCCTGGTCATCCTGAATGGCGCGGAAGACGAAGGAACGGAACTCGAAACCCATCCCCTCGAGATCCACATGGGCTTCCTCGCGGACCTTCTCCTGGAACCGGCGCTGGTCGCGGTAGAGCTCCTCGACGGTGAGGGTGCCGACGATGCCGCGGAGGTGACCGGCGACCGTTTCCTTGATGGTCGCCTTGACGTCGTCCACCGGCATGCCCAGAAAACCCTCGGCGGCACTGCGGATGTGGTCGACATCGCCCTGCACCTTGACCTGGGCCACCGCCTTGACGTTGATCGGGATGCCCTGGACCGTGTAGACGTGGGGCATGTCGATCTCGAGGGTCATCATGCGCAGCGACAGGACCTCGTACTGCTCCCACGCCGGCCACACGAAGGTTCCTCCGCCGCGGATGATGCGGAAACCCTCGATCTCGCCCTTTGCGGTGCGCACCTTCTTGCCGAAGAACTTGCGCCGTCCAAAGACGATCAGGGCCTCGTCGGGCCCGGCCTTCTTGTAACGAACCCGAACCAGAAGGTACAAAAGAAACAGCACGACCGGGACAACGAACAAAAAACCGACAAAAAACGAGGCACCCATCATTCACCTCCGGGTTTGAGGACAACATCTTAGCAACGAACTCATGAGCATGAGTACGCACCAACGGGGTTTGTCTTCCATCGCGGCGCAAGAAGTCTTGAGTTTTGAGTTTTGAGTTTTGAGTTTTCCATCGCGCTCTGAACACACGATGCGACACGAGGACAGGTTTATTCGAGTGAGAATATTGCCCGCAGATGACGCAGATCGACGCAGATCCAGAATCAAAAATCTGCGTGATCGGCGTGATCTGTGGGCAAGAGGGTTGGGCGGGGGGAAAATCCGAAATCCGAAATGGGTGGGTGGGCGGAAATTCCCAATTCCTAATTCCCAATTCCTAATTCCTAATTCTTATTTCTACTCTCCCGCCCTCACCGTCACTCCCGTAATCGAACAGCGGAGGCCGTCTTTCGTCGGCTCGAAGGGGATGGCGACCAGGCGGCTCGACACAAGGTCGATTTCGACCCGAACCGACGCCAACATATCCGACTTCCGGACTTCCTCGCCGATCACGATGTGACGGATGAGGATTATCGCGTCCTCGAGGGCCAGGGTGCCGCCGTGGATCGGCTCGCGCGGAACCTCGGCAGGCGTCGCGGCCGCCTCCGAAAGCGCCCGGCTGAGCCGGGTGAGATCCCCCAGCGGCATCGCGAACGCGGGGATCACGAAAATGCGGCGCGCCATCCAGCCGTCGCTTGCTCGCCCCAGCGCCCGGATGCGATCGGCGACCGTGATGTCGGCCTCCACCAGCCACGCGGGACGCCACTCGCGCGCCGAACGGCCGGGCGCCGGCACCAGCGCTGCGCTTTCGACCATCTGCAGGCCGTCGTCTCCGAGAATGGCGGCGTCGCCACAATGATCGCAAAAGAAAATAGTGTCAAGGCCCTCGCCGTGGAGGGCGGAACCGCACGAGGGGCAGTCGAGCGAGACCAGACGGAGAGTCACTGAAATTTGTCCATGACGTCCTTGACGGTCGCCACCAACGAATGATGCTGCCGATCGCGGGCCAACCCGGAACCCTCCTCGACCACGCCGCCGTGGCGGAACTGCGAGTATCCCCAATAGACGATGCCGGCAACGACGAGCCCGATCAGGCCGAGACCTGTCAGGCCGTTTTCCGATCGCAGCAGCGACCCCGCGTGCTGGAGGATCGTGGTGCCGACGAAGCAGGCGCCGGCGCACGACGCAACCAGGCTGAACGCCCGGTAGAAGTGGTTGCCCGGCGCCTTGCCAAAGGCGAGGCTGCCATCCTCGGCGTCGATCAGCACCTGGTAGGTCTGGCCCCGAAAACCATAACGAAGCACCCACAACGGGTAGTACACCAGGGCCACCCGGCGTCGGATCGGCGCCAACCAGGAGAAGCTCACGTGGTCGAGACGGTTCTCGCGTTTGATCTCTTCGAGGGCACGCTCGCCGAGCGCGGCGGCCGCCTCCTCGAGCGACCGGCTCGGTCTGAAGACCATGCCCCGGCCCCGCAGCAGGTGCTCATCCAATGGCTGCACCTCGTCGCCGGTCAGATCGACCCGGTGGACACCGAACTCGGCCATGTCGGCGGCCGGCGCGGTGAAATCCACCGCGCTCTCCACCTGCCGCTCGACCGGCTCGCGCACGGTCTCCCAGCGGTTGCCGCGCCGGCGCTTTTTCTCCCGGATCCCGAGCACCCAACCGACGGCGTCGAGCCTCGCCCTGACAAAGGGAAACCAGGCGAGGAACGCTTCCTGAAACCGCGCCTCCTTCTTCAACGCCGGGTCTTTGCGGATGCCGCGCCTGAACCAGCGCCGAACGACCTCGCTGGCGTGCTGGCGCTCGAGCCGGTTGAGGACCATCACCCTGATGACCCCGCGCTCACCCACCACCGCTTGCGGGGTATGGCAGTACCGGCACTCGACGTTGGTCAAGCCTTCCTGGACGTCGACCGTGCCGCCACACGAACCGCAGGTGAGACCGGTCAGCACCTTCCGCCGCGCGGGAGAAACCTCCTTACCCGCCTTCATGGCTTCGATACCGCACGTCGAATTAGGAAGTAGGAATTAGGAATTAGGAATGCCGCCCACCCTCCCGGCACCCCGAATCGATCATGGGGGGACGGTTGGGAATTCCTAATTCCTAATTCCTCATTCCTCATTCCTGATCGCCTCTCATTTCTCATTCGAAATCACACTCTCTTGCTCGTCATCCACGCGATACCGAGGATCGGCACCGCCGACACGAGGTAGGCCGCGAGCTTGAGCACGAGGTTCTGGATGAACAGTCCCTCGAGGCCGAAGACCACGAGCGCCAGCACCGCGACACCCACGAAGGGCGCCTCGGCCTTGGCCGGAAAGTCAGCGGGAAAAACCTTTCCCGAGATGGCGTCGACGGCCGCTTGGTAGGTCCTCCCCTGCCAGGTGTAGGGACTGCGATACATCGGAAGGTGGTAGAGGACCGTCTGCCGGATCGTCACCTCGCCGTGACGACTCGCCAGCCACTCGCGGGCGGTTTCGTATGGTACCTCGGGCTCGATGATCGGAATCTCCTCGTCGATGTCACGGCCCGCAACGCGCGAACTGCCGGCCGGAAGCTCCAGACCCTGCAGCCCCTGCAACGACGACGGCGCGGCCGGCTCGAGAACAACCCGCTCCCCGCCCTTTCCTTCTACGGTAAACGCCCAGAACGGGAAGTACTCGAGCCTCGGCTGCTCCAGCTGCGCCTTCTTGTCGAGATCGGCGATGGTGGAAGTGCCGCCGAGAAACCGCCGCAGGTGCGCCGGGACCTGTTCCAGCGTCACCGTCGGCACCATCACCTCGTGGATCAACGTGGCGCTGCCGTCCACCACCAGCGCGGTGTCGCAAAAGGGACACGCGAGCAGTCGTTCGCCGGCGCGCGGCTCGATGCTCGCCCCGCACTGGGTGCACGCAACGCTCACGCCGTTTTACCCCTGCTTGGTGCCGCAGCTGGGACAGAACTTGGCGCCTTCGGGCACCGGCTGCCCGCAGCCGGTGCAACCCCCGCCGGCCTGCGCGTGCCCGCAGGCGGGACAGAATTTGGCCCCGGCGGGGACACCCTTGCCACACTCGGAGCAGAAGACGCCCCCGGTTGCCGCCGCAGCTGCACCGGCGGCCGCGGCGCCGCCTCCCCCCTGCTGCGCCTGCTGCATCGCGTTGGCGATCATACCCGGCATCATGGCGCCAAAGCCGGCGCCGAGACCGAGACCCATGCCGGCGCTCGCCGCGCCGCCCTCGCCACCACCACCGCCGCCTTGCGCGGCATCCTGAATAGCCTGCGCGGCCTTGAACTGCATGTAGGTGTTCATGTCGCCCACCGCGCCCATGGCGGCCCGTTCGTCCATCTTCTCCTGCACCTCGTCGGGCGGGGTGATGGAGTTGACGTAGAAATCGGTGAGATCGACGCCGTACTTGGCGAAGTCCTCGGCCAGCCGCGCCTTGGCGGCGGTGCCCATTTCGTCGTAGAACTTGGGCAGGTCGAAGATCGTGTCGAGGGTCTCGCCGAGCAAATCGTTGAGCCGCGAGACGATGACATCACGGTAGAAGTCCTGCAGGCGGACGGTCTCGAACAGACCCTGCGATCCGACAACGGTGTTGACGAAGAGCTGGCTGTCGTCGATTCGATAGGCGTAATTGCCGAACGCGCGCAGGCGGACCATTCCGAGCTCCGAATCCCGGAACACCACCGGCTCGCGGGTGCCCCACTTCTGATCGAGAAAGGTGCGTTTGTTGACGAAGACGACCGCCACCCGGAAGGGCGAGGTGCCGCCGAAGGGGAGCGCGAGCAGTTTGGTCAGGATCGGAATGTTCTGGGTGCTGAGGGTGTGGCGGCCTGGCCCAAAGACATCCAGCGCCTTGCCGTCGCGGTAGAGCACCGCCTCCTGGGATTCATGGACTACGAGCTGCGCACCGAGCTTGATCTCGGCGCTGCCCGATTGTGGAAACCGGTAGACGATCTCTTCGCCGGTAGGGTCATGGTGTTCGAGTACCTCGAGCGTCTGCGCCATCACGCGCCTCCCTTCTGGGTCACATCTTCGAAGACCGTCGCGCGCTCGTCGAACTTGCGGTCCGCAGCCTCGGTCGCATCGAGGAGACGAGCCAGCATCGCGCCATCCGCGGTTCCCGGCAGCCCTTCGACCTGCAACGCGAGGTACTCGACCGTCTCGGTGAGTGCGAGATCGAAGGCGTAGAGCCCGTCGAGCTCGGCCTGGCCGATCTTTACGGCGTCAAAAAACCCCGACGAACCGTAATCGGCATGGCGCATCCGGTTGGCCAGACGATCGAGAGCCTTTTCGATCGAGCCCGCGAGGTCCAGGTCTTCAAGCCGGCCCGATTTCGTCCAGTCGCGGATCTTGGAATTCATCGAAAATCGCGCTCGATCCACCTGGGCGGCCAGCCAGTCGCGCTGCATCTTGTCGACATCGCGCCGAAGCTCGCGCTCGAGATATCCTTTGAACCCGGGGATCTTCGCGCCCAACTGCTCGAGGATATTGCGGCGTTCGCGCGCCCTGTCCAGACCATCGTTCATTTGACGCCTCCCTGTTACCGTTTTCGGACGGTGTGGCACCGCGCAGTGCCACACCGACACACCTTTGTCACCCTATCCTCCCAGAACCTGGGCACGAAAATTGCGTATGAATAGATTGCCATGTCGTTATCGATCCAAATTCCCTGCTCGTTTTCAGACGAGGGAGCCCGGAAGGCTTCATGGGTCGGCGGCATGCCCACCTTGCCCGGGCAGGTTTCCTGCCTCCAGCCAATTCCGACCTACCAATAGTCCCGCCATTATACCTACCTTTTCGAGGTTGTCTCCGGGGTAAAGGGAACCCCGGGGGCAATCCCTCACCTACAAAATCGAAATCGGAGATTTCGAATTTGGGAAGCTGGCAACATTGGCGCACGTGGTTCAAAAAACTTGGCTTCGTCATCGACACTGAATACGTTTGCTATATCGCTTCGATTCCACGGCTGGGGTTACAATGGCGGTGCGATGTCGAAGAAACCGCGCAAGAAGAAGAAACCCGAGCGCCGGCAGCCTCAGGCGGGTGGCACGAAGAAGAACACCAGGTACGGCGCCGGTGAGATCGCCCTGGCGGTTCTCGGCGCAGCTCTCCTGATCATGGTGGCGGGGATTGTCATCACGACGCTGCTCGGCTGAGCCGCAAACGTTAGAACGTTATGACGTTTTAACGTTTCTTCCCGTGCGCAGGGGTGGCTCCGGCCAGCGCGGCGCGGCGGTAATCCTTGTTCATGAACGCGATACCGGAGATCGAGATCTCCTTCGGACACACCGCCTCGCACGAGCGGTAGTTGGTGCAGGCGCCGAATGCCTCGCGCTCCATCGCCTCGACCATCTTGAGTGCACGTGCCCCCCGCTCCGGTTGCCCTTGCGGCAGGATTCCCAGGTGGGAGATCTTGGCCCCGACAAAGAGCATCGCGGCGCCGTTCGGACAGGAGGCGACGCAGGCGCCGCATCCGATGCACTCGGCAAAGTCCATGGCGTGCTCGAGGGTCTCGGTGGGGATCGGGATCGCGTTGGCATCGGGTGCGCTGCCGGTGCGAATGGTGATGAAGCCACCCGCCTGCATGATGCGGTCGAAGGACGAGCGATCCACGACCAGGTCCCTCAAGATCGGAAACGCCTTTGCCCGCCACGGCTCGATCGTGATCTCGTCGCCGTCCGAGAAGTGGCGCATGTGCAGCTGACAGACGGTGCTGCCCTTCTGATGACCGTGCGCAACGCCGTTGACCACGAACCCGCAGGCGCCGCAGATCCCCTCGCGGCAATCGTGCTCGAAGGCGATCGGATCCTCGCCCTTGTTGATCAGATCCTGGTTGAGGACGTCGAGCATTTCGAGGAAGGACATGTGGGTGCTGACATCCTCGAGTTCATAGGTCGCAAAGCCACCCTTGTCGTCGGTGTTCCTCTGCCTCCAGACATGCAGGGTCAGCTTCATTTGTAACTCCTCTGGGTCGGCTGGACGGTCTCGAATTCCAGCTCCTCGACGTGGGCCAACGGCTCTTTGTTCTCGCCCGTGTACTCCCACACCGTCACGTTTGTGAAGTTTTCGTCATCGCGGAGGGCCTCGCCCTCGTCGGTTTGATAGTCCTCTCGGAAATGCCCACCGCAGGACTCGTTGCGCCGCAGAGCATCGCGGCACATGAGCTCGGCGAGCTCGAAGAAATCGGCCACCCTCCCCGCCTTTTCGAGCTCCTGGTTGAGCTCGGTCCCGCTGCCGGTGACCCGAACGTCTGACCAGAACTCGGCCCTGAGGGCGCGAATTTTCTCGATCGCCTCGGATAGGCCCTTCGCGGTCCGCGCCATCCCACATTCGTCGAGCATCAGCATGCCGAGCTCGCGGTGGAGCGAGTCCACCGAGCGCGAGCCCTTGACGGCGAGCAGCTTTTCGGTGCGCTCGCTGACCTCTCGTAGAATGGCGTTGCACTCCTCCTGGTCGGCGCTGACCGCGTCGAGTTTGACGCTCGCCAGGTACTCGCCGAGGGTGTAGGGGATCACGAAGTAGCCGTCCGCCAGTCCCTGCATCAGCGCCGACGCGCCGAGCCGGTTGGCGCCGTGATCGGAGTAGTTGGCCTCGCCGAGCACGAAGAGGCCGGGGATGGTGCTCATCAGGTAGTAGTCCACCCACAGGCCGCCCATCGTGTAGTGAGGTGCCGGGTAGATCCGCATCGGCACCTTGTAGGGGTTTTCGCCGGTGATCATCTGGTACATGTCGAAAAGGTTGCCGTAGCGGGCGCGGATGACGTCCTCGCCGAGGCGCCCGATGGCCTCGGCAAAGTCAAGATACACGCCGCGCTTGCCGGGGCCGATGCCGCGGCCCTCGTCGCACACGTTCTTGGCGTTGCGCGACGCGACGTCACGCGGAACCAGATTGCCGAATGCCGGGTAGATGCGCTCCAGGTAATAGTCGCGTTCGTCCTCTGGGATGTCTCCGGGAGCGCGCTCGTCGCCGACCGCCTTCGGCACCCAGACCCGGCCGTCGTTGCGCAGCGACTCGGACATCAGAGTGAGCTTCGACTGGTAGTCGCCCGCCTGCGGAATGCAGGTGGGGTGGATCTGGGTAAAGCAGGGGTTGGCAAAACCGGCGCCGCGCTTGTGGGCACGCCATGCGGCGGTGACGTTGCAGCCCTTGGCATTGGTCGAGAGGAAGTAGACGTTGGAGTAGCCTCCGGTGCACATGAGCACCGCGTCCGCAACGTGACATTCGACCTTGCCGCTGACCATGTTCCGGGTGACGATGCCGCGGGCGCGACCGTCAATCACGATCAGGTCGAGCATTTCGGTGCGCGGGAAGAGTGTGACCGTGCCCGCCGCGACCTGCGCGTTGAGCGAGGCGTAGGCGCCGAGCAGAAGCTGCTGGCCGGTCTGGCCGCGGGCGTAGAAGGTCCGCGAGACCTGGGCGCCGCCGAACGAGCGGTTGGCGAGGTAACCGCCGTACTCGCGCGCAAAGGGAATGCCCTGCGCCACGCACTGGTCGATGATGGCGTTGGAGACCTCTGCAAGCCGGTAGACGTTGGCCTCGCGGGACCGGTAGTCACCGCCCTTGATGGTGTCGTAGAAGAGCCGGAAGACCGTGTCGCCATCGTTCTGGTAGTTCTTGGCCGCGTTGATGCCGCCCTGAGCGGCGATCGAATGCGCCCGCCGGGCGCTGTCCTGGTAACAGAAAGCCTTGACCTTGTATCCGAGCTCGCCGAGGCTGGCCGCCGCCGCGCCACCGGCAAGCCCGGTGCCGACGACGATGATCGAGTGTTTACGCTTGTTGGCCGGGCTCACCAGCTTGAGATGATCGCGAAGGTTCTGCCACTTTTCGGCCAACGGGCCGGACGGAATGCGTGCGTCGAGTTTCATCCCGTCACCTCCCTACTTGACGATGCCCGTCAGCACTGCCAACGGGATCGAGATGTTGCCGGCGCCGATCAGCACCGAGAAAACCACTGCCGGGACCCGCCGCAGCCAGCCGTATCGGGGGTGGTCCCAGCCAAAGGTCTGGAAGAGGCTCCACAGCCCGTGGTAGAGGTGGAAGGCCAGCAGCAGATTGGCGGCGATGTAGACGAGAGCGATCAGTGGGTTGCTGAAGCTCGCAATGACGTTGTGATAGACCTCACCGCGGACGAAATCCGGGTTTGCGGTGCCCACCGTGAAATCCAGGAGGTGGTAGAAGATGAAAAGGGCGAGGATCGGACCGCTCCACATCATCGTCCGCGCCGCGTAGTCCAACCCGGGTGGGTGAAAAACCCTGTATTTGACCGGGCGCGCTGCGCGGTTTCGCAGCCAGACCTGGACCGCAGCGATGATGTGGACGGTGACGCAGAAGAGCATTACCGACCTAAAGGTCCAGAGAAAAAGCTGGTTGGCCTGGAGGAGCTCGGCGTAGTGGTTGAGCCGCTCCGCGCCCAGGTAGATCTGTAGATTGCCGAGCATGTGGCCGACCACGAAGCCGAAGAGAATGATGCCCGTGACGGCCATCAAAATCTTCTTGCCCAGCGTCGAGCTGAAGTATCCCAGCGCCTGACTCATAGGTCGTTCGCAACCCCCTCTGTCGATTTCGATTCGGCGGTGTCGCGGCGGCGACGCGACCGCGCCGACGCTCCGAGCCTACTCCTGCCGGCAAGAATTCTCAACGGTTCTGTGAAAAAATGCGCAAGCTCGGTCCGGACGCCATCGCCGGGGATCGGCCATTGTTCACCCACGGGTAGGGCGATGGCGCAATTCGACGTTTTTCTCCCGTATCGGCGGCTTTTACGCGCGCATGACGACACTCGGGCCGCGGTCGCGTAGAATCCTGCCGGGAGGAGCTCTTTTGGACCGTATCGGTGTCGTCGGCACCTCGTATCGAAGCGTCCACGTGGATCAGCTCGCCGCCGCGGCGCTGCCGGTCGATTTTCCGCGCGAGAACCTGGTCGAGCTCGCGCGCCTCGCTGGATTCTCCGAGCTGGTCTACCTCGGCACCTGCAACCGGGTCGAGTTCTACTTTCGCGGTGAAACCCGGATCCACACCAACCCCCTCCTGTTTCACCTCCGGCGCAGTCTCGCCGATCTCACCGACGACCAGTGCCAGCTTCCGGACGACGACGGTCTGTACGTCCACTTCGGGCGATCGGCGGTTCGCCATCTGTTTCGCGTCACCTCGGCGCTCGATTCGATGATGGTCGGGGAAGCCCAGATCACCGGCCAGGCCAAGGAGGCGCACGAGATCGCGCACAACTCCGGCCTGCTCGGCGGGATCCTCGACCAGACCTTTCACGAGGCATTTCACCTCGCAAAACGGATCCGTTCGGAAACCGAGCTCACGCGGCGGCCGGTGTCGCTGGTCACGTTGGTGGAGCGCAAGCTGCGCGAGCACCTCACGGTGTCGACTGCGCCGGTCTTGATCCTGGGTGCGGGTGAGATGGCTCGTCAGTCGTTGCGTCTGGTTCGTGCTGCCGACCCGGAGCGGCCGGTGATCGTCGCCAACCGGACGCCGACCCGTGCGGCCGAAATGGTGGCGGACGACCCTTTCGCAACTTCGATCCGGCTCGATGAGGCGATCCGACGAGCCGCGGTCGCTCGGCGCAATCGTCGCCGTCACCTCGTCACACGAGGCCCTCCTCGACCGCGCCCAGGTGGCGGCCTTGCGGGATCGGGTGCCCGCCGGCGAGGAGTTGCTGCTCATCGACCTGGCGATGCCGCGCAACGTCGCGCCGGACGCGGGCAGCCTCGCGAGGGTGGTCCTGCACGGGATCGAGGAGATGCGCGATGAGGCGGAAATCAACCGCCAGCGCCGGCTCGAGGAGATGGATCGCTGCGAAAAGCTGGTCGAACACCAGCTCGTCATCCTCCGGCGCCACCTGCTCGACCGCGCGCTTTCGCCGGCCGCCCGCAGCATCCAGAAGTCGTACAAGGAGATGGCCGAGCGGGCACTTCGCCACAGCTTCGGCAAAGAGCTCGCCCACCTTGACGAGGCCGACCGCAAGGCCGTCCAGAAGATGGCCAACGCCCTCGTCAAAAGGCTCGTGCAGGTGCCGTTGAAGGGACTCAAGGGAGCTGCAACCCACCATTCGAGCGCCGTCATCGACGGGTTTCTCGAAGGCCTCCACAACCACGACGTTCTGGATGAGGAACCCGGCCAGTGACGGCGGCCCGAGACCTGCGGCTCGGGACCCGCGGTTCCGACCTCGCCCTCTGGCAGGCCCGCCACATCGCTCGTCTCATCGGCGAAAAGCTCGGCATCGAGTGCTCGATCGAGGTCATCAAGACGCGCGGCGATCGCATCCAGAATGTCGCCTTCCGGAAGATGGAGGGCAAGGGATTCTTCACCAAGGAGCTGCAGGACGCCCTTCTCGCGCGCCGCGTGGACCTCGTGGTCCACTCGCTCAAGGACCTGCCCACCAAAGAGCCCGAGGGCCTCGTGCTGGCGGCGATCCCGGAACGGACGGACGCGAGCGACCTGCTGTTGGCGAGACGGGGATCGTTGCAGGTTTCGCACGCCGACCCGCTGGGGCTCGCCGAGGGCGCGGTTCTCGGCACCTCTTCGCTGCGCCGGGCCGCCCAGGCCCTGGCCTCGAGCCCGAAAACGGTGGTGCGGGCGCTGCGTGGCAACGTGCCCACGCGGCTGCGCAAGCTTCGGGATGGTGACTACGACGCGATCCTCCTCGCCGCCGCGGGCGTCCGCCGCCTCGGTCTCGAGCTCGACGATCTCGACTCGGTGGAGCTCGCGCCGGAAGTGATGCTGCCGGCGCCCGGCCAGGGCGCACTGGCGATCGAGACCCGCGCGAACGACCCGGCATCAGAGCCTCTGAAGGACTTGCACGACCACCGAGTGGCGCGCTGTGTAGGAGCCGAACGCGGCTTGCTCGAGCTGCTCGGCGGCGGCTGCCATCTGCCGCTCGGCTGTCTCGCCACCGAGGACGAATCCGGAGTCCGCCTGCAGGCGGCGCTCGGAGATATTGACGACGACCTCACCCGGGCGACGGTGGCGAGGGTGGGCGGCCTCGCGGCAGAACCCTGGGCCGCAGCGAGGGTCTGCTTCGAGGCCTTGAAGCTCGCCATGCCGGGCGTGGCGGGGGCATGAGCCGTTTCGTGCTGATCACGCGCCACCCGTCGGAGTGCTCCGAGCTGCAGACTCTTCTGGAACCGTGCGGATTGAGGTTGCGGCCCTACCCGGTGCTGCGGCTGGCCGACGTCGACGACGACCCGGCGTGGACGGAGCTGGTGACATCCTGGAGGAATCAACCCGAGGCGGGGTGGGTCGTGATGGCGTCGCCGCGCGCGCCGAAGAGGTTTGTCCGTCTGTGTCGCGAGCACGGGGCGGAGCATCTCCTGGCCCTGCCGATCGCCGCCGTCGGGTCGAGCACCGCGGCCGCAGCCACCCGGGTCGGACTCGAGGTCGAGCTCGTCGGGACCGGTACCGGTGCAAGCCTCGCCCGAGAGCTGATCGAGCGGGTTGATGACCCCACCATCTTTGTCCTGGCCTGCGGACGCGACCGCCGGCCCGAGCTGCCGCTCGCCCTGACGGAAGCCGGTCACCGGGTGCTCCCGGTCGTCGTCTACCGGATGGATCCCACCCCGGCCCGCGAGCTGCCGTCGCTCGGGCCGAGCCTCGAGGCGGTGGTCCTGACCTCGCCGCGCGCGGCCGAGCTCTATCTCGCGGGCGTCGGCGGACTGCCTCTCCCCTGCCCGCACTGGGCGCTCGGCCCGACCACCCGGGACGCCGCCGCCGCCATCGGCATCGAGTGCCGAATCCCAAACCGACCCGACTTCGAGTCGCTCGCGGAGGAACTATGCACGATTTGATTCAAAGACCGAGACGTCTCCGGGCTTCGGCGGTAATGCGCGACCTCGTCGCCGAGGCGCGCCTCGACCCGCGGATGCTGGTCCAGCCCCACTTCGTGGTCCCCGGAACCGGGGTATCCGAGCCCGATCGGCGCGATGCCGGAAATCGATCACCAGTCGGTCGACCGCCTGGTGGAAACCGCCGGCCGCGATCTCGCGCTCGGGATCAGCGCCGTCCTCCTCTTCGGTGTCCCCGCCCAAGGCGACAAGTCCGCCGACGGCGGTGGCGCCACGACTGACGGCAATCTCGTGGCCAGGGCCGTGGCCGCACTCAAGGACGAGTACGGAGAGAAGCTGCTGGTCGTGACCGACGTCTGTCTCTGCGCCTACACCGATCACGGACACTGCGGCCTGCTCGTCGACGGCAGGGTCGACAACGACAGCACCCTTCCCCAGCTGGCGGCCATGGCCCTCAGCCACGCCCGCGCCGGCGCCGACGTGGTGGCGCCCTCGGACATGATGGACGGCCGCGTCGCCGCCATCCGTGAGACCCTCGACGACGACGGTCTGGCGGAGGTCGCCATCATGTCGTACTCGGTGAAGTACGCCTCGGCCTACTACGGCCCGTTCCGGGAGGCCGCCCACTCGGCGCCCGCCTCGGGAGACCGCCGGTCGCATCAGATGGACACCCGCAACCGCCGCGAAGCCCTGGTCGAGGCCGAGCTCGACATCGACGAAGGGGCCGATATCCTGATGGTCAAGCCCGCCCTCGCCTTCCTCGACATCGTCGCCGACCTGCGCCAGGCCTTTCCGAATCCGCTCGCGGTCTACAACGTTTCCGGCGAGTACTCGATGGTCAAGGCCGCCGCCGCGAAAGGGTGGATCGACGAACGTGCGGTGGTGCTCGAAAACCTCCACGCCTTCCGCCGGGCCGGCGCCGACATCATCATCACCTACCACGCCCGAAAGGCGCTCGCCGAGGGCTGGCTGTGAGTCGCAACGACCATTCCGAGCAGCTCTACCGGCGGGCTTCGAAGCTGATGCCGGCCGGGGTCAACTCTCCGGTTCGTGCCTTCCGGAGCGTCGGCGGCAACCCGATCTTTCTCGAGCGCGGACTCGGCTGTCACGTCGTCGACGCCGACGGCAACCGCTACGTCGACTATGTCTGTTCGTGGGGACCGCTGATCCTCGGTCACGCCTTTCCCGACGTCGTGGAGGCGGTCGCCACCACCGCCGCCTCGGGTCTTTCCTTCGGAGCGCCCTGCCGTCTGGAGGTCGAGCTCGCCGAGCTCGTGACCTCGTCGGTCCCCCATCTCGAGATGGTCCGTTTCGTCTCCTCGGGAACCGAGGCGGTGATGTCGGCCGTCCGCCTCGCCCGCGGTGCCACCGGGCGCGACACGGTGGTCAAGTTTTCGGGGTGTTACCACGGGCACGCGGACCATCTCCTGGTGTCGGCGGGCTCGGGTCTCGCCACCTTCGGCACGCCGTCCTCAGCGGGCGTTCCTGCGGCCTTTGCCGCTCACACGGCCGTTCTCCCACTCGACGACGAGGAGGCCTTCGTCAAACTGATGGAGGAGCGGGGTTCTGAGATCGCGGCTGTCATCATCGAAGGCGTCCCCGCCAACGCCGGCCTGCTCGTGCAGCGGCCCGCGTTCATGCAGCTCGTGCGTTCGGAGTGCAGCCGGCATGGAGCGCTTCTCATCCTCGACGAGGTGATCACCGGGTTCCGGGTCGGAGTCCGCGGCGCCGCCGGGCTCTACGGCATCGAACCGGACCTCAGCACCTACGGCAAGGTGATCGGCGGCGGCATGCCGGTGGGCGCCTACGGCGGCCGCCGTGAGCTGATGGAGCAGCTGGCGCCGCTGGGCCCCGTCTACCAGGCGGGGACCCTCTCCGGCAACCCGGTCGCGATGGCCGCCGGTGCGGCCACCCTTCGCATTCTCCTCGCCGACGGCGGCGCCGCCTACGCCGAGCTCGAGAGATTCGGGTCCCTGCTCGAGAGAGGCCTCGTGCGGGTCCTTTCGAGCGTCGGTGTCAACTGGTCGGTAGTGCGGGTCGGGTCGATTCTGTGGCTGGCCCTGCAAGACGGCGAGCCGCCTCGCCGCTACGAGGACATCCGGCCCGAGTCCGCCGCGATCTACGCGCGCCTCCACCGCGCCCTGCTCGAGCGCGGCATCTCGCTTGCTCCTTCGGCCTACGAAGTGATGTTTGTGTCGCTCGCCCACGATCCCGGCGTCATCGACCAGACGGTGACGGCCTTCGAGGAGGCGGTGAGGGAGATTTCATGAATTTCGGAATTTGGAATTTCGGATTTCGGATTTTCCCTCCCACCTCCCCTTGGAGCCTCGGGGGGTGGGCGGCAAATTCGAAATTCGAAATTCGAAATTCGAAATCGGGCTCTCCTGGCGATGAACCGGTTTCTGAGGGCGTGCACACGAGAAGCGGTGGACCGGCCGCCGGTGTGGGTCATGCGCCAGGCCGGACGCTACCTCCCCGAGTATCGTGAGCTCCGCAAGCGGGCCGGCGACTTTCTGACGATGTGCCGCACGCCGGAAATCGCCGCTGAGGTAACCCTGCAGCCGATCCGGCGATTCGGTCTCGATGCGGCCATCGTTTTCTCCGACATTTTGACGCCGCTCGTTCCCATGGGCATCGATTTGACCTTCAACCCCGCGCCACACATCGCCGAACCGATCCGGGCACCGGAGGACGTCGATCGACTGCGGGCGACGAAGCCGTGGACCGGCACCGAGTTCCTGTCCACGACCCTCGAGCTGGTTCGCGCAGAGCTCGACGAGCACACCGCCCTGATCGGTTTTTGCGGCGCTCCCTGGACGCTGGCCTCCTACCTGGTGGAGGGCGTGACCTCGCGCAGCTTCAGCCGGGTCAAATCGTTTGCCCTCCACCACCCCGGAGCCTTCGATCGACTGCTGGACACGCTTGCGGAGACCATGGCCGCCTACCTCCAGACCCAGGTCGAGCACGGCGCGCAGGCGGTCCAGATCTTCGACTCGTGGGTCGGCGCCCTCGGCGCCGAGGACGCCCGCCGCTGGGCGCTGCGTCCGGCACGGCGGCTGCTCGAAGCCACCGCCGACCTCGGCGTGCCCCGAATCTACTTTGCCAATGGCGGCTCCCACCTCCTCCACGATCTTCCGGAGATGCCGTGCGAAGTCCTGGGCCTCGACTGGAGGGCCGATCTCAGACGGGCCGCCCTCGCGCTTCCCGACCACGCCCTCCAGGGCAACCTCGACCCAGGCGTCCTGATGGGCCCGGAGGCGGAGATCCGGATGCGGACTCTGGCGATGCTCAACACCGCTCCCCGCGCCGGCTACATCGCCAACCTCGGGCACGGCATAACGCCTGAGGTTCCCGTCCACGCGATGGAGACCTTTGTGCGGACAGTTCAGGAGTATCGTTATGAAGGTTGATTTCGGATTTCGAATTTCGGATTTCGAATTTCCGCCCACCCTCCCGCATTTTGCACGGGTTCGGTTCCTGAAAATCCGAAATCCGAAATCCGAAATCCGAAATTGGATTAGTCACGCGGAGCGATCGAGATGACACTCGATCTGTCCGGTCTCTCGCCCGCTCTTCTGGAAAAGTACGATCGCCCTGGCCCGCGCTACACGTCGTATCCGACGGCGCCGCACTTCAGCCCCGACTTCGATGAGACCGCCTACAGGCAACGGCTGAGCGAAGCCGCGCAGCGGTCGGACGAAGCCCTGTCCATGTACCTCCACCTCCCCTTCTGCGAGGCGCGTTGCACTTTTTGCGGCTGCAACGTGGTCATCTCTCCTCGCCGGGGTCCCGAGGAGCCCTATCTCGAAGCGGTCGAACAGGAGCTGGAGATACTTGCATCCGCCCTCGCGCCTCGCCGCAGGCTCAACCAGCTGCACTGGGGCGGTGGGACCCCGACCTACCTTTCACCCGCCCAATGCGAACGGCTGTTCGCCGCCATCACGTCAAGATTCCCGATCTCCGCCGACGCCGAGGTGGCCCTCGAGATCGATCCCTGCGTCACCACCATGAACCACCTCGCGACGCTGCGGCGGCTCGGCTTCAACCGGATTTCGATGGGCCTCCAGGACATCGCGCCCGAGGTCCAGGAGGCGGTCAAACGCATCCAACCGCTGGAACTCACCCGCGAGCACGTCGAGGAGGCGCGGCGTCTCGGATTCCAGTCGGTCAACATCGATCTTATCTACGGCCTGCCGCTGCAGACGGAGCCGGGCTTCCGATCCACCGTTCGCACGATCATCGATGAGCTCGCACCCGATCGCGTGGCCTGTTTTTCCTACGCCCACGTCCCCTGGATCAAACCACACCAAAAAGCCCTGGAGGCCGGCTCGATGCCGGACGGATGGGAGAAGTTCCGGCTTTTTCTCGCCGCAACGGAAGAGTTCGCCGCCGCGGGCTACAAATGCGTTGGCTTCGACCATTTCGCCCGCCCCGGCGACGAGCTCGCACTCGCGCTCGACGAAGATCGGGTGCACCGCAACTTCATGGGTTACACGGTGATGCCTGCGCCCGACCAGGTCGGGATCGGAGTCACCTCGATCGGCGATGTGGGCGGCGCCTACATCGCGAACGAAAAGAATCTCAAGCGATTCGAACGCGCCGTGGCTGACGGGTTGTTGCCTGTGGAGCGCGGCCTCGTGCGAAGCGCCGAGGACGTACTCCGGCGCGCGGTCATCCATCGCATCATCTGCACGCTCGCACTCGATTACGGGTGGGTCGAATCGACCTTCCTGGTCGATCCCCGGCAACACTTCGCCGATGCGCTCGAAGAGCTGGATCCGATGGCTGCCGACGGCCTCGTCGATCTTGATGCGACCGGGCTGAGGGTCACCCCGACGGGCCGTTTTTTTCTTCGCAACGTGTGCATGCCGTTTGACGCCTATCTCGCGACGTCGGGCGACGGACCCGTCTACTCGCGGACGGTGTAGTCGAAATTCGGCTTTCCGATCTGAGCTTCATTTCTCATCACTCCGCCACGGCGGTATGCGGGTACCGCGTTATCCAGGCTACGATGAAGACATGAGGACTGTCCGATTCGACCGGTGGGTGACGGCCGCGATCATCCTCGTCGCTTGGGCTGGGGCGGTTGTCGTTTTATACGGATGGCATCGCTCGCTCAACCTGCTGGTTCCGATCGCGATTTCCGGTCTGTGGCTCGCGATCTTCTCGCTTGCCTGCTGGGGCGCCGGTCAATTCGCGTTTCAGGGACTGATCCGCCAACCGTGCCGGAAACCCTCCGACGTGCCGGTCCTTCTCGCCCTCGGAGCGGGCGGTCTCGCCGCCGCTGCGGGTCTCCTGGGCACAGTCGGCCTGCTCTCCCGGGTCTCACTGCTTTCTGTTTTCGCGGTGATGGCCGTGGTCGGCGCGATCAACGTTTATCGGCGACTTCGCGGCGTGACGCTCGAGTTCAGGTGGAATCCGTACGTCACCGTGGCGGTTGCGGCCGGCCTCCTGGCGCTGCTCGGTGGATCGGCGCTGGCCGTCTTTTATGACCAGTGGAACTATCACCTGGCCTTTCCGTTCCAGTGGCTTCGTGAGGGTTCGCTGGTCGTCTTCGCGCGTCACGCCTACTCGCTCTTCCCGTCCAACATGGGTCTCCTCTACGTCTACGGCCTGGCCGTTTCGGGCGCTTGGGCCGCACAGTTGGTGCACCTGTGGATGGGCGTCGTCGCGACCGCCGCGGCGGCGTTTGTCGCCGAGAGGTTCTTCCCTTCTTCGGGCGCAGTGGCCGCCGCGGTCTTCGCGGCGACACCGGGGGTCATCGACCTGGGCTCGGTCGCCGGAACGGAGCTTGGCGTCGCTGCGTTCTTCATGTGCGGGTGGATCGCCCTCATGCGCTTTGTGGACGATGACCAAGGCCTCTCGACGCGCTGGTTGGTCGTTGCGGGAGTATTGGTCGGTCTTGCGGTCGGTTGCAAATACCTTGCCATCTTGTTGGTGGCGATCCCGATTGGTCTGGTTCTGCCGATGCTCGCCGGCGGTTCCGGAGCGGGCACCTGGCTGCGCTCCACCATCAAGGCCGCGGTCCTGGTCACCGGAACGGCGCTCCTCGTGTGGTCGCCCTGGGCCATTCGCAGCCTGGTGGCGACCGGTGATCCGGTGTATCCCTATCTGTCATCGACCATCAGCGAACCAGAGAACCAGGAATCCGCAATTCAAGACAACGACCTCGCCGCGGGAATCGGTGAATTCGGATGGAGCCGGGACCGCGCGATCTTTGCCGTGACCGCCGGCACTTTTGACGACCGTGATGTCGGTGGCATTACCGGGCCGGTCTACCTGTGGCTCTTGCCTCTGTGGGCGCTCAGCCTTTTTCGACCCGGCGTGTCCCGCGCTGAACAGGCGCTCGCCACGGCCTTGGGTCTTGGGCTCCTGGCGGCCGCGTTCATTCCGTCGATCGGCAGATATCTCGTTCCGCTGTACGCGCCCGCCGCCGCCGGTGTGGGCGCCGCTTTCCTGCGGTTTACCGGTGGCTTGAAGAAACCGTGGCGGGCGACCTTACACGTGATGCTCTTTGCTCTTCTCGTCAATAACCTCAATCCGTTTCGCATTTATCATCTCCCGTCCCAGATTGGAGTCGTTCTCGGGATCGTCGAGGAGGATGCGTTTCTCAGTCGCAATGTCACCCACTATCCGGCTATTGAATTCATCAACCGTGAACTCCCTGCCGACGCCGTGGTGTATCTTCTGGCAGAATCGAGGAGCTTCGGGATTGAACGAAAGTTGGTGCTCGAAGACCCGATTATCAAACCGCTCATCGTGGATATCGCGGAGAAAAGCGGATCGACGCGCGACATGATCGTCCGCCTTCGATCACACGGCATAACCCACATTCTCTTCAACCGGCGAGAGGCCGAGCGGATGGCGACCCTCAACCACCGCGAGGATTACCTCGCGACCCCCGACCGGGATGCGCAAGCGCGGATCCAGGAACTTTTCAATCGCCGACTTGCCGTGGTGTGGCAAAGCGGAAACCTCGTCATTTTCGAAGTCCCAGAGGTGTCGCCATGAGTTCCAATTCAGATATCGAACTCTCGGTTGTCATGCCGTGTCTCAACGAGGCCGACACCCTGGCAACCTGCATCCGCAAAGCCCGGTCGACCATCGAAGCCAGCGGTCTCGTTGCGGAGATCATCGTCGCCGACAACGGCAGCACGGATGACTCCGCGGAGATCGCCCGGGAACTCGGTGCCCGCGTGATCCCGGTGACGACGCCGGGTTACGGTGCGGCGCTCAAGGGCGGGATTGAGGCTTCCAGGGGTCGTTTCATCATCATGGGCGACGCCGACGACAGCTACGATTTCACCGCGATCATGCTTTTCGTCGATGAACTCCGGGCTGGCGCTGATCTGGTAATGGGCTGCAGATTGCCGGGAGGCGGCGGTTCCGTGAGTCCGGGCGCAATGCCGTGGAGCCACCGGCGGATCGGTAACCCGGCATTCACCCGGCTGGCGCGGAAGCTGTTCAGAATGCCCACCCACGACGTGTACTGCGGGCTGCGAGGTTTCACACGACAGCTCTACGACGATCTCGAACTCCGTTGCCTCGGCATGGAGTTCGCAACCGAAATGATCATCAAGGCCAGCCTCTTTCGAAAACGGATCACTGAAGTGCCCATCACGCTGCACCGCGATGGACGGAAATCGCACCCGCCCCATCTCAATACGGTCAGCGACGGTCTTCGGACGCTGCGGTTCTTCCTGATCTACAGTCCGCGTTGGTTGTTCAGTTTTCCCGGGTTTGTCCTCCTCGGTCTCGGGCTGATCGGATTCGTCACGATCCTCCCCGGCCCGTTGCCCTTGGGACTCGGAGCTCAACTGGACGTCCACTCCCTTCTCGTCGTAGGCATCGGCGCCGTCGTCGGATTCCAACTCATCGTGTTCGGTCTTTTTACCCGCCTCTATGCCATGGCAGAGGGCCTGATTCCGACCGCCGAGCAGTATTTCGCTTTCGGGCGCGATGTCGCGCCAACGATCGCATTTTGGGGGGGGCTCGTGAGCTTTTTGTCAGGCGCCGTGCTCCTCGGCGTGACCACCCTGAGATGGTTCTCCGCCGGGTTTCCCGACCTCGACTACGCGGTGACGATGCGGATGGTGATCCCCGCCGTGACGCTGATTGCGATCGGCGCTCAAGCGGTTTTCGCGGGCCTCTTCCTCGGTCTGATCACGCTCCATCGACAGTCGGGGAAGCCCGAATCGCCTGACGGCGTGAATTGACGCTGCTCAGCGCCCGTTCCCGCCAGACCGGGCGCCGGAGAACCCGCGCGGCACGGCCCGTTTCTCCTTGAACCTCGATTAGCGTTCTTCGTGGCGCACAACGCCGCGCTGGACAAGGTCGTTGACCAGCAGCCTGTTCTCGAGCGCGGAGCCTGGGATCATCTTCAAGATTTCGCCGAGCGAGTAGGCGCCGTCGAGCCGCGAAAGCAGAAAGCCCTCTTGCGGACTGCAGGTGAGCGAGGTGAGCTCCGACGATGGAATCGCGAGCCGCAGCACGGCCGAATCCGTCAGCTTGAGCCGCGCGGCCTCCTCTTCGATTTTCTTCTGCACGATTGCCGCCTGCTCCGCCACCTCGCGTTGATCGGCGTACTTGCTGCGGATCTCGCCCAGGCGTTGAAATGCCGCCAGCAGGTTCCCCTCGGCCAACATCTCCTCGACCTGGTGGAGCATCGTCATCCAGGTGCCCTTCGAGAACCCCGGGATCGGCGTCGGTTCCGCGCCCGGCGCATGCACCTCGAAGAGGTTATGGGTCATTCCCTGATACACGAACATCAGGACGTGGAAAAACGCCAGCTTGTTGGTCAGGGCGATGCGCTCGATGCTGTTCTCGCCGTCGATTTCGCGCAGGATATTGAGCTCGATCTCGCCGAGCTGCTCGACGTCGATCGCGCGCACGACCCGAGGAATCCAGGTTTCGTCGGGAATCACCTCGACGCAGCGCGCCCACTCGTCTTTTCGCCGGACCCCCTCGAGGACGATCATCTCCACCGGCAGATTGAGCGGTTGAAACTTTTTGGCGGGCAGGATGTTTTCCAGAAACCGAAAGTCGCCCTCCTGCCACATGAAGAGCTCATAGATGGTTTCTTCGGTTTTGACCTGGAGGATGTGCTGGAGCTCTTCGCGGCTCATCCGGCCGATGATGACCAGGAGCTCGCCGAGCAGGGTCCCGTGCTGCTCCTGCATGTTGAGCAGCTCCTGAAGCTCCTCCTCGCCGAGCATTCCCCAACCGACCAGGTAATAACCGAGAAACTCCTTGGGATTCTCAGACGAAGCGGCAGCAATCAGGCCGTTACGGAAGTAGACCTTCTTGTTGTGGGGCTTCCCCTCTACGGACAACGTGCCCGTCTTGCGGCTCTGCGAGACCCACTGCAAGAGATCCGCAAACGGCATCGTGCGGAGATTGCCACTGATGGACACTGAGACACCCCGGCGTCTGATTGAGACGGGAGCTTCCGGCCGATACCGGAGGGGCTCGGAGATTTTCTCCCAAAATGTTTCGGGCTCGTAACTTACGACCCGGTACGAATTATATCACGCTGTCAGGGGCCGGCCGACGACGAAAAAGGAGGCCGCAGGGCCTCCCGATGTGGTGTCAATTTCTATCCTGGGTCACTCGAGCCGGAAATTGAAAGTGACTTTGTAATAGACGCTCGCCGGCTTCCCATCGCACAGCGCGGGCTCGAAACGCCATTGGCGGGCAGCCTCGACGGCGGCCGCCGACAGCCGTTCGTCCGGGGACTCGAGGACCTTCACGTCGTCGACGAGACCCTTGACGGTAATCACCGTCTCCACGATCACCATCCCCATGACCTTTTCGAGGCGTGCCTCCTCCGGGTACTTCGGCACGGTCTTCTCGATCTCCACCGGTTTGGTGATCTCCGCACACTCACCGTCGAAATCTTTGGTCCTCAGCTTTTCATCGCCGTTCGGTTCGTCGTCTTCGCTGCTCCAGGACTTCTTCATGGCCGAGGTGTCGGCTTGAGAAACGGATGCAGGAGGAAATACGGCGGCTCCGACGATGGCGGCAGCTATGAGGACTGCGCCAAGGGCCGCGATACTGGCGATCATTCTCGTCCGGGACATTTTGATCTCCCTTTTCAGATGTTCTACTCGCGCCCGCAGGTGGGATCTCCCGATCAGCGGGACCGCGAGAGCCGTGGGGTGCCGTTGACAGGTGCACACGACCTGCCAGAGCGCGTCGAGGTACTGCCTGCGCTTGCCGGTGATTTCTACGGCACAGGCATCCACCACCTGTTCTCTACTGACCGCGATCTTCTCGATCAACACCCATGCGGCGGGGTGGAACCAGAACACCGCACGAAGCACCTCCTCGAGGAGGGTCATCGGCCAGTCCTTACGTTGGACGTGGAGGAGTTCGTGGCATGCCACCCCTTCCTGCTCGTCGGCCGACAGCCGGCGGAACAACGGAGGCACCAGGACGATCGGCCGGGCCCAGCCGAAGGTCAACGGTACCGAGAGGCGGTCCGTAATCGCAAACGGTACATCGAGACCGAGGCGGCGCTGCAGGGCAGCGATCGGTGCGGAGTTTTCGGTGAGGGGTGTCGCGACTCGGCGGCACCGGCCGAGGTAGAGGATGCCGGCTGCGAGGCGGGCCAACGCGAGAAGGGTGATGATTCCCCCGGGCACGAGGAGCAGACGCCAGCTGAGGGTCGAGAGCTCGGTCGGCAGACTGATGGCGACGATTTCCTCGACCGCGATACCGTCGATGGCAAACACCGGCAGAGCGCTCCTCGGTTGCCAGAACGTTGTTGCGAGAGGCAGCAGCAGGACCACTGCGAACAGAACCCTCCAGTAAATCAGCAGGGCCTTGGGGTGCTGGAGGCGGAGGACGCGAGGCGCCAACAGACCGGCGAGCAGCAGGAATCCGCTTTGGAGCGTATAGCTAATGACCGCGGCGGCAAAATCGTGGGGGTTCATTCGACCTCCCCGATCAGGCGCGCGATTTCCTCGAGATCGCTCTTCGAGATCTTCCTGTCTTTGACCAGGCTGAGAACCAGCGGTGTGGCGGCTCCGGCGAAGACCCGCCCCACGAAATCGTCGACCATCCCCGAGATGACCTGCGCCTTCGGACGAACGGGCTGGTAACGGAAGGCCCGCCCCTGCTTGCGTCGCGTGAGGTGCCCCTTGTCCTCGAGAATGTTCATCATCGTCATCACGGTGGTGTACGCGAGCGGCCGCTGTTGGTTGAGACGCTCGTGGACCTGGCGCACCGTGCCGCCGTTGAGCTCCCAGACGACGTGCATGATCTCCAGTTCGGTATCGGTGAGCTTTCGTTCGGGTGTATTCATACTAAGAACATAGTACTAAGGTTTTCGTCTGTCAACCTCACACAATAGTTTTGAGTGTTGAGTTTTGAGGTTTGAGTTATCCCCCACCCACCCAAGCTGTTTGAGAATTGCGGTATCGGGAACCTGTGCGTCATGTTGACGTGCGAAGAAAAATTCTGTGGGCGAACCACGACGAGGGTGTCCGTAACTCAAAACTCAAATCTAAAAACTCAGAACTGGGTGTGAGGGTGGGTGGGACTTGATTTATGCTTTATTTACACCTATACTCGAAAGCCCAGGGGGAAAGCGATGGCAGCTCTACAACCCAAACCGACGCCGACCCGGGCAAAAGCCGCTCGGACATTGCGTTCTGGGCTGCCGGACGAGCTCAGACACTCGCTGTATCGGGCTTCCGACCTCATCCGCAGACGGCGCGCGGAGCTTCGCGAGGACCCCCTCCCCACCTCGTTGACCGGTCTCGACCACCTGCTCGGCGGCGGGCTGCCCCGGGGCATATTGGTCGAGCTCGTGGGTCGGGGCTCCTGCGGCCGTTTTGCCGCCCTGCTCTCGGCGTTACGGGCGGTGACCGGCGCCGGCGAGGCGGCGGCCCTGGTCGATCAGGGGGCACAGCTCGATCCGCGAGCGGCGGCTGAGATCGGAGTCGACCTGGAGCGGCTGCTGTGGCTGCGGCCGCAGAACCTCGGCGACTCCCTGGCAGCGGCCGAGCTGTTGATCCACACCGGCTTTCCACTGGTCGCCCTCGACCTCGGTCTGCCGCCGGTGCGGGGCCGGGCGCCGCTGGCCGCCTGGCTGCGGTTGGCGCGCACCGCCGCCAGCCACGGGGCGGTGGTGTTGGCGGGCTCCCCCTACCGGTTGAGCGGTTGCGCCGCCGGCGTGGTCGTCACGGGAGGCCGCGGCCGGGGCGACTGGAGCACCACCGGTGCGTCCCGCCTGCTCAACGGACTCCAGACGCAGCTCAACCTGGTCCGGCGGATCGGTCATCCCGATCTCGGCAGCGCGCCACTGGTTCTCAGCCTTCCCGAAGCGACGTTTGGATCGGCCATATCAGACAGTTTGAATATCGATCAAAAATTCGAAATCCGAAATCCGAAATCCGAAATTCCGACCGGAGGGAGGGAAGAGCATGTCGCAGCCATTTGAGATGAGTGCACGAGGCTTCTTCGAGCTCGCGGGCGAGGCCTGCGGACTGTTGATCCTGGGCTTTTGCTTTTTGGTGCTCGTCTTCTGCGTGTAACCCGTGCCCGTTTCCGTCTCCGTCTCCGTGCCCGAAAGGAGAATCAAATGATTCGTTTTCACCATGAACGTCTTGATGTTTATCAGACGGCGATCGAATTTGTCGTCGCCGTCGACACCATCGCCTCGCACCTCCCGCGTGGCAGACACTATTTGGCCGATCAACTCCGCCGAGCAGCAACCTCAATTGCGCTCAACATTGCCGAAGGTGCTGGTGAGTTCAGCCGCAAAGAAAAAAGTCGCTTCTATCGAATTGCTCGTCGTTCGGCAACCGAATGCACCGCGATTCTCGATGTGTGTCAACGCCTTGAGCTTGGCACATCGCAAGACTTCGAAGATAGTCGGGAGCTCCTGCATCGAATCATCTCGATGCTGACACGGTTGACACAGGTCCATCCGGGCACGGAGACGGGTATGGCGACAGCCTGAAATATATGTTCTCCAATGACTCGCATCGCCTGCCTCTTCATCCCCATCTTTCCCCTCGCGGCGAGGCTGCGCGCGGAACCCGAGCTGGCCGGCGAAGCGGTGGTCGTGTGCGAGGGCAACGGCTCCGCGGCGCGAGTTGTGGGCGCCTCCCGGCCCGCCCGCAAGTCGGGCGTTCGATCGGGCATGAGCCTCGCCCAGGCGCGCGGCATCCTGCCCTCGCTCATCGCCCGCGGTCGCGACGTCTCTTGTGAGAGCTCGGCCCACGAGTCCCTGCTCGAGACCGCGACCGGTCTTTCACCACGGATCGAGGACGCCGCTCCGGACCTGGTCTTCGCCGATGTCGGCGGGATGGAGCGCCTCTTCGACGGCCAGACAGGCGAACGTGATATGGGTCAGGCGGCCATCGTCGCCGCACAGTCGCTCGATCTCCCGATCCGGGTAGGGATCGCCGGCAACAAGCTCGCCGCCCGTATCGCCGCCCACATGCCCGACTCGCCGAAGGTGGTGGCCGCCGGAGAGGAGGCCCGCTTCCTCGCTCCCCTGCCGCTGACCCGACTGGGCCTCGATCGACGCCTGGCGGACACCTTGCGCCGTTGGGGCGTTCGCACACTCGGCGACTTCGCCCGCCTGCCGGCCGACCGCACGGCCAGCCGACTCGGCCCGGCCGGCTCCAGTGCTCATCGTGCGGCCCGCGGCGTTGACTCGAGCCCGCTGGCGCCCTACCACCCTCCCCCGACCTTCCACGAAGGCATGGATCTGGAGTGGCCGGTGGTCACCGTCGAGCCCCTGCTCTACGCCCTTCGCCAGTCATTGGAGAGGGCCCGCAAACGCCTCGAGCGTGAGGACCTGGCATGCACCCTGCTCGAGCTCGAGCTCGGGCTCGAGCCGGAGGGCGCCGAGCACCGCAGGATCCGCCTCCCATCCCCCACCCGGAACGTGGACGCCCTGCTGGCGCTGGTCCGCCTCGAGCTCGAGTCGAAGCCGCCGCGAGCGGCCGTGGTCTCCTTCATTACCATCACCCATCCCGACCGGCCGCGCCGCGGCCAGCTCACGCTTTTCGGTGCACCGGAGATCCACCCCGACAAGCTCGCCGGCAGCCTCGCCCACCTCGCCGCCCGTCTCGGCCCGGACCGGGTGGGCTCGCCACGGACAGTGGACGGCCACCTCCCCGAGCGCTGCGACAACGTCCCCTTCGAACCGCCGCCGACTCCCAAGATCCGCCAACCACCACGGCAGGGCCGGGGGCTGCTGGTGGTCAGGGTCTTGCGACCGCCGGTGGCGATTGAAGTGATCACCGAAGAAAATTCTCAGTTCTCAATTCTCAATTCTCAATTCCCGTCCACCCACCTGGAGCAATCAGGGGAGGACGAGCAGGAAATCCGAAATCCGAAATCCGAAATCCGAAATTCATTCGGGGGGGTGGAGGGGAATTCAAAATTAAGAATTGAAAATTCAGAATTCACTTCGCTTCGGCTGGTTTCAGTGGCTTCCGAAGCGGGTGCCACGCCGCGGATTCAGGGATTAGTGCGGGTGGCTGCGGGGCCGTGGACCCTCGAGGACGGGTGGTGGAACGACAAACCCGTCGAACGGGACTACTGGGATGTCGAGCTCTCCGGCGGTGGGTTGTACCGGGTCTATCGGGATCGCACGACCGGCGAATGGTTCGCCGACGGCATGTACGACTGATGAAATTCGAATTTCGAATTTCGAATTTCGGATTTGCCACCCACCCCTCCGGCACGCGAGGTGCGTGCCCCACAAAAGGAGATCGTCAGGGTGACCTTGTGGGGCAGCCGTCCCGGCTGCCGGGTGGGCGGAGGGAAAATTCGAAATCCGAAATCCGAAATCCGAAATCGGGTGCGTTCGACGAATGAAATACGCCGAGCTGCACTGCGCCTCTGCCTTTTCGTTCCTCGAAGGGGCGTCGCAGCCCGAGGACCTGGTCGAGCGGGCGGCGGAGCTCGGGCTCCCTGCGGTGGCGCTGGTCGACCGTAACACCGTCTCCGGCGCGCCGCGGTTCTGGAAGGCGGCCCGCGACGCCGGTATCAAGCCGCTCGTCGGCGCCGAAATTGTCCTCGATGAAAATTCTCAATTCTCAATTCTCAATTCTCAATTCCCGCCCACCCAAGCAGAGGAATCCGGGGAGGGTGGGGAAAAAATTCGAAATCCGAAATCCGAAATCCGAAATTCCTTCGGAGGGGTGGAAGGAAATTCAAAATTAAGAATTGAGAATTCAGAATTGCGAGGTCCCCTCGGCCTCGTCCCCGACCCCCCTCCCCCGGGGACTCCCCTCCCCCGGCTCACGCTCCTGGCGTGCGACCACCGCGGTTACCGCAATCTCTGCCGGTTGCTCACCGAGGCCGCCCGCGGTCGACCAAAGGGCAAGGCCCGCGCCACCTGGTCGCAGATCGCGACCCACGCCGACGGGCTCCACTGTCTCACCGGCGGCGCCGAGGGCGTCATCGCCCAGCGTCTGGTCCACCGCGGCCTCGACGCCGCCCGGCGCGAGCTCGAGCACCTCCGCAGGCTCTTCCCGAGGCGGCTCCACGTCGAGCTGCAGCGCCACCGCCTGCGCGACGAGGAGCACCGCAACCGGGCGCTCATCGACCTCGCCCGGGGACTGCAGTTGCCGCTCGCAGCCACCGGCGGGGTCCGCTATGCGAGGCCCGCCAACCGTGACCTCGCCGACGTGCTCGCCTGCATCCGCGAGGGCGTCACCCTGGACATTGCCGGTCGTCTCCTCGAGGGCGGCCGCGAACGCCATTTGCGCTCGGCGCGTGAGGTGGAGCTCCTCTTTGCCGACCAATCGCGGGCGGTAGCCGAGACCGGGGCGCTCGTGGACGAGCTCGAGTTCACCCTCGATGATCTCGGCTATCGCTTCCCCGTTTACCCGCTGCCGGTTGGAGAAAGCCCCATCTCGCACCTGCGCCGGGTGACCTGGGACGGCGCCCGCACCCGCTTTCGACCGCTCACCGCCCGCGCCCAGGCGCAGCTGGAGAAAGAGCTCGACCTGATCGAAAAGCTCGACCTGGCCGGCTACTTCCTGATCGTCTGGGACATCGTCCGCTTCTGCCAGCGCGAAAACATCATGGCCCAGGGCCGCGGCTCGGCCGCCAACTCGGCGGTCTGTTACGCCCTCTCCATCACCGCCGTCGACCCGGTCAAGATGGAGCTCCTCTTCGAGCGCTTCCTGTCCGAGGAACGCGGCGAGTGGCCCGACATCGACCTCGATCTGCCCTCCGGCGACCAACGCGAGAAGGTCATCCAGTACGTCTACCGGCGCTACGGGCCGCACGGCGCAGCAATGACGGCCAACGTGATCACCTACCGCGCACGCTCGGCGGCGCGCGAGGTGGGCAAGGCGCTCGGGTTTTCGCTCGAACAGGTGGACCGCATCTCCAAGCGCTTCGGCCGCCACATGACGGTCGAGATCCGGGAGGGCGCCCGCAATCTCGACTCCGAGCTGGCGGCGGTGGGTTTCGACCCGAGGTCGCGCCGCGTCGAGCACTTCAAGCGGCTGTGGTGGGAGATCCACCACCTCCCCCGCCACCTCGGCCAGCACTCGGGCGGCATGGTCATCGCCCAGGGACGGCTCGACGAGGTGGTGCCGCTGGAGCCGGCGGCGATGGAGAACCGGACGGTGATCCAGTGGGACAAGGACGACTGCGCCGATCTCGGGTTGATCAAGGTCGATCTCCTGGGTCTCGGGATGATGGCCGCCCTCGAGGAGGCGATCCCGATGATCCGCAGCAACGAGGCGGTGGAGATCGACCTCGCCCACCTGCCGCCAGGCGACCCCAAGACCTACGACATGATCCGCCGCGCCGACACCGCCGGCGTCTTCCAGATCGAGAGCCGGGCGCAGATGGCGTCGTTGCCGCGCAACCGGCCGGAGCACTTCTACGACCTCGTGGTGCAGGTGGCGATCATCCGTCCCGGGCCCATCACCGGCAACATGACCAACCCCTACCTCGAACGGCGCCAGGGCCGCGAGGCGGTGACCTATGCCCACCCCTGTCTGGAGCCGATCCTCGAGCGCACCCTCGGCGTGCCGCTGTTTCAAGAACAGCTCTTGCGCATGGCCATGGAGGCGGCGGGCTTCTCCGGCGGCGAGGCCGAGGAGCTCCGGCGGGCCATGGGCTTCAAACGCTCGCAGGAGCGGATGGCGGTGATCGAGAAAAGACTGCGCGCCGGCATGGCTCAGCGCGGCATCACCGACGAGGCCCAGGAGCAGATCGTTCGCTCGATCACATCCTTCGCGCTCTATGGCTTTCCCGAGTCCCACTCGGCAAGCTTCGCCCTGCTCGTCTACGCCTCCGCCTACCTCAAGGCCCACCACCCGACCGCCTTCTACGCCAGCCTCCTCAACGCCTGGCCGATGGGCTTTTACCACCCTGCGACCCTGGTCAAGGACGGTCAGCGCCACGGAGTGCGTTTTCTGTCGGTGGACGTCAACCACTCCGGGTGGCGCTGCCGCTGGGAGAACGGCGCGGTGCGAGTGGGGCTACGATTCGTGCACGGGCTCAACCGGGCCGCCGCCGACGCGATCGAGGCCGAGAGGGCGCGGGCACCTTTCGGCAACACCGCCGATCTCACCCACCGGTGCGGACTCAACGCCGAGCAGCTCGAACGGCTGGCCCACGTGGGCGGCCTGGCCTCGTTGGGTCTGAGCCGCCGCGCGGCCTTGTGGCAGGTCTCCGAGGTTGCGGGACGGCGCGGGCCGCTCTTTGCCGAGCTGCCACCGGAGGGTGCGTCACCACTCCATGAGATGGTGCCGCTCGACGAAACCGTCGCCGACTACGCGGGTCTCCACCTCACAACCGGTCCCCACCTCATGGCCTACATGCGCGAGGAGATGGGCCGCCGCGGGGCGGTGCCGGTCATCGCATTGAACGACATCCACGACGGCGAGGTCGTACGGGTGGCGGGCGCCGTCATCGTCCGCCAACGCCCCGGCACCGCCAAGGGCTTCGTCTTTCTGACCATGGAGGACGAGACCGGACTGGTGCAGGCAATCATCCGGCCCGACCTTTTCCAGGAGCATCGCGCCTTCATCATCAGCACGCCGGTGCTGCTGGTCGAAGGCCCGTTGCAGAAACAGGACGGCACCATCTCGGTCAAGGCGCGGCGCTTCGAGGCCGTCCACGCCGACGCGGCGGTGGAGAGCCATGATTTTCATTGATCCGCCCGCCCATACATTTCGGATTTCGGATTTCGGATTTCGGATTCATCCGCCCACCCGCCCAGAATGCCACAGATCACACAGATGACGTCGGATCCACCGCACGCCGAACCCGAGAAGCGCAGAAATGCAGAGGCGCCGAGTGGCTGCTTCGGGCCGCCGACACCGTGAAGGGCGCTTGTATCTGGAGGGGTGGCCTCCGGTCGCAACAGCCCGCGTTCATCTGCGTCATCTGCGGGTGGGTGGTCTCTGGGCTCGGCCGCGGTGGAGCCGGACGATGCTAGAATTCACCCCCTACAACATCGTAGACGGAACAAGCACATGCGATCGGCACGTTCAGCACTGCGTAGGACACACCACATGACGGAAACATCGCAAACCCGATCTCTCCGACCTCAAGATCGACCGCGAGGCCAAGACCGGCGACAGCGGCGGGCGGCGCCTCATGCTGATTGCCGCCGCCGTGATCGTGACTCTGGCGGTCATCGCCGTATTCGTAATCGGCGGAAGCTCCTCAGTCGAGGTCGAGGTGGCCATTGCACGGCCTGCGCCTCAAAGCGGCGCCGCCACGGTTCTCAACGCGTCGGGCTACGTCGAGCCCCGGCGTAAGGCCACCGTATCCGCCAAGATCACCGGCAAGGTCACCGAGGTTCTGGTGGACGAGGGAATGGTGGTCGAGGAAGGCCAGGTTCTGGCGCGGCTCGACGACTCCGACGCGCAGCGCAGGTACGACGCGATCCGGGCCGAACGGGACGTCGCGCAGGCGGCGATTGAAGAGCTCGAGGTGAATTCCGCGGACGCCCAGCGCACCCTCCGCCGCATCCGCGAGCTTCGCGAGCAGGGCGTCGCCAGCGTGCAGGACCTCGACTCCGCCACCGCCGCGGTGGACGCGCTGCAGGCAAAGCTGAAACTGGCCCAGAGCTCGCTCGCCGCCGCCGAGGCTCAGCTGGCGGTTTCCGCCCAGGACCTCGAGAACTACACCGTCAAGGCGCCCTTCGCCGGCATCGCGGTGTCCAAGGACGCCCAGCCGGGCGAGATGGTGTCGCCGGTGTCGGCCGGCGGTGGGTTTACCCGCACCGGTATCTCGACCATCGTCGACATGACGTCGCTCGAGATCGAGGTCGACGTCAACGAGTCGCATATCGCCAAGGTCTTCCCCGGACAACCGGCGGACGCCGTCCTCGACGCCTATCCGGACTGGCATATCCCATCGACGGTCCGCACCGTCATTCCCACCGCCGACCGGCAGAAGGCGACAGTGAAAGTCCGGCTGACTTTTGACGAGCTCGACCCCAGGATCCTGCCCGACATGGGGGTCAAGGTTGCATTTCAAGAAACGGTTGACGAAGAAACACCGGCAACGAGGCCCCAGGCGCTCGTCCCGCAAGCCGCCGTTTTCAACCGGGACGGAACAACAATCGTGTTCGTCGTCGACGATTCGGTCCTCGACCGCCGCGCTGTCAGCACCGGACGCACGGTGGGCACCGACGTCGAGGTGATGGCGGGTGTGACCGCGGGCGAGACGGTCGTGGTCAACGGTCCTGAGAACCTGGTAAACGACGACCGCGTTCGGGTCAAGAATTAGGAGGAGACAGAAATGGTCAGCATCGACGGACAGGATCGTGGGAACAGCCTCATCAGGGTCCGCAACCTCAACAAGGTCTACCGCCGGGGCAACGAGTCCATCGATGTGCTCCAGGGCCTCAATCTGGACGTGGAGCAGGGTGATTTCGTGGCCTTCATGGGACCCAGCGGTTCCGGCAAGACCACCCTTCTCAACCTCCTCGGTGGTCTCGACACGCCCACTGCGGGCACGGTGACAGTAGACGGGGACGAGATTACCCACATGTCTGGCAAGAAGCTCGCGGCGTGGCGCGCCAGACACGTCGGGTTCATCTTCCAGATGTACAATTTGATTCCTGTCCTGACCGCCTTTCAAAACGTCGAGCTGCCGCTGCTCCTGACCAAGCTCTCGAAGTCGGAGCGTCGCCGGCACGTCGAGACCGCGCTCAAGCTCGTGGGTCTCGGCGACCGCATGAAACACTACCCCCGCCAGCTCTCGGGCGGGCAGGAGCAGCGCGTGGCCATCGCCCGCGCTTTTGTCACCGACCCCAACTTCCTCCTCTGCGACGAGCCGACTGGAGACCTCGATCGCAAATCTGCGGAGGAGATCCTGGACCTCCTCACAAGGCTCGAGTCCGACCATGGGAAGACCATCCTGATGGTGACCCACGATCCGCTGGCCGCGGAGCGTGCGGACATCGTCCTCCACCTCGAAAAGGGCGCACTGGTGGAGGCCGCCGAGGAGGTCGCGGCGTCATGAAGTACTTGCCATTCATCTTCCGAAACCTGTTCCGAAAAAAGACGCGCACCCTTCTTACCGTCGGTTCCATCACCATGGCACTCTTCCTCTTTGGCCTGTTGGTGACCATCGAGACCGCGCTCAACGCCGGTGTCGATGTGGCTGGGGTAGATCGGCTGATTGTCCGTAACAAGACATCGCTCATCATGCCATTGCCACTGGCCTATCAGGAGCGACTGCGGCAGATCGAGCACGTCACTCAGGCAACCTTTGCCACCTGGTTTGGCGGCGTCTACCAGGACCAAAAAAACTTCTTCCCCCAGTTCGCGATCGACACCGATACCTACCGCCAGATCTTCCCCGAGTTTCTGATTGCTGATGACGAGTGGCAGGCATTTCTCGCGGATCGCGAGGGCGCAGTGGTCGGCCGAGTCACGGCTGAGAGATTCGGATGGAATCTCGGCGACCGGATTCCCATCCAGGGAACGATCTGGTCCGGCACATGGGAATTCAACATCCGCGCCATCTATGATGGGTCTCGCGCCGGCGATGACGAGTCACAGTTCTGGTTCCAGTGGAAGTACCTTGAAGAACGTCGTCAGACCAGCTTCGGCGGCGGTACGGTCGGATGGTACACGGTCAAAATCGACGATTCTGAAAACGCAGTGTCTGTCAGCCAGGAGATCGACGCCAGATTCGCCAACTCTGCATGGGAAACCTCGACCGAAACCGAGCAAGCCTTCGCCGCCGGCTTCGCCAAGCAAATCGGCAACATTCGCATGCTGATCCTATCGATCGGCGCGGTGGTCCTCTTCACCCTGCTGCTGGTCACCGGCAACACCATGGCCATGGTCGTCCGCGAACGGATTCCCGAACTCGGCGTGCTCAAGACCCTGGGCTTCGGCGACAGGACAGTACTGTTTTTGGTCCTCGCCGAATCGCTGGTCATTTCGCTGGTCGGGGGGGCCATCGGGATCGGTCTGGCCAAGCTCTTCACGATGGGTGGCGACCCCACCGGAGGCATGTTACCTGTGTTCTACATCTCAGGCCCTGAAATGGCGTCGGGCATCGCGATAGCGCTGTTTGTCGGACTCGCCGCCGGGTCGATACCGGCGATGACTGCGATGAAGCTCCGGATCGTCGATGCACTGCGGAGGGTATGATGGCGATCCCGATCTCGTACAACCTTCGTTCAGTCGCTGCGAGGTGGAAGGCTGCGGTGGTTTCAGTGATCGGCATCGCCGGTACGGTCGGCGTTTTCGTCGCCATGCTCGCCATGGCAAGGGGGTTCCAGGCGACTCTGATCGCCTCCGGCTCCACATCCAACGCAATCATTCGCCGAGCCGGTTCAAGTTCCGAGATGGACAGCGGAGTTTCCCTTGACCAGACGCGGGTGATTGCCGATGCGCCGCAGGTGGCTCGAAACGCCAACGGCGTGCCGCTCTCCAGCCCTGAAATCGTCGTCATCGGCGCGTTCCAGCTGCAAACGAGCGGCACTGATGCAAACGTCCAGATTCGCGGCATGAAACCGATCGTTCTCGATGTACGGCCGTCGGTGAAGGTCGTCGCAGGTACGTTCTTCGAAGAAGGTTTGGCCGAGCTCGTGGTCGGCTCGAACGCCGTCAAGACCTACCGAGGGCTCTCCCTTGGATCCACCGTGACCTTTGGCGGCCAGGACTGGAAAGTGGTGGGCATCTTTGACGCCGGGGGCTCCGCCTTCGACTCGGAGATATGGTGCGATCACACCGTTCTCGCACAGGCCTTCAAAAGGACGACAACCGTTTCCAGCTCGGTCACCGTACGCCTCAATTCTCCGACTGACTTCGACGCCTTCAAAGACGTGCTCACAGCTGATCCGCGACTTACCGTTCAGGTCGAACGCGAACAGGACTACTACGCCCGGCAGTCGCAAATGGTGAGCACGCTGATCCGGGTGCTCGGCTTCCTGGTGGCATTCGTGATGGCGATCGGCGCGGTCTTCGGCGCCCTCAACACCATGTATTCGGCCGTCGCCGCGCGCGCCCGCGAGATCGCGACCATGCGCGCACTGGGTTTCAGCGGTGGGTCGGTGATCCTTTCATTCATGTTCGAGTCGCTCCTCATCGCCTTGGTGGGTGGCGTGCTCGGTTGCCTGACCGCGCTGCCGCTCAACGGTTTTACTGCCGGCACCATGAACTGGCAGACCTTCTCACATCTGGCATTCGCCTTTCGGGTCACACCCGGTCTGTTGTTGGCCGGCATTGTCTTCGCTCTGCTCATGGGGCTTTTGGGCGGCGTTTTGCCGGCGATCAGGGCGGCGCGACTTCAGGTCGCGCACGCGTTGAGAGAACTCTAACGAGTCAGGCATCAATCGTTAAAACGTTTCAACGTTAAACGTTATAACCTTCTAACGGCTGGGGATTCGACGGAGGAAGGGCGGCAAATCGTAAATCGGGGGATAGAATCTTGAAGTGCCCGCCGTGAAATCCCTGCTGAAACGCATCCGGGTTCCGCACGTGTTCACGCTGCTCCTCGGCGTGGTCTTCGTGTGCAGCCTGCTGACCTATGTCGTTCCGTCAGGACGGTACGAGCGCCAGATCCGGACCGTGGGTGGGCTCGAACGGACCGTGGTGGTGCCGGACACCTACCGGACGATACCCAAGCACAGATCCGCAAAGGGCCTGGTCCTCGACGACGAGGTTCCGGGTATGGCGAGCCCGGTGAGTCTCGAAGAATTTCTGAGCGCCGTCCCCCGCGGCATGGTGGCGGCGGCCGACATCATATTCTTCATCTTCGTCATCGGCGGCGTGTTCGGCATTCTCCAGGCGACCGACACCATTCCCGCGGTGCTTCACACGGTCCTGAATCGATTCCGCCACTCCTGGCGTCTGCTCACCGTCGTCCTCATGACGATCATCGCCATCGGCGGCTCGACCTTGGGTATGGGAGAAGAGTTCATTCCCCTGGTGCCGATTTTCCTCATCGTCGCAAAGGAGATCGGTTGTGACAGGGTTTTCGCCGTCGCGCTGGTCTACGTCGCGGGCGAAGTCGGTTTCGCCGCAGCCACGACCAACCCCTTCACCGTCAACATCGCCCAGGACATCGCTGAGATCCCCCTCAACAGCGCGATCCCATTTCGCCTCGTCTTTTTCGTCTGCTGCATGGCTGTTACGCTCGTCTACACCCTGCGTTACGGAGATCGGATTCGCAGGGACCCGACGGCTTCGATCATGGCCGACGACCCGTTCCAGCTTCCCGATGACCACGCCGAGGCGCCGTCGCTGCGACCCGCCCACGTGGCGATCCTCGTCGCGTGCGCCGCAATCTTTGTGTTCATCCTGTACGCGGTCCAGCAACGGGGCTGGTGGCTGAGCCAGATGGCCGGAGGATTTCTCCTCATGGGGTTGGTCGCCATCCTGATCGCTCGCCTCCCGCTGGCCGATGCAGCTCGCTCGGCGGTACGAGGAATGGAAGACATGACGGTTGCGGCCATGGTGGTCGGATTCGCGCGCGGCGTCACAATCGTGCTCGACGACGGCCAGATCCTCGACACTCTGATCTTCTCTGCGAGTGCGATGCTGCAACATGTGCCTCGATACGTGGCTGCAGAGGGTATGTTGGCCTTTCAGACGATTCTGAACTTCTTCATCCCGTCCGGGTCGGGCCAGGCGGCCGTGACGATGCCCCTCATGGCTCCGCTTTCCGATGTGCTCGGACTGACCCGCCAGACTGCGGTCTTCGCCTTCACCTGCGGCGATGGTTTCTCCAATACGGTCATCCCGACCTCCGGCATTCTCATGGCGTCGCTCGGACTCGCCCGAGTTCCCTACGAGCGATGGCTGCGGTTCATGGTCCCACTGCTGCTCCAGTTGCTGGCCCTCGCCGCCGTGTTCCTGGCCGCCGCAGTGGCTCTCAATCTCCAATAGACCCGACCGCATCGGCCCCGCAGCTCGGGGTTGGGATATCAACCGCGGACCCTCAGCGAGACCGCCGCTCGGAACCCATCCATCTCCCTCAATGCACACGTGATAAGCTATTTGGAATGGATGAGGGCCGGTCCGTCACCGGTCCCATTACCGTGTTTTCGCAGTGAACCGAACGAAGTTGCGTCGCGAGGTGTGGTGGAATCATCAATGACGTCGAACACCGCCCAAGACACCGGTAAAGGTTTCATCACCGGTCTGACCAGTTTTGAGACGCCGAATCTCGAGGTGATCGCGAAGCGGCGCCTCCAGCTGTGGGCGATGACGCTGTCACTGCTCGTGCTGAGCGTGGCTGTGCTGAGCCTGGTGCTGTTCTGGGGCAATGCCGAGTCGAACTTCACGCCGACGCGAACAGTCATTTACCTCGGTGTGGTGGTGTTGGTCGTCCTTTTCAGTGCGTACGCCATCAAGAAGGAGTTCGATCTGCGCGCGCTGACCGAGGAGCTGTTGGACGAGCGGGTTCTCGCTGCGGCCCTGACCAACAGCCTCCGTGAGGCGCACGTCCTCATCGAGTCCGGACGAGAAACACCGGTTCGCCTCGACGTCAAGCAAGTGCTCGATTCCGTTCTCGGCTGTTCGATGGACCTTCTCGACGGTCTCAGCGGTTCAATCATGCTCATGCACTCGGAGAGAGAGCTGCGGACTGCTTGCTCGATGGGCGACAGCGCGGCCCAGGGCGCCCGGGTCGGGCTCAACGAGGGCATCGCGGGCCAGGTCGCGGCTACTCGCGAACCGGTCCTGATTCTCGGTATGTTCGACTGGACCCACTACGAGAATGATGAGGCGCCGCGGCCGGCAAGTGCTGTCTCGGTGCCGTTGGTGAACGGCGATGAACTCATCGGGGTCCTCAATGTGAATGCCAAACCCGACCGCAAGTATACCGAACGTGATCTGCGGGCAATGAATCTGTTCGGGATGCAGGCCGGGGCGGCAATCGCCGCCGCCCGCGCCTACGAGGCCACGCTCAAGGTGTCGGATCAAAGCAACTACCAGGCGTTGCACGATCCGTTGACCGGGCTCCCGAATCGTGCCCTGCTCCTGGACCGCCTCGGCAACAGCCTTGCCCGCCGCCGCCCGCCCGGCCACGCCGCCGTCCTGATGTTTCTCGATCTCGACGGTTTCAAGCGGGTCAACGACAGCCTCGGGCATTCGGCCGGCGACCAGGTGCTGATCGCTCTCGCCGAGCGCTTGCGAAAGAGCGTCCGCGCGGGCGATTCGGTCGCTCACTTCGGCGGCGACGAATTCGCAATCCTGCTCGAGGCCAAGGACCCGGACGAGGCGACAGCTGCCGCCAAAAGGATCCTCGCCGACCTGTCACAGCCTTTTCCGATCGAGGACCGGGAAGTTCGTTTTACCGCCAGTGTCGGTATCGCTCTCGCGCAATCCTCAGCCGTGCGCTCCGAGGAGTTGATGCGGAACGCGTTCACCGCGCTCCACATCGCCAAGGAACGCGGCAAGGGCGAAATCGCGGTCTTCGAGCAGGCCATGCACTCCAGCGCCCTGAGCCGGCTCGATCTCGAACAGGAGCTGCGGCACGCGGTCGAGAACCAGGGCCTCGACGTCTACTTCCAGCCGTTGATGAACCTCTCGGACCTGACGGTTCACGGCTTCGAAGCCCTGGTGCGGTGGATTCACCCCGAGAAAGGGGTGATCTCCGCCTTCCATTTCATTCCACTGGCCGAAGACGCCGGGCTCCTGCCCCAGATCGACCGCATGGTCCTCAAGCGCGCCTGCGCGAAGTTGAAAGAACTCAACTCCACGATCTTTGCAGCTAAACCGGCCGCCGCCCATGTCAATCTCTCGCCTACCAGCATCCGCCAACCGGACTTCGTGGCCACCCTGGCCGAGGACCTCAGGGATTCGGGACTCGCACCCCAGCATCTGGTCCTCGAGATCACCGAGAGCGTCATGATGCACGACGTCGAGCAGGCGGCCAGCAGGCTACGGGCGATCAAGTCCCTCGGCGTCCAACTGGCGCTCGACGATTTCGGGACCGGTTACTCGTCGCTGAGCTACCTGCGGAGCTTTCCCGTCGATGTGGTCAAGATCGACAAGATCTTTGTCGACGAGATCGAATCCGACCGCGGTGCGTCGGCGCTTGTCCAGGCCATCCTCAAGCTTGGCATTGGTCTCACCTTCGAGGTGGTCGCCGAGGGCATCGAGACCCAGGAGCAACTCAAGAGCCTGCTCGACCTCGGGTGCCGCTACGGCCAGGGCTACTACCTTGCCCGCCCTTTGTCGAACCCACAGTTGGAGGATTTTCTGGAGCGCATCCGCAAGGCGTCGTGATACCCTGATTCGAGACCCACTCTCAGTGGTTCGCGACGATCGGACGTCAGGATGCTGCGGTTCGTCCTCAACAACGGCGCGGTGGAGGTGGCGACCCAACCCGGGTTACCGACCCTCGATTACCTCCGCGACACTGCACGGCTGACAGGAGTCAAACACGCCTGTCGGGAGGGAGATTGCGGTTCCTGCGTCGTTCTTCTCGGCCGGCCCGTAGCCGGCGCCGTGAGTTACCAAGTCGTGACTTCGTGTCTGTTGCCGATGGGCGCCCTCGACGGTCGCCATCTGGTGACTGTGGAAGGTCTCAACTCGGCCGGGCTTGGACCCTTTCAACTCGCGATCGCGAGCGAGGGAGGCTCCCAGTGCGGCTTCTGCACACCGGGATTTGTGGTTGCGTTTACCGGTCATTTGCTCGAGACCGAGACCTGGAGCCTCGAAGCTGCCGTCGAGGCGGTGGCCGGCAACATCTGCCGCTGCACCGGTTATGCCTCCATTCGCCGCGCCATGGCGGAAGCTCTCGGGCGTCTGCGGGAGCGGGTTGACCCTGCCGAGGACCGCGTACCGGCGCTCGTTCGAGAGGGCTTCCTCCCCGATTACTTCGTCGGTGCCAGGAACCTCCTGGCCGGTCTCGAGCCGGCCACGTCTTCGCCCCCAGCGCCCTCGCAACGGGTGGTGGCCGGCGGAACCGACCTCTATGTGCAGCGACCCGACGAGCTCGCGACCGCCGACGTATGGGTGCTGCCGGTCGAAACCGAGCGGCCGGTGTGGCGCGATGGCGACCACATTTACCTCGCTGCCACCGCGACCGCCGAGGATATGAAGCGATCGCTCCTCCTCGGGGAGGCCGTCGGCGATCTCGATCGAGCCATGGCCTTGATGGGCTCGCTTCCGATCCGCAACCGTGCGACGATTGCCGGCAATATCGTCAACGCCTCTCCGATCGGCGACATGACCATCGTCCTGCTCGCTCTCGATTCCGAGATCGGGCTCGCACGGGGTGAAGAACGCCGTTCGCTTCCGCTGCGGCAGTTCTTCCAGGGCTACAAGCTCCTCGATCTCCGGCCGGGGGAACTCGTGGAGTGGGTCCGCTTCCTCGCACCGAAGGACGGATCAGTTTTCAATTTCGAAAAAGTGAGCAAACGAACCCACCTCGATATCGCCAGCGTCAATAGCGCTGTCTCCATGCATGTCGACGACGGGCGCATCACCGCCGCCTGTCTCTCCGCCGGCGGCGTTGCCCCGATCCCCTTTCAGCTCGAGCGCACGGCGGCTTTTCTGGTGGGACGCGCGCCGGATGCCGAGTCCGCGCGCCACGCGGCGTCCCTCGCCCGGGAAGAGGTTGCGCCGATTTCCGACGTCCGCGGTTCGGCCGACTACAAACGGCTGCTCCTCGGGCAGCTCGTCCTCGCGCACTTCAACGTCCTCTTCGGCCTCGAAGCAGGCCTCCTCGAGGAGGCGGCCGGATGAGCAACCACGAGATCGGCCCCCACACTCGCGGAGAGTCGATATTCGTCGGTGATATCCCCGATCCCCCGGGCGCGCTGCACGCCGCGGTGCTGTGCTCGACCGTCGCCCACGGTCGCATCGTCCGCCTCGACACTTCCCCGGCGGCTTCGCTTGACGGCGTTTCCGCGATCTTCACAGCAGCGGACATTCCGGGTGATAACCAGATCGGTGGCATCGTCCAGGATGAGCCGCTGCTGGCCGAAGGCGGGGTCCATTTTGTGGGTCAGCCGATCCTCGCGCTCATCGCCGATTCTCCCCGTCGTGCACGCGAAGCGGTTGCGGCGATTGCGATCGAGATCGACGAGCTCCCCGGTGTCTTCGATGCGCGCCAGGCGGCCGCGGCGGGATCACTCATCGTCCCGTCCCGCACGCTCTCGCTCGGCGACATCGACGCCGCCTGGGCGGAATGCGAGCTGGTCGTCGAAGGCCGCACCGAGTCCGGCGGGCAGGAGCACCTCTATCTCGAGACGCAGGCGGCCCTCGTCACCCCGGGTGAAGGGAATCGGTTGCGAATCCTCTCCTCCACTCAGGCCCCGACCGCGGTGCAGCGAATCGTGGCCCGCGTCCTCGATCTGCCCATGAATGCGATCGAGGTCGACGTCGCCCGCCTTGGCGGGGCGTTCGGCGGCAAGGAAGACCAGGCGACGCCGTGGGCCGCAATCGCTGCCCTCGCAGCCTACCGTCTGCGGCGGCCGGTTCGGATCGCGCTCAGCCGGGGTGAGGACATGCGGATGACGGGCAAGCGCCATCCGTACTCGTCGGACTTCCGAATCGGCCTCGACGGCGACGGCCACATCCTCGCCTACGAAGCGACCTACTATCAGAACGCCGGCGCCGCCGCCGATCTGTCGCCCGCCATCCTCGAGCGGAGCCTGTTTCACTCCACCAACAGCTATTTCATTCCGAACGTGCGCGTCACCGCCTACAGTTGCCGGACCAATCTGCCGCCGTTTACCGCCTTTCGCGGATTCGGCGCGCCGCAGGCGATGTTCGTGCTCGAATCGGCCATCACCCGGGCGGCCGAGGCGATGGGTGTAGATCGCCTCGAGATTCAGCGTCGAAACCTTTTGTCGAAGGGTGATCTCTTCCCCTACGGCATGCGCGCCCAGCAGGGCCACGCCCGCCGCTCCTTCGGAGAGCTCGAACAACGATTCGATATCGAGGCCCTGAGGCAGGATGTCGACAAACACAACCGCGCGAACCCGCTTTCGAAGAAGGGTCTCGCGGTGATGCCGGTATGTTTCGGAATCTCATTCACCTCCACCTTTCTCAACCAGGCCGCCGCGCTGGTGCATGTCTATACCGATGGCAGCGTCAGCGTCAGCACGGGTGCGGTGGAGATGGGCCAGGGCGTCAACGCCAAGATTCTCAATGTCGCCGCCCACAACCTCGGTGTGGACGGGGGTCGGATCAGCATCGAGACCACCAACACTCTGCGCGTCGCCAACACATCCCCCACCGCGGCCAGCTCGGGAGCGGACATGAATGGGCGCGCCACCGAGATCGCGTGCCGCACCATCGTCAAACGACTGCTGGGAGTCGCCGCCGATCTGCTCGACGAGGATGTCGATCGACTGGCGATCACCGATGGGAGGGTCACCATCGAGGAAAAACCCACCGAGCTGGGCTGGAAAAGGCTGGTGTGGGAGGCCTACCTGCGTCGCGTCAGCCTGTCGGCTCAGGCCCACTACGCGACACCAAGAATCCATTACGACCGGGATCGCGAGCAGGGCGAACCCTTCGCCTACCACGTCTACGGCGCTGCGGTGATCGAGGCCACCGTGGACTGTCTGCGCGGCACCTACACCGTCGACCGGATCGGGATCGTCCACGACGCCGGCCGCAGCCTCAATCTCACGGTCGACACGGGCCAGCTCGAGGGCGGGCTGGTCCAGGGCATCGGCTGGATGACGATGGAAGAGCTGGTTTTCGCCAATGGCAGAAACCTCACCGATACCCTCTCGACCTACAAGATTCCGGACATCCTCTGTACCCCGGAGATCGAGGGCCATTTTCTCGAAGACGCCGACAACCCCGAGGCGGTGATGCGCTCGAAGGCGATCGGCGAACCGCCGCTGATGTACGGTATCGGCGCCTACTTCGCGCTTCTCGACGCGATGCGCGCATTCCGACCGGAGCGCGAAGCCATCTTCCACGCCCCGATGACGCCGGAAAGGGTATTGATGTTCCTGCACGGCGACCGGCAATCGGCCCCAGCCAAAGAAATCGCCGAAGCCGCAGCCGTTGTTCAACGTTAGAACGTTAGGGTCTTCCGGAATTGCGTGGGGTGTCAACTCTTCAATTTCGGATTTCGGATTTCGGATTTTCCACCCACCCGTCCCCGACGAGGTTGTCGCATCCGTTGGACGGGCGGTCAGGGGCGGCGGAGGGACGGCGGCACGGCCGTGGACCGCGTCAGGGACAGTTGACCGCGAAACTCCCGGCCGCCGGCCGGGAACGTCGATCAGGTCTGGGGGAGTAAGCGCAGGTCATGGGCGCAACTCGTAAAGATAATGAGCGCCAGTGGCGCCACGTGACGGCGAAGGTGGCTGTCGACTTGGCTGAGCCGTAGGCGATCCTCCAGAAGTGCTGCCGTCCGGACCCCGTCTGCCGCGGACCGAGCTGGCCGACCGGATCCCTGATCGGCGATCGACTTCAAAGGGGCGGAACCCTCACAAGCTTGATCGAATGCCAGCCGCGTCAAGGGCTTCGAGTGGGCAACGAGGGGGGTTCGTACGGCCTGGGTGTTCATGCCCTTCCTCGATGAAGCGGCCGTTCAACGTTGCACCCGGCCTCCCGATTGTATGGCTCCGCACGAGAGAACCCGAGGTTCTGCGTGGTAACGTGTCAACGTTCTGTCGCTGGGTTAGACGATTCCAACGACATCAATCCGATATGGGGCGTCGTCAGCTACAATCCACAAATGGCCTTCCCGAGACACACCCAGACCGACCCGTGGCAGTACGCCCTCGAGTCGCTTCGCGATGACCGGCGAACCGTGCTGGTGTTTGTCGTCGACCACTCCGGTTCGGTACCGGGCGTCACCGGCACCAAGGTGGTGGTTTCGGAGTCCGGGTTCGCCGGCACTATCGGCGGTGGTGCGGCAGAGAAGCAGCTGGTGGAACGGGCCGTCGCCCACAATGGTGCAGGGGAGATCTTCCGCTTCCGCCACACCCCGAGCGGCGGCGGCACCCTGTGCTCGGGAGTCCAGGACTTCGCCATCATTCTGCTGACGCAAAATGATGAGAAGGCTGTACAGTCAATCGTCGACGCGCTTGAAAACCACCGAACCGGCACTCTCCGCCTGTCGCCACGAGGTGTCGAATTTGAACCCGGGGAAACCCAGCCGCATCAGTTTTCAGATGAAGGCGGGTCGTGGACTTACTCCGGTCCGGTCGGGCTGGTGGATACCCTCTATATCATCGGCGGCGGGCACGTCGGGCTGGCCCTGTCGCGGGTCATGGCCACCCTCCCCTTCCGGATCGTCGTGCTCGACAACCGTGAGGACCTGCCGACGATGGGCGTCAACCGTTGGGCCGACGATCAGCGGGTCGTCGACTTCGAGCACATCGGCGACCACGTCGCCGAAGGGGATCGGTCGTGGGTCGTGATCATGACCTTCGGGCACGTTCACGACCGCAAGGTGCTCGAGGGACTGCTGGCCAAGAAGCTCGCCTATATCGGGCTGATGGGCAGCAAGGCAAAGGTGCGCCAGATGTATGCTGCGATGGTCGCCGACGGCATACCGGAGACTGCCTTCGAAGGAGTGAAGGCCCCGCTCGGTCTGCCGATCGGCAGTCACACCCCCGAGGAGATCGCCATCAGCGTCGCCGCCGAGATCATCGCCGTCCGCAATCGGAGATAGAGCTTGCCGGAGATTTCCCTCACCCTCAACGGACGCTCGACAACCGTGTCCTACGAGGAGGGCATGCACTTCCTCGACGTGTTGCGGGAGTGCTGCGGTGTCACTTCCGCCAAGGACGGGTGCGCACCCCAGGGCGTATGCGGCTGCTGCACCGTCCTGATCGACGGCAGACCCGCCCTCGCCTGCCAGCTGGATCCCGCCAGGGCCGACGGTTCGGAGGTCGTGACTCTCGAGGGCCTCCCGGAACGCCAGCGCCAGCTCCTGGCCGATGCCTTTGTCCGCGAGGGCGCGGTGCAGTGCGGTTTCTGCACCCCGGGCATCGCCATCCGGGCCGCCCACCTCATCAGCAAGGGCCTGACCGAAAACCGGACCCGAGTCGAACGCGCACTCGCCGGCCACCTTTGCCGTTGTACCGGATACAACCGCATCGTCGACGCGATCCAGACCGCCGGAGAGGCCTGGCAAGAGGGTGCGGAGGCGATCAGCGGCCCACCGCGGCGTCCGCATTTCTTTGGCGAGGACTACGGTCTCGAACGCAGCTCGGAGACCCCGTCGGGAGAAGGAATCGGTGCTTCTTCGGAACGATTCCGCGGCCGCGACCAGACTCTCGGCGCCAAGAACTTCGTCGCCGACATGACGGTCAGTGGGATGCTGCACGGAGCGCTCGTCCTCTCCGACCATCCCCGCGCCAGGGTACTCCGGATCGACACCTCGACGGCCACCGCCCTTCCGGGAGTGGAGCGGGTTCTGCTTGCCGAGGATATCCCCGGCGTCTGCAACCACGGTTTGATCGTGCCCGACTGGCCGCTGTTGGTGGCGTCCGGCGAGATAACCCGTTGCGTCGGCGACGTACTGGCGGTGGTCGTCGCCGACACCCAACACCGCGCGCGCACGGCGGCCGCCGCGGTCCGGGTCGAGTACGAGGTCCTGAAACCCGTCGTTTCGCCCGCAGCCGCCCTCGCCGCCGACGCCCCGCCGATTCAGCCCGGTGGAAACCTCCTCGAGGTGTGCGCGTTCTCGCGTGGAGATGTCGATGCCGCTCTCGAGGGATCCTCGTTCGTGGTCAAGGAGACCTTCAGCACGCAACGGATCGAGCACGCCTTTCTCGAACCCGAGGCAAGCCTCGCCGCACCCTCGGCTCGAGGGGGTCTCAAGATCTACTCACAGGGTCAGGGCGTGCACGACGACCAGCTCCAGATCGCCGCCATTCTCGGCGTCGAGCGCCAACAGATCGAGGTCGAACTGGTATCAAACGGCGGCGCCTTCGGCGGCAAGGAAGATCTCTCCGTACAGGGATACGCCGCCCTCGCCGCCTGGCTCCTGCAACGACCTGTGCGGGTCGTCCTGAGTCGCGAACAATCGCTGCGGATCCACCCGAAACGCCACCCCATCACTCTCCACTACACCGTCGGGGCCGACGCCGACGGCCGCTTGACCGCCGTCAGAGCCCGTATCGTCGGCGACACCGGCGCCTACGCGTCGGTCGGCGCCAAGGTCCTGGAACGCGCCGCCGGCCACTCCTGCGGACCCTACCGCGTGCCCAACGTCGACGTCGAGGCAAAGACCGTCTACACCAACAATCCTCCGTGCGGCGCCATGCGGGGGTTTGGGGCCAACCAGGCGGCCTTTGCCATCGAGGGCGTGCTCGACATCCTGGCGGAAACCGTCGGGATCGACGGTTACGACATCCGCGAGCGCAACATCCTCGACCCGGGCGACCGTTTCGCGACCGGACAGCTGATGAGCCAAAGCTGCGGCGTCCGCCGGACCCTCGAAGCGGTGCGCGACATCTACAAGTCCTCGCCCAGAGCCGGGATTGCCTGCGGGATCAAGAACACTGGAATCGGCAACGGAATGGAGGACGTCGGCCGGGTGGCCATCGAAGTGCTTCCCGGCGGACGCCTCGAGGTGCTCACCGGCTACACCGAGATGGGCCAGGGTCTGCACACGATCCTCCGCCAGGTGGTGTGCCAGGAGACCGGCTTGGCGCCCGAGATCATGACCGTCCGCACCACCAGCGGCCCCGACATCGAGTGCGGGATGACGACCGCCTCCCGAGCCACCGCCCTGTGCACGGCGGCCGGGCAGATCGCCGCTCGCCAGCTGGCCGGGGCGCTCGCCGCATCCCGGCTCGAGGAGCTCGCGGGCCGCCGTTTTCACGGTGAGTTCGTGTGCGATTTCACCACCTCTCCAAGCGAGAACGTCGAGGACCCGGTCACCCACATGGCCTTCGGCTTCGCCACCCAGGTGGTGATTCTCGCCGAGGACGGAACCATCGAGAAGGTGGTGGCGGCGCACGACGTCGGCCGCGCCATCAACCCCCTGCTGTGCGCGGGCCAGATCGAGGGCGGCGTCCACATGGGTCTCGGTTACGCGCTTTCGGAGGACTTCCCGTGCACCGGCGGACGACCCGACTCGTTGCTGCTTCGCGACCTCGGGATCCTCCGCGCCGCCCATACGCCGCCGATCGACGTGATCCTGGTCGAGGTCCCCGACGCGGTCGGAGGCTATGGTTCCAAGGGCGTCGGCGAAATCGGTCTGGTGCCCACCGCCGGCGCGGTGGCGGCGGCGCTCTACGCCCACGACGGCATCCGCCGCACCTCGCTGCCGATGGCCGATGCCCCGGCCGCTCAGGCGTCGCTTCCCCAGTCCAGAAAACCACCTCGGTAACGGCGGCGCAGCGTTTCAGGCAGAGGCGATGTGCCCTGCTACATCCGTGAAGAACTCGTCGAGGTCCTGGTCGACAAAGTAACGGCCTCCCCCCGGCGACAGCCCGACCTCACCACGGTTGACGACCACGATCTCGCCGCCCGCTTGCTCGGGGAGAAATGCGGCCGGGTAGACGCTCAGCGAGGAGCCGAGGACGAGGAGGAGATCGCTGGCGGCAACCACCGCGACCGCGGCCTCGAAATCCCGGCCCCGGTCAACGCCACCACCCGTTCCGACCGGCGGATGAGAGAGGCGCAGGCCTCCGCGTCAAGCGTGTCTCGCGGGTCGCATTATCGGGGGAAGGATAGCATCGTGAGCTGGATGCAGGGCCACCGGGAGCAGGATACAGGGTTCAGGGGACAGGGTTCAGGGTCGCATCGATTCTCGAGCTCGTTGGGTGGGTGGGATCTGTTCCCTGAACCCGGTGGGCGGTTGGGCGGGTGCAACCTGATCCCGGGCAAGCGGGCAGGAAAACAAACGCAGGTATAGTTGAAGCGACGAGATGCAAGAGTTCACCATCATGCTCAACCGGCTGTCGATCGCCGTCCAGTTTGCGGTCGTGATCTGCCTCTTTGCCTACTTTCTGCTCCTCTGGCAGATGGTCAAGCTGCGCGAGGTGCGGCTGTGGATGGTGGCCTGGCTGGCGGACGCGGTCGCCCTGTCCGCAGTCTTCGTCCATGTCTACGCGCGCATCCCACCTTCAGGACACCGCCTCGCCCTCGTCCTCTATCTGGCCGGCAAGGCGGCTTTCGCCATCCTGATCGTCTCCGGCGCCCGCCACCACCTTCGTCCGGGTTCCGCGCCTCCGATGTCGCCACTGTTTCTGACGACCTTTGTTGCGGTCTGGAGCGTGGGCCTGGGATTCGCGGTCCCGGAGCTCTGGCAAGCGCAGCTCGCCGAGAGCACGTTGGTAAGCCTGGTCTTTCTCGGCGGCGGCATCATCGTTCTTCGTCACCCCCGCTCCTCGATCTCACGCTGGCTAGGCTGGGCGATGCTGGTCGAGGGCGTTCTCTTTCTCCACTCCGCCGCGCTGCTGGTGCCCGCGCTGTGGGGCAATCGGATCGGTTTCACCTACCTCAATTACTCGTCGTTTATCGATGCCTGGGCCGAGCTCATGCTCGCCCTCGCCTGTATAGCGGTCCTCTCCGACCGACGCGAAGAACTGCTGCACTACGCCAACCGAGAGCTCCTGGAGTCGCAGCAGCGATTGAGCCGGCTGGTCGACACCGACCCGCTCACTAACCTGGCCAACCGGCGCAGCCTGCGCAAGGCCATGGGCGCGGTGCGGGACATCGGCGGCACCGTCATCTTCATCGACATCAACGAGTTCAAACAGGTCAACGATCTCTTTGGCCATCGAATCGGCGACACCACTCTGCAGCGGCTCGCCAAACTGATCGTCGATCAGTTCCGTCCCGGCGACCACGTGATTCGTTGGGGTGGGGACGAGTTCCTGGTGGTCGCTCCCGGGCTCGACCCGCTGAGCGCCAAGACCAGGATCGCGGCCATCCGCGAGCTCTTGAGGCGGCCGACCGACGACGGGCCGGCCTTTTCCATCGCGGTCGGCATTGCAGAACTCTTTCCCGGCGGCGACCCGACGGCCACCCTCGAAGAGGCCGACCGGCGGATGTTCGCCGAGAAACGGGGACGGTAGGCTCTTGACCGACCGCTTCCGCCCCTTGTCGATGGAGCAACTCTCGAACTGGATCGCCGACGAGCTCGAGATCAAAGCCTCGATCTTCGGCGTACCACGCGCCCTCTTCTTCGTACCCACAGCCGACGATCCATTCCGGACTTCCGTCTACGACCAGACCCTCGAAACTCCGCTCGGCGTCGCCGCCGGCCCCCACTCCCAGCTCGCGCAGAACATCGTCGTTGCGTGGCTGTGCGGCGCACGATTCATCGAGCTCAAGACAGTCCAGACGCTTGACCGCATCGAGGTCTCGAAGCCGTGCATCGATATGCAGGACGAGGGCTACAACGTCGAGTGGTCGCAGGAGCTACTGGTCGAGGAGTCCTATTCCGAGTACCTCAACGCCTGGGTGTTGGTCCACGCCCTCCACCGCCGGCTCGGATTCCCGGGCGATGCCCCCGGAATGATCTTCAACCTCTCGGTCGGATACAACCTCGCCGGCATCCGGCTCCCCAATATGCAGTGGTTTCTCGACAAGGTCGAGGATGCCGGCGTTGACCTCGACCACGCACTCGAAATCGCGAAGCGGCGTTTTCCGGAGCTCGCGGATACACGGGTTCCTTCCCGGCTGTCGGACAACGTCACGCTGTCGACGATGCACGGCTGTCCGGCCGACGAGATCGGCGCCATCTCCGAGTACCTGCTTGGCGAGCGCCACCTCCACACCAGCGTCAAGCTCAACCCGACCCTGCTCGGGCCCGAACGGGTGCGCGGAATTCTCAACCAGACACTCGGATTCGACCGGATCGTGGTTCCCGATGAGGCCTTTGCACACGACCTCGTCTTTGACGACGCACTGTCGATGGTTCGCGAGCTGCAGGGCGCGGCCGTCGCCCACGATCTTCAGTTCGGGGTCAAGCTCACCAACACCCTCGAGGTCACAAACCATCGCCGGGTGTTTGCCGATGACCAGCCGACGATGTACCTCTCGGGGAGGCCGCTGCACGCCCTCACGGTCAACCTCGCCCATGCTCTGGCCGAGAAACTCGAGGAGCCGGTGTTGATGTCGTTTTCGGGTGGCGCCGACGCCAGCAACGTCACGCCCCTCCTCCAGGCCGGTTTCAAGACGATCACCGTCTGCTCGGACCTCCTCAAACCGGGTGGATATCTCCGTTTCGAGCAGTACCTCGAGAACATTCGAGCGGCCATTTCGGAGACCGGTAGTACCACCCTCGAGGAATATGTCCGTTCCGCTGCGCCCGGCCACCGGACTGCGGCCGATGCCGGATTGCACAACCTCGGCACCTATGCGCGAGCTGTTCTCGCCGACCCGGCCTATCATGCGGAGACTTTCGACCGGGGTCGGACCAAGACGCCGCGTCGCCTCGGTCTTTTCGACTGCATCGAAGCGCCCTGCATCGACGCCTGTGACGTGGATCAGCGGGTTCCAGAGTATATGCGGCTGGTCCAGGCCGGCGACCTCGAGCGCGCAGCCGCGGTTACTCGTTTGGACAACCCACTGGCCTCGATCCTGGGCCGCACCTGCCATCACCCCTGCGAATCGGTCTGCCTGCGCACCCACATGGACCATCCGCTGGCTATCCGAGAGATCAAGCGCTACATCACCGATCACGAAGCGCCGCCGGCGGAGTCCTCGAGCCCTGAGCCTTCGGCAGCGAGGATCGCCGTGATCGGCGGCGGTCCCTGCGGCCTCGGCGCCGCCACCTTCCTCGCGCGCGCAGGATTGGCGGTGACGATATTCGAAGCGCGACCGGAGAGCGGCGGCATGGTGTCGGCCACGATTCCCGACTACCGCGCACCCAGCCATTCCGTCGAGCGCGATCTCGAACACCTCAGAGCGCTCGGAGTCGAGATCCGCCACGAACAGGAAGTCGGGAGCTCCGTGACGTTGGCGTCGCTTCGCGACGAGGGCTTTTCCGCGATCGTCGTCGCGGTAGGTGCCCGCCACGGTCGCCGTCTCGGCATCGACGGCGAGGGCTCGACCGGCGTGCTCGACGGCCTCGACTTCCTGCGCGCGGCCAGGAACGGTGACCCGCCGCCGCTTGGAAAGAAGATCGGGGTGATCGGCGGCGGTGACGTTGCCATGGATTGCTCGCGAACCGCCTGCCGCCTGAGCGACGGCGAGGTTACGGTCTTCTACCGCCGGACCCGTGCCGAAATGCCGGCCCAGAAGGAGGAGCTCCTCGATCTATTCGAGGAAGGCGGGAGCCTCCAGGAGCTGACCGCACCGGACCGGATCATTGCCAAGAACGGCAGGATGGCGGCGGTGCAGATGGTCACGATGCGTTTGGGCGATCCCGACAGCTCTGGTCGCCGCCGCCCGGAGCCGGTTCCGAACGCCGATCGTGTCGTCGAGCTCGACACCCTGATCGTCGCCATCGGTCAGCGGCCCGACCTTTCTGTGTTCGGGGAAGAAGCTGTCGAGCTCAACTCGTCCGGCTACCTCGAGGTCGATCCGGTGACCTTCGAGACCTCGCTGCCGGGGGTCTACGCCGGCGGCGACATCGTCGGCGACGGGCCCTCGAACATTGTCGAGGCCTGCGGCGACGGCCGACGCATCGCCGAGGCGATCATAGCCGCTCATCTGGACCCGGGCGGCGCGGCCCCCGATGCCCCGCTGTGGCCGGCATTCGACCGCGTCGGGCTTCTGCGCCGGCGGGCGCGGGTCGAGCCACGGGTTGCAATACCCCACCTCGCGCCAGCGCAACGGCGAGGATTCGCCGAGGTCGTCATGACCCTATCAAGAGACGAAGCGCAACGCGAGGCCTCGCGCTGCGTCGATTGCGATCTCATGTGCTCGACCTGTGATCTGGTCTGTCCCAATCGCGCGATCCTCACCTACCGCGTCCGGCCCGGAGGGTTGACGATTCCGGAGCTCCGTATCGAAAGCGGTGAATTGGCGCCCGCGCCTGGGTTCGTCTTCAGGGTCGACCAGGGCCCGCAGGTCGCGGTCCTGGCCGACGCCTGCAACGAGTGCGGCAACTGCGTCACCTTCTGCCCCACCGCGGGCCGCCCGTGGCGTGACAAGCCGCGCCTGTATCTCCACCGCGGCGACTTCGAGGCCGAGCCGGACAACGCCTTCATGGTGTTTCGCCGAAACGGCGCTCGCGGGATCGAGGCGCGTTTCGGCGGCGAGCTGCACAGGCTCGTCGAGGTCGGCGACGAGCTGCGCTACACCTCGCCCGCTGTCGAGCTCCGCATGGATGGAGATTCACTGGCCGTGAACGAGTCGGTCATCCTCGACGACACAGCCCATGGTCCGCTCGTCAACCCGGTTCACCTCGGCACCATGATCACCCTGCATCGAGGGTTCGCGGAATCGATGCCGGAGTTTCCCCTCGTGGAGAATGAATCAACTCACACCTGAAGGCCGGTCAACGTTGTAAGGTTCAAACGTCATAACGTTTTAACGTTGTAAACTGTTGCGGTCATGCGAACCCGTTACTTCAACCTCCGGATCCCGGGTGAGGGCAACGCCACCGAGGCGGTCGAGCTGGTGGTCAGCGATGGGCGTTTCGAAGAGATCCTGCCGGCGGGCTCGGCGACCGCGGCCGGTGAAGAGAGGTGGGTCGACCTCGAGGGGGCGCTCGTCCTGCCCGGCGCCATCGACGGCCACGTCCATTTCGGCGACCCCGGCTTCACCCGGCGCGAGGATTTTGCCAGCGGTTCCGCTGCGGCCGCGGCCGGCGGCGTCACCTGCGTCGCCGACATGCCGTGCACTTCGTTGCCCCCGGTCACCAACGCCGCTGCGCTCGAGAACAAGCTCAAGATCATCGGGCCCAAGGCCCACGTCGATTACCTCCTCTGGGGTGGAGTTTCGGGCAACGCGATTTCCGACCTGCGGTGGAGGCAACATCTCTCCGATTTGGTCGATGCCGGAGCCGCCGCCATCAAGATCTACATGCTCTCGGGCATGGACACCTTTCGCGACCTGACCTCGTTCGAGATCCGTGAGGTCCTCGGGCTGACGCATCGCCTCGGCATCCCGGTCGGGATCCACGCCGAAGACCGGATGATCGTCGATGAGCTGACCGAACGCGCCAAAGAACTGGGCCACGACTCCCCCGCCGCCTACGCCACCTCGCGACCGACCGCGGCCGAGACCACCGCGGTGACCGTCGCAGCCGATCTCTGCCGGGAGACCGGCGCCCGGATCCACATCGTTCACGTCGCCTCGGGCGAGGCGCTCGACGTGGTCAGCGCCGCCCGACTGGAAAACCTGCCGATTTCGGCCGAAACCTGCCCGCACTACCTCCAGTTCACTTCCGACGATTTCGTGCGCCAGGGATCTGTGCTCAAGACCGCGCCCGTGGTCAAGACCGCGACCGATCGCGATCGCCTGTGGCAGGGACTGGCGAGCGGCGAGGTGTCCTTTGTCGCAACCGACCACGCCGCCGGACGCTGGCCCGAGGAGAAGGAGACCGGCTCCATCTGGACCGATTATGGTGGCGTGCCCGGCGTCGAGCTCCTGCTGCCGTACCTCTTTTCGGAGGGCGTGAGCCGGGGGCGCATCACCCTGCAGCGCCTGACGGAGCTGGTGTCCGCCGAACCGGCCCGGTTCTTCGGCATCGACCACCGCAAGGGTTGGTTGCGCGAAGGCTACGACGCGGATTTCGTGGTCCTCGATGATCACGCGCAATGGACCGTGCGCGCAGCCGCTCTCCACAACCTCAACCGCTACACTCCCTTCGAGGGTCTGGAGCTGACCGGCCGCGTGCGCGCCACCTATGTTCGCGGCTGTTGCGTATTCGAGCGCCGCCCGGAGGGCACCGAGTTCTTCGCCCCCTCCGGAACCGGACAATGGGTGCGGCGGGGGCTCGCGTGACGACGGTCTCCATCCTCCACAACGGCGTGGTCGTCACCGGCGGTGATCCGCCCGAGGTGCTGACCGAGGGCGCCGTCGCCTGGTCGGGAGAACGGATCGTCGCCGTCGGGCCCGAGGCCGCTGTGCGACGTCAGTACCCTGAGGCGACGCTTCTCGACGCCCGCGGGGGGCTTGTCCTTCCCGGTCTCATCAACCTCCACCACCACCTGTACTCGGCCTTCGCGCGCGGGCTCGCGCCGGTGACGGCGCCAAAAGACTTCGGACAGATCCTGGAGCAGCTGTGGTGGCGTCTCGACCGGGCGTTGACGCCGGAGACGGTTCGCCTTTCGGCCCTGCTGGGCGCCGCCGACTGCATCCGCTGGGGTTGTACCACTCTTTTCGACCACCACGCCTCCCCGTCGTGTGTGCGCGGGAGCCTCGAGTTGATCTCCGAGGTCATCGAAGAGGCGGGGCTGTCCGCCGTGCTGTGCTACGAGATCACGGACCGCAACGGACACGACGAGGCGATCGCCGGGCTCGTCGAAAACCTCCGCTTCATCGACAGCCATCAGGACCACCCACGGGTGCGAGGCACCATCGGCTTGCACGCCAGCTTCACAGTCAACGACGAGACCCTCGACGCGGCGGCCTCGCGGCGGCCGCCAGACAGCGGCTGTCACATCCACCTCGCCGAGGACCCGATCGATTTCCAGGCGTCGGAGATCGCCTTCGGAGCGCCACCGCTCGCGCGGCTGGAGCAGCGCGGCCTGCTCGACGAGCGGGCGCTGTTGATTCACGGCGTCCACCTCAGGTCTGAAGGACGGGCGCTCGTTGCGCGCAGTGGTTCGGTCCTTGTCCACTGTCCGGAATCCAACGCCAACAACGGCGTCGGTCGCCTCGACGTCGAGCGCGCGGCCGGCCAAGGTTGCAGAGTCGCGCTCGGTACCGACGGGATGTCGTCGTCGATGCTCCGATCGCTGAGGGCCGCATTCCTCGTCCAGCGCGCCGGACGCGAGGATCCGACGGTCGGCTTTGCCGCCCATCCCGGTCTGCTCCGCACTAACGCGATCGCGGCCAGGCGATTCTTCGACGAACCGCTGCTCGGCGAGCTCGCCCCCGGTGCGCCGGCCGATATCTGCGTCATCGACAGCGTGCCGCCGACGCCGATCGGGCCCGACAATATCTTCGGTCATCTGGTTTACGGCGCCGCCGAAGCGCCGGTGCGCCACACCATCGCCCGCGGACGCGTCCTCCTCGAGGACTTCCGCCACACGACCCTCGACCCGCAGGCCATCGGCGAGGTCGCACGCAGCGAAGCGCCGGGGCTGTGGGAGCGATTCCGAGCGCTCGAGGACGAGTCCGACGGCCTGTTTCCGCTCTAGAGCAACCGTTAGAAACGTTACACGTTTAAACGTTAAAACGTTCTCACCCTCCCCCGCACACCCGATATCGCGGGCGGCGGATCGGGAAACGTTCGAACGTTCTAACGTTTTAACGTTCTTACGTTGTTCGATTTCCCGAATCGCTCCTCGAGCGCGTTACGAACGCGAGACAATCCGGCGACGAGCGTGTCCGTTTCAGCGCCGATGCCGATCCGGAAGTAGCGGTCCATGCCGAAGGTGTCACCGGCGAGGATGAAGACGCTCTGTTCGGTGCGAAGCCAGTCCGCGAGGGCGGTGGAGTTGATATCGAATTCGTAGCGCATGAAGGCCATGCCACCGGCCTTCGGGGGGATGAAATGGAGGAGCTCACCAAAGCTGTCGACCCAGTCCGACATGACCGCGAGGTTCCTCCGTAGCATCGTTCGATTGCGCTCGAGAATCTTCGGGCGCAGCTCCGGCGAGAGCGCGATCTCCGCGATCGCATTGCTGAGAATGCCGGCGGTGATGGAGGTGTAGTCGTGATAGGCCCAGGAATCGGCGATGGCTTCCGCTGGGCCCACCAGCCAACCGAGCCGGAGGCCAGGCAGGGCGTAGGCCTTGGAGAGGCCGCCACAGACCATGGCGCGATCATAGAGCCCGGCAAAGCTCGGCAGCTCCACCCCGTCGAGCTCGGCGCCGCGGTAGACCTCGTCGGCATAGACCCAGGCGCCGACCGAAGCCGCGATCTTCACGATATCGCGCATTTCGTGGTCGGTGAGGGTGTAGCCGGTCGGGTTGTTGGGGTTGCAGACGGCAATCATCTTCGTCCGCGGCGTCACCAGGCCCCGGAGCTCTTCGAGGTCAGGGGCCCAGCCATTCTCCTCGCGCAGGTGGAAGGCCTTCGGCTCGGCGCCCATTTCCAGGACGATGCCCCAGATCTGCATGTAGTTGGGGACCATGATCACAACCTCGTCACCGGCCTCGACCAGAGCGTGGCAGGCGATGAAGTTGGCTTCCGACGAACCGCTGCTGACCAGCACGTTGTCAACGCCCTGGTTCCGATACAGGGCCGCGATTCGCGTACGAAGCGGCAGCGCGCCATTGGTCTGGCCGTAGCCGATCACGGTCTTTGTGAGGGCGGAGATCTGCGCCGGATCGAGCAGCTGGTCGAGTGTGTACGGATGGAACCCGCTCTCGGTGAGGTTGTACTCGACCGTGTTCTCATACAGTGACTGCACCCTCTCGAGCTCGAAAATCGGGATCTTCATGTCAACCCCCGGAATGGCGACGCGTCCCGTGGGGCGGGCCGCCGGCTTTCAAAATCTCCTCGTCGACCCGCCCGCCGGAGATCACCAGCACCAACTTCCGGCCGGCAAAACGATCACGGTTCGCCATGGCTGCGGCCGCGGGTAGGGCGCCGCCACCCTCGACCGCCATCCTTTCATGATCGTAGAGGAACTTCATGGCGTCGAAAATCTCGTCTTCCCCGACGAGGATGAAGTCGTCGACAAACCGGCGACAGAGATCGAAGGTGATCGATCCCGCCTCGATGCCGCCCGCCGTCGCATCCGACAGCGTTGGCAGGCTCTCGACACTCACGATTTCGCCCGCCCTGATGGATTCGTACATCACACAGGAGTTGGACGGCTGACAGCCGATAATCTCGATCGATCGGTCGTTCGCCTTCAGATGGCGCGCGATGCCCGAGATCAAGCCTCCCCCGCCTACCGGCACCAACACGACGTCGAAGGCCTCGAGCTGTTCCACCAGCTCCGCGGCAATGGTCCCCTGCCCGGTGACAACCTCCGGGTCGTTGTAGGGCGAGATCCATACCCCGTCGTGCTCACGCGCGAAGGCCGCCGCACTCCTCTCGGCCTCGACGCAGTCGTCGCCCACCATCTCGAGCGCGATACTCGTGGCGCGGAGCGCTTCCACCTTCACCCGCGCGGCGGTACGCGGCATGAAGAGCTTTCCCCGAAGATCAAAGAGATTGACCGCGTGCGCAAATGCCGCACCGTGGTTGCCGGTCGACGCCGCAACCAGGAGCTTCCGGGAATCGGCCGGTGAGAGCGAGAGGATCGTGTTGATCACGCCCCGAAGCTTGAACGATCCGCTGTGTTGCAGGTTTTCGAGCTTGAGCCAGACCTCCGCCCCAACCTTCTCGCACAGCATCTGCGATCGCCGACACGGCGTCTCCCGGACGTACGGCGCGATCCGACCGCGGGCCTCTCTTCCAGCGTCGACAATACCTCCCGATTGGCGCGATGTCCGCCCCTCGGGAGGATAAACCACTCGACCGCTTCATTGACGATCTGATCCGGCAGCGCTTCGCCACAAAAAACCCGGGACGCAACGCCCCGGGGTTTTTATTTTCTGCTGCGAGGACGGTTCAGTCCTTGGCGACCTCGAACAAAGCCTTGAGCGAGACCACCAGCACCGCGGCGGCGATAAACGCCACGACGTTGGAAACGATCGCGGTGACCGCCAAACCGACCACGGGGATTGCCATCACCGACGTCGCCGACAGCATCAACCCGATCGCCGCAAGGAGAAAGGTCTTTGTCTCCTCACCGGTGATGTTCATGAAGCCGACGATCAGGCCGAGAACTGCCAACACCCAGTACATCCACGACTCGGCGATCAGCAGACCCGCGACCACGCAAATCACAAAACCCACGATGAACGCCCATTTCCCCATCTGTCCCATATCTCCTCCTCCAAAATGTAGATTGACGATAGCTTCCGCCCGCCATGATACCTGGGAAAACCCGCTTCGTGACCGAATACCACAAAAAAACCGCCGCACGGAGATTCCGCGCGGCGGTTCACGAACAGATTGTCTGATCTCAGTCGATCAGGTTTTTGAGGGTCTTGCCGAAATCTGCCCACTGTTGTTTCGCCCAGTCGGCCGCGTCCTGGATCTTTCCACCCACCCTGATGGCGGTGTTATAACCGGCCACCCGGTCCCAATCGACCACGTTCCACCAGGCCCCGATGTAGTCGGGCCGGCGATTCTGGTAGTTGAGGTAGTAGGCATGCTCCCACACGTCGAGGCCGAGAATCGGGATTCCGGTGCCGTCAGAGATCGGGTTGTCCTGGTTTGCCGTTTTGGTCACCAGAAGCTTGCCGTCATTGCCGACACAGAGCCAGGCCCAACCGCTGCCAAACACGGTGGTCGCTGCCTTTGAAAACTCGGTCTTGAAGGAATCGAAGGATCCAAAGGCGCTCTCGATGTCGTCGGCCAGACCGCCGCCTGGTTCGCCGCCGCCGTTTGGCTTCATCACGGTCCAGAACAGCGTGTGGTTGACGTGTCCGCCGCCGTTGTTGCGGACCGCCATCCGGATGTCTGCCGGAATGGCATCGAGATTCGCCACCAGTTCGATCGCGGTCTTGCTCTGCAGGTCAGCGTGGCCCTCGAGGGCGGCGTTGAGGTTGTTGATATACGCCTGGTGGTGCTTGCCATGGTGAATGCCCATGGTTTTCGCGTCGATGTGCGGCTCGAGCGCGTTGACCTCATACGGTAGATCGGGCAACTTGAAGCTCATCTCTTTCTTCCTCCCCGGGTCTTGGTTTTCGTTCTGAAATGAGTCGCAGTCGCAAACTCCTTCGGTATAACCGGGTCGCGAGGGCGTCGATTCCCATTCTGGTTGCGAGTCCAGAATCTTTCCGTCCGGCTTAGCCCGCGAGAATGCTCTGCAGCGCCTCGCCCAGATACCGGTACTGCTCGACGCTGTTGTAGAGCTGGGCGGATATCCGGATCAGACGCCTCGGACGGGCCGGCCAGGTGATCACCGGAACCTCGATACGCCACTCCTGAAGGAGTCGATCCTGTATCCGATCGAAGGGAAAGAGCTCGTTGACCGCCCCGCTGTCGCCGTCAGGCAATGGCAGCGAGGCCAGGCTGCCGATCATCGAATCGGGAGACGGAGGTTCGAGACCGAGAACGTCGCAAAGGACCGCACGCCCTTCGAGCACGAGCTCGCGGTTGCTACGCCTCACCTCATCCCATCCGCCCGCGACCATCGACTCCAGCTCGCGCAGAGCTAAGGGAACCGAAAACCACGCGCTCGGGTCCCGGGTCCCGGTCCAGTCGTGCTCGAGATGGAAACGCGACCGTCCGGAGGACGTGGCGTTGGCGCCGTGGCTGATGACGAGAGGTCGGACCCGCTCACGGCGATCCTCTCTCACATACAGGAACCCGGATCCCCTGGGTGCACAGAGCCATTTATGGCAGTTGCCCGTGTAATAGGCCGCGTCGAGCGCATCGAGATCGAGCGCCACCATTCCCGGTGCGTGGGCGCCGTCGACCAGGACGTCGACTCCACTCGCCTGCGCCTGCGAGACCAAACGTTGGATGGGCAGGACCAAACCGGTCTGGCTGGTCACGTGATCGATCAGAAGCAGCCGTGTTTTCGCCGAGATCCCTCCGAGAACCGCCTCCACGACCGACTCCTCGTCGGTCGACGGAAACGGAATGCTCACCACCACCACCCGAGCCCCGTTCTCCGCCGCAACCGCGTCGATCGCGTTCCGGCAGGCGTTGTACTCGTGGTCGGTGACCAGAAGCTCGTCCCCGGGCCCCAGCCGGAGGCTGCGAAGCACGGTGTTGACGCCGGTGGACGCGTTGACCACAAATGCGAGACCATCGGTGTGCGCACCCAGGAAACGAGCCAGCTCCGACCGCGCCCGATCGAGCTCCTCCAGGTAATGGTGATTGAAGAAGAGCAACGGCTGGCTCTCGATTCGATGCCGGATCCGCGTCTGCTCCTCGAGCACTGCAATCGGCGCCGCCCCGAAGGACCCGTGGTTCAGGAAAACCACGCCCGGGTCCAGCATCCAGCACTCGGACAGCGCCCCTGGGGCCGGGAGATCCGCGGAACCGCCCCTTCCAGACGTGGCGCTCATCGAAGCTCCACAACCGCGCCCCGGTTGACCACGGATCCGTCCCCGCCCCACTGCGGCGACACGACCCGGGTCAGAGCTCGGACAGACATTTTCGATTCCCGCATGGCCTCACCTCGCCGATGACGATCATATATCCGATGGCTACGGCGAAGCAGGAAGCTGGTGAGATGGGCGGGCTGGATGGGGCAGATGTATGATGAGCTTGGATTTTCGGCGCAATTGGCGCATTCGCAGGAGGCGGCATGGTCAACGCGATCGTACTTCTCAAGGTCAAGAGCGCTATGATCAACCAGGTCGCGGAGGAGCTCGCCGCGCTTGACGGCGTGTCCGAGGTCTACTCGGTTGCCGGCCAGTACGACCTGGTGGTCATCGTTCGTGCGAAAGACGACGAGCAGATCGCAAGCCTGGTCACGGATCGGCTGCTGCAGGCCGAGGGCCTCCAGTCATCCGAGACGCTGATTGCGTTCAGGACCTACTCGCGACACGACCTCGACGGGATGTTTTCGGTCGGCCTGGATTAGCCCGCATATCTCACCGGGCATCGACCGCGGACGGTGAATCGCGGCGTCCCGCAGTGACTATCGCCAATCGTAGCCTCCAACGGAGGGCCGCAACGCCGCCATCGCCTGACGCACCACAGAGTCACATAGGACACAGAGACGGACACAGAGTGTTTTTCTTGTTTTGAGTTCGCATTCGTCCCGTGAGGAACGATCGAGTGGAGGCACCGGAATATCTCGAGAGAGGACTGCGCGAAACCGGTCGGGTGGGCGTCACTTGAATTGACCTCTCTGTGAATCCTCTGTGTCTCTGTGTCTCTGTGGTTTCCAAGCGGCCGATTGAGCTGGTTCACCTCGCCAACTGTCAGTCGGTCCACGCCGGTCTCATGGCCTCCACCACGGATTGGCGAATGGTTTCAAATGCGGGGTTCGTCGGATCGATGAGCTCGAAATGGCCGGCGCCGGCCAGCTCGACGACCGCGACCGAGTCCCCCATCTGCCCGGCGGCCTCGGCAAAGGCATCGGCCTGCGAAACCGGGACAATCGTGTCGAGCTCGCCGATCACCAGGCGCTGGGTGATGCCGAAGGGCACCATCGCGATCGGTGAAGCGCGTTGGAGCCGCTCCGTCACATTTGCCGGGTCTCCGCCGAGCAGTCCGGAAACGGCGGCCCCGCAGCCCTCGGCAGCCGCATACGCCGCCAGATCGGGAATACCGGCAAGCGCGACAACGCCATTCAGGGCCAACGGCCCGTCGCCGCGCATCGGGTCGTCGGCGTCGAGGCTTTTCCGTCCGGCGAGCCAGAGGGCCAGGTGCCCACCCGCCGAGTGACCGACGGCCGCCACCTGATCGAGGTCGAGCTCGTAGTCCAACGCCATCTCGAGCAGATGATCGGCGGCGTCGGCGACGTCCTGAAACGTGCCTGGCCAACCGCCGCCTTCGTTACCAACCCGGCGGTACTCGATGCTCCAGGTCGCAACGCCGGCTTCGGTGAGTGCGTCGGCGAAGGCCGAGATATAGCCGAGATCGTAGTCCGCCAGCCAGCACCCGCCGTGAATCACGATAACGACCGGGTAAGGGCCATCGCCGTCCGGCAGCCGCAGCTCGCCGAACTGGAGCGGGTCATCGCCGTAGGCCAGACGATGATCTGCCGAGGGGCGGGGCAGGGCGAGGGCGTCGGCGGCACTCATCACGGCGATGTTATCGTCCGTCGATGCTCCGCAGGCCATCGTCACAGAAAGCAACAGAAACCTCACGACACGCACTGATACCTCGCTTGTTTGTTCTCAAGTGACCTTCGACCGCGCATAAAATTCAGAACGATCCCAACGCCGCTCCGCCATAGTCTCGCGGAGGACCGCAACGGCATCCCAGACATCGACGTAGCGCAGGTAGGCAGGTGCGAAACCGAAGCGAAGGATGTCGGGCGCCCGGAAGTCGCCGATCACCCGATTTGCGATCAGCGCCTGGACGATGGCATAACCATCCGGGTGGCAGAACGAAACCTGGCTGCCCCTCCGCGAAGCATCACGTGGTGAGATCAGCTCGAATCCGAAATCGGCACATTCCTGCTCAACCAGGATCACGAAGAGCTCGGTCAGCGCCACGGACTTGGCCCGCAGTCGATCGACGCCGATATCGGCGATGCCATCCACACCGCACTCGAGGGCCGCCAGGCTGAGGATTGGCGGAGTCCCGACGCGCAGACGCCGAATACCGGATGCGGGAAGGTACGAGGTCTCGAAATCAAAGGGCGCGGCGTGACCCATCCACCCCCACAACGGCGATTCGAGCTCCCCCTGATGACCTCGTGCCACATAGGCAAATGCCGGCGCACCGGGTCCACCGTTGAGGTATTTGTATCCGCAGCCCACCGCCAGATCAACGCCGCAGCCCTCGAGGTCGACCTCGACGGCGCCGGCCGAGTGTGCGAGGTCCCATAACACGACGGCGCCTGCGTCGTGCGCTGCCGCGGTCACGGCCCGCATGTCTTCCATCTCCCCCGAGCGAAAATCGACATGGGTGAGCATCAGCACCGCCACGTCGTCTTTGATTGAATCGAAGATCTCGGCTCGAGGCACCATCCGCACCATGAACCCGCCGCCCAAAAGATCCACCAGACCCTGTGCGACGTAGAGATCGGTGCCGAAATTCTCCAGATCCGACAAGATGACCGAAGGCCCCGGCCGTAGTCGAAGGGCCGCGGCCAGCAGCTTGAACAGGTTGATGGATATCGAGTCGGCCACCATCACCTCGTCTGCCGCGGCCCCGATCAACGGCGCGATCTTGGCCGCAACGCGTTCCGGCAAATCGATCCAGTCGGCGTCGGTCCAACTGCGGACCAGACCGCTCCCCCACTCCCGCCGCAGGACCTCTTCGATCCGCGGCATAGCGCTTTTCGGCGGCGGACCCAGCGAGTTCCCATCCAGGTAGATGGTGTTATCGGGTAACAAGAACCGATCTCGAAAGCCGGCGATTGGATCGTTCCGGTCGAGCTCGAGGACGTCGTCGCGGAGCACGGGTCTCTTCACGACCCGCATTGTGCCACGATTGACGATCGTTCCGTTGTGCTCCTCGGCTTCTCGCGACGCGGCTTGGCGCCATCACAGCAGATCGAGGATTTGGCGGGCCGCGATCGCGGCAAAGAGCAGCAGCGCCAGGGCCAGGGTCGAGGCGGCGAAGAACCCGTTGCGCAGATCTCCGACCAGGCGTCGACGCGAGTTGAGCCACAACAGGCTGCCCGCGAGCAGGGGCATGAAGAGACCTCCGGTAAGGGTGTAGACCTTGATCACCCAGATCGGACGGTCGAGAAACAGAATCGCGATCGGCGGCAACGCCAGAAACAGGAGGTAGCCGCGATAGGGCGCGCCGTGGGGGTCGACCTCGTTGTGAAAACGGCCACGCATACAGTCGAGAAAATCGGCAAAGAGATAGGGCACGCCGTTCCAAACGCCGAGGGTGCTGGTAAAGACCGCGCCCCACACGCCGACCAGAAAGATCCAGGCCACGGCCCGACCCGCCGCCGCCCCGAGGCGGGCGCCGGTCGCATCGCGGATGGCGTCGCCACAGGCGACCAGCGCCTCACTCCCCGGCGGCATGCCCCCTCCCCCACCGAGGACAGTCGCGGCCAGCAGCAGCATCGCGACGCCGAAAAGGCCGGTGAGTGCGTAACCGACGCCCAGGTCGATGCGGACGTGTGTCAGCGAACCCGAGCCGGACCAGCCCTTCTCGCGGATCCAGTAGCCGTAGGCGAGAAGGGTGACGCTCCCGCCCACCCCACCCATCAGACTCAGCGTCGTGGCGGCTGAGCCTGGGGGCAGCGACGGCACCAGGCCGCGCAGCAGACCGCCGATATCGGGTCCCACCATCGCCAGGCTGACGAGCAGGGTCATCATCATCAACCCGACCATCGCCTTCATCAGCCCCTCGAAAAAAGCGTAGCGTCCGGCGGCCACCAGCACGAGGGCGATGAGGGAGTGCAGGATCGCCCATTGGCGAATTCCGAGGATCGGCCACAACGCGTGCGCGGAGACCCCGCAGGCGCTCATCAACCCGCCGGCGACGATAAAGCTCCATAACACCAGATAGACGAGGAAATAGAGTTGAAATGGACGTCCGAGGTGGCGGCACCAGCCCTCGAGCAGCGTCGTGCCGGTGGCGAGCTGCCAACGGGCGACGCCCTCGTTGAGGCCGAGCTTGAGCGCGGCGCCGACGACAACCACCCACACCAGCGCCGTCTTGAAGTCCGAGCCCGCGAGCATTGCCGCGAGGAGGTCCCCCGCACCGACTCCGGTCGCGGCGATGACGACCCCCGGACCGATGGCCCGCAGGAGGCTGCTCGCGCGGCTGCTGAATCTATCAAGGCTCACCGTCACAGCTTAACCGGAGATCAAGCGGCGTCTCGGGCTGTTGCACCGAAAATGCGCTAACCTGAGGGCGGAAGGCACTTGGCGCAATGAGCAAGACTCCCGATTCCCTGGTCGACCAGCCGATCACGGTTCGCGCCGGAGAGGAAATCGACCTCGCCCGGCTCGGACGATGGCTCCGCGCCGCCCTCGACATCGACGGCGAAGCATCGGTCCTCCAGTATCCGTCCGGTTACTCCAATCTGACCTATCTCCTCCGCATCGGCGATGCCGAGCTTGTCCTCCGGCGCCCGCCGCACGGCAGCAAGCCAAAGAGCGGGCACGACATGAACCGGGAGCACGCGATCCTGACGGCGATCCACGGCGCCTACCCCTACTGTCCGAGGCCGCTCGCCCTGTGCGAGGACGAAGCCATCATCGGCAGCCGCTTCTTCGTCATGGAACGCGTGCACGGAATCATCGTGCGCCGTGATTTCCCGCCCGGGCTTTCGTTGGAGCCCGGGGACGTCGGCGCGCTCTTCGACCACCTGGTGGATCTTCTCGTCGAGCTCCACGCCCTTGACTATCGAGCGCTCGGACTCGAGAGCTTCGGCCGGCCGCAGGGCTATGTCGCGAGACAGGTTTCGGGTTGGTGCGACCGCTACCGCCGGGCACGAACCCCTGACGTTCCCGACGGTGAAGACCTGATGGCGTGGCTCGAGCACCGCATGCCCGCGGATAACGATGGCTGTCTCATCCACAACGACTATCGTCTCGACAACGTGGTGCTCGATATCGATGATCCACTGCACATCGTCGGCGTTCTCGACTGGGAGATGGCGACCCTCGGCGACCCGCTGATGGATCTCGGTGCGTCGCTCGCGTACTGGGTCGAGTCGGGCGACCCGCCGGAGATGCAGGCACTGCGGATGATGCCGACAACGGCGCCCGGCGCGCCGACCCGTGCGGAGGTGATATCGCGTTATGCCCGCACCAGCGGCCGGAGCCTCGATGATTTTGACTTCTACTACCGTTTCGGCCTTTTCCGGCTGGCGGGTATCGCGCAACAGATCTACTACCGGTCGTACCACGGTCAGACCGCGGACCCGAGGTTTCGCGCTCTCGGCGCCCAGGTCAAGATCCTCGTCGACGCAGCGGCGTCGGCAACGGTCCACTGAGATGGTGCGCATGGCAGCGGCCGACACGGGGAGGAACGCGTGGACTTCAGCCTGAGCGAACGCATGGAGACCATCCTCGGCATGATCGGGGAGTTTGTCGACAAGGAGCTGGTTCCGATGGAGGCCGCGTTCTTGCGCGAACCGTTTCGCAGCCTCCTCCCCGAGGTAGAGAGCAAACGGTCCAAGGTCAAACAGATGGGCCTCTGGGCGCCGAATCAGCCGCAGGAGCTCGGCGGAATGGGGCTCGACCTGGTCGAGCACGGCCTGGTCTCGGAAGCCCTCGGCCGCACACCGCTCGGGCATTTCGTCTTTGGCTGTCACGCACCCGACGCCGGCAACATCGAGATCCTCCACCTCCACGGCACCCTCGAACAAAGGGAGCGGTATTTGCGACCGCTTGTGGAGGGCTCGATTCGCAGCTGTTTTTCGATGACCGAGGTCGAGATGCCGGGGTCGAATCCGGTAATGATGGAGACAACGGCCGTCCGCGACGGCAAGGACTGGGTCATCAACGGCCAGAAGTGGTATACGACTGCGGCCGACGGCTCGGCCTTCGCGATCGTCATGGCCGTGACCAACCCGGAGGCGCCGCCACACCGGCGGGCGAGCATGATCATCGTCCCGACCGACGTTCCGGGCTTCGACCTCGTCCGCAACATCAACGTCATGGGCCATGCGGGCGAGGACTACTTCAGCCACGCCGAAATCCTCTATCACTCGTGCCGCGTTCCGCAGTCCAACCTTCTCGGACCGGAAGGAGAGGGCTTCGTCATCGCCCAGGAACGCTTGGGACCGGGCCGCATCCACCACTGCATGCGCTGGATCGGGATCTGCAACCGGGCCCTCGACCTGTTGTGCACGCGGGCGGTCCAGCGACCGATGGGCCCCGACACCGTGCTCGCCGACAAGGAGATCGTCCAGGCGTGGATCGCCGAGTGCGCGGCCGAGATCCAGGCCGCTCGGATGCTTGTCCTCCACACCGCCTGGAAGATTGATCAATCCGGATGGAGGGACGCGCGCGAGGACATTTCGATGATCAAGTTTCTGGCCGCCGCCGCCATGCAGCGAGTCGTCGACCGCGCCCTCCAGGTTCACGGCGGGCTCGGCATGACCGACGACACCCTGCTTGCGTTTTTTTATCGTCACGAGCGTGCCGCGCGGATCTATGACGGTCCCGACGAGGTTCACAAGCTCGCGCTCGCAAAGCGCATCCTCGCCGCCTATCGCTGACCCGCAGGAGAAAGCTGGTGAGATGTGCGGGCTAGCTTTTCAGCTTCGTATTGAGGATCGACATGAAGCGATCGGCGGCGGCCTTGAGGAGCGCGGGATTCGCCGAGGCCCCCTCGTCGGCAAATGACGGCCGGACGAAGACGTTGACCTGATCGTTGGTGTAGGCCACCTGATCGATGTCGAGCACGATCACCGCCCCGTCTTCGGCGGCAGCGGACTCGGCGCGGATGGTGCCGTCATAACGGCTCTTCTCCGTGACCTGATAGTCGACCTCGATCAGCGCCACCTCGATGGCGTTCCAGACCCGGTCCGAATTGACAAAGAAATTCGCCCGCCAGGTGCCGGCAGCCGTCCCATTGGAGGACGCACAGGCTGACAGGGACGCGATCGCCACGACGAGAGCGATCACCCGCGCAACCCGGCGCACCGACTGCCGCCGCCCGGGCGGTTTGGAGCACCCGCGACTGAACATCGTTCCGGCGTCCCTCATGCAAAGCCTCCACCTCGAGCTCTTCAATTCCAGTATTGTACGAAACCCGTCATGCCGTCAGGGCTTTGGCTTCTTCTCGTTCGGGGGCGCCTCTCGCTTTCCGTCAAAAATGTGCATCACCGCCAGGATGGGATGAGCCGGGAGCATCCGTGGTCCAGCGTACCGCATCACCACGCGCATGCGTTCGCGCGGCTCTGCCCGGTAGCAGTGGATCGGACAGTTTGCACAGGTTGGTTTCTCGGGGCCGTAGGGGCAGAGATCGAGCTTGCGGTCGGCGTAGGTGGCGAGCTCACCGCACTCGTCGCAGAGATCGCCGCCGCCGTGATGATCAGCACAGTACATCTCGATCATCACACGCACCGTCCGCCGTTCACGCCGCATCCGTCCAGATTCGTTCTTCGTTGGCATCGATCGACACAACAAAGATCGGAGGCCGTCGAATCCCGGTCCCGGTCGAACTGATAGGAGGATTGCGTTCGTTGCTGCTAGACTCGCGCGGCGACTCTGAATGATCACGACACCCGGGCCGTGCCGTGATCAGTTGTTTGCAAGCCATTGGAGGTAATCCCGAATTGACCGACACCGTCACGACGAAAAGCAAGGACACCCGGGCGACCGGGGTTGAGCCGAAGGCAGCAGCCGGCGGCTGGAAGAGTACGGACTCCGCCGAGCTCTACCGAATCGAAGATTGGGGCATGGGGTTCTTTCGGGTCGCCGACAACGGTCACCTCGTGGTGACGCCGCGCCGGGACCCCGAGCAGACCATCGATCTCTTCGAGGTGGTCGAGGGGCTCGCCGAGCGCGGAATCAAGACCCCGGTGACCATTGGATTTCCAGATCTGCTCGAGCGTCGGATGCGCGACCTCTCGGAGGCCTTTCGCGCCGCAATCGACGAGACCGGTTATCGAGGCGGGTACTCGGCTGTCTACCCGATCAAGGTCAACCAGCACCGCCACCTCGTACGTGAGGTCGAACGCCTCGGGCGAGAGCTCGGTTTCGGCTTCGAGGTCGGCTCGAAGCCGGAGCTGCTCGCGGTCATGGGCATGACGGTCGACACCCCTGACCGCCTGATCGTGTGCAACGGCTTCAAGGAAGACCGCTACATCCAGCACGTCATGCTGGCCACCAAGCTCGGCCGTGAGGTAGTGGCGGTGATCGAAAGCGCGCACGAGCTGGAGCTCCTCATCGAGCACTCGAAGGCACTCGACGTGAGCCCGTTGATCGGCCTCCGGCTCAAATTGCAGACCCCGTCAAGCGGGCGCTGGAGCGGCACGACCGGGGTCAAAGCCAAGTTCGGTCTCGATATTCCGGGGATCCTCGAGGTGGTGGAACGCCTCCGCGGCGAGGGAATGTTGGATTGCCTGCAGATGCTCCACTGCCACATGGGCAGCCAGATCAGCGACATCAACGTGATCAACAAGTGCATGGCGGAGCTGGCCAGGGTATTCGTCGAGCTGTGGAAGCTTGGCGCGCCGCTTCGATTCATCGACGTCGGCGGAGGGCTCGGCGTCGACTACGAGGGAACCCAGTCAAACAGCGACTTTTCGGTCAACTACAGCCTCAACGAGTACGCGATGACCGTGGTCTACCGGATCATGAGCGTCTGCGACGAGCTTGCCATCCCGCACCCGACGATCGTCACCGAGGCCGGGCGAGCGCTGGTGTGCCATCACAGTCTGATTGTCTTCGACGTCCTCGCCTCGAGCCGGCCCGACCGCTGGACCGACAACGACAACGAGGCGACCATCGCCGGCTCCGACGCCAGACCACCGCGCGTCCTGCAGGACATCGTTGAAGCCTACCGGTCGGTGAACGAGGATCGCTTTCTCGAAGCATTTCACGATGCCCAACAGGCGCGCGAAGAGGCCACGATCCTCTTCAACGTCGGAAACTTGAGCCTCACCTACCGCGGGTTGGTCGAGCGAATCTACTGGTCGACCTGCCGCAAGGTCCTGAATTACGCCCGCGAGCTCGATCCGATGCCGGAAGAGCTGGAGGAGCTCGAGGTCCAGCTCAGCGACACCTGCTTCTGCAATCTGTCGGTGTTTCAATCCGTCCCCGACGCGTGGGCCGTTGACCAGGTGTTCCCGGTAATGCCGATCCATAGATTGGACGAGGAGCCGCTGAGGAGCGCGACTCTGGTCGACATCACCTGCGACTCCGACGGCAAGATCGACCGCTTTGTCGACGAGGTCGACGTGGCGCCGGTGATTTATGTCCACGAGCGGCGCGCGAACGAACCGTACTACCTGGCGATCTTTCTGGTCGGCGCCTACCAGGAGACTCTCGGCGATCTCCACAATCTCTTCGGCGACGCGAACCTGGTCCACGTTCGCCTGGATCGCGACGCCAAGTGGTATATCGCCGAGGAGGTCGAGGGCGACACGGTCAGCGACGTGCTTGGCTATCTCCAGTACGACCCGCGGGAGCTCTACCGCGCGATTCGTAGGGATTGTGAAAGATCGGTCCGTGCGGGACGCATGACCGCCGCCGAGAGTCGCGGGCTGCTCGCCGCCTACGATCGTGGGCTGACCGGTTACACCTATCTGGAGTGAGCATGGGCGAACACGACACCTCGAAGGGATACTTCGACCTGCCCGCCGAGTTGGCCGATATCGCTTCGGCACGGGCCGCGATCCTGCCGGTGCCCTACGACCGCACCAGCACCTGGAAGAAAGGCGCCGACCGCGCGCCCGACGCGATCCTCACGGCCTCCCGCCACATCGAATTCTACGACCTCGTGACCGGCACCGAGCCCTGCCAGATGGGCATCGCCACACTCGATCCGGTGCTCTGCGACGGGCCACCGGAAGAGCTCGCCGATCGGGTCGATGAGCGCGTCGGCGAGCTTTTCGAGAAGAACATCCTCCCGGTGATTCTCGGCGGCGACCACTCGATCTCGATCGGTTCGATCCGCGCCGCCGCCCGCCACCGTCCGGGAGTTACCGTCCTCCAGCTCGACGCCCACGCCGACACGCGCGAGTCCTACGAGGGCTCGGCCTTCAACCATGCCTGCGTCATGGCAAGGGCGCGAGAGATCTGTCCCATCGTTCAGGTCGGCATCCGAGCGGTTGATGGCGACGAGATGCTCAAGCTCGACCAGGAACGGGTCTTCTTCGCCCACCGCATCTGCGGCCCCGGGGCCTCGCTCGATTGGATCGAACGCGTGGTCGGACTCCTCGGGGAGCACGTTTACGTGACCATCGACCTCGACTGCTTCGACCCCGCATACCTCCCCGCCACCGGCACGCCCGAGCCCGGTGGGCTCGACTGGTACCAGGTGACGGCGCTCTTAGAACAGGTGGCGAAGCGGTCGTGCGTGGTTGCCTTCGACGTTGTGGAGCTGTTGCCGACGCCTGGCCAATGGGCGAGCGATTTTCTCGCCGCCAAGCTGGTCTACCGTTTTCTGGGCCAGATATTTGCGAGTCACCAGCCGAGAACGTAGGCAAAGACCAGCGGCGCCACGATGGTGGCGTCGGATTCGATCACAAAGCTCGGAGTGTCGACGCCGAGCTTTCCCCAGGTGATCTTCTCGTTCGGCACCGCCCCCGAGTAGGAGCCGTAGCTCGTCGTGGAGTCGGAGATCTGACAGAAGTAGCTCCACAACGGCACCTCGGTGCGACGCAGGTCCTGGTGCAGCATCGGCACGACGCAGATCGGGAAATCGCCGGCGATGCCGCCGCCGATCTGGAAGAGACCGATTCCGCCCTCAGGCGCGGTTTTCGTATACCAGTCTGCCAGCTTGACCATGTACTCGATACCGCCCCTCACGGTGGTGACGTTTTTGACCTTGCCCTCGATGACCCGCGCCGCATAGATGTTGCCAAGGGTTGAGTCCTCCCATCCGGGAACGAAGAGCGGAAGGTCGGCCTCGGCCGCGGCGACGAGCCAGGAGTCACGAGGATCGATCTGGTAGTGCTCGACCAGCATTCCCCGGCGGATCGCCTGGTAAAAGAACTCGTGCGGCAGCTCGCGGCGTCCCTCTCGATCCGCCTCCCGCCAGAGATCGAGGACGGCGCGCTCGATGCGCCGCATCGCCTCCTCTTCGGGGATGCAGGTGTCGGTGACCCGATTGAGGTGGCGCTCCAGCAGCCGCTGCTCGTCCGCCGGCGTCAGATCACGCCACCTCGGGATGCGGACGTAGTGGTCGTGAGCGACCAGGTTGAAGACGTCCTCCTCGAGGTTGGCGCCGGTGCAGCAGATCGCGTGTACCTTGCCCTGCCTGATCATCTCGGCGAGCGAGCGACCGAGCTCGGCGGTGCTCATGGCCCCGGCCATCGCCAGGAGCATTGATCCCCCGCCGTCGACGACCTCACGGTAGGCTCGAGCCGCATCCACCACGGTGGCGGCGTTGAAGTGAAGATAGTGGCGTTCCATGAATTTGCTGATCGACATGGCCCCAGCGTAACACGCATATCTTTCCGGGTTTCGTGGCGAGGGCGGCGAGGCGCCGTGCCCGGTGGGATTTGCGATCCGAGGGGCGCGGAGGCGTACTTGACAGCACTTCGAGCACCCCGAGGCGAGATATCACCGCTGGGTGCGGTGCATCGGCGGCCGCAGTAGGAACCTGGTGAAATATGCGGGCTCGCCCGATACGGTCATCCGAGCAACGGTCTCGTTGCGTAAGGCCGATCAGAGTTCGAGCGGGTCGAAACCGATTCCGGGCCTTCCGGTCGGAAACAGGTATCCGGCGCGGCAGATGACCGCACCGTGTGCGGGGTCGTTGATCAGCGCCAGGTGTCCGTCGAGGTCGGCATACTCGACGTTCGGCCGCGCGAGCGCAAAATGGAGTCCGGCAGCGATGGCGAGCGCGGATTCATCCATGCACCCGACCATGACTTCGAGCCCGGCCGACCGTGCCACGGCGTTGACCTGCAGTGCCTCGGCGATGCCGCCCACCTTCATCAGCTTGACGTTGACCATGTCCACCAGGTCCCGCCGCGCGAGGCGGAACGCGTCACGGAGGTCCATCAGACTCTCGTCGGCCATCACCGGGATGTGCACCCCGGCCGTGACGCGACCGAGGAGATCAGGTTCACCTTTGGCGGTCGGCTGCTCGATCAGCTCGAGGCGGGCACTCCGTGTCTTCTCGACAAACTCGATCGACTCAGCCACCGAGTAGCCCTGGTTGGCGTCGAAGCGAAGCCCGATTTTTTCACCCACCGCTCGTCGAACTTCGAGGATCCGCTCGATGTCCAGCGCGACATCTCGCCCGCCCTTGATCTTGATGCACTGAAAGCCGTCTCCTACCCATCGTTTGGCGTCGAGGACCGTATCGGCAACCGGCAAGATGCCGACCGTCACGCTGGTCCGAATACGATCCCGGTACCCCCCGAGCAACTTCCACAGCGGGAGCCCCGCCCGTTTGCCGAGAATATCGTGGAGCGCCATGTCAACCGCCGCGCGCGCCGACGGCTGCTGTTCCAGCGGTTTTTGCAGCCGCTCCATCAGCATCGCCAGACGGAGCGGATCGGACCCTTTGAGCGCCGGTTCCGCGACCTCGCGGATCGCGGCCACCACCGAGTCCGAGCTCTCGCGTGTTATTTCCTCGTCCGGCGCGGCACACCCGAATCCGACCAGGTCGCCATCCGTCTCGATTCGCACAAAGACGTTCGCGGCGGTGTCGATGGTCTCGTAGGCAATTGTGTACGGCTCAGAGAGCTTGAACGTGACCTCACCAACGTCGATCGCCGTGATCTTCATCAATACCTTCGTTCGTAGATTTCGTCGAGGGTCAGGCCCTTGAGATCTTCGACCAACTCGACCAGGTTGGCAACCATGATCTTCCACATTCTGCGGCCCTTATCCGCGGTGGCGCGGGTGGGGTCACCGAGCACGCCGCTCGGCGAAATGGCGACGGTTTTCGCATACCAATCGATGCTCCGTCGGGTTGTGAAGTCGAGGTATCGACTGGAGAAATCGGGCACGAAAGCCTCGGCGAGGTCCATCCGCACCAGATCGGGGCGGATGGCGAGACTGGTCGAGGTCTCGAACTCCCCCGCGTGCACATCGTTCGGGGTCTCGCACAGCTCCGCCATGTCGACGTCGGAGGTTTCACCCGTGTCGACGGCGGCAAAGATGTGGGCGTCGCGATTGATCATCTGCGCCGCGTACTGAAGGGTAGGGGTATTGCCGCCGTGACCGTTGATCACGACCAGCTTGGTGATGCCGTTGCGGGCACATGAGATACCGATGTCGTAGACCATCAGCGCCAGCGCGTCGTTGCTGACGCTGATGGTGCCCGGAAAATCGTCGTGGTGGTAGGAAACCCCATAGGAGACCAACGGCAGCACGAGTGGCTTCGGGTTCGAGCACGCCTCCGCCACCCGGCGCGCGAGATGCTCTGCGTCGAAGGCATCGGTGTCGAGGGGCAGGTGGGGGCCGTGCTGTTCGATCGCGCCCACCGGCAGCAGCGCGATGTCGACCTCTTCAAAACGTATCTTTGCTTCCGGCCACGTCAACTCCCCCAGGATGTGGGGGCGCGCCCCTCCGATCTCGTCGTCCACCTCGGCATTCGACGCCTCGAAGGGGTGCGGCTTGAAGAAATCCGGCCCGTCGAGTGGATAATCTTCCACCCACACCCGGCCGGTGCGCCGGATGGCGCCGTCGGCATGCTCGAGGAAGATACGGTACAGCCCACGCCGGAGATCGACCGGCACCGCCTCGACAGGTGAACGCTCACGGTCGATCCGAATCTTCATCACCTCGGGTCGCGGTTTGAGTTTTTTCGCCGCCGCCGGCGCAAGCTCGACGGCGCCCCTTTCTGCCAACATTCGCATCAGCTGCTCGATCGCCGGCGCCTCCTGGTGGGGCGGCGAACCTTCGAGCGCTCGCAGGCAGGCCTCGATCTGCTCGCCCGTGTAGCCACAGCGTGCGGGATCGGCGCCCAGCGCCACCAGCATCCCGACCACCCGCCGGCACTTCTCACAGCGGCCGCACGGCCGTATCTGCTCAGCCTCGGTGTGGGTCGCGTGGCAGGAGGTCTGCAGCTGCTGCAATTCGGGATAACGCTCGACCAGGACCTTCTCCACCAAGAGCTCCGAGAGCGGTCGTAGGATCGAGAACTGGCTCAGGTTCCAGCCCTTGCGCACGAAAAAGCGACTCATCCGGGCGTCGAAGAAGCGGCTTTGGTCGAAGAGGCCGTTGTAATGCGGAACCCCGTGCAGCGACGACCGTTGTGTGGTGTCGAACTCGTCGCCGATCACCAACCGCGCGATCCCCCGCTTGCGGACCAACGGCAGCACCCCGAACGAAAAGACCGCCACCGTCCACAGCCGGATCGGATACTCGTCGGACCTCAGGGTCGCAAAATCCGGGCGGATAAAGGGTAAATGGCGCAGCATCCATGCGAAGACCCGATCCGAGTTCGTCCATACCCTCGCCGTGTTGGCGACGTTCTTCGAGAAGTGGCGGTAGGCGTTGAGCGCGGTAAACCAGTGACGGCCCGACTCGTTGACGAAGACCGGATGGGACTCGGAGCCCAACTCGTCGATCAACCCATGGCTGAGAAGGCTCTCCTTGCCACCTGAAGACAGGATGAGGCACCGTCCGCGGTCGGTCGTCCACGGGGCGGGTTGCGGAGGCTCGCTGTCGGCGAACACGAGTTTTGCGAGAAGGTAGCTGTCCCGTTTTTCAGGGATCAGCGATGCGGGCTCACCGAGGAGAAACGGGTTCGGCTCGAGGAACTTCTTGACGTAGATCTCGCGCGCTGTATTTGCCGCCATCTCGGCGAGCAGGCTGCGGTCGTGACGGTCGAAGGGACCGTGGAATACGATCTCGCGACAGAAGAGGCCGTAATTCAGCGCGACTTGGGCCGCTATCACCGACGCCAGATTGACGGCCGACTCGTCCTTTGGATCGAAGACCGTCTCCTCGTAGCGATAGATGAGATCGGTGGATTCGCTCCCACCCCCGCGATGCACCGTGTAAGGCGCCACCAATCGCTGACCCTCAACCTTGACGGGACCGATCTCGAGACGGTCGATGACCAGCAGCGACTCGAGATCGATCACCGACCACCGTCCTTCTTTGACGCCGATCCGGACGGCAGCCATTTGGCCACCACGGCGGCGAGCCCTTCGGCGCCGTCGCGAAGCACGTCGAAGACGGGGAGCCCTGTGTCCTCGGCGATCTCCTCGCAGGTTTTCGAGATCTCGTCCCCCGAGAGCTTCTCGTGGTTGATGGTGATCGCTACCACCCGACGCCCGGAGATCAGCTCGAGCGCAGCGATCTGGTGTTCGAGGGGGTGCATTGCATGACCCGGGAAACCGTCGTACTCGACGCGTGCGGGCGCGTGCTGGAGGACGATGAGATCCGGACGCGCCGCCGCCAGAATCTCGAATCCGCCCGGGTAGGCCGGGTTGAGGAGGCTGCCCTGACCCTCGACGATGATGACCTCGGGACGCTCATGTGTCCAAGCGCTCCACACCGCGTGTTCGATCTCGCCGGCGATGAAGTCGTTGACCAGGCTGTCGAGCACGATACCGTAGCGCGCTCCCTGGAGCCACGCCGTCTGTCCGGTACCCACCATGACGCTCGAGTGCCCGGAGGCCTCGAGCGCGTCGTTGAGGAGCCAGGCGGTGGTTCGCTTGCCCACCGCCGAATCGGTGCCGAGCAGGGCCACCTTGAGTGAATCGACCTCGCCGATCGTGTTTTCGAAAAAGTGCATCTCGGACCGGGGCGGCGGCTTGCGGATGTCGCGCAGGGTGACGCCGTGCTCGGCGGCAAGGGCGACCATCTCGGGATCTTCGGTCAAGAAGTCGTGGAGGCCGCAATCCACGTTCAAGCCCATTTCGATGGCGCGGCGAATATCGGCGCGCGCCCCGGGACTCAAACGCCCGCCGTCCGGCGCCAGGCCGATCACGAGGTGGGTCGGCTGCAGGCCCTCCTCGACTGCATCGTCGACGGCCGAGGCAAGATCGGCTTTGACCAGGATTCCGGATGGGCGGCCATCGAGAACTGCTCCAGCGTCCTCGCCGACGTAATTCGAATCGACCACCGACAGCACGCGGTAGCGTTGCGACCGGCGCACGAGCCCGTGCGCGGTCTTGCCGTTGGTGGTGGCGAAGGCCCCTTCGCAGTAGACAATCGCGTTTCCTTCCGGAAACTCACTCGCGGTCATCAGCGCCTCCCGGTGAGAATCACAACGTATCGGTCGTTGGCCAGGTCGCTCTTCTTCGCTCCGTCGAGGAGGGCGATGAGACCCGCCGTCGACGCCGGCAACACGCTCAGGCCTTCGCTGGTCGAGACCAGGCGCGAGAAATTCGACATCGCGCGATCGCTGGCGTAGGACGCCCAGCCGGAGGTCGACCGGATGGCGTCGAGTGCGAGGTCGCCGTCGATCGAGTGCCAGTTGATCAGCGGCTCGTTGACGGCGGTCTCGCGGATCTTTACCGGATCGAGGTCCTCGCAGCTGCCGGATCCGTTGAGAAACGACTGGACGATCGGGTTCTTCTGGTACGACGAACCGGCGATAATCCGCGGCATACGGGAAGTCTTGCCCCGGCGATAGAGGCTCTGAAAGCCCCTGTGGACTCCGGCCAGCGTGGTCCCGTTCGACACCGGTACGGCGACCGCGGCCGGAGCGTCCCTCAGCTCGTCGTAGATTTCGTAGGCGATCTCGCCGTAGGCCCGGAGTTGAATACCGGTGTTGGCGCCGCCCGGGTTGGCGTCGTAGAGCTCACGCTTTCCCGCCTCGATGCGCGATCGTTCGACCGCCGCCTCGTAGTCTCCGTCGACGGTGATGATTTCGGCACCGTAGCGCAGCATGTCGGGGGCCCGCTTGACCTGATAACCCGACGGAATGTAAACCTCACACCGCAGACCCGCAAACGACGCCGCCATGGCGAGAGCGGCGCCGTAGTTCCCGCAGGTCGCCGCCGTGACCGTATCGAAACCTCGGCGCATCGAATCCATCGCCTGCGCAAAGGCGATGCGGTCCTTCTGGGTTCCGGTCGGGTTGCCGCCGTCGAATTTGAGGTAGAGTTGGCGGAGGCCGGTCTCGCGTTCGATATTCCGTGCTCGAGCGAGGCGAGTGTCGCCAACCTCGGACTCGAAGATGTTTTCAAACGCCTCGAGCCGCTCCTCGAGATCGCTCAGCGGGTCACAGGCAATCTTGACCTCTGCTTCGAGCTCCGGCGGAAATTGTATCGGTTGCGAGCTCGCACCGTCGAGAATCGGTACCGGATCGCCGACGTCTCCAGCTTCTTCGGCGAGCTTTCCGCCAATCGCGGGCGCATCGTTCATCGAAAATCACTCCGTCTCGCGTGGTTCACCGACCGGGTCTGCGGGCGCGCCGAAAATCATTATACGGGCAATCCGAGCTCCGTGCATGTGTCCAAAACCCTTTATTTGAAAAACTTATGTCATTGGCGAAACCAGCACCGCCGGGCTCACAGATAACCCGACGACAGCGCCAGCGAAGCCAGTCCGAGGGCGAAGAAGAAGCCGCAAATGTCGGTGACCGTGGTCAGGATCGGCCCCGATGCCAGGGCCGGGTCGACTCCCAGACCCTTCAGCACCAGGGGAACGGTACCGCCGATGGAAACGGCAACCAGGGTATTGAGTGCAAGAGCAGCCCCGACGATCACTCCGAGAATCGGGCTTCCCCGCCACAACCACGCGACGAGCCCGAGGAGCAGGCCCAGGGCGGCGCCGTTGATGAGGCCCACGCTGACCTCCTTTGCCCACACCCTCAGAGTCTCACGTGGCCTGACGAGCCCGAGTGAGAGCTCGCGCATGCTGACCGCAACCGCCTGGTTCCCTGAGCATCCGCTCATGTCCGAGATGATCGGCAGGAAGGCCGCGAGAGCGATCAATCGGGCCAAGGTACTTTCGAAATATACGATCACGCTCGCCGCCACGACGTTGAGGACGATGTTGGCGCTCAACCAGGCCAGGCGGCGTCCGGAGCGTAGGGGCACCGGCATGGTCCGCACCTCTTCCCCACCGATGATGCCTTGGACGAGACGGAACTGTCGTGCCGTCTTCTGGGCGATCGCCTCCTCGACGGCCGCGCGACGAACGACGCCGAGCAGCCTACCGTTTGCGACCACCGGCAGACCCAGGAAGCGGTGACTATCGAACACGTCGCTGAGTTCGTCCAAACCCGTCAAATGATCCGTCGTCACCGGTTCCTCGATGATCAGATCACCAAGGACAGTTTCGCTTTCCGTGAGCAGCAGATCGCGGATCCTCAGCACCCCGACCAGGGTCTCGGCAACATCGGTCACATAGATGTACTGGATGTTGTAGTCTGCGTAGACAGCCGCGTTGGTTCGCAGATCATCAACCACCTGCCGAATGGTGGCCGTCGTGGGGTAGTGGAGGATCTCGGTCACCATGAGGCCGCCGGCGACGTCCGGGTCGTAGCTCGCCAGGTTCCGGACATCATCCATTTCGCCCTTGGGCAGCATTTCCAGGATCCGCTTCGCCGCTCGCGGCTTGAGCGCTCCCACGATGTCGGTTTCGATATCGCTGGGGAGCTCGTGCAGGATCGCGGCGGCGGCTTCGGGCGATATTCTGGCCAGCATATCGTGGGGACTGAGCTCCCGTAGAGCGAGCAGGAGGTCGGCGGCGTCCTCGGCGTCGAGCATCTCGAGCAGCTCCGAACGATCGCTCGTGTCGAGCCTCGAAACCGCGATTGGAAGATCCTGCGGTGGCAGTTTGTTCAGGAATTCGGAAAGCGCCTGCCGGTCTTTCTTCCAGATCAGGTCTGCCAGAATCCCGGTGGTCGCGCGCACGTCGATGCTTTTCATTGTGTCGTAACCCTTCTCTTGATGACCTGGGCGATCAAATGACCGCTCCTCCCTCGCCATTTTCATCCTTCCGTTGATGAATGATGGTTTATGCTTGATCATAACGCGCCGCACGGGCATTTCCGTTTGCGGGCTGAAACCGGAAGCACACGAAATTGAACACCATGAATGCTGATTCCCTCACCCAACTGCCCACCCACGGCCTCTGCTGCACGGAGATCGAAAACTTCGTTCACATCGTCCGGCGCATCCGCCCGCCGTCCCAACCGGCCCGACGCGGCGGTGTCGAAGTCCATGGGGACACGGTGTTTCTCAACGGCGCCGCGGGCGGCGACCACATCGTCTACCTGGACTTCGAGAAGCGCTACGACATCGACCGCAGGATCCGGACGGCCACCGACGCCGGCAACAAAGCCGTCGCAGCCAAACTCACCGAGATCCGGGGACGTCTCGGGATCCTGGTGGCGGACGTCTCCGGCCACAAGATAACCGATGCTCTCGCCGCCGCGATGTTGCACCAGGCCTTCCTGACCGGGGTTCTGTACGAGCTCGACCGCTTCGGCGAGGTCACCACCAGGCTGTTTGAGCTCCTCAACACGCGTTTTCACAGCTCGCTCAGTGTCGACAAGTACATCACCCTCGTCTATGGCGAAATCTCGGCGAGTGGGAAATTCCGGTTCGTGTCGGCCGGCGCGCCGGCCCCGATCGTTTTCTCGGCTGAGTATGACCGGTTTGTCACCATCTCCTCGGACCGCCTGGTATCGTTCTATCCGCTCGGAATGTTCCCATCCGAAGATGACATCGACATCTCGAAAAATTTCGGCCCGCTTGGGTACAAGCCGCGATACACGGTCAACGAGGTCAACCTCATGGGCGACGGCGACATATTCCTGCTCCACACCGACGGCCTCAGCGAACACGAGCGCGAGGGCGGCGAGCTCTTTTCCCCTCATCTCCTGGAAGAGACTGTGCGCGCCAACAAACACCTCTCGGCGCAGGGGATCTACGAGGCGATTGTCGACCGCGTGTCGTCCTTTGCACCGCTCAAGGACGATTTGACGATCGTCGTCATCAAAAAAACCGGGAGCGGCGGCTGATGGAGTGGATCGCCACGATCCCGGTGTGGCTGTTGTGCATCATGATCTTCGTGCTCCGGATTTGCGACGTGACCCTCGGCACGGTGCGGACGGTGTCGATCGTCAAGGGCTACATGACCGTCGCCGTGATGCTCGGTTTTTGCGAGGTCATGATCTGGATCGTGGCCGTCAGCCAGGTCATCGTTCGTATCAACGAGAGCATCTTCCTTGCGCTCGCCTTTGCCGGCGGCTTCGCGGCGGGCAACGCGGTGGGCATTCTGGTCGAGCGTCGCCTGGCGATGGGCACCTTGGTGGTTCGGATTCTCTCCAACACTCATGGAGACGAGATCGCCGAGGCCGTCCGCAATGACGGCCACGACGTGACGATCTTCAGCGGCGACGGCGCCGAGGGTCCGGTTACTCTGGTCTACGCGGTGGCGCCGCGGCGCCACGCTCACCGAATGCTGCAACGCGCCCGATCGATCGACCCTACCCTGCTCTACGTCAGCGAACCGGCCCACGAGAGCTTTCGCGGCGCCTCGCTTCGTCTGCGCCCGGTTCCCCACGCCACCGGCTGGCGGGCGGTGTTCAAGAAGAAGTAGGTGCGGCGGCAGGCGCCTTCGCGAAAGCGCCCGGTCAACTCACGGATCCCCCGTCCGTTCGTCAACTGCCTTTGATCGTTTTGCCCTCTCGACCCCTCGCCGGATCCTCAGCAGCCATCGCCTCGCCCACACGAATTCGACAGCGAGGATGGCGAGGCCGCCAGGAATTAACAGGAACGCGGGCCCCGGCAGCACGGTCATTGCCAGCCCGACAAGCAGCACCGTCGAGCCGACCACCAGGATGACGACCCGCCGCCCCTGGCGCATGCCGACCCTGGCCAGGCGCTCGAGCTCGTCGCCCAATGGCGACACCAGCCTGGCGGTATCACGATCCGAGGCATAGATCGATGCGATGACTCCAACCGCCAGGATCCCGGCAATGACCGCCAGGGAAATCACCGTCGGAATGGGGTGTCGATGCGACAACAACATCTTGACGCCGATAAAGGCGAGCAGGAAGACCAGGCTCATCTTCAGGTATCGGAACCTCTCCACCATCCCGGCAACGGCAAAATACAGCGAACGCAGCCCGAGAATCGCAAAGACGTTCGAAGTGAAAACCAGAAACGGGTCGGTCGTGATGGCGAAGATCGCCGGGATCGAATCGACCGCAAAGAGCACGTCCGAGGTCTCGACGACGATCAGCGCCAGGAAAAGCGGCGTGATTGCTCTTTTTCCGCCAGCCGAGGTGAAAAACCGACTGCCGTGAAAATCGTCGCTGACCGGAAAAGCCTTGCGCACCAGCCGCACCATGGGGTTGCGCTCGGGTTCCAGGTTGTCGTGTCGGACGACGAGCAGCCGCGCCGCCGTCAGCAGCAGAATCGCGCCGAAGAGGTAGATCGTCCAGCTGAACGCGGCGATCAGAGCCGTGCCGGCCGCGATCATGATTCCGCGCATCACGAGCGCGCCGAGAATCCCCCAGTACAGCACCCGGTGCTGGTAGGCCAACGGCACCTTGAAGTATGCAAATATCATGGCGATAACAAAAATATTGTCGACCGACAACGACTTCTCGACGACGTATCCGGTCAAAAACCGGATCGCAGCCTGGCCGCCGTCGAGCTCGTGGCGCAGCGTGGACCCGAACTCGAACCAGTGGTGGTCGTAAAGGAAGTAGACAAAAACGTTGAAGGCCAACGCGAGGGCGACCCAGAACCCCGTCCACGCGAGCGCCTCCTTGATCGAGACGGCCTTTGTCTTGCGGTGGAAGACACCCAGGTCGAGCGCCAGGAGACCCAGCACCAGCAGCACGAAACCGACCCAGATGAAAAAAGCCATAAACGAGTCGGCGATTCTACCTTATTGCGAGGGCGCCGTTTTGCCGGGCGGCGCTTGCCACCACCGTGAGGTCGAAACACGATCTTCGAGATCGACCAGCTCACCCAGCTGGGGCGTGATCACCTCGACATCGAGCTCGGCAGCGGTGTCCACGACCTGGCGAATGGGTTCGTCCCACGGGTGGAGGGCGAGATCGAAGGTGAGCCAGTGGACCGGCAGCATTCGGCGGCCCTTCAACACGACATTCGCCTCGACCGCCTGGACGCCGTTGATGTGAATATCGGGCCAGCCTTCACCGTAGGCGCCGCATTTGATGATGGTGAGATCGAAGGGCCCGTAAGTGTCGCCGATCTTCTGGAAATCGTCGTGCCAGCCGGTGTCACCGCTGTAGAAAACGCGGGAATGTGGCCCGACGATTGTCCACGACGCCCACAGACTACGGTCGCGGTCCGGAATCGGCCAACCGGAAAAGTGCCTTGCAGGAGTGGCGACCACGGCAATGGAGCCGACTGTCCCTCCTTGCCACCAGTCGAGCTCGATGATCTGATCAACGGGGACCCCCCAGGCCTCGAGGTCGGCGCCGACCCCGAGCGGCACCGCGAAGCGGACTCCTTTGGGCGCGAGCTCTCGAACCACAGTCGGGTCGAGATGGTCGTAGTGGTCGTGCGAGATCACCACGACGTCCACGACCGGGAGATCCGCCAGCGCGATCGGCACCGGATGGCTTCGTTTCGGGCCCACGATCCTGAACGGAGAAGCCCGTTCGGACCACACCGGATCGATCAGTACCCGGGTGCCGTCCACCTCGAGGTAAACGGTCGAATGGCCGAGCCAGATGAACCTGACGCCCCGCTCTCGAATCGATTCCAGATCGCCCGGATCCGGCACGACCATCGGGACCGCGGCGGGCGGTTTCCGTTGCTTGGCGCCACGGAAGTACTCGACGACGAAATCCCGGGTATCGGCCCAGGTGTCGCCCGATCCCAGATTCGTCTCGACCTTGTTGTGAGCCTTGCCGTCGACGAAGTTCGGGCTCGCATCGACCCGCGCCAGCCGCTCGCCTTCGATGCTCCCGCCGAGCGTCGCTCCCCAGTCGGAGGACCAGAAAAGGACGCCCGCAGCGATTAGCACCAACATCAACCCACCGAGGGCGAGCTTCAGGAGCCGTCGCGGCCAACGCCTCCGCCTCTTGTGCGCGCTGGTTGTTCGGGCCGGTTGTCCAATCGCCTGCACGGCAGTCACCCTCCTCCGATATCATCATCTCCCGATTGCGTCACCCGGGCAACTCTCGCGCTGAATTCCGGGCCGGTCTCTTCGCAGGAGTCTGGAGTAAGGGCATTCGCACGACAATCCCGGGTATGATCCACACCATGAAGACGATGATTGACTGCCAGCTCAGCCGCTGTGTCCTTTCCGCAATGCTGATCACCGGGTTGCCCCTTGCGAACACCCTCAGCGCCGACGACCCGGCACCTGGGACGCTGCCGTCCGGTATCAGCGTGACCGTCGACAAAGCCACCGGGCGCAACCAGGTCCGGATCCAGATCGGCGAGGACCTGCTGGCGGTGGATCTCCTCGGAGCACCGGCAACGCCTCCTCCTCGCTATCTCCTCGCCACCGGAGCATTGAACAGCGCCGCGGCGGGGCCGGCCATCGAGCTCTGGCCCGAGAGCCGGCCTCGCGATTCGACGTCCGCGGGCCACGCGGTGATCGTGTTCGGCTCCGGTTTTACAGTCGCCGACGTCAAGCGCGAGGTGGTGCTCTACGATCTCGGCCGTTGTGCCACTGCCGGCGACGCGGCGGTGTGGCTGCCCGGGGAGCGCCTCCTCGTGGTCGGACGCACGACCAGCGTCGGCCGGGTTGAGGCGACGACCGACACCGACATCGTGGCCTGGATCGCGGCCCTCGAAAGGCTTCAAGGCCTCGATCCGAAGCTGGTCATTCCCGGTCACGGGACGCCGGGAAGTGCTGAGCTCCTGAGCGGCCAGATCGAGCGTCTGACGGCTCTCGCCGCGGTTGTCGAATCCGGTCTCCGGGCGGGAGCGACAGCCGCCGAGATCGTCAACGCTTCGACTCCGGACTGGTTTGTCGAATGGCGAGAGCACGACCCACAGGCGGCGTACGAGGCCGTCGAGGCCATCGTGGCCGAGGTCGGCGGGCTGCGGCCGCCGTGGGAGCTGACGGAGCGCCGCCAGCTCCGTGAAGGCGCGTCGCCCACCAGCGCCGATCCCGGGTGGACGGCGCCCCACAAGGTCCTGTGGCGCAATCTGTGGCCCGATCGGCTGTCTCTCCTGGCGGTGGTGGCGCCCGGGGTCGAAATCGTTCCCTTCGATTCGACCGCGGAGGCAATGACACAGGTCGCGGACGCCGACGCGATCATCGGCGCGGCCACCCCCGAGCTGCTCGCGGCGGGTTCACGGCTGCGCTGGGTCCAGGTCGGTTCGGCCGGCGTCGAGGACTATCTCGAGATTCCTCAGCTCGGCAGCGGCAAGGTGCTGCTCACCAACGGTCAGAAGCTGACCTCACCGGAGATCGCCGAGCACGTGATGGCGCTGGTGCGCGCCCTCGCTCGCGGTCTCAGTCACGCCTTCGCCGCCCAGGCTGAAGGCGCTTGGGAGCGATCGGAGATCGCCGACGCCGCCCCGCTCAGCCGGCTCCGCGGCAAGACCATGTTGGTGGTCGGTCTCGGCGGCATCGGCACCGAGGTCGCACGCCTCGCCTCCGCGGCGGAAATGCGGGTGACCGGCATCCGTTCCAGCAGCCGTAGCGGACCGTCGTTCGTCGACCGGGTCGGCTTGACCGCGGAATTGCCGGCCTTTGCGGCCGAGGCCGACGTCGTGGTCAACTGTCTCCCGCTGACACCGGAGACCACAGGTCTGTTTGACGCCGGACTCTTCGCCATCATGAAACCGACCGCGTTGTTTATCAACGTCGGCCGCGGCGGCACCGTCGGCACCGACGCGCTGGTCGCCGCCCTCGAGGAAGGACTCATCGCCGGCGCGGGTCTCGACGTGACCGACCCCGAGCCGCTGCCGCCCGAACATCCGTTGTGGCGGGCCCCCAACGTCATCATCACGCCCCATTACGCCGCCCGCTCGGACACGGACCGCGAACGGTTCTGGCTGCTCTTCCGGGAAAACCTGCGCCGATTCGTCGCCGGCAAGCCGCTTCTCTCCGTCGTCGATCCCGAGCGTGGGTACTGATCGGCCGACCGCCGAGACCGCGTTACCATCGTGGATGCTGGAGTCTGGGTGGTGGAGACACTCACTCCGGCAGCGGCTTCGTGTCGCGCGAGGGGCGGTCGTCGGCGCCGTCCCCATCGCCCTCCTCCTCTTCGGTCACGGCCTCGGCGGCGTCCAACAAATCGCCGACAAAGAGGCTCGAGTTCTTGACGAAGAACACTACCGGGAGATCGCCGGCGAGCCGGTCCATCCTCTCCGCGTATGCCTCCTCCTTGCCAATCTCGGGCACCTCGAGCCCGAGGAAGACCGCCGCCGCCTCGGCACTTTCACGGTGGATCACCTCGGTGACCGACTCGGCCGCGGGCTTGAGCACCACCCGGACCTCGGCATCGATCCGGATCTCCGGCAGCAGCTTCTTGAGGTAGGTCTCGGTTCGGCTCCTCATCAGCTCGGAGGAGGCGAGGCTGAGCACCTCGACGGTCGCGCCGCGCCACTCGGGGTTCGAGTGCAGGAGGTGGGCGAGCAGCAGCATGAGATCGCCGTTGCGTTCGAGTCCGCCCCACCACACGTGGATTCTCGGGTTCTCTCGCCGGAACATGTATTTCGGCCGGATCCTACCGAGCACGAACGACTTGTTGAGCCGTTCGAGCCTGCGCATGACATCGCAGGAACTCGGCGCGCAGGGCGGTCGATTCCGGCCAACCGAGGAGGACCGTGTTGCTCGACATCCCCGCCATACCGTTGGCCTGGCTCACGTTGACGATGCCCTCGACCACGTCGTTGACGGCATCGACCTCGGGGAAGACCACGATGTCCTCGGCGTCAATCACCGATTGAATGCGGTCTTTCCGACCGGCGATGTCGAGGTCGTCGCTGATGAGATCGCCGACCACCAGATTGCACACGGTCACGACGCCCCGGCCCTGGCTGAACCAGTCGCCGAAGCGAATCAGATCGAGCTCCTTCAGCGGATCGTCGACAAAGGTCAACAGATGGGGTCGCCAGTTGCGGGCGCTCATCGGTCGTTCTGTGAGCCGGATGAGCGCCCAGCGGATGAGGGCCTCGTAGAGACCGCGCCGGGCGTCACCCCACCGGGCTTCCTGCGCGCGCCGTGACAGGTACATCCAGAGCGAGAACTCGGCCACCAGGGCGATAACGCCGGCGATCGGGTTGATGAGGACCATGACCACGATGCACGCCAGTCCGCCGGCGAGGGTGACGGGCCACGGTACCTTGATCTTCGGACGCCACGACGGATCGCCGCTCAGGACCTCAAAGGCGGCGACGAGGTTGACCGTGCCGTATACGGTCAGAAAGAACATCGAGACGACCGCCGCCACTGCGTTGAGGTTGCCGAGGAAGACCGCGGCGACGGCGATTGCCAACGCCACCGTCATGCCCGGCAGAAGCTCGCGGGAATCACCGGTCGGCCGCCACAGGAAGCGCGGTGCGAGCCCGTCGCGCGCCAGCGCCTGGAGGGTCCGCGGCGCCGCCAGGATCGAACCCACCGCCGATGAGAAGATCGCCGACCACAACCCCGGCAGGACGAGCCACGGCCCGAGCAGGGCGACCCGCGACCACACCATCGGGTCGTCGCGGAGGTCGGTGGGGTCCGCCCCCAGCGATAGGAGAATCGGAATCAACAGATAGACGAGGAAGCCGGTGGCGACGGCAGCGATCGACCCGAGTGGAATCGACTTTCCGGGGTCGCGCAGATCACCCGACAGCCCGAGTCCCGCCATGACGCCGGTCACCGCCGGGAAGAAGACCGCGAATCCGGCCCAGAACCCGATGTCGCCGGTGGGCGAATGGATTACGGCATTCGAACCGGAGGAGCGGACATACGCCCCAATGGCAAGAGCTGCAATCGACAACGCCACGAAGCCCATCAGCAGGACCTGCGCCTTGAGCGCCCGCTCAGCTCCGGTAATGGCCAGCACTCCAACCCCGATCACCACCACGAGCGTCACCGGCAGCAACGGCAGGTCGGGCCATACGAAGCGGAACGACTCGGCAAGTCCGTAGGCGTAGAGGGTGACTGAAAACGTCTGTGAGAGGAAGAGGGGCACGCCGATCGCGCCGCCGAGCTCGAGCCCGAGGCTGCGCGAGATGATGAAGTAGGCGCCCCCCACTCCGACCCTGGCATTCGTCGCCACCGCCGAGAACGCGAGGGTGGTCACAAAGGTTATTGCGTTGGCGAGGACGACGACGAGAATGATGCGTATGAGACCGAGGTTTCCGACCAGCCAGCCGAGCCGCAGGTACATGATCACGCCGAGGATCGTCAGGATCGTCGGCGTGAAGACACCGATGAAGGTGCCGAGCTTGCTGTCATTGCTCATTGGCGTCTCCGGTCCGTGCCGCGGGCCCGAGCCCTTATCGTCTACGGTGGCCGCACGCGCGGCACCGTACCTGCAATATCGCGTTCATGCAATACGCGAGTCGCCGAAAGAGTCAAAGGTAGGGGGCTGGATTTACCGCCGAACCGTGGAGGCGAACCTCGTAATGGAGGTGATACCCGGTGGCGTTGCCGCTCTTGCCGACCGTGCCGATGGCGGCGCCTCGTTGCACCCGTTTCCCGGTCTTGACCTCGATGCTCTTGAGGTGCGCGTAGCGGGTCTGGTAGCCATCACCGTGGTCGATCACAACCAGGCGGCCGAAATCTCCCGATCGGCCGGCAAAGCTCACCACCCCGTCCGCCGTCGCCCTGACCCGGGTTCCCTTCGGCGCCGAAAGGTCGAGGCCCTCGTGACGCGACCCACCCCGGGCGACGCCGAACAGCGAGGTCACCGCCGCCAGGTCCTCGGGGACCGGCCAGCCATGCGGGATGAGGTCGGCGCCGGAGACACGACCCCGGCTCGCACAACCACCGACTGCCAGGACCGCCACCGCTGTGAAGAGAAGCAACCCGCGCTTCGCAACCCGGCTGCGGATGGTCACAGCCTGGCGGCGTCGGCGGCGATCTCGGCTGCGATCTCCTCGACGCAGCGCGACAGCTCCACGACCAGCGAGGCCGGGTTCGGCGCCGACACCGGGCGGCTCGAATCGTAGAACTTTTCCAGCAACGGGGGCTGATAACGGGGTGTGGCCGGGTCTCGAATCACGATCGCGATCCTGACGCGCGCCCGGGTGACGTCGGGTCCATCGACCTGCTCACAGGCGAGCACCGTCCCGGACACGACCAAGGTTCTCCTGCCGTCGACGGGAGCGCCAAACTCCGTCGCCAGCTTCTGCTGCACCGTCTCTCCCACGGAACCGGCCCACTGATCGGTGGCGTAGTACTCGATCCGAGTCGGGGACGCGAGGACCATGATCTGACTCCGGCTCAGGGCTTCGGTCGTGCGCAGACGTTCGACCTCCAGGTTGACGCCGGACTCGACCGTGCCGGATGGCTGCAAACCGAGCGTGTAGTAGTCGATCTTGGGAGCCGAGGCGCATGCACACAGTGCGCACAATGCCGCTGAGAGCATCGCAGTGGATCTCATTTCTTCTCCTCGTTCTTGCGCCCGTGGGTTCCCTTGCCGCGGATGAGCGCGTCCGGCTGGTCGGCGAGAATGCGGGAGAACTCCTTCATGTTCCGGGTCGCCTCCTGGAGGTTGAGGAGCATTTCCTCGATATTGGGCCGTTGGTCGTTGAACAGATCGCTGCTGTTGCCGCCCAGATCGCGGAGATAGCCGAGCGTGGCCTGGAGGGTAACCACGAGCTCGTCAAGCCGTGTATTCAGCTCGGCTGTCAAACGCTCGAGATTGCTGAAGGTCGCGTTGATCGAACCGCGGTTTTCGCCGACGACCTCGTCGAGCCCGGCCATCAGCTCCGTCGCAGTGGCTTCGAGCTCGGCGAGCCGGGTCACGATCTGCTCGATACCGGCGCGGTTGTCGTCGATCACGGCGCCTGCGCCGCGGGCGACCTGCGCCCCTTCATCGAGGGTGAGCTTGAGCGAGGCGAGAACCTCGGCCAGATCCACCGTCTCGCCGGCGCCGCCTGCCGCTGGGCCCGGTGAGACCCCGAGCAGGACGTTGAGCCCGTCGAGCATCGTTTCGAGACGCACGACCACGCCCTCGAGGTCCGGAAGGTCAAAGAGACCGCCGCCGGCGCTCGATCGCAGGGTGTCGCCGCTCTCATGGAGGGGCTGGTCAGCACCGCCGGTCGAAATCTCGAGGTGTTTCTCGGCCGTGAAGGTGGTCTGATCGATGGTGGCGATGCTCCCGAGATTCACCGGAATATCGGCCCGCACCCGGGCCTGGACCCGGATCAAGGTCCGGTTTTCCGGGTCCGGATCGACGGCCGCCACCCGGCCGACGCGGACCCCGCCAAAGCGAACGTCGGCACCCTGGTTGAGCCCGGTGATGTCGCTGAAGACCGCGAAGTAGGTCTTGGCGTCGTCGTCCTGCGGCAGGCAGCCTCTGACGATTGCGAGAAACCCGATCAGGATCACGAAACTGACCACGACCAGGGCGCCGGCCTTGATCTCGGTTGCGGTGAAATCGTGCTGTTTGGCGGGCATCGTCCCTCTTTTCAGTCGCTGCCGGTCAAGGCCCTGGCATAGGCCGAGTCTCCGGAATCCTCTTCGTTCGCGCGCCGGGCAAAAAACTGTCGCACGTACGGATGGTCCAGGCGCTCGAGCTCGGCGAGGGTGCCCATGCCCACCATCCGGCCGCCCTCCAGCATGCACACCGTGTCGGCGATCAGCTTGACACTCTCCATCTCGTGGGTCACCACGACGCTGGTCAGGTTGAAGGTCTGCTGCATCTTCCGGATCAGCTCATCGATGCCGGCGGCAACGATTGGATCGAGACCGGCGGACGGTTCGTCGTAGAAGATGATTTCGGGGTCCATCGCCATCGCACGGGCGATACCCGCCCGCTTCCGCATGCCGCCGCTGAGCTCCGACGGAAGGTAGTTTTCAAAACCGCCGAGACCGACGAGCTCGAGCTTGATCCTGGTCATGATCTCGATCGTCGACTCCTCGAGCTCGGTATGCTCACGCAACGGCAGCGCCACGTTGTCCGCCACCGACATCGAATCGAGAAGCGCCGAACCCTGGAAGCACATCCCGATCTTCTTGCGCAGCTCGATGCGCTCGTCACCTGACATCGCCGTGAAATCCTCGCCTCGGATCATGATCCTACCGGAGTACGGACGCATCAGACCCACCAGAGTCCTGAGCAGCGTGGTTTTCCCGGAGCCGCTGCCACCGAGGATGACGAAAATCTCGCCGCGGCGGACCTTGAAGCCGAGACCGTCGAGGACTGTCCGATCGCCGTACCTGGCGACCAGGCCCTCCACCTCGATGATCGGATCGAAAGAGTCCGCCATCATCATAGGAAGTAGAACAACACGGTAAAAACGAGATCGATAATGATGATGAGGAAAATCGCCGTCACCACCGACGAAGTGGTCTGGCGTCCCACCCCCTCGGCGCCGCCCTCGACCTGGAAGCCTCGATAGACGCCGACCCAGCAGATGGCGATGGCGAAGAACGCGCTCTTGACCAGGCCGATGAGGAGGTCCTTCTCCACCAACGACTGCACCGTCTGGTCGATGTAGATCGCCGGAGCGACGCCGACTACCACCACCGACGCGAAAAAGCCGCCGAAGATCATGATGAACATAGCCACCACGGTCACGCACGGCACCGCCAGCAGCATCGCCAGAAACTTCGGTACGACCAGGTACTTGGTCGGGTTGAGACCCATCACCTCGAGCGCGTCGATCTCCTCCCCGACCTTCATGGTTCCGATCTCGGCGGTGATCGCCGAGCCGCTGCGCCCGGTGATCAGGATGGCGGTCATCAGGGGCGCCATCTCACGCAAGGCCGACACCGCCACGAGGGTCGCGATAAACCGGTTTGCCCCCCATTTTTCCAGGGTGTAGGACGACTGCAGGGCGATGATGACCCCGACCAGAAAGCAGATCATGCCGACGATCGGCAGCGAGCGGACCCCGAACTCCACAAAGCTTTCGACCGCGCTCTTGACCCGCAGGCCCTTGCCACGCAAGGGCGCCACCACCATCCAGGCGAAGGTGTCGACCATCAGGACGGAAACCTTCGCCCCGACGGCGAGTTGGTTCAAGGTCCAGCGCCCGACGTGGCCGGCGAGCTGGATCATGTCGCGGTTCTCAGCTCGAATATGCGGTCGAGCCGTGCAAGCTCGAGCACCTGCATCACCCCGGGCGATGGCGAGACGAGAATGAACTTTTTGTCGTGCTCGCGCGCACTGCGAAGCCCCTCGACCAGCGTCGCGACGCCCGAAGAATCGATGTACTCCACGCCACTCAGATCCACCTCGACGCCTTCGGCGGCCTTCGGGATGACCTTCAACACCGTCTTTCGCAGCTCTGGTGAGCTGTAAAGATCCACCTCGCCGATCACCCTGATCAGCGAAGCGCCCGCGCGCTTTTCGACTTCAATCGTCAGGCTCATCAGGAATCCTCACTTCGGCCATTTCAACCTCATCGTGACACAGTTGCCGCCGGTCTCGCCGGGGCAGAACTCGACCTCGTCAAAGGTCTTGTGAATGATCTGGATACCGAGCCCTCCCGGTTGGAGATCGTCGAGATCGGGCGGCTGCAGCGGACGGCGTTGGGCGCACTCCGGGGGGCAGGGAACTCCCTGGTCGGAAACCTGGAACTCCAGGAACCCGGTTCCGGCATGAAGGGTCAGCTCCACCGATTCGTCGGCACGGCCCGCGTAGGCGTGACGGATCGCATTGGTGCACGCCTCGTCGATTGCCAGCACGACCTCGTCCGAGGTCTTTTTTTCCACGCCCCACGACTCCACCCAGACCCGGACCAGGCTTCTGATCGAAGCCAGCAACCTCGGGTCCGAGCGGACGGTGAGTCTGAGGTCTCTATCCACCGTTGTACCTCAGGGCGATCATCGTCATGTCGTCGTGCGGCGAAAACGGCGAACAATAGCGTTGGACGTCGGCGATGACCCCATCGATGAGCGCCCGCGGTGGGCCCGGCGTGTTCTCGCCGACCGCGCGTCCGAGCCGCGCCATTCCGTACTCGACGGACGCTTGTCTACCCGGCACCAGGGTTCCGCCGGTCCGCGCCTCGACGATACCGTCGGTGTAGAACATCAAGGTGTCACCCGCGGCAATCGCCGTCGAAAAATCCTCCCACGAGGCCCCGGCCACGACCCCGATTGGCGGCCCGGATGCCTCGAGCATGGTGGCAATGCCTTCCGCGCCTGAAACCAACATCGGGTGATGACCTGCGTTCGCGCCCAGAATCTCGCCGTCGCGCAGGTCGATCGCGACCACCGCCGCTGTACAGAACATTCCCCGCCGGCTCCTGGCGACCAGCCCCTGGTTGAGCAAAGTGAGGAGCTCGGCGGGAGACTTCACCCCCGGCGCGCTGAGCCGGAACTCCGCCAACAATTGGGCCATGGTCAAGGCGGCCGGCACGCCCTTGCCGCTGACGTCGCCGATCAACATACCGACCCGGTGTTCATCGAGCCGCGCAAAATCGTAGAAATCACCGCCGACGACCTTTGCCGGCACCGTCGTCCCGTAGACCTCGAAACGCGGATCGTCGGTCGGCCAGTCGCCGACCAGAAAGCCCTCCTGAATCGTCCACGCGGCCTCGATGTCCTGCTCCATCCGCTGCTTTTCGAGCACGGCCTGGTGGTTGCGCGCATTTTCGAGCGCCAGCCCGGCGCTGTTGCCGGCTGCCGCCGCCAGCAGCAGGTCGTCCTGGGTGTACTCGTGGTCGGCGACATCGGTGTCCATGTAGAGGATCCCGAAGATGTCGCTCTGGGTTCGGATCGGCACGCAAAGGATCGAGGTCAGCCGGAGAGCGGCGATGCTGACGCTGGGGTCATGGCCATCGGTCCAGCCGGACTTGAAGAGAACGCTTTCGCCCTCCCGGAGCACCCGTTTTGCGACGCTCTCGCTGATCTGGATTTCGGAAACCACCGCCGGACGGCGCTCACCGTTTTGGATCGAGTGCACGTGACCGCACACGCCGCACGGCAACAGCTCCTGCCCGCTGCCCGCAAACAGCACCGCCCCACGGTGCGCCCGGATGGCGGTGGTCGTGATTTCGAGGACCCGGTCGACGAGGTCGCACGGGTTGAAATTGGAGGCGAGTGCATTCATCAGGGTGTATGCCGCCTCGAGCAGCTCCTTCGAGCTCGACGACGGCGGCGTCTCCTGCGCGCGACCCGCCGGGTCGAGCACGGTCTGCAGGAACACCGTCTTGTCGGCAACCCTTGCCGTCCCTTCACTTTCGAGCTCGAAGCGGAGCAACGTCTCGCCGATCAGCACGCGGTCGCCATCCTTGAGCTCGCAGATGGTGGTCGGAGAGCCGTTGACGATGGTCCCGTTGCGGCTGCCCAGATCCCGGCAGACGTAGCCGTCGTCGGTGGCGCGGATCTCGAGGTGACGCCGGGAGGCCGCGGTGTCGTTGATCACGAGACCGCTGTCGGCCGCCCTTCCGACCACGAGCGAAGATCCGACCGGCAGCCGGCGCTGGTCGGTCCCCTCCCCGGTGACAACAAAACCTACCTGCATCAATTCGTCCTGGTCGCCCACGAAGCTATCTTGGCGCGGCCCAACGCGCAAGTGCAGGACCGGCGCGTTCGAAGCTCCACGCCACTCAACGATGCCGTGGTAGCGTGTTTTTCGTGAAGCAACTGCGTCGCGTGGTCACGCGGTGGCAGATCGTCGCCCTGGCCCTCAATGGCGTCGTCGGCAGCGGCGTCTATCTTCTACCGGCGGCGGCGGCCGCGTTGCTCGGCCAGGCCAGCCTCGGGGCCGTGGTCCTGGCCGGCGGCGCGGTCCTCCTCATCGTGCTCTGCTTCGCCGAGGCGTCGAGCCACTTCGACGAGCCGGGCAGCGCCTACCTCTATGCCCGCCAGGCCTTCGGGCGGTTTGTGGGCTTCGAGATCGGATGGATGATGTGGCTCGCGCGCGTCGCCTCGGTGGCCTCGCTGTCCGTAGGTTTCGCGCAGGCCCTCAGCTACCTGCTGCCCTCGGTTGCTCAGGGTCCCGGACGCACCCTGGCCATCGTCCTGCCGCTGGTGGCGCTGACCATCGTCAACCTCATCGGCATCCGCTCGGGAGTCAACACCGCAGTCGTGTTGGTGATGGGCAAGCTGTTGCCGCTCGGGATCTTCGTGGCGGCCGGCGTGTTCGCCGTCTCCAGATCGCTCGTGGCCGGCCAGCGGCCGCTTGTCGACGGCGGGCTCGGCGATGGGGCGCTGCTCCTGCTCTTTGCCTACGCCGGTTTCGAGAACACAGCCGCGGCGGCGGGAGAGTTCAAAGATCCCCGCCGGGACGTACCCTTCGCCCTACTGGTGGAGATCGTGATCGTGACATTGATCTACGTGGCGGTGCAGTGGGTCGCTCTCGGCACGGTGCCGCAACTGGCAGCATCGGAGACACCTCTCGCCGACGGCGCGCGCGCCTTCCTCGGCGGGTGGGGGGGATGGCTGCTGACCGCGGGGGCCGTGATCTCGATTCTCGGCACCAACTCCAGCTCGGTCCTCGCCGGCCCCAGGTACCTCTTCGCCCTCGCCAAGGACGGCTTCGGCCCCCGCTTCCTGGCCTCCGTCCACCCCAGGTTCCGCACCCCGGCGGCAGCCATCCTGGTCCAGACCTCGATCGCGCTCCCGCTCGCCCTCAGCGGCAGCTTTGTGAGCCTGGCGACCCTGTCCGTCGTGGCCCGGCTGACCGCCTACATCGCCACCACGACCGCTGTTCCCGTCCTCAGGCGCCGATCCGATGGGTCGGGCGGGTTTCGCCTGCCGGGAGGCCTCGCGATTCCGATCGCGGCCACGGTCGTGAGCATCGGCCTGCTGGCGAGTGCATCGTGGCAACAGCTGGTGGCGGGTGCCGCCGCGGCGGCGGCGGGAGGAGTGATCTATCGTTTTCGGCGGAGCGACGGCTGAATCTCAGGCCGTCTGATCCCGGCTGAGGCCTCCGATAGCCGCGCGAATCACGGCAAAACCGTCGCGCTCGAAGGTCCCGGCGACCCTCTCCTGGACTGCTTCGTCGGGGGTCAACGCGAGCATGTAACCGCCGCGGCCGCCGCCGGTGAGCTTGGCGCCGAGAGCGCCCAGCGACAGCGCCGTGTCGCAGAGCTCGACCAGGATTTCGTGCGACAGGCCCATATCGATGAGAATACCGTGGTTGGCGGTCATCAGGCTGCCGACCGTCTCGAGGTCGTAACGCTCCAGCGCCGCGCGCATCGCCAGCGACTGCTCGGCGATCATCCGGCAGCGCTGCTCGAACAGCACCGGGTCCTTTTCCTTGAGCCCGAGGACGTACCCGTCGAGGGTCGAGGTGTCGGCGGTCACGCCGCAGTTGGCGAGCACGATGCGGAACGGCCGCTCGACCTCGATCCGATCGAAGGAGGTCTTACCGTCCGTCACCCGGAACACGAGCAGCCCGCCGTAAGTCGAGGCGGTGTTGTCGACCCCCGAGGGGATGCCGTGATAGGCGAACTCACCCTCCCATCCGACGTGGTTGACCTCTTCGATGGAGAGGCCGAGCTCGAAGGTGGCATCGAGCGCCCGCGCCAACGCGACGCAGCCGGCCGCGCTGGCGCCGACTCCGCTTCCGGCCAGCAGCGACCCCCCCAGAGTGATCTTGATCGGGGTCGCGCCGACGTCGACGCCCATCACCTCGAGGATGCGGTTGACGGACTCCACCTGCTGGTGCCTTTTCTTTTCCTTGTAGCCCGGCACCTCCAGCCGGTTGTCCTCGAGGACCCATCCCTCGCCGTCGATGAGCTCGACCGAGGCCTCGGTCTCGAAGGGCAGGGCCGAGACGATTGCCGGCACGCCCCGCAGCACGAACTGGTCGCCGATGAGAATCGTCTTGCCGTAGCCGCTTCCAGTAGCCATACGTCCTCTCCTATTCATCTTCCTTCAACAGTGTGCCGGCCTCGGATACGCAGAGGGGAAAAGGGGAAAAGGAGAAAAGGAGACCGTCCACCCTCCCCGGCGCGGGTCGCCTCGTGCCCCTTTTCCCCTTTTCCCCTTTTCTCCTCTGCAGATTCGTGGGTCCGCACGCCAGCCCGCACACGACGTCTACGCCCGTCCGGGCCGCCAGCCCGCCAGCACCCTCTCCATTTCCTCGATGAGGTCTTCTTCCCGTCCGACGGCGACCGTGGTGGCGGCGGTCAGGCTGTGGCAGGCGTCGGAAAACCCGCCGACCCGCGTCGTCGCCTCCGGCAGCAGGACGTCGAGACCCAGGACCTCGCCCGATCGGATGCCCGCCTCCATCGGGTCGGCGACCCGCATCGAGATCTTGACCTGGTTGAACTCGAAGGCGCCGATTCCCGGTACGGCGTTGGGGATCACCTGGAATCCGGCAAGATAACGTTCCGGATCGGCGTCAGCGGTGTTCCGGATGGCGTCGAGAAACGCACCGACCATCTTCACCCCCATCGGCTCGAAGCGATCCTCGACGTGGAGCCACTGGATGTGCGGCGTGCGCCGCCAACCCGCCGAACGCAGCCGCCGCAGCTCTTCGGCAAAGGCCCGCTCCTGGATCGACCGCAGCTCCTCGACCATCCGCTCCGATGCTTCCGACCGGCCCTCCAGACAGACCCTGATGCCCACCTCCGGACCGTCCCGGTGATAGCCGGCGCCGCCCAGGGTGTCGAGTTCGCGCGCCAGGGTCTCGCACGAGACTGCACCGCGGGGAGTCCGCATCACATAGCGCTCGCCGTCATCCGTCTCTTCGATCTCGAGCAGACCCTGTCGCCGGGTCTCGAGCGCGGCCTCACGGTTGGGTCCGGCGAGCCGGCCTTCGACGAAAAACCGGTCTCCGACCGCGCCGATGGTGGCGATCGCCGCCAGGTCGATATTTGCAGGGTCGAGCGCGCGGGCAAAGAGATAGCAGGTGGTCGAGGCGGTGATATCGCGGTCCCCTCGCAGACCGAAGAGCTCGGGGTCGAGGAGGAGCACGCGTTCGTCGGTCGGAGGAACGGCCTTGTGATGGTCGAGGATGAGGACCAGGTTTCTGCCGCGGTTGAGCTCCGAGATCAGAGGGGCGATGCGGCCGGCGAAATCGGTCAGGACGATGAGCCGGTCCCGCTCGCGGAAGAAACGCTCGAGCACCACCGGGTAGGGCTTCTCGAGACAGACGCGGTGAGCCGAAAACCCGGCGCGCTCAAAAGCCCGCGACAAAACCGCTCCCGAGCTGAGTCCATCGGCGTCGTTGTGGTGCAGGATCTCGACCGCACGGTCGGGCCAGCGTCCGACCTCGGCGGCGGCGGCCTCCATCGCGGCGATCAGGTCATCGAGCATCACCCGCTCCCGCGAGCGATCATGCGGTCTGCGAACCGCTCCAGGACGCCGAGCTCCGCAGCCACGTCGAGAGCCGTGAAGCGGTTGCGAATCATGCGTCCGCGCCGGATCGCCACCCCCAGCTCGGCGCCGGAGATGCCGAGCTGGTCGGCGCGGGTGGGCGCGCCGGCGGCAGAGAGAACGTGTCGCACGCTCCGTCCGACCGCCAGGGTGTGCTCGATCTCGCCCTTGATCAGGCTTTCCTGGTCACGCAGGCGATCGAGATCGCGATCCGACCTGGCAACCAGCTTTGCCTCCCACTGCGGCCACACCGCGGGCGCCAACCTCCCGAAGCTGTCCTCGACCTCGCGTCGTGCCGCCTCCATATCCGGGTTCTCGACAAAGGGCGCGTTGTGGAAGTCGAGCTCGAAGATCTCCCGGTAGAGCTCGTCGATGACCAGCGACCCGACTCCGACCTGCGCGCCGTGCAGGTTGAGCGGACGCGAGTCGCGCAGCCTCACCATGTCCCAGTAGTGCGAAAGCAGATGCTCGCCACCCGAAGCCGGGCTCGATGTGCCGGTGATCGCCATCGACAACCCCGAGACCAGGAGCAGGCGAAAGAGCTGGGTGATTGCAGCCGGGTCACCGTTGGCAAGCCACGGGAAAACCTCGAGGGCATGCTCGAACGGTACCGACAACAGCCGGTCGGGGACCGGGCAGTAGTACTCGCCCTTGACCAGCGAGGCGATCCTCCAGTCACAGCCGCAGTACGGCTTGGAAATCAAGTCACCGAGACCGGCCAGGGTCAGCTCGCGCGGCGCTTCCTCGAGCACCGCCGGGTCGGCGAACACGGCCACCGGCGGCGTTGCGGGACGGGTCGTCTTGAGACCGTTTTCGAGCAGCGCCACGATGGACGAGGTGTAACCGTTCATCGACGCCGCGGTCGCGAGCACGAAGTAGGGTCGTTGCCGCCGGTGAGCGACTGCGCGGGTGAGGTCGTTGACGGTGCCGCTGCCGACAGCGGCAAAGATATCGTAATCGTCGGGGTGCGCGGCGATCACCTCGTCGACGAGATCGACCGAGGCGTGAAGGTGCCCGCCGTTGTCGTCCCGAAGCAGACAAACCTCGACCGAGTAGGCGGTGTCCATCGCCTCGGCCAGACGAGCGCCGGCTATCTCCCAGGTGCGTTTGTCGGCCACCAGAAGGACGCGGTCACCCGCGATCAAAGGTGGCAAGAGCTCGGGAATCCGGTCCGCGATCCCGGGCTCGACCACGGCCAGACGGGTCATGATCCGATGCTCCCGGCCGCAGCTGCAGGCAAAGCTGCGGCCCAGCAGCCGATCGCTCAGGATCTCCTCGACTTCGGATGGAATGTCGTCAGCGGTATTCACGGTCGATCTGTCCACTTCTCTGCCCCCAACCAGAGTAGCCCAGGCGTCGATTCGAAGTCTCGCGTCGCGCTGGTGAGACCCCCGATAACCCGCCAATGCCAAGCTCACGAGGTCGGCCCGGAAGGGTGGATTCCGCGGGGAAAGGGGTTGACTCTCGGGCATTCATGGTAAATTCGACGCTCCTGGCCGGCCACCGGGGCCGGCCTCCGATCCGGCGGGCAGGCGGCCCGCCTCGAGGTGTGGACGGGAGCGGCAGACGAACTGCGCCGGCTCCAGGAAACGGGTAGAGACATGCCGAAGAAGTTGTTTGTTGGCAGCCTGAGTTGGAATGTGAACGACGAGGGCCTGCGCGAGGCATTCGCGCGTTTTGGTGAGATCACCGAGGCCAAGGTCATCGCCGACCGCCACTCGGGACGCTCGCGCGGGTTTGGCTTCGTGACCTTCGCCGATGATGGAGCGGCGGACACCGCCATCGCAGAAATGAACGACAAGGAAATCGACGGGCGTCCCATCAAGGTCAACGTCGCCCACGACAAGCGGCGGGACGAAGGCGGCGGCCGCGACCGCGATCGCTGGTAACACCTTCAGTCTCGATCCGAAGCGCAGCAACCCCTCCACCATGGAGGGGTTTTTAGGGCCAGCCCGCACGTCTCACCACTTCGCGTAGCGAGGCCCGCGAGATGTTGTGAGATGTGGTGTTTACGACCTGAGGGCCGCGGAGTCGTACTCGATGGTACGTCGAGCAGCCCGATGGGAGTAAACGCCGCAGATTGCGCCATATCGCGGGCCGCAGCAGCGAGGTGGTGAGATGTGCGGGCTAGTAGAGCTGAATCCGTGACTCCGGAACCCGGCGCGCGAGCCGTCCCATGCTCTCGCCCACCCTGGCAACGATTTCGTCCTTGTCGAGGGTGAGCAGCCGCCGATCGCGCATCAACACCCGGCCGTCGCAGATCACGGTCTGCACGTCCGAGGCCCGCACCGAGTACACCAGATTGGCGGCGGGGTTGTGGGGCGGTTGGTTGTGCGGACCGCTCAGGTCCACCAGCGCGATGTCGGCCAGAAAACCCGCTGCGAGCTGACCGAGGTCGTTGGGCAGACCGTAGACCCGTGCGCTTTCCCGGGTTGCGACGTCGATCGCCTGGGCGACGGTGAGCTGTTGCGGGTCGCCGCTGGTGTGCTTGGCGACCAGCGCCATCAAACGCAGCGACTCGAGAATGTCGAGGGTGTTGTTCGAAACCGGACCGTCGGTCGCCAGCCCGACCGGTACCCCGGCCTCGCGCAGGGCCGAAACCGGGGCGGCGCCCATGCCCAGCTTGAGGTAGGTCTTGGGCGCGTGGGCCACGCCGCAGGGTTTCCCGGCCATCAGCTCGATGTCCTCGGGTGTGACGCCGCAGCAGTGGGCCAGGATCGTCGGGCGATCCAGAACACCGGAATCGGCGAGAATCCGGATCGGCGTCCGGCCGTGCGCTTCGAGGCTGGCGCGGGTCTGCTCCGCCGTCTCCGCGGCATGGATGTGGACGCCGAGCCCGAGACGCTCGGCCTCCCGCGCCACCGACTCGAGGAAGGCATCGTCGCAGGTATAGGGGGCGTGCGGCGCGAGCCAGGTCGTGATCCGGCCCGTTTGCGGCGCCGTCGTACTCCTCGCGCAAACGACGCGGTGCGGTCGATGCCCGCCTGCCCCTGATTCCCGAAGACCGCCCAACCGAGCGCCGCCCGGGTGCCGGCCTTCTCGACCGCCGCCGCCGCCCGGTCCATGTGGAAGTAGTGGTCGGCGACCGAGGTGACCCCGGCCTCGATCATCTCCGCCAGACCGAGCTGCATCCCCCAGAAGACGTCGTCCGCCGTCAGGTTCGACTCGAGCGGCCACATGTAGTCGTTGAACCAGGTGGTGATGTCGACGTCCTCCGCCAGACCGCGGAAGATCCCCATCGAAACGTGGGCGTGGGTGTTGATGAGCCCGGGGATCGCCAGCATCCCGGCGCCGGGAACCACCTCGCAACCGTCACCGCCGGCGAGGCTGCCGGTGGGTTCGACCGCCGCGATCCGGTTGCCCCGAATCAGAATGTCGTGGTCGGCCAGCACCCGGCAGGCGTCGCGGTCGCATTGAAGGACGTTCACGCCCTGTATCAGCATCCTAGGTACCTCATCCGTATTGTTGCATTTCTCCGCGTCGTGGATGGCGGCCCTGAGGAATCCGCCTCAAGGTGTTCCTCCGGATTGGATTTGTATCAACCGCAACCACGAAGACACAAAGCCACAAAGGATTTCACCGAGATGATTTCCTTTGTGTTCTTTTTGGTGTCTTTGTGCCTTTGTGGTTGCGGCGTCTCTATGGCAGCGCAAACTTGCGAAAAGTCGAGATCAATCCCGCATGTACCTACAACAGTCGCGCGCCCGCTTCGGCCCGGCAGGTAAAGACCGCGCTCGGGAGATCGACCCGCTCGCGATAGCCGGCGTGCACGTCCTCGGCAAATTCCTCCGCACCCGCGGCGGTGACCATCGCGATGGCGCAGCCGCCAAAGCCGGCGCCGGTGAGACGGGCGCCAAAGCAGGCCGGGTGCGCTCGCGCCAGCTCGGTAAACAGGTCGAGCTCGAAGCTCGAGACCTCGTAGAAATCACGGAGGCTCGCGTGCGATTCGTCCATCAGCCGCCCGGCGGCCTCGAAGTCCGACCGCCGCAGGGCCTCGGCCATCGCGAGGGGGCGGCCCATCTCGGTCACCACGTGGTGGGCCCGCCGGTAGACCGTCGGATCGAGGCGCGATCGCTCTTCCTCGAGGAGCCCGAGGTCGACGTCGCGCAAAGCACGGACCGACGGGTCCGCCGCCTGGATCGCCTCGACCGCCTCCCGGCAGCTGCGGCTGCGATCGTTGTACGCACTTCCCGCCAGCGTCCGTGGGGCGCCGGTGTCCATTACCACCACCGCGACCTCGTCGGGCATCGGCACCAGCGACGCTTCAAGGGTCCGGCAATCGAGGAGCAGGGCGTGACCGCGCTCGCCCATGACCGCCGTGAACTGATCCATGATGCCGCCCTTGACCCCGATGTACTCGCCCTCGACCCGCTGTCCCATCAGCGCCATGTCGACCGGCGACCAGGGTATCTCCGCCACCCCGCACAGCACCCGTGCCGTCGCCATTTCGATCGCCGCCGACGACGAGAGGCCGGAGCCCAGGGGCACGTCGCCATCGACGACGATGTCAGCCCCGGTGACCGGGAGCCCGGCGGCGGCCATCGCCCACGCGGTGCCGGCCACGTAGTCGATCCAGTCGGAGCCGCCGGGCGGCCCCAGGTCTGCCAACCGCAGCTCTCGGGTGTCGTTAAACACGACCGAGTGGGCGCGGAGCACGCCATCGTTGCGGCCCCGGGCGGCGACGCCCACGCGGCGGTCGATGGCCATCGGCAGGACCCAGCCGTCGTTGTAGTCGGTGTGCTCGCCGATGAGGTTGACCCGTCCCGGCGCGAGCGCGATCAAGGGTTCTTCGCCGGCACCGAAGAGCCCGCCAAAACGCTCCGCAAGCCGTACGACCCACGCCGCTTGTCGAGCCCGCCTTGTCACGCGCTGTCCGGCTGCATGACCTGCAGCTGACGGCGCTGGCGCCACCCCCCACGGGTGAAGTCCGGGAATCGGATCGGCTCGCTGCCGCGCGCGATCGACCTCGCGCTGAGCTCGATGACCGCGCTCAGCATGGCGGCGTCGTAGACGTCCATATCTGGCGGCCGGCCCGACCGCAGCGCGCCGATGAGACGGAAGTCCTCGATGAAATCCATGCCGCCGTGGCCCGCACCCCGGCTCTGCTCCTCGAGCTGCCGCCACACCGGGTGTTCGTAGCGCTCGCGGTACGCCTCGAGCGGCTGCCAACGGTGGGGCTCGCTCTCGCCCTCGATGTAGACCAACGGCTCCGGATACTTGCGGACGAGCCCGCGGGTGCCCTGGACCAGGTAATCACGGCTGTAGGGCCGCGGCGAGCTGGTGTCGTGCGTGACCACCACCGATTCGCCGTCGACGGTCTGCAACAACGTCGTCACCACGTCCGAGAGAACGAAGTGCTCGGCCGCCTCGGGGCTCTCCGCTCCGAAACGCTCCTCCGAGTAGAGATGGAGCCCGCGGGTCTTCGAGCCCATCGACACCAGCGTGGCGAAGGCGTTGCCGCGATTGATCTCGAGACACTGCGCTACCGGTCCCAGACCGTGGGTCGGGTAGAGGTCGCCGTCGGTGGTCTCCGAGTGGGCGCGCCGCCACACACCCTCGCCCTCCATGTCGTACTTGACCGCCCGCAGATCGTGGAGATAACCGCACTCGGCGTGCAAGAGCTCGCCGAAGACGCCCTGGCGCACCATGTTGAGGACCATCATCTCGACCCGGTCGTAGTTGCAGTTTTCCATCATCACGCACTGCCGGCGGGTCGCCTCCGAGGTCTCGACGAGGAGCCAGCAGTCATCGATCGTCAGCGCCGCCGGGACCTCTGTCGCGGCATGCTTGCCTCCCAGCATCGCCGCCTCGCACACCGGCACGTGCCACTCCCATGGCGTCGCGGTGAAGACGAGGTCGAGATCCGGTCGATCACAGAGCCTCTTGAAATCCAGCGGCCCCTGCGAATAACCGGCGGGCCTCGCCTGCCCGGCCTCGACCACCATCTGCTGGGCGCGCTCGACCCGCGCCTCGACCACATCGCACACGGCGCGGATCTCGACCCCGTCGATCTTGAGGAGGTTTTCGACGTGGGAGGTCCCCATCCCACCGACGCCGACGAAGCCGACCCTGACCACGTCCAGCGGAGGATCCGCGTGGTCGATCATGCCGGCCTCGGCGCCGACCGCGCTCGCCGCCGGCCCCCCCGCCGATCGGATCAACAACCCACCGGCGCCGACGGCGCCCCATCTCATGAGATCGCGACGATTCATCTGCAGCGGTGTCTTCGGGTCCATTGCGCCTCCCCAGAGATTGCGACAGCAACGTCGCCGCCCATCCTACTCCGGACACGGGGTTCATGGAATCAGACGCAACGAACGGAACTCGCTTCCGTTTTCCACCGTCAACCGGTCATCGATGCCAAGGCCATCAACGGCCGCTTTCGTCTCCCTCTCCGGCTCCTCCTGCGGCGCCGGACGGCGTGGCGGGGGGCGCCTCCATCCCGACGATCGAGGCGGCCGCGGTCAGCTGGTCGATCAGCTGTGCGATCGATTCGCCGCCGCGGGTCTCGCGCAACATCCTCTCGAGGGGTTCACGCGCCTCGTCGAGCGTCATGGTGGATGCGGCGCGTTTCTCCTCGCCATAACACGAGCGGGCAACCACCAGGTTGCCCGCTTCGTCATCTCATCACGCTCATTCAGGGCACAGGTGCCTCGACGCCGTCCGGTCCCGGCGCCGAATACCCGGTCAGGGCTTTTCGATCTGGATGTTCCAGAGGTAGTCCTGGTGCGACCCACAGATCTCGCTGAACTCCTGGTCCTCGGCCATGTTGTTCTTGTTGATCTCTTCGATGATCGCGTTCCGCGCCGCAAGCAGGGATTTGTGGTCCTTGGCGGTGGTCGTCTCGGCTCGCCGCCACTTGCCGCCGACGAAGTGCTTCAGCCAGCCCCACGAAGTCAGGTTACCGTTGGCCACCTGACGGTTGAGTGCCGGCGCATAGACCTTCTCGAAAATCTCGTCGGCCCGTTCTTCCTTCGCCATGTCGCAGTACATGTAGACCGACATGCCGGCTTTGCCCCGGTCCTTCGGCACGACTCCCGCACCGGCAGAGCTGAATCCCGACTCCCAGATGTAATCGTCGTGGGTGCCACAGATCGCGCTGAACTCGTTTTGCGCCTGTTCCTTCCCCTCCGGGGTCCTTGAGTCGATCGCGGCGGGGACGTCGAGAAGGGCGTCGATGTTCGGGGCCGAGTAATAGAGGATGCGGCGCCATTGACCGCCGGTATGGTGGGCCAACCACCCCCACGAGCCGATAACACCCTCCTCGACGGCGGCGTTGTAGGCCGGCGCAAACACCGACTCGGCAATCTCGTCCGCCCGCCACTGCTTGCTGACCTCGCACTCGAAGTAGGTGGCGTAGACATAGGTCGTTTTCGCCTCCTCGTCCTGCGCGCGGGCGACTGCCGGCAGGCAGAGGACCGCCAGGATCACGATCGAAACCACTTTCAAACCACGCATTTCACTCCTCCTCAGGTAGTTGTGCGGAACCACAATCGCCTGGCGATCACGACCCCGCGAGCCATTGATGACCCGCGCGCTGAGTTTCCCCCTCGAGCACGGGGCAGGCGTCGTCAGACTGTGTTCAAGATGAACCCGACGACCCTAGCCTATCGAGGATGAGATTGTCAAGAGACTCAGTCTCTTTATTTCTCAGAAAATCGGACCCAGTCAACGCCCAATCACACGGCACGTCGACAATCGCCACCCTCAGGCCCTTTCGTCAAACACGATCCGATCGACCATTCGATCGACCGACTCCACCGAGCGTACTTTGCACGTCGGCGGGGGTGAACATACACTGCCCATCATGAGGCCTGAATCCGCAGCTCTCCTCGGTCAGAGTGTCGGCCATATCCGTATCGTCGACCTTCTCGGCGAGGGCGGCATGGGAGCCGTGTTCGTCGGATTCGACCAAAAGCTCGAACGGCGCGTGGCGCTGAAGGCGATCCGCAGCGAGTTCAGGCTGAACCCCGACTCGAAAGCACGGTTTCTGCGTGAGGCTCGATTCCTCTCCCAGCTCGACCACCCCCGGATCTGCACGATCCACGACTACGTGGAGGGCGACGACAACGATTTCCTGGTGATGGAGCTGGTCGAGGGGCAGAACCTTCGGGCTGCGATCGGCACGGGCCTCGACGAGCAGGCGAAATTGATGATGGCCGCCGAGCTACTCGACGTCCTGGTCGAGGTCCACGGACAAGGGATCATTCACCGGGACCTCAAGCCCGAGAACATCATGATCACACCGCAAGGATCGATCAAGGTTCTCGACTTCGGGCTGTCAACCACCGTCGACGAAGACGGTGAGTTCACGGACTTCACGCGCGCCGATACCCTGCACCTCGGAGACCGGCCTGTCTCCCGCAAAGGCATTCCGACGTCGGAGGATTCGAGCCACGTCAAGACGCGGATGGGCACGATCCTCGGCACGGCCGGATACATGAGCCCCGAACAGGCGCGGGGCGAACCCGCCACCGCCGCCAGCGACATGTACTCCGCCGGCCTCATCCTCCAGGAGATGTTTACCGGCGAGCCTCCATTCGAGCGCGATCTCGATCCAGCCGTTCTCCGGAAACGAGCGATCGCCGGCGAGACGCGACCGGTAACCGGACTGCCGGCGGAGGTGACGGCACTCGTCAACCGGCTGAAGTCCCCGGCACCGGGCGCGCGGCCCTCGTCGGTCGACGCCCGGGCACAGCTCCAGAGGCTCATCGATCGACCGAAGCGGCGCCGGCGCAGGGCGCTGATCTCCGCCGCCTGGTTCGTGGTGCTGGTCTTTGCGGGTGTGATGTCGTTCCAGGCCCACCGAATATCCCAGGAGGCCGATAAAGCGGAACGAGAAGCGGCCAAGGCTACAGCGATCAACACCTTCCTCCAGGAAACCCTGAGCTCGGCGAACCCTGTCGAAGGCAGCCGACGGGACATCACTGTGCTCGAGGCGCTTGCCGAGTCGACAAACAAGTTGATCGGCGCGTTTCCAGACGATCCCGAGGTCGAGATCGAGCTGCGGGCCAACATCGGTGTGACGTACCTCCGACTCGGCCACCTCGTCGAAGCCGAACGAATGTTGCAATCTGCGCTGAACCTCGCCCGCTCCACCTATCGACCGGACCAATTGGAGCTCGGCACGCTCCACAACAGCCTTGCGGTCCTCCTCCACGACATGGGCCGGCACCTTCAAGCCGAAGAACACTACCGGGAAGCCCTGAGGATCACCCGCATACACCGCGGCAAGAACGACGCGGACGTCGCCGGCATTCTCAGCAACCTGGGGTTGCTGCTGCGGGACACCGGTAACCTCGAGGCGGCCGAACCGGCCCTGCGAGAGGCATTCGAAATTGACAGCGAGATCCTCGGCAGGGATCACCTCAACGTCGCCGTAGATCTCAACAATCTGGGTATGCTCCAGCTGGCCAGGGGCGACGGCGCATCCGCGAGCGAGACCTTTGCCCAGGCCGTCGTCATCTTCCGGCGGTTGGAGCACCCATGGCTGGCCGTCTGCCTGGGCAACCTCGGAGAGGCGTTGATGCTCGAGGGGGCCGATGCCGAGGCCGAGCGAAAGCTCGAGGAGGCCGTGTATACCGGCATCGACACCCTCGGCGAACAAAGCCTCGACTTCGCCAAGATCCGGAACAAGTACGCGATCTGCTTGATCCACCTCGATCGGACTGCGGAGGCCGAGCAGCTGCTGCTGTTCGCACTCGAGAGCCTCGAGGGCAGCGTCGGTGACAGCCACGAGACGACCCGGGAGACGCTTCACCTTCTAGCCGACCTGTACGACGACACCGGCCGGTCGCAATCGGCCGAGCGCTATCGCACACGTTTGTCGCCCGCCGCGCCGTGACAAATGGCTTGCCGGACTGCGATTGTCAGCGGGCTACCAGATCTTCACCCGCTGTTCGGGCGGCAGGTACATCCCGTCGCCCTCTTTGACATCGAAGGCCGCGTAGAACTCGGGCATGTTCGGGAGCGGACCCAGGACCCGGAACTCCGGCGGCGAGTGCGGATCGGTCAGGACCCGGTTGCGCATCGCCTCGTCGGTCGCCTTGTACTTCCACACCTGGCCGATGCCCATGAAGAAGCGCTGGTCACCGGTCATGCCGTCGAGGACCGGCGCCTCTTTCCCGTCGAGCGAGATCTGGTAGGCACGATAGGCGATGGTCAGACCCGCGAGGTCGCCGATGTTTTCGCCCAGGGTCAGCTCGCCGTTGACGTTGAGATCGTCAAAGACCTCGAATCGCGCGTACTGGTCGACCAGCGCCTGGGTGCGTTGCTTGAACTCGGCGAGGTCCTCCTCGGTCCACCAGTTGCGGAGGTTGCCGTCGCCGTCGTACTTCGAGCCCTGATCGTCAAAGCCGTGGCCCATCTCGTGACCGATCACCGCACCGATGGCGCCGTAGTTGACCGCGTCGTCCGCTTCCAGGTTGAAAAAGGGCGGCTGCAGGATCGCCGCCGGGAAAACGACCTCGTTTCTGGTCGCGACGTATCCGGCGTTGACGGTCTGCGGGGTCATCACCCACTCCCACTTGCGGATCGGCCCGCCCAGCTTGCCCCGGTCGAGCTCGAACTGGAAGCGGTTGGCGCGCATGATGTTGCCGACCAGATCGCCGGGGACGATCTCGAGCCCGGAGTAGTCCTCCCAGCGATCGGGGTAGCCGATCTTGGGGGTGAACTTGGCGAGCTTGATCCGGGCCGCGGCCTTGGTTTCGGGGCTCATCCACTCGAGCCCGTCAATCGCCTCACCGTAGGCGGCGCGGAGGTTTTCAACCAACTCGACCATGCGGGTCTTCGCCTCGGGCGGAAAAAAGCGGCTCACATAGACTTTGCCGATCACCTCACCGAGACTGCCGTTGACAGCGTCGACGGCCCTCTTCCAGCGCGGCCGCTGCTCCTGTTGGCCCTCGAGCATCCGGCCGTAGAAGTCGAAGTTCTGATCATCCAGCTTCGAGTCGAGATACGCGGCGTAATTGTCGAGCAGCTTCCAACGCAGGAATGACTTCCAGTCTTCGAGCGACGCTTCGGCAAAAATCTTGTTGAAGCCTTCGACAAAGCTCGGCTGATTGATGATGATGTCCTTCTGAGAGTCGATTCCGGCCTCCGCCAGGTATGCCGACCAGCTGATCCCATCGCCCAGCGATCCGAGCTCATCGGTAGCGAACTTGTTGTAAGTCGCCTCGCGGTCACGGTTCTGGACCTTGGTCCACTGGACGGCCGCGAGCTCGGTTTCGAGCGCCATCAGCTTCTCCGCCGCACCTGCGGGGTCATCGAAGCCGGCGAGCTCGAACATCTTCTCGATATGGTCGACGTAAGCCGCGCGCAGCTCGACCGACCGTTCGTCTTGGTTGAAATAATAATCGCGGTCCGGCAGACCCAGCCCCGATTGGTAGAGGTGTGCGGCGTAGCGGGTCGATTCCTTACCATCGACCGTGATGTAGAGAATGAACGGCCCTCCCGCGCCGATCACCCCGCTGTGGGCGAAGTAGCCGGAGAGCTCTTCCTTGTCGGCGATAGCGTTGATCCTCGCCAACTCCGCTTCGAGCGGCGCCATACCCAGCTCTTCGAGACGTGCGGTGTCCATGAACGAGTTGTAGAGGTCGGCTACCTTTTGCTCGTCGCTGCCCGGTACGAGGTCATCCTTCGAGGACACGTCCTCGATGATCGACTGCACGTCCTCGCGCGCCTGGTCGCGAAGATCCATGACGACCCCGGTGTTGGTGCGGTCGGCGGGAATCTCGGTGGTTGCAAGCCAGGTCCCGTTAACGTACCTGAAGAAGTCATCCTGAGGCCGGACCGATGCATCGAGATTGGCCAGGTCGACGCCGCTCACGAGGGCCTTGGTTTCATTTGACACCTGACCGCACGCCGCCAACACGAGCGTGCACAATCCACCAGCGATCATCCTTCTCATTGGTCCTCCCTAGGTTTTTATTCAACACAGATGCGTCCTGTGTTGCGATCCTTCGGCGCCGGAGCCCGGAATGCGGCCGGCTCGCCGATCGCGTCATAGGTTATTCGAACGAAAGGCCGACAGGTTTCAGCCCCGTAGCGTTTGCGCCATCTCAAAGAACTGTGCGGGCGGTCGCGTCGAGGTCCAGACCGCACTCATCAACTCACCGTCCGGGAGCGGAAAGCCGCCGACCCTGAGGACATGTGCGTCGAGGCAGAGACGGGTCGACAGGTCATCGGGATCGTGGCGCGGGTCGCTCCCATAGAGAGGGTCGCCGAGAATCGGCAGCCCGGCGTCGGCAAGCTGGACCCGGATCTGATGCTTGCGGCCCGTGTACGGGCGGACGCGATACAGCGCCAGATTGCCGGCCTCCCCCACCCTCTCGATCACGCAACGGGCGTTGGTCCGGCGGCCGGGAACCATGACCTGGCGCCAGTACTGGTCGGGGCTGCGGGCGATGTGGTGCTCGAGGACCGCCCGTATCGGCGCATTCTCGCGACGCAGCTCGCATACCGCCGTGTAGATCTTCTCCACCTGTGCCCCGGGCTGGAAGAGACCCGCAAAATGAGACCTGGACTTCCGGTTGCACGAAAACACGACCAGACCCGAGGTCAACCGGTCGAGCCGGTGCAGCGGCGCGAGCTCGTCGTTTCCAGTCGCGACCGACAGCAGGTGCAGGAGACAGTTGCGAACCCACGGACCACCCGGAGTCACCGGCAGATGTGGCGGTTTGTCGACAACAATCAGATCGTCGTCGGACCAGACGATCGTGAAGTCGCTGCGAACCTCGGGCTCCCGTTCGACTTCGCGCCGGTAGTGCACCTCGAGCAACGGCCGGTACGGCTCGTCGCCGGTCAGGGCTCCATCGCCCGAACGGACCTTGCCGGCGGCGAACCGCGATCGCCAGGTCTCCTCATCGATCCGGGGAAACCGGTGCAGGAAGAAGTCGAGAATCGTGACCACTCCTTCGGGCCGGCGCTCGGGCAGTCTGACAGTGGATGGACGAATCGTGCCGATCATCGGATCGAGTGTCATGACTCATCGCCAGCCGCGGAGGTCTTCTTCGAGCTCGCGCCGTCGGGCATCCAGAATCGCCGCCATTCGGCTATAGGTTTCCGGGTACCGCACCGACACGTCGTAGGATTCGTCCGGATCGAGATCGAGATCGAAGAGCCACGGACCGCGCGACACCCAGAACCCGAGCCTGAAATCCGGCGGATTGCCAAACGGAAGCCGGTGCCGGTCGTGGTACTTGAAGCGCCCCTCGCGCACCGCCCGCAGATGACCGACCTGGTGGAACCAGATCGGTCCCCTCGGCTCCTCCTCGCGTCCGTCGAAGCGCGCCATCAGGCTCCACCCGTCGATGACGCGGTCGGATGGCGGCGGAATACCCACCATTTCCAGGATCGTCGGGAAGAGGTCGATTCCAGAAACGAGGTCCTCGTCCACCCGACCCGGCGCGATGCGTGCCGGCCAGCGGGCCAGCAACGGCACCCGCATCCCGCCCTCGAAGACGTCGAACTTGCGTCCGCGAACGCCCCCCGGACTTCCCTGAAACCAGGGCCCGTTGTCGGAAGTGACGACAACCAGCGTGGTGCCGGCCACGCCGGCCCGCTCGAGGGTATCGAGCACTGCACCGGTGCTCCAGTCGAGCTCCTCGACCACGTCACCGTAGAGACCGGCGGCGGAACGCCCGAGCCGGTCGGGCGCCGCGTGAAGCGGAACATGGGGAAAGGTGTGGGCCAGGTAGAGAAAGAACGGCCGCTCCCGGTTGGCCTCGATAAACGCCACCGCGCGTTCCGTATAGCGGCGGGTCAGCGTCTCCTGGTCAATCGGGTGCCGCTCGACGATCTCACGGTCCTCCCACACAACGGGCCTGCCCTGGTCGTTCGAAAACAGCAGCCCATAGAAGGAGTCGAAGCCCCGGTCGTTGGGGAGGGATGGCGACTGGTCGCCAAGATGCCACTTGCCGACGATCGCGGTCGCGTAGCCCGCCGCCCGCAGCACCTCGGGCAGGGTGATCTCCTCCGCTGGCAGACGGCGGTTGAGGCCGCCGAGCCTCTCCAGCGTGTCCTGCCACGACCACGGCACCTGGACCACGTGGTCGAGTCCGGAGCGCACCGGCAGCCGTCCGGTCAGCAGTCCCGCACGAGAGGCCGAGCAGTAGGGTGACGGCGAGTAGGCGTTGCGGAACATGAGTCCTTCGGAGGCGAGCCGGTCCAATCGCGGGGTCGCGATGGCCTCTCCCCCGTAAACACCGAGGTCACCGAGACCGAGGTCGTCAAAGAGGATGACGACGATGTTCGGCGCCGGCGTCGCGGTGGTTACGACGCCGGCGACGCTCTCGAGGTACTCGCGCTTGATGGCGAGGCGTCGCTCGTCGTCGGTCTGGCGGTAGAGCAGGATCCGGCCAAGGGCGACCAGGATTACAAGGAGGACGAGGGCCGCCGAGCCGACGAACAGTCGCGTCAGCCCGAGACGAATGTTCTGAGTCCTCAGGGCTGGCGGTTCGTTTTCGGGCGTAGCCGTTTCCATGCTCCTCCCGTCGTCGCAGTGCATTCCAGTTGCCGCCTTATCCTATCCGAAAGGCGGGATGATAGACTCGCCTCAAGATGATCGGCGACAATAATCGGATTCCGAGGCCATCGTCAAAGTGATGTCTCGACGACGCCGACACCGCTGCGCCTGCAGATTCCGACCTACAACCTCAGCTCACCCGCAGATTTCAAGAGCATTCGACTTCGGCTGCCGTTTCAGGGGGAGGAGCACGTGGCAGAAGAACCCACCGAGGTGCACAAACAGGAGCCCGGCGGCATGACAACGCCTGCTGCAGACTCTCGCAGGGTTCTCTGGTTCGAGGAGGTCGGAAGCGACGACACGCCGCAGGTGGGAGGCAAGGCGGCCTCGCTCGGCGAGATGTTTCGACGGTTGGTGCCCCAGGGGGTGCGCGTGCCCAACGGCTTCGCGACCACCACCGCGGCCCACCGCGAGTTCGTGGCGGCCAAGGCGCCGAAAGGCTGCTGGGACGACATCGCAACGGACGGCCACCTCGAAACGCTCAGATGGAAGGTGGTCCGCGCCGCCACTCTCGCTGAAGCCCTGGGGATCGTCTTCGAGGACGCGCCCACCGACGACCAGCTCGAGATGCACGTGCGCACGGCGCTCGCGCGGTCCCTGGTGCTGGCCACACCCATCCCCCCGTCAATCCTCGACGACCTCGAAGCAGCGTACCGGAAGCTTTCCGACGAGTTCAACTGCGAGGTCGACGCCGCCGTCCGTTCGTCGGCGGTGGCGGAAGACTCCGACACCGCATCCTTCGCCGGCCAGTACGAGTCCTTCCTCAACATCCGGGGCTTCGATGCCATTGCACAGGCCTGGAAGGAATGCGCGGCCAGCGCGTTCACCGAGCGCGCCGTCAGCTACCAGCTCGAACGAGGGATGGACCCCCTCGAGGGCGCCCTCGGCGTGGTGGTCATGAAGATGGTTCGCTCCGACATTGCCAGCTCGGGCGTCATCTTCACCCTCGACCCCGACTCCGGAAACCGCAACGTGATCCACGTCAGCTCGGCCTTCGGCCTCGGCGAGATGGTGGTCCAGGGGACAGTTTCCCCCGACACCTTCCTGCTCTGGAAGGAGGGCCTGCGGCGAGGCCGGCCGTCGGTAGTCCACCGCTATCTGGGCGCAAAGGACAGAAAGCTCGTCTACTCGATGCAGGGCGGGACATCGACCGAGAGCGTCGACGTTCAGGCCGCGTGGCGCCGCCAGTGGTCGCTCACCGAGGTCGAGGTGATGGAGCTCGGCCGAATGGCGCTCACGATCGAGGACCACTACGGACGCCCCATGGACATCGAGTGGGCCAAGGACGGCTACACCGGAGACCTGTACGTGGTCCAGGCGCGGCCCGAGACCGTGCACTCCAACAGCCAAAACAAGGCCGCGCTCGAGACCTACTCCATCGCGCCCGAACTGTTGGCGGAACTCAAGGCCAACGGAAAGCTCTTGGCGCAGGGCCACGCAGTGGGGACCCGCATCGGCGCCGGGCGCGCCCGCGTCTACCCCGACTACGAAGAGGTCATCGTCCGCAAACGCGAGCTCCGCAAGTCGCTTCGCGAAGGTGCCGACCTCAAAAAGGTTCCGGTCGCCGAGAGGGTCTTCGATCCCGGCGACGTTCTCGTCACCGAGATGACCACACCGGACTGGGAACCCATGATGCGCGAGGCGTCGCTGATCGTCACCGAAAAGGGCGGCCGCACCTCGCACGCGGCGATCGTCGCCCGCGAGTTCGGCATCCCGGCCATCGTCGGTTGCCAGGACGCCACCAGAGTCATCACCGACCTCATGGAGATCACCGGATCGTGCGCCGAAGGCGATATGGGTCAGATCTACGAAGGCATTCACCCCTTCCACATCGAACGGATCGAGGTCAACGAGCAGAACGGGCCCAAGACCCTCGTCAAGCTCAACGTCGGCTTCCCCGAGCGCGCCCTTCAGGAGGCGCTGCTGCCGAGCGACGGCGTCGGTCTGGCCAGGCTCGAGTTCATCCTCACCGCCCAGGTGGGGATCCACCCACTTGCCTTGCTCTTCTTTGACGAGCTCACGTCCTTTGCCAGCGGCAACGGGTTGTCCGACGAGCTCGCGCCGTACCGCGAGCAGCTCGAACACGAGGGCCCCGAGGAGATCCGTTCGCTCCTCTTCGCCATCGAACGCCGCACCGCCGCCTACGCCGATCGCCGGCAGTTCTTCGTCGACCAGCTCAAGTACGGCATCGCACTGCTCTGCGCCGCCTTCTACCCGCGCCCGGTGCTGGTGCGTCTGTCCGACCTCAAGTCCAACGAGTACCGGGACCTGCTCGGCGGACGTCTGTTCGAACCCGAGGAGGAGAACCCGATGATCGCGTGGCGGGGGGCCTCGCGCTATATCGATCCGGCCTTCCTGCCAGCCTTTGACATGGAGTGCGATGCCATTCGCTTCGTACGCCAGCAGATCGGTCTCGACAACCTGCAGATCATGATCCCGTTCTGCCGCTCGCCCGAAGAGGGCCGCGAGGTGGTTCAGCTGCTCGACCAGCGAGGCTTGTCACCGCAGGCCGGGGTGCCGCTCTTTCTGATGGTCGAGCTGCCCTCGAACGTGATCGAGGCCGAGCGTTTCATCGACGAAATGCAGCTCACGGGCGGCTCGATCGGCTCCAACGATCTGGTCCAGACCGTGTATGCAGTGTCGAGAGACGATCTCGAAAATTACACCCACCCGGTGGACGCGCGGTCGCCGGCGGCCAGGACGATGATCCGGCAGGCGGTGGAGGCATTCCGGAGCCGGGGGCTGGAGATCGGGATCTGCGGTCAGGCGCCCTCCGACTACCCGGATGAGGTGCCGCCGTTCCTCGTCGAGTGCGGGATCACATCGATGTCGGTGACACCCGACACCCTGATCAAGGTGCGGCTCGCGGTCGCCGAGGCCGAGCGTCGGAGACAGCTACCTACGCCGCCGTCGTCGTCGGTTTCTTGAACTGGAAATATCCGAAACCGAGGGCGAGCAGCAGGTAGATAATCACGGTCGACCAACCGAACGCGTTGACCAATCCCCGCAGCTGGGCCATCAACGCGATGATGAAACCGACCGCATCGGCCGTGAAGAGGGCGCGGACGATCGCCCGCCTCGCTTCGGAATCGGCGGCGTTCCTGGCGAACCAGGTCAACAAACCGTATCCAAAAAGCGCCGCCCCGAAGAGCTGTCCCACGAACGCGAACTGCGCATCCGTGGTGACCCCGTACACCGACAGGAACTCTGTTGGCACGAAGATCAACGCGAGCCCGAACACGCCCGCAATCACAGCGTTAACCGACATCAGTGCACTGAGCTTCATGACTCCCCCTTTGTCAGTTTGGCGACGCCGGACAGCGCCGCAGCGAAGAGTGGTCCCTTCGATTCAGCTTTGAGTTTCTGTCTGACAATCTATAGCTCGAACACGCAGTCCGCCACTCCCCAGGAGAGCACCCTCAGGATCGGGTGAGGCTTCGGCCCACCCACCCGAGCGGCCCGAAGCCGGCGAGACCCGCGCCGACGAGGGGCGACAGAAGCGGGATCCAACGCAGCCCCAGCCAACCGCTTCCGCCGATGCCGTCGAGGGCCAGCATGGCCAGACCCGCGCAGGCGACGGTGCAGCCGAGGAGCTGCAGCCAGACCGCCGCGGGTCGGGGCTCGGCGCCGGAGGCCGGACGCTCGAAGCGGGCGAAGACGAGCAGGAACGGAAAGGTCGCCACCGCGTAGGCGAGAATCCACAGCGGGCGGGTCCACCACCAGGCCGCGGTGTCCGGGTATTGAGCGAGCACCGTCGGCAGCTGCCAGAAGGCGAGCCCCACCAGCAGCATCATGACCGTCGAGTGCCACAGGAAGACGGTCATGATCATGCCGTTGATCAGGATCGTGGCGGCCCACGGCGCGCGGCGCCTCAACCACCGTCTGGCCGGCGCCTCGAGCAGGAGCGTGAGCCCGATCTGCGCCGCGGCCAGAGCGAGCAGCGGCAGCTTGGGTGGCAGGGTGTTGCTGATCTCGTCGCTCGGCACGCCGACCAGACTGAGCGGATAGGGACCGAGGTGGGTCAGGGCGACGAGACTGAGGATTCCGACGATAAAAAGCCCAATGCCGGTCCGCGTGCCGGCCAGCCGGCCGTCGTGCCACGCGTAGCCGAGCTGGTGGACGGCGAGCCACACGAACGGATAGTTGAGCCAGCCCAAGCGCGTGCAGACCGCCCGCAAAAAAGGCGACATCGACGACCGCCGCTGCGATCACCGGGGCCGCCACGGAGGCAAGACCCATATGCTTCCACGCCGCATGGGTCACGGGCACCAGCGCCACCACCATGATGTAGACCGCGAGGAACCACACCGGCACCAGCGCGACCGTGGAGCCGATCCGGATCATGCCGGGGCCGACCCCGTTGGCGTGTGCCACCGCAACCATCGCGCCCCAGGCAAGCAGCAAGCGGAAGCACCGGCCCGATCAGCCGTCGCATTCGGGCGTCGAACCACTCCCGGTAGCTCCGCCGCTTGCGCCGCGCCGACTCCCAGGAGACGCCGTTTGAATATCCGCCGACAAAGAAGAACACCGGCATCACCTGGAAGAGCCAGGTCAGCCACCGCGACCACGGCGCGAGGTCGAGGAGGTGGCTGTAGGCCGGCGCGCCGCCGGCGAAGTACGGCGCCGAGATCAGCCAGTGCCCCAGCACCACGGCCAGGATCGACAAGGCCCGAAGAAAGTCGACGTAACGGTTCCGCGCCTCGGGCGTCCGGTCGGCGTACCACAGCGCCCGGCGCCACATACCGCTGGTTGGTCGTTCTCCGGTGTGCTCTTGATTCATGAGACCAAGTATAGGTTCATCGTCAGATCAGATCCTCCTGGCGGAGGATGTTTCTGAACCTCGTGCGGCTGATCGCGTGGTCCGCGAGCACCTTGGCTCCGAGCGAAAGCGCCGTGACCCCATACGGGGTCGGCGCCGAGCGCGCTCCGCTCGAGGTCGCGATCTCCAGGAGCTTGAAGCGGACGCCCCGGCTCTCGGCTTCGGCCGTCAATTCCGGGACTACCTTGGCCACATACGGACACTGTGCGGAGTAGCTAAAGACCAGGGAATCCCCCTTCGACGGGACAGAGCATGCGGCAAAGCTCGGATCTGAAGCCGACTTCCGCAGCTTCCGAACGAGGAGGGAGAACGGCGCACGTTCGTCGATTGTCTCGAAACCGTTCTTCTGGAAGATCGCGGCCTTGGCGCACCAGGTCCCGGTGCTGGTGACGACGACGACACCGTCCTTCTTCCCGCTCCTCGCTGCTTCGACGACCTCGCGAACCAGCAGCGAACCATAACCTCTGGCGGCGGTCTTGACCCAGATGCAGTGGACGACGAGGTATCCGGGCGCCACGACCGCCCTCCAGGTGTGCTCACCCGGGGCGTACTCGATGAACCCGATGGACTTCCGGGCCGTGCCCGCGACCAGCATTCGAATCCGCAGACCACGCCGATACTCATTTTTGAACCAATTGACTTTCGCCTGCCGTCCCAGGTGGCGCGGGTCCGCGACGCAGTGAATACCGTACTTGTCGACGTTGTCCGGCGTCAGGTCGATGAGATCGGGTGACGGCACCACAGCCTCCTATCTTGCCAACGCCCGGATATCCCGGTTCTCGAGCACCGGGTCCTCGTGTCCCGCGGTCCCGTGCAGTCCGGCGTGGACCATCGCTCGGGCCAGGTCCTCGGATGCAACACCGATGTTTGGAGCGATGCGACGCAGAACCGGGTACAGCGCCCGCATGGCGCGATACCCGAGGTTGGGCTCCTCCCGTGGTGTGACCGGATAGACGTAACCCGGACGGAAGATGTGCACCCGCGGAAAACCGATTCCAAGCAAGGCCTTTTCGGCCGCGCCCTTGTAGCGGGCAAAGGCCAGCCGGCTCCGTTCGGTCGGATCCGCGCCCTGGCCGCTGAGAAAGCAGAACGCGGCCTGTGCGCTCCCCGCATACAGCGCTCGGGCAAAGGCCAGCGTGGAATCGACGGTGATGCGACGGAACTCGTCATCGGGAACCGCACCGCTGTAGACCCCGAGACAGAAGAGCGCCACGTCCTGGCCCGCCAGCGTATCGGCGATGGCGCTGAAATTCATGAAATCTTCGTGGCGAACCTCGCGCAGCCTGGCGTGCCCGATCCCGGTCGGGCGCCGGCCGATGGACCGTCACCGCCGCGACGGCTGGATCGTCGAGGCAGATACGAAGCGCGAGCCCTCCGACCATGCCGGTCGCGCCGAGGATGACAATTCTCTTCGGTTCCAAGGCCTTCATTGTTGCATTTCGGCAGTCCGAACCGCCCCATCGGCGAATCAGTAATCTCCAATGATCGACCGCAGAATCGCAGAGAATGGGAATCAAAACTCATCCGGGTCGTATCACCAACCAAAGGAGTCCAACATGCGGCGATCAATCGTTCTGATGTGTGCGTTGCTTCTGGTGCCCGTCCTGGCGGCGGCACAGGCTGAGCTCGAGGCGAAAAGAGAACATATGAAATCAGTGGCGTTCATGGTCGGCGAGTGGACCGGCGAGGGGTGGATCGTCGCAGGGCCCGACGGACCGCAGAGGTTCAGCAGCTACACGGTCACGATCGACGACCAGGGACGGTGGACCGAGATCGGCGAGACCTCGACCGATGGTGAGATCTGGCGGAAGTTCTTCGAGATGACACTGCAGCGGGTGGAGTGATTGTTCGGGCGTCGATGTTATGGCATCAAGGAACGAGGCTCTTGTGAGCTCCGCTTGCGGTTCATGTGCATCCACGATTTCAATGACAATCACGCCGTCTCCCGGAGGAAGGCCGGACTCGCGTTCCCGAACGACGATGCAATCGAGGCTTGTGTCGGTCGCCTAGCCACATACCTCACCCATTCCACCCGCAGCGGGAAGCCGGTGAGATAAGCAAGCTCGTATCTGTTCTTACAGGCTAAGATGAACGGACGGATGAAGATCACCGACGCCGTGAAAGTGGCTCCTCCGCATGTGAGCGAACCGATCCGCGCCGAGATCTTCGGCATGGAGCGGCTGGAGCAGCACGCCGAGAGCCTGGCCGCGGCCCAGCGCACGACTGAGAAGCCCTCCAGAGGGGAAAATCTCCTCGCCCGGATCGACGAGGACGCAAGGGTCCTTCTGGCCGCCTACCGGGACATTGCCGAGACGGTGCGGGAGAAGAGGGAGATCACACCGGCCGCGGAGTGGCTCCTCGATAACTTCCATATCGTCGACGAGCAGATCCGGGACATCCGGGACCACCTCCCGAAGGGCTACTACCGTCTGTTGCCCAAGATCGCGGAGGGCCACCTCGTGGGACACCCGCGCGTCTATGGGCTGGCCTGGGCCTACGTTGCCCATACCGACAGCCGGTTCCAGCTGGGGACGCTGCAGCAGTTTGTTCGGGCCTACCAACGCGTCCAGCCGCTCACCATCGGCGAGGGGTGGGCGATCGCCATCCTTCTCCGCGTGGCCCTGGTGGAAAACCTGCGGCGGTTGGCGCTGCTGATCGTCCGCTCCCGCCAGGCGAGGGCCAGGGCCGACGAGCTGGCGGACCGACTCCTGGGTCTGAGTGGTTGGCGGGTGGAGAAGGCAGAGGATGTTCTGCGGCGCGTGGGCGACGGCCCCCTGGTCGATGCCTTCGCCATGCAGCTCTTTCAGCGGCTTCGTGAACAGGACGCTTCGGTCTTGCCGGTCTTGGACCGGCTCAATGAGAAGCTGAGCGCCCAGGGAACGTCAGCCGATGAAGTGGTCGCCCGGGAGCAACGTGCCCAGGGCGCGGCCAACGTCACCGTCCGCAACATCATCACCAGCATGCAATGGATGTCCTCCATCGACTGGACCGATTTTTTCGAGGCCGTCAGCCTGGTGGACGAGGTCCTGCGTGCCGTCCCTGGGTTCGCGGAGATGGATTCCGAGACGCGGATCCTGTGCCGGGTCCAAATCGAGATGCTCTCCCGAGGTTCGGTGCACACGGAACTCGAGGTGGCGCGGAAGGCCTTGAGCCTGGCGCACGCCGCGGGCCGGGAGGAGGCGCACGAGGCTCGCACCGGCGCGGGGGTGTCGGATCAGGCCGCGCCCGCCCCTGCGGAGCGCGTCCTGGAACTTCCTGGTGTTCCCCGGCGGGCCGAGGAGTATCCGGCGTACTACCTCCTTTCCCAGGGAAGAATGGCCTTCGAGAAGAGTCTGGGCTTTCGTGTCCCCTTGCGAAACCGACTCCGCCGTTTCTATCGCGCCCATGCGGCCGGCGAATATCTGGGGGCGATTTCCGGCATCACCGCCGTTCTGGTCTCCGGCCTTTTGTTCCTCACCTGGGCTGCCGGGGCAAGCCTCTCGGTCCTCGTCGTGCTGGGAATCCTGGCTCTCGCTCCCGCCTCGGAAATTGCGGTATCCCTGGTCAATCGCCTGGTGTCGTTGTTCGTCTCACCGAGGTTGAACGCCAAGCTCGAGCTCTCCCAGGGGGTGCCACCGGAGTTTCGAACCATGGTCGTCGTACCCACCTTTCTCACCAGCCAGGCCGATATCGAGGAGCAGGTCGAGCGGCTCGAGGTGCACTACCTGGCGAATTCCGAGGGGCATCTCCACTTTGCCCTCCTTTCCGACTGGACGGACGCCGGCCGGGAGCACGTGCCAGGGGACGATGCGCTCCTGGCCGCCCTGATCGACGGCATTGCGCGCCTCAATGAGAAGTACGAGGGTCCCACTGGAGGGGGGCAGCGGTTCCTTGTCCTGCATCGCCGGCGTCTCTGGAACGAGGGGGAGGGCAAGTGGATCGGATGGGAAAGGAAGCGAGGGAAGCTCCACGAGCTGAACCGTCTCCTTCGCGGTGCCACGGACACCACCTTCATCTCGATCGACGGACAGCCGCCGACGGTGCCCCAGGGGGTTCGGTACGTCATCACCCTGGATGCCGATACCCGGCTGCCCAAAGGGGCCGCCTACCGATTGATCGGGTCGATTGCGCACCCCTTCAACCGGCCGCGATACGACCCACAGAAGGGGCGCGTCGTCGACGGCTACGGGATTTTGCAGCCCCGGATCACGCCCTCGTTGCCGACCGGCCCCCGAAGCACGACCTACCAACGGATCGTCTCGGGCCCCGGAGGCGTGGACCCCTACGCGGCGGCGGTGTCCGATGTGTATCAGGACCTCTTCGAGGGAGGGTCCTACACGGGCAAGGGGATCTACGACGTAGACATCTTCGAGGCGGCGCTGGAGGGGAAGGTCCCGGAAAACACACTCCTCAGCCACGATCTTTTCGAGGGCGTTCTCGCGCGCGCTGGGCTGTTGACCGATGTGGATCTCTTCGAGGAGTTCCCCACCAACTACGAAGTGGCGGCCCGCCGCCGCCATCGGTGGGTGCGAGGCGACTGGCAGCTTCTGCCGTGGATTTTGGGCCACGCGCGCGACGCTGCGGGGCGGAAGCAGAAAGTTCACATCCCCACCGAGAGCCGATGGAAGATGGTCGACAACCTTCGCCGCAGCCTGATTGCACCTTCGTCGCTTTTCGTGCTGGTATGTGCCTGGACCCTGGTAGCCGTTTCTCCGTTCCTCTGGGCCGGCCTGATCATCGGATCGATCGCGGTGCCGGCCTTCATTCCGGTACTCGACAACCTTACGCCACGGCGCTCGCGGATCTCCAAGCGAAGTCACCTGCGCGCTGTGGGTCGTGACATTTCCGTGGCCTCGTCACAGACGTTCCTCGGCGTCACCATGCTCGCCGACCAGGCATGGCTCATGGCGGAGGCCGTGGTGCGCACGCTCGGTAGGCTCTACCTGACGAGGCGAAACCTCCTCGAGTGGATGACGGCTGCGCAGGCGGATTACGGGGCCGACCTGACCCCGAGGTCTTTTTACAGGGATCTTCGTTGGGGCGTGGTGGTCGCCCTTGCAGCCGGCTCGCTCTGCGCCGTGTTCCAGCCGGAAGCCTGGCCCGTGGCGATGCCGTTCATTCTGCTCTGGGTGTTGGCGCCTGCAGTCGCCTGGCGCATCAGCACCCCCTCAGAGGTCGTGACGTCACAGGACCTATCTACCCGGGAGACGCGTTCATTGCGGTGCATAGCTCGCCGGACCTGGCGCTTTTTCGAGACGTTTGTGGACGAAGAGGAGCATTCCCTCCCGCCGGACAATTTTCAGGAAGACCCTGAGCCTGTCCGAGCCCACCGCACCTCGCCGACCAATCTGGGTCTCTATCTGCTCAGTACGATGGCTGCCCATGATTTCGGTTGGATCGGGATTCTGGACACCGCTGAACGGCTCGAGGCGACGCTGCAGACCATGGACAAGCTCCACCGCGTTCACGGCCACTTCTGCAATTGGTACGACACCAGGGACCTGCGGCCGTTGGAGCCGATATACGTTTCCACCGTGGACAGCGGCAACCTGGCCGGGCACCTCATCGCCCTGGCTCAGGCGTGCCGCGAGCTCGTGCACCGCCCTCCATTCGGTCCAGAGATCCTGGAGGGCGTCAGGGACGCCCTCGATCTGGTCCTCGAGTCGGCGGAGCAGGCCGAGCATCCACAGCGAACGCAGACGGTCACGACGGAACAGCTGCGCGAGGTCGCGCACGGGATGGTGGCGGCTCTGGTGGATCCGCCGACGGCTGATTCCGAATGGGCCCGACTTCTCGAGGAGCTCGGGGCTCAGGCTGAGCAGCTCCTGGATATCGCCCGTACGCTCTCCAGCAAAGTCGACGACGGCCCCTCATCGGAAGCCCGCGTCTGGGCGAGGGCCGTTCGGGACTCGATCCGGAGCCACGCTCGGGACATCGAAACGGCCCTTCTTTACGAGAGCCTGGATGCCTCCCAGAAGGCGGAGACGAGCCTCGGGATCCGCCTCTCCGACCTCGCACTCCGTGCCGAAGCGATGGTCCAGGCAATGGACTTCCAGTTTCTCTTCAATTCCTCGCGCAAGATATTCTCCATTGGCTATCGTGTGGCCGACGACGTGCTCGATCCCGGCTGCTACGACCTCCTGGCCTCCGAGGCCAGGCTGGCGAGCTTTGTCGCCATCGCCAAGGGCGACGTTTCGCCCCGGCACTGGTTCCGTCTCGGCCGGGCTCTGACGCCGGTCGGTCGTGGAGCGGCCCTCGTCTCCTGGTCGGGCTCCATGTTCGAGTACCTCATGCCGCTCCTCGTGATGCGGCAGCCCGCCCACAGCCTCCTCGACCTCACCTGCCGGCTGGTGGTGGGGCATCAGATCCGGTACGGCCTGGACCGGAAGGTCCCGTGGGGTGTCTCCGAGTCAGCCTACAACGTTCGCGACGTGCACCTCACGTATCAGTACTCGGATTTCGGCGTGCCCGGCCTGGGGTTCAAGCGAGGGCTGAGCGAGGACGTGGTCGTGGCTCCCTATGCCACCGCCCTCGCGGCGATGGTCGACCCGAGTGTCGCCGTGAAGAATTTCGCCCGCCTCGCGGAGGCCGGAGCCAGAGGCGCTTACGGCTTTTATGAAGCGCTGGACTATACCCCGTCAAGGCTGCCGGAAGAGGATCGGGTGGCCGTGGTCCGCGCATATATGTCCCATCACCAGGGAATGACGATCGTCGCCCTGGCGAACGTGGTGCACGACGGCGTGACCCGGCGGCGTTTTCACGCTCATCCCCTGGTCCAGGCGTCGGAGCTCCTCCTGCAGGAACGGACGCCGCGCGCGGTGGCGGTGGCCCGGCCGAGGGCCGAGGAGGTGCGGGTGACCGCGCTCGTCCGCGAACTCGTTCCCCCGACCCTGCGCCGTTTCGAATCGCCGCACGACATCACGCCCCGCACCCATCTCCTGTCCAATGGCCGCTACACGGTGATGGTCACGGCCGCAGGCGCCGGGTTCTCACGATGGGGCAACCTTGCCGTCACCCGCTGGCGGGAGGACGCGGTCTGTGACAACTGGGGTTCGTTCATCTACCTGCGGGACGCGGAAACCGGTGACGTCTGGTCCGCCGGCTTCCAGCCCATCGGAACCGAAGCCGTCGCCTACGACGTCGTCTACTCCGAGGACCGGGCCAAGATCATGCAGCGGCATCGATCCCTGTCAACCACTCTCGAGATCGTGGTTTCGCCGGAGGACGACGCCGAGCTTCGCCGGCTGACGATCACCAATCTCGAGGACCGCGACCGTGAGATCGATGTCACGTCCTATGCCGAGGTCGTGTTGGCGCCACAGGGTGTCGACCGGGCCCATCCCTCGTTTTCAAACCTCTTTGTGGAGACGGAGTTCGTTCCCGAGATCGGGACCCTGCTGGCTTCACGACGCCCGCGGTCGTCAGACGAGCCCCGCGTCTGGCTGGCCCACCTGATCGCGCTCGACGGTGAAACACTCGACGGGCTGCAATACGAGAGCGACCGCGCACGCTTCCTGGGCCGCGGCCACGGGATTCGCGCGCCGCTGTCCGTGATCGACGGGGAGCCCCTTTCGAACACCGCAGGGACTGTTCTGGATCCCATCATGAGCTTGCGGCGGCGAGTGGCGATTCCCGGTCGCGGGACGGCCCATCTCGTGTTCACGACGCTCGTTGCACCTTCCCGGGAAGAGGCCCTCGCCGCGGCGGAGAAATACCGCCAGCGGCAGACCTTCGAGCGAGAGAGCTCGCTGGCCTGGACCCAGGCCCACGTCCAGCTGCACCACCTCCGGATCACTCAAGACGAGGCGCATCTCTTCCAGCGTCTGGCCAATCGTCTGCTGTTCATCGATCCCACGTTACGTGCGGCGCCTCAGGTGCTGGCCAAAAACCGCCGCGGCCAGTCCGTGCTCTGGGCCTACGGCATCTCCGGCGATCTTCCGATCGCCCTGGTGGTGATCGAGACGGAAGATGAACGGGAGGTCGCGAGGCAGCTCCTGCGGGCGCACGAGTACTGGTATCGGAAGGGGATGGCCGCAGACCTGGTGATCCTGAATGCGCAAGGCGCCTCCTACGCACCCGGCCTCCAGGAGTCGCTCGAGGCCATGGTGAGAGCGAGCCAGTCCGCGGCCGGTCACGAGGGCCATCCGGACCATGGAGGCGTCTTCGTGCTCAGGGCCGACCTCGTACCAGAGTCGGACCAGGTCCTGCTGCACGCTGCGGCGCGAGTCATGGTCCTGGCGCGCCGGGGCTCACTGTCTGAGCAGGTGGTTCGGCTGAGTCGGTCGAGGCCGGGACCGGCCCCGCGTCGGTTCCGCGCGCCACCCGAGTCGACCAAGACCGTTTCTCCTCCCGACCTGGATCTCGATTTCTTCAGCGGCCTGGGGGGATTCACAGCGGACGGCCGGGAATACGTGACGGCTCTGGGCAAGGGGCAATGGACGCCCGCTCCCTGGATCAATGTTGTGGCCAACCCGAATTTCGGTTTCCAGACCTCCGAGTCGGGCTCGGGCTTTACATGGTCGGTCAACAGCCGGGAGAACAAGCTCACGCCGTGGTCGAACGACCCCATCAGTGACCCTCCGGGTGAGACCTTCTATGTCCGGGATGAGGACAGCGGTCTCGTCTGGGGACCGACCATGCTCCCGATCCGCGAAGAAACCCGGCCGTATGTCATTCGCCACGGCCAGGGCTACAGCCGCTTCGGGCATACATCCAACGGCATCGCGCTCGAGCTCCTGCAGTTCGTGCCTCCGCGGGACCCGGTCAAGATCTCCCGTCTCACCCTGGAGAATCGGTCCCATCATAAACGGCGGCTCTCGGTGACGGCGTATGCGGAGTGGGTGCTGGGGGTCGAGCGGGGCGGCTCCACGGCTTTCGTCGTCACCGAAATCGATCCCGCAACGGGCGCCATGTTCGCGCACAACGCATGGAACGGGGAGTTCGCAGCTCGGGTCGCCTTCGCCGACCTGGGCGGACGTCAGACCTCCTGCACCGGCGACCGCCTCGAGTTCCTGGGCCGGAACGCCTGTCTCGAGCATCCCGCGTCGCTGGAACGGGGTCAGGAGCTCTCGGGAAAGACCGGTGCGGGCCTGGACCCGTGCGCCGCTCTGCAGGCGAAGGTAGAGCTCGAACCGGGAGAACGCACCGAGGTCGTATTCATGCTGGGCGAGGGGGAGAGCCGCGAGAATGCCCGCTCCCTGGTCAACCGCTACCGCACAATGGATTGCGGCGCGGCTCTCCTCGAGGTCCAGGGTGGCTGGGACCGGGTCCTGGATGCCGTTCAGGTCACGACTCCCGAGCCCTCGATGGACCTCCTCCTCAACCGCTGGCTTCTCTATCAGACGCTCTCCTGCCGGGTCTGGTCGCGCTCCGCGTTCTACCAGGCTGGAGGGGCGTACGGATTCCGCGACCAGCTCCAGGACGTCCTGGCCCTGGCGGTGGCGCGACCCGAGATCGTGCGCGAACACCTCCTGCGGGCCGCTGCCCGGCAGTTCCCTGAAGGCGATGTCCAGCACTGGTGGCATCCCCCGACGGGCCGCGGAGTGCGGACCCGAATCTCCGACGACCGCCTCTGGCTGCCCTATGCGGCGGTCCGTTATCTGAAGATCACCGAAGACTGGGCGGTGCTCGATGAGGAGGTTCCGTGGCTCGAGGGGCCGTCCCTGGAGGAGGGCCAACAGGAGGCGTACTTCGAGCCCAGGCAGTCAGAAGATCGGGCGACGCTGTACGAGCACTGCGCGCGGACCCTGGACTGCAGCCTCGAGGTGGGCAGCCATGGCCTTCCCTTGATCGGGGCCGGCGACTGGAACGACGGCATGAACCGCGTCGGCCATGAGGGCAGAGGAGAAAGCGTCTGGTTGGGCTGGTTTCTGCACATGAACCTGAGGGATTTCGCGCGCGTCGCCGACCGCCGCGGCGAAGAAGAGCGCGCGGCACGGTGGCGGAGCAGGGCCGATTCTCTCAAGGCTTCGCTGGAGGAGGAGGCGTGGGACGGGGAGTGGTACAGGCGCGCCTTTTTTGATGACGGGACGCCGCTCGGTTCGGCTGCAAATGAGGAGTGCCAGATCGACTCGATTGCCCAGTCGTGGGCGGTCATCTCCGGTGCCGGCGACACGGAGCGTGCGCGCCGGGCGATGGAGTCCGTGGAGAAACGTCTCGTCCGGCGCGACGAACAGCTCGTGCTTTTGTTCTCGCCGCCATTCGACGAGACGCCCCTGGACCCCGGATACATCAAGGGATATCTCCCGGGTGTGCGAGAAAACGGCGGACAGTACACCCATGCGGCGATCTGGTCGGCCGTGGCTTTCGCCATGCTCGGCGAGGGAGACAAGGCTGTCGAACTGTTCAAAATGCTGAGCCCGATCCACCATGCCGGCGACCGAACAAATGTCGACGTGTACAAGGTGGAGCCGTACGCCGTGGTCGCGGATGTCTACTCCGAACCGCCTCACGTCGGGCGGGGAGGATGGACCTGGTACACCGGGGCTGCGGGCTGGCTCTACCGCCTCGGCCTGGAGTGGATTCTCGGATTTCAGAAGCGAGGTTCCGCCCTTTGTATCGATCCGTGCATTCCAAAGGAGTGGAAAAGCTTCGAGATCGCCTACCGTCATGGCGACACGCTCTACCGGATCACCGTCGAGAACCCGAAGGGAGTCTGCCGGGGGGTGTCCCGCATCAGCCTTGACGGATCCCCGCTTCCGGAAGGAGCGCCTGTTCCGTTGGCCGACGACGCTCGCGAGCACCGGGTCCAGGTGGTGCTCGGTTAGGCCTTCGAGCCACGGGTTCGGCTACCGCCGTCAATCTACTCCTTCCGGATTCGTTGAGATACACTCTCGAGCTCAGACGAGGATGGGCCGATGGTGGCTACCACACCGTGCGGGCAGCCTCCTCCGGTGGGACGGACTGGAGGTCGAGAGATTCAGATGGCAGACACGATCTGGCGGATGGAACGGGGCGCGGGGCCCCTGGTGGCGACGGCAATTCACGACGGTCACGAGGTCCGGCCCGAGGTCGAACGATTGATGGCGATCTCTGAATCCGAGCGCCTGCGCGAGGAGGATCCCTTCACCGCGGACTGGACCCGCGTCGCGCCGACCCGGGTGGTGGGCACGAGGTCGCGCTTCGAGGTCGATCTCAACCGGCCGCGGGACAAGGCCGTCTACCGCACCCCGGCCGACGCCTGGGGTCTCGAGGTCTGGAAGGACGGGATCCCCGAGGCGGCGGCCGAACGGTCGATTCAGGAGTACGACGACTTCTATCGCGCTTTGGAACAGCTGTACTCGCGAGATGGCGGATCGCCACGGCCGGTTCGTGGTCTTCGACCTCCACACCTACAACCACCGGCGAGACGGCGCCGACGGCGCCGTCGCGGACCCTGCGCTCAACCCGCAGGTCAACGTCGGCACCGGGACCCTGGCCGATCGCGGACCGCTGGGCGCCCGTGATCGATCGCTTCATCTCCGACCTTTCGGGCTTCGACTTTCCCGGCGGGCGGCTGGACGTGCGCGAGAACGTCAAGTTCCGCGGCGGCAATTGCGGCGCCTGGGCCCACGCCACCTTCCCGGACTCGGCCTGCGTGCTCTCGATCGAGGTCAAGAAGTTCTTCATGGACGAGTGGACCGGCGACGCTCGATCACACTCTGCACGCCGCCGTCGGCGAGGCGCTCGCCGCCACGGTTGACGGCGTGCTCGAGGAGCTGGAGCGGCTGTGACCCGAAGCTCATCCCCCAAGGCCGCGAAAGCCCCGACCGAGGTCGATCTCGGATCGGCTCATCACGGCGGTGACCCGGCGTCTGCAGGGCGAACAAGCCCGTCCGGAGGACCTTGCCGGGGTCGGGCCGGGTGGCCATCGACCGCCAGCTGCCGTTCCTCGTCGTCTACCGGCAACCGGTCCGGGTCGCGGACGAGGGCACCGCGAAGTTCGCCACCAGCGAAGCCTCGTACCTGGTCGCGCCCGGCCAGAAGAAGCACCAGGCCGGGGTGACCCGGCTCGTCCGCGCCATCGCCGAGGTGATGGTGGAGGAGTTCGGCTCGTTTCTGGTGCTCGAGATCTGGTCCGGACCGCCGGTCGCCACCGAGCTCCGCGCTCAGCACCGCCGATCTCAGACCACGGTTCCGCTTCGTCTCCCAGCGCGGGGCCTCCAGGTCTTCGGTGGCCGAGGCGTTTGAAGGTGCTTTGGGGCGCGTCCGATTCGACCGGCTCAGGTCCGAGGTCGTCACCACCACCAGCACGAAGTGCTGTCCGCGTGGCATGTCGCCGGTGCTCCAACCCGCCGATGCGGCGGAGATCGGCTGCCAGGTCTACGGGCTGGAGATCTGGCGCCGATCTACCGGGACCCGGATTCGGGAGAGGTCTTCCCCAGGGTTCTCAGGCTTCTTCGCCGGAGCGTGACGGTGGCGCTGCGGCGCGCCTTGTTCGATTTCGCCCGCAACCAGACCACCCACCGACCGCGCCATTTCCACGCCCTGGGGCGGCGCAGCGTGGTCAAGGCGGTCTGGGACGTCGATCGAATCCTCGCGGAGGTCTCCGATTCCTTCGACTTTCTGCTCCAGGTCACGCCGGTCAACGGCGCCCAGGCGTGGAGCGAGTTCAAACGGAAGAAAACTCGATCGGGCCCCCGCCTTTCTCTACCGGCCCATGCCGGACGAACCGGTGGTGCTCAAGCGAAAGCTCTACCGGGCTCCGGTCGAGCGCATCGAGGACCCGGCGCTGGCCATGATCTTCCGCGAGAAGCTGGACGAGATCGACCGCCAGATCACCATGCTCCAGGATCGCAACACGAATCGCTTTCTGCCCGGCAGCATGCAGCTCTACGGCCCGGTGGAAGACGACCTCCACAGCCTCGCCGCAAATCTGCTGGAGGTCATTCCCCCACGCAGCCGCGAGGCCTCGGACGGAGGGCCGCTGGGTTCCGCCGAGTTTGCGCGCCGGGCCGAGGAGGAGATCGACTTTTTCCGCCAGAGCCTCCCCGAGATCGGAGCAAAGGTCGAGATCCGGCCGGACGTCACGGGCTTGATGGTGTCGCGCGGGAACCTCCTGATCAGCGCCGAGTCCAGGATCCCTGCCTCGAGAGTGGAGGCGCTGATCCAGCACGAGGTGGGCACCCACGTGCTGACCTACCACAACGGCAAGGCCCAACCGCTGCGTCACCTCTACACCGGGCTCGCCGGGTACGACGCCCTCCAGGAGGGTCTGGCGGTGCTCTCCGAGTACCTGGTTGGCGGGCTGAGCCGGCCCCGGCTGCGGCTGCTGGCGGGGCGGGTGGTTGCGGCCTCACCACATGATCGACGGCGCCTCCTTCGTGGAGACCTTTCGCGCGCTCGACCGCAACCACGGTTTCTCCCAGCGCACCGCGTTCGTGATCACCATGCGGACCTACCGGGGTGGCGGTCTCACCAAGGATGTGGTTTACTTGCGGGGCCTGCAGCAGATTCTGGACTATCTGGCGAACGGCGGCCGCCTGAGAGCCGCTGTTCGTCGGCAAGATCGGCGCCCAGCACATCCCCGTCATCCGCGAGCTGCAGTGGCGGGGGGTTCTCAAGGCGCCGCCACTGATTCCCAGATACATGGACTCCCCGGAGGCGCTCGAGCGTCTGGAGAGGGTTCGCGGCGGTCTCGCGGTCGCCGAGTTGTGTGAAAGGAGAGAGACATGAAAATCGGATTTCTCGTCAACGACGTGCAGACGGAAAAGGCCGGCTTCACCACCACCCGGCTCGGCTTCGAAGCGCTCAACATGGGCCACGAGGTCTGCGTCTTCGGGGTCGGCGACGTGGCCTACGACGCGGACGAACACGTGCGCGCCCGGGCAAAGATGCTGCCGAAAAAATCCTACGGGTCGAACGACAGCTACTTCAAGGACCTTCAGAGCTCGAAGGCGATCGACGTCCGCGTCACGGTCGACGAGCTCGATGTGCTGATGCTGCGCAACGTCCCGTCGGATGACTTCATCGCGCGACCGTGGGCGTCGACCGCAGCCACCGAGTTCGGTCGGGTGGCCATGCGCCGCGGCGTGATCGTGCTCAACGACCCGAACGGGCTCGCCAAGGCGTCGTCGAAGATGTACCTGCAGCTGTTCCCCGAGGAGGTCCGGCCTCGCACCCTGATCACCCGCGACCACAAGGAGATCAAGGCCTTCGCCAAGGAGCTGGGCACGGTCGTGCTCAAGCCGTTGCAGGGTTCGGGAGGGGCCAGCGTCTTCCTGGTACGGCCTGACGATCTGCCGAACATCAATCAGATGATCGACGCCGTGTCTCGCGACGGCTTCGTGATCGCCCAGGAGTACCTTCCCGCCGCCCAGGAGGGCGACACCCGGCTTTTCATCATGAACGGCCGGCCGCTCCGGGTGAAGGGAAAGTACGCCGCCTTCCGGCGGGTCCGCAAGGGCGACGACATGCGTTCGAACATCCATGCGGGCGGCAAGCTCGCCCCGGCCGAGGTCACCGACCAGGCCTTGCGATCTGGCCGAGATGGTGCGGCCAAAGCTGGTCCAGGACGGCATGTTCCTGGTCGGGCTCGACGTGGTGGGTGACAAGCTGATGGAGATCAACGTCTTCAGCCCGGGCGGTCTGGGCAGCGCCCACAAGCTCACCAAGATCAACTTCTCGCGGGTGGTGGTCGAGGCCATGGCCCGCAAGGTCGACTACATGAAGTACTACGGCAGGAACTTCGGCAACGTCGAGATGAACACGCTCTGAGCTGAGCGTCTTCGAAACACAAGCCCGAGGTTTTCTCCCGCCCGATTCCGCGTATCCAACTGTCGATAGCGCCCCGTATACTCTCGCGGCATGGCGCCGCTGATCACCGCTCGTGAGCTGACCCGGTCGTTCGGGCCCCGAACCCTGTTCGATGGGCTGAGCCTCACCATCTCCGAGGGCGACCGCATCGGAGTCATCGGACCCAACGGCGCCGGCAAGACGACCTTGCTGCGCATCCTCGTCCGGCGCCGAGAAACCCGACGACGGCGAGATCCACCGCCGGCGCCGGTTGCGCGTCGCCATGGTCCCGCAGGAGGACGTCTTCGATTCGGGCAGCCACGGTCATCGAGGTGGCGACCCGTGGCGCGGCGCTCGACCCGGACCGGGTCGAGGACGAGACCGAGCGCCAGGTCCGGGTTGCCATCGCGCTCGACCAGCTCGGCTTCCGGTCGCCCGAGCAGCCGGTCGCCGAGCTTTCCGGCGGGTGGCGCAAGCGGCTGGCGATCGCCGCCGCCCTCGCCGCCGACCCCGAGGTGCTGCTTCTCGACGAGCCCACCAACCACCTCGATCTGGACGGCATCCTGTGGCTCGAAAACATGCTCTGCTCGAGCCGGCTCCTCGCCTACGTCGTCATCACCCACGACCGTAGCTTCCTCGACCGGGTGGCCAACCGGGTGCTGGAGGTGGCGCCCCAATACCCCGGCGGCACCTTCATCTCCGCCGGCAGCTACACCACGTTTCTGGAGAAGCGCGCCCAGTACCTCGAGGCGCGCGCCCAGTATCGCGACAGCCTCGCCAACCGGGTGCGGCGGGAGCTCGACTGGCTGGCGCACGGACCCAAGGCGCGGACCACCAAGTCTCAGGCGCGGATCGACGAGGCCGAGCGGCTGGTATCCGACCTCGCCCAGGTCCGGGCCGAGCTCGCGACCTCCGAGGCCGGCATCGAGATGGTCGGCTCGGGCCGCCGCACCAGGCGGCTGTTGGTGGCCTCCGGGGTCGACAAGGCGCTCGGCGGTCGCCAGCTGCTCAAGGGCCTCGACCTCGTGCTCCAGCCCGGCCGGCGGCTCGGCGTGGTCGGCGCCAACGGCAGCGGCAAGAGCACCTTGCTCAAGCTGCTCGCCGGTGAGCTGGAACCCGACGGCGGCGTCATCCGCCGCGCCGAGCACCTCCAGGTCGTGCACTTCGACCAGGCTCGGACCCAGCTCGACCAGACCCTGGCTCTGCGCCGCGCGCTGGCTCCCGAAGCCGACACGGTGCTCTACCGGGGCCGCGAGGTGCACGTCGTGACCTGGGCCCGCCGCTTCCAGTTTCGCGATGATCAACTCGACCAGCCGGTGAGCGAGCTTTCGGGTGGTGAACAGGCGCGAATCCACATCGCCCGCCTCATGTTGCGGCCGGCGGACCTCCTGTTGCTCGACGAGCCGACCAACGACCTCGACATTCCGACGCTCGAGGTGCTCGAGGAGAGCCTGCTCGATTTTCCCGGCGCCCTGGTGCTGGTCTCGCACGACCGTTACCTGCTCGACCGGGTGAGCTCGGTCCTGCTCGGGCTCGACGGCTCCGGCGCCGCGACGCCATTCGCCGGCATCGAGCAGTGGCTCGCTCACCGCCCGACCGAGTCGACTGCCCAACGCCGGGCGCGGCCCGAGAAGCGCGGCCGGCGGCCCCGGCGCGCCGGGCTCACCTACCTCGAGAAACGCGAGTACGAGGGGATGGAGGCAAGCATTCTCGAGGCCGAGGCCGAGCTCGAGGCGGCGGCCAAGGATCTCTCCGACCCGCAGGTGGCCTCCGACGCCGACGCCGCCCATCGCGCCTTCCTCGCCCACGAGAAGGCGCGCGCGACGGGTGACCGAGCTCTATCGCCGCTGGGCCGAGCTCGAGGACAAGGCGTAGTCCGCGATTTCAGAAGCTAACCCGCATATCTCACCGGGTTTCGTCGCGAGGACGGCGAGGCGCCGTGCCCAGTGGGGTTTTCGACTCGAGGGGCGCGGAGACGTACTCAGCAGTACGTTGAGCACCCCGAGCGGAGAAAGCACCGCTGGGTGCGATGCATCGCCGGCCGCAGCAGAAAGCTGGTGAGATATGCGGGCTAACTGTTCTTCGGATGCATGTCAGTCTCACCGGTCAGACCATATCCCTCGACTGCAACGACTTGATCCCCGTCCTTCAAGAACCTCAGCCGGAAATGGTCAATCCCATCCAATAAGAAGTCGCTGTCGGAGATCGGGACCAGCTTCAGCTTGGGGCGGCCCTCCCTCTGATAGAACAGAGAATTGCCTTCGAGCGTGATCGTCCGGGGGCCGTAGCTTCCCGTATAGGAGCGCATCGTTTCTTCATCGAGAGTCACCGGGTTCAAGGCGGCCTCGTACATGGCGTGATACCACTCGTAGTAAGACGCGAACCGAGGATCGCTTTCCGTCTCCGAAAGTTTTTTGCTGGCGATCGCCAGCGCCGTCTCCAGCGCCTTTTCCTGGGCGACCTCGACATCGGGCTCGACACCGACCTCCTCCCAATTCGTCTTCGTGATCGGGTTGACGGCGCGCGCAAAGGGCAGGCTCATCATGAAACGGTCGGTGAGGATCACCCACTTGTTGTCGTGGGCGCCGCCCCCGGTAGTCTCCCCGATGATCAGGGCGCGCTTCATGTTCTTGAGGTTGTAGGCAAACTCTTCAGCCGCCGAAAACGTCCGCTTGCTGGTCAACACGTAGAGGTCGACCTCGTTCAGCCGCTTGCCGGGGAGGTAGGTGTAGGTCCAATACTGGGTCAGCTTTTCCCTGTCCAGGTACGAGAATGAATTGAGGTGTTTGCGGGGATTGTCCACGAAATAGCTGCAGAGAAACTGGACCATCTCAGGGGAACCTCCGCCGTTGGTTCGAAGGTCGATGATCAGGGCGTCGGTACCAGCGAGAAAACTCAACGCTCCGATGGCGGTTTGATATGCATCCTGGTCATAGCTGAACTCGTCGAATTTGAAATACCCGATGTTGCCAGGGAGAACCTTGATTTCCTGAAACCCGTAGTTGGCGGTTCGGTCGCGCCATGCCTGGAGCATGATCGCCTCGTCGTCGAGCTCTTGTTTTTCTCGTTCGTTCTTTATCCAATCCGGGTTGAACCAGACAGTGAGATGGCGATCCTCGTGGACCGACATCAGATCGTCGGTGACCGATCGGGCAAAGTCCTGCGGTTGACCAATGTCGTCGTACCTGCCCGACCCGAGATTGCTCTTGAGCAGGCGGACATACTCCTCGGTGATATCGGGGAAGATGTACTCGCGCTCCAGGTTCTCGCACAGGGCATCGATAACGGCTTTCTTCTCGGTGCTGTCGATTGCAGTCTGCGGTTCCTGACCGAAAAGCACGAAAGACGACAGAAAAAGCAGGATGATCGGGTGAATGATCGTTTTCATGAATTGTTCCCCCTCGAATTTTGAGACTCAAAAAGAAAAGCCGGATTTGCTTCTCTTATCAATACGTCGCGATGTTCCGAACAGTTTTGTCGATCGAATCTGCCGCCCGTTAGACACAGGTCGCAGAGGCGTGCTTGACGGTATGGTGATGAACACTACCAGTCGGATGGAGGAGGTGCCAACGATTATGGGTCGTTGGCACCTCTCCGCTAACGCGAAGTCGGCACCGAAGCATGAGCGTGCGGAACGGCCGGCTCTGGCTCGAGGTTACGCGCGTACACCAGCATCAGGTTCGCCTCGACGTCGCTTTCGTTGCGGACGTCGAATACGACCCCGGCGGGAATGTAGCTCATCTCGGAAGCTCGCAGCGGCAACGGCTCCCGGTCACCGCGGTGTACGACAACGATGCCTTCAAGGCACACGACCATCCAGCGGTTGCCACCGGTGCTCGGCCGTGGGACCACCTCGCCCGGTGCGACGATCCGCCTCCCGATTCCGAGGCCTTCGGCCTCGAACTCCACGAGATCGAGATCGACGAAATCGGCGGACGCCTCCCTGATCCCGGCCGGCGGAGGCGGCGCGGCACGGGTGCCACCGATGGTCGCGCCGCGGACGTCCATCCGAAAGGCCAGCGAGTACTCCGGAATCGCCTCCCCCGGCCGGTACGAGTGTTGCTGCCAATGCGCGACCCGGTCGCGAGGGTAGACCTTCTGGTAGAAGCGGCCCTCGACGATCGCGTCCAGGCCGGCACAGTCCGTCGGGAAAGTGTGGGAAAGACCCGGAAAGTTGACGACGATACCTTCGCCGCCGCCGGTTGCCGGCACCACCTCGACAAAGCAGCCCTCCTCGGTGCAGACCGACGCGATGCGCCCCGCAATGCGCACCTCTCGGTCGTGGAATGCCGCCGGGTCGGCGAGGATGGTGGCAATGGGCGTCGTCTCGACCATCTCCAGCGACTCGCCCAGGTGGATCCACGCATCTTCATCGGCACCCACGACAGTCACGAGCACCAGCGGCAGCGCAGCCGCGAACAGTCTCAACTCGCTCATCGCTCCTCCACTGGTTGACAAGTGTAGGCGTGCGCGGTCGTGAGTGGAAGGGATGAAAGCGCGGATCGAAAAAAACCGATTGTTGGAACTCGAGACCCGTTCGTTGACTCGCGATGAGATCAGGCGATGACAAGAATGATTCTTTCTGTGAGCTTCTCTGTGCCTCTGTGACTCTGTGGTTTTCGGTTGGCGAACCGAGTCAACACGAAATCCCACGGCCATGAGTGAAATGTTCGAAGAACCACAGAGGCACAGAGTCACAGAGGCTTCCACAGAGGTTTTTGTTTGTGGGTTATCCAAGCTGCCGGGCGCAGAGGTGATGGTGCACACAGCTACCAGAAACAGACGCGTGTGATACTGGAAGATACGGATAAAGATCCGGGTTAGGACCAATGTATGAAGAAATGGCTTCAACGTGTCGTGCCCGATTTGTTTCTGGCCGCGGTGGTGGCATTGCTCGTGACCGTGGCGATGAATCAGCTTGACGGCATGGAGACCGTACGGATGGGTGAAGACGCGCGCGCGGCAGCCGAGGACGGTCTGAGCTTTGACGAGCGGATCGAGGTTTTCGACAGTTCCATTCGACGTTCGACCCTCCTCCACCTCCCGGTGCTGATCGCCCTCGGCGGTGTCGTCGTCGGCCTGGCGTGCCGCAATCGCCGCTGGGCGTGGCTGACCGCGATCGGCTCCATCCTCCCCGCCCTGATCATGGGGATCGCTTTTTTTGTCGACCGGCCGTTGCCCGCCAGTTTCCTGGTGACAGCGTATTCGGCCCTCGCGGTCACGACGGCTCTCGCAGGATCCGCGCTGCGTCGAAGGCTGGCGCCGGTGAGAGTTCCGTCAGAATAATCGATCTACAGCGATCAAGAGCGCGCATCATGGCGTCGAAACGGCCTACCCGGCGCCGCACCCACTCGGTCTGCTCATGCTCGCCCACCGTAGCGGTCCGCACGGAAGGGTTCCGGATCGAAGCTCGGCGTTTCTCCGCACATCAACTCCGCCAGCAAGCGCCCGGTCCCCGGAGCCGTCTTGAGGCCGGTCATCTGATGTCCGGTGGCCAGCCACAGGTTCCGGCATCCACCGGAGCGACCGATCGCGGGCATGCCGTCGGGCAGGCACGCACGCAGCCCCCTCCAGACCTCGATCTCGCCGAGCGGCTCGCCGAGCGCGAGCATTCCTCGCGCTCCGGCGACGATCGCATCGAGTCGGCGCTGATTGACCGTCAGGTCCTCGCCGACCAACTCGAGGGTCCCCGAGATCCTCAGGCTCGCGGCGTGGGGGTTGACCGCGATCTTGCGCTCCGCGAGGTAGAGCGGCCGCAGCGGCTGGGGGTCGAGCGGCGGCACGACGACCGAGTAGCCCTTGGCGCCGAGCACCGGGATTCGAATTCCGAGCTTTTGACCCAAGGACCGCGACCACGCGCCCGCGGCCAGCACGAACTCGCTCGCCGAGAACCGGCCGCGCGTCGTTTGCAGTGAAAGCAGCGACGCGGAACCTCGCTCGGCCTCGAGCACCTCGGCGTCCTCGATGATCTCGACCCCCGCCCGCCGCGCCGTTTTCGCCAGCGCCAGGACCGCCGGGTAGGGCTCGCACTGAGCATCTCGAGGGTAGAACAGCCCGCCGATCTGGCGCCCACGAATCGCCGGCTCGCGCTCGCTCACCTGGTCCGCGTTCCAGGGCTCGAATGGCACGCCGCTCCGGGCGGTGAGCTCCGCCAGCGCCCTCCCGGCGTCGAGGCCCTTGCGGCTTTCGAAAACGGCCAGCAGGCCGGCACGGGCAAAGCCGAAGGGCTCCGTCTCGGACTCGTGGGCGAGCCGTTCCCAGGCGTCGACGCTCCACCGGCACAGCTCGACCAGCGCCGCCACGCCGCGTTCGAAGCGAGGCCTTCGACTCGCGGCAAGAAAACCGATCAGCCAGGCGGCCAGCGCCGGGTCGGCACGCGGCCGGATGTAGAACGGGCTCTCCGGATCGGCCAGCCAGCGCAGCGCCTTGCGCCACTGCCCGGGCACCGCCAGCGGCAGCGCCAGCGAAGGGGTCAACCAGCCCGCGTTGCCATAGGAGCACCCGTGGCCGATCCGGTCGCGTTCCAGCACACGGACCGAGACGTCGCGCCGAGCAAGCTCGAGGGCGCACGCGAGACCGACGACCCCGCCCCCGATCACGACAACCTCCACCCCACTCGACTGCTCGTGCGACATCCCCGTTCCTCCAGCCCGAACCAGGGCTGTCGCGTTATACCACTCCCCGCAACTCGGCGTTTCTCCCGAAACGGGAACGCCGCGCGGTCGCCGTGCTAGCATTTCGGCATTCGTCAATATCGAGCGGCGAAATTTTCGGGAACGCACCCGCATCAAGGAGCCGAGCATGCATCAAAGAGCCGCCGTCTACGTCATCGACGCCGAGCGCGAGTTGACGACAGTCGCCGCCGGCGACGCGCTCGATCTGCCCAACGGGGTGCTCGACAGCAGGACGCACGACGGCATCGTGGCGGCGACGGCCGGCGGCGCCGCGGTCTATCTGCTGGACGAGGACGGCGAGCGCCTCGACATCGCGACGCTCCCGAGCGGTGGTCTCGACGGCATCGTCGAAACCGAGGACGGCCGATTGCTGGTCTCGAGCTGGGAGGGTTCGGCGGTCTACGCGGTCGGTCCGGGCGGAGAGGTCACGACCGTGGCCAAGGACCTGCCGGCGCCGGCGGACATCGGCTGGGACGCCGGCCGTGAGCTGCTCCTGGTGCCACTCTTCAACGACGATGCGGTGATCATCAGCCCGCTTCAGCGATGATCGAAGGCTTTCGAGGCGGCGTCGCAGCGCTCCTCCTCCTCACGGTACTCGTGACCGGCTGCGGCCCAGAAGGCGCCCACCGGACCGACGCCGAGAACGGGCCCGCGATGGCCGCGGCCGTGCGGGCCGAATTCCTTCACGCCTGGCGCGGCTACGAACACTACGCATGGGGCCATGATGAGCTCGCTCCCCTCTCGAAGGTCGGTCGCGATTGGCACGAGTCGACCCTGCTGATGACCCCGGTCGACTCGCTCGACACCTTGATCCTGATGGGTCTCGACGACGAGGCGGCGAAGGTGCGCGAGTACATCGTCTCGCATCTGCGCTTCGACCGTCCGATCACCGTCCAGGTCTTCGAGATCACGATCCGCGAGCTCGGCGGCCTGTTGTCGGCGTACCAGATGACCGGCGACCAGCGTCTGCTGGCGCTCGCCGAGGAGCTGGGCGATCGCCTGCTGCCGGCCTTCGAGTCGCCAACCGGAATGCCGTATCGATACGTTGACCTCGCGAGCGGCGTGTCGAGCGGCACCGAGTCCAACCCGGCCGAGATCGGCACCCTGATCCTCGAGTTCGGCACTCTCGGCAGGCTCACGGGACGAGAGGAGTTCTACGATAAGGCCAAGCGCGCGGTGGTCGAGCTCCACCGGCGTCGCGCGCCCGAAACCGGGCTCGTCGGCGAGAAGATCGACGTCGAGACGGGCGAGTGGACGAGCACGAAGAGTCTGGTCGGAGCGCGCGTCGACTCGTACCTCGAGTACCTGCTCAAGTGCGAGCGCCTGTTCGGCGACGCCGAGTGCGGCACAATGTGGCGCGAGGCGCGAGACGCCATGAATCGCTATCTCGCCGACGAGACCGCGGACGGCCTCTGGTACGGCGAAGCCGACATGACGACCGGCGAGCGTACGGCGACCCGGTATGGCGCGCTCCACGCCTTCCTGCCCGGCCTGCTGGCGCTCGACGGCGACCTCGACCGCGCGCGCCGGCTTCAGGAGTCGAACCTCAGGATGTGGCGGCTGCAAGGCATCGAGCCCGAGGTCCTGGACTACCGGACGATGGAGGTGGTTGCCCCCGGCTACCAGCTCCGGCCGGAGATCATGGAGTCCGCCTACGTCCTCCACGAGACGACCGGAGATCCACGCTATCTCGAGATGGGGAGAATCTTCTTCGAAGCTCTCCAGCGCCACTGCCGAACCGAGGCCGGCTACACGATCCTGGAGAGCGTGGTGACCAAGGAGCAGGGCGACCGCATGCACAGCTTCTTTCTCGCCGAAACCCTCAAGTACCTCTACCTCCTCTATGCTCCCGACGCCCTCGACTTCGATACGGTCGTGTTCAACACCGAGGCCCATCCGCTCAGCCGGACGTCGTGACCCGAGCGCTCCGCGATGCCTCGGCGCGCTCCGTGAGCTTCGCGCGTCGCTCAGCCGCCACCGACCTCACGCGACGCCGGGTCGTTCGATCCAGGGGTTCTCGTGCGGAGGGCCGTCGGTCAACATCAGGCGGTTTCGGGTCAGATCCATGACGATCCCCGCCAATGAGGATATCGACGGATACGCATCCTGATTCTGACTGATGGGATACGGAAGACCCTCACGGGAGGCCAGCACCTCCTCCATCCTGACGACTGGATCGGCGTCATGTTGCTCCGCAATGCTTGACAGAATCTGCGCCGAGGCATAACGAGTCATCGTCCACGGATCGCGACCGCTCGTACAGCCCACGGCGAGCGAGGGACTGACGAAGTGATTGGTGTGGACGAGGCTCGCGCCGTCCGGGCGCAAGGTGGCAACGGTGTCCGGTGTGATCTCCAGATCGAGGGCCGCGGGCCCGGCGGCGCCGTGCTGGGCCATGAGGAAGTTTGCGGAGGCACAGCGCGGGGACGCCGCCACGACCTCGACCGCCTGCTCGATCGACCGACAGGTGAGAACGGCCCGCAGCAGGCAGTGAATCGGAACTCCGAACCGACCCGGCGGTGCGTCGGACGCATGGCTCAGAAAGTTGAGGCAGACGCCCAGGCGGTCGTGGTTGAAGCCGATCTTCGCCAACATCCCGGCCTCGGTCAGGGTCACCAGCGGCGGCGCACTGTCGGGCTCGAGACGCAGGACCACCGGTGCGTCGGCCAGGGCCGGGTCCCAGTCCCAGTTCTGTCCGAGCGCCACCGCCGGCTTTCCGTCCGCCTCGCCAAACAGGGCCAGCGCCGTACACGCCGGGACCTGCTCTCTCTGGATCCGGGTCTCTGCGATCGCCAATATATCGGTCCGCGCGTTGATGAGGACAATCTCATCGAGCGTCAGCTTCGCCCCTTTCGCGATGCCGTCCATTTCTTCGACCATTTTCGGGAAGTGCTCTTCAATCACCGGCACGAAGCCTCGTGCGATCTCCATCAGCTGTGCTGTGGGGACCTGTCCGGACAGACCAAGGTACTGTTTGTAGAAGGCCAGGTTGTAGTCGATCTGGGCGGCAAAGGTCCGGCCGTGAGCCATGCCCAGCTCTCCCGGCCTGCCCTTTGCTTGAAGCTCGGGAAAAGCGAGCCGGCCCCCATCGGTGCCCCAGACCCGCGATCCGCCCAACATCGCACCCGCTCCCAGGACCGTCATGGAGCCGACGAACCGGCGTCGATCCATCTTCATAGCTCAACCTTTCAGCGATCGATGACGGGCTGTCGATCGCTCGGTTTCTGCATGAGAACCATACAACGATCGAGCGTCTGATGCGAAGGTATGACTCCCACGAACAAAGCGCCTGCGCCACAACAACGAGGTGCGCGCCCGATTCCAGCCTCCCGTGATCGGGCGTGACGCCTCGATTGACCGCAAGGAAACACCCCAATAGAATTCTCCCAGCGCATCCACGGGCCCCGTAATCGCAAGAACAGGAGCTCCACATGGCCGTCACCGCCAGACATTCCGTCCTCCTTCTCACGCTCTCGTTGATATCGGCGATCACCGTTTCGCCGGCGCTGGTATCACGGGCTTCGCAGCAAGCGCCCAACGCTCAAAACCCGACAACGATCCCGGTGCGCGTCGTCCACGCCAAGGGCAGCCACTACGATGTGGGCTACCAGATCGGCACCGCGTTGAAGACCAACCTGGTCCGCGAGGTGGAGGCGATGCAAGAGGAGAGCGGCTGGGCGGTGTTCAAGGCCGAAGCCGAGCTCTTCCTGCAGTACTCCAAAAAGTACGTGCCCGAGTATGTGGCCGAGATCCAGGGCGCGGCCGATGCCGCGGGCCTCGAGCTCGAGGACCTCTTCGCGACCGTGTGCGAGGAGATCGGCGACTCGAACTACCGGTATCCACGGGGATGTTCGGACCTCGTCGCCTCCAACGACGTGACTCGGGACGGCACCGTCCTGGTGGCGCACAACAACGACACCTCGGCGTCCATCCAGGACGACGTCACAATCATCCACTACGAGGTCGACGGCGAACCGGAGATCGTCGCCGTGGGCTACGGCGGTCTCGGGATCAGCGTCGGTTACAACTCGGCCGGCATCAGCCTGACGGGCAATCAGCTCAATTCGAATGACATGAGGCCAGGGGTTCCGCGCATGCTCCTGGTGCGGAAGATCCTGGCGGCCGAGACCATCGGGCAGGCGATCGATGCGGCGATTCTCCAGCCCCGGGCCTCGAACTACAACCAGGTGATCACGGACAAAAACGGCGAGATTTACAGCATCGAGGGGTCGGCAACGGACTACGAGCCCATCTACGCCGCGGATGGATATCTGGTCCACACCAACCACTACACCTCGGCCTGGATGCGGCGATTCGAGGACGACCCACAGCAGATCACCGCCTCGCTGGTCCGCTACAACCGGGGCATGCGGTTGATGAAAAACAACGTCGGAAATATCACGATCGAAATGCTGATGGGGTTCCTTTCCGACCATATCAACTACCCGCTGTCCATCTGTCGTCACGGCAGGGGGGTCAAGACCACGTTCTCGGTCGTCATCAACCTCGACACCCTCACGATGTATCTCGCCAGAGGCAACCCCTGCGAAGCCGAGTACGCCGAGTACAACCTCCTTGCTACGAACTGAAGGCGACCACCACATGACGATGGATCACGAGATCTTTGACGCCATCGAAGCCACCGCTCCGATCGATCTCCTCGCCCGGCTGGTGCAGATCCCAAGCCATCCCGGGGTTCCTCAGCAGGAGGCCGCGGTCGTCGGGGCGCTCGCGGAGTTCCTCGAGCACGGGGGTCTGCGCCCGGAGCTCGTGGAGATTATCGACCGCCGACCCAACCTGATGTGCACCCTCGAGGGCCCGGCACCCGGTCCCCATCTCGTGCTCTGCGGCCACACCGACACGGTGCCTCTCAACGCCACGGATCCCGGCGTAGGTTTTTCGGGGACGATCAGTGACGGGAGGATTCACGGCCGCGGCACGACCGACATGAAGGGGGCCGTGGCGGCGATGGCGGCCGCGATGGTTGCCTTGAAACGGAACGGGCTGCCCGCCGCGGGCCGGGTGAGCCTGGCCGCGGTCATCGACGAAGAGATCGAGAGCCTCGGCGCCGAACATCTCGTCGCTTCGGGCTTCACTGCGGACGGGGCCATCGTCGGCGAGCCCACTCAGAACCAGATCTGCATCGGACACAAGGGCCTCGAGTGGCTCGAGATCGTGTTCACGGGCAAGGCGGCCCACGGCGGCACTCCGAAGGCCGGGATCAACGCCATCGACGCCGCGGCGAGCTTTGTCCAGCGAGTCCGGTCCGGGTTGCTGCGCGAGTTCGACGCCCGCGCTGACGCCCTCCTCGGCCCCCCCACGATCAACTTCGGCACCGTGCGCGGCGGCGACCAACCCTCCACCGTGGCGGCCTCCTGCGTTCTGACCGCGGATCGCCGGTCGCTGCCGGACGAGAGCTACGAGCAGATGTGTGCCGAGCTCGAAGGCGTGCTCGCCGCTGTCGAAGCCGAGATGCCCGGCCTCACCACCACGCTTCGCCGGCTGCCCGGCGGCATGGCGACCCTCGAGCACGTGGCCCTGAAGACCTCTCCGTCGGAGCCGATCGTCGAGGCCGCCGTGGCCGCGTCTCGAAGGGTCAGGGGCCGCGCCGGCGAGCTCGGCGCGTTTCCGGCCTGGACCGACGGCGCCCTGCTCGCCGCGTTTGCCGGGATCCCGACATTGATCCTGGGACCGGGTGATCTTTCGGTCGCCCACTCGCCGGTGGAGTCGGTCGAGATCGCACAGGTGATCGAGGCCGCGCGGATCTACGCGGTCGCCGCAACCGAGTTCTGCGGCCGCACATCATGAGGCTTCGAGTCCCCCACACCTACGCGCTGCTCTTTGCGCTGATCGTGCTCGCCGCGCTGGCCACCCACTGGATTCCGGCCGGGTCCTTCGATCGCGTGGAGCACCAGGGTCGCGAGCTGGTCGCACCGGATTCCTACCACCGTGTCGAGGCCCGTCCGGCGGGACTGGCCGAGATCTTCCTGGCCTTTCCCAAGGGGCTCCTGGAAACCGCCCACATCGTGTTCTACATCTTTCTGATCGGCGGCGCGTTTGGCGTCGTCAACGCCACCGGCGCCGTCGAGGCGCTGATCCACGGAGTCGTGCGCGCCTGCCGGGGCAACGGAGAGGTAGTCATCGCGGTGCTGGTGGTGCTCTTCTCCATTGGCGGGGCCACCATCGGGATGGCCGAGGAAACGCTCGTCTTCCTGCCCGCTCTGGTCGTGCTGGCCAGGAGGCTGGGCTACAACGAGATCACCGCCGGCGCGATTGCGCTGGTCGGCGCCGGCGCCGGATTCGCCGGGGCCTTCATGAATCCCTTTACGGTCGGTGTGGCCCAGGACATCGCGGGTCTCCCGGTGTTCTCCGGTATCGGTTTCAGGTTCGTCGGCTGGGTGGTCTTGACGACGATCAGTGTGATCTACATCGTCTGGTGGTCGCGGCGCCACCCGGCCACGCCCGCGACCGACGAACAGCCGACCCTATCGGACCCGGATGCTTCGCCCGCTCTGGGTCTCCGGAAAGGGTCGGTGCTGGCGGTGCTGCTGGCCGGGTTGGCGGCCGTCGTCATCGGCGCCATGAGCTGGAGTTGGGGGATCTTCGAGCTCTCGGGTCTCTTCGTCGCGATCGCCATCCTCTCCGGTCTGCTCGGCGGTCTCGGCGCCAACCGAACCGCCGATCGCTTTGTCGAAGGCGCGGCCGCCATCGCCGGTGGCGCCCTGGTGGTCGGTCTGGCCCGCGGGGTGCTCGTGATCTTCGAGGCCGCCAGCGTCACCGACACGATCCTCTACGGGATGGCGTCGGCGGTCCGCAATCTCCCGGCCGACATCAGCATCATGGGAATCTACGGGATCCAGGTGCTGCTCAATTTCCTGGTGCCGTCCGGCAGCGGACAGGCCGCGCTGTCGATTCCGATCCTCGCGCCACTCGCCGATCTGGTCGGCGTCTCACGGCAGACCTCCGTCCTCGCCTACCAGTTCGGAGACGGCTTCACCAACGTCTTCACACCGACCCAGGGCTACTTCATGGCCGGTCTGGCCCTCATCAAGGTGCCCTGGGAGCGGTGGGTCAAGTTCATCTGGCCGCTCGAGTGCCTGTGGATCGGGACCGGGCTGGTCCTGCTCCTGGTCTCGCACTGGATCAACTGGGGCCCGTTCTGAGGAGTCGGCCGGGGCGGCCAAAGTTCGCCGGCCGGGCCGTTCACCCGTCGCCGCACAGGTGGGCCGTTCTCGGGGGGTCGGCGCGAAGGCTGGTCGGAATGTAGTATCGCAGCAGCATCGCCGCGAAATCGCGATCGCCTTCCGGGATGAGCGCGCCCAGATCGCGCAACCAGCCGTCGATGCAGACGTGCTCGGGCTGCTCGGAGGCAGCACAGGCCAGCAGGCCTGCGAATCCGGTGCGGTAAGTCTCGAATTGCTGCCGCGTCATCGGTGCCCCGTGACCGGGCACGAGCAGCTCGAACTTCACGCCTGCGAGATGCTCGAGAGCAGTCTGCCAGCCGCTCGGACACGCGGTGTCGAGCAGCGGTGCAGGCAGGGTGACGAGATCACCGGCGGCGAGCACTCCGGTGGCCGGGTCGAGCACCCAGACATCACCGGCCGTGACGGCCCGAGTCTCAAGCCCGAGCTCGAGCGGGCGACCGGCGATCGTCCGCGGGCCGCCGGCAGTGACCACCTCGTCGGGCGCCAGCGCCGGGCCGGCGTCGATGATCGCCACCTCGTTCTCCCAGCCCTCCCGCGCACCCGGGTCCTCGGTGCCGGCGATCGCGGCGAGCAGCTGCCCACGGTAGTCGGCGAGAAAGCCGGCCTGCGCCTCGACCAGGGCGCCGCTCGCCGAGACCGTCACCTCGGGGAAGGCCCGTCTGACGAGCGGGTTGCCGCCGATGTGGTCGAGGTGCCAGTGGGTGTTGATGACCGCGGCGATCGGGACACCGGCCCGGGTCGCGAGGTCGAGGATCGTCCGGGTGTGCTCGGCGTGGCGTCCGGTGTCGATCACGATCAGACCGGCCGGAGCGGAGATCACGACGCTGTTGCCGTCGGGCTGCTCGCCCGGCACGAAGCGGCCCGGCACGAGCTCGACGCGCTCCGCCAGCCGGCTCGAACCCGGGCCGATGGAGCCCGGAACCGTCGGCGCCGTCTGAGCTCCGAGCACGCCTCCGAGAATCAGACTGGCAGCGCCGAGAACGCAGGTCAGGTGTTTTGTGGGCAACGGCGGAAGGCTCCCTTCGGGGAATCACCCCCTCGATACGGCACCGTCCCGCAGATGTTTCGTCCGTGCCCGCCGCTGCCCGCGCTCGTGCGCCAACGTGCTGACGCAAATGATCCAGATTTCCCTCGTGTCGTTGACCTCGAGGGGCGTGGTCATCCGATCGGAATCCGGTCCTTGTTGGCTGCGAGCCAGCCGTCAAAGGTCTGCAGCGCGGGGTTGATCGACCGGGAGAAGTCGAGGTCGCGGGCGCCGCAGAAATACTCCTCGAAGTCGTGATAGAACTGGAACATGTTGCCGAGATCGTCGGCGCCCGGGAAGTCCAGGGCCCGATAGACATCGAAGGGGACCGCACTGTAGTTCACCTCGCGACCAAAAGCCTTGGTCAACGCGGACGCCATCTCGTCGCCGGTCAGGTGCCGCCCGGCGATGCCGACCCGCTTGCCGATGAACTCGCTCCCCCTCTTGAAGATGCCGTAGGCGCACCGGCCGATGTCCTCCACGGCGATCCCGGCCAGCTTCTTGTCGCCCATCGGCAGGGCAAAGCTCAGCTTGCCGTCGGCATCCTCCCGCGGACCCATCCCGAAGTGGATCAGATTGTCCCAGTAGAACGAGGTCAGCAGATAGGTCGTCGGCACGTCGAGCTCGGCGAAGAACTGATCGGCCTCACCCTTACCGTCGAAGTGCGGCACCTTGTAGTTGTCCTTGAGGGTCGGCATCCGGTCGTCCTCGAGGGGCACCCACTTCCGCGTGTCCTCGAGAGTGGACCAGACCACGTGCTCGACACCGGCCTTTTTCGCCGCCGCGGCCAGGTTGCGCACCTGAGCGATCTCCTTCTCCACCGAGAAGTGCTCCCAGAAGTTGGTGACGCAGTAGGCGCCGTAGGCGCCGGCAAAGGCCCTTTCCAGGCTCGCCTCATCATCCAGATCCGCCGCAACGACCTCCGCGCCAAGGGCGGCCAACGCCTTCCCCTTGTCCGAGCCCGGGTTTCGCGTGATCGCACGCACCGCGAACTCAGCGTCCGGGTCGTTCAGGATCGCCCGCACCAGTCCGCCGCCCTGAGCCCCCGTCGCACCCACCACCGCGATGATCTTCTTGTCTGCCATGAATTCCTCCAGCCGTGTCTCGTCGAGTGGAGCACCGTCGAACTTTCAACGAATCCCCGGGAACGAAGATGCCCCTCGCTCATGAGAAACGATTTCAGAATTGGCGGAATTCCACGGCGCGCATCGGTGCCCTTCCACAGTTCTTCAAAACACTTTGGGATTCCCACAGACTCACAGCCCCGACGACGGGTTTTCAACCTCGAATTCTTGTAGAGGCAACTAATTGAGCCGTATGTGCCTTATACTGAGTGTTAATGCGCATTCTCAAAACCACCTATCTGAGAAACATCCTCCTGGTGTCGCTCGCGATTGGAATCGCGCTTCCCCTGTACGATGTCCTCTTCATTTATCCCGCCGTCTCGGAAATGCTGATCGAGAACACGCGTGACGACGCGGTTCGCGTCGCCAAACATCTGTCCTCCGCCCTGATCAACGAGTCGGGCGGGCTGAACAGCGCATTCTCGACCGAAGATTTTCTCAATGACGTCAACGAGCAGGCCGCGGAGTTCCAGCTGGTCAAGCTCAAGGTCTTCTCGGACTCTGGAGAGATCCTCTTTTCCACCGATCCGGAAGAGGTCGGTGCCGTCAACCGAGAGAGCTATTTTTCGGATATCGTCTCCAAGGGCGAGGTCCTCACCAAGATCATCTGGAAAGATCAGGAGTCCCTCGAAGGACAGACGATGCAGTCGGACGTCGTCGAGACCTATGTGCCGCTCGTCAACGATGGCAGACTTCTGGGCGCTTTCGAAATCTACTACGACATTACGGCCAAAAAAGAAAATCTCGACCGCTTGCTGAGGCGGTCGTCCGCTCTCATCTTCGCGCTTGCATTCGGACTCATCACGGTGATCATCGTCACCTTGACCAAGGCAGCCAGGAGTATCGCCGAACGCGAACGGGCGGAGGAGAGGATTCGCTATCTGGCCCATCACGACGCGTTGACGGATTTACCCAACCGCTTCCTGTTCAAAGAGCACCTGAGCCGCGCCCTGGTCTCCGCCCAACGCAACGGCAACATCTTCGCGGTTCTTTTTGTCGACCTGGACGATTTCAAACAGGTCAACGACGCCTATGGGCATGACGTGGGCGACCTCTTGTTGCAGGAGGCAGCCGCCCGATTCGGCAGGACCCTCCGAAAAAGCGACGTCCTCGCCCGTCAAGGAGAAAACGGCACGAGCACCAGCATCGCCCGTTTTGGCGGCGACGAGTTCATCGTCCTGTTGAGCGACATCGACGGCGCGAGAGACGCCGCCACGGCGGCCGACCGACTTCTCGAGACGCTGTCGGATCCCTTTGTCCTGGACGGGCACCGCGTCTGTGTAGGAGTGAGCATCGGCATCAGCCTGTATCCGCAGGACGGCGAGGACTTCGAGACCTTGATCAAAAACGCAGATGCGGCGATGTATCGCGCCAAGAGCCAGGGGACGAAGCACTACCGGTTTCACTCTCAATAGGTCGCTTTGTCAGGGCGCCCTCGCCGGCGCGGTGGTACCAGGCCCGCACTCCTGAAAGGGTCACGAGTGTGGGCGTTTTCAGACAGCGTTCTCACCGAGGTCATCAGGGCGGCACGGAACGTGCGGAGCAATTACTGCACGACCGCCGTCCAGGCATCGGTGTCGCCGGATTCGAATCCGTCGGCAAACAGCGATAAACCACCTCGAGTCCAAGAACCGGCGGTCGCGCCTGCGTAGCCGGTCGTGTCGGGTGCGAAACAGATCGCGGTCACGGTTGCGGTCGCGAGCTGTGGTGCGTCAGTCGACCAAATTCCGCTGGAATCGAGGACCATCACGCCACCTCCTTCGGTGCCGGCGACGATCCAGTAGTCCGGGCGGGGGTCCCAACCGAGCGACAGAATCGGCAGAGGAAGGGGGTCCCCAGGTTCGGTCCAGGTGACACCGCCGTCGTCGCTCACAAAGACTCCGGAATCGGTACCGGCCCACCAACGGCTGTCCGCAGCAAGCAGCGCCGTCACGTCGGTGCCCCCGAGTCCGGTGCCGCTCGGTTGCCAATTCGCGCCACCGTCAACCGACCGGTACAGTCCCGCGGCTGTCGAAGCGAAGACGAGCAGCGAATCGTCGGGGTCGACTGCGACCGCAACCACGTCGAGATCGCTGAGACCACTCGATGTCGGGGACCAGGTGTCGCCGCTGTTGTTGGTCGTGAAGACTCCGCCTCGGGTCCCGGCGTAAAGTGTCGCCGGACTACTCGGATCAATGGCGAGTGCTTGCACGCGCTGGTTGGACAGACCGGCGCTCGCCTGCTGCCACGATCCGCCGCCGTCAACGGTGCGCCAAACACCATCGAGGCGGTTACCGGCGTACACGGTGTCACCGTCAGTCGGATCGACTGCCAATGCAGTGGTGAGCAGACTGCCCGGCCCGTCGCCGAGCCAGGTCCACGACAAACCTTGATCAATCGTTCGATACACCCCGCTGCCTTCGCTCGCCAGATACACCGGCCCACCGGCCGGAGGGCCTGCGGTGATCGCACTGACCGCCACCCCAGCCAGGCCGGCGCCGGAGGATATCCATGTCGTGCCGTTGTCGTCGCTCACCGCCACCCCGACAACGGCGACGCCGGCGAAGGTACGGTCGGCATAGGCAGCATCGATGAGCAGTGCCTGGACCCCGTCGTGCGGCGGCACCCCCGGCGTTGGCTCCCATGTCTCGCCCCCGTCAATGCTGAGAAAGGTGCCGATATCCGTACCCGCCCAGATGACGTCGCCGTCGGTCGGGTCGATTGCAAGACCGGCGACGTCGAGGTTCTCGAGACCGGTTCCCGCCGGGGCCCAGGTGTTGCCCGCGTCGCCGCTCACGAGTAATCCCGACCCGCCTGTGCCGGCCCAGATCGTCATGGAATCGTTCGGATCGACTACCAGGATTGAAATCTCCAGGCCCGCGCTGCCGGTGCCCGAGGCATTCCAGGACTGGCCCCCGTCGAGGCTGCGCCACACGCCCTCATCACGAGTCCCAACGAAGACAACTCCCCCGGCGACGGCGATGGACATCACTCGCGAGTTGGGAAGACCGGCCGCAGTTGCAGACCACGTGGCGCCGCCGTCGGCGGACGTGAAAACACCATCTACCGTCCCCACCCAGGGAACCCCGTTCGACGGATTGAGGCCGAGGGCCGTGATCCCCGGGTCCGTCAGTCCGGTGCCCGGACCGCTCCAGACATCGCCTCCGTCGTCGCTCCAGTAGGGTCCCGCATCGGTACCCACCCACAGCCGTCCGGAAACGCCGCGCTGGAGCACGACCGCCGCCCGGCTCCCGAGACCCTGATTGACCGCGGTCCATAGGGCGCCGCCGTCAGTGCTGCGAAATACGCCGCCACCTTCCGTCGCCACCCAGATCGACCCGGCCCCGTCGCCGGCAAACCCGACCGCCGTACCTCCGCGAACTTCCGACGGCCTCCACTCGATTGCCTGCACGGGAACGACCACGGTCAGACCCGAAAGCAGCGCACCGATCAAGATACTTCGTGCCACGGTCTCTCCCTTCGCTCCGGCTCCTCGTCCGCCCGGCCGGCCGTCATTCGTGACGCGGCTCCCGCACCACGACCCTCCGACACGAGCGACGAGAATGGCCCAACGACACAACGCCTGCACATACGGCTGGAATTCCTCCATCGGCCGCGATGCCGAATCGAATCGGTGCCACAATCGGTGCGAATCGGTGCCTTCCCACAGCCCTTGGAAACCCTCCGGGCTTCCCACCGGCTCACAGCTCCGACGACGGGTTATTGACCTTGACTTCTTATAGAGGCACCTTTACGTATACGACTCAGCCCCGTGCTACGCTCGAGGTCTGCGAACCGAACCTCCTATCCCTAAATGGCGAAGTGCGCAACCCAGAGGTAGTTGCTACCCGGGGGTGAGAGTACGCCCATGAGAGGTGCAATCGTGCGAATCCATGCTTGCCTCGCCCACCCGCGAGCTTGGGCCGAGCCCGCGTCGCGAGCACTGATTGTGGGGCTGCTGTACTACGTCGCCGCGGCAGTAGCGCTGAACGCCTTCGCGACCCACTGGCGAATGGGGGATTCGTATGTCGCATCGGTCTTCAGTGAGACAATCGCATCCAATAACCCACGCCCATTCGTTTACCGGGTTCTCACGCCGTTCGTCATCAGGACCGTATCGGCGGCTATCCCAAGCGAGGCCGAGCCTGCACTCACCTCACGCTCTGAGATGATCAGAGCGAGGTACGGCACCGAGCGCGGGCCGGATGTTGAGTACGCGGTCGCCTACTACTTGCTTTTCGCCTGTTTGGTTGGGAGCATGCTGGCCTGGCGGTCGTCCATCGCAGAGGTCATCGGCGGGCGAAGCTGGATTCGTGACCTGGCGCCGGTGCTGGTAATGCTCCTTTATCCGATGTCGTTCATGCGCGGGGGTTACATCTACGACGCCCCAGCGATGTTTCTCTCGTCCGCCTGTTTTCTGGCATTCCTGAGACGGCGATGGTGGTTGTTCTACGGTCTCTTCGCCCTGGCCGTCCTCAACAAAGAGTCGGAGATCGTCTTGGCTGTCTGGCTTCTCGCTGCCTATTTCGACGACCGCGACCTTCGATCCCTGGTCAAGCGAGGTTTACTTTGCGGCGCGATCGCCGTGCCTTTGATCGTTGCGGTCAGGCTGGCGTTTGCCGGTCACTCTGGCCCGCCCTATCAATTCAACCTGCAGAAGAACATCGAGTTTCTGTTGACTCCAGGGTCGTACACGATGTTCTTCGACGTGTACGCTGGTGCGCTGATGGTTCCCCTCGGCCTCAATCTGCTCAATCTCGCCATCCTGACGAGCGTCCTCCTGGTGACCTACGATCGGGTGCCCGCCTTGGCCGTGCGCGCCTTTTTCCTGACCGCGGCAGCGATAGCGCCTCTTTGGCTACTGTTCGGTTATCAGGACGAACTCCGTGTGTTCGCGGCGGTCAGTGCGCCGTGGGCCGTTCTGATCGGCGGCTGGCTACGGCTGCTTGATCGGTCCCAGCCACGCTCATACTCGGTGCCATAAAGGTGCCAGGCACAAAGGTATTGATGTTACGACTCATGTCCGGCCCTCATACGAACTGACGATAACCGAATCCACCCTTTGGATCTTCGCTCGAAAGCTCTCGTCCTCGACCCTTCGCAACCCCGCCCTGCTCACCAGTCGGCTGGCGGTCTCGAGGTGCTTATCGAGAGCTTCGGCGAATCTCCTTTACCGTGAATCCGTACAACTCAACACCAAGCCACGCCAGTATCTCCCGGCCTTCTACGATCGATGCCCCGCGTTTCCGTCCCTCGATATCGGAAACGGGGATCTCGACCGCTTCAGCGCCCCGCTCGAGGAAATCTTCGAGCTCCATCCGCGGTCGCATCGAGACATTGCTCAATCCGTCCATTCCGATCCGCGGGCGTGTCGGATCGACGATGATCTCCTCTCCCCCATCGCTCTTCGGAGGTCGTCCAACTCTCCACCAGGGAAGCCGACCGGGGCCCTCTCCCCGCCAATCCTCTTCGAATGCGGCCGACATTGCGGATCGATACCCGGCGAACGCCTTTCTGCGTTCACCGTCGAAAACCAGGAGCGTCTCATCGACATCCACCAGCCGGCGACCAACGGCCTTTCCAACCACCTCCCGGTGACCGCACCACCGGTAATTGGCCGCCTCCTTCACGATACCGGCCGAAACCGGGTTGAGGTGAATGTAGGCAATGAGTTGCCTCAGGTACTCCTCGTCCTCGACAAACTTCGAACGATAACGACCCTGCCAGAATGGGCCGAACACACGGTTTCGGCCGTTGTGACTCTGCGCAAACCGATGTTGGATGAATCGCATCGAACGCGACAAGGACACCTCTCCCATCCGAACCGCCAGATGGTAGTGGTTCGACATCAAACACCAGGCAAGGATCTGGAAATCGTCTCGTTTCTTTGTCGAAGCAAGGAGGACTTCAAACCTGTCGGCCTCGTCCTCGTCGCGGAAGACGTGCGCACCGCGGGAAACCCGGTTGTACACGTGGTAGATCCCACCAGCCAACAGAATCCTCGGTCGACGTCCCATCCCCTATCTCCACCAGCTTTGGTGGAATCATCATAACATCAATACCTTGGTGCCTGGCACCTTTATGACCTGGCACGGATGGGCACGGATGTGAGCTGGAACGGTCGGCAGCCGCATGATGATCGCGACACCTCAGGCTATGACTCTGACGGACTATGGAAAGCCGGCTTCGCCGTCGTCCCACAGCCCTTGGAAAACCTCGGAGGTTTTCCACAGTCTCACAGCCTCGACGACGACGAATTTCTGCTTGACTCCTTATAGAGGCACCGATTCGAGGTAAAGAGCGAATCGGTGCAAACCGGTGCAAATCGGTGCCTTCACAGGCCTTGGAAAACGGGGCCCCTACCTCGTTTCCCACAGCCTCACAGCCTCTACGACGGGTATTTCAGCCTTGACTTCTTATAGAGGCACCGATTAATTCGGTGAAAACGCCGATCGTCAAGACGGGCTACGGCGAGGAGTTACGTTCAAGTTGTTCAAGTATGAACCTTTCAAAATCGTCAGTAGGCACGACCGAAGTCAGCCCGCCACTTTTCGAGGCAGCAATACCCTCGTCGCCGAGACCGCCAAAACACTGCCTTTGGGTCTGAAGCGCAATCCGCAATCCACCCCCGCACACCCTTTCGAGATACTCTTGTTGAAGACGCGAAAACCTAGGAAGCCCCGAATAGTCAAGGCGCTTGAAGCGGGTTTGATCCGCTTCACCAACTTGGTTCAACATAGCGATTTCTGGTCCACTCAAGCGACAACGAGTGATTCGGGAGTACCTCTGGTAATAGTCACTGCCGGTAAATAAAGTGTCTATGTGCTCGGCCAGCGCAACGGATTGCCCGTTGTCAGAAAGCCCTGAAAACAAGCCCTGTTCGATCGAGCGCGCAGATGCTTCTTCTACCTGTCTCTTGAGAATTGAGAAAACTGTCATGGTAACCGCAGTCCCATCCGTCAATTGATTGATGGCGTTCACATAGTCAGCATACAAGCCGATATCCAGCTCCGTCATTGGGGAAGTCACGAGCGATTGTCCCTGCAAAACGACAGGCTCCGGCCCACGGGTGCCTCGCACGACGGAAAACACGATTCGGAGGTCAACTAGTCCGTCACTCCCTTCACACTGGGTCCACGGTGGAACAATGGTCACAGGGAGAACGACCCAACCTCCTTGTTTGACGGGTTCCGACACAAAACCCTCGATGAGCCCAGGTAGGGTTAAAAGACCCTCCGGATCAGTAGCCGGCCGCCGTGTCTCTGAGACTATGCCGCAAAACGACGCTGAGGCTCGAAATTCTCGCACCACGATGCTTTCCTCACCTGTATTTTCTATGACTATGTCCAGTCGAACTGGCTCACCACGAAGGATTTTGTCCTCAAAGCCAGAATGAACGATGGTCGTCCCTGGCGGAACAGAGGCCAGCCCAGCAATCAAAACATTTAGTAAAGCCAACGAACCTATCATCATGGTGCTCCATTCCATGTCACGGTGTCGACATACAACCCGTCTCGTCGCCGAATACCCAAATCGGGATAACTGGCGTTTGGCCTGTCGCCCAACAGACAGAATTCGCAGAGGTTTAGATTCGAAGAAACGCGGGCATCGAGCACAGAGCCCGCCTGCATGTAGCAACCATTTGGGTCCATCCCCTGAGGTGGGTCATAGTTGAGCGTTGCTTGGTCACAGTGCTCACCCCCCGGAAGTGTCACTTCTGCCGCCACCCGGTAGTGGTGTGTCACCTCGTGGACGAGTGTATGACGAAAAGCGGTTCGGTCACCGTCGTCCATGCCTTCTGTGTCAAGAGTTCCGTCCAGCGGATTGTAGAACGCGAATTCATCTAGGAAGATGAAACTCGCGTTTCGATGACTGTGTGTAAAGCCGTATGCACCACCGACCGATACCAGTCGGTCAAACACAACATTCACGACATTCCAATAATCCGAGTCTTCAACCGAATTGAACCACTTCTCGCGGAAGTATGGAGGGGGAGATTGACTAATCCCGAGTTTCTCTCGCATCCAGAAGTGTGGATACACCTGATATGGATCTTCGAGAATCTGGAGGTCGACGAAACTGGCCCGCATCCTCGATTCAAGAACGTTTATGGCATCGGGCGCGAGGTCACTCCAATACGCGACGTCCAGACCATAGGCGTCCCCCGCCTGTCGCACCCGGCCAATAGCCGCCGCGGCATCTCCATCACCCTTTCCAGCATCATAGCCAAACTGAAGCTCGTACTCTTGCCAAACGCCCGCGACCTCTTCGACAAGGTAAAATTTGACCCTGTGATTTAACGGATCGAACACAATTCGGTCGATGCGAGCGATGTCTGTCGATGATCCTAATGTTTCGGGACGACGGTTCACATCGAAAATGAGCACGGGTGGCTTGTTCGTACACGTGTAGGTTGCTCCAGCAGGAGGTCCGGAGATGCAAAGCACGTCACTAAGAACCGCACCCTCGGGAGCGTCGAACCATCCTGACGTCTCGTCAAAGAGTTCTGGCCAAAGACAGGTGACGTCAGAATCCCCCGGAGCGGCGTCACCGGCCAGCATCGGTGCCAGGCTTTAGAAACTTAGAAAGTTTGACCAAGCCGCTCCTCCGCTGTCATCTGCAGCCGCTTTTGCCGCGAGAGCCTCGTCCAGGCGATCCAACTTCCGCCGCATATTCCGGGTCGCTGATGCGACTCTTCGCACCCTCTCCCGCCCACCAACTCACCATGTCCGGGTTCTTCTGTAGAACCCTCGCAAGACCTACTCTGCTCTGCCTCCATCGCTCGACTCCGAGCGTCACAATCATCTTCCGCGCGGCTGCGGTGCCACGATCCCGAACACGCGAACAGACAACCTCCATATCGATTCCGAGAAGACCGCAAACCGTCTTGACGTAGACCGTCGGATCCAGGGTCGGCCTTTCCAGATCCGTGCTGCGCCCGAGAAAGTCGATTCTCGGTGACGCTGCGATCAACCTCGAGCGGTTGGTCTTTCTCGCCCGAGGCGAACGGATGCCACGACAAGACGCCCCGCTCATCGGCCGGATCCATCCCAGCCCTCATCGCGCTCAGGTACGACCGTCGAGCCTCCTTTCTGGCCGTGACCCAAAGCACAACAGTGCCTCGTCAGTATCAACGAGGGCGTTTCGAACTGCGTCGTTTGATCTCTCGATGTCCACCAAACACGTAATCGCCCGGGTCGTCGGTGACGCCCGCTTTCACCGGGTTCAAATGCACATAGAGAATCAGCTGGCTGAGGTACGTCTCATCCTCGACGTATTTCGCCTTGTAGCGGCTCTGCCAGAGGCTTCCTGTTCGACCGTGGCGGATGTTGAATCGCCGGCTGAACAGGTTTTGAACTCGGTGCATCCCTCGCCACAGCGGTACGGTCGCCGTGCGAATCACGAGGTGGTAGTGATTCGACATCACGCACCACGCCAGCACCGTCCATCCGTCGCGTGTCTTCGTCTCTCGCATGGTCTCGATGAACTCGACCGCTTCTTCAGGATCGGAGAAGATCGGCTCGCCGCTCGCAACCCGGTTGTACACGTGGTACAAACCGCCTTCGATCTCGACCCTCGCCCTTCGAACCATAGCCTCTTCCCTTTTCGGGGAAGCTATCACAACTTTCTAAGTTTCTAAAGCCTGGCACCGATGTTGCACCATTGCCGTGCTACCTTTTGTGAGTACTACGATCGAGATTCCAAAGGTAAAAAATCGCCCCCAGGGGACCGAAGAAAAAAAACACGCCGAGCCATATCCCTATTTCACCGGTTTTCTCTCTAAACTTGATTTCTTCGACGGCTGCCCACAAGGTCAACAAAACCATTGCGGCAAAGGAAATACAAACCAAAATCCAGCCAATGGACTCCAGATTTTCGGGGAAAAGGCCCAACATATCAGCGCCAAAAACAGCAACTGGAGGAGCAAATGAGACGACTATGAGAAACACCAACCATGTTCGGAACCGATTCTTTGCCACCTTTTGCCCTCCGTCAATCACAAAAATGGTGCCTGCAAATGCCTCATAAGAATGGCTCCCAAAAAGCCCTCTTTCTTTTTGATACAACGCAGTCGATCCACGCCGCACCGGCGCCGAACGAACGAGCGAACCCGTAAAGGTGCCAGGCACCAAGGTATTGATGTTACGACTCATGTCCGGCCCTCATATGAACTGACGATAACCGAATCCACTCTTTGGATCTTCGCTCGAAAGGTCTCGTCCTCGACCCTTCGCAACCCCGCCCTGCTCACCAGTCGGCTGGCGGTCTCGAGATGCTTGTCCAGAGCTTCGGCAATCTCCTTTACCGTGAATCCATACAGCTCAACACCTAGCCACGCCAGTATCTCCCGGCCATCTACGATCGATGCACCGCGTTTCCGTCCCTCGAGATCAGCAACGGAGACTTCGACCGCGCTTGCTCCCTGCTCGAGGAAGTCGTCGATCGTGATCCGCGGTCGCATCGAGACATTGCTCAATCCGTCCATTCTGATCCGCGGGCGTGTCGGATCGACGATGATCTCCTCTCCCCCATCGCTCTTCGGAGGTCGTCCAACCCTCCACCAGGGAAGCCGACCGGGGCCCTCTCCCCGCCAATCCTCTTTGAATGCGGCCGACATTGCGGATCGATACCCGGCGAACGCCTTTCTGCGTTCACCGTCGAAAACCAGGAGCGTCTCATCGACATCCACCAGCCGGCGACCAACGGCCTTTCCAACCACCTCACGGTGGCCGCACCACCGGTAATTGGCCGCCTTCTTCACGATACCGGCCGAAACCGGGTTGAGGTGAATGTAGGCAACAAGTTGCCTCAGGTACTCCTCGTCCTCGACAAACTTCGAACGATAACGACCCTGCCAGAATGGGCCGAACACACGGTTTCGGCCGTTGTGACTCTGCGCAAACCGATGTTGGATGAATCGCATCGAACGCGACAAGGACACCTCTCCCATCCGAACCGCCAGATGGTAGTGGTTCGACATCAAACACCAGGCAAGGATCTGGAAATCGTCTCGTTTCTTTGTCGAAGCAAGGAGGACTTCAAACCTGTCGGCCTCGTCCTCGTCGCGGAAGACGTGCGCACCGCGGGAAACCCGGTTGTACACGTGGTAGATCCCACCAGCCAACAAAATCCTCGGTCGACGTCCCATCCCCTATCTCCACCAGTTCCTGTGGAGGCATCATAACATCAATACATTGGTGCCTGGCACCTTTACGATTTTTCGGAGATTCCACGATGTAAGTGGCTGAAGCCTGATGCGATGCCGATGCGATGCGGGTGGCACCTTTATGGCACCTTTAATTGTGGATGTATGATACATTCCGTGACCCAGTCGGGTTCAGGTAGATCAGAATTGCGGCACGTGCAACTTGTCGATCCTCTTCGACAGTGATTATCGGACGACCACTCACCATGCCCTTTCCAAAATGGCCATTAACCTTGCAGAAAAAATATATCGTTTCTGGACTCTCTTCAACAGAAACTTCAATTTTCGGTATATAACCGATTTCTGGGGCTTCGGTCATCCGTCTCATCCCGATCTCAGCCCAGTCATGCATTTCGTTCGGCTCATAGACAATGAAACCTTCGCCCTCCGCGGAATTATTGAATCTGATCCGGCCACGTCGGAGTCCTTTTTTTAGAAAGCGTTGATCTTTGGACGTGAACTCCACTGCGGACAATTCCGACCCACTCCCGTCTTCTGTCGCGAGAAATACATGGGGCCAAATCAGCTCTCGCTTTTCTCCGTTTTTCCATAGCCACGTTTCTCCACTCCCTTGCCTCTTGATTTCGACGACCGAAACGGGCCCATTCAAATCTGTCCGCAGTATTCCCGTGAATTTTTGGAGCGGGGCACTGACTGGCTGCTCTTCGAGAACGATTGATATTTCGATAAGCTCTATACCATCAGGATTCTGTCGAGGTCTCTCCGGATGAAACCCGTACGACCATGTTTCTGAGTAGTACCCGTTTTTCAAAACGGTGAGGTGCACTGATGATATGTCGGATTCTCTGATCCGAAAGTCCCCGTCAACCCTCATTCGTTTGTAGTCTATTGTTTCGTTCGAAAGAGAATCCTGAAACTCTTGGAAGAAATACTTGATTGTCACGTCTCTTAGTAGAATACCGTTGCTATCCACCACTCGACCGTGCAGATCAATACTTCCGGTCATCGACTCGGCGGCTTTCTCTAAACGTTTAAGGGTTGGGTCGGTTACATCCTGCGCGCACGCGGAGCAATCTAGCAATACCATCCAAACCAAAAGGGAAACCATCAGAATCCGAAGGTTGACACCCTTCATCAATTCACTCCTTTCCTGCTGGTATTATCCCTGAGGGTAGATCCAATGTTTTTATGGTCAGATTCCGATACCACTGAGATATCTCAGCAAATGGACCCTCAAGAAACCAACTGTGTTTATCGATGGGCCATCCGTGAAGCGTAGCATCGATGCCGTTAATATTATCGGGTGAGTTCAAAGTAATTGGCACCATCCCAAGCGGCTTACTGACATGCCCCAATATGTCCAATGGATTCACATATGGAAAATCTGGATTCAGCATAGCCGGAATCTCGTACCCAAGGTCTGGGTGGTTTTCCACATCGCCAACCAGAAATTCGTCCGCAACGGGAACCCTATAGTGCTGCCCAGATCCACGTCCTTCTCCCCGCAGCTGCCGAGGGCACGGGCGAGTAATCGTCTGTCCATCGCCTGTGTCAACGGGGCACCTCGGGCCAAGTTCAGGGAGAACATCATTGAATCTCATAAGCGTGAGCACAGAGTCCTGCGAAGCATAACTGTTAAACATCCGGCCAAACGACTCTGAGATCGGATGCGCATCCTGATTAAACCAGAATGCCCAAGATCCTCGCATCAAGTCATCTTCGGAGAAAAAAATGTCCTCGCCAAAGGTTTTAGTACCTTGGTCCCAAAGGGTCTCCTCCCAGACTGCTGCTTCAACCGAGACCAAATGTTGAATGAGCATTTGATCTTGCTCTACCGCATGAAGCCGGAGAGCATCGAGCGCAACGAGATTCCCAAGGCTGTGAGCAATCAGGTGGACATTCTGAGATTCGGCTGCCCACTCTCCAATTACTGTGCCTTGAAGGAATTGCTTAAGCCGAGGACTCGTCTGCATTGCGTTTTCCATATTAGGGAAAAACTTCGGGATGCAAAGCGCCTTGATGATTCCAGGAGGTTCGCCGCTGCAAACGTCATCGAACGCAATGGTCCCATCGCCGTGCCAAGTTAACGCAATGAAATTCCCCCGATATCCTGACCACCAGAGTCTCTTGAATACTTCGGCCGAAGTCGTGAATGCTCGTTCTTCGGTTGTATTGAAGCCATGAATATAGGCGACATGAGTCAACTTACCCTGATCAGGTTCGGGCCCCGATACCCACGAAAACTCAGGGTAGATTGGTATTGTCTGCATAATTGATTCGCCTGAAATTGTATCAGCAAGATACTCATATGAACCACTTGGTTGGCCACGCGCCGAGCCCATCCAGAAGAGCCCGTTGTTTGCTCGGTCTATCCAACTCAATGGCTTCAACGTCATCCTAAACGAGTCCAACACGGTTTCGTTTGTCTTTTCATCAATCGCGACAAGGGCCATCGTCAGCTCTTCCTCGTCACCAAGCCGGTCAGGGGCCAGCGGGAGAATCAGAAAACTCTGCCGGAATCCAAATTGAGAATCAGGAAGCTTCCAACGAGACAACGGCACCGTTGACGTCTAAACTCATTGATCACGTACTCATACGTAATTCCATCATTCAGGAATTGGTTTAATTGGCTGATCGAAGAAGGATTCTTGACAATGATCACGGTATCGTCGAGTCCTTCGACTCGTAGCTGGAGATTCATTCCGCTGTATGAAAGGGCCGAAGGAACATCAATTACGACTCGGAACATGTCGATAGGACGATAATCGTTTCTGTTGGAACGTTTCCAGAATTCAAAACCGCTATTTTGGTCCTCTACTATCTCGTCATATTGATCAATTGGAAATCGACGTCCGGCACCCCGGTCCTCAACGCCCGAGAGGAGTGAATTCATCATCGAATAGGTCATGGCTCTTTGTTCACACCGAGATTCACCTCTACGACCGTCAGTCTCACGGCGTCGCTGAAGGACTGCTCGCCCATTGTCACCTCGACTTGAATAGTCGTGGGTGTGGCGTGACGAATTGCCCTCCTCCCTGGTTAATACCTTCGACATAGAGAACACCTGGTTTGGACTTTCTTCTTGGCCAAATCCAAGGTCGGCAGCAGAATAAGTTTGTCCGGGTATGACGAAATTTTCCGGATATCGGTTTTGAGAGGGATCGCCAATCGTCCACAATCTAATTGAAGGATAGTTCCAACCGGCCTCCTGGCTGCGTTCCCTGCGTGCGGATCGATGGTCAAAAAAGCCTGTGAAGGCGGTTATTCCTCGAGGATCGGGTATTGGTTCAAATGTGGTATTAAAAAAATTCACGACTCCGTCAAATTCGAAAGATAACGACACGTCAGGCCAGACTACGTTAGGGATATCGATGTTCAGGACAATTGGTACAAAATTTCCCTCTTCCGAGTTGTAAGTGTCCGCATAATCCGGTATCCCGTCTCCATCATCATCATTGTGATTCACGAAAACAAACTTGCCGTAACCACCTCCGGTCTCGAGGTCTTCCTCCCTCGCTGATCTATCAGGAAGGCCCGATCCATTGTTGTTATCCCCATCAATATCGAGATCCACCGGCCCTTGGTTTTCGATAGTGGCTTGGGCGATCTTTTTGTCCACGTACATCGAGACCAGCTTGCCGCCGACCTTGACCAAAAACTGGGGGGATACCTTGGCCATATTCTGCTCGCCCTCGAGCACAAGCTCAAACGGCTCACTCAGATACACCGATTGGCCCTTACCGCCGTCAGCCGTCCCCATCCGATTCATGGTGACGGTAGCCGTCTGGGTTGTCTGGCCATCCGGGTCGGTGTATTCGACATCTATTGTGACTGTAAATTCCAGAGAGTTGAGCTTGGCCTGGACATAGACCTGGCGCGGTTCGGGCACATCGATGGTCGCACCGAAACGCTCATACTCCTCGTCGAGGTAGACTCCCCCGCCGACGTCGATCTTCATGAAGTTGTCGTCCAGCCACGTCGAATCGATTTTCCACGAATCTCCTCGACGGAAGGCCTCATCCTGCGGTTCGACAACCAGCACGTATTCACCAGGCTGTTCCGGTGCCTTGACGATCCCGACACCGAGACCCATCGGAACCCACGTGTTTGGGGGGTGACCGGTCAATGGCGGGTCAGATGATGCAAATCCCTCAGCAACCGTTGTCCAGATCTCGTCGCAGGTCGACTGGACGGGCCCCTGCCACACTTCCACAATTCCATCGTCATCCGCCATCTCCTCCACGATTCCGGTGCACAAAACAACACCCTCGACGGGTTCCAGGTATGTCTCCCTGACGTTGCCATCCCAGTCAAACGGGACCGTGCCAACCTTCGCGATATATATTTGTACCGGAACCCCGGTGAATGGGCCTTCGAAGTCAGGGGTTCGGATCTGGGTCGTCAAATGCAGGGACACGCCACACCGCGATCCGGTCTGAAGCGTCGCGGACAGTCGACCCCGGCGCGATTGTCGAATACCTTGGATCGGGGCCTCGGAGACTCACCTCGCCGTCAAAATCCCAATCCCAATGGAAGGTGAGCCTGGGGACGATCTCGAGCGCCTGTACAGTCAGCGATCCGGTGATGGAGCCGCCTTCACTGCATTGGCTCTGCGATTCCACCTCGAAATCTATGGTGTAGGTACCATCTGGAATCTGAGTAGCGGATCCTGTGGTTCTCCCCCTCAGCGCCAGCAGGTATCGCCACTCGTCAGGTGTCGAGTTGGCAGTTGCCCAGACCCCATCACCGCCAGAAGGCGGTTCCGGCGGATCCACGATTCTGAACTCATCTCCTGGTTCGTTGTGTTCTTCGGAGTCGTCCACGCCGACACCGTGAACAACGTTGTCACACACATCCGTCAGATATGCGTATCCGAGACTGACAAAGTCACCGTTCTCCTGGCTCGCATGATTTCGGTTCGTGTTGACCACTGGCTGGTCTGTGGGGTAATACCGCAGCTCACATGGATCAGCGGGGCGGGGAATCGATTCGACGGCCGCCACAGAGCTCGCAGTCAAGGGAGCCGTCCCACCCTGGCCATTATCGACCTCGACATTGGCTATAACGTTCGCAACGACGTACTCGGTGGGGATCCAACAGCACGGGCTCCCGTCGGGTTCATCAAAAACATAGTGTGTGCCGGCATCACTACCAATCCGGAATGTGAACGGGCCGGGAGAAACCCGGAGCGATTCGCAGACCGCACCGCCCGCCTCGATCGCCCCCCCCCTGTCCCCAACCACAGTCACACCCACCGGTTGGTTGATCGGTTCCCGTTCGATTCTGCCCTGCGCATTCCTAATGACGGCGTCTGCTTCTACCGTCAAATAGACGTCAGTCATGACCTCATGACCATCGAGGGAATCAGTCGGGGCCCCACCTTCGAGGATCCTCAATTCGATGTCGACCAGCGACTCACCCTCGTCGAGTTGCAGTTGTACAGTTCGGAAAACGGGTTCCGAGTTCTCGGCGCAGGTGACACTTTGGCTACACCACTCATCGTTTTTAGACAGTGATTTCTGGGCTGTCTGTACAGCATGAACCTGCGTTCTATTGGATATCGCCCGGGCCTTTTCGGCGGTTGGAAGATCGAGCGACACCACGGCATTCGAAAACACCTCGATTCGACCAAAGACCGCGTCGTTTCTTCTCGCGTCGAAGATGCGTTTCGAAACATCCTTTTTTCGCGCTGACTTCTTCAGATCAGGTTCAGAAAAAAACCGCGGCGTCCAAAGAGATGGCTCGCCTGGCGCCGGTTCGTGCTCGATAGACGCCTCACCAAAATACGTGCTCATCTGTTCGACGGTGGGGCCGTCCTGGCAAAAATCGTTGAGGCCACAGGCGGAGCCCGGGTACCAAACGACCGGCACTCCCGACAGAGGATTTCCGAACCCGTCAAGGACCGGAACCCTCATGCGTGCGGTCGCCTGTACTTCGGTGGTGATATGCATCAAATCATCGGTCCAACCGAAGACCGGCTCGCCGCTCCCGCCTTCCTCCAGCTTTTCCAAGGTCAACAGGTAGTCGCCCGATCCTTTGGACGTCCTGACAACGATGTAATGACGCCCATCGAGAGTCAGAGTCACCTCGATCGATGTCCCCCTGTCGCTGAGACTCAACGGGCCAGAATATGCCGACACCAGACCATCCGGCCGTGCGATGAAGACCTCCGGGATCGGTGCGTCGGGATGCTGGGGCGAGGTCCCGGTCTCTGCACGATCCAACCGAACGCGAACGACGGTGCCTGCTCCGGCGATGAAACCGAAATGATCCTCATCTCCCGGCCCATGCCAGTTCCCGCGAATTGTCTGGCCGGGGAAAATCGTGTGAGCACATTCGGTTCCAACACCTCCGCAGGAGATGTCTTCCTCGTTATCAATCACGAGAGGAGTGCTCTCGCTGCCATTCGAATAAACCTTGAGGCCCGGCCACCACGGGCTGCGTCCGAATCCCTCTATGTCCGCCGACAGGCTCACGAACCAGGGAGTGTTCATCGCATACACGTCAATCGGGTCGGCGAGAACACGAATAAACCCACCCGGTTCGACCTCGCCGGAATAGACCAACGGCTGGTTTTCGTCCCCGATAACATCGTCAATGAAGACAAAACCTTCCGTGCCCACATCCCAGGTCGACGAATAGACCCTGAAACCGGACCCTTCGGTGATCTCACCCGGGGCCACGCCCCGGAACGCATGGTTCACCCGGACGGAGAGCAGAACGGATTTCCCATAATTCCACTGCCAGACGTCTTCATCACATCCATCTTCCGGGTACCGAGCCTCGGCGCGGAGGAAATAGTCGCCCTCTGGCAAGCCGAGTTCCTCGGCGGTAGCTTGAACATCGCCGTTTGTGAGCGACCAGGAGAACAAGGGGTGCGAGGAGTTGCCAACCGGATACTCGAGGCTGACGTCTGTTCGATCGTAAAATGCCCAACGGTACGCTATCGGATTCAGCGTTGTATTGGCGTGAACCTTGAAATCGAAGACTTCCCGCCTCTCCCCACTGACGTCGTCGACCGAGCTGTCCACAACCACGGAAAGCGGTGACTGCGATTGAATGCATCCTGGATTCACCAGCGGCACGATGACCTCTGCCGAGTCGCAGCGACCTTCGCCGATATTCCACTCACATTGCAGGTCAGACGCAAATGGGTCGTACGGCACGTCGAGGAGGGAAACCGCCACGATGAGCCGCGCTTTGAGAGCGGACTCTCGGGGCATTTCAACACGCTGAATCAAACCCGACGAACCGTCTGCGTATCCAGGATCCCGGTATGGCCTCCATTCTCCGGCGACCTGGTGGAAAAACACCCACCGCGCCACGCCCCCGCCGAGTTCGTCCAACGCGGGCACAATCGACCCGGTGCCGTCAAAGGTCACAAGCTCTCTGGGTTCCGCCTCCGGCGGATCCGGTTCGGCGATCTCGGCCCATACCCGAGGCTTTTCGCGGGTGACAGAAATAGTCTGGTCCAACAGATGTCCCGCGTAGTCGATGGCCTGGAATTGGAGTGCGTTGTCAAACGCGGTCTCCCCGATCGGCAACGCCATCGGCACCTCGGCCACAAACCAGCCCCAATCGCCGTAGTCACGATCGATCTGGTCTTCAGCGTAATAACCGTAACCCAGTGCGGGTGGATCGATAGACCCGTTGGTGATCGTCACCGAGCTGACATCGACGTCGTGGAGGACGTCGGTGATCCGGAAACGCATCGGCAGCAACACGACCTCGTCGTCAGAGAGGCTGAAGAGGCTGGACGGGGCGACGTCGAGTACCGGGGGATGGGGGCCCTCGAGACTCGTATCAACGTGGATTTTATCGATATCAGTCGGCGAGTAGTCGGCGCACACTTCCTGGGCTGTTTCGGTGGTGGTGACTGGGCTGCCATCTTCGGCCGTGATGGACCGCCCGATGTGGCCCGTGATTTCCGGGTCGCAGGTGTGGATCTTGAGCATTCTGAGGGTGTGGTCGACACCGTCCGAGAGACTCAAAGTTGTCGTCCAGCCGCCGTGCTCGTCCGTACCGACATGGTTTTTGACCATTCCGGCGGTGGCGCTATACCAATAGACATCCGCGGCGTAGATATTGTCGTTGTAGGTCCAGATACTTGGTTTGCGCCAATCACCATCGGCACAATCGGGGCTGCGAATACCAACCGGACCGAGGCCGTAGAGCTGGAACTCCTCCACCGCCACGTCGGCACCGAAAAGTAGAGGTAACAGCTGATCGTGAACGGCGAGATGTTCGCCCACGTCGTCGTGCACCCCGTACAGCAGCGCGCGCTCCGAGAAACCGCCCTGTCCGTCATCGACGACAAACCGGAAACTGTTGGCCCCATAAAGAACATTCGGCAAGTCGATCGTCACCGAGTCCTCGTCGTCCGGCACCTCAATCACGCGGTCCGGCACGGCCTCTCGATCGACACAACCGGGCTCGTCGCGCCCGGCGAACGGGAAGGTCTCAGGCCAGATGATGGGGACGGCTCTTCCCCTGCCATCGAGCGCCTCGAATGTCGTCTCGTTGAGGAACAACTGAATAGTGGTTCCGGCGAGGCTCTCTCCAGGTTCGGGATTCAGGCTCAGGGTCAGCGTGCCATAGCATGAGAAGCGGCTCGCACCGTCCGGACAATCCCAACTGACGGACTCGAAGGTAGGAACGGGTCGCGGTGCAGTCCACACCGGCGTGATCACCGGGTCCCCGGGCGATTTGAAGGTGTTGCCGAGATAGAACCACTCGGAGTAGGTGTTCCACTTGATTCGATAGTGATAGGTCATTCCGGGCGCCGCCGTTCGATCGGCGTACGACGTGTAGATCTCCTCTCCGCCCGCGTGGTCCTGGTTTCCTGGTTCCGAGAATGCCGTCCAGGTTTCGCCGCCATCCGAGCTGCGCTCGAGCTCCATGCTCCGGGTACTCGAGCCTCCCCAGATGAGCAGCACCGCGTCGGGGAAAACGTATGACGCCGAAAATGGGAAGGTGTTCAGATCGGCGATTTCGATCCTCACCTCGTCGCTGTCACATAACAAGGGGGGATCTGGATTCACGCAAGGTGCCAACGCCCCTCTCAACTCTCCATCTCCCGGCATCAAACCCGGCGGTGCCGCGACCAGCCTGACCCTGTAGGCCGGATCGTCCTCCGAGGTCACAAATGTATCGGTAATGCCGCTCGCGAGATGCACGATTTCCATCGGGTCGGATCCGTCGTCGCGCAGCACGGCAAACCACAACTCGTAGCCGGATGGAATGACTGACTCGGACGCATCCATCAACAGCACATCGCCGTCGCCATACACCCGGCCATCCGGCTCGCCGATAACGGCTCGAAACTCGTCGTCGATGATTGTCACCGTTCCGGTCCCGCTCGACCGGACCGCCGCGCCGTGCGGGTTGGTGAGGGTGACGGTAAAGCGTTCCTTCCCCTCGATCAACCCGTCTTGGAGGATGGGTATTGGGATGTGGCCGATCGATTCTCCCTCGGGAATCAATAGGGTGTCGCTCGTGCCCTCGTAGTCCAGACCGTCGAGGGCGGTTTCATCGTCGGTGGCATAATCCACAAAAACGTCCGCCGGGGCGGCAAACGACAGTGACACTGCCACGGAAAATGGTCCACCGCCTTCACCTGTCGCCTGACTAACGGGCGAAATCGCCACCTCTGGGACATCGTCATCAAGGATGGTCACTGTTGCGACTGACGGGCCCACGATAGGCAGGCCAGAAGTGTCGCCCAGGGAGACAGTGAAAATCTCGTCGCCTTCCAAATCCGAATCATTGGTTATCCACACGGTAATCGTTCCAATGGTTGATCCAGGGGCGAATGGTAGGAAACTCTCGACCTTTGTGTAGTCCTCGCCGGCAACTGCGGTGACGTCGTTTGTCATGTACTCCACCGGATTCCAATCGTCCAGGGCTACTGACAAATTCACGACCACCGTCACCCTGTCCGCGTCTTCGAGCGTCACTATCTCGCTTTCGGCAAATTCCATCCAAAGGTCATCTCGGATTGTCACCAGTCCTTCGAAGGGAAGGTACCCGTCAAGAGTGCAGTCGACTGCATTCGACAGCGAAAGGAGTATGGTCTCGCCGGTGTCTGGGATCCCGTCTTGTGAGATCGGAATTTCGATGAGCTTTTCGACCTCGCCCGGTTCGAAAACGAGAGTCCCCGAGAACCCTTGGAAATCCTCGCCGTCGGTCGCAGTTCCCCCGACCGATGTGAAGTCGACCTCGGCCGTCACGCCGCTCGGATCGGACAGGTGAACCGGGATGGCGATCTGCCCGTTTTGTTCAAAAGCCGTGTAGGCCGCGGTGTACGAACCACCATCGGCGAGGAAGACAAACGGTGGCCAGTCGCTCTGTTCGATAGTGACGGAAGCCGATGACGGAGTGTCCAGCACCACGCCCGAAGGCTCGGAAAGCGCAATTGAAAACACCTCTTCGAATTCATAGATGAGGTCGTCGATGATCTCGACTATCACCGGGACGTTCGTTACCCCTGGGTCGAATGTCAAGATCGTGTCGAGGGCCAGGTAATCGGTTCCCGCGACCGCCTCACCATCTGCGGTGGTGGCCCGAACGGTCACCGTGTGCACCGGGACTCTGTCGAGGACAACGTCGATGACCACCGGCCCAAGGTGTTCGTTGAGCACAATCGCGTCAGTCGCGAGCGATACCCGCGGAAGCGTGGCGTCATCGACGATCGTGACGGTCGTGATCTCGGGCTGGCCGAGCTCTGCGCCCTGCGGCACCGACAGCGCCGCCGTAAAGGTCTCGTCGCCCTCGATCAGGCCGTCGGCGATCAGAGGCACAGTCACGGTGGCCGTGACGCCACCAACCGGGATGGTGATCGTCTCTGACACCGCGATGTAGTCCGAGCCCGCCACGGCGGTCCCGTCGGATGTATCCACCTGGACAACGACCGGCGCGTCGCCTGACTCATTGAGCACGATTGTGAGCTCGACCGCATCCGCAGTCTCGAAGGCCATGAATGCGTCGTCCGCGAAGGAAACCACAGGCAGACGGTCGTCGTCGAGAATCGTCAGCGTCGCCGCCGAAGGCTCGCCGAGAGCGATGCCCACCGCCCCCGAGAGGCTCAGCTGGATCGTCTCGTCCGCCTCCGAGTCGGCGTCGTCGACGATGTCGATTTGGAATTCGGCCGAGGACGCAAATGCCGGGACGGTGACGGTGCCGGCCGCGGTCGTGTAGTCGTCGCCAAACGTCGCGGTGCCGTCGGCCGCCGCCCAGTCGACCGAGACGTCGTGGTCCTGGACCTGGTTGACGACCACGGTGATAACGGCGACGCCGCCATCCTCGTCGGCTGCGAAGCTCGACCCGTCAAACATGATTGCCGGCTCGTCGTCGTCGATGATGGTCACCGTGACCGTGCTCGGTTCGACGATGGCCGCCCGATCGGCGTGGAAGAGCGTCACGAAAAAGGTCTCGTCGGACTCGCTCAGGTTGTCGTCGAAGATCGGGATCGAAATGGTCACCTCGATCTCGTCCCCGCCCTCGATCTCCGCATTTCCGGTCATGCCCTCGTAGTCCAGATCCGCCGAAGCGGTGCCGTCGCTTGTCCGCCACTCGAGGTGCAGGTTCCTTTGCGGGAATTGATTGGCCCTGATCGTCAGCTCGACGCTGCCGGCACCCTCCGACTGCGACACCGCCGCCTCGACGAATGCGACCTCCTGGTTGTCGTAGACGTTTACCGACCCGTGGTCGGGGAGGAGAAAGTCCAAGCTACAGCCTACCGGGCTGGAGAGCTCGAATCTGAACTCCTCCTCCTCTTCGGGGATGTCGTCGGCGATGATCGGAATCGTCACCAGCTGCTCGACCTGCCCCGGCTCGAAAATCAGCGTGAGTGAAGTCTCGACGTAGTCCTCGCCGGCGATCGCCTCGTCGTCAAAGGTGGCAAAGTCGACCTGCGCCACGACCCCGCTCGCTTCGGTCAGCCTGACCGGAAAGCTGATCTCTCCGATCGACTCGGAGGCGCCGTACTCCGCTTGCACGAGACCGCCGTCGGCGAAATACACGATGGGAGCGTCGTCGTTTGCCGCGATCTCGACCGTTGCCACCGAGGGCTCGCCGATCCCGGCCGACCCGGTCGGCGACGAAAGCTGGACCGTGAAGATCTCACCCGCCTCGTAGGTCGTGTCATCGATGATCTCGATGGTGACCGTGTGTGAGGTCTCACCGATGTCGAAAACCAGCACCTGGTCGTGCTCGACGTAGTCCGCGCCCGGTTCGGCGGTGCCGACAATGGTAGCCACGCGCACCGTGACCACCGCTTCGGCGGGCGGATCGAGCACCACAGTGAGCTCGACCGGTCCCTCACCCTCGTTGACGAAGGCGTTTTCGGGTTCGACATGGAAAAAGCTCGAGATCGCGTCGTCGTCCTCGATGGTGATGGTCATGGAATCCGTGAGGCCGAGCTCGGCGCCTACCGGGCCGTCAAGGACGACCGAGAACGTTTCCTGGTCCTCGGGAAGGGCGTCATCGAGCAGGGTCAGCTCGATCACACCGCTCATCTGGCCGGCGGGAATGGTCAGCTCCCCCGACACGCCCGTGTAGTCCTCACCATGGACGGCGGTACCGTCGATGGCGGACCAGCCCACCGTGACCTCGTCCGCCGCCACCGCCGACAGCTCGACGGTCAGCGAGACTGTCCCCTCAGCTTCACCAAAGGACTCCGCGGCGGAGGCAAACTGGATCGTCGGCAACGGCTGATCGTCATCGGTGATGGTCACCGTCGTTGTCGCCGGCGCACCCAGGACCGCCCCCTGCGGGTTGCTCAGAACGACGCTGAACGCCTCGTCGCCTTCGACCAAGAGGTCGTCAATGATCGCCACCTCGATCGTGCGGCTGAGCTGGCCGGCTGGAATGATCAGGGTGTCTGCAATCCCAATGAAATCTTCGCCGGCCGTCGCCGAACCTTCGGCGGTCGCGTAGTCGACGCTGACGGCGGAGGCGCTCGCCGCCGACAGGTACACCGTCAGAACCACCACGCCCGCAGTCTCGTCAATGGATGTGCTCACCGACGCGAAAAAGACCTCCGGTTCGACCGGCGCCGCGCCCGCGACCACCGCATCGAATCCCCGTTCCACAATCACCAGCCCCGCGGCTTCGTCGGCGTGTGCACGCTCGGTGTCGCGGAACCGGTCCTCGTCGGCGGCCAGGCTGACCCACGCCGCGTCCACCGAGCAGCGTCGCAGCCAGCCGCCGTCGCCGCCGTTGCGCGTCTGCTGGTGGCCGACCACCAGCGGCGCCTGCCCGTAGGTCCCCGCAAAGTCCACCTGCCGGCACCCGTTATCCCAGCCCCTGATCCCGGTGGCGGTCAGCAGTGATTCCAGCCCCACCGTCGAGCCGTCGTTGGCCTCGAGGGTCGTCATGACGCCCGCCTCGATCGCCACCCAGCCGATCGTCTCCGGCCCGGTCACCTCGCCCGGCGCCGACTCGCTGCGCTCCAGCGCCACCTCGGCACCGCTTGCCGTCACGCCCTGGACCGCGACCACCAGCCACGGCTCCGAGGCCGCCCCCGGGATCGCCGCGGTCTCGTTGGCCGTCGTCTGCAGACCCCGCCACCAGCACCGGCGACGAAACGAAGCCGGAACCGAAACTGATCGAGTCCCACGACCGGCCCCCGGTGACTCCGCTGCCGTGCTGGACCGCGCCGGTCGACAGGACCCCCGCCTCGATCCGCGTGCCGTCGCTCAGGATGTGCGCACCCGGCTCCACCGCCAGGTAGTGGACCTCGACCGGTCCGTGCGGACCGTCCTCGCCACCGGGCTCGACCTGGACCAGCTCGAAGCCGGTCGCGGTCACGTTTCGGACCCGCACCGCCACCGGGTCGCCGTCGGCGCTCGACGACAGCACCACCACCACCGGCGGAGCGGCGTAGCTCTGGCGGAAGAGCAACGGCACAAAGGTCGACGACCCATCGGTGGCCGCCAGCACGACCGAGTCGGTCTCGAAGCGCCAGCCCGGCTCGGCCGCGGTGTCGTCGTCGGCGATCAGCACTTCCGCCGCCACCGGCGTGCCGAGAAATCCGCCCGTCGCGCCGGTCAGCGTCAGGCTGAAAATCTCGGAGCCCTCGACCAGGGCGTCGTCGAGGATCGGCACCGTGATCGTGCCGGCGGCCTGGCCGGTGACGAATGGCAGAACGCCTGTCATTCCTGTGTAGTCCGCGCCCGCGACCGCGCTGCCGTCGGCCGTCGTGAACGGCGATCTCCATCGGGTCGCTGGCCGCATGGTCGAGGACGACCTCCACGGACACGCTGCCGCCGCCCTCCACCACTCGGACGGAAGCCGTGGCGAGGCTCGCCACCGGCGGCGGCTGGACCACCGCGTCGAAACTCCTTCTCAACAATCACCAGCCCCGCGACCTCGTCGCCGTGTGCACGCTCGGCGTCGCGGAACCGGTCCTCGTCGGCGGCCAGGCTGACCCCGGCCGCGTCCACCGCGCAGCGCCGCAGCCAGCCGCCGTCGCCGCCGTTGCGCGTCTGCTGGTGGCCGACCACCAGCGGCGCCTGTCCGTAGGTCCCCGCGAAGTCGACCTCGCCGGCACCCGTTGTCCCAGCCCGCTGATCTCGGTGGCGGTGAGCAGTGATTCCAGCCCAACCGGCGAGCCGTCGTTGGCCTCGAGGGTCGTCATGACGCCCGCCTCGATCGCCACCCAGCCGATCGTCTCCGGCCCCATCACCTCGCCCGGCGCCGACTCGCTGCGCTCGAGCGCCACCTCGGCACCGCTTGCCGTCACCCCCTGGACCGCGACCACGAGCCACGGCTCTGACGCCGACCCGGGGATCGCGGCCGTTTCGTTGGCCGTCGTCTGCAACCCCGCCACCAGCACCGGCGGCGAGCCAAAGCTCGTGCCGAACGTGATTGAATCCCACGACCGGCTCCCCACGACTCCCGTGCCGTGCTGGACTGCCGTTGTCATCACGAAACCGGCGCCGATCCGCGTGCCGTCCATGAGGATGTGCTCACCCGGCTCCACCGCCAGGTAGTGGACCTCGACCGGTCCGTGCGGGCCGTCCTCGCCACCGGGCTCGACCTGGACCAGCTCGAAGCCGGTCGTGGTCACACTCCGCACCCGCACCGCCACCGGGTCGCCGTCGGTGCTCGACGAGAGCACCACCACCACCGGCGGAGCGGCGTAGCTCTGCCGGAAGGGCAACCGGCACGAAGGATGACGACGCATCGGTGGCCGGAAGCACGATCGAGTCGGTCTCGAATCGCCAGCCCGGCTCGGCAGCGGTGTCGTCGTCGGCGATCAGCACTTCCGCCGCCACCGGCGAGCCGAGAAAGCCGCCCGTCGCGCCGGTCAGCGTCAGGCTGAAGGTCTCGGAGCCCTCGACCAGGGCGTCGTCGAGGATCGGCACCGTGATCGTGCCGACGGCTTGACCGGTGTTCGAATGGCAGAACATCTGTCGTTGCGGTGTAGTCCGCGCCCGCGACGGCGGTGCCGTCGGCCGTCGTGAAGGCGATCTCCATCGGGTCGCTGGCCGCGTGGTCGAGAACGACCTCCACGGACACGCTGCCGCCGTCCTCCGTCACGCGGGCGGAAACAGTGGCGAGGCTCGCCACCGGCGGCGGTTGGACCACCGCGTCAAATCCCCGTTCCACAATCAGCAGCCCCGCGACCTCGTCGGCGTGTGCACGCTCGGAATCGCGGAACCGGTCCTCGTCGGCGGCCAGGCTGACCCAGGCCACGTCCACCGCGCAGCGCCGCAGCCAGCCGCCGTCGCCGCCGTTGCGCGTTTGCTGGTGGCCGACCACCAGCGGGGCCTGTCCGTAGGTCCCCGCGAAGTCGACCTGCCGGCACCCGTTGTCCCAGCCCCTGATCTCGGTGGCGGTCAGCAGAGATTCCAGCCCAACCGTCGAGCCGTCGTTGGCCTCGAGGGTCGTCATGACGCCCGTCTCGATCGCCACCCAGCCGATGGTCTCCGGCCCCATCACCTCGCCCGGCGCCGACTCGCTGCGCTCGAGCGCCATCTCGGCGCCGCTTGCCGTCACCCCCTGGACCGCGACCACCAGCCACGGCTCCGAGGCCGCCCCGGGGATCGCCGCGGTCTCGTTGGCCGTCGTCTGCAAACCCGCCACCAGCACCGGCGGCGAAGCGAAGCTAGAACCGAAGGTGATCGAATCCCACGACCGGCCCCCCGTGACCCCGCTGCCGTGCTGGACCGCGCTGGTCGCCAGGACCCCCGCCTCGATTTGCGTGCCATCGCTCAGGATGTGCGCACCCGGCTCCACCGCCAGGTAGTGGACCTCGACCGGTCCGTGCGGACCGTCCTCGCCACCGGGCTCGACCTGGACCAGCTCGAAGCCGGTCGCGGTCACATTCCGCAACCGCACCGCCACCGGGTCGCCGTCGGCGCTCGACGACGAGCACCACCACCACCGGCGGCTCGGAATAGGCCTGCCGAAACGATACCGGCACGAAGGTGGACGAAACCTCGGAGAGCGGGAGAACCACGGAACCTGCCTCGATTCCCCACTCGGCCCCGGATGCCGGGCCAGCCAGCGCCATCAACACGAATACGAGGAGCCAGGAGACTCTTCGCAGCGAAAAAATCACGCGGCTCCACTCGAATCGCATGCCAAACAGGCGCCGGCGTACGCGCGCGGACACCGGCGGCGAGGCAGTGATCAATCGGGCTCAACGCAGAGTTCTCAAGCGGGCACACCGCCATCTGGTGCTCCTCTCGTTTGAATCGTCCCGTCGTGGTTATTGGTTGATTTCAGGCTGTGGAGATCTGCCGGTTGACGGTCCCGCGCCCCGGTCGCCGCACCCGCGATCATGAGGATGATCGCGATCCGCCCGAGGTGCGGCGCCGGGCGGGCCATCACATTCCCCCGAGCTCCCCGGGGGTGGCGTCGGAAGCCGCGAAACGCTTGAATCGTCGAACGGTCGACTCCTCTCACCTGTCAAGAAATGCCCTCGCATACAAAAATAGGGCGTGATGGGAGCTTGCACAATCGCCCGAATGAATGGGTTTTCTCATCCATTTGAGTGGTTTTTAGACGAAAAACGGGAATTTCGACCCCTTGCGGCTCAGCAAACCGCCGGTGGCGCCGACGTATACTCCGGGAGAATGCGCGACACCGGCCGCGAGATCTCCGTCGTCGTCGCCCGCATCGTCGCCCGAAAACGAGGAGGATACGACCATGAGGAGCCTGATTGCATTTTCCTGCGTGATCGTCGTCATCGTGATCATGGCCTGCGCACCAACCGAGCCGCCTCCACCGGTGGCGGAGCCGACGCCGGCCGCGGCCGGTGACGAGGTGATCTCCGAGATGGACTTCGAGTCAGGCGAGGTGGAGAGCGCCGAGGTCGAAACCGTCGAAGATGGTTCGCAGGAAACGCCCGTCCCTCAGTAATTGCGAACCGTCGATCGGGGAGTCGAAACCGCTGACAAACGCAGGAACCGGTATCCTGTATCTGGTAAAAACATGGATTTTGCTCGCGTCCTAACGCTGGTCATCGACTCCCTTTCGGAGGCGGGCCATCCGTGCGCAGTCATCGGCGGCGTTTCAATGGCTGCCTACGGGATGATTCGAACCACTCTCGATCTCGATCTCGTTACGGTCGATGCCGCGCAGGAGCACCTGGTGAAGTACCTGGAGTCGGAAGGCTACGAAACGCTGCACGCGTCCAGCGGCTACTCGAACCATCTTCACCGCGATCCCGATCTTGGCAGGGTCGACGTGGTCTATGTCAGCGGAACGACGAGCTTGCAGATGTTTGCTGACCTGAGATCGATTGACGGCCCCGACGGTCTCCGTTTCCCGGTTCTGCGGCCTGAGCACCTTGCCGCGATGAAGGTGTTCGCGATCAGGAACGATCCATCGCGAAAATTTCGCGAGCTCGACGACATTCGGTTTCTCTTGAACCTCCCGGGCGTGAATCGGGATGAGATCAGGAGCTACTTCGAGAAAAACGGTCTGGAAGCCGAGTATGCCGGACTCTGAGCGACATCATCGGGACCTCGACCTCGACCGCGATCTGCCGACGACCGACGCCGACATCGAGGCCCTTCGGCGAAACAGACCCGCCGGTTCGCTAGCGGAGCTCACGAGCCTCGACGAACTCAACCCGCCGCCGTGGTTTCGAGAGCGCGAGGGGCGACGCAAGGTCTTCGGCGACCAAACACCTTTCGAGCTCTGATCGATCCGGGCGATCTACTCGATCCACTCCGCGAGCGCGCGCAGGGCCCCGGGGTCGGTGATGGTCAGGTGGTGCGGCGCGGCCTCGAGGACGCCGTCGTCCTCGAGGCGGCGGAGGGTCCGCGACAGGACCTCGGGCGCGGTGCCGCACTGGGCGGCGATCAGGTTGCGCGGCTCGGCGAGCTCGACGCGGTCGCCCGGCTCCAGCTCGCGCGACCCGGCGCGGCTGAGGATGTAGATGGCGAGCCGCTCCTCGACCCGGCGCTGGGTGTGGAGCTCGAGCTTGGCCGCGAGCTTGCGCGTCCAGACCGAGATCGACCCGAGCATGGCGACGCCGAGCTCCGGCGAGCGATCGGAGGAGATCGAGCATGCCCTCCCGGGGCAGACACCACAGCCGGCACGACTGCATCACCTCGGCGGTCGCGGGATAGGTCCCGGCCCCGAAAAGCGCCGCCTCGGCAAAGGTCTGACCCGGGGTCACCACGTGGAGCAGGAGCTCGCGGCCCTTTGGCGAGTAGCGCACGAGCTTGAGCTGGCCGGCGAGGACCGCGTACATGGCTTCGGCAGGCTCCGCCTCGTGGAACAATATCTCGCCGCGCTCGAGCGTCCGCTCGTGCCCCGCTGCGATGACAACGGCGCGCTGCTCCGCGGTCAACTGGCTGAGCAGCGGCAGCTCCGCGAGAATCTCCTGGTGCCCGGACATGGGCGGATTCTATCTCAGCGCGTCGAATCCTCCGACATCGCCATCCCGCCGACGTGGGTGTAGAGCGGCGAGTGGATCTCCTGCAGGCGCCGGTGGTACTCCTCCTCGGTGACCGCGGTGTGCCAGTGACCGGCGGCCCGGAAGCCGCCGATGACGGTGAGATAGAGACCGACGGCGAGGGCGGTGGCCGCCGCGGGACGCAGCCACGCGGTCCGCCCGACCGGCCGCGGCGGCCGCACCGCCAGACAGGAGCTCACCGGGCACGCGACCACGCAGTCCTGGCACGAGGTGCACTCGATCGACGCCACCCGCTGCATGGTGTGGACCTGGAGCCGGGCCGGGCAGGCTTTGGTGCACGACCGGCAGTCGGTGCAGATCTCCGGGTCGCGGGTGATCTTGAGCGGGGCGAAACGGCCGAAGAGGCCGAGCAGCGCGCCGTAGGGACACAGATAGCGGCACCACAGATCGCGCACGAAGACCGAGCCCACCACGAGCACCCCGAGGACCGCGATGGTGAGCCGGCTCGGTGGGGCGAAGAAGAGCCACATCTTGGCGTCGACCACCTTGGCGTAGGGGCTCGCGAGAAAGGCCTCGACGGCGCGCGGGTCCATGGCGAACCAGATCGCCCACACGAAGAACCCGAGGAGGAGGAACTTGAGCCCGCGGAGCGGGAGGTCGAGCCATCTCGGCGGCGTCAGCGTGCGGCCGGTGAGGCGAAGGCCGAAGCGACCCAGCAGCTCCGACAACAGCCCAACCGGGCAGATGTGCGAGCAGAAGGACTTGGCCACCACCAGCGACATCAGACAGATGCCGATGAAGATGGCGAGACCGGCGGGGTGGACGGCGTCGACGGTGCCCTCGTGGAGGAGGTGGCGGAGGCCGAGCATGGCGTCGATCGGCAGGAAGGCCTCGACCCCCGGCGGCCGCGACACCCCGGGCCAACGGCCCTCGAGGTGCGGGATCACCCACATCGAGAACTGGATGCCGATCAGGACGACCACCGCCGTCGTGGCCCACTGGATGGCGCGACGGAGCTTCAAGACCTTCACGGCCACAGATTGCCGCGGGACCGGCCGGTTTGCATTGACTGTGGTCAACACTATTGTCACGGAAGGGTCATTCGTGAGAATTCGGAATTGAGGAATGAGGAATGCCACCCACCCGTCCGTAGAAAATTTCGAATTTCGAATTTCGGATTTCGAATTTTCGGACGCTCTCCCGGTCTGCAGGAACGCGTTCTAAGGTTGAACGTTCTAACGTTTGAACGTTTTAACGGTTGAGCGCCAGCACATCGAGGATTTGTCTGAACACAGCGACCGCCCTCGGTTTCGATATCGATGACCACCGCGTCGGTGGCGTCGAGGGCTTCGAGCAGGGAGGGCACCAGGGAGCGGCGGACGACGATGACCGCGCCGGCGAGGCCGGCCACGGCCAGGGCCCGCCTCACCGCCGGCATGTGGCCGGCGCCGCGAAGCTCGACCGGCCCGAGCTCGTCGATGATCAGCACGGCCCCGGGGCGGGCTCTCTCCAGGGCCTCGCGACCGAGACGGAAGCCCTCCTCGGAGAAGCTGAACCGCGTCCCGAATTCACCGGCGGCGCGGGGACCGAGGGTCGCAAGCGTCGCCTCCTCGCCGGTTGACAGATCGCGCAGCCGGAATCCGGTCTTCTGTCCCTCGACATAAACGCCCGGCTGGACGAAACCGGCCACTCCCATCCCCCCAGCATTGAGTTTTTCGACCAGATCAATCACCGTCCCGGTCTTGCCACCATCCGAGGCTCCGGTCACCACCACGACGCGGACCGTCGATGCCAGTCTCATTCCGGGTCGGGTCAAGGCCGAGTGCCCGCGCAGCGAGGCCGCCGCGGCCGCTTCGTCGGCGATGCGCGCGGTGTGGGCGAGCAGCACCTCGCCCACGGCCGGCAGCCGGCGCAACCGTTCAACTCCGCGCTCGCCACGGACCGCCGCCGCCGTCCACACCTCGGACGCCGCCTCGGCGATGCGCGGCAGCGAGTTGAGGGCGAGACCGAGCACCAGGCCCAGACGTTCGAGACCCAACCGCCGCGTCAGTCTCAGCAATCCCTCGGCGTCGACGCTTCGAACCACCACCGCCGCCGCCGCCGTCAGCACCACCAGCCGCGCGAGCACGATGCCGCCGGTCTGGATCCCTTTCTCGGGGCCGTCGGCCCAGGCCACGACCGCGGCTGTGACCGCACCGGCAAACACGATGCCGAGAACGACCGCCGTGCGCAGACCCGCTCGCACGGCGACCGGGTCGAGGGTCCAGGCCAGGACGACCGCAACCGCGGCCGCGACCGGCGCGACCCGCAGCTCACCAAAAATGGTCGCCGCCACCGCCACGGCAAGACCGAAACCGGCAATCCGTCTCACGCCCTCTCTCCCAGCCGTCGCGCCACCCTCCCGGCCACCCACCACGCCCACAGACCACCGGCGGCGCCGACCACCCCATGGAAGACGACGATGAAACCAAAAACGACGCCCACCCGGAGGTCGGTGAAACCTATCCGCGCGGCCGCCTGCCCGAGCAGCTCGAGGTAGGCCTGGACCGCATCAGTTCCAGCGATGACCCAGGTCGTGCCGAGCTTTTGCAACGGGTTCGTGGCCAGGGTGAGGGCGCCTCCGATGGCGGCCCCGATCGCACGGCCGCCGCTCGAGGTCATCGCCGCCTCGACCGCGATCGCCTGCACCGCGATGCCGATGATCGGCCCCGGATACACCCCGCCAAGCGTGAAGATCTTCAAGAAGACGGCCACCAACCCCGCCAACAGACACACCCCGGGTCGCGGCTGCAGCCGCCGCAGACACACCAGACACAGCAACCCGGTGAGACCCATCAGGGTCCCGCGCAGAGGCAATCGGCCGAGGTGGACGGCCGTGCCGAGGGTCGCCTCGAGCGCCCCCCAGAGGGCGCCGAAAAGGGCAGCGTGGGTCCAGGGACGAACGTCCGTCACGTCGTCAGCTCCTCGAGGCCGCCGTCGACGATGTGAAGGTGGCGGTGGACCGACGATACGAGCTCACGGCGGTGCGAGATCACCAGGTAGCCTCTCCCCTTCTCGGCCCGCCGGTGGACAAGCCCGACAAATGCCGCCAGATCTTCGGGATCGAGCCCCTGGCCGGGCTCATCGACGATCATCACCTCGGGGCGGAGGAGATCGAGGGCGGCGTGGACCAGGCGTTGCCGCTCGCCGCGCGAGAGGGTCCACGGCGCCCGTGCGCCGAGGTGGTCGAGCCGGTGGCGACGAAGCACGCGGGCGGTCTCCTCGGGCAGCCGGCCGGCCGCCGTCACCTCCCCGGCAACCGTGCCGGCAAAAAGCTGGAGCTCGGCCGACGGCAACATCAGAGCCACCCGCCCGGCCCGATGGATTCGGCCCGCGCCGGCACCGCGGAACCCGGCGAGGACCTTCGCCAGGGTCGACTTGCCGGCGCCGTTCGCACCCGTGAGCAACACCACCTCGCCCGCACGGAGCTCGAAGTCAACGCCGGCGAGGAGCCGTCGACCACCACCTTCGATCATCAGCCCGTGAGTCGATATCAGCACCTGGTCGCCGGCCGGAGCCGGCGCCGGGAAATCAGGCGGCTCGGGTATTTCAGAGGGCGAGATTCGACCATCGGCGAGGGTCGTCCACGAGCCCACCCCGCGGGCCAGACGCCAGCCCGCCTGTTCGCTGAGCAGGATCGAGCCTCCCTCGGCGGCGCCTTCTTCGAGCAGATCGACCAGCGCCTCGACCCCGTCGCCATCGAGGTGAGAGCTTGGCTCGTCGAGGAGCACCGGTTTCGGGCCGGCCGCCAGGGCGGTGGTGAGCGCCACCCGCTGGCGTTGTCCCGAGGAAAGTTCGATCACCCTTCGTCCGAGCATCCGGTCGACGCCGAGACGGTCGGCCGCCCGCGCCAACGCAGCCGAGTCACCGTGGAGCCGCCGCGCCGCCTCGATCTCCTGGCCGACGGTCGGCAGAAAGAGCTGTGCCTCGGGCCGATCGAGACAGGTCGCCAGGAGGTGGGCGCGCTGACCCGGGTCGAGATCGGACAACGCCTCGCCACCCACGATCACCTCGCCGTTCACCTCCGCCGGCCGCAACCACGGCACGAGTCCCGAGATCGCGTGCAGCAGGGTCGACTTGCCGGACCCGGACCTTCCTGAAACGCCGACGGCTCGCCCGGGTTCGAGCGCCAACTCGAGGTCGTGGAGCACCGGGCGCGCCTCGCCCGGCAGGCGGACCGACAGTTGCCTCAATTCAAGCGAGTGTCGTGTTGCGGGGCGGTCGCGCTGCTGCTTTGACACCCGACCTCAGTAGCCGGTTCGCGGGTGGAAGTCAACGAGCCTGGGTTCGGATGCCTTTCCACCCGCCGCCTGCGGGCCGGGCGCCCGCGCCACAATACCGGTCCGTGATGAAGGGACGATGTGAGCTTCGCCCGCATCGCCCGCACTTCAACGATTCGCCCGCGGCCGAGGTCCGATCTTGACCTGGATCAATGAACGATGGTTCTGGGCCCGCCAATATCTCATCTATGATGTGCTCGAGAAAAATCGGAAGAAGGAGGAGTTCATGCATCGAAAAGCTCTCAGGTGTGTGCTCGTCGCGGTGGTGGGGGTTCTCGCCGCCGCCGGAGCGGCGTTCGCGGTCGAGTCGGAGTGCGAGACCTGCCACGCCAAGCTGACGCCGATGATCGTCACGGACTTCAACCGGGGGGTGATGTCGAAAACCATGGGTTGCGCCGACTGCCACGGCGAGGCCCACACCGGCATGGATGACGCCGACAAGGCCGAGCTGCCGACCATCGCCACCTGCCAGGTGTGCCACGAGGATCAGGCCGAGCAGTACCTGGCCGGCAAGCACGCCAAGGGCCTCCTGGCGGTCCAGGCGCTGCCGTTCTCTCACGGCCAGCCCGACGCCTTCGTCGCCGGCCAGCGCGGCTGCGGCGGCTGCCACACCCTCGGTTTGGTGACCCAGGAGGACCGCAAGACCGAGGCGCGCCAGTACTACAAGTACGGCATGGACTGCCAGAACTGCCACACCCGCCACGCCTTCTCGGTCGCCGAGGCGCGCGAGCCCGAGGCCTGCCAGACCTGCCACCAGGGCTTCGACCACCCGCAGTGGGAGATGTGGTCGACGTCGAAGCACGGAGTCGCCTACCTCCTCGACCGCGAGGCGCACCGCGGACCGACCTGCCAGGACTGCCACATGGCGGGCGGCGACCATCGGGTTCGCACGCCGTGGGGCTTCCTCGGCGTGCGCTTGCCCGAAGCCGATGAGGAGTGGATGGGCTATCGGGCAACCATCCTGATGGGACTCGGAGTGCTGGATGCGGAGGGGCAGCCGACGCCGCTCCTCGATGTCGTAATCGCGGGCGACATCGCGCGTCTCGACGCCGAGACCTTCGCCGCCGAGCGCAAGCGCATCACCGACACCTGCGGCAAGTGCCATTCGAAGAGCTTCTGGGAGGCCAACATCGCCGCCGGCGACCAGATGCTGAAGGAGACCGACAAGGTCTTCGCCGAGGCGATCAACATCGTCGCCGGTCTGCGCCGCGACGGCATCATCGCGGTCGAGGAGGGCGAGGGGGTCTACCCGCAGCTGCTCAGCTTCTACGAGGTGGAGACCACGGTGGAACAGATCCTCTACGACATGTTCATGGACTATCGGATGAAGGCCTTCCAGGGAGCGTTCCACATCAACCCCGACTACACGACCTGGTACGGCTACGCCAAGATGAAGCAGGCGCTGGCCGAGATCAAAGAGCTCGACCGGCAGATGCGAAAGGCTGCCGCGGCCGTCGCCGGTTGAAGAAGCGCTCGACTCGAATCGCCAAGGGCTCCCGTGAGGGGGCCCTTGTTGAACGTTGAATTCTCAATTCTCAATTTTGAATTTTGAATTCCCCCTCCCATCCCGGGACGCCGCAGCCGGATTCGCGGTTGAGGATTGAGAATCAAGAATTGAGAATTGAAAATACCGTTGTCTGTCAATGCGCTACAGCCACACTACGAAAATGAGGTAGACGATTGGAACGGCGAGACCGGCGGCGAGGAGCCACCTCCCGCGTCCGCCCAGACCCTTCGTACCGGTGATGATGAAGATCCCGGTGCAGGCGAGCGTCAGGAGTCCCACCGCGTAGACATCGGCAAACCAGGTCCAGAAACCCTTGCCGTGGTTGAGGTGGAGGTAGTTCACCTCGAAGAAGGCGAAGCGCCTGCGGGCGTGCTCGTCGATCACCGTGCCCTCCGGTAACGCAACGGTCAAGGTGCGCTGGTCGAGAAAGACCTTGAGCTGTTCAGGCCCCATGCGGGCCACCGATCTCGGTTCTTCGGCGATACCCATCCTCCGCAGAACCTCGGCCGCTGTTTCGGTCGCTGAAGCGAATGGGAGGACGCCGACATCGACCACTTCCCGCCGGATGACGTAGTTCGGGTTCCAGTCGTCGATGTGGTTCACCGCCACCCCCGAGATGGCGTACATCACGGTCAGCCCGGCGAAGAAATAGCCGACGTCGCGGTGGGTCGCGATGATCAGCTTGCGGAGCGACAAGGGTCTCAGCCCTTGATGACGGCTCCCGTGCCGTGAATCACATAGACATACTGGTCGACCGCAGGAGCATCACACCCGGCGCCGGTGCCCTCGACCTTCGAGCCGCTCTTGTCGCAGGTCTCGCCCTCGGCGTGATCGTGCTCGGCCGCGGTTCGGGCCTCGATCTGCTCCGGCGTCAGCTTGATCGCCTCGAAGACGCCCTCGGCCGACGCCTCACGGCCCATCGAGGTGTAGGGAAACACGATCACACCATCCTCGACCTTGATCCGGACGCCGTTGCCGCTCTCTGGGTCGGTGACCTGCATCCAGCAGCCCCGCTTCTGGCAAACACCGGTAATCACCCCGTCAACCCGCACCTTCTTGCCCACGTAGTCGTCCGGGTTCGCCACGAGCGTGTCGATCGCCACTGCATCGTCGAGGGTCACGCCCTCGCCGTAGGTTTCGGTGCCGGCGGCCGTCGCCGTCGCGGCCGCCGCCGCGAAGATCACCAAGCTGAGAATGAGAAAGCGTTTCATGTCCTTGCCTCCAGGTAATTTACCCATCGCGCGCCCGCATCCTCCCCTCTCGAGCCTTGGCTGTCAAGCCACGCCTTTCCCGGTCCCTAACCGACAAACAGCTCGGCGCGCGCCGAACGGAGCGACAGCCACCGCCCCGACGCGATGATCAGATGGTCGTGGACCGAGACCCCCACGAGCTGCCCTCCGAGTGCCAACCGGCGGGTGAGATCGAGGTCGTCGCGGCTCGGTTCGAGGTCGCCCGAGGGGTGGTTGTGGAAGAGCAGCACGCCCGACGCACGGTCGAGGAGGGCGAGGCGAAAGAGCTCGGCCCCGTCCACCGGAGCCTGAGTGCGAGTTCCCAGAGTCAGCTCGTGAATCGCCAAATACCGGTGGCGGCCGTCGAGGCTGACGAACCCGAAGACCTCTCGACTCTCCCGCTGGAGCCGGCTGACGAGAAACTCACCCGCGATCTGCGGCTGGTCGAGCCGCTCCGCGGTCCGCATTTCCGATTTCGCGAATCGCTGGCCGAGCTCGACCGCCGCCAGCAGGGTTGCGGCCTTGGCCGGACCGAGCCCCGGGCGCGCAACCAGCTCGCGAAAGTCGAGGCGCGCGACACCCGCCAGGCCTCCGGCATCGGCAAGCAAACCGTGGGCCAGCGAGACCGCGCCGCGCCCCGCGCGACCGGTGCGGATGAGCACCGCCAACAGCTCGGCGTCGGACAGCGATCTCGCACCAAACTCGAGCAGCCGCTCGCGCGGCCGCTGCGACGGATCCATATCGCGTATACAAAGTTTCATTGATTGCTCCCGGGAGAACTCCCAGGCGTGGACGGGCTGTGGGTGGATCATACCACGCCCGCCACCGATCGCCGCGGCACAGCTTGGTCTCGTCCTGCGAGAATGATAACTAGACCTAGGCTCGACGCCGCACATCCGCTGTGGTACAAAAGGCTAGGAAAAGCTGCTGCGAGGGGGGGAGTCATGAAGCAACGATCGCGGACCCGTGAAACACGGCAGCGACGAGTCGTCTACGAGACGATCAAGGATACATTCTCCCACCCGACCGCCGACTGGATCTTCGAGCAGGTTCGCCACAAACTGCCAAAGGTGTCCCTCGGCACCGTCTACCGCAACCTCGGGGTGCTCAAGCAAGAAGGCCTGGTGCGCGAGATTCTCGGCAACGACCGCCGCGCCCACTACGACGCCGACACCTCGCCCCACGCCCACTTCATCTGCTCCGCCTGCGACCAGATTGTCGACGTGCACGGGGTGAAGAAAATCGACTGGCGGACCCTCAAGGACCTGGTCGGCTGCGTGGTCGACGACCAGTCGGTCGTCTTCAGCGGGCGCTGCACCGGCTGCCGTCGGGACACCAAGCAGGCGTAACCGCGACGATCCTGACGGATCGGCGCGAGTTCTCAGTTCTTAATTCTCAATTCTTAATTCTTGGGTCCCGCCCTGCCTTCTTCACAGATTCGCTGATTTCGGGTGGAGGCGTAATAACGCCGCCTCACCTCGGGAAAACGAATCCTTGACTCAGTGTTGAGAATTGAGAATTGAGAATTGAAAATTGAGAATTCGCCGAGTGAATCGCGACCCCGCGATTCACTCGGCGACGACGGTGTCGATCTCGGGTGCGTAGAGCTTGATCCGTTCGGCGACAAAATCGGAGAGCGTCGATTCAGCCATCGCGCAGTTGCGGCAGGCGCCTTTGAGATGGACCCGGACAGTTGCACCGTCAATCGCCGCGAGCTCGACGTCGCCGCCGTCGGCCCGGACGGCGGGCCGCACCTCTTCGATGGCAAAGGCCACGCGAGCTTCGATACTCCCGGTCGGCCACCCCGAGTCCTTCAATCTCTCCTCCGTACGCCCTTCAACCCTCCACGGGTGTCGTATCATTCCCACATGGTTGACAGGGTGAAACCTCCGCGATCCGTTTTCGGCACTCCGGCCTGCAGCCGGCGCGCGAACCTTTGCCGGGTTCTCTCCGTTTGTAGGGGTTGAGAATGGAAATGGCCGAACTGGAATCCACGGTCGAGCGCTGTCGCGAGGGCGACGAGGACGCATGGAGCGCGCTGGTGAGCGCCACCCTGCGTCCCATTTACCGTCTCTGCGCGAGCTACGCGCCTTCGGCGGCGGAAGCTGAGGAGCTGTGCCAGGAGGTGTATTTCAAGCTGTGGGAGAACCTCCACCGCTACACGCCCGGCTCGAACTTCATGGCCTGGGCCTGGCGGGTGGCAAAGAACCTGATCATCGACACCTACCGGCGCAGCCGCCGCGAACGCGAAGCGGCGTGGCTCGATCCCGAGATCATCGACCGCCTCCCGGGCTCTGACGACCCCCACGAGCAGACCGAGCGCAGACAGCAGCTGCGGTTGATCTCCTCCAGTCTGCGCCAGATCTCCGAGGAGCTGGCGACCCTGGTCTTGATGCGCGACTTCGCCGGGTTGTCCTACCAGGAAATGGCGGAGGCGACCGAGCTGCCGCTCGGCACCGTGAAGTCGCGTCTCAACCGGGCCCGTCTCGAGCTCGCCGCCGCGGTCCGCCGCCGGATGCAGATTCGAGCCGTACCGCCCGCGGGAAGCATTGCGGAGGGGAGCGCCTGATGCTCTCCTGCACCGATTTCCAGGATCTTCTCAGTCCCTATCTCGAGGGAGAGCTGGAGGAGCAGCGGAACAACGAGGTTCGCGATCACCTCGCCGGGTGTGAGGACTGCGCCGGTCTGGTCGAGGCCATGTCCGGAATCATCGCCACGGGCGCCGGGATGGCCGGGCTCGAACCGCCGGAGTATCTGGCGGGCGACCTTGCGGCCTCGCCGTGCCGGCGCTGGCTCGGCCTGCTCTTCCAGGCGGTGGACCGCGAGATTTCGCAGCGCAACCTGGAACGGCTCCTCACCCACCTCGAGGCCTGCCCATCCTGCCGCCGAAGCTGGCAGGACCTGACCCTGATCCACCAGGTCAGCGAGGCGATGGAACCCTCCCAGTACCTCCTCAAACGGTGTATCGCCGCTCGCGAACGGCGACCTCAGGCACGTCCGATCCTGAATCGCCGGATGGCGACCGCGGCCGCCTACGTGCTCGCCGTGCTGACATCGCTCGTCATCGGCAACCCGGTCACGCTGGCCCGCAGCGGCGCGGGTGAAACCGTCGGGCGCGTCGCCGAGGTTGTCAGCAGCGAGGTCAGCGAGGCCGCACAGCAGGGCCGCGGCGAGCTGCGGGTGATGATGTGGCGGCTGTGGAAGTGGGGCGAGAACAAGGTCGAAGCCGTTCGAGATTTTATCGGCGGTTCGGACGATGACGACGATACCAGGACAGATACCTCCGCTACGGAGCAAGGAGCATCCTCATGAACGAGCAGAATAACGGCAGTCCCGAAAACAGCGGCGCTCAGGCCGCCAAAAAACCGACCCCACCTCTGCCGCCACCGCCAGACGCGGCGCCACCGCCACCACCGGCGCGCGCGCCGATGCCGGCCTACGACCCGGGGCCGAGCCCTCCGAAATCGCCGCCCCTTGCGGCATTTCTTGCGGTTTTGCTGCCCGGTCTCGGGCACCTCTACGTGTGGGCCTACGAACGGGCGTTCATGATCTGGGCGACCATCGCCGTGAGCATACTGTTGATCATCAATGGCATGTGGGGATTCTCCTTTCTCATCGCTTTTGTCTACTTCTTCTCGATCTTCGACGCCTATCGCGAAGCCCAGTTTTTCAACCTCGTCGAGGAGGAACCCGTGAAACGGAAACCCGACACCCACGGCCGCCTCATGTTCGGCGTCTTCCTGTCCGTGGTCGCCCTGGTGGTCCTTGCCGAACGCTACGACCTCTTCGACATGGACTGGGTCTTCGAATGGTGGCCGGTCCCGGTGTTCCTGTTGGGCGTCTACTTCATCGTCGCCGCCGTCAGGGAACGGATGAAGGAGCGCGAAAAGACGCGTTCCTACGACGGAACCGAAGGGTACTGAGGCCCGCCTCTACCGGTGATGACCCCGGCGGTACCGCCGGGGTCGTTTTTCCAGGGAGGCTGTTCACAGCCTTTGCTCTTCCAGCCCGCTCTGGATAGCCGAAAGCGCGAAAAAACCGCTTTGTGATGAGCACCACAAAACCCCATCGCCGGGTCTGGGCACGGCACCGTTCGCTTGCTACCATGATTTCACTCTATGGACACCAGGCTCCGCATCTCCGTGGTGATTCCCACCCATGAAACCCGCGAACGCACGTTGCGGTGTCTGGCGGCGTTGTGGCTGTGCAACCCCCAGCCGGACGAGGTCATCGTCGTCGATGACGGGAGCACGGACAACACGGCCCCCTCGGTGATCCGAAAGTATCCCCGCCACATCGTGGTTCGTCTGCCCACGGAGGGCGGTCTCGCGGCCGCCGCAAACCACGGTCTGGCCCGGGCATCGGGCGATCTCCTGCTCCTGCTCGACAGCGATACCGAGGTCGACGGCTCCTCTATCGGCGCAGTCCTCAGCGCCTTCGAGGCCAGAGAGGACCTCGGCGTGGCCGGCGCCGTACTGCGCGACCCGAACGGCCGTCGCCAGTGGAGCGGTGGCCGGCTCCCCAACTCCTTCTGGTGCTTTGCCCACGCCTCCGGTCTCCCCTCCATGCTGGAACACTCCAAGCTGTGGCGGTGGCTGCGATCCCACCCGCTTCGGCGCCGGGGCCGCGTCGACTGGGTCGCCGGCACCGCGATGGTGGTGCGCCGGTCGCTGTGGGAGTCGATCGGGCCCTTCGACCTCGGGTACCGCCTCCGCGGCCAGTACATCGACCTCTGCTGCAACGCCGCCGACGCGGGTTGGAAGATCGAGATCATCCCGGATTTCGGAGTCGTGCATCCGATCGGCGGATCGCCGTCATCCGATCGCGCCGGACCGGGCTTCTTCGGCGAAGAGCTCATGTGGACCGACCTCGTGCGCTTCGCCAACAAACGCACGGGGGACGCCGGCGCCCGCCAGTCCGGCCGCGCCCTCCGGCTGGGAGGACGGCTGCGTCTCTTGGGCCGGCGGATGGCCACGCCGTTGGTGCCGCGGGAACACAAGGAGGAGTGGAACGCCGAGACGGTCGCCTGCGCTGAGGCCCTGCGCGCCGTCGAGGCCGTCTTCCCCGGCCACCGGCCTCAGCCCTAGCCGTCGATCCCCTTCGCTAGCCCGGCTGGAACGCGTCGTACGGTTCTCCCGCGAGAATCCGCGCGATGCGCTCGGCCGCCCGGCCGTCCCCGTAGGGGTTGGCAATCCGTGCCATTCGCCGGTGGGCGTCTGGATCGACCAGCAACCGGTCGGCCTCGCTCACGATCGTCGCGCGGTCGGTGCCCACCAGACGGGCGACTCCGGCGTCAACGCCCTCCGGCCGTTCGGTCGTCCGGCGCAGCACCAGCACCGGGACACCGAAGGTCGGAGCTTCCTCCTGGATCCCGCCGCTGTCGGTGAGGATCAGCCGCGCGCGTTGCATCGCCCGTACCAGCTCGAGGTAATCAAAGGGCTCGTGGAGCTCGAGGTTGTCGACCCCGGAAAGGATCTCGTCGGCCGCCTCGCGGACCTTCGGGTTGCGGTGCACCGGGTAGACCCAGCGGTGGTCCGGGAATCGCTGTGCGAGCTCGCGGATCGCGCGAAAGATCTCCCTGATCGGTTCGCCGAAGCTCTCGCGGCGATGGACGGTGATCAGCACCTCGTCGCTCCGCGGCTCCTCGCCGGTAATGGCCACCGCCGCCTGCAGCGCGTCGACGCAGGTGTTGCCGGTGACGTGGACCCTGCCGGCCTTGACACCCTCGGAGAGCAGGGCCGCGGATGCGCGCCCGGTGGGCGCAAACAGGGCGTCGGCCACGACGTCGATCACCCGACGGTTCGCCTCCTCGGGGAAGGGGTGCTGGAGATCGCCGGTCCGCAGACCGGCCTCGACGTGTCCCAACCGGATGCCCCGGTGAAAGGCGGCGAGACCGACGACCATCGCAGTGGTGGTGTCGCCCTGGACCAAGACCCAGTCGGGGGCAACGTCGGTGAGAACCCCATCGAGCCGGCTGAAGCACCGCGAGCTGAGATCGTTGAGGGTCTGGTCGGGCCGCATCAGATCGAGATCGATGTCGGCGGTGAAGCCGAAGACCTCGTGCACCTGGTCCAGCATCTCCCGGTGCTGGGCGGTGGCGCAGACGACGGCGTCGAAATCACCCGGTCGCGCCTTCAGGGCACGCACCACCGGCATCATCTTGATGGCTTCAGGCCTGGTGCCGTAGACGACGAGGATCTTCTGCATCGCGATGCTCCGACTGGCGGCCACCCGTCGGGCGCCGCGAGCGGCAATCTTAGCACCCCGCCCCACGGCGTCGGGCAGGGCTATCTCACGATGTGTTCCGGGGTCCGCGCGTCGACCTCAGCGCCCGCTGGCCGTCGCCCCTTCGATGATCGGCACCGGCTGCACGACCCGCCCGTCCTGGGTGCTGCGATCGACCACCGTCGCGTAGGCGATCACGCTGCCCGAAGGATCGAGCACGACGTCAAACACCCGGGGCGGCTTGCACTTCCCCGCCCTCTCCCTCGGGCGGTCCGAGGCTGACCTGCTTCCACCCGCGCCGTCTGACCGTGAACTCGAAGGGGGAGATCGTCGGCCGGTGGTTGAGGACCACCTGGTCGGGCCGATCCTCACCGGTAAAGCTCAGGGTGACGGTGACGGCATGCTGCTCGAGATTGACGACCCCGATCGCGGTCTCGAAGGCCGGGTTGGCGCAGGCCTCCGGATGCCACACCAGCGTCGGGATCAGCAGCCGCTCGCCGGGGACAGTCGCCTCGTCGGACGCCGACGCCGGAAGCTCGACCCCGAAGCCCGGGATGAATCCGTCATTCACCGGGCTGTCTTCGACCTTTTCGTTGACCATCCGGCTGGTGATCGACAGCTCCCGGTCGGAGAAGAAGCTGAGCCCACCCACGATCTCGGTGGCACAGCCGAACTCGAAAGCCACGTCCCGCGCCGGCCACACGATCGTGGTGAGCGGCGGCACCTCGCGGGGAATCCCCTGGGGCGGAAGGCATGGGACGGGGATCTCCATCTGCCCGGGAAAGAACTCACCCAGGCGCACCGTCGCCGGCACGCTGTTGGGATTGGTGATGAAGACCTCCGACGACCAGAGGTTTTCGCCGACCCCTGGGTGGTGGTAGGCGAAGGCCGGCAGGATGTACTCGAAGTCCTCCTGCGCGCCGGCGACGGCGGCCGGCAGGATCAATGCCGCAACGCAGATCACCGCAAATTTTCTCATCACTGCACCTCTCAATCGGAGGCGTCCCGGCGTCAGAACTCAAATCTGTGCTGTTACCGCACAATCAGTGTCCATCGCTGGGGCCTCTTGCCGGCAAATATACGCCCCGGTCTCCGTTTTATCCACCGGACGCTTGAAAACCGAGCCGCTTTCGGTTCGAAAAGTGACCGTGGTCACACCCGGCCACAACCCGGCCGCGAACTGCTACCCTCCCAGCAACCGGCTTCGCACCGGGCCGTCCGCGCCGGTGACCGGTGACCATCGGAGGTTGAATGGGCGACGCGTTCCGCATTCTCGGCACCATCATCTGCCTCCCGTGGGTGATCGACGCCGCCATCCGGCGCCTCCTGGCCGGGGCCGCCGCCTCATGGCGGCCGCCGGCGAACGGCGCCGGCCATGTCACGACCCGGTGGCTGGTGCTCATCCCGGCGCGCGACGAGGGGGCGGCTGTCGTGCCGACTCTGGAAAGCGTCGCGTCGGCAGCGGCGGGCCTCGCGGTCGACACCGTGCTGCTGCTCGACGGTGCGGACGACGCCGCGAGAGAGGCGGCGGCGCCACTGCCGGCGGCCATCGTGGTCAAACCGACGCCGGGGCCGAGCAAGGGCGCCGCCCTCAGATGGTTCGCGGCGCACCACCGGGACCGGCTCGACGCGGCCGACGCGGTGCTCCTCCTCGATGTCGGGTCGCGCCTGAGGCCCGGTTTCTTTGCCGAGCTCGGCTGGTCAGAAAACGACACCGCCATGCAGGCCTGGCTTCGAGGTGTCGGCGCCGGGGTCGGCCACGCCGCCGGCCTGTCGGAGAACGCCGCGCAGAGGTGGCGGGACCGGGGACGCCAGGCGAAGGGGTGGACGGTGGAGCTGCGCGGGACCGGGGTCGTCATGGCTCCGGGCGTGTTTCAAAGCATCGTCCCTCGTCTGCAAACCTCGGTCGAGGACACCGAGGCCACCCTGCTTCTCGCCGCGGATGGAGTGCCGGTGGTGCTGGCCGGCGAGGCCGCGGTGGTCGAGGACATCAAGCCGTCGCGGATCGGCGACGCCGCCCGCCAGCGCTCGCGCTGGCTGCTCGGCAAGATCGGGATCCTGGTGCGCCAGCCCCGCGCCCTGGTCCGTCTCTGCCGGCGGCAGCCGACGGAAGGTCTGGCAACCGTGTGCGATCTCCTCAGCCGGCCCCTCTCGCTGAGCACGGTGCTCCGGGTCGCGGTTGCGATCGCCTTCGGTCTCGATGCCGTCATCGGTAACGGAGGCCCGGCCTCGCTGCTGGCGGCAGCGGCCATCGCGATCTCGGTCCTCTCCGACATCGCGCTGTTCCGCCGGGCCGGCGCCGTGTCGTGGTCGAGTTTCGCCGTCATCGCTTTCCGCATCACGCTTTCGTGGTTCGGAGCATTGCTGCTGCTCCCGAAGGCCCTGCTCGGCTGGGCGCGGGGACGGCGGGACTGAGGTAGAATCCCTCAGCCGCTATCGCGGAGACTCCTGGAGGTCCAAACATGCCGATGACCCGCTCGCTCTTGACCGCCCTCATGTGCATCTGCCTGAACGCAGCCGCAGCCGATGTCGTGGCTCGGACCGGGCCGGCGCCCGAGGCCGTCAAGAAGGCGCTCAAAAACGCCCGCAAGAGCGCCGACGCCCGCGGTCTGCTGCGGATCGGCATCGAGGGCCAGCTCGCGCCCGGTCTCAGCCGGCTCGAGATCTACGGCCGCGGCGTCGGCATCTGGAACGACGAGCGCCAGTTCGAGCTCGAGGACAAGGCCGTCAAGCAGGCCATCGACTACCTCATCAATGCGGATTTCGCCGCCATGCCGGATCGGTTCACACACGGCAGCAGCAACGACCGGGCAGAAACCGGTGCAGTTGATCCGGGTGATCACCGTCGACGTCGGCGGTCTCTCGAAGACCGTCACCCAGGACAGCAAGGGACCGATCTCGGCGCCCTTCGAAAAGCTCACCGCCCAGCTGGTGGCCCTGTGCCGAGAGCCGTCCCAAACCGGGACTCGGCGCCTCGAGCCTCGAAGACGGACTCCGCAAGGTCGCGGACGGGACGTTGATCCCCGAGGCGATGCGGATCACCGTCAACGCGTCCCAGCTCCGATCGCTCGCATCGCAGACCGGCCAGGGGTGGCTCATGACATTGCGCCAGGGGACGCTCACCCTGCAGTCGCACGTCCTCGACCGCGGCTACGAGACGGTCGTTGAGCGCCCGATCACCGCCGACGAGGCGCGGGCCCTGGCGCGCGAGCTGCTCGATGACGAGGTGTACGAGCTGCCGTCGAACGTCAACACCGAGGGCCACACCCAGCTCACCGTGGGGGTGTTGAACCACCGAGATCGACGTCATGGCCCGCGCATTCGCCTCACCCAAGGACGCCGCCGCCGCGAAGGCCGAGACAGGCGTTCGGCGCAGTCCGCAAGGCCCTTCTCGAGTTTTATGAGAGCGCCGTGAAGGAACCGACCTCGCCTCAGGAATGATCACCGGTATCGGCCTTCAAACGACGTCGCCACTCCAGAGGCATCCCGTCGATTCGGCCAGGCAACCGGGTGGTTGTCTGTTCACTCGTGAGACAGAGCCGAGACTCACGGCTCGCACCGCCGCGCTCGCGCGACGCCGACAAACATGGAATCGAGCTAGGGCATTCTTGACACCCCCGGTGGGCGATGGTAAAAATGTAAAGCATGTTTCACAACCCGGTTTTCACTGGCTGGAGAGAGCGACGTAGCTCGCACTCTGCGGCGTCGGAGACGTTGCGTTTCTGAGCCCTCCAGAGGTGGCTGCCGGACGACCGGAAAGGAGGCTGGGACCCCGGGTCCGAAGGGGATGATCGTCGTCGCCCGCCCCCCGTAGCCCTGTCCGACAACGGGCGGACTTCGTCCATCCGCCGGGCACGAGGGGTATTCCGATGAACCATATCTCATGCGCTGCGGCTGCAAGGTCGCAGCCTCATGAAGGGGGAGAAAACCATGACAAAGGCAACCCGATATTGGTCCATGGCTGCAGCGCTGCTGCTGGTCGTGGTCGCATTGCCGGCAACGGCCCAGGCAGAGGACGGATCCGGCCTCCAGCCGAACGTCGTCATGCCGGTGAAGCACGGCGTGTCGCAGCCGCTCCGCGATCTGCCGACGATCACGATTGAAGCCATGAAGCCGGGCGAAGAGGTTCGCGAAGTGAACCCGCGGAACGCCGAGATTCCCGACAGGATTCCGGAATGCGGAAAAGCCCACGGGCCAGGTGGACCCGGCGACGCAGAACTTCCACTTCGACAACAACCTGCCGGCGCCCATGGTCAACTTCGAGGGCGTCAACAACCGCAACGGCGTCTTCCGCCGGACACCACCGGCGACGTGGGACTCAACCACTACATCCAGTGGGTCAACCTCTCCTTCCAGATCTTCGACAAGACCGGCGCCTCGGTTGCCGGTCCGTTCAACGGCAACGTGCTGTGGTCGGGTTTTGGCGGCTCGTGCCAGACCGACAACTACGGCGACCCGATCGTGCTCTACGACCACCTCGCCGACCGCTGGTTGATGACCCAGTTCACCGGCAACAACCACCAGTGCATCGCGGTGTCGCAGACCGCCGACCCGACCGGCGCGTGGTACCTGTACGACTATCTGGCCGACGCCGGTTCGGGCTATTTCAACGACTACCCGAAGCTCGGCGTGTGGCCCGACGGCTACTACTTCAGCGCCAACATGTTCGGGGTGGTTCAGGCGCATGGCCGGGGTCTTCGAGCGCGACGCAGATGCTCGACGGCGACCCGGCTCAGTTCATCTGGTTCTTCACGCCGGATGACGCTCGCGACGCCGTCGTGGAGTATCCTCCCGGCGGACCTCGACGGTCTGACCCTGCCGCCGGCAGGGGCTCCCAACCCGTTCTTCGCATGGTGGTTGACGACGCGTGGGGATATGACCCGCCGTACGACGTGGACGGGCTGCTGGTCAGAGGAGTTCCACGTCGACTGGGCCACTCCCGGGAACTCGACCTTCGGGGTGACCGACGTGATCGATCTCTCGGGGCCGTACGCGTTCGACTCCAGGTGTGCGGCGTATCGCTGGCAGCTGCATCCCGCAGCCCGGGACGGTCAGCCGCTCGAGACTCTTCCGACCGCGCTTGATGTACCGGCCGCAGTACCGCAACTTCGGCGACTACGCAGACCCTGGTGGTCTCGCACACGGTGGACGCCGAACGGCATGCCGACCTCGCCGGCGTGCGCTGGTACGAGCTGCGCGACGCCGGGATGCGGCTGGGGCGTCTATCAGGGCGGCACCTATGCGCCGGACAGCCGACCATCGCTGGATGGGCGACATCGCGATGGACGTCTCGGGCAACATCGCGGTCGGCTACAGCGTCTCGAGCTCGACGGTCTTCCCGAGCATCCGCTGGGCCGGCCGTCTCGCGGGCGATCCCGCCGGCACCCTGGCGCAGGGTGAGGCCGAGGTGATCGCCGGCGGCGGCTCGCAGACCGGCACTCGGCAGCTCGCTGGGGCGACTACTCGACCATGGCCGTCGACCCGGTGGACGACTGCACCTTCTGGTACACCCAGGAGTACATCGAAATCACCGGCACCGCGCCGTGGCAGACCCGCATCGCCGCCTTCAAGTTCCCGAGCTGCACCCAGGGCCCATCGGGCACCGTGGAGGGCACGGTCACCAACGCCGCCACGATGCTGCCGATCGCGGGCGCGACGGTGGAGGTCGGTCGCTTACTCGACCTCAACGGATGGAGCCGGCTTCTACTCCATCACTCGTCCCCGAGGACACCTACGACGTCACCGCGTCGAAGTTCGGCTTCGCGCCCGAGACCGGCGACCGGAGTCGTCGTGACCGACGGCATGACGACGACCCAGGACTTCGCGCTCACACCCGTAGGTCAGCGCAGGCCTCGACGGCTACGTCACGGGTCAACTCACAGGCTGGCCGCTGTACGCCATGGTCGAGATCGAAAGCGGCGGCATGCCCGTCGGCACCGTCTTCACCGACCCCTTCAACGGCTACTACGAGTCTGCTGACCTCCCGATCAGCACTCTACGACCTCACGGTGACCTCCATGATCGGCGGGTACGATCCCGTCGACACGCAGCATCGTGCTCAGCCCGGCCGGCCAGACCGAGAGCTTCGTTCTCGGAGATGACGGCACCGGTCCGTGGGTACACGTGCGAGGAGACCGACGTCTTGGACGAGGACTTCGATGGCGGCATTTCCGCCCGCCGGGTGGACCGTCGTCAACAACGGCGGCAGCTGCGTGTGGGAGTCGACGTCAACCATCGGACGCAGCAACTACACCGGTGGAACAGGCGCCGCCGCTGACGCGGATTCCGATTGGTGCGTACTACTCGATGAACACCGACCTCGTCTCGCCGGTTATGGACCTCTCGGCGCGCGCTGACGGTCAACCTCGAGTTCAAGTACGACTACAACAACCTGGCTGGAACAGGCGAGTACGCCAGGGTGGACGTCTCCGACCGACGGCGGAGCAAATTGGACAACTATCGTCAACTGGGACAATCGACCAACGTGGACCAGCCACCTACAGCCAGAACGTCTCGGCATGGCTGGCGGGCTCCTCGCAGGCAATGGTTCCGTTTCAGTTATTACGCCCCGGGATGGTACTGGTGGTTCGAAGTGGATGACGTGTGTTGTCACCGCGGGTACCGAGCTGCAGCTCGATACCGGGCACTCTGGTCGAAGGTTTCGTCACCGACGCCAACACGGGTGACGGCCTGGTCGGCGCCGACGTCAGCAACGACCTCGGTGGCATGACGACGACCGTGTCGACATCGGCCGACATCCGGCGACACCGGAAGGCTTCTACTACCTGTTCACCCCGGCTGCCGCTCGGCGACGGACCGTCGACCCGCACCTTCACCGCGTCCGATCCCGAGCTATGCGCGAGTCCGACGCCATGGTCAATCCGACACCCCATACCGTCTTCCACCTCGACTTCGTCGCTCGAAGCGGGCTGGCTGGAGATGGTGCCCGACTTCCTCGAGTCGCGCCTCTATGCGGGCGAGACCGAGAACCAGCCGATGTCGATCCTCAACTACGGCGGCATCGATGCCGACGTGCTGATCGCAACGGCTCCTTGTCCCGAGCACGTTCCCCCATCTCTCACCGATCACCGACACCACCAATCTCCCGGGCAGCACCGATCCGACATCGATCGGTCGGGCGCCGGCCGCTGCCGGCGGGCTGTCTGGAACACCGAACCCGAATCTGATGCTGGCCGCCGTGCCTGCCTTTGCGGTGGATATATTCCCCGGATTCCAACCTGGTGGACTGGCCCGATGTGACTGCTCCCGCAGCCTGGAACGTGATCGCAGGCGGTATGGGACAGTTCTTCGCCGGTGACTTCCTCCTCGGTGATTTCTCCAAGCTCTACATCATCGACTACGACACCAACACCTTCCTCACGGTGGACACGACCACAGGTGCCCAGACCGCCATCGGCCCGGCCATCCCGGTCGGCGGCGAGAGCTGGACCGGGTCTCACGGCCTCGGGCGCGGGAATGCTCTACGCGAGCTCCACGACCTGCGCGAGCTCCACCCTGTACACCATTGATCCGGGCACTGGCACCGCCACTCCGATCGGTCCCGTCAGCAACGCACCGTGCGTCATCGACATCGCGGTCAACGCCGCCGGCGAGCTCTTTGGAGTGGATATCGTCAACGACAACCTGGTCCAGATCGATCCGGGCACCGGCGCCGGAACCGTGATCGGCTCGCTCGGCGTCAACGCCAACTACGCACAGGGCATGGACTTCGACGAGGTCACGGGAGTTCTGTACTGGGCTTCTTACAGCGCGTCGGGCGAGCTGCGAGTCATCGACACCGCCACCGGCGCCAGCGCCCTCGTGGGTGCGTTCCCGGGCGGAGCTGAGGTGGACTCCTTTGCCATCGCCAGCTTCGTTGGCGGCGCCGGCCTGCCATGGCTCGTGCTGACCCCCGACGAGGGTCTCGTTCCGGGCGCCGGAATGACTCCGGGTGAGCTCCCGATCAATGCCGAGTTTATCGCCGACGGGGCTGACCACTACGGTCTCTACCAGGCGATGCTCTCGGTATCTCAACAGCACTCCGTACGAGGTCAACGACACCTGGGTGTGCTTCACCAAGGCGTTCAACGACGTCGACGCCGGCTACTGGGCCGACGACTACATCCACTCGACCGCCGGCGCCGGCATCACCGGCGGCTGCGGATACGGCAACTTCTGTCCAACCACCAGCATGTTCCGCAACGTGATGGCACGTTGGCTGGTCAAGCTGATGTACGGGCCGGACTACGCACCGCCGCCCTGCACCGGCATCTTCGAGGACGTGATCTGCGAGTCGACGCCGAACGCCGACTACATCGAGCAGATCTACAACGACGGTGTCACGACGGGGTGCTCGCAGTATCCGCTGCTCGTACTGCCCCGACGCCGCTGTCACCCGCGCACAGATGGCGGTGTTCATCCTGCGCGCGCTCGAGGGCGCAGACTACGTCCCACCGCCGTGTGAGCGGAATCTTCGACGACGTCGCCTGCCCGGCGTACTGGGCAGCGGATTTCATCGAGGAACTCGCCGATCGCGGCATCACCACCGGTTGCTGGTGCCCGCCACTCCTGTACTGCCCCGGCAACCTCACGAACCGAGCACCAGATGGCAGTCGTTCGTGCAGCGTGCGTGGGATCTGCCGATGTGCGCGTGGGAGGACTGATCGAATAATCCGTCGTCTCCGGACGGCATGAACCCGGCGCCGGGCCCTCGTGGCCCGGCGCCTTTTTCGTCCTGCGGGCGCCCCGGCGACGGCTCGCTCCGATCACGAGCACCAAGGATGTTTTCGTCCTGACCCGTTGAAACCGGTGGTAAAATATGAAGATGCCGAACACGCACGGCGCCCCCACACCGAGGGGGCCACGAGGCCAGGATTTTCAGATGCCCGGGAAGTGTCCGCGAGATGGACTGGACGGAGCACCGGGCGAGCGATTGCTGTCACCGGATCGCACACGCAAAATTTCACAAGGAGGGGAAGAATATCGAGAAGCGAAGAGACATCCGGTACTGGTCACCACCCACCGGGTGCCGTTCAGTCGGCACCGAACCGCTTGTTTCGTGACAGGCAGAAATGAGGAGGAGATTGATGCGACGATTTGGAGTTTTGCTGGTAGTGTTGATGCTCGCCGCGGTACCGGCGAGCGCGCAACGGCTTCTCGGAACGATCGGCAACGGTGGCACCGGCTCCACAAGCACCCTGGTCGAGCTCGACCCGGCGACCGGCGCCCTGGTTTCGACCATCGGCGACGTCGGCTACCTGGTCAACGGGATGACCTGGGACGCGTCCAGCGGCACGCTGTGCGCGACGACCTCGAACAACGATGCGACCTTCCCGGACGGCCTGATCACGATCGATCCCATGACGGCGGCCGGCACGCCGGTCGGGACCGGCGCCGGGCAATAGGTCAATGTCCCTGCTTCGAACTCTGCGGGGCAGGTGTACGGATGGACGGAGTGGAGCGACGATGCGGTGCTCTGGGACACCGCAGCCGGCACCGTCACGGTTCTGGTGACGTCGGGAATCAGCACGGGGGCGCAAGGCCTCGCCTTCGACCCCGCCGACGTGCTCTACCTGGTGAATTATCGACGGAGTGTACACGATCGATACCGGCACCGGCGCCGCCACCTACGTCGGCGACATCGGAACGTCGGGCCCACCACGGCGACTTCGATCCGATCTCCGGGCTCTACTACGGTATTGACGCAACCGGCAGCGGCGCCAAGAACCTCGTCGTCGCCGACCTCTCGAGCTTCACCGTGGTCGACACCATCCCGACCGTCGACAACCTGCACACGCTGACCTTTGTGACGCGGCGCGGCTCTTCGGAACGACCGGGCAGGGCGGCGGGACGAGCACCCTGGTCGAGCTCGATCCGGCGACCGGCGAGCTCATCGCGACCATCGGCGACGTCGGGTACCTGGTCAACGGGATGACCTGGGATGCGCGGAGTCGCACCCTGTACGCGACGACCTCGACAGAACGACGCGAACTTCCCGAGCGGACTCATCACGATCGACGCCGAGACGGCGGTCGGCACGCCGATCGGGGCGGGCGTCCGGACTCCTCGATTCTACGGTCATGGCCGCGTCGAACGCTGCGGGCCAGGTCTACTCCTGGTGGGATCCAGACCAGGACGATCTCGTTGATCTACGACACGCTCACCGGCCTGCACTGGTGGCGAGTCCGGGATTGGCACTGGAGACAGGGCCTTGCGTTCAATTCCGCCGACGTGCTGTACCTGGTGAATCATGACGGGGTGTACACGATCGACACGACCACCGGCGCCGCCACCTACGTCGGCGACATCGGCACTACCGCACACCACGGCGATTTCGAGCCGACGTCGGGGCTCTACTACGGCATCGACGTGCCGGCAGCGGCACGAAGAACCTCGTCGTCGCCGACCTCTCGAGCTTTACGGTGGTCGACACCATTCCCACGATCGACGATCTGCACACGCTGACTTTCTTCGATCCGGGAATGGCCGCGCCTGGAGTTCGTCCCCGGCTTTCTCGAGTCGCGGCTCAACCCGGCGGGTCCGAGAACCAGGCGCTGTCGGTCCTCAACTTCGGCGACGCCGACGCCAACGTCGTCATGATGGCCCAGCAATCGTCGTGGATGGGTGCCCTCAGTGCCGATGGATCGTGGCACCATTGGGGTTCCCGAATCCGCAGCGCCGGAACTCTTGTCGCAGACCACTCCGGAGTTGCCGTTCACTCTGCCGTGGATCCCGGTCTACCGCTCGCCGCCGGCGATGTGTTCCAGAGCTGGCCGGCAGGCGCCGTTGCCGCCACGTGGGGCAACGGGCCTTCGACGCAATACACGGATAACCCTTGGGCAAGCAGCATGTCGCTCGGCGGCGGAAATGACACTAGACTCACGAGTACACCAGCACGGGGATCCAGACCGGCAAGACCATTGACACCATCTCCTGGAACGCCAACGGTTACGCCGCCGACATGGCGCTTCACATCCCAACACCGGGAAAGATGTGGCAGATGAACGTCAAGATCGGCGACCACGTACTTCACGGAGCTCGACCCGGCAGCCGGCGCTCGACCGGCAACATGATCACCGTTACGGGTCGGCGACGAGCTACGACGCGGGCTCGCATACGATCCGGTCACCGACACCTTCTTCGTCGGCGGCTGGAACACGGCATGCGTGTTCCGCAGTCGATACGCGCCGGAACGATTCTCCAGTCGGCGAGCATGGGCCTGGGGATTTCGGGCCTCGCGTACAACCCGGTCAGCGAGCATTTGTTCGTGATGACCAACGCCTCGCCGAACTCGATTTACGTGCTCGACGTCGCCGACAGCTACAACCTCATCGGCTCGTTTGGGGTCCCCGGCTTCGGCGACTTTGCCGGCGCCGGTCTCGGCATCTCCTGTGACGGCCACCTGTGGGCGGTCGACCAAGGAGACGGGATGGTCTACGAGTTCGACTCCGGCGGAACCATCGGCCTGCCTCAGCGGCGTCAGCCTGCCGTGGCTCGTGCTGACCCCCGAACGAGGGCCTTGTTCCGGCCGACGGAATGGGTCCGGGCGAGCTCCCGATCAACGCCGAGTTCATCGCCGACGGACTCGACCACTACGGGCTCGTGCAGGCCCGTATCCGCTTCTCGACGACGCCGAGGGCGACATCGAGGACGCCACGGGTCTGCTTTACAAAACCCTTTTATGACGTCGGCGCCGGCTACTGGGCCGACGAGTACATCCACTCGGCAGCGGGTGCCCGGATTACCGGCGGCTGCGGATACGGCGATTTCTGCCCGACTGACACCATGCTCCGTCACGTGATGGCGCTGTGGCTGGTCAAGCTCATCCACGGGCCCGACTTCTCACCGCCTCCGTGCACCGGCATCTTCGAGGACGTGGTGTGCGAGTCGACACCGAACTCCGATTACATCGAGCAGCTCTACGCGGACGGCGTCACCACCGGGTGCTCGCAGGATCCGCTCCTGTTCTGCCCCGACAGCGCCGTCAACCGCGCACAGATGGCAGTGTTCATTCTGCGCGCTCTCGAGGGCGCGGGTTACGTCCCACCGCCCTGTGTGGGGATCTTCGACGACGTCGCCTGTCCGGCGTTTTGGGCGGCCGACTACATCGAAAACCTGTACGCGCTCGGCATCACCACCGGCTGCTCGCAGATGCCGCCTCTGTATTGCGCTGGCAACCCCACAAACCGGGCACAGATGTCCGCCTTCGTGCAGCGTGCGTGGGATTTGCCGATGTGTGAGTAGGAGAACTGTTTCGAATAACCAGTTGTCCTCGGACGACATGACTCGACGCCGGGCCCCAGGGCCCGGCGCCCTTTTTTTCGACGAGTCGGTGAGTGTCGTCGAAGCCGGCGAATGCGGAGGATTCTCCGGCGGCAGATCACCGCGACCCGTCAGGAGCCAGTCGCAGCTTCCAGTAGGCGTTCATCATCCGAACGACCTTGGTGCTTTCGAGGTTCTCCAGCCGCGCCGACACCTCGTGCAGGGAGGCCAGCGCCACCTCGTTTTGCTGCCAGGCGTCGTTGAGCCGGCCGTGCAGCTGGTCGCGCTCCTCCCGAACACCTTGCAAGACCTCAGCCGTTTCACTGAGCCGGTGCTCGGTCTCACGAAGCGCCGCAGTTGCGGCCTGAAGGCTCACGTCCCTTTCTCGCAGCACTTGCCGAAGATCCGCCACCCGCGCTTCAGATTCTCTCAGGCTGGCGTTGAGCTCTTCCCGGCTCGGAGGTCCGTGGGCCTCGCGAAATGTGTCGGCGATCGCCCGTCCGGCGATGCCGCACATCCCCGCCGATCTCGTTCCGCCGTCCACGGTCCGATCGAGCAACATTCCTACGTGTTGAACGTCCTTCGCAGCCGCTTCTCGAGACGCTCTTGCCGCGATTCGAACCCGCGCCGCCAACTCCTCCCGTTCCGTCCAGGCCGAACGCAGAACCCTTGACAGCCGATCGAGCTCGGAAAAATCCAGGCACTGGTCCTCGAGACCCAACACACCGGCGAAGCTCCGTACCTTCGGGCTGTAGGCCAGGGACACCGTGGGCGTGTGGGCGGCGGCGGACAGGATCAGGCCGTGCAGTCGCATCGAGACGCAAAGTTTGCACCGGCTCATGATGCCTTCCACAAGCGCGGGGCCGAGGTCCTGGCCGAGCTTTGCGACCGGAACCGTCGTCTCGCGCACGAACCGTTCGACGACCTCGTCGTCGTACCCCGGGTGAAACGGTATGACGACTACGGACGCGCCCTCCGATGCAGCGAGCTCCGAGACCGAAGCCGCCAGAACGCCCATCCACTCGTCCTCGGAGATTGCGCGTTCCCACGGCATGACGACGACTCCGATCAGCGGCCGGTCGGTTTCGAGTCCCATCGCCTCGAGCAGGGTGTCCACGTGCCCAGAGTCGGCGGGTGCCAAGAGGAACGCGGGGTCGCTCGAGACCGTCACCGTCGTCGTGTCGGCGCCGATCCGCTCGAGCTCGGACAGCGAGCCGCGATCGCGCACGGTCGCGACGGCGGCGACCGCAAAACTCTCTCTTACGATTCTTTCTGCGGATTCGGACAGCAGGGGCCCGACGCCGCAGCCGTAAATCATGAGCGGCGTGTCGAACAGCCATGCCAACAGCGGAAAACTCGCGAAGTGTTGGAGATTCGGCGCACACGGCTCCAGCAACCGACCCGGATCGAACTCCCCGTAATCAAAAAAAAGCCCGCCACCACCCTGGATCACCAGATCTGCGCCGGCCACGGCCTCGACGATCCCGGGCCAGTCCGCCCAACCAATCGTCCTCACGCCGTGTTCACGCTTTGCCACCTCAGGGTTCCCGGCGACGACGAGTATCTCGGGTTCCGGGTCGAGGCCACGGAGCTGTTGCAGGACACCGTCGAGGATCGCTTCGTCGCCCAGGTTTCCGAACCCAAAGGAGCCGGTAATCAAAATCCGGGGGATTCTCCGATCGTCTCCATCAACCACGTGATTCCTCCGCAGCATCCACGGCTCCGTTCTTCTGCCGATCCCGCCTCCTGATTGTAAACTCGCGTCATAATGCATGCTGTAGAATCGTCCCCGCCATGGCCGACGATCATTCAACACCAACGTCCTCGAGCGACGACCACCGCAACGGCGGAGCTCCCGACAAGGTGAACCAGCCGGACCCAAAAAACAGAATACTCGCGCTCGAGCGTGAGCTCCAGCAGATTTACGATTCACCAGCCTGGCGCTCCGCGCAACGCATCCAACGGCGGCAATTGACTGTTCAACTTTGGCGATACCGGTTCTTCCACCCCATCGCGTATCTCCGAGCCCTGATCGCCCGCACCCTCCCCTTTCGGCTGAGGGCGAGAATCCTCAGGACGATCGGTCGGGGACGTCCACAATCAGCGTCACCTGTCCGCACTCGTGAGGATTTTCTCCGGTATGCAACGCAGACGGCCGGCAATGGTAGTCGGAGCCGACCCGCAATCATCTGCCTCCCAGCGGTGGATTGGTCCCTCCGGGTGCAACGGCCGCATCATCTGCTGTCGCGTCTGGCTGCGCGGGGCTGGCCCGTGTTCTACGCCCGGTTGCGGCTGGGAGTCGGAAGTCACGATATTGGCATCGACGACGAACCGGTGAAGCCGGGTGTGCGCATTTTCACCATCCCGAGCTCAAGATCTGAAAACGCCGCAGTCGATCCGCTGCTCGAGGACGAGCTCAAATCGATGGCGGAGGGTTTTGCCCGCTTCCGTGAGCGCGAGAAGATCCGTGATGCGATCGTCCTCTGCCAGTCGCCCATCTGGTTCCCGTTGGTCTCGGTATTGCGTGAGGCGTTCGGATGGAAGGTGGTGTATGACCGGATGGACCTGCATGAGGGTTTCTCGACGATGAATGCGACAGCAGCCGAGCAGGAGCGTGAGCTTCTGGAAATGGCGGATGTCGTCACTGTCACCTCCAGCGTCCTCGAGCGAAGTGCGGGCTCGCATGCTCAATTGGTGGTTCGTCTCCCCAACGCCTGCGACCCGAACCACTGGACCAAGGTCGAGGTACCTTCAGAGTTCGACAGGCTGGAAGGTCCTGTGATCGGGTACTTTGGGGCCATCTCCGAGTGGTTCGACACACGACTCGTTGCCGACCTCGCGCTTGCCAGACCGGCATGGAATTTTGTTCTGATCGGCTCCACCTACGGCGCCGATACCACTCGTCTCGAACGACTTCCAAACATCCACCTCATGGGAGAGCGGTCCTACGAGGAGCTGCCGGCACTGGCCTCATCGTTCGACGTCGGCATCATTCCATTTTCACGAACTCCCCTGACCGATGCCACCGATCCGGTGAAATTCTACGAGATGATGGCCCTTGGGCTCGAGGTGGTCGCGGCGCCTCTCCCTGATTTGGTTCCCTACAGCGATCTCTGTCGGCTGGCCGACGGCAGTGAGGAGTTCTTGCAGGCGATCGATGGCGCCCTGCGAGCCACCGGAGATCGCGCGATAGTCGCGCGGCGGAACGAGTTCGCACGTCACAACTCGTGGGACGTGCGTACCGACACGCTGGAAACCGCGCTGCGGGGGCTCTATCCTCTCGTTTCCATTGCCATCGTGTCCTTCAACAACCGCGACTTCACCGAACTCTGTCTCAAGAGCGTCGAGCAGCACACTTGCCACCCCAACCTCGAAATAATCATTGTTGACAATGCGTCGAGCGACGGATCGCGCGAATGGCTCAGCAAAGAAGCGTCCACATTGCCTCACGTCAGCGTCATCCTCAATAACTCAAACCTTGGATTTCCCGCAGCATGCAATCAGGCCGCTGCGGCGGCGTCCGGAGAGGTGCTCTGCCTGCTCAACAACGACACGGTTGTCACACACGGATGGCTGACGGCGATGCTGGACGAACTGGAGGCCTCAGCTCAGGTTGGCATGGTCGGTCCATCGTCAAATGGGGTCGCCAACGAAGCCAAAGTGACGGCAGGCTATGAAAACCTAGCAGAGCTGCACGAATGGGCTGGTGATTTCGTGAGGGCTCACGACCGAGAGAGTTTTTCAATACCGATGCTCGCCTTGTTCTGTGTCGTGATTCGGCGCAAGCTGTGGGACGAGCTTGGCGGTCTCGACGAACGGTTCGAGGTCGGCATGTTTGAGGACGACGATCTCAGCCGCCGCATTCGGCACGCGGGGTACGATTGTAAGATGCCGGCGCGACGCCGGGTTCACCATTTCCAGGAGGTGAGCTTGGGGCACTGCCTGAGGAGGATATGCGCGCATCTATGAGGCCAACAGGAGGCGTTACCGCGACAAGTGGCGCGGATCGGATCGGACGTCGGGTCTGGTGATGACGCAAGCCCTGTTCGTGGGAAACGCGCCCAAGGTGTGGAGAAGTATTTCCGGTAAGATGCATCAATCGTCGGACCGCACGCGATGACGGCACCTGAACTCATGAGCGGGGGCGCGAACGGAGAGGTCCGCTCGCCCCATTCCCATCTACGACTCGGCAGCCGTTCACGGACCGATGCGCGAATCCCTGCACGAGCTCATTCGATACAAGGACCTCCTTCGCCTGTTGGTTGCCACCAACATCAAATCCCGTTACAAACGTTCGGTGCTCGGGATGGCGTGACATTGCTCAATCCGCTGCTGATGATGATTGTCATGACCATCGCCTTTTCAACGATCTTCAGGTTCTCGGTCCCGAACTACCCGGTGTACGTTCTGAGCGCGTTGGTTCTGTGGCAGTTCTTTTCCCAGACGACCACCCATGCGATGAACCAGCTCGCATGGGGGAACAACCTTCTGCAGAAGGTGTATGTCCCCGCGGTGGTTTTTCCAGTGTCGGCGGTGGGGACCGAACTCGTAAATCTCGGTCTTTCAGTCGTCCCGTTGGCGATCATCATGCTAGTGATGCGCCACCCGTTCACCTGGGCCCTCGTATGGATTCCGGCGTCGGTTTTTCTCATCTCGCTGTTCTGCATCGGGCTCGGTCTTCTGGTGTCGATTATCGCGGTATTCTTTTCCGATTTTGTGCAGATGTATGGGGTGATGCTCCAAGCCTGGTTTTATCTCACTCCGGTGTTTTACCCGGAGACCATCCTCCCCGAAAGGTTCTTGTGGATCGTCAAGCTGAACCCGATGTATCACTTTATGCGCAGCTGGCGGGAACCGATCTTCCTCGGCACGCTGCCACCGAAAGAATCGGTGCTCGTGTGCTTGGCGTGGGCGTTTGGTACGCTGTTTCTCGGATGGTGGGTGTTCTCTCGAAAAGCACACGAGTTCGCGTTGAGGGCCTGAGATGAGCGAATCCGGCGTCAGTTCCGCCGCGGTCCAGGTGGAGAATGTCTCCCTGTGCTATCGCGTGGCCCAGGAAAAGGTCCCATCGGTCAAGGAGTACGTGATCCGCCGCATCAAGCGCAATCTCGTTTTCTCCGACTTCTGGGCGCTGCGAGACGTTTCGTTCGAGGTCCAGCCGGGCGAGGTTTTCGGGATCATCGGTCGAAACGGCGCCGGAAAAACCACGCTCCTCCGGGTCATTGCTCGCGTGCTCCGTCCGAGCGCCGGGAGGGTCGTCGTGCGAGGCCTCACCGCCCCTCTTCTCGGTCTCGGCTTGGGTTTCAACTACGAGCTCACCGGTCGGGAGAACATATTTCTCGGCGGTGCGACGCTTGGGTTCTCGTACCGTGAAATGCAGAAGAGGTTCGATCGCATCGTCGACTTCTCCGGTCTCCGGGACTTCATCGATGCCCCGTTCCGGACCTATTCATCCGGGATGGGGGCACGTCTGGGTTTTGCTGTTGCCACCGACGTTCAGCCGGATGTGCTGCTCATGGACGAGGTCATGGCGGTAGGTGATATCGAGTTCAGCGAAAAGTGTAAGGAACGGATTTCCGAATTCCGAAGAAATGGTGCGACGACTCTCATGGTCTCCCATAGTCTCCAGACCATCCTCGAACCCTGCGATCGAGCAGTGCTGCTGACCAAGGGAGAAACGGTCATTACCCGGTTCTCCAGATGAAGTGGTGAAACGCTACAAGGAAGGGTTTACCCCCCGTCGGCAGCTACGACAAAGGGATAGGGGCGTGGGCGACGCAGTTGTAGTCGCGTTTCATTCAAGGACTCGATTCGTGACGCGGCCGGCAGAAAGCCGCGAACGCCGCCCGCAGTAGACACCCCGCCATATGGGAGTGAGGGCCGGGGTTGGAAATGTCAAGCTCGGAGAGCACAAAGTGAGCTCTCGGTTGATGACACCAGAACTTCTCCGATGTGCCAGATCTGCCGACGATTGTGGTCATTCTCTCTGTTCCACGTACGGGCAGCAATCTCTTTGTCGACCTGCTGAGGTCGATCCGCGGGGTCGATGTCCGCGGCGAAGTCCTCGATCCGGCCCACATTCCGGGCCGGCCGGCAGACGCAACGGGAGAGTCGGCCCTTGCGTACGTCCGCGATCTCGTCGCGGGGCTCAGCTTCCGAACTCGAGCAACGTGGTGCCGCCATTCTGAGTCGCGGATGCATCGGCTTCAAGGCCCACCTGGACCAGCTCGAGGCCTCAGAGATCACGCCCGACGATCTCCGTCGCACATTGCCGGCGGCCAAGTTCGTTTTGATGCACCGTCGCGACCTCTTCGCCCAGTATGTTTCGGCGCGACGCGCGATGATAACCGGCGAGTGGACCTCGCCGCAGGACGGCACGAGCACCGCCATTCCGGGTCGCGTGCAGTTGGAGATCGACGCGGACGCCTTCCGGAGCTACCGCGCCGCCATTCGCGAGTGGTTCGAGAAGATCGTCGCACTGCCGTGGTACGACTCGGTCCTCAGCGTCGCCTACGAGGACCTGGCGGAGGCGAAGCAGAAGACATTTGACGAGTTCGTGCTGCCATTCCTCGGCCTCCCTTTATCACCCGTTGTGACGAAGATGAGAAAGCAGATTCACCAACCCCCTTCCGCACTTGTCACGGATTACGGGTCGATTGCAGCGATCGTCGAGGAACCGGAGACGATCCTCGATCTGCCACCGGGTTGGCGCCCGGACCCCGGCTGACAACCGGCCGCCGCCCCCGTATTGTCGTATTGGATTTCTTGTGGTCGAGACAGCAGGTATGGAGGAGGCACCTTCGGCAGCGTGATCACGGGTTGGCTTTTCTGACCCGCCCACACCGCCTTGTTAACGTCACGTCTCACGATGACGTCCCAGAAGGTGATCCGCAACTCGTTAGCAAAAGCCATTTGATTGTTGCGTTTCGCCTCGTCGCTGTGTTGATGGTTGTCGCTGTTGCACTCGCAGGTGCCTGTGGTGTCCTCTGGTTCCGCCTTCGGGGTGCGATCGATCGCGACGCGTTGATTGACCACCCGGAGATACGAAATGCAGCCGTGGCGGAGTTGGTGGAACGCGCCCGAGGTATCTGGGACAGTCATCCGGACCCTGACGTGGGACGCGTTTTGTTGCCGAAGCTCGAAGGCCGGAAAATAGCAGGGACAGATACTCATTCCAACGCCTATGGGATTCGGGAACGCCCCTTCGAGGTCCCCAAGCCGCCGGGAAATTTCTCGCACGATCATCCTGGGGGATTCCTTCATCTTTGGCGCCGGCGTCAAAATGGAAGAACGATGCGGGGTGTATCTGGAATACATGTTACGCGAGCGGGTGAAGCGCGAAACCCCTCCGAATAGAAGTGCTCAACATTGGCATGGGGAGCTGGAATATTCGGGCTGAGACGGCCTACGTGCGACGCAACCTGGCAAATTTTCGGCGGCTTCTTGGTGGTCCAGGTGCTGGTGAGCAACGATATCGACGACTCCGGCACGGTACGTGGCTTTGGCGGTGTGGCAAGCTTCACCTCCCAAAGGCCTGAACCACGACGTTTCGCACGTTCTGGCCCATCAGATGGCTTGAAACTCGGTTTTCGGCAGCCAAACCACCTGAATCACGCCCTCGGTTACGAGAGCCGCAGGCGCTTTCAGGAAGCTCAAGAGGATCTCCTCCGTACTTGGAGACGCGGTGGAGCGATACGGGAGCTCGCTTCCTGGTGGTGCTCAGCTGGCAGGATGCTCCGGAGATCGCGGGACCTCTGCTTCTGGGAGAATTGCCGGCAGCCTGGGTGACCTCCTTGCCCCAAAGCTTCCGGGTGGACAGCAGGTACCGCATCTCGGCGTCGGATCCTCACTGGAACCCCGCGGGGCACGAGCGGGCGGCCCAGTTCCTCTACGGTGCGATCACGGCCCGCGACCTGCTGCCCGACCTTGGCCTGGAGCCGTGGCCGGAGGCGGCGAACTTGTTCGAGGCGATGCAACTGGAGGGTATGAACGAAGCGGATCCCCATCGCCCTGTGGATTCGACACAATTCGCCCACGAGGTCACGGCGCGGGTGGACATGACAAAACTGAATGAATCCACGGCACGGCAGATCCATGGAGGAATCCATGGGGATGGCACTGTTGCCCCGTACGCGGCACTCGTGTTGAAACGCAACACCCAGAGCCGCTTGCACCTGGTCGGGCAGACTTTGGGGAAGGCAGAACTGGAGGGAGTGAAGGTCAAGGTCTATGCCGACGAGATTCTCCTGGACACGATGGTGCTGCCGCGCTTCGGAGCCCTCGACCGAACCATCCCCCTTCCGGCTGCAATCCTCCAGCGCCCGACCTTCGACGTTCGTTTCGCCGCCGAAGATTTCGCCTACCAGGGCGACGTCTTGCGGCTCTGTGGAGTGTTTCGTCTGCTGGTGGCGGAAGTCCTGCCGCAAGCCCGGCAGTGGTCCCGTTTCGCATTGGTTCGCTCTTTGCTTGGCTTGACCCGCCGACACCGCCTTGTTAACGTCACGTCTCACGATGACGTCCAAAGGTGATCCGCAAACCGTTGTCAAAAGGCAGTTGACTGTTGCGTTTCTCATCGTTGTCGTGTTGATGATGCAACGGTCTCTCCGGTACGGGCAATCCGCTAGTAGAGGAAGGCGGGCTGTGAAGAGGAGGAATCTGAAGTCGACTGGAGGGCCGAGGACGGCGGAACAGCGCGCCGGAATTGTGCTCGCAATCTTGCGCGAGGATTTGTCACTCGAAGAAGCGGCCCGGCTGTACGACGTACCTCAGGAAACGATCGTCGAGTGGCGCGAGGAGTTTTGCTCAGGCTCGAGCGCTCGAAGAGGACCGGCTCGGAAGCGACGGGTGTCGGATCACCCGACGATGATGAGGAGCCGCGAGGCGATCTCCCGGGAGCCGCGCGAGTCGTCGGCGGGAACGGTGTTCAGGCGGAGCCTCAGCAACTCGCGCTGGAATCCCTCGAGAGCCAACGAATCCAGCTTGAACACGAACGAGACACCTTGATGGCTCGTAACGTCGAGCTGGCCCAGGAGCTTCAGGTACTTCGCCAGTCGACCGGCGTGCGACTTGTGGTGTTTACTGGAGAGTTCTCGAGCATCTGGCGCCACTCGGCAGCAGGCGTCGGCAGTTGGTGCAGAGTTTTCACGCTCTGGCACGCCGGCTCGTCAAGGGCCCACCGGCCCAATAATCGAGATGTGCCGTTCCAGGCCCGGGGCCATCAAGACTGTCGACGCCGCGGACGGTCGCGAGGAGTTTCGCCTCGATTTCGGCCGCTTCGTTGCCTGGGTACAGACGTCCGAGGCACCCACGTCTGTCGTGGTCCTCGCCGGCACACCACTTTCGGAGAGCGAGGGCCAGCGACCTACCCAGCTCGTCCTCGAGCTGGCGAATCGAGGCATTCCAGTCCTCTACGTCTATTGGCGCTGGTCGGTCAACACGTGGTGTCCTCAAGATCGGATCGACGACGGCATTCTGCAGATGCCGATCGACGTGTTCCTCGAGGATTTCGAGGCCACGCTGCATGCAGTCGAAACACGCTCCCCGATCGCGATGGTCGAGTTCCGCATCCGAGCTTTTTCACGGTGATTGCGGAAATGAACGGCAGAGGATCGATCACCGTTTATGACGTTCTCGACGACTGGGCCGAGTTCCACCGCGTCGGACAGGCGGCGTGGTACTCGGAGGCGTTCGAGAGCATCTCTTGCATACCGTCGATGCCGTCTTCACCGTCAACGGACACCTCGCAGCGACGATAGCGAGACGCGGGCACGACGATGTCTCGGTCAATTCGAACGGGCTCCGCACCGGCATCGAGTGTTTCGATCAGGCCGCGTCCCTCGATCGCGGCGAGGTGACCGCCGGCTACTTCGGGTATCTCAGCGACGCCTGGTTCGACTGGAATCTCGTCGTCAAAGCGGCCGAGCTTCGCCCGGGGTGGAGGTGCTACCTCATCGGCTATGGAGAGGATGCCCGCCACCTCGACGATCTACCGCCCAACGTCGTTTTTCTCGGCAAGATGCCCCAACGAGATCTGGCGCGCTACGCGGCGAACTGGGATGTCGCAATCGTGCCTTTCAAGGAGAGCGAGCTTGCCGCCGGCGCCGATCCGATCAAAATCTACGAGTATCTGGCAATGGGACTCCCTGTCGTTGTGACCGGCGTCTTCGGTCCGCCGGGCGCCGAGGCATGGGTTCACCGTGCGACCACGGTCGACGAGTTCGCTTCCCTGCTCGAGACGGCGGCCGCAGCGACGGCGGCGGATCGAAACGAGGGCCGGTGCTTTGCCGAGGGGTTGCACCTGGTCAGCCCGTCTCGACGATCTTCTGTCGCGACTCGATGCGGGCGAGCAGCGGGTTGGGGTCAAGCGGCAGCTCTTTCGGGGACTGCCATGAAGACGCTGTTCATCTACAAATACCTGACCGCCGGCGGCGGTTCGAATCGGTGATCCGTGCGCGCCTCGACGGCCTCCCGGCGTTCGGAATCGAAGCCCACGCCTGGTTCCTGATGGATCTGGCGGCAGGGCGTTGTTCAGCGACTGCGATCACCTGGTGCAGGTCGGCGATGTCGGCGAGTTGCGGCGGCGTATCTCGACCGGGAGAGCTTTGATCTCGTATCGACGATAGACACCGAGGAGATCTTTCCACTGTGGCGGCAGGACCCGAACCTGCCGCCGCTGGTCGTCGAGGCGCATTCCGCCTACAGCCACGGTTCGGCCTATCTCAAGGAACTCGGAGATCTGGTCCCGGCCGCACTGCTGACGCCGTCTCAAGCCCATGCCGACTCGGTTCTTGGTCTGTTGCCGGACGGAATCCCGGTGCGAGTCGCGGCGAAACCCGCTTCGAGGCTCGTTTCTCGCGCCACTTGATCCATTCGAGCCGAAACCCTCGCGCGACCAGTGCTCGCGTGGGTGGCGCCTTGACAGCCTCAAGGATTGGAGATTGTTCCTCGAGATTGGCCGCGCCTGCCGGGACAAGGGCCTTGACCTGGACCTCTGGATGGTGGGCCGGGATATCGAGGCCGCGACAGTCGATCACCTCCGGAAGTCAGCCGAGTCCCTCGGGGTCTTCGATGCCTTGCGTTGGTTTCGCGGACTCCCCTACCATGTCATGCCACGCTTTTTCGACGCGGTGCTCGCCTCCGGCGGAGTCACCCTGTCGACGTCGAAGGCCGAATCGTTTGGCCTGGTCGTCGCCGAATCGTTGGCGCGAGGCTGTCCTGCAGTGGCACCGCACATCCAGGCCTTCGAGAACCTCCTCGGCCCTGTGGCGGACCGTGTCTGTACCCGCGCAGGGAGCCCGACCGCGCCCGACGGTGCATCGAGACACTGATGGACGACGCCGGGGAACGAGCGCGGATATCTCAATGGGGTCGCCGGATGGTCGAGGATCGGTTCTCCCCTGCCGTGACCCTGGCCCAACTCGCGTCCGCCCTCGAGGACGCGGCCTCTGACGCAAAGAGGCCGCTCTGATAGAGTTGCGGCGTGTTGGCCAAACAAGAGTCGCGTGCAATCTCGAACGGGGCCGAAGATCACGGGTGCACCGGCCAATCCTGTCGGCGACTCTGTTGGCTGTCGTTGTATCCCTTTCGATCTTCCCCCGACGGGGTGTCGGCCAGTTCCACCCGACGTTAAGGAGTCCCGTTGACCTCGGCGGCGTGCCGCCCGAACGCCCCAACATCCTGCTCGTCACTCTCTGCTCGTTCCGGTACAACCGCCTGGGCACCTCCCGGCAGTACCCGCGTGACCTGACCCCGTTTCTTGACAACCTCGCGGCGGGGGGCGCGTTCTTCGAAAACGCCGTCAGCTCGGCGTGCTGGACCAAGCCGTCGACGGCCAGCCTGCTCACCGGCACGACACCCGGCGTCCACCGCATGACCGACTACTACGAGGTAGCTGACATTCTCTCCGGAAAGGTCACGCCAAAAAGGAGAATGCCGCCCGGCGTGGTCACGTTGGCCGAGCTGCTCTCGAAGGCCGGCTACCGCACGGCGAGCCGGGTCAACAACGTCCACGCGGGCGAGTACTTCGACGTGACGCGCGGATTTCAGGATCGCCGGACTGACAACACGGTGACAACCGGCGCGTTGCTCGACGATTTCGAGCTGTGGCTCGAGAAATCCGACAACTCCAAACCGTTCTTCTTTCTGCTCTTCACGCTCGACGCACACACCCCCTACGACCCGGCATTCGAGTGGTACTCGCCCCTCGCCCGGCGAACGCCCGGTGTGTCGAGCGACGACTATCCGACATTCCGGACCGGCGTGTATCGAGATGTGATGACGATCCTGAACGACGACGACCCCTGTTGGCCGGAGCCCATGCGTCGTGATTGGATCGACCTCTATGATGCCGAGATCGCCCAGCTCGATGCAGCGCTCGCACGGATCCCGGACATTCTCGCCGGCGCCGGGCTCCTCGACGACACGGTCATCATCGTCACGGCAGACCACGGCGAGCGATTCTTCGAGCACGGCCGGGTCGACCACGGGTGGTTCCCCGACCAGCCGGTGCTGCACGTGCCGCTGATCCTGGCCGGCCCCGACATCCCACACGGCGCCCGGGTGCCACAGGTGGTCCGCAGCATCGACATCTACCCGACGGTTGCGGCTATTGCCGGCGTCGACCCCCCGGCGACCGTGCAGGGAATCAATCTGCTGCCGATCCTGCAGGACCCTGATCGAGATTCCCGAGCCTCAGCGCGCTCTCCTACGGCCGTGACCGGACCCTTGCCCTGCGGCGGGACGCACACACGCTGCGCTACGACGGAGCTACCGGCGACGCCCGGCTGTATGACGTCGAAAGTGACTACCTCGAAGACTTCGATCTCGCGACGACCTCACCGGAGCTGACCCAGCGGTTGCTCGACGAGCTGCACGAACTGCTGCGACGCGAGATCGCCCTGCAGGCGCTGGTCGGTGAGAACGAGGAGGTCGAGCTCGACGGCGAGATCCTCGAGGAGCTGCGGGCGCTCGGCTATCTACGGGAATAGCCGTCGCGCCGCACGATCTGCGAGGTCGCGCCGTCGATTCGCAGCTTGCGCGTTCAGTGCTCAGGGCTGGTCGATATCGAGTCCGAAGGCGCGGCTGACAAAGGCCGCCATCTGCGAGCGGTTGACCGTCGCGCTCGGGCAGTACTGGCCGGGCGCGCAACCGGTCGTCACCCCCTGGCTCGCGAGAAAGTGGATCGCCGCGCACGCGTAGTCGGTTGGACTGATGTCACTGAACACCGACTGGCCCCCCGAAGAGCAGTTAAAGCTGCCCATCCCGGGTATCGAGCCGCTCACCGGGAAGGCGTCCGCACCGGTCATCGCGCGGGCCAGGAACAGGGCCATCTGCCAGCGGGAGACCGGGGTGTACGGGCAGAAATTGCCACCCCCGCACCCCAGGGTCACCTGACGGCTCGCGATGTAGTGGACGGCGCCGCAGCTCCAATTGGTCGGGGCGACATCGGCAAACACCGAGGCGCCTCCGGCGGAGCAGTTGAAGCTGCCCATCCCGGGGACCCACCCTGTCGCTGGGAAGTTCGAGTCGCCGCGCAGGCCCCTGCCCAGGAAGAGAGCCATGTTCGTCCGACTAACGGCGGCCCCGGGACAGTAGCTGTCCGCATCGCAACCGGTGGTGACACCGTGGTGGAACATGGACTCGATGTAACGATACGCCCAGAAGCTCGGGGACACATCGTCAAAGCTGGCGCCGATGTGGAGGTTCCACGTCTTGCTCCCCGCCCCGGCGCTCAGGGTTTCGGTGACGGTGGCGTCCCAGTGCGCCGCGGGACGGCTGGCCGGGTTGGAAACGGTCAGGCGATAGCAGTTGCCGGCAGTGGTGCAACTCCTAGAGGTGACCGGGCTGATCGACCCGTAGGCTGCGCTGGCGTCGGCGAGGGTGTACGAGGCTCCCCCTGGACCGGTGAAGCCGCTCAAGCTCCCGGCCGGGCTGATCGGCGACGGCGACGCGTTGGCCCACGACGGCGCGAAGAGCACCGATTCTCCCGGTTCGAAGACCGAGTTGAGGTTCGAGCTCGTTCCGGCGGCGGACGCCGCATCCACCTCGGTGTAGGAGGCAGCGAGGGCCGAGCCGTTGGTGACGGCGACCTCGAAACCTCCGTCGGTCGCGGTCAGAACCGCGATGCCGATCGAGTTTGCGGTGTCACGGAAGTATTCGCCCGGCGTCCCCATGGCGCCGGTTCCACCGTTGCTGCCCTGAACCAGAGCTGGAATGACACTTGATTGCGACGGACTACCCCACGTCATTACTCGATTCAACAGAACGTCGTGAACAATCACGGCGTCGCCGGCGAGCCCGAGGTCATATCCCGCGCCAGAGCGTGCCTCGACCGTGTAAAAGTGAGTACTGGAATTGGCGATCGGTATTCTCACCATTTTGGGCCCTGGTGCATACGGTAGGGCGAGCCGTACAAGCGCCACGGTCGTCGAGTTTCCGACTGCCACTGTGATCTTTTCCGGATTGCGGAACCATCCAAGAATATCCTTGTGGTATGAGATCGTGTGTTGGGCGAGCTCGCCATAGGTGGGATCCACTAAGGTGGGAGACCATGAATCGCTCATCACATCCCACTCGTTGATATACGGAAACCACGGATCGCTCGTGTCATTGAAGGCGGAGTGAGGCAACCCGAATCCATGCCCCATCTCATGCGACATGACAGTGATTTCTCGCCATCCCCACGGCGGTTCCCACGTTACACGCCACGAACCTCGCGTACCTCCCCAAGCATATGGACCAATCGTGTCGTTGAACATGAGGTTGATACCGACATAGTCTGAGAAATCCACGTCGGGATCCGCAACCCCAGTGCAACCACTGAACAAGCGATCAAGATCGGCAACGCCACCCGGCACATAATAGGCCTTATTATTCGGAAGCGTGTACCAGCCATAGGCGCCACTTCCGGCGACGTTGATGTTGCCGTAAGAAACCTCCCGCCAGTAGTGGTCGAGGCCTGGGTAGGAACTCGAGTACATCTCGAGAAAGTACGAGAGGCCCTCGGCCGGCAAACCAACATCCGGGAACCGGCACATGATCGAGACCCAGGGCTGCGAGCCGGCGACCGCGGTGACCGCCTCCGGCGCTTCGCCCGCGGCAATGGCGATGAAATCGACGTCGAGGACGGATTGTGATGTCGCGTCGGAAGCCACGAAGGACCAGGTGCCGTGGACGCTGACCCGCAGCCCGTTGAGGGCCAGCGGGCCTCCCAGCGGCGCCAACAGGTCGGCATCGAGCTCGAGCACGACGGACTGCCCCGCGTCGTCTGTGAGGGTGGGAATCGGGCCGACCGACCCTGGCGCGTCCGGCGAGCCGTCGCCCCAGACCAAGCTGAGCACGCCTTCGAGGGTGCCCTCGAGCCCGGCGGCGCCGGCCGACGGCGGTGACGGCATCGCCGCAATCACCACGACCGCAACGGCAACCACCAGGCCTGGCAAAAGACGCAGATACGGAGAGCCCATTCCTCGCATGACAACCTCCACTTCCGACGCAGGCTGAACACGCGCGCCGGGCCCGCCCTCCGGGTGCCTCGACACCCAACTTCAATTATGCACCACCGGAAGACCTCCGATTGTGCGGGAGATCACACCAGGGCGCGATCGACCTACTTGACAGATTTGCCGAAAGGGGGACGGACGGGAACCGAGCGCAAGGGACGCGCGCGGCGGCGCGCGCGCGCGAAACGAACGAGGAGCCGGCGAGGACCAAGAGAATTGTATTGATGGAGGGCAGCTTTTTGAAGCTATCTCGAAAATGAGGCCGCCGTAATAGCGACAGGTTGACAGAAAGCGCTATCGTACTGTTCGTTTTCGATCAGAATTGGTCGAACTCGATCTCGAAGGCGCGACGGATAATGCTCTCGATATGCCACCGAAAGCGACGGTAGGAAGCGATTTGGAGTTTTGCACACCGGGTCGGCGAGTGCGGACGCTCACGACCGCACCCTGATCCACCCCCGACCAACGGTGAGCCACCTGAAAGGAACGTATCGAGTGAACAACACCACGAGAATCACCGCGTTGACGGCGCGAAATCGCGGGCAGGCTGAAAGAACCGGCCGGTGGTCCGCGGTCTCGATGCCAATATGGAGACTGCAATTCGTCGCGCTGATTCCTTGACATTTCACGACATGCTGGCGGAGAATATTGAAATAGGGTCAATTCAGCAATTCAACAGTGATTCACAGCGGGCACGGACATTCGGGGAGAATCACGATGGCAATCGGTCGCGCGGCCAACAGTGGAAATCACTGGCGGTTATCAGTCATATGTGCCCGTTGGGTTCTGCGGGCACAAACCAACGAAGATGGGAGTTCGAAATGGTATGATCATCGGTTTCTGTGTTTCGCTCGTGCCCAGAATCCCGGCGTGCTGGCGGGCGACACACCGCAGGGATTCGCTGGAATCGGCGTACGACGCCCCGCCGGCACGCCAGGGGTGGGGCACGACCGACCGCATTGCCTACGTCGTGCCCGGTTATACCTTCAACAACTATGGGGATACCCAGCATGCCAGGACATTCGAGGCCTACATCTATCGATCAGCCGGGCTTGGCTACTGGGACCAAACGATTTACCTGCCGAGCGGCGCTCTCATCGACGGTGTGACGACCTTCTACGACGACAACGACAGCTCGGCCAACGTGAACTTCGACTTCTACCACCTTTCGGGCCGGCCCACCACCGGGCTCAGCTCCACCGAGCTGCTGGCCGACACCTCGTCGGGATCGAGCGGGTTCCAGGGACAGTACGACGCTCTCCCCGGCGGTCCGCACACCGTCCGCAACTACAACCCCGACACCCTTGGAGACCAGTTTCTATCTCCTCGTCGTCGGCATGTCCCCATCTGGGGCCGACGATGACCTCGCCTTTGGCGGCGCCGTCATCTGGTACAAGCTCCAGGTCAGCCCAGCCCCTGCGGTCGCGAGCTTTAACGACGTGGACACCAATTACTGGGCCTTCCAGGCGATCGAGGCCCTCGCCTCGTCGGGTATCACCACCGGCTACGCTGACGGCACCTTCCGCCCCGAGAACACGGTGACCCGCGCCCAGATGGCGACCTTCCTTTCCCGCGCTCTCGGTCTGTACTGGCCCAATTACGTCAGCCCGTAAATGAGGTGTCCGGTTGACGGCGAGCTGTGGCGCGCCGTCGTTCGTCCAGTGTGGAGGATCCGGCATGGCTGTCGTAGGATACCCGCATGACGACGAAGGAATCTGTCTACGCCTTTGTTCCCGTTTTTGTTGTGACATGTGCCGGTGGGCTGAGCTTTGCCGTGACCGACGACGCCCTCCAGTCAGGCCTCGAGGCGTACGAGGCCGGGGATTTCGCAGCCGCGCTCGAGGCGTGGCGCCCCATCGCGGAAGGAGGCGCCACCGAGGCCCAGTACTACCTCGGTGTGATGTACGGTCGCGGCGAGGGCGTGCCGTTGGACGCCGAGATCGCCGTCGCCTGGTACCGGCGCGCGGCTTCCCTCGGCCACGCCAAGGCGCAGTACAACCTCGGTCTGGCGTATCTCAAGGGCTCGGGGGTCGAGAATGACCCGGCAGAGGCGGTCAGGTGGATCGCCAAGTCGGCGGGCCAGGGGTGGCCGCCGGCGCAGTACAGCTACGCCCTCCTGCTGGCGCAGGGGCTCGGGGTCGAAGCAAATCAGGAGGAGGCAGCCTCGTGGATGGCGCAAGCGGCGGACAGCGGTAATGCCGAGGCGCAGTACGCGCTCGGGATGATGTACCTCGAGGGGCGGGGCCTCGACAAGAATCCCGCGGAGGGGGTGCGCTGGCTGCGGGCCGCCGCCGAGCAGACTCACCTCGAGGCGATCTACGCGCTGGGCATCGTCAACCCGGCCCGGGGCCTAGAGGCCAACTCGCCCGAGGCGCTGCAAAAGATCCGCGCCGCGGCCGAGCTCGGCTACGCCCAGGCCCAGTACGACCTCGGCGCCGCCTACGCTACGGGGTCGGCCGGGCTCGAGAAGAACGAGAGTCAGGCCGCGCTGTGGTTCCGAAAGGCCGCCGAGCAGGGTCTCGCCCGGGCCCAGTATGATCTTGGCTACCTCTACGAACACGGACTCGGGGTCGAGCAGGACGAAACCGAGGCAGCGAAATGGTATCAACGGGCCACCAAGGAGGGCTTTGCGGACGCGCAGTACGCCCTCGCCTATCTGTACTCGTCCGGCCGCGGCGTCGATCGCGACCGTGAGCGAGCATTCCAACTGGTGTCGAATGCGGCCTCCCAGGGTCATGTCGAGGCCGAGTATGCGCTCGGTGTCATGTACGACTCCGGGCACGGCATCACCCAGGATTATGGGGCGGCCCTCGAGTGGTATCGCAAGGCGGCGGACGCAGGCGACACAAACGCCATGTTCGCGATCGGCAATTTGTATGCGAACGGATTTGGGGTCGGCAAGGACATTCCGGAAGCCACGCGATGGTACTGCCGGGCAGCTGCGCTTCACCATCCTCAAGCACGTGAAATGCTTGGTGAGGCCGAGATTGACAAAATCTGCGGAGACCATGAGTGAAAAACTGGTGGAGTTTCCATAATCCGGGAAATCTGGTTCGGTTCGGAATAACTCAATTGATCTTGAACGAAGACCCGAACCGCCTGAACGAGGCCCTCGCGGTGTCTCGAGACCTTTTCGCGCAAATGCCAGACATTTTGACCGCAAGCCGAATAGTCTAGGACTTTTCGAAATACCTCGGGTCCTTGACTTTCGTATTCTCTCAGCAGAAAATCGTATAACTCATGACATCTGAGAATCCTTATCGTGCAGAATGTATAATTGGAAATCATGTCGGCACTTCAACTCAGCCTGGACAGACGGGTGCACCCGTTTTTGCTGTTAGGGACTTTGAACGACTGGGGTGCGACTCCCCGGAGAATGGAAGGTAGATATGATGAAGTGTGAGCCTCGCCTAACTGTTCTTGCAACAGCGATGATTGTCACGTTCGGACTTGTGAGCCTGCAGGCTGGGAACGCTGCAGCCCAGGGTTTGCATTCGGAGCCGGGAGCGCTCGGTTCCGGCGTGCAGGCCCTGGCCGGAGATGAATTCGATCCCGCCCTCTCCTATGCGCCGGAATGGGGTACCACCGACTTCTACATGTTTCAACTCCCGGCTGCGGAATTCACCACCAAGGACAGCGATACTATTCAGGAATACTGGGCCCCTGGCTATATCTCCAGGTCGGCGGGAGGAAGCCAGTTTTGGGCTCCAGTCGTTCTTCCCGCCGGTGCAAATCTCCACGGGATGAGATTTTTCTATTACGACAACTCCGCGTCAGATATAACGGTGTTCTTCACGCGATATTATGGGGATGCCGCTCCGGTCACTGATGACATGGTGAATTGGACGAGTTCCGGTACGCCAACGTACTCGTCAAACTACGTCACGATAGGCCACACTATCACCTATGACGACCCGACCGACGGAGAACAGGCATATGTCGTCATTGTGATCGTTCCGACCACAGACGGCTCGTTGCGTTTCAAGGGCGTTCGGTTGTTGTACTACCTCCAGATCTCTCCGGCTCCGGCAGTCGCCAGCTTCAACGACGTGGGCTACGGTTACTGGGCATTCCAAGCGATCGAGGCACTTGCTGCCTCCGGCATCACCACCGGTTTTCCTGACGGCACATTCCGTCCAGAGAACACAGTGAGACGCGCCCAGATGGCGACCTTCCTGGCGAGGGCTCTCGGTCTCCACTACCCCAAATAATCATCGAGCTTGATGATCTTCGAAACGGCGCGCCGAGGCGCGCCGTTTTCTTTTCGAGGGGCGAGAACGACGGGCAGCGCCCGGCTATAATCGAATGATTGAATGAACCGGGGGGAGTTTGTGATCGACCGTGTTCCAAAACCGCTCGTTTTTACGGTCGTAGTGTTCAGTCTCCTGACAACCTTCGGTGCGTTTGCCGGGACGCCTCCGGCCGACGTCCACCCGTGGGTGCTCGCGCACACCGCGGAGGGGGCGGAGGCCGAGTTCTTCGTCGTGCTTCGTGATCGGGCAGACCTGTCGCAGTCGGAGGCCCTCGAGACGAAGGCGGACAAGGGCCGCTTCGTCCGCGACGCGCTGTGGGCGACCGCGGAGCGCAGCCAGGCCCCGCTGCGGGCGTGGCTCGCGCAGCGCGGGATCTGGCATCGCCCCTATTACATCGTCAACGCCATTCTCGTCCGCGGTGACCGCGCGCTGGTCGAGGAGCTCAGCCACCGCCCCGGGGTGCTGCGCATCGAAGGCAACCCTGTCGTGCACAACGACCTGCCCGAGCCGGCCGCACGCGATGCCGGCGATCGTGGCGACGCCGTCGAATGGGGCATCGCGCGCACCCACGCCCCGGCCGCGTGGGCGATGGGTTTCTCCGGCCAGGGCGTCGTGATCGGCGGCCAGGACACCGGGGTCGACTGGGACCACCCGGCGCTCATCAACCAGTACCGGGGATGGAGCGGCAGTACCGCGGACCACGACTACAACTGGCACGACGCGGTCCACGGCTCGCCATTCAACCCCTGCGGAAGCGACTCGCCCGAGCCGTGTGACGACTACGGTCACGGCACCCACACCGTCGGCACCGTGGTCGGCGACGACGGCGGCGCCAACCAGATCGGGATGGCGCCCGGCGCGGCGTGGATCGCCTGCCGCAACATGGACAGCGGCAACGGCACCCCGGCCACCTACCTCGAGTGCTTCGAGTTCTTCCTCGCACCATACCCGGTCGGCGGCACCCCGGCCGACGGCGATCCGGCCAGGGCGCCGGATGTGACCAACAACTCGTGGTCCTGTCCGCCCGCTGAGGGCTGCTCGTGGGACACCCTGCGGGCCGCCGTCGAGGCACAACGGGCGGCCGGCATCATGACCGTGGTCTCGGCGACCAACGACGGCCCGTCGTGCGCCTCCGTAACCGACCCGCCGGCGATCTACGACGCGGCCTACTCGGTGGCGTCGACGACCTCGTCCGACGCGCTGTCCAGCTTTTCGAGCCGCGGACCGGCCGCCACCAACGGCGACGACCCCAGCCTCCTCAAGCCCGACATCTCGGCCCCGGGATCGAACATTCTCTCGGCGAGACGCGGTGGCGGTTACGTCACCATGTCGGGCACCAGCATGGCCGGGCCGCACATCGCCGGCGCGGTGGCGATTCTGTGGTCGGCCAGACCCGAGCTCAAGAACGACCAGACCGCGACCGAGGCCCTGATCAACGACAGCGCCGAGCGTCTGACCCACATCGTCGAGACCTGCGGCGGCGACTACGTCAACGGACCAAACAACTCCTGGGGCTACGGTCTGGTCGACGTCGAGCAGGCCCTCACCGAGGATATTTCGCTCCAGCCGACGGCTCTCGACATCGTCATCATCGACGGTGACGCCAGCGGCGTGCTCGAAGCCGGTGAGACCTTTCGCGCCGTACCGACCTGGTTCAACCCCGGCACCTTGGTCGTCCCGAACGTGACGGGAATCCTGACGGCAACCTCGGGCGTACTGCTCGCCAAGGGCAGCGCTTCGTACGGCTCGATTCCCGGCGGCGAGAGCCGGTCCTGCTTCGAACTCGACGACTGCTACTCGATGCGGATCTCGAGCTCGCGCCCCTCCGGCCACCTCGATGCCACCATTACCGAGGGGCTGAACACCGGCGAGACACAGCAGTGGTTGCTCCACGTCGGTGAGAGCTTTGGCGACGTGCCGGGTGGTTTCTGGGCCTACGAGGCGATCGAGAATATCTATCACAACGAGGTGACCACGGGGTGCTCAGAGGACCGATTCTGTCCGGCAAGCGATGTCTCTCGTTGGCAGATGGCCCTCTTTCTCGCCCGCGCTATGACCGGACCGGCGGTGATCCCGACAGCCGGCACCGTTCCCGGTCGCGGGAGCTACGACTGTTCCCCGCTCGGGATCTCGGTGTTCTCGGACATCGCACCCACCGACCTCGCCTGCGCGGCTGTGCACTACATTGCCGTCGAGGGCGTCACGACCGGATGCGGAGGCTCGCTGTACTGTCCGGCTCAGCTCGTAACCCGGCGGCAGATGGGTGTGTTCCTCGCCCGCGCTATGGCTGGCGACAACCCCATCCCCGCCGCGGGCACCGTGCCCGGCTGGGGCGACTTCGACTGCTCTACAGGCGGCGTCTCCGTTTTTTCCGATGTAGCGGTGGACGACTGGGCCTGCGCTGAGATCCACTATATCGCGACGCACGAGGTCACCATGGGCTGCGGCGGTACCGCCTACTGCCCGTACCAGGAGCTGCCGCGGAGCCAGATGGCGGTGTTCCTCGAGCGTGCATTCTCGATGAAGCTGTACGGCCCTTGAGTACCTTTATCGTCCGGCTTTCTCGGGCACAAAACGCAGCGCGCCACCGTCCGGTGTCTCGCAGAACGCACGGTTGATTGCGTTTGTGATCTGCGGGCTCGAGCAGCCCTGTAGAATGCTCTCATGGCATCCGACTCCAAGCTGCCGATCGCGATCTTTGCCTCCCTCGTGGCGTTGATCGCGATCCCCTTTCTCGTCAGTCACGTCCGGGAGCTCCGGCGACCGCTGCTCCTGGAGGCGCGGGTGGTCACGGCCACCGATTCCGATCCGGTCTTCCGGGAGGGACGGCGGCGGTTCGCCGCGGGAGAGCCGGTCGAGGCGGTGCTGGCCCTGCGGGTCGGCCGCAGCGGCACCGCCGGCAGCTGGATCGCACCGGTGGGACGGCTGGCGATCGACGGGAAAGAAATCGAGCACGTGGAGACCGACCGCTGGCCCGGGGACGGCCTCGTCGTGCGGGTCTTCTGGTTCTCGGTCGAGAGCGCCAACCTCGGCGGCAGCCTGGACGCCGATAACGCCGGTGAAAGGTTGCAGTACCGGACTTTCTACGCGCCGGAGATGGGACGGGGCCTGCGCGCGGAACGACTCCCCGAGACCCACAACGACGACCACATCGGCCGGCGTCGGTGACAGCGCCGAATGACGCCGGCACCATCAGGCTCTACGCCCGGGTCGAGGTGGTCGAGACGGACAGTGACCTTCGGCCTCAGGAGGTCATGACCACGATCGGTATCGACGCCGTGCTCGAGCCGGACTTTCCCACTCTCATGCGGGCGGCCGATTTCGGTGATGCGGTCGACCCCTCGGTTGGCGAGCTCTTCCGGCTGCCCGGCTTCGAGCCCCGGAGCGAGACCGGAGACTGGAACGACGTCACCGTTCCCGCCTTCGACACGCCGTTTACCGATCTCGTGGCGGAGCGGTTTGTGGTCTCGTCGCGCACGCTCGCGGCAGTCGCCTCGACGGGCAGACCGGATGTCGACGCGGGCGCCTTCAATGCCCTGGGCGAGCTCGAGGTCTCATCCGACCGCGTGATCCGCGGCGGGCGGACACTCAGGTGGGGACAGGAAGTGCTCCCCGGCGATCTGCTGGTCGACGGCGACCACTGGATCGTGCTCCTCGGCGACGAGGGCGACGGCGAGCTCGACCCGCTCGATCCGGTCCTCCACTGCTGGGGGCGCCCACCCGCGCGAACCACCCTCTTCGCCACCCTCGACCGGGATGAGGCGACAATGAAACACCTCAGATATGGCGACTGAGCACCAGCTCGACGTCCGCGGGCTCAGGGTCGGTTTTCCGGAAGCCAACGGCGGCTGGCGGACCGTGGTCGACGGCCTCTCCTTGCAGGTCGGCGACGGTGAGCGGGTGGGTCTGGTCGGCGAATCGGGGAGCGGCAAGAGCATCACGGCGCTCGCGTGTCTGGGCCTGGTTCCCGAACCGGGCCGGATAACGGACGGGACGGTCATTGTGGCCGGCCGAGACATCGCCTCGCTTCCCCCACCCGAGCTGCGTCGCATCAGGGGTGGAGAGCTCGGCCTGGTCCTGCAGGAAGCGACCGCCGCCCTCAACCCGGTCTACACGGTCGGCTACCAGATCGCGGAGACGGTTGCGGCCCACCGGGACATCGACCGTTCGCGCGCCCGCGCCGAGGCCCTCGAGCTGCTCGCAGAAGCCGCTCTGGATTCCGCCGGGGAGATCGCACGCTCCTACCCGCACGAGCTTTCCGGCGGCCAGGCGCAGAGGGTCATGCTCGCCCTCGCCCTCGCCGGACGGCCGCGGTGTCTGATCGCCGACGAGCCCACATCGGCCCTCGATCTCGCGACCCAGGCCAGGGTGCTCGAGCTCCTCGACCGGCTGGTGGATTCCCACGGGCTCGGCCTCCTTCTCATCAGCCACGACCTCGTGGTGGTCGAGGGCGTGGTCGACCGGGTGGCCGTGATGTACGCGGGTCGAATTGTCGAGGAGGCGCCGACCGCTGATCTCTTCACGGAACCGCTCCATCCCTACACCAGGTTGTTGCTGGCGTCGGCTCCGGGTCGGCGGCGAAAGGCCGTCGCGGCAAAGTGGAACGCTCCGAGACAGGCTTCGTCGCCTGTCGAGATCGGCTGCCGGTTCCATACCCGCTGTCCGATGGCGATCGATGCCTGCCGCATCGAGGAACCGGCGCTGGCCGATCTCGGGAGCGGTCGGCGGTTGCGCTGCCCGGTGGTCCTGGAAGCGAAGGGCGGAGAGTGTGATGACGGGCCCTGACCCGCTTCTCGAGGCCGAAGGTCTGCATCGTTCCTATCGGCGGCGTGCGCCTCGCGGCGGCCGGCTCATCGATCGTGAACGCGGTCGCCGGGGTCGACCTCAGCCTCGAATCCGGCGACCGCCCTCGGCATCGTCGGCGGTTCGGGCGCCGGCAAATCGACCCTCGCCCGGCTCCTGCTGGCTCTCGAACGGCCCGATCGCGGCGTCGTCCGATTCGAAGGCCACGCCATTTCTGAGCTCGCCGAGTCCCGGGTGCGGCCGCTTCGGCGTCACTTCCAGGCCGTCTTTCAGGACCCCGGCATGTCCCTCGATCCCTGCCTCCGCGTCGACGCCATCATCGCCGAACCGCTCGCCGCGCATGCGATCGGCAACACCGCCGCCCGGCGAACACGAGTGGCCGAGCTGCTCGACCAGGTGGGCCTGCCCGCGGCCGCCGCCCGCCGGCGTCCGGATGCGTTCTCGGGCGGTGAACGGCAGCGCATCGCCATCGCCCGCGCCCTCGCGCCCGAACCCAGGTTGCTGATCCTCGATGAACCGGTGTCCTCGCTCGACGTTTCGGTTCAGGCCCAGATCCTCGATCTGATCGCAGACCTGAGGCGCCGTCTCGGCCTGGCGCTGATCCTGATCTCGCACGATCTCGAGGTCGTACGTGAGGTCTGTGAGCGGGTCGCAGTCATGCACGAGGGTGCGATCGTGGAAACCGGAACCGCCTCCGAGGTCCTCGAGTTCTCCCGCCATCGATAACCCGTTCTCCGCATGGCGCCGTCCCGCACGGCTAAAGATCAAGGCGTTGAATTCTTCAAGGTTATAACGATTGGTTCTTCCGTCATCGCTTGAAATCGAGGTCTCGAGATTCTGGTCATCAGCCGCGGCGGCGGGGACAGTCTCAGACGGCAGAGGCAGGGTCAGAGAGCAGCGGCAGCGGCCGGGGCAGCGGCCGGGGCAGCAATCAACAGCCGTGACGGCGGTCCCTCGGTGCGCTGTCGCTGCGGACTGCCCCAGACGCGGTCTGCTGCCGCAGACGCGGTTCCTGCCGCCGCCCCTGATTGCCCTTTCAACGGCTTTGTAGAGGGGTGCGTGGAAAATTCCGAAATTCGAAATCCGAATTGGGTGAATTGCCGCCTAGATATCCCGGACGAGCCGAACGAATCTGTGAGTTGAATCGCTGTCGGAACGGAGGCCCGTCGGGTATACTCGATCGCGTCGTGCACCACCTGGCTGACCTCGTCGCCTGGCTCGAGCCACACGCGACTCCTGCTCGCGCTCGCCCTGCCGCCGATCATCCGGATCGTCGGCCACTGGATCCCCGAGGAGCTGTTCATGGTCGCGCTCGGCGTCCTGGCCGCCCGCAGCCCATCCAGCGGCGCAGCCGGTGCGATCCTGGGCGCGGTGGTCCTCAGCCATTTCGCGACCGATCAGCTCGTCTACCTCGGCGGCCGCTGGCTGCGGCCGAGACTCGGCCGCTTCCCCCGGATCGAAACGCGTCTGGCATCGGTAACGGATCGGCTCTCGGACTCGCCCGCCGCCCTGCTCGGGCTGGTGCCCGCCCGCGTTCTGCCGCTTGGCCGCGGCGCCTGGCTCGCCGCCTGCGGCGTGACCCGTATCCCATGGGTCCGATTCGCCGCCGTCGACCTGGCGGCCCTGGTGATCCACCTCGGGGTCTGGTCCGGGCTCGGCTGGTGGTTTGCCAACGACCTCGATCGCCTCGCGGTGTCGGCCGAGGCCGGCAAGGCGGCGGGCATCTGGCTCGCGACCGCCATCATCAGCGCGGTCACCGTTCTGATCCTGTGGCGGTCACGCGAGTCCTGGCAACCCCGAACCATCCGCGCGATGCGGCGTGCCGGACGGTCGCTGTCGGATCTCGGGCGCGGATCGCGGTAGTTCGGCCGATCAGCGATACAATAAGGCTGTCATGCTCAGCACGATCGAACAGATCCGCACCGCGCTGTCGTCCGCCTACCCGATCACCCTCCTGGTGAGCCCGGAGGAGGACCGTCAGGAGCGGCTCCTGCAGCGTTTCGGCGCCTCCGCCAAGCCGGAACCGCTGCCGGTCGTGGTGTGGAACTGCGTCGACGGTTTCCTCGGCCAGGGCGGTGCAGATCACAGCGATCCGATGGAGGCCCTGGCCTGGATCGCCACGGATGCGCCGCGTGGCCTGTACCTGCTGAAGGACTTTGACGACCTGTCCGAGAACCGGCGCCTGCGGCGCCGCCTCCGCGACACCGCGATGAAGATTCGCAACACCGGGCGTTTTCTCTTTCTGCTCCAGCAGGACGCCGTCCTTCCGGACTCCATCAAGCCCCTGACCTATGTCGTCGTCTCCATGTTTCCCGACGAGAGCGAGCTCGCAGCCCTCGTCTCGACCCTGACCGACGGCAAGGGCGCCGATGCGCCCACGATCGATCGCCTGGTCGGTTCGCTCAAGGGGATGTCGCTGACCGAGGCCGAGCACCTGTTGCGGCGGCTCTTCGACCGCCACGCCGAGCTCAGCGAGGAGTTCTTCGCCGAGGTGCTCGACGAAAAGGAGCAGATCACCCGCAAGGAGGGCATCCTCGAGTTCGTGCCGCCCGACCCATCCCTGAGCCAGCTCGGCGGGCTCGACCAGCTCAAGGATTGGGTGAGAGAACGAAACAGCCTCTTCCTCCCGGAAGCCCGCAGGCAGGACCTGCCGCGCCCCCGGGGGGTGCTGCTGATGGGCATCTCGGGCTGCGGCAAGAGCCTCGCGGTCAAGATCATCGCCCGCGAGTGGAAGCTACCCCTCTTCCGTCTCGACATGAACCTCGTCTTTGCCGGAGTCCAGGGCTCCGCGGAGTGGATCTTTCATCGCGCACTCGAGGCCGTGGAGTCCGTGGCCCCGGCGGTGCTCTGGATCGATGAGATCGAGATGGGGATCGCGGGCTACAGCGAAGGCGAAACCGGGGCCAACACCCGGATTTTCTCGACCTTCCTCACCTGGATGCAGGAGCACCGGGCCGATGTCTTCGTGGCCGCCACCGCCAACCGGATCAACCTCCTGCCGGCGGAGATCCTGCGCAAGGGCCGTTTCGACCAGGTGTTCTTCGTCGATCTTCCCAACGACGAGGAGCGCAAGGAGATCCTGTCGATCCACCTCGCGCGAAACGGCATGGACCCCGCACACTACGATCTGATCCTGCTCGCCTCGGCCACCCGCACCTGGAACGGCGCCGAGATCGAACAGGCCGTCAAGTCGGCGCGAATCACCGGCCACGCGAGGGGCTCGAAGGTCAGCCAGAACGACCTCCTCTCGTCCTTTGGCAAGATCATTCCGTTGGCGCGCACCATGGAGGAACAGCTCAAGGCGATCCGGTCCTGGGCACGCAATCGTGCGCTCCCCGCGACCAGGGTCGTCAAGCCGGAAATGTGAGCGGTTCAGCGTCTGACCCGTATACCCGACTGCTCGTCACCCCACAGCTCGACGGGCGGCGCATCGATCTGTTCCTCGCTGAAATCACCGGGCTCAGCCGACGGGCGGCGCGCCGGTTGATGGCCGAAGGGGTGGTGTGGCGTAACGGAGAAGTACTGCGGGTCCAATCCCGACCCGTCAACACCGGCGACGTCGTCGACGTCCTTCGTCCGGCGACCGAGCTGGGGGTTTCCGCCGTGCCTGCGATCGAGGCTCCCCACATTCTGTTCGAAGATCGATGGCTGTTGATCGCCGCCAAACCTGCCGGCGTCCTCTCGCAACCGGCCGAAGGAGACTCGGGAGGCCATTTGGCCTTTGACGAGCAGGTCCTGCTCGCGCTCGCTCTGCGCGAGGGCCGTCATCCGTTCATCCGCCTCCTCCACCGCCTCGACCGTACGACCAGCGGCGCGGTCCTGTTCGCGCGCGAGGCCGACATCCTGCCGGCGCTCACCAAAGCCTGGAGCGGCGGCGCCGTCGAGCGGCGCTATCTGGGAATCATCGAAGGGCACCCCGACCGCGATACCGATACCATCGACCGGCCCATCGCGCGCGATCCGCATCACCGGTGGAGGTTTCGGTGTCACGACGCCGGCAGATCCGCCAGCACCGAGGTCGAGGTGTTGGCCCGCCTCGATGATGATCTCGCGGTCGTCGGCTGCCGACTGAACACGGGCCGCACCCACCAGGTGCGGGTCCATCTCGCCGACACGGGCCACCCCATTCTCGGTGACAGACTGTACGGTTCGCGCCGCGCCGACGAGGTCAATCGCCCACTGCTCCACGCCCTCTCGATCGCCCTCAGCCACCCCATCACCGGCGACCCGCTGCGGGTCGTCTGTCCGCCTCCCGAAGACCTCGAGGAGTACCTGCCCGACGATCTGGGTCTCTCCCCCACCTGAGCCGGTTTCAGTCTTCGGCTCATCCGGAAATCCGTGAGGTGGAAACTCGCCAATTTCGGATTTCAGATTTCGGATTTCGGATTTTCCACCCGCCCTCCCACCACGAAACAGTTGGTCCCAAGGGTTGAAAATGCGGTCAGGGGCAGTGGCAGGAGCAGTGGCAGGAGCAGCGTCAGCGGCCGAAGACCGCGTCAGGGGCAGTCCGCGGCAACAGTACCCGGAGGGACCGGCGCGGAAAACCTCGATCAGGCCTTTGGTTTGAGCAAGCGCCAGGTCATGGCCCTAACTCGCCGCCGGCGGGTTGCCGGGACGGCTTTCCCACTTTCGTCTCTCGATCTCTCGAGATGGTTTGTGGGTCACGCGTCTCGCGTGCCGGGTGGGCGGGAATTCCTCATTCCTCAATTCCTAATTCCTAATTCCTAATTCCGCCAATGCCGGTTATAATGCGACGGTGACCTGGGCATTTGCATATTTGCTCATATTTCTAGGCGGCTTCACCCTCTCCCTGGTCACCGGCTTCGCCCGCCGCCTGCTCCATCCGACCGACCTCTGCGACCACGTCATCGTTCCCTCCCACGAGCACCTCCGGGGGCTCAAATTCCCCGCGGCAGACGTCCTGGCTTCGTTTCTCGCCCTCTTCGGTATCGTCTCGTTCGTGATTCACGGCGTGAGCTCGCTGGCGCCACAACAGGAAATGGCTATCGGGGCGGCGGCCGGGGTGCTTGGCGATCTTTGCCCTGAAGTCCTGGCTCCGCCGGGTTTGCGATCCCTGCGAGCGGCTCGGCTCTGAGGTCAACGAGTTTCGGGTGGTGCGCGAGATTCCAGCAAACGGTTACGGCCAGGTCGAGGTCACGATCGAGGGATCACAGCTCAAGCTCGCCGCCCGCTCCGAGGGTGCGGCACCGATTCCCGTCGGCGCCCTGGTCGAGATACTGGACCGCACCGAGTCGGTGGTGGTCGTCAAACAACGCTCGATGGCGTGACGGGCTCCGGATTCATCCTCGCGAGCGCTTCGCCGCGCCGGCGGCAGCTCCTCGAACTCATCGGCCTGCCATTCAGCCTGGAGCCCTCGCGGATCGAGGAAGCGCCGCTTGCCGGCGAGCGCCCCCGGGACTTCGCCGCCCGGGCCGCGCGTGACAAGGCGCTCGACATCGCTCGGCGGCATCCGGATGCGACCGTGCTCGGCGCGGACACCGTGGTCGAGATCGATGAGACGATTCTCGGCAAACCCGCCTCGGCAACCGATGCGGAACGGATGTTGCGCCGGTTATCGGGCCGCGAACACCGGGTGCACACGGCCCTCGCCCTGGTCGCGGGCGGGGCATGCCACGAGGTCATAGACACCGCGAAGGTCCGTTTCGTCCACCTCTCCGATGCGGTTATTCGCTGGTACGTGGCCACCGGCGAGCCGATGGACAAAGCCGGCGCCTATGCCATCCAGGGGCTGGGCGGCCTCCTGGTGGCCGCGGTCGACGGGTCCCCACACACCGTGGTCGGTCTCCCCATCCATCGCCTGCCGGAGTTGTTTGCGGCCCACGGCCACGAATTCTGGGCTGTTCTCAACCGTCACCACACATGATCGGTTCCCCGATATCGGCAAAACCGAAGCTGTCAAAGATGTGATGACCGTTGAAATCCAGCACTCTCAGGTCCTCGGAACGCTCGAGGTCGGCGGCGATCACCTCGTAGGGCGCACCGTAGACCTCCCGCACCCGATCGAGCGGAACCTCGTAAGCGATGAACTTGACCATGCCCTTGTGGGAGAGCTTCGAAAGCAGGCGTTTGTCTTGCAGCTCCGGATAGGTGGTCAGAATGAGAATGGGCCCGGTTCCCGAGAACACGATGTAGGCGCGCATGCCACCCTCCCCGGTCATCTCTCGCCCCCGCCACATCCGGGCGCAGGGGGCACCCGACTCCACCCGCCGGCGCGGCGGTTCAGTGCTCGTAGTGGATCGGCTGGCCGAGCTCCGAAAAGGACAGGCAGCTGAAGATCTGCGGCCCGTTGAAATCGACGACCCGCAGGTCCTTGCCGTGCTCGAGGTCCGACGCGATGACCTCGAATGGAACCCCGTAGAACTCGTGGACCCGCTCGACGGGGACCTCATAGGCGATGAACTTGTCGACGCCCTTTCTGGCGAGAGACTCGATCAGCCGTTCCTCGGTGATCGACGCCATCGAGGTCAATACGAGGAGGGGTCCGTTTTCGGCCAGAATCAGAAACGATCTCATGACGCCTCCTCTCGAAAAATCGGTTCTCTGTCATCAATGTGGGTCCTCGATGCGGTCGCCGTCAAGGGATCTGCATCACACTCTGAATATTCCTCTCAACCACGGCGATGAATCACGCTACTTTGGCGAATGCCGAAGCCATGCCCTCGACGACCGCTCGCGCGAATTCCTCGCGCCACTGTGCCTGCAGCAACAGCGCTCGATCCTGGGGATTGGACATGTTGCACGCCTCGACGAGCACGGCATTCTGGGCGGCGGTGTAGCGAAGCACGGCGGGCACCCAACTCCGCCGTCCGCGCAGGACGCGATCGCGGACCGGTTCATAGGGGTGAACCCCGATCTGGTTGTCCTCGAGGCTGGCGATGATGCTGTTCGCCAGGTGGCGGGACGACGCCTCCGCCCGCGCCTTGAAATCGGTGCCGAAGCGCACGGTGGGGTGGTTGCGGTACTCGGCGAAGCGGTTAATTTCACGGTGCTTGACGGTATACGGTTCGGTCGGTCGAAGATATCGTGACGGCACGTAGACCATTGCCCCACGCACGCTCGGGTGGAGCGAGTCGGCGTGCACCGACAGAAACACCGTCTTTGAGCGCGGAAACCCCGCCCCCAACCGGTTGAGAATGATGTCGTTGGTGAGGTACCACCGCAGGTGGACGCCGAGGACCGAGTCGACCAATGGATACGGCGGGCGGGTCAGCAGACGAGCGTCTCGGCGCTGATCGAGACGATCGACCGCGGGCACCACGTAGCCGGGGACCGTTTGTTCGATCGTCGTCCAGACCGTGGCTCGAGTGTGACGTTCGAGGTTGACCTTGATACGGCACATGATGTCGTAGGCGTAGGTAGCCTCCCACCACCCATCCACAACCGCTCCGCTGTCCTTCCCGCCGTGACCCGCGTCGAGGATCACCTGAACGCCCGCCAGGTCGGTCGCTTGCACGACCTCGAGAAACCGCCCGAGATCGCGCCGCTCCTCGTCCCACACCACCCGCCGGGGGTCGTCCGGAGGAAGGTAGTCGGGCAGCAACAGGTCGAGGGGAATCTTGATCGGGTACCCGACCGGGATGTCGGTGACGTCATCGATTCCCGAACGAGCTGCAATCTCCATCGCCGTCTCGTTGACCTGAACGGCCAGCAGCTGCCCAGTGAAACGCACGACCACCGCCGAGTACAGGGCCTCCCCCTGACGGAGTCTGTACACCGCGTACTCGCCGAGCTCGTCGGCCCCATATTGGAGGGGGCCTGTCGTTGCGGCGATTGCCGCTGAGGGCCGCGCGACAACGGTTGGCAACACGACCGGCGTGGGCGTCGGCACGGGCGTCAGCCTCTTGAACACCGGCAGCAGCCCGGACTCGGGCACGAGCACCCAACGACCTCGCTCCAGGCCCTGCGCGGCGAGCTGGGGATTCGCTCTTTTGAGCTCCGTTGCTCGTTCCGCCGCGCCGGCAAAGAGTGCGGCCAACCACTTCCAACTCTCCTCACCGCCGTGAAACGGATCGAGCACCAGGTGGCGCCATCCGGCGTCAACCCGTTCATCGACGGGGAACACCCGGCGAACCGCTTCGAGTCTGAGATCCGCCCCGAGAAGCTCCATCGGAACCCGCACCGGCCGATCGCGAAGCGGCGTCCCGAGCTTCGGGTTGGCGCTCCGCAGCGCTGCGACGCCGCCGGAACCGCCCGTATACCGTTGCGCGAGGTTGATCCAGCCATCGCCACGCTGCGGGTAGACGAGCAGGACCGGGGTCTGGCCACGCTGCCAGCGGATTTTTCCGTGCGGCGGGAAATCGAAATCAACGCTCTGGGGCGCGCCCTCGGCGGCGATCGCAGCCCCTGAGGCCGACAGCGAAAACACCAGCACGGCAACCGCGATGGTGGCATCCAGCCGCGCGGTACGGCGCCTCGCGGAGGCCGCGGACGGGCTCCTCATCGCTGCCGCTTCCGCCACGCCGATCGTCCATGATTGGCGCTTGAAGACGAGATACAGTCTCCAGTTCGTAAATCTCGGGCACCCCGTATACACTGCGGGGTGCCCTGAGGTGTATCGATGGTAGCACGCCAATCTCGCCCCCGAAGTCCCGGCGCGTCAGACGTCGAGGCCCTCCACAACGAGCTTGCCGAGAGCCTGCTCGAGCTGGAAAAACTGCGCGAGCACATCGCGAAGATCGAGTCCGAAGGGCGGCGGTTTCTTGCGGCAGCCGCGCACTCGATCCGTAATCCGCTGACCGTGGTCCACAGCTACCTCGAGATCCTCCACACCGATCTCGGCGAGGGTCTTTCGGAGGAGCAGGAATCGTTTCTGGCGATCGCCCATGCCAACGCGGTCAAGCTGCGAAACCTGGTCGATGACCTCGTCGAATTGGCGGCCCTCGAAACCGGTTCTGCGCAGATCGACTTCGCACCGGTGCTCTTTGGCGAGGTGGCGGTCTCCGTCGTCTCCGACCTGCGGCCGGTCGCAGGGCGGAAGGGCGTGGAGCTGATAGTGGATGTCGCCGAGGACATCCCGACGGTCACGGTCGACCACGGGCTTCTGAGAGACGTCGTCCGCCGCATCCTCGACAACGCCATCCGCTTCACACCGAGCGGCGGGGCGGTCTGGCTCGAGGCTCGTTCGGTGCACGATCACCTGATGGTCGAAATCCGCGACAACGGTCCCGGCATCCCCAACGACCGGATTGCCGAGGCCTTTCGGCCATTCGTTCAACTGCACCGGGTACCCGGAGACAACCGTGAAGGCTACGGCCTCGGGCTCGGGTTGTGCCGATGCGCCGTCGAGGCTTTGGGTGGGACGCTCGATCTGGCAAGCGTCGAGGGTGAAGGGGACGACCGTGACGATCAAGATACCAGCTACCCGGACGGACGTTTGAGCGTTAGAACGTTAAAACGTTTGAACGTTCCACCCGCCCTCTCTTGAGAGGCAGAGGGGAAAAGGCGAAAAGGGGAAAAGGGGAACACCCACCCACCCCACCATGAAGCCTTTGGACCCAGCCGTTTCATCGGCGGTCAGCGCCGGCGGCAGGAACAGCGCCAGGGGCAGTCCGCAGCGACAGCACGTCGGCGCGGAAAACGTCGACCGACCATCACGCGGCCTCTGACTGACGGGCAGGGTGGGGTGGGAACGTTTAACGTTCTAACCTTTGAACGTTGGAACGTTAGTATCAAACTTCGCCTTGATTCCGGCGGCGGAATGGTGTGTTATCGGTGGTCGATGAACAGCCTCGACTTTTTTTCGGATCATCTGCAGCCCTATCTGGATGAGCTCCGGGCCCTGACCGCCATCGAGACCCCCAGCGGTGATCTCGCGTGTCTGCAACGGGCCGCCGACTTTCTCGGAAACCAACTCGCACCGCTGGGTCACGTCGAGCGCTGCGATCTGCAGGACCACGGACCGCTGCTCCGGCTGCGCCGTGAAGGAATCGGCAGCCGGATCCTGCTCCTCGCTCACTACGATACCGTGTGGCCGACCGGGTCATGGGGCAGCCGGTGGGGCCTCAACCACGGTCGGGCGTCAGGACCGGGGGTCTACGACATGAAGGGCGGTCTGCTCTTCATCCCCTGGATGCTCCGCTACCTCGACACGACCGGCCTCGCCCACCCCGAAATCGAGGTTCTTCTCAACCCCGACGAGGAAATCGGTTCTCTGGGCTCACGGTCGTACATCGAAGAGGCTGCGCGGCGGGCGGACTTCGTGCTCGTTCTCGAACCGAGCAACCTCGACGGCGGCCTCAAACTGGCTCGCAAGGGATCCGGCGAGTACGTCATCACCGTCAGCGGCCGAAGCAGCCACCAGGGTGCCGAGCCGGAAAAGGGCATCAACGCCGTGGTCGAAGCCGCGCATCAGGTGATCAGATTGCTCGAGCTCGAGGATCCGACGGCCGGTACAACAATCGGCCCCAACGTGATCGCCGGTGGAAACGTCAGCAACTCGGTCCCCGACTTTGCCGAGATTCGGGTCGACGTTCGCGCCTGGACCCGCGGTGAAACCGAACGGCTCGACAGCGCCCTACGAGCCTTGCGGCCGTCTCTGGCAGGAGCGAACATCCACGTCCTCGGAGGGTGGAATCGCCCTCCGATGGAAACCACACCGCCGGCCGTCGAGCTCTTCGAGCGCGCGCGCGGAATCGCCCACGGTCTCGGCTTTGATCTCGACAGTCTTCGCTGGGGCGGTTCGTCGGACGCCAATCTGGCGGCCGCGGTGGGCACGCCTACAGTCGACGGCTTCGGACCGATCGGCGAGGGCGCACACCGGATCGATGAGTGCATTGTGGTTGACGCTGTTCCGGGCAGACTGGCCTTGCTCGCGGAGCTCGTGACATCGCTCGCTCTGCCTGTCGAGGAGTGGCTCGGCTCAGAATCTCAGGCGTGGCTGGCCCAACGGCACCGTCTCGATCCCGGTCTGGCGTACTGAGTGATGTCGACAGGAGGCAGGAAATGACCTCGAAAGTCGTGATCGTGGGGGCACTGAGAACTCCGATCGGCTCGGTGGGTGGAGCGCTCGCGCCGCTTCAGGCCCAGGATCTGGGCACCACCATCATCCGCTCGCTGATCGAGCGATCGGGGCTCGATCCGGCGGTTGTCGAGTACACCTGCATGGGATGGGTCATGCAGGACCCCCGCTCGCCCAACCTCGCCAAGACTGCGGCCGAGCTCGCGGGAGTTCCCTGCACTTCTCCCGGCACCACTTTTCATGAAAATTGTGCCTCCGGAGGGGCCGCGATCCACAGCCTCGCCCGTCGCATCATGCTCGGTGAGGTCTCGATCGGTATCGCCGGCGGGGTCGAGTCCCTCAGCAACGTGCCTCGCTACCTCTTCAGCGGCCGCACCAAGGCCCAGCTGTATGGAGACATGACGCTGGTCGACGGGCTGTTCGGCGCGCTGACCGACGCCAACGTCGGGGCTCGCGGCGAGCTCATGGGTTTGCTCACGGAGCGTCTGGTCGAGCGATACGGGCTGACCAGGGAGGAGCAGGATGAGGTCGCCTACCGCAGCCACCACGGAGCTGTCACCGCCTGGGCTGACGGCTCGTTTGGCGACTACGTCGTGCCGGTAGAGGTCCCGCAGCGCCGGGGCGCGCCGCTGATCGTCGAACGCGACGAGGGGCCGCGCGAGCTGACGATGGAGGAGCTCGCAGCCGCCCGACCGTACTTCAAGACCGACGGCGGCACCATTACCGCGCTCAACGCATCCAGCATCAACGACGGCGCTGCAGCCGTGCTGCTGGCAAGCGAGGAGCGCGCCGCCGAGCTGAGTCTCGACCAACTCGCCGAGCTGCGTGCCTTCCACAACATCGGCGTGGCGCGGGAGTACATGGGCGAGGGGGCGTTCAAGGTCATCCCGCCGCTCCTCGAAAAGGCCGGGCTCAGCATCGAGGAAATCGATCTCTTCGAGATCAACGAGGCCTTCGCCGCTGTTCTCGCCTCGGCGTTTCACTACCTTCCCGACCTCCCTCGAGACCGCACCAATGTCTGGGGATCCGGCATTTCGCTTGGTCACCCGGTAGGCTGTACCGGCGCCCGCCAGGTGGTCGACATGACCCACCAGCTGCGCCGGCGCGGCAAACGGTTCGGCCTGACCAGTCGCTGCGTCGGAGGTGGAATGGGCAGCGCGGAGATCCTGGTGACGCGTTGAATGCGGTCGCCAGTGACCTTCGGCGTCACCGCTACCCAGAAAAACTGCCGTCCAACGTCACCGGGCGCGAGCCTTCCCCTTCGACGCTCGGCGCCACAATCGCCGCGCTTCGGGCGCTCCCGGGGCGCTGGTTGACTCGCCGGAGCTCCTACTGCTGGGTGCCCTCGGGATACTGGACGAAGGCGCCGCCCTCGATGACGATGTCATCGTCGAAATAGTGGATGGGACCCAGATTCCAGGGCGTGTCGGGAAGTTCCGTTCATCCCGTAGGAAGCCAGCGTGTAGTTGTCGCCATCGCTCTTGTACATAAAGGGCCTCTGCCAACCGTCCAAGTTGTTGAAATTGCCCATGTACGCGAGGATTACCGGTCTGATCGTGTCGATGTCGACCAGTGAGCCCGCAAGAGGGAACTTTGAATAATCCTGTTGGTACATCCCAACCGCGTTGGAGATGGCCCGCGCGTCACCGACCGTTCGGGCCTGTCGCCCACGCTGGATGGCGTTGACCAGGTTGGGAATCGCGATCGCGGCAATCAGTCCGATGACGGCTACCACGATCAACAATTCGATGAGGGAGAACCCGCGGGACGTTGAGTGGTGTTGCATCTTCATGGCCACAAAAGCAAGCAATCCGCGTGCCAGGATTTCGGCAATATCCCATCGGCGTCTCCGAACACAGCTGCGCTCTTGCTGCCCTCCGCGATCAATGTTAGAGTCGATCTCCGTGCGGGCGGGCATAACTCAGCTGGTAGAGTGTCAGCTTCCCAAGCTGGACGTCGCGGGTTCGAATCCCGTTGCCCGCTCCATGGCGCAGCTGCCGAGGACGACAACACATGGGCATTTTTGGACGGGACGAGCCGACACCCGACAACCAGACTGCAAAGGCTGAACGGCAGCCAACTGGAGTTCCGCCCCTCACCGATGTCGTCGACCGCACCGCCATCGCGCGCCAGGCCAAGCTCGAGGGACGACTCTCCGGCGCGAGTGAAATCATTGTAGATGGGTCAGTTAAGGGTACAATTGACGGAGGCGGAAGGGTCCGCATCGCCGAGCAGGGGCGGGTCGAGGCAACGGTCCACGGCCGCATCGTTTCAATCGCAGGCACCGTGAACGGCGACGTCACCGCCGATCAAAGGATCGAGCTTGATCCGTCAGCACGCGTTGTCGGCAATATCACCGCCCCCCGGATCCTGATCAGGGACGGCGCAACCTTCAAGGGTCAGGTCAACATGAAGGCTCCTGAGAAACTTCCGCCCTTGAGGACCTCGAGCGCGCGCAAGGACACGGGCGAATCCTCCGGCTCATAGGCCTACTGCGAAATCAGGCCGTTCCCGAGTCCGCGGTTGACCCGGGAGTCTGAAGAGCTGTTCCAAAATGGGTCACCAAGTCCCTGATATCAGTACTCAGGCGGGCCCGTCGCAGCCAACCGCCAGCCCGCATATCTCACCGGGTTTTGTCGCGAGGGCGGCGAGCCTTCGGCCACTCAGAGCTGCCGTCGGCGGGGAGAGCACCCCGAGCGGAGAAAGCACCGCTGGGTGCGATGCATCGCCGCCCGCAGCAGAAAGCTGGTGAGATGTGCGGGCTAGGTGTCGCCTAGAAAAGGACGGTAGTGCTCGCGGTAGATCCCCGAAAGGGTCAGGAACGCGGTCATCGTCAGTGGTCCCACCAACAGACCTACAGCGCCGAAGACCACGACCCCACCGATGAGCGAGAGAAACACCAGCAACGTGTGCATCTGCGCGCGCCGCCCGACGAGCTGGGGTTTGAGCCAATACTCGACCAGGGTGGAAATCACTCCCAGCGTAACGAAGAGCACCACGGCACGGCTGGTGTCCCCGGCCAGGAGCAGGATGACGGTGAACGGGACGAACACCAGCGATATTCCAACCACCGGGATGAAGGCGAGAATCGCCATCACCACGCCCCACAGCACCGCCCCCTGCAGACCGAGCAACGAAAACAACAGTCCACCGGCGAGCCCCTGTATCACCGCCGCAACGCCGTTGCCGACGACCAACGAAGACGCCATATCCATGAACCGATGGGCCACGAGGTGTTGTTCGTCAACCGGCAGCGGCAGGGTGTTCTCGATCCAGGTCCTGAACGCGCGCCCGTCAACCAGCAGGTAGTAAAGAATCAACACCCAGAAGATGAACCCGAATACGAACCTGACCAGGTGCTTGGCGAGCGAAACGCCCTGCTTGTAGAAGAACCCACCTACTCGTACGCCAAGAGTGGCCAACAGGTCATACACGCGATCGACGGTGAGGTTCGTGCCGAAGGGCTCAAAAAAGCGATTCACCCGGTCGATCTGGTCCTGCCGCTCTTCAAGCACATCTCGCAGGCTGCCTTCGGTCAGCTGGGTGGTGCTCATCTCATAGATGCCGAGAGCTTCCTGGGAAACCTCGAGCGCGATCAGGTACAGCGGAACAAAGAGGACGACCAGAAGGGCCACGCAGATGACGATACCGGCCGCGCGGCGGCGTCCTTTCAGAAGCTCCACCAACCGTCGGTACCAGGGCCGGATGAGGCCCGAGGCGACCACCGACAGCAGGATGACCGAGAAAAAGGGAGACAGCACCATCAGCACCACGACCAGGCAGACGGCCAGAGCGAACAGGAGACCGAACCACGCCGCGCGTTGCGGGCGCTGCGTTCTTTGCTCCGGCTCGGTCACGCCTCGATCGGGGGGTGCAGTCTGGGATTCCATCGCCGTCAGGCCCGCCGATCCACCAGATAGCGTGCGAGCTCGTCGACAAACCGGTCGACATCCGCCCGCGCTCTGTCCTCGTCGACGTCGAACTCCTCCACCACCCGCCGCACGAGGCCATGATGATCCTCGATACCCGCGCGCAACCCCTCGACAAGACACATTCCGGTCTCGTTGACCGAAAAGACCTCCAGCGAATCCGGGTCGAGAATCACGCCGGAGTGGTCGGCCAACCGCGACTGGCTGAGCGCTTCCGACGACAGCAGGCGCGCGAGCTCTACGACACGCCTCATGACCGGGCGATCCTTCGTGGTCGACGAACGATGCCGCGCCGGCTGACAACGCCGTGCGGAGCAATACCTTCCGCTCCTGGGACCGTCATCGCTCTCCATTCTTCCCTTGGAACACCACCGCGAGCACCTGAGTATAACTCTTTCCGGCGAGCTCCCGGTCGGGGCCCACCGGATCCCCGTCGACCGTTACCCACGCATGCCCGTCGACCGTCCTTCCGCCGTCGTCGGGTCGGAACCCGATATTGAGCACCACCTTGCCCGAGCCGGCCAGCATCCCACCGAGAACCAGCGAACGGATGAGACAGGTGTCGAGATCGTCAAACCAACGTCGCCGGCGGAGGGTCGCACGTTCCGCCGCAACCGCGACTCGATCGGGTGGGTATCGCCGACCTCCCCCACCGCGACGGGCAACATCCTCCACCACATCGACTATCGGAACCGTCCGGATGCGCTGCGCCCGACCTGCCAGCCTCAACGCTCGTGCAAAGAGCACGACGTCCGGGAGCGTGAGAAACCGACGTGTCATCGCCGCCATTCTGCAACGCGTGGGCGGCGTCGGCAACTGCCGGTGACCGGTCGGACCGCTTTGAGCCCCGGTGTGATCATCAAAGGCCGGTGATCCCGGTCACTTCACGAAGTCGGTACATCCTGATAACAGTTCGCAGATGGAGGGAATCCCATGACTGTCGTCAACGCCCGACTGCCCGACGAGCTGGTCAGGAGCATCGACCAGACTGCCCGATCATCGAACCGTACCCGCACGGAGATCATCCGGCTGGCCGTCGAATCCTATCTGGCGGGCGCAGCAACCCGCGGACCGGAGGAGGATTGGATGCAATCCGCGGCTGAATCTCTCTTCGACTGGGACGACGTGCAGCGTTATCTCCTCGCCCGCGACTGACCACCACCCGGGGCGGGCGGGTGGAATGTTTGGCTCATCCGAAATTTGATGGGATCGAGTATTGGAAGTTCCGGTTGGCTGGTGAAGCGACAGGGACAACGACAGACCGCAGGGGCAGTGAACAGCGTCCGCGGCAGCGACCGGGGCAGCGAGCAGGGGTCGTGACGAGGGCATGTTCAAGCCGGGTCGTTCAGTGCGAGAGGTAGCCGGTGGCCAGCCGATGTCAAGGGCAAGCCGGGCCAGGGGCCCGGCGCCGAGCACCCCTGACATCGGCCGCCTCACCGGCTCGAGGAAGGGCATGAACGACCCGGAGGTGACCATGTCCGACGCCCGCACGAACCCCAACCTCGTTGCCCACTCGAAAGCCCTTGACGCGGCTGGCATCGCCATCAGGCTTGTGATGAGGGTTCCAGCCCCATTGAAGTCGATCGCCGATCAGGTGATCCGGTCGGCAAGCTCGGTCCCCGCCAACCTGGCGGAAGGGCACGGCCGGTCCGGACGAGACCGGCAGCACTTCTGGAGGATCGCCTACGGCTCAGCCAAGGAGGTCGACAGCCACCTTCGCCTCCTGGTTCAGGCTGGTGTCGTTGATGGACGAAGCGCCATGATCGTGCTCGATACCTTCGATCAAGTCCGCGCCATGACCTGGCGTTTGCTCAACCCAAAGGCCTGATCGAATGTCTCCGCGCCGGTCCGTCCGGGTGCTGTTGCTGTCGACTGCCCCTGACGCGGTCTCCGGACGCTGCTGCCGTCCCTGACCGCCGTTCGATTGAAGGGAACCACAGGCAAGAGGAGAGGGTGAAGGGAAATTCCGAATTCCGAATTCAGAATTCGAAATCGGTGAATTGTCACTCCACGGAATTCCGGAAGAGCCGAACGTTTCAAGCTTCCAACGTTTTATCGTTCTAACGTTCTAACGTTTTAACGTGCAAACGATTCTCGCTGCTCCCCTTTTCCCCTTTTCCCCTTTTCCCCTCCGCCCTCCTACGGCGTCACGACGAGCACCATATCCCCGGGCCTCAGATAGGACCTGACCGCCGCCTGCACCGCTTCCGGGCTGACCGCCGCGTAGGCCGTTTCGTCGACCGCCAGCGGCGACGAAGGGCCTTCGAACAGAGCACGCCCCACCCGGTAGGCGCGCGACGCTGCAGACAGGCCGCGCAACATCCGCGACCGGCGAGCACGAGCGTTGAGGCGTTCGAGATCTTCCGCCGAGAGCGGCTCGGCACCGAGATCGGCCACCAGCTCGGCAAGGAGCTCGGCCACACGATCGACGTTCTCGGGCCGGGTGCCGACCGTCGCCGACAAAACCCAGGCGCCCCCCGGGAGGTGGCGAACACCTGCCCCGAGCCTGTAGGCCAGACCCTCCCGTTCACGAATCACGGCGGTCATCCGGTCGGAGAGGGCGTCGATCGCCACCAACACCGCGGTGCGATCGGCCACCGCCACCTCGGCGATCCTCCCCCACAGCACGGTCACCTGTGGGGCTTCGCCGATGTCGATCCCGGGCGCCTCGACGGCGGGTTGCCAAGCCGGGTAGGGCCCGCGTTGCGGTGGTGCCGGAGGGCCGTCGCCGAAGGCATCCTCAACGATCGCCAGGGTGTCGGCGACCGCCAGCGGCGAGGCCACCGAGATCACCAGACGATCCGGGGCAAAGTAGCCTCCGGGCCACTCCCCCCACCAGGCCTCCACCAGTTCCGGCGACGGCTGCGCTCCACCCATCGGTCCCGACACCGGTTGGGCCAGGGGGTTGGCGTCCCCGATGAGCGCAGCCAGAAAGAGCTGTTCTGCCTTTTCCGACCCGCGGTTGTCGGCCTTCCGCTCGGACTCATGTTCCGCGCCCGCCGATCGCCACCCCGCCTCGTCCCAGGCGGGGACCCGCACCATCTCCGCCAGCATCATCAGCGCGGTCTCCAACCCGGCGGCCGGACCTTCGATGCGGACATAGGAAAAGTCCGGCACGTGGTAACGGTTGTCGAAAGGGATCATCGGGTCGTCCGCAGTTTTGACGTCAAAACCGGCCCGTTTCATCCGTCTGGCCAGCGACTCACCGGGACCCAACACCGAACCTCCCGCAAGCAGCCGGTGGACGAAATCGGCGATTCCCGGGACCTCGGCAGGTTCCCGCAGGCTTCGATCGGCCACCAGCAGATGGATCCCGAACACGTCGCTCCCCTCTTCTGGCAAGACGCCCACCACGAGCCCATTTTCGAGGGTCGCCACCAGACTGCCGAGCGGGCCCGGTTCGACTGCCGCTGTTGCCGCCGGCAGCTCGACGGCGGCCGCTCTCGGCAGAGGGGCGCGCCCCTCCGGTCCGCCCTTGCCTATCCACGCCGCCCGGCAGCGATCCGATGCGCCGCCGAGCAGAGCAGCCGCGGTTGCACGCACATCAGCCGGCGCGACCATCGGCGGCGCGACCGCCTCGACCAGCTCGCCCCGGCCCGCCGACAGGGCCTCACCGTAGAAGACCGCGGCGTAGTGCAGGCGTTGATCGTTGAGAGCCCGCTCGCCCCCCCAGGTGCGCTGGATCGACGCCACCGTCGCGTCATCCGGTCCCGAGGCAGCCCCCTCGAGGGCCCCGAGCACGGTGGCCAGCAGGGCCTCGGGTTCGACGCCCACCACGGCCTCGACCCGGACCTGGAGCAGGTCGCGAGGGTCCCGCGGCAGCCGGACAACGCTCAGAGACGACGCCGCCTCGGGGACGAGAACTGCGGCGATCGGGCCGGCAGGGTCCGACAACCATCTGGCAAGGACCTCGATCGAGGTGCCTGACTCAGCCACCGAGTCGGGCGCAGCAACGACCAGCGCCAGAGTGCCTCCACTCGGTGCGGTCGAGTCTCCGCCCATGCCGTGCCCCATCGCCATCCCCGGGGGCGGCATGCCGCCGCCGGCCGGCGCTTCGGGTGCCGCGGCAGCGGCCCATTCACCCCATCCCGGCCAGGTCAACGGGTCCACGCGTTTCGGCGCCGTTCCTCCCGCCTCGAGACCGGCGAACGGCGCAAGCACCCTGGCGAGACCCTCCGTTCCCAGGTCCCCGGTAATCAGGATCCTGAACCCCGAGGGCGGGTACCGGGTTTTCCAGTAGGCGACCACTTCGGCACGAGTGATCGCTTCCACCGACACCACCGAACCACCCACCGGGTGCGCGAACGGCGTTCCGCTCCACAACACCGATCGAAGACTCTCTTCCTTGAGACCGTCCGGCGACGCGTGGTCCTTGGCCAGCTCCTCGAGGATCACCTTTTTTTCCTTTTCATACACCGCCTCATCGATGGTCGAACGGGTCAGCATCCCGACCATCAATTCGGCCGCCGCCACCGCGTCCTCCCGGGGGATGAGGGCGAAGTACACGGTCGCCTGTTCGCGGGTGAAAGCGTTCATATAGGCGGACAGAACCTCGAAGGCCTCCGTCACATCGCGTTCATCGAGGCCGTCGAAACCGTCGAACAACAGGTGCTCGAGATAATGCGAGAGCCCGCCCATGCCGGCCGGTTCATCCTCGGAGCCCGCCGGCACCGCGACCGTGATAAGCACCGTTCCCGAGCCCGGACGCGGCCACAGAAGGGCCCTGGCACCGGAGGGCAGGACCCTTTCGATCGGGCCTTGCACCGCCGGCTCGTCAGCCCCGGATACGGGCGCGACGCTCACGAAAACGGCGCCGGCGACGAGGGCCGGAACCAACATCGGACAGACACGACGAGCTATGGATGGAAGCATGGCGCGGATTGTAACCCGCCCAACCACCCACCCGACCAGTTTTGAGTTTGTTTGAGTTTTGAGTTTTGAGTTTTGAGTGTTGAGTTCCAGTTCGCCCCCCCCCCGGAACCCGAACGAGCAGATGGGTGGATCGTTCAAACGTTCTAACGTTCTAACGTTTCTACGTTTGCCCGCTCTGCTACCATTCGCCAGTGACCGTGCTTCGGCGACTCATCGGCTACATGCGGCCCTACCTGGGGCAGATGGCGGCCGCCGCCCTGATGCTGGCTCTCGCGGGCGCTTTGATGTCGATGGTGGTCGCGACCCTCAAACCGCTTGTCAATGACGTCCTGCTGGCTCAGCCGGCGGAGATCGCGGTTGCGGCCGAGGAGGCGCCGACCACGGATATTCTCGACCGGTTCATCGACTGGCTGCCGGTGGCTGAGCTTTCGGATTGGCTGCGCGAGAAGCCGGCCGCCAAGGTCCCGTTCCTGCTTGTGGCGATCTATCTGGTCCGCGGCATTCTGCTTTTCTTCGGCGAGTACCTCACGACCAAGACAGGTGCCGCGGTGATCCGCGATCTGCGAGCAAACCTCTACGCCTCGATCGTCCACCAGGCGCCGAGCTTCTTCCGTGCGCACCAGACCGGGCTCGTGATGTCACGGCTGCTCAACGACGTCCAGCGTATCCAGCGAGTGTCGACGCTGGTTCTGGCCGATCTCGTGCGGGTTGGCGCCATGGCCCCGGCGATGTTGGTTCTCGTGCTGGTGTACGACTGGCGCATGACCCTCTTTGCCCTCATCGTTCTGCCGGTGATGGGATACCCGGTGATGCGGCTCGGTCGGCGTCTGCGTAAAGCCTCGACCAGGTCGCAGGAGGAGGTTGCCGGGGCGGCCAACATGCTCAAGGAGTCGGTCACCGGCGTCAAGATCATCCAGGCATTCTCGATGGAGAAGATCGCGGTAAGCCAGTTCGGGCAAGCCCTCGCACGGTTGTTCAGGGTCGATTTGAAGGCCGGCAAGGCGGCGGCGGCTTCCGGTCCGATCGTCGAGGTCGTAGGGGCAATCGCCGGCGCCGTTCTTTTCTACGTCGCGGGAAGGGGCATCGCCGACGGCTCGATCGATCCCGGAAACTTCGTGGTCGTGCTCGGCGGTCTGGCGTTTCTCTTCATGTCCATGCGCCGTCTCAACCAGATCAACGTCGAGATCCAGCAGGCGCTGGCTGCTGCGCAACGGGTGTTTTCGATGATGGATTGGCCGCCCGAGGTGACCCAACGCGTTGACGCGCGGGACCTCGAGGAATTGCCGCACGAGATCCGGTTCGAGAGCGTTGTCTACGCCTACCCTGACTCCGACGAGCCCGCAATCAAGGGTGTCGACCTCCACATCAGACGTGGTGAGATGGTCGCGCTCGTCGGACCTTCGGGTGGCGGAAAGACCACCCTTGCCAATCTCATGTTGCGTTTTGCCGACCCGACCCTGGGCCGGGTCACGATGGACGGCAACGACCTTCGCGAACTGACGATCGCCTCGGTGCGGGGCAACATCGGGCTCGTGACCCAGGAGACGATACTCTTCGACGACAGTGTCCGGCTCAACATCGCCGCCGGCCGCGAGGACGCGTCGCCGGATATGGTGCGAAGTGCCGCCGTCGCGGCCCAGGCGGACGAGTTCGTGAGCCAGCTGCCGGAGGGCTACGACACCCGTCTCGGCGAGGACGGAGCCCGACTCTCGATGGGCCAGCGCCAGCGGCTGACCATCGCTCGCGCCCTTTTCAAGAACCCGCCGTTTCTGGTTCTCGACGAGGCCACCTCGGCCCTCGACGCCGAGTCGGAGGACAAGGTCCAACAAGCGATGAAAGTCCTCCTCGAGGGCCGCGGCAGCCTCGTCATCGCCCACCGTCTGGCGACCATTCGGGAAGCGGACCGGATCGTCGTCCTCGACAACGGGCGTATCGTCGAAGAGGGACACCACCAGGCCCTGCTCGAGCTCGGTGGGCTCTATGCCCGCCTCCACCAGCTCCAGTTCCAGGAAAGTTGACCGCACAGTTCGAATTCGGGATTCCACCCGCCCACACTCCCTCGAAAAGGAGAAAAGGGGAAAAGGAGAAAGGGGAAAAGGGGCAGAGGGGAAGGGAAGGGACGGTACCGGTTTCCCTTTTCCCATTTGCCGCGAGCCCAACGTTCTAACGTCAAAACGTTTTAACGTTCTAACGTTTAAACGTTGAGTGCGCGCCAGAGCAGGTAGGCGGAGACTCCGAGCAGGCCGATCACCATCCAGTACTCGCGGTTGCGCATCATCCGTTCCATCGACCAGGACGCGGGCGTGGAGTCCTGGTAGGGCCGAAGTGTCGGAAACAGCGCTGGAACGGCATCAAAGTAGCGATCATAGGCCTCGCCGTGCTCTTGTCTGAGCCGCGCCGGCTCGACCCTTTCCTTGCGGCGCAGGTAGACGCCGAGAAACCACGCCCAGCCGATTGCCAGTGCGATCAGGCTGGCATAATTCGGAAGGTTGACCATGATAATCACGCCGGTGAGGATCAAGAAACGGCCGAGGTACAACGGATTCCTGGTGTAACGGTAGGGCCCCGCGGTCATCAGCTCTTTGGTCTTCAACAACAGACCCGACGACCAGAAGCGGATCGATTCCCCCATCAACACGAACCCGAACCCGACGGCGACGCTGAGCACAGTCGGCCGGGCGAAGTAAATGAGAACGAGGATGACAACGAAGAGCGCCGCCAGGCGCAGCACGCCGAGGAACCTGTTGTACTCGTGTTCGCTCATGACAATCACTCCCGTCGTTCGTCGGGCAGGATACCCCACACCGGTCGGATTGGGTAGCCGCTATCGTTTTCCACGAAGGCGGTCGAGTACGGCTTTTACCCACCGCCCCCGTCGATGCCAGGCGGCCGCTTCCGGGCTTACCGAGGCCACGGCGGCATTCACATCGCCGCCGGTAAACCGCGCCCGCATGCGTGCGAGGTTGACCCGATCTGCCTCACAGAACCGTCGAAAGAGACGTTTTCTGATCGGACCCGGCCGCCGGCCGAGGACCCAGGCGGTTGCGAGATCGACGATGTACAGCGATTCGTCCGAGCCGAGCAGCACATCACGATGGTGGAGGTCGGCCAGCGCGACGCCACGCCCGTGAAGGCCGTCCAGCGCCGCGCCCAGCCGGTCGAAGACCTCGCCGTCGAGACGATCGCCGGCGCGATCCCGCAGGGGCTCGGCGTCGACCCACTCGGTGGCGATGGCGAATGGACCCATCCGACCCAGAAAGGTCGGCAGTGAGGCGGCCCCTGCTGCGGCGACGTAAGCGGCAGCCTCTCGCCGGATGAGCCAGCGACCGAGGGTGTTGCGGATCACCAGGCTTCGCCCAGCGTAGGTCTTCACAGCCACGCGGCGGGCCGCGAGCTCGAAAAACAGGACGTCGGCCTTGGTGCTGTTGCGCCCGTAGATGCACCGCTCCGGGACCGCTCCCTCGAGCATCTCCGGATCAAAGTCACCGCCGTCTCGAGCGTGTGAAATAATGTCCACCACCATGAGATTCTCGCATGTTCTCTGACCACCCACCCGAAACGTCGGCTTCCAGCCCGCCCCGCCGGCCCACGCGCCCTGAGCTCGACGCGGCGCCAAAGCAGCATCTGACCCGCGGTGCGCCGTTCAAGGCCGACGTTTTCGTCATCGACCTCGGCAGCGGTGCGATGGTGGTCAAGGACTTTGCAGGTCGTGCATGGTGGCGGCGGCTCATCGGTCGGATCGAGGTCTGGCACGAGTGCCGAGCCTACGCCTACGTCGGATCGATGCCCTGGTTCCCGGCCTTTCACGGTCGCATCGACCGGGACGCGCTGGCGATCGAAAAGGTGGCGGGGATCAGCCTCAGCCACGCCGAGGATATCGACGAAAACCGTGAGAGCTACCTGGATCAGATCCGGTCTGCAATGGGACGTCTCACCGAGCTCGGATTTCTTCACCTTGACGCCCGGGCCTATCGCAATGTCCTCAGAAGACCCGACGGCCGGGTGGTCTTCATTGATCTCGCGGGGTCCATCTGGATCCCGCCTGGCCGACTCGGCCATCGCATCTTCCGCCGGTTTGTCGCCCTGTACTACGAGGCCAACATCATCAAGTGGGAGACCATTCTCACGCCTGGAGGCGATCCGCGCAAAGGCCAGTCCAAGCCCCCGCGATACCTTCACGGTTTGGTCGACCTGTGGCGGGCGTGGAAGAGGACCGTGACGGGTCAAACAAAGTCAAAAACCTAAGCAATTCGATTTGATACCTTGCCACGAATCGTTCCCCCACTTTGTTGACTTTGTTTGACCTGGCACCTTGCGTTAGATCTCGACGCGGGTGTGCTCCCCGGCGACTTCGGTGAAGATCTCGGCCGTCGCCAGATTGCAGCTGAAGAACACGACCTGGCGCCGGTCTGCGAACTCGGCGATTACCTTCGCCGCGGAGCGCCGGCGGCTGTCGTCAAAGTTCACCAGCACATCGTCCATCAGCACCGGCAACGCCGGGTTCGCGCCGGCGAGGTTTTCGATATAGCTCAGGCGCAACGCCAGAAAGAGCTGTTCGGCTGTCGCGCGTGACAGGTGGTGGGGAGACTTCCCGGCACTGTCACTACCGCTCACCAGCGGTTCAAATTTCCCGAGCGGCGTCGTCAGCCTGGTGTAGCGGCCGTCGGTGAGGGCGCTGAAAACCTCCTGGGCGCGTTGGATCACGGCCGGCTGCCTTTCGGCCTCGTAAATTTCGAGGGCGCGTTCTACGAGCTGAACCGCGACAGAGGTCACGACGTAGCCTTCGAGCGCCTCCGCCACCCGTTCCACCAACCCGGACTCGACCAGACGAAGACTGGCCGATGTGCTCTCCTCGGCGCTTCGTTGCAGACGGCCGTCGAGGGTCCCGCGTTTCTCGAGAAGCTCGCCCCTTTCGCGATCGAGCTCGGAGGTCTCGCGTCTCGCCACCGCCAGTTCCGCCTCGAGATCTGCGAGGGTGGCATCGCCACCGAGATCGGCCTTTTCGAGAACCTGCGCAAGCTCTCCACGGGCGGCCTCGGCGTTTGCCGCGGCCTCCTTCGCCCTCTCCTCCGCAGTGATGGCTGCGACCTCGGCGTCGCGACGTTTGTCGGCGTTCTTCCGTGCGGCGACCAGATGGGCGAGCAACGAGCGAGCGCCGTGCGCGACCTCCTCAAAGCTCGGATCCTTCGTCTCGCCGGCGCCGGCACCGATCACCAGCGCGTCCTCTACAAACTCCTCGCAGACGGCGCGGCGCCGAGCGATCTGCGTCTCGAGCTCGCGCCGGCCTTCGGCCTTGGCGCGCAGGTCGCGGAGCAGCCGCAGCACCCGGCGGACGCTCTCGGGGTGGTTCGAAGGCGTCTTCAGCCGGTGTTTCTCCAGCCATTCCAGCCAGTGCTGCCACGACTGATCAAATCCATCCACCGCCTCCCGCGCTGCTGCCTCGCGGGCCGCCGAAACCCGGCCCAGATCGCCTTCGGTGGCCCAGAGTCGACGACACCGCTCGAGAATTCCCCGCATCGCCATGAGCTCGGCTCCGGTCGGAACCCGGTCGAGACCCAACACCGTCAACAACGAACCAACCTCGGACGGTGCTTTCCGCCGCATCAGAAGCGGTCGCAGCACGAGAGCGACCGCCAGAATCGCCGGTGCCACGGCGGCCACGACGAGGAGACGGTCGTCAAGGACGAGCCCTACCACGACCATCGCGACGGCGATGACCGCAGCCGCGATCGCCGCCAACCACGGGACGCCGGACGGTTGTGAGATCGCACCGAGTGCGAGCAGCCGGTCGATGGTCTCCAACCGAAGCCCGATTTCCTTGGCGACGCCATCGTGTCCTGTGATCCTGATCTCTCGAGCACAGGCCTCAGCCAACCGCCGCGCCTCCTCATGTTCGGTGCGCGCCTCGGACGCACGCCGCGCCGCGTCGTCCCGCTCGCGCTGCGCCTCTCGGATGCGCTCCTGTTCCTCGTAGAGCTTGTTTTCGAGCTCGAGGTCCAGGTTGATGTCGGTCGCTGTCTCCAGGGTCCACCCCTCCCCCATGTCTGCAATCCGTCGGTCGATATCGGACGCCACTTCCCGTAACCTCTCCTCATCGCGCCGGAGCTGTTCCGCCTCGGCGCGGAACAGCTCGCAACGGGCTCCCAGACGCTCGACCGCCTCCGCCCTTGCCAACAGCTCCTCGTCCACCACCAACGAGGCCGCCTCGCGTTTTGCGTGTTCGGCCGCCAGTCGTTGTTCGGCCGCCGCGGCGTCCTCGTCGCGGATCTTTTCCTCGAGCCGGCGTCCCTCGGCGAGCATGGCCGCCAGACGTTCCTCAGCGAGCCTGGCGCTTTGCAGGGCGTCCTCGGCCACTTCCAAACCGCCCGCGACCTCGGCCCTTTGCTCTCGGTCGGCGCGAAATCGTTCGGCCAGCTCCTGCAGCCGCCGACCCTCCTCGCGAACCGCGCGGAGTTCGTTGTTGAGGACGTGTATGCGTCTCGTGCGGGCGCGCGGCGCCCACAGCTCATCGGCGGCCGATTTCAACTTGCCAAGGACATCGTGCGGGTTGACGCCGAGACCGGCGGTGGACGCGTAGAGCCTGGCCTGGATGTCGCCGAGCGACCCGAGATCTGAGAGTTCCTCGAGCGCAAAGCCGAAGACCGTTCGAAACACGCCGACCCCGACCCCATTGAGGAGGTTTTCGAGGAAGGCCTCGCCGGGCTCTTCGCCTCCGGGCCCGTAGACGACGGCCTCGCCGCCGCGGGTGCCCTCGGTCCGCTCGACGATCCATCTCGAGTCGCCGTCCGCGAACACCAGGCGACCGACCCGCTGGTCGCCGGATGACGGCTGATAGAGGCGCTCGTTGAGACGACCGCGCGGAAACCCGTAGAGAACGTGTCGAACCAGTGAGGTCAGGGTGCTCTTGCCCGCCTCATTACGACCGACGACGACGTTCAGGCCCGGTTGCAACGGGCCGAGAACCGCCCCCTCCAGGCCGCCGTACCGCACCGCCTCCACCTGCTGCAGGTGCATCAGTCGTCTCCCGCGAGAAGATCCAGACAAAGGTCCCGGGCGCGTGCAATTATTTCCGCGGGTTCGAGATCGAGCCCCGGTCGAACGGCGAGCGAAAACACGACCGGCGCAAGGACATCGTCGACCGCCGCCTCCGCCCGCTGCGGATCGGCAATGAGATCTCCGGCCAGACGCGCGAGGTCGCCGCGGAGACCCTCCTCCTTGAGAATCTGCGCGAGGTCCAGCGCCGGTCGAGTCCGATCGCGCAGGCGATCCACCCAGATCCACGGTTCGAGGTGGAGCTGTTCTTCGCGCAGATCGGTGAGCAGGTCTGCTGGGACCCCGCTCCGAGAGAGACCGGCGTGGATCCTCGATTGTCCCGCGAGATCGATACGCGTGATTGTCGGCAGGCCGCCGTTGTCCCGGCGGACGCCCTCGCACGCGGCGGTCAACGCCGCCCTCAGCGCATCAAAGTCGGTGATGTCGCCACAGTCGATCTCGATGCGTTGCCACCGTACCGACGCCGTCTCGACGAACTCCTCGACCGCACCGTCGGCGCCGAGCTCGACGAGGAAACACCCCCTGGGGCCCTCCTCGGTAGGATCGAGGCCCTGGCAGGAACCCGGATAGACCGACGGCGGATTGTCCGCCACCCTTCCGGGCGCGTGAATGTGCCCGAGGGCCCAGTAGTTCATGGCGGACGCTCGAAGGTCATCGACGGTGCAGGGCGCGTAGTTGTCCCAGCCCTGCCGTTGTCCGACGTTGGCGTGCAGGACCCCTACCGCGAGCGGATCGCCCGTTTTCCTCTTGAATCCCCGTGCGAGGTTTTCGGTGATCTGCCGAGTCGCGTAGCTGCGACCGTAGACCGCACACACTACCTTGCCGTCGCGCAGCACCTCGCGCCTCTCCACATCCTCGGCCGAGAAGACCCTGACCGAATCCGGAAGCTCGAGCCCTGCCGACCATCCGTCAGCCGGGTCATGGTTCCCATGGACGACAAACGCCTCGATGCCCGCTTCGGCCAGGCGCCGCATCGCCTTCTGGAAGGCAAGCTCGGCGCGCAGGCTGCGGTCGGCGCTGTTGTAAAGGTCGCCCGCGATCACCAGGAAATCCACGCGCCTGTCGATGCACAGCTTGACGATCCGATCGAGCGCTTCAAAGGTCGAACGCGCAAGCGCTCCGGCGACCCTGTCGTTGGTTGCGTCCACGCCGCCGAATGTGGCGTCGAGGTGGAGGTCCGCGGCGTGAACGAATCGGATCGAATCTGGCATCGCCCTAGAGCCCGAGGTAGATCACCGACAGCCCAGCCGCGGCGATCACGCCACCGGCGATCACGTGCGACCAGCGTTCGAGCGGTCCCAGCTTGACCAGCTTGAGGCCTTCATACCCCGCCATCGTCGCACCGACCATCGAGACCAGGGTCGCGATCCCGAACACTATCGCCGTCAGCACCGCCACATCCCATCGCCCCTGGCTCGCGGGCAACGCAAAGAGCGGAATCAACGGTTCGCACGGCCCGAGGACGAAGACGATGAACAGGGTCCAGAAGGTCGTATTGACCCCGACCTGACTGTGGTTGTGACCGTGGGGATCTCGGCCGTGGCTGTGAATGTGGACATCGTCACCGTGGACGTGGGCCTCGATTCCGCTTCGCTTGCGCAACGCATGGCGGAGCCCCCACAGCGCATAGGCGACTCCGAATGCGACCAGCGCCCAGGCGGCGAGCGGACCACGACCCGACTCGAGCGACTCCACCCGGCCGATCGCGAGGCCGAGGACGATGCCGAAACCGCCGAGGGCCACCGACGAGGCGATGTGCCCGAACCCGCAGGCGGCGGTCACGAGGACGGTGCGCATCCGCGACCACCCGCGCGCCCGGGCAAGCATGATGAACGGCAGATAGTGGTCGGGCCCCAACAGAGTGTGGACCACTCCGACGCCAAAAGCGGCCGCCATCAGGCTCCACGAGAAGGTCTCGAAGTCCATCAGCAGATTCTCGGCAGGTCAAGTCCTGACAGCAGGTCGAGCGGCCGCTCACCACCGACCCTGGTTTTCATCACCACCGGCGGGGCGCCCGGCACTGCTCGCTGCATGTGTCCGATGATCGCGGCCTCCGCACCACGCGGATGCGCGCGAAGTGCATCGCGGGCTTTCTCGGCATCCTCAGCCGCCACCCACACCAGCGCACGACCCTCGCAGGCCAGGGCCAGCGGATCGAGCCCGAGCAGCTCGCAGACCGCTGACACCTCGCTCCGCACCGGCACCGCCTTCTCGTCGAGAATCACCCGTGCCCCACACCCGGCAGCCACTTCGTGACATACCGTGACAACTCCGCCGCGGGTGGGATCGTGCATGGCCCTGACGGCGCTGCCGCTGTCGAGCAGAGCCTCCACCAGTCCGGTCAAGGGCGCACAGTCCGAGAGCAGTCCGGGGGCCTCGAGGGCGTGCCGATGGGCGAGGATCGTCGCACCGTGGTCTCCGATCGGTCCCGACACGAGGATTGCGTCACCGGCGACAATTCGTGAGTCGCTCAAATCGCGACCGGGCGGCACGACGCCGAGCCCCGCCGTGACCGCAAACAGACGGTCGCCCTTGCCGCGCGGCACGACCTTGGTGTCTCCCGCAACGACCGTCACTCCGGCATCCGCCGCCGCACTCGCCGCACCGCGAACGCAGGTCTCGAGCAGGGCGCCGTCGGTACCCTCTTCGAGGATCAGAGCCCAGGTCAGCCACAGCGGTCGCGCACCGACCATGGAAAGATCGTTGACCGTGCCGCAGATCGACAGGCAACCGAGGTCGCCGCCCGCAAACACCGGAGGGTCGACCACGAAAGCGTCGGTAGTCAGGGCGGGCCTGCCGGGCGGCATCTCCGGCAGCACCGCCGAATCCGTCAGACTCGCGAGAAGCGGATTGTCAAGCGCGGGAAGAAACAGCTCCTCGACCAGACGTCGGGTCAGCCGCCCACCCCCACCGTGTGCCAGCAACACCCGTTCCGGGACCTTCACCGGGCCCCTCCGGCGGCCCACCGTTCGTGGCGGAACCAGGCGCTGCAGGTGCCCTCGGAGGACACCATGCAGGCGCCGATCGGGGTATCGGGGTCGCAGCCGGAGTCAAACAGCGGGCACTCGGGCGGGTCGATCACACCGCGGAGGACCTCGCCGCACCGGCATCCGACCGGCTCCGCCGGCGCCGGCAACGACACCTCGATCAACGACGCGTCTCGGTGCGCCCACTCCTTGCGCAGGCTGAGCCCCGAACCCGGGACGACCCCGAAACCCCGCCAGTTCTCGTCCGACGGCTCGAAATACCGATCGACGAGCAAACGCGCGTGTGGGTTGCCGTCGGGCGTGACCACCCGGCCATAGACATTGCCGATCTCGGCCCTGTTCTCGAGTGCCTGCCGAACCAGCGCCAGGACTCCCTGGGCAACATCGGTCGGCATGAAACCCGCAACCACTCCCGCAACCCCGAATTCCTCGGTCAGGAACTCGAAGAGCTTCCATCCCGTGATCACCGACACGTGGCCGGGGAGGATGAAACCGTCGACATCGAGATCCGGATCATCCACAAGCACCCGCATCACCTGCGGCATCGTCTTGTTGCCGGGCAGCAACAGGAAGTTCGTGACGCCGTCGCGTTCGGCCTCGTCGAGGGCGCCGGCGATGGTCGGCACGGTGGTCTCGAAGCCGACCGCAAGAAAGATCACCCGCTGGTCGGGATTGGCGCGGGCGAGGTCGAGCGCATCCCGCGGCGAGTACACGACCTCGACCCGAGCCCCCTCGGCGCGCGCCTGCTCGAGGCTGGTCGTGCTCGAGGGCACACGCATCAGGTCGCCGAAGGTGCAGATCACGGTTCGCGGCAGGACCGCGAGAGCAAGGGCGCGGTCGAGGTAATCAACCGGAGTGACGCACACCGGACAACCGGGGCCGGAAATCAGCCGCACTTTCTCCGGCATCAGCCGCCGCAGCCCCGCGCCCGCCACGCTGTGGGTGTGGGTTCCGCAGACTTCCATCAAGGTCAAACGACGATCGAGCTTTGCCGCCTCGCCTGTAAGCTCCCTCAGCAACCCCGCCATGGCCTCGGGGTCTGAGTGCGGACCCGCTCTCATAACTCCACCATGGAGTCCGAATACTCGCGCAGGAGTTCCAGAGTCTGCGCCGCTTCGTCGGCATCGACCTGACCGATGGCGAAGCCGGCGTGGACCAGCACGAAATCACCCACTTCCGCTTCCGGAACGTACATCACCGAAATCCGGCGTTGAACCCCGTCAATCTCCGCCACGCCCTCGAACTCGTTTCGTTCTACCAACACCATCGGAATCGCGAGACACATCGGAAGCACCTCCACTCGCGGTGACGGCGCCCGCCCAACGCGGGCAACCGGGTTTGTAGCCCCTATATCCTACAGCGGCCAGCCGCTGTTTTCGTTAGAACGTTGAAACGTTTCACGTTAGAACGTTCCACCCATCCACCCTCTCCGGGTCCTCTCTTTTCGTCTGGGTCGGTGGAGGCATTTAACGTTCTAACGTTCTAACGTTTTGACGATGAGTTGCCGCGGCCTCACGCCCCGAGCGGCCGAAACAGCCGCGATGACCGCCTGTCCGTACGACAAACCACCGTCCCCAGGAGGCACGTTCTTCGGCAGCAGGACCTCGAATCCGAGGGCCTCCAGACTCTCAGCGAGCGTACTGCTCAGGATGCGGTTTACCATGCACCCGCCTCCGAGAGCCACAACACCTCTCTCGTTTCCCGCCACCTTTTCCGTGAGCTCGACCGCAAGACGACAGAAGGTGGCGTGAAAACCGGCCGCTACCACGGCCCTGGCCTCACCGGCCGCAGCTCGCCGCGCGACTTCGGCAAGCAGCTTCGACGACGGAACGAGCGACTTCCCATCCCTCGATTCGATCTCGAGCTCCGGCCACGGCTCGACCCGTGCGCCCCCGCGGGAAACCAGCGCCTCGAGCCGGGCCGCCGCTTCGCCCTCCCAACGGTTGCAGGCGCCGACGCCGAGCAGTGCCCCGGCCGCCTCGAACACCCTGCCCGCCCCCGACGCCAGCGGCCAGCTCGCGTCTCGGCTCAAGCGGATCATCTGCTCGAGGCGATCCGCGTCCACCTGCTCCGCGATCGCCGTCCGGCCGATGAGTGCCTCGTCGCCGCGCCGGACCAGGGCCGCCACCGCAACCCGCCACGGCTCCCGCACCGCGGCCTCGCCGCCGACCAGCGGCAGCGCTTCGAGCTGCCCCAGCCGCCTCCAGCCGAGGTTTCCGTCAAGCCCGATCCACTCACCGCCCCAGGCCGACCCGTCCGGGCCCCAACCGGTACCGTCGAGAGCGATCCCGAGGCAGCGCTGTTCGGGCCGGGGAAAGCGGCGGTGTTCCGCGAGCACCGCCGCTACGTGCGCGACGTGGTGTTGAATCTCGATCACCTCGGCACCAAAGCGGCTTCCCAGGTCGCGGGCCAGCCAGCTGCTCGGGTAGTCTGGGTGGGCGTCGGCGGCGATCAATCCCGGAACCACCTGCAGGAACTCGAGCATGCCTTCGATGACCTCGGCCAGAAATTCGCGCGCCGGTCCGGAGTCGAGATCGCCGACGTGCTGCGTCGGAAAACTCTGGTCCCCCTGGGCAACACACGCGGTGACCTGGAGGTGGCCGCCGGTGGCGACGACGGCTGTCGGGGTTTCTACCGGCAGCGGCAGCGGCTCCGGTACCCACCCTCGGGCCCGCCGAACGACCATTGGCCCGCGCGGCGACGACCGAAGCACCGAGTCGTCAATCCGGCGAACGATATCCCGGTCGTGGAGCAGAAAGCAGTCCGCGATACCGGCGAGGCCGGCAATCGCCTCGCGGTTCCCTCGGCTCAGGGGCTCTTCAGAGAGGTTGCCCGAGGTCATGACCAGCGGCGGCATCTCGGGCTCGCGAAACAGTTCGACGTGAAGCGGCGTCGTCGGCAGCATGACGCCGAGGTCGTCGAGACCCGGCGCCACCTCCGGAGCGATCGAGGACCCATCCCGCCGAGGGGCGAGGACGATCGGCGCCCGGGGTGAAAGCAGGAGCGCTTCAGCCGCCGGGTCGAGAATTGCGTTCTTCCTCGCGATCTCGATGTCCCGGACCATGATCGCGAACGGTTTGCCGAATCTCCGTTTTCGTTCGCGGAGACGCAAAACGGCATATTCCGAGTCGGCCCGGCAGGCGAGCTGGAAACCACCGAGACCCTTGACGGCCACGATTCGCCCCTGCAGAAGCTGCTCGCGGGCGCTCGCGACGGGATCGGCGACGTTCTCCATCCGGTCGCCGTTCTCGTCCGCCAGCCACAGCCTCGGACCGCAGCTTGGGCAGGCCACGGGTTCGGCGTGAAATCGCCGGTCTGACGGGTCGGTGTACTCCCGTTGGCAATCGTCACAGAACGGGAAACAGGCCATCGAGGTTCGCTCACGATCGTAGGGCAAACTCCGCACGAGCGAAAACCTGGGTCCGCAGTTGGTGCAGGTCGTGAAGGGGTAGTGAAAGCGGCGATTACCCGGTTCCGCCATTTCGCGGCGGCAGTCGGCGCACAGCACCGCGTCGGGCGGCACCATCGCGCCTTCGCGCCGGCCCAGGGTCGAACTTCGGACCTCGAAGCCTTTCTCGCCCAGCGGTTCGAGCGATTCCCGCTCGACGGAGTCGAGCCGGGCCAAAGGCGGCATCTCTGTCGGCAGGCGGTCGAGAAAGCTCTGGACCATGTCGGCCGGGCCTTCGATCTCGATGGTCGCACCCTGCGGGTCGTTGATCACCCAACCCGCGAGGCCGACCGAGGTGGCGAGGCGGTGGATTGCCGGCCGGAAGCCGACTCCCTGGACGGTGCCCCGGCACCTGAGCTGAACCCGTACCGTCACTCCTGCTGCCGTCTCTTGGCCTCGAGACGGGTGCGCAGCAAATCGAGCCACGCCGCGATGCCATCGCCTTTCAACGACGACGTGATGATGATCTCGCCGTCCGGGTTGAGACTCGCGATCCGCTCCTGCACGGCGTCGATATCGAACGGAACATAGGGCAGCAGATCGGCCTTGGTAATCACGGCGACCTCCGCGCGGGCAAAAATGGCGGGATATTTGACCGGCTTATCGTCGCCCTCGGCGACCGAAAGCAAGACGACCTTGAAGTCCTCACCGAGGTCATAGCTTGTCGGACAGATGAGATTGCCGACGTTCTCGATGAACAGGATGTCGGTCTCCGGCAGCCCTCCGGCTGCGAGCCCGGTCTCGATCTGGCGGGCGTCGAGGTGGCAGGCGCCGCCGGTCAGGATCTGATGGGCCGGAATGCCCAAGGCGCGGATCCGGTCGGCATCGTTTTCGGTCGCGACATCACCCTCGAGAACCGCCGTGGAGAGCTCGCCCTTGAAGGCGCTCACGGTCGCCTCGAGCAGAGTCGTCTTGCCCGATCCGGGTGACGAGATGAGGTTGACCGCCAGAGTACCCGCGGAAGCGAAGCGCGATCGAAGGTGGTCCGCGCGCTCCTCGTTGGCGGCGAGCGCCTTCCGTTTGACCGTGACCACCTGTTTCATTTCGGCGTCCTTTCGCTGCGACGAATTGTAATTTCCATGCTCACCCGGCATCGGCATCGGCGGCGACTCCGGATCCGGTGTCACCGTCATCCACCTCGAAGCTCAGATCGAGGATGTCGAGCTCGTCGCCGCCCGAGACCGCGAGCGGCGTTCCACAGTCCGGACACAGACGCATCCAGCTCCCGTGCGTGCGATGTTTGGCCTCATCGCAGACCGAGCACCATTGCTTCGCCGGACACCATTCAATCGCCAGCTCGACGCCCTCGTCCGGACCGTCGGCCACGACCGCCTCCCACGCGTATCCGAGCAATTCGGGCTCGACCGCCGACAGCTCGCCGACGGCCAGCCGCACCCGTTGCAGTCTCCCGCCGCCGTGCGCCTCGATCGTCTCGCGGCAGGCCCGGTGGATCTCGAGGGCGATACCCATCTCGTGCACCGAGGCAGTATAGCGACTTCGATCCGTGCCCGTCTCCGTCTCCGTTTCCGTGCCCGAACGGGCGAACTCCGGCTGGAGACCGCGGTCGTTTCATCGTGTCATGGTAACGACCTTCTACTGCCCAATTCGTATCGGGAACGGAGCCGCGAGACGGCGACGGCACGGGAAGGTCGGGTACAATGCGCGCTGTTTATGGACCTTGCCTCGTCTCATCATCACCGGCGCCTCCGGGTTCATCGGCCGACAGCTCCTCGACTTCTTCAAGGATGACTTTCGAATTGTCGCCTTCGCGCGTCGCTCCCAGTTGCAGTGCGGCGCGCCGGTCCACAACAACATCACCTGGTATCAGGTCGACATCGGAGACCGGGAACCACTTGCCGCCGCCTTTCGGTATGTTCGTGAATCGGGCGGCGCCGACTTTGTGGTCCACCTCGCCGCCCACTACGACTTCACCGGTGACAACCACCCGGAGTATTGGCGCACCAACGTCGAAGGCATGCGCAACGTGCTCGACGAGTGCCGCAATCTCTCGCTCGAGCGATTCATCTTCAGCTCGTCGCTGGCGGCGTGCAGCTTCCCGCGGCGCGGAACGGTGCTCACCGAGAAAAACCCGCCGGATGGCGAGCACGTGTACGCGGTCACCAAGCGCATCGGCGAAGAGATGCTGGCCGAGTACGACGACACAGTGCCTTCGTGCATCATCCGTCTCGCCGCCCTCTTCTCGGACTGGTGCGAGTACCCGCCGCTCTACTTCTTTTTCGAAACCTGGCTGTCCAACGTCTGGAACAGCCGAATTCTCGGCGGCCGTGGCACCACCGCGATCCCGTACATGCACGTGCGGGAGATGGGACCGTTCATCCGCAGGATCATCGACCTCGGAGACCAGCTCGGCCAGCGGGAGATCTTGATCGCCAGTCCGAGCGCCACGCTGTCACACAAGGCTCTCTTTGACCTCGCCAACATCGACTTCTTCGGCCACCGCCGGCGCCCCCTCCTGGTGCCGAAGGTGCTGGCACGGATCGGCGTTCTGGGCCGGGACCTCCTCGGTCGAGTGCTGGGCAATCGGCCCTTCGAGCGACCGTGGATGATCGACTACCTCGACACCGATCTCGCGGTCGATGCCTCCCACACCTATGAGAGGCTCCAGTGGCGACCGAGAAAGCGGCTCCTCTTGCAGCGGCGGATGCCGTTCATGGTCGAGCATCGAAAAATGAACCCTTCGGAATGGCAACGCCTCAACCGAGCGGCTCTCAAAGAGGTCCACCTCCGTGCCAACCTCCGCATCAACCGGTTGCTCGAGAAACACCTGGACGCCATCTGTGCCGCGTTTCTCGACCAGATGCTGGCACCCAGCTCGGCCACTCGCTTCCCCTCGTACCAGGGCGTGCCGCGGGACGTTCTCGAGTGGCGCTTCATGATCCTGCTGCGCCATCTCCAGAGCTCGATCCGGACGCGGGATCGGGGGCTGTTCACGACCTACTGCCGGGACCTCGCCGAAAAACGGCTGATGCAGGGGTTCGGAGTGCGTGAGGTCGTGGGCGCCATGCTCACCATCGGCGCCATCTGCGTTGACAAGCTCCGCGCCGACCCCGAGGCCGAGGACCTCGCGGCCGCGATCCACGACCATCTCTCGATGACCGTCCAGTTTGGCTGCGACCAGATCCTCGAGATCTACGAGGAGGTCGGCGGCGAAGAGCTCGAGGACGAGTTTTGATCCGTCGTGCCGTTCTTGGAGAGGCAGAGGGGAAAAGGGGCAGAGGCGAAAAGGAGCGCGCGGGATTTCCGCTTTTCCCCTTTTCTCCTTTTCTTTTCTCCTTTTCCAAACGGTACCGTTCTGGGGAAATCTTCACATTCGGTTGATAGCTCGGTGAACCAAGTACGCTGTTAGCGCCATGCCGCCATCGGCGATACCCGAAAACCACACTGACCACGGTGTTGCTACGAGTAACGAAGCGCCGATCAGAAACACGAAGGCCGTGGTCTTGGCAATCAGCAGCAGGTCGATCGATCCCGATTGCCGGTACTCGACGACATAGCCCGCCGCCAGCACGAAGTGGAATGCGCCGGCCTGCCAGATGAAGAAGATCGGATCAGCGCCGGACCAGCCTGCAAACCGCACCGCCCACTCGGCGAAGAACATCAACATGATGCCGACGACAACACTGTGAAGCACGATGAGGAAAAGCAGAATTTTTTCGTGGGCCACCGTCAGGCGCATTTTCACTCCCACCAGATATCGAGTTCCGCCGGCGGATCCCGCCGCGTCGCGGGCATCTCGAGACGATTCAACTCCTGGATCACCGCGTCCACCACGGCCGGTACGGCCTCCATCAGCGACGGCGTCAGACTCGTACCCTGTTCGGTGCTCGCGGGAATCACGCCAATGAACAGTATTTCGTCCGGGCTCGAGTCGGAAAACTCGGTCGCCATCAGGGCCTCTCGAAGGCCGGGCTCGTGGGGGCTCATGCGGGAAGGAGGCGGCGCCGAGACGATCTCCCGATCGCGCAGCAGCCGTACCGTCCCGGGCGCCTCGTCACCGCGAACAGTGTCGATAACGATGATCATCCGTGCGTCGGCCAGATAAGGCGTGAGGTCCATCCCGGGAGTGCCCAGGTCAATGACCTCGACGCCATCGGGGAACACATAGCGTGACTCGAGAACCTTGATCGCGTAGGGGCCGAGGCCGTCGTCGGTGCAGAGCACGTTGCCGACGCCGAGAATGCGGATCGGTTTCATCGTCAGTCATTCGGAGATCATGCCAGAGCCGGAGGGCGATGGATAGCCTTGACGTGCCTTGTCGATGAGATTTCGAATTTCGAATTTCGGAATTGCGGATTTCCCGCCCCTCCTCCCCAGTTCATGAAGCGAAGCGTTGAAAATTCGAAATCCGAATTCCGAAAGTCCGAAATAAAAAGGGGCCCGGGAGATCCCAGGCCCCGTATCGGTTCATATTTCCGCGCTCAGAGGACGCGTACCTTCGACACCTCGTTTCCATCCGGGTCGTGGGTGTGGATGGCGCAGGCGAGGCATGGATCAAAGGAGTGGATGGTGCGCAAGACCTCGAGCGGGCGCTCCGGATCGGCGATCGGGTTGCCGACCAGCGAGGCCTCGTAGGGCCCCATCTGGTCCTCTCCGTCACGCGGTCCGGCATTCCAGGTCGAGGGCACCACACACTGGTACTTCTTGATCTTGCCGTCTTCGATGACGCACCAGTGGGACAGGGTCCCGCGCGGCGCCTCGTGGAAACCGAAGCCCTGATTCTCACCCCTCGGGAACTCGAACGGGGTGAAGATGTCGGTATCGCCGGAAGCGATGTTGGCGACCAGCGCCTCCCAGTGCGTGATGGCGAGATCGGCGATGACCCGGGCGCGGATGGCCCGAGCCGCGTGCCGGCCGAGAGTCGAGTGGAGAACCGCCGGGCTCAGCTTGGCGCCGGCCACCGCACCCGCCAGATCGAGGAACGCGGTGGCGTACTTGACGGTCAGCTCGTCGCCGGACGCGAGACCCGCAAGCACCTGCGCCAGCGGACCGACCTGCATCGGCTGGCCCTCGAAACGCGGCGCCTTGACCCACGAGTAGCGGCCGTTGTAGTCGTACTCCGAGTACGCCGGGACAGTGTCCTCCTCCCACGGGTGCTGCTGCCAGTCGCCGTCGTACCAGGAGTGGGCGATCGACTCGGCCACGTTGTCGCGGAAGAGGTTGTCGTTGAACGAGGTGATCGGACGGAAACCGCCCAGGTCCTTGTTCATGATGACGCCGCCGGGCATGTCGAACTCGGTGCCCTCGGTGTTGGTCGGCATGTCCGGCACCGACAGGTAGTTGGTGACCCCCGCGCCGTAGCCCAGCCACGGTGCGTACATGGCGCCGATCGCGGCCACATCCGGGAAGTAGACCTGATCGACGAAGGTCTTGACCTCGTCGAGGTAGTTCTTGATCTGGTACAGCTTGGCCATGTTGAGCGTGGCCTCGTTGTCGAGGTTGATGGCGTTGGCCACGCCGCCCACGGCGAGGTTCTGGATGTTGGGGGTCTTCGAGCCCAGGATCGTCACCACCTTGTTGGCGGTCTTCTGGTACTCGAGGGCCTGCAGGTAGTGCGACACCGCCAGCAGGTTGACGTCCGGCGGCAGCTTCATCGCCGGGTGGCCCCAGTAGCCGTTGGTGAAGATACCCAGCTGGCCCTTGGAGACAAAGCTCGCCAGCTTCTCCTTGACCGCGGTCAGCTCCTTGACGCCGTTGCCGGGCCACGGCGACAGCGACTCGGCGAGGCGCGCCGTGGTCACCGGGTTGCCCTCGAGGGCCGACACCACGTCCACCCAGTCGAGCGCCGACAGGTGGTAGAAGTGGACGATGTGGTCGTGCAGCGCGTGCGCGGCGATCAGCAGGTTGCGGATCAGCTGCGCGTTGAGCGGCAGGTTGATCTGGAGCGCGTTCTCCACCGCCCGCACCGAGGCGATGGCGTGGACCGTGGTGCACACGCCGCAGATGCGCTGGGTGAAGATCCACGCGTCACGTGGGTCGCGTCCCTCGAGGATCTTCTCGATCCCGCGCCACATCTGACCCGAGGACCAGGAGTTCTGAACCTGGCCCCGGTCGACCTCGACGTCGATGCGCAGATGACCCTCGATGCGGGTGATCGGGTCAACAGTGATCATTCTGGCCATCAAGCCCCCCCTTCTAATGAGCCGTCCCGGCGACGCGGGTGCCGCCCAGGATCGGGTAGCGTTTGACGATGAAGATGTAAAGGAAGATCTCGAGCGCGACGACGCCGAGAGTGATCAGCAGCTCGAGAGTGGTCGGGAAGTAGGACCAGTTCGGTCCCGGATTGAAGGCAGTCATGTAGGCGTCAAAGCGGTACATCGCGCCGGCGAGCATGAGCAGCATCGACGCCTTGAACATGGTGGCGAAGTCGGCGCGGTCCTTGGCTCGCATGAACATCACGATCGGCATCGCGAAGAGCGCGATCTCGACCCAGAACACGAGGCTCAGAAAGCCCGACGTGAACATCAGGCCGGTCTTGCCGCTGACGAGGATGTCTCCGATACGCAGTACGAGAAAAAGCCCGAGCACCACGACCATCGCGCCGGAGAGCGAGGTCAGCATGCTGTCTCGCGCTGGCGCTTGAAGACCGTGCTCGACACCGCCGACTCCCACACCACGACTGCGTAGCCCATGCCGATGCACGAGATGAGGAAGAGCAGCGGGATCCAGCCGGTGTTCCACAGACGGTGCAGCTTGGGGCCGGCGAGCAGCATCACGGTGCCCAGCGACGACTGGTGCATGGTCGGCAGCAGCACGCCGAGGGCGATGATCCAGATCAGCGCCTTGTCGAAGAACTTGAGGCCGGCCTTCGCAAAACCGACCAGCGCCGAGTTCTTGGAGGTGGCCTCCCATTTCTCGAGGAACGCGGGACCAAGCTCGATCCACAGCACGCCGACGTAGGCCATGACGCACAGGGCCACCTCGAGCAGCGCCGAGTTCCAGTTGTACTTTCCGACATCCGGGAAGCCGCCCAGCGGAATCCGCCAGATGAACCACGAACGACCCACGTCGATGATGATCGCGAGCGCGGCCATCGAGTAGCCGAGGGCGCTGGTCAGCAGAGCCGGCCGTACCAGCGGGTGGTACTTGCCCTTGTTGAGGATGTAGGCGAGGATCGCGATCGCGTATCCGCCGCAGCCCAGCGCCGTGCCGGTGACCACGTCGAAGGCGATCCAGACTCCCCACGGATAGCCGTCGGTGAGACCGGAGACCGCGCCGATACCGGCTGCGAACCGATAGGCCAGGATCAGCACCCACAGACCGAGGAAGATCACCAGGAATTTGGTGAAACGGTTGAAGACGACGGGGCCGCCGACGGGTTTAGCACGGTGCTTGTCATCGGACCCCCCCTTCTGCGCCGCGCGGCGATTGCGCCAGATCACGGCGCCGAGGATGCCGTACAGCGCGACCGGTGCGATGAAGCCCTTGTAGACACCGTGCTGGATATTGCGGGCCTGGGCCGCGACACCCTCGTCGCCGAGCACGGGCAGACCGAGCTTTTCAAAGCTCACATCGGCGAGGTACAGCACCTGGGTGCCGCCGCCGTCGGTGTCGCCGAAGATCTTTGGGTCGCCCGGCGGCTAGTAGCGCTCCGGGTACTCGGCGATGCGCTGTCGGGCGTCCGCCAGCAGCTCCTCGTAGGTGCCGAAGATCACGGCCTCCTTGGGGCAGGCCTGGCAGCAGCCGGGCTCCTCGCCCCGCGCCAGCATGTGGTTGCAGAGCTCGCACTTGACGATCTTCGGTACGGCCGTGTCCCACTGGAACTTCGGAATGTTGTACGGGCACGCCACCTGGCAGTAGCGGCAACCGATGCAGCGGTCCGGGTCCCAGGTGACGATGCCGTACTCGCGCTTTTTGAAGGCGCCGATCATGCAGGCGTTGACGCAGCCGGGGTCGATGCAGTGCATGCACTGCTGCTTCATGTAGGAACTCTCACCATCGACCTCGTACATCTTGATGATGTTCTTGGTCTCGCCGTTGAGATCGTTCGGCGGATCGTAGAGATTGCCCGGCAGGTTGTTGGCGGTCTTGCACGCAGTGACGCAGGCCCGGCACCCGATGCAGCGGGTGGCGTCGTAGAGCATGCCCACCGCGTCCGGCGGCGCTTGCACGCGGGTCGCGAGGCCTCGACCGGCGTCGCAGCCGGACCGCTGCACCGGCGCCCACCGCGGCGGCTCCTTTCAGCAGAGTTCGTCGGTCCATGGTCATGACGACCCCTCCTCACTCCCCCCTTCCGACATCTTCTTCGAGGCCATCAGCCCGGCACCGATCACGGCGCCGCCGATGAGACCGGCAACACCTGCGGCAGCCGCGCCCGCGCTGGTCCGATGGTCGGGGTGGATCGGCGGCAGCGCGTTTTCGGGCAGCGTCGCTTCCTGGTGCATCGGTTTGTGGAAAGCGACACCCTTCTCGGTGCAGCCGAAGCACGGGTGGCCGATACCGATCGGCCAGCATCCGGCATTTCACCGAAGGGCATGCACCGAGCAGTTGGCGTGGGTCTCGGGGCCCTTGCAGCCGAGCGCGAACAGGCAGTAGCCGAGCCGGTGGCCCTCGTCGCCGTATTGGCGAGCGAAACGGCCGGCGTCGAAGTGCGCACGGCGCGGGCAGTGCTCGTGAATGGTGCGGCCATAGGCGAACAGCGGCCGGTTCTTGTCGTCGAGCGCCGGCAGCGAGCCCAGGGCGACGAACTGGAGCACGGTGCCGAGGAAGTTGTACGGGTTCGCCGGGCAGCCGGGTATGGTCACCACGGTCGTGCCCTCGAGAATCTGCGGCGCCCCGACCGCATCGGTCGGGTTCGGGTCGGCCGACGGAATCCCGCCCCACGAGGCGCAGGAACCGATCGCGATCACCGCCGCGGCCTTCGACGCCACATCCTGGAGGATGTCGATCGCGGTGCGGCCGCCGATCTGGCAGTAGATGCCGCCGTCCTTGCTCGGGATCGCGCCCTCGACGACGCAGACGTACTTGCCGTCGTTGGCCTCCATCGCCTGGTGCAGAGCCTCTTCGATCTGATAGCCCGCGGCGGCGAACAGGGTCTCGTGGTAGTCCAGCGAGACCAGATCGAGGATCAGTTCGGCGATGCCCGGCTGCGACGTCCGGAGCAGGGACTCTGTGCATCCCGTGCACTCCTGGAAGTGGAGCCAGATCACCGACGGTTTCAGGCCTGCTTCCGCAGCCTCCGCCCACTTGATGCCCGCGCTCGCGGGAAGCCCGACGGCGGCGGCAGCCATCATGCACGCCTTCACGAAGTCTCGTCGGTCCACACCGTTCCCCTCGGACGAACCGACGGGCACACCTAACGTGTCAACCCTCCAACCCATTATGGCCTCCTTTGATTGATCGCCGTTCGACCATTTTTAACAACCGGATAAAACACCGGTCCACACTACGAGCGTCGAATCCTGGTTGTCAACAAGATCTCCCGAATTTCTAATGATTCTCAAATTCGATTCCGAACGTGAATGCGATTCAGTTGCAGAAAAAGATAAATGTCGGCGCGCCAAATCGGGCGATGACGGTCAAGAATCGACCGACTCCGAAGCCCCGAATTGATCATGAATCGCGACCAGAAGCTCGTCCACCAACCTGCGCACCGCGTCTTCGACGACCTCGCTCAGGCCTTCCTTCGGAACCACCGTCTGCGGCTCGACGCCCCAGAGGCCAAAACGGACTCGGTCCATTTCGGGGTGTCCGTGGCGAACCCAGCTCAGACCTTCAACCAGGTCAAGATGGTGGGCAGTCGTGCTTCGATCGGCAAGCGGCAGATCATCACCGAGGGACACGCGATGGAGCGTCCCCGGAGGCGCGCCACCGATCACCGCATCCACCATCCACACCTCGCCATGACCCGACCAGATTGCCGGTAGATGCAAAACGTCGCTCAGTTCGCAGCATTCGACTGAGGCCGGAAGCGCAAGCCTGGAAAGACGGCGAACAACAGCCGGCCCGATCCCGTCGTCCCCCATCATCGGATTGCCGAATCCGACGATCAGCATGGAAAGCGTGTGATCATTGCCAGCCACCGGCTGAGTCCGTGATTCTCACCGGACCAGTCGCACCACGTGGACTGAGCACGAGATGCAGGGATCGTAGGCGCGGACCACCATCTCGAGGTCGCGCTGCAGCCCGGCATCGCCGCCGGGGGGCCCGGAGAGCAGCAGGCTCTTCGCCGCCCCGCGGAGATCGCGCTCGATGTTGGCGAGGTTCTGGGCGGTCGGCGTCACGACGTTGGCGGCCACGACCTTGCCGTCTTCGTCGATCTCGTACTCGTGGAACAGGATGCCACGAGGAACTTCGACCGCCGCGATCCCGCGGCCGGCCCGGATCTCATAGTCGGTCGCCTCGCGCACGGTTTCCGGCATTCCCAGGAGCTCGTCGCAGAGCGTCACGCCGCGCTCGAGACAGTGCACGATCTCCACCAGCTGCGCCCAGTTGTTGAGCAGGATATCTGGTTGGAACCCGGTGGGGAAAAGCCGTTCGAACGCCTCGCGGGCGCGGCCGCGAAGCCGGTCGGCGAGCAGCCATAGCCTCGCCAGCGCGCCGACCATGTAGGTCTCCCCGGAAACCAGAGCGGCATGTTTGGCGTGCGAGTGCCCGACCGTGTACTCGCGAACGACCTCGCGGTAGGACGACGCCGGATACTCCTCGCCGCGAGAGGTGCAGATGGTCGTGCCGCGGAACCGATAGGCGGGGTCGTCGGGACGCAGCGCCATGAACACAGTGGAGTTCGCGCTCCAGGACGGCACCTCGATGGTGCAGGCAAGATCGACGAAGCGCATCGCCGCTTCGACTGCAGAAGCGAGTTCGGCGCGGAGTGCGGCGAGCGCGTGGTGGCTCGGCAATCGGCCGAATCCGCCGACGATGGTGTTGACCGGGTGCACCGGCCGACCGCCGATGAGGTTCTGGACCCGGTTGCCGAGCTGTTTCAGCTGGAGCGCGGATGTCACCTCATCGGGGTAGCGCTCGGCCATGGCGATGACCGAGTCGAACCCGAGGTAGTCGGGCAGCGCGAGGGCGAACACGTGCAGCGCGTGCGACTCGATGGCCGCACCGAGCAGCAGCAGCCCCCGCAGCCGCCGCACGCGTTCGGTTTCGGTGATACCGACAGCATTCTCGAGCGCCATCAGCGCCGCCACGGTGTGGTCAGCCGAACAGATGGCGCAGACCCTGGTGATGATGCCCTGCACCTCGAGATAGTTCTTGCCCACCAGCAGCTTTTCGTAGAAGCGGCTGCCCTCGTGGATGTCCAGGTTGACCTCGACGACCCGGTCGTCGACCACCTTGACGAAGATTCCGCCGTGACCCTCGACCCGACCGAGGTGCGGGATTCTGATCGTGCGGCTGGATTTACCGTTCACGGCTTCTGGCTCCTTCGAGTCCGATCCGCAGCCAGGCCGGCGCCGAGAAGTTCCGCATGCGGGCGGAGATCTCGAGCGCCGAGATTCCGCGGTCGGCGAACATGGCGACGTTGGCGTCGTAGTGCGGCTCCTCGACGGGCCCCCGGCAGCCGGCGCACGACACGCCGTGCGAAGGGCACCGTGCGCCGCAGCCGCCGCGGGTCATCGCGCCGCAGCAGACCTCGTGGTTCTGAGATCACGCGGCACGCATTCTCGCGGGTCTTGCACTCCTGACACACCGGAATCGCCGGCAGCTCGGGCACGGTGCCGAAGAGCAGCGAGTTCACCATCGCGAGGAACTCGTGTCGCTCGATCGGGCAGCCCGGCAGCAGAAAATCGAACCGCACGAAATGGGTCGCGGGCAGCGCCTCGACGGTCCCTGGAAAGGTCGCAGCGTCCCGCGATATCTCCCGTTCGAGGATCCCCGGGGGAAGGTCGTTGCGCATGGCGGGGAGTCCGCCCCACACGGCGCAGGTTCCGATCGCAACCAGGAAGTTGGTACGGGCCCGGATCGTCTTGAGGATCTCCAGATCGAGCTCGGTGGCGACCACCCCTTCGACGAAGGCGACGTCGAGCCGGCAGGTGTGGTCGTTGTCCGACTTCGCCATCACCCAGTCGACGATTGTGATCGACGCGGCCAGCCGCAGCAGCTCGTCCTCGCAGTTGAGGATCTGCAGCTGGTCGCCGGCGCAACCGGTGAGCCCGAAGATCCCGACCCGCGGTTTGCCGTTGCCGTTGGTCATTGGTAGATCAGCTCCGGAAGATTGATGGCGTCCCAGTAGGAGAAGACCGGTCCGTGGAGGCAGGTGAAGGTGTAACCCACCGCGCAGTGGCCGCACTTGCCCACACCGCACTCCATGCGGCGCTCGAGGCTGAGGAAGATCCGGTCCTTGGCGAAGCCCCTCGACACCAGCTTTTCCAACATGAAGCGGTAGAACACCGGCGGGCCGCAGGCGGCTGCGTACGTGCGCCCGACGTCGATGGAGATGTCGTCGAGCAGCTCGGTCACGACGCCCTCGCGCCCGCTCCACGGACGACCGTTGGTGGCGTCGACCGAAAGCAGGATCTCGGCGTCGCGGCGCCGGACGAGGGTCTCCAGCTCCTCCCGAAACAGGACCTGCTCCGGCGACCGGCTGCCGTGGAGCAGCACCACCCGACCGAAGAGATGGCGGACGTCGATCAGGTACTGCAGCAGACCGCGAATGGGCACCATTCCGAGGCCCCCCGCCACCAGCAGCACATCCTGGCCGACGAATTTTTCTATCGGAAAACCGTGGCCGAGGGGGCCTCGCAGACCCACCTCGTCACCCTCGTTCACGTGGTCGAAAAGGAAGTTCGTGAGGACGCCCGCACGGCGAATAGCCAGCTGCAGGACTCCCGAGCGGGTCGGAGAGGACGGCAGCGAGAACGGCCCCTCGCCGACCCCGAGCACCGACAGCTCGACAAACTGGCCCGGCCGCCAGGTGAACGTCCGCGCCAGCTCGGGGTCCGAAAACCGAAGATCGAATAGACGCACGCCCGGGATCAATTCTTGAACCCGCATGACCCGCGCTGGGGCAGGCTGGTAGGGATTGCCACCGGTGGCGAGCTTTCGTTCGGCGCGGCGCGGCGTCTGCATCGGAGGGAGATCGAGGCTCACACCGTCCCCCTGACGTGCTGGAAGACCTCGACAACGTTGATGCCGGTCGGACAGTTGTCGATGCACCGGCCGCAGCCGACGCAGGACGGCATTCCGAACTCGCGCACGAAGGCCTCCTGCTTGTGGTAGTAGCGGTTGCGCACCCGTCTCGCCACGGTCGCCGCGGAAACTGTGGCCGCCGGCGACCATCGCGTAGTCCCGGAACAGGCACGAGTCCCAGGTGCGGATCGCGGGCGGCCGCCGCCGTCCGTCCGAGACCTCGTCCATGACGTTGAAGCACGAGCAGGTGGGACACACCATCGAGCACGAACCGCAGCACAGACACTTCTTTCCGAGCTCGTCCCACACCGGATCGTCTTTTTTGAGCTCGAGCACGAACGGCAGATCCGTGACGTCGAGCTCGAGCGTGAACGCCTGCTTGCGTGCGCGCAGACGCTCGAGGTATTGGCGGGTATCCTGTCGCGTCGCCGGCTCGAAGAGGTGGCGGTTGGCGCGCACGATGTCATCTCCGACCGAGGTACCGACCACCACCTGAAACCCGTCGTCGAGGCGGGTCAAGAAGAGGTCGAAGCCATCATCCGCGGTCGAAGTGCCGAGAGACTCGCAGAAGCACCTGTCGTCCGGCCAGCAGCCGAAGCCGACGACCACCAATTGCTCGCGGTTACGGCGATAGTACGGATCGGGATAGTCGGACAGGAAGAGGAGATCGAGAATCTTCAGGGCGTGGATGTCGCAGGCGTGAGCGCCAAAGAACACCTGTGGTCCGGCATCGTTGTCGCCGGGGTCACAGATCGCGCCGCCAGCCGCCGCTGAGAGCATAGTGAAGCGCGGCTTGAGCAGCAGCTTTTTGAAGGGCACGATGGTGCGCAGTGCGTCGGGTCGGGCCCGCGTCACGTCATCGTCGACGACCTCGATGGTGAAGGTGCCGTGGCCGTTTTCCGCTGGCGCCCATACCCTTCCCCACACCCTGAGAGCCTCGAGAAGCTCCGCCAGAAGATCCGGCTTCATTCGCAGTGTCTGCATGTCAATTCGCGAAAGTGAAAAAAATCACAATACCATCGTTATCAATATGGGCTCGGAAGCGACACGTTGCAAGCCCCCTTCAACTGACGGCAACCGCCATCCGCGCCCTCACGCCCTGCGACGGCTACACCTCACCGCGCAGGGCTTATCGCAGCCGGACCTCTCGCGAACCGGTGCGGCCTCAGTGTTGTGGCGGCTCGAGCTTGCCCTCGGCGACGTACTCGCGCACCCACCCCTTGACGAAGCCGGTGAGCAGGAGGATCGAGATCAGATTGGGGATCGTCATCAGACCGAGGGCCAGGTCGCCAAATGCCCACACCAGTTCCAGCGAGTAGACCGCACCGAGAAAGTTTGCGATGCAGAAGACGACGCGATAGGGAACCACCCACCGCGGCCCTGCGAGATAGAGGATCGAGCGATCTCCGTAGTAGGACCAGCTGATGGCCGTCGACAGCCCGAAGAGAAACACCGCCAGCGTCACCAGAAGATGCCCCTGACCAAAGGCCAGACCGCCCAGACCCTCACGGAACGCCCAGGCGGTCAGCGGCGAGCCGTTCTGCATCGCCTGCCCCTTGACCACCAGTGCCACCGCGAGCGGCTGCCCGTCGGGGTCGAGGAGGCCGGCGGTTTCGAGTTTGCCGCCATCCTCAGGGGCCAATCGAAGGATGCCCGTGAACGGGCGCAGGTTTCGCAGCAGCACCGGGTCGTCGGCGACCATCAGCTCGGCGTTGTCGACCACCGAGTGGTTGCGGATCAGGTCGAATCCGATAGGCCGACCGTCCACCACATCGAGGTCGCCGCTGGCGAGAGCTCCGGTAGGAATCTCACCGTTGGCCGCGACCCTCGTTCCCGCCGCCACGACCTCGATGGCTGACTGCTCGTTGACCAACAGCTGTTGCTCCTGCTTGTCCTTCCAGACTCCGGAGCTGAGGATCACGAGACCGGTCATGGTGCAGATGATGAGGGTGTCGATGAATGGACCGAGCATGGCAACGACGCCCTCGCGGATGGGCTCGTCGGTCTTGGCCGCGGCGTGCGCGATCGGCGCCGAGCCCTGGCCGGACTCATTCGAGAAGAGCCCGCGCTTGACGCCCCAGGTGAGCATGAAGATGAAGGTGCCGCCGGCAAAACCGCCGATCTCGGCGGCCGGTGTGAAGGCTGACTCGACGATTGTCAGCAGCATGCCGGGGACCCGGTCGATGTGCTTGAAGATGACCACGGCGCCCGCCGTCACGTACAACGAGGCCATGAACGGCACCAACTTCGAGGTCACACGGCCGATGCGGCGGATGCCGCCGAGGATGACCGCCGCGACCAACGAGGCCAGGATGAGGCCGGTGATCCAGGTCGGCACGCCCAGATCCTGACGAAACTGGTCAGCCACCGTGAACGACTGGACCGCGTTGCCCGAGCCAAAGGAGGAGATGACCGCGAAACACGCGAAGGCCACCGCCAACGGCTTCCACTTGCGACCCAGACCCCGCTCGATGGAGTACATCGGCCCTCCCGACGCGGAGCCACCGGGGAGGATGATCCGGAACTTCATCGCCAGGGTGCACTCGGTGAACTTGAGCGCCATGCCGAAGACCGCCGTCACCCACATCCAGAAGAGGGCGCCGGGCCCGCCGTAGTGGATGGCGGTGGCGACGCCGGCGATGTTCCCGATCCCGATGGTGGCCGACAGCGCGGTGGTGAGGGCCTGAAAGTGGGAGAGGTCGCCCTCGTGCTCGGGGTCGTCGTACTCACCGCGGATCACCCGCAGACCATGGCGGAAGTACCGGATCTGGATCCAGCCGAGACGAAAGGTGGTGATGAGACCCGTGCCAACCAGCAGCACGACCAGAAGCGGCAGCTGCGGAGGCCATCCCCAGATCAGTCCGCTGACCGTGAAGATTGTCTGACTCACCCAATCGAAGAGTCCATACATGATGTCTCCCACCATATCGCGATCGAATTTGCCAACGGGAATCCGGGCGGCCCCCCGACGGACGGCCAATGCTAGCCGAACGTGCGACGCCCTCGCAAGTTCTGCCGGACTATAATCCTCTGCCGAAGGGGAAACGACCATGAGGTTTCCGATCGCCCTCGCCCTCGCCATCCTGCCGATGATCATTTCCTGCGGCGCCGGGCCCGACCCGGCCGTGGACGATCCGTCGACTGCCGAGGGCGTGCCGGAGGACAATCCCGCCGGAGGAACAACGGATCAATTCGTAGGAACAGGATTTGGAGACCTCGATACCGAGATTGCTCTCTCCCCGGAGATCGCCGAGGCCTGGACCGGCGTCAAAATCCTCCTGATCGACAAGGACTCGAGCGACGAACAGACCTTTGACGTGATGCTGGGCGGGACCGAGCTGCTCGGCGATAGCGGTCTCACCATCGGGATTGACACCTTCATCCCCGACTTTGCCATGGACGAGAAGGGCATCAGGAGCCGTTCCGCCCACACCGACAACCCGGCGGTTCGGGTTCTCATCACCGAAGAGGGTGGAAGCGGCTTTCAGGGGTGGCTCTTCGCGGCCATGCCCGAGATTCACCCCTTCGAGCACGAGCGGTACCAGGTGCTGTTGGTGGAGGGGATTCCGGCGGGGTGATTGCTCCTGCCGAGCTGGCGTTGGCCGGAGAGTGGGCAGGAGAAAGTGAAAAGGGGAAAAGGGGAAAAGGGGAAAAGGAGCCCCCCACCTCCCGGCTCGTCGTTGATCTCCTCTGCTCCTCCGCCCCTCTACCCCTCGGCATCTTCTCGGCAGGCTCTTCGATTCCGTGGTGCGTCTACAACAATTTCCTCAGATTCGTCACCAAGGTTGTTTTACGTACGCGTTTCCAGAAGCGCTTGGTCGTGGCCAGGGCGCCGAGGGTCGAGAACTTGCCCAGGCCCCTGCCGTACAGCATCGGCACCGCCGCCCCGAGGAACTTCGCAAAATCCTCGTCGTAGGGGTAGTGCCATGCCGCGGCTTCGCCCGCGCCGTCGTCCCGGAACACGTACTTGATATTGACCACCTCGTGGAGCCCGATGGGTCCATGGGCGCGTCCGGTGCCGCTGTCACCGAGACCGCCCCAGGTCGCGGTCACCTCTCCGGCGGCGACGATTCCGTGCTCGTTGATCCCGACGGCACCGGCCGCGAGCTCCCGTTGCAGCCGTTCGGCAGTCCTCCTCGATCGTGTCCAACCCGAGGCCGCGAGCCCGAAGGGCGAGTCGTTGGCCCGCCGGATCGCCTCGTCGAGGTCGGCGACCCTGACCATGGGCAGGAGCGGGCCGAAGGTCTCCTCCCGCATCACGACCATATCGTCCGTGAGGTTCACGAGCACCGTGGGTGGGTAGAAAAAGCCGGGTACCTCCGGCCGTTCGCCGCCGGTGAGACAGCTCGCACCCTTGCCGACGGCGTCCGCCACATGCGACTCCACGATGTCCCTCTGGCCGGCGTTGGCGAGCGGTCCGAGGTCGGTCCCCGGCCGGCTCGGGTCCCCGATCCTGAGAGCCTTCGTGAGCTCGACGACGCGGCCCACCAACCGGTCGTAAACCTCGTCCACCACGTAGACCCGCTCCACCGAGGCGCACGACTGGCCCGAGTTCATGAAAGCCGCCCACACGAGACCGCTGGCGGTGCGCTCGAGCGGCGCGTCGGCCGCCACCACCGCGGCGTCGTTCCCGCCCAGCTCGAGCTGGCACGGCAGCAGCCGCTGTGCACAGCTCGTCGCCACCCGCCGTCCGACCTCGACTGAACCGGTGAAGAGCACCTTAGCCACCGCGGGGTGCTCGAGCAGGATCCCGGTCGCCGATCCGGGAAGGGCGACCGCGTTGAACACACCGGGCGGCATCCCGGCCCGGCGCGCCTGATCGGCCAGCATCAAACCGGTCAGCACCGAGTCCGACGCCGGTTTCATGACCACCGTGTTGCCCGCCACCAGGGCCGGCACGACCCCCCACAGGGGAATCGCCACCGGGTAGTTCCACGGGGTGATGATCGAGATCACCCCCAGAGGATCGAATCGATAGCCCGCATGCCAGTGGGCGAAGAGCAGCTGATCGGGTGGAGTCGGGTGAAAGGCCAGGTGTTTGTCCGCGGTCCGGTGCCAGTACTCGAGGGTGGCACAGGCCGGCACCACGTCCACCAGCATCGCCTCGGTGACCGGCTTGCCCATTTCGGCCGACATCAGGGCGGTCACGTCGTCCGCCTCGGCCACCATGATTTCGAGCCAGCGCGCGAGGATCTTCTGTCGCTGGCCGACGGGAGTTGCCGACCACGCCGGGAAGGCGGCCGCGGCCGACTCCACCGCCTGTTGGGCGCCCACTCTATCGAGGGCGCGTGCGGTCGCAATCTCCACTCCGGTCGAAGGGTTGATCGACACGATGGCGCCCGGTCCCGGCACGTCAACGTTATCAATGATCGAGTCGGTGAAGATCTTCATGGGCGCATTGTAGGCGATCCGCACCCGCCAGAAATCGGGGCGGGTGGCGCCAAGAACAGCGTCAGGATCCGAGGGCCGCCAGCACCATTCCGCTCGGTGATCCGACAGCGACCGGGTTGTCGCCCCTTCGGTAGGCCCTGATGGCGGTTGCGATGTCGGCGGCGCCGAGAGCCACCGCGAGACGGATTCGGGACCACTCCATTGTCCAGCGTCCGACCGGCAGGTGTTCGCTCGGAGTCACCACCACCAACCGCTCGCGACGACGGTGCCGCCGCAGCTGGTTCTCGAGCTCGGCGAGCCCGTTGGGCGAGCAGGCCGCGACCCACAGCTCGTCGAAACGGTTTTCGGGGATCATCGGCAAGGGCACGCGGTGGACCAGACCGCCGTCGAGATAGCGCTCGCCGTCGATGGTGATGGACTCGCGGAGGCCGTTGATATAGGGGACGAACGCGGTCGCCCGAAGCATCAAACCGAACGTCCCATCATCCGCCGCAGAGCGGTTGGAGAAGTACGCCGGCTCGAGCTTCGGCAACGGCATTCCAGGCCCCACTACCCGTGCCGCCGCCACCACGACCTCGGCTGCGGCCGTCCTTGCGGCGCGCAGGTCCATCGTCCGCAACGTGATCTCCTGGATCAGACGATCCACGGTCCGCAGCCGTCCGAGTTCCAGCCATGGGTGGGGGGTGATCCGCCACGGGTCTGCCTGGCGCCAGGAGTCGATCAGGGCCTCAGGATCGCCGGCCGCAAACCAGGCGGCGGCGATACCACCCGCAGAGACCCCGGCCATCAGCTCGAACTCGAAGCCGGCCTCCTGCAACGGCCCGAGAAACCCCGCGTAGTAGGCGCCGCGGTTGGCGCCCGAGGCCATCAGGAGCGCCCGCCGCACAGTCTCAGCTCCTCCGGTGGGTGTGCACCGCCGACGCCTGGGCGCCGGCGGTCAGGATCAACTCCCGCACATTGGCGTTCATGGGTCTGGTGGCACAGAACAGCACCGCATCGGCGACATCGGTCGGGGTCAACGGATCGAGACCGTCGTAGACCCGGGATGCCCGGTCGGCATCACCGTGGAAGCGAACCAGCGAAAACTCGGTCTCGACAAGCCCCGGGTCCACCGATGACACCCGCACGCCCGTGCCGAGGGTGTCGATGGCAAGACCCCGGTTGAGCGCCGTCACCGCGTGTTTGGTGGCGCAGTAAACGTTGCCTCCGGGGTAGACCTCGTGACCGGCGATCGAACCGATGTTGATCACGTGGCCGCGCCCACGCCTGACCATGCCGGGCAGCACCGCCCGCGTGACGTAGAGGAGCCCCTTGACGTTGGTGTCGATCATCTCCTCCCAGTCCGAGATGTCGCCCTCGTAGAGCGGTTCCATGCCACGCGAAAGACCCGCGTTGTTGACCAGGATGTCGATCTCCCGCCAGGGGTCCGGCAGGCCCCCGATCCAGGCAGCCACGGCGCCGCGGTCGCGCACGTCAACTACCGCTGTCAGGGACTCGGTGCCGTGACGCCCCCGCAGTGAGGCGGCCGTCTCGTCGATTCGGTCCTTGCGGCGAGCGGCCAACACGAGCCGGCACCCGTGCGACGCAAAGCTCTCGGCGCACGCCCGGCCGATCCCGCTCGAGGCGCCGGTGATCAGCACGATTCTGTGGTCGAGATCCGAGGCCATCGATGACTCCTTTCAGTTCTGCCAAAGGAGCCACATTGTAGTCACACCCGGATCAAAAAACCCGCCCTCGGTATTGCGGGAGGGCGGGAGGGAATTCCTAATTCCTAATTCCTAATTCCTCATTCCTAATTCCTCATTCCTAATTCTACTCCTCGTCCTCGGTCACGATCTCCTCGCGGATCGTGATCACTTGAACGCCGGCGTTCTCGACCTTGGTCATGACGCAGCCGGTGACCGGGTCGGCATAGCTGTCGAGCAGATTCTCGTCGGCCTTTACGGTCAGCATCGAGCCGGTCTCCTCGCAGCGGTAGTGGACGAAATCCCCGCCCCCACCATGGCCCATCCGCTTGACGATCACCGGCTGGCCGCCGTCGCCCGCGGAGACCCACTTCATGACCCGTTTGCCGTCGGCGGTGTGAATCAACTCGCAATCCTCGCCGAATTCACTCTTGAGAGCCTCGATGTCGATCTCGCCGTCCTCGGATTTGATGACGAAAACCTCGCGGTCACCCTCTTCACCTTCGCCGATAAACTCCATATCGGTTTCGATGTCGACGAGCTCCCCATCGCCAATCTGCTTGACGATGATCCGGTGCCCGCCCTCGTGACCCTCCTCAGCCGCCGTCACCCACGCCATGTTGCAGTCCGAACCACCCGGATGGTAAATCTTTCCCCTCACCATCCCATCGTGAACGAGCAAGAGACGGTCGTTGATGCGGGTGACCGTCACCTCGTGACCGCCCACGTCATAGGTCCGCTCCTCGCCCTCGGCGAGGTCTTCGAGCCTTACGACCTCGGTGACGCCGTTGACGTCGATCGTCATCTCCTGTCCGTCGTCGCTCCGAACCTCGACCTTCATCATGGTTTCCTCGGCGAGCGCCCAGACCGCGCCCACCAGAAGCACCAGCGCCGCCGCCACCAGGTACTTGGTCCAACTTTCGAGCTTCATTCTGTCCTCCGTTGTGATTCCGGCCGCGGGGTGTTTCCGCGCCGTCGGTGTCGCTGTCTCATGGAGCAATCGTCATGCCAGGGATCATGAGCCACCAGGGCCCGTCCATCTTCCCAAATGCGGAATTCAACTCCCCATATCGGGAGTTTCTGCGAGGTCGGCGCCGTCTTCGCAAGCCACCCCGTGTTTCTCGAGCCGGTAGAGAAACGCCTTGTAGTTCAGACCCATCAAACGGGCGGCCGCGGCCCGGTTGCCCTGCGAGCGCTCGAGCGCCTGGTGCATCATCCCTCGCTCCACCTGATCCCACACGATACCGTCGGCCGGCAGTTTGAACGGACAGCCGTCGACCGCAGCCGACCACCGGATCTCCGCCGGCAGATCGTCGGCATTCAGGCGGCCGTCCTCGGCGAGTAGAACCAGGCGCTCGATCATGTTTGCGAGTTCGCGGACGTTGCCCGGCCAGCTATGTTCCATCAGCGACCGCAGCACCTCCGGCGGCAGGCCCTGGACTTCGATCCCGTGCCGGGCCGACGCCTGGTCGAGAAACGCGGCCGCCAGCAGCGGGACGTCCTCGATGCGGTCCCTGAGCGGCGGCAGCTCTATCGGGACAACGTTGAGGCGGTAGTACAGGTCCTCTCGGAAGGCCCCCTTCGCGACCAGGGCCGGGAGGTCGCGGTTGGAGGCCGCGATCACGCGCACGTCGCACGCAAGCTCGCCGCCACCCCCGACCCGGGTGAAACGGCGTTCCTGGAGAACTCGCAACAAGGTCGCCTGGAGCTGTTGCGGCATCGACGCGATCTCGTCGAGCAACAGCGTGCCACCGTCGGCCTCCTCGAACTTCCCCTCGCGCCGGCGATGCGCCCCGGTGAATGCGCCCCGCTCGTGGCCAAAGAGCTCGCTCTCGATCAGGGTGTCCGGGATCGCCGCGCAGTTCACCGCCACAAAGGGGCGGTCGGCCCGCCGGCTCGCGCGATGGAGAGTGCGGGCCACCAGCTCTTTGCCGGTTCCCGACTCTCCCACCACCAGCACCGTCGCGTCCGTCGCTCCGACCTTCTCGATCGTCCGGTAGAGGCTCCGCATGGCCGTTGAACGGCCGATCAGCTCGCCGTAGCGGTCACCGTCGACGATGACCTCGCGGAGCTCCCGGTTCTCGCGCTCCAGCCGCCTTGTCCGCAGCACCCGCCGGATTGCAAGGAGCAGAGCTTCCCGCTCGAAGGGTTTTGCGAGATAGTCATCGGCACCGCGTTGGACGGCGTCGACGGCGTGGGCGATCGAACCGTAGGCGGTCATCACGATAATCGCGCAACCGGCGCCTCGTCCCAGGACCTCGTCGAGGAGCTCACCGCCATCCCGGCCGGGCATTCGCCAATCGCTGAGCACGAGGTCCGGGACCTCGACCGAAAGCGCGACCAGCGCTTCATCGACGGTGCCGGCTTCGCGAACCCCGTAGCCTTCACGCTCCAGAATGTCGGCGATAAGCCGCCGCTGCGCCGGCTCATCCTCGACCAGCAGCACCGACCCAAGCTCAGCCATCTTCGCTTTCCCCTTCGATCTCGAGCGGCAGGCGAATCGTGGCGATCGTACCGCCATCGGCACCGTCGGCTATCTCGAGCGCGCCCCCGTGCATCCCCACCAACAGCTGACGGGCCAGAAACAGGCCCATCCCCGAGCCACCCACCTTGGTCGTGACGTGCGGCGAATACAATTTTTGACGAACCTCCTCGGGTAGCCCGGGACCGCCGTCGACGACACGAACGACTGCCACATCGTCTTCTTTGGCAAAGCTTATGACGACGGCTTCACCGTCTGGCGACACCTCGGTCGCGTTTTCGACCAGGTTGGAGAGCGCGGCCCGCACCGCACCGGGAACGACCCGGACGGACAGAACGGCGTCCGGTCCCTCGACCGCGACCTCCGCCCCCTGTTGGACCGACTCCAGAGCCACCGCGCGCACCAACTCCCCGAGATCCGCGAGCTCCGGCTCGGCGATTTCCTCCGCTCCAAGGGCGAGAAAGGAGCGCAACCAGCGATCGATGCGACGGATCTGGGCCCGCGAGGTGGCCACCAGATCGCGTCGGCCGACTTCGCCCTCCGCAAGCTCTTCCACCGCCAGGCCGAGGGTGTGGAGCGGGTTGCGAAGGGTGTGGGCGAGCCCGCGCGAGAGATCGCCCAGCTGCGCGAGGTGCTCGCGCTCCTGCCACCGGTCGCGCTCGGCCTCGAGCTCGGAGAGTCGCGCCGACATTCGGTTGAAAGCTCTCTCCAGGTCGCCAACTTCACCGGTTGCGGTTTCCGGAATCTGCAAACCGAGCTCACCGCGACCGAGAGCTTCAGCGCCATCCGCCAGAGCCCGCAACGGCCGGGTGAGACGGCGGGAAAGGACGGCAGACGCAAACAGACCGGCCATCAGCAACATACCGCCAACCACCGCACCCTCGCGCATCCCCTCCTGGACCCGGCTGACCGCCGGCGACATCGGAATCGGTATACGGTGCAGGTCCTTGTCGTCCTCGCTGACCACGAGGAACCGGTCGTGCCGCCCCTCTCCGTCTTCGACCGCGACTACCAGCTTTCGGACGTTTTCTGGCAGCGATTCGACTGGGCCGAGGTGCTTGACGCGCTTGGTCACGACCTCGTCTTCGATCTCACCGATCTCGTGGGTCTCGACGATCCACTCGATCTTGCGGTCATTTCCCTGGCCGACCGGCCTCATCGTCTCGCGCCGAATCACCGGCTTCCAGTCGTGCTCGTTTTCGGCGTCATCCCTCTCGCCCGCGATCATCACGATCCCGACGGACTCCTCGTGCTCCACCGTGCCGGCATCGAGCATGTCGTCGTCCGCCCCGTCGCGGTCAGAGGCATCGACCCAGACCTTCCGCACACCATCACCCGCGATTTCGCTGAAGAACTCCCGTTCAGCGCTCAGGATGTTCGTGCCGACGCTGGTTGCCACCCGAGTCACGTCGTCCTCGATCGACCGCAACTGGCGGGTGTAGATCCACCATTGCAGACCCATCAGGGCAAGCACCAGCGCCGCCGTTCCCAGAAAGAGCCGTGTCTGAATCCGCATGGTCCGCTCCGGCGTTGAGTATACGCACCATTAGGGGGGCGTCACGAACGCGAGGAAGCAAACCCTATGCCATATCAGATCATCGTTGAAACGTTAGAACGTCAAACGTCAGAGCGTGTGGCTCATCCGAAATTTGTTGGGATCGGGTTTTGGAAGTTCCGATTGGCATGTGCAGCGACAGGAACAGCGACAGACCGCAGGGGCAGTGAACAGCGGAAGCGGCGGCGGCCGGGGCAGCGACGGCGCCATGACCTGGTGCCCACTCGACCCCGTACTCCGCGTCGCTCCGTCCGGGGCAGTCGCTGCAGTCTGCCCCTGCTCCAGTGCGCCGGTTCAAACGGATGGGACCAACGGCTTCGTCGACAGGTAGTTGAAAATCCCAAATCCGAGATTCGAAATGTGCGATGGTCCCCTTTTCGCCTTTTCCCCTTTCCCCTCTGCCTCTAAAGGCAGGGCGGGTGGAACGTTCTAACGTTCTAACGTTCTAACGTTCTAACGATTCGACGTGGGTCCGTGCTGTGCGTCCGCATCGGGGCGATCGGCGCGAGTTTTCTCCCAGCGGCCCATGAACTCGACCCAGTTGAGGGGCGAGCCGCCGTTCCAGCTTTCGACAAAGATAGGACTGCACAGGTTGGCAGTACAGAGAGGCGGCTCTTGCCGCAGCTGGCGCCGATGGGTCGTGCCGTTGTCTCGCGGCCCTCGTTTTCTTCGAAAATATTTCATCATGCTCCGTCAGACGCACAACTCGACAAACGGTTGATTCCTGGTCCGAGACCTATCCTCGAGGTTCTGTCGTACGAGGTATACGAAACAAACCACGAGATCGTCGATTCGGATTCCCGCTCGACTCGAGTCCTTCCTGCGTATGATCATCACGGTGCTACACTGTTCGAAATGACCAGGATCACATGCGTCCTCGGTTGGAAATTCGGGTCGCGAATTCGGCCGGAAGCGCGCCCCGGGTTCCAGAGATGACCGAGACACCCGCACCCGGCAGCCCGAAGGGCCCCCGCGTGTGGTCCATCGGCGGCGGCAAGGGCGGTGTCGGCAAGTCGATCATCGCCGCCAATATCGCCGCCACGATCGCCGCCTCGGGACAGACCGTTGCGTTGGTCGACGCCGATCTCGGTGGCGCCAATCTCCACACCCTGCTCGGCGTGCCGAGCCCACAGGCCAACCTGTCGGATTTCGTTTCCAAACGAGTTGCCAACCTCGGGGAGGTGATGACGCCCACTCCGATCGACAATGTTTGGCTGGTATCGGGCGCCAAGGCTCTGGTCGAGATGGCGAACCCCAACTTCGGGCAGAAGGGAAAGCTGCTCCGCCACATCAACGCGCTCGGCGTCGATCACGTGGTTCTGGATCTCGGCGCGGGCAGCAGCTTCAACGTACTCGACTTCTTCCTCGCCGCCCGCAAGGGTGTGCTGGTCGTGGTGCCGGAACCGACGTCGGTCGAAAACGCCTACCACTTTCTGAAGGCGGCGTTTTTTCGCAAGCTCAAGCGCGCCAAACCCCGAAACGAGGTGCGGGCCGCGATCCAGGAGGTCATGAACGGCGGTGCCCGCGATAGGGTCAGGACTCCGCGGGACCTGATCAGCGAGGTGTGGAAGGTCAACCCCGATATCGGCTCGGCGTTGGTCGCCGAGGCGAGCGGGTTCCGCCCCGGATTGATCGTCAATCGGGTCGACCACCCGCGGCATGAGCAACTCGGCAAAGATATGGTGACCGCCTGTCGGGATTACTTCGGCATCCGCCTTCAGCTGCTCGGCGCTCTACCCAACGACCAGCTGATCGTTCGCTCGGTAATAGAGAAGAAACCCGCCGCGAGGTTTTTCCCTCAGATCCCATTTATCGCGGCGCTTCGCGGCGTCGTCGACCAGATGACCTATGCCCGTAGGAGAGACGAATGACAGACAGACCGGAAGACTGGGAGGTGCTCGGTCTGGAGCCGGGCGCCGATATCGCGCAGATACGGAAAGCCTATCGCCATCGGAAGGCACTCTACGAACCAGCGTCCCTCGCCTCGTACAATCTGCTCGAGGACGACGAACGCGAGACCATGGTGACCAGGATCGACGAAGCCTACCGGCGGATCGTCGGTTCGGCGCCGCCGGTTTCCACGACGCCGGCGCCGGTAGCCACGATGGCAGTCGAATCCCCGGTACCAACCGGGCCCGCACCCGATCCGGCATCCGAACCCGGCGCCTACCTCCGGCACCATCGCCTATCCCGCGGCGTCACGTTGCACCAGATTGCCGCCGAGACCAAGATCGGCGTGCCGATCCTCGAACAGATCGAGAGCGAACGATTCGACGAACTGCCGGCGACGGCTTTTGTCCGCGGACACGTCCATCAGGTGGCGCGCGAGATCAAGCTCCCGGACGCCTACGAGTTCACCAAGCTCTACATCGCCAAGATGACGGGCACGAACAGCGAGGACGAAAACGACGTTTGAACGCTAGAACGTTGGAACGTTGAATCTCTCGGACTCGAAACAAAAAAAAGGCGCCCGAAAGGCGCCCCATAATTGACGAAGTCAATTATTTACTTTTTGATCCCGGCAGATTCCTCGAGCATGTCGGTGGTCACCGACTTCGGACGCTCGATGGGATAACCGAGGGCGCGGTCCCAGGTGATGTTGGTGAGCACGCCCAGCGCGCGGCCGATGCCGAAGAGCACTGTGTAGAAGTCCCACTCGGTGAGGCCGTAGTACCACTGGATGACGCCCGACTGCGCGTCGACGTTGGGCCACGGGTTCTTGGCCTTGCCCTGCTCCTCGAGGACGCCTGGCGCGACCTTGTAGATCATGCTGATGAGCTTGAAGAGGGGGTAGTCGGGCAGGTGCTTGAGACAGAACTCGCGCTGCGACTCGTAACGCGGGTCGGTCTTGCGGAGCACCGCGTGACCATAACCCGGGATCACCTGGCCGCTGTTGAGGGTGTCCCACAGGGCCTTCTTGACGAGCTCTTCGGTCGGCTCCGCCCCGCCGAGGCCCTCCATGAACTTCATGGTCCAGCTCAGGACCTCCTGGTTGGCGAGACCGTGGAGCGGGCCGGCGAGGCCGTTGATTCCCGCGGACAGCGAGTAGTAGGCGTCCGACAGGGCGGAGGCCACGAGGTGCGTGGTGTGGGCCGACACGTTGCCTGACTCGTGGTCCGAGTGGAGGATGAAGTACATCCGCGCGACATCGTCGTAGGGCTTGTCGATCCCCATCTGGTGCGCGAAGTTACCACCCATGTCGAGCTTCGGATTCTCGGCGATCTGTTTGTCTTCCTTGTACTTGAGGCGGTAGATGAAGGCGGCCAGCACCGGCAGCTTGGCCATCAGGTTGCAGGCGTCCTCGAACATCGGGTCCCAGTAGTCCATCTTCGACATGCCCTCGTTGTAGCGCTTGACGAAGATCGACTCGCGTTGCATGGCGAGGATGCCGGCCGAGTACATGGTCATGGGATGGGTGTCGCCCGGCATGGCGCGGAGCACGTCCATCACATACTTCGGCAGCTTGCGGCGCTTCTTGAAATCCGCGACCACCTCCTCCGCCTGTTTGGCGGTCGGTATCTCACTGGTCATGAGGTAGTAGAAGAACCCCTCGACGCTCGGGTACTCCTGGCCTTTGACCGCCGGCAGTGCCGCAAAGGTCTCGGGGATCGTGCGGCCGCGGAAACGGATCCCCTCGAAGGGGTCGAGGTAGGAGACGTCGGTGACCAGGCAACGCACGCCGCGCGCGCCGCCGATGGCCTGACCGATCGTCACCTCGCTGATCTTGACGTCGCTGAACTCCTTGAGCAGGCGCGTCGTCCTCGGGCGGTGCTCTTCGATCTTCTTGTAAAGGGTCTCTTTCAGGGTCGACATCGATGCCTCCTATTCATTTATGCCGGCGAAGGTGCCGCCTTCCATCGACGGCGTCTTGACTCGGACATTGCTTATCAATCTCAACAACTGATGAAACCCTGGACGGGTTCCCGCGCCACAGAGTATAGAGCTTGTGAAGAATAGTGACAAGCTATTTTTCGGTTGCCTGGACAACATATTCATAAGCTGTTTGATTACTGGTGAATGAGTATTCAGTCCGATGGCGGCAGGAGAGTCTCGAGGTCTTTCATCCGATCCTCCCGCCCATCTTCCCACTCGCCGCCACCGACTGACGGATGGGCCCGGGAGGGACTGACTGTTCCCAGCCCGTCCCGATACGCTACAATCCAGATGCACGGACGGCTCAATGTTCAACTCAGGATCGGATGGGAATGTCTTCGCGGATGTGTTTTCGCGGCGACCGCTGAGAAGATGAAATTCGATTCAGCGTTCTGAGCGAAAGGGCGTCGGGTCATGTTGCACACCTGGAGACTTCGCGGCACGTCGGAGGACAACGCCGTCGAGCTCCGCCTCGGGTACGGCGTCCACGTGCTCGGGTCGTCCGCGGGAAGCGATCTCCGAGTGATCGACCCGACCGTCTCCCGCAACCACGCGCGCCTCACCTGCTCCGACGAGGGCGTGACGATCGAGGACCTCGGGTCGACCAACGGCACGGCGGTCGACGGCCGACCGGTCGACGGCGCGGTGCTCGTGCAACGACACGCGCAGCTCAAGATCGGAAAGCTGATCTTCAAGCTCGAGCCGATTCAAGTCCAGGTGGTCGAGGAGTCCTCGATCGGTCTGGATACCACCTCGGGAGGGTCGATGCTCCTCGGCCCGGCCACCTTCGGTTTTCTCCGTAACGCCGGCGAGGAGGTTCGCTTTTTCGAGAACGACGTCATCATCCGCCGTGGCGAGCACAACGAGTTCTTCTTTGTCGTCATCGAAGGCCAGGTCGAGCTGGCGCTCGGCGACAGCGAGGACCGCGGGCGCCCGCTGGCGCGCATCGGTGAGGGCGGCATCTTCGGCGCGGAATCGGTTCTCGGAAAGGAAGGCGCCGCCATCAATGCGATCGCGATGAGCGACGTTCGGTTGCTCCGCTATCCGGCCTCCGCCCTGCCGACCGCGCTCCAGGAGTCGGCCTCGCTACGCAAGAAGCTCCTCGGCGGCATCGTTCGCCACCTCCACAAGACCACCTCCGACGCCCTCGACCTGATGCGCGGCGCCAAGGTGATCGCCCAGCTCGTCCAGGGCGACAGCGATCCCGACGAGCTGATCGCCGTCTCACCGCGGATGAAGGCCATCCAGGGCAGAATCACGACCTGCTCCGAGCACCGCGAGCCGGTGCTCGTGCTCGGCGAGGACGGGACCGGCAAGACCCTGGTCGCGCGGCTCATCCACGACGGGTCGCCGCGATCGAAAGGCCCCCTCATCGCCGTCAACTGCCGGGAATTGACAGCCGAAAACGCGGCCGAGCTGATCCTCGGCGAAGACCTCGGCGGCCGCCTCCCGCGCCGGCAACACGTCAGCGGCGGCATCCACCTCGCCCACAACGGCACCCTCGTCCTGCGCGGGGCGGAAGCCCTCGAGCCGGCGGTCCAGCAGATGATCGCCGCCTACCTGAGGACCGAGAGTCGGCGGGAGCCGGGGGCATACCCCGACACCAGGTTCATCGTGACGGCGCGCGCGGCGTCGTCAGCGGACGACCTCAAGGACGGCGTGTTGGCGGATCTCGCGACCTGTTTTGACCAGGTGATCGAGATCCCACCGCTCGGCAAACGACCCAAGGACATCCTGCCGCTGGCCGAGGAGTTCCTTCGACGTCAGGGGCCAAAGCCCCCGGTCATCACCGAAGGCGCGCGCCACGCCCTGTTGTCGCTGCGCTACCAGCGCCGCAACGTGGCCGAGCTCCGTGAGGTGTTGAATCTCGCAGCCCGCATTTCCGATGGGCCCGAGATCCGCGCCGAGCACGTCTTTGGCGGGGTCGGCGAGGATGAAGCTCCGCCTGGGATGGACATCACGACGACGCCGGTGATCAAGCGGTTGTTGCGGCGCACCGGGCTCCCCGTCCTGCGCGGTGTCACCCTGGCCGGATTCGCGGCCGCGATCATCGCGTGTCTGGCCTTTGCCTCGAGCTGGACCGGGCGGGCCGCCAACACCGCGATCTGGTCGCTGTGGGAACCGGCAGTCTTCGCGCTGTTCTTTATCGCCGGGCCGGTGTGGTGCACCGTGTGTCCGCTGTCAACAGCGGCCCGTCTCGCAAAACGCCTCGGTGCTTCCGATCGACCTCCGCCGCCGTGGCTGATCCGTCACGGCCCGTGGCTGGCGGTCGTCGGCTTCGCCCTCATCGTGTGGGTGGAGCGGGTCTTCAACTCGGTCGAGAACCCGGTGGCCTCAGGCCTCCTGCTGGCCTCGCTGCTCGCCGCCGCGATGCTTGGCGCCATGCTCTTCCGGCGCGAGGTCTGGTGCCGCCACCTCTGTCCGCTGGGCCGGCTCGCCACCACCCTCGCCCCAGCCTCCCCCATCCAGGTCACGGCCAAACAGCGGGTCTGCGCCTCCACCTGCACCACCCACGCCTGTTACAAGGGCACCCCAGAGATCTCCGGCTGCACCGTGTTCCACCACCCCCTCGAGGGCAAGCAGTCCTTCCGCTGCAAGCTCTGCCTCGACTGTCTGCAATCCTGCCCGCACCACTCGGCGCAGCTCCAGATCCGGGCGCCGTTGCTGGCGGTGTGGAGACTCGACTCGAGCGCCACCGATCTCGCCCTCTTTGCCTCCGCGGTGTCGATCCTGGCGATGGGTGCGGTCGCCTCCAGGACCTTCGAGGCCTTGAGCCGGCCGCTCGCCTTCAGCCTCATGTGCGTGCTGGCCCTGGTCGCCGGCTTCGCCCTGCACCTCACGATCATGCGCACCGCCCGCACCGACCGCCGCGTCGCCGAGATGGTCCAGCTGGCGATGACGATCATGATCCTCGGCTGGAGCGCGCTGATGGTCAGCCAGCTCGCCAACATCGTCGTCCTCAACCGGGCGCGAATCGTCATCTCCCCGCCGTCGTGGCTGCCGACCTGGATGCCCTCGGAAATCAGCCTTCTCCTCGTGCTCCAGATCGGAGTCGTGCTGCTGGGGCTCGCGATCGCCCTGTTCTCCCTCGGCCAGATCCGTTTCGAACGGACCTCGTTCTGGACCAGGATCGGCCGCCGCGCGACGCCGCTGATCTTTGCCGGGTATGCGGCCGTCCTGATCGCTCTCCTGCTGGTCTGATCGCACCGGTCTTCAGCTTTCCGACCGCTTATCGAAGAAACGGCTGACATCGAATTCGGTGCAAAGCTGTGGATTTTTTTGGCAATTGCCGAAAAAACACTTGCAATCGTTCAACAACTTGTCTATTTTGTTGAGACGCAGTATAGGAAATATGAATATATTCGACTTCGCCGATATCCAACCACGACCCAAAGGAATCATCATGAAGAGACTCGTTCTCGGTTTCGCACTCATCCTCACGGCCCTTGCTCCCACAGTGTTCGCCCAGCAGGCGGGCGAAAACGTCAACGTGCTGCCGGTTGTCTCAAAGGACCTTTTCCCGGACGACTGGTGGCTCCTCGGGGACGGCTATCTGCAGCGACAGGTCGAGCCCACCATCGCCGCCTCGACCCGCAATCCGGACCACCTGCTGGCGTTATTCAACGACTACCGGGCCGTGGACGTCGACGACGACATCGGGCTCGGTGAGGGCGAGCGGGCCCAGCTTGCCGCGATCGCCCTGAAGACGGTGGAGTTCATGCTCGCCGGGCTGGTGCCGCGGCACGGCGTGCCGGTCATCGCACCGTCGCCGGTCGCCGCAGCGGAGGCCTGGGTCGGGATGAGCCGCTCCTACGACGGCGGGCTCACCTGGAGCGGCGGCTTTCTGCCCGGTGCTCCATTTGACGGCTCCCCGCAATCGCTGGTGTCTCCCGTCAAGGGTTACGAGGCGGCCACCGACCCGGTGCTGGTGGCCGGGCCCTGCGGCCAGTTCTACGTGGTGTTCGTGGCCTTCACCCGCGGTGATGAGAGCAGTATCGCGGTCGCGCGATACGAGGACCTCAACAACGAGCCCGGCGGCGACACCATCGTCTATCGGGGCGCGACCGTGATCGAAACCGGCAACAACGCCGAGCACGGCTACTTCCTCGACAAACCCGACATCGAAATCGACATCATGCGCCCGCGGGACCCCGACAACCAGTGTGCGAGCCGGCTGTACGTCAGCTACAGCACCTTCAACGGTCTGACCAAGGACGGCAAGTTCCAGAGCAAGATCAATCTTGCCACGTCCGTAGACGGCGGACTGACATTTACGAAATCGAGAATCCAGCAGCCGTACACCCAGAACCAGGGATCCGCGATCACCGTCGATCCGCGGCCGGGCCTGCCCACCGACCCGGAAGGCGGGGGCGCCGTGTATCTGATCTGGCGCCACTTCTTCGATCCGGACGCGATGGTGATGATTCGTTCCACCGACTTCGGCAAACGATGGACCAAGCCGATCGAGCTCACCGACTCCGACATGGCGCCCTTCGACCAGCCGACCATTTCGACCCTCGTTGCACCAATTCCTGACGCGACGGATGCCCCTCCCCCGGTCAATCCCGGTTTCCCGGAAACCGCCTTTCGCTCCAACGGCTTCCCCACCGCGGCGGTGACCGGCGACGGCACGGTCTATGCGGCGTGGCAGGAACGGGTCAACCTCACGACCGGTCTGCCGGATCGCGGGAGGGCCGCCGCGGATCGTCCTCACCCGCTCCAGCGATGGCGGCGCCACGTGGAGCGATCGTGAAGCGATCGACATGAGTGACCGGACGTGCCGTTGAGTGTCGGCCCTCCCGGCCTTCGCTCCAGCGCCTGTCGGTTTCGGGACGCTCCCGCAGGAGCGTGCATCGGGACCGCAGGTGATGCCGCAGCTCAGCTACGGCGGTGGGCGTCTGATGCTCGGCTACTTCGAGTCACGCGGCCGGATCGCGAACTACGGCACTCCGCCGAGGAGATCGTCACTGAAGCCGACGTGAGCCCGTACACCGGCTTCATCAGCGGCTATGACCGGCTGCTCGATTTCCGCACCGCGATCCTTGACCCGGAATCGGGTCAGGCTCTTCTTCCGCCCAGGTGTCGCGCTACCCGCTGAGCGCCGGTGCCGACCTCGGCGACGGCGAGGACCTCGTCGACGTGGCGCCGGTCAACCCGCCATGCTCGCCGGACCACGATTTTCTCCTGGAATTGATCCCTCCCCATTTCCAGACGATCACCGAGTTTCCTCCCTGCGTGCGCCAGGTCAGCCGCGTCGGCGCGCCGACCTCGGCGGCCGGCACCTCGCCCTTCATCGGCGACTACCCGGGCCTCGAGCCCTTCGTGCGTTTCGTTGTCGACGGCGACGGAAGCTGGAGATGGGCCACCCTGGCGACCGATCTCCCCACCCCCGGCTTCCACTCGATCTGGACCGACAACCGCCACCTGATCCCGCCCCAGACCGGCGATCCGGCGACCGAGTGGACGCAGTATCCCGACTACGACCCCCCGGGGACTGGAGATACCTCGTGCGTCAATCCGGGCTCGCGCAACACCGACGTCCTGACCTCGAGGGTCGACGCCGAGCTCGTCATCAGCTCGCCGACGAGCTATCGGCTGACCGGGAGCCAGCCCGCGCGGTTTCCGTTCTCGATCAGCAACCAGACCTCGGTGAACCGGTTCTACACCCTGGCCATCGACCCTGAGGTCGCCACGGTATCGTTGCTTCCAAACCAAATCGTCGCGACCCTCGAGGTGGAGATCTTCCCCTACTCGAGCACCGCCCAGGTGGTCTACGTCCCGGCGGGAGTGACCCAGCCGGTGACCGTCACCGTGACGGAGACCGGCGTTTGCGACCCCTGCCAGACCGGCTCGATCACCTTCAACGCCGCCGCCAGCATGGCCAACTTCGACGACGGCACGCCGACGACGAACGCGTACTTCAACCCGACCGTCGATGGTGACGCCTTCGTCATCAACTACAACGTCGACAACGCCTTCGTCATCAACGACGGGGCGGAGAACGCCTTCGTCATCAACCCGACAACGGACAACGCCTTCGTCATCAACGAAGGGGAGGAAAACGCGTTCGTCATCAACGCCTTCGTGATCAACGCCTTTGTCATCAACGCCTTTGTCATCAACCCGGCGCCCGGAGAGGAGCCTCCTCCAATCCCCTCCTACTACGATGTGCACGACGTGGTCGACACCACCTGGACGGTGACCCCGGGCGCGAGCACCGAGGCCTCGAGCTTCCTGCCGCTGCTCAACATCGACAACGCCGAGTACTTCCTCGACAACTACGTCTTCCAGCTCATCGTCTCCAAGGGATCGTCGTACGGGACCCTCGACGGCTGCGACCCGGCCAACGTCAACCAGACCCAGATCCTCTCGACCTTCGCCCAGGGCCCCGGGACCGACCCGGAGAACGCCTTTGTCATCAACAAGTCGCCGGAGAACGCCTTTGTCATCAACGAGGGCCTCGACAACGCCTTCGTCATCAACTCGACCTTTACCATGGCGCCGTCGGACAACCCGCCGGAGACCAACGGTGCGTCGTTCGCCAAGAACGGTGTCGAGTACATCCCCAACGACGGCACCCTCAAGGGTCCGCGCGTCCCGGACCACGTCTATGTCACCCTGCGCGCCCACCAAATCAAACCCGACGGGTTACTGCCCATCGACCCGATCACCGGTGATCCATACAAGTTCAACCCCGATCCCGATCCCGCCACCGGTGGCTCGCTGCCGAGTATGACGGTGATGGAGCTCGCCTGCGACCCGGAGAGCGACGAGGAGTGCTTCGACAAGCAGGGGCCCGATCTGATGATCCCCGAAAAGGAGGCCCTCGAGGCGCTCGAGCTCTCGGTGGCGCCCTGCGGCACGGTCGACTTCCCGGCCTTCACCCTCCGCAACCAGGGTTACAAGGACGCCATCGCCCGGCGCCCCTTGAACCCGTCATACCCGTATCCCGGGATCATGCGCCACGCCATCTACCTCTCGGACGACCCGAACCTGGATCCGAGCGATCGGATCCTTTCGCCACCGACCTTCAATTCGGAGACCAATCCGCTGGCCGGGGAGAACGACCCCGAGCGGACGACGGAGCCCTACGACGAGTCATTGGGGACCGTATCGGTCACCATGCCCCCGGACGTCACCGGCGGGTCCTACTACCTGATCCTCTTCGTTGACTACGCGATCCAGGTCTCCGAGTACGACGAGACCAACAACACGGTGGTCATCCCGCTGACGGTCGCGCCGAGCCAGGTCTTTTCCGGGTTGCAGTCGCCGTTGTTCTACGACAACATCCACCCGGCCAACGCCGGCAGCGCCATCCCGCTCCTCTGGCAATACGTCGATTCCGCGAGCGGTTTGCCCGTCGACAGCTCCGAGCCCACTCCCAGCATCCTCATTCATGGGTTCTTTGGTGAAAACTGCGGATCGCATGGAAACGTCGAGCCGGTAGCGGTCCTCGAAGACCCGGGTTCGAGCGATCTCAGGTACGATCCACTCCTCATGAAGTGGCAGTACAACTGGCAGACCAAGGAGGGTGGCGATCCCCTCCCGACGGGTTGCTACGAGATCACCATCTCGAGCAGCCTGACCTGCGCGAGCCAGGGGGACGGACCCTTCCTGGTGCAGCTCAACTAAACACACGGCACAGGCGCTTCCGGGCGCCCCCTCTTTCCACCCCAGGCGCCGCCTCCGCGGCGCCTTTTCTTTTGGGAATTAGCGATCAGTCGCCGCCGAGCCGCTGCGCCGCGTCGGCGGCGAGCGCGTCCGGGGGGTCGGCGCCGCCGCGCAGCGCGAGGTACTCGGCGTAGAGCTCGCGGGCCGCATCGACGCTGCCGAGCTGCTCCTGGCAGCGCGCGAGCCAGTAGAGGGCGGGCGGGAAGTAGCGGAGGGTGGCGCTGTCGACCAGGAAGACGTCGGTGATCTCGCCCTTGCGGCGGACGCAGTGGTCGAACTCGTCGAGGGCCTCGGGGAAGTGCTCGGCCTCGAAGTAGGCGCGACCCATCAGGTAGTGGCCGAACCAGATGTCGTACTCCTCCCGGGCCAGACGAAGCTCACGCATGGCGGTCCCGAGCTGTGCTTTTTCGAGCGCGCGTTCGCCACGGATGAGCGCGGAGAGCGCCGTGGTCTGGCTCTGGAGCTTGTTTTCGAGCTCGAGGGCGAGCTCGTCCGCAGCCTCGGTTCGTCCGGCGGCCATCAGGATGCGAGCCGCCAGGTACTGGATGCTCTCGTGCTTGCTGAGCTCGAGAGCTCTCTGGGCGGTGGCCGCGGCCCGCTCCAACTCGCCAAAGCTGAGCCGGGCCTCCGCCAGAGCCACCATCATGGCGGCCTTCTGGAAGGGATCGTCGGAGGACCCGATGGCCGCTTCGAGGATGGCGACGGCTTCTCCGGTGTGGCCGCGGTACAGCTCCAGGTCCGCCCTGCCCATGGGGGCGAGCGACGAGCCCATTCCGCCCGACTGTTCCAGGCGTGCGTAGGCATCCCGCGCCGCTTCCGAGTCTCCGGCCGCGGCGGCCGCGCGGCCGAGGGTGAAGAGGGCGTAGCCGAAATCCGGGTTCTGTTCGTAAACGGTCTCGGATTCGGTGATCGCGGTCTCGAAATCGCCCGCGTAGGTTGCGTAGATGGCGTAGTTGATGCGCTTGATGAGGTTGCCCGAATCGAGCTCCACCGAGCGGCGACCCGCCTCCACCGCCTTGTCGAACATCCGAGCCATGTGGTAGGCGTAGCCGAGGTTGGAGTAGGCCCCGCCGTCGGCCGGGAACAGATCGACCAGGGTCTGGTAGTTCTCGATCGCCTTCTGGTAGTTGTGAGAGACCAGCAGATAGTATCCGCCCAGCGTCCGGTAGCGTTCGCGCTCGGACATGCGGTCGAGGTGCTGGAAGGCCTTCTGGTAGCTCTCCTCGGCTTCGTCCTCGCGCCGCAGGTTGCCGTAGACCACGCCCATGCCGGCATAGGCGCGGCCAAACGCGGGGTCGCTGGCAACCGCCTCTTGATAGGCCGTCGAGCGCCTCTTCGAACTTTCCCTGCACCGCCAGGTCCTGACCGCGGGCGTAGGCCTGCATGGCTTCCATCGAGGCCGCCGTAAAGGTCTCCGCTGCGGCCAGACGGTCGCTTTTGGGCGTCGTGTCACCGAGTTCGCCCCGGAGGTCTGCGGCGATCCTGGCGACTGCGGCCAGAATGCCGTCCTTGTCCCGCGCGGTCGCCCTGGCCGTCGCCAGCGGTTTTCCCTCCCCGGGCTCGAACCCGGGGTCGAGAGCCCTGACTGCGAGCGCGTACTGGTCGCCGTCAGGTTCGATGGAACCGGCGAGGATCACGCTGACTCCCTCGCGGCGGGAGATGAGCCGGGCCATGTTCTCGTCGAGCCGGCTGCCCGGCTGGAGCTGTTGCGCGATCTTGTGTGCATTGGCCGGCGAAAAAACGCTGATGAACGCCGCGCCCTCCATGGAGATGGTGAGAGCCTGCTCGATGGCGCCCTCGAAGGCGTCGTCGCCGGTGCTGTTCTCGAAGTCCGCAATCACCACCGAGAATGGGTCCGGCTCCGCCGCCGGATTCCGCAGGCTCGCCAGCCACCAGGTCCCGGCCACCATCGCGATCACCACGGCGGCGGTCGTCACCACCATGCGGCGGGTCAGTCGTCTGGTGACCGGCAGCAGGTTGCCATCGTCGTCGAGGCGGTTGAGATCAGCTTCGAGATCGTGTGAGGTCTGATAGCGCGCCTCCGGATCGGGATCGAGACAGCGGCTGACGATCCGGTCGATGGGCTCGGGGATCGAAGGATCGAGGGACCTCGGCGCCGGTGGAGCATGGTCGACCCGGACCCGGAACTCCTTGAAGGCGCTCTGGGCCTGTTCGATCCGCCGCCGGCCGACCAGCAGATCGTAGAAGATCAGACCGAAGGAATAGATGTCGGCCCGCTGGTCGACGCCCTTGCCCATGAACTGCTCGGGCGGCATGTACTGGAGGGTGCCGACGACCCCCCCCGCTTCGGTGTGGCCACCGGAGCCGGTAGCCTTCTTGGCCGCCCCATCCGCAATTCGACCCACGATATCGACGGCCGTCGGTGTCGCCGAACTCGCAATCCCGAAATCCATGATGTAGCTTTCACCGGTTGAGGGCTCGACCATGATGTTGGCCGGCTTGAGATCCCGGTGCACGACCCCCGCCTCATGGGCCGCGTGCAGCCCCGAGACAACGGGACGCAGGATTCGCAAGGCCTCACGGACCGGCACCGTGCCCTCTCGTTTGAGCACCGCGAGCAGGTCCTCACCCTCGATGAAGGTCATGGTGATGTACTTGATGCCCTCGATTTCGCCGAGATCGTGGATCCGGACCACGTTCTTGTGGGTCACCTTTCGGGCCAGCAGGAGCTCGCGCTTGAACCGTCGGTCGAGCTGCTCGGCGATCGTCCGGTCCTGCGCCACCTCCGGCCGGATCACCTTGAGGGCGACCGGGATGTCCAGCTCGCGGTCCCACGCCTTGTAGACCGCCCCCATGCCGCCGAAGCCGAGCAGCTTGTCGATCCGGTAGCGGTCGCCGAACGACTGCCCGACCTCGAGCGGGCCGGCGGTGCCGGCAAACGAGAGATTCTTCGCCGCCTGGGTCGCCACGCCACCGCCGCCCTCGGCAAGAGATGCGGAATCGACATCGACGGTCGCGTCGAACTCGCTGGCGCCGACGAGTGAGGCCGCATCGACATCGATCGTCGCATCGAACTCGCCGTCCCCTGGGAGGATAACCTCTGTATGGTCGTGATCGGGCTCATGGCCGAGGACCACCGTTTGCTCGGCGTCGCCCAGTGAGATCCCGCAGTTCGCGCAGCACTCGTCCCCGGCCGAGATCTCGTTGGCGCACGAAGGGCACTTCATCGTGAAATCACCGCGCGCGCCACCACGAACGAAACCACTCGTTCGAACCAGCGACCGGAAACCCTCCGCAACCCTGGGACAACGCCTGGTGTCTGATTGGATATCTTCGGAATCGTCATTTTCCCGTTGCTCATGATAGCGCGCACCGACACCGTCGGCCAATACTCGACGCAATCTCTGGTGGGAGGCACTCCTTTCCCGAACGGATGGGTCCAAGCTCCTCCTGGAGGTCTCGGTCGAGGGTTGCGGGGTGCTTCGAGGTTGACATCCCCCGTCGCAGGTCCAAGAATCGGCCGATGCAGCGAATCGTGGACAACCGGCGAGCGACCCAGGCGCTGCTGGCGGCGATGGACGCCGCTGCGCTGCTCGCGGGGGGTTTCATTGCCACCTGGATCCGGTTCGGCGGCTGGGTATTGCCGCAGGAGCTCGGCCGCATCCTCGACCACCCCGGGTTCATCGCCTATGCGGTGCTCGCTCAGCTCGCGCTGGCCATCACCTTCGATCTCTACCGGCCGGAGACCTGGCGCTCTCGCGATTTCCTGCTCGCGCGCATGGCCGCGCTGAGCGTCAGCCTCGCGATCGCTCTCGTGCTCGGGACCTACCTGTCGCTGCCGTGGCGCTTCGGCCGCGGCCTCCTGGTCCTGACCCTGCTCATCGCGATGCCGATCGAGACGATGCTCCGGTTCCTGTGGTACGAGATCAGCACACGATCCTCCGCGCGGCGCGCGGTGGTGATCGGTACCGGCCCCATCGTCAGCGCGCTCGAGGAGGTGCTCGCCGATCGTCCGTCACCTCCGTTTCAGATCGTCCGCCACCTGCCCACGCCCAACGGGCACGACGGCTCGCGGTTGACACGCCACGATTTCGACGACGTCGACCTCGTGATCGTCGCCCAACTGGACGACGATCCCACCGCGGACCGGCTGGCGGCGCTCAACTTCCGCGGTACGACGGTGGTCGACTCGGCCGGCGCGTATGCGGCCCTCACCGGCCGCATCCCGGTGCGACAGGTGGACTCGAGGTGGTTTATCGCCACCGGCGATTTCTCATCCCTCGCCACGACCACCTTCCACCACGTCCAGCGTCTGCTCGACATTGCCACCGCCAGCGGCCTGCTGGTCCTGGCCTCTCCGCTGCTGCTCCTGGCCGCGATCGGGATCCTGCTCAACGACGGTTGGCCGGTGCTCTACCGCCAGCAACGCCTGGGCCGCTTCGCACGACCGTTCACGCTCTACAAGCTGCGAACCATGCGCCGCGGCGCGGAAAGCAACGGGCCGCAGTATGCGAGCGAGGACGACCAGCGGGTCTTTGCGGTGGGAAGGGTCCTCCGCCGGTGGCGCATCGACGAGCTGCCCCAGCTCGTCAACGTACTGCGCGGCGAAATGAGCCTCGTCGGCCCGCGGCCGGAACGCCCCGAGCTCGCCGAACGCCTGGAAAACGAGATTCCCTTCTACGCCTTCCGCTACTCGGTCCGGCCGGGAATAACCGGCTGGGCGCAGGTCCAGTTCCCCTACTGCTCCGAGCCGGAGGAGCACCTCGTCAAGCTCGAGTTCGACCTCTACTCGCTCCGACACCACGGCCCCGCGATGTATCTGATCGTGCTGCTCCGAACCCTCGGAGCGTTGGTCTTTCCACCGCAGGGCAAACGGGAGTAGCTGACAGTTCTGAGTTTTGAGTTCTGAGTTCTGAGTTTTGAGTCTTGAGTTTTGAGTTCTGAGTTTTGAGTTTTGAGTTCCCTCCCATCACTCCCCTTTCTTTCGGGGTGGGTGGGGGACAACTAAAAATTGAAAACTCAAAACTCAAAACTGGTGGGGACGGGTGGGTGGCAATTCTCAATTTTGAATTCTCAATTTTGAATTCCCGCCCGTCCTCCCCGAGATCAGGGACGGGTGGAGGGGAATTCAAAACTGAGAATTGAGAATTGAGAATTCGATTCGTCCGGAGTTGACACCACCCGCAGCGGAACCCATACTCTGAGCAGTTCTTTGGCGTACTGACGCAGCTGCGTTTCCGTGGGGGTGCCCCGACGATATCGGGGCTGAGAGCACACCCCTCGAACCTGACCCGGATCATACCGGCGGAGGAAACTGGAGACGCCCACCCCCTTGCCGCAGCGCATCCGGAGCGGGCTTCCCACAACCCGCCGGCCCAGCTCGGGTCGAGAACCGGAGCCACGGCATGAGATCGCTCACACGACAATTGATCGGTTCTGCTGTTGACGGCATGGCCGCTGGCGGTTTCAGCGGTCGAGCTCCGCGGCACGCTCATCGATGCCGCCACCAAAGCACCCGATCGCCGGCGCCGAAATCAGGGCGACGGCCGACCGGGTCGACCTCCACACCTCGACCGACGACGGCGGCGCGTTCACCTTTACGCTTCCCGACCCCGCGCCGGCAAACCTGCGGGTGCGGGTGACGGCGACCGGATTCCAATCTCTCGACCTCAATATCACCGATCTCGCCCACACCCGTCTCCTCTCGCTCCAGGTGCAACCCCTCTTTGCCGGCGAGGTGGAGGTCAGCGGCCTCCGTGCCGGGGGCGGCGATCCACCGGTCACCGTCAGCAACGTCGAACACGACGAGATCGAGCGCCGCTATTGGGCCCAGGACGTGCCCGTGTTCCTCGAGCCGGTGCCCGGCTTCTACGCCTACAACGACTCGGGCAACGGCATCGGCTACTCGTACTTCTTCCTCCGCTCCTTCGACATGCGGCGGACCGCGGTCAGCCTCAACGGGGTGCCGCTCAACGACGCCCACTCACACGGTCTGTTCTTTATCGATCTGGCCGACTTTCTGGCCAGCACCGACGACATCCAGGTCCAGCGCGGTGTCGGCACCAACCTCTACGGCGGCAGCGCCATCGGTGGGTCGATCGACGTCCGGACCAGCACGCCGGCCGCCGAGCGGCGGCTGCGGCTGGTCGCCTTGGGCGGTTCCTACGGCACCTCCAGGTTCTCGCTCGCCTTCGACACCGGCCTGATCGACGATCGCTGGGCGGCCTCGTTTCGCTACTCGAAGGTCTCGAGCGACGGCTATCGCGATCTCTCCTGGGCGTCGATGTGGAACTACTACGGCTCGGTCGTGCGCTACGGCGCCCGGACCACCCTCCAGATCAACCTCTTCGGCGGCCCCGAGGAGACCCACCTCGCCTTCGAGGGGATCCCAAGGGCGTATCTCGACGGTGAGGTCACCGGCAATGTCCGCAGCGACCGCCGCTACAACCCCCTCCAGTACCCGAACGAGATCGACAGCTTTTTCCAGCCCCACTACCAGCTGGTCCACACCTGGCAGCTCAGCGACGACCTGGTGTTCCGGAACACGTTTTTCTACTTCACCGGCGACGGCTATTTCCAGCAGTTCAAGGAAGACCGCTGGTTCCCCGAGTACGGTCTGCCCCCCTTTCCAGGACCGGGCGGCGAACTCATCGACACGACCGATCTGGTGCGCCGCCGTGAGGTGGACGAGTGGGACGGCGGCTGGATTCCGAACCTCGAGTGGCGGCACGGCGGCGGCCGGGGCTCGCTCCAATTCGGCGCCGCCGTGCGGTTCCACAGCGGCCGCCACTTCGGCCTCGTCCAGTGGGCGCAGTTCTATCCCCCCGAGCTGCCACCCGACCACCGCTACTACGACTACCAGCTCGACAAGAGGACCCTCCAGCCCTTCGTCCAGGAGAGCTGGCGTTTCGGCGATCGCTGGAGCCTGCTTGCCGGTCTGACCTGGACCTCCCACCGCTACGACATGCACGACGACACGATTGAAGGTGTCGCGTTCGACACCAGCTACACCTATCTCCTGCCCAGGCTCGGTCTCAGCTACCGCGCATCGCAGAGTTGGAGCCTCTACGGCAACGTCTCGCGCGGCGGCCGTGAGCCGGCCTTCCGCGACATCTATGACCCGCAGGACTTCTGGGCCCCGCCACCGCAGGAGCTGGATCCCGAGGAGCTCACCGACTACGAGCTCGGCGCTCGTTACACCTGGAAGACCGGCGGCGCCAACCTCAATTTCTACTACCTCGACTTTTCGAACGCCATCGTCTGGGCCGGCGGTCTCGACAACAACGGCGATCCGGTGACCGCGAACGGAGCCTTGACCACCCACCGCGGCGTCGAGCTCGATCTGACCTGGGCGCCGCACCCGCGTTGGAGCGGCCGGCTGACGGCCGCCTGGGCCCGCAACACCATCGACGAGTTCGTCGAGTATGGCTACGGCGGCGAGGAGATCGACCAGTCCGGCAACTCGCTGCCGGTGAGTCCGGAGCTGATGGGCACCCTCGAGATCCGGGGCGGTGCCGGGCCGGTCGACGGCTTTCTGCAGCTCCGCTTTGTCGACGATTTCTACCTCGACAACACCGAGGACATGCGCAGGTTCCCCGAGATCCGTGACGACCCCGCGTACATCCACCGCGTCAACCCGGCCTACGCCGTCGCCGGTCTCGGGCTCGATGTCGACCTCGGCCGGACCCTCGCCGATCTCATCAGCGCCCGTCGACTCAGCCTGCAGGTGAGGGTCAACAATCTCGGCAACGAGCTCTACACGACCTTTGGATACTTCGACGGCGTTCAGCCGGTGTGGATCCCGGCGGCGACCACGAACGGGTATCTCGGACTGACCTTCGACTGGTAGGGGGTCGCAGCCGAGCCGAGGTTTACCGGGTCGGCGGGGAAGGGTTAAACTACCTGCGGTGGCACCGCACGACGCATGATCAAGGCGATCATCACCTTTCTCCTGTTGATGATCATCCGGACCTCGAGCCGGATCTTCTTTCGGCTCGAAAACGAGTGGCTGGACGGTGAGCCGGACGACTACGCGCTGAACACCCGCATCGTCGCGATTCTCAACCACACCAGCCTCTACGAACCCCTGATCGCCGGTTACGCCCCCGCCAATCTGCTGTGGAAGTTCGCCCGTCACGGGCTCCTCCCGGTGGCCGAGAAGACCATGAAGCGACGCATCGGGATGTTCTTCCGTCTGCTGGTCCGCCATCCGATCGTGGTCACCCGCCAGCGCGACCAGACCTGGGACAACGTGCTCAACCGGGTCGATGCGAAAGCCCTCGTGATCATCCTCCCCGAGGGCCGGATGAAGCGGGCCAACGGCCTCGACGCGCAGGGCCGGCCGATGACCGTTCGCAGCGGCATCGCCGACATCCTCGAGGTCCTGCCCGGAGGGCGGATGCTGGTCGTCTACTCGGGCGGCCTCCACCACGTCCAGGTCCCGGGCGAGCTCCTGCCGACCCCGTTCAAGACCATCCGCTGCCGGATGGAGATGCTGGACATCGCCGACTACAAGACCGGGGTCACGAAAGAACACCCCGAGCTCGACTTCCATCACGCGGTGATCGCCGACCTGACGCGGCGGCGGGATGAGTACTGTCCCACGGAGCAGAATGAGGAATTAGGAATGAGGAATTAGGAATTCCCACCCCACCTCCCGGGACCGTGGGGCGGGCGGATGTCATTCCTCGTTCCTGGTCACTGATTCAACTCAGATCCAGCCGTTGAGCTGCGCGAGGAGCAGCGTCGCGATCGTCTTGCTGTCTCGGATCTCACCCGAACGGCAGGCAGCCAGGGCCTCGTCAACCGTCATGGTGACGATCTCGATCGCCTCGTCCGGGTCGGGAACGACATCGGGGGCGGGCTCGAGCGGGGTGGCGATGAAGGCGTGCAGCACCTCGTCGGAGAAGCCGGGGGTGGTGTAGAACGAGCCCAGCGGCCGGATCTCGACCGCCCGCCACCCGGTCTCCTCCTCGAGCTCGCGGGCCGCGCACTCGGACGGTTCCTCACCGGAATCGAGCTTGCCGGCCGGCAGCTCGAGAACCACGGTGCCGGTCGGGTAGCGGTACTGCCGGACCAGCTCGACCCGCCCGTCATCGTGCAGCGGCAGTATCACCACCGCGCCGCGGTGCCGCACGACCTCCCGCAGGGCCTCGGCGCCGCTCGGCAAACGCACGCGGTCCACCTCGATATTCAGGATCCTGCCCTCGTAGACCTTCTCACTTGACAGCCTCTCCTCGCGCAACCGCTGGTCATCGGTCATCTCAACTCCAATCGTCCGTCGCGCAGCTTCGAGACGGGTGCCCCGGGATGGTACGGCATCCTGGCTCGGAAACCACCCAAAACCGGAACAAACCCTGGCATCGATCCTGCAAAATCCCGGCGTGGTGAAATGGAGGTCCGCCATGACGCCTGTGACGACCTACGAGCTGGTCTACGCGTCCAACCCGAACGACCTTTCGCTGGCCGTGACCGATCACATGATCGACGGCTGGTACCCGCTCGGCCGGCCCTTCGTGCACGGCGAACGGTACATCCAGGCGATGGTCCGGGACCGGCAGGCCGACAAACGGCTGCGCAAGACGACCGGCGACAGTTGATCAGCGATAGCGCTCCATCAGACCGGTCCGCGCGTTGAACTCATCGATGCGGCGGTCCCACTCTTCCCAGGCATGGAGGTGGCGGGTCCAGTAGTCGTCGTCGTACCACTGGGCGTCGAGCTCCTCGACCGTCTTGCCCTGCTGCTCCACCCAGGTGAAGTACTTGAGGTTGTGGATCCGCTTCCGGTCCCAGTAGCCGAGCTCCAACACGTGGTCGGTGCCGGCGCCGAGAAGGTGGCGCTCATGGTGCACCGCGGCCGCGGTTTCGGTGTAGACGCCGTGCCGATTGCGCTCCTCTTCGAACCGTGAACCGTAGAGCTCCATCGAGTCGGTGGCGACGGTGAAGAGCATGTCCTTCGAACCCATCTCGAAAAACCGCGCCGTCTTGACCGCGGTCAGGAGGTTGGCGATGCCCGAGATACCCAGCACATCGAGCCGGTCGACGAGCGACGGGTCGACCCCGCGTGCCTTCAGATACGACCGTCCCTCCGGCTCGTTGAAGAGCCGCAGCAGACCCATGCAGCCCTGGTCGTCGATCCCCGCCACCACGTCCATGTTCTTGATGTTGTGGATCCACGGCACGTGCTTGTCGCCGATCCCCTCGATGCGGTGCGAACCGTAGCCGTTGAGGAGAAGGGTCGGGCACTGCAGCGCCTCCGCCGCCACCACCTTGAGCTTCGGAAAGACCTCGCGCAGGTACTCGGCGCAGCCGAGAGTCCCGGCCGAGCCCTGGGTGAGGCAGACGCCGGCAAAACGGGATTTCGCCTCGCGCTCCGCTTCGAAGACCTCCTCCATCGCACGGCCGGTGCAGACGTAGTGCCAGACGGCGTTGCCGAACTCGGCAAACTGGTTGAGGACCACGATCCCGTCGCCCCGTTCGGCCTTCAGCTCCCTGGTCTTGTCGTAGATCTCCTTGACGTTGGACTCGGAGCCCGGTGTCGCGAAGATCTCGGAGCCGATCTTCTCCAGCCACTCGAAGCGCTCGCGCGACATGCCCTCGGGCAGGACCGCGATCGAGGGACACGCGAGCAGATGGGCGTCGTAGGCGCCGCCGCGGCAGTAGTTGCCGGTCGACGGCCACAGAGCCTTCTGGGTGGTGGGGTCGAAGTCGCCCCGCACCAGCTTCTCGACCAGCGGCCCGAAGGTCGCGCCCACCTTGTGCGCCCCGGTCGGAAAGTACTTTCCGAGGAGCACGAAGATGCGGGCCTCGACCCCGGTCAGCGCGCCCGGCAGCTCGATGAAGTTGACCGACCCGAATCCGCCGCCGGAGGCGACCGGCTCGTTCTTCCAGGTGATCCGGAAGAGGTTGCGGGGGTCGAGGTCCCAGAGGCCGATCCCGGCAAGCTCCTCCCTGATACCTCGTGGGATCAGCTCGGGCTTCGCCATCTGGCGGTAGGTCGGAATAATGATGTCGCGCTCGCGGCAACGCCGGACGGTGTTGGCGAGCACCTCGTCTGGGGTCGGCATCTCTCCGGTCCTTTCGGGCGCTCGAAACGGCGCCATTCGGACTATAGTACACACCGGCCGTTTGCCCACCGGGCTTCGGAACGGGCCGCGAGGAGGATCGATGACACAAGACCGGGGTCCTGCGGCGCTGAGCGCCGCCCGTCGCTACGAAGAAAACATCGTCCGCTTCCTGCGCGACCTCATCGCCATCCCGGCGGAGAGCGGACAGGAGGGCGAGCGGTGCGAGCGGGTCCGCCGCGAGTACGAGGCGCTGGGCTTTGACGAGGTCTTCTTTGACGGCCTCGGCACCGTGGTCGGCCGCATCGGGTCGGGCGATTTCAAGATCCTTTTCGACGGCCACATCGATTGCGTCGGCGTCGGCGACCCCGACAGCTGGGGCTTCGATCCCTTCGCCGGCAAGCTCGCCGACGGCGAGGTCTGGGGCCGCGGCGCGGTCGACGAGCTGCCGGCCGATTGCCGGCATGGCCTACGGCGCCAAGATCCTGGCCGAGCGCGGCCTGCCGGACGGCGTCAGCCTCTACCTCACCGCATCGGTGATGGAGGAGGACTGCGACGGCTACTGCATGCGCCATCTGATCGAGAACGAGGGCATCAAACCCGATGTCGTGGTGCTCGGTGAGCCGACCGACCTCGCGGTCTTTCGCGGCCACCGTGGTCGGATGGAGGCCACGATCACCACCCACGGCGTGTCGGCCCACGGGGCGCACGCCGCCCGCGGCGTCAACGCGTTGTACAAGATGGCGCCGATCATCTCGGACGTGGAAAAGCTCAACGGCGGTCTCGCCGAGGACGATTTTCTCGGCAAGGGCTCGATCATCGTCTCATCGATCGAGTGCACGACGCCGTCGCTCAACGCGGTGCCCGACTCCGCCCGGATCTACCTCGACCGGCGGCTCACCATCGGCGAGACCGTCGACAGCGCGATGGCCGAGCTGCGGGCACTCCCCCACCTCGGTGATGCCGAGGTCGAGCTCTTGAAGTACGACTCGGTGAGCTGGCGGGGGACCAGGGCTCAGCAGGACAAGTACTACCCGACCTGGGTCCTCGACGAAGACCACGCGCTGGTTCAGGGAGCGGCGGCCGCCGCCGCCGAGGTGCTCGGGGCCAGACCGCCCATCTCGCGTTGGTGGTTCTCGACCAACGGCGTCGCCACGATGGGTGCGTACGGCATCCCGACCATCGGCTTCGCCCCGGGCCGCGAAGAGCTCGCCCACACCACCGAAGAACATGTCAAGGTCGAAGACCTCATCAAAGCCACCGCGGTGTACTCTCTGATACCAGAAGTACTTGCCGAGCAGACCGTCGCAAACACGAAGACACAAAGGCACAAAGGTAGCCACCAAGAATGACCCTTTCACCCCGGACAGAGGAAATAGCGACCGAAATTGTCGATGCAGCATATTTGGTGCACTCGACGCTGGGGCCCGGCCTCCTCGAGTCAGTCTATGAGGAGTGTATGGCCTACGAACTTTCAGAGCGCGGCCTCTCGTACAAACAACAACTTGTGATGCCGATCAACTACAAAGACCATCAAATAGACTCGGGGCTCCGCCTGGATTTTTTGGTCGAACGACCTGGTGGTAATTGAAATCAAGGCGGTTGAGACACTGGTAGCCGTCCACACCTCACAGCTGTTGACATACCTGAAACTCGGCAACTATCGGCTTGGCTTTCTCATAAACTTCAACGTGTCCCTCATCAAGAATGGTATTCATCGGTACGTGATGTGACACAGATGATTTTCTTTGTGACAACCTTCGTGTCTTTGTGCCTTTGTGGTTCAAATGGTGGGTGGGGGGTATTCCAGGTCCGCCGGAGGGAGAACAGCACATGACAGGACAGCTCAAAGGTAGGGATTTCATCACGACTCAGGACTGGTCGGTCGAGGAGCTCGGGGAGGCGCTCGATCTGGCGGCGGAGCTCAAGGCGAAGCGCGCCGCCGGGGAGCCGACTCCGCTGCTGTCGGCAAAGACGCTCTACATGATCTTCTTCGACGCCTCGACCAGGACCCGCAACTCCTTCGAAACCGGCATCACCCAGCTCGGCGGCCACGGCATCTACCTGTCCCCCGACAAGATGCAGATCTCGCACGGCGAGAACGCCAAGGACACCGCCAATGTGCTGTCGCGTTACGGTGAAGGGATCGCGATCCGCCACTGCGCCTTCGGCGAGGGCAACACATACATCCGCGAGGTCGCCGAGCACGCCTCGGTGCCGGTCATCTCCATGCAGTGTGACGTCTACCACCCGTGCCAGATTCTCGCCGACCTGCTGACCATCCGCGAAAAACACGGCAAGACCCGCGGCCTCAAGCTCGGCGTCGCCTGGACCTCGGCCCCCAACTACGTGCGGCCGTTGTCGGTGCCGCAGAGCCTGATCCTGCTGATGCCCCGTTTTGGCATCGACGTCACCCTCGCCTACCCGCCGGAGTTCAAGCTGATGCCCGAGATCGAGGCCCAGGCGAAGGCCAACGCCGAGGCCGGCGGCGCCCGATTCGAGATCACCCACCGCTTCGAGGACGCCTTCACCGATGCCAACGTCGTCGTCCCGAAATCGTGGGGCCCGCTGATGACCACCCGCGACACCGAGGAAGGCCTGGCGCTGATCGAGAAGTACCCGGCCTGGCGCTGCGGCGCCGAGCACATGGCCCTCGGCGCCGACAACCTCATCTACATGCACCCGCTGCCCGCCGACCGCGGCCGCGAGGTCACGGACGAGGTCATCGACGGCCCGCAGTCGGTGGTCTACGACGAGGCCGAGAACCGCCTCCACGTCCAGAAGGCATTGATGGCGCTGACGATGTAGCCCACCCGCCCCTCCGGGATCAGGACGCAGGCTTCGGGGCACAGAACCACCCACCGATTCACGCTCGTCGTGGAAGGCGCACGAAATCGTGTTACTTCGCCCGTACCGCCCGGACGGCGTTGGCGAAATCGAGGGCCGACTGATAACGCTCTTCCGGCTTTTTCGCCAACGACTTCAGAACGAGAGCGTCCCACTCGGGGCTGACCTTGTGCTGGGCGTCCGCAACCGAGGGTCGTGTCGGCTCGTGCTGGAGGATCGCGAACATCAATTCGGTGATCTTGGAGCCGCCGAAGGGTCGTTGTCCAACCAGGAGCTCGTAGAGGACGACGCCGAGGGCAAACACATCGCTTCGTGCATCGACCTTTTTCCCGGTGATCTGCTCCGGCGACATGTATGCGGGCGTGCCGAGCACGCTTCCGGTCGCGGTCATGTTCGACTCGACCAGTCGCGCGATGCCGAAGTCCATCAGCTTGGTAACGCCCGTCTTTGGCGAGACCATGATGTTTTCGGGCTTGACGTCGCGGTGAAAGACCCCATGCTCATGGGCGTGCTGGAGCCCATTCGCGGCGTTGACGATCACGTGCTTGACCTGCGGCACCGTGAGCCGCGTCTTTTTGATGATGTTCGCAAGCGTGTCGCCTTCGACATATTCCATGACGATGTAGGCGATGCCGCCCTCGCCCTCGAAGGAGTCGTAGACGGTCACGATGTTGGGGTGGGTCAGCTTGCCGGCGGTCTTCGCCTCCCTGACAAAGCGCTGGCGCATCTCGATCGCCTCACGCGAGGACATTTCGACGTCGGGCCGGATTGTCTTGATCGCCACCTTGCGGTCGAGATTGGTGTCCTCCATGAGGAAGACCTCGCCCATCGCCCCCCTGCCCAGCTTCTGGACCATCCGGTAGCGGCTCCCCTGGGTCCCCGGCTGCGGCGCGACCGCGGGAACAGACTGGGACACAACGCTCGGGCCGACGGTCGGAGCGGGGCCGATGGTCGCCTCGTCTTCTATGCGCACGGTGGGAGAGTCCGGCGAGCCCATCCCGAGGGTCTTCTCACCCGGCACATCCACGACCTTTGTGAATGCCCCGGGCGGTCGTTGCGGCATGACGGATGGCGCCGACGGCATCGACTGGCCAACCACGAGCTGGGTCCCGACGCCCGCCTTCCGCATCGCCTCGAGACGGTCGGCGACGTCCTCGAAGCTCGGGTCCATGTCGTAGACCCGCTTGTAGCAGAGGAAGGCCTTCTCCAGATTGCCGCGGCTCTGGAAGTCGAAACCGAGGTTGAGGTAGATGATCTTCATGTCCTCGGTCAACGGCAGCCGGTTGAAGGTCGCGATCGCCAGATCCAGGCTCCCCTTCTCCTGGAAGGCGAGGCCCTTCTCGAGCTGTGCCTCGGCAATCTTGTCCTCCGCCTCGCGGACCTTGGCCACCTCGACGTCCTTGGCCTTTTCGGTCGAGCGCAGCTTGAAGATGACCGTGGTGGTAAACGGGAAGACGATCGCCAGGCACGGATAGAGCGGCGGCCACCACACTGCTTGGACGATGAAGAGATAGAGGGACAACCCGAGCACCGCGAGCACCAGGACCGGCGCCGCGGCGAGGAGGACCGGAGTCGGCAGACGCGGGAAGAGGAGAACGGCGACCACGACCAGGGCCAGGAAGAGCCCGAACTCGAGACCGATCCCCCAGCCGGGACTCTCGAGAAAGCTCAGGGTGAAGAAGTTGTCGAGAAACGTCGCGTGCAGAATCACGCCCGGAAGGGTCATGCCGAACGGGAACTTCCGGTCGTCGAGCCCCTCGGCGGTCATGGCGACGAGCACCGCCTTCCCGTCCAGCTCGCGTTCACCGACGTCGCCGCGGAGCACGTCGAGCACCGAGTAGGTCGGGTAGACGTGGTCGAGGTCCCCCCTCGACCAGTTGACCAGCGCCTCGCCGGACTGGGTGATCGGTACGTCGGCATAACCGACCCGGAGGTGACTCTCGGTCACCTCCACCTCATCGAGCGGCACGCCGGTGTAGACCCGCGCGACCTGCAGGGCAAGCGAGGGGTAGGCCCGGTCTCCGTGCTGGATCAGTGTCGGCACCCGCCGTACGGTGCCGTCGACGCTCGGAATCAACGCGACATGGCCGACCGCCGCCGCCGCCTCGATCAGCGCCGGCGCCGGCGGCTCGACGCCGGGCGCCGGGACGATCCGGAGATATGGGAGATCGAAGGGCGGCACCGCCTGCTCGACGACCTCCGCCGGCGGCGTCTCGCTGGGCGGGCTCGGGTCGCCGGCATCGTTGAAGACCATCCCGAAGACGACGCTGCCGGAAGCGCGCATCGCTTCGGCGAGCGCGTCGTCCTCGGCGGTGGTCTTCGAGAAGGCGATGTCGAAGCCGATCACCTTGGCGCCGGCGTCGCTGAGCTTCTCGATCAACGGCACGTAGGTGTCGCGCGGCCACGGCCACCGCTCTTCCTCCGCGTTGAGCGCCTTGCCGTCGATGCCGACGATCACGACCTGCGGGCTCGGCTTGCGCTCGCCGCGGATGCCGTACCAGGCGTCCTGGATCTTGAGCTGGAAGGCCTGACCGATACCGAGCAGCATGCAGACCGCGGCCACCAGGCAGGCGCCGGCCGCGAACAGGGTCCACCGGCGCTTCTCCCGCGCCTGCTCGTCAAACAGGAGTCGGCCCTTGGCAGTCATCTCTCAAACCTGTGAGGGCCGCATCGTAGCATCGGCGGTTGCCGCCGGGCAAGCGCCGACGTGTCACGGCCCTTTCCCGGCGGAAAAGGCGGCCGGGCCCGCGAGGGGCCCGGCCGGATCATGCGCAGATTTGCCCTGACGACAGGACTACAAACGTTTCTAAGTTCTCGGACAGCGCTTGCCCCAGCACACTTGCGCTCCGTTGATGACGGTGCACGTGCATGAAGCCGGACCGACACCGAACGAGCCATCTCCGAAATAGACCGGCAGCTGCAAAGGATCACCCTCGGGATTGTCTGGATCTGGCACTAAGAGGTACAGCGTGTTTCCGGTGAAATCTTCGTGGTTGCAGCAATCCTCGACATCCGGATTGCACCCGCATTCCACATCGTTCTCATAGAGAGGATTCGCGCAGCATGCAATCCACTCCTGCGTATCCTGTTCAAAGAAACTGCAGACGGAACCCCAATCGATCAAACTGCCATTGCTGTTCAAGTCGTATTCGAACTGCGCAAAACAACCCTCGAAGTTGATGATCTCGGTCTTGATATTCGACTGATACGGAAGTGGCGGACCACAGCTTGGCACGCAGCCTACGGGCAGCACGTTCTCGTCAACTCATCGCCGAACCCGGGGATTCGTACAGCGACCCTGGTCTTCGGACCCTTGATCAAGTCACCGTTGTCTACGACGTCACGTGCTTCACGCCTCGAACGGCGATCCACCAGGTCGTCGCTTGACATCCATTCGGCGTTGACGTCGAACCGCCTGCTCGTGACACATGTATGCCGACACCTTTCGCCGACGTCAGTCGCCGGAGAATACCGACTGCATCATCCCCAGACCACGATCGATACTCTGGCAAGCCGAGGACACGTCGATCAATGTGTAGGGCGCGGGCTTGTAAACCAGGACCGTATGCGTGCGACGATGTTCTTGTACCGGTTCCAGTACCGCTCACCGCCGGTGCCGCACAGGGCTTCATCCGACCACTTGCATCGGGGTTGCAACGTGACAGCGCATCGACCGTACCGATCCAGGTCAGCACCGTCCAGCCGCCATCGTTCCCGTCGTGCACTCCGTAATAGGACCATCGATCATGTGCCGCAGCGGGCTGCCAGCAGATCTAGTGCGACTACACCACCACAACGCACACAAAACAATGACTCTCTCGAACGCATCGCAATCTCCTTTCGGACGTTCACAACGTCCTTAAACCCATCTCCGATGTACTCTCTCCCCACAAATAGATGCCGGCAGTCTAGCCGGTCCTGTCCGTTGTTGCAACGAACTACCGGAAAAATCTTCGGCCTCTGCCGAAACTTTACACACATCTTCGTGATTGCGACTCGATCCACGAATGGGTCGGGTACCGCCGTGGTCGCGTGATCGGGCCATTTTGTGGGCCGGCGATCCCTCATCTTCGATCGTCCCATCCACCCCTACGGAAACGCCAGCGTCACCCTGGCGAAGTAGGTCCGGCCGGGCCGCAGGGTCAGGTTCTTTGCGCTCGACGGCAGGATCGACTCGGTCGCCAGATAGCTGAACTCCTCGTCGGTGGCGTTGTTGACACCGACCGAGACGAAGCCGAAGCGCTTCGGCAGCCGATAGCGCAGGGCCGCGTCGAGCAGCCAGAAGTCGGTCGCACCGGGCGCGTAGCCGAAGGGCGGCACCCGAAGCTCGAATCTGCCCTCCTGGTCGACATAGGTCCCCTTGACGCTGGCGGTAAAGCCGCTCGGGTGGATGAACTGGAGCCCGAGCGGCACCCGCTGCGTGGAGACCTTTTTGAAGCCGAGCTGCAGGATCGGGTCGAGCTCGATCTTCTCGTAGTCGTACTCGGCGCTGAGGGACCACCACCGGTGCGGCGTCGCGAAGAAGTAGAAGCGGCTGAGTTTCTCGTCCTGCGACGCATCGATGAGTTGCATCTCGAAGGTGTCGAGGTCAAAAAAGAAGGTCGGAGTTTCGGTGTCGCGTTCGGTGTACTGGGCGCCGAGGAAGACGCTGTCGCCGATCTTCTGGTCGATGGCGGCGCCCCAGACTGTGGCGCTGTTTCCGTTGGGGTCGTCGTAGAGCTGGTTGAAGCCGGCGACCTGGGTCGGCTCCAGCGTCTGGCCGGTGACCAGCATCCGCTTGAGGGTCTGGAAGCCTGCCGCACGGAGGGTCGTCCCAGACCCCAACCGCCAGGTCACGCCGAGCTTGGGGCTGACCTGGTCCCGCTCGCCGATGCCGCCCTCGTCTTCGAAGCGGTCGGCGCTGACGCCGAGGGTGAAGCTGAGATCGGCGGGAAGGGTGATGTTGGCGTAGGCGTATACATTGTCGTGTCTGGGTTTCGACGAGATCTGCTGGACACTCTCGATCGGTCCAGGGCCGAAGGGCGGCGGCGGCAGGTCAATGAGCGCGGTCAGGAGAAGGTCATTCTCGATCTCGAAGTGGCCGCCTCCCGCGATCAGATTGAAGCCGCCGGCGCCGGGGGCGCCGCCTGCGCGGTAGATGTACTGGCCCTCGAAGCCGTCGGAGGTGCTGTCGCCGTCGATCTCCACCGACAGGAGGCCGGCCACGATGTCCAGCCCGTCCGTGTAGAGGTCCTGAGCCTCCTGGTGGAGGTAGGAGAGCAGCAGGGTCGAGTTCGGGCCGAAGGAGTGGCGCAGGCCGACGCGGCCGGTATCCATCTCGGTCGTGCGGCGCAGCTCGGGCCGGTAATCGTCCTCCCAGAAGCGCATCGCGAGGTCGCCGGTCTCGGTTTCCCGCTGACGATACTCTGCCTGGAGGCTGGTTTTGGCGCCGAGCTCGAACTGGACGAAGGCGTTGCCGATCTCGTCCGCCTGGTCCGAGTTTTCGCGCCAGCCATCGGTCTCGAAGCGCTCGTAGCCAAGGCTGAAGGAGAAGCGCTTGTAAATGCCGGAGACCATGGCGGTGCCTGACCAGGTCTCGTCCTCGCCGACCGAACCCGCCAGCTGGACGTTGACCTGGTCCCGGTTGAAGAGGGCGTTGAACTCGTTGTACGCAAGTGTGGACGGCCCCTGGGCGCTGATCAGGAAGAGGTTGCTCTCGGCCAGTCGCGGCTGGATCGGGGTCGTGTTGAGCGGCTGCATCATCTGCGACTGATAGAGCTCGCTGACGCGTGCAATCTCGTGCCGGCGCTGCGAGGCGTAGTTGTCGGCCAGCAACCGGTGCGCCGAGAAGTTGGTCGGGTCGATGTTGACCGAGCTCCACCCTTCGACCAGACCGAGCTGCTGGAAACCGAGGTCGCTGTAAATGCGGCCGAGGCTCGCGCTGCGGGCCGCGAGGTCGGAGTCGAGCAACAGGCGCGAGCGATAGACTCCCCGGTTGTCGTTGAGCTCGATCGCCTGTTCCATGTCGCGCAATGCCTCGACCGGCCGGTTGGTGGTCTGCTTGGCGATCGCGTCATAGAACCACGGGGTCGGGTCGAGGGGATCGAGCTGTTTGGCGAGGTGGAATTCGCGGTCATCGAGCTTGGTCCGCTTTTTCTCGTAGTAGGCCTTGCCGAGATAGCTGCGGATCAGGCTGCTGCCCGGATCGAGGCTGGCCGCGACCTCGATGTCCTGCGCACCCTTGTCGAGCTCGCCGTCCCTGATCTTGGTCAGGCCGAGACCGAGACGCGGCAGCGGATCGCCCTGATCGAGCTCGATTGCCCTTTCGAACGCCTGCCTCGCCTTTCCGGTCTTGACCTGCGCGAGGTAGGCGTAGCCGAGCACGGTCTGGGTCCTGCTCGACTCCGAGTCCTGCTCGGCCGCAGTGTGCGCCGCCCCGAGCGCATCGCTGAGCTTTCCCATAGACAGCTGGAGTTCGGCCAGCCTCGCCCAGGCGAGGGCGTTGTCGGGATCGATTTTGACCGCCTCCTCGAGGGCCTCGCGAGCCCCTTTCAGGTTGAACATGGACTGACGGGCGTAGGACTGGGCGATCCGAGCGGTCGCGGACGATGGATCACCCGCAACCGCCGTGTCGGCAGCCGCCAGCGCTTTGTCGTTTTCGTTGAGCGCCACCGCGATGATGGTTTGCAACGCCAGCGCCTGGGTGTCTCCCGGCTTCAGCTCGAGCGACCGCTCGATGTCGGCGGCCGCCTGGTCGACGCTCGACGCGGCGAGCAGGAGCGATGCCCGATAGGTGAAGAAGCCGGGGTCGTCAACCTGGCCGGAATCGACCCCAGCGATCGCGTCGAGCGCCGCTTCGAGGTCACCGCCGCGGTAGGCGTCGGCCGACTCGGAGAGCGCGCTCTGCAGTGCAGCTTCAACACCCGCCGGCGGCTCGTAGAGCACGGGCTGGAAGTAGAGAGCCCACTGGACGGCGTTGTTCGGTCGGACCGCGACCCGCATGGCCGGAGCCGCGCCCGGCGCGGCGGCAGCGGTCTGTCCGCCCTCGACCATCAGGGTGCCCTCGTCGTTTTGAAGCTCCACCTTGCCTTCGAGTGCCGAAAGAACCGTCGTCTCGCCGTCATAGTCGATGGCGACCTCGGTGCCGCGCACGGCGGCGATTGTGCTCCCGCTCTTGAATCGCACCGGACTCTCTCGCCAGCTCACGACCCGGGCCCACAGACGCCCGGCAAAGACCTCGATGTCCCTCTCGCCGGCGCTCTCGTTGATCTGGACCCGCGAGTCGGCACCGACTCGAAGCTGGCTCCCGTCGGAGTAGAAGCGCAGCACCAGCGAACCCTCTCTGGTCACCACGATGTCGTTCCTCTCGAGCGCCATGCCCCGTTGCAGGTTGAGCGCGTCCCCGGACCGAACCACGCTGACGCGTCCGCGATACGCCTCGAGGCTCGCGAATCGGGGAGCGCTCGTTTGCGCAATGGCTGGGACCGCGGACGAAATGCCGAGCACGATGGAGACGCAGAGGCCGATGCCGTACGAAACGCGCGATTGGAGCCGAGTCATGTTTCCTCCCTTGGTCGGCCGCGGGTCAACGACCCGCGGCGGCTGTCGATGAGCATGACGATTCGTCGAGGCTGTGCTCAAGTTCCACTCTGGACCCGATTTATGAGGCGTTCAAGATACCCGGTTTTGATCTCGATTTCCAGCCCGCGGAGCGAAAAAGGCTGCTCGCAGCCCCCCTGCGGGAGGATCGCAGACTCTTGTACGAGGACCCTCGATTGACACGGTTCGCAGCACTGAGCTGTGGGTTCTTGCTTTTCGCCCGGGAGCGCGCATAATCGGCCCACGCGGACCGACGGCCATGTGGGACTTCGGTTGCTGCGGGGTGGGTGGGAGCGATCATGACCCGTGCGGGTCGGCGCTCTGACTCGCCCGGAGGCAATCGGAGGATTTCGTGGCCATCACCATCACCGGCAAGAACCTGAGCATCGAGGACGTGGTTGCCGTGGCCCGGCACGGCGAGCCCGTCGAGCTCCACCCCGACGCGCGCGCGCGGATCGCTCGTTGCCGGGCATTTCTCGACGACCGCCTCGCGGCGCGCGAGATCATGTACGGCGTCAACACCGGGATCGGCGAGTTCTCCGAGGTGGTCCTCGATGACGATCAGGTGCGCGATTTCCAGCGATTCCTGATCTACAACCACGCCGCCGGGATCGGCGGGCCCTGTCCCGAGGACCATGTTCGCGCCGCCATGCTGTTGCGGATCAACGTCCACGCCAACGGGCACTCCGGCTGCCGGCCGGAGATCACCGAGACCCTGGTCGCGATGCTGAACGCCGGCGTCACGCCGGTCGTGTGCGAGAAGGGCTCGGTCGGGGCCTGCGGCGACCTCGCGCCGATGAGTCAGATCGCCCTCCTCCTGATGGGCGAGGGGGAGGCCTTCTTCCGAGGTACCCGACTGCCAGGTGCCAAAGCCCTCGACGCGGCGGGCATCCCGGTCCCTGGATTGCAGGCACGAGACGGTCTGGCAACCATCAACGGCTCCAACCTCACCAACGCCATCGGCTGCCTGACCGTGTGGGATAGCGAGCGCTTTCTCAAACAGGCCGAGATCGCCTGCGCCATGAGCCTCGAGGCCCTGCGCGCCAACCTGAAGCCCTACGATTCGCGGCTCCACGAGCTTCGCGGTTTCAGAGGCGCGGTGGCCTCGGCGGCCAACATCCGCGCCGTCATCGAGGGTTCGGATCTGCTGAGCGGCAAGGAGAAGGTCAAGGTCCAGGACGCCTACTCGATGCGCTCGTCACCACAGGTGATCGGCGCCGCCCGCGATCAGCTGCGATGGACCCGCGAGCAGATCGAGGTCGAGGCCAACGGGGTCGGCGACAATCCGATCTTTCTGCCCGACGCCGGGGTGGTGCTGACCGGCGCCAACTTCCAGGGCACTCCGGTCAGCCTGCCGCTCGACACCCTCGGCGCTGCGATCACGATGGTCTGCGTGTTGTCCGAACGGCGCCTCAACCGCCTCACCAACCCGGCGCTCAGCGCCGGGCTTCCGCCCTTCCTGACCAGGGGCGCGGGGATGTATTCGGGGCTGATGCTCAGCCAGTACACGGCCGACATGCAGATCGTCGAGCAGCGGATCCTCTCGTCCCCGGCCTTCACCCAGTCGATCCCGGCCGCCGCCGACCAGGAGGACTTTGTCTCGATGGGAATGAACTCGGCCCTCAAGACGCGGACCATCCTCGGCAACGCCCACGGGATCCTCGGCATCGAGCTCATGGCCGCGGCCCAGGGACTCGACTTCCGCCAGTTCGAAGCGGGGCGCGGCACCCGGGCGGCGCACGCCGAGGTCCGCCGCCATGTGGATTTCCTCGAGGAGGACCGGCCGCTCTATCCCGATCACAACGCGATCCAGGCCGCCGCGAACGCTTCGATATTCTCAATGCAGTTGAATCGGAGATCGGGGAGCTCGCGGCATACTGAATTCTCAATTCTCAATTCTCAATTTTGAATTCCCTTCCGCCCACCCTCTTCGAAGGAACGGGCCGGGTGGTCATTGAGAATTAAGAATTGAGAACTGAGAATTGGCGGGCGGAGCCCGGTTACAATCGTGCCCATGGCCCGATTCCATTTCCGGTGCATCGAGTGCGGTGAGGAGTACCCGGAGGACCCGCACCGCCTCGTGTGCTCCCGGTGTTCCGGAAAGCAGGAGCCCGGAGGCACGGTGCGTGGCGTGCTCGAGGTGGTGCTCAAGGTGCTGCCCTCGACCTGGCCCCACTTCCGCGCGTCGGACCCCGACTTCCTGCTGACGTTTCTCCCCATCGCCGAGGAGAGCTCGATCCCGGTTTTGCCGGTCGGCGACACTCCGCTGCTCGAACCAGTCCGCCTGCGCCGGGAGCTCGAGATGCCCGCCCTGTATGTCAAGGACGACACCCGCAACCCCTCCGGTTCGACCAAGGACCGCGCCTCGTTGCTGGTCGTCGCCAAGGCCGTCGAGTACGGTTTCGACACCGTTGCGACGGCATCGACCGGAAACGCCGCCACCGCTCTGGCGGCGATCGCCGCCGCCGCCGGTCTGCGGGCGGTCGTCCTGGTCCCGGCGGCCGCACCGCCGGCAAAGCTGATCCAGATGCAGAGCTACGGCGCGACCGTCATCGCCGTCGACGGCAGCTACGACCAGGCCTACGAGCTCTGCCGGGAGGCCTGCGACAGCTTCGGTTGGTACAACCGCTCGACCGCTCTCAACCCGTTCACGGTCGAGGGCAAGAAAACCGCGGCCCTCGAGATCGGCGCCGCGATGGCGCCCGACGTGCCGGACGCCGTGGTCGTGCCGACCGGCGACGGTGTCATCCTCGCCGGTCTCGCAAAGGGCTTCCGTGACCTCGAAAAGGCCGGCCTCCTGCCCCACTGTCCGCGGCTCATCGCCGTTCAGCCCGAGGGCTCGTCCTCGATCGTCCGCGCCTTCCACACCGGGGCGAATCGGGTCGAGGCGATGCCGGACGCTGCCAGCGTCGCCGACAGCCTGACGGTTGCGATGCCCAGGAACGGTATCGGCTGTCTGGCCGAGCTTCGCGCGTCGGGAGGCGGTGGCGTGACGGTTACGGATACGGCCATCACCGCCGCCATTTCCAGGCTCGCGCGCACCACGGGCGTCTTCGCCGAGCCGGCCGCCGCGGCGGCCCTCGCCGGCCTCGACACCGCCCTCGAGGAAGGCCTCCTCGACCGCGACGAACGCGTGGTGCTCATGGTCACAGGCGGAGGGCTCAAGGACGTTGCGGCCGCGGCGCGGGGACTGCCTTCGATCGAGCCGGTCGAGGCGAGCCTCGAGGCCATCAGACGACAGATTCTCGATTCTTAATTCTCAATTCTCAATTCCGTGCCACCACAATCGCTCAATCAGCCTGAACTGGAATTCAAAATTGAGAATTGAGAATTGAGAATTATTTCGGACCGAGAATCTTCGACGCGGTTTCGGCGCCGGGGACGACGATGCGGGACATCTCCTTGCGCTGGAGCTCCTTGACCTCGTCGATCATGGCCTCGACGGCGACCTGGATAGCGGCCGGGAACCGTTGCACGGCGACCTGCAGACTGTCGGCCTCGATCCGCGTCTGCACCGGCAGCGGACCCATCTGGGACATGAGCTGGGTTTCGCCGAGAAACATGATCGGCCGCGTCAAATCGCGGCTGCCGTCCGTTTTCACGGGTGTCAGCTGCTTGATCGATCCGACCCGCAGATCGGTGAACACCTCTTCCCGGTAGAGGTTTTTTTCGTCAACCTTGATTTCGGACAACGCCTGCATCTGTGCTTCGCTCATCAATCCTCCTCGGTCTTGTCGATCTCGATCGTCCGCGCGTCAGCTCGAACCCCAACCCGCTCCTCGGAAATTCCCATCAACGCGTTGACCCGGTCCTCGAGGGCGCGCCGCTGGTGCTCCAGAGCTTCGGCGTCGAGACGTTTCGGCACGGTGTACGGCTCACCCACCGCGATGACGACCTTCGAAAACGGATATGGCACCAGATGCCAGTCCCACGACGGGAATCTCCAGGCCCGGCGCGCCGCAAAGCCGATCGGGACAATCGGAACCTCCGCCATCCGCGCCACCATGATCGCGCCGGGCTTGCAGTACCGGCGCGGCCCCTTTGACCCGTCGAGGGTGATGCACGGCGACTGCCGATCCTCGCGGATGGCCTTGTCGAGCCTGCGCAGCGCCGCGGCGCCGCTCCGCCTCGCCGATCCCCGCACCGCCCGGCTGCCGAATCGGGCCAGAATTCGGACCCCGATTTCGCCATCGACGGACGGGCTGATGAGAAAGGTCGCGCGGACGCCCTCCTTGAGGAGCTGGTTGATAAACCAACACACCACCAACAGCCCTTCATGCCAGATCGCGAAGACGACGGGCTGTCCCGCGTCCGTATGCTTGCGAAGGCCCTCCGCTCCGAGCACCTCGACCCGGAACAGCGCAAAGACGCCCCTGAGGATGACCGCCAGGACCGGGGCGACGATCGACAGCAGCACCCGTCGCCACCACGTCAGCTGGCGCGGTCGGCTGGAAGCAACGGGGCGTTCAGGCGTGTCGTTCATGGTGACCGATCCGTCCATCGTGGCGGACGAACGCCGCAGGATCGTACCACGGGAGTTGACAGCTCCGGGTTCAGCGAAGCCGGCAGTACACCGGGGAAGGACCGAGCTCGATTCGAACGCCGTCGGTCACCGCGAGCGGTGTGCCGTCACGGTCGATGATCTCCCGCGCGGGTCTTGGAAGTTCCGCCTGCACCCCGGGTTCGGTGCTCCAGGCAACGATCATCTCGACACCGTCGCGGACAAAGGCATAGAGGAAGCCATTTGCCGGGGCCTGCAACGGTCCGCTGAAGATCGCTCCCTCGACGTTGTCCACGAGAGTGCGCAGCGCCGTCCAGGACGGCCTGCGCCGCAGAGTGCCGTCACTGGCTGGATCGACAAGACCGTAGCCCCGGGCGATCAGCCGCCACCAATAGACGCGCTCGACGAGACCGGTGCCGAGCGCCAACAGGTAGTACCGGACCAGATAGTCCGCCTGTGCCTCTTCCCCCACCGACACCGTCTTACCGGCCGGCGAGTGCGGGCCTTCCCACAACGGCCAATTGAATTCGGTGATCCAACAACGATCGCTCGAGTTGCGGCCGGACTCGGCGATCGCTCGGAGCAGGGTCACCTTGTCCACCGTATCGAGCCCCATCTGCCGGCTCTCCGGGGCGCCCCGCCGGTCGACATAGAGAAGACTCGAGACGATATCGAAGTACAGACCCGGCTTGCGCCGATTGAGGAGCGCGACCAGAGCCTGGAACTCGAAATCGATCACCGGCGGACCGAGCAGCTCGACGCCCTCATGGCGGCGAACGATCTCCGCCGCCTCGAGGTAGAGATCCACGTACTCGCCGTGGGTCCAGATGCCCCACTTGCTGCGGTTGATGGCCTGACCGATCTGGAATTGCCGGCCGTACGGCAGGAAACGCTCGCTGAGCTCAGCCACTGCCGCCCGCCAGCGTGGGCGATCTCGGACCAGGTCGCGATTCTGCGCGATCACAAATGCGATTTCGTGGCCGTCCGCGGCGAGGGCCGCTGCCAGGCGTTCCTCGGCGGTGTGGTCGTCGTCCCAGGTGTGCAGCCGCAACAGCACCGGGCCCACACCGAGCCCGTCGAGGGCAGCCAGCTGTCCATCGGGGTCCTGGAGCCAGGGACGGACCGCGAGGCCGATGCCGGTGAACGGTCTCGGATCTGCGTGAAGCTGTCGTTTGAGATCGTGATACCGGCGCCACACGTTCGGTGCCGACGCCACGACGATGGCGAGGTCGCGGACATGAGCCGGGCTGTCCGAAAACCTGATCATCAGTTTCTCGCCGCGGCTGGCGTGTTGGTGGGGTTGATCCGAGAGATGGTCCCACACCGACTTGTCCCGAACCGAAGCTCCGGCTACAGCGGCTGGTATGTGGGGATGGTGTGAACCGCCGTGGGCGTGCCGGCGCCTGAAACGGAGGAATTCCAGACGATTCTTGACGGCGTGCTTCAAGATATAGCCGTCAACCGACATCGCGTACAACCACCACCGGAACGAGAAACGGGACGGCGCCGCACCCCAGTACCCGCCGAGAAACGCTCGGCGATGCGCGGTCTCGATCACCGGCAGACGGCAGATATCGCGGGTTCGGCGGATCACACCCGGCCGCCGCCCGAGACGGGCGCGGTTGAAGTCGATCAGGTAGAGGTCGAGGTCTCCGTTCCCGGCCACCGCCAACACGTTACCCATCGACAGGTCGCGGTAGAGGATTCCCGCGTCGTTGATGCTGCGGGCGAGCCGGCCGAGACGGGCGAGGAACTTGAGATCATCGACCTCCGGGAACTCCGGCGCTTCGGGATCGCCGTTGAGCCGGCGGAAAAACCGGCGGACTTCCACCGCGTGCGGCAGCCGTTCCGCGACAAAGAACGAGGGGCCCTCCGGCTGGTCGGATTCCGCCCACAGGATCGGCGCCGGCGTCGCGAGGCCGAGCCGCGTCAACTCCTTGGCGACCCGCCAACTGCGCTCGGCCTTGCTGCCCCGAAAGCGCCGTTCGAGGCGCTTTTTCCAGCCCTGATTTCCGAACTGTTTGACGACCACCGGCACCGGCCCGCCCGGAGCTTGCAGTTCCGTCGCATAGATGTAGTTGCGACCCCAGTGAATAGTCTCGGTCGCCGAGGAAGGATCCACCAACCGCGCCACCGCGGCCTCGAGGTCCGGCGGCCGGAACACGCGCGCGACCTCGCCATGGTGGCCCGCGCCCGAAAACCTTTCGTATGGCGCCTCTGCGTGGTCGGTGGTGGAGGTGGCGGGCATCGCGGAAGAATAGCAGGGCCGCCGGTTTCAGAGGATCAGATCGTGAACGACCGCGCGAGGCTGTCGGCGACCGCGAGGCCTGCGAGGGTCGGCCGCAGGCGCCGTCCCGCGCGCTCGAGGTGTCCGGACGCCACCAGATTCTCGATTGTAGTGGCGTTGCTGCCTTCGAGATCGGTCTCCCAGCGCCGGGTGACGGCATCGAGGTCCACTCCGGCGGCGGTCCGGAATCCGAGCATCAGGGCCTCGAGAACCAATTCTTCGACCGTCGGCCGTTCGTCATCCTCGACCGGGACCGCACCCGAGTCCACGGCTTTCTGCCACGACCGGAGCTTGCGCAGGTTCCACCAGCGCCGGCCACCGACAAAGGAGTGGGCGGAGGGACCCAGCCCGAGATACGGCGTGTGGTCCCAGTACTTCGAGTTGTGACGGGACCGGTGCTCCGGTGCGAGAGCGAAGTTGGACACCTCGTAGCCGGCAAAACCGGCGTCAGCCAGCACCTCGTGGGTCAGAAAAAACAGCGCCGCCTGCTCGCCGTCGCCGATCTCACGGATCAGGCCCTGGCGAAGCCGTCGACCAAAGACCGTGCCCTCGTGATACGTGAGCTGGTAGCAGCTCAGGTGTTGGATGCCGAGCTCCACCGCCTGATCGAGCTGCCGGCGCCAGTGTTCCGTGCGTCGCCCCGCGAGCCCGTAGATGAGGTCGATCGATACCGTCTCGAAGCCGGTTTGAAGCAGGAGCTCGGCCGCGCGACGGGCATCGGCCGCCGTGTGGACGCGTCCGAGGGCGCGGAGTTCGCCGTCGTCAAAGGACTGGACCCCGAGGCTGACAAAGGAGATGCCGAGATCTCGCCAGGCGGCCGCACGGTCCGGCCTCACGTCCTCGGGGTTCGCCTCCAGGAAGAACGTGGCGCCGGCCCTGACCACAAGATGGCGGCGGAGCGCTTCGAGGATCGTGGCGAGCTGATCCACCGTCAGCACCGAAGGCGTCCCCCCACCAACGTAGACCGTGTCGAACTCGAGGCCGCAGTCGGAGTACATGGCCGCTTCCCGGGCCACGCCCCCGGTCCAGGCCGCACGCCGCTCGCCGCCCGCGATCGTCACCGCGAAGTCGCAGTAGGGACACACCGAGGTGCAGAAGGGAACGTGGATGTAGAGCCCGGCAGCGGCCGGTGGATCCGGATTCATGAGTGGATTGGAATTTCGGATTTCGGATTTCGGATTTCGGATTTCCCTTCCATCCACCCAGCAGCCGAGACGGCCGCTCCACAATCCACCCCATTATCAATGCCTCGAGAGAGCACCTCCGCTGAATACTGTTTGTTTCTGCAGGTTCTTCCCGTGAGGTAATAAGGCACGCCGACATGCGGCGCAAATCGGAATTCCAGGCACCTCCGCCGCAGGTGGTCCCTCGTACACTGAGCACTCGGGCGCTTATGCAAGTGGGGCGGTTGGATGGGAATTGAGAATTGAGAATTGAGAATTGAGAATTTCGTGCTCGGGCGGGTGGGCGGCATTCCCAATTCCTAATTCCTAATTCCTAATTCGTATCAGTCCTTATCGGTCTTGAGGACCGCCACGAAGGCCGACTGCGGGATCTCCACCGCTCCCACCATCTTCATCCGCGCCTTGCCCTTTTTCTGCTTCTCGAGCAGCTTGCGCTTGCGCGTGATGTCGCCGCCGTAACACTTGGCGGTGACGTCCTTGCGGTAGGCGTTGATGGTGGTGCGGGCAATGATTTCGGCGCCGACCGCGCCCTGGATGGCGATCTTGAACTGCTGGCGCGGAATGGTGTCGGCAAGCCGTTCACAGTAGTGGAGGGCCCGCGCGCGCGCCTTCTCCCGGTGCACCAGCTGCGCCAACGCGTCAACCGGTTCGCCGTTGACGAGGATATCGACCTTGACCAGATCGGTGAGCCGGTAGTCCAGCACCTCGTAATCGAAGGAGCCATAACCCTGGGTCACCGACTTGAGCCGGTCGTAGAAGTCGAAGAGCACGTCGGCCAGCGGCATCTCCGAGCTCAGCTCGACGCGTCCGACACTCAGGTAGCGGAAGGTTGTGTTGACGCCCCGGCGATCGCGGCACAGCTCCATCACCGGGCCGACATAACGCTCGGGCATCATCACCGACGCCTTGATATAGGGCTCTTCGGCCGACTCGATGGAGCCGCGATCGGGATACAGGCTGGGGTTGTCCACCCACAGCTCCCGGCCGTCGGTCATGAGCACACGGTAACGCACCGACGGCGCGGACAGGATCAATGACAAATCGTACTCGCGGCGCAGCCTCTCCTGGACGACCTCGAGGTGCAGGAGACCGAGAAAGCCGCAACGAAAACCGAATCCGAGCGCCGCCGAAGAGTCTTTGTCATAGGTCAGCGCGGCGTCGTTGAGCTTGAGCTTCTCCAGCGCCTTGGTGAGGTCCAGGTACTCGTCGCTGGACATCGGGTAGACCGATGAAAAAACCACCGGCTTCGCCTCTTTGTAGCCGGGCAGCGGTCTCGCGGCCGGGTCCTCAGCGGTAGTGATCGTGTCACCGATGGCAATGTCCGAGACCGCTTTGACGCCGGCGATGACGTAGCCCACCATGCCGGCACCGAGGTCGTCAGTCGCCACCATCTTGATCTGCAGAAGACCGACCTCCTCCACCTCGTACTCCTTGTCGGTGTGCATGAGGAGAATCTTCTGGCCGGGGCGCAGGGTCCCTTCCATGACCCGCACCAGGAGCACCGCGCCGCGGTAGGGATTGTACTCGGCGTCGAAGATCAGTGCCTGGAGCTGTCCCCCGGGGTCACCGGCCGGCGCCGGCAGGCGCCCGACAATGGCCTCGAGCACGTCCTCGATTCCCTGGCCGGTCTTGGCCGAGCAGAGCACCGCCCCGTCCGCATCGAGGCCGAGATCGTCCAGGATCTCTTCCTTTACCCGGTCCACATCGGCGGCCGGCAGGTCGATCTTGTTGATCACAGGCACGATTTCGAGGTCGTGCTCGAGGGCGAGGTAGAGGTTGGCGACAGTCTGGGCCTCGACGCCCTGGGCCGCATCGATCAGAAGCAGCGCCCCCTCGCACGACATCAGCGATCTTCGCACCTCGTGTGAGAAATCGACGTGGCCGGGCGTGTCGATCAAATTGAGGAGATACGTCTTTCCGTCTCGAGCCTGGTAGCTGAGAGTGACCGAGTTCGACTTGATGGTGATGCCGCGTTCGCGCTCGATGTCCATGGAGTCGAGGATCTGGTCCCGGAAATCTCGATCCTCCACCCCGCCGCAGAACTGAATCAGCCGATCGGCAAGGGTCGACTTGCCATGGTCGATGTGGGCGATAATGCAAAAACTCCGGACCAGATCCAAATGGCGCCTCCGTGAAACGCGCGACGGCAGAGCGCATTATCGCGGAAAACCGCCCGAGTATCTACCCCGCTCTCTTGTCTGGGCTCTTCCACCCTTTTACACGATCCAGACTTTTCAAAATCTCCGAACGGGCTATCCTGAAGCATGAGGATCCTGATCGTCGAAGACGAGCGCGCCCTTCGCGAAGGCCTCGTCGACCTGCTGTCGGCGGCCGGACACGAGGTTGTCGCACACGAGCAGGGAAAAACCGCCGTCGACGCGGGAACTCACGAGACCTTCGATCTCGTGTTGCTCGACCTGATGCTTCCCGACATCGACGGGGTCGAGGTCTGCCAGCGCCTGCGCCGGGCGAGGCCGGCACTGCCGATTCTCATGCTCACGGCACGCGGCTCCGAAAACGACAAGGTCGCGGGTCTCGAGGCCGGGGCCGACGACTATCTCACCAAACCGTTTGCCGTGCGCGAACTGCTGGCGCGAATCAACGCCCTCGCCCGGCGCGCGACGGCCGCCCCGGCAGATCCAGAGATCATCGAGTTGGACGGCTGCGCCATCGATCTCGGCCGCCTCGAGGCGCGGCGCGGAGGACACACCGTCAGTCTCACTCCCAGAGAGGCGGGAATCCTGCGCTGGCTCCACCGCCACCGGGCACGGGCGGTGTCGCGCGCCGAGCTTCTCGAACGGGTCTGGGGGTCGAGCGGCGAGATCCAGACCCGCACGGTCGACATGACGATTGCGAACCTGCGTCAGAAGCTCGAGCGCGACCCGTCCGAGCCGCGCATCCTGCTGACGGTCACCGGCGCCGGCTACGCCTGGGGCGAGGGCACGCCGGAATGAGGCCGCACCACCGGACGACCTTTGCCGCGGTTCTCATCGGAATTGCCGTGTTGCTGCCGACGGCCGCCTGGTATGTGACCGGGTCGCGCGAGGCGGCACGGCGGGCGGCTGCGGTCGAGGCGGACGCCGAGCGGCGGCTGCGTGACGACGTTGAACGCGAGGCCTCCCGCCTCGGTGCACGTCTCGAGGCGTTGCGCCACCAGGAATCGGAGCGCCCCTTCTTCCACTACAAGACGCTGTATCGCGACCCGCGCGGCGCTGCCGAAGGCCTCGCCGTGACTCCCTCGCCCCTCATTTCCGGGAGCACCGATCCCCTGGTGTGGGCTCACTTCCAGATCGACGAAAACGGGCTGGTCACTCTGCCGGCGGTCAGCGAGCGTTTCCCCGAGCTTTCGAGCGATGCCGACTTCGGCGCATTCTGCACGCTTCTCGAGGAGCTGCAGAGCGCGATCGTAATGGAGGAGACCGGAGCTCCCGGCGAGACTGCCGACGACGAGCGGCTGCACACGATGACCGGTTACGAGTGGGAACAGATCGCGCTCGCCGACACCGTGTACGCGACGATCACCGGTCGCTCCGATAGCGGATCTACTCGATCTCCCGATCTACGCGACTTCAGCCCGGTCGTGATTCGCGTCAGGCCGTTGAGGTGGCACACCCTGGTCCTCGGCAGCGGGCCGACGCTGGGCGCCCTGCGCGAGGTCCATACGCCGGCGGGCATCGTGTTGCAGGGATTCGCCGTCGCGCCGCGAGCGGTGGCGCAGTGGCTCGGCGCGAGCACCCTTGCGGCCTCGTTCACCCCCGGCTCGATTTCATCGAGCGAAGCCGTCACCGCCGCGGTCGGCAACACCGGCTGGAACCTGGAGCTCGACGCGCCCGGTTGGTCCGCTCCAGCGACGGCCGAGGCACGGGAGATTGTTTCGCAGTTCCGGCGCGCCTTCGCATTCGCCGGCGCCGCGATCACGCTCGCGGCAGCGGCAGTCATCTCGATCCTCTTTCAGACGGACCACCTCGCGAGGCAACGCGCCCGTTTTGCCGCCGCCGCCGCCCACGAGCTGAGGACGCCGCTCTCCGGTCTCATGCTGCACGCCGAGATGCTGGCCGCGGACCTCGGTGACTCGGCCCACCGGTCGGAATACGCAACGACGGTCAGCGCGGAAGCGCAACGGCTCGGCCGGGTGGTCGACAACATGCTGGACCTGGCCAAGCTCGAACGCGGCACGACCCTGGCAACGCCGCGCGAAGGCGATCTCGGAGCCGCGGTTCGCGACTCGGTTGAACGCCACCGGTCCCGGCTCGAGAATGCAGGCGTCGTGGTCGCGCTCGAGGTGCCGGAGGATCTGCCGCCGGCGGTTTTTGACGGCGACGCTCTGAGCCAGATCCTGGACAACCTTCTCGACAATGCCGAAAAACACACCCGTGGGGTGGCGGACCGAAGGGCGACGGTGACTATCGGCGCCGATGCAGACGACCTCCGGGTCGAGGTTCGAGACAATGGACCAGGCATCCCGCGAGCCCAGCGCCGGGCGCTGTTCCGCCCCTTTGACCGGGATGAAAAGGCCGCCGGCCGGCCGGGGCTCGGTCTCGGTCTCGCAGTCGCGCGCAGCCTCGCCCGCGCCCAGAACGGCGAACTCGAGCTCGATGCAAGCTCTAAAGAAGGTGCCAGCTTCGTCCTCACGCTGCCCAGGGTAATCGTTTGAACGTTTAAACGTTAGAACGTTAGAACGTTCGGGTCTTCCGGAATTGCGTGGGGTGGCTACTCATCGATTTTGGATTTCGGATTTCGGATTTCGAATTTTCCGTCCCCCCTACGATGCCGTTGGTTCCATCCGTTGAAACGGCGGTCAGGGGCGGCAGCAGGGGCGGCGGCAGCGGCTGGAAACCGCTTCAAGGGCAGTCCTCAGCGACAGCGCCCGGACGGACGGGCGTGGGGAACGGGGATCAGGCCTTTGGGTTGAGCAAGCGCCATGTCATGGCGCGGACTTCATCGAAGGTATTGAGCGCGGTCGTGGCGCCACGTCCTTCGACGACTCCAGCCTGAACCAGGAGGCGGAGGTGGCTGTCGACTTCCTTGGCTGAGCCGTAGGCGATCCTCCAGAAGTGCTGCCGGTCTCTCCCGGACCGGCCGTGGCCTTCCGCCAGGTTGGCTGGGACCGAGCAGGCCGACCGGATCACCTGATCGGCGATCGATTTCAAGGGGGATGGAACCCTCATCACGAGCTTGATGGCCGTGCCCGCCGCGTCAAGGGCTTTCGAGTGGGCAACGAGGTTGGGGTTCGTACGCGCGTCGGACATGTTCACCTCCGGGTCGTTCATGCCCTTTCTCGAGCCGGTGAGGCGGCCGATGTCAAGGGTGCATCGCACCGGGCCCCTGGCCCGGCTTGCCCTTGACTTCGGCTGGCCACCGGCTACCCCTCGCTATGAACGACCCGGAGGTGGCCATGCCGTCGTCACGACCCCTGCTCGCTGCCCCAGTCGCTGCCCCGGCCGCTGCCGCGGCCGCTGCCGCGGCCGCTGTTCACTGCCCCTGCGATCTGTCGCTGTTCCTGGCGCTGTACACGCCAACCGAAACTTCCAAAACTCGATCCCATCAAATTCCGGATGAGCCGAACGTTCTAACGTACATCGATGGACCCAGGGTTGGGATGGGAACCCGACGGGAAGGCCGGGATGACACTGCCCTCAGTCGACGTACCCGAGCGCCTTGAGCTGCTGTTCCTGGAGCCGGCGTTCCTGTTCGGTGACGGGTCTCGCCGGGCGGGATTCGGCGATCTCTCGCGACCTCGGCTCGATGATCGGGTTGCCCCACACGAGCTCTCCCTTGTCCTCGCCGTCACCCCCGACAACGGTCGCTGTGAGGCACATCGTGACCTGTCGATCGGCGAATTGATCGAGGGGAATACCCCGCATACCGATCCAGGCGTCGCGGCCGGCGACGGTCGCATCCACGAGCTTCTCGCGGACGCCTCCACCCCGGATAGTGAGCCGGAACCTCCCCTCCAACGAACCCGACTGCCGGTCATTCCTCGAGATTCCGTACCCGACCCGCATGGCCGAGTTCGGAACGATGAAGAGGCTGCGACAAACCTCGTTTTCGCGCGTGAGCTCGCGTTCGCTCCCCGCCACGACCCGACGCTTGACTTCGTGGTCGAGCGCGAATGCCCTGAGGTCGGTGTCGACCCAGTGGCCGCCGCGAGGAGCTTCAACTCTGGTGACGACGGGAGGCGCCAACCGGGCGAGCTGAGGGCAGTGATCGAGTGCCAGCCGTTCGACCCGCATCGGTTTGTATGGCGGCGTCCACTCCCAGACAATTCGGTGTTGTGGCGTGACCTCGAAAACCCGACCCGAATGGCTCGATGTGATGAGGACGTTTTCACCCGGAAGCGGCTGGGCCGTCCCCCCGGTCGTCGAGAAGAAATTTCTGGACTGGTACTCCCAGCTGACCTCGTTCGTCGTCGGATCGACCAATTGGACGCGGCTCCTGCGGTACAGGTATCGGCTATCCCTCCCGTTGTTGAACAACATGACGAGGCCGTCGCCACGCTGTCCACGCTCGACCATGACGGCCTCGTGTTGGCGGTCCAGCTCGTTCGAGTACTGCCAGACCACCTCGCCGGTCGCTTTGTCGATGATGAAGACGGTGTTCAGGTTGCGGGCGCTGACCAGGATGTTTCCGGGCCTGAATCGCTCGTCACCGGCCGCAAACCAGCGGTTGTCCGGCAGCTCCCGGATCGAGTTGACATGAGTCGGGTCTTCGCTCTCCGGATCCCAATCCGGGAACGCCTCGCCATGATCGGAGCACCGCCACTGCCAGACGACGCGCTTACCCCGATCGACCTCGAGCAGATAGTCGGAGCGGCGGTGCGCGTCGTGGGCGAGGATGAGAAAGGTGTCGTTTTTCGTACGGATCAGATCGTGGTGGATAAAATCGTGGGCGTCATCGAGCTGAAAGAACCAGATGAGGTTTCCGTCCCAGTCGTACTCTTTGACCAGATTGTCGGTGCCGATGACCAACAGACGACCCTCGGAGTCGAGCCGCGACCTGCCGACCGCTCGAACGGTGGGCCATGCGTGGACAATGCGCCCGTTCATGTCGATGATCATCGGCAGTCGCCGTCGATAGAAAACGAGGTTGTAGCCCGCAAACGAAGCAGCCGGATCGTTGGAGCGGACCCAGGCGGTGGCGTCGAGGTCCGGCAGGCCGAGATGGAGATCGTCACGATTGTCGGGATCGTCGATCAACCCCGGATCGTGCGGTCGGCATGAACCGCCGTGGGTGCGTATCCACAGAAGGGCGCCGAGCAGCGCCGACCCGACCACCAGACTCAACAGGACTCGTTTCACCATCTTCTATTCGTCACCCTCCGGACTCCCGGCTCGCCGACTCAATTCATCACCCGCGTCGAAAACCCAATTCGGTCATGACGTCGCGCGCAGCGATACTATAACCAGTTTTCGGCATTCCGACCCCTCTGCGGCGCGTTATACTCCCCGAGCGCTTTGAGATGGGGGTTCCGGCGAAGGAAATTCGATATACCCATGAAAAAATCACTCGTCATCGTCGGCCTCGTCGTTGCCGCCGTCATCGGCGCAGCCGTGGCCCCCCGGCTCCTCGAGATCCAATCGTCGACATCGGGTGCGGAATCACCCGATCACTATTTCATTCCGAGCGTCCCGCGACACCCCGACCTCATCCGCTGCGATTTCACCAACGATCGCGATCGATTCACGATGCCGGAGCTGTGGCGGGAATCGCTCCAGCCGTGCAGCCTCGGTCTCGGCTGGACCTACCCCTCGCCGGGAGGGGTGTTATCGCTCGCTCGAAGCGGCACCTTCGATATCGGCCTTCCCAATAGCGACTGGACATTCCTCCTCATGACGGTGAAGTCCTTCCAGGCATCCGAGGACGACCGCCCACAGACCATGAGCCTCATCGTGAACGGACAGCCCTTCGGTACGATCGAGATCCCGGAAAGCTGGTCGACGGTCGCCCTGCCGGTGCCGGGCGGCATCCTGCGGCAGGGAGTCAATCAATTTTCCGCCTCGTTCGGCTACCGCGTATCGCCGACACGCGACGGCAAGAAGAAGGACGGGCGATTGTTCGCGGTACATCTCCGCGACCTGGCGCTGGTTCGGGCGCCGGAATCGGAATCTCTTGAAACGACCATCAAGCGGTACAGAAAGAAATCCGGGTCGCGGTCCACAACAGCTCATTCGCTCTTCGACCAGCGGCGAAACCACTACGTCCTGTCACGCCCCGGCACTCTGGTGCTGCAAACCGAGATCCCTGAAGACGCCGATCGGCTGGAGCTCGAATTCGGAACTGAGAGGTCGGGTAGAAAAGCCGACCTCGGCCTCGAAGTCACGATCCAAACAGCAAGCTCGGGTGTCGTGCGCAGGATGGAGCCCGCCGGCGACACGAGGAACGACGACCGGTGGCCCCGGGTGTTCGAGGTGTCGGTCAGCGAGTTTTCCGGCGTGCCCGTTTTTATCACCATCGACGTGCCATCGCAGCCGGAGCCGCCGACTCTCTACGTGACGCCGCCTCGCTTCCACCTGCTGCCGGTCCCGGGCCTGGCCGAAGGTCCCCTGATGGAGACGACAAAACCCGCCGTTCCACCGCCCGATATCGTACTCATCACTCTCGACGCCGCTCGGGCCGGAAATCTTTCCTGCTACGGCTACGATCGGCCGACCACGCCGCACATCGATCGTCTGGCCGGGGAATCGCTCGTCTTCCGGAATGCGTTCGCCCTCGCGCCCTACACCTTGTGCTCCGTGCCGACGATGGTTACCGGTCTTTCCTTCCTCGACCACCAAATCACCCGCCATGGAGACAGGCTGAGCGATCAGGCCACAACGCTGGCCGAGTACTTGCAGGCGGCGGGTTACACAACCGCGTGTTTTACGGCTTCGCCCAACAACTCGGTTGCCCTCGGCACCGAACAGGGTTACGACCGATTTGTCGAGAGCTGGAAAACCGTACCACGGGGTGAATCCACCGACCCGTTCCTGCTCGCCCGGTTGGCGGTGGAGTGGCTGTCCGGAAAAGACGGACCGACGCCCATCCACCTGCAGCTTCACTTTGTGCCCCCGCACGCGCCGTACGACCCCGGTCCCGAGTTCGACCGGTTCACCGATCCCTCGTACAGCGGGCGAAGTGACGGCGAACACAGCACGATCACAGCGCTCGACAGCCAGCGGTGGATCCCGAGCACGGAGGACCTGGCGGAGGTCGTTGGTCTCTACGACGGCAACCTCCTGAAGGCCGACACGGCGGTCTCCGAGGTGCTGGATGCGCTGCGCCGGCGCTCGAATTGGAAAAACACGATCGTCCTGATCACCGCCGATCACGGCGAGGCGTTTCTCGAGCACGGACGCATGAGCCACAACAGCACCGTATTCGATGAAATGCTTCATGTGCCGTTTATTCTCCGGCTGCCGGAGGGTTTCGATGGAGGGGGCCGGCCGCTCGACGGTCTCGTGACCCTCGCCGATATCGTGCCGACGCTGCTGGGAACGGCGGCGCTGGAGCCCGATCCCGGTCTCGCTGGAATCAACCTGCTCGACCGGGCGGCCGGCGAGCGGAGCCGCCACGGCCGCTACCTCGTCGCGCGAACCACCGGCGACCAACCCCTATACGGTCTCCGCACCCTGCAGTGGAAGCTCCTCCTGTCGGGCTCGGGCAATGGTTTGCTCTTCAACCTCGAGCAGGACCCGGGTGAGCATCACGACCTCGCCCTCGAGGAGCGCTCGGTGTTCTACGGCCTCGGGCGGCTGCTCACCGGGCGCCTTGCGGAGCCCCCACGCTTCGAGCCGGCGGTCAATATCGAACGCGTTTCCAAAGAGGACGCCGAGATGTTGAAGGCTCTGGGTTACGTGGAATAGGCAGCTAGCCAACATGAATCGCCGAGTATCTGCTGCGGGCGGCGAATCGCGGCATGCCGCCGTGCATGTCGCCAATCGAGCTCCTCGGGAGGACGCTGAAACGTCTGCGTCGACCGGCTCACCACAGAGCCACTGAGGACACAGAGCGGAACACACAGAGTTTCTATTGAGTTGAGTTTTGGTTCATCTCTCAAGCAGAGATTGAGTTGAGGCGACGGAATGGCCCGGGAGAGGATCGCGCGAAACGGGGCGAAGGGCCGGCACTCGAAAGATATCCTCTGTGAGACCTCTGTGTCTCTGTGCCTCTGTGGTTCCGGAGCGGCCTATCGAACTCGGCTCCTCGCCGGGTATCTTCGGCGCACTTGCCACGAAACCCGGTGAGATTTGCGGGTTAATCCTCGTCGGGGGCCGAGATGTAGCCCTGGCGTTCCAGGTAGATGAGGACCTCACGGCTGGCCTCGGCCGGCGTCATCGCTGAGGTATCGATCACCACATCGGCGTCGGCAGGCTCCTCATAGGGGTCCGAGATACCGGTGAACTCCTTGATAATGCCCGCACGCGCCTTGGCGTACATGCCCTTGCGATCGCGAGCTTCACAGACCTCGAGCGGCGTCGAGACGTGCACCAGGACGAAGCCTCCGCAGGGTCTGACGACCTCACGCACCTCACGGCGAACGACGTCGTAGGGGGCGATTGGAGCGCAGATGGCGACGCCGCCGGCGCGCGTGATCTCGGCCGCCACAAACCCGATGCGGCGGATGTTGAGGTCGCGGTGTTGCTTGGAAAATCCGAGCTCGGACGAGAGATTGACGCGAACGAGATCGCCGTCGAGGAGGGTGACGCCGCGGCCGCCAAGCTCTAGCAGCTTGACCCGGAGAGCGTTGGCGATAGTCGATTTTCCCGAACCCGAGAGACCGGTGAAGAACACCGTGAACCCCTGCGCGCAGCGGGTGGGGTGGCGGCGTTGGAGTTCGCGGGCCAGCGATGGATAGGTGTACCAGGCCGGAATCTCTCGACCGTCGTCGAGGCGCCGTCGCACTTCGTCCGAACTCAGCCTGAGCACCCGTCTGTCCGCCGGCGCCTCATCTGCGGGTACGTAGTGCTTGCGGTGCTCGAGGTACACCATCTCGCGCGCCGGCAGCATCTGAATTCCAAGCTCGTTCGAGTTCTCGGCGATGATCCGCTCCGCAACTTCCATGTCGTAGGCGGGCGCACCGAGGGTGTCGAGGACCGAACCGGTACCGTCGGAATCGACCATGAGGTGGGTGCAGCCATAGTTTTTGTGGACGACGGCGTGGAGCAGAGCCTCCCGTGGGCCACCGCCTCGAACCGCCAACGGCAAGAGGTTGAGACGCGCCATGAACTCGGGGAAGTGGGGCATCAGCGCCTGGTAGCAACGGACCCGGGTGTAGTGGTCCGCGTCCCCCGGCTGGTCGAGGCCGACCACCGGGTGGATGAGAATGGTGGCGCCGGTATGCCGGGCAGCCTCCACGACCATCGCCTGCTGGGCCCGATGAATCGTCCGGTGGGTCTGAAACCCGAGCACCCGCCTCCAGCCCAACCGCCCGAATGCACGGCGCAGCTCGGCGGGCGTCAGCCGGAGCTCCCGGAAGTCGTAGTGCGTCGGCAGCTGCACTGCCTCGACGCGACCGGCCAGCGCCCACGGGCGCGTGCGGTGAAGATGTGCCGCGACACCGCGGTGGGACCGGTCCGCGGCGCCGAACAGCGCCTCCGTCTCCGCCTCTCGGTCCGGCTGGAATATCTCGTCCACCTCGAGCGCGGCGAGCATCACACCCTCGCCGTCTCGAAGCGCGACCCATTGTCCCGCAGACAGGGTCTCGGCGAGTTCCTGCGAGACGTCGAGGGTGACCGGCAGCGGCCAGAACCGGCCGTCGTCGAGGCGCATCTTCGCGCACACCGACCGGTGGTCGGCCGCACCCATGAACCCTTCGAGCGGAGAGTAGCCACCGTTGACGAGAAGCTCGAGATCGCACAGCTGACGCGGGCCGAGGCCCACCGACGGCCAGTCTCGCGATTGCTCCCTGATCTCGACGGCACGCTCGTCGTCGACCATCAGATCGACGAGCCGCAAACCGTGGGGAGGAATCAGATTGTCCAATGGCTTCTCCGTTGCCTTCGGCGCGCCACGGCACGAAATGGCCGCAAACGAGGTGACGGATTGTAACTGCTTGGACCCACCATGTACAGAACGTGTTCGTCTCCGTTCCTTCGTCACATCGCAGCTGCAAACGTTTGAACGTTAGAACGTTAAACGTTGTGACATTTCGGTACTAAGCCAGTACCGGAAGCCTCCAAGTTGGTGTGTACTGAAAGATGAGCCGGGTCTGGATGTGATCGACCTCGGGCCGGGTGGTGAAGCTGTCGAGCGCGAGGTCCCGCAAATGATCGGAGTCGCGCACCGCGACGTGAACCAGAAAGTCGTCACCACCGGTCACATGAAAAACTCCCCGCACCTCGGGTAGCTCGGCGACGTACTCCCGAAATGCATCAACCAGGTCCCGCGAGTGCTGCTGCAGACGAACCGCGATCATCGCCTCCAGACCGATGCCCAACCACGACGGATCGACGTCGGCGTGGTAGCCCCGCAAGACTCCGAGACGGGAGAGGCGCCGCACCCTCTCGAGGCAGGTCGAGGGCGCCACGCCGACGATCTCGGCGAGTCGGTTGTTGGGCGTGCGTGCATTCTTTTGCAAAACCCCCACGATGGCGAAGTCAATTCGGTCGAGCTGCTCTGATGTCTTCATCGAATGAATTATATTCGTTTTCTTGATTCCACCAAGAATTCTCTCCTAGTATTTCTGAGTCGAGAGAATATTCAACAATAACGAGACCCGTTTTCAGAATGAACACGATCTGGAACCGCGGCTCCGCAGGCCCGACCGAGGAGGTCCCATGAGATTTTCCCTGCTCTCCCCCAACGACCGCGCCGCGATCGACTCGCTCAAGCTCCACCACGGCGGCGCGCAGGCTATCGCCGGTCGGATTCGCGAGCGACGCGATCTCGCAACCCGAAAGCGGATTCTCAGCGAGAAGGGTTTCGGCGAGATGATCGCGGACGCGGAACGACTCGTCGAGGTCTTTCCGAAGATCGAAGACTTCGAGCGCCCGCAGCCGCCGACCTACCGTGATGATTACGGCGTCGCGACCGCCCAGGTCTCCGGTTTTCAGGGGGCGAAGGTAACCCACCGGGCGATGCAGAGGATGGCGGAAAGCGCGGCCACCGCCGACCCGTGCTGGGTGCCGTCGGAGTTCATCTCGGTCGTCGCCCTGACCGACACCTACGTCTACTCAGGTGATCTGATGGCGACGCTGACCATGGTCGAAAACATCATGGGCGCTTCCAAGTTCTGCTCGACGAATCTGATCGGGATCCCGATGCCGGCGGGCCGATTCGCCGAGCTCGAGAAAGTCACCGGCCGGACCTTCGAGACCCGCGACCTCGGTAAGGGAATGGCGCAGATCATCCTCAAGAACATGGGCACAGCCTTTGGCAATCTCGGCGGGGTCGAGGTCGCCAACGACAACCACCTGGTCTACCTCGACGGCATCACCCGTGCGGCGCTCGAGACCGGCAACGACTTCTTTCTCAACCCCTCGTGGTCGACGATCGTGGCCGCCTGTTACTACGGCCGCGACATCCCCAACCTCTTTTTCAAGATCTCCATGCTGTTGTCGACCCAGAATCTGATGCAGTTCCGGATGCTGCTCAACATCATGTCCGAGTACCTCCGCGACGACCACACCAGCCCGCTCTACGAGGTCAACATCGGCAACGGCGTGTCCCCGGAGAACTTCATTCGCTGCGCCGAGGAGCTCGAGGAAAGCGGCATCAAAGGTGTCAGCCTTGCCGCCCATTTGCGGATCAACCCCGATCTCGGCATGCCGGATTTCGATTGGACCGACAACGCCTTCAAGGTGTTGGAAAGCGGCACCAACCTGACCTTCAAGTACGAGTCCGACGGCACCGCCCGCGAGCTCGACACGATGGAGGCCTACTTCATGCCGGAGGACGAGCGGGCTCTGGTCGCGGACAAGATCGGCGACGTCATCTACTACAAATCGCTGCGCGCCTCCGAGGACGGGCGTGAGATGATGCGGCGGGGAATTCGGACGCGGTTCGGCGCAGCGTCGTATCGCGGTGAGGCGCCGGCCGATCCGAGCCACTCCGAGCTGGAGACCGCCGGCTCTGTGTGAGACGCTGGTTTCATGAGCTTCCAAAACGGAGATTGAATGATGTGCAAAGGGGAAAAGGCGAAAAGGGGAAAAGGGGACCGCCCACCCTCTGCTCGTCTCCTTTTCTCCTTTTCTCCTTTTCTCCTTTTCCTCGTCCGTAACCCCTTCGCAAGGGAATCCTGAACCATGAAGAGCGAATGGCTGCCGAGATTTGCCGCCAACGTGCGCGACTACCAGGGCTACCAGATCGGTAAGACCATTCAGTACCTGACGGACCCGGAGATCATCTCGCTCGCCGGCGGGCTTCCCTCTCCCGAGGTCTTCCAGCGCAGCCAATTGCGAGCCGCTACCGAAAGGGCATTTGACGCGGACATCGACCGCATCATGCAGTACTCACCGATCCCCGGCGAGCGGTCCCTGATCGACGCGGTGCTGCGTTTTCTCGAACGCGACGCCATCGGGATCGGCCTCGAGCACATCGTCATTACGAGCGGCGGTCAGGCCGGCCTCGATCTGACCGGCCGCCTCTTTCTGGAGCCCGGCGATGTCGTGCTGGTGGACCGGCCCACCTTTGCCGGCGCGCTGGTGGCATTCCAGATGCAGCGGCCCCGGTTTGTCGGCGCCGACATCGAGGAGGATGGATCGGACGTCGTCAAGATGCGACGCCAACTGGAAGAGCTCGCCGGCCGAGGTACGCTTCCGAAGCTCATCTACGTGGTGCCCGACTTCCAGAACCCCTCCGGCATCACCATGAGCCTGGAAAAAAGAGAGGCCCTCCTCGACCTCAGCTACGAGTTTGACGTTCCGATCGTTGAAGACAGCCCCTACCGCGACCTTCGCTACCGGGGCCAGACGATTCCCGCCATCTTCAGCCTCGATCAACAACGTGACGGCGGCCACGTGATCGGCCTCTACACGTTTTCGAAGCTCTTCTGTCCGGGGATGCGGGTCGGGTTTGCGATCGGGCCGTCCGAGGTCATCACCCGCATGACCCATATCAAGGAGGGCGGCATCCTCAACACTCCCAAATGGAACCAGGACATGTGCCGGGCCTTTCTCGAGGAATGGGACCTCGAACGACACCTGGAAAACTGCCGCTCCTACTATCGGGAGAAGCTCGATGTCTTTCTCCGCACCATGGCCGAGCAATTCCCGCCCGAGACCGGCGTCAAGTGGACAATGCCCGAAGGCGGCCTCTTCCTGTGGGTGACGGTCCCCGAGCACATCGACACCGACGAGCTTTTTTTCGAGGGTGTCAAGCTCAAGGTGGCCTTCGTGCCGGGCGCCCAGTTCTACGGCGAAAACCCCGAACGAAACCACATGAGAATCAATTTCTCCTTCGTCTCGAAGGAGGAGCTGGCCGAGGCGGTCAAACGCCTGGCCGACTGCGTCAAGAAAAGACTGTGAGGCACCATATGCGTTTGATGTTTGTCGGATTCGGCACGGTCGCCCAGGGGCTGTCCGAACTGTTGATCGAGAAAAAGGCGGAGCTGCGTGACCGCTACAGATTCGACTGGACCGTCACCGGCGTCGCCGACTCGCTGAAGGGCTCGGCCCACAGCGCGGACGGCCTCGATCTCGAGGAGATCGTAGCAATGGCCGCCGACGGCCGCTCGATCTCGGAGTATCCCAAGGGAGGCTGCGACTGGGACGCCCCGACATTGATCGCCCGGGCCGAGGCCGACGCCATGCTCGAACTCACCTACACCGACATCGCGACCGGCCAGCCTGCCACCGACCACATCCGGGCCGCGCTCAAGCGTGGGATGCACGTCACCACCTCCAACAAGGGACCACTCGCGCTGTTTTCGAAGGAGCTCTTCGATCTGGCGAACAAGAACGGCGTACAGTTTCTTTACGAAGGAACCGTGATGGCGGGAACGCCGCTTCTCAACCTGATTCGCGAGACCCTCGCCGGTTCGGGTATATCCGAGATGAAGGGCATCCTCAACGGCACAACCAACTACATCCTGACCCAGATGGAGGCCGGGATGGACTATGCCGCCGCGCTCGAACAGGCCCAGAAGCTGGGCTACGCCGAGGCCGTACCGGACGCCGACGTGCTGGGTTGGGACGCACTGGCCAAGGTGACGATCCTGGCCAATGTCGTGTTTGGCGCCTCGCTTTCACCCGGAGACAGCCCGTGCACGGGCATCACCGGCATCACCCCCGAGCAGATCGCCGCCGCAGCCGCCGACGGCCGGCGTCATAAGCTCATCGGCCGGGTCTGGCGTGACGGCACTGTGGTGCGCGCGTCGGTGGCTCCACAAGTGATCGATCTGAGCCACCCACTCGCGGGCGTCGGTGGTGCGACCAACGCGATGACGATAACGACCGACACCCTGGGCGACGTCACCATCGTCGGGCCCGGCGCGGGAAGACGAGAAACCGGGTTTGCGTTACTGAACGACCTGATCACCATCAACTCGAGGTGCTGAGATGAAAATGCTGCTTGCCGGCCAGTGGGTCGACCGCGAAAAGACCATCGACGTCCGCGATCCCTTCGACGACTCCGTCATCGACACGGTTCCTGCAGCTACCGTCGAGGACGTGGAAACCGCCCTCGCCGCCGCCGACGCGGCACGGCAGACAGCGCGGGGGATGACCACCTATCAGCGTTCGCAGATCCTCCTCAAGACCGCGGCCATCGTCGCCGAACAGCTCGAGGATTTCGCCGTCACCATCGCCCGCGAAGGGTCGAAAACGATCCGCGAGGCGCGCAAAGAGGCCGCGAGATGCGTCAACACCCTCACCATCTCGGGCGAAGAGGCAAAGCGTCTTCTCGGAGAGACGATTCCCTTCGACTCGTTTCCGGGCGGCGAGCAACGCCGCGGCCACTTCGAACGGGTGCCGATCGGCGTCGTGCTCGCCATCACACCCTTCAACGATCCGCTCAACCTGGTCGCCCACAAGCTCGGCCCGGCCATCGCCGGCGGCAACGCGGTCATCCTCAAGCCGGCAACCGTCACCCCGCTTTCGGCCCTCAAGCTGTGCGAGGCCCTGGTCGAGGCCGGACTGCCGGCCGGCGTATTGCAGTGCATTACCGGCCACGGCGCCAAGCTTGGCGACACCCTGGTGTCCGACCCGCGGGTCCGGATGGTCAGCTTTACCGGCGGGCTCGAGGCGGGCCTGCGGATCAGCTCGAAAGCGGGCCTCAAGAAGATCGGCATGGAGCTCGGCTCCAACTCACCGGTCATCGTGTGGCGTGACGCCGACCTCGAGTGGGCGGCCGAGTCCTGCGTGTCCGGCGCGTTCTGGGCCGCCGGTCAGAACTGCATCGGTGTGCAGAGAATCTACATCCATCGCGAGATCTACGAACGGTTCAAGACTCTCGTCGTCGACAGAACGAGCGCCTACTCGATCGGCGACAAGATGGACGAGTCCACCGACATGGGCCCGATGATCAATGAGGGCGAGGCACGGCGGGTCGAACGCTGGGTGGCGGAGGCGGTCGAGAAGGGCGCCAAGGTGCTCGCGGGCGGCGGCCGGAAGGGCTCTTTAATGGAACCGACGGTGCTCGAATCGGTACCGTCGAACGCCACCATCCACTATGAAGAGGTCTTCGGTCCGACCGTCAACCTGTATCCGGCGGACGACCTCGACCAGGCCATCGCCGCGGCCAACTCGGTCGACTACGGGCTCCACGCCGCCGGCTTTTCATGCGACGTCGAGACCTGTCATCGGATGATCCGGGGGCTCGACGCGGGCTCGGTGCTGATCAATGACTCTACCGACTACCGGCTCGACTCGATGCCCTTCGGAGGCATCAAGAGCTCGGGTCTCGGCCGCGAGGGCATCCGCTTTTCTCTGGCCGAGATGACCGAACCCAAGGTCGTTTGCTGGTATCTGCCCGGCCTCTGAATCGCGCCTCCGGGCACGCATATCGCATCTCTTTTCATGAATTTCCCCGTGTTAGGATTGATGAAAGAACCGGGACCGGCAGAGGTTGCTTATTGAGAGTGATCCCGGCCACAAGGGGTTTTGTCATTTCGTCAACCACGCGCGCTCGCATTTCGCCGGTTCCCCGCTGCGGACGGATGCCGTGAGCGAGGCGGCGATGGACCTCTCTGTGATCGTGCCCGTCTACAACGGCGAGGCCTTCATAGCGCAGACCATCCGCGACCTCGTCAGCTATCTCGCGGTCTGGGGCGAACGAGCTGAGCTCATCGTCGTCGACGACGGGAGCACTGACCGCACCGCGGACATCGCTGCGGAATCCGCCGCCGGAACGCCGATCCCGGTTCGGGTGCTGGCGAGCCCGGAAAACCAGGGCAAGGGAGCGGCAATCGCCCGCGGGATGGCGCAGGCGGCCGGGAAGTACCGCGTCTTTCTCGACGCCGACCTCGCCTACCCGCCGCAGGCCATCGGCGAAGTCATGGCTTCACTCAGAGACGGTGCCGATGTCGTGATCGGCAGCCGGGTCCACGACGAATCCACCTACCAGGTGAAACCCTCGTTCTTCCGCTATCTCTATACCCGGCACGTCGCCGGCCGCATTTTCAACTGGATTGTCCGAATGGTCCTGCTTCCGGGGGTCTACGACACCCAAGCCGGGCTCAAGGGATTCACGGCCGGTGCGGCAGACGCCCTCTTCGGAAGCTGGATGCCGGCGGGCTTCAGCTTTGATCTCGCGGTCCTGGCCCGCGCCCAACGCAACGGGTTCACGATCGTGCAGATACCGGTCCAGTACCGGTACGACAGCGAAGCGACGACCGTTCGTTTTCTCGGCGACTCGGTTGACGCGCTCCGCGACATCGCCATGATCCGGATGCGGTTCGGAGCCCCGCTCGTCGAACCCTTGCTTGCGCGTATGCCGGATTGGAGCAGCCGTCAGCGAAAACGAATTCAGACGGCGATCGACTCACCATCGGCGACATGGGTCGGACTTGGGCTGATGCTGGGCGGTCTTGCCGCTCACGGGATCATCAGGTTCGTGTACCCGAATGCCGTTCTCGCCGCGGCGTGCTGGTTAGTGGCTGTCGGCGGTCTTTTTTTGCTCGCGGGCAAGGACGACACGGGTGTGGCGACGAAGGGTGGAAGGATCTTCCCGACCCGCACTGAGCTGGCGGTGTTCCTCCTGATATTCACCGTCACCGCATTTCTCAGATTGTGGCGGTTGTCCGAAATCCCGCCCATGATCCACGGCGACTCTGCGGAGTGCGGCATCCAGGGCTTGCGGGTCCTGCTCGGAAACGTCCGTGACGTTTTCAGCTTCTCGCCCTGGTACTTCACCCCCTACCCCGCCCATCTTCCCTACACCCTGAGCTTCGCCCTGGCCGGCGTCACCGTCCTCGGTCTGCGGCTGCCTTCGGCCGTGGTCGGTATCCTCAGCGTCATCCCGCTGTACTTCCTGGTGCGAAACTGGCTCGGGCGTCGCCCGGCGCAGATCGCATCGATCCTGTTTGCGTTGTCTCACCCGGCCATCCACTTCAGCCGCATCGGTCTGTGGAACATCCAGGTGATGTTTCTGGAGCTCATCGCGTTTGCCTTCCTCGCCACCGCGCTGCGCCGACACAGCGCCGAGTGGGCTGCGGGGGCCGGCATCGTCGCCGGTTTCGGCTTCTACTCCTACACGGCGGGACGGCTCGTTCTGGTGGTCGCCCTGGCCCTGCTGATCGTCCAGTTTCTTTTTGGTGAGAGGCGCAAGCTGGCGCCGGTGGGCGCGTTTCTGTGCGCGGGATTCCTGGTGGCGCTGTCGCCGTTGGCGGTCAGCTACATGAAATCACCGGGGGTCCTGGAGACCGATCGCACCGCCTCGGTTCTGGCGACCGCCGAGGTCAACCAAGCCCACGTGCGCTCCGTCACCAACGAGACCACCCTTGCAGGCATCCTTCGCGTCCAGGCGGCGCGATCAGTGCTGGGTTTCATCAACCGTGCCGACCGCAGCGGTCAGTATGGGACCGAGCAGTCCCTCACGTCTCCGTTTACGGCGGCACTCGCCCTGGGTGGCCTGCTCGTCGTGTTGTGGCGTTTCCGCGAGGTCGAAAGCCAGCTCCTCGTGGTTTGGACCGTCCTCGGTCTGGTGCTGGGGAGCGTGCTGATCATCGACCCCCCGTCCGCCACCCGGCTCGTCGTGCTTTTTCCGGTTCCATATATTCTGGTCGCCGTATTCCTCGACCAGATATTCCGCCGCCTCGACCGCAAACCCGCAAACATCAGACTCCCGGTTGTCTGGGGGGTCATGATCCTGGTCCTCTCCGAGGCGGTGATCTTCAATCTCGGGGGGTACCGCAAGTATGTAGCGCGGGTCGACGCCGAGGCCGGGACCTGGGACATGATCAACACCATCGAGGACTATGGCGACGAATACGACTACTACATCTTCGGTGGGCCATCGATCGCGGCAACCAACCCCGCCCTGCGCCTCTTCGACAGCGGCCAACGTCTGATCAACGGCGTGACTCCCCTCGACCTCCCCGCCGCCCTGAGGCGGGGCTCCGTGGTCATGGTTCCGAGGATCCTGATCGATCTCGAACCCGAGCTGCGAAACCTGGGCGAGGTGATCACCGAGCGATTCCCGAATTCCGATCGAGTTCGCGTCGGCGGCAGCGACCGGGGAGAGCTCCTGCTGTACTTCATTTCGAACGAGGGCGACCCGACACCATTCGGAGGTCCAGCTGAAGATGAAACGCGATGAAAAGCCGACAATCGCCGCGGCGCTGTTGCTGCTGATCGTTCTCTTTTTCGGGTGGTCGGTGCTCGTCAGCATCGCTGCAGCACAATCGAACGGTTCCGAGGAGCTGCCTCCCGGGGACCCAGCCGTCGAATTTGCAATGCTACAGGCCGTCGCCGATGCATTCCTAACCCTCGAGAAGGCTCTCGTAAGCGATGACCTGGATTTCCGAATCCAGGCGCTGCGGGCGGCCATGGACCTGCAGGAAGCGCGGTTGGCCAACTTCGCAATACCACGCCTCGAAGCGCCGAATTTGACCGAGCGGGTGCTCGCATTCCAGGTGGTCGCCAACACCAACCCAGAGTTGGGCAAACCGGCGCTCGTCAAAGCGCTCCGTTCCGGCGAGAGGACCATAAGGCTACGAGCCTTGCTGGGGTTGACGGCCCTCGGTGACGGAGACACCGTTCCCGAGATCGTCAGAATCCTGAGGGAAGATCCGGACCCCGATCTGCGGGCAGCGGCGGTCCGAGCCCTCGGCGCCATCGGCGATCCCCAGGCCTCGCTGCCGCTCCTCGAGGCTCTCAACAGCCAATATTCGCCGGTCCGCGAACAGGCGGTTCTCGCGCTCTTGAAGATCCGCGAGGGCGACCTCGTGCCCGTGCTCACCCGACAGCTCGAAGAACGGGGTGAACCGGAAAAGGTTCATGTCATGAGGTTGCTGGCCTTGATCCCCGACCCGGCGCTTGTGCCGGTCATTCGTCCCTACCTCGATAGCGGCGACAACGAGCTCCGATGCGAGGCTGCGGCCGCCATCCTCACGATCGTGAAAGAGTCCGGGACAGCCCAGCCCTGATGGCGGATCCCGCCGTCGCTCGCCATTTCGCGCGCGCGGCCGCGCGCTACTCGCGCCTCCGCGGGGCCGGGCCGCTGGCCTGGATCCGCGCACGGGAGCAATCCGCACTGCGACTTCTCGCCGACGTCCCGGCCGGAGGCACGGCCCTCGACGCCGGATGCGGCGACGGGGCGACCCTTGAATGGCTCCGTGCCCGCGGCGCCCGCGGCGTCGGCGTCGACCTGACCCTGCCGATGGCCCGCGTTTGCACGGAACGCGGATTCTCAGCCGTGGTCCAGGACCTCGAGGCGCTCGGGCTGCGCCCGGTTTTCGACCGGGTGCTGTGCGTAGGCGCTCTCGAGTTCGTGACCGAGCCCGGGCGGGCGCTGCAAAACCTCGCCGCCTGCCTCGCTCCCTCCGGCAGGCTCGTGCTTCTCTACCCACGACGGGGCCCGCTCGGCACTCTTTACTCCATGTACCATCGCAGCCATGGAGCGCGGATCCACCTCTTTGGCGACGACGAGATCGCCGCGTTGTTCGCCGCCGCCGATCTCGCCCCTCCACGGGACCGCCACGACTGCTTGATGTCAACGGTGTGCGCAACTGTTCGTGCGGCGGACGGCCTTCGGTGAAAGCGCTCCTCATGACCTTTGATGTCGAGGAGTTCGACTGGCGCCTCGGCGGCGGGCGTCAGTTGCCGGCCGCGGAGCAGATTGCGATCACTGCGAAGGGCCTGCGTTTCCTGCTGCCGCTCCACGAGCGCCACCGGGCGCCGGCCACCTTTTTCGTCACCGGGGTATTCGCCTCGGCAGAGCCGGATCTTCTGTCACGGATGGCGGCGGCCGGGCACGAGATCGCAGTCCACGGACTCGAGCACGCGGACGACTACGCAAAGCTCACACCCACCGTCGCTATCGACCGGTTGCGCCGCGCCCGTGAACTGGTGGAGACCGCGAGCGGAGCCCCCGCGATCGGTGTCCGCACGCCCAGGCTCAGGCAGTGCCCGGCGACAGTGCTTCGCGACGCCGGTTTCAGCTACGATGCCTCCCCCCACCCGACCTGGATGCCGGGAAGGTACTTCGGGCTCAACCTGCCTCGAACTCCCTGGCTGGAGCAGGGCATCACCAAGGTGCCGATCTCGGTGCTGCCGTGGATCCGGATGCCGGTGTCCTGGATGTGGTTTCAACTCGCCGGACCCCGGCTCGGTCTGCTCGGCGCCCGCCTCGCCGCACTGGGCGCGCCTCTCCTCCATCTCTACTTCCACCCCTGGGAAGCCGTTTCCCTGCGGCCGCTCGGGGCTTCGCATCCGTTTTCGATGCGGACCGGCGCCCCATTCCTCGAGGCCCTGGACCGGCTGCTGGATTGGAGCCACGGGCGGATGCCGGCGATGACCGTACGCGACGCGATCGCGGCCGGAGCGCCACGGGGTGGCGACGATAAGCTATAGTCATCTGAGAAATCATCGCAAAATCGCGCGACTATGAGGCAGGCTATGCCGATCACTATCGAGAGAAGCCGATGCAAACGGGAGGATTCATGAAAGAAACCGCCGCATTTCTGGTTGTCCTACTGCTGGCGCTCCCCTGCGCCGCGGGCGTAGTCTACGAGGTCGAGAACAAGGACCTCACGAGCACCCCAGCAGAAATTTCGGAGTCCGTGATCAGCCTCGAGGGCAGGTCGATGAAGATGAGCTTCGCGTCCGGAAGCACACGAAACGGCGAGATGATCTTCCGCGGCGACCAACGCGAGATGATCGTCATCGACCACGACAAGAAGAGCTACTTCGTCCTCGACGAGCAGACCCTCGCGGCTTTGTCGGCGCAGATCAACCAGGCCATGGCGATGATGGAACAGGCCCTGGCCAACGTGCCCGAGGGCCAGCGCGATCAGGTCACAAAGATGATGAAAGGCGCGCATGCCGGCTCAACCCGCGCCGCGCGAGCCGAGCGAGCTGCGCAGGACCGGCGATACGGAAACCATCAACAACTACCCGTGCGTCCGCTACGAGCTGTGGCGCGGCGGCGTCAAGATCCGCGAGATGTGGGTCACCGACTGGAGCAACGTCGAGGGGGGCGCCGAGGCCGCCGAGCTCTTCCAGGAAATGTCCGGGTTCTTCAAGGAGATGTTGGACAGCCTGCCGAAATTCGGCGACGGCCAGCAGGACTTCGCCGACCCGGTGTTCGAACACATGCAGGAGATGGATGGTTTTCCCATCGTGACCCGCGAGATCGGCGACAAAGGAACGATCGAGAACGAGGCGTCGCTCCAGTCATCGAAACAACAGACCCTCGGCCCAGTGGACTTCGAGCCTCCAAAGGGCTACAAGCGGCAGGAGATGTTCAAGGGAAGGTAGTGCGAATTAGGAATTAGGAATTGGGAATTCCGCCCACACCCCCCGGGGGACACCGGTAGGAATGCGAACGCCTGCCGAGACGCATTAAACTCTGGCGGTGAAAAAATCTCGGCGACGATGGTTGCGGCGAGTGGTGATGGCGGCGGTAGCGTTGATTTTTCTCGCGGTCGCCGTGGTATGGGTCACCTGGCCCGATGTCGCTGCGCTGGCGACCGAGAATCCAAGCACCACCTCGTTTATCGAGGCGGCGAAGGCGCGTGGTGATCAGGTCGAGTGGCGCTGGGTTCCCTATTCCGAGATTTCCGACGACCTCAAGAAGGCCGTGCTTGTCGCCGAGGACCTCAGCTTCTTCTCCCACAAGGGCTTCGACACCCACGAGATGAAGATCGCGGCGCGCGAGGCGGTGGAGGGTACTCGGGTCCGCGGCGCCTCCACCATAACCCAGCAGTTGGCCAAGAACCTGTGGCTGTCACCCTCGCGCTCACCGACGCGAAAGCTGCGCGAAATCGTGCTCACCCGTCAGCTTGAACACGGGCTCTCCAAACGGAGGATCCTCGAGGTCTACCTCAACGTCATCGAGTTCGGACCCGGGGTGTACGGCGCCGAAGCTGCCGCCCGCAGTTATTTTGGAATCCCGGCGGCCGAGCTCGATGCCGACCAGGCGGCGCAGCTCGCGGCTTCGCTGCCACGGCCCACGACCTGGCACCCGGGGGTATCGAGCCGGGGCTATCTGCGCGCGGTGGCAAGGATCCGGCTCCGGGCAGAACAGTCCGGATGGCTTGACCGCCTGCTCTAAGCGCGTGGTAGGATTCACCGAACCCAATTTTACCGGCCGGATTACGGCCGCACCACAGGGAGGTCGTCATGCGGACCCTCGTGGCCCTGTTCGTCGTAGTCTCCGTTGCGGGCATGGTCGGCTGTGCGCCCGCCGAACCGCCGGCGGTCGCGGAGCCGCCGGATACCGGGCTTGAAAACGGCTCCTTCACGACCGATCTCAACGGCTTCGCCATCCATTACGAGGTCCACGGCCGGGGGCCGACCTTGATGGTGCTGCCACAGTCCTGGGGGCTTTCCCTCGAAGGCCTTCGCGAGCTCTACAAGCCCCTCGAGGAGAAGCTCAGCCTGGTCTACTTCGACCCCCGCGGGATCGGTGGGTCGGCCGCGATTGCCGATGAATCGGACATGGGGATGGCGGCGGTTCGGGCCGACTTTGACGCCTTGCGCCGCCACCTCGGCCTCGATCTGGTCAACGCAATCGGCTGGTCGAACGGCGCCATGAACCTCATCCTGTTCGCCGCCGAACACCCGGACACGATCGCCAACGCGATCTTCGTCCACGGCGTCGCCAGCTTCACCGAGGAGGACAACGCCGAAATTGCGATCAGGTATCCCGAGCTCATGCAGGAGTACGCTCAGTTCCTGGAGGACGTCCGTGACCCCGACCTCAGCGACCAGCAGCGGACCGAGATGATGCGTGCGCTGTGGTTCGAGAAGTGGTTCCCGTTGTCGACCGCCGATCCCGAAAACGCCCCCCTCATGCTCGAGGAGCTGTTCGGCTCTGCGCAGTTCAGCTGGCTTCACGCCGACTACGCCGATCGCGAGAGCCCGACCTTCGACGCCCGCGACCGCCTGCCGCTGATCACCGCCCGCTGTCTGGTGATCGCCGGCGCTTACGACATGCTGAGTGTCGAAAGGGTGCAGGAGCTGGCCGACGGTCTCGACGATGCCGAGTTCGTGGTCTTCGAATCGAGCGGTCACTTCGCACCGGCCGAGGAACCCGAGGCCTTTGCGAACGCAGTCTTCACGTTCCTTGGAGTGGAGTAACGATCAGCTAGTCTTCCTGGCCCGGGTCGGCGCGCCGATCGACGTGCCCATCGGCGGGACCGATGAGCTCCGCCTTCAGGCGGCCGAAACCGAGCTTGAAGTCGAGGCGGTGCAAGGTCCTCGCGGGCCCGGGGTCTATCCAGAGCACGAACTCGCCCCTGTGCGAGAACATCTCGCCGTCGGCGGTGATCGGTTGTACGCGGAGCAGCTCCCGCTCGCCGTCATAGGTGGAGAACCTCTTGGTCTCGCCGACCTGCGACACCGCATCAACGACCCCCCTGTCCGTCAACACCCTGACGGAGAACATCGATCCCCGGCCTTCCGCGAGCACCCTGCTGCGATACACGAATGCCATCGGGTCGAGGGCCGGTCCTCCTGCAAAGGCGACTTCCTTGAGCTTGCCGTTCTTCTCCGCCGTCGCCACACCCCGGTCGCGGTCGATCCGGTAGCGCTTGATGTCGCGGTCACCCCGCCCGGTGATATCGCTCTCGTACGCAATGGTCGACATGGTTTCGGCATCGACCCATGAGTCGATGCGGCCGTCAAGACGGTAGATCTTGTTGAAGAACTTCGAGTTTCGGGCCGTCATTGTGACGTGATAGGAAGGCCGTCCTTCGAATTCCTCGAGACGGCTCTCGAGAGTCATCAGGCCACAGGTCACACCCAGGTACTCGACCCTGTAGGCGAAGGGCCCGTCAGTCGGAAACGCCGGGACCTTTGATCCGACCTGAGCGGCCGTCGCATCGGCGAAGCACAGCATCGCTGCGGCTGCCGCCAGCGCGATCACGACGGTGGCGACGCCGACAGTCTTGCGAAGGGGCCTGCTCATGGACATCGCACCGCCGTCACCCCGGAACCGCGACGTCCGCAGCCTGCCGATTGCGATACAGCGAACCATCGACCGCGCCGGCCATCCGCACGACGTCGAGACCGCCGCCGATGAAATCGGCGATGCGGCGCGCCTCACCCTCCGGATCGCTGACCACATCGGGGTAGTCCACGTACAAAGCATCGAAGTTCGGCCGGAAACGAAGCTGAAACTCCACCTTTTCGAGATGACGCTCGTACATCGCGAGCAGGTCCTCATCGTCGGTCTGAGAGGCTTCGCCACGACGATCGAGCATCTTCGCCTGTGACGCCAGAACCTCGTGCAGATTGCGGCGCATGAAGACCACCTTGTATACGTTGTCCGGCGGCAGGTGGTTGAGGAGCGACGACACGACCTTGATGACCCTCCCCCGAGCTGCCTTCAACCAGGTCGCGTCCTCCATCCCGGCCAGGTCCTTGACCCTTTCGTCCTCATAGTATCCCTTGGGGTTGTCCTCGTCGGCGGTGCGGATGTTGTCGATCACCAGCTCCATGCCGCCGGCCTCGAGCATTTTCATCGCCATCGACGTGCCGGAACGCGGCAAACCGGAAACGACCACGACCGGTCTGCCATACCTGAGCCGGCGGACGATACAATTCAGTCTCGAAACCATCATCCAGACTTTCCGTGGGGCCGGGCCGGAATACACCAACCATCCACTTGCGTTCTCGGTTATTTGAAGCTCAATACCATGGAGTCGCGAGCGGTCCGGTCGGCCCCATGTCCTGGGTATACTACAATGCCGCGGCCGTGAGACCCACACCGAGACTGAGGCTCACGGCCAAGCTCGACCACGAGGAGTTCAGTTGGCGCAACACGCTCAAAGATACGAGGCCCGGTGTATCCGGGCGTCGCGCGTGGCCGCCGTCGTGGCGCTGGCGATCGGGTGGACAATTCCTGCAGACGCCTATATCGGTCCCGGGGCCGGGTTTGCCGTGCTCGGTTCGTTTGCCGTGCTCTTCGTCACGATGCTGCTGGCCGGGGTATCGCTCCTCGCGTGGCCGTTTCGGATGCTGTGGCGGACGATCCGCCGCCGCAACAAAGGGAACCCGCTGGTCAAGCGATTGATCATCATCGGATTTGACGGCCAGGAAACGACGATCACCGAGCGGATGATGGCCGAGGGCCGATTGCCCAACTTCTCGAAGCTGGCCGGCCGGGGCGGCTACAGCCGTTTGCGTTCGACCTTTCCTTCGATCACGCCGGTCGCCTGGTCGTCGTTTACGACCGGCACCAACCCCGGCAAACACAACATCTTCGATTTCCTCGACCGCGATCCGCGCACCTACCTGCCGCGGCTGTCGTCGACCGAGATCGGCACCGTGGACAGGGTCCTCAAGCTCGGCAAGCTGCGCATCCCGCTCGCCAGACCCGCCATCCGTCTGCTCCGCAAGTCGAAGCCGTGGTGGACCATTCTCGGTGAGCACAACATCTGGAGCACCATCATCCGCGTGCCCATCACCTTTCCACCCGACAAGTTCTACGGCGCCCAGCTTGGCGCCATGTGTATCCCGGATCTGCTCGGAACCCAGGGCACCTTCATGCTCTTCTCGACTCGTCCGGGCGGTGATGAATTTCAGGAGGGCGGGCTACGTTTCGAGCTGCGCCGAAATGGTTCGCCCGACAGCTTCGAGGGCACCATCAGCGGTCCCGAGAACACCTTCCTCGAAGGCAACCCACCCATGACACTGCCGCTGACGATCGAGGTCGACCGCACCGCCAACCGCGCGCTGGTTTCGGTCAACGGCGAGTCGGAAAACCTTGAACCGGGCGTCCTCAGCGGCTGGTTCAAGCTCAGCTTCAAGGCGATCGGCGGCATGAAGGTCACCGGCATCACCCGCATGATGATCACCGAGATGGATGAGCAGGTCTCGCTCTACCTCTCCCCCATCAACATCGAACCCGAAAAGCCGGTGATGCCGATCTCACACCCCAGCTACTACTGCTCTTATCTGGAAAAGAAGCTCGGGCCGTTTGCGACGCTCGGCCTCGCCGAAGACACCTGGGCGCTTAACGAGAAGGTGACCGACGACACGACCTTCATGACCCAGACCTCCGACATCGACAAAGAGCGCGAAATCATGCTGTTCACCGCGATGGACCGGTTGCGCAGAGGTGCCCTGGTGACAGTCTTCGACGCTGCAGACCGCGTCAACCACATGTTCTGGCGTTACACCGAGGACGGACACCCTGCGGCGGCCGGGGTCGAAAACTCCGAGCACGCCGGCGCCATCGAAGAGCAGTACCGGCGAAACGACGAGATCGTCGGCAAGGTGATCGAGCGACTCGGTGAAGGTGACGTGTTGTGGGTGATGTCGGACCACGGCTGCACCTCCTTCCGCCGCGGCGTCAACCTCAACGCCTGGCTGCTTGAAAACGGTTACCTCGCCCTCAAGGGGGGCGCCAACGGCAGCGAGCAGTGGTTGCAGTCGGTCGACTGGTCGCGCACCCGGGCCTACGCGGTGGGGCTGGTGGGCATCTTCCTCAACATCAAGGGGCGCGAGGCGCAGGGCATCGTCTCCTCAGGCGCCGAGGTCGAAGCCCTCAAGACCGAGCTCAAGTCAAAGCTCGACGGGTTGATGGACCACGAGAAGTCCGAGATTGCGATCAACGAGGCCTTTGACACGGACCGGCTCTATCGCGGTCCCTACAAGGGCAATGCGCCCGATCTCCTCATGGGCTACAACCACGGCTACCGCATTTCGTGGGACTGCGCGTCGGGTGTCGTCGCCGGTCCGGTGTTCGAGGACAACACCAAAGCCTGGAGCGGCGACCACATTGTCGACCCGCGACTGGTACCGGGGATCTTCCTCGCCAACCACCCGATCGACAAAGAGGACCCCGCAATCATTGATCTCGCGCCGACAGTGCTGACGCTCTTCGGGCTGCGGCCGCCGCCGCACATGGAAGGTTTGCCGGTCGTCAACAGCTCGCGATTCAGGAACGGAAGATAAAGGGAGAGCTCGTCATGTTCGCCTACACCAAGGTCAAGCTCGAAAAAAGTCTGATAGACAGGATCCGCCGCTTCTCCGAGATTGCGGGCTACGCATCGCCGGAGGAATTCATCACCCACGCCCTCGAGAAGGAGCTCGCCCAACTCGAGGACGCCGATTCCGAGGAAGAGATCAAGAAGCGCCTCCAGGGCCTCGGCTACATGTCGTAACCAGGTTACCGCCGTATTCGATGACGACCCTCAACGATCTCCTGCGCCCGGTCTTCGACCTGCTGCAGCTCCCGCTGCGTGGGCTGCCAACCGTTGTCGGCATCCTGATCTGGTCGATCCCGGTGGGCGTCTTCGCCCTCTGGGTCTTTGGCAAGACCTCCGACCAGGAAAAGATCGCGGCGGTCAAGAAGCGCATTTACGCGGCGCTCTTCGAGATCCGGCTTTTCAACGACGATCTGCGCGCCATCATGCGCGCGCAGTGGGAAATCCTTGGTCACGTGCTGCACTACCAGGCGCTGGCCCTCAAGCCGATGATCTTCATTCTGCCACCCTTGGTGCTGGTGATGGTCCAACTCCACCAGTTCTACGGGTTCCGTGGACTCGAGCCGGGCGACAGCGTCCTTCTCACGTTGCGCCTCGAGCCGCAACCGGGGGTATCCGTCCAGCGCCCGCAGGTCTCGCTCGAGCTTCCGCCGGGGCTGCGCGCCGAAACCGACGCCGTGTGGGTGCCCGCCCTCGGCGAGCTCAACTGGCGGCTTGGAGTCGGAGCGGCCGGCGATTACGATCTCGTGGTCGAGGTCGACGGGACGACGTATCGTAAGACCGTGCGCGCCACCGATCGGGTCGATCGATTGTCGCCCGAACGACCGCCTCAGTCCTTTGTCGAAGAGCTCGAGTGGCCGTCCGAAAAACCACTCAGCCGCGGCGGTCCGGTCCGCTCCATCGCCCTCGCATACCCGGACCGCGAGGTCGGAATTTTCGGCTGGCATTGGTCGTGGCGCTACGCATGGATGGTCGTCTTCTTTGGACTCACCATGGTGGTCGCGCTGGTTCTCCGCAAACCAATGGGGGTCGAGCTCTGAGCCCCATCGCCATGATCCAACCGTACCGAGTCATGAACACCGAGCCTCGGCTTGACCACAGCAACCTGTTGTGCGGACACCGCCCAAGGTGCCGGGCGGGTGGGAACGTTCAAACGTTCAACGTTCAAACGTTTCAACGTTTTATCTCCGCTTTCCCGCGTCAGTCAGCGCTCACCAGGCAGCACCCCGTGCCGAGAATCCGATGACAGTCCGCCCAGCCACCCTCGGCGCCGCACTGATCTGCTTCGCGGCCGCACTTTGGGGTCTCGATGGGGTCGTGCTGACCCCGCGTCTGGCCAACCTGCCGGTAGGTTTTGTGGTCTTTTTGCTGCACGCGATTCCATTTGTCCTGATGCAGCCGTTTCTCTTTTCGAGCTACAGGCGGTTGCGCCGCATGGGGGCAAAGGGCTGGCTCGCGCTTGCCCTGGTCGCGTTCACCGGTGGGCTCGTCGGCACCCTCGCAATCGTCCAGGCCCTTTTCCTGGTCGAATTCAATCAATTGAGCGTCGTCGTGCTGCTGCAGAAACTGCAGCCGCTGTTCGCCCTCGGTTTGGCGGCGGTGCTGCTTCGGGAACGCATCTCGTGGCGATTCCTGGTCTGGGCGTTTATCGCCCTCGCCGGCGCCTACCTCCTCACCTTCGGGCTCGCGGCTCCCGACGGGTCCGTCGATGCGATCAGCATCCGAGCCGCACTGCTCGCGGTGCTGGCGGCCGCCGCCTTTGGCGCCGCGACCGTCCTCGGAAAGCTGCTGCTCGGCTCGCTCGATTTCGCCGACGCCACCTTTGCCCGCTACGGCATGACCTCGGTGATGGCGTTGATCTGGATCGCTATCCGCGGCATCGGCTTGCCACTCGCGTCAGTCAGCAACGCCAACTGGATCGTGATCCTGATCATCAGCTTGACCACGGGCTCGGGGGCCATCTTTCTCTACTACTACGGACTCACCCGGGTGCGGGCGAGCGTCGCGACCATCTGCGAGCTGTGCCTGCCGCTGTCGGCGGTCCTGCTCGACTATTTGGTGAACGACTCGGTGCTCGGTCCCTGGCAATGGTTTGGAGCGTTTCTGCTCATCGGCGCCATATTGAGGATCACGATGACCCCCGAAGAAAAGAACACTCAGGGTTGAAGCGCTCCAGGCTTCGGCGGGTAAAAGCGCGGAAGCTGGGCATCGACCGCGTAGGCCATGAGAGCAGCCACACATTTCAGCGTCAACCACCGCGAAGGCCCGGGCTTCGCCGTTGCAGCCGCGATTGGAAGCGACGAGGGCGCCTCCACTTCTCGGCGCCATCGCCCGCCCTCGAGCTGTTTCCTCTGGATCCTCTTCAAGGCTGAAACCATCGGCGCTTCGAAGCGGGCCGCGGCCCGCGCCATTGTCCACAGCATCTCCGCCTCATCCGTCCGTCCGAGGCACGGATGGCCGAGCCGGGCGCGGGCCTGCGACGGCGCCGCAAGCGCCCTGATCACGGCATCGACCGCGCGCCGGCGCAGTGCCTCACGGCGTTGGCCGGCGCAGGCGGTGAGGGTGCCGAGAACGCCGACCGCGGCCACCGCGCACTCACCCGGGGCCCGGCCGCGGTCGATCACCCGCCAGCCGCCGGTGGCGTGGTCCAAGCCACCCTCCTCGAGCCAGGCGAGACCCTCCTGGAATCTGGGGTGTCGGCACCATCCGAGCTCGCCGAGACCCTGCAGCACCCGGGCGGTCAGCCACGGCACCGGCCGTCCGTGCGGTCGAAGAGCGAAACCGCCCTCTCCTGGCGCGGTCTCGAGCAACCACCCGCAGGCCGCCTGCAGCCGCGGATCGGTGGGATCGGCGCCCCATTGGCCGGCCGCCAGAAAACGCCAACCCGGACCGTCGTACCGCCGCCAGAGCGGGGCGCCGGTGCCCCAACTGCCGTCGGGCAGGAGCTCGGCGAGCAGGGAAGCAACCGGCTCTGCGGCCTGGGCGCCGCCCCGAGCCCGAAATACCGCCGGGCTCGACGACGGACGGCGGACGAGCTCCACCAGCACCCGCCAGTGCAGGTTTGGGCGCTGCGGGTCGAGCAACCAGGGGAGAGGGTCGCCGCGCAGCGCCTCCCAAGCGTCGGCGCAGATGGCCACCGACGAACCCCGTTCAGATCCGGCCGATGCGACGCAGCTGCATGGTGTGACGGAGGACCCGCAAGGCGCCGTCGATCCGCGAGATCCTTCGATTCCGGGCCTGCGTTGCCTGCTGGTCCTCGACGGGCACAATCTCGCTGCGGGTATCACGGAGACGCTTGTCGAGCTCGAACTCAAGGCTGACCATCTGGTCGATCGTCAGACGCTTGAGAGACACCTGCGAAACGAGCGAGTAGCCGTCGCAGATCTGGCGAGCCATCGCGGGCGCGGAGCCGCCCTGAAATGTCCCCATCAATTCCTCCCGAGCACGCAGCCATAGTGTAACCCGGCGCCGTTCCACAGATTTCGGATTTCGGATTTCGGATTTCGAATTTGGCCCCCACCCCCCCCATTTTCAGTGTTGAGTTTTGAGTTTTGAGTTTTGAGTTGCCGCCCACCCTCCCACGGGAATGGGAGTTCGGGTGGTGGGAGTCTCGAACCAATAGATCAGGGGTTTGGGAGGGTGGAAATCCGAAATCCGAAATCCGAAATCCGAAATGGGTTGATGGGTGGGAATTCAGAATTCCGAATTCGCCGGGTGTTTCACCCGGCGCAACGCCCCCTGCCGGTACTCCATTACGTGGTTGGCACAGGCGGCCAGGTCGCGGTCGGGGGTGAGCCACACGGTGGTGCGGCCGACCGAGGCCCGCACCAACGCCGACCGCCACCGCTCGCTGCGACCCGCGCTGACCCACGGCATCGGATCGACCACGACCAGCAGACGGTAGGACGACGGGATGACCCGGGCAACCAGCACCAGCATCCGTTGGTACGGATCGAGGGGGCTTCCATCCGCCTCCAGCCGGCGGTCGCCGAGCTCCTCGACCACCTCGTCGAGCGAACACGCTTCGCGGAGCGCGGTCACCGCGGGCCGGTCGAGGGGGCGGTCGGCGAGCGCGCCGAGGTTGCTCACCAGATCGCCCGGGATGAACGGTTCCCCTGGCGCCACGACTGCGACCAGTCGGTCGCCGCGCCCGAGCGGTGACCCGTCGACCATGATCTCGCCCGAGAAAGGGGCCTGCCGGCCGCTGAGGACCCCGGCCAGGATCGCTGCCTCCTCGGGCGCATCGCAGAGAATGGCGATCGAGTCTCCGGCGCGAAGCTCGAGGTCGATCGGCACCGAGCGCGGCAGCGAATCGGCGTCTGAAACCACCAACCCGCCGAGGCTGAGCGTTCCACGCAGCTCCCGGGTCGGCGGCAGCGGTCGTCCCGCTGGTTGTGGGCGCCCGATCGCCGCCCGTACGAGACGCTGTGCGGCATAGAGTAAAAGGGCGGGCGCCAGCCAGCCGCCGTTCTCAGCGGCGACGAAGCGCGGCGACAGCGCAAAGACGACGCCCCAGCCACCGAACGCCAGGTAGTCCGCCGCGTCGGGTCGGCCGGCGTCCCGGCGCGGCAGGACCCGGGCTACCGCCGCCACGAGGATCGCCAACAACAGCCAGCCGAGGGCGATCTCCCAGCCGCCGGCGCACAGAAAGGCGAATGCCGATACCGCCACCAGTGCGCTCGCCCACGGTTCCGCGGCGCGGGAACGGTCGGCCGGACGGTGCAGGGCAAGCGCGGCGGCGGCAGCTACCGGCGCCAGGGCCGGGCGCCACGCCGCGATCCAGGCCAACGAGGCGAGGAGGGCTGCGTGGCACCAGCCGGCGGCCGCAAATTTCGACATCTTCACCGGGCGATGGTACCCCGATGTCGAGGGCGAACCAAGCCCGTGCTTCACCCACCCGAGTCGAAGACGCCGGTATCATGCTTCCCCTGCAGGAGCTTGACGGATTCGACCTTCTTCAATTCGACGCCCTGATCTCCGACCAGGAACGCATGGTCCGGGACACCGTCCGCGGGTGGGTGGCGGGTCAGATCCTAACCCACATCGAGCAATGGGCATGGGACTGTCACTTTCCCCGAGACCTGGTGCCCGAGATGGGCGGACTTGACCTCCGCGGCGAGTTCCGCCACGAGGCGGTCTCGCTGGCCAAACGCAACAACGTTTGGGTGGCCCGGGAGTGCGCCAGGTTGGCGCGCGAGATCCACGGTTCCAACGGCATCGTCAGCGAGTACCCCATCATGCACCACCTGATGAACATGGAGACGGTCTCGACCTACGAGGGCACCCACGACATCCACACCCTCGTCTTGGGCCAGTACCTGACCGGCCTCCCGGCCTTCGAACCCTCGGCCGAGTGAAATCGCCTCATTCCAGTTTTGAGTTTTAAGTTTTGAGTTTTGAGTTTTGAGTCCACCCACCCACCCGAAGCTACGGGAAGGGCGGGCGGGAATTCCGAATTCCTAATTCCTAATTCCTAATTCGACGACATAACCTTTTCGCAATTCCCACGTATGTAAGGCCAAGGTCGCGATGTCCGATCCCTCCAAGGAACGAGACAGAAAAAGAACGACCTCTTTTCAAACTCCTCCTTCTTGGCTCCTCCCCCGGGAGCCTATTTTTTTCCTTTGTCCGTCCGAGGTCTTCGTTCGGGAGGGGAGACCTTCGCCGCCTCGCGTTCGTCGGCACCGTGACTCGGAGTCGACGCCGGCAGGCCGGCCCCCCTGCTATCCTCTCCACAATGGAGTGGATCGTCTCGCTCGTCCCAGAAGCCGCCGCCGACCCCATGGCGGCGCTGGAAGCGCCCCCGAGCGGCGCCACGATCGTCGAACTGCGGATCGACCGTTTTCCGGGCATCGACATGCGGGCCGCGGTTGCCGCCTGCCCGCTGCCGGTGCTTGTCACTCTTCGCTCCCGCTCCGAGGGCGGCGAGGGGCCCGACGACGCTGTCGAGCGGGCTGTCATGCTCGCGACCGCGCGCGATGCCGGCGCCGCCATGCTCGACCTCGAGGTCGCGCGCGACTCCGAGCTGGTTTCGGTGCTCGGTCTCGATCCCGAAAGGGTCGTGCTGTCGTGGCACGATCCAAACGGCACCCCACCAGACCTCCCGGTGATTGTCGAGCGCTTGCTCTCGAGCCCCGCACGCTGGGTGAAGGTCGTGCCGACGGCCGCGCGGCTCGATGACCTGAGGTCCCTCCTCGACCTCCACAAACGATTCAACGGCGGGCGCCGCCGTCATCGCCGGCTGCTCGCCTTTGCCATGGGCACGCCGGGCCTGGCCAGCCGCTATCTGGCGCCTCTGCTCGGCCCGTCGGTCGGCTATGCGGCGTGGTCCGAGGATGCGCCGGCGGCCCCCGGCCAGTTGACGATCGGCCAGACCGAGGCCGTGATCTCTCACCTCAACGGAAAGCCACAACGCCTTTACGGAGTGGTCGGAGCTGACGTCCGGGGCAGCCTGAGCCCGGTCCTCCACGGCGCCGGCTACCGGGCGCTCGATCTCCCCTTTCTGCTGCTGCCGATCAGCGTTCCCGATCCGGCCGAGCTCGGCGAGATCTTCGCACCCATGGGTCAGACCTGCTTTGACCGCGTCGGTCTCGCGGCCCGGGGTTGGGCGGTCACAACCCCCTACAAGGCCGAGGCGGCAGCCGCCGCCGACCGCCGCGCGCCACGGGTGGAGCGTGCGGGCGCCGCCAACACCCTGATCCTCGGCTCCGGGGGCATCATGGCCGAAAACACCGACGCCGACGGAGTGGTCGGATCGTTGGTCAGCCTCGGCATCGACCCACTCGGCCGGCCCGCGGTGATCCAGGGCACCGGCGGCGCCGCCCGCGGCGCTGCGGTGGGCCTCCACCTCGCCGGCGCGGACGTCGTCGTGCGCGGCCGCACAGCGCGACGCACGAGCTCGGTCGCCGCCGCGATCAGGGTCGGCTGGTGTGGGCCGACCGACCCCGCTCCAAAGGCGGCCATCCTCGTCAACGCCACACCCCTCGGCCGCGAACCCGACGATCCGGTTCCGTTCTCAGACGATGAGATCGCCGCTGCCGCCGCGGTCGTCGATATGGTCTACGCCGGACACACCACCCAGCTCGTGGCCCGCGCGCTCGAACATGGGGTTCCGGTCGCCGACGGCCGCGAGGTTTTGCTCCACCAGGCCATCGCCCAGTTTGCCGCCTTTACGCAGCAGTTACCGCCCAAGGAGGCGATGCGCGAGGCGTTAGAAGCGTTCAAACGTTGGAACGTTATAACGTTAAACGTTTAACGGATGCCGACGGCGCGGCGGACGTCGTCCATGAGCGGGGCCGCGGTTTCGCGGGCCTTGGCGGCGCCGGCCGCGAGGATCCGCTCGACCTCGGCCGGGTCGCTCCTGAGCTCCTCATAGCGCACCCTGGCATCGCCAAAGGTCGACAGGTAGTAGTCGAAGAGTCGCTTCTTCATGTCGCCATAGCCGATGCCGCCGGCAGCAAACGCGTTTTCCACCCATGCCCGTTCGCCGGCGTCCGGAGCGAGCTGTTTGAGGAGGTGGTAGAGGGCGTTGTCCGCGGTCGGCTTGGGGTCCTCGACCGGGGTCGAGTCGGTGACGATGGACATGATCTTCTTGCGGATCGGCTTCTCCGGTCCGAAGATATCGATCGTGTTGTCGTAGGACTTGCTCATCTTGCGGCCGTCGACGCCGGGTACGACGGCGACGTCGTCGAGGATCAACGGATCGGGCAGCACAAACACCTCGGCATCGTAGACCGCGTGAAATGACGCTGCGACGTCACGGGTGACCTCGAGGTGCTGCTTCTGGTCCTTGCCGACCGGAACCAGATCGCTCTTGACGATCAAGATATCTGCCGCCATCAGCACCGGGTAGGCGAAGAGCCCGTGGGTCGGCACGACCCCCTGGGCCACCTTGTCCTTGAACGAGTGGCAACGCTGCAGGAGCCCCATCGACGTGACGGTGGAGAGGTACCAGCTGAGCTCGGTGACCTCGGGCAGATCCGATTGCCGGTAGATCACGCTGCGCGAAGGGTCGAGGCCGAGGGCGAGAAACCCGGTGGCGAGGTCGCGGACCAGCTCGCGAAGCCGATCGGCGTCCTGAACAGTCGTCAAAGCGTGGAGGTCAGCCAGGAAGTAGTAACACCGGTGTTCGGTCTGCAGCTTCAGAAACTGGCGAATCGCCCCCAGATAGTTCCCGATGTGCAGGTTACCGGATGGTTGGACCCCCGAAAGAACGCGCATGAAGCCTCCAGCAGCAAATCATAACAAATAGAAAACCGGCCGGTTTCGACACCGGCCGGCGACATTGAAGTGTCGGACGGGGCTTTCGATCAACCGTCGTTGCCGATGGCCTCGGTCGGGCAGGACTCCATGGCCTCTTCTACCAGCGCCAACTCCTCGTCGTCCGCAGGCTGTTTGCTGACGAACGAGTAGCCCTCGTCCTCGTTGGCCTCGAAGTTGTTCGGTGCAGTCGTGCGACAGACGTCACAGTCGATGCAGTTCGAATCCACGTACCACTTTCCAGGTACGTTGTCCGCCAGCCTGTCATTGGGATCGGCCATCATGCTCTCCTTTTCGGCGGGTTCCCCCGCGTGTCCGCGGGATGATACCACTCGCTCCTCGCTTGTCAATTCTCTTTCGAAACCATTTCACTGGGCCGGAATCTCAACAGGCCTCCGGCGAACCAACGGCGGTGATCCGGCCCGACCGCCGGCTTTGCTGTCCGGCGGCCATTGGCACTCGACGTTGTAGGGATAGCCGAAGAACGGCAGGATCGCGGTCGGGTCCTGGGTATTGTTGTCGATCAGGTTGCCATAGGTGGTCATCCCGACGATCGGATCGGCGGAGCCCGAGTTCCAGCCGACAAACGAAACCTGAATCAGAACATCGTCGGGCGCAACCGCGAGACCGAACAGGGAGGTCAATATCTGGTTGTACTGGACGTGAGCTAGAGGCGGCATGATGATCTGTTGGACGAGCGGCAAACCATCGAGGTCAAAAAACGGTTCGCCGTTCCCTCGAACCGGCTGGATCCAAAGAGTGATCGAGGTCAAAGGATCGGAGGCGTTGAGAATACCGACGTTATAGCGGAATTCCTCATCCTGTTGGGCGCCGGAGAGGATCAGAAAGCTGAAGTTGCCATTGTCACTCACAGCGGACGGATCGGCGAGGTTGTACCAGGGGACGGCGGGGAGCGTCTGGCCGAAGGTACCCTCCACCTCCACGAACTCGCCCTCGTTGTCCGGGTCGGGCTGGTAGAAGCTCGTGTTCGTGTAGACCCGCGAGTTGACCACCACATTCTCGTGCACCCGCGAGCCGTCGTCGTCCAGCGTATCTGCCTCGTAGGCGAAGATCACGATCGCACCCGAGTCCGCGACGGTGTCATTCGCATCCCAGTAATTGCCGATCGGGTCGCGGAGCACCACCGTGCCGCCGGCGGGGACGTCCGCCAGGATGGGATCGATGTAGCCGAACCCGTCGTCCTCGCGGCCGCCGAGCCAGGTTGAACGGTCTGCAAAAGCGTTTGAGTTGCTGATCAGGCCGGTGGGAAGGTAGACCAGGGCTACGTCGATCGCCACGTCTGCTTCGACGTTGGTGATGTAAAGATCCGACCGCCAAAAGCTGCTGCCGACACCGTTGGTGTGGGCAGCTACCGGAAGGAAGATCAGGTCGGCCGCCGTGAATTGGGCCCAGGCGGGGAATGCAGCCAGGACCCCAACTGTCACGCACAATGCTATCAACCCTCTACGGGTCATTCGAACCTCCAGTCGGCGGACTGTGAAACCACATCTCAGCCGATCACCCGCCTATCTTGACAGTTTCAACTTCGATCGGCAAGACGACCCTGGCTTCAAAACCCAGGGGTTCCAGATTCTCGAGCTCGATGTGCCCGTGGTGTGCCTCGACGAACCTCTCGGCGATGGCCAGCCCGAGCCCGCTGCCGCCCCGACGACGGGTATAGAACGCCGTTCTCACGCGAGCCATCTCGTCCTCCGGAATGCCCTCACCGCGATCGCGCACCACCAGCGCGACCCACTGCGGTTGTTCGGTGGCATCGAGCTCGACCACTCGACGGTCAGCTGGCAGCGCGCGTACCGCCTGGACCCCGTTGAGCACGAGGTTGAGCAGCACCTGGCGCAGCTGCGACTCGTCGCAGGTGATGAAGACCGTTGGTAGACCCGGGAGGACCCGCAGGTGGACGCCCATGGTGCGGGCTTCGGCCGCCAGAAAGTCGCCGACATCGCGGAGCATGGCATCGACGCGCACCGTGTTCAATTCCGGCTCGCTCGGCCGCGCATAGGTCAGGAAGTCGCTCACCAGTTTGGCCAACCTGCCGACCTCGGCGCGGGTGCTCGCGAGGGAGTCCCTCGCATTCCGCGCACCGCCCGTGAGGTCTTCGCCGAGAAGCTCGAGATTGAGATTGATGGAGTTCAAGGGGTTGCGGATTTCGTGCGCGAGGTTCGCGGCCAGCGCTCCGAGCGCGGCCATCTCCTCCGCTTCGAAGCGCTGCGCCTCGAGTCGGCGGGTACGCTGGATGAGATACCAGACGAACACGAAGGCAAAAAGCAGGGTCGCAAGGGTCAGCACCGCGATGCCGACGGTCTGTGACACGAGATCTCCGCGAAGCTCCGCGACCCGCTCCGCGACCTCGGCGCGGTCAACGTTCAGCACCACGTTCCCGACCTCGCCAAGCGGGACGCTGATGCGGTAGGGGTTTTCGGTTTCCACCACGTTTTCGTCCAACTTTCCGCCCCGCAGCTGGAGATCGGTGGCGAGGGTCTCAGGGATCTCCTCGGTCGACTGGCTCCGGGCCGAGTACACCACTCTGCCATCGCTGTCGGTCACCTCGATCGACTGCCAGATTCGGCGTTCGGGGTCGCCCTCGAGGGTGCGGGTGAGGACCTCGCGACGGGTTTCGACCACGTCGAGCTGTTTGACCTCGGCTCCGCCGAGCTCGGCGGCGATCCGTCGCGCCTCCTCGCGGCCACCGGCGAGCACATCCTCCAGATAACGGCGCGACAGCGAACCGGCGATGAGATGACCAAAGAGGAAAATGATGCCGAGCACCAGGGTCAAAAAGATCGCCGACGCTACTGCGTACTGCCGCTTGAGCGGGCTTCGTGTGCCGAAAATGCGTCCAGCGTTGGTCATTGTGGCCTATCCAGCCCTCGGCAGCCCGTCAGTGGGGTCCGATGGCCATCATCGCTTCCGAATCACCACCACCGCACGCAAGGGACGTGCCAGTTGGTGCGGGCCGGCTCAGAGCCCGCACGCAGTCCGCAGGTCAGTCGTGCGATGGGTGCTCTCCCAGCTGAACTCGGGTTCATCCCGTCCGAAATGTCCGAAGGCCGCAGTCTTCCGGTAGATCGGGCGCCGCAGGTCGAGATACTCGATGATGCCGAGCGGCGATAACGGGAAGACCTCGCGCACCGCTTCGGTGATGCGCTCGTCCGGTACCTCGCCGCTGCCAAAGGTGTCAACCATCACCGACACCGGATCGACGACGCCGATCGCGTAGGCGAGCTGGACTTCCGTTCGCCGGGCGATTCCAGACGCGACGATGTTCTTGGCAACGTGCCGGGCCATGTACGAGGCCGACCGATCTACCTTTGACGGGTCCTTCCCGGAGAATGCACCGCCGCCGTGAGACCCGACACCGCCGTAGGTGTCGACGATGATCTTGCGGCCCGTCAGCCCGCAATCCCCCTGGGGCCCACCGATAACGAAACGACCCGTGGGGTTGATGTGGATCTTGGCCGTGCCGTCAAACAGATTTTCGGGCAGCGATTGTCTGATGACGCTTTCAAGGACCTGCGCCCGGAGATCCTCGATGGCGATTTCTTCTGCGTGCTGGCAGGAAACCACCACCGCTTCGACCCGGCGCGGCTCGTCGCCGTCGTACTCGATCGAGACCTGCGATTTGCCGTCCGGACGCAGCCACTCCAGCTCCCCGCTCCGGCGCGCGACGCTGAGCCGCTTCGTGAGCTGGTGCGCCAGACTGAGCGGCGTCGGCATCAGTTCCGGCGTCTCGTCGGTCGCGTAACCGAACATCAGACCCTGGTCGCCGGCGCCGCCCGGATTGACGCCCTGGGCAATGTCCGGCGATTGAGGATCGATCGACGAGATCACGGCGCAGGTTTCGTAATCGAATCCGTACTTCGCTCTCGTATAGCCGATCTCCTTGATCGTATCGCGCACGATCGCGGGAAAGTCGACGTAGGTCTCGGTTGTGATCTCGCCGGCGATGAAGGCGAGACCGGTTGTCACCAGCGTTTCACAGGCCACTCGGCCGTCGCTGTCTTCGGCGAGCACCGCGTCGAGGATTGCGTCCGAGATCTGGTCGGCAATCTTGTCGGGGTGCCCCTCGGTCACCGACTCCGAAGTGAAAACGTGTCGCCCCTTGGGTGCCATCGGTCCTCCTGTTCATCCCGCGTCCGGGTCCGTATCCGCATTCTTTCCGAAAAGGCCGCGGCGAAAGGCGGGCATCTGCGGAGCGCACACCGTAGCACCGCGATTTCCGCCCGGTCAATCTCCATCCAACGGCAACAACCTCTGGACGGATCATCTTCCCCTTGACGGCCATCATACGAGCTCCCATGATCGTACGATGGCCCGCTGGTCCGAGCCGGAGATCCGCGATCTTGCCCAACGCCTCGAGTCATTCAGGCGAGAATGCCGCGTGACGACGCTCGCCGAAGAACAGCAGACCTCGCGCTCGGCTTTCCGGCTCCTGGTCGCTTGCGTGATCTCTCTCCGCACCAAGGACGAGGTCACGGCCGAGGCCAGCCGCCGCCTGTTTTCTATCGCACCGTCAAGCAACCGGCTCGCAGCGCTGGCCGTCGAGCGCATCGCTGAGGCCATCTATCCGGCCGGTTTTTACAACACCAAGGCAGCCCAACTCAAAGAGATCGGCCGCATCCTCCGTGACGAGTATGGCGGCAAGGTCCCCCCGGACGAGGCGGCGCTGCTTGCTCTTCCGGGGGTCGGCCGAAAGACCGCCAACCTGGTCCGCGGTCTCGGATTCGGCATTCCCGCCATCTGCGTCGACACGCACGTTCATCGCATTTCCAACCGGCTCGGAATCGTGGAGACAAAAACTCCCGAGCAGACGGAACGGGCCCTCAACGAGGCGTTGCCCCGCGACCTCTGGATCCCGATCAACGATCTGCTGGTAACCTTCGGCCAGAACCGGTGTCACCCGACCTCGCCCCGTTGCACCGGCTGCCCGCTCGCGGATCTTTGCCCGACGGGTAGGTGTCACCCGCTCACGGTAGATCCGAGATGCAGGAGGAAAGGGAGAAGAGGAGAAGAGGAGAAAAGGAGAAAAGGGGAGTGTGAGCGGGCTCCTTTTCATCTTGTCACCATTGCTCCTCTGCCCCTTTTCGCCTCTGCGGTGCAGGGTTGGGCGGGCTCCTCTGCCCCTCACACCTGTTCTCCTCTGCGCTGGAGGTGGGTGGGTGGGTCAGTTCGCCTGGCGTTGCTGGCTGAGGTTGGAGAGACGATCGGAAACGTCGCGGTACGACGGGTTGGTGGCGGCGATCTCCTCAAAGATATCGGCAGCCTGATTGACATCGCCGGCGGATTGGTACGCCGACGCGAGATCGTAGCGCAGCCCGACACGTGCATCGGCCGAAATGTCCGGTGCCACCAGGGCCTTCTGATACCACTCCACAGCTTCGGTCCACATCCCCTGTTCCTGGTAGCACACCCCGATGTTCGAACAGCTCTCGACAAAGAACGAGGTATCGCGCGACGCTACCTGAAACTCGCGAATCGCTTCCGGCAGGAGACCCATTTCGCGGTACGCAATGCCGAGATTGAAATGGGTGTCGGCGTCCTCTTCGGACAGCTGTTCGGCCACTCCCCGTTGAAACTCCCGAAACACCTCTTCGAGGATTGCCTCTCCCTTGCCACGTCCCGTCGCCTCCTCGACCATCGCCTCCTCGGCCGCGAGCTCCGCTTCCAACTCCTTGGCGAGATCAATGTACTGCTCCTCGTCGGCGAAGAGCTCCTCCGAACCTTCTTCGACGGTTTCGACCTGCTCGAGAAGTACACCGATCTCTTTCAGCTTGCGCCGGCGTTCAGCGACCTCGGGGTCGCCGCCATGCTCTTGCTCGAGTTGCGCGAGTACCCTGGAAGCGTCCTCGAAGAGTTCCTGTTCGATGAAGAAGTCGATCTGTTCGAGATCTCCCATCGAAGGACCGACGAAGCTGTCGCTGATCTCCACGAGCTCTTCTGCCACTTCCTCCACCACGGGCGGAGGAGGCGAAGACGGAATCGGCTCGACGTGGGCGACCGGCGGCGGGGCTTCCAGGATCTCGGGAACCTGCTCCACAGGCGGCGCGTCCTCAAATGTCAGCTCCGCGACTTCTGACGGTGCCGGCTGCTCTCCGAGAATCTCCACACCGGATGCGTAATCAACCTGATACTCCTCGACCTCCGGGGCCGGCTCATCGAATGTCGGTGGCACTGCAGTATCGCCCTCGATCTCCACGATCTCGATCAGATCACTCCCCTCGTCGAAGAATCCTGCGGCCACCGGTTCGGCCGATGGCGCTGATCCGGCATGGTCGGCCAGCTCGGGTATCGCGGCCAACAAGGTGCCGAGCTGTTCCATCGTTCCCCGGCCTCGGTGGTGTTCGACCACCGGCGCCGCCATCGCAATCGCCTCGTCCCGGTCCCCGTGCTCGGCATAGAGGAGGGCGAGGCGCTGTCGCGGTTCGAGTTCGTCTGGGCAGAACAGCACCACATCCTCGAGGTGGCTGATGGCTTTCTCCACCAGACCGTACTTCGCGAACACTGACGCCTCTGCGAGCCGCTCCCCGAGATCGAATCCATCGGGTGCTGAGATCCTGCCAGCCGCCGGCGGCGGCTCGGCCTCGACCCTCTTGAACTCGACCTCCTCGACGATGGGCGCCCCTTCGACGACTATCTCCTGTTCCTCGAATTCGATCGCGATCTCGTCCACTTCCTCGTCCGCAGAGACCTCGACTACTGCCTCTTCTTCAGTCCTTCCGATATCGACCCCATCAAGCTCGGCAAGTCGCTGCCTGAACTGGCGGTTCTCGGGTTCTCTCTCGAGCAGCTTGATGAAGAGCCGTTTGGCCCCCTGATGCTCACCCGATTGGAAGTAGCTCTCTGCAAGCGCAGCTTCGAGCGTGAAGAGGGTCTCGTCGTCGCCGGACGGTCGATAGGCCCGGACCGCCAGCTGGAGAACCTCCTGGTCCTCCGGCATCTCCCGCAGCAGGTCCTTGAGCGCGGCCTGGGCCTTCTTATGCTCGCTCTTGTCGAGCAGCTCGGCAACGGCCGGCACCAGCATTTCGCGCGCCCCGGCGATATCACCCGACGCCAACAACGCACCGCCGACCAGGCTCCGGATCTCTGCATTCTCGGGTTCATCTGCGAGAACGCTGCGAGCAACCTCGAGGGCCGCTCTAGACTCGCCGTGCGCGAGGTGGGTGCGGACCAGAAGCAACTTCAGTCTCCGTACTTTTCGGCGATCGTTCAACACCGAAGGTCAGGAACTCGAGCACAACCGAACTGCGGCCCGCGTCAAGGAAATTCCTGCAGACCGGAAGCAGGAACTCGCCTTCGGGAGGATCCTGTTCGAGAACGTGGCGATACAGGCGCTCCGCCTCGTCGAGCTTAGCGGCCTCGAGGAGCATTCTCCCCAGCCGGTCATAGACCTTGAGCGCCGATGTCGTCTCGCCCCGCCGCAGGAGGAGATCGGCGAGTCTAAGCGAGGAAACGTGATTTGACGGGTCGAGGTCGACCAGCTTCTCGTGGGACTCTATGGCCTTTTCGAGCTCGCCGTTCTTGACGTACCAGTCGGCCAGGATCTGGTACTCGCGTTTGGCTTCGACCATCAAACCCTGGTCGAAGTAGAGCCCCGCGAGACGTTCGAAGATATCGAGCCGTTGAGGATCCAGGCGCTGGATTTTCTTGAGGATGGCAATCGCCTTGGTGGTGAATCCATCCTTGGTGAAATGATCGGCGATTTCTTCGTAGAGCTCGATGGCGCGCTGGAGCTGGCCGACTCGTCCGTAGAGATCGCCAACACGATTGATGATCGTGGTGTCGTCCGGGAATTTCTTGCGAATTTTCTCGTACTCCCGGATCGCCTGATCGAGCTTTCCCTTTTGGACAAGCTTTTCGGCGTCCCGGAGGACTTTGTCCCGTTTGACAGGCATCGATGAAATGCTCCGACCTCCGGACGATTCAGACGGCGACCGGTATCGGCGCAATCCCCCTGAACAATCCGGACCGATGTGTCCTGATCCCAGACTTTATGGTAACACAGGCGACCAGCTGAAGCTCCGCCGGTGCAGCGTTCCCGCCCCCGACTCCTGCAGCGCCCGCCGGTGCGCCACGGTCCCGTATCCCTTGTTGAGTTGCCAGCGCCAATGTGGCTCTCGCCGGCCCAGTTCGATCATGATCCGGTCTCGATGGACCTTGGCCAAAATCGATGCCGCGGCGACGCAGAAGTACTCTCTGTCCGCGCTTTTGGGCGAGCGGACCGGGCAACCGATATCGCCGAGCTCCACATGGTCGATGACGACCGTGGCGTTCGGCACCATAACGGTGCGGGCCGCGGCCCGCATCGCGAGCCGGGTTGCTTCGAGGATATTGAGGCGATCGATGAGGTCCACCCAGACCTCACACACCACCCAGTTCACGCAACAGGCGCGCAACCGCTCGGCCGCCGCCTCTCGCCGGCGCGGCGACAAGAGCTTGGAGTCGCGAACTCCGGCGTCGCGAGGGATGGCGTCAAACGCCAGGGCGCACACGACCACCGGACCGGCGAGAGCCCCACGACCGACCTCGTCAACGCCGATGATCAACTCCGTATCGCGGAGGATCCGCCGGTCCTTCGAGCCGAGCTCCGGATGTCGTGTCATCAGAGCTTCAAAGGCGCCCGTGGCGGTGAGCTGCCTCGATCAACGGGAGCGGTCACGCTCCTTGATCCGCGCCGCCTTGCCCCGCAGGTTGCGGATGTAATAGAGCTTGGCACGACGCACCCGGCCCTTTCGCGACACCTCGATCTTGGCGATCGAAGGCGTGTGAAGGGGAAATGTGCGTTCAACGCCGATGCCGGACGAGATCTTGCGAACGGTGAAGCTCTCGGAAACGCCGCCGTGCTTGCGCGCGATCACCAGTCCCTCGAAGACCTGGATCCGCTCTTTCTCGCCCTCTTTGAGGCGCACGTGGACCTTGACGTTGTCGCCCGGACGGAATTCGGGTGTGTCGGTTCTCAGATATTCCTGCGTCACTTCGCGAATGAGGTCCATCTTCATTGCCTCCCAGGGGGATAGGGATCCGGCGCGACCGGCTCCCGGGGCGGGGAGTATAAGGGAGAACACGAGGATACGCAACAGATAACCGTGCCCGCCGCGGTACGGACAGGGAAAAAAGGGAAAAGGGGCAGAGGAGAAAAGGAGCAGAGGAGAAAACAAGAACACGGGGAGGCCGGGTGGTCTCCTTTTCCCCTTTTCCCCTTTTCTCCTTTTCTTCTCGAATCCCTTGCTCGATACCTATTTTCCACCGGGATGGATCGGCAGCCCCTGATCGTTTTCCTCGCCCTCCTCCTCCCCCCAACCCGTCGGCGCGGGAATTCCATAGAGCCGCGCCTCGTCACCCACCGGCACCAGCACGACCCGACCATGGGCGTCGAGGACCTCATCCGAGGGCCATTGGTCACCACTCTCCGATTCAAAGGACCGAAAGCCGAATGGCACCTCGGCGCCGTCCGGGGCAAACCAGTCCGGGGCCACCAGGTCCCAGCGTTCGTCCTGCTCGGGCACGCCGCGAAAGCTCAGCTCCGCCACCGGCCGTGCGCCAAGCTCCTGCTTTTGAGCCACGAGCGCTTCGGCCTCGGTCACCAAATCCTCGAGCATCTGCTCGGTAAATGCCTGAACCATCTCCCGGTTCTCGGTGCCTGCGATTTCAGCCGACAGCAGCAGCTGGTAGTTGTCACCGTCGAGTTCATCGCCGGCCGTGAAGTCGAGCGCGAGCTCGGTCCCGTCCTCCACCGCCTCGACGTCGAAGGACGCTCCGTGCACCAGGTCCCGCACAATCAGCGCGAGCAGCATCTCTTCCGCGGATGCGGCCGGAAAGGCGATCTCCCAGCCAGTGGTCCAGGTCGTCATCGCTACCCCCTGTTACCCGTCGTTCTCACTCTGTTCCTCGAACTGCCGCACGGCCGCCCAGTAGAGCTGGCGTCGGACCAGTCCCTGGTCCCTGCCGAGAGCCGACAACGTCGTTCGTATCCGCTTCCGGCGAGCATCCTTCTCGCGTCGACAAGCTACCACCGGTTCCGGCAGCGCCGCGAGCCGGGAGACCCGCGCGAGCTCTCCGGATCGCAGCTCGTAGAGTGGTCGCACGATCGTCACAGCACCCCCAAAATAGGTGCGGATCGGGGGCATGACCTCGGCCGTGCCCGTGTACATCAGGCTCAACAGCCAGGTTTCGACCACATCGTCGGCGTGGTGGCCGAGCGCGACATGGGTCGCACCCTTCGCGGCCGCGGTCTCCAGGAGGGTTCGTCGCCGCGCCCGCGCACAAGCAAAGCAGTCGAGGGGCAAGGTCTCCGATGCGTCGAAACGCGCATCGACCTCAAAAAGGTCGATCTCCCGCGAACTCAGCCACCCCCCGATCCGATCCGGGAGGCCGGTGGTGGTTCCATCGGAATCGAGGCGCACGTGCAGCGCCAGCAATTCCAACGGCCTGCGAAGTCTCCGGTTGTGCTCGCCGACGAGGAATGCCATCGCGAGGCTGTCGAGGCCTCCCGAAACGGCGAGCGCCACCCGCTTCCCCTCGGGAAGGACCGGCCACCGGCGGGCCGTGCGCCGAAGCTTGCCTGCGAGGCGGCCCGCACACCGTCCCAGCTTCTGCTCGGCCTCTTCAGTCGTCCGCATCTCTCCTCTTACCGAAGATGGCGGCCACCAACACACCGAGGAGATAGAGCAGAATCATCGGCGCGGCGAACACCGTCTGCGTGGCAATATCGGGAGTCGGCGTGATTACTGCCGCGACGACGAAGATCAGGAGAACCGCCCACCGGATCCACCGCAGCAATTGACCGGCGGTGACAATCCCGAGGCGGGCGAGGAAAAAGATGAGCATCGGAATCTCAAAGACCAAACCGAGGCCAAGCAGGATCTTCGACATCATCGAGAAATAGGCATTGATGGTCACGACCTGCTTGAAGCCCTCTCCGACACCGAGCAGGAATTTGACGACAAGCGGAAACGCGACCAGATACCCGAAGTAGCCGCCGGCCACGAAAAACAGGGTGGTGAACACGACAAAGGGCACGAACAGCCTTCGCTCGCGTTTGTACAACCCGGGCTTCAGAAACAACCAAACCTGCGCCAACAGGACCGGCGAAGACACGAAGATCGCAGTCAGCAGCGCCACCTTGATGTAGAGCATGAAGGGGCCCGGCAGATCGGTGAAGGCGAGCTTTTCACCCTCCGGGACCGCGGCCAGGAAAGGCTTTTCGAGCAAATGGAAGACCCTTGGGGCGAAGTACCAGCTGCCGAGGAAGGCGACAAATATCGTGATGACGCTATAGAGAATGCGGCGGCGCAGCTCGTCGAGGTGGTCGAGCAACGTCATCCGCGGAAGCTCGTCGTCGAGCTCCTCGGCCCCGTTACCGACCAGGTCCGGTTCGGCCGGACTCACGGCTTCCGGTTCTCCTCAGGCTCCGGATGAACCCCCACCTCGTCTCCGGTGGCATCGAAGGCCTTCTTGACAGTGGTTTGGATCGGATTCTCGATCGTTTTCTTGATGCTCTGGAGATCCTTGCCGACGTCTCGGATCCCCTTGAGGTCTTTTTCGACGTCGCGGATGTCGTCGGCCGCGACCTCGTCCTCGATTGTGCGTTTGAACTCGTTCGAGGCGCGCCGGAACTCGCCCATGGCACGGCCTATCGAGCGTCCGATCTGGGGCATCTTGCGCGGCCCGAACAAAAGCAGCGCTACGACGAAGATGAGGATCAACTCGGGCATGCCGAGGGTTCCAAACACTGGACCTCCCGGCGTCAGTATACCGGCATTGGAGTTCGGAATTAGGAATTAGGAATCAGGAATTAGGAATGCCACCCGCCCACCCATCCTGAATTCGCCCGCAGATTGATCAGATATAAAAATTCAAACCATCTGCGTGCGTTTGCGTGATCTGCGGGCATATCTTTCGGATGCCTGCATTATCTGCGCTTCTCGATTCTGAATGCCCGCCCCTTCGCCAGTATTCGGCGTCACACGTCGAGAAACGAACCTCGAGCGTCGGGTGGATGGTCGGAGAACCCCTTTCCCGGATTATCCGTATGGTGAATCGAGTTACACTGGGGTACGCGGCCTCGGCACGACACGGGCCGACGACATTCGATTGGATCACGATGAATCTGAGCAGAAGAGGTTTCAACCCGATTATTCTCGCCCTCGTCGTGCTCCTCGTCGGCGCGACGGCGGGAGCGCTCTTTGGCGAGCGCTCCGTACCCGAGGACGAGACCCAACTCATGATTCGCGCGTCAAAGGTCGTTAACCTCCTCCTCGAGTGGTTACCCACAGAGCAGGACCCGGCTGATATCGTCTATGACGGCATAGCCGGCATGCTCGAGGTCCTCGATCCGCACTCCAACTACCTCGATCCCCGCACCTTCCACAAAATGCGTTCGAGGCAGGAAGGATCGTTCTTCGGTGTCGGCATCATCATTTCTCGCCGTGACGCCAAGATCACGGTCATCGCGCCGATGGCTGGCACGCCCGCCGCATCGGTCGGTCTCCGCGCGGGAGACGTGATCTCGGCCGTCGGCGGCGAGCCGACCGAAGGCCTCAGCCTCGACGACGTCGTCGACCTGGTGCGTGGGCCGGAGGGGACAAGTGTCGCGCTGACAATCGCCCGGCCCGGGCTCAAAGAAACCTTCGACGTCGAAATCACGCGCACCCGCATTCCGCAGACGACCGTGAGGTACGCGTTCCTGGTTGGACCCGACGTCGGCTACGTCCGGCTTTCGGAGTTCACCAGCAGCAGCGAGCGGGAGGTCCGGGAGGCGATCGACCGTCTCGCAGCCCAGGGCATGAGGTCGCTGATCTTCGATCTTCGAAACAACCCCGGAGGATCGTTGGACGCGGCCATCGGCGTGTCCGACGTCTTCCTCGCCAAAGGCGATCTGATCGTCACCACCCGGGGGCGGACGCCGTCGAGCCGGACTACGCTCGACGCACCGGGGCGCGGCCGCCCGTTCGAGGGACCGGTGGTGGTGCTTGTCAACGAAGGCTCGGCCTCGGCGTCCGAGATCGTCGCCGGGGCGCTCCAGGACCACGACCGTGGTCTGGTCCTGGGCGAGGTGACGTGGGGCAAGGGTCTGGTCCAGACGGTGTTCACGGTGCGCGACACCGGTCTCGCTTTGACCACTGCCCGTTACTACACGCCGTCGGGCAGGTCGATCCAGCGCGCCTATGACTCATACATCGAGTACATCACCCACAGCAACGGCACCAACGGTGACACAATCTACGAAACCTCAGCGGGACGGACCGTCCTCGGTGGTGGAGGCATTACTCCTGATGTCACCGTCACGGCACGAACCCTTTCCGAGAACCTCGCCAGACTCTACGGAAACTCGGCCTTCTTCCGGTTCGCCATCGAGCTCCTCAAGGGGATCCCGGAGGAGGAGTACGCGGCCTTCGGCAACACCCTCGACATCGACAGCCAGATCCTGGATCGATTCTGGGCGTGGGTCGACGAGCAGGAGATCCTCACGACCGAGGACATCGAAGATCTCAAGCTCTCGGCCCAGGACGTCGCCGATGTCAGTCTCGGGATCAGGACTGAAGTGTTGAACGCCACGCTAGGGCTCGATGGCGGCTATCGGGCGTACCTCGAAACCGACGACCAGTTCATCGCCGCCGTCGATCACCTCGACGAGGCGATGGACTTCTGGATCACCTGGCAAACCGCCAACATTGACTGAAGAATTCTCAGTTTTGAATTCTTCAATTCTCAATGACCACCCGCCCAGCCTCGCTCCGGGGGTTGGCAACGAGAATTGAGAATTAAGAATTGAGAACTCGGAGAATTCGGTCACGTCGTTGTCTTCCCAAATCAGCGTGACCGGTCCGTCATTGACGAGCTCCACCTCCATCATCGAGCCGAAGACACCGGTCTCGACGGCGACTCCCAGGCCGCGGAGCAGGTCGAGAAAGCTCTCGAAAAGTGGCGCCGATTCAGCGCTGGGTAGCGCACGATCAAAGCTCGGTCGGCGCCCCTTGCAAATCGTGCCCGCGAGGGTGAACTGCGAGATTGCGAGCACGGCGCCGCCGACCTCGTCGAGTCCGCGATTCATGCGTCCCTGATCGTCCGAAAAGACGCGCAAGGTAGCCACCCGCCGGGCCCCACGTTCAAGCTGCCCGGGACCGTCGCCCCGTTCCAGCCCCACCAGGACCGCGAGACCGACTCCGATCCGCCCCACCGCCCGGCCATCAACCCGTACCTCGGCCCGCGTCACCCTTTGGATCACCATCTTCATGGTCCGGACCCGCCTTTGAAGGCCGACAGCAACAGCCGGAGCTCGCGCCCGCCGAGCAAGGTCACCAGCCCGACGTACACGATTCCGGCGGGCGCCAACACGGCGGACAGCCGCAGTGCGCCGGCCAACGAGGTGCGCTCGATGCCCCCGAGCCACGGCCCGAGGAGGTAGAGACCCACGGCAACCAAGCCGGCCGCGACCACCTGCCGACCCACGGCCGCAAATGCGCGCCCAACGCGAACGCCGTGAAACCCGTAGCGATGGGCATACAGAACCGTCAGGAAGAGCCCGAAACAGGCCATGGCAATGGTGTTGGCCCACCCCAAACCGACGGTGCCGTAGGGTCCGACCATCGCCGCACAGGACACGGTGAAGACGATCAGGGCCACAAGACTCCCCCACATCGGGCTGCGGGTGTTCTTCTGGGCGAAAAAGGCGCTCGCCATGATCTTGACATGGCCGGTTCCGACAAGAGAAAACGCGTACGCCGACAGAGTCGCACCGGTCAGGGCCACATCCCCGGGGCCGAAGCGGCCGCCACCAAAGAGCAGGCCGATAATCGGTTGTGAGAGGACCGCCATGATGACGGCCGCCGGCAGGGTGACAAAGCTGACCAGCGTGACCGTGCCGACCAGCGTGTGGGGGGCCCGCCCGGGATCGAGCCGCAGCTCCCTTGCCAGAACCGGTAGGAGGACCGTCGTCAGCTGTACGACGATCGCGCCGAAAACCAGCTCAGTCACCCGGTAGGCGCCATAGGTATAGCTCACACCCGAGTCGATATAGGAGGCGAATCGGTTCGAGATCAGCTGGTTGAGCTGGTTGATTCCGAGCACCGGAATGCCCGGCAGCATCAGCAGCGCGACCGCCCGCACCTGAGGATTCCGAAAACCACTCCAAACCGGCTTCAGTCTGAACCCGAGCCGCCGAACGGCCGGTACCTGGACCGCAAACTGGAGGAACCCTCCCACCAGCACCGCCACCGAAAGCACGACCTCCGGACTGTCAAATCGCGGCACCGCCCACCAGGCGGCGGTGGCGAGGATGACATTGAAGTAGATGGGCGCCGACGCCGACAACAGAAACCGCTCGCGGCTATTGAGCACGCCCTGTAAGAGCGCCGCCAGCGAAATGAGTAGGAGGTACGGGAACATGATCCGGTTCATGAAAACTGTGGTCTCGAGCTTGCCGGGTATCGCCGAGAAGCCCTCGGCGTAGAGCCGCACCAGCCACGGCGAGGCCAGGATTCCCAGACCAACTACGACGCCGACAACCAGCAGCAACACTGCGAGCAGGCCCCGAAACAACTCCCTCGCCTCGCTGTTTTCTTCCTCGCTGCCGGTCAGCTGCGCGAGGGTGGGTACGAAGGCCGCGTGCAGCGTGCCTTCGGCGAAGAGCCCGCGAAACGCGTTCGGGATACGGTTCGCCGTGCGGTACATGTCATAGAGATTCCCTGCCCCGATGACCGAGAACAGGGCCTTGTCGCGAAGATATCCGCTGATCCGACAGACCAGGGTCACCACTGCCATCCCGGCGGCATGACGAACTACACGTCGCTCCTGACTCACGATGCTCAAGGTACCACCGTCTGCGGGAGCTCGAGGTGACGTCATCGTGGCAATCTCGAGGCAGCGGGCACGACGAAAAGGAGAAAAGGGGCGGAGGGGAAAAGGGCGGGTGGAATTCAAGAATCATATTTCAGAATTCAAAATTTGGGGGTTCAGCACAGCGCGCGGCGCTGTGCTAAGCTCCCGCTGTCCCATCCACGCGGAGGAGGAAGATATGATCAACAAGGTCATTCTGGTCGGAAATGTGGGACGAGATCCCGATATTCGGTCAACCCAGGGCGGAACCCAGGTTGCAAACTTCAGCCTTGCGACCAACGAGCGTCGGAAGGAAGCAAACGGCGAATGGACCGACCACACGGAGTGGCACCGGATTGTCGTCTGGGGACGCCAGGTCGCCATCGTCGAACAGTACGTGAAAAAGGGCCGCCAGCTCTATATCGAGGGCGCGCTCCGGACGCGCGATTGGGAAACCAAGGACGGCCAGAAGCGCACCACGACCGAGATCCACGTCCGCGAGTTCAAGCTCCTGGGCGGTCGCGGCGGCGACAATGGCGGCAGCGAATCGCGCAATGCCTACGGTGCCGTCGGCCAGGGATTCCCGGACGATGCCGACGACGTGCCGTTTTAGTTCAATGAGCTGACAGTTTTTTCTCCCGCGGTCGCCGCGGGAGATTTTTTTCCCCATTGGGCCAGCCGCTAACCCTTGACAATGATTGACCTTCCAGATAACTTCTCAATTCCCCGCGTCCGGGGAAGGAGGAGTGGATGATCAAGTCGGATCTGGTCGATCGTGTGATGCAGGCCACTGATCTGCCGAAGCCCAAGGCGACCGAGGCCGTCAATGCTCTTTTCGAGGGCATGAAGAGCGCCCTCCTTCGCGGCGACCGCATCGAGCTGCGCGGCTTCGGTGTCTTCCAGGTCAAGGACCGCAAGCGTGGCATCGGGCGCAACCCAAAGACCGGCCGCGAGGTCGAGATTCCGCCCGGCAAGACCATCCGCTTCAAACCAGGCAAGGCGCTGCGCGACATGAGCTGAGCGTGCCCTCGCCCGGTCCCAATGATTTCTTCGGCCCCGACGGCCCGCCCGCCGGGGTCTTTCCTTCGCCACCGTCCGACTACCGGCCCCGTTGGTGGATTCATGTCACCCTGTTTGTGCTCACCTTCATCAGCACGACCATGGTCGGCGGCCTGGTGTGGGGCGGCCTTCCGCCGGAAATGGCGCAACTCGGGCTCTTCGGCCTCCTGACCGATCCCCGGGTCTATGCCGCCGGGCTCAAGTTCTCGATCCCCCTGCTCACGATCCTCTGGTGTCACGAACTCGGTCACTACGTCGCTGCGCGGCGCCACGGGCTGACCGCGACGCCGCCCTTTTTCATCCCGTTTCCGGTGCCTCTGGTCGGCATCGGCACCCTGGGCGCGGTGATTCGTATCAAGGACCCCATTCGCGACAAACGGCAACTCCTCGATGTCGGCGCAGCGGGCCCGATTGCTGGTTTTGTGGCGCTCGTGCCATTCCTCGCCTACGGCATCGCGGCTTCGGAGGCCGGAGAAGCCACGATCGACGGCGGCTATCTCGAATTCGGCGAGCCACTGATCTACCGCCTGCTCGAAACGCTTATCCGGCCCGGGCTCGGCGACGACGTGACCCTGTGGCTCCACCCCACGGGCGTCGCCGCCTGGTTCGGCATCCTCGTTACTCTCCTCAATCTCTTGCCGTTCGCACAACTCGACGGCGGGCACGTCGGCTATGCCATTTTTGGGCGCTGGCATCGATTGATGGCCTGGCCGCTCCTCGGCGCCCTTGCCGGTCTCGGATTCGTCTGGCCGGGATGGTGGTTGTGGGTCGTGATCGCCCTGATCCTCCGACCACAACATCCGCGGATATGGGACGAGGGCAGGCCACTTGATCCACGGCGCCAAGTGATCGGCTGGATCACCATCGCCATCTTCGTCCTGTGCTTCGTGGCCGAACCGATTCGGCTCGTTTTCTGAGGCAGAAAACGAGCCGAATCGGTGACATCCAAATAATCTCTTACCCTAGCGTGTTCAGGAATTCAATCATCGCCTCACTGACGGCTTCGGGGTTTTCGAGGCAGGACAGGTGCCCGGCCCCCGGGACGACCACCAGAGATGATTTTGGGATAGCTGCTGCGATCTCTTGCGAGCACGGCACCGGCAGACTCGCGTCCTCGGCTCCCACGATAATCAGAGTCGGGGCGTCGATAGCGGCCAGCCGTTCAAGGACCGAATCCCGTCGCACCAGAGCCTCGAGGACGATGGCGATCGACGGCATGTGGACGGAGGCGAACCGCTCGTTCCACTCCGCCACCAGGTCCGGTTTTGTTTGACGGGTTGAGCTCCCAAACATCAGCGAGGACACGGTGGGCAGAAACGGTCGAATCCCGACTACCTTTGTGCCCAGATTCATCGTCCGGTACTTGAATTTCTTGTACGCCGTCTCCCGCCCGGCGTGGGTGTCGGCCAGAACGAGCGCCCGCACACGATCCGGCACGGTGAGGGCCGCCCGCATCGCCACCATGCCCCCGATCGACAGCCCCGCCCACACCGCGGTTTCAATACCGGCGTGGTCCAGCACCGCCACGACATCGCCGACCATATCGTAGAGATCGAATGGATATGACAGATTGCCCGATTGCCCGTGACCGCGTTGGTCGATATTGATCACCCGGTAGCGTTTTGCAAGCGACGAAACTTGAGGCGCCCACATCTCGCCCGAGCACAGGAAGCTGTGCCCGAGAACCACCGCCGGACCGGAGCCGATGTCCTCGAAGTGGATTCGAACCCCATCGTTTTCGACGTCGGGCATGTCGGACCCCCTTCATTGGTGTTGCCAAAACCCACGAAACCGACCGGCCGCGAGCATCGACCACTTTTTGACACGGGTTTTATAGCGGGATCATAGCATCGGCAATCACCAGTTCCCCAGCGACTCGCTATACAGAACATCGGGCTCAGAGCGAATAGCTCATATCCCACAGCCCCAGCGCACCGTCCGATAAATGCGTCGATTTGCTTCATCTGCAGTTTCTCATCGGGCGGGTGGATGGAAATTCCTAATTCCTAATTCCTAATTCCTAATTCCTCATTCCTGATTCCTATTTCCAATTCCTACTTCATCAAATGCTACCCTTTGCCGATGGAAAAGGTGACCCGGGTCCTCTGCACCACATCCGAAATCAGCCTCAAGGGAGGTAACCGCCGGTGGTTTGAACGGACCCTGACCGAAAACGTCCGTAGATCTCTCGCCGACCTGCCGGTGGCGGGAGTGGCGCGACCCTCGTGGCGGGTGCTGATTCGCTTTTCGACACCTGTCGTATTTGCCGAGGTGGCGAGACGTCTGGGTACCGTCTTCGGCATCGGTTCGATGATGGCGGTAGAGCGCGTGGGGACCACCCTCGAGGACCTCCAATCCGTTCTCGAGAGACGTCTGCCGGCGCTATCGCCGTCCAGCTTTGCGGTTCGTTGCCAGCGTTCGGACAAGCGTTTTCCGATGACCTCTCCCGAGATCGAGCGCAGCATCGGCACCTTCGTTCAGGAACGCACCGCATGGACGGTCGACCTTGGGAACCCCGAGCTGACGTTTCACGTTCTGGTTGACGACAAGGGTCTCTTCCTCTGGACCGATCGCGTGTCCGGTCCCGGCGGGCTCCCGGTCGGGGTTGGTGGACGCGCGACCTGCTTGATTTCCGGCGGCATCGACTCGCCGGTCGCCGCCTACCTGATGATCAAACGCGGCATGAAATTGGATTTCACCCACTTTCACTCGGTTCCGAGGACCGATCCGGCAAGCCTCGAGAAGGTCGTGGACCTGATTCGGATACTGGTCCGCTACCAAGGCCCGGCTCGGCTCGCGATGGTCCCGCTCCTGCCGATTCAGGAGCAGATCGCGGCCCTCTGCCCGGCCGAGCTCCGGGTCCTGCTCTATCGTCGTTTCATGGTGCGTCTGACCGAAAAGATCGCGTTTCAGCTGGGTTCGGATGCCCTGATCACGGGCGAATCGTTGGGTCAGGTAGCGTCGCAGACCATCCAAAACCTGCGTGCGGTGGAAGCGGTGGCGACCCTGCCGGTCCTTCGACCCCTGATCGGTCTCGACAAGCCGGAGATCATCGCGACCGCGCGGCGGTTGGGAAGTTACGAGACGTCGATCCTGCCTCACCTTGATTGCTGCTCGTTCCTCATGCCAGACCGGCCTGCAACCCGCTCGACCGCGGCCGAGCTCGACGAGGCCGAGGCTGCACTCGATGTGGCCACCCTGGTGGCCGAGGCGCTTGATTCGACCGACATCCGCCGCGTCGACGAGCCGGCGCCGTGGGACGAGATCCCACCCCCGGCGGGGATCGCTCAATGAGCGCGGGCGGGCGCCGTTCTCGGCGCGAGTTTCTGACCGGATGGTTCGAGAGCATGCGCGACGTGGCCGCAACCCACGCCGGAAAAACAAAACCCGATCCGGCCAAGGTCCTCAGGCCTCCGGGCGCCCTCAATCCCGACGAGGCCTTTCAGACTGCGTGCAGCGGTTGCGGCGATTGCCTCCCGGTCTGCCCGACCTCGAGCATCATCAGCCTCGAACGCGAGGACGGGCGCCTGCTGCCGGTCATCGATCCGTCCGCCATCCCATGCTATCTGTGCGACAGCCTTCCCTGTATCACCGCCTGCCCCGACGGCGCGCTCGTCGATCCAGGTGGCCCGGAACGGGTTCGAATGGGCATCGCCAAGGTCGACCCCCGACGCTGCGTCACCTTCCGGGGTGAGACCTGCACCCGCTGCTACACAGCGTGCCCTTATCCCGACCGGGCGATCATGATGATTGGCGGCCGGCCGCTGATCGGCAGCGGCGCCTGCACCGGCTGTGGGTTGTGCGAGAAGGCCTGCCCCGAGCTGCCAAAGGCTATCTTCGTAATTGCCGAGCGCAACCTCGTACCGGGTCTCCGCATCCCGAGGGACGAACACGGGCCGGTGGGCTGAAAAGCGGCGAAATTTTGAATTCTCAATTCTTAATTCTCAATTTCTGTCCACCCACCCAATTTGACCATGGGGGAGGCGGGTGGGAATTCAAAATTGAGAATTGAAAATTGAGAATTCGGAGCGCTGAGAATCGAAGATTTTCAGTGCTCCGCCCGATTCTCAGAGCTCCGCTTCGACCTTGAGCTCCCTCGTCATGAGTTCGCGAAGGGCGGTGCGAGGGTCGATCGTGCCGTCGAGCAGGCGGGTCATCGCGTCGGTAATCGGCATGACCACCCCGTGGTCGTTTGCCAGCCTGGCCGCGGCCGGCGTGGTTCGGACACCCTCCACCACCTCACGCTGGGAGCCGAGGATTTCCTCCAGGGCCTCTCCGTGTCCCAAGCGTTGGCCGAGCGTCCGATTGCGCGACAGACCGCCCGTGCAGGTCAGCACGAGGTCGCCCATACCGGCGAGACCGCGGAAGGTCTCGGCGTCGGCGCCGAGAGCGATCCCAAGACGGGTGATCTCGTGCAGGCCGCGGGTCATGAGCGCGGCCTGGGTATTGAAGCCCAGACCCAGGCCGTCGACGATCCCGGCGGCGATTGCGATGACGTTTTTCAGTGCACCGGCGAGCTCAACCCCGATCAGATCAGTGCTGGCGTAACAACGCAGGTGGTGGTCGGAGAACTCTTCCTGGAGCTTGGTGGCGAGCTCCAGGTCCGGACACGCGAGGACGGCGGCCGAAGGATCGCCGAGGATCACCTCTCGCGCGAAGGTCGGCCCGGAGAGACAGGCAAACCGATGCGGCTCGATACCGAGTGCGTCATGCGCCACCTGATCCATCCGCCGGAGAGAGCCCGTTTCGATGCCCTTGGATGCCGACACGACGACCACTCGATCAGTCGTCAGCGGCTCGAGCTCCCCCATCACCGAGCTGCTGAACTGAACAGGAACCACCCACAACCAGGTATCCGAGTGAGTTGCCGCCGCCGCGAGGTCGTCGACCGCACGAACGCCAGGATCGAGTTCAAGATCACTGACAAAGAGTGGGTTCCGGTGTTTCGCGTTGATGCCCTCCACAACCTCAGGCTCCCGAGCCCACAACACGACGTCGTGTCCGCGGCGCGCTAATTGGTGGGCCACGGCCGTGCCCCAGGATCCGCCGCCAAAAACGCTCAGTTTCAATGCCTACCTCCAGGAGTCGTCGTCGATCTTCACCTCCTGGCCCGAAACAATTCTGCGAATGTTCGAGCTGTGGCGAAGAACAATCAGGATGGAAGCCGCGCTGACAGAAATCAGCGTCGTTCGGTCAGGGTTGTCGACCAGTTTGAGCACGAGCGGGAAGCTTGCGCTTGCCGCCATCGACGCCAGAGCGACCCAGCGCGATGCGATCAATACGATCACCCAGAGCCCTACCACCGCCAGTGCGCTGAGCGGGGCGATGACCACGAACGCACCCAGACCGGTGGCAACGCCTTTGCCGCCACGAAATTTCAGCCACACCGGATAACAGTGTCCGACGACCGCCGCCAACATCGCGGCCGAGATCCAACCACTCTCGGGGTTGTATTCCCGCATCAACCAGACAGGCAAGGCTCCCTTGCCGATATCGATGATTGTCACGGCCACGCCAACCTTCCAGCCGGCCGCACGGAGCGCGTTGGTGGCGCCGACATTCCCTGATCCCTTCTCGCGAACGTCCTCGCCGATCATCAGGCGCACCAAGAGATAGGCGGTCGGCAGCGAGCCGATGATGTACGCCATCACGACCAGCGCGAGTTCGACCTTCACTCGAGAGGCATCCTTTCCAAGGCAGTGTACACGGGGCCTCCCGGCTGCAGCCGACTGCTGAAGAGCACGACCTCGCGACACCTGAATTCCTCGAGATCGAGGCCGCGACCCCACTCGAGAAAGCGATCGACCGCCGTCGTCTGCCACGGCGACTTCAGTCGCGCCAGGGTCAGGTGAACCGACCACCGACGCCGCTCGCGTTCGAAGCCCAGGGTCCCGGCCACCTCCTCGATCGCTTCGACGACTTCCTCGGCGCCTTTGGCGACCCCGCCGATCCACGCCACCCGTGGACGGTTCGGCGATGGATAGAAGCCGCCCTCGCCAAGCCGAACGGTGACGGCGCCCAGCCCGAAAAGACGCGGAGCGAGTGCCGACCTCAGACCATCGAGCACCGGGGTTTCAACCTCTCCGAGAAATTTCAGGGTGAGGTGCCAGCCCTCTGGTCGGGTCCACCGTGCATGCGGCAGCTCGCACCCGATGACGGCGCGTGCTTCCGCCACACGGGAGATGACGGTGTTCGGAATCTCCAGTGCCAGGAAACTCCGGATCGTGTTGATTGGCGTCACGCCGGTTCCTCGAGCAGGCGGCGCCTCAGCAGATCGAGAGCGCTGTTGAGGCTCCACTGGCGGATGATGGGGCGGTCCCCTGGGAATACCCGGTGGTCAGCCCAAACGCCTCCCCGGCCGGCGACAGCCCAATGAACCAGACCGACCGGTTTGTCGACGGTACCTCCGCCGGGGCCGGCGATCCCGGTAATGCCGACGCCCCAGTCGCTGGCGAAGCGGTTACGGACGCCGGAGGCCATTGTCCGCGACACCTCCTCTGACACCGCGCCGTGCGCGACCAGTACGTCACGCGGCACGTCCAAGAATCTTTCCTTGGCAGCGTTGGAGTACGACACGACACCACCGAGAAAGACATCTGAGGCCCCCGGAACATCTGTGATCTGGGCGCTCATCAACCCGCCCGTACACGACTCGGCCACCGCCAGAGTCTGCCGCCGCACGCGAAGCCGATCGAGGATCACCTCCGGAAGCCCGTCGATGTCGATTCCGGCGATGTCGTCCCCGAGCACCTCCTGAAACGCGGCTTCCATCGAATCGACGCGGAGCAGCGCGGCCGCCTCGTCGCCTTCGGCAGCCAACACCAGCCGCACCAATCCGTAGGAGGCGAGGATGGTGACGTTTTCGCGCCCGAAACGTTCGTACAGGTGGCGGATTTTCTCCTCGGTGTCCGATTCGACGACTCCACCGAGCAGCAGCGTTCGACTGATCTTGGCCGCGCCGCTGCACCAGGCGGCGATCTCGGGCACGAGATCGCGCTCGAGCATCTCCTCCATCTCCCACGGAACTCCCGGAAACACGGCGAGGATTCGCCCCCCGGTTTCCACCATCAAACCCGGCGCCGATCCCCGGTCATTCCTGAGCGGCCGGGAACCCTCAATCACTCGGGCCATCGTGGTGCAGACCTCCGGCATCGAGCGGCTAAATGCGGCATAACGGTCGCGAATCCATTGCTCGACCTCGGCGCTGACCTCGATCTTGCGGTCGAGCGCGCGCGCGACCGCGTCGCGCGTCACGTCGTCGGCGGTCGGACCGAGACCGCCGGTCACAACCACCAGATCGTGCTGCGCGAGGAGCTCGCGGATCGCCCTGGCGACGTTTTCCACCGAATCGCCGGCCACTCGTTTCTCCTCCACCGCCAATCCGTAGCGTGCGAGAGTCGCGCTGACGGTCAACGAGTTGGAGTCGAGTCGGCGGTCGCCCAGAAGTTCCGAACCGACTGCCAAACACGCTGCTGTCCGCCGATCTACGCTCATCCGATCCCCCTGTGCGAATCATACGCGCGCGAGACCGTGTTTTGAGTTTTCAGTTTTCAGTTTTGAGTTTTGAGTTTTCCCCCGCCCACCCAATCAAACGGGGGGTCGGGTGGGAACTCAAAACTGGGCGCCCTGGCGGGTGGTGGGTTACAATCCCCGCGCCGCGATGCGGCAGTCATAGATTCAAGTGGAGGCCGTCGATGTCCACCATCACCCGCACCATCTCCGACTGGGCGGCAGGAGTCGGTTACGAGGACCTGCCGCACGAGGTGGTCCATGAGGCCAAACGATTCCTGATGGATTCGGTGGGCTGCGCCCTCGGTGGCGCCCAGCAACACGATGTCCAGCTCGCGCGCGATGTGCTCACCGAAACCGCCGGCACCGGCTCTTGCCGGGTCCTGGTCACCGGCGAACTCTGGGACCCGGTATCCGCCTCGCTCCTCAACGCGCTGATGATCCGGGTCATGGACTACAACGACATTTACTGGAAACAGGACCCTTCGCACCCATCGGATCTGATACCCGCAGCCATGGCCGCGGCCGAGCGCGCCGGGAGATCCGGACGCGAACTCCTGGTCGGCATAGCCCTCGCCTACGAGTTCGAACAGCGTTTGTGCGAGGTTTCCTTTCCGGGCGTCCGAGAAATCGGCTGGCACCATGCCACCCTCACGGCAGCCGCGGCACCTATCGTTGCAGCCCGCATGCTCGGCCTCGACGCCGTACGGATGCAGCACGCGATCGGCATCTCCGCCTCGCGTCATTGCACCACCGGCTCGGTCACCGCCGGCAAGCTCACGATGATGAAGAACACGGTCGACCCGCTCGCCACCCAATCGGGGGTGCTGGCGGCGCTGCTCGCCGAACGCGGATACACCGGACCCGAACATGTGCTCGACGGCAAGGAGGGTTTCAGCCACGTTTTCGACTCCGAGTGGAAGTTCGAGATTCTGACGGATGGGCTCGGCGAAACCTGGCGCATCCTCCAGTGCGGCATGAAGTTCTTCCCCACCGAAGCCCTGACACACGCGCCGATCTCCGCCACCCTCGACCTCATGACCGCGCACGATCTCGAGCCCGACGATGTCGAGAGCATCACGATCTACTCGCTGGCGCGGGCCGCGGACATCCTCGCCGACCCCTCAAAGTACGACCCGCGCAGCAAGGAGACGGCCGATCACTCACTGCCCTACGTCATCGCCGCCGCGGTGGCCGAACGCCAGGTCACGCCGCTCCAGTTCACGGACGCCAAGATCATGGACCCGACCATCCGCGCCCAGCTCGACAAGGTGAAGGTGATTGCAGATCCCGAGATCGAGGCGGTCTTCCCGGAGCTGCAGAGGGTGCGGGTGGTGATCCGAACCGATGACGGCCGCGAGCTCGAAAAACAGCTCGATTACCCCAAGGGCGACCCGCGAAATCCGCTCACCGATAACGAAATCGCCGGCAAGTTCAGAGCCCTCGCAAACGGCATCGCAAAGCCGGAGGACGTGGAACGAATGCGGGCGGCGATCAACCGCACTGAAGAGTACGATGACGTACGCGAGCTGATGGCCGAACTGGTGGTAACCAAGGAGTAGAGTTTTGAGTTCTCAATTCTCAATTTTGAATTGACCATCCACCCCCCTCGGAAATTCGGGAGGGCGGGCGGGAATTGAGAATTGAGAATTGAGACATTGAGAACTGAGAACTCGAACCGGAGGTTCACCGTGGGTCAGACAATCACCGAAAAGGTCGTTCAGTCGCACGCCGAGGGTCTGGAGCCGGGTCACGAGGTTCGGGCCGGCGACATGGTCACAGTGCGGCCCGCCCACGTCATGACCCACGACAACACCGGCGCGGTGATGCCCAAGTTCCACACCATCGGAGCAAACAGAGTCGCCGATCCTTCGCAGCCTGTTTTCACGCTCGACCACAACGTCCAGGACACCAGTGAGGAAAACCTGGCGAAGTACCGGCGGATCGAAGAATTCGCCAACAGCCAGGGGATCGTCTTCTTCCCCGCCGGCGCCGGTATCGGCCACCAGCTGATGGTCGAGCAGGGCTTCGTTCACCCTGGCGCATTGGTGGTGGCTTCAGATTCACACTCCAATATGTACGGCGCACTGGGCGCGGTCGGCACGCCGGTGGTGCGAACCGACGCCGCTGCGTTGTGGGCGGGCTCGGTCACGTGGTGGCAGGTTCCGCGTACGGTCAAGGTGATCCTCCAGGGTAGGTTGCGCCCCGGTGTTACCGGCAAGGACGTCATCATCACCCTCTGCGGCCTCTACAACTCGGGCGAGGTCCTCAACGCCGCCGTCGAGTTTCACGGCCCCGGCATCGCGGAGCTCTCGATCTCCGAGCGACTGACGATCGCCAACATGACCACCGAGTGGGGTGCGCTGGTAGGCTGGTTTCCCTTTGACGACATCACCGCCGAGTACCTTCGGGATCGGGCAGCGGTTCTCGCCGGGAAGGGCATCACCGACCGGCTGACCGAAAGAATGATTGACGACTGGGAGGCCGAGCCGCCCACTCCGGACATCGACGCCTCCTATGCGGCCGAGATAACGCTCGATCTCGGCAGGGTGTCGCCGCACGTATCGGGGCCCGACTCGGTTTCCGTAATGCGGCCCGTCTCGGAAATCTCCGAGGAGCGGGTCAGGGTTCACAAGGCCTACCTTCTCTCGTGTACCAATGCGCGTTTGGACGATCTGGTCGAAGCTGCGGCGGTGCTGGACGGGAAAAAGGTGGCGGACGATGTCGAACTCTACGTCGCCGCCGCGTCTGCCGAGGTCCAGGCTGCCGCCGAGGAGGATGGAGCGTGGCGCGATCTCCTGCGGGCCGGGGCCCGCCCGCTGCCACCGGGTTGCGGCGCCTGCATCGGACTCGGGGTCGGTTTGCTTGAACCGGGTGAGGTCGGGATCTCAGCCACCAACCGCAATTTCAAGGGCCGGATGGGATCGCGGGACGCCCAAACCTATCTGGCAAGCCCGGCGGTCGTCGCCGCATCGGCGATCGCAGGCTTCATCACCGGCCCGGATGATCTCGGCACGTCCATACCCAGATTCGAATTCAAAGATCTCGGATGGCGGCCACTTGAACGGTCGGTTGCGATCCGTGAGGGCTTCCCGGAGGCCCTCAGTGGACGGGCCTTGCTGTTGCCCGTGGACAGCCTCAACACCGACGGCATCTACGGCAGGGACGTCACCTACCGGGACGACCTCACGCCCGCGCAGATGGCCGGCCACGCCATGGCCAACTACGACCCGAGCTTCCAAGGTATCGCCGCCGATGGCGACATCATCGTCGCCGGCCGCAACTTCGGCGCCGGATCGTCGCGCGAGCAGGCGGCGACGGCCCTCAAGTTTCGCGGTATCCGAATGGTCATCGCCGCCTCGTTCTCCCAGACCTACCTCAGGAACGCCTTCAACAACGCCTTCATCTGTCTCGAGAGCCCGGCCCTCTCGGAGGCGATCCGGACGGCATTCGCCGATCAGGCGAAGGATGGCGGAAAGACGATTCCGGCCGGCGATCTCGGAATCGACTTCCGGACCTCGAAGGCGAGCTGGCGGGGCACGACCTACCCCCTGTCACCACTCGGTCCGGCGGCGCAGGATCTGGTCCTCGCGGGCGGCCTGGAGGCGCTGACGAGAAAGCGGCTGGGGCTGTGATTGAATTAGGAATGAGGAATTAGGAATTAGGAATTTCCACCAACCCTCCGGGGAGGAACCGCAGATGACGAAGATGAGGATTCCTTTGGGTTGATAGCTGAGTCAATCTGCGTGATCTGTGGGCAATCGTGGCAGGAGACTGGGCCGAGAATCATGCAAGAACTTCGGCATCAATCCATGACCGAGAGAGCGCCACACGTCACCCAATCCTCTTCACTTTTCTGCAACATTCCAAATCGGCAGCGGTGGTCATCACGCCGTCGTCCGGCCTTTCAATAAAGCATCAGTCTCAATCTCCTCAATGACACGATTGACGTCATCGCTGTGTTATGCTTCGCGGCGTCAATCGAGTTGCATTCGCAGTCATCTGTTCGGTGATCGATCCGGGGAAGGGGGACGGCGTTGCGATCGACGTGGAGACCCGCCAGTTACGTCCACGGCCGCGGTTTTCGCCCATCCTTCGCACACAGCCTGCACACCCGTTTTCCCCCGCCAAATCTTCGCCCCCCGGACAATCGCGTCCGTGGGGTTGTTTTTTTGTTCGTGACGGCTCGAATAGAACGGACGATTGGAGGGAGGAGATGAGCAAGGTATCGATGAACACGCTGCTTTCGAGAGGCCGCAATATGTGGGTGATGACTCTCGCGGCAGCTCTGACGGTCATGATGGCAGCGCCGGTCGAGGCGGTCGACCTGTCAGGGAAGAGTGGTAAGTACACCCTCCGACTCGACACCACGTTGTCGTGGGGCGCGCTGTACCGCGTCGAGGACCGCGACCCCGCGATCATCAGCCCCTTCGAAGGGGGGACGGCGTGGTCGGTCAACGGCGACGACGGCAACCTCAACTTTGACACGGGGCTGGTCAGCAACACCGTCAAGGCGACGATCGACCTCGACTTCCAGACTCGGACCGGCCACCACAACCTCGGGTTCTTCGTGCGCGGCACCGGGTTCTACGACTTCGAGCTCGAGGGCGACTGCTGCGCCCGCACCGAGCTCACCCAGGAGGCGCTCGACTGGGCCGGGAGCCGCGCCGAGCTGCTCGACGCGTACGCCTTCTGGCAATTCCCTCTGGGAAAGGGGACCGGCCAGATCCGCGCCGGCTACCAGGTGCTGAACTGGGGCGAGAGCACCTTCATCCCGGGCGGCATCGGCATCATCAACCCGGTCGACGTCTCGGCCCTGCGGGTGCCGGGGGCGGAGCTCCGCGAGGCCTACCGTCCGGTCGGTATTGTGTCTGCCTCGGTCGACCTCTCGGCGCAGTTCGCGCTCGAGGGCTTCTACCAGTTCGAGTGGGAGGAGACGGTCATCGACCCACCCGGCACCTACTTCTCGACCAACGACTTCGCCGGCCGCGGCGGGAGTCACGTATTCCTCGCCTTCGCCAGCTTCCCGGACACCGGCGAGTCGCCGTTCTACGTCCAGCCGCCGGTGGACTACCCCTTCATGAGCGTGCCCCGTGCCCCCGACCGTGAACCCGAGGACGGCGGCCAGTACGGCCTCTCCCTCCACTGGTTCGTGCCCTCGCTCGGCGGCACCGAGTTCGGCCTCTACTACATCAACTACCACAGCCGGCTGCCGACCATCAACGGCATCACCGGGCACCGTCGCGGGAGCCCAGGCCGCCCAGGCGGCCGGCGCCGCGGCGGCACTCCAGGTCTACGCCTTCTTCGGGGTGCCGCCCGGCGTCAGCCCCGCGGTCGACGCCGCCGCCCGGGGAGCGGCGTCAGCAGCGGGCACCTCGCGTACGCCAGCACCGCCAACTACTTACGTCGCCTACCCCGAAGACATCAAGCTCTACGGCCTCAGCTGGAACGCCCAGCTCGGCACCTCGGGCATCGCCTTCCAGGGCGAGGTCTCCTACCGCCAGGATGCACCGTATCTGGTCGACGACGTCGAGCTACTCTTCGCCGCCCTGTCGCCCGTCAGCGCCGGGTTGGCGGCCGTGAACCAGGTGGTCCCGGGTGGGGCCGGATTCTCGGAGGAGATCCTCGGCTACCGGCTCCATGACTCGAGCCAGCTCCAGTTCACCTTCACCAAGATCTGGTCGCGGATCCTCGGCGCCGACCAGGGTGTGCTGGTTCTCGAGCCGGGGTTCAACTGGGTCTTCGACATGCCGGACAAGGACACTCTGCGGTATGAGGGCCCGGGCACCTATACCAGCGGCAACCCGCTGATGTCGATGCCCGGCGGCGCCCATGCCGGAAAGCCCTACGAGGAGCCGGAGCACTTCGCGGACCCGTTCTCCTGGGGCTACCGGCTGGCGGGCCGCCTGCAGTACAACAACGCCATCGGTGCCTGGGGGTTAGTCCCCCGTTTCGGCTGGCAGCAGGACGTTTCGGGCATCACCCCGGGGCCCGGCGGCAATTTCATCGAGGGCGTCAAAGCACTGACCGTCGGCCTCAGCTTCGAGTACCAGAATGCCTGGCAGATCGACCTGAGCTACACCAACTACTCGGGCGGCAGCCGTTACAACCTCATCAACGACCGCGATTTCATCGGCGGTTACATCAAGTTCTCGTTCTAGGGCAAGGGAGGCATGAAAATGCGTAAGAACTCAACCGTCATTCTCGGCTGCGCGCTGTTGCTCGTGGTCGGGTTCTCCGCGTCGGCGTGGGCGCAGCTTTCGCCGGCAGAGATTGCAAAGCTGGGCAAGGAGCTCACCCCGATGGGCGCCGAGAGAGCTGGCAACGCCGCCGGCACCATCCCGGCCTGGGACGGCGGCCTCAAGACCCCGCCCGCGGCGTGGAAGCCCGGGACGCACTTCATCGATCCGTTTGCGGACGACAAGGTGCTGTTCGCCATCACCTCCGAAAACGTTGACAAGTACGCGGATCATCTCACCGTGGGCCAGAAGGCCCTGTTTGCGACCTACCCCGACACCTACATGATGAACGTCTACCCGACGCGTCGGAGCGCTGCCTTCCCGCAGCGCATCTACGACAAGACCATCGCCAACGCTTCCACCGCTCAGCTGACTGGGGGCGGCAACGGCGTCACCGGCGCCATCAACGGTATCCCGTTCCCGATCCCCAAGGAAGGGGTCGAGGCGATCTGGAACCACCTCCTCCGCTACCGTGCGGACAGCGCTGCACGCTCGATCGGCCAGGCGGCGCCCACCCGCGGCGGCAGCTACACCATGGTCCAGTTCTACGACGAGTTTTACATGCTGTACAGCATGGAGGGCATGACCGAGGCCGATCTCAACAACAAGATCCTGTTCTTCAAACAGGAGGTGATGGCCCCGGCCCGCCTGGCAGGTGGCATCCTGCTCGTCGGAGAGACCCTCGACCAGGTCAAGGAACACCGCAATGCCTGGCTCTACAACCCCGGCCAACGCCGGGTCCGCCGCGCGCCCAACGTGGCCTATGACAATCCCGGCACGGCGGCCGATTCGATGCGGACCTCGGACCAGTTTGACATGTACAACGGCGCACCCGACAAATATGACTGGAAGCTGATCGGCAAAAAGGAAATCTACGTCCCCTACAACTCGTACAAGCTGCAGGACCCGTCGGTCAAAAACAAGGACATCCTGACTCCGCTCCACATCAATCCCGAGCTTCCCCGTTACGAGCTGCACCGGGTGTGGGTGGTCGACGCCACCCTCAAGGAGGGCGAACGCCACATCTACAAGCGGCGGACGTTCTATCTCGACGAGGACAGCTGGCAGATCGTCGCGGTCGACGCCTATGACAACCGTGACCAGCTGTGGCGCGTGTCCGAAGGCCACGCCATGACCTATTACAACGTGCCGAGCGTCTGGACCTCGCTCGAGGTCCACACCGATTTGCAGGCGGGTCGCTATCTGGCCATCGGCCTCAACAGCGAAAACCCACCCTACGATTTCAACATCAAGCGGACCCTCGAGGACTACACACCGGCGGCGCTGCGCCGCTCGGGCACGCGGTAACCGATCGACTGGTCGGCGGACGGACCCCGGTGTCCGTCCGCCTTTTTTTCTCTGCAGTTGGCAATGACAGGAGAACGGCAGATGGAAACACCATCGGGCATCATCGTCGCCCGGGTAGCTGAGTGCGTTACCCGACCCCACACGGTACCCTTTGCGTCACGCTGGGCCCCGATGTTTCTCGTGGTGGCCATCGCGGCAGGCATCGGTACGCTTGCCACCGCCCAGGAAGAGATCGCGCCGGAGCCGGCGATCATAGAAGCCATGGCGTCCCGAGCGCTGGCGCTCGACGCATTCGCCATCGACGGCAAACTGGTCGCCGTCGGCGAGCGGGGGCACATCCTGATCTCCACGGACAACGGCTCGACCTGGCAGCAGGCCCAGGTCCCCACCCGGGCCATGTTGACCGGTGTGGGCTTCTACGACGAGAACCTTGGTTGGGCCGTGGGTCACGATTCGGTGATTCTCCGCACCACCGACGGCGGCACCACCTGGGAGATCGTCAACTGGGCGCCCGAGGAGGAGGCGCCGTTCTTTGACGTGTGGTTCGAAGACAGCGAAAACGGTGTTGCGATCGGCGCCTACGGCGCCTACTACGTGACCAGCGACGGCGGCAGTACCTGGGACTTCCTATTGGTCGGGGACGGCGACTGGCACCTCCACAAGATCGCCCGTGCAACCGACGGTCGTCTCTACATCGCTGCCGAAGCTGGTTTCGCCTACCGGTCAGATGATGACGGCGAAACCTGGGCGGAGCTCCCGTCCCCGTACGAAGGCTCGTACTTCGGCGTTCTCCCGCTCGAAGGCGACAGCGTCATCTTCTTCGGCCTCCGCGGACACCTTTTCCGATCCGAAGACGCCGGTGAGACCTGGGAGGCGATCGAGACCGGAACTGTCGCCATGCTCACCGACGGCCTGCAGCTCGAGGACGGCACCGTGATCGTCACCGGTCTGGGCGGTACCATTCTGATCTCGCATGACGACGGTCGCAGCTTCGAGCTTCACCAGCAGGCGAATCGGCGGGGCATTTCGTCGATCGTCGACGCGGGCGGCGGTTCGCTGCTCCTGGTCGGCGAGTTCGGCGTGAGAATGGTCACCCTGGCCGATCTCACGACAGCTTCGGATTGAGCGGGAGGAGACAGCCATGACCAAATTCTTCGAGAACCTCGTCTTCGGCAACCGCCGCTTGGTAGTGGTGCTCTTCATCCTCTTGACAATCTTCATGGTGTATCAGGCCTCCCACCTCAAGATCGACGCCGGCTTTGCCAAGATGTTGCCGCTCGAACACCCCTACATGCAGACCTATCTCGAATACCGCGACGCCTTCGGCGGCGCCAATCGCGTCGTGATCGCGATCAAGGCCCGTGAAGGCGACATCTTCACTCCCCACTTCTTCGAGGTGCTGGCCGAGATCACGGACGAGGTCTTCTTCATCCCCGGCGTCGACCGAACCCGCGTGATGTCGTTGTACACACCAAACGTCCGTTTCACCGAGGTGGTGGAGGACGGTATTGCCGGCGGCAACGTCATTCCGGACGACTTCGAGCCGGACGCCGAAGGGCTCGCCAGGGTCCGTGAGAACATCCTCAAGTCCAACTACATGGGCCGTCTCGTGGCGAACGACTTTTCGGCCGCGATCGTCGCCGCTGAGCTCCTGGAGATCGACCCCAACACGGGAGAGAGGCTCGACTACATCAACGTCGCCGACGAGTTCGAAGCGATTCGCGCCAAGTACTCGAACCACGACGTCGGGGTCGACTTCGACTATCACATTATCGGTTTCGCCAAGGTCATCGGCGATATCGCCGCCGGGGCTGCGCGGGTGGTCCTGTTCTTTCTGATCGCCTTCATCATCACCGCCGTCTTTGTCTACATATATTCGCAGAGCGCCAAGTTGACCGTCATCATCGTCGGCTGCTCGCTGATGGCGGTCATCTGGCAGCTCGGTCTCCTGACACTGCTCGGGTTTGGCATCGATCCCATGTCGATCCTGGTCCCGTTTCTGGTGTTCGCCATCGGGGTCAGCCACGGCGTGCAGATGGTGAGCGCGTTTCGCGCCGAGGTTTTTGACAGCCCGAACAGCCTGGACGCCGCCCGATCGACCTTTCGACGGCTCCTGATTCCGGGCGGCATCGCCCTGCTGTCCGACACCATCGGCTTCATTACCATCATGCTGATCAAAATCCAGATGATCCAGGAGATGGCGATTACCGCCAGTCTCGGCGTCGCGGTCATCATCCTCACCGATCTGGTTTTGGTGCCGGTGCTCCTTTCCTACGTCAAACTGGACGACAGCTACCAACAGGCGCTGGTCGACCGCGCCGTCAAGATGGACAAGCTCTGGGCGGTCCTCGGAAAGGTCACGATGCCACGACCCGCGGCGGTGATCGTCGCCATCGCCGCGATCCTCTTTCTGGCCGGGGGCTGGAAGGCGACCCAGATCAAGATCGGCGACCTCCACGCGGGCGTGCCTGAGCTGCGCGCCGACTCGCAGTACAACATCGATACCGAGTTCATCACCAGCAACTTCACCATCGGTGTCGATGTCATCACCACCATCATCGAATCCCACCCCGAGGCCTGCACCGAACACGGCCTGATGAGCGTGATTGACGACTTCGAGTGGTCGATCCGCAACGTCCCGGGCGTGCAATCGGTGTTCGGCATCGCCGCCGTCGCCAAGATCATCAACGCAGGCTGGAACGAGGGCAGCCTCAAGTGGCGCGTTCTACCGCGCAACACCTCGACCATGGCGCAGGCGGTGACCTATATCGACACCTCGACCGGGCTCCTCAACGGTGACTGCAGCGTCATGCCGGTCTACATCTACACCGTGGACCACAAGGCGGAGACCATCGACCGGGTGGTTCGTGCGGTCAAGGAGTTCCAGGCCGCGCACGGTTCGGAAGACCTCAAGTTCCGCCTCGCCACCGGTAACGTGGGCGTCATGGCCGCCACCAATGAGGCCGTCTCGGAGGCCCAGTTCCCGATGCTGATGTGGGTCTTTGCGGCCATCATCCTGCTCTGCCTGGTCACCTTCCGCTCCATCCGGGGCACCCTGTGCATCGTCATTCCGCTGACCCTGGTGTCGATCCTGGCCTACGCCCTGATGGCGATCCTCGAGATCGGCCTCAAGGTCTCGACCCTGCCGGTCGTGGCCCTCGGAGTGGGGGTCGGCGTCGATTACGGCATCTACATCTACAGCCGGTTCAAGAGCCTTCTCAAGGAGGGTCAGTCCATCCACGACGCCTATGCAACGACGCTCAAGCTCACCGGCAGCGGCGTCATCTTCACCGGGATCACGCTCGCGGTTGGCGTCGCCACCTGGATCTTCGCCCCGATCAAGTTCCAGGCCGACATGGGAATCCTGCTCACTTTCATGTTCCTGCTCAACATGGCGGGGGCCATCGTCCTCCTGCCGGCGCTCGCGTATTGGTTGAAGCCGAAGGGATGATTCAATCGTTAGAACGTTAATCGTTGGAACGTTAAAGCGTTGAACGCAGGTTTCGAAAGAGGACCGCCCGGAGGACATTGGTGTCGTCGCCACGATAACGGTAGTCGGTACACTGTGGCGACTTCATTTCGGGAGGAAAAGTGATGCCAAAGGCCCACGAAACGTGGACGGTCCTCCGCCATCATCCGATCGAACGCGTCGAGGAGAACCTGTGGTGTGTCACCGGGACCCTCCCAGGGATGGACCTCACCCGGGTCATGACCCTGGTGCGCCGCGAGGATGGAAGCGTCGTGGTGCACAGTGCCATTGCTCTCGACGACGAATCCATGTCCGAGATCGAGGCCTGGGGAACACCCGGCGTGCTCCTCGTTCCCAATACCTTCCACCGATTGGATGCGCCGGCGTTCGCTGCACGCTACCCCGAGATCAAGGTCCTCTGTCCGAAAAGGGGCCGCCGCAAGGTCGAGGAGGTCGTTCGGGTCGACGGCACCTACGAAGACTACGAAGGAGGGAAGTCGCTGGCGCTCGAGTACCTCGACGGAACGGGTCGCGCCGAGGGTGTGTTGAAGATCTCGTCGGCGGGCGGCGCGACCCTGGTGTTCAACGACGCCGTCTTTAACCTCCCCCACGGTTCCGGCGTCACTGGGTTCATCTTCCGGTACATCACCGGGTCGACCGGCGGACCTCGGGTCACACGTCTTTTCCGCTGGTTCGCTGTCAAGGACAAGGCCGCCCTTCGCGCCCATTTCGAGCGGCTGGCCGACACACCCGGCCTTTCTCGGATCATTGTCTCCCATGGGCGGCCGATTAGCGATCGGCCGGCCGAGGTGCTTCGAAAAGTCGCCATAGCGTTGTAGCCCGCAAGGGAAATCATGGCCAGAAAAAAGGGCCGCCCCTCGGGGCGGCCCTGGTTTTTCGATTGCTTTGGATCAGAACTTCAGCATGAACTCGACGCCGATGATCCTCGGGTCGTTGGTGAAGCCTGTGAGGTTGTTGAAGTCGATGGCGCCGCGGACGATCTCCGCGTCGAAGATGTTGCGTCCGAAGAGGGCGACTTCGTACTTGGCGTCGCTGAAGGCGTATCCCAGGCGCAGACCGAACTCGAGAGAGTCTCCGTTGAACTCCTTCGACTCGTAGAGGATAAAAACTCTTGTCCGAGTAGTAGGCCCAGTCCAGGGTGGCGAAGAACTTCTTTTTGGCCGGATCCGAGCGCCAATTGATGATGCCGTTGAAGATCACGTCCGGCGAGTGCGGCAGGCTGTTGCCGTCGACGATACGCCAGGCCGTCGATAACCGGATCGGTGACGGTGCAACCACCGCCGCAAGGCGCGACCGTCAGGTTCGGATCCTTGATCTCGGTCGGGTTCCAGCTCGCGCCGAAGGTCATCAGCCAGTGGCCGGTGGGGGTCCACTGGATGTCGGTCTCGAGACCGTAGCCCTCGGTCTTGTCGGCGTTGAGCAGGGTGGCGGTGTTGTACTCGCCGCCGACCGCGGTCACCTGCTGGCCGTCGATCTCGAAGATGTAGCCGGTGAGGTTGAAGCGCAGCATGTTCTCGGACAGGATCGTCTTGATACCCACCTCGAACGAGAGAATCGTCTCGGTGTCGGCGATCGTCACGCAGTTGGTTCAGGGTTGGTACCGTCGAAGTCGGTGCAGAAGAGGATGCGGCCCTGGATCGACGGTGCCCGGTAGCCGGTGGCGAGGCGGCCGTAGAGGTTGAACGTGTCGGTGACCTTGTAAACGACGCTCAGGTCCCGCTCACATGCTCGTCTTCGACGTGCTCGGGGATCGCGACCGACGGCTCGGGGCCTAAGAGCAGGTTGTTGGTGAACAGCGGCCGCACCCTCGGCGCGATGAAGTCCTTTTCGTCACTGGAGAAGCGGATTCCGGCCCTCAGCACCCAGTGCTCGGCCAACTCGCCAGTCGATCGAACCGAAAAAGTGCATACGAGGTGGCATTCTGCTCTGGAAGGCGAATCCGTCGTCGGCGTTCCGCCGGCGCAAGCAGTCGTAGCTGAAGGTGTCGACCTGTAAGTCCTCGTTGAAGTAGAAGACGCCGACCAGCCAGTTCCAGTTTTCGCCCGCCGTTGCTGGCGAACCGGAACTCCTGAGTCCACTGGTCGAGGTACGGTAGGCCGTCGGCGGACTCGGACGCGAACGGGATGAAACCCGGGCCGTAGTTGCCCTCGCCCAGGAACACCGCGCCGTAGCCGCCGTCGATGTCGCCGCGGCTGTACATGTCTCGAGGCTCTCGTAGCCGGTGATCGAGGTCAGGGTCATGTCGCCGAAATCGTACTCGAGCTTGAGCACCCCGCCGAAGGAGCTGATCTCCTGTTTGTTCTGCCCGTCGTGCCACACGCTCTCCTGGTCGAAATCGGGTATCGAGGTCGTCGCTTCCCGATTGGAGGATGTTGGCGCGGAAGATCCGCGCGGTGCCGTCCACGTCCCAGCCGTGGAGATTGAGCAGACCCGAGAAATTGTCATTGGGCTCCCACAGGAGCTGGGCGCGCCAGGCGGTGGTGTCGTAACCACCGAGCTTGTCCTCCGGACCGGGTTCGTACTGGTTGGTCGACCCAGTCGCTCTGCGACTGATAGACGGCGGAGAGCCGCGCGGACCAGGTCTCCGAGAGGGCAAAACCGACTCCACCCTGGATGTCGAAGGTGTCGTAGGTGCCGTAGGAGACCTTGGCGTAGGCGTCCAACTCCTGCGACGGTTTGACGGTGTCGAACTTGACGATCCCGGCGGGGGTGTTGCGACCGAAGAGCGTGCCCTGGGGTCCGCGCAGCGACCTCGACCTGTTGGATGTCGAAGAGCGGCATCCCCTTGACGATCGGGTTTTCGAGCACCACGTCGTCGACGATCATCGACACCGGCTGCGAGGCGTTGAGGTCGAAGTCCGGGTTGCCGAGACCGCGGATGTAGAAGCGCGGAAAGGCGCGACCGAAGGACGACTCCATAACCAGGCTGGGGACGCGGCCCGACAGGGCCCGCACGTCGGCGCCGCCGGTCGTGAGAACATCGAGGTCCTCACCCTGGAGGGTCGACACGGCGACCGGCACGTCCTGGATGTTCTCCTCGACCTTTCGCGCCGTGACCGTGATCTCGCCGACCGCTATCGGCAGATCGATCTGTTCCTCCGGCACGCCGGGCTTCTCTTCCTCCGCCACATCCTGGGCAAAAGAAAGACCGCCAAAGGCGGCCAGCATCAGTGCAATAACAACGACCGAGAACAAACATTTCTTCACCGTGCTGTCCATGAATGACCTCCCCTTTCAAAAAAAATTGAAACCACCATGATCCGGGGCCGAGGATAGCAGATCAGGCTGAAGTCAAGACCACCCAAATGGTCCCATCGAGATCACGAATCAAGACGGTTTGTCCCTCGCCAATTTGAGCGTCAAGAGGCTGAGAAAGACGACCAGCCCGATCACGACGACCCAGAGAATGATCTGGAGGGCCCCCGCCCGATTGGCCAGCCGCGCACCCGGACGAAAATCGGGGTTCTCCTCCAACGGTTGCACGCTCGCGTCGGAGCTCTCGACCGCGAGCACCATCGGTCGGATCCTCTCAAGCTCGTATCGGGGTGCAGACGCTCCCGGATGGCCCAATAACATCTCGTACTCGCCGGCAGGTGCGGCAAAGAAGAGTTCCGGCACAGGAAGCCGTGCAGTGACGCTCGACAGGACGAGCGCCGAGTCGTCACCATCGACCACCTCGAGCACAAGGGAAAAAATCCGGGTTGCCGACACGGCGATCGTCACCGGCCGCGGATCGCCGACCCTGCGCACCAGACGCCCCGACGCGAGGGAGGCCGAAGATTTCCCCTTCTCGTCGATTGTGGCGGTGAGGTTGAAGGCCCTATCGAAGAACGGCACCGGGGAGTCAACCACAAGCCGATCCAGGCTCACCGGGGTGACGGGCAACCGCAGGCGATACCTTGTCACGCCGTCTTTGGTCAGGGCATCGGTCACCGACAACCCGACGCTTTCAAACACCGCTCGATCCTCCAGCAGATAGGCCCATTGCCGCGAGGAAGAATCGACGATTCTCAGGTCCGTCATTTCCGAAGTGAGGACTGCAAGGTCCTCGGGGCCGAGCGTCAGCCGCGAGAGGCCCTCGGACGACGGCTCGGCAAACACGCGCCTGCGATGCGAGAACGGTTTCCGGTCGAGTTCGGATCCCGGACGCTGGGCAAAGGCCAATGCGGGCGCAGGATCGAAGGCGGGGTTGGCGGCGATCGGGCCGAGAACGGCCACAGCCAGCTGCGAAGAATCGTAGATCTCTTCGATCACGGCCGCAGAATCGAATCCCCGGGCCCGCATAAATCCCGCGGCAGATCGGAGAGGTCGTAGCGAGGTCTGAAGGCCCGCCCACCGCCGAAACGAAGCATCCCGGCCGGTGCGCCCGGTGGGGGCGCCGGCAGGGAAAACAGGAGGGCCGGTCGCCGAACGACCGCACGAAACACCAGATCCCGGAGCTCCGGGCTGTCGCCGTCGAAGACGATCACCCGTAGCCGGTCCCCGCGTGGTGCGGCGATGGGCAGCTCGGTTTCCTCGATCGTTGCGACGGCCGGCACCCGGAAAACCACCTGATCACCGAGCACCCCGTCTGCCGCACCGGGCCCGTCGTCCCAGACCTCGACCCGCCGATTGAAGACGGCGGTGGTTGTCGAGGCGATCAGCACATCGGGGAGGAGCCCGCGCGGGCGCTCCAGCTCGACCACGGTGCGACCCTCTTCGCGGCGGCGACCGAGCTCGACGAGGTCGACCGTCGCCCGCTCGTCGGGAGGTATCGTTTGGGTGTTCTCGAAACGAAAGACGGGGTCCAGATAGAAGCCGTCTTCCCCGGTCAGGGTGACGACCAGCCGCTCGCCCGGATGCTCGGGGAGCGTGAGCTCGGTTCTCTCCCGCCTCGGATTCTCGAGGCGGAAGACCGAAGCCTGATCTACCAGAACCTCGAGCGTACCGTCGCCCATCGACCGGTCAATGCGAAGGTGGCGGACGAAGACCGGCGCGTCCGTGACGATCACGAGCTTCCATCGGCCCGTGATCGGCGGCTCTTGCGGCGCACCGAGCTCGTAACTCTCCTCCCACAAGGAAGGCCCCGTCTCGCGATCGATTCGCCGCCGGGCGACGGCGACCAGCTCGGGCGTGAGTCGTTGGGTCACCTCGACAATCTCGTCCGGTTTGAGGCCTCCGTCCACCAGATACGGCACTTCGTTGTCGTCGTTGTCGAAGACCCTCAGGTCGGAGAGGTCATTGCGACACGTCGCCAACACCGCCGGCGGCAGCACGAGACGCGAAAAGCCGCCACCGTCCGCAACGATCGGCGCCTGCTTGGGAAACAGGGTCAGCAGGTTTCGAGGTTGATCGGCAAAAGCCGGGGAAGCGGTGATCAGAACGGTCAATGGAAACGCAAGACGGTTCATTCATCCACCTCGTGGTGACGACCGAATACAAATCGCTGGTACGCCAAGGACACAAGGATCAACGACATCGCCAACCCGAGGAGGGAGGCGACTCGATAGAGATCTTTGAGTTCGCCAAGATCGTGGAGAAAGACTTTGCCGATGGTCAGGACCAGAAACGCGAGGCTGATCCAGCGCAGACCCTGGCTGCGACGGAACATGCCCACTGCAAGCAGAACCAGAGCGTAGACGGCCCAGGCCAGACTCAGCGTGAGATCCCGCGCCGGCAGCCGCTCGAACGAGATCGTCAGTGATGCCCCCCGGGAAAAGGCGTCGAAGACCATCAGGTTGATCCACACGAAGACGACCGCGATCGCCGCCAGACCACAGCCAATGGCCGGTAGTTGGAAGGCCCTTTGCGTAGAGCGGGCCTTCCCATTCCCGAGCCCGCTCCCGCTCCAGCTTCCCGAGGGTCGAGCCGGCCCCGAGAAGGGCCGCCGCCGGCACGAGGTAGGTGTACATCAGCCAGTTGAGAACCGGCCACCCGGACCTCGGGTAGTAACCCAATACCGCCGGGTTGGCCACCAACCGCACCGTCACGACGCCCAGCAACGCCAGACCGAAGTACTTGAGCCCGGGATGATCGAGTCCCCGCCACAGCGCCACGACCGCCAGGCCCTCGAGCGCCCAGCCGATGGTGATCCACTCCTTGTCGAGCTGGAGCGGAATCGCGACGCTGAGCATGCCCAGCGCCACCGCCCCGAACCAGGCCAGATTGCTGCGGCGCCTGGTGTCCCCCACCGCCCACAGATCCCGCGACCCGTAGGCGGCCCCCAGCGCGATCGCTCCGAGAAGGACCGGCAGGAGACCGATAGCCGCCTCGCCGAACCGGATCTCATAGAGTTCCTTGAGCGAGAGGAACCACGCCACCGGTGCCAGCGCCGCTGCGTACCAGGCCCAGCGATCGCGGGCGAAGCGCGCCCTGGTCAAGAACGGCCACCCGACAAAGAAGAGGACCGCCCCCAGCTGAGCAATCATCGCCAGCGCCGCGGTCCAGGGGTCGAGCGCGATTGCAAGGTAACCCGTGCTCCAGATGAGGTGTTGGACGGCCAGCACGGCCATCGCCGCGAGAACGATCCTGCCGTTTTCGAGACGGGTGGCGGCCAGAACGACCAGCACCGCCAGCGTGATCGTGACCAGGAGGTAGAGACCCGGATCGAGGGTCGGCCGGACGGACTCACCGACCAGGATGACCAGCACGACGAACGGCAGCAGCGCGGCCGCAGCCTCCGGCCACCTTCTGGCCGACCGGTCCCTCCGCCTCAGAGCATCGAGCTGGAAGCCGATGGCAGCCGCGACGACCAGCGCGAAGTAGAGCGCCGGCGGCGGCAGCGCCGGGGACCTGGTGTGCGCGGCAAAAAAGAAGGCCAGCCCGGTGCCCAGGAGACCACCGGCGACGGCTGCGAGGTAGCCGAGCTCCGGCAGCCGCGACAGCACCACCAGGACCGCCGACAGCATGATCCAGCCCGCCAGCCAGGGCCACAACGATGGGACCCGGCTCAACGACACTCCAACCAGGAGGACCAGAAAGCCGATCGTCGCCACCCTGGCGGCAAGAGACCGCCCGGGGATCCCCTCTGGATCCGCCGTCCGCCGGAGGTCACGCCACACGAATACCGCAAAGACCGCGGCCAGCGCCAACGAGATCGCGACAGCTTCCCACGAAGTGCCTTCATCGAATCTCGTGCGGCCGCACCACGTCGACACCACCGCCACGTCCGCAGCGGCGGCGGCGATACCGATCAATGGTTGTCCCTGGTCACGGGCGATCCACTCCGCGGCCACCGAGAGCATGAAGAGGAGCCCGGCCGTGGCCCACAGGTGTTTTCCGAGATCGGCGTTGCCGGCAAAGTAGAGGGTGAAGAGGAAGGGCAAGAGCACGCCCGCGATGCGGGTCGCGCGCCAGTAGCCTGCCTCGCGAGCCTGCGCGTCTCGTTGGGCGCGGGCGCCGATCAGCGCGAAGAGCAGGGCAAACCCACCCAGGATGAGGAGGCCGAGGAACACCCGATCAGAATCCATGCGCCGGAAAACCCACCCCGCCTGGTAAAACGCCGTCGCCGCCAGCCCAAAGATCCCGAGCACCGGCCAGCCGCGCCGTCGCGCGAGGGTCAGAAGACCGGCATCCAGCAGCAAGATATAGCCGAAGAGGCCGACCGGGTTGTCGGAGCCGGTGGACAGCAGGAGTGGCGTGGCAAACCCACCGGTCAGACCGAGAACTGCGATGACCAATGACCGGTGGCGCCAGGCAAGCACCCCGCAGGCGACCGTGACCAGAATCATCAACCCGTAGGAGGGCGTCGTGGGGACGAAACCGTAGAGCCGGTTTGCCGCCCAACACGAGGCGTAGAGACCCACGACGCCGGCGCCCGCGAGGGCGTTGGCCGCCGGCTCGTAGCCGCGTTTTCGAAGCACCTCCGATCCCCAGATGGCCGCCATCCCGGCCACCACGCCCGCGATCACCCGCACGATCGGCGGGATCAAACCGTGGTCGATCGAGTACTTGAAAAACAGAAGCGCGGCCAACGCGAGCACGACCCCGCCGGCAACGGCGGCGCCGCGAACCCCGACCCACTGCTCCCAGTCGATCTCGAAGCTCGGTGCGCGCGGTCGAGCTGATTCGGACGCGCTGGCCGGCGGTACCGACGCGGGCGCCGGTGCTGGCGGCCGAGACGACGTGACGACGGCCTCGGCGGGCGGCGCTTCGGGCTCGTGGATTTGAACGATTTCAGGCGTTTTGCGGGGCGCCGACGACACCGAGTCCGGTTCGGGCTCCGGAACCGACTCCGGCGTCGCGCCGGCTGGAATCGCTTCGGGCCTCTGGCGCTCCAGTTCAAGCTCGAGCTGGTTGATGCGGTTCTCGGCCCTCTGAATCCGCTGCGATATTTTCCGCCAGGCCACTACGCCGGCGATCGCCACCAGGACGACAAAAAATATGGTTCCGCAGATGGCTTTGGCCTTTCGCTTGGATCGAGAGTATCACGGGCAATCGGCGGCAGTCAGTCTGCGTTTGCCATCCGTTCGACAATCTCGGCGGCGAGTTCGAGGGCATCTCCGAGCCTGGCCGCATCGGGCCCGCCCGCCTGGGCGAGATTCGGCTTGCCGCCGCCGCGGCCGCCGACCACCTGCGCCAGCTCTCTCACCAGGTCGCCCGCCCGCACCCGGTCGGTGAGGTCGTCGGTTACCGCCGCCAACAGGGTCGCCTTGCCGCCGGACTCCATCCCGAGCACCACCACCCCCGAGCCCAGCTTCTGGCGCAGGGTGTCGGCGAGGTTGCGCAGCTCGGACGGGCTCATCTCCGGCACCCGGCGCGCCTGGACGTTGATCCCGCCAACCTCGCGGCGAATCTCGGCGCCGCCGAGGTCGCCGGAGGCAAGCTGGTGTTTGAGCTTGCGAAGCTCGTCCTCGAGCTCCGCAGTCTTCTGCTCGCGTTTGGCGAGGAGCTCGGGCAGTCTCTCGAACGAGGTCTGGTAGCTCGCCGCCAGCTGCTCGGCCAGACGCTCGCGCTCCTGCAGGCGCTCGATCGCGCCGCGCCCGGTGGTAGCTTCGATCCGCCGAACGCCCGCCGCCACGCCACGTTCGGAGACCACTGCGCAGAGACCGATATCTCCGGTCCGGTCGACGTGGCAGCCGCCACAGAGCTCGACCGAGAAGTCGCCATCACCCACCGTCACCACCCGCACCGTATCGCCGTACTTCTCGCCAAACAGGGCCATGGCGCCGAGGCCGCGGGCCGCATCCAGGGCCATGTAATCCTTGTTGACCGGCTCGTTGCGGACGATCGCGGCGTTGACCAGACGCTCGATCTCGCGCAGCTGATCCCGGCTCACCGGCTCGCCCCAGGAAAAGTCGAAGCGCAGCCGGTCAGGTTCCACCAACGAGCCGGCCTGCTGGGCCGCCTCGCCGAGCACCGTGCGCAGCGCGGCGTGAAGGAGATGGGTGGCGGTGTGATTACGCTGGGTGTCGATTCGCGGGCCTTCCCCGACCTCGGCAGAAACCTCGGCGCCGAGTTCGAGCACCCCCTCCTCGACCACAACCCGGTGCACGATCAGCCCCTCCATCGGTCGCTGAGTGTCGAGCACCACCGCTCGCCCGCCCTGCCAGCGCAGCCGACCGCGGTCGCCGATCTGACCGCCCGATTCGGGATAAAAGGGTGTCGTGGCGAAGACCACCTCGCCGCCCTCGCCGGTGTCGAGCATGTCCTCGAGCCCGTCGTCACCGATCAGCGCCGTTACCGTGGTCGTCAGCTCGAATTGTTCGTAGCCGACGAACTCGGAGCGGACGCCCTTCTCGGCGACCCACTCGTACTCGGGCCTGAAGTGGGCGAGGAGATCGCCGCGCCACGACGCCTGGCCGCGCCGCCGCTCCTCCTCGAGCGCCGCTTCGAAGCCCTCGCGGTCGATTCCGAGACCTTCCTCCTGGGCGAACTCCTCGAGCAGCTCGGACGGGATGCCGTGGGTCTGGTAAAGGTCGAACACAACACTTCCGGGCACGATGTCCTGACCGCCGCGTTTGAGACGTTCGAGCTCGCGTTGCGCGACATCGGTGCCCGAGTTGAGGGTCCTGGCGAATCGTTCCTCCTCCTGGCGCAGCTGGGTGACAACCACCTCGCGCCGCCCCCCGAGCTCGGGAAACACATCGCCCATCAGATCGACAACCACCGGCTGCAGGGTGTGGAGAAACGCACCGTCGAGACCCAGCTTGCGCCCATACCGCAGGGCGCGGCGGATGATCCGGCGCAACACGTAGCCGCGACCCTCGTTGGACGGCACCACGCCGTCGGTCATCAAGAACGTGGCCGCCCGCAGATGATCGGCGATCACCCGGTAGGCCGGAGCGAGCTCACTCGAGGAGTCGTACCGACGCTCGACAAGGTCGGAGATCGCGTCGATGATCGGTACAAAGAGATCGGTTTCGTAGTTCGACTCGACCCCCTGAAGCACCGCGGCGAATCGCTCGAGACCGGCGCCGGTATCGATCGACGGTCTCGGAAGCGGGTGCATCGTGCCGGCGGCGTCGCGGTCGAACTCCATGAATACCAGGTTCCAGATCTCGACGATTTCGTCGCCCTCACCGTTGACCAGCTCGGCGCGTGCGGGGGCCAGCGGATCCGGTCCCCGGTCGTAATGAATTTCGGAGCAAGGCCCGCACGGTCCGGTCTCGCCCATCGCCCAGAAATTCTCCTTTTCACCGAAACGGAGAATCCGCTCCGGCGACGCGCCGATCTCCTCCCACAGCCTTGCACCGTCGTCGTCGTCGGTGTAGACGGTGAACCACAGGCGGTCGATGGGCAGTCCGTAAACGTCGACCACCAATTCCCACGCGAACTGGATCGCCTCGCGTTTGAAATAGTCGCCAAAGGAAAAGTTGCCGAGCATCTCGAAAAAGGTGTGATGGCGGGCGGTATAGCCCACGTTTTCGAGGTCGTTGTGTTTGCCGCCCGCGCGCACGCACTTCTGGGTCGAGCAAGCCCGCGAGTAGCCGCGCTGCTCGCGCCCCGAAAAGACGTCCTTGAACTGGTTCATGCCGGCATTGGTGAAAAGTAGAGTGCTGTCGCCCGCCGGCAGCAGCGACGACGACGCCACGACCTGGTGCTTCTTCGAGGCGAAGTAGTCGAGAAAGGACTGTCGGATTTCCTTACTGGTCATCGAGCGCATGGCTGTGGTTCTCCCGGGAGGCCGCCAGATCATCGACGGCGGCTATCGCGACATCGGCTTCAAAACCGCGCGTGATGAGGGAGCTTAGCATTCGTGCCCGGCGCTGGCCATCCCGCCACCACCCGTCAGGAGCCCGCAGCTCGAGCTTGCGAAGGGCCGTGCGCATGGCTTGCCCGGCGAGATCGTCACTCAGCCTCGACATCCTCTCGGCGTCGGCCGCGTCCAACCCACGCTGCTTGAGCTCGGCTGCCAGCCGGTGCGGGCCCCAGCCCCTGGTGGCCGCCCTCACTTCGACAAATCGCTCGCCAACACGATTGTCATTCAGGAGATCCAGCCCCAGGCAACGCGCCACAGCGGCTGCGATGTCGTCGTCCGAGAAGCCTCGCCGGCGCAGCTTGTCCTCGAGCTCGCGCCGAAAGTGGTCGCGCCTCGACAACAGGCCAAGCGCGGCCTGGTAGGCCGTTTTCTGCGCCATGAATCAGCCCAGAGGTCCCGGTTCAGCTCAGCCGTTGTTTCCGAACTCGAAGGGCGATTCGTCGGCAAACGGGTCGAGTTCGGTCCCGGTACCGAGCTCGAGCACGCCGTCCATTTCCTCGCGCGAGATGTCGGCGGTGGACTGGATGCCCTGGATCTTGAGCTTGAACTCGTCGGGATTGGTCGCCCGCCGCAGCGCCTCTTCGAGGGTGATCAGACCGTTTTTGTAGAGCAGGTACAGCGATTGGTCAAAAGTCTGCATACCGTACTGGCTGGTGCCCTGGTTGATCGCGTCACGGATGAGCTTGGTCTTCTCCTTGTTTTCGATACAGTCGCGGATGTAGCCCGTCGAAATCAGCACCTCTACCGCGGGCACGCGGCCAAGACCATCGGCGCGCGGAAGAAGCCGCATGGAGACAATCGCCTTGAGCACCGCCGCCAGCTGGATGCGGATCTGCTTCTGCTGGTGCGGAGGGAAGACCGAGATGATGCGGTTGACCGTCTCGGTGGCGTCGACTGTATGCAGGGTCGACAGCACCAGATGGCCGGTCTCGGCCGCCAGGAGGGCGGTTTCGATGGTCTCGTAGTCACGCATCTCGCCGACCAGAATCACGTCCGGGTCCTGGCGCATCGCCGATCGCAGGGCCGAGGAGAACTGTTTCGTGTCGACGTCCACCTCGCGCTGGTTGATGATCGATTTCTTGTCCCGATGGAGAAACTCGATCGGGTCCTCGATCGTCATGATGTGTTCGATCCGCCGCGTGTTGATGAAGTCGATCATCGACGCGAGGGATGTCGACTTTCCGGAGCCGGTGGTGCCGGTGACCAACACCAGCCCGCGTTGCTCCTCGCAGATCCTTTCGAGCACCTGCGGCAGCATCAGTTCCTTGAAGGTCTGGATGCGGGCTGGGATCAACCGCAGAACAAGACCGACGGAACCCCGTTGCTGGAATATGTTGCACCGGAACCGGCCCATACCCGGCACCGAGTACGCGATGTCGGTTTCGAGCAGGTGTTTGAATCGCTCCTTCTGGCGCGACGACATCATCGAGAATGCCATCGCGATGGTGTCCTCCTGCATCATGCGTTTGAACTCGGTCAGCACCTGCAGCCGGCCGTCGATGCGCAGCACCGGATGCGCGCCGACCTTGATGTGGACGTCGGACGCCTTCCGTTCCACGGCCACCTTGAGGACATCGTTGATGTGCATGGTTCCCCCTTAAAGGTCCCAATCAAGTGTACCCCATGAGAGGCGGGACCCTTCATAAGACGTTAGAACGTTAGAACGTTAGAACGTTACACGTTGGAACGTTGTCGGTGCCGTTGGCACTTGTCGGTGCGGGTTCCGAGGGGAAAAGGCACAGAGGTGAAAAGCAGAGCCACCCTCCCCTTTTCCCCTTTTCCCCTTTTCCCCTTTTCCCCTCTACAGTTTCGTTTGGGCGGGTGGAACGTTCAAACGTTCAACGTTTTAACGTTCTTAGGATTCAAACCGGTACACTCTCCTGATGAACGGTCTGACCCTGGTCCTGGTCGCGGTCTACGCCGCGGCGTTGATCGTGCTCTCAGCCGGGAGGCGTGGGGGCGGCAGCGTCGATTACCTGTTGGCCGGCAGGCGGCTGACCCTGCCGGCATTTGTCGCCACCCTCGTCACCACGTGGTACGGAGGCATTCTCGGCATCGGCGAGTACGCCTGGCGCTTCGGCATCTCGACCTGGATCGTCTTCGGAGTCCCCTACTATCTGGCTGCAGTCCTCTTCGCCTTTTGGCTCGCGCCACGGCTCCGTCGTTCCGGCGCCATCACCATCCCAGATCTGCTGGCCGACGCCTACGGCCGCAAGGCGTCGCTGGTCGGCGCGGCCGCGATCTACGCAGCCACCGTCCCGGTGGCCTATTTGCTGATGCTCGCCGCGCTCCTCACCCAGATCACGGGCTGGTCGGTTCCCACCGCCGTTCTCGCGGGGGCGGTCTTCTCCGCGTTTTATGTCGCGCTGTCCGGCTTTCGAGCAGTGGTGCGGACCGACGGGTTGCAGCTGGTGCTGATGTACGGGGGATTCCTGCTCCTGCTTCCGGCCGCCCTCGACCACACGGGCGGATTCTCCGGGCTCTGGGCCGCGTTGCCGGCGGCTCACCGCAGCTGGGACGGCGGTCTCGGGTGGCAGACGGTGCTCGTGTGGTATCTGATCGCAATGCAGACGGTCGTCGAGCCCGCGTTCTACCAACGCGTGTTTGCCGCCCGTAACCCGGCCACCGCCCGGGCCGGCGTCCTGGTGTCGGTGGCGATGTGGGTGGTTTTCGATTTCTTGACGGTCTTTTCCGGCCTCGCGGCGCGGGTGCTGCTGCCCGAGCTTGCCGATCCCATGGCCTCCTACCCCGCCCTCGCGGCATTGGTGCTCTCACGGTGGGCGGCCGCGTTCTTCACCCTCGCCCTGCTGGCGACCGTCATGTCGACCCTTGATTCCTACCTTTTCATCGCCGCCACCACGGTCGGCCACGATTATGCGGCGAGGAACGCAACGGCGCGAACCCAGAGGCGCCGCACACGAATAGGCCTCGCGCTCTCGGCCGCACTTGCCGCCGGCGGCGCGTTGCTCTTTGACTCCGCAGTGCAGGTGTGGCACGACGTCGGCTCGGTGGTCACCGCGACCCTGCTCCTGCCCGTGCTCGCTATCCACCTTCCACGACGATGGCGACCAGGCGGCCGCAACGCGATCGTCGCCATGGTCCTCGCGGCGGCCATTTCGACAGCTTGGATCCTCATACCCGGCAACGACGGCTATCTCCTGGGACTCGAACCGATGCTGCCCGCCCTCGCTGCGGCCGCCTTGGCGTTGGGCCTCGGGGTTTGCTCGCGGCCCGAGTCCGTCCCTTGACACCGACTTTTTTGCGGCTGTAGGGTACGTGGCGTAGAACACGGACACATCCGGGAATCGCGATTCGAGTCCCAAAGCGGGAGTCGTCATGACAGCGACACCGGGAACGCCGCCACCCGCTCAGCACTCGGCAACCCACGGGCCGGATGGCACGACAGAAAAGGGGATCATCGTGAGGATTCTATTCATGGACCAGGCTCGGATCCGGGCGGCACACGTCGTCCTGGCGGTCGTAGCGGCGATGTTTGTTGCCGTTGGGGCCCAAGCCGCCGAGAACGCGCCACCCCAGCAGCAGGGCGCGCCGATATCCGATGCCGGTGGTGAGCGTTTTGACGGCTATCTCTTCCTCGACGTCGAGGGCCAGCCGCTGCCCGTTCAATCGGATGCGGCAATCGAAGACCTCTTGACGGCCGGCGTCGTGGTGTCGATGAAAAAGATCCCCGTCGGGGTCACTCTACCGAGGAAGACCCTGCTTGCCAGCGGGATCCTCCAGTTCAACGCGGTGTTCAAAGACAAAGACGAAAAGAAGAAAAACGTCCGTGACACGACCGCCGGGAAAAAGACCTTTTATCTGATCTGGCGGGACTCCTACGTTTACGACATCGCCGCCTACCACGTGGACCGGCTCTTCGGCTTCGACCGCGTGCCGCCGGTGGTGCCCCGAAAAATCAAGGGACAAAACGGCTCGCTCGGAATTTGGCTCGAAGGCACGATCACCGAAAAAGCGCGGCTGGAAAATGGTTTCGATCCCCCCGAGGTGGCGCGATTCAACCAGCAGAAAGCGACCATGCACCTTTTCGACAACCTGACGGCCAACCGCGACAGCAACCTCGGCAACGCCCTCATCGACGGCAACTGGCGGCTGTGGTTCATCGACTGCTCGCGGTGTTTCGGCACATCCAAGGACCTGCTCTACCCCGAGGCCGTCACCCACTGCGACCGCGCCGTGTGGAAAACGCTCCAGGCCGCCGATCGGGCCGCGGCCGAGGAGACCCTTTCGCCATACTTGAGCGGCAGCGAGATCGACGCCCTGTTCGCACGCCGTGACAAGCTCGTGGAGCACATCCAGGGACTCATCGACACCTTGGGCGAGAACCTCGTCCTCTTCGACCAGCGTCCCCCGACCGAACGCGCCCCCTGGGCCGATGACTGATTCCGTCGAAAGCAAAGGCCGTACACCGACACGGGCTCAATTGAGCCCGTCGCGCACGATCGTCATCGGTCTGACAGCCGGGATCGTGTGCGGCGCCTGTTTCCGCGAACGGTGGTCGCTGATCAAGACCGTCCTCCACTGGGTGGCATGGCGGCCACAATCCTTCGCCGGAGTACAATTCTATAGCCCGCATATCTCACCGGGTTTCGTCGCCAGGGCGGCGAGTTGCCGTACCCAGTGAGGTTTTCGACTCGAGGGGCGCGGAGACGTACTTGACAGTACGTTGAGCACCCCGAGGGGAGAAAGCACCGCTGGGTGCGATGCATCGCCGGCCGCAGCAGAAAGCTGATGAGATATGCGGGCTCAGGGAGGTCGCCATGCTGCCGGTCCTCGACAACGACGCCATGCGCGAAGCGGACCGCCACACCATCGAAGACCTGGGGGTGCCGGGAACGGTATTGATGGAGAACGCGGCCACCGGCGTGGTCGACGCCATCCGCGATCGGTACCCGGGGGCGAGACGGATCCTCGTGTTGTGCGGCCGCGGCAACAACGGCGGGGACGGCCTCGCCATCGCTCGCCACCTCGCCAACGGCGGCATTGACGTCAATGTCCTCCTTTTCGCGAAACCCGAAACCCTGAGCACCGACGCAGGCGCCAACTACCGTCTCGCAGAAGCCTTCGGGATACCGATAACGGTCATCGAGAGAGACGCCGCATCGCTCGTCGACTCCGAGCTCGCCGCCACAACCCCCGATCTCGTCGTCGATGCCATCCTCGGTACCGGCATCGACCGCCCACTCGGCGGAGGCCTGGTGGAGGTCGCGGAGCGGCTGCGGGAATCAGGGCTGCCGGTGGTCGCGGTTGACGTGCCTTCCGGTCTCAACGGGTCCTCGACCTCGGTCCCGGGTCCGGTTATGCCGGCCGAGCTGACGGTGACATTTGCCGCACTCAAGCTCTGTCACGCGCTGCCACCCGCGTGTTTCGAGTGCGGGGAGGTCGCGGTCGTCGACATCGGGATCCCCCCGGCCACCCTCGAGGCCAACTGCTCGGTCCACTGGGTCGAGCGCGACGATGTCGCCCTGCTGCTTCCTCCGAGGCCGGTCGGTGCGCACAAGGGGGACTTCGGTCATCTCCTGCTGGTGGCCGGCGCGGAGGGACGCGGGGGTGCGGTCGCCATGGCTGGTCGTGCGGCGGTTGTCGCCGGCGCCGGTCTGGTCACGATGGCGGTGCCTCGGCCGGTGGTGCCGGTCGTCGACAGCGCCTGCCTCGAGGCCATGACCCACCCTTTAGGCACGGACGATTCCGGTGAGATGAGCGGCCCCGAAGGCCTCGAACCACTGATTGATCGCATATCCGCTATCGCCACCGGACCTGGAATGGGCACCGGCGCCGGCGCCGGCCGCACCCTCGAGTGGCTCCTCGATTCCTGGAAGGGGCCCTTGCTCCTCGACGCCGACGCTATCAACCTCCTCGCGGGCCGACCCGAAAAACTGGCCGGCCGAGAGCACACCGCGGTGCTGACGCCGCACCCCGGCGAGCTGGCACGTCTGCTCGGCCGGCCGGCCGAAGAAATCGTGTCGGACCGTATCGCGGCGGCCCGCGCGGCCGCCTCGAAGGCACAGGCGGTGGTGGTCGCCAAAGGGTACCGGACGATCATCGCTGAACCCGACGGCGAAATCTTCATCAACCCGACGGGCGATGCCGGACTCGCCTCGGGTGGCTCCGGCGACGTTCTCACGGGGACCATCGGCGCCCTCCTCGCCCAGGGGCTCGAACCGGTGCGCTCGGCGATCGTCGGCTGCTGGTTGCACGGCCGTGCCGGCGAGCTCGGCGGCGAGACGTGGCCGGCCGCGGTGCCGGCCTCGGCGCTACCGGAACTCGTGGCTCGCGCCTGGCGCGAGCTTGAATCGCTGTGACATCTCAGCAGTGCATCGACAGCCGGTCGGCAGCCGCCACCGAGGCCGCCGGCGAAAACCTCGCCTCCCGCTTGCGGATCGGAGACGTGGTCCTTTTGGAGGGTGACCTCGCGGCTGGAAAGACGACCTTCGTCCGCGGTCTGTTGGGAGGTCTCGGTGGCGCAGCCGAAGCGGTGTCGTCGCCCAGTTTCGTGCTCCTCCAGACCTACGACTGTCACTCAGAGGGCATCACCGCCCTCCACCACGTGGATCTCTACCGGCTCGGTGAACAGATCGCCGACCTGCGCGAGATCGGGCTCGAGGAACTCCTCTCCGACCCGGCGACGGTCGTCGCTATCGAATGGCCGAAAACAATCCTCGCCCGCTGGCTCCCGGCCGATGCGCGGGTATGGCGGGTTACGATCACGACCGAAGACGACGATTCCAGAAGAATCGAGGTCGCGCCACCAAACGGTTAAATTCTCAGTTTTGAATTTTGAATTTTGAATTGCCCCCACCCATCCCCCGGCCGGATGAGGGCGGGCGGGAATTCAAAATTGAGAATTGAGAATTGAGAATTCTATCCCGCCATCACCCCGCCGTCGATGGGGATGACCGTGCCCGTCATCCAAGACGAAGCCTCGGAAAGCAGAAAAACAATCAGCGAGGCCACATCGTCAGGTTGTCCGATTCTTCCGAGCGGGTGGAGTCCGTCCATCCCGTGCACCTGTTCCGCGCTCATCCCCCGGAGGGCGTGAATCGGTGTATCCACCACCGCCGGCATGACCGCATTGACGCGCACGGTGGGCGCCCATTCGAGCGCCAGGGACCGGGTGAGTTGATTGAGCGCCGCCTTGGAGGCGTTGTAGGCGGCCATACCCGGGATTGCCCGTTCGGCCAGGGTCGACGAGACGTTGACCACCGACGGCGAGTTTCCCGCGTGCAACAGGTCCCCGAGTTCGCGGCAGAGCAGAAACGGCCCCCGTACATTGATCGCAAAGGTCTCATCCCAAACGTCGTTGGCGGTCTGGTCGAGCCTCGCCATGGGGGCGATACCGGCGCTGTTGACGAGACCGTCGACCGCTCCCCAGCGGCTCGTCGCTTCAGAAGCCAGCGCCGCCACCGAATCCGGGTCGGCTACATCACAGGGCTGCCACCAGGTGTCGTTTCCGATTTCTCGAGCTGCGGCCGCCAAAGGCTCTGCTCGGCGGGCGATCAGGCAGACCTCGGCACCGCTGACGGCCAGGGTTCGCGCCGTCTCGAAACCGATGCCGCTCGATGCGCCGGAAATAACCACTCGCCTTCCGCGTAGATCCAACATGGTCGATCACTCCTTTCGCCGCGCCCGACGTACGGCCAACACTCTGATCCGGCTATCATTGAATGAGACATGACCGAGGACCTCAGCAACCCCACCAACGAGCACCGACGCCTCGTACAACGAATCCTCGCAGGAGGCATTCCAAGGGGCAAGGACTTCGACGCCTGTCGCGTAATCCTCAATTCCGAGGTCGATGACGAGGCGGCCTTTGCCGCCCTCTTCATGCTCCTCCAGGGTGCATTGGCCGACCCGTTCTTCGGCATCGACGACACGCAAAAGGTCGTCCCGATTTTGAAGGGCCTGGCGAGAGGCGAGCTTTCGACAAGGGATTTGTTGTGACCTCCGGCTGGGCCCTGCTCGCTTTCGCGCTCCCGCCCTTGGCGACGATCCTCGGAGCCACGGTCATCAGGCCTCGCCGCCCGCCGCCGTTGCTCGCAGTCGCTCTCAACGCCGTCATGCCGGGGTCGGGCCTCGCCGCTCTCGGTCGCCCAACCCTCGAAGCCGTGCTTGGCGTGCTCTTCGCTCAATCCAGCCTGATTCTCACCGGTGGCCCGCACAACCTCTGGATGTACATTCCATGCATGGTCGTGGGTGGAGTCTGGGCGATGTTCTACACGCCGATGAACCCTCTCACCATCCTCGCCAACGCAGACGCCCGGCGTTTGGTCGAGCGGATCGAGGATGCCGTGTCAGCCTCCGAGCGGCCTCCGCCGGAAAAACCGGCCATTCGAAGCACACCCCAGGTCCGACATGAGTCGCAAGATGAGGACGCCGAAACCATCGTCGAGAACCACTACTGTGTCGAGGTTCGATGTACCGAGTGCGGCGCAGCAGTCCCCGTTCCAGTCCTCCACCACATGGCCCACTGCACATTCTGTGGCTCCGACCATCTCGTGGTGGGTCACGAAGAGACCCTTTTTGTAACTCTGCCGGAGCGCGTCTACGACGGCAACGTCCTGCGAGAGGCGCTGCTCGACCACTACCGCTACCAGTACTACATCGAGCTCTACCGGCGAATGGTGGCGCCTCTCGCCCGAAATGTTACGGAGGCCGGCCCCACGGGCGCGCTGGTAAGCCGCAGCGATCTTGACGCGGCGACCTCGGCCGCCGAGGCAGCCGTCTCGCGGAAGGCCGACGGCCACCGGGCAAAGCTCGCGGACAATCTCCACGTCGGACGCACTCTCCATTTCCTCACGCCCTACCGCCACGGCATGGGGACCCTCTACCAGGCGTCCTTCGGGCGCTCGCCCCGCGATCATGAAAAACTCCTCCGTTTCGACATCGGTACGGTCGAGGCGGCGGTGGCGGCGACCGCTGCGGCGCAACTGCCGCCGATGGGCAAGCTCAGCTATCTCCGCGCCCTCCAGCCGGCAGCCGAGTGCGCGCCTGGAATGAAAACCTTGCCCCTGGAAGGTGACGACGCCGACCTCAAGCACGCCTTCGGCGATCTCGACCGCAAGCGCCTGGTTCGCGACATTCAGGTGATCAAGCTCGGTTCGAGGTTCAGGCGCGAGGTCGCTGCGGTGGTGTGGCGGCCGTGGTGGATCGCCGAGGTTCGCGGTCCAGGTATCGACGAGACGGTGCTCCTCGACGGGGCTGCGGGCTCGGTTGTCGGGCCGGCGCCCGACATCGGTGTCGATATTCTCGTCGAGCTCCCTTCGGAGGCGCGTGAGCCGGGAGCCGGGCTGCGATTCGTGCCGATGGAGTGTCCCGACTGCGGCCACGAGTTCGTCTTTGACCCCGATGCGGTTCTCCATTTCTGCCACAGCTGCCACCGCGTGTGCGAAGTCGTCGAAGGCCGGAAAAAAATCGTACCGTACGGCCACGTTCCGCCTCCCGACGAGCCAGGTTGGGACCTGGTCCCGTTTTGGCGCTTTCTGCTCCGCCTTCGGACCGGTACGGGCGAGCTGCTCACCGACCTCATGCGTCTCAAAGACGGTATCGACGGCACCTTCGATCAGATCGGCGACGACCCTCCGGATCGCCAGCACGTGTTCTATGTGCCCGCCATCCGTTGCATCAACCCCCGCCTCATGGCCAACGCATTCAACCGCCTCTTCCTGTACGCCATCCGCAACCGCCCACCCAAGGAGCTCAAGCGATTCACGCTCGACACCCGGCCTCAACCCTGGACCATAAGCCTCGCCGAGCCCGAAGCCCGTGACCTTGCCCCACTCTACCTCGCAAACGTCTTCAGCCGCCGCGACATCGCACGGGTCAACGTCCACCAGGTGGCTTCCTGGCTCTTCGAGGCCACCCAGGAGGAGCCCGGCCACCTCATGTACCTGCCGGTGCCGCAGTCGGTCACCGAGCCCTTCCGCCGATATGTAGGCCGCTTCCGCGACGACGCTGTCCACTATGTGACGGGCCGCGCTTGAGGACCCGCCGGGCGTCGGCTATCCTGTGACCGAAACAACGGAGGAAACATGGGCGCTGAAATCTTTAGCGATGAGTGGGCTCAGCTGTGGAACGACAGCATCAACTCCAACCAGGACTACAAGAAGGCCGCCACGAAGTGGGAGGGTGCGATCGCCATGGTCATGACCGCCGACGCCACCATGGGCATCCCGGAGGAGCGCGTCGTGATCGCCGACCTGTGGCACGGCGACTGTCGCAACGCCAAAGCAGCCACCGCCGCCGAACTCGACGACACGCCGTATCTCATCAGAGCCGATCCGGCGGTCTGGAAGAGCGTCCTCGCCGGCAAGACCGACCCCATCGTCGGTCTCGTGGGCGGCAAGCTGAAGCTCGCCAGGGGCAGTCTTTTCGCGCTCTTGCCGTACGCCAAGGCGGCAAAGGAGCTAGTCCGGTCTGCGATCGATGTCGACACCACCTTTCCCGACGGCTGGGACTGAGGAAATCTGAATTCGCCGCTATGCGGCATGAACCAAAAATTCGAATGAGAGACTGCCCGCACATCTGTTTTCGTAAATAAGATCAATAATTAGAATGACATATAAATATTTTGCCGCAAAGCGGCAAAATTTTCTTGACAATCATGCCGCAGCGCGTTATATTCTCCTTCGACCGGATTGCCGCATGGCGGCAAGGCTCGACAACAACGAACCGCGGGCCCGAGGGGCATCGCAAGGAGGACGAAAAAATGGCCACGAAGAAGAGAAAAGAAATCCAGGACGACATCATGGAATCGGCCCACAAGGTCTGGCTTGCCGGCCTCGGCGCGATCGCCATGGCAGAAAAGGAGGGCGGCAGGTTCTTCACGGGACTCGTGGAACAGGGTCAGAAGATGGAGACCAAGAGCCGCCAGCATTTCGAAAAGGCCAGGGGGACGGTAGCCGGTGTGAAGACCGTCGCCGAGAGCTATTGGGAGACTTTCGGCCGCACCATCGATGACCAGGTGACCGGTGTCATTCATCGCCTCGGCGTACCGACCAAGGACGAGATCGAAGCCCTGACCAAGAAGGTCGAGGCGCTCACCGTTGCGGTCGACAAGCTGCGTACCAAGGATGCGGCCAAGCCCAAACCCGCCGTGCGCAAGACGCCCGCAGCCAAGAAGACAGCCCCCAAGAAGTGACAACGGGGAATCGGTTTCCCCACCTTGCATCGGCGTCGCTCCGCGGCGCCGTTTTTTTTCGTTCACACGTTAAACGTTAGAACGTTAGAACCTTGAGTTCGCAGGGGGGATTGTGGGAACGTTCTCACGTTGAACGTTCCGACGTTCTAACGGCGGAGAACCGGGTGGGCGATTGCGCTCACAGATTCGGTGGGCTACGCTCGTTTCATGGCTGAACGGATCGCTATTGTCGAGGACGAACAGAACATCCGTGACAACATCGCTTTCGCCCTCGAACGCGAAGGCTACCGCGTCAACACATATAGCGACGGTCTCTCGGCCTGGGAGGCCTTTCAGCAGGTGCTGCCGGAGCTCCTGATTCTCGACATCATCATGCCACGCATGGATGGGCTCGAGCTGTGCCGCAAGGTCCGCGCGGTATCGGAAAACGTGCCGATCATCTTCCTCACCTCGCGTGACGAGGAGTTCGACCGCGTCCTTGGGCTCGAGCTCGGCGCCGACGATTACCTGTGCAAGCCGTTTTCCATGCGTGAGCTCCTGGCCCGGGTCAAGGTCCTGTTCCGGCGAGTCACACTGGGGCGCGAGTCGACCGCCGGACCAGACGAAGAGCTGCTGCGTATCGGAAACCTCGAGCTCGATCTGAGGCGCTATACTGCGCGATGGGGTCAGGCTACCGTCGGTCTGACGGTCACCGAATTCATGATCCTGCACGCCCTCGCCCGTCGCCCCGGACACGTCAAAACCCGCGAACAGCTGATGAACGAGGGTTACCCGCACGACACCTTTGTCTCCGATCGTACGATCGACTCGCACATCAAACGTATCCGCAAGAAGTTTGTCGCAGTGGATGCTTCGTTCGACGGTGTCGAAACGGTCTACGGTCTTGGCTACCGCTACACCGAGGAGTCGTCCTGAACCTGGGGACACACCGACGATGAAGCTCCGCCCCCCATCGCGCATCTCACTCAGATTGCTCGCCTTCAACGTCCTGCTCGTCTTCCTGCCGATAGGCGGAGTGCTCTTTCTCGATACCTACGAGAGCCACCTGTTGGTCGCCCAGGAGCGCACCATGGCCCAGGAGGGCCGTCTCCTCGCCGCAGCCCTCGAAGCCCGCGACAAACTGGACGGCGCCGACGCGCAACGGATACTCGTCCAGCTCGGACAACGCCATCTGGCGCGTCTCCGCGTGGTCGGATTGGACGGGGAAGTGGTCGCGGACTCCGCGCTCCTCGGTCCACGTCTCGAAAACGGGGAATCGGCGGTGACTCCATCCGAGACGCCGTCCGCCGGCGAATCGAGCTTCCTGTATCGGCTGGGGTCGCTGCCGTTCCGGTTTCTCCGCGGGACCGCTCGGGAACCGGACGGCGAATCCGACTCCGATATCTCCAGCGATCTCCTTTCGCGGCCGGAGGTTCAGAGCGCCATCGAGGGCCGATACGGCGCCGCCACCCGGATCAGCCCTGCACCGCGACGGTCGGTCACACTCCAGATCGCCATCCCGGTGCGAATCGAGGGAGCGGTCGAGGGTGTGGTGCTGGTGTCTCAGTCCACCGGCCGCATCCTGCAGGCTCTGGACGCTGTACGGCTCGATGTCTTCAAGGTCTTTCTGCTCAGTCTCGGGGCGGCGGTGATTCTCAGCCTGGTTGCCGCGACCACCATATCCCGCCCGTTGGCCCGGCTGCGCAAAAGGGCCGGCGATATCCTCGACCGCCGCGGACGCTTGCAGGGCGGATTTGCGCCAAGCTCACGACGAGACGAGATCGGCGACCTCGAGCGTGCTCTGGCCGAACTGACCCTTCAACTCGAGCAACATCTGCGATCTACCGAGGCATTTGCGGCCGACGTTTCGCACGAATTCAGGAATCCGCTGTCCTCCATCCGTACGGCAACCGACATGGCTCTCGAGGACGTCGACCCCAGCCAACGGCGGCGGTTCTTGCAGATGATTCAGAGGGACGTGGCCCGGATGGAACGGCTGCTCTCCGAGGCACGGGAAATCTCTCGGATCGACGCCCGGTTGACCGATGAGGAGCTCACGCTCGTGCGCCTGGATGAGTTGGTCCCGACCCTGATCGAGAGCTTCAGGTTACGCCTCGGTGGCAGCGGCCCCGCATTCGAGCTCAATCTGACCGAAGGCGACATCACCGTCTTTGCATCCGCCGACCGGTTGACCCAGGCGCTGGAAAACCTCATCGACAACGCGGTCAGTTTTTCACCGCCGGAGGCACCAATCACGGTGTCGCTGACCGTCGCAGGAGACTCTGCCAGGATCACGATCGGCGATCGCGGCCCCGGAATACCGGAAGAGCACCGTGAACGGGTCTTTTCGAGGTTCTTCAGTTATCGGCCGGATAACGATCCCGACCGCAACCACACAGGTCTCGGTCTGGCTCTGGTCCGGGCGATCGTCGAGAGTTACGGGGGTTCGATAACCGCGGCCCCGAGGCGCGAAGGCGGGACCGAAATGGTCATGTTCCTGCCCTTAGACCGCGCGCCCTTTCGACTTTGATACGCAGCCGCGGACACCGAACGGCTCGAGCCGTTCGAGAGGCAGCCTGCGTCGGTACCACGAAGGTCGTCTCGTGCTGATGTTGCCGCCATGAAAGACCTGAAGCAGATAGGCACCTTCAATGTGCCGCACACGATAGTTTTTTTCGAGCTTCGCGTGGTCGCAGGCGTAGGGGTTTCGGCCGCTTCTGAAGGCCGCCAGCGGCGACGGCACGGCCCGCGAGTAGGCGGACAGCTTTTCGCTCGGCATGTCGTAACGGAGAAAATCCCGCGTGAAACACACCTCCACATCTCCGGTGACCCCATCGACCGTCTCGAACCATCGCTCGTGAACCGCGTCGTCCGAGTCCATGCGGGTTAGGGTTTGCTTCGAAGTTCCCGCCCAGCCCCCGTACCAGTCGTCCTGCGCCACGACGGTGACCCAGCCGAGATCGGCCACGGCCTCGGAAACCCTGGAAACGCTGGCGTTCGAGCAGAGGAGGACTGTCGGCACACCCAACCGACCTACGGACGGCACGAAGAAACGGCGGAAAAGCTCCAGGCGAGCCTCGATCCAGGATCCGTCTGCGTGGCTGGTCGAGTGGTGGGGGTCGTTGGGTCGAGGGACCGAAAACCTGGTCACGACGACGTGCGAAGCCTCGCGCAGGAAGTCAGGATCGCTCACCGCCCTGAATTACCTGCCGATGAGGTTGACACTTCGTCAGGGCTGCCGGAGGTCCGGGGCGGAGTCTTGAACCCTCCCCCGAAGTCGAATCCCCATCCGACCACGAACACTACGTTGGTCAGCCGTGCCGAGTCGAGCGCTCCATAGAACTGGGCGTCCGTCCGGCCGCTGAAAGCGGTCTCGATCCGCAGGGTCCATCGCAGGACCCCCGGCCCCAAGGGACTACGCCGGCCGGCGTTGAACGAGAGGATCCCGTGATGGATTTGGGCTCCATTCCACTCAACATCCATCATGCCGGTGCCCAGACCGAAGACCCACTGCCCCTCCTTCGGGCCCGCGCTCAAGCGGCGTTCCATCCCAAAAGTCACGACTTTGTGATGCGACACCGGGGTCAATGCTCTGCAGTTGGGCGTCTCGGCACAGAATTGCCTGCTGTCGTGGTCCGATGTATTGAGGTCCCAGAAAAGCGCCCACTTGCGGTTGAACGCCCACGCACCCTCGATGCCGTATACAAAACCCAGCCCGTTGTCTCCATCGGCAACGATAGCATCATCGGCTCCGCGGACTCCGATCTGGACCCCGATCTCTCCGCGCCTGTCCTCCTCATCGGCCGCACGCGCCCCGGGGGCGTCCAGGACCGAGATACAAACCATGATGAGCCCGCACAACCCGATTGTTCGTAACAAAATGAAGACCTCGCGGTTCGTGTGATCGATGACAGAACAGCCTCGGTGCGCGGCGTTGCTCGGTTCATTTCATCGTCGTGATGCCTATTGTAGCGCGAGTGTTGCGATCTTGTATCGATAGCGAAACGGACCGCTTGAACCCGCCCGAGAACGCGCTCCGGCTGCTTGTGAAGATTTTTGCAAGGGGTCTTTTCCCCGGTTAAGGGAGGTGGTAGGATCTTGCGACGGTGGCCATCAGGAAGGGCTCCTCCCTCTCCCGGCCTGCTCGAAATCAGCCCGTGGCCGGGAGACCCGACCCCGGCCGCGGAAGAAGGGACGGACGCCTATGATCGTCGGAGTCGTCAAAGAGAGCTTTCCGGACGAAGCCCGGGTCGCCATGGTCCCCGCCCTCGTGCCTCAGCTGGCCAAGTCCGGCATCGAGGTCATCATCGAGAGCGGAGCGGGCAGTGCTGCCGGCTTTCTGGACGCCGAGTACAGCGCCAAGGGTGCCAAGGTGGTGTCCGGACGCGCCGAGGTGTTCAAAACCGCCGACCTCATCGCTCAGGTTCGTTCACTCGGCGCCAATCCGGAGGCAGGGGCGAAGGACCTCGACCTCCTGCGGGACGGCCAGACCGTGGTCGGGGTGTGCGAACCCCTGACCGAGCATGAGGCGGACAGGAAAACGGCGGCAAAGGGCGTCACGCTCTTTTCGATGGAGATGATGCCGCGCATCACCCGCGCTCAGAGCATGGACGTCCTGTCGTCGATGGCCACGATCGCCGGCTACAAGGCGGTCCTGATCGCTGCCAACACCCTGCCCAAGATGTTCCCCATGATGATGACCGCGGCCGGCACGGTCGCACCGGCCAAGGTCTTCGTGGTCGGGGCCGGGGTCGCCGGCCTCCAGGCCATCGCGTCGGCCAAAAAGCTCGGCGCCATCGTCCAGGCATACGACGTCCGACCGGCGGTCAAGGAGCAGGTCGAGAGCCTGGGCGGCAAGTTTGTCGAGCTCGAGCTCGAGACCGGTGCGGCCGAAGACGCCGGCGGCTACGCCAAGGAGCTCGGCGAGGACTTTTATCGGAAACAGCGGGAGATGATGAAGAAAGTCATCGCCGAAAGCGATGTCGTGATCACCACCGCAGCCATCCCCGGCAAGAAGGCGCCGATTCTGGTCACCACCGAGATGGTCGAGGGCATGCATTCCGGTTCGGTCGTCGTCGATCTCGCGGCCGAACGAGGCGGCAACTGCGAGCTGACCAAAGCCGGGGAGACCGTTGACTTCAAAGGCATCAAGATCATAGGCCCGGTCAACATTCCGGCCACCGTTCCCTACCACGCCAGCCAGATGTACGCCAAGAACATCGCCACCTTCCTCCTCCATCTGGTCAAGGAAGGCAAGCTCACCATCGACACCGAGGATGAGATCACCGCCGGGACCCTCATCACCCAGGGCGGCAAGGTGGTGCATCCCCGCGTTCTCGAGGCCATGGGCGCCACCGCCGAAGGGAGTGTCTGATATGGATCTCGTCATGCTCATTACGGTCTTCGTGCTGGCGATCTTCGTCGGAGTGGAGATCATCACCAAGGTGCCTCCCACGCTCCACACCCCTTTGATGTCGGGCTCCAACGCCATCTCGGGGATCACCATCATCGGCGCTCTGATCTTGGCCGGAGTCATGGAAGGTCAGGACGGGTTCAGCCAATTGGCGAAAATAATGGCCTTCGTGGCGGTGATCTTCGCAACCATCAACGTGGTCGGCGGGTTCCTGGTCACCGGCCGCATGTTGAAGATGTTCCAACGGAAGTAGGCGGGGTACTGATATGGTTCTGCAAAACCTCACCAACATCGTCTACTTGATAGCGGCGGTTCTCTTCATCCTCGACCTCAAGATGCTCGCCCATCCGCGGACCGCGGTCCGCGGCAACCAGCTTGGCGCGTTGGGCATGGTGCTGGCGATCGTGGCGACTCTCGCCAGTGGCAAATGGGACTGGACCTACATCATCCTCGGCATCGGTATCGGCTCGTTGATCGGGGCGGTGGCCGCGCTCAAGGTCAAGATGACCTCCATGCCCGAGATGGTCGGTCTATTCAACGGCTTTGGCGGCGCAGCCTCGGTTCTGGTCGCCGGATCGGCCCTGGTTGCAACCTTCAACGCCGTGGGCGCGGGTAGCGTCGAGGGCAGCATGCAGATGAAGGTCGCCACCGTGTTATCGGGCATCATCGGCTCGGTCACCTTCTTCGGGTCGTACGTGGCATTTGGCAAGCTGGCCGAGTTCCTGTGCGTCAAGTGGAAGCTCCACACCTGGCAGAAGGTCGTCAAGTACGGGTTCTCGCTGGCGGTCGCCGGCGGCGGCATCTGGTACGGCCTGAGCATGGGAACCAACCTACTTTCCATAACCTTCATGGTGTCGGCAGTGCTCATCGGCGGCTTGCTGCTGCACAAGAAGGACCGCTTCCCGGGTATGGACCTCCTCAAGGGTTTGTCCGCGATAATCTCGGTGGCCCTGGGTGTGATGCTGGTCCTCGACCCGTCGAACACCGCCCTCTTCTGGGTGCTCGTGGGAGTCGCGGGGGTGCTCGGCGTGATCCTGACGCTGTCGATCGGCGGGGCCGACATGCCGGTGGTCATCGCTCTCCTGAACTCGTACTCGGGTTTGGCAGCTGCGGCAACCGGCTTTGTCATCAATAACACCGTGCTGATCATCGCCGGTTCGCTGGTGGGGGCCTCGGGCATCATCCTCACCAAGATCATGTGCAAGGCGATGAACCGCTCGTTGACCAACGTGCTCTTCGGCACGATGGGCCCGACCTCCGATACCCCGGATGCGGACGAGGTCTACAAGACCGTCAAGGCAGCTTCGGCGGACGAGGTCGCCATGACCCTGGACGTCGCTCAGCGCGTCCTCATCGTTCCCGGTTACGGGCTCGCGGTTGCCCAGGCGCAACACGCGGTGCGCGACATCGCCAACTTCCTCGAGGCCAAGGGCATTACGGTGGAATACGGCATCCACCCGGTAGCCGGCCGGATGCCGGGCCACATGAACGTGCTCCTCGCCGAAGCCGACGTTGCCTACGACAAGCTCAAGGAGATGGACGAAGTCAACGCGACCATGGAACAGGTGGACGTGGTTCTCGTGGTCGGCGCCAACGACGTGGTCAACCCGGTCGCGCGCACCGACCCCAAGAGCCCGATTGCCGGCATGCCGATCATCGATGTCGACAAGGCGCGGACCGTGGTCGTGGTCAAACGCAGCCTGAGCCCGGGTTTTGCCGGCATTCCCAATCCCCTGTTCGCCGCCGACAAGACACTGATGTTTTTCTCCGACGGCAAGAAGGCGATGCTCGAGCTGCTGGCAGCTCTCAAAGAAACGTAGACCCATCACGGAACGGACTCTCGACACCGCCCGCCGCCAGGCGGGCGGTTTTCTTTCGGGTACACTTTGGCAATGAAGCGCGGGGTTTTTCTCGGGCTCGCCGCGTCGTGGGTGCTCTCCGCCGGCGTGTGTCACGCGGTCGATCAGGTCGAGATCGTGCTCGACAACTCGGTCGAGATGTGGGACACGGTGAACGGCCTCATCCCGAGGTTGGAACTCGTACGGAATGCTCTCAACGCCTTCTCGTTCTCTCCGGAGCTCCGGCAGGGCACGATCGCGATCGGACTGCGCACCGTCGGCGGCCGACACGAGATCACCGAGGACGAAGGTTGCATGGAGACCGATCTGGCGGCGCCGGTCGGCACCATCGAATCCGGCGCCTGGCTCGGACTGCTCGCCGATCTCGAAGCGCGTGGGCGCCGCCCTTTGGTAAAAGGCATCCAAGGGGCGGTCGACGACCTCAGTGACACCGAAGGCCCGCGGCGGATCGTCGTCATCACCGGCGGACCGGACCGCTGCGATGGCAACCTGGGTGCGCTCCTGGGAACAATGTCGCGGGCGGAAAACCCGATCGAGGTGCGGATCATCGGTCTCGGTCTCGACCAGGAGTTTGCCGGCACCCTCCTCAAGCTGGCGCCCACCCGCAACGCTTTCGATTTCGACGCCCTGCTCGACGCGCTGCGCTGGGCGATGCTGTCACCCACAACCGCCGCCCCCCGCCAGCGGACCCTCGAGATTTCCCTGACGAGGGATGGAAATGCCATCGGAAACGCCACCCTGAGTCTGAAACGCGCAATCGGTGGCGAGCCCGTCAACACGAATATCGAGCAAGGGACCGCCAGGCTGCGCCTCGCTCCGGGTCGCTACAGCGCCGCGATTTCCGGTGTCGGCCCGGACAACATCGAGCTTGCCGACATCGTTCTAACGTACAAGGATGAGAGACTCGAGATCGACCTTCCGACCCTGCAACCGGTCACCCTCGAAATCGACCCGGAGAATCCTCCGGCCGGCTCGACGGCATACGTCCAGTATTGGGGCGCGCCGCCGGGCACGAACTGGGTGGCCTCGGCACGGGTCGGCGCGTCGGTAGCGGACAACCTCACGCGATCTCTCGCGCCGGCCGCACCGACGGCTGAGGTCGCATTGCGAATCCCGGGCTCGTTCTCGGACCTCGAAGTGCGTTTCTTTCACCAGGCGGACTCGGGTGTGATGCACCTGATCGGCCGGACGACATTTTCGACGGATCGCGGGCGGGCGGCGATCGAGGCGCCTGAGAGAGTTGAAAACCGAAGCCCGATGACGATCTCGTGGACCGGTCCCGATCTCCCCGGCGACCATATCGCGATATCGGTTGCAGACGGCGACCCGGCGGGCCATGTCGCCTGCGTCGCCGCCAATTTCCCGAGCCCGATCAGCCTCGCCGCGCCTGTAATCCCTGGCGTATACCTCGTCAGCTACAACTCAGCCGCAGGGAAGGTGCTCGCGAGGGCTCGTCTCGAGGTCTTCGAGATTCTGGCGACCCTGGAGGGGCAACGGAAGGCCGTCCCGGGTGAGATGATCTCGATTGCGTGGACCGGCCCCGACGCCCCCCAGGACTATCTCAGCATCGCGGACCCGGCCGCCTCCGGCAACGAATATCTGATCTGGTCACCGACCGCGTCGGGAAATCCATCCCGTCTGACCGCACCGAAGACCACCGGAATCTTCGAAATCCGATATGTGCGGGCCGAAGACGACGCCGTGCTCGCTCGCCTCCCGATCGAAATCGTTGAAGAGCCCATCGAGCTCGTCGTCCCCCGGCAAGCCAACGCCGGCACCCGCTTCGAGGTCAGAGTGAAGGGCACGGCGGTCGCGGGCGATTTCGTAACGATTGCGCACGAGGATTCCGATCCCCTGGAGCGAACGGATTGGTCCTTTGCCGACGCCGGCGACCCCTTGACGCTGGCAGCTCCATTCGAACCTGGGCGCTACGAGGTTCGATTCATCGCCGGTGCGAATCACGAGGTTGTCGCAAGGGCGCCGATCAGGGTGCGTTGACCGCATCATGCTCGAAACACGCCGGATGAAAAATTCCTATTATTTGGTTATCAGGAACTGCGGGATAATGGCACCGCCGCTCCGATGCGCGGCATAGCCCGGCGCGAAGACCCCTGGTACCGAGGTGACACGATGAAGCTCATGAGTCTGCTGTTTCTATTCTCAGTCGCTGTCGCGACCGTGCTCGGCGCCCAGCCTACACCTCTCGCCCTCACAGCCCACGTCGAGGCCCTGGGATACGGAAGCGATGGAACGGTGGTAGCTGCCGTCTTTCAGATCGCTCCTGAGGACCGCGACCGCGCCGGCGAGCGGGTGCGGGTCGTCACAACTCTGCGCCAGGGCGACAATATCATCGACCGACTGAGCGGCGTGGTTGCCATCGAACCGGACGGCACCGGCATGCTGTACCGCGAGTGGGATCCCGGTAGCTACACTCTCGAGATCGGCATTGCCAACTTCAACGGCACAGCCTCCGGGGTGTGGATCGGCGAAATCGAGATCGCCGAGTCGGACGTCCCCTTCGAGGCGCCGGAGGGCGCGCCGGTCGACGCTATAGCTCTCGATCTCACTCCGCCCCGAGAGGGTGGTGTGTCGTTCAAACCACCGCCCAATCTCGGCGGCCTCGGCGCCGTCCAGCTCGAGGTCGAAGCACCCGATGCCACTTCGGCGGTGGAGTTCTTCCACGACGGCCAAGCGCTCGGCCGTCGAAACCGTCCGCCATGGACCGTCTCGATCCCCCTCGGCGATATCATCCAACGGACCGAGGTTCGTGCAATCGCGATTGACGCAAACGGCAACTACCTCGGCGAGGACGCCATCGTCCTCAACAACCCCTCCGGGATGATCGGCGTACAGATTCTGCTCGCTCCGGAGTCATCGATCGCAAACGGCATGCGGACCGTGACCGTGGCGACCACCGTTGGTAACAAGGAAATCCATCAGGCCACCCTCCACCTCGATGCCGAGCTCATCGCGCGCTGGGCGACCTGCCCGTGTGCAGTCGACGTGCCGGTTGCCAAGCTGGAAATGTCGGCGATCCTCTCCGCTGAGGTCATTGATGCCGATGGCGCCCGCGGTGACGCGGTCTACACCTTGGGTGGCGGCGGTGGTTTTGTCGGTTCGGTGAGGGTCGAGCTCGTCGAGCTGCCGGTGGTGGTCCTTGACGAACGCGGCGTGCCGGTCGTGGGCCTCGAACAATCGGACTTCAAGGTCTTTGAAGACGGAGAGGAGGTCGAGATCGAGGGATTCGGCACCACCGAGGACCTGCCGCTCTCGCTGGCGATCGCGGTCGACACATCGGGATCGATGATCGAGAACTTCCCAAAGGTGCGAAGAGCGGTCCGCGGCTTTACCGAGGAACTCCTCGAGGAGGGCGATCAGGCGGTGCTGATCCGGTTTTCGTGGGACGCCACCGTACAGGTCGCCTGGACCGACAACATCCGCGCGCTGGTAGGGGACCTCGACACGGTGAGGCCCGACGGCGGCACCTCGCTCCACGACGCCGTCGTGCGATCGCTGGAGCAGTTCCGCGGACGCCGCGGACGCCAGGCGGTCGTCCTGCTCACCGATGGCGAGGACACCACCTCTCGAACCGGCTGGCAGGTCGCCGAGAGATTCGCGCATACCATGCGCATTCCGATTTTCTCCATCGGTCTCGGCGTCGGCAAGTTCGATTTTTCGAGCCGCAAGGTCCTCAACTCGCTGGCCGAGGAAACCGGGGGCGAGTCATTTTTCCCCAAGAAGGTCGATGAGCTGCCGGCTGTTTACGCCCGCATCGCCGAGCTTCTGCGCTCGCAGTACCTCGTGTGGTATCAATCGCCCTCCGATAAGCCGCTCGAAGAATTCCGAAAGATCGAGGTGACGGTCACCAATCCCGAGTACACGGTCAGGACCATCTCCGGCTATTACCCAGGAAAATGAAATGACGACGGGCCAGCTCTGCTGGCCCAGTCGGAATTTTATCCTGAAGGAGGCGCAGCCGACTGAAGGATCTTGGTAAGTGGGAATTCTGAGTTCGGAATTCCGAATGCCGCCCTCCCCCCTGGCATCAAGGTCAGGAGGGAGGGTGGTAGGGAATTCCCAATTCCTAATTCCTCATTCCTAATTCAGAAGCGTACTCCGATCCAGAAATCCGTCTCCCACCCGGTCAGCGAGGTATCGAAGTTCCAGAGTTTCACCCAGTCCCAGTGCAAGGGCAGTCCGAAGAGGTAGACGTCGAATCCGAATCCATAGGACGACACACCGTCGATGAGGACGCCGTCCTTCTGGAATGTGAAGCCCTGCTGGCCGAACATGTTGAATTGTCGACCGTCGGCGCTTTCGAACCAGGCGGCCCCGACATCGAGGAAGACCCGGCCGCGGATTCCGCCGATTCTCATAAACGCCAGGTCCATCCGGTCGACCAGGGGAAATCTCCATTCGATGTTTGCAAAGGACGCCCGGTTTCCCGACAACGAGTAGGTCGGGTAGCCGCGGAGGGTGTCGAGACCGCCAAAGGAGTAGATCCACGGCTGGTTGCCGTCCGCCCAGCCGAACCAGAGCCGGAAGGCAAGCTCGTTGCGCTGCGACAGAGGGATGTAGGCTCGCCCGTCGAACTCGACGTTTCGGGTCAATGCGCCGCCGTCATCCATGTCGTAGGCGTAGTAGTAGCTGGCCTCCCAACGGGTGCCGTTATGCGGCCCCCACGGTTTCCAGAAGGTGGTGTCCCCGGCGACGCCCACGCCGACGTAGGGCGACTGGTTTTCAGTCGACTGCGTGACGATCTGGCCGGTGGTCGGATCGAAATCGACCGGCTGGTCATAGTCACGCATGAGGTAGCCGACGTCGGCCATCAACCTGTAGTAGGTGTTGAGCGGATACTGCAGGTTGAACTGGGCGGTCGAAAACCTGTAGAGCTGCTGTTTTTCGGTCACACGCTCCCGCAGCGGGTCGTAGCCCGTGACGTAGTAGCTGCGGCTGTCGTAGAGGGTGATTCCCCACTGCAGCCGTGGTTCGAGGTTGTAGTAGCTGGCGAGGAAGTTGGCGAAGGTGTCGACACTGTCGAGATAGAGCTGGATGCGCCGGTCGCCGTATTGATCGGCCAGCGTTATGTACACCTGTCCGAGGATCTGGTTGGTGGTGTCGATGCCGACGTAGGCTCCGGCATCCTCCAAATAGAATTTCCGCCGCTTGACCTTCTTGCCTTTGGACGGGTCCACCGCAACGCTCACCGCCGGCACGAACGGCTCGAGCTCGATCTCTTGCGACGGCGGCTCGGAGAGCCCCACGTAGATTCCCTGGCCGGCGTCGGCGCCGTAGAGGCCCCAGAGCCCGTTGGAGTATGCCTGGAATCCGATCCTCTCGCCCTCGAGGGTTTCGGCGGCGACCGGGTTGAGCGCGGCACCGATGACATTGGTCAAGCGCGACAACTCGTTGGTGTCGATGTCGAGCCGATAGATGTCGAAGACGCCGTCCTCGCGGTCCGAGGAAAAGTAGATTCGTTCGCCGTCGGGCGAGAATGCCGCGCTGTCGTCCTCGCCGGGTCCAAAGGTGAGCTGTTCGCGCCGTGAGGGGTCGCTGAGATCAAGTCCGACCAGCTTGCCGGTGGCGCCCAGATTCGAGGTGTAGACGAGCTTGGTTCCATCCGGCGAAAAGGCTGGCGATGCGTCGTAGGCCGGATCGTCGGTCAGGTTGGAAACCCCGCCGGTCTCGAGGTCGAGGAGGAAGATGTCGTACTGCTCGTTGGCGACGCCATGAAACGCGACCGTGCGCCCATCCGGCGAGAACGCCGGCTGAGCCGCCTGATCGACCGGCAGCTCGATCCGATACTCTTTTGCGATGTCACCCTTGCGGACATCGAGGAGAAGCAGCGACCGAAGCCTTTCGGTTCGCGCGAAGACCGCCACGAAATTGCCGTCCGGCGAGTACGCCAGATCGCGTCCCGCGGAGGGCGCCACCGTCAGGCCCTGCGCCACGAGGTACTGGTATTTCGTGGTCTTCCCCTTGGTAAGGTTCTTGTACAGCCTCCGGTCAGGCAGCCCGAAAATAGCGACGTCGACATCGTTCTTGTAGGTCGTAAAGGCGGCCACGAGGTCGCCGGACGGCGAGATCGCCGGCGAAGTCTGGCTCGAGTCGAGAAAACCGGGGACGCGGAACTTCCGACCGAACTCGCTGGGCACACCGCGATCGATGAACGGTTGGTACGTCTTGCGCAGCCAGGTTCTGAACGCGGCGTCGAACTCCTCCGGTTCCATATTCAGGACCTTGTTCAAGGGACGCCCGACCTGACCGCCGAAGTTGCCGCGAAACGCGAAAACCCAGTCGCGGACTACATCTTCGCCCCACTCCTGCTCGATGTACTCGAAGACCATGTGGCCCCAACGATAAGCCAGGAAACCCTGCGGTGGATTCATGATCGACGCCACCTGATCGGAAAGCGTGGCATCGCGCATGTACATCTCGTCGAGCGTGGATTCATCATCACCGTAATAGGAGGCCATTCCCTCCATGAACCAGGTCGGAGGACGGGCATAGATGGCCCGCCCGCGCCGACCGCCGAAGTAGATCTCGTACTGGAAGATGTGGGTCAGCTCGTGTTGAATGAGGCCCTGGAGTTCACGATCCGGTAGATCGACCGGCAATACCATCCGGTTCCGAACCGGGGTCGCGAAGGCGCCCACGCCCTCGGGAATGAACCCGACGATGATGTTGGTCTCTTCGAACTCGGCGTGGGTCGCATAGATGATCATCGGCACCGGCTTCAGAATCTGGTAGTTGAGCTTTCGGGCGATGTCGTCGTAGGCGCTTTCGGCGTACGAGGCGACCTTTTCCAACATCGGTTCGGTGCGATCGTAGTACGAGATCCGAAAGTGCGGGGTGTCGTAGGTGTGCCACTCGAACTTGTCCCACCTCACCTTGTTTTTGCCCCCGACGTAGGGATCGTAGGGATTGAGCTGTGCGCCCACGGGCACCGCCGCAAGCAGCATGACGACCGACGCAATGGTCCAGGACTTCATGAGCGTCCTCCGTCTCAGTTCGCGAAGAGCGCCCGTTTGACCTGCACCGAGCGCGGCACAAAGATGCCAACCAGGCGGTTTTGAAGGTTGTACAGATCCGTGAACATGTCGGTGTACTCCTCGAGCTTGCGTTCGTTCTTGGGCTGGAAGTCGGTGATCTGCTCTTCGTGAAGGACATCACCGGTGAGACCTTCGATGACAAGCAGCAGGATGTCATAACTGAAGCCGGTCTCCTCGACCATGACCTGGCGGAAGTACGTCTTGCCGTCCTGAGGCGACACGTACTCCTCGGTGGTATAGCCGGCCCGATCGAGGACGTTGACATCGATCGATGCGGCGACGATGAGATCGGCCAGAGTTTCGTCTCGTATCGCCTTCCAGAAACCAGCGTCGTCGACCAGCTCCGCCAGATTCGTGGTCGGCGGCTTGAGATCCGAGAGCTCCGGCAAGAGGTGCAGCCCGGCCTCCCGGCGCAGAATCTTTCGAAGGTAGATCTCAAACTCCCTCGCCGCGGTGATGTCGACCGACTGTACGTCTTCGCCCTCACGCGGTTCGATCACGATCGGCCCTACGAAGACGTTTTCCGTTCCTTCGAGGTTGAGCTCGGGTTTGAGCTTGAGCTCGATCCGGACCTCACGGGACCCGGCGGCGCAAAAACCCGCCGCCGCGATCAGAAGCAGGAGAAGCTCAGTCGTCTTTCTTCGCATGATCCGCCCCTTCGTCGGCGTCCTCCTCCGGAGGCGCGATATAGCTCGTGTAAAACTCCTGAAACCGCGCGAAGTTCCGCCTCAACGTGTCGTTGTTGGGATCGATGGCCAGGCCCTCCTGGTAGGTCAGGAGGGCTTGTTCGAACAAGCTGTTCGCCTCCTGCGCCACCGCGATGTTGTTGAGGATCCGCGGCTGGTTCGGCGTCAACTCGTCGGCGTGTTGGAATCGCAGCAACGCCTCCTGCCAGTAGCCGTTGCGTGCAGCCTTGTATCCCCACTCCATGTCCGCCGCTGCTTCCTTGGCGTTGGGATTGCCGGCGAACGCGGTCGCACTGGCGAGGATCACCGTCAATACCAGCGCCATCGCCACCCTTGTGGTCTTCTCGTTTTTTCGCACTGGACTCGTCCTCCGTTCGTGGCGACCGGCCGCGGTCCGGGTCCGCGATCGTTTTCGCCGCTCGTCAGCCACCGATAGGATAGTACCCGGCAATCGTCCTCACCCTGACTTTCTTGCGGTCGACCTCGACCTTGACCTTGCGTAGCTCGTCGGCCGGCTTCTCGGAGTTGGACGTGTAAGCCAAAAGGTACTGGGTCCTCAGCTCGCGGTTGATGTCGGAATAGATTTTGTCGAGCTCCGAATTCCCTGACACGAAGTACGCCTTCCCTCCGGTTGCTTCGGCAAGCTTGCTTATCTGCCACCTGGTGCTGATTTTTGTCGTCCCGATGTCAACTCCAATCATGTAAATGGTGACGCCCATCCGTTGAGCGTAACCCAGCGCATCGTCATACGAGTTCTTCGATTGAGTGTCCTCCCCGTCGGTCAGCACCACCATCGCCCGCCGCCCGGTGACCCCCGAAAACTGGAACAGGCCCATGACCACTGCGTCGTAAAACGCCGTTGCGCGGTCGGGAAAGAGGGCGAGGAGGGCGTTTTCAATCGTCGTGAAATCGGCGGTGAACCCGGTAAGCATGTCCGGTCGGTCCGAAAAGACCTCGATAAACGCCCTGTCCCGCGGCCGCAGCAGGTCGCGCAGAAAGCCCATCACAACCCGTTGCACTGTCGGCAGGGTCTCTTCCATCGAACCCGAGGTGTCGATCACGATCCCCATCCGAACCGGGAGGTCACGGTGGAGGGAAAAGTGCGAGATCGTCTGCGCCACCTTGTCCTCGTACACCGCGAAGTCTTTCAGTTCGAGGTCTTCCACCGGGTTGCCGGCGCCATCGAGCACGGTCACCGGCAACTCGACGGCCGTTACCTTGACCACGGTTCCGAACTCCGGCGAGTTGACAAACTCGAGATCCTCGGCCTGCGATCCGTCGGTCAGGGTCGCGAGCGCCCGCACATACCCAAACTGCTCGCTGGAGCTCAGAAGCACCCGCGCTTCAAACGGCGGCTCGTAAAGGGTCGCGAGGAGGTCCTCATTCCAAAATAGCTCGAGCCTTTCGAACTCACCATCCGACGGGATGTTCAACTCCGCGCCGATCCGCACGCGGCCGTCGTTGCCGCCGCTCGGTGAGACCGGAAGAAGACTGACGAAAAAGCGTTCTCGGCCGACATTCAGCGTGTAGCCGCTACGGGCGATCTCGGTGCCGGCGGCGTCATAGCCGACAACCGTCACGGTCGTCAACTTTGGCAGCGGGCCGAGGTCTAGATCGATGTCGAATGGAGGGCGGTTCTTGGTCAATATCTGCTCGTCGTCGAGCAGAAACATCACCCGCGCCACCTCATCGCGAGCGATCGCCTCGAATCGGCAGAGCCCGCTGACCGCATCCCCCTCGGGGCCGACCAGTCGCAGCAAAGGTTGCTCCTCTTCTTCCGGCTCCTCGTCGGCGGCCACGTCTCCCTGGCCGAGCGCCATTCCCGTTCCGTACTCGTCGATAAAGTCTTCGAGCTCGCGGTCGACGTCGATCGTGGCCAGGGAGCGGTCGACCTCGAAGCGAAACTCCTCGACCGCTGCGTGCTTCGAGTGAACGTCTTCGACTTTGAGGCGCAGCAGGTAACTCCCCGGCCGGATCATCCGGTCAAGCATCAGACCCACGCTGTCGCCGGCGTGCGGCACCGAGAAAAGATATCGGAATCGGTCAACCATGACATCGCCACCGCTCGTGATTTCCCCGACCACATCGAGCTGGATCACGTCGACGTCCCCGACCGGTGTCGTTCCCAGCCCCTCGACGTCGACGTCGACGGCGAAGCCGACCTCGACCAGCCCTCCATACGCAGCCCGCGCCCCGTCCGATATCGCAAACTCGAGAGGCTCGGCGTCATTGTCGAGCAGGGCCGAGAACTCCATGAACCGGTGCGACGTGGACTCCGGTCCGCGGTCTTCATCGTATGGCCGAAAAGTGTACATCGCCCCGAGATACCTCGGGTCCATGCTCCAGGCCGAGGCCGCTGCCAACAATCGCATTGTGACGTCACCGTTCGGACAACGATAGGCTGGATCGCTGAACGTGCCCGGGATCATCTGCCCTGGTGGGCCCTGGCTCTCCGCGCTGAAGGTGTTGATCAGAACTCCCCGGCCCTCGTAGGTGTTCCACATCCGCCAGGTGTCGATCAAGTCGCGCTGATAGAAAAGCACCACGACGTCCTCGCCGAGGCCCTCGATGTACGGCCAGACCCAGAAGTCCATCGGCCGGAAAATCGCCGGACAGCGCGGATTGTGGCGAATCGCCGGCGGGCCGTGAATGAGGAGGACTCTCGCCCGGTCATCGACGGTGTTACCGAACTCGAGCCTCGCAAGCTGCAGACGCTCTTGATACATTCCCCGGAATGAGGCGCCAAAGCCTGACTGTCTGCCCCACAGGATCCACAGACGGTCCGCAAAGGCCCTACGCTGAGCCTCGGTTTGAAGCGAAAGAAAGGCCCGCCGCTGATCTTTGTTGATCAGGGGGTAGACCTCTTCATCGAGCCACACCATCCAGCGAACCGGGGTCTCATTCGCCGCTGCCTCTTCTTCGGTTTTCGTCGTGCCCTTTTTGTCCTTGTCGGCGAACACCGGCGTGACAGCTCCCGCAAAAATGAACAGGCACACGAGCGACGCAAAAACAACTCGCCGGACTCGCCCACCAGTGTTCTCGTTCATCTCGAATTGCACCTCAATAGAGTAACGCGAATCGCGGTACAGTCCAGAGCCCGGAACAGCCGTGCTCCGCGATATCGGCACGAAACGGCGAAAGTCCCGGCAACTCTGTTGTCGGCCTCGTTTATGCAACATGTCTCACGCCGGTTACTCTTCCCTCCCATGAAGTACGCGTCCAACGACTGCGGGTTCACCGAGGGTTTTCCGGTCTCGATCATAAGGATTGTGAAGGCTCGAGGAAGATGAGGATCTTGGGCTTGGGGCTTGGGGCTATGGGGCCATACGGACCTGCCACATTTCGGCGGATGAAGTGTTGCTTGTCGAACAATCGCCTCATAGCCTCATAGCCGGCCGACGTAGTTGGCGGTCACAGCTTCAAAGCCCGGATGGGCGGCCTCAGGTCTGCAGGACTCCGACCTTGAACTCAGCGATCTCGGGCTGGTGGGCAGCGGCGGCGATCGACCGCGCCAGCACCTCCCGGGTGCGGCGCGGATCAATGATCTCATCCACCCACAATCTGGCCGCCGCGTAGCGAGGATCGGTGGCCGCCTCATAGCGCGCCTGGATCTCCGCCAGACGAGCCGCGCGTTCCTCATCAGAGACCTCGTCGCCGCGATTTTTGAGTTGGATAGCAAGGAGCGTTTCCGAGGCCTGCTGACCACCCATGACCGCGATCGAGGCCGACGGCCAGGCGTAGAAGAACCGTGCCCCGTAGGCGCGACCGCACATGGCGTAGTTTCCGGCCCCGAACGAATTGCCGACAAAGACGGTGAATTTCGGGACCACCGAGTTGGCGACGACGTTGACCATCTTGGCACCATCCTTGATGATGCCATCACGCTCCGACTTGGAGCCGACCATGAAGCCGGTGACATCTTGCAGGAACACGATCGGGATCCCCTTCTGGTTCATCAACTCCACGAATCGCGCACCCTTGTCAGCGGAGTCGGTATAGATCACGCCACCGATCTGCATCTCGCTTTCAGCGCTCGCGAGACCACGCCGTCGCTGGACAATCTGGCGTTGATTGGCGATGACACCGACCGCCCAGCCGTCGATACGCCCTGTGCCGCAAATCATCGTACGGCCGTAGGTAGCTTTGTACTCGGTGAACTCTGAACCGTCGAGGAGGGCGGCTAGCACCCGATACATGTCATAGGGCCGCGTCCGGTCGACCGGCAGTATCCCGAGGATGTCCTCGGTATCGACCAGAGGCTCCCTCGCCTCGACCCGGTCGAATCGCGCAAGCGCCGGGCGAGCAAGCTCACCGATCCGGGCTCGAACGTGATCGATGGCCGCCTTGTCGTCCGGGAACCGGTCGTCCACGACGCCCGAAATATCCACCTGAACCAGAGCACCGCCGAGCGACTGATTGTTTGTCCGCTCGCCGATCGCAGCCTGCACCAGATGGGCGCCGGCCAGGAAAATGGTTCCGTTGCCCTCAACGATCAGAGCCTCGTCCGACATGATGGGCAGGTAGGCACCACCGGCCACGCAGGACCCTAGAATGGCCGCGATCTGATAGATGCCGTCGGCCGACAGGCGCGCATTGTTGAAAAACACCCTGCCGAAATGGTCTCGGTCCGGGAAAATATCGTCCTGCATCGGCAAAAACACCCCGGCCGAGTCGACCAGGTAGATCACCGGCAGGCGGTTCTCGATCGCGATCTCCTGTGCGCGGAGGATTTTCTTGCAGGTCAACGGGAACCAGGCGCCGGCTTTGACGGTGGCGTCATTGGCGACCACCACGCACTCGCGACCGCTGACTCGACCCAAGCCGACCACGACCCCGGCCGCCGGAGCGCCACCCCACTCCTCGTAGTGATCCCAGGCCGCGAAGCAACCGATCTCGAGAAGCTCGGTGCCGTGATCGATCAGCGCCCTGACCCGTTCGCGGGCGAGCAGCTTGTTATTCATCTTCTGTTTCGCGGCCGCCGCCTCACCGCCACCGAGCGCTATCTCCCCACGCTGTGCCTCGATAATCCGTAGCTGATTGCGCCAGTGATCGCGGTTGGTTTCGAAAACATCATCGTGCAGCGTTTGGCTCGAGAGGACTCTTGGCATGCAAACTCTCCCTCTTGGGGACATTGTAGCCATGCGCCGCGAAACCGCATACAGAACAATCAGTTTTGAGTTTTCAGTTTTGAGTTGTCCCCCTAGCCACCCCACGTCCTGGAAGAAGGGCAGTGGAAACTCAAAACTCAAAACTCAACACTAAAAACTCAAGACATCGCTCCTTCTGCCTCTGCTAAACTCCTCGTCTCGGACGGAGAGGGCAATGGCCAAGATCAAGGTGCGAACCATCAACCGCGAGGAGCTTCCGGGGATAGCGATCCTTCGCGACGCGGCGGCGGCGGGCCTGTCGGCGTACCCGACGAGCACCGGCATGCTCGATCTCGACATGGTGGTCGACCCCGACCTGCGCCACCTCCTCGCACACGACCCGGACGGATTCTTCACCGCGTACGAGGGAGACGAGACCCTCGGATTCGCGGCCGCCCACGTCCGTTCACGCCAATGTGTGCTGTCGGAGTTGTGGGTGTTGCCCCAGCATCACGGACGCGGTGCCGGCGGCGCGATGTTGACGCGATGCCTTTCGTATGGGGAGCGCTCGGGAGCTCGCGAATTCCTGGCTGTGGTGCCGATCGAATCATCTGTTCAGGCCCTGCTCCTCGGCCACGGCTTCAAACCATTGACACCTGTGTATCTCCTTCGCCTGCCGGTCGCATCGGCCAGGCAACTGGCCGCCGGGCTGACCGCGATGCTGGTCGGCAAAGACGCGACCACCGATGTTCTCAACCGCCGCGGACAGGCGGACCTCGACCGCATAGACCGGGTTACCAGGAACATTTCCCGCGACGTGGACCATATTTTCTGGCTCAAAGAGCGGCAGATGCGAGTCGCCCTGGTGCAACAAGGTGCACGCATCGCCGGCTATGCCTACGCCGGTGCCGACCAGGTCGGACCGGTCGCGGGCAGTACTCAGGATGCGGCTCTCTCGGCCCTTGGCTGGGCCCTCGATCTCGCGATCGGTGCCGGCGTCGTGGGCGACATCGAGTTGCGGGTGCCCGCGCCGTTCACCGCCGCAATCGATGCGTTGCTCGAAACCGACGCGCGGATCGTCGCGACGCTCGTGATCTACGGCAAGGGTGTCTCCCTTTCGTTTGATCGTTTGCTGCTCGGTCGACTCTGTCTTCCATGAGCAACCCACCGTTGAAGGCCGGCCGCGCCAAGCCGCGTCGTGTCCGGTACGAGGACGAGCTTAACTCACAACAGCTCGAGGTCGTGATGCATGCCGGAGGGCCGATGCTGGCGCTGGCCGGCGCCGGAACCGGCAAGACCCGCACCCTTGTGTATCGTACGAGCCGCCTCATCGAGGACGGCGTTCCTCCGGGAAGCATCCTGCTTCTGACATTCACCAACAAGGCTGCGCGGGAAATGATGGGGCGGGTCGAAAGCCTTGTCGAACGGGCTGCGACCCGGGTCACCGGGGGCACATTCCACTCGGCCGGCCACCGCATATTGAGGCGTTACGCCGAGCTGCTCGGCTATACGCGGCGGTTCTCGATCATCGATCGCGAGGACGCCGGCGATCTCATGGGCGCCGCGGCCGCCGATGTAAGTCCTGAACTCCCGAGCCGGCGGCTCCCGCGACCGAGCCTTCTCGTCGACCTCTACAGCTTTGTCATCAATACCGGGCACGAATTCGCAGAGGTGTTGGCCGAACGGGCGCCGCAATTCCTCGACGAGGCCGATCTCATTGCAGAAATCTTCAAACGTTATCTCGAACGCAAACGTCACGCCGATCTCATGGACTTTGACGACCTGCTCCTCAACTGGCTATTGCTCCTCAATCGATTCCCTCGTGCGCGAGCCGAGCTGCGGAGCCACTTCTCACACATCCTCGTCGATGAATATCAGGACACCAATCGTCTGCAGGCCGACATCGTTGACGCCATGCTCGGCCCCGAACGCAATGTGATGGTGGTGGGCGACGACGCCCAGTCCATTTACGCCTTTCGTGGCGCCGATTTCGACAACATCCTCGGATTCCCGGAGCGGCACCCGGATTGCACAGTGTTCCGTCTCGAGACGAACTACCGGTCGGTTCCGCCCATCCTCCGGCTCGCCAATGCCTCGATCGTTCACAATTCCCGTCAATTTCAGAAGACCCTTCGGCCGTGGCGGAGCGGCGGTCTGCCGCCGCTCGAGGTGGCGGTCCCCAACCCGGAGGCCCAGGCCGGTCACGTCGCGGAACGTCTGCTCGAGCTCCACGAGGAAGGCTTCGATCTCGAGGACATCGCGGTGCTGTACCGAAACCACGCGCACTCCCTCGATCTCCAGGTCGAGCTCGCCCGTCGCAATATCCCGTTCAGGGTGCGGTCGGGCCTACGGTTTTTCGAGCACCGCCATGTCAAGGACGTTCTCGCCCATCTGCGATTCCTCGACAACCCCCGCGATGAGGTTGCGTTTTCCCGCTTGATCAAGCTGAGGGACGGGTTCGGTCCGCGGTTGGCGGTGCGGGTATGGGAACGCGTGACCGGGTCGGACGGCTTGCGTCGCTTTCAGGCCATCGACGAGGACTCGATCAGCCTGCCAAAAACCGCGCGGATCTCGTTTTCCGAGCTCCAGAACCTGATCGCCGAGATCGCGAACCCCAGGCTGCTTGGCAAACCGGGCGAGGTCATTCGCAGAGTGGTTGATGCGTTCTACGGCTCCTGGGCGCGCGCCCACCTCGAGAACGCCCGATCGCGCCTCGAGGATCTCGAGCAGTTGGCCCTGTTTGCCGACGGCTACCCCGACGTCAACACTTTTCTGTCCGAAGTGACTCTCCTCAATGACCTTGGCGGCGAGGACGGTGTTGCCGGTCCCCCCGACGAACAACTGACCCTTTCTACAGTCCATCAGGCCAAGGGTATCGAATGGCGGGCGGTGTTTGTCATCTGGCTCGCCGAAGGAAAGTTCCCGAGCTTCCGAATGGACGATGAGGAGGAGGAACGGAGGCTGTTCTACGTCGCCGTCACCCGCGCCCGCGACCGGCTCTTTCTGGTCCGTCCGGAGATCTCCCGCGACCGTTACCGGGTCGATCTCATCGTTCAGCCCTCACGCTTTTTGACCGAGCTCCCCGCCGATGTGCGGGAGCTCGTGACCGTCGCCGACCACGGGCTTCCGGACGGCATCGACGCCCTTCCGGCGGGAGGACGCTACACCCTGCCGGCATTCGTTGCCGGCAAAGCCATCGATCCCGACGGCGACGTCGACTGAGGGGCCACCCTTGACATTTTTTCTCTGAAAATATAGAATATGCTTGATTGGTTATGAGATTAATCACTAATGTAATCGCATCAAGCGCATCGAAGGAGAAAACAATGGCCGTCACTCAATTGACCCAGGACAACATCGAGGAGACCATCAACAATAACGACATCGTCGTGATCGATTTCTGGGCGCCGTGGTGCGGTCCCTGCCAGGCATTCAAACCGGTATTCGAGAAGGCCTCCGAGCGGCACGGCGATGCGGTTTTTGCCTCGTGCAACACCGAGGAACAGACCGAGCTGGCGGCGATGTTCCAGATACAGTCGATCCCAACCCTGGTCGTGTTTCGCGAAGGCATCGGTATCTTCGGCCAACCCGGGATGCTGCCGGCCGCGACTCTCGACGAGCTCATGGATAAGGTGCGGGAGCTCGACATGGACGAGGTTCGTGCGGAATATCAGAAGAAGGAAAAGCAAGCCCCCGACGCGTGATCCGCGGTCCGCGGCTGGAACCCTGCAAGATATGCCGGTCAAGGTTAAAACGTTGAGCGTCAGCACCTTAGAACGAAAACCGCACGATAATCGAGCCCGCAATCTGCTATAGTCCGTTGCCAGGCTGGCGAATGGCGACTCAAGAAAACCCTCCCGAATCTGAACCGAAGATCGAGACATCTCTCGGGTGGTTGGCGATAGCTCTTGCATTTTCGTTGCCCCTCTACCGTCCGTGGGTAAGCCTGGCGACAACCTTGTTGATCCTGTTGTGGCTCTTTGGCGGTGGGATTCGGCGGCGCGTAATGCGCCTGCGGGGCAGCCGCATGGCATACGCGGTCCTGGTTTTCGTGGTTCTCAATATTCTGTCTCTCGCTTGGACAAGCGATGCCGGCGCGGGTCTGGCCTACCTCACGAAGTTGCGATATCTCCTGCTCATCCCGATCGTGGCGAGCGCCGTCGGAACCCGCGATCGCCGTTTCGCATACACCGCCTTCGAGCTCTCCGCCGCTGCCTCTGTCGTGCTTTCGATCGCTGCCTACGCCGGTCTTTTGAGCTTTGGTTACGCCCACCCCGGAAACCCTTCTCCGACCATGGCCCACCTCGACTACTCGCTGCTCCTGGCTCTGGCTGCGCTCCTGGTCCTCATCAGGGTTTTCTACCAGGAAATGGGGCAACGCCGGCGCCTGCTGTGGTGTGCGGTCGCTCTACTGTTGATTGTCGGCCTCTTCGTCAATATCGGCCGTGCGGGGCACCTCGCCTTTGCCGGCGGTCTCCTCGTGCTCCTGGTTCACTGGTCGCGCGGCAGCTCACCGGTTCTCGCGGCCGGTGTCGCGGCCATCCTGGTGTCGGCCGTGACGATTGCCGCGTTGTCCGTCCCGGGCTTTCAGGAACGCGTCCGCGAAACTCGCGGCCAGCTGCACGCGGTATTCGTCGACCACCGTTATGACAACAACCTCGGAGGACGGATCGCGGCAATGACGGTGGCTCGAGAGATCTTTCGCGAACACCCAGTCCTCGGCACCGGAGTCGGCGCGAACATCCCGGCCTTTCGCGGGCTCCTGGAAACGCAGTTCGAGGAGTTCAAACCCGCCATCTCCTGGTACCGCCACTTTCACAACCAGTACGCACAGGTGGCCACCGAGCTCGGCCTCGTCGGGTTGGCGGCGCTCGGCTGGATTTTTTGGGAGCTCGTTCGGACGCCGCGTAGGAACCGGGAAACGGACGCTACAGCTCTGGTATTGGCAGCTGTTTTTCTGCTTGGGTTTCTCGGTGAGCCTTACCTGCGCAAGCAGATCACCGTCGTGATGTTCTCGCTTTTCGCCGGTCTGGTGTTGGCGGAAGACCTGGACGACTCGGAAATGAAAGCATCACTCTGAGGATTCGCTTTCCGACGACTTGATTTGATTCAGCCCTTCCCACGTGTGTTCGTCGGTGTCAAAGTCCGGCAAAATCGGTGGCACACCGCGCGCTTCATTCACCTGCCAACCCCAGAGGATCGCAAACTTCATATACGTGCTGTAGGACTGCAGCAGGCAAAAGACGATGCCGAGCGCCCCGTCCAGGAACCCGCGCTGCAGGATGTACGTACGAAAGAAGCGCCACGCGGGACGAAGAAGGACCGCAAGGGCCGAGGTGCGATCTCCGTCGCGCCAACACTGGGCCGCATTCCAGTAGCCGTACTTGGCAAGCCGAAACGCGTACTCGTCGAAACTCCGCTCGACCATGAAGTGATCGATGGGGTTTTCGAGGATCGGCGTTTCACCGGTGGTATGGAGCACCGAGTGTACCCGCCGATTCTCGTAATAGGCGGTACCGCACCTGAACAGCCGCGCAACCCGATCGTGCTGCCAGCCCGAATATTTGATCCGTTTTCCGAGGATGTACACGTTGCGATTCAACATGTACGCGTCGTGCTCGGGAATTGCTACCAGCAGGGCCTGGATCTCGGCACGCAACGCCGGGGAGCAGCGTTCGTCCGAGTCTAGCAGGAAGATCCACTCGTGCCGCACGTGCTGCATGGCCCAGTTCTTTTGAGCACCTGCACCGTAGTAGGGCCGTTGAAAGAACCGGACCTTGTCGTAACCCTGCGCGATCTCGGGCGTGCGGTCCGATGAGAATGAATCGACAACGATGATCTCGTCGCACCACAGGAGCGACTCGATGCAATCGGCGATGTTGTGCTCCTCATTGAACGAGGTAACGACACCACTGATCTTCGGCCGCTCGCGACCGTTGGCTGTCGGACTGGATTCTGGGCGGCCGTGCATCACACCTCAACACGTCTGGTTTTCGGGTCGACCTGGCGGGCAAATCCTAGCACATTCAGCGTTTTGGACCTGAACCCGCATGGCTCACCAGCTTCCTGCTGCGGCCGGAGATGCGCGGCAATCCGCGGCGATTGCTCCCGTCGGGCTGCTCGACGTGTGTCGCATACGGCTCCGCGGACCTCGCGCCGTAACCTCCACATCTCACAGCGCCCCCCGGCCTCGCAACGAAACCTGGTGAGATATGCAGGTTAGGAGGTATGATTGAATGATGTCCGACACGAGGCAACACGTGTTGGTGGTCGGCGCGAAAAAGTCCGGCCTCGAGCGCGTCGCACCGATGCTGCGACGCGCCGAATTCAATGTCCACACAGTCGATCCGACGCCATTCCTCCTCGACCTGGTCCTCAGCACCGCCTTCGAGCTGGTGATTGTCACCTACCCTCTCGATGTACTGTCGCTGGATGACCTTCTCACCACCATCCGCGACGAAGGCTCCGCATGCCGCGAGGCCGGACTTCTGTTGATCACCCAACCCGAACTGATCGACGATGCTCAGGCACTGGTTGATCTTGGCGCGAACCGCGCTATTTGCAGCGATTGGAACGAGGCCCGGTTATGGCGGTCGATCGGAGATCTGGTGAACATCGCACCGAGGGTGTTCATGCGGGTCCTCATGCATGCTGCGATCGAGATCAACACCAAGCACGACCGTGCCATTTTCCAAACCGTCAACATGTCGGTCTCCGGGGCCTTGCTCCAGGGTTCCGACCGGCTTGCGCCGGGAAACACCTTTGAATTCCTCTTTCGGCTCCCCGGTGGCGGCCTGGTGGAAGGCTCGGCCGAGGTTGTCCGCCAGACCAATCCTCTGAGGGAGGGGGTCGACGGCATCGGCGCCCGGTTCATCGAGTTTCGAGAGGATTGCGAGGAGCGTTTGCTCGCTCACATTCAGCGTCAGATCGACCTCGGCAACAACAGATAGAATCGTCCCGGGTGTTTCATCCGGCCCGCGATCTCGCCGGCGTCATCGCCGGCACCGATGAACACATCGACCCGGCCCGGTCCGCGAATCGAGCCACCGGTGTCTTGGTTGAGGGCAAAACGCGCGAATGGATCATCTCCTCCATCCGGGGCAGGCATCCCGCCCTCGATCCACGCCACCACCGGCGCCGGAAACAGCCTGCGGTCGGTGGCGATGGAGCGCCCCGCGGTCAGCGGCACGCCGTAGCAACCGAGCGGTCCGCCATCGGCGGCCAACGGCCGAAAAAAGACATATGAGGGGTTGTACGACAGCACCCTCCGAAGCTCCTGCGGGTTCGCGCCGAGATAGGCCCTGATCGCCTGCATCGACATGTCCTCGCCGCTGATCAGACCGTCGTCGATGAGGAGGCGGCCGATCGACCGGTACTCGCGCCCGTTGGCGACGGCGTAGCCGACGCGCAGACGTGTGGTATCAGGGAACAACAAGGTCCCCGAACCCTGCACGTGGAGAAAGAACACATCCACGAGGTCAGCGAGATAGCCGAGCACCGGAGCTGGCGCCGACAATCCCGGACCAAAATCGATCACTTCCCGTTCGCTGTACGGAACCAGATCGTGTTCCTCGACGCGGCCGACGAGAGGCCGGGACGAGGCCTCCAGACCGAAAGCTTCGAGGTCGACCGTCACGAGGTCGTCCGGTATCCCGTAAACCGGGTGCTCGAACGGTGGCTCGGGGTCCCGGCGGGCCTCCATGAGCGGCTCGTAATACCCGGTAAAAAGCGCCCCACCACGACCGTCGCGGCCAACCGACCGCATGAGGACAAAGTCCTGCTTCAGCATTTCGGTCCGGCGACGAAGATCGTCCTCGGAACTCACAATGGCTTGAAACTTGAGCATGCCGGCCGCCAGCTGACGCGCGGTCCGCGATTCGTTTCCAAAGGCGTAGACCGTTTCGCCGGGGACGCGCTCGAAATACTGAAGTGACCGCTCGGAGGCCTCCAACAGGCTCTCGACGCCGAGGTCATCCGCCAGAATCGGCCATCGGTTCTCGGGTACGATCTTGAGCGGCCGTTCGGCACGTCTCTCGGCCGTCGGGCCCGACGCGCACCCGACCATGACCAGGCACGCCACGACGAGCTCGAGGCGCGGCGATCGCGTGGTACACGGAAGCGTTCTCAACGAACCAGAACCAGCGAAAGCCACGGCCAGTACGTGATAATCAGCACGGTGACTAAGAGGATTGCCAAAAACGGCAGCGTTGCCCGGTAGAGCAGAATGACCGGCCTGTCGAATCGGTAGCTCGCGATGAAGAGGTTCATTCCGACCGGCGGCGTGCAGTAGCCGATCTGCATATTGGCGAGGAATATCATACCGAGATGAATGGGGTCGATTCCGTAGCCGGCCGCGATCGGCAGAATCAGCGGCACCACTATTACCAAAGCCGAGAAGATGTCGAGCATCATCCCGAGCATCAGGAGAAAGAGGTTGAGCAGGATCAGAAAGCTGAGCTTGGAGGAAATGTGGGCGGTGACCCAGGTGAACAGCTTCTCGGGCACCTGTTGATCGATCATGTAGTTGGTCGACGCCAACGACACGCCGAGGATGATCAGGATCCCGCCGACCAGCACCATGGAGTCCCTCATCACCTGTGGCACGCGCCGCAACGGGATGTCCCGGTAGATCAGGACCTCGACGACAAACACGTAGAGAACAGTGACCGCGGCCGCCTCGGAGACGGCAAAGAACCCGCTGTAAACTCCGCCGAGGACGATGACCGGCAGCGGGATCTCCCAGATTGACTCGCGTATGGCCGCCGCCGCCTCGCCAAAGTCGAATGCCTGACGTGTAATACGACCACGCACGAAACCGCCTTCGCGTATGCACCAGATTGCGAGCAGGACGAGCATCAGCAGACCCGGCAGAATCCCGGCGACGAACAAATCGTCCACCGACACTCCGGCGATGATTCCGTAAAGGATCAGCGGCAGTGAAGGGGCGAACAACAGGCCGAGGCTGCCCGAGGTCGTGATCAGGCCGAGATTGAAGTTCTCACGATAGCCTGCCGCGGCAATCGCGGGAAAAAGGAGAGCGCCTATGGCGATGATCGTCACCCCGGAAGCCCCCGTGAACGCGGTAAAAAGCGAGCAGACGATCAGCGCCACTACGGCGAGCCCGCCCGGCATCCACCCCAAGAGCACGTTGGTGACCCGGACCAGCCGCCGCGGCGCCTGGCTCTCGCCCAGCAGGTAGCCGGCGAAGGTGAATAGCGGGATGGCAATCAGCACCGGGATCTCGGAGACGCGAAAGATCTCCATCGGCACGATCATCATGGGCAGGTCGGCGCGTGCGAAACCGATCAGTGCGCTGGCCGCGATGATGGCAAAGAGCGGCGCGCCAAGTAGGGCGAGCAGGATCAGGACGATCCCGACGAGGATCATGGCTCGTCCTCTGCGGCCACTCCCTCTCGCACGTGCTGTACGGCGTACAAAAGGTAGCGGAGCGCGATCACCGCAAACGCGACCGGCAGGATTGCCTCACAGATCCAAACCGGCAGGAAGGCAATCGCGGTCATGCCCGCGGCACGATCATCGAGCATCAGCCGATAGGCGCTACGGGCCACGACCGCGGCGACTCCGGCGGTAAACAGGTCGGTTACGACACGCGTGCGCGCCCTCCACCGCCGTGGGAGATACCTCGATACAACGTCGACCGAGATCTGCTTGTCATCCCGGGTCGCCGCCATCGCACCTATCATCCCCACCCACAACACGGACACCCGAAGCAAGGGGTCCGCCCACAGGATGGCGCTGTCGAAGAGATTTCGGAGCGCGATCTGCGCACCGGCGAGGATCACCATGGCGGCCAACAGCAGCACCAGGAGAAAATCCTCGATCAGCCCCGCCAACCGCAAGAGCCGCGAGACCAGGGTGGGTCGGCTCTTTTCCATCATCGAATCACGTCTTCCGATGCACCTTTCTGAGCTCGGTAGGTCTCCAGCAGCTTTTCGATTTCCGCCAGCAGCACGCGATCATAGGCCCGCCGCGCGATCAGCTTCTTGGTGGCCGCAGCGGCGATCTGCCCCCACTTCGCCCTCGTCTCGTCGGTTGGATCGACAAAGATCACACCCTGCCCGGCCAGCGCCTCGCGCGCTTCCTTGTTGTCCGAGCGGCTGTTTGCATCGAGGATCTGGTTGGCGCGGCCAAAGACCTCGCGCACGATCGCCTGATCGCCGGGGCTCATCTGATCAAAGGACTTTGCGCTGAGGATCGTCGTGCCATAGACGTAGGTGATCGGAAGGTCGGTCAAAAAGGTCGCCTTGGTGAACCACTGGAGGGCGACGGCGCCCACCGGCGGCGCGGCCACGGTGTCGATGAGACCGGTCTGGAGACCGGTCAAGACATCCGAGATGGGCAGGGGGACCGGCGACAGCCCGGCTTCTTCGACGATGGCGAGTGAAATCGGATCGTCCTGCGGCATCCAGGCCTTGCGACCCTTGAGATCGTCAAAGGTTCGTGTCGGTTTTGCGGAGAGGAGATATGTAAACCCGGTCTCGGTGAATCCGAAGGACACGTACCCGTTTTTCTCGAGTTCCGCGATCAGTTTTCCGTCCATTCTCTGGCGAACATAATCGACCTCGCCATAGGACCGGAAGAGCAACGGGAAGTTGTAGATTTCCATGTTCGGATCAACGGCCGCCAGACTGCCGGCAAGGACAACGCCGCCCTGCAGCTGACCGATTCGCATTTTTCGCAGCACGGCGTCGTCGGCGCCCATGGTGCCGCCCGGATAGAAACGGAAGGAGACCCGCCCTTCGGTGCGTTTCTCGACCTCGGCGGCGGCCTCTTGCAACTCCTTCATCCACAGGGTGCCGTCCGGCGCCATCGAGGCGACCTTCAGGCGAAGGTCGCCGGCGACAGCCGCCGGCGCCACCGACAAGAGGAAAACGAGGGTAATCAGGGCTCTCGACAAACGCATCATTCAATCTCCAAAATAGTCTTCCGACGATTCGAGAAGCGCTCTCGCAGTCTCCTGGGCGATGGTGTTTGAAAGCGTCAGACCGGGAGCAACTGGATCGGCATCGAGGACCTCTTGACAGAGGCGATCATGGAGCTCCCGGTCGAAGACCAACCGCGCGTACGACTCCGCGAGTAACACCTTGGCCATCAGATTCCGACCGTCTGAAAGCTCGATGACGCGCTCAAAATCTTCCCTTCCCACTTCCGGCTTCCCACCCATCGCCTCTGGGAGAAGGGTCGCCAGTATACCGAGATAAAGATACGCGGCGCCGCCCTGGTAGTTCCCATCCAGTGCAACGACCCTCTGCATCATGGCGTCGACTCGCGCCTTGTCCGCGATCGCTTTCCAGTCACCGCTGTTTTTTTGAATCCAGGTCGCCCACGCGGCGCCGGAGCCGAAAAGCACGTCCACCTGGCGGCGGTCCATGGCATCGATCACCCTTTCAAATTCTTCGTACGGTGCCACCCAGCTGCCACAGGCGCGCCGGTCGCGGCGACACAGCGCTTGCCAACCGTAGTCCCTCCCCTTTTCGGCCAGCCGGGACGCGCGCGCCTCTTCGTCGACAAAAACACCTGCGTAGCTGGAGTAGAGGTTGGCTCCGGCCAACGCCAGCTCGGCGTTCTTCGGGTTGTCCGCGATCAAGCCGTCAATCAACAACAAATACGCCGGCGCACCCTGGCGGACGGTCTCGGGATCGTTCTGATCGAGAACTGCGTTCGAAAGGCTGTCGGCGAGATTGGACGTCGCCGACGACATGATGGACGAACACCCCGCGGTGACGATCAACGAGGCTACGGCCAATATGGTGCTCATCCGGATACGCTTCGCCTCTTTGATCATCGGTCTCCCTATGATGTCGACATACGGACAGATTTCCCGAGCTAAGCTCCGGGAATGCAGGAATTGTAGCCCGGACCACCGGTTATTTGTCGAAATTGCCCGCAGATCCGGCTCACCCGGGAGGGCGTTTGCGGATCCAGCGAGATCGAGCTACCTGCCGCTGAAGCCACCGCGAAGAGGGCCATCCTCTAGAGCAGGCGCGCGTGCGGCCGCCGTGGCGGACGAGCTCAGGTTGGTGATGACCATCGTGCCGTCGTTTTCGCGCAGCATCCGTACCGGCTTTGCGGAATAGCCCCCCGCGAGACGGTACGGTCGCCCGGTGTAGATACTGAGAATTTTCGACACGTAGGATCTGGTTTCCGGATACGGCGGCACCCCGCGATACTTCGCCACCGCCCCTTCACCGGCGTTGTACGCGGCCAGCGCCAACTGCAGGTTGCCGGAGTAGCGGTCGACCAGGCGCGAGAACTCGCGGACCCCGCCTCTCACGTTTTCCTCTGGATCAAATGGATCGTCGACCTCGAGTCGCACCGCGGTGTCCGGCATCAGCTGCATGAGTCCCATGGCGCCGCGGCGGCTGACCGCACGCGGATTGTATGCCGATTCGACGTGCACGAGCGCGTCGACCAGCTTCGGGTCGACGCCGTGCTCGAGGCTGACCTGATGCACGAGGCGACGCAGTTCGGCGTTGGAAACAGTCGAACCGGCACCTGCCGCCGGAGTCGCAGCAAGAGCGGCGCCCGCCAGTTGGGCAAATAGCCACACGCCTATCATCGTCGCCAACCGTCTCACGCTACTATTATGACAGAGGCATCGCTGGGAGGAGTATCGAGTGCCGGCAAAAATACCGAAAAACACGTCGATGCAAGCACTTGTCGATACCATGCGATGGTCTGGCGCAGCTGATTCGGCAATCGCTTCATTTCGTTTTCATCTCCATCGTCTGCTCGAAGGGGAGAGTGGAATCCTCGAAGAAAAGGACATCACCCCGGTTACGACGCTCGTCGACGCCGGAAATTTCGAGGGGTACCGGGCCAAGGGACTCGCGACCATTCCGAGGACCGCAATCATCAAATTGAATGGCGGCCTCGGCACGAGCATGGGCCTCGACAGCGCCAAGTCCCTGTTGCCGGTGCGGGACGGGCTCTCATTTCTCGATCTCATCGCTCGCCAGGTACTGGCGTTGCGAGCCGAGGTCGGCGCCGAGGTACCGTTGCTCCTGATGAACAGCTTCCGTACTGCTGCCGGTTGCGACAGACACCTCGCCGCCTACCCAGAGCTTTTTCGCAACGACCTGCCGACCGGCTTTCTCCAAAACCGGGTGCCAAAGATACTCGAGGACGGTCTCGGTGCTGCCGTCAACCCGAGTGACGAAGACCTCGCCTGGTGCCCACCGGGGCACGGTGATCTCTACACCGCCATTGCGGCGTCGGGGACCCTCGAACGCCTGCTTGAAAGCGGCATCGAGTACGTATTCATCTCCAATGCCGACAACCTGGGTGCGGCGCTCGACCCGACGCTGCTCGGTTTCATGGTGGCGGAGGGTCACGATTTCATGCTCGAGGCCGCCGACCGCACAGCTGCGGACCGCAAGGGCGGCCACCTCTGCCGGCTCGAAAACGGACGGCTGGCCCTGCGGGAGTCGGCACAGTGTCCACCCGCGGCGGCAGACGTTTTTCAGGACGTGCGGCGGTATCGATACTTCAACACCAACAACCTCTGGCTCCACCTGCCATCGCTCGCCGAATTGCTCGACGTGCATGGTGGGTTCCTGCCCCTGCCGACTGTGGTCAACCGCAAGACCCTCGACCCGCGCGATCCGGCATCCCCGGCGGTGATCCAGCTCGAAACAGTCATGGGGACGGCTATCTCGCTGTTTCCGCAAGCCACCGCCGTGCGAGTCTCCCGCCGCCGATTCTCGCCGGTCAAAAACACCAACGACCTCCTGGCGGTGCGTTCCGACGCTTTCGAGCTCGATGCCGACGCGCGCCTCGTTCTTTCTCACGAACGCACCGATCCGCCGGTGATCCGGCTCGACGCGAGATTCTACGCGTTGATCGACGACTTCGAGGATCGGTTCCCGCACGGCCCGCCGTCCCTCCGCCGCTGTGCCTCTCTCACGGTTGAAGGTGACGTCACCTTCGGTGCCGACGTGGAAATCTCAGGCGACGCGATCGTGCGAGCAACGGGCCCCTCCAAAGTGCCGAACGGCACCGTCATTGGCGGGGAATACGTTGCGCCCTCACGTCCGCCCGCATGATTTCCCCGCGCCTCTGCTCCCCTGCTCCCCAGCAATTCTCACCGGTCGACAGTGGTATCCACCACAATGTGGACACACTGTTGAGTCGATGTCGAGGGTTGAATGCTGCTGATGGCGACCGGTGAGAATTGCTGATGGAGGCGACGCCCGGATTCGAACCGGGGATAAGGGCTTTGCAGGCCCCTGCCTTACCACTTGGCCACGTCGCCTACAGGGCCGGTAGTGTATTGGACGCCAGATCGGCGGTCAAGCTGAGTCATTTGACAAATTTCTTGGATTATTCAATTCTCGGCCGACGGCGCTGTTCGACGGCGGCAATGCAGCGATCAAAGAAAAACTCACGGGACTGCACCGTGTATGCGGAGCGCCGTCGGCCGAGAATTGAAGGGTGGGTGGAATGGAGCGGGAGACGGGATTTGAACCCGCGACGTCAACCTTGGCAAGGTTGCACTCTACCGCTGAGTTACTCCCGCTCAGCGTCCCCTCAACGGGGAGCGTTAATCTAGCAATCTCGGGTTGGAGTGTCAACTACATCGAGATCTCAGGTCCGGCGCCCTCCTCTTCACGCGCCCGCGCCGCATCCCAGGCGACATAGGCCGCGAGCACGACAAACATGATCAATCCAAGCCAGTTGCCGAACGACCCGACGTTACCGAAACGCCAGATCTCGGCGCCGCGGGCATCTGCGATCCAACTCAGGATACCGTCAAAGACGCCGGCCAACGCACCACCGGCGATCAGACCCGACGCGATCAACGTCCCGCGGTTGTTGCGCGCCTTGCGGGCCTCATCGTTTGGCGACGTCCGGCGCACGAAACCGGCCACCAACGCGCCAAACAGGATTGGCGTGTTGAGCTCGATGGGCAGATACATGCCGAGCGCGAAGGCAAGAGACGACACACCGAGCATCTCGACGACAAGGGCGATGGCCCCACCTACCCCGTACAACAACCACGGCGCCTCGGCGGTCGCCATGACGCTCTGGATTACCGCCGCCATCGCGTTGGCCTGAGGCGCCGGCATCGGCTCGGGATGGGCGACCGACACCACGTAGCCCTTGGTCGAGGCGAAAAGGACGATCGCCGCGGTGACGGTCATGGACGCCACCACCGCGGCCAGGATATTGGACCACTGGATGCGGCGCGGCGTGGCGCCGAGCCAGTAGGAAATCTTGAACTCGGTCACCAGCGAACCCGTCATCGACAGTGCCGTGCAGACGACCCCGCCGATGAGCAGGGTCGCGAGCATGCCTTCGGGGCCAGACAGCCCGAGCTTGGCGAGGGCGACCGCCGCGACGATGAGGGTGGTGAGGGTCATTCCCGAGATCGGAGTCACTGAGATCATGGCCACCGCCCACGCCGACACGGCGGCGAACAGGAAGGAGATCACGAGGGTCAAGACCAGGCTGATGGTCGCGATGCGGGTGGCGCCTTGAATATCGGCCAGGACCGAAAAGCGGAAATAGAACCAGATGGCGGCCGCAACCACGACGGTCAGCACCGCGACCACACCCATCGGGATATCGGAGTCGGTGCGGTGGGTCGAACGCTCGAGACCGCCTGACGCCATCTTGCGAATCTCGGTGTAGGCCTTGCCCGTCGCCTGCACCATGACCGGGGACATCTTGATGATGGAGATGATCCCTGCCATGAAAATCCCGCCGATGCCGATAAAGCGTACATAGTTGGTGAAGATGTCCTCCGCGGACATTTGCGAAATCGGTGCGAGGCCCTCGGTGATCGCGCCTGGTATGTGGGTGCCGAACCACGCCACCAGCGGGATGAGCACGAAGTAGCCGAGAAACGACCCGGCGCAGATGATCGAGGCGTATCGCACCCCGATGATGTAGCCGAGTCCGAGGACCGCGGCCGAGGTGTTGATCGCGAACACCGCCTTGACCTTGTGGGTGAGGTCGCCGAACGCGCCGACCAGCGAGGTCGTGAAGACGTCACGCCAGGAGCCAAAGGTCAGCGCGACCCAGTCAAACAGAAACCCGATCCCCATTGCCGAGACCAGCACCTTCGCCTGCTGGCCGCCGCGCTCGCCGGTCATCAAAATCTCAGTGATCGCCGTGCCCTCCGGGAATGGCAGCTTGCCGTGCATCTCCGCCGTAAAATAACGGCGGAACGGGATCAGAAAGAGAACACCCAGACAGGCGCCGAGAAACGGCACGATGAAGATCTGAAAAAACGAGGTTCGGTCCTCGAGACCGAGCACGAAGATCGCCGGCATCGTAAAGACCGAACCGCCGACCAGAATGCCGGAGGTGGCGCCGATGGCGAGGATGTTGACGTTTTCGAGCAGGGTCGACTTCCGGGCAAGGAGCGCCGAAAGGCCGATGGCGAGGATTGAAATGGGAATCGCCGATTCGATGCCCTGCCCCAGCTTGAGCGCGATGTATGCCGCCGCCGCCGAGAACAGCACCGCCATGCCGATACCGATGGCCACCGAACGAAGGGTGATTTCGAGGACCCCTTTTTCGGTCGGGATCACCGGTGTGTACGCCTCGCCCGGACCCAGCTCACGATACGCGTTTTCAGGCAGCCTGAGCTTGTGCTCCTGGTCTTCCATCTCCACTCCCCTCTTCGATTCGCGGTGTATTCTACATCCGTCGTGATCACAGACCCGCACCACCGTCATCCGCCACACGCCGGTTGATCACCGTGAGAAGGCCTCTCACCTCAATCCCGCGTTTGCTGCTTGCCGCGGCCATACCGACCGCCGGCCTCGGCATCGCCCGATGGCTGCTCGGAGGTGGGATCGATGCCGTAACCGGTGTGCAAACGTGGCTTTTCACCGCAAGCGTGATTTTCGTCGCAGACGTCTGCCGGCCGCAATCAGTTCCCACGCGACGGCTCCGCCTCCCGATCCCTTTCGTCGTCTCGCTCACGCTCCTCGTTACCGCAGCGCTGGTCCACCATTTTACGGAAAGCACGCTCTCGGCCTGGATCGCGATCGGAATCTTCTACGCCCTGCTGCTCGGGCTCGTATCCTGTTTCGTGTCGGAGGACGCACCTTGGTGGCGAGCCGCCGTCGAGCTTTCGGCTGCCGTGATTGCCGCCACGGCTCCCGCTGCGGCCAATCAGATCATCACAAGGTTTTCGAGCGAGGAATTTCTGGTCATCGTTGAATGCGTCATCCTCGCATTCTACTGGGTTCTCTTGCGATTTGTCGATCAAATCTGTTCAAAACCAAACTCGATTTCCTCAGTACACGGATTCTCAATACGTCGCAGGGAAATAACCACTACGATAGTCATTTCTGTGTTTTTTTCGACCGTTCTCACGGCACGATTTTATCAACAAAGTTTTTCCCAAGATGCCGCGGAAGTTTTTCAAGGCGTTTCGGAAACCTCACCGTTTTATTGCGGAGTTCGACCGCCTGAACGCGTCATTTACTCCGCAGAGGATGTCTTTCAAGAGCTTCTTGATCGCGTCGCTGATAATCCGGAAAAAAACTCAACGGAATACGGAATGCTCGCTCTCGGAACATCCGACGAGTTATGGGCGCAGTTATTTCGAGATTCCCTACTCAAAGAAGCAGAAGAACGGCTTTTTATCAACGACGATTGGAGCGTCAAGTACGGACAGTATCTGGCGGCTCAGCGGGTCTACTACTTCGCTCGAGTCCGACAGGCGTTTCCACAGTTGTTTGATCCTGCTCAGGTTCGCCGGATCCGGGAGTGGTTTGCCGCTGTCAACCGGCGCGCCCTGATCACCGGTCCGGTCGACCTGCTCTACGGTCTGGCCTTCGCAAAATGGCCGCAAGGCCCCTATGAGAACCAGGAGACCGGCGCCGGGCTCCTCGCCCTGCTCGAAGCGAACGGCCTCGGCGACCCCTCCGTGAAACCCGAAAACCGGCGGTACCTGGCCCGCAATCAACGGGGGTGGTCGCGAGGGTTCAGGGTCACGGACGACGCCGCGGCGTATCAACCGGAGTGGATCGAGAACGCCTGGTATCAGTCGCTCTATTCGGGTCAGGTCAACGCGAATAACATGCGGCGTTCATTCGAATGGCTGAAGCTTCTGGCGCCTCCGGACGGCGGCCCTCTCGCCTTCAATCACCGAGCCGTTTCACCCATCGCCGACATCTCCTGGCTGGCGGCAGTCCTGACTCAGGACACCGACTACGTCTGGCTGGCCGGACGAGCACTCGACTTCGTGCAGAATTCGAGCGGCTACCTCAGCGCCCAACCCGGCGCCGAGATACCGCTCACCGGTGAGGTGAAAAGCCCCACCACCGGCTCCTGCCTGCTCTACGGTCCTTCCGGCGTTCCGACCCGGCCCGGCCCCCTTGCCGCCGACAAGATCGTGCTCCGCGGCGGCTGGGAGGACGACGATCTTTACCTCCTGCTCAATCTCCGGTTTTCAGGCTGGCACAGGTACAAGGCGACCAACTCCGTGATCGAGATCTCGCAGCACGGGCCGCTGGTCGTCGAAAACGTCGACCACCCAGCCTCCGGATGGCTGCCCCTCGGTCGGCGGTTGTTCCGGGACAAGCGGATTCCACGTGAGAACCTCAATGGACTCATCATCGCCAAACGCGGTCTGAGTGGGGTCCTTTATCGATTGACCGGCGTCGAGGGTCCGTGGGCCCAGGATCCTCCACAATTCGCGAGAATTTCGCGTTTCAATCCAGGTCAGGATTTTGATGTCTGTACCTCACATCTCGACGATTGGCACGGCTGGAATCACGATAGATCGATATTGTTTTTTCCAGCCGGTGTCATCGTTATTATTGACGAAATTGGAGGTCCCCTGCGTCAGAACGGAGCTCTCGTCTGGCATTTCGTCGGTGGCAAATCGTCGCCCAATGGTCGGATTCAACTTCGCGGCAACAACGAGCAAAACGGCCCCGCAGAAGTCGTGGTCTTACCCCGAGCAGAAACCACGGCAAGCTTTAAAGAAATAATGGCAGATAATCGAGAGGTGATCCTTCGAGCGCAGATCGATGTTTCGGAAAACGGGGTTCTCGAAATGGCTACCGTTTTCTTGACAAAAAATTGGACCGGCGCGGAAGTATCGATCGTTGATTCAATCGTCGTAATTCATCAAGAAAACGCGACGATTCGGGTACCGATCGGTCGGAACTCGAAACTGTACCCGCAGCTCGAACCGTCCCGCTAGCGCTATGCGTCTTTTTTGTTCAAGGCTGCCGCGAGTTGGGCGCCGAAGCCGGTCATCGCAGCTTCGCCTCCGTTGGAGGACTCCATGTGTTGCGCATACTCCTGCCGCTCCCGGTCACGCAGAACGGCGCGTACCGAAAGGCTGATACGGCGCCGGGTCGGGTCGAGGCTCATCAGCTTGAGATTGACCTTTTCGCCCGGCTGGAACACGGTTCTCGGATCCGTGTCCCGTTCGATCCCGAGCTCGGAGATCGGAATCAGCCCGCTGAGTCCCGGTTCGAGCTCTACGAAAACACCGAAATCGGCGCCGTTCTCCACCGTCCCCTCGACCGTCTGGCCCTCCTGGTAGCGCATCTCGATGCGCTCCCATGGGTCGTGTTCAGGCATTTGACGCATCGTGAGACCGATCCGCCGGCCATCGGGATCGATGTCGCGCACCCAGCCGGTTACAGCCTGCCCGACCTCGAGTGAGTCGATTTCCAAACCGGGCGGCAGCTGGCTGACGTGGAGCAACCCGTCGATACCGGACTCGAGTTGGATGAAGGCACCAAAATCAGTCTTGCGCAGGATCGTGCCCTCGAAGGGCCCCGTCACCTTGTACCGCTCCTCGACGAGATTCCACGGGTCCTCGACCAAGGCCTTGATGCTGAGCGAGATGCGGTCCTTTTTGCGGTCGAGCTCGAGCACCTTGACCCGCACCTCCTGATCGATCTGAAGCTCCTCGCGCGGGTGCCCTACCCTGCGGTGGGCGATTTCAGTCACGTGCACCAGACCGTCGACGCCGCCGAGATCGACAAAGGCGCCGAAATCGGTTAACGATCGCACCCGGCCGCCGACCTCCGCTCCGGGCTCCAGGGTCGACCACGCGTGCTCACGGGCGCGCTCCTTTTCCTCGTGCAGGTGCGCCGCCCGCGAAACCACGAGCCGCTGGCCGTCGGCCTTGTACTCCAGCACCTTGAAGGTGTAGGTCTTGCCAAGGTGCTGATCGAGATCGTCGGATCGGAGATCTGAGATGTGGGAGATCGGACAGAAACCCCTGACACCCGATACGACGACATCGAAGCCGCCCTTGCGGCGGCCGACCACCTTGCCGTCCACGGGCTCGCCGGAAGCGCCGGCCGCAGTCAGCTTCTCTTTCAACTTCGCCTCGAGGGCGAGCCGTCGCGAAACCTGGATTTCTTCGCCGGCGGCGATCACGACCACCTCGACGGGGTCGCCGGTGCCGAGATCGTCGATCTCGGAGCGGTCCAGAATCGCCTCCGATTTTCCGGAGACGTCGACCAGCGCCACGTCGCCCTTGATGGCGACAATCGTGCCCTCGATCACGTCGCCGACGTTGATCGCCTCGGCGTCGAAGCTCTCACGGAGGGCTTGCTCGAATTCGTTGATGTTGTCGGTTTCCTCGATCATGACAGGCCTCGCAGGCGGACTTCACCGTGCTCCGGTGGCTCGGGAGGCGGCAGGATAGCACAATACGAATTAGGAATTCGGAATTTGGAATTCGGAATGTCGCCCACCCACCCCGAATAAACCTGGGCGGTCGATTACTGAACCGTGGTGCCGTATTCGGGGGAGGGGGGATGGGAATTCCTAATTCCTAATTCCTAATTCCTAATTATCGTGAACCGGCCTTCCAGACGATCCTGCCACCAACGATGGTCGCCACCGGCCAGCCCTTGAGACGCATGCCGGCGAACGGTGTGTTGCGGGCGCGTGATTTGAAGCTCGCCGGGTCGACCGTGCGAAGAGCGCGCAGATCGAGGACGGTGAGGTCGGCGGGCGCTCCCTCGCGAAGGCTGCCGCCGGGGAGCTTGAAAACTTCGGCCGGTCGCGTCGACATCAGCCGCACGAGTTGCATCAGCCCGATGACCCGCCCGTGTACGAGCCGGTCCAGAGCCAGCGGCACTGCAGTCTCGAGGCCGACGATCCCGAACGGAGCGTCGGCAAAATCGAGCTCCTTGTCGTCGGCGTGGTGCGGCTCGTGATCGGAGACGATCGTATCAACCGTGCCGTCGTATATCGCTTGCAGAATCGCCTCGACCTCGGCTGCGCTTCGAAACGGCGGGTTGGTCTTCCAGTCCGGATCGTAATTCGCTCCGGCAACGTCTTCATCAGTGAGAACGAACTGGTGCGCCGCAACCTCGCAGCTGACGGCCAGCCCCCGCTGCTTGGCGGTGCGCACCAGATCGAGGGCCGTCGAGGTCGAGAGGTGACACAAATGGAGCCGACCACCCGTGAGCTCGGCGATGAGGACGTCTCGCGCCACCATCACCTCCTCGGCCGTCGAGGGCATCCCGCGCAGACCGATCCGAGTGGACACCGAACCCTCGTGCATGGCTCCATTGTCCGAAAGGCCGAGATCCTCCTCGTGCGCCGCCACCGGTACCTCAAAACTGCGCGCGTACTCCAGCGCGCGCCGGAACAACTGCGAATTCGCAACGGGGCGGCCGGCGTCGGAGATTGCCACCACCCCAGCCCTCACCATCTCGCCGATCTCGGCCATCTCCTCACCCTCGAGCCCCACCGACAGCGCGCCGATCGGAAAGACCCTCGCCAGCGCAACCTGCTCGGCGCGCTCACGGATGAAAGACGTGACAGCCGGGCTGTCGTTGACCGGATCGGTGTCCGGCATCGAGCAAACTGCGGTGAAACCTCCGGCCACCGCCGCCTGGCAACCACTGGTAATGTTCTCCTTGTGCTCGAAGCCGGGCTCTCGAAGCCGGGTGTGAAGATCGATGAAACCGGGCGCCACGACCAAGCCCGCGGCGTCGAACACCGGCGTTCGCGCAGATGCCTCGAGCCGTTCGCCGGCGGCGGCGACGAACCCATCCTCGAGGAGAATATCCATCCCCTGGTCGACGCCTTGCGACGGATCGACAACCCGGCCGTTACGAATCAGAAGCCGCTTCACTGCGTCCTCCAGCGAGCAGGTAGAGAATGGCCATGCGAATCGCGACTCCGTTGGTCACCTGTTCCAGGATCACCGACTGTTTCCCGTCGGCTACGAGGGAGTCGATCTCGACGCCGCGGTTCATCGGGCCGGGGTGCATGACCACAGCGTGCTCGGCGGCAAGCTTGAGCCGCTCCGGAGTCAAGGAGAAGAAATCGAAGTACTCCCGCATCGACGGGATGTTGACGCGTTTCTGACGTTCGAGCTGGATCCGAAGCATCATCACCACGTCCGCTCCTTCGAGGGCCGGTTCGAGACGCACGAAGGTCCTGACCCCGAGCTCCTCCGCCTCCAGCGGCAGCAACGACTTGGGCGCGACGAAGCGAACCTCGGCGCCCATCTTGTCGAGCAGAAACGCGTTGGAGCGAGCGACCCGCGAGTGACGAATGTCACCCGCGATCACCACCTTCAAGCCTTCGAGGCGGCCAAAGTGCTGGCGCATGGTGAAGGCGTCGAGAAGCGCCTGGGTGGGGTGTTCGTTGATACCGTCGCCGGCGTTGATGATCGAGGCCGGCACGACCTGGGCCAGCCGGTGCGGCGCGCCCGAGTTGGGATGGCGGATGACGATGAAGTCTGGCGCCATCGCCATCAAGTTGCGAGCGGTATCGAAGAGAGTCTCGCCCTTGCTCACCGACGAACCCGTGGCAGAAAAGTTGAGGGTGTCGGCCGAGAGCCGCTTTTCGGCCACCTCGAACGAGAATCGGGTCCGAGTCGACGGCTCCATGAAGAGGTTGACGACCGTCGAACCGCGCAGGGTCGGTACCTTCTTTATCGGGCGTTTGGCGACCTCGAGGAGCTCTTCGGCGGTGTCGAGAATCAGCTGGATCTCACCGGCCTCGAGCCGGCTGATGCCGACGAGGTCCTTTCCATTCAGGGCGGCGACCGCCTCAACCGGCATCGTGCACCTCCCTGCCGATCCACACCCCGTCCTCGCCATCGATCTCGGCCAGCCGCACCTGGACGTCCTCGGCGCGGGTCGTATCGAGCGCCTTGCCCACCACGTCGGCCGCAATCGGCAGCTCGCGATGGCCGCGGTCGATCAGCACCGCCAGCCGAACCGCCAGCGGGCGCCCATAGTCGATCAGGGTGTCGAGAGCGGCGCGGATGGTGCGGCCGGTAAAAAGGACGTCGTCAACCAGGTAGATGATGTGGTCGTCGATCGAGTCCGGGAGCACGGTCTTTTTCAGCACCGGCTGCTGGTGTGCCGGTCGCCAGGGACCGACGTCGTCGCGGTAGAGAGTGATATCGAGCCGGCCGACCGCGACCGTTCGGCCCGTTGCCTCACGGAGGGCGCCCGCCAGCCGGTCCGCAAGCGGAATGCCGCGGGTGTGGATCCCGACCAACATTACTGCGTCGCCATCCCGCTCGATAATCTCGGCGGCCATTCTCGCCACGGTGCGCGCCATGCCGGCCGCGTCCAACACCTGCTGCTGGACCGTGCGACCGGGATTCTTCGATGCCATCCCACCCCCAATTGGGTAAAAAAAAGCCTCCCGTCCGGGAAGCAGCTCAGCGAAAAACCGTCTTTGGGTCTTCCATCCGCAAAATGGTAGCACAGACGGGGTTTGGGGCTTGGAGCCTACAAAATTTGGAATGAGGAATCATGAATTAGGAATGAGGAATGAGGAATGCCGCCCACCCATCCCGGGGCGATCCGAATAATGGGAGGGCAGGGTGGGAATTCCTAATTCCTAATTCCTCATTCCTCATTCAAGGGTGGGTATGATGTCCGCCGATGGTTGAACAAAGCCCCTCGCGCGACGCCGATCGGCTGTTGATCCTGGCGGCGGCCCTGCTGTTCTCCACCGGAGGCGCCGCGATCAAGTTGACCACCCTCAATGGGCCGCAGGTGGCGTGCTTGAGAGCCGGGATCGCGGCCGCGGTCCTGCTCCTCGTCCTCGGCGAGGCGCGCCGTGGGTGGAGCTGGCGGATCTGGCTGGTCGGAGCGGCCTACGCGGGAACGACAATCGGGTTCGCGCTTTCGAACAAATTGACCACGGCGGCCAATGCCATATTCCTGCAGGCGACAGCGCCGCTGTATGTCCTCCTACTCGGCCCCCTCGTCCTCGACGAGCCGTTGCGCCGGCGCCAGCTCTGGTACATGGCCGCCCTCGTCATCGGCATGTCGCTCTTCTTCGTCGGCAACCAGCCGTTCTCGGCCACCGCCCCGAATCCCATGCGCGGGAACCTTATTGCCGCCGGCGCAGGCCTCAGTTGGGCACTGACTATCGTCGGGCTGCGCTGGCTCGGCCGCGAGTCTCCCGCGGGCGGGTCTGCGGCGACCGCTCCGGCAGCGGCCGCCGTCGCTTGCGGCAACCTCGTCGCCTGCGTCGTCGTTTTGCCCTTCGCCCTGCCGATGTTCGGGATCACCGCGACCGATTGGGTGGTTGTGGCGTTTCTCGGGATCTTCCAGATCGCCCTCGCCTACATCTTCCTGGTGCGGGGCGTGCGCAGCGTCGGGGCACTCGAGGTCTCGCTCCTGGTTCTCCTGGAACCGATACTGAGTCCGTTGTGGGCCTGGTTCCTCCACGGCGAGCGGCCCACGACCTGGGCCATCCTCGGCGGTGCCATCATCATCACGGCGACCGCGCTCTACACCACCGCAGAACAATCTTCAAACGCTATAAACGTTAAAACGTTAAAACGTTTGAACGTTATACGTTGAGACGTCCTCCACACCGGTGCGCCCGGGTGCCGTCGCCGTGGACTGCCGCTAACGTTTTACCGGTTCCTGTCCCTGATCGCCGTATCAACGAATGAGACCAACGGCTTTGTAGAAGGGGTGGGTGGAAAATCCGAATTCTGCGTCTGTCTGCGTGATCTGCGGACGGTCTGGGTGGGAGGGGGAAACGTTCTAACGTTTCAACTTTCTAACGTTCCAACGTTTTGTCGCCGAAGGCGACAGTGACCACCGCATGGATCCCGCCGCGAAGTTTGTAGTCGAGCTCGATCTCCATCCAACGCGGCGCGCAGCATTCCACCAGGTCCTCGAGCAGTCGGTTGGCGGCATGTTCCTGATAGATGCCGACGTTGCGGTAGCTGGTGAGGTAGTACTTGAGCGATTTGAGCTCGATACAGCCATCAGACGGCAGGTATCTCACCGTCAGCGTGCCGAAATCCGGCAATCCCGAAAACGGGCAGACGCAGGTCCACTCGTCGGTCGAGATCTCGACCATTGCGTCGCGGCCGCTGTACTCGTAGGGGAACGTCTCGAGCACCTCCGGCGTCAATGCATCCACGCCGTCGAACGGAAACTGCCGTCCTTCTGCCTCCACCATGCAGGCCTCCCCGGACGATCGTAGCAAGTAACATCATGAAATTATCAACGTTCAAACGTTTCAACGTTCAAACGCTGCCCGCCTCCCCTTGGCATCGGCTTCAATCGAACCCATATTGAAGGCGAAGCTACAGCACAAAGGAAGGGGGCCCGCCATGCGTTGGGTCTACGCGTGTCCTCAATGTGATGCGATGCTCAACCCCGACGAGACCATCGTGCTGATCGGGGAGTGCGGACCACACCGAATCCTGATCGGGTTTCACCCGGAGCCGGGCAACTACCAGGCCTACCTGCCCCCCGGTATCGAGCTCAAAGAGGGTTCTTTGTGGGAGTTCTTCTGTCCGGTCTGCAGGCGGAGCCTCGCAATGGAGTTCGCACCCGAGCTTTGCGCTCTCGACCTGGCGACCCAGGGCGTCCGCCACAGGCTCTTCTTCTCGCGCACCGCGGGTGAGAAGGCCACCTTCGTCATCAGCGCCGAAGGCGTCCTGAGCCACGGCGCGGACGCCGAGAAGCACTCCCTGCAGATCCTCGAGCTCGTTTGACCACCCGCCCCTCCCGGGCGGAGGAGAAAAGGAGAAAAGGGGCAGAGGGGGGAAAAGGAGCTCACCCTCCCCTCTTCTCCTCTTCGCCTTTTCTCCTTTTCACTTTTTCTCCCCGGAACAGCGTGTACGATAGTGCCGTGGAAATACGACGTCGCGAACATGTTCTGAGATCCTTGGGGCTTGGTCTGGCCGTGATGGTTATCGGGACCGGCGGCTATATGGCGATTGAGCACCAGGACGCTCTCGACGCGTTCTACATGACTGCCATCACAGTCACCACCGTCGGATTCCGTGAGGCCTTCCCGCTGTCGCCCGCAGGCCAGGCCTTCACCGTCCTGCTCGCGTTTGGCGGGATCGGGGTCATCCTCCTGATCGCCACCGAGGCCGCACGCGCCATCCTCGACACCGACATCAGCCGCATTATCGGCCTGCGAAGGGACCTGACCATGATCAAGAAGATGAGCAACCACATCGTGGTCTGCGGCTATGGCCGCATGGGACGGGCCGTCGTGGAGGTTCTACGGGACAGAGGTATCGCCTTTGCCGTGGTAGAGCTCAAGCTGGAGCGCTGCCGGGAGTTGGAGGAGGCTCGCTTTCCGGTGGTTCGCGGTGACGCCACCCACGAAGACGTCTTGCGCGACGCCGGTATCGAGCACGCCAGGACCTTTATCGCCTGTCTCGCCGACGACGCCCACAACGTGTACGCGATCCTGATCGCCCGGCAGCTCAACCCCGACATCACGATCATCGCCCGGGCGGTCGAGGACGGCGCGGAAAAACGGCTCGAGCTCGCCGGCGCCGATCGTGTGCTCAACCCCTATCGGGCGGGTGGTACCCGGCTGGCCCTGACCGCCCTCAAACCCACGGTCACCGATTTCGTCGAGGCCTCGCTCATGGGCACGTCGATGGAGCTCGAGCTGGCCGAGGTCAAGGTCGACCCCTCGTCGGACCTGGTCGGCAAGACCCTCGCGGGGGCCGGTGTCCGCCAGCGCTTCGGCATCATCGTCGTTGCGCTCAAGCACGGAGACACCAACATCTTCAACCCGGGCCCCGACGAGCGGATCGAGGCCGGCGATGTCCTGGTTGCCCTCGGACCGATCAACGCCCTCGACGGGATCGAGAAGGCAACCCAGTAATTCTCGATTTTGAATTTTGAATTTTGAATTGCGGGCCGGCCCTCCCACCGACAGCAAACGCCCGAGCACTCACGGCGGGTATCACAGCGTGCGGCGCATGAGCCCGAAACGTCGAACCCGCGGGTCATCCGTGACGGCGTGATCGCCGACGAGGTCAAGCATTCAACGTTCAGACGTTTACGAGCCGTCCGGGGTAGGCCGTGACCGCGGCATCGAGGATCGTCATGGCGCGGGTCAACGTTTCGGCGTCGTACATGAAGGCGATGCGGACCTCGTCGACGCCGAGACCGGGAGTGACGTAGAAGCCCTCGCCCGGCGCCAGACACACGGTCTCGCCGTCGAGCGTGAAGTCGCGCAAAAGGAACATCGCGAACTCCTCGCAGCTGTCGATTGGCAGACGGGTCATGGTGTAGAACGATCCCTCGGAGAGGTGCGGGCTGACGCCGTCGACGGCTCCGAGCCCGTGGAACACGGCGTCGCGCCGGCGCTCGTACTCGCCACACAGCCGTTCGGAATAGCTGCGGCCCTTTTCGAGCATCGGCACCACCATCAACTGCTCGGCGGTCGGCGCCGACAACCGCGCCTGGCAGAAACGCAGGGCGACGTCGAGGATCTCGCGGTTGTGGCTCGCCATGCACCCGATGCGCACGCCGCAGGCGTTGAATCTCTTGGAGACGCTGTCGACGACGATGATGCGTTGCGCGAGCTCCGAAAAGCGGGTAAAGCTGCGGACCTCGCCCCCATCGAAGACAAACTCGCGATAGACCTCGTCACAGATGACGAAAAGGTCATTCTCAACCGCCACCTGCGCCACCGCCTCCAGCTCCTCTGTGGTGTACACGGTGCCGGTCGGATTGGAGGGATTGCACACCAGGATGGCCTTCGTTTTCGGATCGATGCAGGCGCGCAGCCGATCGATCGATCCAAAGTGGTAGCCGTCCTCGACCCGGAGAGTGATCGGCACCATGGCCACATCGGCCTGGGCGGCAAAGCTCAGATAGTTGGTGTAACAGGGCTCGAAGACCAGCACCTCACCGCCGCCGCCGGCGACGATGGCGAGCGTGAACGTGATGGCCTCGCTCGCCCCGGCGGTGACGAGGATCTGGTCAGGCGCGAAGGCTATGTCCCAGCTTTGGAAAAAAGCACTCCACGCCTCGCGCGCCTCGGGCAATCCCTCGCTGGGCGCATACGCCAGCCTGGCCAGCGAAAGCCCGCGGAGCTCGGCGATCATCTCGGGCGGGGTCGGCATGTCGGGTTGGCCGATGTTGAGATAGATCACATTGGTGCCGCGGGCCTCGGCCGCTCGGGCGTGGGGCGCCAGCTTTCGAATCGGGGATTGCTGAAGCCTGGAAGACTTGGCTGAGAGCTTGGGCATGAACATCTCCCGGAGGGCAGGGCCCTCCGTGGATTGTAGCCCAACCGCCACGCAGAAGGCGGTCGGACCCAACCACCGTTAGAACGTTTGCACGTTAAAGGTTCAACGTTCCCACCCGCCCCCATCAGTCGGAAACTCAGTGATTCCTCCAATCTCCGAGGCCATCGCAGACCTGGGGAGGGGGGCAGAACGTTCTAACGTTTAACGTTCGAACGTGTAACGTCAAGGTACGACCACGACGATTGAGACCGCAAACGAATCGTGCTGAGATGCACAAAGAATCGGTTGCCTTACAATACGAACGATTGCCGACGCCCCGGGAGACCCCATGTACTCGTTCCGCAGATGGAGAGAGAAGTACGGCAAGCTCACCGTCCACTCGCTGTGGGACCTGTTCATGGTGTGGGTGGTCCTCATCAACCTGTGTCTGATCCTCTTCGACCTCAGCTACCTGTGGCTGCGGCCCACCTATTTCAAGTACGCCCCACTCGTGACCAGGATCTGGGACCCCGTGCTCGGCATCGAAGCCAACCCGCTGACCGAGGAGCTGATCGACAAGGCCGACGCGGCCGAGCGGCTGCTGGAGCTCGATCCCCACTCCGGCACTCTCGCTGCCACGGTGGTGGAGCTCCGCGCTCTGACCCTTCGCGTGTTCGTCGAAAACCCCTTTGAACGCTCGGGTCAGACCAAGGACCTCGACGCCATCGCGGCGACCATGGCGCGTGAAACCGGCCACACCACAAGCCAGCTCCGCAGCCCGAAGGTGCTGGCGGAAATCGCGGATGATTATTGGTCCGGACCGCCCGAGCTCCTTCGCCATCGCTTCGATCTCTTCAACCGCCAGATCGAGCCGAGGTTGGCGGTCAACTACTTCCGTGGTTACAACCTCGACGGACGCCTGGTCGACCACTTCTGGAAGATCGACCTGCCGTTCCTGGCCCTGTTCTGGATCGAGTTCATGGTGCGGTGGACTCTCGCGGTGCGCCGCCGGGTGTACGCCCGCTGGTACTTCTTCCCGATCTTCTACTGGTACGACCTCTTGAGCCTGATCCCGGTCATGGCGCTGCGCCCGTTGCGCCTGTTGCGGGTGGTCTCCATATATATGCGGCTCCGCCAGTCGGACCTCTCCCGCGTCGGCAAGGGTTTACTCAGCCGCGGCGTCGCCTACATCTCCGGCATCATCACCGAGGAGGTTTCCGACCGGGTGGCGGTGCGGATCCTCTCCGAGTTCGGCGAGGAGATCGGCGACGGCACTCACATCCGCATCGCCCGCGCCACCATCGGGCCCCGTCGCGCCGAAATTGAGCGAGTCCTGGTCGACCAGATTCGAGCCATCCTTTCCAATTCGGACACCATCGAGCGTTTCCGGCAGCTGCTCGAGCTCAACCTCTCAAACGCGGTCGAGGAGTCCGAGAGCCTGCGCTCGCTGCCGCTTCCGCACCTGGTCGTCAAACCGGTGGTCCGCGCCATCGGTGAGGTCATCCTCGACACGACGCTTGAAACCATCACCACCACCATCGAGAGCCCGGACGGGCAGGAGGCCGTGCAGGCGGTCGCCGCCTCGATCCTCGACGAGCTCTTCTCGGGACCAGCGCTGGCCGAGATCGAATCGCTCGCCAAGGACATCAGCCTCCAGGTGATCGACCAGATGAAGGACGTGGTCATGGTCAAGAAGTGGGCCCTGCCCGATGAGCAGGTGAAAAGGCCGCCGATGCCCTGGGAGCGCGATGATTCCGATCCGGCACCCTGAATGGGTGCCCGCTTCCGTCTCGGCGCACGACTCCAGTCGTAAGAACGTTTGAACGTTACTATTGGAACGTTTCCGCCCGCCCCCCATGTGAAACCGCAGATGACGCAGATTGACGCAGATGCAAACCGACTTGGTCAATCCCTCTTCGCTGCCAGGCGGTCCAACCTCAGCGTCGCGTCGGTCCCCATGAAGTGCCGTCCCGCGAGGACCACGACCAGCATGGCGCCGAGGGCGACGGCGGCCGCGATCATGAACATGACCACGATCTGGTAGGCCACCGCCTGCAACGGCGGCGACCCGGCCAGAATCTGACCGGTCATCATCCCCGGCAGCGACACGATGCCGGCTGCGGCCATCGAGTTGATGATCGGGATCATGCCGGTGCGCACCGCGTCCTTGAGCGGCTCGGCCAGCGCCTCGCGCCGGTTGGCGCCAAATGCGATCCGAAGCTCGACCTCCGCCGAGCGCACCACGAGGTGGTCCATGAATCGGTCGAGGCAGAGTGAGATCCCGGTGAGCGAGTTGCCGAGGATCATGCCGAGGAGCGGAATCACGTACTGTGGGTCGTACCACGGTTTCACGCCGACCACGATCTGGGTCACGACGCCGCCGACCACCAGACAGGTGGCGGCCATCGTGAGCCAGGCATCGGCGAGGATGCCGCGGTAGTGGCGGGACGCCCGGCCGATCGCCTCCCGGGCGGCAAAGACCGTCATCAGCAGCAGGAGGCCGAGTACCAGCAGCGGGTTTCGGATTGCGAAAATGCGCTCCAAGACCAAGCCGAGGAGGCCAAGTTGGACCGTCGTCCGCAGTGCGGCCACGGCCAGCCGCCGCTCGACGCCGAGCCGGAGTGCGATCGACACCACCCCCGCCACGATGATGAGAAGCGTGGCGAGCGCCAGTTGCAGCGGTCCGAGCTCGATGAACTCGCCCATCATCATCCCTTCAAATGGCCGTTGGCGAGACGGAGGCGGCGATCGGCCAGGTCGTTCATCCGTGAGTCGTGCAGCACGCAGACCACGAGTGCACCGGGTCGGCGGGCAAAGCGAAGAAGCATGGCAAAACAGGTCGCGGCAATGTCCGGATCGAGCCCCGACAACGGCTCGTCGGCGACCAGCACCGGCGGGGCCCAGAGGAGACCGCGCACCAGCGCCAGCCGGTGGCGCTCGCCGCCGGAGAGCGTCCGAACATCCCGATCGAAGGGCAAGCGCTCGAGCCCGACCTCGGTCATCAGCCGGGCCGCTCGGACCTCCTCAAAGGGTCGGTTGCGCCCCGCGCGCTGGTTGAAGACAAAAACCAGGTTGTCGCGCACGGTGCCGGCCACCATCGGCGCGTCCTGCGCCACCAGACTGACCTGCGCCCGCCACGCCGGCAGATTGGCGCCGCGGTAGCTCGTGCCGTTCAAACGGCGGTTCGCTGCAGGGCTCCACGCAAGGCCCGTGATGTGACGCAAAAGGGTGCTCTTGCCACCACCGGAGGGCCCCTCGATGGCCACGCATTGCTGGTCCGCAAGCGAAATCGAGACACTCTCGAAAAGAAGACGTCCTTCGCCGTCCCGCGCGCTGAAGGGTCCACATTCCAGAAAAGCTCCCATTGGTGACGACTATACTCTGCGCGTTGAATCCTTGGATAACGTTCTAACGTTTGAACGTTTAACGTTGAAACGTCGATCGACAGATCAGCGGTTTCGCGATGGAATAAACAAGGCGTAAAATAGGATCATGACAGATGAGGCGCCGCTCCGGCGCATCCTCCACTGCGACATGGATTGTTTCTTCGCCGCGGTTCACATCCGGGATGAGCCGGGGCTCGCCGGCAAGCCGGTTGTGGTCGGCGGCGATCCGTCGGGCCGCGGGGTGGTGGCGGCCGCCAACTACGAGGCGAGGAAGTTCGGCATCCACTCGGCGATGCCCGCCGCGCAGGCGCGACGCCTGTGCCCGGATACGATCTTCCTGCGACCTGATTTCGAGCGGTACAGGGAGGAATCGGCGCTCATTTTTGCAATCTACCGCGATTACACGCCGCTCATCCAGCCGCTGTCGGTCGACGAGGCGTTTCTCGACGTCAGCGAACACCTCGGGAGTTTCGCCAGCGCAACGGCGATCGCCGAGGACATCCGACGGCGGGTGCGGGAGGAGCGGAGACTGACGGTCTCGGTGGGTGTCGCACCCAACAAGCTGGTGGCCAAGATCGCCTCCGATTTCGACAAGCCCGACGGCCTCACCGTGGTCAAGCCGGGGCAGATCGAGTCGTTCCTCGCACCGCTGCCGGTGCGCCGCCTCTACGGCGTGGGTCCCGCCGCCGAGCGGTCCCTCAACGAGATGGGCGTGACCACGGTCGCCGAGCTGCGCGCGCTCTCGATCGACCGGCTGATGGCGCGTTTCGGCCAGTGGGGACGCGTGCTCTGGGAGCGCGCCAGCGGCCTCGACGACCGCCCCGTGCGAACCCACCGGGAGCGCAAGAGCCTGAGCACCGAGCGAACCTTTGCCGAAAACCTCAGACAGCCGGAGGAGATCGACCGCATCCTCGACGCCATGTCCGAGGAGGTCGCACGCGGTCTCGAAAAGCGTGATCTCGCCGCGTCGACCATTACCGTCAAGGTCCGCTACCCGGACTTCGAGACACCGACCCGGTCCCACACTCTTCCCACCCCGACCGCCGACGTGACGACCATCGCCGCCGTGGTGCGCGAGCTCGTGCGCCGCACCGATGCCTCCCGGCGGTCGGTGCGCCTGCTCGGCGTCGGTGCCAGCAATCTCGTCCCCGGCGAGCTCGGGCAAAGGGCGCTCTTCGACGAGAGCTGACGACGATTCCCGCGGACTCTGGCACACTGAGCTCCATAACAATGACGAAGATCTCGACACATCCAAACGCTGCCACCCGCCTCGTGCTCGGTATCCTGACCGTCCTCGCAGGGCTGTGGACGGCGGGTGTCGTCCTCGCTCCCTGGCTGGCGGCCCACGATTTCGGCCTCGGCCGTTGGCTGCGATGGCTCTATCGCCCGGGCTGCCACCAGATCGCCGACCGCTGTCTCGATTTCGGCTTCGGTCCGCTGGCGGTGTGCGCGCGTTGCGCCGGCCTCTACTTCGGCGGGACGCTCGGCCTGCTGTGGACCGCGATTCGCAATACTTCGAATCGCCCGCCACCGCTGTGGCTCGCGGTCGCCGCCGCGCCGACGATCCTCGATTTCGCTGCCGGACAGCTGGGTCTGCCAAGTCTCGGCAACTGGGTGCGCTTCGCGCTGGCGCTGCCGTTCGGCCTGATTGCGGCTCTTTTTCTCGGCGATGCCGTGATTGATATCGCGCGACAGAACACGGAGCGCGAAAAACCTGAACATTCCGGACCGGATTCGGTAGGATAGTCCAACCATCAAGGAGGAGAACATGAACCAGACCCCGTCGTTGCTCAAGCCGGCGCTGATCTCCGGCGCAGCCTTTGGAGTTGCAGGCGCGATTCCGGTCATCAACTGGATCAACTGCGCGTGCTGCGCCCTGATCATCGGTTGCGGATTCTTCGCCGCCTTTCTCTACTCCAGGGACAGCCGTGCCGCCCTGGCAGCCTTTGGTCCGGGCAACGGCGCCACCGTCGGTCTGGTCTCGGGGCTCGTTTACGGCCTCGTTTCCGGGGTTCTCGGAGGCATCATCAATCTCGCCTTTGGCGTCGGCGACTGGGAGGAAATTATCGAACAATTCCAGACCGCCGGCGCCGATGTCGACCCCGAGGTCCTCGAGCAGATCTCGAGCTTCATGGAGAGCTCCGGACCGCTGGTGGTGGTCCTGATCGGAATTTTCTTCGCGTTTCTCTTCGGCGCCATCTTTGCCACCATCGGCGGTCTCATCGGCGGCTCGGTTTTCAAGTCCGTCCCGCAGCCGCAAGCCTACGACCAGGCGCCGCCGCCACCACCACCGGTTGGTTGAGACGAAATGATATTCCGCAATTCACGATCTCAGATCGTGAATTGCGGTGGAGGACACCATGGAAGCGACCTCGTCACCCCCACCACCGCCCGCCGCACCGTCGGCTCCGCCGGCGCCGATCCCCTGGGAAGATCCGGCTCGAACAAGCGTCTTCGAGCGTTTTACAGAAACGATCAAAATGCTCGCCACGAGGCCGGGCGAGGCGTATTCACGCATGCCGACAACCGGCGGAATCGGCACGCCGCTGCTGTACGCGATCGTCGTCGGCTGGATCGGGATCGGCTTTTCTGTCGTCTGGAATGTGCTTTTTCAGGGCATGTGGATCCCATTCCTTGATCAGGCGGAAGCCGGCATGATGGCGGGATTCACCGCCGCCTGGGGGATCGGGATGGCGATCGTGGCGCCGGTGCTTGTCATCATCGGCGTCTTTATCGGCGCGGCGATTCTGCACCTGATGCTGATGATCGTCGGCGGCGCCAAGGGCGGTTTCGAAGCGACCGTGCGCGTGATCTGTTACGCCCAGACGGCACAACTCGCCGCCATCGTTCCAATCTGCGGGGGCCTGGCGTCGGCCGTCTGGGTCGTCGTGCTTTACGTGATCGGTCTCGCCGCCGCGCACAAAACAACGACCGGGAAGGCGGTGCTCGCGGTCGTCCTTCCGCTCGTGCTGTGCTGCGTCTTCATGTCGATGTTGCTGTTCATGGGCGTGCTCGCCGGGATCGCCTCTTCGCGGTGACCCGGCCCGCCACGCGAGAAGAACGCCAACTGGCGTTCCTGTGGCTGGCGGCGGCGGCCTCGGCCGTCGCCCTGCGTCCGCTGTGGTTGGCGCTCGCTCCGCACCTGCGGACGTGCGTCTTCCGTTCGCTCACCGGATTCCCCTGTCCGACCTGCGGTACGACCCGCGCGGCCATCGCCATGCTCCACGGCGATCTGGCCACAGCCTTGGCCGCCAATCCCCTCGCCGCAGCCGCCGGTCTTCTGTTTGTGGCCGGGGCGCCATTGGCGGCCATCTGGGCGGTAGCGGGCTGGCCGGCGCCGGTCATACGGTCCCCGTTAACCGCCCGTGCGCGAATCGCGGCAGTCGTGGTGGTCGCCGTCAACTGGTTTTACCTGTTCGCCACCGCCTGACTTTACACTCGGTCACCAAAGATCCTGATGAAATTGAGATTTCTTATCTTTTATAGACGATTTCTCATTTGAATAGTATTGACAATGTCAATTCTTGAAGATATTTTAATTTGGTGATTCATGTTTTATGATTAATTGGTTATGTTCTTCAATGATTTGTGAAAAAAGGAACAAGGAGGTTCTCATGAACGCGTCTCGTTGGATTGTCGCAACTGTCCTGATCGCCGTGTCGGTCCTGAGCCTGGCCAATCTGGCCACCGCGGCGAAGAAGCCGAAAGGGATCGATCTCTACAAAGAGTACTGCAAGCCCTGTCACGGAGCCGACTCCGCCAACGCCGAGTACACGCCAATGACCCTGATCCAGGCGCAGTGGGAACGCTTTTTCGACGACAAGTATGTCCCCTCCCACACGAGTGTCTTGGATCCCAACCACGACAGCAAGCCGGTCACCGAGGTCATCAGCGAAGAGGATCTCGAGCTGATCAAGGAGTTTGCCATCGACCACGCGGCCGACTCCGAACAACCCATGACCTGCGGCTGATATTTGGAGCGAAAGGAGGAAAATGATGATACACAAGACTCTCGCCGTTCTCGGAATCGCGCTGCTCAGTCTGGCTAACGTCGGCTTCACCCAGGAAGAAGAGGCCACCCAGGAGCAGATCGACAAGCTCAAACAAGAGATCAGTGACCTCGAGAAACGGGTCATGCAGAACGAGCGTAAGACCGCCCTCGACCGGATCAACTGGTCGGGCGACTTCCGCTTCGAGCTGAACTCGATCGACGCACACTACGACGACTACTTCGATGGGATGCAGCTGCAGCGGATGCTGGTCGACACGCTGTTCTACTTCAACGGTAACGGGATGCCGCCGCAGTCACCCGAAGACGTCCAGAACTTCATCGCCCAGAACTACGCCAACTACCTCTATTACCTCGACAACGTAGTCAGCTTCGACTGGCTGAAACAGGTGATGGAATCCTTCCCGCCCGAGATGCAGCAAGCCCTTCTCGGCCAGCTCCTCCCCTACACCTACACCGAAGGCTACGACTACTCGAACGACATTCTCTACACCAACCGCCTTCGTCTGCAGATGGATGCCAAGGTCTCTGACAGCGTCGAGTTTTCCGGCCGCCTCGCCATGTACAAGGTGTGGGGTGACTCCACCGGAGTCCAGACCTTTGACGGTTTCGCCACCTCGATCAACGTCGACGGCACCACCGCGTCGGTTCCCAACTCCGACATCGTTCGGGTCGAGCGCGCCTACTTCACCTGGCGCGGTGACAAGTTTTATCTCTCGATCGGTCGCCGCCCCTCGACCGGTGGTGTGCCGCTCAACTTCCGTAACGACGAGCCGCGCGGCGGCACGCCCCTCGGTTCGATCATCAACTACCAGTTCGACGGCGCCACCCTGGGCTGGAAGATCAGCGACAAGTCGACCTTCCGTCTCTGCTACGGCGTCGGCTTCGAGTCCGGATGGGGCAATGCAGAAAACCTGAAAGAGCCTGCCGACCGGCTCAACGATGCGTCCTTCTTTGGCATCAACTGGGACATCTGGAATACCGACGACCTCTTCATCCAGGGCTCGGTCGCCCGCGCCTTCGACGTGACCGACGGCTTCAACGGCCTCGTAGTGCTTCCGGTCGACCCCGTTTCCGGGCAGGACATCCCGGCGCCGATCGTGCTGCGCTACACGCCGTCGGCCAACCTGGGCGACATCTCCTGGGCCAGCGTGGTCGGCATCGCCCACCCCGGAAATTTCGACCTCTTCGCGACCGTCAGCTATATGAAATCCGACCCCAGCGACATCACCACGCCGTTTGGCGGTCTCTTCTCCGATCCTTTCCAGACGCCCGAGAAGCAGGACGGCTACATGTACTACCTCGGCGCGCGCTACAACTTCGGCAACAACAAGACCAAGCTCGGTCTCGAGTACAACCAGGGATCCGAGTACTGGTTCAACATGGCGGTGGCCGAAGACAGCCTGTACGCGCCAAAGACCTCGGTCCGCGGCGACGTGTGGGAGCTCTACCTCACCCACCGCATCACCAAGAACTTCATCCTCAAGCTCGACTACATGAGGTACAACTTCGACTATTCGGGGTCCGGCTGGCACATGGGCGCGCCCAAAGACCTGGACTCGACCCCGATCCTCGGTTTCGCCTCGCCTTCCGACGCCGACAGGTATTTGCTAGGATTGCAGGCGCGATTCTGATTCTGAGAACGGGTCCGAGGAGGCAATCATGATTCGGCGCTTTATCACCCTGACGGCGCTGCTCGCCCTGGTCGCGATGCCGGCGGTCGCAACCGACTACACCCACCAGGAGTATTTCGAGCACTACGAGGGCACCACGACCTGTCTCGGGTGCCACCAGGACGAGGCGGAGACCTTTTTTCACTCGCAGCACTATCAGTGGACCGGAGCAAGCCCGGCGATCGTCAACGCCGACGGCGCCATCCTCGGCAAGAAAAACACCATCAACGACTTCTGCACCAACCCCATCCCGGCATGGATCGGCATCACGAAGAACTCCCGCGGCGAGCTTCTCTCCGAGGGGTGCTCGAAGTGCCACGCCGGGTTGGGCAAGATGCCCTCCCCCGAGATGAGCCAGGAGCAGCTCGAAAACATCGACTGTCTGATCTGCCACGCATCCGGCTACAACCGCACCCTGGTGGAAAATGACGATGGCAGCCTCGAGTGGAAACCCATCCTGTGGAAGAACCAGGAGGGCCTCGACTCGGTCTCCAAGCGGATCTCGATGCCGAAGAGGACCAGCTGTCTGCGGTGCCACGCGGGCTCCGGCGGCGGGCCCAACTTCAAACGCGGCGACATCGAGTACGAGTTGGCCGACACCGACCGCGAGTTCGACGTCCACATGGGCACCGACGGAGGCGACATGGCCTGTATGGACTGCCACGCCGGAAAGAGCCACCGGATGCGCGGGCGCGGCGTCGATCTCATGGGATCGGATTCAGCCGAGCAATTGAGGTGCGGTGACGGTGCCTGCCACGAGGCGGCTCCCCACCAAAAGGAACTGCTGAACCGGCATGCGGTCCGTGTCGACTGTACCGTCTGCCACATCCCGGTCTTCGCCAGGATCGACAGCACCGACATGGTGCGGGACTGGTCGACCCCGGCCTACAGCGAGGCCAAGGACAAGCACATTCCGACCTTTACCATGGGTTCGAATGTCGAACCCGAGATCGCCTGGTACAACGGCACCGTGTGGGCCCAGCTGCCCGGCGTGCCGGTGACCACCGATGCCGACGGCGTGGTCACCATGGTGGCGCCCCAGGGATCCCGTCAGGACACCAAAGCAAAGCTCTATCCGTTCAAGGTCCACCGCGCCTCAATGCCGGTGACCACCGAGACCCGCTGGCTGCTTCCCATCAACGTCGAGGAGTTCTTCGCCGACGGTAACATCGACGGCGCCGTACGCGAAGCCGCGCACCTCCTCTACGGCATCGAGGGCTTCGACTACACCTGGATGCCGGTCGAGCGCTACATGGGCATCTTCCACGAGGTACAGCCGGCCGACAACGCGCTGCGCTGTCTCGATTGCCACGGTCCCGACGGCCGGCTCGACTGGACCGGTCTCGGCTATGAGGTGGACCCCCTGGCAGCGGTGCTGAGCCCTTCGCACTGACCGCGTTTCAGATTGATCAAGGCGGGCCTTCGGGCCCGCTTTTTTGTCGTCACCCGCTCGTCGATATTGAGACTGATTTCGACTACATCTTCAGAATTGGTCGGATTTCTGATCAACTGAATTCCCAAGTTTCCATCATAAATGAATATGAATAACCTAGTTAACCTGTAAGAATTGACTATTTGAAGAATTCAGCATATGACCAAAGTGACATAAACTTGACAATGAATTTTGAGATTATAAGGTGTGAACGTGGACACGGAATTGGTCTCTGCGGACCGAATCACCCCTTTAGGTTGAGGCCCCAAAGGTCGTCCCGGGAGGACGGCGACGCGGGCTGATCGTCGGAATTTCACGCTTCCGATCCGCATCGATTTCCAGACCCCGCTTGGGGGTCAATCCGCGAATTTCCAAAATCTCATTTGTCTAAGGAGGAAAGAATGAAGAGGAGCATCCTGCTGGCTCTGGTCAGCGTGGCGTGCACCCTGGCCCTCCCGGCTGTGGCCGCGGACAGTCCGTGTGTCGACTGTCACGACGACGTCGCTGCCGGCATGGCCAACCAGATCCACATGCGCATCGAGCCTTTCGAGGTTTACGGGCACGTGGTGGGTTGTGAGGGCTGCCACGGTGACGGCGCCAAGCACATGGAGGAGGGCGATCCGGCGTTGATCCGCACCTTCAAGAATGCCGTCGAGGACACCGAGGCGTGTCTCGACTGTCACTCCCTGAAGGAACAGGGCGAGTGGATGGCTTCGACCCACGCAATGGAAAACATCTCGTGTCTCGACTGCCACTCGATCCACCAGACGGCAAACCCCTTGAATGGCTGCAAGGACTGCCACCAACAGGTGTACGCTCAGTTCGAACTGCCGTCGCACCACCCCCTGCCCGAGGGCAAGATGAGCTGTGTCAGCTGCCATGACCCGCACGCCGCCACCGAGGCGCAGCTCAACACGTCGATGCGGCTCAATGACCTCTGCTACACCTGCCACCAAAACAAAGAAGGTCCGTTCGTCTTCGAGCACGCACCGGTGGTCGAGGATTGCAGCCTGTGCCACACACCGCACGGCGCGATCCCCAACAATCTCTTGACGGTCAACGAGCCAACGCTGTGCCTGCAGTGCCACGAGTTCCACTTCCACGCCGGGCTTCTGAGCCCCGAGGACGAGTGGGAGGTCGGTGGCTCCGAGTATGAGAACCCGAAGGGTGAGCACAGCTTCAACGCGTCGTTCACAACCAAGTGCACCCAGTGCCACTCCCAGGTCCACGGCACGGATCTCCCGTCACAGTCGACCCCGGGTGCCGGCCGCGGCCTGGTGCGGTGAGGGGGCAGGAATGAACACCAAATCAATGCTCCGTTTGTCGCTGATCGTTGCCCTTTTTGCTGCGCCGATTGTCGGATTCGCCCAGGAAGAGGGCGAGGCTCCGGCGGTTGTACTCGGCGATCCCGGGCCGTGGATCTACACCTTTTGGGGCGTGCCGTATACGGTCCCGGGTTATTCGTCCGCTGAGGGCGACGTCGAGTCCAGTGTCGAGTTGGGGTTCTACGGCACGGATGTCGACGGCTCTCCGGACATGGCGGCCGAGTACTACGACACCGCCTCTGGTGTGACCGCCGGCGCCACCGTGTCGGCCCACCAGGACTGGGGCAGCGTGTTTTTCTTGGGCGCCTTTCAGAGTTCCAACACCAACGCCGGCGAGCTTGATTTCGACATCAAGCGCATGGTGCGCTCGCACAACAGCTACGAGAAGTTCATCCACCGGCTCGGCCACGATCCGATGACAAATCTCGAAGCCACGTCGTTCAACGGCAAGGTCGTCGAGCACACCGACTACGACCCGGACCAGGAGTACGACCTCACCTATGCGGTGTTCTCCAGCCGGACCGAATTCCAGCTGCCGAGCGTGAAGGCGCTCACCCTCGGCGTGCAGTTCGACGAACAGAAGCGCGAAGGCCACCGCCAGGCCTTCACCACCTCGCACTGCGACACCTGCCACATCAAGAGCCAGTCGCACGCGTTGAACGAAAAGACCTCGGACGGCACCCTCGACGCCAAGGTGGCGTGGAAGGGCGGATACGTGAGGGGCGCCTTCACCAGCCGCAGCCTGAAGTTCGGCACCAACTCGGTGCAGACCACTTTTGACGACAATCTCCACCCCGAACTGCAGCTGCCGGTCTTCGACAACCGCATGCAGTACGACTCGGATGTGGGGGCGGTGCCGTCCGATATGTGGCCGAACTCCGACAAGGACAAGACCCGGCTCGACCTCGTCTTCAACAACGTCGGCGGCTTCACCATCACCGCCAACGGTGTGTGGTCCAAGACCGAGAACGACTACACCAACCTGCAGTCGGACTACAAGGGCTACATCGTGTCAGCCGCCAAGGGTTGGAAGAACGGCTGGCGCCTGCGCTGGCGCGGCAACGTCTACTCGATCGACAACGACGACGTCTTCGTCGACGTCAACGATCGCCCATCGATCGCCGGCCCGCACGCTGGCCAGACCTACGAGGACATCTACGGGCTCAACTTCGACTTCACCCGGAAGTCGGCGCTCAATCGAGATGTGTTCGAGTCGAAGGCCGATCTCAGCTACCGCTTCGGCCGCAAGGCGGGCACGCTGCGTTTCACCTGGGATTACGACACTATCGATCGCGAGAACTACGAAGTCCTGCCCGGTGAATTCAAGACCTCCACAAACCTGCTGGGCGCCAGCTGGCGGGCCCGTCCGGCCACCGGATGGCAGCTCGAGGCAAACCTCAAGTACGCAACTGTCGACAATGCCTTCACCCTGATCGACGGCGCCTGCTCAACCCTGGTTTCGGGTTCGTACCCGAACCCGTGGAACCCAGAAACGCCGCAGTACACGCAGTTCCACGAGGCGCGGATCGCCGAAACCACGGCGTCCGCTTCGAGTTGGGGACGCGCCGACCTGCGGCTCGGCTACACGACCGGCAATACCACCGTCTTCGGCAAGTACATCTACTACGACGGCGACAACACCGACGGTGACCTCACCGAGTGGTCGCGGCAGAACAACACCGCGCTGGTCACCGTGTGGTCGGCCCCGATCGAGACATTTAACTGGTACGCGACCTATACGTGGATGGACTCCGACCTCAACGTCCCGGTCTGCATCCCCGTATTCGATGGTTGAGCAGGCACAATCATGGGTGGCCAGGATGGCTACTCCCGCGACATGCTCAACTACACCTCCGAATCGAACACCCTGATGGCCGGCGCGAAGTACGGTAAAAAGGAAAAGATGGAGCTGGGGCTAGACCTCAGCTGGATGCAGGCCGAGGCAGGGCTCGCCCCCTTCGACCTCTCCGCCGACGACTATGTGGCAACCCATCCTCCGATGTCCTACGACTTCTCGCAGTCCCACACCTACTCCGACCTGGACAGCACCCGGATCGACGCCGACCTGTGGGCGAAGTTCTGGTTCAGGTCAAACCTCTGGTTGCGTCTGCGCTATCACTACGTGGATTACCAGGACGACGCGCCATACCTCTACGACACCTCGGGCACGTATCAGTACGCCGCGGCGTCGGTTGGCTGGGTGTTCTGATGATCTGAAATCCCGGAAGTGCCCCGCCTTCGGGCGGGGCTTTTTTGTCAGGAATTCAAATCACCGTGTTGTCGGGAATGACCGCGTTCTTGGCCACCACGACAACGCCGTCGCGAATCGCCCAGCCCTCGCCGTCTGCCTCCTGAACCCCTTGGTCATTGCAGATTCGTACGTTACGGCCGATCCGCGCGTTCTTGTCGATGATGGCGTCCGAGATCTCGCAGCCACTGCCGATGCCCGGCGGCGGCTCGCCGAGTTCCGGTGGGGGGTAGTGGGCGTCGATGCCCATGATCAGGGTGCGGCGAATCGTCGACTGTCGAATCACCGAACGAAGGCCGACAACCGAGTTCTCGACCTGAGAGCTCTCGAGCCGCGAGCCATCATTGAGCAGCGCGTGGTCGAAGCGGCAGTCGTGGAGATGGGCTCCGGGCAGGTAGCGCGGCCGCGTGTAGATGGGCCAGGCCTGATCGTGAAATGTGAACTGCGGCTCCTCATGGACGAGGTCCATATGGGCCTGGAAGAAGGCGCCGATGGTCCCGATGTCCCGCCAGTAACCCTTGAAGAAGTGGGCCTGGACCCATCGCCGCGAGACCTCGGCCGGGATGATGTCTCCGCCGAAGTCGGCGCGGGTGTTTTCGAGCGCCTCGACGAGCGCCTGCTTGCGGAACATATAAATTCCCATCGAGGCGATGTACGGCAATTCCGACGGCACACCCTTGGCCGCGAGGAGGCCGTCCGACACCTCTATCCCGGCGCGTTGCTCGGCCGTCGCGGGTTTTTCGCGGAACTCGACGATGCGTCCCTCCTCGTCGACCCTCGCCGCGCCGAAACCGGCAATCTCTGCAGCCGAACAGGGCTTGACACCGATGGTGATATCGGCCCTGCTCTCGATGTGTTCGTGGAGCAGGTGCCGGTAGTCCATCCGGTACATGTGGTCGCCGGCCAGGATCAGCACATGATCGCCGGGAAGCTGGGTGAAAATGTGGAGGTTCTGACGCACCGCGTCGGCGGTGCCCTGAAACCAGGTCTGCATCGTCGGCGTCTGCTGGGCCGCCAGGATCTGCACGTAGCCTCGGGAAAAGGCGTCGAACCGGTAGGTGCGGCCGATGTGCCGGTGAAGCGACACGGAGTTGAACTGGGTGAGCACGTACATGCGCTCCATACCGGAGTTGATGGCGTTCGAGATCGGGATATCGATGAGCCGGTACTTGCCGGCCACCGGCACCGCCGGCTTGCTGCGGTGGGTGGTCAACGGCGCGAGCCGCGCTCCGCGCCCACCCCCGAGAATCAGCACAGTGACGTCGAGGTCGCACTCTTCGAGAGCGCTCATCTGTTCCCCTTTCCGATCTCTGCCGTCAGTGTAGCCGTTCTCGACTCGACTGAAAAGCTGAGATTTAGGGCCGACCGCGAAGCACCGCCGCTGCCAGCGGAACGAGACCACCGGACCCGAACGCCTGCGGTCCGTCGCGGCGCATTTTGAGCGCCAGAAACTGTGACATCAGCGTCGAATCGGCGGCCAGCGATTCCATGACCCTGGAGCGCAGCCGCGGGTGGCGCTCGACCACAAGAAGCATCCGGGTCATCGCGCCGGGGTACCGGCCGATCCGGCGGTGGGCCGAGGCGTAGCCATCGAGGTTGCCGGCAACCAGCGCATCGACCAGGGACAGCGCCTGCCGGAAGGCGAGCGCCAGCCCCTCTCCGGTGATCGCATCGAGATATCCGGAAGCGTCCCCCACCAACGCCAGGCGGCCCGAAAACACCTTCCGGCACCGCTGCCGAAGTGGGCCCGCTCCGCGATCCCTCGATGCCACCGGCGCGCCGGCGACGTGGCCCATCAAGACCGGGAAGCGCGCCAGCAGTTCGTCAAAAGTCGCCGGATCGCCCGACCACAACATCGCGATACCGACCAATTGCTCCCCCACCGGCGTCACGTAGGCCTCGCAGCCCTCGCCCCAATGTACTTCGACGAGATCGGTCCACGGCTTGATAACGTAGTGGCGCCGCACCCCGAAACGCCGCCACCGCGCCGGTCTGCCCCCGAGCCCGCTCCATGCCCGGATCCGGGAGGCGCGGCCGTCGGCGCCCACCAGCCACCGCCCACGGATCCGGCCCGTCTCGGTCTCGAACCCGTCGTCGGAGAGGCCGACCACCCGTCGGCCCCAGCAAATTTCAACTCCGGAATCTTCCGCTCGCTCTTGAAGAACTCGATAAAGCTCCGTCCTTCGAATGCCGAGGCCACCCGGTCCCGGGAATACTCCCTCGGCGACCAGCCGGCCATCGAGGTAGCGGATGCCGCGAAACGGTCGCGCGATCGCAGCCCTCAGTTCGACCCCGAGCTGCCGGAGAATCTCGACCCCATCCGGCATGAGTCCCTCACCGCAGGCCTTGTCGATCGGCGGCCGGGCGCCGTCGAGCAAGACCACGCTGAGGCCGCGGCATCGCGCGGCGATGGCGGTCGCGAGTCCAGCCGGTCCCGCACCAGCGATGACGACGTCCGCGTCATCAGCCATGACCCCTCCTGCGCTCGGCTCGCGCCATCGCCAGTGACGACCGCACGGCGGCGCCGACCACACGCAACGGGGTGACCGAGACGGGTGCCTTGAGATTGCCGGCCCGCCATCGTTCGAACGACTCGCGCCGGCGGATCTTCCCCGACGAGGTGCGGGCCAGTGTGCCCGGCTCAAAAACCTCGACCCGGTCCGCCTCGAGTCCCGTCGCCGCCAACACCGCGTGTGCCACCATCTCCGCGATCCGCGAATACCGACCCTTCGACACGGCCTTTCGGGTCTCGACCATCACCACGAGCAGCTCGCGGTCGCCATCTTCAGGCATGAACGAAACTGCCGCGGCACAACCCGCGCGCACCCCGTCCACCGAATCGATGGCGTGCTCCACCTCGACCGGTGAGTGATTCCGGCCGCGCAGAATCAGCACATCCTTGGCGCGCCCGGTGAGGTAGAGCTCACCGTCGGCGACGAAACCGAGATCACCGGTATCGAGCCAGCCGTTGCGCAGGACGCGGGTGGTCGCGCGCCGGCGCCCGAGGTATCCCTCCATCAACGACGGCCCGCGAACCAGGACTCGGCCGACCCGTCGTTCGGGCAGCTCCCGACGCTCGCGGTCGACGACCCGCAATTCGAAGTCCGGCAAAGTGCGACCGACGGACACGATCTCCACACCCGCCGGATCATCGATCGCTTCAAAACTCCCCGCCAGGGCGTCGCGGTCGAAACGCCGGCTCGTGAACGGCCGGTCGAGCGGCGCAAAGGTCACGGCGAGAGCGGCTTCTGACAGCCCGTACACCGGGGTCAAGGCTTCAGGGTTAAAACCGCAGACCGAGAATCGCCGCTGAAACCGTCGCAGCACCTCCGCCGCTACCGGCTCGGCGCCGCTGAGCGCCACCCGCCACGAGGACAGGTCGACGCCCTCGAGCTCATCGTCGCGGATGCGATCAATGCACAATCCATATGCAAAGTTCGGCGCCGGCGAGACGGTCGCCCGGTAGTTCGAGATGGTCCGTAGCCACACCACCGGCCGGGCGACGAAGAGCTCGGGTGGGATCAGGGTCAGCGTCGCGGGCCGCTCAAGGGCCGGAAAGACGCAACCGATCAGCCCCATGTCGTGATACAGCGGCAACCAGCTGGCGCCGCTGTGGACGACACCGTTACCATCAGGCCAGAAACCGTTCAGGCGCACCGTCTGCGCAACCACCGCACGGTGGCTGAGGGCGACCGGTTTGGGGTCGACCGTTGTTCCCGACGAAAACTGGACGAGAGCGAGCTGTTCCGGATCCACCGCCATCGACGACGGCGTTGCCGACGGCAGCGCGTCGACGGTCGCACAGCCGAGAGCGGGCCGCGCAGCTTCAACCGCCTGGCCAAGGAGGCGGCGGACACGGCCGTCCGCCAGCACAAGGCGCGCATCGACCGCCGACAGCATTGCCGCCGTGCGGTCGTGGTACTCGTCGAGGCGTCCGAGACGCACCGGCGGGTACAGCGGAACCGGCACCGCTCCCGCCAGGAGGGCGCCAAAAAAGGCGTCGAAGAACTCTGCGCAGGTCGGGTAGATGATGGCCACGCACTCACCCGGACCGACCCCCGCCGCGCGCAGGCGGCCGGCCACCGCCAGTGCCCTGCGGTGGACCTCGGACCAGGGCAGCCAACTCGCCCGCTCGTGCCGGTCGAGGATCCGCAGTCCGGCCTCGACCGAGTCCGCGGCCCGCTCCAGCAGTGTATTGACCGTCGAATCTTCAGCCATCGAGTCGTTCCCGGATGATCGTGACCAGATCGCCGACCGTGACAATCCCCGCTTCCTCGTCAAGACAGACCCGGAAGTGGTTCTCCACCTCGAGGGCGAGGGTCAGGCTCTTGAGCGAGTCGAGTTCGAGGTCCTCGACCAGACGCATGTCGGGGCTGAGCTCGCCCCGCCAATCAAGGTGGATGCGCGCGACCTCGGCAATGCCGTCCATGATCCTTGCGTCCGTGCAGCTCACGAGCTCCTCCGGACTGCGTACAACTCGAGTGCTCGTTCCTCGACACCGATCCGGGTTTTCAGGATCGCGAGGTTTGCGAAAGAGAACCCGATCGCCGTCAGCCACGCGCAATGAATCATCGGGATGGCGGCGATCTCGAGCACCACCGCCAGATAGTTGGGATGCCGGAGCCATTGGTAGGGTCCCGAGGAAATGAGCCTCTCTCCCGGCACCACGACCACGCGAGTAGTCCAACGATCGCCGAGGGTTCTCAGGACCCACCAGCGAAGCCCGAGGGCGGCGATCAGAAACAGCATCGCAATCAGAGCTACCGGCGGCCTCCACGGTCGATGCAGCAGCCAGACCTCCGCCACGCACGACAGCAGGAATGCGGTGTGCAGCGCCACCATCCACGGATAGTGACCGGCGCCCACCTCTTTGCCGCCGAGCGATCGGAGGGAGCGCTCGTTACGTTTGGAGATCTCGAACTCCCACAGGCGTTGCCCGGCGATCAATGCGATCAGCACGGTGTAAGCGATCCTGGAGTCGACGCCGAAAATCATCTGACGGGCCCCAGCTCCCACTCCAGCAAAACCAACTCCGAGCAGAATCCGGGTCCCATGGCCGACATCAGGCCCCGGCTCCCCGGGGGCGGCGGCGACCCAAGGACCTCTTCCAGCACCAGAAGCACCGAGGTCGAGGAAAGGTTGCCCACCTGGCGCAGGGTCCGCCACGCCCCTTCGAGTGCGTCTGCCGGGAGGTCGAGCGCCTCCTGCATGGCCTCGAGCACCTTCGGTCCCCCAGGGTGCGAGACCCAAACCGCGATATCGCCAATCGTGAGCCCGTGTTCGGCAAGAAATGCCTCAACGTCTCGTCGCAGGTACCGGCGCACCATTTCCGGCACCTCGGCCGACAGCACGATCTTGAAACCACGTTCCGACACGTCCCACCCCATCACTCGCTCGGTGTCGGTATAGAAGGACGAGCGGCTGTCCACAACCCGGGGGCCGTCGCCCCCTCGATCGGCGCCCACCAGCACCGCCGCAGCAGCGCCGTCGCCAAAGAGGCCCGACGCGATCAAATTCTCCACTGAGAGGTCTTCGCGCTGGAGGGTCAACGAACACAGCTCGACCGACAACAGGACCGCCACGTCCTCCGGATGACCTTTCAGATAGTCCGCCGCTCGGGCCACACCGGCCGCACCCGCCAGGCAACCGAGACCGAAGAGAGGCACCCTTTTCACCTTCGCGGGCAGCCCGAGGCGGTTCATCAGGCGGGCGTCGATGGAAGGCGTGGCAACACCCGTGACCGTGGTAGAAAAGAATGCGTCGACCTCACCGACCTCGAGCCCCGCGCGATCGAGGGCCTCGAGGACGGCCTTCCCTCCAAGCTCCTGGGCGACCCGGATCCAATGATCGTTGGCCTGGCCCCAGGTCTCGATCTTCGGGTATTCCTCCATGGGCAATGCCAGGTGGCGCCCGCCGACCAACACGTTGCGGTGGAGCTGCTCGACCCGGTCGATGTTGAAGTAGCGCTCCGCCCACTGCTCGCGAAACGCCGCCAGCAGCGTGTCCTGGTCGTAGTAGTGCTCGGCCAGAGCGGATCCAACGGCAGTGATCCTCATCGCGAGCTTCCGGTCTGTTCGCACTCCCGGCGGGTGATGTTCGGTCCCATGCCGTTTTCAACAATGCCGGCGCCCCGAGAATTGCCGGGAATTCAGGTGTCAAGACCTCGAGCAGCTTTGAATCGGAGCAGGGCGACCACGGCGATCACCGCGGCCAGCAGCATGAAGACCGAGCCGGTGCGGAAGGGCCACTCGAAACCGAGAGCGCCATAGACGACCTCGCCCCAAAAGGGACCGATGATCCGCGCGAGGCTGGACATGCCCTGGTAGACGCCCATCACCCCGCCCACCTGGTCGGCATCGACAAGCTTCGAGGTGAAGGCGGACAGTGATGGGTGGGCGACGCCCTGGCCGAGAGCGAGGACCGCCAGAACTGCCAGCAGCGGCCCCCGGCCCGGCGTGTAGGGCAGCAGACCGAGAGCGACAAAGCTGAGCAGCGTGCCGGCCACGATCAAACGAAGCTCACCGAAGTGTCTTACCAACCGGCCCACCAGCCCCCCCTGGACGATCGCACCGAGGATTCCCGCGTAGACGAAGAGCCAGGCGATCGTCGAGGTCGAGTATGCAAATCGAAGCTTTGCGAACTGGGCAAAGGTGGTCTCGAAGTTGGCAAAGGCAAAGACCGCGAAAAACACCATCAACAGACACAGGCTGACGATGGGATGCGAGAGCGCCTCGGCCAGACTGCTCAGGTTGAGGGGGTGGCGTCTCGCCTCGCGCCTGGCGTCGGCGTCGAGAGTTTCCGGAAGCCGGGTGAGCACCAGGACGAAAGCGATTGCCGAGGCAATCGCGGCCGCGACTCCCGGCATCCACGGCGCCACGGTCACCAATAGTGCGCCGATCGCAGGTCCGAGAATGAAACCGAGGCCGAAGGCGGCGCCGATCAAACCCATCCCTTTGGCGCGATCTTCGGGTCCGGTGATGTCGGCGATCACCGCCTGGGCGGTGGAGATGTTGCCGCCGGAGATCCCGTCGATGATGCGCGAGGCGAAGAGCATGCCGAGCGACCCGGCGATGCCGAAGAGAACATAGCCTACGGCTGAGCCAACCAACGACACCAGCAGCACCGGGCGCCGGCCCAGCCTGTCCGAGAGGCGCCCGAGGATCGGCGCAAAGAGAAACTGCATGATCGAAAACGAAGCCATCAATAGACCGAATACCACCGGCGACGGTCCGTAGGCCTCGGCATAGAGCGGCAGGATCGGAATGACGATGCCGAATCCCACCAGATCGATAAAGACGATCAGAAAAACAATCCCGATCTTCGCGCGGTGTTCTTTCAAGCCGGCGGTCTCCCTTTTCTGACGCGGGGCATTCTACACGCGCCCGCCCTCCCGCCCGATCCTGGATGCTGAATGCGATGCGATCCCGGTTCTTTGGTCTTCGGTGTCAAGGGGCAGATGGGAGTAGTGGTGAAAAGGGGAAAAGGGGAAAAGGAGACTGCGCCTTCCCCTCTGCTCCTTTTCTCCTTTTCTCCTTTTCTCCATATCACGGAGGGGTGGGTGGTCAGCGCCGCCAGAACTCCCGCGAGAAGAGGGCGAGGAGTGTGAAGACCTCGAGGCGGCCAAAGAGCATGCATCCGGCGAGCACGATCTTCACCAGACCTGGGAAGTGGGCAAAGTTGTCGTAGGCCCCGATCTCGCCCAGCCCCGGTCCGACGTTCCCGATCGAGGTCAAACCCGCGGAAATCGCTGTCATAAGATCGTATCCATAGGCCGTCACCACTGCGGTGCCGACAAGGGCGATCAACAGATACGCGGTCAGGAACGACCAGATCCCCGACAGCACCGACTCCGAAACCACCGCACCGCCGTACTTCACCGGCCGCACGGCGTGCGGGTGAATCAAACGGTGAAGCGTGGTTCGCAGGGAGGACATCGCGAGCAGCGCGCGGAGACTCTTGACACCGCCGCCGGTCGAACCCGACATGCCGCCGAGCACCATCAGACACAGCAGCACGAGGAGCGGCAAGGTCGCCCAGGTTTCGAAATCGGTGGTGCAGTAACCCGTTGTGGTGAGAATGCTGACTGTCTGGAATGCTGCGTGGCGGAAGCTGTCCGCCAGCCGGTCGCCTTTCTCGTGGACGGTGACAAACAGGATCAATGTCGCCACCGCAATCACACCGAGGAAATAGCGCAGCTCGGCATCCCGCCACACCTCCTTGACGCGGCCCGAGAGCAGGCGGAAGTGAAGGACGAAGTTGATCCCGGCAAGCATCATGAAGAGGATCACGATCCACTCCACGGCTGGGGAGCCAAACTCCCCCACCGAGGTGTTTCTGGTCGAAAACCCGCCGGTGGCGAGGGTCGTGAACGAATGGCAGAGCGCGTCAAAGCCACTGAGGCCGGCAAGTCGCAAAGCAATCCACTCGGCCGCCGTGAAGCCGACGTACACCATCCACAATGTGCGTGCAGTCTCGGCCAGCCGCGGCCGCACCTTGTCCGCCACGGGCCCGGGGACCTCGGCCTTGAATAGCTGCATGCCGCCGATACCGAGCAGAGGCAGGATCGCAATGGTGAAGAGAATGATGCCCATGCCACCCAGCCACTGGCTCATCGCCCGCCACAACAACAGCGATCGCGGGATGATCGTGACATCGGGAATCACCGTCGATCCGGTCGTCGTAAATCCGGACACCGACTCGAAGAACGCGTCGGCGGGGCCTAGAGCACCGCTCACGACATAGGGAACAGCGCCGACCAGCGATACCGCGATCCACGCCCCGCTGACGATCAGGAATCCGTCACGGGGCCTGATGTGGCGGTCACTCGGGGGGTGGGCGCGGATCAGCAGCACGCCGATGACCGCGGTCAACGCGATCGCGGCCGCCCACGGCTCCAGAGATTCCCCGAAGACCAGGCTCGCCAGCGCCGGCAGACAGAGGAAAGCACAGTCGAGCAGCAGCAGCCAGCCGAGCAGGTAGATATCAAATGGGCGGTTCACCGGTCGACGACCTCCACGGGAGTCCTAGGGGGCCTCGAGCACCGCGTCGAGTCTCGACGCCACCTCGGCCGACGCCGCCACGACTACCTGGTCTCCGGCTTCGATACGGTCACTACCGCTCGGGATGAAGATCCTCTCGCCCCGTCGCACCGCGACCACGAGAATGCCCCGCGGCAACCCGAGCCCGGATAGGGGCGACCGCACCAGCCGGCTGCCCTCCGCCGCCTCGACCTCGAAGACCTCGACCGAGTCCTCGAGCAGCGCCGCCACCGCGGTGATCCGACCCTTGCGCGCGAAATGCAGGGCGAGGCTCACCGACAGCAGCCGCGGCGAAATGATCGCGTCGATGCCGAGCTCACCCACCAGACTGGAGAGCGCCGCGTTGTCGACCAGCGCAAAGGTGTGGGCCGAGCCCATCTTTCCGGCGAGCAGGCACGCCACCACATTCTCCTCGTGGTAGTCGGTGCAGGCGACAAAACCCGCGACGCGATCGGCGCCCTCCTCGCGCAGGAGCTCGCGGTTCGTCGGGCTGCCGTGAATGACGAGGGTGTCGGCAAGAACCCCCGCAGCGTCATTGCATGCCTCGCGTCGCTCGTCGATCAGCGTCACCGGCACGCCGTCTTCCTCGAGACGTTTCGCCAGGCTGATGCCGATCCGCGTCGCGCCGGCGATCATGACCCGCCGCTCGGCGCCGCGGTGGAGACCGAGGAGCGTGAGGACATTGTCGAGCTCGGCCGGATCCATCGCAAAATAGACGAGATCTCCGGCCCGGATCTCGTCGTCTCCATAGGGAACTCGCCAGTGGCCATCGCGACGGATGGCCACCACCAGCATGGGCGTTGCCGGAAACAACAGGCGGAGGTGAGACAGCATGAGACCCGCGAACTCGCTCCTGGGCCTGATGTGGAAGCCCGCGACCAGCAGATTGCCGTCGAAGAACGAGACCACGTCGACCGCCCCCGGAACCGGCAACAACGACAAGATCTTGTCGACCGCCGCCATGTCCGGATTGATGGCGACCCGCTCGCCGCCCGGCTCCCGGGCGATGCGGCGGAATCCTTCTTCATGGCCGGGATCCCGGAGCCGTGCCGCCACCATCGGCACCTTGAAGATCACCGACCCGACCAGCGCCACAACCATGTTGGCGGCGTCGGAATCGGTGGTGGCGAGCACCAGGTCGGCGTCCTCGATGCCTGCTTGCATCAGCACCGGGATAGTTGAGCCGTTGCCGCAAATGGTCTGTACGTCGAGCTGCTCGTTGAGGTCTGTGATCAGCTCGCGGCTCTGCTCGACGAGCACCACGTCGTGGCCGTCACCCGAAAGCTTGGCGGCGAGGGTCGAGCCCACGAGCCCGCCCCCGACAACGATCACCCTCATGGAGAACACCCAATCTGCACCCAGGTGTGGTCAAGCGTGATCATCATGCCCGACGCAGTTTACACAAATTCGGAATTCGGAAGTCGGAAGTCGGAATTTCATGCAACCTTCCGGCTTCCCCTTGCAAGCTTTGCAGCGACCGGTTGACAACACCGTCGAACAGTGAGGACGGCAAGAACGAACTTCCCAGACCTCGAGTCCGCGAATCTCGGACGGACGAAAAATTCGTTTCGATCCCGGTCACGGGGGGTGGCTGGGAACTCCGAATTCCTAATTCCGAATTCCTAATTCCTAATTCCTAATTCCTAATTCGAAATTGTCTACGGTTTCGCGCCGCCGGCGATCCAGCGGCGGTAAAGATCGAGCTCGCTCGCGCGGAGCATTTTCGACCCGGTCAGGGTGCGGGGCATGCCCTTGCCCTCTTTGCTCAGGTGCTGCAGCTTCAGCCACAGGTAGGATCGATCGGGATCTCCTGGCTCGACCAATGCCATTTCGGGTTCTTGAACCGATCGCCGCCTCACGAGATTCTGGTAGCCCACTCCCGGATCGAGAACAAGTTTCGCCTTGGCCTCCTCCGAGTCGTGGCACGAAAGACAATGCGCGGTGACCAGAGGCTCGAGATGGGTGGCGTACGAAACCGCCTCGCTTGCCGGAACCTCAGGCACCCGGCTTCCACAGCCCGAACCAAACATCAGGACGACCGAACCGACCACAATCAAAACCTTCATAGCACCTCGCGTCCGCAAACACCTGGCCAAGCTCGGACTATTCCCGCGATCCCGACTCGCACGGCTGAGTCTTCCCGAGATCCTCAGCCGGCTGTACTGCGCCGAATCAGCCCACTACGGGAGGCACAGTCGATGCGGACTTCGAGTGGCGTCGCGATCCGGACGTGGCGAACGTTGCGGCTTTCCCAGATCGCCTCCTGCTCGTCCAACCATTCCCAATCGATCCGCCCGGCCCCGTCGTGCTCGACGGACATGTACAGAACCTGATGGCCGAGCAGCCGGTGGAAGAAATGAGTGCCGTGGCTGAGGTTGGTCGGCGCGTCGGGCAATGTCGCCTCGACGATTACCCGCGCGGCCGAGATCTGGCCCCACGCGACCGGCACACCGAAACGATCATCCGTAGTTCCCCAGCGGCCGAGGCCGATAAAGATCCCGTGCCGCCCCTCCTCCACCAACCCGCGATTGACCGCGTCGAGCTCGGACGCCATCATCCGCGTCCCGCCGCGGTCGAAGTTCTGCGGTCGCAGATAGACCACGTCGGTCAGGTCGCGCCGGGATCCATGACCGAGGCAGTTGTCCGAGGCGACGACGACGTCCGAAGCCTCGAGATCGGCAGCGTCAACCGGCGACCGCTCACCCGGCGTCAGCATCGGCCGAACCTGAAGGAACGCGACTTCCATCGGCAGAGCGTATTCGCGGTCCAGATTTGCGGCCACCTCGATCTCGGCCTCGCCGTTGAGCACGTTGCAGGCCAGTTCGAGGAGGTTTTCGACCAGTGGAGTGAAGGGGATGGACCGCGACTCCAGGAGAGGCGCGAAGGTCAGGGCGCGGGGTCCGTTGCCCGCGATGCCCGAGCGAAGCTGGTCAGACGCCGGGTCATAGGTCGAGGCCAGAAAACTCAGAGTTCCGTCGGCCTCGGCGTCGCCAAGACCCGAGCGCACCAGGCAGGCGGTCTCGCGCGATGGGCCCGGCGGCGGGGGATCGCCGACGTTGATCGCCCAGAACCCGGTCTGGGTGAACTTGAGGAGATCGCCGGTGCTCTTGAAAGGAGGCGGCGCGAGCGCTCGGTGTGGGCAGTAGCTCCAGACATGGTCGCCGTCGGAGATCGTCTTGCCGAGACCGAGGGCGAGCGACACAACCCCGTCCTCACGCTTGTTGCCCGGAACCGGGTAGTGGTTATACGACCGCGCCACCGCCGACAGCGTCGGATAAAACCGGCCGTCATGGCGCTCGCCAACAGCTTCTTGAATCACCACCGCCATCTGCTCGGCGTCGTCGGCGAGACCGGCGGCACGGCGGGAAATGACGGCGTTGCCAAAGAATGTCGAGGCCCAGGCGAGCTTGATCGCGCTCGCGAGACGGCGGTACCTGGCATCATCGGAATCCTCGCTGTTGGGTATCATCTGCGAGGCGAAAATGCCGGCAAAGGCGCGGTGGTGCGCGTCCTCGAGAAAGCTCGAGGGCCGGATTGCGAGCGGGTTTCGCAGAATCGCGAGCACACCCCGAAGCTGCTCTCTCAGCCACTCCGTCAGCTCGGCACTCTGGAACGCCTGTACGATCTGGCTGTCCGGAAGATCGCCCTGCACCACCTGCCGGAGACGGTTGCGGTCCATGAACTCCGCGAAAACCTCGGTGGCGACGACCACCGTTCGCGGCACATGGACGCTGACACCGTCAAATTTCGAGGCGTCAAAACGTGGCAACACCTCGCTTTGGATCAGATGCAGACCGGCGGCCTTGCCGCCGACACTGCCGGCGCCGACGCGCGCGATCCGAGGCTCCGAGCCGAAGGTAGCGGGGTCGAACTTGGGAACTCCTACGTCCACAGTACTGTTCATGCGCGCAGACTCGCGCGTCCCGGGCGCTGTGTCAACTCTCTGTGATCAAGCTCATGCTCGCTCCCTCCGACGGGTCAAGCACTGCGAAACGTGGCCGGACGCTTGTGGGTTTGTGGTATCTGCAGGCTGGAGTCCGCCTGATTTCTTTCAAAAACACCCCCAAATGCGGTATTTTTTATATTGGGAATGAAGGACAATCAGAACCTGAGGAGCCGAGGAACCGTCATGGTTGGCAAGAAAGACCGCACCAAGACCCGTCCGATTGTGATCGTCGAGGACGACGAGATCGACGACGTCCCGAAGCGACCGCGGGTGCCTCGCGACGAGGTCGCTGAGTACGAGGAATGGCGGAGCGAACGAAGCCACCGCGGCCGCAAGGACCGTGCACGGGAGCACCGCGACCGCCGGCACCAACCCGACGACGTGCCGGACTGACCCGCAAACCTCACGAGACTCTCTTGTCCGCCGTGACCGGCGGGTATCGCCGCCACGGCAACCCGGCACGCCCGACAACCCTTCACGATTCGGATGACACTGCGTCCCGGGGCGGGTATCGTTGGCGCCGGAGGACGGCATGAGCGGAGAATCGGGTCACTGGGACGCGGAGCTCTTTCGCCGCGAGGGGCACCGAATGGTGGATTGGATCGCCGGGTATCTGGACGGTGACAACCGTGAGCACCCGGTGCTGTCCAGGGTCAGCCCGGGTGATATCGCCGGCAGGCTGCCACGGGAAATGCCGGCCACCGCCGAGGATCCCGAGGCGGTGTGGCAGGACTTCCTGGACATCGTCATTCCAGGCGTTACCCATTGGAACCACCCGGGCTTCATGGCCTACTTCGGGATCACCGGTTCGGGCCCCGGAGTCCTCGGCGAGCTCTTGTCGGCGGCCCTCGATGTCAACGGTATGCTGTGGAGGACCTGCCCCTCGGCTACCGAGCTCGAGCTCACGGTGCTCGACTGGATGCGCCGCGGCCTCGAGCTGCCGGAGGACTTCTTCGGCTTCCTCACCGATACCGCCTCGATCTCGTCGCTGCTCGCCCTGGCCGCAGCCCGCGAGGCGGCCGACCCCGAAATCCGTCACCGCGGCATGACCGGCCGCGACGACCTGGCCCCGTTCCGCATCTACGCCTCTGACCAGGCACACATGTCGATCACAAAGGCCTGTCTGACCCTGGGTTTCGGCCTCGACGGATTTCGCGGCGTGCCCCATGACGACGACTACCGGATGGACGCCGGAGCTCTGGCCCGGATGGTGGGCGAGGACCGCGCGGCCGGTTTTCGGCCGCTGGCGGTGGTGGCCACGGTCGGCACCACCTCAACCACCTCGGTCGACCCGGTGGCGGCCATCGCCGAGCTCTGCGCGGCCGAGGGGCTGTGGCTGCACGTCGATGCCGCCTACGCCGGTTCGGCGGCGCTCTGCCCCGAGAACCGCTGGTGCCTCGACGGCTGCGAACGGGCCGACAGCTTTGTCTTCAACCCCCACAAGTGGCTCTTCACTCCGATCGACGCTTCGGCCCTCTACACCCGTCATCCCGAAATCTTCAAACGGGCCTTTTCGCTGGTGCCCGAGTATCTGACGACCCCGGTGAGCGGCCAGGTGGTCGACCTGATGGACTACGGCGTCCAGCTCGGCCGCCGCTTCCGCGCCCTCAAGCTGTGGTGGGTGCTGCGCTGCTTCGGGCTCGACGGCGTGCGCGAACGGATTCGGCGCCACATCCAAATGGCGCAAGCGTTTGCCGACTGGGTGGATGCAGATCCAGGATTCGAACGGCTGGCGCCGACACCCTTTTCGGTCATCTGCTTTCGGGCCCGGCCTGAAGGGCTCGCGGCTGAGGCGCTCGACCAATTCAACATGGAGCTCATGGAGCTCGTCAACGCCTCGGGGGAGATATTCCTGTCTCACACTAAGCTCGACGTCGGGGTTTCGCTGCGGGTGGCGATCGGCAATCTGGCCACGGTGGAATCAGACGTGGAACGATGCCGCGACTTGCTGGCAGAGGGCCTGTCGTGCCTCTCGAAGCGCTGAAGGACACCGGCGGCCCACTCGCGACCTTGAAGGGAGCGGCCCTCCTGGCGCTGGGTTTTGCCACGCTCCTGCCCATCAACCTGCTCCAGCTATCGAGCCTGGTGGTGCTGCCCTTTTCCAAAAAGGCATTTCGCGCCGTCAATCGCTGGTGTGCCGACACCTGGTGGGGCCTGTGCGTCACTGCGGCGGACAGTTTCTACAAGGTGCAGGTGGCGTTCAGCGGCGACGACGTGCCGGTGCGCGAAAACGTGCTTCTGGTGGCCAACCATCAGCAGATGCCGGACATCCCGGCGATCATGAAGTTCGCGAGAACCAAAGACCGTCTCGGCGACCTCAAATTCTTCGTCAAAAAACAGCTCAAGTGGGTGCCGGGGATGGGTTGGGGCATGCAGTTCCTCGATTGTCTTTTCATCGACCGCGACTGGACGGCGGACCGGGAGACCATCCGCAAGACATTCGCTCGGCTGGTGGACGGCAAGGTGCCGGTGTACCTTGTCTCCTTTGTCGAGGGGACCCGTTTGACCCTCCCCAAGCTCGCCGCCGCCCGGGAGTATGCCCGTGCCCACGACCTTCGCCCGCCGAACCACACCCTGGTTCCGCGGACCAAGGGCTTCGAGGCCTCGGTAGAGGGGTTGCGGAGCCATATCGACGCCGTCTACGACCTCACCATCAGCTACGACGTCGGGGTGCCCACCCTGTGGCAGTACCTCAAGGGAATGGTCCACCGCATTCACGTCCACGTCCGGCGCTTCCCCGTAGCCGACCTCCCCGAGCCGGCCGAAGATCTCCGCCTGTGGCTCCTCGATCGCTGGCGGGAGAAGGACGAGCTGCTCGAGAGCTTCTACGCCACCGGCTCATTCCCCGGAAATGTTGAACGCTGAGAAAAGGGGAAAAGGGGCGGAGGGGAAAAGGCGACCGCCCACCCTCCCCTTTTCTCCTCTACCTTGCAAGGGAGGGCGGGTGGAACGTTCTAACGTCTTAACGTTTCAACGTTCTAACGATCCTGACGAAAACAGCCGACGTGTCCACACGTGCAACGCCACGGCGAGCGCGAGGATCACCGCGCCGGTGGCCTGGTGGGCGGTTGTGATTGTGACCTCGAGGGTGGTCGGGCTGCCGACGATCGCCTTGCCCTGGGTCACCGCGAGGGCTGCGATGCCGAGGAAGACCTGCGCACTGGCGAGAGTGACGAGCAGCTTCCCGAGGCGCTCGACAGGCCAGGAGCTCCGATACAGCCACCAGGCGCGACCGCCGACCAACAGCGCCAGGACGATCACGATCGCGGCCAATGAAAGGTGGACGATGAGCAAGGCCGAGAGGTGCCGTTGGGCGGCGCCGAGCACCAGCTGCACGATCAGGATGCCGACGAGCCAGCGTTGAAAAACGAGATCGTCCTTGACATATGGTCGTGACTCCGGCGCCGGCGCGTCGAACCAGAGCCGGCTCGTGAAGACCGAGATCGCGACCATCAGACTGAGAAAAACCTGGCCCAGAACGCCGTGCGCCACCGCGAGAGCGATGCTCGGCGCCATTTCGGCCTCGGAGGTACTGAGGGTGAATGTGCCCGTGACCCGCAGCCCACCGAGAATTCCCTGCAACACCACGAGTATCACGGCCGCCAGGCCGACGTGTTTGAGCCACCGCCGGTCGTCGTATTTCCAGAGGCGAAGGGCGAGAGCAATGGTGGTCAGCCCAACCAGGGCCCCGAAGAGACGGTGGGCGTGCTCGTAGTAGATGCCGCCGGTCATGCGGGCGAGCGGAAAAAGAAACATGTTCGAACCGAAGGTGTTAGGCCAATCCACCACCGCCAGACCGGCCTCGTTGCTGGTCACGAGGCCGCCGGCAATGACCAGCAGAAAGGTCGCGGCCACGGCCACCTTTGAAAAAAGGGCCGTCCAGTGCGAGGCGGTCGCTTCAACGTCGATCCTTGCCGCCCCAGCGGCAAACCCGCCCGAAACAACGGCGACCACCGCAATCGATCCCGGCACCCACCACACTGCAGAGGGCACGATTCCACCCTGGTCGGCCGATGCCAGGAGACTGCCGAGAATCAACAGGTTGAGGACCGCCGCCACACCACCCACCACGACCCCACCCATCCAGCCGCCGCCGCTCCGCGCGCCGGTGATCCACCCCCAGACAGCGACCATGCCCAGCATCAAACCGAGCACAACCCAGCTCGGCGCCATCACCACCGGCAGCCGGCAGATGTAGGCCGCGGCCCACATCGAGACGGTCATCGCGAATGCCAGGGGCAGGATCCAACTGCGGTCGGCGCCGGTGGACTCCATCACTCACCTCCGCAAACGGCGCGCCGGGCGAATACGATTCCGCGGCGGTCGGTTATACTGCTCGGCGTTCGCCGCCAATCATCGCAGATCGCGCCGGATTTGTTGAGGCCCGCCGGGAAAAATCCAGATGACGGATCGTCACACCATCGAAGAAAGGGGCGTCGGCGCCATGGTCGCCGACTACCTCGAGCTCGCCAAGGCGCGGCTCGGGGCGCTGGTGGTGTTGACCGCTCTGGTCGGCTACGTGCTCGGCGCCAGAGGCTCACTATCGATGTGGGGGCTTGGCGCTGCAGTCGTCGGCACGGCATTGAGTGCGTTCGGAGCCAACATCCTCAACCAGTGGTGGGAGGTCGAGCGCGACCGGCGCATGCTGCGCACCCGCGAACGGCCGCTGCCGGCGGGCCGTGTCGACCGCCGGCTGGCCGCGATCTGGGGGACGGCCACGGCCGTCGCCGGACTCGTGGTCCTCGCCCTCGGCACCAACCGCCTCACCACCGGTCTCGCGCTCTTCGTGATTCTGCTCTACGTCCTGGTCTACACACCGCTCAAGGTCCGCACTCCGCTCAACACGGTTGTCGGCGCGGTGTGCGGAGCGGTGCCCCCGATGATGGGTTGGTCGGCCGCCACCGGCGCGCTCGACCCAGGCGCATGGATCCTCGGCGGCATCCTCTTTGCGTGGCAGATTCCCCACTTTCTCGCCCTCGCCTGGCTCTACCGCGAGGACTACGCGCGCGGAGGATTCCGCATGCTGCCGGCAGTCGACCACGAAGGCGAACTGACTGGAAGGCTCGCCTTTCTCTACGCGGCGGCGCTGCTACCGATCACCGCCGCGCTCAGCGCCTTTGGCGTCACCGGCGGCACCTACCTCGTCGCCTCCCAGGCGGTGGGGCTGGCCTTTGTCGCGCTCGGCTGGGTATTCCTGCGCGCCCGCAGCCAGCCGGCGGCACGGCGCCTCTTCCTCGCGAGCATTCTCTACCTTCCGGTGCTGCTCGGCCTGATGGTATTCGACGTCGACGATCGGGCGGCCCGGGGCGGCGGCCACCGCAGCGATACGATCGTCATCGCCGACGGCGGCTCAGTTGAGCTCCAGGGTGTCGCCGGTCCGTTCCGCGAAGGGCCCTGAACCGTGCGCACACCGGCCATCGTGAGCAGCGGCTGGTGGGTTGCTGCGGCGGCGGCCGCTCTGTCGGTGATCGTCGTGCTGGCATTGCTCGTTCCCCTCCACACAAAGACCCCGGGCAACGAGGCCGGCCGGAATTTCGATCTTGGACAGCTCAGCGTCGAGCCCGATTCGGTGGTGCGGGCGATGGCCAGGGACGGCGTCCACGTGCTCACCGAGCCGGCGATGATGACGGTGGCCGACATCGAGCTGCGGGATGCGGAGGAACGCGGCAAGCTGTTGGTCTCCGACGACCGCGTCATCGGCATCACAATCGGCCCCGAGGCACGGGCCTACCCCCTCAGCCTGATGCGGTGGCACGAGGTGGTGAACGACGTGGTCGGCGGCGAGCTCATCGCCGTGACCTATAGCCCGCTGTGCGACAGCGTCGCGGTTTTCGGCCGGTGGATCGACGGTGTCGAGGTCGAGCTCGGGGCTTCGGGACTTCTCTACAACTCGATTCCCCTGCTCTACGACCGGCGGCGGATGCCCGCTGAATCACCCCTATGGATCCAGCTCGACGGACGGCCGCTGACCACATCCGCGCCGTCCCTGCCGGTCAAGGTCACCGAGCTCGCGACCTGGGCCGAGTGGCGCGAGCGCCACCCCGACACCCTGGTCCTGGCACCGCTGCCGGAGCTCGCGCGGCTATACAAACGGGACCCATACCACTCTTATTTCGGGTCCGACGTGCTCCGCTTTCCGGTCGATCCCCTGCCACCCGCGGGTGAGCTCCATCTCAAGGACCGGGTGGTGGTCGTGACCGTCGACGGCCGGGACTCCGCCTTCGTCCTCAGCCGCCTTGCAACCGCCGTCGGCAGCGACGATGGCGAGTACGTAACCGAAGCATCGGAGCTGCCGATTCGGATCCGGTTCAAGCTCCATCCGGGCACCGCATCCGTCGAGCCCCTCGCCGCGGATCGACGCCTCGACGGCGTTCGCCACACATTCTGGTTCGCGTGGTACGCTCTCGGGGGAATGATTCCTGATACGGTCGAATTCCCACAATCCGACCTCCGGGAATGAGGTCTCCGATCCGCTGAGATCAGCGGGTTGAATCCATTACAATCACATCTCCGGGAGGAGCTTGATGACCGTCCAGATCGAACAGTTCTCTTACGACGACGCCATCGTCCGCAAGTTCACGCTGATGACCCTGATTTGGGGCGTGGTCGGCATGCTGGTGGGCGTCATCGTCGCCCTCGAGCTCGCGGCACCCTACTTCAACTTCGAGCTCCCATTTCTCTCCTTCGGCCGTCTGCGGCCGCTGCACACCAACGCCGTCATCTTTGCCTTTGCGGGCAACGCGGTGTTTGCCGGTGTCTATTACTCGATGCAGCGGCTTCTCAAGACCAGGATGTTCTCTGGGGCCCTCAGCGCGATCCATTTCTGGGGCTGGCAGCTGATCATCGTCTCGGCAGCGATCACCCTGCCCCTCGGCATCACCCAGGGCAAGGAATACGCCGAGCTCCAGTGGCCCATCGACATCGCGATTGCGGTGGTGTGGATCGCCTTTGCGGTCAACACCTTCGGCACCATTGCCAAACGCCGCGAGCGTCACATCTACGTCGCAATCTGGTTCTACATCGCGACCATCGTCACCATCACGGTGCTCCATGTCTTCAACAATCTCGTCGTCCCCGCCGGCCTCTGGCGCAGCTACCCCATCTACGCCGGCGTCCAGGACGCCTTCATGCAGTGGTGGTACGGCCACAACGCGGTCGGTTTTCTGCTGACGACGCCCTTCCTCGGCATCATGTACTACTTCCTGCCGAAGGCCGCGAACCGCCCGGTGTTTTCCTACCGGCTTTCGATCATCCACTTCTGGTCGTTGGTCTTCATCTACATCTGGGCCGGGCCGCACCACCTCCACTACACCGCGCTGCCCGCCTGGGCATCGACCCTCGGCATGCTGTTCTCGGTCATGCTTTGGATGCCGTCGTGGGGCGGCATGCTCAACGGGCTCCTGACCCTCCGTGGGGCCTGGGACAAGGTCGCCACCGACCCGGTGCTCAAGTTCTTCGTGGTCGCCGTGACCTTTTATGGCATGTCGACCTTCGAGGGCCCGTTGTTGTCGGTGCGATCGGTCAACCTCCTCTCCCACTACACCGACTGGACCATCGCCCACGTCCACGCCGGCGCCCTCGGGTGGGTCGGTTTTCTGGTCTTCGGCATGATCTACTGGCTGCTGCCGAGGCTCTTTCAGACCGAGCTCTGGAGCCTCAAGCTGGCCGAAGCGCACTTCTGGCTCGGTACCATCGGGATTCTTCTCTACATCGTCGCCATCTACGCCGCCGGTCTCACCCAGGGGCTGATGTGGCTCGCCTTCGACTCCGAGGGCTATCTCAAATACCCCGATTTCATCGAAACCACTCTCCGGTTGATCCCCATGTACTGGGTGCGGGTCATCGGTGGTGTAGCCTACCTTGCCGGCGCGCTGATGCTGGGCCTCAACTTCTTCATGACCTGGAAGAACCGGCCCTCGGCCTACGAGGTCCCGGTGCATGAGGCACCGGCATTGGCAAAGGACTACGCCGACCGGCCGGAGCCGATCGGCCAGTTGAAGGCCGGCGGCGCGCACGTGGTCGACCTGGCCTACAAGCTCGATCGCTTCTTCTCGACCACCTGGCACCGCCGCTGGGAGCGTCTGCCGCTGAAGTTCACAGTCGCAGTGGTGATTGCGGTGGTGGTGGCCTCGCTCTTCGAGATCATCCCCACCTTTCTGATCAAGTCCAACGTTCCGACCATCGCCACGGTGACGCCATATACCCCGCTCGAGCTCGCCGGTCGCGACATCTACCTCTCGGAGGGCTGCTACAACTGCCACTCGCAGATGATCCGCCCCATCCGTGCCGAAACCGAACGCTACGGCGAGTACTCCAAGCCCGGTGAGTTCGTCTGGGACCACCCCTTCCAGTGGGGCTCGCGGCGGATCGGTCCCGACCTCCAGCGGATCGGCGGCAAGTACCCCGACCTCTGGCATGTCCGCCACATGGACGACCCGCGAGCAATCACTGCCGGCTCCATCATGCCCGCCTACCCGTGGATGCTGACCAAGGATCTCGATATCGACAGCGTCGAGCCCGTCATGCGCGCCCACCAGATTCTCGGCGTGCCGTACAGCGACGAAGATGTTGAAAACGCCGCCGCCGCCGCTCGCGAACAGGCCGCGGCCATTGCCGCCGAGATAGTCGTCCAGGGCGGACCCGACGGGCTCGCGGACAAACAAATCGTGGCCCTCATCGCCTACCTGCAACGCCTCGGCACCGACATCATGAAGCCAGAACCGGTAGCGGTCGAAGAGGAAACCGGCCCCGTCGAAGCGGTAGCCAAGGCCGAGGCAACGGCAGAGGCCGGGGGCGCGTCATGAGCCTCAGCGACGTCATGTCCGCGGCCGGTCTTTCGTCGTGGACCGAGCTCGCATTGATTCTCTGCCTGATAACCTTTGCGGCGATCGTTGTGTGGGTCTTTTTCGTCCGCAGCAAGCCCTCCTACGATCATGTGCGGAAGCTCCCGCTCGAAGGGGAGCGGACCGTCAAAGGAGGAAATCAACCGTGACCAGCCAGCATCACGTTATCGAGCCGGCAACCGCCGACCAGGACCACATTCTGGACCACTCCTACGACGGGATCCGGGAGTACGACAATCCGTTGCCACGATGGTGGCTGGCCATTTTCTGGGCCACCATCATTTTCACGCCGCTCTATATTCTCTACTTTCACTTCGGCGGCGGCATGCTCGCCAACGAACGGTACGACCAGGAGATGATCGCGTTCTACGACCAGCAGGCGGAGGAGCTGCTCTCGCTCGGCGACATCCGTGAGCTCACCCTCGTCAACCTGACGACCGACCCGAGCATGATGAACGCCGGCAAGAAGATCTTCCAATCGAAATGCGCGACCTGCCACGGGATGTTCGGCGAAGGCGGCATCGGCCCCAACCTCACCGACGAGTTCTGGCTCCACGGCGGACAGCTGATGGACGTCTACAAGACCGTCCGAGAAGGCGTGCCGTCAAAGGGCATGCTGTCCTGGGATCGACAGCTGCGGCCGGCGGAGCTGATGGCTGTCAGCTCCTACGTCGGCACCTTGCTGGGCAGCGAGCCGCCGAATCCGAAGTCGCCCCAGGGAGAGCGGGTCGTGCGCCGGGCGCCGCCACCGGAAGACGGGACGGAGACCTCCGCCGAGGTTGGCGGACCGGCCGAGGCTTCGACCACCGCGTCCTGAGAGGGCTATGACCATCACCTCAAACGCGCCCGAGGCCGACGAGCGGGTCCTCTCGACCCTCAATCGGGACGGCAGCCGGCGATGGATCCGACCCAAAACCTCGAAGGGCCGCTTCTACCGGCATCGGTTGGTCACGGCGTGGGCGTTGATCGCCACCTTCGCTTTGATCCCGATCCCCAAGCTCGGCGGCAAACCGCTGATGCTCTTCGACATCCCAAGCCGCGAGTTCACCCTCTTTGGCGCTACCTTCCTGCCCACCGACACCTTTCTCCTGATGCTGCTGCTGTTCTCGATCTTTATCGCGATCTTCCTGGTCACCGCCGTGCTCGGCCGCGTGTGGTGCGGGTGGGGCTGTCCGCAGACCGTCTACATGGAGTTCCTCTACCGCCCGATCGAAAACCTCATCGAGGGCGGCCGCAAACGGCAGATGGATCTCGACGCCTCGGGCCCGGACGCGCGCCGCCTCCTCAAGTACGCCGTGTTCTTTGTCATTTCGGCCTTTCTCGCCAACACCTTTCTCGCCTACTTCGTGGGTTGGGACCGCCTTCTCGGCTGGATGTCCAGCCCACCGACCCACCACCCGGCGGCCTTCGCCGTGATGCTGGGAACAACGCTCCTGATGTTCTTCGACTTCGCCTACTTCCGCGAGCAGACCTGCATCGTGGCCTGCCCGTACGGCCGCTTTCAGTCGGTCCTGCTCGACCGGCAATCGCTGATCGTCGGCTACGACGCAAAGCGCGGCGAGCGGCGGGCGCCGTGGCGCAAACAGGAAAAACGCATCGCCGGTGACTGCATCGACTGCGGGCTCTGCGTCAGCACCTGCCCCACCGGCATCGACATTCGCGACGGTCTGCAAATGGAGTGCATCCACTGCACCCAGTGCATCGACGCCTGCGACGCCGTGATGAACCGGATCGGGCTCGAACCCGGCCTCATCCGCTACACCTCGCAGGCCGAGCTGGCGACCGGGATACGCTCCTTTCTGCGGCCGCGGCTGGTGGTGTATTCGGCCATTCTCCTCGTCATGTTCGGCGCCTTCGCTTTCTCACTCGCCGGCAAGAGCACCGCCGACGTGACCCTCCTGCGCGGTCTCGGCGCACCCTTTTCCGTGCTTCCCAACGGCGATATCTCCAACCAGATCCGGCTCAAGATCGCCAACCGCGCGCCGGAGGAACGCTCGTACCTGATCGAGCTCGTCGCCGGTGACGGCATCACGCTGGTGGCGCCTGAAAACCCGCTGACCGTGGCCGCCGGCGACACCGAGATGACCGGCGCCTTCATCACCGCACCGCCGGCGGCGTTTGCGGCGGGCGAGGTCTCGATCACTCTCCAGATCAGCGACGGCGTCGATTTCAGCCGCGACATCGCCTACCGCATTCTCGGACCGTCCAGCGACGGCGGAGGAGCTTCGTGAAAAGGGGCGCCATCTGGCCGTACCTGATCGCCGGCGCCCTTGCCCTGCACGTGATCGTGTCGCTGATCGTGGTGTTCATCGCCACCTCGGACCCGTCATACGCCGTCGAGGAGGACTACTACCGGAAGGCGCTGGCGTGGGACGGCCGGCGGGCCCAGGAGAACACCAACCAGGCGCTCGGATGGCGCTTCGAGTTCGCGGTGACGCCGCCCGTGCGGCCCGGCGACCAGGCGAAGCTCGAGGCCTCGATCCGTGACGATGCCGGCCTGCCATTGAGCGATGCGGCGGTTTCCGTCGAGACCTTTCACAACTCGCGCAGCGACGACATCCTTCGCGCCCGGTTGGAGGCAACCGGCGAGCCGGGCGTGTACCGCACGACCCTGCCCATGCAGCACAACGGCCGCTGGGAGCTCCGCTTCACGATCGACCAGGGCGGCCGCCACTTCACGCACGCCGAGACGCGGCACCTGTTCGTGGAAGGAAGCTGGGAATGAATGAGGAAGTCGGAATGCGGAATTTTGAATTCCCACCCTACCTCCCCTGCTGTCATTCTGCCTGGATGGGCGAAATTCCTAATTCCTACTTCCTCATTCCTAATTCGAGCGAGGGGCGGCGTCGATGACCCCACTGCTCGTTACCGTGTTTGTCGCGAGTGTCGTGGGAGCCTTCACTGTGTCGGCATGTGCGGCCCGTTTGTGGCCTTCTACTCCGGCGCGGACGCGTCGTCCGGGGCGCGACGGTTTCTGAGCCACGCCTCGTACTCGGGCGGGCGGTTGCTGACCTACGCGATCCTTGGCCTCGCGGCGGGCGCGGTCGGCGCGGCCCTCGATGTCGCAGGATCGCTCGCAGGCTTTCAACGCATCGCGGCGGTGCTTGCCGGAGCGACCATGGTGCTGTGGGGTTTGCTCGCGCTGCTCCAGCTGCGCGGCGTCCGCATCTTCAAGCACGGTAGCGGCAACGGTCGGCTGGCCGGGCTCTTTCGCCGCGGTTTTTCGCTGGTCAGTGACAGACCGCCGGTGGTCCGCGCCGCGGTGGTTGGTGTGCTCTCCGGGCTCCTTCCCTGCGGCTGGCTGTGGGCCTTTGTTGTCACCGCCGCCGGCACCGGCGCTGCGTTCAAAGGGGCCGCCGTGATGACCGCCTTCTGGGCCGGCACCGTGCCCGCGCTCCTGGCCGTTGGTCTTGGCACCCAGTTGGTCAGCGCACCGCTGCGCCGCCACGTCCCGGCCGTGACCGCCGTCCTGCTCGTGGGTCTGGGTCTGGTCGCCATCCTCGGCCGCCCGGCCTCGGTCACCGCCGCCATTCACAAGCACCAGGGGACCCATTCGGCGGTGCCGGACCCGGACGACGCCGAATCGACCTGCTGCAAGGCCGAGTGACGAATCCCGAAAAACCAATGCGGTGGGGCCACACGATGACTTGCGAGGGTTTCCTGCCAACCCCGTATTTTCTCCCAACGTCGGAAGCCACTGGACCCAGACCATCCTGAAGATGGTCGGTCGAATGCTCCAGACCGCGTCTCGGCTGACGATCATTTCGGCCTCGGTCGTGCTCTTCGGCGCGGTGCTCCTCGACCACGACCGGCTTCGAGCTTTCGTTTTCGATCTTCTACCTCATCCCGATCGCGCTCACGGCCTGGTACGTAGGCCGGCACACGGGCCAGGCGATCAGCGTGCTCTCAGCGTTTGCCTGGCTGGGTGTCGACCTGACGTCGGGTCACGCGTACAGCTCGCCCTTGATTCCCGTTCTGGAACGCCATGGTTCGATTGGGGTTTTTCGTCCTCGTCGCGCAGCTTCTCGCGAGCCTGCGGGCGCACCTGCGGCTGGAGGAGAGTCTGGCGCGGGTCGACGGCCTCACGGGCGTCAGGTCCGGCTGCGCGTTCAGGCAGTCGGCCGCAGAGGTCATGGGGCTGGCAGCTCGAAACGGAAGGCCGTTCGTCCTCGTTTACGTCGATCTCGATGACTTCAAGAAGGTCAACGATACCCGAGGGCACGCCGAGGGTGATCGCGCGCTCAAGGCGGTCGCCCTCCGACCGTCGGCGAACAGGGATAGCTGCCCGCATCTCTCACCAGCTTTATGCTGCGGCCGGCGATGCGTCGCACCCAGCGGTGCTCTCCGCTCGGTGCTCAACGTACTGCGAGTACGTCTCCGCGCCCCTCGAGTCGAAAACCCCACTGGGCACGGCACCTCGCCGCCCTCGCGACGAAACCCGGTGAGATATGCGGGCTAGAAAGTGCGCTGCGCGGTTGCGGCCGATTCAAAATGCCGTCATCTCTCAAGTTTCTGCAGCCAGACCATATCGAAGGGCCGGCCGTTCTTTTCACCCACGTCGAGAAAACGACCACACTCGGTAAAGCCGTTCTTGAGGTGAAAGCGGATGCTGCCCGGATTCAGGGACGAGACGTGGGCCAGGAAATTGGTGATGCCGATGCCGTTGCCGGTCTGGAGCAGATGCTCGAGCAGTGCGGCGCCGATCCCCTGACCGGTGTGCTCGGCATGAAGGAAGTAGGTCAGGCTCGCGGTGTGACGCATGGTCGACACCGGATGAAACGGGCTCAGATAGGCGAAGCCGACAACCACGTCATGGACCTCGGCCACGACGAACGGATAGCTCGGGTTGGCGTCGTGACGATCCCGAAAGAAGGACTCATCCACGGGTTGGTCCGGGTAGGCGGCGAACGAGTCGGTGACAAAGTGGTTGAAGATCGCCGTGATGGGTTCCCAGTCACGTTCAGAAATGGCACGGATGTGGGCATTCATGGGTTGATATTAGCCCGCTTCTCTCACCGGGTATCCACATCGGACTGCGAATCGCGGCGCCCCGCCGACGCGCGATTCTCCGAGGACCGTTTCGGTCCACCACGACGCCAGCCCTTCTCTGGTGGCGAGTGCGTTGTAGGCGCCCTCGGGCGAAGTGCTCTCGATACCGATGCGGTGAACGATGTTGGGCATGGGGGCCTCCGGGTTGTACGACCGTCGAAGAGCTGCGGATATTCCCCGGTCTCGGCTAGCCACGTTCCCGCGCCATTTCCAGAATCTTGCAGACCGACCGCCAGTTTCGGCCGGTTCCCGCCACGCCCAGCGCCCTCTCCATTCGTGCAGCCAGCCTGGAGCGGCCGATGCCGGCCGGCGCGTGAAGATATGCAACCGCAGATTCGAGTTCGAAGCGCTCGGTATCGGCCCGCAGCTTCTCGATGGCATCGAGGTCTGGATTTTCCGGAACACCAGCCAGGAAGAAGAGATGAAGTGTGGACGGCTCGGCCTCGGCCTCGGGAAACGGGTTGGACCGCACGGCCCGCTCCAGCTCGGCGTATGTCAGGAGAAGGACATCCGGCGCGAAACCGTGGCTTTCGAATATCGCCGCGCGGATTGCCGCGGCGAGCTTCAACGAGTCCAGCTCCTCGTGCCTGAACACCGCGTTACCACTCTGAATGTACGTCCTGACATCGTTGCATCCGAGGCTCTCGAGCCGCGCCACGAGGTCCTTCATCGGCAGGATGTTCTTGCCTCCGACGTTGATACCTCGAAACAGTGCGATGTAGGGATTCATTCTCTTGAGTTCCAGTAACCTGGGTTCTATATCGTGCCGGGCGCGCCGCGACGCGGCGAGTGTCCGATCTTATTTGAATCGGTCGTCCGCCACATCAGTTTGCATTCGCGCCGCTTCAAGCCAACCCATTCGCGAATCTTCAGGTTTGTCAAACTCGCCAACATACGGTTTGATGTCGAGAACCGGCGTCCCCTCGAGAAGATCGACACCTTCGATTGACAGCAGGTTCCCTTCTATTCCGAGCAGCCTGACGACCGAGAGGCCGATCGGGTTCGGCCGACACGGTGCACGAGTCGCAAAGACGCCACGGAGCTCTGTGTCGAGAAACGGCACGACCATCAATCGATAGCCACTCGATTTGTGCAAATGACACAGCAGGATGATGTGAGAAAAACCATCGAGATCGCTGAGCCCCTCCACGTACTCCTCGAAAACCTCCACCGTGCCTGTGACGCCCTTCGCGCGGGAGGGCTGGATCGGCGCTCCTTCGGCGTCTTCGTACGGGCTGTGGACCACGCCTATCGGTTGGTAATCGATGTTCATGGTTTGGGTCGCCCTTTCGATGGAGGTCCCTGAGCTCAAGGATAACGGTTCCTCGGTCCAGCCACGCCGCGAGCAAGCGGCAAACCCTTATCTCGCACCCGCTTCTCGAATGGAACCAGGGTTGGCCGGGATCACCGATGCGGCGGTCAACGTGAGCGTCGAAAGAACGAGGAGTATCGCGGTCGGCAGAATGAAACCGATAAAGCGAAGCTGCAGCGCCACGGCGCCGAGAGGACAGAGTGCCGCAACGGCGACGATGAGGCGGCTTGATCGCGCGGGCCGGAAGGCGACGACCCCGAGGATCAAACCGATCACGATCAAATCGAAGGAAAACGCCAGCCACAGTGCCGGCATGAGTGCCTGCATGTCCTCGGGCCCTTGCGCCGCCAGGGCGGTTACCGAGTCGTACCCGGTGCAGTGGATTGCAGCCGTGGCGAAGAATCCGGCAGCCGCCAGACCGACCAACAGAGAGCCCATTGTTTTTCGGTTCATTTCATTCTTCCCCGATTCGTGGGGGTGCGATCCGAATCTCCAAGGTCAGCACGATCGGAACGCACCGCCGGGACCGAAACAGGACGCAATTGCCACCATATTCAACCGGGCGCCTTCCAGAGGAAAGCGATCGAGGGCACGATCATCATCTGGTGGAATCGCGACGGCCGGGTCGGCCGCCCGTGCAGCGTCCGGCAGGTCGCATCGTGCGCGCCTTGCTCGTCGACCAGCTGCTTGATCAGACCGACGGTTCCGTAGTCGTGCGATCGCAGACGCTGCTTGACGCCGAGCCGGCGGGCAACCCGCCTCCAGAAAGACCGGTGATTCGGGGCAGCCGCGTCAAGCGATCCAGGATCGATGGACCTCCCATCGGGCCAGTCATCGAAATAGCCGGTGCCCCAGTCCTCGATGACATAGAGCCCTCCGGGCTTGAGGTGATTCTCGAACAGATGCCAGAACGCGATCCTGGTCAGCTCGGCGATGTGCGAGGCATCATCGATGATAATGTCGAATCCGTCCGGCGCGACCTCGCTCGCCACCTTCGCTAGAAAGCCCGGATCGGCCTGGCTGCCCTGGTAAACGTGGATGCGGTCGCGGCGCTTGAGACCCGGCGGCAGCGCGACGTCGATGCCGACAATTGTGGCCGACGGAAAGTAATCTCTCCAGAGCTCGAGCGAGCCGCCGGTGCGTACGCCGAGCTCCAGGAGCACGATGTCCCGATCGAGCCACGGCGCCAGCACCTGATCGTAGCGCTTCAGGTAGCCGCTTCGAACCTTGTCGGTGTCGTAATGTTTCAGATCGAGCTCGTCGCTTCGCACCGCTCAACTCCCATGATCATCGATTCCATACCGTCAGTCATCGATCCGCTACCAGCACCAAGGCTTCGCCATCCAACACCACCGCGCCGTCCTGATTGGTGCAAACCGTGCCGAGAGTCACAATCGGTTTATCGGGTCGCACCGCGTGCACCTCGACCCTCGCCGTGATCGTGTCACCCGGATACACCGGCGCTTTGAACTGCAGCGACTGGCTGAGGTAGACCGTTCCCGGTCCGGGCAGATCGTTGGCGAGGGTCGCCGAGATCATCCCGGCGGCGATCATCCCGTGCGCAATCCGGCGGCCGAAGCGCGTCCCGGCGGCATAGGCGTCGTCGAGATGCACCGGGTTGTTGTCGCCGGTCAGCTCGGCAAACGTCCGGATCATCTCGTCGCTGACCGTGCAGGTGCGGGCGGCAGTATCACCTGGTTGGAGAGTCGACATTCTGAACTCCTTCCTCTGGTTTCAGATCCACTTCGGATCCCAGAGAGTGTGAAATAGTCCAAGCTTGTCCTTCAGATTCACGTTGGCACTCATGGGCTTGCCTCTCGGTTTCCGTTCAGTCGGCGCAGCAATGGTCGATGCCGTCACAGCCAGTGCGACACGAGGATGAGGGTGGTCACAACCAGGATCGTGACGGCCCAGAATGTGGAATTCGATTTGTACCGGACTTTTTTGTGATGGGCCAGGTACTCATAGGCGGACATCAGGAGTGGCGGGATGGCGAAAAACACGGGCCTGATCGGCTCTGCAAGGACACGCTTGGAAACGAAGGCCATGGCAACGATGCTGGCTCCTGTGGCGAGAGCCACTAGGATCAGCCCCCAGCGTGAGGTGGTGTCGGATTTCGAGGTGGGCGATTTCATGACTCTTCCCTCAGAACCCAGCCGCAGCATTCGCTATCTCTGAACCCGTCGTCCCAGATCATAGCGGATGGCTCACGCACGGGGGTCATCCGAGGGATCAGCCACCCTCGACAAAACCCAACCGCTCATGCCACTCGGCTAACGACTCGTCGGGGTAGCGGGGGAAGAGCTTGTCCTGAGGATCGCGGCGGACCTCCACCCACGGCGCCTTGAAGTCGAGCATGAGATGGGTCCGCTCGGGCGGCCGCGGCAGTTCGGTGTCGATCGCCGAGGCGAAGGGATGAACCAGCTCGGGCCATCGCGGGTCCCACACCCAGAGCGCGCTGCCGCAGGCCCTGCAGAAGTTGCGCTCACCGGGGCTCTCGGTAATTTTGCCGGTTTCCGGGTCCTCGATCCGCGCCCGGTAGACCTCGACGTGGTCGCTCCCCTCCACCTCGAGCGTGTCGAACTCCCCGCCGAGGTTGATCGCGTACCCTCCCCCGCCCGCCGTTTTCCGGCAGATCGAGCAGTAGCAGAGGTTGAACGGGTACGGGTGAGCCGACTCCACCCGAAAACTCACCGCGCCACAGTGACACGAACCTTTGAGCAGCATCGGTCTTCCTCCTTCAGGCCGGAAAGCTACAACAACCCAGGAATGAAACGCTTCGTGCGCGCACAATAGGACTCATACGCGGAACCGAGTGAGCTCCGCAACGCGCGCTCCTCTTTCTCCACCCGATTGAGAATCCCGAGCGTTGTCGGCACGAGGAGGACGAGAATGCTGAGCCAGTTCGAGAAGGTAACACCGAATCCCAGAAACGTCATGAGAAGCCCGGTGTAGGACGGGTGGCGGACAAATCGATAGAGTCCGGCCTGGACCACCTCGTGGTCGGAGTGGATCGCCACGTCAACCGTAAACAGCCTGCCGAGCGTCAGGATGGCCGTCCAACGCACAACGAGGCCGACCACCATGAGCACCAGGGCCACGAGGAAGATGACCGGCGGTGATACCGCCATACGCGTCGCAGACACCCGCGCGGCGACGAAGGCCAGGACCACGCCCAGAAAAATCGTCAGCCAGAGCAGCCGCATGGACCCCCTGTCCTCACTTTGTGCCGACCGGCTCCGCGAACGCTTGATCAGCGCGAGCGTGACCTCGGAAATCGGAAAAAGTGCGATCACAATCGAGAGCATGCGCTCGATCATTTCTTCTCCAATCGACCGGCGAGCACTGAGACTCCGGGTCCTCCCAGTTGGCACACCATCAATTGCACCAACCGGCGCCAAAACAGTCGGCGTCCGAATCGGGTGATGTATCAGTTGCTTTTCCCACTCTTTTTCCGTTTCTTTTTCGGTTTCGGCTGCGGGAGCTCTTTCTCCGTAAGTCTCACCAATTCGCTCAACCATTCTTTGTCTTCGATATTTTCCTCGATGAGAAATGACGATTTAGCACCAGGATATGGAGGCGCCTCGACCACATCACCGATGAACAACCTGCCTGCGTTAGTTGGTTTTACGAAAACCTGATTGTCGCAAACGAGAATTACGATCTTTCCTTCACAATAAATCGCATATTCTCCAAACATCTTTCGGTACTCGATTACACCGGCGTTTTCTATTTGATCAAGCACGAATTCGACAAAATCCAGATCAGAAGCCAAAAACTATCCTTCCAAATATACGACCAATGACCAATTGTATTCGGCGCCCCCCACAAATCCCAGGGTCCTGTGGGACGAGGTGGTGGGCGCGTTTCGCACATAGAACTCGAAATCAGCCAGGGGCGCATCCTGAAGCTGACAAGCGTGGCTGGTTCCCTGGTTACGAGCCGGGTTCATCCTCAAAGACCTCTTCGGCCAAATCGAAACTCGGTGTATGCATCAGGAGTACCCTGGCAAGGACTCCTTTGGGGTTGCTATAGCTGAATCGGTTGCCCTTTCTGATGATGCAACAATCGCCAACGGTGAGCTCCACTGTTTCGGCACCGACGACGAATGAGAGACTTCCCTCAAGCACGTAGTAATACTTGTCCGACCTCATCGACCACGCGAGTCGATGCCCGACACCTGCCGGGACGGTGATTTCCGCGACGGAAGAGCTGACTTCCGTGCCTGCAGTGTAATCGCGTATCTCGAGTCCCTCAAAGTCTATTGGCTTGAGCGAGTCGCGTTCGATCTTCATAACAACCTCCTGCCTGACGCCTACGGGAAGCGGGCCCAAGGATCCGGCCCTTGGGCCGGACGAGGCGAGGGCATTGCTGGCGGCCTTCAGGTCGACATGCTATTCACACGCTGCAGGTTGGCCTCCGCTTCACCGTCTTGTTGGGCATTAACGATGTATTGGAGGTGAATTGTCCACGACCCTCGTGCTGGCCGAAGCTCTCAGAGCGCTCTGGGTGATTCTGGGTTGAATGAACCAACGCATCCTAACCTGTTTCCACTCGGTACCGAAACAGCGATGACAACGGGTACGACAAGACACCACCAACGAGATGAACAACGTGATTGAGCCACGCTCGCTCGCCCTGCACAAGTCCGGTTGGGAGGCCAAGGAGGTGCGTGGCCTTCTCGACTTCGCAGACTGCGCATACCGCTGCCAGGGCGACAATCCAGTTCAAGCGGAACCGAGGACTGGCCCAGCGTCGTTCCGCAGCGGCTATGCCGCCAGTCAATCCGCCGTTGATCAGGAAAATGATGGCCAATCCGCAAGGGATTGCCATCACCTTGAAGTACTGGACATTGAGGTTGCCTGCAAGCGAGCCGTCGGTGGTACGTGCCAGGAAACGTATCGGTGAGTCGCCGAGGCACAACGCCCAAGTCGGGTCGATGTCCGTAAGAAAGTCGCTGAAAAGCCTGGCCAACCCGATTGCCGCCAACGCGGCCGCCAACAGGAGGCTCCACGAGAGGCGAAAATCATGGGATCCAATCGGTTGGTCAAACATAGAGGAGCCGCGATCCCCCCGGCAGCCATTTTAGTACGTCCCCAGAGTCATCGGCCGCCCGCCATGCCGGTACGAACGCTCCACTTGGAAGTGCTGTCGAACGCAGGTTCGCAACCGCGTAACGGTTCGAGTTCAGCGAACCGAGGCAGCTGGAATGAGTTGTTAGGCCTTTTTTGCCCGGGCCCACCTCGTGACGACGAGGCCGTAGAATACTGCGTTCACCAATATGACCCCAAGACCGAGGGCGATCTGAACAGGACGGTCAAGCCCCGATGGATAGACGACTGGAATCAGGTAGCGTTCGATAAACCCTCCGGAAAACCCGGCTGAACCCGACGCCATGCGGAGCTGGTTTTCTAGGGGCGTCAGAGGGCAAACGCGACCTGAAAACTCGATGAACGCACCCCATGCGGCAGCTGGAAGATGCAACCAAACGAGTTTGGGAATGCGCAGAACCAGCGACCCGCCCAGGACCACGAACAGGATGAACAACAGGTACTCATCACAACGCCGGTGGTCGAGACCTGAGAGCGAACAAGCCGCAGCGCCAATGGTTTGGCGGTCTCGCTGAAGAGGCGCTTGCCCCGCCCAAGCACCACTGGAAAGGTCCACAGGTTGTACTCGTCGATCAGTGAGGCGGCTTGGAGTGTTTGAATCAAGTTGCTGCTGCCAATCATCTGCAGGTCAGGGCCGGGTTGGGCCTTGATAGCGCTGATTGCCGAGACGACATCGCCCCGGAGCAGGGTCGAGTTGTTCCAGTTGAGCATCGTCAACGTGCGCGAAGCAACATACTTTTTCGCTGCATTGAACGTCTTCGCAATCGGGTGGTCATCCGGCTGATACGGCCAGTACGCTTCGAATATCTGATAGGTCCTGCGCCCGAGCACCAGCTCGCGATCCTTGCCGTCGAAACCTGATGCCGAGATGTCCATGCTTTCGTCCCCGTAGCCGAACATCCAACCGCCAAGGGAAAAACCGCCAGTGGGGTCTTCTTCCGGCCCGCCGGGTGACTGCGTGATTCCGTCAAGCGACGCAAAAGTAGATACGATGAGTTTTCTCAAGGAAACTCTCCTGCCGAGAGGCGGTTCTTGGTCACGAAGCTTACGGTCCGAGATCAGCCGACCGCACCCCGAAGGGTGGGGGTCCGCTGCTACGAGATGGTTAGGCGCGGGAATCCGATTTTGGTTTGAATCCCGGAATGAACATAGGAGTCCGACTCCGATATTCGGTGTACTCATTCCCCAAACGCTTGGCAAGCTCAGGTTCCTCGATCTGCTTCAGTTCCCACATATTAACCAATACGAACAGAGGCGTGAAGAAAAACACGAGTGATACGGAGTTGACGGCGAAACCTACACCGAACAGGAACATGAATACCCCCGTGAGCATCGGATTTCTGGCGTACCGGTAGGGCCCTGTATCGACCACCTTCGGGGGCGGATTAAACGGAACCGGGGTTCCCTTGACTTTCAGAAAGTGAAAGGCAGACCAGGTCGTAATGGCAGCCCCTACCATCATCACTGGAATCGACAAGCAAAGTCGTGCACCCTGCGGCAACGGTTGGGGTAGATGCAGAAGCTCATCCACAAACAGTGCGGCGAACACGAACACTGCCGTGAACGCACCGAAGATGATCACCCCGATTGGCGTCAGAAGTGTTCGGGTTCTCTTGGTTCCCGTCGCAGCTCGATGGAGGACATTGATCCAGCGTTCGCGAATCCCCAATTTTCTCGTGCCCTTTCGGTGCATGTTGCTGTTTCCAGATTATTACATTTCGAGAAAGGAGTGTTCGACGGAATTTCTATTGTGCTTGGATCGCACCCTAACACGACGGGTATTAGAGCGCTCGTGATCGTGTCTAGAGCATATCCGCGGGGCTGGTGACACCGCGACCGGCCGAGGTGGCGAGAATGTGGGTAGAGAGCATGGTCGTCTTCACGTCCTTGTGGCCGAGCAGCTCCTGGATGGTGCGGATATCGTGCCCCGCCATCAGCAGGTGGGTGGCGAAGCTGTGGCGGACGCGAAGCTCGGAACGCACCCGATCCATCAGACGCCGGGGGCTCAGTGACGCGGGCGCGGGGAACGGTTTGACGTCGCCCATGATTGTGTAAAGTGAGCGTAAACAAGAATCTGACCGTTTGTCAAGTGTCTTGGTTCCGGGTAGGGGTTCCGGTTGGGAGGCAACAGTTACCGCCCTATGATTGCCTATGCAACCTACTGAACCATAATGCCTTAGGCTCTCGTGGCGTGAGATCCACATCGATTTTGAGACGACGCCGCGTCTCCGTGCTGTGATGTTCGAGAGCCTTCTTTTCAATCATACAACGAATGAGGGGATGGGCGGTGGATGGGTTGGGGTGACCCTCGGCCAGGGTCCGGAATGATCATCAATGTGCAGGCGAGACGCCTGCACCACAAATCCCTCCTCGGTCCGGCGCCTCAGTTGTGTGCTTTATTGTGAATTTCGTCATCCGCGTGGTGTGCGGTTGTAAATGGGGCGGGTGGGCGACGATTCCAATTCCGAATTCCGAATTCGATGTCACCACTCATGAGAGAATCTGCTCGTGCCGTCTCGAGTGCTCCCACTGCTCGCTCCCCGTCCCTGCCGGTCTGGTGGAATTCCGACGCGAAGCTTCAGTTCTGCTGCAACGGCTGCCGGGTGGCCTACGAGGTGATCCGCGGGCACGGGCTCGACGGCTACTACGACATCAGGGCGCGAATCGATGCGCCCGATGAGCCGGCCCACGTCTCGGGCAAGAGCTTCGCCGAGTTCGACGATCCCGCCTTCCACCGTCTCTACTGCCGGACGCTTCCTTCCGGTTTGGCGACGGTGGAGCTCTACCTCGAAGGGGTGCACTGCGCCGCCTGCGTGTGGCTGGTCGAGAAGCTGACGGTGGTGATCGACGGCGTCGCCGAGGTCCGGCTCGACCTCGGCCGCTCGCTCGCCACCGTCAGCTGGGACCCCGGGACCACTCCGCTCTCCGTGATCGCACGTTTTCTGGATTCGATCGGCTACGCGCCCCACCCCTTCCGCGGGGTCGTGGCGCGCGACATGGCGCGGCGCGAGGAGCGCGCGCTGCTGATCCGGATCGCCATCGGCGGCGCGATCGCCGGCAACGTCATGCTCATCGCCTTCGCGCTCTACGGCGGCCGCTTCCACGGCATCGGCGACGAGTACCGAGACGCTGTTCCGCTGGGTCAGCCTCGGTCTCGCGGCGCCGTCGGTGTTCTGGTGCGCCTCGGTCTTTTACCGCGGCGCGTGGGGAGCGTTCACGACGCGCACGCTGCACATGGACCTGCCGATCGCCATCGGCATCCTCGCGGGCTTTATCCAGGGTGCGATCAACACCGTCCGCGGCGCCGGCGAGATCTACTTCGACTCGGTCACGGCGCTGATCTTCTTCCTCCTCGTCGGCCGTTTTCTGCAACGCCGCCAGCAGCTCAAGGCGGCGAGCTCGACCGAGCTGCTGTTCTCGCTCGCCCCCTCCACCGCTCGGCTGGTCGAAGCGGACGGGGTGCGCGAGGTGCCTCTCGAGGCGCTGACGCCGGGCTCGATCGTGGAGCTCCGCGCGGGCGACTCGATCCCGGCCGATGGGGTCGTCGTCGATGGCGTTTCGAGCCTCGACCGTTCGCTGCTCACCGGCGAGTCGCTGCCCGAGGCAGTCGCGGCCGGCGATCCGGTGCACGCCGGCACGGTCAACCTCGGTTCGCGAATCCTGGTCGAGGTCCGCACGACCGGCGAGGACACCCGGGTCGGGCGGCTGCTGCGGCTGGTCGAGGAGGGCGCCATGCGACGGGCGCCGGTGGTGCTGCTGGCCGACCGGATCTCGGGCTGGTTCGTGGCGGTCGTGCTCGCCCTGGCGGCGGTCACCCTCGGTGTGTGGCTGGTCCTCGATCCCGAGCACGCCGTCGGCCACGCGGTGGCGCTCTTGATCGTCAGCTGCCCGTGCGCGCTCGGGTTGGCGACACCGTTGGCGGTCAGCGCCGCCATCGGCCGCGCGGCGCAACGCAGGATCCTGATCAAGGGCGGCGACGCGCTCGAAAACCTCGCCCGGCCGGGGCGCATGCTGCTCGACAAGACCGGCACCCTGACCGAGGGACGGCTGGCGGTGGTCCGCTGGTGGGGCGACGAAAGCGTCAGGCCGATGGTGGCGGCTCTCGAGCGCCACTCCGCCCACCCGGTGGCGCGAGCGCTGGCCGCAACGGGACCGCAGACCGGTGTGCCGGAGGCCCGCGAGGTTCGCGAGCTCACCGGCGCCGGGGTGGAGGGCGTGGTCGACGGGCAACGAGTGCTGGTCGCCTCGGCCTCCCATGCCGAGCGGAAGCTCGGCTCCCTCCCCGAGGCCGCGCAGGCCGCGGTCGACGTGTACGCCGAGGACGGGCTGAGCCCGGTCGTGATCACGGTCGAGCACCGAGTGGCCGCGGTGGCCGCGATCGGTGACCCCCTTCGCTCCGACAGCGAGGCGTCCGTGTCAGCCATCCGCGCCAGCGGATGGCAGGTCGAGATCCTCTCCGGCGACCACCCGGCGGTGGTGCGGTCCATCGCCGGCCAGGTCGGTATCGACCGGTCCGCTGCGCGCGGCGGGGCGACCCCCGAGGACAAGTTGGCCGCGGTGCGGGCGGCGGCCGGGGAGGCGACGGTGGCAATGGTCGGCGACGGGGTCAACGACGCCGCGGCGCTGGCCGCGGCGACGGTCGGGATCGGGGTTCACGGCGGCGCCGAGGCGGCACTCGCGGCCGCCGACGTCTACCTCGGCCGACCGGGGCTCGAACCGGTGGTCGAGCTCCTCGGCGGTGCACGCCGCACCCTCGCAGTCATCCGCCGCAACCTCGTCTTTTCGCTCGCCTACAACCTGGTCGCGGTCGGCTTCGCCGTCACCGGCCACATGAGCCCGATCCTGGCCGCGATCCTCATGCCGCTCAGCTCGATGACGGTGGTGCTGAGCTCGTACCGGGCGAAAACTTTTTGAATTTCTCAGTTATTAATTCTCAATTTTGAATTCCCACACTCCCCCACGAATTCGTGGCTACCAACCGGGAGGGCTGGGTGGGAATTAAAAATTGAAAACTGAGAATTAAGAATTGTGACTCATGTCCGCCATCTACATCGCCCTGCCGATCGCCCTCCTCCTCGTCCTGGCCGGAGTTGCGGCCTTCATCTGGTCGGTGAGGAGCGGGCAGATGGACGATCTCGAAACACCGGCGCTGCGGGTCCTCGGCGAGGAGGACGAACGTCGGGCGCCGTCGGCCGCCCCCACCGCAGAGCATTCTCCGACCGACGAAACCAGTCGCGGGAGCAAAACGTAGATCTCTGTAACCGTTGTTCCCGTTTCGAGCATAGAACAGCTGTCAGGAGGTCTTCGAACATGGTCCTAAACGCCCGTTCCCCGGAGAACTCATCGCGGGTGCCCACCCGCCAGGTGGCGACCAGGAGACCTGCCCACCCTCCAGACAACCCCGACACCACCGGACGCAACCCCAACTGAACACCCCGCCCTTTCGACCGTACCGGCGTCCGGGCGCCGGAACGGTCCCTTCCACCGCATCGTTAGAACGTTAAGACGTTAAAACGTTTAACGTTTGCATCCCTCCCCCCGATGGAAGCACTGACGATTCAGCTTTCGTAGGGGCAGGTGGGCGAAACGTTCTAACGTTTGAACGTTCAAACATTTAAACGATAAGCATCGCGTCCCCATATGAAAAGAACCGGTATCGCTCCTTGATCGCCTCGGCGTAGGCGGCGAGGATCTGCTCCCGTCCGGCGAAGGCGCTGACCAGCATCAGCAGGGTCGAGCGCGGGAGGTGGAAGTTGGTGAGCAGCGCGCCGACGCCGCGAAACTCGAAGCCCGGGGTGATGAAGATCCGGGTCCAGCCCTCGCCGGGTTCGAGCCGGCCCTCCCCCGCCGCCAGCGCACCTTCGAGGGCGCGGACCGAGGTGGTGCCGACACAGACGATGCGGCGATCCTCGTCGAGGGCGCGGTTGACCGCCGCCACCGTGTCGTTCGAGACAGGTGATACCACTCCTCGTGCATCTCGTGGTCGGCGATGTCGTCGACCGACACCGGGCGGAATGTGCCGAGCCCCACGTGCAGGGTGAGAAAGGCCATTTCCACGCCGGTCGCGCGCACGCCGTCGAGCAGTTCGTCGGTGAAGTGGAGGCCGGCGGTCGGCGCCGCCACCGCTCCCGGCCTTGCGGCGTAGACCGTCTGGTAGTCGGAACGATCCGCCACCCGATCCGCCATCCGGCCGCTCGATGTAGGGCGGCAGCGGCATCTCGCCGATGTGGTCGAGACGCTCGAGATCGAGCGGCGGTTCGAAGCGGATGGCCCAGCGGCCCTCGCCCATCGGCTTCTCCGGGATCGCCACTCCCCCGTCGGCCAGCTCGAGCCGCTCTCCGATCCGCGCCCGCGCCGACGGACGCAGCAGGCTCTCCCAGCGGCCGTCCGCAAGCGGTCGCAGGAGCAGGAGCTCGAAGGTCCTGCCGGTCGACCGGTCTGCGTGCAGCCGCGCCGGGATCACCCGCGTGTCGTTGAGCAGCAGCAGGTCGTCGGGCTGCAGCAGCTCGGGCAGCCGGCCCACGTCGAGGTGCGCGAGCGAACCGGAGCCGCGGTCGAGCACCAGCAGCCGCGAGGTGCCCCGCGGCGCCGGTTGCTGGGCGATCAGCTCTTTCGGGAGCTCGAAGTCGAAGTCGTCGGTGCGCATCCGGCGCATGATACCGGCTTCCGGTGTCCGATTCCGAACAATCCGGTTGCACAAGCGCACAGCAGCGCACCTGCTCGGACTGACAGGGCACATCCCTCGCCCTGGCACGACACTTGCTCCATAGGAGACCGACTCGGAGGAATGTGATGGATCCCCTGCTCACCGAAATTCGTTTCGCGCTGCGGCACCTCGGGAGGAGCCCGTCGTTCTCGATCCTGGTGATCGTCACGTTGGCCCTCGGGATCGGCGCCACCACCGCCATCTTCAGCGTCGTCAAGGGCGTGCTGCTGAGCGATCTTCCGTACCCCGGGCCGGATCGCCTCCTCAGGGTCCAAACCCATTTCCAGGGACGGGTCGGGAACTCCAGCGCCGCGGCTAATTTCCATGAATACCGGGAGCTCGAGAGCGTCGAATCCGTGACCTTCTACCAGTATCAACGGTGGTATCTCGGCGACTCGCCGGAGCCTCGATTTCCCCTCGGAGTCGAGGTCAGCCACGAGTTCTTCGATGTGATCGGCATCCAACCCGCCCTCGGGCGAGGGTTCACGGCGGACGACGAGCGCCCCGACACCGACGTGGTGGTGATCGGCCACGGGCTCTGGCAGAGCCACTTCGGCGGGCGCCCCGACATCATCGGCGAAAAGGTGATCCTCGACGGCGCGCCGCTCACGGTCATCGGTGTCATGCCGCCCGGCTTCGACTTCCCCTCCTCCGAGGTCGAGGTGTGGAAGCCGCGTTGGTTCGACCCATCCGTTCCGGGGTATCGGACGGACCACCTCTACTCGGTCATCGCGCGGATCGCGGACGGCGTTTCGGTCGAGGAGGCGCAGGCCGAGTTCGCCGCCTACGGTCAGCGGATCATCCGGGAGTACCCCGAGAACTACAAGGATTTCCAGTACGGGATCTCTGCAGTCAGCCTCCTCGAGTCCCAGATCGGCCAGGTCCGGACGCCTCTCCTGGTCTTGATGGGTGCGGTGTCCTTCGTTCTCCTCATTGCGGTTGCCAACGTCGCCAACCTCTTTCTGGTGCGGTCGGAAAGCCGTAATCACGAGCTGGCGGTGCGGTCGGCCATCGGTGCGTCGCGGCCGCGACTGCTGCGCCACCTCTTCACCGAGTGCCTCCTGCTGTCGTTCGCCGGCGGCGCCCTTGGGGTCGTGCTGGCGTTCCTCGGCACCAGAACAATGTTGGCGTTAGCCGAATCTTCCGTTCCTCGAACCGACAATGTGCGTATCGATTTCGCGGTCCTCATCGTCACGGCCCTGGTGTCGGTCGTCGTCGGGTTGCTCGCCGGTGTGTTCCCCGCGCTGAAAATCTCGGGGCTCAGCTCTGCCCAGGACCTGCAGGCCGGCGCCCGCACCGTCGCGACGGGCGGCCGCAACCGGCTCCGCTACGGTCTGGTGACCGCCGAGATCGCATTGTCGGTCATTCTCGTGGTCGGCGCAGGTCTCATGGTTCGCACGCTCACCGAGCTCACCCGCGTCGATGTGGGCTTCCGTACCGACAACATCCTCACGACCCGCATCTCTCTTCCGGCGTCGATCTATGCCGAAGGGCCACGGATCGCCGACTACTTCCGCACGGTCGAGGAAAGGGTCGAGGCGATTCCAGGCGTTCTTTCGGCGGGTGTGGTGCGCCAGGTGCCGCTGGCCGGCGGCTTTGGTACCTACTCGATCCAGATCGAGGGCCGAGAGGTCGAGACCATCGGAGAATCGCCGCACACCTACTTCCAGCTCACGTCACGTGGCTACTTCGACACTCTCGGGATGGCTCCAGTCCGTGGACGGCTCTTCAATGGGCACGACTCGGCCGGTCGTCCCCTGGTCGTGATCGTGAACCAGGCGTTTGCCCGCCAGCTCCTCAACGGGGTCGAAGCCATCGGACGGCGCGTCAAGCGCTGGGGCGACGACCAACCGTGGGCCGAGATCGTGGGCATCGTTCCCGACATCCGGCAACGTGATCTCGAGCGCGAGCCGTACCCCATGATGTACGCGAACCTCGCGCAGTTTACCGCCGAGGGCCTGGCGGCGGACAGCTTCGAGCTCGGATTTGCTCGCCGCCTCTGGCTCGTGGTCCACACCGATCGCGATGCCAGTGGGTACACCGAACTGATCCGGAATATCCTGCATGAGGTTGATTCCTCGGTACCGATAGCCAGCTTCCGGACCATGGCGGAAATCCGTGCGGAAACGTCAGCCAATCGCGAGTTCCCGACCGCCCTCCTGGTGGTATTCGGCTCGATCGCGCTGCTCTTCGCGGCGGTGGGTGTTTACGGGGTGGTGGCGTTTGCAGCAAACCGCCGGTTGTTCGAGATCGGCATCCGGATGTCCCTCGGCGCGACACCGTCAGAAGTGCGCCAGCTGGTGGTGCGAAACGGCCTGCTGCCGGTGCTCATTGGTGTGGTCCTCGGTCTCGGCGGCGCCGTTGTTGCCACCCGTTCGATGCAGAGCCTGCTCTACAACGTGCGCGCCCTGGACCCGGGCGTGCTCATCGCCGTGCCCCTGTTGATCGTCGCGGTTGCCGTGGTCGCCAGCTATATCCCCGCCCGTCGCGCCTCGCGCGTCGACACGTGCACCCTCCTCCGGAGCGAGTGATGGACATTCTTCGCACCGGGATCGTCGAAAAGAAACGACGCAACCGCTGGCTGATCGCCGCCGGCGGGGTTGTGGCAGTGGTGGCTGTGACGGTCGCCGTGGCCAGCCTTGAGCCTGCCGCCCCGACGGTCGATCGCGACACCGTGTGGATCGGCACGGTGGAACGCGGGACTTTCGAACGCCAGGTCCGGGGCCACGGCAAGCTGGTGCCGGAGCAGCTGCGATGGGTCCAGGCCCAAAGCACCGGCCGCGTCGAGACCGTCCACGTCGAGCCCGGCCAAACTATCGCCGCCGACGGCCTGATCCTCGAGCTATCCAATCCCGAGGTCGAGCGTTCGGCTGTCGATGCCGAAAACGCCCTGCTCCGGGCGGAGGCCGAGCTCGAGAGCGTTCGCGTGTCTCTGATTTCGTCGGAGCTCGACCAACAGGCGCGCGCCGCCGAGGTCGATGCGGAGTACACCAAGGCCTCCCTGTTGGCCGAGGCCAACCGGGAGCTCTTCGAAAAGGGCTTGATCTCGGATATCCAGCTGCGTTCATCTGAGGCGGTGGCTCAGGCGGTGGGAACGCGGCAGAAGATCGAAGCTCAACGGCTCGACATCAACGCCGAGGCGAATCGCGCGTTGTTGGCGGCGAAGCGGGCCGAGGTCGAGCAGCAACGTGCGCTCTACAGATTGCGCTCCGAACAGCTGGATGCATTGGCCGTTCGCGCTGGGATCGCCGGGGTGGTGCAGGAGGTGCCTGTGGAGATCGGCCAGCAGGTGGCCTCCGGCACGATGCTCGCGAAGGTGGCCGAACCGACCCGTCTCAAGGCCGAGCTGAGAGTGCCGGCGACCCGCGCCCGTGACGTGCGTCCCGGACAGACGGTCAGCGTCGACACCCGTAACGGCCTCGTCGATGGCACGGTTGCCCGCGTCGACCCATCGGTGCAGGAGGGCACGGTGATGGTCGAGGTTCGTCTCGACGGCGGTCTGCCGGACGGTGCCCGTCCCGACATGGCGGTCGACGGCATCATACATATCGAGCGGCTGAGCGATGTGCTCTTTGTCGGCCGGCCTGTACAGAGCCAGGAGAGCGCCACGGTCGGGCTCTACCGGATCGAGGACGACGACAGACACGCGAGCCGGGTTCGAGTGGAGCTCGGTCGTTCGTCGGTTGAAACCATCGAGGTATTGAGCGGTCTCGGCGAGGGCGACCGGGTGATTCTGTCCGACACCAGCCGCTGGGATGAACACGAACGAATCCGTCTCCGTTGAACGAGTCATAGAAAGGCAGAGACATGAGTACCAACAACCCGAGCCTCATCCACATGACCGGCGTCAAAAAGGTCTTTCTGACCGACGAGGTCGAGACCCACGCCCTCTCTGACGTCCACCTCGAGATCGAAAACGGCGAGTTCGTCACTATATCGGGGCCGTCTGGCGGCGGCAAATCGACTCTCCTTTCGATCATGGGTCTGCTCGATACGCCGACCGCGGGGCAGTACCACCTCAACGGCCACCCGGCCGAGGCACTGACCGTTCGTGAAAGAGCCCAGCTCCGCAATCGGGCCATCGGATTCATCTTCCAGAGCTTCAATTTGATCGGCGATCTGACGGTTTTTGAAAACGTCGAGCTGCCGCTGGTCTACCGCAACACGCCGTCGTCGGCTCGCCGGGCGATGGTGCGTGAAGCCCTCGAGCAGGTGGGTATGGAACACCGGCTCAATCACTATCCATCCCAGCTGTCGGGCGGGCAACAGCAGCGGGTCGCCGTCGCCCGTGCCCTGGTCGGCAAACCGTTGATCCTGCTCGCCGACGAGCCCACCGGCAACCTCGACTCTCGGAGCGGTGAACGGGTGATGGATCTGCTGGGCGAGCTCCACTCGGACGGCGCCACGATTTGCATGGTGACCCACGATCCCCGCTATTTGAAGTACGCCGAGCGCACCATCCATCTCTTTGACGGCCAGGTTGTGGACGAAACGAACCCGGCGGTCATCGAGGCGACTCGCTGACCGACAGATGGAAGGGCGCAGCAATGTCTGACATGTGGCAGAACCTTCGATTCGGCTTGCGGATGCTCGTCCGCCATCCAACGGTCACGTTGATATCGGTGCTGACCCTGGCTCTCGGCATCGGTGCGACCACGGCGGTCTTCAGCGTGGTCGATTCGACCCTGCTCACCCCTCCCCCATTCGAGGAACCCGACCGTCTTGTACGGTTGTTCACCGCCAAACCGGCGGCGGGCTGGCGCACGATGACGGTCGCCGCACCTGACTACCTCGACTGGAGCGAACAGAGCTCTTCCGTCGAGCGGGCCGGGATTTTTATTTCTGAGGCCGTCAACGTCATGGGCGACGAGCGCCCCGACCGGATGATCGCGGTGAATGCTTCGTCCGAGGTTCTCCAGGTGCTTCGGATCCAGCCCTCGCTCGGCCGGAGCTACGACGCCTCGTCCGACCGGCCAGATGCAGATCACGTGGTGTTGTTGTCGGACACCGTCTGGCGTCAGCGGTTCGGAGCGGATCCCGCAGTCGTCGGTACCATGCTGCTGATCGACGAGGTCCCTCACGAGGTGCTCGGAGTGCTGCCGCCCGAAGCTGCCGTGGCCATGGGACCTTTTGATCTGTGGACACCGTTTGCCTTTGGCCCAAACACGGAGATTCGATCGAATCGCGCCTTCAGCGTGATCGCCAGGTTGCGCCCGGGGGTCACGATCGCCGAGGCCGACCGCGAGCTCAAGGTGATCGGCGCCCGCCTTGCCGAGGCCTATCCGGAAAGCAACCGGGGCCACACCGTCACGGTGATGTCCCTGGCCGAGAGGCTCCTCGGCCGCGACACGCGTCCGATTCTCTTCGCCCTGTGTGCGGCCGTCGGCTTCGTGCTGCTGATCGCCTGCGTCAACATCGCCAACCTCCTGCTCGCGACGGCGACCAGCCGCGAGCGCGAGTTTGCGGTCCGCACCGCCCTCGGAGCCAGCCCCCGCCGGCTGGTTCGTCAGCTCGTAACCGAGTCGGCATTGTTGGCGGGAGCCGGGGGCGGGCTCGGCATCGCGGTCGCCTGTTGGAGCGTCGGTGCCCTCAGGGCGAGCATTCAGGAAGCTTTCGGACCCAGAGTCGAGGCGGCGGTCGATGCTCGCGCGCTCTGTTTTTCACTAGTGGTGCTCGTCCTGACCAGCGTGGGGATCGGAATACCGGTAGCCCTTCGCGCATCGAGGGCACGGCTCACCGAAATGATTGGGGTGAGCTCGCGAGCCGTCTACGGAAGCACGCGGGAGAGAGCCCGGAGAAATCTCATGGTCGTCGCTCAAGTGAGCCTCGCCCTCGCTCTCATGATCTGCGCAGGATTGATGCTCCGTAGCCTGGTGGCGCTCAAGGCTGTCGATCCCGGTTTCGACACCGACAATCTGCTGACCATGCGAGTCGCGCTGCCAGACGAGCGCTACTCGACGGACGCCGAGCGGGTTGATTTCTTCGAACGCGCCGTGCGCGAGATCGAGACCGTCCCCGGGGTACGATCCGCGGCAGCCTCGTCCATGATTCCCCTCCTTGGGTACAACGGAAACTCGAGCATGAGTATCGAGGAGCACCCGATCTCGGACCCCGCCGACAAGATCATGGTCGGCAACGAAGCGGTCACACCCGGGTATCTCGAAACCATGGGCATCCCGGTCTTCGAGGGACGCGAGTTCACGGCCCTCAACCGCGCCGATACGCCGGGCGTCATCATCATCAACCGCCAGATGGCCACTCATTTCTGGCCGGAGGAGAGCGCCATCGGGAAACGGGTCAAGTTTGGTCCGTTGGACGGGGACTTCCCGTGGCTCGAGGTCGTTGGAGTGATGGGAGATTACCGGATGACGTCGCTCGACCAGGGCCCGCGATTCGAAACCCTGTACCCGCTGAGCCTCTTCCCCCCGTCGGCCATGACCCTTGTGGTGCGCACAGCGGTCGAGCCGGCATCGCTGGCCAATGCCGTCCAGGATGCCATCCAGAGAGTCGGGCCGGAGCTCGCCGTGTACGAGGTCGCCACGATGGAAGAGCTCCGCACCCGCAACACGAAGTCCCTCGACAACCTGACCGCGCTCCTGGTCGGTTTCGGCGTGATCGCGCTGGTCCTGGCGTTGAGCGGCGTCTACGGGATCCTGTCGTTCACCGTCGGTCTCAGGACCCAGGAGATCGGTCTCCGGATGGCCCTCGGAGCGGAGGCACGCTCGATCCTGATCTCGGTCCTTTCCAAGAACATATCGCTAATCCTGTCGGGTGTCCTGGCCGGAGGGCTGATCGCGTGGTTTCTGGGCCGGTGGCTCCACGAGATCCTCTTTGAGGTCTCGACGCTCGACCCGGTGGTCTACACCGCGGCGGCTGCGGGCATGATGGTGGTCGGACTGCTGGCCGGTCTGATGCCGGCTCTGAGGGCGTCTCGGATCGATCCGGTGATCGCGCTGCGCGAGTAGGCCACGTCTCGGGTAGGATGACTGTACGAGGACGAATGACTGAGGATCAGCGAACGCCGAAAATCCTGATCGCCGACGATCAGCCGGATGTCTTGGAATCCCTGCGTCTCCTGATCAAACCCGAGGGCTACGTCGTCATAACGGCTGACTCGCCCGAGGGCGTCGTCACGGCCGTTGCCGACCGGGAATTCGACGTTGCCCTGATCGATCTCAACTACGCCCGAGATACCACCTCGGGCGCCGAGGGTCTGGAGCTGATTTCGACGCTCCAGTCCCTCGACAGTACCCTGCCGGTGGTCGTGATGACCGCCTGGGGCAGCGTCGAGCTGGCCGTCCAGGCGATCCAGGTGGGTGCCAGGGATTTCATCGAAAAACCGTGGGACAACGACCGTCTCCTGTCCATACTCCGGATCCAGGTTGCCCTCAGCCGGGCCCTTCGCCGCGGGCAACGACTCGAGGCGGAGAACAGCACGCTCTTGATGAAGGACGCTCCGGAGCTCATCGCGACCGCCCCCGTGATGGCGCCCGTGCTGGAGCTGATCGCCCGCGTCGGTCCCTCCGACGCCAACATCCTGATCACCGGCGAGCACGGTACCGGCAAGGAGGTCATCGCGAGACGGCTGCATGCGGTGTCCGCGCGCGCCGAACGCCCGTTGATCACGGTCAACGTCGGCGGGCTCCCGGAGGGCGTCTTCGCGAGCGAGCTCTTCGGCCATGTCAAGGGCGCGTTCACCGACGCCAAGGGCGACCGGATCGGCCGCTTCGAAATGGCCGACGGCGGCACGCTTTTCCTCGACGAAATCGCCAACGTCCCTTTCGATCAACAGGCCAAGCTCCTGCGCACACTGGAGACCGGTGAGCTCGAGCGGGTGGGATCATCAAAGACTTCGACCGTGGACGCGCGGATCCTTTCGGCGACCAACGCCGACCTCCACCACGAGGTGGCCGAAGGCAGGTTCCGCGAAGACCTTCTCTTCCGGATCAATACGGTCGAGATCCGCTTGCCGCCGCTCCGCGACCGGGCTGAGGATATCCCGCTGCTGGCCAACCATTTTCTCGGCCGCTTCGCCCAGAAGTACCGCAAATCGCTGGTCGGATTTGACGGAGCGGCGACCACAATTCTCATGCGCCACGGGTGGCCGGGGAACGTCCGCGAGCTTGCGCATGTCGTCGAACGCGCGGTCCTCATGGCCGGCGACGACACCATCAAGGCCGACCACCTGGGTCTCGCGAGTGGTGGTTCCTCGGCGACCGTCACTCTCGACGAGATGAACCTCGATGATCTCGAGAAAACCTTCATTCAGAAAGCGATGCGTCGCTACGACGGTAACGTCAGCCGGGCCGCACACGCGCTGGGCTTGAGTCGCAGCGCACTCTACCGCCGGCTTGAAAAATACGGTCTGTGAAGAGGCTGCACGGTCAACTCACGAGCCTCGTATTGCTCACCGGTCTGATCCCGACAGCTGCCGCCGGATTCCTTCTGTGGCGGACCGGGCTCCCGCAGACAACCAGGAACCTGCTCGTCATCGGGCTCGTCGTCGTGTGGCTTGGGTTGGCCCTCCTCGTGCGCAACCGCACGAGCTACCATCTGCGAACGTGCTCCAATCTTCTGGCCGCTCTGCGCGAGGGGGATTACTCGTTCCGGGCTCGCCAGGTCGGACGCACGGACCCCTTCGCGGAGGTGATCACCGAGCTCAACCTGCTCGCGCAGACCCTGCGCCGGCAACGGGTTGAGGACCTCGAAGCAACCGCCCTGGTTCGCAAGGTCATGGGCGAGATCGATGTCGCGGTCTTCGCCTTCGACGGCTCGGACCGCCTGCGCCAGGTCAACGCCGCCGGCGAAGTGCTTTTTCACCAGGATTCCGATCTCCTTGGAAGATCGGCGGCAGATCTCGGCCTCGGAGACTGTCTGAGCGGTCCGCCGGCGCGAACCGTCGAGCTCGAGATCGGCGGAAAAACCGGCCGTTGGGAGATGCGTCGGGGCACCTTCCGACAACACGGGCGCGCGAATCGGCTCCTGGTGCTCTCCGATGTGAGCCGTGCGCTCCACGCCGAGGAGCTGGCGGCGTGGAAACGGCTGATCCGGGTCATCGGGCACGAGCTCAACAACTCACTCGCCCCGATCACCTCGCTCGCGGCGAGCCTCGAAAAACTGGTCGACCAGGAACCGCTGCCCGGCGACTGGCGCAGCGATCTCGGCCGAGGGCTCGATGTCATCGCCTCCAGAGTCGAAGCGCTCAACCGATTCATGGGTGATTGCTCCCGCCTCGCAAAACTGCCCGAACCGAAAATCTCCCCGGTCGATATCGGTGCCTGTATTCGAAACGTGGTAGAGCTCGAGGAAGGGTCCAGGGTGCTCGTTGAGGATGGACCGGCGATCATGGTCGACGCCGATCGGGACCAGATCGAGCAGATCCTGATCAACCTGCTCAGAAATGCCGTCGAGGCGAATCAGGAGACGGGTGGTGGCGTTAGAATCCACTGGTCGTCGGCCGGAGGATTCGCGGAGGTCGTCGTCAGCGACGAAGGCCCCGGTCTGCCGGAATCGGCCAATCTGTTCGTGCCGTTTTTTACGACCAAACCGAGCGGCTCGGGCATCGGTCTCTTTCTGAGCCGACAGATCGCCGAGGCCCACGGAGGCTCGGTGACCGTTCGCAATCGCGAGGAATTGCAGGGGTGCAAGGCCATCCTCCGCATCCCCGAGACGAGCTTCTGACCGATCCGGCACTGCCCTCGATCGGCAGGTGGCCGACCAGCCTGACCGGTACGAATCACATCTGAAACCCTGGTTCGACCCACTCGTATAGAATACCGATAGGAGTGAAGTTGCAATGGTTGAGAACAAGACGGAGATTCTCCGGGGCACCCTCGATATGCTGATTCTCAAGACCCTTTCCGTGGCGCCGATGCATGGCCTTGGGATCTCCCGCCGCATCGAACAGGTCACCGACGGGGTGTTTCAAGTGAAACCGGGATCGTTGTTTCCGGCTCTCCACCGCATGGAACAGGAAGGCTGGATCAGCGGCGAGTGGGGCGAGTCCGAGAACAACCGGCGCGCCAAGTTCTACGAGCTCACCGCCGCCGGTCACGCGCGTTTGGGTGAGGAGAAACAGGGGTGGACTCACCTCGTCCTGACCATCGGCAAGGTCCTCGAGGCCGGCTGAAGGAGAAGAGATGCCGTTTTTGTCGACTCTCAAAGCTGCGTTACGCGCCCCGTTCTCGAGCGAAAAGCTCGATCTCGAGCTCGACGAGGAGCTCAAGAGCTATCTCGATCTGCTGATCGAAGAAAAGACCAGCGGTGGGCTGGATCACGCAGAGGCCCGAAGGCAGGCGCTGATCGAGATCGGGGGGATCGAACAGGTCAAGGCGGGCGTCCGCGATGAACGCCACGGCGCCGCCCTGGACATGCTCCTCCACGACATCCGATTCGCACTGCGAATTTTGAAGAAATCCCCCGGATTTTCAATCGTCGTCGTGCTGACCCTGGCGATCGGAATCGGCGCCAACGCGGCACTCTTCAGTACCATCAAGGCCCTCCTGTTGAGCCCACTGCCCTACCGGGACGCGGGCCGGCTGGTGGTTGCGGCCAAGACCTATGAGGGCAGGTACCGCGGACCGGTCTCCAGACTCGATTTCTTCGACTATCGACGTCTCAGTCGATCGTTTGAGGGTTTCTGCACCCTCTCTAGCACCAACCGGTTCACGATGACGGGCGGCGAACGGGCCGAGGTGGTCGGAGCGGTGTACACGACCTGGGATTTGTTTCCGACTCTGGGCGTTCCCCCGATTCAAGGCCGGTATTTCTCGGAGGGCGAGGAGGCTCTGGCCGGGGCCAAGGTCGTATTGATCAGCCATGATTTGTGGCAGCGCCGATTTGGTGGATCGGAGGGCGCCGTCGGAGGTCCTCTCCACCTCGATGGTACGGCCTATCAGGTGGTGGGGGTGATGCCGCCGGGGTTCCGCTTTCTATTTGACGCCGATCTGTGGATCCTGATCGATCGTGACTGTCCCATCGATCCCCAGCGGGACTCTCACAGCCTATGGGGGGTAGGCCGTCTGAAAGATGGGGTGTCTCTCGAGCAGGCGCAGTCCGACGTCGACGCCGTGGCCAAGGTTCTCGAACAGGAGTACCCGGACACCAACAAGGCCAAGGCGCTCATCTTGTACGAGCTGCACGATTTCATGGTCGGGCACGTCCGCCCGAGTCTCAACCTGCTGATCGTCACGACTAGTTTGTTGTTGCTGATCGCGTGCAGCAACGTGGCGGGTCTGCTGCTGGCGCGAGGCCAAAAAAGGGTCTCCGAGATGGCCATGCGGTCGGCGCTGGGGGCCTCCCGGCGCAGGCTCGTCCGCCAGCTTGTGACCGAAAGTGTGATCCTCTCACTGGTAGCCGGTTTGGTCGGGATCGCGGTGGCGTTCGTGTTCCACAATCTGCTGCTGCGGCTCTTGCCCATGGGCGACCCGGGTGTGCCCGTGCCGTCGATCGACGGTGGCGTCCTGCTCTTTGCGTTGGCGCTATCGGTTGCCACCGGTCTCGTGGTCGGAATCGTCCCCGCTCTGCGAGGAACATCGTTCAATATCTGGCAGAAGCTCGAAACATCCACGAGGACCTCCGAGAGTCGAGTCGGAACACGGTTACGGACGGTCATGGTGGTGGTCCAGGTGGCGATGTCGGTAGCATTGCTCATCGGCTGCGGTCTGCTCATCCGCAGCATGGTCAATCTGGCGTCGGTTCAACTCGGTTTCGACACCGAAAACCTGTTCGGCGGCACCTATGGGATCCAGGACGCCGACTACCCCACGGCGCACGAACGTGCCGAATATTTCGCCTCGCTGATCGAGGAGATCAAAACCCTGCCCGGGGTGACGAACGCTGCTGCGATCACCAAATTACCGCTCGCTTCACGCGGAACGGACTGGCCCATCTGGCATGCCGCTCAGCCCCGACCCGAACCGAGGGACTCCGAAATGGCGCTGGCGAGATTCGTGACCCAGGGGTACTTCGAGACAATCGGCATCCCACTGCTCCGCGGTCGGGATTTTTCGGACGCCGACACTCCGGACACCGCTCCAGTATTGATTATCAGCGAGGCCCTCGCCGGGGCGCTGTTCCCCGACCAGGACCCACTTGGCCAAATGGTCAAGCTGGGTTGGTTGGACTCTACCTTTGAAATCGTCGGTGTTGTCGGCAACGCCAAGATCAACGGCGTCCGCTCGGATTTCAACGAGGCCATGTACATGTCATCGCCACAGTTCGGTGTCATGAATCAGTGGCTGGTGGTGAGAGCGGAGGGTGACCCAGAGCTCCTGATGGAAACGATTCGGAGGCTCGTCGAAGAAAAGGATCGAAACGCCGTGCTCGGCGATCTGGTCACATTGGCGGCCCTGGTCGATCGGGACCGCTCGGGTCTCCGCGTGGTGACGCTCGCGCTCGGCCTGCTTTCAGTTGTCGCTCTTCTCTTGACTGCCATCGGACTGTACGGGGTGCTGGCCTATCACGTGAGCGAGAGAACCAACGAGTTTGGAATCCGGGTCGCCCTGGGGGCCGCGCCGAACGAGGTGATCGGTTTGATCATGAAACAGGGCTTGTTGATGGTGAGCACTGGTCTCGTCCTCGGATTAATGGGCGCATTCTTGAGCTCTCGTCTCATGCAAGGGCTGCTCTTCGAAATCGAAGCGCTCGACCCGTTTGCCTACGTCGGTGCGGCCGTTTTTCTCGGGTGCGTGGCGCTGTTCGCCTGCCTCGTACCCGCGTGGCGGGCGGCCCGCGTCAACCCGATCACGGCCCTTCGCAGGGTGTGACTCTCGATACGACGATTGGCTCCCTTCGTCCGGGCACCGTTGCCACGACACTGCCGGCTAATATTAGAATCGTCGAGTTGAAACGTTCACCGGCACACCGCCTCGGACGCAGCGCCGAATGGGTCGCCCTGCTGCTGCTCGTGGTCAAGGGCTACCGTCCGCGGCACCGCAACTGGCGCGGCGCCGGTGGCGAGCTCGACCTGGTGATGCGACACCGCGGCGAGACGGTCTTTGTCGAGGTCAAGGCGCGGTCGGATGACCTCTACGGCGGAGCGGCCGCCGCATTGACCGCGAAGAAGCAAAAGGTCCTCGTCCGCACGTCATCCGCCTATCTCGGCAGGTATGGATTGTGGGAACAGCCGTGCCGTTTCGACCTCGTCACCTTTGAACGAACAGGCGGGATCCTCCCTTGGAGGGTCCGCCACTACCGCAACGTATTCCAACCAAACCTCGGACGACAATTCTGAGTTTTGAGTTTTGAGTTTTGAGTTCCCACCCACCCCACCGTGCTCCGGGAGAGCGGGCGAGATTCTGAAAACGGGAAGAGGGAAAAGGGGCAGAGCCACCCGCATTTCCACTGCTCCCGCGCCTCTACTGACTCGGAAGTTGCGGCCGCCTCATGCTCCTTTTCTCCATTTGGCCTTTCATGCCGCGGGAGGGCGGGCGGAAAATCCGAATTCCGAAATCCGAAATCCGAAATGGGAGGGCGGGCGGGAATTCCTAATTCCTAATTCTTCCAAATCCTAGCTTCCCACCGCCGGCACCTGCCGGCTCACCCTGACCTCTTCGGTTGTCGCACCGAAGAACGCCTTCAGGTCCTCGAGGATGCGGTACAGGGTCGGAATCAGGATCAGGGTGATCGCGGTCGCGAAAACGATGCCGTAACCCAGGCTCACAGCCATCGGAATCAGGAACTTCGCCTGCATGCTGGTCTCGAAGATCATCGGCGTCAAACCGAGAAAGGTCGTCGCCGTCGTGAGCATGATCGGCCGGAAGCGGCGTTCGCCCGAATCGCGGATCGCCTGGTCCACCGTCGCCCCGTCGGCGCGCATGCGGTTGATGAGGTCGACCAGGATCAGCGAGTCGTTGACCACCACCCCGGTCAGGGCCACCATCCCGAACATGGACAGCATGGTCAGGTCGAGACCCATGAGCATGTGGCCGAAGACCGCACCGACCAGCCCGAAGGGGATGGCCGACATGATGATCAGCGGCTGCGAGTAGGACTTGAAGGGAATGGCCAGCAGGGCGAAGATCGCCAGCTGTGCGACCAGGAAGTTGATCTTCATGCTGTCCAGGGATTCCTTCTGCTCGCGCTGCTCGCCCTCGAAATCGAAGGTCAGACCGGGATAGTCCTTGGCCAGCCGCGGCAGGACGTTGGTGCGGAGGTCGGCGGAGATCTCGTTGGCGTTGGCCACGGACTCGTCAACGTCCGAGCTGACGGTCACCACCCGGCGGCGGTCGGTGCGATTGATGACCGCGTAGCCGCGGCCCTCCTCGACCACGGCGACCGTCGTGAATGGGACCTCCGCCCCACCCGGCAGCCGAACCCGCATCTCGTCGATGTCGCCGCGCGAGCGCCGCTCCGCCTCGGGGTAACGCACCATGACCCGGATGTCGTCACGGCCGCGCTGGATCCGCTGCACCTCCTGGCCATAGAAACCGGCGCGGACCTGCCTCGCGAGATCCGACAGGGTCAGCCCCGCCGCCCGGCCTTCCGGGGTCAAGGTGAGCTTGAGCTCCTTCTTTCCGGGAAGGAAGGAGTCCGCCACGTCCTTGGTGCCGGGGTACTCGGCGATGATGTCCTTGAGCCGGTCGACCGCCGCCAGCAGGGTGTTGAAATCGCGGTGCGCCAGCTGAACGCTGACCGGGTCGCCGGCCGAGAACATGTTCGCCCTGAAGGTGAGCGAAACCGCTCCCGGCACCTCGCCGACGATCTCACGCCACCGGTTGACCAGTTCGCCCGAACCCACATCGCGGTCCTCGGCGCCCAGGAGTTCCACATTGACCTCGCCGAGGTGGGACGAATCCCCGCCCGACGACCGTTGGGCCATTGGACCGCCGCCGCCGGAGGACGGCTGCTGACCGACCGTGGTCGAGATATGGCGGATGATCGAAGGCGAGCCGTCGGGTTGGGCCTCGTCGTGGTCGCGCGCGAGCGCCTCGGCCGCCATCTCGATCCGCGCCAGGATCGCCGCGGTCTGGGAGACCGGAGTCCCTTGCGGCATGGTCAGAGAAGCCATCATGTTGTCCGAATCGACCCGCGGCATGAAGCTGAACTTGAGAAAGCCACCGACAACCAGCGACACGCTGAGGAAGAGAAATACCACGGCCAGCGCAACCGTCAGGTAGCGCCACTCGAGGGCAAAGGCGAGCGATTTACGGTAGGGCACCCTGATAAACCATTGGAGCCCGGCCTGGACTTTGTCTTGAACCCGCTCGATCGGACCGAGGAATCGACCCATGATCCGGTTGAAGATCTTTCCCTCGCCCGACAGGTGGGCGGGAAGAATGAGCAGGGCCTCCACCAGCGATGTCAGCAGGACCGCAATCACGACGATCGGGATCTGGCGCATGATCTTGCCCATGTTGCCGGCAACAAAGAGCAGTGGCGCAAAGGCCGCCACCGTGGTGATGATGGCGAAGGTCACCGGCATGGCCATCTCGCGGACGCCGAGTACGGCCGCGTCCAGGGGTTTCATGCCTTTTTCGAGATAGTTGAAGATGTTTTCGCCGACCACGATCGCGTCGTCGACGACGATGCCGAGGACGACGATAAAGGCGAACAGCGAGATCATGTTGATGGTCACATCGGCGTAAGGCATCAGCCACAGCCCGCCGAGAAACGAGATCGGGATGCCCATGGTGGTCCAGAAGGCGAGTCTGGTGTTGAGGAACAGGGTCAGACAGATGAAGACCAGGACCAGCCCGAGCCGGGCGTTGCGCAGCAATAGCCCGATGCGCTGTTTGAGAATGATGGAGTCGTCGTCCCAGGTGTCGACGAAAACGCCGGCCGGAAGCTCCGGCGCGAGCTCGGCGAGGTACTCCTTGGTGGTCCGGGCCACGTCCAGTGCGCCCTCGTCACCAACCCGGTAGACCTGAATCAACGCCGCCCGTTTGCCGTCGAAGCGGGTGGCGGTGTCGGTGTCCTCGAAACCGTCGACGACGGTGGCCACATCGGACAGGGAAACCCGGGTGCCGTCAGGTCTGGTCACGACGACGATGTCCTCGAACTCGGCGCCGTGGTAGAGCTGTCCCTTGGTTCGGAGGAGGATCTCGCCACCCTGGGTCTTGACCGCTCCCCCCGGGAGGTCGAGCGACGACATCGAGACGGCGCTCGCCACCTGCTCGAAGCTGAGACCGTAGCGGCGCAGCGCCTGCTCCGAAACCTCGATGGAGATCTCGTAGTTGCGGACGCCGGCGATTTCGACCTGTGAGATGCTGTCGAGCGCGGTCACCTCATCGCGAACCCGTTCGGCCAGCGCCTTCAGCGTCTTTTCGGGGGCCTCTCCGTAGAGCACGATGGTGATGACCCGCCGCCGGGTGTCGACCTCGGAGACCACCGGTTTTTCGGTCTCGACCGGGAAGGTCTCGATGCGGTCCACGGCCGCCTTGATGTCGTCGAGCACCTTGCGGTCATCGGCATCCTCGTCGAGCTCGGCGGTCACCGTACCGAGGTTCTCCTGCGCCGACGCGCGGACACGCTTGATGCCTTCGATGGAGGCGATGGCCTCCTCGACGCGAATGCACACGCCCTCCTCCGCTTCGGCCGGGGAGGCGCCACGGTAGGGCACCCGCACCGTCACCGTGTCGGTCTCGATCTCGGGAAAGATCTCGATCACCACCGAAGCCAGCGACAGTGCACCCGACACCAGTATGAAGATCATCAGAATATTGGCCGCCACGTGGTTGGCGGCAAACCACGCCAGTGGACCCTTACGGCTGTCCTTCATGCCGCGCCTCCGGCGGCGATTTGCTGGCGGACGGTCATGCCGTCGGTGACCGCGTCGAGCGAGCTGATGATCACGAGATCGCCCTCTTCGAGCCCGGACGAGATCAAGGTCTGCTCGCGGTCGGCACGGAGCACCTCGACATCGCGGATCTGGAGCGTGCCATCGGTGAACACCCACACCCGGTCGCCTTCCCGGACGGCATACCTGGGCACCGCAACAACGTCACCCAGCGTGCGCCCGGCGATACGGACGTCGACAAAGCTCCCCGGCAGCAGCGCAGGGTGGCCGGAGGAGGTGTCGTAAGGCTTCGGCACTTCGATGACAACGTGCACCATGCGCGACATCTGGTCCACCTGCGCCTCCATCCTCGTCACCCTGCCCTTCCACACCGTTTGGGTGCCGCCGAAGCTGGCGCTGACCTCGGCCGCCGATCCCTTGCCGCCGCCGCGGGAGGGCACGTCGAACCACGCCACCTCGCGGCTTTCCAACGGCACCCGGACCTCGACAACGTCCGTCCCGTACACCGTTGCGAGACGGCTCCCGTTGCCGACGTACTGGCCGATATCCACGTTTTCAGACACCACAACCCCATCAAATGGCAGCGAAATCCTCGTCCGCTCGAGGCTGAGCCTGGCAACGCTGAGGTCGGCCTCGGCGGCCGCATACTCGGCCTCGGCCTGCCGGATCTGGGGCTCACGCACCACGAGTCCGGTCGGTTTCTCGCCCGGATGCAGTCCGTTCCATTCTTCGCGCGCCACCTCGGCCTCGGCCTGCTCGCGCTCGAGGGTGACCCTGGCTCGCGCCACCGCGGCTTGCGCGCGCTCCACGGCCAGCTCGTAATCGCGCGGATCGATCTCCACCAGCACCTCACCGGCTTTGAAAAACCCGCCGGCCACCAGCGACGGGTGTGCCCCGACCACCTGACCGGCCACTTGTGGGACGATGTCGACAGCTACCTTCGCCACAACCTCTCCGTGACCGGTGACGACAACCGGGACGTCGGTGACCTCGGTCGGCATGACCTCGACCAGGGGACCGAGGGGCACGCGATCGACCCGAGGAGGCGTCTTGCGGGCCGATACGATCATCGCCGCGGCGGCGACGCCGGCGATGAGAACAATGACGGGAACGATGAGCTTGAGGGCTTTGGGAGACATCAGAGTACCTCGTTTGAATTAGGAATTAGGAATGAGGAATTAGGAATTGCCGCCCGTCCGTTCGTGGCGGTCGAATTCGGAATTTGGAATTTGGAATTTGGAATTTCGGCATTGGCTTGAGTGCCGGATTGATCGACGGGATCGGGTTCGGATTCCAGGAAGTTGGTGCCCCAGTCGCCGCCGAGGGCAAGGAAGAGATCGATGCGGGCGTTCCACACGCTGATGGTGCTGTTCACGATCGCCTGCTCGGCAAGACGGAGCCGGCGCTCGGTCTCGAGGACGGTGAGGAGGGTCTCCACTCCGCGTTGATAGCGTTGCTTTGCAAGGCTGTCCGCCGCGCGGGCCTCGGCGACCCGGTCGGTCGTCAGGTTGAAATTCTGCACTGAGGACTCGCCGAACACCAGGGCGTCCTCGACCTCGCGCAGGGCATTCAGCACCGCCCCGGCGTACACGGCCGCAGCCTGTTCGGCCCGCGCCCTGGTGGCGTCAACCTCCGCGCGGCGCTGGCCGCCGCTGAAAAGCGGACCGGTGAGGTTGGCGACGATGTTGTAGACAAAGTTGGTCAGATCGAGCTCGTTGAACGAGTCGGCGGACTCCCCGACCGAACCGGTCAAGCTGAGATCCGGATAAAGGTTGGCGATCGCCGCGCCGACGCCATAGGTGGCGGCCGACAGCTGCATCTCGGCACGCCGCAGATCGGGCCGGCGGTCGAGAAGCGCCGCCGGCAGACCGAGCGGCACGGGATCGAGCGATGGGAGCTGCGGCATGGTGGCGGGCAGCATCTCGGAGCTGCCGGGGCGACGGCCCACGAGCACATCGAGGGCGAGCCGCGCCTGTTCCACCTGGCCTTCGAGGGTCGCTTCGGAAGCGCGCGCCGACGCCAGGTTTTCGCGCGCCAGGTGGAGCTCGACGGCACCCGCGATGCCGGCGCGATAACGACGATCGACGGTGCGCGTGGTCGACTCCCAGCTCGCGGTGATCTGCCGGTTGATATCGAGGGCCCACGCGGTCGTGGCGACCAGCACCCGTGCGCGAACGACCGCGGCCACCACCGAATGGACTATTGCTTCCCGCGCCGCCTCTTCGGCCAGCAGACTCGCCCAGGTGGACTGCCGGCTTCGTTTGAGGCGGCCGAAAAGATCGGCTTGCCATGAGACGTTGAAGTTGTAGGAGTAGGTCGTGGAGTCGATGTCCTGGCGGCCGATATTCGGCAGCACAAAGGAGAATCTTTGTTGTGACGCGGTACGCACCGTAGCCGACCTGGGGCAATCTCGCTCCGCCGGCCCGGCGGAGGGCAGCCTCGGCTTCGAGCACCCGTGCGGCGGCCGCCTGCAGGTCGGTGTTGTGCGCCAGGGCGAGCTCGACGAGCTCGGTGGTGGTCTCGTCACCGAAGTCCCGCCACCACGGCGTCACCTCGGGCAGCGGTCGAGCCTCCGCATCGGGCGCGTAGACATAGGTGTCGCCAACGTCGGCCGCGGTCACCGGGCGTTCGGGCTCGGGGCCGAGAGTGCAGCCGCTGACGACGACCAGTCCTGCGATCGCCGCTACGGCAACCAGGGCGAATCGTGGCTTCATGACCTGACCTCCGGGAGACTTTCGCTTTTGGCCGGATCGATCTCGCTGATTGCGCAGGCGCGGATTCCTCCCGCCGCAAAGCGAACGAAATGAGGGATGTAGTCCCCCAGGTGGGCGGGAAAACCCAGTGAGTTCTCGTGATCGGAGAACAGATGGTGGGTTCTGAGAGCGTGCAGCAGCTGACCGACCATCGCCATGATGCACATCCGCGCCGCCTCGGGCTCGAGCTTCGGACCGAACTCGGCCAGGGCCGCCATCGCCCGTTCGAGGATCGGGTGGATAAACTCGCACAGAAACACATCGTGCGGGAGCCGAGAGTCGAACATCTCCCTCGAAACCAGGGCCATGAAGAGCCGGCCCCGGCTCTCGTCGACCAGGGGATCGATAAAACCCTCGGCGAACGAACGCAGAAACTCCTCGAGGGTCGGCGCTGGGCTCCGATCCATGAGCTCATCGAGGACCGACAACCGTTGATCACGAAGAAACTTCAACATCGACCGAAAGGTTTCGAGGTAGAGATTGTCCTTGCCGCCGAAGTGGTAGTTGACCGAGGCCACGTTGCAGCCCGCCTCGGTCGTGATATCGCGCACGGATGTGACGTCGAAACCCTTCTCTGCAAAGAGCTTCTGCGCTGCAGCGAGGATCCGTTCCCGGGTTTCCTCGGTCTCCTGCGGTCGACATCGGTGATTGACTGTTGCGTCCATAATCACTCCCAACACCTGTTTCAAACGACTATTCTAAACAATTGTTTCAAGGAGTCAAGAGATTCTGGGCTTGGGGCGATCGGGCTATGGGGCTATGGGGCTACGGGCTTTGGGGGGTTCACTCACCTCGTTGCCGGCGATTCAAGAGCAATTTGTGGTGCAGCCGTCTCGGCTGCACATCGGAGGCTGCAAGTGCGGGCGAGACGCCCGCACCACAAAAAATAACGGAGACCGTTTCCTTCTATTAGAGGGAGGGTGGGCGACCGTCATAGGCCCATAGCCCATAGCCCATAGCCCATAGCCCACAGCCCGAGGGGCGGGCGGGGTATTATCCCCCTATGCCGCACGACCTCGCGCCCCGCCGCTGGTTGATCCTGGCGTCGACCGTTGTCAGCTTCTTCTCGGTCGGTGTGACCTTTTTTGCCGTGCCGCCGCTGGTCCCCGAGCTGATGTCGCGGTTCGGGCTCAGCCACCTCGCCATCGGCGTGCTGATGGGGGCGATCTCGGTGCCGGCGATTCTGTTCTCGATCCCGCTCGGCGCGGCCATCGACCGCTGGCCCGCTCGTGCCACCGGCAATGTTGCCCTCGGCCTGATGGCGATCGGCGCGGCGCTCTTCGCCCTCGCCCCGAGCTACCCCGTGCTGGTCGCCGGCAGGCTCCTCTTCGGCGTCGGCGGGCTGGCGATCAATCTGTTGCTTGCCCGGCTCGTCTCCACTGCCTTTGCCGGCCGTGAGCTCGCTCTGGCCATGGGAATCTTCAACGCTGTCTACCCGGCGAGCATGATTGTCATGTTTACCCTCCACCCGAAGCTTCTGTCCGTCTTTGGCTGGCGCGGCGAGCTGATGACATTGGCGGTCATGGTGATCCTCGCCATCCCCCTCCACAATCTCGCCGTTCCGCGGGAGCTCCGCGGAGAGGCCGCCACCGACGAACAGCGCAGGGGCCCGTGGCTGTCGATGCCGCTGGTGGCTCTGGCCCTCTCCTGGATGCTCTTCTTCGCCGCCTACGCTTCGGTCTTCACCTTTGCCCCCGAGTGGGCCGGTGGCGGCGCGGGGGCCCTCCTCACGGTCAGCCTGATCCCTTGGGTCGCCATCGTTCTCGCCCCGATCACCGGGATGTTGATCGACCGCACCGGCCGCGCCGGGCGATGGCTGCTGGCAGGCCAACTGCTTCTCTCCGGGGTTCTGGCGGGCATGGCCCTTCGATTCCTTCCACCGGCGCCCGCCATGGTCCTCGTCGGAGCGACCTTTGCCACCGTCGCCACCGCCACCTACTCATTGCCGGCGACGCTAGTCTCCGCGGCCAGGGTCGGTTTCGCATTCGGTTTTATCACGGCCTTTTCGAACCTCGGTAACCTCGCCGGTCCCGCCATCGCCGGGGGTATCCACGACCGCACCGCGAGTTGGGGTTTTGTGTGGATGTTGCTCGCCGTCTGTGCCGCGTTGGGAGCGGTCGCCGCTGTCGTGGTCGAGCTCAGAGGAAATCGAGCTGCGGCACCTTTGGGATGAGGCCTTCAGAATAGGCCCGATCGAGAAAGGTCGTGACAGCCGTGCGTCCCCGTTCACCGTAATCGACCGTCAGCTCGTTGACGTACATCCCGACAAAGCGATCGGCCTTTTCGCGGTCGAGGCCGCGGCCGTAGTCGAGGGCGTAGTCGAGCGCCTGCTCACGGTGTGCGAGCGAGTACTCGATGGACGCTTTGAGGAGCGCCGCCCCGCGCGCCATGTTCTCCTCGCCGAGATCGCGCCGGATGACGTTGCCCCCCAGCGGTAGCGGCAAGCCTCCCGTCTCCCCGGCCCACCACACGCCGAGATCGACGATCTTCTCGAGACCCTCGTCCTGCCAGGTGAGCTGGCCCTCGTGGATGACGACGCCTGCGTCCGCCTCGCCCGACTGTACGGCCGGCACGATGGCGTCGAAGGGGTAGATCACGGTCTGGAGGGCCGGGTCCCACATCTTGAGCGCCAGCGCCGCCGAGGTGAGCCGGCCTGGAATGGCCACCTTCATCGACCTCAACTCGTCCCTCGCGGCCGCATGTCGCGCCACCAGCACCGGACCGTAGCCGTCGCCCATCGACGCGCCCGAGCCGAGCAGGGCATAGCGGTCGTCCAGGTGCGCGTAGGCGTGAATCGACACCGCGGTCACCTCGTAGGTCCCGGCGAAGGCCTCGCGGTTGAGGGTCTCGATGTCGGACAAGACGTGTTCGAAGCGCAGATCGCCGGTGTCGATGAGATCCTTCGCCAGGGCATAGAACATGAACGCGTCGTCGGAGTCCGGCGAGTGCGCCACGCGAATCAGTGTCATCAATCCTCCAGCCCAGGTTCCGGGAGTCGGCATTCTAACCCGGCGCGCCCCGCCACCCAAACTGCCTACAGATCACGCAGATGACATGACGATGGGCTGGCCTCGGCAGCCCAATCAGAATGTCATCCTGAGCGAGGAAGCAAAGCGACCGAGTCGAAGGATCTGGGCGGGTGGGTTTGTGATTTTTTTTGTTTTGGTGTCTTCGTGTTTGTGACGTGGTCGGGCGGGCGGCTCGGTGTTCGTCCTCTGTGTCTTTGTGCCTCTGTGGTTCAATCCCCGTCCTGGCGCGACACGTAGCGCTTGATCAACGCTCTCGTCGAACTGTCGTGATGCGAGAGATCCACCTCGTCGCCGGCGAGCAGGCGGTTCTCCTCATCGAGGATCGTGCCCGCCAGCACCTTGCCGAGCTCCACTCCCCACTGGTCAAAGCTGTTGATCCGCCACACCACGCCCTGGACAAAGATGGCGTGCTCGTACATCGCCGTCAGCATCCCGAGCGAGCGCGGAGTGATCCGATCGAGGAGGATCGTGTTGGTGGGCCGGTTGCCCTCAAAGACCTTGTGCGGCAGGAGCAGACTGACCTGGTCGTCGTCGAAATCACGGGTGCGGAGCTCCGCCTCCACCTCGACGGCGCTTCGACCCGCCATCAGGGCCTCGGTCTGGGCAAAGAAGTTGGCCATCAGCTTTCGGTGGTGATCGCCGATCGGGTTGTGGGTGTTGACGACCCCGATGAAGTCGCACGGCACCAGTCCGGTGCCCTGATGAATCAGCTGGTAAAACGCGTGCTGGCCATTGGTCCCGGGCTCCCCCCAGATTACCGGACCGGTGTGGTACGTGACCCGGTTGCCGTCGCGGTCGACCGCCTTGCCGTTGGACTCCATGTCGCCCTGCTGCAGGTAAGCCGGAAAACGGCGTAGATACTGGTCATAGGGCAGCACGGCCTTGGTCGCGGCGTTGAAGAAGTTCCGGTACCAGATCTCGAGCATGGCCAGGATCACCGGCAGGTTGCGATCGAGAGGCGTCTGCAGAAAATGGAGGTCCATCGCGTGCGCGCCCTCGAGCAGCTCTTCGAAGCGATCGAAACCCACCGCCAGCGTGATCGTGAGGCCGATGGCCGACCAGCTCGAGTAGCGACCACCGACCCAGTCCCAGAACTCGAAGACATTTTCGCGGTCGATCCCGAATTCCTCCGCCGCCTCGTGGTTGGTGGAGAGGGCCACGAAATGACTCGCCACCGCGGCCTCGTCACCGAGAACGCCCACCAGCCACCGCCGCGCGGTCTGGGCGTTGGTCATCGTCTCCTGGGTCGAAAAGGTCTTGGAGGCGACCACGAACAGGGTCTCCGCAGGGTCGAGCCCACGGGTCTTTTCGACAAAATCAGAGCCGTCCACATTCGAAAGAAAACGAACTTCCGGCCCGTCGCAATACGGCCCGAGGGCCTCACAGATCATGGCCGGGCCGAGGTCGGAGCCACCGATGCCGATATTGACGACCGCAGTAATCGGGCGACCGGTGAAGCCGTGCCACTGACCCGAGCGGACCGCCTCTGAAAAACTCCGCATCTTCTGCAGCACGGCCGTGACCCGCGGCATCACATCCTCGCCGTCGACCATGATCGGAACTCCGGCCCGATTGCGGAGTGCGACGTGCAGCACCGAGCGGCCTTCGGTCCAGTTGATCCTTTGGCCCGCAAACATCGCTCGGGCGACCTCCGGCACGCCGCTCGCACGCGCCAGTTCGATCAACAGCCGCACCGTGTTCTGGTCGATCCGGTTTTTCGAGTAGTCCAGGAGCAAATCGTCGAGCTCCAGCGAGAATCGACCACGGCGATCGGGATCAGCGGTGAAGAGCTCGCGCATGTGAATGTCACGAATCTCGCGATGATGTGCCTCGAGCGCCTTCCACGGTGCGGTCTCGCCGAGCGGCGTCCCCGCCCGCACCGCGCGATCGATCTCGGAATCGAAGATCATCTCGTTGCCTCCTCAGGACGGTATGAGAATAGCGGTTCCAAATCTGAATGTTGAATTCTCAATTATCAATTCCGGAAATTATCAACGACCAGTGTGCCGTGGCGCCAGATTTCGATCGGGATACCGAAAGGAATGAGATGAAATTCAAAATTCAAAATTCAAAACTGAGAATTCGCGAAGCGTCAGCTGCTTGCCCACTCCAGCGCGCGGGCGGGATCCTCGGCGTTGAGATCGAGCAGATCATCGGTCGGCATCCGGCCGCGGGATGTGAAGTGACCCAGAAACGCCTCGGTCGCCGCCAGCGAGTCGTCTTCAACGTATCCCGCCGGCAGCGATTTCGCACCCTCGAGTCCGATTCCCCAAAGCCGGCAGGCGAGGTCGCGAAGGATCGGATCGCGGACGCCGTCCTGAGCCGCCCGGCGCCACAGTTCCGGCAGACCGCGGCGGTGATCGTCGAGCAGCGCCAGGGCCGCGGTCCGGGCACGGTCGTCGTAGAAGAGCGACGCCATCAGTGTCACCGGCGCAGTTCGCCATTGGTCGGGCAAGGCCTCTCCCGCCCGCAGCTCGAGGAATCCACGCGGCCGTACCTCGAAAAAAAGCGTCGTCAGATGGTAGTCGAGGTCATCGGCGGTCGGCCACCCCCAGCGAGGATGTCCCTCGAGGATCCATTTTTCAAAGCTGCAGCCCACGCACCCGGGTTCGTAGTGGCCGTCATCGACCCGGTAGAGCATCACGTCGGCCTCGAGCGCCGCCTGTCCCCACTCGAGGCGGGGATCGTTTCCCGACCCTTCGATCAGGAGGCGCGGAAACCCGCTCCGAGTGGGATCGAGCTCCTGCCACGCGCGGGCGCGGCTACAGACGGCCCCGAGACCGGGGCTCGACGCGAAGCTGGCGGTCATCAGCGGGCTCGCCAGATTGGCCAGCAGCCAGCGCTCCTGCCACACCCCCTCCGGGCCGAGATCGAGGTTGATCTGGAGGCTCGCGGTGTGGCGCATCATCACCGCCCCCCAGTGGCCGCGCTGACGATAGTAGGCCGCCTGGGCGGTGTAGCGGCCGGCGCGCAGCTGCTGGGGTACCGTTTCGACGTCGTTCCAGATGTCGACGCCGACGGCCGCGAGATCGACGCCATGACGTCTGAACGCGCGCCGCACCCGCCCCATCACCTCGACAACGTCGTCGACTGCGGCCGTGACTCCCGGGTATACCGCCGTCGAGTGCTCCACCTGCGCTCCGGGCTCGAAGGTCAACCGGCCCCCATCGCTGATCGGATATTCCACGGGTCCGGGCGGGGCGCTCGATCGGGGCGCGATCCGGTCATCCGTGGCCGCAAGCTCGTCGATGACCTCGAGCACCCCGACGCCGTCGGGCTGGGTCAGCATCATCCGCCCATGCGGCCGGCCGTGACGGTCGCGGAAAATCGGAAAGAACTCGGGTTCGAGCCCGATGCCGCCGAGGCGTGCGTCCCGAGGCGGATCCGGAAAGGCATTGAGCCCAGCGCGAACCCGCGCCTCATCGATCGAGATGGCAGCCTTGCGGTCTTGAGTGGGCATAAACCTCCTGTCGCGTCAAGGCACGATACATGGAGCGACCGGTGATGCCAACCGCCGGGGCCCGGGGCTGGGGCCTGGGGCCTGGGGCTATGAGAGTATGAGGCTATGAGGCCATGAGGCTGTGGGGGCGCCCACCCGCCCAGATCGCCGGCAGATTACACAGATGTATTTCCAGAATCTCATCTGTATGAATCTTCGTTATCTGAGGGCAGGGCTGACATCGTTTGAGCCATTTCTGCTGACTCGTTCTTGGCATGGGAATCAGGCAAGTTGATGAAATCGCCGAATCCAGCATCCAGCTTCCAGTATCGGGCGGGGGCGGGCGAGGCCCCATAGCCTCATAGCCAGCCGACGGAGTCGGCGGTCACAGCCTCAAGCCAAAAAAGACGCGGCCGAAGCCGCGCCTTTCAATTCACCAATGGAAAGATTACTTGGCCGGTGGGTTCTTGAACTCGTGGATGGCGGCCTTGTTGTCCACATTGTCGGCCAGGACGACCTTCTTCGCGTGATCCTCACCCGTGTGGCAACCGTCGCAGGTCGCCTGGGTCGGGATGATCAGCCCGTTCGCCTGTGCCGTTGCACGGTCCTTCATGATGCTCATCTTCTTGTAATCGTTGCCCGGGCCGTGGCAGGCCTCGCACTGAACGCCCTTGAAGTCCTCGCTGGCGTTGGTCGCGTGGCATTTGAGGCAGTCAGGCGAGAATTTTCGTTCCGTGGACGCCTTTGCGTCGTCGGTCGCCTTGGCGTGGGTCGTTGTCTCCCACGATGCGTACTCAACCTTGTGGCACATCTTGCACTTGTCAGCGCCTGCATACTCGTGGTCCTGGGCCTGAGCGCTGAACGAGAGCAGCACGATCGCCGCCGCACAAGCCATCCAGAGAGCCTTGTTCCTCATTGAAGATCCTCCATTTCCCCGGTTCGCTCTGATGAGCAGCTCCGGCACCCGCCGACTCTACCACCGTCGCATCTGGTGTTCAAGAAGTACACCACGGTGACAATACGCTTCGCGGGCCGAATACCTTCCAAACTCTCGATGCCGATCACCAGCGCTTCGGGTCGAGCCCCTCGAAGACGATCAGCCCACTGAGCGTCGTTCGCCGGTTGATCACCAGATCGCCGGTCACCGGATTCACCGTCAGCGGGAGGTGCTCGAGGTGGGAGGCGGCAGGCAGACCGAGGTCGAGGGTGGCTCGGCGGTTCCACGCCCAGGTCCCCTGTTCGGCTTCCCAGAGCTCGATCTGATCGCCGGCTCGACGAAGCTGCAACAGCCCGCCGCCATCCCGGTTCCAAACCAGGCGCGTAGGTTCCTGCCCGATCTTCCGCGGTTCCCCGCCTTCGGCCGGCACGACCCAGGCCCCATGGTCGGGATCCGTGTCCTGGGTCCATATCGAGTAGGCGATCCAGTCCCCGCGAGGGCTCCACTGCGGGTAGTCGCCGCTGGTTGCGACCTCGCGCGGCTCGCCGCCTGCGGCCGACACCGCCCACACACTGATCGGCGAGCCCGCTGCATAGGTCAAATAGCGCCCGTCCGGCGACCAACTCGGGTACTCCGAAGGCTCGACCCCGGTGGCGAGGGTCACGGCCTGGCCGCCGCCTCGGGACACCACCCTCAGCACCGTACCGAGGTCGGGATCCTGGGCGAGGTACGCCACGCGCCCGCCCTCTGGCGAGACTATCGGACAGGATGCGTCCTCGGATGGATCGGTAATCGCCGTCTCTTCACCCGAGGAATCGCGAAGGAAGATGACGGCACTGCCGGCGACGTAGCGCCTGTAAACCACTGCACCGTCAGGACCCACACTCCCCCAACCGCTGTCGGGTACGCCGCACAACAGACAGCTCCAACCGCTTCCATCGGGGTTCACCCCAACGAGATCGTTGGTTGTGTTACGCCTGACGACCGCCAACCGGTCACCACCGGGTGAAAGCGACGGGTACCACACGCGCTCGAGGCGCGGTATGAGCGCCGCACTCCCGCGCTGGTCGATTCGAGCCAGACGGCCTTCGACCGAGGCCACCACGGAGCGACCGGACGGCGTCCAGGCGATCCCGAAGATCTGCTCGCCGGTCGCCAACCACCGCTGCGCCGGTTTTGAAAGGTCGTCAGTGACCCAAAGGCTGTCGGGCAACCCCGCGGGGCCGGCGAGCAGGGCGTAGCCGCCGCCCGGACGCGGCTGCGCGCGGTACCACGAGCGCTCGTCATCAGCGTCCAGCACCTTGACCGCCTCGCGCCGGCTGACCGAATAGCGGTAGAGGCTGAAGCGGCCGTTGGTGTCCTCGCGGGAGAAGAGAAAGCCGTCGCTGTCCAACCAGGTCCCACCGCCGGCGTTGATGACCTCGGTGATCGACTGGCCGCCGACCGCGGGCACGACCCTGCAGGATCGACTCGCCCGCCATCACCGCTTCCACGAGGAGCGCCTTCCCGTCGGGCGAGTATTGGGGCAAGCTCAGGGCCTCTCCGGCCCGGCCCGCCAGCAGAATGCGGCTGGAACCATCGCCGGCGCCGACCGCGATGACGTCGCTTCGTCCGATGTGATTTCGGGCGACGACGATCTCGTCCCCGCTCGGGCTCCAGTCGGGATCGTTGAGCGTGCCCACCGAATCGAGCAACTCCCGCACTTCCCACCGGCCGGGATCGGGTCGCCGGGCCTCCACTCCGACTCGCGCCGCGAGTGCGCCGGCCACCGCACCGGCCACCACCGCCACCGCCGCCATCAACGCGCCCCGGATCGCCCGCCGGCGTCGCAGCAGCGATACTGCCTGCAACCGATTCGAGTTGATCGAAATGGTCGGTACCTCGGCCAGACTGGTTTCGTCGGTGCCCTGGAAGATTGCCAGGTCGTGGGCAAGATCGGCGATCGACCGATAGCGTTTTTCGGGTTCCCTGCTGAGACAGCGTTCGATTACCGCCACCAGATCAGGCGGGGTTTCGGGCGCAACCTCGGCAAGCGGCCGGTAGTCCGACCGCACTACGGCCTGCAGGACAATCATGGGCGTCGCTCCGTCGAAGGCGCGCGCGCCCGCCACAGCTTCATACAGAACCGCGCCACACGAGAAGATGTCCGAGGCCGGCGAAACGCCCTTGCCCAATGCCTGCTCCGGCGCCATGTAGGGACACGAGCCGAGCACCATCCCGGGAGAGGTCAGCGATTCGATCGGAGTCTCACCCTCGCGTTGCATGAGACGCGCGAGCCCGAAATCGAGAACCGTCACCTGACCGCCGTCCGCCACCATGATGTTGGAGGGTTTGAGATCGCGATGGATCACGCCCACCTCGTGGGCGGCTGCCAACGCGAGGCTGGCCTGCTCCATGATGCGCGCCGCTTTCCTCGGCGGCAGCTTCCCGTGTCCCAGGATATCGTTGAGCGAGCGCCCTCGGATAAACTCCATGACCAGGTAGGGCAGTTCCTCACCGACACCAGGATCAAAGGTGCCGATGTCAAAGATCTTCACGACGTTGGGATGCTGCAGCCTCGCCATCGCGCGCGCCTCACGTTCGAAGCGCGCCTCCGCCGACGGCTCGGTGACGAGAATGCGGGGTAGGAGCTTGAGGGCGACCTCGCGGTCGAGCCGCTCGTCCCATGCCGCCCACACCGAGCCCATTCCGCCGCGGGCGAGCTGTCGCCGGAGACGGAAGCGCCACACGTTCATGCCCGGTTTGAGCTCGGTAATCATGACCGTTCCATCATACGGGATCGGGCGCGATTCACCCGGTGCGCTCCACCACCAAGACGGTCAGATCGTCCGCCGCCTCATTTCCCTCGGTGAACTCCGCCAGAGCCTCGAGGATGACCGCAGTCAGCCGATCACCCCCGTGGTCCGGTGCCCTCTCGAGGCTTTGCTCGAGGCGTTGGTAGCCGAATGGTTCGCCGTCCGGCGACCAGGCTTCCACGAGCCCGTCCGAGTACAGCAGCAGCCGGCTGCCGACCGGGAACGGATGGGTGATGATCACCGGGCGGCAGAGCCGGCTTCCCATCGGCATCGAGCCTGCCAGGAGCTCTTCGGCGCCTCCCTCTGGAGCGAGCAAAAAGGCCGGTGGATGGCCGGCGTTGGCGATTTCCAGCCGTCCGGCAACGAGATCGATTTCGATCACCGCCAGGGTCACCAGGGTCCTTCTCTGACCGTGCTCCATCAGCAGGCCGTTGACCTTGGCGATCAGATCTCCGCCGCGATATCCCTCGTGCACGAGGGCGGCGACCGATGACTTGAGGCTCGCCATCAGCAGCCCGGTCGACAGCCCGTGCCCGGCCACGTCGCCGATCGCCACCACCAACCGGTTGTCGGCGAGGGGAAAGATGTCGAAGTAATCACCACCAACCTCCGCCGCCGGCTGGAAGGTGGCGCGCACGGTCAGCGGACCGACCTCGACAAAGCGCGCCGGCAGCAGGCTCTCCTGAATCTCGCGTGCGAGCTCGAGCTCGTGGGCCAGGTGCTCCTTCTCGGCGACCGCGGCGACCATCGACTGGACCGATGCCGTCATGTGGTTGAAGGACTGCGCGAGGTCCCCGAGCTGGTCGCGCCGTTTTACCGGCACCCGGTAATCGAGATTTCCGCGCTCCACCTCCCGCGCACCATTTGACAGCCTCGCCGTCGATCGTGCGATCGACATGATGACCGCTGCCGCAGCCCCCAGCACGAGACCACAGCCGACAAGAAGGAGAGCCGCGAGACCAGCCAAAACGCCGTAAAGCTCGTTGCGAAGCTCGTATTTCGAAAGCGTGAAGTCGTCCCACGCGTTCTTCGGCGAGGTTCGCAACAGCGCCACCGATTGCCCGTCCTCGATCGGTTCTCCGGTCTCGAGTTCGACCACCTCGGTCACCATCCGAAACCAGACGACGATTGGTTTGGAGAAGAGCCCATCATCGCTCCCGCTCCACTTCGGCCAGATCGCTTGACCGGAAACCGTTTCTCCGCCGAGAGAGATCCGGACCGAGCCTTCGCCCTCGAGCGCGTCAGGCGCGTCACCGCCCTGAATCGTATCGCCGCTTTCGGCGATCGAATCAGCCTCCCGGTCGTTCATGCCCTCGTTGATGAACGCCACATCGAACCACCATTGGGAGCTCAGATCGGTGGCAGTCACATCATCGAATGGGATCATCGACGCCACCCAGTCGCCGTTGGCCGCCCGGTTCGCGGTCACGCCGAAAACCTGGTCCTGATGATGGGCCACCCAGAAGGACAAGCCTTCGGGAAGCCATCCCAGATCGGGGCGAAACTCTTCGTCGGTCAGCGCGATATCGCGATCTCCGAGGTGGGCCCTCCACAGCACACGGGTCAATGGATCCGGCGGATCCAAATGGAATTTTTCAAGGTCCGAGACGGCGGCCTCGACGCCCTCCGCCCGAGCCGCAGTCAGCACGATCGCCCCCTCGCCGCCGAGGGTCCAATAGAATCGATCGAATTCGGAACCGACCCGCACCGAGGTGTATTGGCCCATGAGGATATAGAGCCCGACGGCGGCGAACGCCGTCGCGAACATCAGCGGCAGGACACCAACCAAGAGGTAGGTGAGGAACAGACGGACGCCGACCCGATAGGTCATCCACCGCCACAACCACCAGCCCAGGAGCCACGCGGTCGCCAGCAGCCAGAGGACTGAAACGACCAACAGCACCTCGGCGACCTGTGATTCCGGCGCGGCGACCGACGAAATCACCGCGAGCACGATGAGGATCGCACCGCCGACAAACCACCGGCGGCGTGACGGGCTCATCCCTTCTCCCCGCCGGACTGATCTCCGGCCGGCGGGATCAGCCACGGTTCGCTCGCCGGCGGTGCGCCCTCCGGCTCGTGACAGCGGCGGCACCGGGCCTCATAGGAGCCCGTGGCGCCAACCACCACCAATTCGTCGGACTCGATGAGTCGTTGGGTGTAGGCCGCAGGCGAACCGCAGCTGGTACAGATGGCGTGGATCTTGTGGACCTTTTCCGCCACCGCCAGCAACACCGGCATGGGACCGAAGGGCACGCCGCGGTAATCCATGTCGAGACCCGCGACGATGACCCGCTTGCCGAGGTTTGCCAGGTGCCCGCAGATGCCCGGCAGCGAGTTGTCGAAGAACTGCGCCTCGTCGATTCCGACAACCTCGGTCCGGGGGTCCAGACGCAGTCTGATCTCGTCGGCGCGTTCCACCAGCTCGCACGGCACTCTCATCTGTGAGTGCGAGACCACGTCACCCTCCGAGTAGCGGTTGTCGAGCCTGGGCTTGAAGACCTGAACGCGTTGCCGGGCGATCATCGCCCGCTTGAGGAGCCGGATCAGCTCCTCCGATTTACCCGAAAACATGGGGCCGGCGATCACCTCGATCCAGCCGGCTCCGGGTCGCGTTGGGTTCATCGTCGACAGCCTCCAGGGTCCACAGAGTAGCAGGTCGAAACCGGCACCGCACGAGCCTCACAGAGGTCGTTTGAACGTTCCAACGTTAGAACGTCAGAACGTTTACAGTACGAACGGGAAAAGGTCAGAAACGAATAGGAGCTAAGGCGCAGAGGAACAGAGGACGGTGGGTGGTCCCCTTTTCCCCTCTTCCCCTTTTCCCCTCTGCCCCCCGGGGAGGGCTGGCGGAACGTTCTAACGTTTCAACGTTCAAACGTCTGAACGTTACTACCCCGCCTTGATCTCCTCCCACGCCCGGACCGCGCGGCGGAGGTGGGGAATGACGATAGATCCTCCGACCACCAATCCGATCCCGAGGACCTCCTGCAGCTCCTGATCGGTGACGCCCTCCTGGTGGCAGCGTTCGAGATGGTAGAAAACGCAGTCGTCGCAACGCAGCACCAGGGACGAGACCAGACCCAGCATCTCCTTGGTCCTGGCGGGCAACGCGCCGTCGCGGTAGGCCTGGCTGTCGAGGCTGAAGAAGCGTTTGATCTCGAGATTCGCCTTTTCGAGGGCGAGCTCGGTGAGCTCCTTGCGCTCCTCGGAAAACTCACGAAAGCTGCGGTGTGCCATGTCCCCTCCGCGGTTCAGCGATTGACCATATGCACGGCCTGGCCGAGGGCCGCCTCGATGGCCTCCTGCAGCGCCTCGGACATCGTCGGATGGGGGTGGATCGTGAGCGCCACGTCTTCGAGAAAGGCGCCCATCTCGAGCGCCAGAGTGGCCTCGCCGATGAACTCGCTGACGCCGCGACCGACGGCGACGACCCCCAGCAGCTGCTTGGTGTCGGCGTCCGCGACGGCCTTGACGAAACCGTCCGTCGCATCGAGCGACATCGCGCGTCCTGACGCCTTGAATGGAAAGGTGCCGGTTACCACCTTGTGGCCCTTTTCCCCGGCCTCCTCTTCGCCGAGCCCGACCCACGCCACCTCCGGGTCGGTGTAGATCACCGCCGGTACAACGCTGTCGAAGGCGGCCGGCTCGCCGGCGATGACCTCCGCGGCGACCTTGGCCTCCTGGTAAGCTTTGTGGGCGAGCAGCACCCCGCCGGCCACGTCGCCGATCGCGTAGATCCCCGGCGCCGAGGTTTGCTGCCGATCATTGACCTTGATAAAGCCCTTGTCGTCGGTGGCAACACCGGCGTTCTCGAGGCCGAGTCCGTCACTGTTTGCCACACGTCCGACGCTGACCATGACGACATCCGCCTCCAGCCGCAGTTCCTCGTCTTTTGGCCCGCGGGCGATCACGATCGAGGGCTCGCCCGCTTCGAAGGACTCCGCCCGGTGGTTGAGGTAGAGCTTGACCCCGAGCTTTTTGAGCTGGCGGGTGAGCGCCTTGCCAACCTCGGCGTCGAGGTTCGGTATGACCGCCGGCAGAAACTCGACAATCGACACCTGTGATCCGAGCTTGGCGTAAACACTGCCGAGCTCGAGCCCGATATAGCCGGCGCCGATGACCACCATGCGTTCGGGCACGGCCTGGAGCGACAGCGCCTCCGACGAACCGATGATCTTTTCGCCGTCGTGCGGAAAGCCGCCGAGGGCCATCGGCCGCGAGCCGGTCGCGATCACCGCCTGCTCGAACTCGATCTCGACCCGATCCTCGTCGGAGCAAACCACCAGCTGGCGGTCGGACAGAAACTCGGCGGCGCCGCGCATCACCTCGACCCCATTCTGCTTGCACAGAAATGCAACCCCAGTGGTCAGCCGCTCGACAATGCCGTCCTTCCAGGCGACTGTTTGCGGAAGATCCACGTTCAGCCCCGCAACCGAGATACCCATGCCGCCGGCGTGCTGAACCTCGTGGGCCAGGTCCGCCGCGTGGATCATCGCCTTGGACGGTATGCAGCCGACGTTGAGACAGACCCCCCCGAGGGACGCTTCCTTCTCCACCAGAATTACGTCCTTGCCGAGCTGCGCGAGCCGGATCGCGGCCACGTAGCCGCCCGGACCGGCGCCGATCACTACCACCTGACACCCGCGGGAAACCGAACCGACAACCATTACAACCTCGCCATCAGCAGCATCGGCTCTGAAATCAGTTGCACCAGATCGCTCATGAACCTCGCCGCTTCCGCGCCGTCGATATACCGGTGGTCAAAGGAAATGCTGAGATACATCATTTTGCGGATCACGATTTCGCCGTTGACCACCGCCGGCCGTTCCTTGATGGCGTGCAGACCGACAATCGCCAGCTCCGGTTGGTTGATGATCGGGGTGGCAAATACCCCGCCCAGCGGCCCGATGTTGGTGATCGTGAAGCTGCCGCCCTTGAGCTCCTCGAGGGAGAGTTGTCTCGCGCGGGCGCGCTCGGCCTTGTCCGTGACCTCTCGCGCCAGCTCGGCGAGGTCCTTGCGATCGGCGTCGCGGATAACCGGCACGATCAGCCCCTCCGGCGTGTCGACCGCGATACCGATGTTGTAGTACTTCTTGAACAGGATCTCCTGCTTTTCCTCGTCGATCGACGCGTTGAAGATCGGGTACTTCTCGAGGGTCGCCACGACTGCCTTGATGAACAGGGGAAGGAGCGTGAACTTGGCCCCGGTGCGCTCCTCGATCACCGGTTTCGCACGGCGGTAGTGGGCCATCAGATCGGTCACGTCGGCCTCGTCCACGTGGGTTACGTGGGCCGCGTTGTGCTTGGATGCGCGCATCGCTTTGGCGATCACCTTGCGAAGATGGGTCAGCGGAACGCGCTCGACCTCGCCGTCCGCGGTCGCCGCCACCACCCCGGCCGGCACCGGTGCCTGATTCGGCGTTCCGCCCCGGGCGGCACGTTGGACGTCCTCGTCGGAGATCCGCCCGCCGGGACCGCTTCCCCGCACATTTGCGAGCTCGACGCCCAGCTTGCGCGCAAGGACGCGCGTTCGCGGCGTCGCCAGGGGGCGACTCAGAGCCGCCGCCGGCGACGGCGGTGCGACGGCATCGGGCGAGGACGCAGCCTGTGGCTCCGCCGCTGCCGCCGGCGCCGCGGTGGCGGGTCCGTCAGAAACTTGCTCGCCCACCTCGCCGATCGTGATCAGCGGATCGCCGACAAAAATCGTCGCGTCAGCCGCCGCGTGCAACCGGAGCACGGCGCCCGCGTATGGGGACGGCAGCTCGACCACCGCCTTGTCGGTCTCGACCTTGAGGAGCGCCTGGTCCTCGACGACCGTGTCGCCCTCCGCCACGAGCCACTCCACGACCCGCCCTTCGTGGATGCCCTCGCCCACATCGGGAAAATTGAATACGGACGCCATCATTCACCTTTCGGTCATACGAGCGCAGTGCTGGGTGCGATTCGCTCGGCAAATCGCGGAACAAAAGTCAGAACGAAAGTACCTTGTTGACCGCTTTCACGATTCGTTCCCGCGAGGGAAGATAATACCGCTCCGACTGCGCAAGTGGAAAGACCACGTCGAATCCGGTGACCCGCCCAACCGGCGCCTCGAGCTGGAGCAGCGCGTGCTCGTTGATCTGAGCGACGATCTCGGCCCCGAAGCCTCCGGTGCGCGGCGCCTCGTGGACCACGACCGCGCGCCCGGTTTTGACGACGCTCGCCATCATCGTTTCGCGGTCGAGCGGATTGAGGGTCCGCAGATCCACCACCTCGCAGCTGATGCCGTCAAGGGCGAGGACCTCGGAGGCGTCGAGGCACACACGCACCATTGCGCCCCACGCGATCAGGGTCACGTCGGTTCCATCGCGGGCGATCTCCGCGCGGCCGATCGGTACGGTGTAGCTCTCGGTCGGCACCGCCTCGCGAAAAGCGCGGTAGATCCGCTTCGGCTCCATGAACAGCACCGGGTCGTCGTCGCGAATCGCCGCCGCCAGCAGGCCCTTGGCGTCGTACGGGTTTGACGGAATGACGACCTTGAAGCCCGGGGTGTTGAGGAACAGCGCCTCGTAGCTTTCCGAATGGTGCTCCGGCGGGTGGATGCCGCCGCCGTAAGGCATTCGCACCACCATGGGGCAGCTCATCCGCCCGCGGGTACGGTTTCGCAAACGGGCGGCGTGACCGAAAAGCTGGTTGATGGCCGGGTACACAAAACCCATGAACTGGATCTCGGCGATCGGCCGGAAACCGGTCGCCGAGAGACCCACCGAAAGACCGATGATCGAACTTTCGGCCAGCGGCGTGTCGATCACGCGCTCCGGTCCGAATCGCTCGAGCAGGCCCTCGGTGGCGCGGAACACGCCGCCGTCGATGCCGACGTCCTCGCCCAGCACCAGCACTCGCTCGTCACGCTCCATTTCCTCGAGCATGGCGTCGCGAACCGCCTGCGCAATGGTGAGCTTCTCGGTCGCCACGTCCGGCACGGCGCGCAGCGCCCGGTCTTCCGCCATGCGACCGCTCACGACCGCACCTCCTCGATCAGTGACTGCATCTGCTCCGCCACGTGTGGCGGCATCGCTGCGTACATCGATGTGAAAATTTCCTCGGGCGCCTGCGGCGGCATCTCCTCGAGAATCTTGACCTGGGCGTCGACCCACCCCTGCGCCTCCTCGACGAGCACCGCCTCCTGGTCGTCATCCCACATCCCCTGCGCGGTCATGTAACGCCGCAGCCGGAGAATCGGGTCGCGTCCCTCCCAGATCTCGAGCTCTTCCTGGGACCGGTAACGGCTGGCATCATCGGCGGTCGTGTGATCGCCCAGACGGTAGGTCACGGCTTCGATCAGGGTCGGTCCGCCACCGTTTCGAGCGCGTTCGATGGCCTCGGTGGCCACCGCGTAGACCGCAAAAACGTCGTTGCCATCGACCTGGATGCCGGGAACACCGTAGGCGTGCGCCTTCTGTGCCAGAGTCTCGGAAGCCGTCTGCTTGTGCAGCGGCAGCGAGATTGCCCACTGGTTGTTCTGGATCACGAACACGGTCTTGGCGTCAAAGACGCCGGCGCAGTTGACGGCCTCGTGAAAGTCGCCCTCGGAGGTCGATCCGTCGCCGCCGAAGGTCACCGCCACCGCGGCCTCATTCCGCAGCTTGAGCGATAGCCCGACACCCGCACCGTGCTGCCATTGACTGCCGACCGGCACTGCCACCGGGAAGCAGCGGACGCCTTCCGGGTAGCACGAGCCACGCTCGTCTCCGGCCCAGTAGGCGTAGATCAGGTGCAGCGGCACGCCCCGCAGCGCCATGATGCCGTGCTCGCGAAAGGCGGGAATGAGCCAGTCGTTTTCGCCCATCGCAAGCGCCACGCCCGCCTGCACGGCCTCCTGTCCCTTGATCGGCGGCCAGGTCCCCATCCGACCCTGCCGCTGGAGCTTCAGTGCCTTGTCGTCAAAGGTTCGCATCAGCACCATGTCGCGGTAGAGATCACGAATCCGGCCGGGATCGATCGCGGGCATGAGGGCGGTGTCCACCCCGCCCTCGGTGTCGAGGATCTCCAGCCGTTCGGTAACCGCTTCGTACACCTTCGTTCGCGGCATGCGAACTCCTTTGCGCGCATTTTCCGGTCGAATTACGACAACAATACAGGGTAGCAGGGTATTTCGGGAGGGGAATTCGGAGTTCGGAGTTCGGAATTCGGAATGAGGAATTGTCCCCAGCCCGCCCATACCTCAGGAATTCTCAATTCTCAGTCCTCAATTTTGAATTATGAATCTGCAGGAGGGTCGGGCGGGAATTGAGAATTGAGAACTGAGAACTGAGAACTAAGAAATCTGCCCGCCGCCGACCGGGGCCCATTTCTTGGTGCCATAAGGTGCGAGGAACCGCTCGGGCACCGGTTCCAGTGGCCGAAATCGGGACTCGATGCCGAGCGCGTCGGCGAGTTGATCGACGATTGCGGCGCCCGCCGCACGCCAGTCGCCGCCGGGAACGGCTGGAGCCAGCCCCGTTCTCACATTCTCCTCCGGCACGCCAAAAACCCGGGAGTACAGCACCTCGTCGAGACCGAGAAGCACCGCGGCGTGAATCAGCACCGCCCCGCGGCGCCGGGTCTGGGCGCACCCGACCGCCTTTCTGCCATCGACCACCAGGCTGTCGGAGAGCTGGTCGAGAAAGCAGATCGGCGACCGCACGCGGGTCGCCCGGGCCGGCTCGGCAAGCCGTTTGACCGCTGAACCCAGCGATCGCAGCGCCGGCTCGAGCACATCGAGGAAACGACCGTAGAGGCTGACGATTCCACCCGCCCAGGGATGACCCTGGGGCAGGACGAGGCCGACGCCGAGGTCACCGGTGTGGACGACGCCGGTGCCGCCGGTGAGTCGCCGCAGCACGGGTATGCCTTCGCCGCGGCACCACGCCAGATCGGCGTCCTCCGCATCCTGGCCATGACCGAGCACGACGACCGGCCCCCGCCACGACGTCAGCAACAACGAGATCCGGCCTTCGTTCGCCCGTTCCAGAAGCCAGGCCTCACGCCCCAGATCCTCCACCGGCGGACCTTCGGACAGGTGGACTTCAAGTATCGGTGACGAGCTCACGGCTGAGATTGAACCACATACCGGGTAATTCCTCCGCATCGATGGACGCCCGGCCTTTCCTGAACGATAATCGCCGCTGATGTACTGCTCCAATACCGAGTGTCCCGACTTCAAGGCGACCGGCAGGTATGGCGAGTATCGTCTGGGCATCACCGTCTGTCCGTACTGCGGCGAGCCGCTGGTCGAGGACGACCCGAGCCGGGCCGCCGAAATCGACGACGAAGGGCTGGCATCGCCACCTCCGGGAGACTGGGGCGATCCCCGAACACCGGCCGCGGAGGTGGACTTCGACCAGCTCGAACCGATCTTCGAGACCTCCGATCCTACCGAGGTGCCGGTCGTGAGGTCGTTTCTCGATTCCGAGGGCATCCCCCACGTCGTGGTCGGCGAGGAACGCTTCGACGCGTTCCGGGGCAGCCTGTCACCCTTCCGCATCAACCCACGCGCCGGCCGCGTCGTGTTTCTCGTCCCGCCGCCGTACTCCGAGATCGCCCGCGAGCTCCTCGCCGAGATCGAGAACGAATCCGAACCGGAGCCCTGAGTCCAATCCCGTCGTTCGCTGCATAATCTCGTGCGAACGGATCCAGCTCCTCCACCGGTCGGGTCTGACGCAGCATAGCATCACCAAATTCTCGACAGATATTGAGTTGAGATAGAGAATGAACACTTTTTCATGAATCAACAGCAACGGTTGGCAGATAACTCGACAGTCCAAGCCTGCCAGGACCGCGTACACTTGAGCGCCACAGGAGGAGGACCATGCGCCGTTTCTTAGCTGCACTCTGCTTCGTGCTCATCGTCACAACCGCGGCCGCCGACGAGCCGCTCCGTATGCTGAGTCTGGAGGCCCTGTTCGAGGAGAATGCTCTCGAGCTCGAGCAGCTCACCGGTCTCGAATGGTTGCCGGACGGCGAGCACATCATCTACTGGACGAGCAGCGGCGAGGAGCGGCTGTTGTGGCGCGAGAACGTCACCACCGGCGCGCGCCGGCAGCTTGCCGATTGGGCGGCGGTGATGCAGTCGCTCGCCGAACAGCGGCCGGCCTTTGACAAGCTGTCGATGAGCGATCCCAACAGCTCCGCCTCCGACCGTACGAAGCCGGTGCTGTCACCGGACGGCTCGGCGCTGGTCGGCGGCCACGCCGGTGACCTCTACCTCTTCGACCTCGCGACCGGAATCGCGCGCTTTCTCACCGGCGATGGCGAGCAGGAGGTCTTTCCCGCCTTCAGTCCGGACGGCGTCGAGCTCGGCTTCGTCAAGAGCAGCGATATTTATCGCCTCAACCTCGAGACCGGCGTCGTCTACCGGGTCACCGATCGGGGCCGCAATCACTACCTGCTCAACGGCGTCGCCGACTGGGTCTACGAGGAAGAGCTCGGCGTCGAGCGTTCCTATTGGTGGTCGCCGGACGGGAAAAGGATCGCATTCCTCCAGTTTGACGAAAAGCCCGTCGGCATCGTCCCGATCACGAGTGACTCGATGCCGTACCCCGAGCTCGAGAAGCAGTGGTACCCGAAGGCGGGGACCGCCAACCCGATCGTGCGGCTGGGGGTCGTCGGCCGTGACGGCGGTGACGCGGTGTGGTTCGACACCGGGGACGGCGACGACTACCTTGTCCGCGCCGGCTGGACGCCCGGTGGCGAGGTCTGGGTGCAGCGCCTCAACCGCGATCAGACGGTGCACGATCTCATGGTCGGCGACCCCGGGACGGGCAAGGTCCGGACCCTCCTGACCGACGAGGACCCGGCCTGGATCAACATCCGCGACGACTTCAGGTTCCTTGCCGACGGAAGGTTTCTCTGGACCTCCGAGCGCGACGGCTGGCGCCACCTCTACCTCTACTCGGCGGATGGAAGCTCGGTGCGCCAACTGACCTCCGGCGAGTGGCAGATCGACGCGGTCTTTGGCGTCGACCCGAATGCGACCCACGCCTACTTCAAGGCCAACCGCGAAGACCCCCGGCAGTGGCAGCTCTACCGGGTCGATCTCGGGTCCGGCGAAACAGTGCTGCTCGGAGGGTCGGGCCGCGGTACCCACTCTGGATCCCTGTCGCCGACCGGCGCCTGGCTGGTTGACCAGTGGTCGAGCCTCGACACTCCGCCAAGGGCCGATATGTTGACCGGCGACGGCGCCTTTGTCCGCAACCTCTGGCAGTCGGGCGATGAGCTCGAGGGCTGGGATTTGTTGCCGGTCGAGGCGGGCTCGATCACCGCTGACGACGGCACCGAGCTGCACTCGCTGCTCTTCCGGCCGCGCGATTTCGATCCCGCCACGAAATACCCGGTCCTGCTCTACGTCTACGGCGGACCTCACTCCCAGCTCACCGCCGATCGCTGGGGAGGCTCGATTCACAACACCTATCGCCTCATTGCCGACATGGGCATCGCCGTCTTTCTCATCGACAACCGCGGCACCTGGGGGCGCGGCCACGCGTTCGAGACCGCGGTCCACCGTCAGCTCGGCAAGCTCGAGGTTGCGGACCAGGTGACGGCCGCGAAGTGGCTCGGCGCGCAGCCGTGGGTAGATCCGGGTCGCATCGCGGTCTACGGCGGCAGCTACGGCGGATACATGACTCTCATGTGCCTGCTCACGGCGCCCGAGCTCTTCAGCGCCGGCATCGCCTATGCGCCGGTCACCGATTGGGCGCTTTACGACTCCATCTACACCGAACGCTACATGGACACGCCCCAGGAAAACCCCAAGGGATATGTGGAGAGCGCGCCCCTGACCCACGCCGAAAACCTTGCCGGCGCGCTGTTCCTGGGCCATGGCACCATGGACAACAACGTCCACTTCCAGAACACCTTGCAGCTCATCGGCAAGCTCGCCGCCGCCGACAAGAGCTTCGAGCTCATGGTCTACCCGCGCACCCGGCACGGAGTGCGGCGATCGAAATTCGCGCTCCAGTTCCACCGGCTGCAGATCGATTTTCTGAAGCGTCACCTTCTCGATCGAGCCGGAGACTGAAGCCGTGATCCTGTACTTCGTCGTTCACTCGTTTACCGATCGGGTCTTTGCGGGCAATCCAGCCGGCGTGTGTCCGCTCGAGGAGTGGATCGATGACGCCTCCATGCAAGAGATCGCCGCCGAGAACAGGCTCTCCGAGACGGCGTTTTTTGTCCGCGCTGGTGATTCCTACCACCTCCGCTGGTTCACGCCGAAGAGCGAGGTTGACCTCTGCGGCCACGCGACCCTGGCGAGCGCATTCGTACTCTTCGACCACCTCGGGCACGAGGGCGACACGATCACCTTCAACACCTTGAGCGGCGAGCTTTCGGTGTGGAAGGACGGGGAGTCGCTGGTCATGGACTTTCCGTCGCGGCCGGCCCAGGAGGTGGAGACGCCCGACGACCTCGTCGCCGGATTGCGGAGCGACGTCGAGCGCGTCCTCAAATCGAGGGACTACATGGCGGTATTTGAGAACGAACGCCAGGTCCGCGATCTGAAACCCGATTTCTCGGAGCTCGAAAAGCTCGACTGCACCGGGATAATCGCCACTGCGCCCGGTGAAGAGGTCGACTTCGTGTCCCGGTTCTTTGCGCCGCGGGAGGGAATCCCCGAGGACCCGGTCACCGGTTCCGCACACTGCACGCTGACGCCCTACTGGGCGGGGCTGCTCGGCCGCAACGAGCTGGTCGCCCGCCAGGTGTCGTCACGCGGCGGCGATCTGCGTTGCAAGCTGGTCGACGATCGGGTCCTGATCGCGGGGCGCGCGGCGCTGTACAGCAGGGGCTTCCTGGCCCTCGGGTGAGGGAGGACCACGGTGAGGCGCCGGGACAAAGAGATCACGAACCGCGAAGAGATCGATGCGGTCATTCACACGGCCGAGGTCTGTCGGCTGGCCTTTGCCCGCGACAACGAGCCGTACCTGGTGCCGGTGTCCTTCGGCTATGACGGCAAGTCGCTTTTCATCCACACCGCCCCGAAGGGACGCAAGCTCGATTTCATCGCGGCCAACAACCGCGTCTGCTTCGAGTTCGAGGCCAATGTCGAGCTTCGCGCCGACGAAGGTGACGCCTGCAAGTGGACCTTCGAGTTCGAGAGCGTCATCGGCTACGGAACGATTTCGGAGTTGAAGTCGGCCGGGGAGAAGGCCCGGGGCCTCAACCAGATCATGCGGCACTACTCCGGCCGAGAGTGGGAGATCTCGGACCAGGCCTCTGCCACGACTCGCGTCTGGCGGATCGAGATCGAGTCCCTCACCGGCAAACGCTCATCGGAGAAGCCGAAGGGTTGACAGTCGACGTTTGAACGTTAAGACGTTAGAACGTTGAACGTTTCAACGTTCCTCGTCCACGAGCCGCCCCAAAAAAGACCTCCCCCACCCGGGCGGGCGGCCGGGAGGGAGGAATTCCGAATTCCGAATTCCGAATGTCCCAATTCCTAATTCCGCATTCCTAATTCCTCATTCCTCATTCCTCATTCCTAATTCCTAATTCCACTAGAACCGGTACGCCACCGTCATCCTCAGATTCCGTCCCGGCTCGGGCCGGTTGTTGTAGGGCTCGTTGTAGAGCTTGTCGGTGAGGTTTTCCAGCGCCACCAGCACGCCGAGCCCGAAATCGAAGTCGTAGCCGCCGCGCAGGGCGAAAACGGTGAAGCCCGGCGTCCCGGTTTCAAAGCGCGGATCGTCGGTGGGCAGCCGTGTCTGACTGTCGAGCCAGCGCATGTCGGCCTCCGCCCACCAGCTCGCGCGCTGGTAGCGCAGACCGAGAATCACCTTCATCGGCGGGATCGAGGGCAGCGGCTCGTTGGTGATGTTGTTGTCTCCCTCGATCAGGGCAAACGACCCGAAGGCGGTCCACCACCTCGCAAAAATGGCCTCCAGATCGAGCTCGATGCCTTTGATGGTCGCCTTTTCGACGTTTTGCAGCTGGGCCGCGTCGAGTCCCGGGATCGGGCTTTCGGCCGGATCGAGGAACTCGAGGGTGATGAAGTTGTTGAGATCGTTGTAAAAGAAATGCAGGCCGCCCGAGTACCGGTCGTACCGCAGCTTGAAACCCGCTTCGTAGTTCCAGGATGTCTCCGAGTCGAGAAAAGGATTCTGCAGGATAAAGGTGTCGCCGGTGCTCGCGAGACCGGTAAACGACCGCTCCTGGAGATTGGGGGCGCGGAAGCCACGGGCGATCAGACCCGTCAGGTTGACGTGCTCCGCAACCTGCCAGACGACGCCCAGGTTGCCGGCCAGCGCCGTTTGGTCGACGTCGAACTGTTCGCCTTGGTAGCGCGGGTCGTCCTCGGTGACAAAGCTGAAGTCGTCGCCCCTGAGACCCGCGTTGAGGGTGAAACGTGGGCTCAGGGTGATCTGATCCTCGATGTAGAGCCCCAGGCCCCGCTGGTGGCTGTCGGGGACCACCACGTCGTCGTTCGGCGGAGAAAACGTGGACTCGGAGAGTGCGTTGTCGTGCAGTCTGTCCTGGTAAAAGTCGAGACCGAAGCTGAGGTGGTGGGCGTCGAGGTCGGCGATGGACTGAGCGTTGAATCCGGTGCTCTTGATCAGCGACTGGGTGTACTGATTGGCGAAGAAGAACCCGAAGTCGAGGTTGCGGATGCTTTCCTTGTCGATCTCCTGGTACCAGGTGCTGAGAACGATCGTGTTGAGGCCCCACACCGGACCCGACTCCCAGGCCAGCGCGAGCTTGTCACGGTCAAAGACCGGGAAGGAAATGTCGATCCCCGAGGTCTCTGGATCGAAACCTGGGAAGCCGACGTTCTCGGTCCGCACCACCTCGGCGTTGACCCGGAAGACGCCCTGCTTTCCGGTCAGAAAGCGGAGGTTGCCGTTAAAGGTGGTCTGTTCCATGCCGCTGTTGGGAACGACGTTGTCCGCGAGGACGTAGTCCTCGTATCGCGGGTCCTCCGACGCACCATCGGCGGCCGTGTAGTTGCCCACGTCCTCGACGGTCGCGCCGGCGAAAAACGAAAAGCCCCGCCCAGCGCCGGAAACCGACGCACGAAGCTGCTGAGAGTCCGACGTGCTCGCGTACTCATAGGCCGCGTCGCCGCTGATTTTGAAGTCCTGGCTCCCGAGATCGGGTTTCCGGGTGATGATGTTGACCACGCCGCCGATCGCGTCCGAACCGTACTGGACCGAGGCCGGCCCGCGGAGGACCTCGATTCGCTCCACATCAGCCAGGTTGACCAGCGCCGGTTGGATGCCCGCAAAATCGGTCGACTCACGGGCGTTGTTGAGCCGCTGGCCGTCGACCAGGATCAGGACCCGGTTCGAGGTCAGCCCCCGGATCACGGGAATGCCGCGGAAGGGTCCCTCGCCCTGGATCTCCACACCCGGGATCCGTTTGAAGAGGTCGGCCATCTTCTCCGGCTGTTCTCTCTCGATCTCCTCGCGAGTCAGGACCGTGATCGGCGCCGTGGTCTCGCCCGACAGTTGCTCCCGCCGACCCGCGGTAACCACCACCTCGTCCCTGAACAGCAGGCCCTGCTCGACTGCGGCCTTTTCTTCAGCCGTCAGCTCCGTCTCCTCGAGCTGCGGCGCATCGGGCTCGGCCTGTTGACCGAACACCGGCCCCACCGTCGCGATCAAAAACAGTGCCAGTGCACCGCGAAAAACGTGTCGATTCATCGTCTGTCTCCTTGGGAATTCTTCCGCGCCGCCACATCGGACGAGCTCGCCAGATAGTACGAAAGGAAATCGTTTGTGGAATCGATCGCCGAGGTTTTACCGCGAGGTGACAATCCGCCCACCCCGCGCGATGCCGGATGCGAATCGCCTCCCAACCTGTCAATGAGTGGGTGGGCGAATCTTGAAGAGGGGAAAAGGGGAAGAGGAGACCACCCACTCTCCCACTGTTACCCGACGCCTCTGCTCTCCTGCTCCCTGCCCCTCTGCTCCTTTTCTCCTTTTCTCCTTTTCGACGCAGGGCGGGCGGTCAGCGCTGCATGACCTCGTCGAGGCGGCGGTGCTCGAGCGGCCAGCCGGCGGGTAGCAGCGACTTGAAGGCGTCGGAGCCGAACCACGCCTCATCACCCGCATAGGTCGGCACCACCAGGCGTGGGAAGCGGGTGAAAATCTCGCGGTCGGGCACGGTACGAACGGCCGCCAACGCCACCCGCCGCTCTTCGACCCGATCGAGACCGGCAAAGAATCCATCCGCCGCGCGCAGCTGCATCAGCAGCAGGCCGTCCTCGAGCACCGGGGCACCCGCCCGCGGGCCCACCAGCACCCGGGTGAGGAGATGGCGGGCGGCACCGACGACGCCCGACTCACGCAGGCGTCGTCGCCAGCGCTCGCCGCGAGACGGCGGCGTCGAAGCCTGTGAAAACGGATCCGCCACTATCCCCGCCGGCCCGGGTTGTACCCTCGCAAAGGCCGTCATGCGATGGAGGAAGGTCGCCATCACCGCGGTTCCAAAGGCTGCCCGACACTCGTCGTCGGCACATGCAAAAAAACTGCGGAGTGCGTTGCGCTCGAACAACACCCCACGACGATAGTCGCCGAGCCCCGCCGAGGTCGCGGCGCCGCGGTGGCGGGCCAACGCATCCGGGGCGGCCACCACCTCGCGTCCGACGGCCCACAGCCGCCAACCGAGATCGACGTCCTCGAAGTAGGCGAAGAGACCGGCGTCGAAGCCGCCGCTCGCATCCCAGTCACGGCGTCGGATCGCCATGTTGCCCCCGCAGGCAAAGGGCAGCGCCTCGCCCGTTGCCGGTGGCGCGATCTCATCGACAGGCCGGCCCTGCCCGAGCTGAAAGGCGTGGCAGTCGAAGGTCACACCGCCGCGCACAAAGTCATGGCGGGCGCCGTCCCAGCTCAACAGCCGCCCGGCGCTGACCGCCGCCGTCGGCTTCGAATCCAAGACTTCGAGGTGCGCCTCCACCAATCCGTCGGCGGCGGCCGCATCGTCGTTGAGCAGGACCAGGACCTCTCCGTCCGCGGCATCCGCGCCGAGATGAACTCCGCCCGCGAAACCGAGGTTGTTCTCAGACCGTACGACCCTGACCCATGGATAGCGGCGACCGGCCACCTCCCCGCAACGATCGGCGGACCCGTTGTCCACCATCACGACCTCGACATCGTCGCGATTCGCGTACGGCTGCAACGATCCAAGGCTGTCGCCGAGATTTGCGGTGCCCGCGTGGACGACGACGATCACCGAGGCCTTCACGGTCCACTCCTGGGTTTTCGCATCATCCGCTGGATGCGGCGGAGGAGGGATTCCTCCCCGACCACCGGTCCCGGGTCGAGGTCGATGAAGCGATCGCGGTTCGGATCCCTGCGTGGCTCGGCCGCGAATGCGAGGAGGGGCGCGGCGACCGTACTCCAGGTACGTTCCGAGGCCCAGCGTCGCGCTGCAGCGCCGGCCTCGCGCCGCTTTGTGTCGTCGCCAAGAAGCTCGGCAACGGCGGCCGCAAGGGCTGCGGCATCGCCCGCCGGCACCACCGAACCCGCAGCTTCACGCTCTACCACCCCCGCCATCGTACCGCCGGCCGTGACGACCGCCGGCAGGCCCAACCACATCAGGTCGACCAGCCGCGTCCGCAGGCTGAGGTCGGTTTCGAGGCCCGGGCGGTGGGTGACGACCGCGAGGTCCGCGACCAGGGGCAGCTCGAATCGTTGCTCGTACGGACGCCAGGATTCGATTCGCACCGACGACCCGAGCCATCCGCGCTTGTCGGCCAGCCGCCGTGTCCGCCGAGCGGCCTCCAAGGGTGTCAGATCGGGGTGAGGGTGCTCGACGAAAACAACCACGGTCCGGGGATCGCGTTCGAGGAGGAAAGGCAGGGCGTCGAGCACCACGTCCGGGTCGTACCAGTCGTAGATCCCGCCAAAGTACAACACCGGCACGTCGTCATCGACCCCGGGTAGCACGGTCTTTCGGGACGGCCGCGGCGGCGGTTGTTCCTCCGGTGCGCCGAAGGGCAGCTCGGCAATCAGCCGCTGCAGACCCGGGTCGTCCTCGATCGTCAGCGGGTTGACCCGGCCGAGAGCGGCCAGGAAGCCGATGTAGAAGAGGCGCTGTTTCTCAGACGAACAGAGAAAGAAATCACCACGCGCCATTTGCAGCCGCCAGGTGGCGTGATCGTTGGTAAACGGCGCAAACCCCAGCTCCCGATGGTAGTGGAGGTTTTCCACGAGAAAGGGGTCGTAAAGGTCGACCACCACCGGCAGATCGTCGCGCTGCGTCAGGTAGTGGTTGCCGAGGTGAGCGTGTAGCAGCACCCAATCGTGGCCGTCGGCCTGTGCGCCCAAGCGCTCGGGCGCCGCCCGCACGATTTCGACCCCATCGATGACCGGCGCCTCGGCGGGATCGTTGGGCACCGCGAGTGTCACCGGGTGGCCGGCTGCGGCAAGCACCCTGGCCAGGGTGAGGAATCTCGTTCCGACGCCGGCGGTAAGGGCCCGCACCGGTTCGGGACAGATGAGAAAAGCTCGGCTCATCGTTTTTGGGAGCGACCGAGGAGGCTGTTCAAAAACTCCTTCAACCTCCAGGTCCGGGAGGCATAGACCATCTCGAGGACCGCGTTCAGCCGGGTCACCTCGGCCGCGAGCCCATCCCGCTCGGACAAACGATCCTTGAGGTCCTCGATCTTGGTCGCCAGCCTCTCGCCCTCGCGTCGGACCCGGCGCAGCTCCGCCTCGACCCCGTCCCTGGCGCCCCTCGCCTCGACCAGCTCCTCGTCACGGATGCGAGCGTGCTCCGAGGCGCGATCTCGTGCGGCGACCAACGACATCACGGCCGCCGCCAGCCGATCTCCGTCGGCCAACAGACCGTGCCGGCGCCAGATCTTCTGAAGGGCGGCGAGCTGACCCGGCGAGCCCGGCGGGTTGGCGCCGGTGATTTCCCCTGAACCCTCGATCATCCTGTACTCACAGGTCACCTTTGGTACGTAGGTCAAGGGGGTCCGGCGAACCAGCCGCAACAGCAGGTCCCAATCCTCGTAGAGATCGAGCTCGGAATCGAAGCCGCCTACATCGAGGGCCAGCTCGCGTGGGATCGCGATGCACGGCAGCGGGATGTGGTTGAGGAGCTCGAAACGGGCGGCGTCAAAATCGCCGCCAAAGGTGCGGTGGCGGAAGTCCTGCTCGATCTGGCCATCGCCGGCGGTGCGCCAGTGGCCCTGCACCGCATCCACGTACGGCGCCAACACGCCTCGAGCAATCGCCTGACCCAAGGCCAGCAGATGGTCCGGGTACATCAGATCGTCGTCATCGAGAAAGACGATATGCGGGGCGGTCGCACTCTCGAGCCCGACCTGGGCGGCGCCCGCACGTCCGCGTGACTCGTCAAGCTCGATGAGAACGGGATCGATCTCGAGGCTCGCCGACCACGACCCGCAGATTTCGGCCACCGACTCGCCGCCGTCGTTGACGACGATCACGCGCCGCGGCGGGTGGAGCTGCAGTGCGATCGAGTCGAGGGCCTGCAGCAGCAGCTGCGGGCGGTTTCGCGTTCTGACGACGACATCGAGCGGCGCCGCTTCGACGGCCGATTCCAGACCGACGATCGGTCCTTGCGCCGCCGCCCACTCGGTCGCCGAGTGACTTCGGATGTAACGGGGATCCACGACGTGGTAGGCCTCTGCCCGGCGTACGGCGCGGGGAAGGGTCAGGCAGCGGGCCTGGGCGATGCCGTCCATAACCTCGACGTAGGCGTGTTTCTCGAGCTGGGATGCGTAGGCATCGGCCGCCGAGAGCACGGTTTCCCACTCGGCGCTGACGTCGACCAGGAGATTGGGCCGCAGCACGGCCGACACCTCGTAGGTCGCGAGCCGGGTCGCCTGAAGCGCGTTCTGCAGCTCGTCGCCCGGGGTCGCTGACTGGATCACACCATACACCAGCAGCGCCAGCGCGCGGTGGTCGGGGTGGATCTCGGCCGGGGACGGCAACAGCAGAATATTTGGCGCGGCTTCGACCAGTAGGCTGCGCACGCGGTTGATGAGATCCGGGTCATCCGGACACAGCGAACGGTCGGCAAGACCCCAGAACTCCGGTTCGCCGACGCCGAGGCGATGCGCCGCTTCGAGCGCCTCCGCGCGCCGGGTGGCGGGGTCACCCTGCGCTGCGCCGTCGGTCAGAACCACGACCCGCACCGATGCGCCCGACCGCACCGCCTGCGCGATGACGCCACCACAACCGAAGACCTCATCGTCCGGGTGGGGCGCCATCACAAGCACCGGCGAGCCGTCGAGACGACCGGTCGTGTAGGGAACCAGGTCCTGCTCGGACCGCATCATGGCGCCATGGTAGCCCATCCACCCACCCATCCCAAGGCTATGGGGCTTTGGGGCGATGGGGCTATGAGCTATGGGGCTATGAGGCTATGAGGCTATGAGCGCCGACCACCCTCCCCCTTGAGGTTCAACGAAAAAGGGAGGGTGGTGGGGAATTCCTAATTCCTCATTCCTAATTCCTCATTCCTCATCTGATTAGGCGCCATACTTCTGGATGGCCGCATCCAGCTTTGGCAGCAGGAGATAGATAAAGAGAGCCGCCGCCGCCGCGAGACCGGCGAGGACCGCGAAAAACGCGACCGGGCTCATCAGGTGCTGGATGCCGCCGAAGAAACCGGAGAAGTTGTTGCCGAAGGCGGTGGCCAGGAACCAGCCGCCCATCGTCAGGCCGACCAGGCGCTTGGGCGACAGCTTGGTGACCAGCGACAGCCCCATCGGCGACAGACACAATTCTCCAACGGTAACGACGGCGTAGAAACTGATCAACCAGAGGGCCGACACCTTGACCGCGCCGCCATCGGAGAACAGCCCCGCCACCACCATGATCAGGAGCGAAGTCGTGGTCAGCACCAGACCGTAGAAAAGCTTGCGGGCGGTGCTCACGCCGCGTCCCCGGCTGACCAGGAATTGGAAGAACGCCACCACCAGCGGCGTGAATGCAACCACAAAGAGCGGGTTGAAGCTCTGGTAGAGCTCGGAGTTGGCGACTCTCACGAACTGCCCCGGCGGCAGGATCGTGGGTTCCTTGCCGAAACGCTGGTAGTAGCCGTCGTAAATCTCATCATAGGTGTGGCGGTCAACGACGAAGAGCCCGACCTCCTCACCATCGACGGACCGCACGAATGCCACTTGTTTGACCGGCCGGGCGCTGTCCGGCACCTCGACCGTGATCTCGGGAGCGCCGTGGCTGTCGAAACCCTCGACGACCTTGACGACACCCTCGGGGTAAACTGCGGCCGCGCGGCGTTCGATCGCCGTCGCCTCCCCCGTCAGTTCGAGACCGACATCCACGGCATGTACAGTCGGATCTGCCGCGACGGCCGCCTGGACTGCGGCCTCGTCCATCCGCTGGACACCGAACATCCGGGCCACCCGCGCGTCGTCGACCACCAGCAGGCTTCGTGGATCGGGTCGCGGCGTGTCCTCGCGCGCGTTGAGGTAGTACTGGGGGAACGCCTCCTGCTGCATCGCCGCGGGCACCAGTTTGGCCTGGCGATCGGTGGAATCGCGCGCCCACTGGGTCATCGCGCTGCCGTTGAGGTGGAGGACCATGAAAAACGTCCCGCCCGCCACGTAAACCGGCAGCAGCGCCAACAGACCCGGCTTCTCGTCCTCGCGGGCAGTCAGGCCGAGGCGGACAAAGAAAATGATCACCGGGACCATGCCGGCGAGAAAGCCCGCCACCGCCGGCCGCACCGGGATCGACGCCGGCAGGTAGGCCTTGGCCAGGAAGTAGCCGAGGATGCCGACTCCGAAGGCCGGCACCAGGATGTTACGGATGATCATCCCAAAGCTGGTGTCGTCGGGGTCGCGCTCCGGTTTGCGATCGGCGCGTTCGAGCATCTTCCAGTTGAGCAGCAGAATGACGAGACCGGTGCAGATGCCAATACCGGCAGCCCGGAAGGTCCAAAGCCAGCCGAACTCGTTGCGCACGGATGCCGCCAGCAAATTGGCGGCAAAAGCGCCGATGTTGATGCCCATATAAAAGATATTGAAGCCGGCGTCGCGCTTGACGTCGCCAGGCTGGTAGAGGTTGCCGACCATGACCGAGATGTTGGGTTTGAAGAAGCCGTTGCCGATGATCACCAGACCGAGGCCCATGGTGAAGGGACCAAAGCCCGGCGTGCTCATCAGGAAGAGACCTGCGGCCATCAGCCCTCCGCCCAAAAACACCGCCCTGCGATAGCCGAGAAAGCGGTCGGCGACCATCCCGCCGATAAACGGCGTGAAATAGACAAAGGCCAGGTAAAGGCCGTAGATCTCGTTGCCCTCGGCCGCCGGCAACCCGAGGCCGCCGCGCTCGATATCCGTGGTGTAGAGCAACAATACGCCGAGCATCGTGTAAAACGCCAGCCGCTCCCACATCTCGATAAAGAACAGCGGGAAGAGTCCCTTCGGGTGTCCAAGCGCCATGTGTGTCTCCTTGGAAATCAAACTCGCTTCGTCACAAAACCACGTTGAAGCCCCGGAATCCTACCCCATCTCTCCGACGCCACCAAGCTACCCCTTCGAATTGCAGTGACACCGAAAGCGTGCCTCTGATTGACATTCGTGGCTTTGCGGCCCTTTCGATCACAATCCCTCGGACCGTCTCCTTCGGTCAACCGGCGTGGCCGCCGCTGTGATGAATCAGTCGCCACGCCGCGAGGCCCCATCCCGCGATCAGGGCTATTCCGCCAAACGGAGTGATCGCGCCGAGCCACCGGGTCCCCGTCAGGACCAGCAGGTAGAGGCTGCCCGAGAACACGAGAGTGCCGACGATCAACAGCTTCGCCGCCGGCGCCAATCGCCGCTCGGGCCAGCGGCCGATCGCCCACGCCAACGCGAGCAGTCCGAGCCCGTGGTACATCTGGTAGCGGACGCCGGTCTCGAAGGTCATCAAGAGCTCTGGATTCAGGTTCGCCTCGAGCGAATGGGCGCCAAAGGCACCGAAGACCACACCCAAGCCAGCCAGGATCGACCCCGCCGCAAATACCCGTCGTTCCATGTGCACCCTCGTCATTCCGGGATTCAAGCCACGCGGGTCACACCCGGCAGCCCGTCAAAGTGACTTATGAAAGGAGTATGCTGTGATGTCAATCGGAAGGCGAAGAAAAATGCCGGCTTGTGGGGGGAGGGGCGTGAATTCAAAACTGACAATTGAGAATTGAGAACCGAGAATTGGGCCTTCAGACCCAGCGATACACGACCGAGTTGACATTCATGCCCGCGCCGACCGAGGCGAGAATCACGGTGTCGCCGGGATTGACCAGCTGCCCTTCCATCTCGCCGCGCGCCACCAAATCGACCAGGGTCGGCACTGTCGCGACCGATGAGTTGCCGAGCCAGGAGATCGACATCGGCATGATCCCGGCCGGAATGTCGTCGACATCGTAAAGCTTGAACAGCCGTTTGAGGATGGCCTCGTCCATCTTGGCGTTGGCCTGGTGGAGAAAGACCTTGCGAACGTCGGCAAGATCGAGACCGGCTCGATCCAGGCTCTTTTTGACCACCCCGGGGACGTTGGTCAGGGCGTAGTTGTAGAGCTTTCGTCCGTACATCTTGAGGTAGAGCGTGTCGTCGCCGTTGCTGTGGTCAAAGGACTCACCCATCCACAGCAATCGGGCGTGATCAATGGTGTCCGAGCGTGCCGCGTGGGCCAGGACCCCGATTTTCTCGCCGGTCTCCCGGGCCTCGAACACCACGGCGCCGGCACCGTCGGAGTAGATCATGCTGTCGCGGTCGTGGGGGTCGGAGATCCTCGACAGCGTTTCGCCGCCGATCACAAGAGCCCGTTGCGCGTCCCCCGAGCGCAGGAAGTAGTCGGCCTGGATCACACCTTGCACCCAACCCGGGCAACCAAAGGGCAGATCGTAGGCGATACACTCTGGGTTTTCGATCTTCAAGTGCTGCTTGACGCGCGCCGCCAGGCTCGGGCAGAAGTCGCAACGGCGGTTGTCGGCCAGCACGTCGCCGAAGTTGTGGGCGAAGATGATGTAGTCGAGGCTCTCGGGGTCGATCCCGGCAGAATCGAGGGCCTTTTCAGACGCCAGAAGGCCGAGGTCGGAGGCCACCTGATCGTCCTCGGCCCAGCGTCGCTCAGAGATGTTTGTAATCTCTTGAAATTTTCCGACGGTTCTCTGGTTGTCGGCCGAGTCGATCGGCCGGTCGTAGTCCATGAAAAAACGGTGGGTCAGGAACTCGTCGTTGCTCACCCGCCTGGTCGGGATGTAGCTGCCGGTTCCGATGATCACAGTTCGCCAGGTCACGAATCCTCCGCCATGCTCCCTCTCTCCGCCACGCAATCGTGGTGTCGCAGATCGCTGAACAAGGCGAATAGGGTACAGGTTTCCGCTCAGAGGTCAACGCTATGCCGCTTCAACCGCCGCCCGCTATCGTCATTTCAACGATCATCACGGACGTGAATGTTGTTCCAACTTCCGACTGTGTGGGCCGCCACCCGACGTTCTAACGTTCTAACGTTTAAACGTTTTAACGTTCAAACGATTCTGCGATGATGCGTTACCATACGCCCGTGGCGCAAAAAAAGAACTCCATCCATCCGCCGTCGAAGTGGTCCTTTCGGATTGCCGCGGCGGGTGTCTTCGTCGCCGAAATCGTCGTCCTGCCCGGGGCTGCGAGCCCGTTCCGGGCGCCAAAGGACTCGGTGATTCTCGCCGCTCTCTGCCTGGCCATCGGCTTTGCGACGGTCGCCGCCGCGCGGCGCGGTTCAGTCACCCTCCCCCGCGGCAGGCTCGCCGTCGTGCTTCTGGCCCTGCCGCTGCTGCAGGCGGTGTCGTCGTTGTGGAGCGCGAGCCCACTGCGGGCTCTCGAGTCGGCCCTGCTGTCGGCCATCTGGGTGGGCGGCATCCTGTGGTTGGCCACCCTCGGCGAATCGTCGCGGAGGCGGCTCGCCGTCGTCGCCGCGGCCGGGGTGGTCGTCTCCTCCCTGGTCATGGTTCTTCAGGTCGCCGGGATCCCGGTCTTCACCTTCAGCTCGGCGTTCTCGGCCGGCCGGCTGAGCCTCACGGGACTCACAGGCAATCCATCCGATCTCGCGATGGCGGCGGTGTTGCTGTTGCCGTTGCTGTTCGCCGCCCACTCCGAATCAACCCGCCCGCGATTGATCGCATCGATGATCCTCATCCTGATGACGGCAACCGTGCTGACCCAGTCGTTGGCCGGAGTCGCGGCGCTGGTGGCCGTGTCCTTGGTGTGGCTGGTGCAGCAACGGTCGCGGAAGTTGTGGGTGGGCGCCGCAGTAGCCGGCGCCGCGCTCCTCGCTCTGACCGTCACGTCCGGGCTCGGGACGAGAATCGTGGCGGGCGTCGAGAGAGTCGAGCGGGGTGACTGGTATCAGCTCCTGTCGGCGCGTGGCGACGGCTGGAGCGCCGCCGCCGAAATGATCGAAACACGACCGGTCTTGGGTGTCGGCGCCGCCAACTTCAGCCACCAGTACTACCCGAGCCATCTCGCCTGGCTCGACCGCCACGAGCGCAGCGGCGGGCGCAACGAGCTCGCCACCCACTTTTCCTGGGCCCATTGTGATCCTCTCCAACTCCAGGCCGAGCTCGGCATCGCCGGAACCCTGTGGCTTGTGGCTCTGCTATGGGCGATCGCGAGAACGCGGACCCGGGCGGGAGGGGTACTGCCCCTGGCGGTGGCGGCCCTCGCGCCATTTGTGTTGCTTCACTACCCAACCCACCTCGCGGTCGGTCTCATCCCGTGTGCGCTGATCGTCGGTGGGCTGGTCGCCATCGATTCCGAAGCACGAGTAGTGGCGTGGCGGCGGGCGCGAGCGCCGATCGCGGTGGTCGTGATGTTCGCAACCATCGTCGGCGCCGGCTGGCAGCTGCGCCGGGTGGCGGCCGACCTCTGGATCGGAAGCCTCGAATACCAACTGAGCGCGGCTGATGGCGCGACCCCCGAGTTGCGGGGGCGCCGCGCCGCCGCAATCGAGGCGTCGGCCCTTTCCCGCATCGACCGCCTACCGCTCGCGGCGCCAACGCTGTGGCGCACGGTCGGCCGCGCGCGTCTGCAGCGGGGCGATATCAGGGGCGCCGAGACCGCCTTCCGCACCGCCTACGCCGGCTGGCCGCACGAGGACGCCGAGTTCTATCTCGGGATCAGCCTCTTCGCCCAGGGTCGGAGGAACGAGGGGCTGCAGCACCTCGGACGCGTGTGTCGCACCAACCCGGCCCTCGTGACTCTGATCGCCGATCCCGACCTGCGCCGGCTGGTGGAGGACGTTCTGGCGGCCTACTCGTCGAGGTGATCGGGGGGCTTGGGCCTTGCTCAGTCTTGAAGAGGGGAAAAGGGGCCCCGGCCCCTCTGCGCCTCTGCACCTCTGCACCTGTTCACCCTTCCAACAAAGGGTGCGTGGAAATCCGAAATGGGCAGGCGGGCGGGTGGCACCGCCAAAAGCGAGGCCCCCCGGTCGCGAAGGGGGGGTTCGCCGGGGGGCCTGCGGAAGGAAGGAGGAGCTTCCGCGCTCAATTCTGGATATGCCGAGTTCCGGTCTCTGGTTACCGAGTTTTGGCCGCAATCCGATTTCTCTCGCAACGATCCTGGCTGACGTAGTCACCCGGCCACTCGTATCGGCAGTCGTTGCGGATAACGTTGAATATCGAAGACTCGAGCCCCGCGCTCGCGGCGAAGCGGAGATTCATCGCATCGAGCGCCGCCTGCTGTGAGGAGACACAACCGTCGAACTCCGCCCCGGAACCGTCGCCGGAGCGGGCGCGGCACAGGGTATCGATGGCACGGGCGGCGTCGATGGGGTTGATCGGCGGCGCCGCCGACTCGGCAACCTCGGCCCTCGCCAATGCCCTCATCGACGTTTTTGCCGCCTCGAGCGCGCTCATGCCCTCGGCTAGCCGCGTCTTCGCTTCTGAAAACACCGGACGGTCGTTGGCGATCGCATCGCGCAGGATCTGAAGCCCGGCCATCGCCGCGTCGGCGCCATCCTCGGCTTGCTGGAGGACCTCTGCGAAGCGACTGTCCGGAAAGACACGTTGCAGGTCGCCCCGTGCCTCGTCGAGCCGTCGCCCCGCGTCGCCCACCCGCTCCCGCCATGCATCGGTGTAGAAGTTCGAGCCGTCGCGGGTTTCCCCCATCAGGTTGAGAAGGTCGCCGGCGGCGTCGATACATTCCTGGGAGGCTTCGACGAGCTCGTCGGGACCCGCGTCGCCGCTCGGAGTGCGGCGCGATCGCCCGACCGTGCTGCTGTCGATGACCACCGACTCGCCCTCGGGCCGCTTGAGCTTGATCGAGCCCGCAACGTCGCCCAGGCTCTGCTGGGCCGCCACCGGCGCCGCCAACAGCAACACAACCAGCGCGCCGATCGTCCTCGATATCCACTTCATGGCCGCCTCCTGTCGTTCTCTGGACCAGAAATTACAGCTCCATGGTATCAACAGAGGGGACCTTCTTCCCATAAAAGACATCATCGAGCCAGAGCATGGCCCGCCGGGCGGCCGCCGACCGGCGGATCGCCGTCCGCACGAGATTGTGGGCGGCGTTGTCGGGGTGCGAGTAGGGACAGACGCGCACGCAGGTCGCACAATCGGTGCCGACGAGGTTCCAGTAGCGGAAGCAGGACTCGGAATCGATCACCCAGCGCAGACCGTCATCCACCGGTTTCCGCTCGCCATGAGGGATCGCGGCCACCGGGCAGTTGACGGCGCACTTGCGGCAGGCGGTGCAGAAGTCGATGACGGACGCATCATCGCCTGGCGGATCGGCCGCCAACGGCATATCGGTAGTCACCACACCGAGCCGCACCCGCGGGCCCGTACTGGGAGTCATCAACAGACCCATCCGCCCGATCTCCCCGAGGCCCGCATCGCGCGCCACCAGGGGCGCGATGACGCGGTAGTTGCCGTCGATATGGGCGCGGGCCGGATAACCGAGGCGGCGGATCCAGCTCGCGAGGATGAGCGCGATCTTCGCACCCTCGACGTATTGGCGGGCCGACTCCTCCACCACCGGCGCCGCCGGCGCGTGGGAGATTCGACGGTGATCCATCTCGACCGAGAACGCCAGCGCCCAGCGGTGATCGAGCTCGACGGGTTCGCCCCAAATCCCTGTTCCTCGACCGACGTGCGTATAGACGTGGTAGGGGCGAAGCTCGGTAATCCCCACCTCGCGCGCACCGTACGAGCGGGCGAGGAGCTTGAGCTCCGTGCTCCACTGCTCCGGCGTGCGCTCCTGCCGGTGCGCCGCAACCTCGCCGTCGATGTGGTCCCGAAGCGCTTCCGTAAGATCGAAGCATGCCTCGGCCGCGGCAAAGGCGAGCGGTTCGGCGAGCTCCGCGTCGGCGGACAGAAGACCCGGGAGTGACCGGGTGAGGTCGTCGCCGGCCCGGTTCTCCGGCCTCATCGCGTAGTAGGCCTCGAACTCGGGACTCTCGGCGACCAGCCGGCCGCGCGCAAACATGATGTCGCGTTCGTCGACCCTGCGCCGCGGACGCCCGCCGAGAGGCGGTGCGCCGCCGATCGGCGCGACGTACGCGACGATCACAATCAGCAAAAGACAGATAACTACCGTGGCGCCGATCAGAGGGATCGGCGGTGGGAGAGCTGCTGCCATCAGTGGCGGGACCGAAAACAGGATGGCCGCGAGAAACGCGATTCTCGTCGCCCGCCGCTCACCCTCCCGGACCGACACGACGCCAAACGCGACGAAACCGATCAGGGCGAGAGCACCGGTCAGGAACAGGACCAACGAGGCGGCCGTCTCCACCTGCCCACCCTAGCAGACCCGCCCACAAATCGTTCAAACGTTAGAACGTTACAACGTTACAACGTTCAGCCAGCCGTCCTTGGGGAGGCAGAGGGGAAAAGGAGAAAAGGAGAAAAGGAGAAAAGCGGATCCGCCCTCCACCCCTTCTCTCATCTGCCCATCAATTGTGGGTGGTCGAGGTTCAGTTTTGACGTTCCACGGTTTTCCCGGAACGACGACCAACCATCATCGCCCGAATCAAGCCGGAACTCTTTCCGCGAGGCCCAGCTGAACTGGTTGGTAACGGATGCCGTTGTCGCCCGGGAACGGCGTCGTGTGGTCGTGCTCGTTGAACAGGATCTCCACCGGTATTCCCGTCGGATAGGCCTTGCATTTGGTGCCGTCCGGACTGCGGTGGGAGCAGAAGGTGCACTGGCTGACCATCAGGTCTCCGGGGTTGCCGACGATCTTGAATTTCACTGGCGCCATCTGCCTCTCCTCGTTCCCGGCGGCTGCAAAGCGGGTTTCGGGGCCGGTCTCGTGTGCTCACTGAGACTCAAAGGCAAGTTCGGTGCCAATTTTCGCAGAGGTCCGGGTCACGAATCGAGGACATTGTGGTGTTTCAAATCAAAACAGAGGCGTCAGGGTGATACACATCACATTTCCAATGTTGGAACGTTAGGCTCTTCCGGAATTCTGTGGGGTGGCAAACCACCGGTTTTGAATTCGGAATTCGAAATTCGGAATTCGGAATTTTCCCCCACCCCCTCCTTTGGCCTATGGTTCCCTTCAATCGGACGGCGGTCAGGGACGGCGGCAGCGGCCGTGGACCGCGTCAGGGGCAGTTGACAGCTACAGCACCCAGCCGGACCGGCGCGGAGAACGTCGATCAGGTGTTTGGGTTGAGCAAGCGCCAGGTCATGGCGCGGACTTGATCGAAGGTATCGAGCGCGATCGTGGCGCCGTGTCCATCGACGACTCCAGCCTGAACCAGGAGGCGAAGGTGGCTGTCGACCTCCTTGGCTGAGCCGTAGGCGATCCTCCAGAAGTGCTGCCGGTCTCTTCCGGTCCGGCCGTGCCCTTCCGCCAGGTTGGCGGGGACCGAGCTTGCCGACCGGATCACCTGATCGGCGATCGACTTCAAAGGGGCTGGAAACCTCATCACGAGCCTGATGGCGATGCCAGCCGCGTCAAGGGCTTTCGAGTGGGCAACGAGGTTAGGGTTCGTGAGCGCGTCGGACATGTTCAAGCCGGGTCGTTCATGCCCTTCCTCGAGCCGGTGAGGCGGCCGATGTCAAGGGTGCATCGCACCGGGCCCCTGGCCCGGCTTGCCCTTGACATCGGCCGGCCACCGGCTACCTCTCGTATTGAACGACCCGGAGGTGACCATGCCGTCGTCACGACCCTTGCTCGCTGCCCCGGTTGCTGCCCCGGCCGCTGCCGCGGACGCTGTTCACTGCCCCTGCGGTCTGTCGCTGTTCCTGTCGCTGCACATGCCATACGGAACACCCAAAACGCGATCCCATCAAATTCCGGATGAGCCGAACGTTGAAACGTTGAACGTTACCGCCCACCCCTCTCCGGATCCTTGGCACAGTACGAGCAAGGCTAAGGTTCCAACGCTCAACGTTTTAACGTTTTAACGTTCTAACGAAGCGTGGGGCGTTCTATCAGAATTGTCGTGGGAGCTCTTTGATATAGACGTCCTGTTTGGCGTACGGAATCTCGATCCCGGCCGCCTTGAACGCGTTGTACACCTTGGTGTTGAGCTCGTCGATGACCCTGCCGCGGTTCACCGGCCTTTCGATCCAGGCCAACAGCTCGAAGGAGAGGCCGGAGGCTCCAAAGGCGCGAAACCGAACCCTTGGTGAGGGCTCGTCACATACGTGCTGGACGCCCTCGACACACCCGAGGAGCGCCTCCCGCACCTGATCGACGTCGGAACCATAGGCTGCGTCGACCTTGATCCGCACCCGCATCTTCTCGTGCGGGCCACCCGTCTGGTTGACGATCTGGGAGTTGGCGATGAGCGCGTTGGGGACCGTGACCTCGATGTCGTCGCGGGTCAGAAGCCGGGTCGAGCGCATGCCGATCTCCAGCACCTCGCCGCGGATAGTGTTGTCGAGGACCACGAAATCCCCGACCTTGTACGGCGAATCGGCGACGATGAAGATGCCCGAGAACAGATTGGACAGGGTGTCCTTGGCGGCGAAGCCGACCGCAATGCCGATGACGCCCGCCGACGCCAGCCATGACGTGAGGGGTATTTCCCACGCGATGCAGAATACGTAGAGAAACCCGCCGATCGCCGCCATCTTGATAACCATTTCAAACAGCGGGAGGGTGCGTGGCTCGATCCACTTCAGCCGGTCGACGCGATCGCTCACCGCTTGCAGCAGGATTCGTCCCACGCGCACCAGCGCCACCGTCCACAGCAGACCGATGACCGTCACGATCAGGCCCTTGATCATGTACGTGAGAATCTGAGGCGCCTCGAACTCGAGATACGCGACCAACAAGCCGACCAGGATGATGGTCGTGATCAGGGGGCGTCGCAGCTCGAAGGCGATTCGGTCGTCGATATCGGTTTGGGTTTTCCGGGTCAGAACCTTGACCACCCGTACAAAGAGGAGGCGAACGAGCAGCGCGAGCGCAATTGCTCCCGCCACGATGATCAGCTGGCGCACCCTGGGATCGCTGTTCAATCCCGCCAGCATTTGGTTGGCATCCATCTTTCCTCCCCCACACGTCTTGAAGTTGCGGCAGTATAGCCGGAGACCTGACCGGTCCTTTGCTAGAATCCTCGCAGCGACTCACGAACGAAGCGAATCGACCGCCGCTCTGGGAGGCCAACAGCATGGAGTTCCTCGACTTTCAAAACGTCCATGAGATGCTCAAGGCGACGGTCGACCGTCACGGCGACCGCGCCGCTTACCAGACCATCGGCGACGACGGCACGCTGCAGTCGGTCAGCTGGACCGGTTTCTACGACGATGTCCGGCGGGCCGGGAAGAGCCTCATCGCCCTCGGGGTCGGCAAGGGCGACAAGGCCAATATCCTCAGCTACTCCAACTACGGCTGGGTGCTGACCGATCTCGCCCTCGCATCCATCGGTTCGTGCGCGGTGGGGATATACCACTCGCTCCTCGCCCACGACGTCAAGCACATCGTCAACCACTCTGACAGCGTGCTGGTCTTTGCCGAGGACGAAGGCCAGATCGCGAAGCTGATGGAGATTCGCTCCGAGATCCCAGCCGTCCGCAAGGTCATCCTGATCAAGGGGACGCCGCCGGCGGACGACTGGGTGATCAGCTATGACGACTTCTTGAAGCTCGGCGAGGGCGTCGCCGACGAATCGCTGGAGGCACGGATCGACGATGTCGAGGCGGACGACGTGGCGACGATCGTCTACACCTCGGGGACGACCGGCATCCCGAAGGGCGCCGTCCTCACCCACGACAACCTCACTTTTACCGCGCAATCGGTCTACCACTCCCTTCAACACGACGACGGCGACGTGACCCTGCTCTTTCTGCCGCTGGCCCACATCTTCGCCCGCACCTGCGTCTTTACCGCCCTCTTCACCGGCGCCACCACCGTCTTCGCGCGCGGCATCGACACCATCTCCGAGGATTTCAAGATCGCCCGCCCGCACTGGTTCCCGAGCGTGCCGCGGGTCTACGAGAAGGTCCACACCAAGATCATCTCCGGCGCCCAGGCCAAGGGCGGTCTGGCGCTCAAGATCTTCAACTGGGCGGTCAAGGTCGGCGCCCAGGTCAGCGACCTCACGCTCGCAAAAAAAACCATCCCGCCCCTGCTCGGGCTGAAGTACTCGCTCGCAACCAAGCTCGTTTTTTCCAAGGTGCAGTCGGCGCTCGGCGGCCGCGTCCGCTGGTGCATCTCGGGCGCCGCGCCCATCAACCCGGAGATCGCGAAGTTCTTTCACGGCGCCGGAGTACTGATCCTCGAGGGCATCGGGATGACCGAGAACACCTCGTTCACCAACATCAATCGTTTCGACAACTACCGCTTCGGCTGGGTCGGACCGACCGGCCCCGGCATCGAGCAGAAGGTAGAAGACGACGGCGAGGTTCTGTACCGCGGCCGCAACATCATGCGCGAGTACTACAAGATGCCCGAGGAGACGGCGGAAACGCTGAGCCCGGACGGCTGGCAGCACACCGGCGATCTGGGCGAGATCGATGCCGAGGGTTTTCTCAAGATCACCGGCCGTAAGAAGGATCTCATCATCACCGCCGGCGGCAAGAACGTAGCGCCGTCGGCGATCGAGGGCCTCATCGCCACCTCGAAGTACATCTCCCAGGTGTGCGTCATCGGCGACCGCCGCAGGTATCTGACGGCGCTCATCACCGTCGACGCGGACAATATCAAGGCCCACGCAGCGGAGCAGGGCGTTGTGACCGACGATCTCGACGCTCTGTTGAAGAGCCAGGCGGTCATCGACCTCATCCGCTCGGTGGTCGAGGAGAAGAACCGACAGCTGGCCTCCTTCGAGACCATCAAGGACTTCCGGCTGCTGGCCGAGTTCTCGATCGAGAACGGTCTCCTCACTCCGACCCTCAAGGTCAAACGCAACGTCGCGCTGGAGCGCTTCGCCGACCTGGTCGAGGAGATGTACTCGAACGCTTGAACTGGATTACTTTTTGGCTGCTTTCTCGTCGGCGACCTCTGACTTTTCGGCGGCGATCTCAGCCGCGCGAGCCTTGCCGGCCTCGGTCAAGGTCGAATAGCTCGCGCACTTTTCGAGCACCTCGAGACCTTCGGCCTCGCTGAGAAACTCGACCGAGACCCGGGCCTTCAAGCCACCCATCTTGACTCCCTGCTTGAAGTAATAGGTCTTGCCCGCCTCGACCGCCTGTTTGACGGCCGAAACGTTTTCGGCGCGTGACCAGAAGGTGTACTCGCCCGGCTCGAGATAGGCGTGAGCGTAGGTGTCGCCCTTGGTCAGGCCGAGAACCGTGTCATCGGCAAACGCCCACATCCGGATCGCCATGCCCATCTTGGCAGGCCTCACCACAAAGACCGATGCCTTGTCCGGCAGGACCTCGGGGCGCACGGCCGCCTTCTCTCTGACTGCATAATCGCCCTCATCGCCGGCGATAGCCAAAGTCGTCGCCGTCAGCACAACACACACGGCAGCTATCACGAGACTTCGCATAGCACCTCCTGTTTGCTTGGATCAGTGGCATCATCATAGCATCCGTCAGAATCAAACCAGCCATCGCCTGGCTCACGGCCAGTCCCGCCACCTCCAGACGCGCTGGAATGATCCCCGCCTCCCGAACCGTTGTTTCGGGAGTACCGATGAATGGGCCCGGAGGAAACCATGGCCAGCAAGTCCCAGGAGTACAGCGGAGAAAAAATCACCATTCACTTTGACGGCGGCAAGTGCATCCACTCGCGCAACTGCGTGCTCGGGCTGCCGCAGGTCTTTCAGGCAAACGCGCCCGGACCCTGGATCAAGCCCGACAACGGGAGCGTCGAGGATCTGATCGCCGTCGCGCGGAGCTGTCCCTCCGGCGCCATCACCTACGAACGCCACGACGGCGGCGCCGGCGAGGGCGTGCCCGACGTCAATGTCATCCGCGTGCTCGAGAACGGACCGCTCGCGGTCCACGCCGACATCCGCATCCAGGGACAGGAGCCGAGGACGCGAGCCACCCTGTGCCGCTGCGGCGACTCCAAGAACAAGCCCTTCTGCGACGGCACCCACAAGGAGGCGGGCTTCGCGGCCACGGGTGAACCCGAAACCGAGGATTCCGAGGCGCTCGAAATGCGCAACGGACGCCTCGAGATCACGCCGTTTCCAAACGGCCCGCTCGGGGTCGCCGGCAACGTGGAGATCTGTGCCGGCACCGGTCGCACCCTCAACCGTGTGACCAAGACAGCGCTCTGCCGCTGCGGTCACTCGCAGAACAAGCCGTTCTGCGACGGCTCGCACAAGGCGGCCGGATTCGCCACAGACTGATCCTGCTGACTCGCCGACCACCTCGTTGATCAGCGCCCCGGGTGGCAAAGCACGCAGGACGCGTCGGAGCCTGGATCGCCGTGGCACCGCAGACACAGCCCATGGTAGGCGCCCTTGAGACCGATCACTGCGAGCTGCTCGGGGTCGGGCTCGATGGAGTGACACGAAACGCAGCGCAGGTCACCGGTTGCCGACCGGTGGTGGCACCCCGTGCAGTCCTCGACCTCCCAGTGCAGCTCGTGCACGAACGCGCCCGGCGCCACCTCGTCGCCGTGGCAGCTCGCGCAGGGCTCCGGCTCGCCGAAGGGTTGATGGTGGCAGCTCACACAGTCGCCCGCGATCTCGACGTGGGCGGCGTGGTCGAGCTCTACAGCCGGGTAGAGATTGGCCAATAAGCCGAGCTGGACCTTCTCCGGCACGTTGGGTTCCTCAGCCCACGCAAGACCGAGGGCCGCAACCCCGACGATAACCGCCAGACCCGGGAGGGTGCGTTTCACGACGGTTCTCCGTTCCCCGCCTCACCAGGCGAGCGGGCCGCGACCGGCCGCCATGACAGGCGATAGGCCCGACCTGCACCGATCGAGGCGTCCCCACCGCCGATGTGCGTGAGGGGCAGGAACCTCACCGCGAGCCCCGCGGCGATAAAGCCGAGCGCGATCAGGCTCATGCTGATGACGAGCTCCTGCCAGGTCGGAAAGTACCCGGTCGGATGGATAAGCTGCATGCCGGTCACCGCGACGTTGAAGCGGTGCATGATGAACCCGAGCACCGCACAGAACGAGGTCACGAAGAGGGCACGGGTCGTCATCCGCCGCGCGGTGCGGAACACGACGCTGACCGGCACGATCACGAAAAACAGGTTCTCGAGCCAGAAGAGCAGCGCCGGCATTCCGAGTGAGAACGCATACGGCAGCGCACCACGCAGCGCCAGGTCCTCGATGCGGAAGACGAAATAGACCACCAGGATCAGAGCCATCACGCGGGCGAGGTTGGGCAGCAGATCCATGCGAGGTTGGTGGCCCAGGAAGCGCCAGCTCAGGAAGCCCTCGAAGCAGATCATCGCGAGACCCGCGGCCAGACATGAAATAAAGAAGTGAACCGGCAATATCGGCGAGTACCAGAGCGGGTGCAGCTTGTGTGGAACGATCGTGAAGAGGGTCCCAAGAGTCGACTGGTGGAGGGTCGAAAGCAGAACACCGATGATCACGAGCGGCACGAGGATGCGGTGAAGCAACGCCTCCAGACGACGCCAGCCGAAGCGCTCGAACACCACCTGGGAGAACTCGAGCAGCAGCACCGTCGTATAGAGCATCACGCACCAGGCGATCTCGAAGAGTGGCGAGCGGAAGTTGTGGTTGACGATGCAGCGCCAGATATTCCACGGCCGACCGATCTCGAGGATGAGGCCGGTGATGAACAGGAGATAGCCAATCAGCGCGGTCAGGATCGACATGCGCAACAGCGGCCGATAACGCTCGAGCCCGAAAACGTAGACCGCCGCGGCCATGATGAAGCCGCCCGCCGCGAGGCCGATTCCAGCCAGAATGTCGAACCCGACCCAGATTCCCCACGGCGTCTCGTCGCTCAAATTGGTGACCGATCCAAGTCCGAGGCCGAAACGGAAGGTCACGATCACCGCCCCGGTCGCCAGCAGCAGCGCCAGCAGCACCCGCCACGGCGTCAGCATCGTGCGCAGTCGTTCAAACACCGTCGCCTCCCGGTCGCCCGGCGGACGATTCCTCAGACGCGCCCTCGTCGGCGGCCACCTGTTCGCGGCGCCGGTACAGCCAGTAGGACGCGCCCAGGAAGCCCGCGCCGAGCATGACCACGTTGGGCACGTGCAACAGCAGCCGCCACGTGAGGTCGGGCAGGGGGAATGCCGCCACGGTGGTGTCGAAGTCCAGCTCCTCGAACGGAGCGGGCGACAAGAACAGGACCGAGGTTCCACCGACCTCGGTCAAGCCGTAGATGTGCGGGTGGTAACGTTCCGGGTCGGCTGCAAGCCGGGCGCGCGCCACCGCCACCAGCGTGTCGCGATCGCCGAAGACCGTTGCCTCCGTGGGACAGGCCTCCGAGCAAGCGGTGGGCAGATCCTGCTCGAGGCGCGGCGCGCACAAGATGCACTTGCGGATCCGTGGGGCCGCCGAGTGCCACTCGAACTTCGGGATCCGGAACGGGCAACCGATCATGCAATAGCGGCAGCCGAGGCAGATGTCCTTGTTGTAGACCACCGCCCCGTCGTCGCGCTTGACAAGAGCACCCACCGGACACACCGACACGCACGACGGCTCGACGCAGTGCCGGCACAGGTCGCGGACCCACCGCCCTTCGCCTCGCTCCATGACCACCGTCCAGGTGTCGGCGGTGAGACGGGGCTCCACCTCCGGCGGCAGCTCGTTGGCGGTCTTGCACGCCTCCGAGCACGCCCCGCAGCCGATGCAGCGGGTGATATCGATCAACAGGGCCCTGGCGCGCGGGCTCATACGAAGTGCTCCGCGGCTTCGGGGTCGATCTTGAGGAACTCGCGTTCGAACTGCGCGCCATGCGTCGTCACCGGCTCGTTGCAGGGCGCCATCGACCGGCGAGGTCATGATGCCGTCGTCGAACAGGCGACCGAGGCGGTCGAGCTCCGCCCGCATCCATCGCTCGGCTTCACCACCGATCACCAATTCGGCGAGCTCGGTCGACAGCCCGTCGCCCGGCGCCACTCGAAAGGCCCAACCCTCCTTGTAGGGCCGCCACCGCAACCGCACCGGGTCCACGCCCAGCACCGCGTTGACCTCGGTGACGGTGCCGCTGACGGGCGCCGCGAACTGCAGCCGCCGCTGACCCTGGCGGACGGCAAACGCCGGCCGCCCCGCTCTCAGTCGAGCACCGACCGCCGGTGCATCGAATGCCTCCAGGTCGCCAATCACGGTGCGCGCGAGGTCGTCGATACCGATCGTGACCAGCCCGTCGCCGTCGAGCCGCGCCCAGGAATGGCCGGGGTGGAAGAACAGCGTGCGCGGCACCACGAATTCGAGCGAGGTGTCATCGTGACCGCCAAACCGAGGCCGGTGCTTCGCTTCCCACGGTCGGATGAGCCACACATCGAGCGCGAAGGCTATGAGGAGCACGGCAACAAAAACGAGAGTCACCACCGTCGACGCACCTTCTTGACCCTTATCGCGCCCGAAACGCCGACGCGGGCCAGTTCTCCTTTCAATATATGTCTTGTGAAAATTTTCGCAAGGTCTTTGTCAAAACCCACGGACGACCGCAGAGGCACAGAGATCACCCAGAAATACCCAGAATATTGTCGGAAATGTCGCTGAGCGACGTGCGCCATCAGGGTCCTGTTTGACGATGAGTGCCGAATCCAGGGGTCGTGTTTTTCTGTGTTGGACTCTGCGCCCTCTGTGTCTCTGTGGTTCCGCTACTCCTCGATCCCCTGATCCGACCAGACGGCGAGCTCGTTGCCGCTCGGGTCGGTGAAGTGAAAGCGCCGGCCGCCGGGGAAGCTGAAGATCTCCTTGACGATCGTGCCGCCGTTGGCCCTGACCGAGGCTTCGACCGCCTCGAGGTCGACCGCATACACGACCACCAAGGGTCCACCTGAGGCCACATCGGCTTCTTTCCGAAATCCACCGTTGAGCCGTCCGTCCTCGAAGCTCGAATAGTCCGGTCCCCAATCCTGAGTGCGCCAACCGAATACGCCGGTGTAGAAGGCCTTGGCAGCTTCGATGTCGGTGGTCGGAATCTCGATGTAGTCGATCCGCTTGTCGTGCTGCTCCTGTCCCATCGTCGCCTCCCTGGCTGCAATCATCCCGACCAACGGTTCGACCGGCAGCGCCTCCCTGGTGTTGCCGTCGCGTCCGCTCACGGTAGTGGCCTTGAGCATCGAGTTCAACACCGCCTCCTCGACCGCCTCCACCGTGGCCAGGAACAGGGGGCTCGTGAAATCGTTGTACAGGAGCTCCTCGTTCCGGGTCGGCGCCGCGGCGTCAAAGGGTACCGGGTTGCGGGTCGAGAACGCGATCACGAAGTCGCCCGAGCCGTTGGCCATGAACGAGCCCGTACGGGCGAGCCCCATCACCGCCCGCGAGGCCATCCGCTCGAGGTTGCGCGGCGACAACGGCGCATCGGTCGCGAGCACGATCATGCACGAGCCGCCGCCGTCTTCCACGGCTTCTCGATAGGAGTAGCGCCCGAGCGCCTCGCCCACCGCCAAACCGTCGATCGTCAGCACGCCGCCGAAGTTGGTCTGGACCAGGGCGCCGACCCTGAAGCCGCCCAGGCTCTCCGGCAGCACCCGCGACGCGGTGCCGATGCCGCCCTTCCACCCGAACGCCGAGGTCCCGGTGCCGGCGCCGACCGAGCCCTCGGCCACCGGGCCGGCCTCCGCACCCTCGATGGCGAGGATGACGTCGAGCGGGCGAACGGCACAGGTTCTGATGTCGTTCAAGAATCCGTCATTGGTCTCGCCGACCACCGCGTTGACCGATTGCACCTCCTCGTTGCCCGGCTGCGCCAGGGTCCAGTCCACGACCGCCTGGACCGCCGTCCCCACGCACAGCGTGTTGGTGAGCACGATCGGCGTCTCGAGGTTGCCGAGCTCCTGCACCTGCAGAAAACCCGCCGCCTTGCCGAAGGCGTTGGCCGGAAAGACCGCCGCCGGCACTTTGGTCTGAAAGGTATTGCCGTCGTGGGGAACGACCGCGGTCACACCGGTGCGGACCCCCTCGCCCTCGATCAGAGTCGTGTGACCGACCCTGACCCCGGCCACGTCCGTGATCGCGTTGAGCGGCCCGGGCTCGAGGACCCCGGGCGCGAGACCGAGGTCACGCGCGCGAGGGCGTTCAGCGTCCTGTGCGATGCCGGGAAGCACCACAACAGAGATCCACGAAAGATTTGACGGCTCAACGGCGGATCCTACTGCACGGTGCTGGACCAGGCGCTGGTATTGCCCGACTCGAAGCCATCGGCGAAGATGTCCCCGGTCTGGAGGGTGGCGGTCCAGGCGCCGCGCCCCAAAGTGCCCGCCACCAGCACACCGTCGCCGACATCGAATTCCAGGTCCCACACCGGAGCGTTGGGGAGGTTTGCCGCCCCGACTTCGCCCCAGGTGTACGGAGAGCTCGGCGGCAACGCCAGCTGCGAACACACCCATGCGTCCGCCAACCACGAGCGTGTCCGGGCTGCCCGGAACGTAGGCGGCGCTTCGAAGGTCCGGAGTCGGTCAGGTTGCCGGTGATGTCGGTCCAGCCTCCTCCGGTATTTGCGGTCCAAAAGACCTTGGTGGGGTCGACGACAAACGCCGTCATCCAGTCATCAGGGTCGAGCACGACGTCGCTGATGGTCGCGATTCCGGGATACGCCGCCGACAGCACCAGCGGCGCGGATCGGCGGCGGTCGGACATACAGCGACGATCTTGCGCCGACGTAGAGAATCTCCTCGTTGTCGACCGCACCCGATCTTCCACCGTAGGCGATCGCGTTCTGGAGCACGACGAAAATCCCCCCACCGCCGCAACCGGAGTCGAACAGGCCCGGGACCTGGTTGAGGTTGTTACCCTGGTCGAGCGACTCGTAGACGGCGTTGCAGCCGCCGATCACCACCCGGGTCTGGTCGATCGCGTTGAGCTCGACCGGGGTCAGAAAGCCCTTGAAGAGCGACTGGTCCGGCGTGGTCGTGATCAGGCTTGGGAAGGTCTGGGAGAGGAAGCCGTTGCCGGCGTCGTAATCGCGACGGCGAAACGACCCGAGATACTGAAAGCTCGAGTACCGGGAGGACTGGCCGGCCACCGAGCTGTCGTCCACCGAAACATCGCCGCCGTCGGCGGTGTGGACGCTGTCCCAGGTCGTACCGCCCGGCGTCTGCTGCTGGGTCGTGCCGGTGTCCTGGTTGCCGCTGATGATGATGTCGGAGACCGCGTCCCAGGCGACGTCGTGGATCTCGGTCACCTGGATGTCGCCGTTGATCGAGAACCAGTCGCCGGCATTGGAAGTGGGACTGGTGCGGCGATAGACCCCGCCGTCGTCCACCTCGATGAGGTCGCCGTTGGCGTCAAAGACCATCTCCCGCGAGTCGGCGTGCGGGGCGCTGGTATTTGCTGTACCCCCGCCCGGGATCGTGGCGACGGCGTCCGAATGGGTGAGGTGCTCCCACTGCGGCGAGGGCACGGCGCCGGTGGCGGTCACCGTGGCGTCGCCGCGGAACAGGCGGCCGGAGAAGGTCAAGGCGCCGATGTAGTTGGGGAACGGAGAGTCCTGACGGTCACCCCCGAGGTAGACCGTGGTCGGCGTCACCGGATCGGTGCGGATCGAGGCGTGGATGGCGCCCTGGGCGCCCGGTTTGACCTTGGGGTTGAGACCGGCGACCTTGGTCCAGCTTCCCGTGTTGACGGTCCAGGCCGTGAAGTCGGAGGAGCCGGTCAAGGAAAACGTCGTCGCCGACAGCACGCTGACCGGCCACACGCCGTTGGCCCCAACCGTGCCACCGACGCCCGTGACCTCGACCTCCATCCCCGAGGAGAGACCGTGGAGAAAGCCCGTCCCCGAATGGTTGATGACGATCGGAGATCCCGGCGCCACAAGATCGGGCGATACTATCGCGACCGGAGAGCCCTCGGGTGTCAGCGGACGGTCCATCACCGTCCAGGTGGACCCGGCGTTGGCCGAGTAGAAGATGCCGGCGGATTGGCCCGAAATGATGATGTTGACAAACACGTCGGAGCCGTCGGCCGCGATCTCGATGTTGTTGGTGAAGCCGTCGATGATCAGCGCGTTCATGGTCGAGTCGCTCACCTTGGTCCAGGTGGCGCCGGTGTCGGTGGATTTGAAGATGCCGTTGGTAAAGGCTCCGCCGCCACCGGTGCACAGAGTCGGCATAGGTGAAACCTGTGTAGAGCGTGGTGGTGCTGGTCGCATCGCTCGCCAGGTCGAAGGCGATCCCGCGCGGAAGCCCCGACCCTCCAACGGTGTACACATTGCTAAACGTCGTTCCCCCGTTGGTGCTGCGCCAGATGCCGAGCTCGCTGCAGACGAAGTTATCCGAAATGTTGACCGACGTGACGATGGTGGCGCCGCGGGGAGCGATTCCGGAGAAGCCGAGGCTCGTCAAGGTGCCGCCGCCGGTGATCGGGGTCCAGTTGGCGCCGCCGTCGGTGGTCTTGAGCAAGCCGGTCCGACTGCCCCCGTTTGAAGAGAACGAGCTGTAGCGACCGATGCCGGCCATCAGGGTCTGGCCGGTCCCATCGGTGGGATCGAACTCGAGGGCGCCGATCGACAGCGAGGACTCGAAATCGGTCAACGGCGTCCAGTTGGGGCTGGCGCTGGTGGCGTTGATCGTCTTCCAGATGCCGCCGTTGACTGCTCCGATATAGAGAACGTCAGGATCCGAGGGATGGGCCGCGATGGCGTGGATCGCGCCGACAACCTCGCCATCGGTGATCCCTTCGACCTGTCCGAACCGCGCCACGCCGGGTCCCTGCGCGACCCACGGACCCAAACCGGCAGCTGCCGCCGGAGGAGGAGGAGGCTGCGGAATTGCCACCCGTGCCATCTCTTCGACGGCCGGTGCAATCGGGCCGCCATCGGCTACGGGAGCCGGGTCGGGGGGCGGGACCCCGTCCTCACCCTCTTGTGCACCAGCGATCGCCGGGATCACAAACGCGATGAGACCCAACACGATGCCGAGCCAAAGCATCCTCGTTGCCGCCGCTCCATCAAAGCTGATCGAGAAAACACCGCCGCGTTCACATCGACGCACACGCTTCATGGCAACCTCCCCCAGCAACCGAAGCCAATGCGGTCGCGGGCACGGGACACGATCCTTGGTTTTCCGTTTCACCGTTTGATCAGATCCAGGTTAGGTTATGAGTCTCAATCTGTCAAAACCGGCTTCACGGACCCGCGGGATAGGCGCCCCGGTAGGTGGTGTCGCGCACCGGGCGGCTCCAGATCTGGGTCTCCGACCCGAGGCCGACGGCCCGCACGGCGAGGGGCTCTTTGAGCACCCGGCCCTCGATCCGGCGTTCGAAGGGCTGCGTCATCGTCAGCAGAGCCCCGCCCGCCACCCAGAACGGGGTGGCCGAGGTGTGCCAGCGCATCTCTCCCAGGGCCTTGCCGCTCAGCAAAGAGAATATGGACCACCGGTACTGATCCCACGCGGGCGCCACCGTGCCCTCCAGCCGGCTGGTGATCACGACGTCGCGGCTGTCCACCGAGGGCAGGACGGCTCGCGGCCGGCCATCGAGAAGCAAGACCTCGGGCAGTGCCTCTCCGGTCTCCGCGTCCCACCGTCTGAGCACCACCTTTCGACCACCCTCATCGGTTGCGCGTTCCGTGATTGCTGCCAGAACCCGACCCGCTCGCCACGGCGGTTGCCGCAGCTCGCCGCTGTCGACCATCTGCTGGACCGGCGGAGGGAGAGGGGGCGTCACCGGTGTCGGCGCGCCGTCCAGGACCCGAAGCTTTCCGGAAATGACCTCAACGCGCGAGGCGCCCTCAAACCGCCGCCGGATGGGCGAGGTTCCCGGGGCTGGCGCTACGCCGGTGACTTCCTGCTCGAGGTAGTCCCACCAAATCGAAACCTCTCCACCGTCGGCTCGCGCCCGGACGGAAAAAGAGATTCCCAGCGGCTGGTCGACAAGTGCAAACACCCCGGCAGCCAACGGCACCTCGGTGGTCAACACCGGTGTTTCCGCAACACTGATGTCGAGGATCACGATCGGCAACACCCCGGGCCGGTTCGCCTCGGCCTGGGCGACGAGGCGGTCGCCCGCCAGCGCGAGTGGCCTCGCAGCCGCGTCGGTGCTCCAGACCACATCGCCGGATCGTGCGTCAACAGCCTCGATTCCACCACCCGGACGCATCACGAAGACCGTCAGCCCGGTTCCATCGACGATGACGCCCGGTCCGAGCTCGAACGAGGTCTGGATCGGGGCGCGGCTCGATTCTTCCCGAGCCCGCTCTGCCGCCGCCGCACACCCACCGGCCAGCAGCAGAACGAGGAAGCTCAGCGGCACGATCAGTTTCTGTGTCAGGCAAGGCCCCTTTGAGCGCCGCTCTCGATCCGGTCCGAGCGCGAACGCACGACCATGATGACGATTGATCCACGGTCACGCTATCAGACCGCCGATTTTCGCGCTACGCGCTGCGCCCCTCCAGGACCGTGTCGCGTCGCGGCAGTAGCTTGGCGTTCAGCCCGTTTGATCGTCCGCGGTGGCCTCGCGGACCAGCGCCTCGGCGAGGATCTGCAGCGGGTCGAGCCACGGCAGGTCCGGGGTGTGGCGATGGAGCACCAACGAGACCTCGGTGCAGCCGGCGAGGAGGGCGGTCGCGCCGTCGAAGGCGAGGTTGCGGACCGCCACCGCGAGTGCGTTGTACGCGTCCTCGGACACACCGTGGAGCTTGACCGTCTCGAGGGCGTCCATCACCGCGTACTGGACCCCCGGCGCCGACGGCGCCATCGCGATCAGCCCGCGCTCCTCCAGCGCCTCGTGGTACAGCCGTGTCCGCAAGGTGCCGTCGGTCGCGAGCAGACCGACGGTGGTCCCCGAGCCAAAGGCTTCGAGGGCGCGTTCCGCCGCCTCGCCGATCATGTCGACGATCGGCACCTCGACCGCGGCCCGCACCTCGCCGAGAAAGGCGTGGGCGGTGTTACACGGGATGCCGATGACCTGCGCCCCCGCCCGCTCGAGATTGCGGGCGGTGTCGACGAGCGCCTTGACGACCGCTCCGGTCTCCCCGGACAACAGCGCATCCGTCCGGTTGGGGATCTTCGGGTTCGAGTCGACGATCACCCGCAGATGGTCCTGCTCGACCGCGGCCGGAGTACAGCGGGTGATCCGCACCAGAAGCTCCGCCGTCGACTCCGGACCCATCCCACCAAGCACGCCGATCGTCTTTCCCACCATCGCGACCATTCTACCTGTGGCGACGTATTCCGATGCACAGCACGTGCAAGCCCTCGCCTATCGCTATATCGTTTCTTGCCAACTGATACTTGTCCCAATGGTAGACTGGGGCGATGCAAGCCAATCAGAGGACAATACAACTGTATCCGCTGGGATCGCCGGACCTCGTGTTTGAGGTTTGTCGGTCGGAGCTGAATACTGACCCCAACCATAGAGGGGGTGCCTCGCGCCTCACAAGGGATGGACAATGAAACTGATGAAAATGGTCTCTTCCTTCTGTATCGCATACGCCGTTGTCCTCCTGTCCCCGTCCGCCGTCCCTAACGCGGAGGCGCAGGATTTCGACCCGGACGACTACGGAACCAATGACGCCAATTACCACTATATTTCAGGCGAGGAGTTCCAGTCCTCGCACGGCAACGCATACTATTGGGCCGGTGATGGATTCTGGGCTGGCGACACTCTCGCACCGGAGTACTGGAACATCGCGCCTCTCCGTCTGCCCAGCGGCGCTCTCGTGGACGGGTATTGGGTCGTTTATGACGATTCAGACGCAGTTTGGGATCTTGAAGTGGAATTGAACCGCTACTGGGTTTACGCGCTCGGGACTGCGGGGACGGAGCAAATCGGGCCCACATTTACGAGCACAGGTACACCCGGAATAGTCCGCACATGGGTGGATCTGGACCCGGACATCACCATCGCAGTCTATAGGCCCTTCACCTGGGAGACCCAGTCGTACGCATTCAAGGTCAGGCTCCAGCAAACCGTGGATCTGAAATTTCGGGGCATCATAGTCCGCTGGAAACGCCAGGTCAGCGCCGCCCCTTATGACGCGACCTTTGCCGACGTCCCAACCAACCACCCGTTCTTCCAGCATATCGAGGCGTTGGCGAACTCCGGTATCACTGTGGGATGCGGTGGAGGAAACTTCTGTCCGAGCGAACCCGTCACCCGCGGGCAGATAGCGGTACTCCTGGCCAAGGCGCTGGGGCTGCACTGGGCATTTCAACCATACGATATCTGCCGACCCACAGCGGTGGGTGGCAATCCGTGGACGGTAGCTTTCTCGTACCTAAGCTCTAAACGTGCCATTAAACGTGTCGGGTAGACCCCTAAAGGTGCCTAAAGGTGCCAGACACTCACTTATGATGTTATCTTTCTCACCCTCCGCCGAGCGATGTGACTGTCCAATTCCTCCAGATCCTCTCGAAAGCCTGTGTCGCATTGTCGTTTCGCGATCCCCCGGCTCACCATCCGACTTCCCGCCTCCGCACTCTTGTTGAACGCAGCCGCGATGTCTCCGACCCGCAATCCGTATCGCTCCACGCCGAGAGTCGCCAACAGTTCTCGCCCCCGTACCACCCCGGGCGCCCGCCCCCTTCCTGCTAAATCCTCCATCCTGATCCCAAGAAACGCAGCGCCCTCGTCCAGGAACTCAGGTGCATCCACTGGCGGTCTCTCCAAGCCCGTGCTCCGGCCCAACTCATCAATGAACGCTACCGTCGCGTCAGCTTCCGGTGCCTCGTCCTCCCCCGCCTTCGGCCGCCCCAATCTCCACCACGGCAACTTCCCAGGCGCCTCGCCAACCCACGGTTCGACAACCGCCCCCTTGATTGCCCGCACATATGCCTGCCGCGCCGACCTGCGAGTCTTCCCGAAAAGTACCAGGACCTCATCAACGTCCGTAATCGGTTGGCGCGTTCTTCTGACTATCTCTCGATGCCCGCTCCAACGGTATTCAGCCGGATCATCGACTCTACCGGCCGACACCGGGTTGAGGTGAATGTAGGCGAGCAGACCATCGAGATACCGCTGGTCCTTGACCAGCTTTGCCCGGTACCTCCCCTGCCACAGCGGACCGAAAACCCGGTGCCTCACGTTGTATCCCCGCGTGACTCGCTGTTGCAGGCTTCTCATCGAACGCGAAAGAGGAACTGCTCCGGTGCGCAATGCGACGTGATAATGATTCGACATCAGGGTCCAGGCGAACACCACCAGCCCATCGCGTTCCTTCACCTCTCGCAGCAAGCCCACAAACGCCGACGCCTCTTCTTCCTCCGCGAATACGTTCTCCCCCCGTGAGATCCGGTTGTACACGTGGTAGATTCCGCCCTCGAGAAACACCCTGCCTGCTCTCGGCAACCTCTCACCCCCTCCTCTTGATGGCTCAAAGAGTATAACATCATAAGTGAGTGTCTGGCACCTTTCCTTGCAGCGTGAGGCCGATATTCTGCTCGTGAAGTTCCTTCAGGATCTGAAGAGCTTCGGCGAACCGACGATGTACTTCCTCGACGAGCTCGAGTCACACAAGATGCGCCATGACGGCAACCCCGTCGCCCGCTGGTGCGCCTCGAATGTCGTTACCAAAGAAGATGCGAACGGCAACCGGAAGCCGCACAAGAAGGCGTCGATCAAGCGCATTGACCCGATCGTGGCCGCGATCATGGCCCGGGGCCGGGCGATGGTGCAACCGCCGGGATGCTTCGAACGGCCGATTTTTGAGGTTTGGGCGATCTGAGAAGGACCTTTCACGAACCGATGAGGGTATATATTCGAGAATGGATCACGAACGCGGAGGAGGCATATGGTCAAGCGTCGAGAGAAAGCGACAGAGGTCTGGAAGGCCAAACCAAGCTGGCTCGGAAAAAAGAACGCGACATTCGAGCAGACATTCCCCCGGATCAAGAGCATGAGGATCGAGATTGAGGAGGAGGGAGAAGGCACGACAACGCGCCACGGTGACGGGACCAAGAAGCACTCCTTTTCGGTGCCATCACCCCCAGGCCCGTACATCGATTGCAGTAATCCGCTTTGTTACAACGGAGGGCTGCACGTTGGCCGTCTCCTCAAATTCATGGTCGAACGCGGAGACACGGAGCTGGAGTCGGTTGAATCGTGCCAAGGCTTCGAAGGATCTCCGAAGGGTAGGAAGAAGCACGGCGAGTGCCTCAACATGTTCAAGGTCAAGATACAACTCGAGTACAAGGACTAGTCGGTCGCGTTCAATCCGACCTTTTCGATCATGCTCCTCGCGAGCCTATCTACATAAAGGAAGTACGGAACCGCATTTTCTTTTGCCAGCTCAATCTGATGAATTCCAGCAGAGAGCAGGAATTCTGCGATCTGCACGTTTTCTTCTTGACCTACCTTTATGCCCTCTGACCCCTCTCCGAATTTGACTGCTTGAACCGTGGTTTCGCTTTCGCCGAACGTCTTGTCTACATCTCCATGACTAAACGCGTCGCGGAACCGAGAACGAATAGCCTTGAGCTGCTTCTTCTCCTCTTTGGTGATTAATTTCTGTGTGCAGGCCGCGTTGATATTGTTCTCCAGGCTGTTGCCCGAGTACCTTTTCTTCGCCTCCGCCAAGTAATCGATAAGAGCCTTTGCTGAAGGCTCGTCATCCTGTTCGCCGGCCGGTTGATTGATCGCGTGATTATGAATTAGCGCGGTCTTCATCAATTTTTCGAGCATATGATTTGTCAGAGTGATGGCGGCCTGGTTGAGCCCGAACATGATGCAGAGGCAGATCTCGTGCCGCAGCGGATCGAGGTCTGTCACGTCGTAGCCGTTCTGATACGCGGATCTGATCTTCGAGTAGTTCCGGCCGAGGTCAGGATTGACCGCTGCAACGATGCCATTGACCTCCTCGATCATCTCCGCGATTCTCTGCTTCTGCTCTTCCGTGAGGTCGCTTTCTTCTGGTGCCATGCGGCGAAGTTATCATGCCTGCGATGAAACGTTCTCCAGAGATTCGAGTAGGTGACGGGCCGTGGACGGTGGTGCTGTGGTGCTACCGACAGCCCGCTATCATCTCCGGTCTCGACCGTTGGCCGGCGGTCGGTGATCGGTTCATCGTGGAGGGTCAACTCTGGACCGCGGTCGACGCTAGCGGGAGCGTCATCTGCGAACGCCAGCCAAGCTGAAGACCAGAAAATCACACCCGGGTGGCACGGTAGTGGCACGGGCGCTTATTCTATTTTTGACATTCTTTCGTAAGTTATTGAAAACATTGGAGCCAACGGTCGGAATTGAACCGACGACCTAGTGATTACGAATCACTTGCTCTACCCCTGAGCTACGTTGGCGCGGGGGGAACTCTAACACTGGTCGGCGGGACGGGCAATAGGGCGTCATGCGTTGTGAGTTTTGAGTTTTGAGTTTTGAGGTTTGAGTTCCCGCCCGCCCCCCTTGGCCAGTTTTGATTCGACGTTTGGGGGGTCCAGCCCGCCAACCGCCGTTTCAGATTCAAGCTGTCGGGTGTCGAGTTCCAGCTCTCCCCCCCATCGAAGACGCACCATCCAAAAAATCCGCCAGTGTTCATTCCGGCGGCGTTCTCCGTCCTCCGAAAACCGCGAGGCGGGTGTCCTCACCCGGATCGTGGTTTTCGGAGCGTGATCCGGTAGATCTCCGACGGCGCAAAGAGCCGCATCGGCGGGCCCCAGTAGCCGGCGCCGCGGCAGACCACCTGGGTCATGGCGCCGACCCGGCGGACCCCGGCGATAAACGGGTAGGCCCGGCGCACCAGGTAGTGGAAGGGCCAGATCTGGCCGCCGTGGGTGTGGCCGTTGAGCATCAGGCCGACGCCTGCCTTCGCGGCCGCCTCTTCGTGCCCCGGCGAGTGCTGGAGCAGCACCACCGCACCCTCCCCCACCTCCACCAACGCCGCTCCGAGGTCGGCCTCGCCGGCTGCCGGTCTGCCGCGAGCCGCGGTCGTCCGGCACACCGGCCACCCACAGACCCGCCGCCACCTCGACGGCTGCGTTGTCGAGGACGGTGTAGCCGGCATCCCGCATCAGCTCGCGGGACCGCTCGGCGCCGGCGTAGTACTCGTGGTTGCCGAGGACCGCATAGACGCCGAGCGGCGCGGTCAGGGTCCGCAGCTCGGGTAGCAGGGTCTCGACGAGCCCGGCATCACCATCCACCAGGTCACCGGTCACCACGACCAGGTCCGGTCCCAACTCCTCGATCTGGGCGATGGTCGAAACCAGCCGCTTGCGGCCGATGATGCTGCCGAGGTGGAGGTCGGAGAGCTGAACGATGACCAGGCCGTCGGCGGAAACCGGCAGACCCGGGAGCTCGATTTCGAGGTCGATCGTGCGCGGGGCGATCATGCCGCCGATCCAGGCGACAGCCGCGAGCACCAGCGCGACCGCCACCGCGCCGCCACGCAGCGCCGCCAACCACGGCTTCAGGACCAGGCCGAAGAGGGTCACGGCATCGACCGCCAGAAAGGCGAAGAGGAGGAGCATGAGGATGCCCATCCAGACCCCGCCGGCGTACTCGACGACCCGACCGGTCCCCTCCCAGCCGCGGTGAAAGATGATGCGACCGAGCGGGTAGGAAGCGAGGCCGATGAGAAGACCGGACAGCAACCAGCGCCTGGCCGGCGCGGCGGCAAAGACCGGCAGCGAGCTCAGCCGCCAGCCCACGTAGAGGTGTTCCAGGGCCCAGATGCCGAAGACGATCGAAAAGAAAACCAGAAAACGCATGTGTCGAGTCATCATCCCCCGCAACCGCGGCGGCGCCCGAGATTATTGCAAAACGTTCTGACGTTTTAACGTTCTAAGGTCGCGCTGCACCACCCGTGCGGCGCCGCCAGCCCGGCCGCCACGACCCGGTAGGCGGGCTTGTAGGCTTCGCTGTACGCCGCGCTGTGGTGAATCGCGGGATAGTCATGCTTCGCGAGGTCCCGGCCGAGCTTCTCGAGCTCGGTGGCGAGCTCCTGCAGCCGGTCGGAGTGCAGCCACTTCACCACCAACGCTATTGCCTCGGTCATCTGATTCGGACTGCCGTGGACCTGTTCGGCTGTCGCCACAAAGGCTTCGACCAGCGCCTCCGGGTCGCCGCCATCCGCCACGAACGGTCGCAGGTGGACGCGCACCAGAATCGGATCACCACCCAGCGTCCGACACGGCTCCTCGCCCGGCAAGGGTGCTCCGAGCCCCTCGATTTCATCCGTCATGAAGCTCATCGCGGCGGTCCGGTCGGGGATCGCGTGTCCGGGGCCGAAGATGGCCTGGTGGAGGAACTTGTAGAGATCAGCGGCTTCGGATTCGGGGCGGTCCGCAAGATCGAAGGCGAGCGACTCGACGGCGTTGCTTACCGATTGGTCGGCGGCGACGGCCGGACCGGCGCCAAAGACCGTCGCGGCCGTCAACGACGATGCAACCGCGAACGCGAACGCGACGCCTCTCACAGCTCGAGCCGCTTGACGAATGGCTCGTAGGTCATGAAGTCGGCGTGATGGACCAACCATGCCTCGGTGGTGCGCGCCACCATATTGCCTTCACCGGCGTGGGTCGCGACGATGTGGCAGACCGCGTCGGGCAGGCCGCACTCCATGGCCACCGCGACGCCCGTGAAGGGATGGCGGAGGTACTTGCCACGGACGCTGGCGCGGCTGCCGCCCTTGCCGTCGCTCTCGTACTCGAGGAGCTTGCCGACGTCGGCCAGGATCGCACCCGCGATGAGGACGTCCAGGTCGACCGGCAGCGCTTCGCCAAAGAACTCCTCGACCGTGCGCGCCGCGTCGCGGGCGACGTGGACGACCGCCCGTTTGTGGGCCATGAAGCTCACCGGGCAGTCGGGCGCCTTGAGGGTGAACGGGATCCGCTCCAGGTCCTCGGGCGTCAACGGCGAGTACTCGAAGGCCCGCACCCAACAGTCCGTCGTCTTCTCACGCAGGTCCGCATCCGAGATCCACTCGAGCTCGGGCCAGATCCGTTTCACCTCGTCACGCAACATGGCAGCCTCCACGGTGAGCATAGCGCGGAACCTAAATTTCGGATTTCGGATTTCGGATTTCGGATTTTTCCCCCTCCCGCCCCACGTGCCTGGAGATGACGAAGATCGACCGAAAAAAATGAAAACCCATCTGCGAGTATCTGCGTGATCTGCGGTTTCTCCTCGGGTGGGCGGGTGGCAAATCCGAAATTCGAAATTCGAAATCCGAAATGGTTGGGTGGGTGGCTAGTGCGAATCCCACGGTACGACCCACTCGACCTCGGCGAAGGTGTCGGAGAACGGCAGCTCGGGACCGCACGGCCTTTGCACGGCGCCGCCCGCCGAGTCGATCAGCTCGAGCAGCCACGACTGCTGGAGGCCGCGCCAATAGGGTTCCTTCCGCCCGGTGCGCGGCGCCGCGACGCAGAACAGGACGATCTCTGATTCGGGCGTCGAGAAGACGCCTCCGACGACCGCCACGCCGCCATCGGTGGTGATCAGGGTACCGGTCTTGACCACCACGCTGCCGGCCCGTGCCGGTTTCGCCAATATGGGAAACTTGCGGTCGGTGGCGCCCGGGTCGCATCCGATCACCGGCAGCACATCGCCCGGCGCCAGGCCCATGCCGCCGAGCGTCTCGACAAAGGCCCTCAGGAGGCGCACCCCGGTGCGTGCGGTGAACCGGTTGCGATCCTCGCCCGAGGCGGTCTCGAGCTCCAGAGCATCGGCAGGCACAGCGAGGCGCTGCTCGAGAAAAGTCTCGAGACCGCCGGGACCCCCGAGACCCTCGGCGACCCGAACGATGTCGTTGTTGGAGTACACGTTGAACCGCCGCAGCAGGACCGGCAGCGGGTTCGAAAGGTGGACCACCAGCGGCGTCCAGTCGGCCGGCGCGCCGGGTTCCACCGTCGCCACGATCTCCACCCGCGGCGGGTCCGTCGGGTCCCATCCGCGGCGCGCGCACTCGGCCTCCCAGGCGGCCCTCGTCGAGCGGTCCCAGCGCCTGGGGTCGAAGGCGTCGCGCAGCCGCCGGCCCATCCGGAGGGCGCGGTCGCGCTGGTCAGTCGCCCGGTTGGTGGTGCCGTTCTCCCAGCCGATCCAGAAATCGCCGTCGATGCGCAAGCCGGCCCTCCACTCGATTGAGCCGCAGCCGGTTGAGCATCCGCGCCACCATGAAAACGTTCTCCCACTGGAAATCCGGGTCCCCCCAGCCCTGCACGACCAACGAGCCGACCACTCGCCCGCTCTTTTTGTCCCACTCACCCTCGACCCCGAAGACCGTTCGATAGCGGTGCTCGGGGCCGAGGCTCTGCAACGCCCACAACGAGGTCCCGACCTTGATCAGCGAGGCCGGGTTGAAGGGGGTGTCGGCGCCCTTTGTTTGGAGGGTATGCCCCGAGAGCGTCTCGGCGTGGTAGAGGAGCTGATCACGGTCGGCAGCCACCGCGGCGGAAGCAACCGCCAACAAGGCAGCGATGATGTGCCCGAGGGTATTCCCAACGGAGTTAACTCTCATAAATCAAACGGTCGGCCAGCGAGGTGCGCAGCACCCGCTCGGGATCGAGCTCGGCCTTGAGCTCGGCGAAGGTCTCGAGCTGGCGGTCGCGGAAGGTCGCCCGATACAGCTCGCTGGGCAGCGCCGCGTCCTTGGCGGGGTAGAACCTCCCGCCCGCCGCCACCACCGGTTGGGCCAACTCACGCACCAGCGACCAGAGCTCGGCACGGCGACCCTTCGGTACCGGAAAATCGAGCGCCAGCGAAAAGCCGTCGACCGAATGGCTCAGGAGAAACGGATCGGGCCGGTGACGCTTGAGGACCGCGAGAAAGGACGGCATGCCGTGTTCGAGACAGGTCTCGAGCTGCTGCCGGAAGACGCCCTCGGCGGAGGCCATGGGGACGAAGCTCTGGTGTTGAATCAGCCCACCCGGGAGGTAGATCTTCTTCCAGTCCGGCACGTAGTCGAGCAGGAATGAAAACGCGGCCAGCGACTGGCGGTGGACGGCATCGTTGCCGACGGTGCTGCCGGCAAGATACTTGGCGAAGTTGATCAGGCGCATCCCGGGACGGTTGGTGAAGGGTTTCAGAAAGCGCCACATGAGAGATTTTGGTACCACCCCGAACAGCCGCCCCGGCAGGTCCTGGGCGGCGGCCTCAAGGGTGGCGGCCGGGTCCGACTCCTCGCCTTCCGCGAGGTGGCGGGCAAAGTGGAGGAGCCCGCGACCGAGGCGCGCACCGCCGGCAAAGGCATCAATCCAACCGACCACGTATTCCCACTCGTCCCTGGCCTCGTCGGCCAGCCGTAGCATGGCGCCGAGATCCGGCGCCGCCACCGCCTTGACCTCGACCCGTCCCGAGTGCACCTTTTTCATCTGCAGGCGGGCGCGGGTGATGATGCCGAGCTGGCCAAAGGAACCGACCACCGCGCTGAAAAGGGTCGGATCTCCGGTCGGGGAGATAGTGCGGGCCTCGCCGGTTGGAAGCACGACATCAAGTTCCAGGCAGTGTTCGCCGAGGGTCCCTCGCTGCCAGTTGTTCTTGCCGTGGACGTTCATCGCCAGCATGCCGCCGACCGTCGGTTCCATGGTGCCGGTGACTACCGGCGGCCACCATCCGTCGCCGATAACCAGCCGCCACAGGGCGCGCAGGCTGACGCCGGGCTCGAGCTCGGCGATCCCGCGCTGCGGGTCCCACTCGAGCAACCGGTCCATCCCACTCAGATCGAGCACCAGCGATTCGGCGCGGAGCGCGGCGTCGCCGTAGGAACACCCCGCGCCGCGAAGCGCGATCGGAACGCTCCCCGAACGCGCCGCCTCCAGAGCCTCAGCCACTCCGCCGGCGTCGCACGGCCGGTAAACATAGCCGGCGCCGCCCACGGCCATGCCCCAGCCCTGGACCCACTCGAGACTTTCGGGCCGCATCATCATCAGATCCCGAGCCGCGAAAAGATGAACGACGGAATCGATCGCACGATCGTCATCACCACCCGCCAGCGGGCCGGCACGTAGGCGGTGACGACCCCGCGCCGTGCCTTGGCGAGGATGATCTCGGCGGCGCGATCCGCGGAGATGACCCAGAACAGACCGGCCTTGCCTCGGGTCATGGCGGTATCGACGAAACCGGGTTTGATGGTCACCACCTTGACGCCGCGCCGCGCGAGCCGGTTGCGGAGCGCTTCGAGGTAGGCGTGAAAGCCCGCCTTCGAGGTGCAGTAGACGGGGTTGGGCGCCCGCCCGCGGTCGCCGGCGACCGAGCCGATGCCGACGATCGTGCCGCGGCCGAGCCGCGCCATCCGATCGGCGACCGGGTTGAGCCAGGCCACGGCGCCGAACAGGTTGACCTCGATCATGTCCCGGTCCTTGGCGGTGTCGAACTCGTCCGCCCCCACCTGCGGCATCGTGCCCGCCGCGTAGACAACCAGATCGAGACCACCGAGACGACGCGCGATCTCCTGCACCAGGTCGGGCACATCGTCCGCGGCGCGGACGTCATGGGCCACCGCAATCGCGCGCTCACACCCGGCGCCGACGTTGATCTCCTCCATGATACGCCGCAGCTCGTCCTCGCGGCGCGCCACCAACACGACCCGGGCGCCGCCGGCCGCAAGCTGGCGCGCCAACGCCTCGCCAATCCCCGACGAGGCGCCAACCACCAGTGCGTGCTCGAACTCGGTTCGTGCCAAAGTTTTCTCCCAGGAGAATTATCCCACGGGCTTCGCCACCACCAGCTCGAGGCGGGTAAGCGCCTCGGCAACCCCCGCCTCGTATGCCTCGCCGCTGACCCGCTCGCGGAGGTTTTGCGAGACCGGCAGCACCATCGGGTAGCCCTGCCAATCGAGCGGTTTCCCGGTCGCCTCGTCCACCACCCTTCCGTCGGCAATGAGATTGCTCGCCTCGGCCAGCGACATGCCGGCAAACAGCTTTTCCAGTCCCTGCATCAGGGCCTCGTGCTCGGGCTCGAGAAAACGCACCCGCCGGCGGCTTTGAATCGCAACGTGATAGCTCGACGGCACGTAGTAGATCCCGTCGAGCTCGAGCACCTCGGCCATCACCACCAGCCAGCCGAAGACCTCCTTGAGGAGACCGAGCCCGGGATGCTTCTGGCCGGGCAGCGGCCGCCGGTAGGGCCCGAAGTGCGCGCGCGGGTTCTGCAGCAGCAACCACTCGATGACCAACACCTCGCAGCCACTCACGAGCCTGGGGTTACGATTGACGCGAAGCTCCATCAACAGCTCGCGGCGGTCGGGTTCGGACCAGACGCGCACGGTATCGCCGACCGAACCCGAGAGGTCGATCTCGACCGACGGGTGGCGGAACCCGAGCAGGCGGAGTTGGTCGAGGAGGCGGAGCCGCTCGAGCAGCAGCTCGACCCCCTGCAGCGAAAAGTGGGACAGGAACCTGGTCCGTCGCGGCGCGTCGGGCAGCACGCCGAGAAGGTCTTCCTCGGACAACTGCCAGGAGTAGCTGCCCGGTTCCGCAGTCAGATCTCCGGGCTCGAGCGAGCTGCGGATACGCCGGAACCGGCGCAGCACCATTTCCGCGTTGTTCGGTGTCTTGGCCACCTTGCCGCTGATCAGCCATGAGAAGAAGCGGGCGCTATACCGCCAGCTCTCGTTGCCATAGCCTCCCGCGAGCAGGATAACCAGCGGCACCCGCCGGCGGGCCCGCCGCAGCAGCTCGACCACCAGGCGATCGCGGCGAAACATGCCGTCCGCCGAGATCTTCCAATTGCCGAGCTTGTCATCGGCCGCCGGATCGGTGCCCGCGACGTAGATCACGAGCCCCGGCTTGGACGTGATCATCGCGTCCGGCAAGGTCTTGAGCAAAGTGCCCAGATAGACTTCGTCGCCGACGTCGGCGCCGAGGGCAATCGCGGTCGAGGCCTTGGCCTCGGTGTCGCCCCAGTTTTCGTTGTGCACCGAGTAGGTGTGGACCGTCGAGTCGTGGGCAAAGATCGAGCGCGTGCCGTTGCCGTCGTGGATATCGAGGTCCACCACCAGGACCGGTTCGCGAAATCCCTTGGCCCGAAGTCGCGCGATCGCCACCGCGATATCGTTGAAGATGCAGAACCCCATCCCATGATCGCGGTAGGCGTGGTGGAAACCGCCGCTGAGGTTGATTGCAACCGAGCGCCCCTGGAGGGCGAGGCGGGTGGCCTGGATGGTGCCGCCCACGGCGAGGCGTTGCAGCTCCACCATCTGCTCGATCTCGGCGTCACCGATCCTCTCGCCGAAGATCCGCTCGGCTATCTCGGCGTCGTGAGTCACGGCCTCGAGGTAGTCGGCGTCGTGGACCCGGAGCAGGCTGCGTACCGCCGGCTGCCTCGGCACCGAAATCTCATCCTCGTCGAGCAGCCCCTCCTCGATCAGGAAGCCGAGGATCTTCTCACCGCGCATGGGGTCGATCGGCGCGCCGTCGAGGGTCCGGGCATAGGTGTCGTGGTACACAAAGCGGACCTGCGGCACGCGCCAGTAACGCCGCATCCGCCGCCAGCCTCGCCTGATGAGCCGGCCGACGCGAACCAAGGGCTTCGTTTCTGCGTTTGCATCGGCTCTCGCGGATCCGTCGCGCATCATGACGCGAGTATAGAACGTTGAACGTTCTGAACGTTTGAACGTTAGGATCACTCCTGGGTGACGACGTAACCCTTCTCGCGCAGGAGACTCACGAGCCCCTCCTCGCCCACCAGGTGCATCGAGCCGACCACGACCATCACGTCCCGATCGCCGGCCAGGAGCTCCTCGATCGGCTGCAGCCACGCCCGGTTGCGGTCGGTGACCATCTGCCGATACAGATCCGGGTACTCTTCAAAGCCATCGAGCAGGTCCTCCTCGACCGACGCCACGTTGCCTGTTTGCCAGCCCGCGGAGATCTCGTCGAGCAGCGGGATCATCGTCTCGAGGTCGGCGAGGGTGTAGCTCAGGAACGCCAGGCTCTGTTCGGGCGTCATGTCGGCGAAGAGACCGACCTGGAACGCGACCGTCTCGAGGGCCAGACGTTGCTTGCCGGTTTCCCCCGCACGTCCCCAGAGGTAGGTGTCCAGCCCCGCCGAAGGGTTGTAGCCGGCCTTGGTGATCTCGAAGGCGACCAGCGTCAGCGCCGCCATCCACGGTTTGAATCGCTGCATCACACCGGGATCGAAGCCGGCTGACCGCATCCGTCTCGAGAAATCCGCCCAGGTCGCCGCTCCGACCACCTCCTCGAGGGTCGTGCTCGCCTCGAGGGACCCCGCGGCCAGCATTTCGAGGGCGGCGGAGCCCATCTCGTCCATATCGATCTCGAAGACCACCGCGTCGACCGAATCGAAGGCCTCCTCGATGACTGCCGGCAATGGATAGGCGTCCTCCTTCATGGCGTGGATGGATCCCAGGAGGTACACGGTCGTGCCATCGCGCTCCACCCTCCACATGAAGGTCTTCGCACCGGGATCGGCGGCCGGTGACCTGTGCCGTTGCCGGAAACGCGGCGAGCAGCACGAAAAGCAGCACTGCGTGTGTCGAAGCTTCATCAATCCTCCGACTCAAGTCTATACGCCAATCCGCCCACCGCACGGGGAAAAGGGGAAGAGGAGAAGAGGAGAAAAGGAGAAGAGGAGAAAAGGGAAAAGGGGAAGAGGAAACCACCCGCCCTCATCCTGTGCCCAGACTCCACCGTCTCCTCTGCCCCTCTGCCCCTTTTCTGCGAAAGGGCGGGCGGGCGGAAAATCCGAAATCCGAATTCCGAAATCCGAATTCCCCCGTGATATCGTTTATAAACGTCGCTCGGACGTTAGACCCATTGGAGAAGACGACATGGCCAACCCCACCGCGACCTTCGAAACCACCCTCGGCACCTTCAAGGCGGAGATTCTTGCCGAAGAGATGCCGATCACCGCCGGCAATTTCATTTCGCTGGCAAAGGACGGCTTCTACGACGGCCTCCACTTTCACCGCGTGATCAAAAAGTTCATGATCCAGTTCGGCTGCCCCTACTCGAGCGACCCCTCGAGCCCGAAGGCCGGGACCGGCGGCCCGCCGCACGGCACCATTCAAGACGAGCATCTCGAGACCGCCAAGCTCTCGAACCTCCCGGGCACCCTGTCGATGGCCAACACCGGCCGTCCCAACAGCGGCGGCTCGCAGTTCTTCATCAACACCGCCAAGAACACCTTTCTCGACTGGTTCAGCCCCGGACAGTCGAAGCATCCCGTCTTCGGCAAGATCACCGAAGGCATGGAGGTCGTGCAGGCGATCGAGTCCACCAAGACCGGCACCCAGGACCGGCCGCTGACCCCGGTCAAGGTCGAGAAGATCACGATCGAGGATTGACCACAGTCACAACCGGGAAGACTGGTTGAACGTAAACTGTTTGCCAACAGGGCGCCCCCGGCCCGCGACCACGACGAGGTATTCCATATGAAGCTCAAAGCAGTGTTGGTTTCGCATTCAGCCGTCCTGGCGGCGGTCGTAACGGTCATTTTCACCGCGCCGGCCTCAGTTGCGGCCGGTCCCGGCTCGCTGCCACCGAGTGCACTGCCGGGGACACGGGCCCTCGACACCATCGAGCGCCGGGAGATGCCGCGGTTCGACGTCGAGACGCTCCTAGCCGAGGACGCCGTGCGCGAGCGATCGGGCAAGCCGGTGGCACCGCGCTATGCAAAAATCATCCAGGTCACGTACACGCCGGACAACAGCGGCACCTGGGAGACCCTGGACGACGGCTCGCGGCTGTGGCGTTTGCGCCTCTCGTCGCCCGGCGCCCTCAGCCTCAACCTCGGGCTCGAGCGATTCGAGCTGCCGGCCGGCGCCGCCTTCTGGATCCACGCGCCGGACGGCTCGAACGTGCAGGGCCCCTATATCGCCAAGAACCGCAACGCCCTCGGCGGGCTGTGGACAGCGGTGGTTCTCGGCGACGAGCTGGTGGCCGAGCTGCGGGTGCCCGCCGGAAAAGAAGCCGCAATCGAAATCACCGCGGTCAGCCACGGTTACCGTTTCTTCGGTGAACGCGAATCCGGCGTCGTCGCCAAACGCGGCTCGTGCAACGTCAACGTCGTCTGTCCGGAGGGCAACAGGTGGGCGGACCAGATTCGTTCCGTGGCGCGAACTTCAATGTCGGATAACGCATTCCAGTATTTGTGCACCGCACAGCTGATCAACAACACGGCCGAGGACGAGACTCCCTACCTCTACACCGCCGGGCATTGTGTTTACTCCGTGACTGGCAGCCCGTTGGATCCGGCCACCCTTGTCGCGTATTGGAACTACCAGACGGCCACCTGCGGGGACCGATTCGGCGGCAGCCTCAGCCAGAATCAAAGTGGATCGACTCTGATTGCGGCATCATACGTTTCGGAAGTCGATTTCCAATTCGATTTTGGACTACTGCTTCTGGACGAGTCCCCCGATCCCGAATTCGACGTCTTTTTTGCGGGCTGGGACGCTCGTGACGTCGCCCCGAGTGCCTCCGTCTGTATTCATCACCCGGGCGCAGACCAGAAATCCATCAGCTTTGACAACGATCCCGCTGAAATCACCTCGGTATATAGCTATCAGTCGCCCGGAGACGGAAACTACCTGCGGGTCATTGACTGGGACCTTGGTACCACAGAAGGGGGCTCTTCGGGTTCGTGTCTCTTCGACCAGATGAGCGGTCTCTGTGTCGGAAGCGAGACTGGAGGCGCCGCCGCCTGCGGTAACGACGCTTCGGACTGGTACGCTCGACTCAATCGCCAATGGACCGGCGAAGGCACTCCTGAAACTCGGCTGTCCGATTGGCTCGATCCAGCCGGTACCGGGGCCGAATACCTGACTGGTAAGAATCCAGGTTCGACATCGGGTTCTCAGACCTGGCTGATTCCTTCGGTCGCCTCGCTCCCGGGAGCCGAGGGCTCCAACTGGAAGAGCCAGATCTCGGTGGCCAACTCGTCGTCGTCGTCGCAAAACGCCATGGTCTATTACGTGCCCGACGGCGAAGACTGGCCTGGCGAGCTCTTCGGCGGTCCGTATCTCATCGGTCCCATGGGATCGCTCTATCTGGACGACCCGCTGCTGCCGGAAAACCCCACATCCGGACTCATGTACATCATGACAGACGGCGACGACACCGCGCTTTCAGCCGCACCATCAATCTCGAGTCTGACGGTTCGACCTTCGGCCAGGGGATGCCCGGCATCCTCTTGAACGACGCCAGCATGGTCACCGAGCTCGTGCTGCCAATGGTCCACTCCGCACCAGGTCGATACCGCACCAACATCGGGTTTGCCCAGACCTCGGGCGGGAGGTTCAGGGTACTCATTTCAATCTACTCATCCGACAGTATTCTGCTCGCAGAACAATCCTTCTCCATCTACACCGCGTGGCGGCAGATCCCCGACATCTTCGGCAAAATGGACATCGGCAACCTGGACATCGAGGGTGGCTGGATTCGAGTAACCTTGGATGGTGGCTCACCCGCCTACTGGACAACCTGGGCATCCGTCATCGACGACGTCACCAACGACCCGACGTTTATCGGCCCGGTGGCACCCTAGGACAATTCTCAGTTCTCAATTCTCAATTTTGAATTCCCACCCACCCTCCCCCGATTTGTGGGGAGGGTTGGGGTGAGCTCAGAGTTTTGAGTTTTGAGTTTTGAGTTTTGAGTTTTGAGTTTTCCCCCACCCTCCCACCGAAGAGACCATTCGTCATGCAGGCGCTGAAACACCCACAGATCACACAGATCAACTCAGACAAGACCACCGGTGTGAATCTGGGTTCATCTGTGTAAATCTGTGGGCAGTTTTGGGCGGGCAGGGGGAAAATCCGAAATTCGATATCCGAAATCCGAAATGGGCGGGTGGGCGGCATTCCTAATTCCTCATTCCTCATTCCTCATTCCTAACTGTCCTGCGTCACGCCTCCTGCGTGAGCGCTTCCTTCGCCAGCTGCTTCGCGTACTCGAGGTCCTCGGGCGGCTCCTTGCCGTCGACCACGTGCCACTCGATCCGGTGCTTCTTGCAGAGCTCGTCGAGCCGCTGCCAGAGATCGCGGTGCGAGACGGGTTTCCCCTCCCTGGTCGTCCAGCCCCGCGCCCGCCAGCCGGGAACCCACGAGGTGGCGCCGTTCTCCAGGTAGTCCGAAACCGTATAGAGGTGGACCCGCACCGGCCGCTTGAGCTCCTCGAGCCCGGCGACGGCGCCCAGCAGGTGCATGCGGTTGGCCGAGGCGCCGGCGACCCGGCCGCTGTGAGATTTCTCGCTGTCCTGGAACCGCAGGACCGCCCCCCACGCGCCCGCCTTCTGTTTGCCCGAATGCGCGACCGCGGTGAAGAGGTGGACCGCCTTGTCGTCGTCGATCGGCAGCGGCGCCCGCGGCATGGCAGCGGCGGCGAGCCTGTCGGCAGCCTCGTTCCAGCGGTCGCCGGCGTGGCCCTTTGTCCAGTGCCACTCGATCTCGTGTCGCTCGAGCGCCTTGTCGAGCTCCTCCCAGAGATCGCGGTTTTTGACCCTCTTCTTGTCGGCCGTCTTCCAGCCGTTGGCGCGCCAGACCGGCAGCCACTCGGTGATGCCCTGGCGGAGATACTTCGAATCGGTGAAGAGCGCCACCCGGTGAGGACCGTCGAGCGCGCCGAGGGCCTCGATGGCGGCGGTGATCTCCATCCGGTTGTTGGTGGCCTCCTTCTTGCCCCCTGACAGCTCGCGAGGGTCGCGGCCGGGAAAGAGCAGCACCGCCCCCCAACCCCCCGGGCCCGGGTTCGGCCGGCAGCCGCCGTCGGTGTAGATCGTTACGCGTGGCAGATCAGCAGCTCATCGGTTGCGACGATAGCAGACGCGAAACGCGATACGCAGAATTTTGAATTCTCAATTCTCAGTTCTCAATTCCCACCCACCCCTGTTCTCGACGGTCGGGGTGGGCGGGTGGGAATTCAAAATTAAGAATTGAGAACTGAGAATTGATCAGACGTTTCGGTGGCGGCGCTTGTCGACGCCGAGCGCTTTGACGAGGTACGCGGCCAGCCACGGAGCGTGGCGCTCGAGGAAAACCACCAACCGCCCGTGGGCGGTGATGACCGCAACCGGTCGTCGCTTCAACACCGCCGTGACGAGCTTGCGCGCCGCCTTGTCGGTGTCCATGCTGAGCCACGCCGGGATCGGGTCGCGCGCCTCCTCGTTTCGCTGACCCAGGTTGTCGACCTGGCGGATCTCCGACACCACGAAACCCGGCGCCAGCAGGGTCACGCCGACGCCGTGCCCGGCCATCTCCGCTCGCAGCGAGCAGGCGAGAGCGCGCACCGCGTGCTTGCTCATCGAGTACGGTGCGCTGACCGGCAGCGCCAGATAGCTCATGACGCTGCCCATGATCGCAAGGCAGCCGCGGCTGGCGATGAGCGCGTCCCGGGTCGCCTGTACGGTGCGCAGGACACCGAAGATGTTGGTGTCGAACTGCCGTCTGAAATCTTCGATGCCGAGCTTGTGGACCGCTCCCGCGACCCCGAAGCCGGCGTTGGCCACCACCCAGTCGATGCGGCCGAGCTCGCCGAGGGCCGTTTCGACTGCTCTTTCGAGATCGCCCTCCACGGTCACGTCGCAGCGAAGCGGCAACGCCCGCCGGCCCCGCGCACGCGTCTCCAGGGCCAGCGCCTCGAGACGCTCCCACCGCCGCGCCAGCAGCACGACCTCCGCCCCGCGACGCGCGAACTCGCGCGCCATCGCCGCGCCGATTCCGGACGAAGCGCCGGTGATGAACGCGACCTTGCCTTCCAACCCGGCCATGAAGCCTCCAGCGAGAAGATTGTACCCTCCGTCCCCACCCCGGCCACCCGAGTTTTGAGTTTTTAGTTTTGAGTTTTGAGTTTTGAGTTTTCACAAAGGCACCCAAGAGATAGATGGATAGATGGGGTGGTTGGGCGGCCAACTCAAAACTCATAACTCAAAACTCAAAACTGACGACTTGAAACTCAACCCTTCACCGCGCTCCCCGTATACTCTCTCCGTGCGCTACACATCAAAGGAGAGATCATGACCACCACGCGCAGAGATTTCGTCCAGCTGTCCCTGATCGCCGGCGGCGCCGCCGGGCTCGGCCTTGTCACTCGGGCCGAGGCCGAGAGCACATCGCCAGACCCGGCAAAGAAAAGGATGAGCCTCCTCGTCCTCGGCGGCACCGGGCTCATCGGCCCACCGATGGTCGAGTACGCCCTCGCCCGCGGCCATGAGGTGACCCTCTTCAACCGCGGCAAGACCAACACCGACCTCTTCCCAAAGGTGGAAAAGATCATCGGTGACCGCAACGACGATCTCACCGCCCTCGCCGCCGAGGTGTCCAAGGGCCGCACCTGGGACGCGGTGATCGACAACACCGCCTCGATCCCGCGCTGGGTCGAGGAATCCACCTCCCTGCTGAAGAACGCGACTCCTCTCTACCTCTACACGTCATCGATCTCCGCCTACGGTTCCCTGACCAAACCGGGCGCCAACGAGGACTCTCCGGTCGCCACCATGGACCCGGCGGAAGTGCCCCTGGTCAAGACCACCAAGGACATCACCGGTGCCAATTACGGCGCGCTCAAGGCCTTGTGCGAGGATGCCGCGCGGGCCGCGTTCCCCGACGGGGCGATCGTCGTCCGACCCGGTCTGATCGTCGGACCCGGTGACTACTCCGACCGCTTCACCTACTGGCCGGTGCGGATCTACAAGGGGGGCGAGGTGATGGCGCCGGGCAACCCGACCGATCCGATCCAGATCATCGACTGCCGCGATCTCGGCGAGTGGTACGTCCGGCTGGTCGAGGACGGCACCACCGGCACCTTCAACGGCATCGGGCCGCGCTCGCCGATGAGTATCAGCGGCATGTTGTACGGCATCCGCGCCACCCTCAGCAACGAGATCTCCTTCACCTGGGTCGACGCGGAGTTTCTGGAGGCCCATGGGGTCGAGGCCTGGAGCCAGATGACGGTGTGGGTCCCGCCCGACAGCGAAGACGGTGCGCTCGCCCAGGTCAACATCGATCGGGCCCTGGCCGCCGGGCTGACATTCAGGTCGCTCGCCGACACGACGGTGGCGACTATGGAGTACTGGAACTCGCTGCCGGCTGAGCGCCGCGAGAGCCCGCGCGCCGGCTGCCCCGCCGAGCTCGAGGAAAAGGTGCTGAAGGCGTGGCACGCGCGAGGGAATTAGGAATTCGGAATTCGGAATTCGGAATTAGGAATGCCTCCCCCCCACCCTTCCGCGAAAAGGGGCAGAGGTGCGGTGGAGTCTGGACCCAGGATGAGGGCGGGTGGTCTCCTCTTCTCCTTTTCTCCTTTTCTCCTTTTCCCCGTACTGCGGGTGGCCGGCTTTACTCTTGACTCTTGACCCTTTACTGGTCATGAACGCGAGGCGCTGACGAGATGAGCATGCTCACGCGCGTTGTTGCTGTCGAACGAGAAGAGGTGCGGCCGATGCTGTGGGCCGCGCTCTACTACTTCGTGGTCATGGCCGCGTACTTCGTGATCCGTCCGGTCCGCGACGAGATGGGCATCGCCGGCGGGGTGGACAATCTGAAGTGGCTCTTTCTCGGCACCCTGACCGGCATGTTGATCGTGCACCCCCTCTACACCCTGCTGGTGTCGCGGTTGCCGCGTAACCGCTTCATCCCCCTCGCCTACACCTTTTTTGCGCTCAACCTGGTGGTGTTCTGGTACCTCTTCCACTCGCTCTCCACCGGCGCCGGGGTGTGGACCGGCCGCGTGTTCTTCATCTGGACCTCGGTCTTCAATCTCTTCGTGGTTTCGATCTTCTGGTCGCTGATGGCGGACCTCTTCCGCCCCGAGCAGGCGCAACGCCTGTTCGGCTTCGTGGCGGTCGGCGGCACGGTCGGCGCCGCGGTCGGGTCATCGGCCACAGCCTTTCTCGCCAGCCGGCTCACGCCCACCAATTTGCTCCTGCTCTCGGCCGCGCTGCTCGGTGTCGCAATCGTGGCTGCCCACCAGCTCATGCGCACGGCAACGGCCGCTGTACCGGCGCCCGACGGCGGAGAGGCGGCCGACGCCGATGCCGAACGGCCGGTGGGGGGCGGCGTGCTCGAGGGCATCCGCACGGTGTTCTCGTCGTCGTACCTCCTCGGGATCGTCGGCTACATGTTTCTCTACACCGTCACCTCGACCCTGCTCTACTTCCAGCAGGCGGAGATCGTCGAGGCAGGTTTTGCGGACCGCGCCGCGAGGACGGTTTTCTTCGCCCGCATCGACCTCGCCGTCAATACGCTCACCGCGGTCATGCAGATTTTTTTGACCGGCCGGATCGTCCGCGCACTCGGAGTGGCCCTCGCGCTTGCCGCCCTGCCGCTGGTGAGCATCCTCGGCTTCGCCGTCATCGGCGTGACCCCCACCCTGTTGGCAATCGCGACCTTCCAGGTGCTGCGCCGCACCAGCAACTACGCGGTCGCCCGGCCCTGCCGCGAGATGCTCTACACGGTCGTCGCGCGCGACGCCAAGTACAAGGCCAAGAACTTCATCGACACCTTCATCTACCGCGTCGGTGATCAGGTGGGGGCCTGGTCCTACGCCGCCCTCGGCGCAGTCGGCCTCGGCGCCGCGGCGATCTCGATGGTGGCGGCGCCGCTGTCGCTGGTGTGGCTCGGCCTCGGCCTGTGGCTCGGCCGGCGGCAGAAAAAAATGGCGAGCCCGCTTATCTGACCGGGTTTCGTAGCGAGGGCGGCGAAGCGCAAGTATCCGCTGGGATCGGAGTGAATCGGGTGACGCAGTCGTAGTGGCGCTACGTCGAGGAGCACGATTCGCGACAAGCACGGCGGGACGCCGCGATTCGCCGTCCGCAGTAGACACCCGGTGAGATAAGCGGGCTAATTCAACTCCCGAAACGACTCCGGGCTGAGGGTCACCGCGCGGGCGAAGCCGGAGACCAGCCGCCCCCACTCGAAGTTGAGCCGGTAGAGGTTGAAGTCACCGAGCAGAAAAGTCCGCTCCGCGGCCGGAAAGCGGGCGATGTAGGTGCGGCGGGACTCCTGGTAGTCGGCGTCGACCTGCGCCACGTGCTGCAGGGTCCCAGAGATTGTGACCCTCGGGACCTGGAGCGGGTCGACGTCGGGGTTCTCGGCGTGGATCAGAATGCTGAAGGGCGAGCCGGGCTGGAGGCCGCGGCTGTGACGCGCGAGCTGCGATGCGTGGACCAGCGCCGACCGGTAGTCGGCAGCGACCGCGAAGGGCAGCAGCCCGACGTGTGGCTTGCCGTCGACGAGCACGCCGAGCGACAGCACCCGGCATTCGGTGAGCAGTCTCACTAAGACTTCCTTCTCTTCAGAATCCATCGCACCCCCGTCGCGGCCGCATTCTACATTACCGAAATCCGCGGCCGTCCGCCTCTCAGGGTTCAGTGCTCAGGATCCGGGCCACCGCAAATGACGCAGATCGGAAATGAAAACTCATCTGCGTCTATCTGCGTGATCTGCGGTTACTCCGCTGGGCGGGCGGGCGGCATTCCGAATTCCGAATTCCGAATTCCGAATTCAACCATCGTATTATTCCCTGATGAAAAGACCACGCCCCAGGGTCCGCCTTGTCTCCTGGAAGGAGGATCGCGCGAACGAGCTGGTCGCCGAGCTCGAGGCTTCCGGATTTTCGGTCGCCGGCGGCGCCCTCGCCGGCGGCGAGCTGCGCGAAATCGGCGGCCGATTCGACGCAGTTGTCATCGACCTCGGCCGGCTGCCGGCTCAGGGCCGCGATCTGGGCATCGCGTTGCGGACCAGGGCGAGCTCCCGCCACCTGCCGCTGATCTTCGTCGACGGCGAACCCGGCAAGGTGGCGAATACCCGATCCCTGCTGCCCGATGCCGCGTTCAGCGCACGGAAGGATCTCGGTGAAGCTGTACGAATGGCGATTGCATCGCCACCCGCTGATCCTGTCAAACCGGCATCGGTCTTCGCCGGCTACTCGGGCACGCCGCTTCCTAAGAAGCTGGGGATCAAACCGGGGTCGACAGTTGCTCTGGTCGATGCTCCCGACGATTTCGATTCCACGCTCGGCGATTTGCCGCAAGGAGCGTTCGTTCAACGGACGACCACTGCCGACGCTGACGTCACCCTGTGGTTTCTGCAATCACTGTCCGAGCTCCGTGCCGGCATCGAACGCATCGGAGCGATCGCGGGCGGCGGGCGCCTGTGGGTCTGCTGGCCCAAGAAGGCCTCGGGCATCGCGAGCGACCTGACCCAAAACGAGGTGCGCTCGACCGGTCTCGCCAACGGTCTCGTCGATTTCAAGATCTGCGCGATCGACGCGATTTGGTCGGGCCTCTGTTTCACGACACGAAAGAAATGACGCGCAGATATCGGCGCGACGGCAGAGCAGCTACATCGTTTAAACGTTGAAACGTTAGAACGTTTCACCCATCACTCCCAGGAGTGATGCGGGCTTTGCGGGTGGGTGGAGGGGAACGTTTGAACGTGTAACGTTTTAACGTTCTAACGAATCCAAGCCGGTCCGGCTACACTGCATTCGTATCACCCATGGAGGAGCAGGAATCATGAACTTCACCGGCAAGCATGTCTTCGTGACCGGCGGATCGCGCGGTATCGGCCGCGCGGTGGCGACCGCTTTTGCCACCCGCGGCGCGCGGGTGGCGATCAACTATCTCTCGAACAAAAAGGCCGCCGATGCGACCATCGAGGCGATGGCGGGCGGCCCGCACCTCGCGATCCAGGGGGACGTCTCCGACCCCAAATCGGTGAGCACGATGATCAACACGGTCACCGACACCTTTGGCGCCCTCGATGTGGTCGTCAACAATGCCGGCACCTACATTTACCACCGCCTCGAAGAGGTGGTCTACGACGATTGGCAGCAGGCATGGCGGAAGACCATGGACACCAACCTCATCGGCCCGGCCAACGTCTGCTACTGTGCGGCCCGCTACATGATCGAGCACGGCGGCGGGCGCATCGTCAATGTCTCCTCGCGCGGTGCGTTTCGCGGCGAGCCCGAGGGGCCCGCCTACGGCGCGAGCAAGGCTGGCCTCAATGCCATGAGTCAGTCGCTCGCACAGCGGCTGGCGCCGCACGGTGTATTCGTCGGCGTGGTCGCGCCCGGCTTTGTCGACACCGACCTCGCTGCGCGGATTCTCGATGGGCCGCACGGCGACGAAATCCGCGCGCAGAGCCCGATCGGCCGCGTCGCCAAACCGGAGGAGGTCGCCTACGCGGTTCTCTTCCTGTCCTCCGAGGGCTCCGAGTTTTCGACCGGCGCCATCATCGATGTCAACGGAGCGTCCTACCTCCGGAGCTGACCATGGTCGTCTCGCTGCCGAAGAATCGTTAGAACGTTAGAACGTTAAACGTTCTAACGTTTCGACGCCTCACCCGGCCGTACCGCCGACGTCATCAGCCCTGCCAGCATCAGTGCGAAGACTGCGCCCGAGTAGAACACGGCATCGATGCCGGCCACGTGGTGGACACCGGCCATCACCGCCGGCCCCAAAGTCTGGCCGAGACGAAGTACGGTGCCGTTGAGCGACATCACGGCGCCGCGGCGGTCGGCCGGTGCGACCGCGGCCAGCATGACCTGCACCACCGGGATCGTGGTCGCGAATGAATAACCCAGCAGCACCGCCGGCAGCGCGAGCACCCACACCGAAGACGCCAGCGGGATCACCGCCAGACCGATCGCGAAGACCACGAAACCGACCCGCATCAGCCGAGGCTCGCCCATCCAACCGGCAAGACGGCCGAGGTTGGACGCGGTCACCGCGGTCGACACGGAAAGCCAGGCCATCAGAATGCCGATATGGAGCGGCGTCGAGCCGAAGCGACCCGCCATCAGAAACGGCAGGAAGGTCACGTAGGCCCCGTAAAGGAGAATGAAGATTGCGGTGCTGGCAAAGAACAGAGCCAATACATCACGGCGCCGGACGATCTTCCACAACCCGCTGAAATAAACGTCGAACTCCGCCTTGTGTCCGCGCGGCGCCGCGTGCAGCCGCCTCGCCGCCAGCATCGCCACCGGCAGGGCGAGAAGGGCGAGCGCGAAGGGCGCCGCCCACGCGACCATCGCGAGGGCGCCGCCGATCGCCGGGTAGGCGGCGGTGCCGACCGACAGCACGCTGGCATTCAGACCCATGGCGGCGGTGCGCTGGCGGCCGGCGAAGAGGTCGCCGATCAGCGTCACGTTGATCGATCCGATGGGCGCCGCGCCGATCCCTTGCAGCACCCGAAGCGTGATGAGTACAGACAGACTGTCCGCGAACAGACACGCGGTTCCTGCGATCGCAAACAGGACAAGCCCTGGCAGCAATACCCTGAGGCGCCCAAAGCGGTCGGCCAGGATTCCGGCGAAGGTGGTCAGGATCACCCCGGGGAAGGTGAAGGCCGTCACGAGCAACGCAATCTTGCCGGGGCTCACACCGAGGGTGCCGGCGATCCTCGGCAATGCCGGTGCAATCGAGGCCACCCCGAGCACCGCTATCAAAGTGACGCCGAAGATCGCCTGCAGCTCCGGGCTGCGATAGGACGCCACCCGTTCATCAGAGCCGCTGAGAGTGCCGTCGGCGTTCAAGTCACTGAGAGAATACCGCGATCGCCGACGCCGCGTCCTTCTCCGTCTCCGTGCCCGGGTACGGTGGGCAGGCGATGAACTGTTATGTGACCGGCCTCATGGACCGGAGACCCCAGCTCGGTCATTCTGTCGGCTCGATACAGGATCCAGGATCCAGGATCCAGGGTCCAGGATCCAGGGTCCAGCGTGCACGAATCCTGGGTCCGGGTAGGCGGCGGGGCGGGTGCACCCCGTGTCCGGACGGGTGCCACCGAGAAGAATTTCGCGCCGAGATATGTTGTTTTCAGTCTGGGAGAGTGAAACATGGCCCGACCACGAACCGTTGCTCTGCTGCTCAATGCCAAACCCACCATGGAGGGCGCTGGCGTCCGTCTCAACCGCGTGTTCGGTCACCCCGAGGTGCCGCGCTTTGACCCTTACCTTCTCCTCGACGATTTCGGTTCCACCAATCCGGACGACTACATCGCGGGCTTCCCGTGGCACCCGCATCGCGGCATCGAAACCGTCACCTACATGCTGTCGGGCGAGGTCGAGCACGGCGACAGCCTCGGCAACGAAGGCACGATCGGCGCCGGGGACGTGCAGTGGATGAGCGCCGGCAGTGGCATCATTCATCAAGAAATGCCGCAACGCATCGAGGGTCGACTTCGCGGGCTCCAGCTTTGGGTCAACCAGCCGGCCGCATCCAAAATGTCGGCCCCCCGGTACCGGGAAATCGCCGGCGACACCATCCCGGTGGTAAGGCCTCACGATGGTCTGTCGATCAGGGTCATCGCGGGCGAGGTGGTCGGCGTGCGCGGGCCGATCGAGGAAGGCGTCGTCAAACCCGAGTATCTCGATATCACGCTCGAGCCCGGCGCCGACCTCGAGCACCCGACGCCTCGAGAGCACAATGCCTTCATCTACGCGGTCGACGGCCGGGGCAAGGTCGGACCCAACGCCGACTACGAACTCGAGCGCGGCCAGCTTGCCCTCCTCACGAAAGGCGACTCGATCCTCGCAGCCGCCGGCGCCCTCGCCTTCCGGTTTCTGCTCATCTCCGGCAGACCGCTTGGCGAAACCGTCGCGTGGTCCGGCCCGATCGTCATGAACACCCGCGAGGAGCTGGCGACTGCGTTTCGCGAGTACCAGGCAGGCACATTTATCAAGCACGCCGCCGGCTCATAGAGCCCTTCAGAAATGAAGGGCCACCCACCTACCGGCATTGCCAGAAAAATCTCCACTCCCCTCTTGATTCTGACGAGATGACAGGTCACTATCCGCACACCTGATGAAGACCCCGGAGGACCACCGATGACTGCAAAACAAGGAAGCTTGTGGTTCGGTTTCCTGGAGGCCGGGAAAAAGGGCAGCCCGGTAGTGCGCGACGAAACTCTCGACACGAACAGCAACTCCACGATCTACCTTTTCAATTACAACAAGGGACGGATTCTCGAGTATCGTCGCGACATCGCCGAGCCCAAGCTGCGCGAGCTGAGGGAAGACGAGACCGACACCGAGAAGTCGCTGCGCGAGGCGTACGAGAAGGCGCGGCACAGCTTCACGCCGAGAGCGGCGCGGCGCCCACCCGCGCCGCCGCGGCAACCGCGAAAGCCGCCGGAGCCCGAGGAAGAACCCGACTTCGACATCGATGACGACGCACTGCCGCTTCTCGACGACGACGCCGACGAACCGGCGCCGGCGGATGACGACGACTGACCCGGCGTCGCGAAAACTGGAAAGTATCAACGTTCTAACGTTTCAACGATCCAACGCCGCCCTCACCCACTCGGCGGTCATCGGCATCCGCAACACCGCCGTCGGAAATCACAGATATTGAGAATAGATCTCGCAACTGCTATGATCTCGCTGTCGGGATACCAAACATATTCTTACCGATAGGGGCCGGGTGACGCGAACCCGACCCGGGAGGCAAGCTCATGATCGGCCAGACCGTTGCGCACTACAAGATCGTGGACAAGCTCGGCGAGGGAGGAATGGGCGAAGTGTGGCGGGCCGAGGATACGAGGCTCGGCCGCCAGGTCGCGATCAAGGTGCTGCCTGACGCGTTTACCGCTGATGCCGAGAGGCTGGCGCGTTTCGAACGCGAGGCGCGGGTGCTGGCCGCCTTCGATCATCCCAGGATCGCGGGGATCTATGGCCTCGAAGACGTCGACGGTCGCAAGCTTCTGGTCATGCAGCTGGCCGAGGGCGAAACCCTGGCCGAATGCATCGATCGCGGCCCGATCCCTCCGGCCAAGGCCCTCAAGATCGCCTTGCAGATAGCCGAGGCGCTGGAGGCCGCGCACGAAAAAGGCATCGTTCACCGTGACCTCAAACCGGCCAACATCAAGCTCACCGCCGACGGCCGTGTGACCGTGCTCGATTTCGGCCTCGCGAAGGCCTTGGAATCGTCCGACACATCGGGCTCGGGACCGCACGCCCTCTCGCTGTCCCCGACCCTGACCGCGGAAATGACGGTCAAGGGGGTTCTCCTCGGAACCGCCGCCTACATGAGCCCGGAACAGGCGCGCGGCGAAAGCGTGGATCGCAGGGCCGACATCTGGGCCTTCGGCGTGGTCCTGATGGAGATGTTGACCGGCAACCGGGTCTATTCGGGCAAAACGCTCTCCGACACGCTGGCCGGGGTGCTCGCCCGCGAGCCGGAATGGAATGACCTCCCTGAAGCAACCCCGGCGCCCGTCCGGGCGCTCCTGAGGCGCTGCCTCGATAAGGATGCCGGCCAACGCCTCCAGGCGATCGGCGAGGCACGGATTGCCATCGAGCGCTACCTCGAGGACCCGACCGCTGCCGAGACCGCGGGCGCCACTGCCGCCGCTCCAACACGTTTAAATCGTCTACTGCCATGGGCCGCCGCCGCGGTCATGGCGGTTGGGTTGCTGGCGGCGCTGAGCATTCTCTGGTCGACGGAAGACGCCGCCGTGCCGACGATGCGCCTCGAGGTCGCGCTCACCAACGACAATCTCTTCGTACCGCTCGGCGCCGCAGCGGTGCTGTCACCGGACGGCACGCGAATCGTCTATGCCACTGAATCCGATGGTGGTGGCGCTCTGTCCGTGCGATCGCTCGACCAGCTCGAAGGCACCCCGCTGGTGATCGGCGGCTCGGGTAGCGAGCCCTACCACCCGTTCTTTTCTCCGGACGGTCAGTGGGTCGGATTTGTGACTCCCGGTGAGCTCAAGAAGGTTCCGATTACCGGCGGCACCCCGATCAGCCTGTGCAAGGTCACCCGCAGCCGCGGCGCCAGCTGGGGTCCCGACGACACGATTTTCTTTTCACCCGATCCGACCAGTGGACTTTTTTCCGTGTCGGCCGCGGGAGGAGAACCAATACCGCTGACGACGATCGACGAGGACAAGGGCGAAGTCGCGCACGTCTGGCCCCAGGTGGTACCCGGCGGTTCGGTCATATTTACGGCTCTCATGCAGGGCTCGGCGACCGCCGATCAGGGGGTGATCGAGTCGGTGTCGATCGAGACCGGTAAACGCACCGTCCTGTATCGCGGCGGCGCCTACGGCCGTTGGGTCCCTTCCGGCCACCTGGTCTACGTGCGCGAGAACACGCTCTTCGCGATGCCCTTCGACATCACGAAAATGCAGGCCACGGGATCACCGGCGCCGGTCGTCCAGGGAGTGACGTCCAACAGCGGCGATGGCGGCGCGCAGATCAGCTTCTCCGACACCGGCACCCTGGCCTATGTCAGCGGTGACATCTCCGTGCCCGAGTACCCGGTCATGAAGATGAACCGACAAGGTGTCGTCTCGTCCCTGTGGAACGAGCCCGGTACCTACGCCTGCCCTACCCTGTCGCCCGACGGCCGCCGCCTCGCGATGACTGTGTTGCGCGACGGCAACTGGGATGTCTGGGTCTACGACCTCGAGCGCGAGGTTGCCACCCGTCTGACCTTCCACGAAGGCTACGACGGCGACCAGGTGTGGTCGCCCGACGGCCAGTACCTGACGTACACATCGGATCAGGACGGCCTCGAAAACCCATACCGCAAGCGCGCCGACGGGTCGGGCGAAGCCGAGCGGATGGCCAAGATCGACCACAACTTCTGGGCCTCATCGTGGTCCCCCGACGGCAAGTGGATCCTGGGCGAGATCCAGGGCTCGACCTTCGACCTGTGGGCGATCCCGGGCGACGGTTCGGGAGAACCGGTCGAGTACCTGGCAACGAGCTTTTTCGAACGGTTCCCCGCCCTTTCCCCGGACGGGCGGTGGGTGGCCTACATGTCCGATGAATCCGGAAAGGCCGAAATCTATGTCCGGCCCTTCCCAGCCGCGGGCGGCAAGTGGCAGGTTTCGGACGGCGGCGGAAGCTGGCCGAAGTGGTCGCGAGACGGCTCCGAGATTTTCTTCCGCAGCCAAGACGGCCTGATGGTGGCCGCAGTATCGACGGTGAATGGATCGTTCAACGCCGGCAGGCCACAGCCCCTGGCGACCGGCGGCTTTTCGCAGGAACAGGTCGGGGTTTCGGTGGCCGGCAGCGTCTTCTCCGATTTCGAGCCGATGCCGGGCGGCCAGGACTTCGTCGTCCTCCTCGGCGCCGAGGACGACAGCCACCAGGACCACGTCACCCTGGTCACGGGGTGGTTTGACGTCCTCCGCCGCACACTCCCGGGGTCGTGAGGCAGCTTCAGAACCCAGACACCGGTTGAACCCGGCCGACTTCTTCGTCGTTGGGCGAACGTGGTTGGTGCCCCCGGTCACAGCACCCAGCCCAACCGATCACGGATAATTGTCGGTGAAGGAGTTCGGCGTGAGCTGCCTGCGGTTTCCATCCCCGAAGATTGGCGCGAGGGCGCTCTCGGCGCTCGCGTGCACGATCTTCGTTTTGAGCTCGACGCCGCCCGCGGCCGCCCAGATCCACTGCGCGAGCTGGGTCGACACGCTGCTCGACACCACCGACAACTGCGTGTCGGAGCCCTACCGGCCGCGAGCCTCCGACGTCGAGACCTTTCGCTGGAAGGGCCACGACTACATGATCTTCAACCGCGGCAACGAGCTCTCGATCTTCAACGTCGACGACCCGAGGAACCCGGTGCTCAAGGCGACCTCGAGCTTCAACTTCGGCACCCGCGGCGACTCGGACTACGACCTCATCGACTTTGACGTCTGCGACGACTGCCGGTTTGCGGCGCTGTCGCACAAGGTCAAGCGGACGGTTATTTTCGATCTCGGCACCGGCGCCACCCCGGCCTTCCCCGCCGGCGCGTGGGCCTTCTACGACGGTGTTGATTCGAAGATCGGCGGCTATGTGTTCTCCAAGTTCGGCCAGCAGTACCTCTTCACCGCCGGCCTCCCCGGCGGATGCGCCACCGGTTCGACCCTTTACACGCTCAACGGCGTTTCGAGCCTCGGCTTTGTCGAGTGTGTCGAGGTCGGCGGGGCGGAAATGCTGGTCAAGGGGCTGCACGATTTCGACACCGGCGCCGCCCTCTACCTGTTCACCGGCGCTCAAAACGGGGCCGCTCAGGTTTTTCGGGCGGACGGCGCCGGGGCCGCGCTGTCGCTGGTCCACGTGGCGTCGCCGGTCGGGATGTGGGGGCGCCGCTACGAGCTTTCGATCGACCGCAACCGGGACCTGCTGGCCTCGGGCAACTTTACGGCCGACGAGATCCAGATCTGGGACATCTCCAACCCGGAGAGCCCACAACGGTTGTGGACCGTCTCGGGTCAGACCTCGAACGTGTCGCTGCGATCGCCGAGCGCCAACGCCTCGTCGACCCTGCTGGTCAACACGAACGGCTGGCCCAACTCGACCCGGACCTTTACCGTCGACGCCTCCGGGCCGGTCGAGTTCGAATCGACCTACTGGACCGACCCCAGTCTTCCCCACAACGACCTGCCGGTCTGCGCCTTTGCCTCCGGCGGCGCCCTGTCGATTGACGGCTCGGTCGCCTTTGTCAGCCGCTATGCCATCCACCAGGTCTTCGACCTCGCCGGGTGTCTCGACCCGTTCCCGGCGGTGGCCGCGCTGACCATCGCCCCTCCGTCACCCTTCCCGGGTGACACGGTCCAGATCAGGGCGACGCCGACCGGACAGGTCCACCGTTGGGCGATGTGGGTGACCAGGGAGCCCGCGGGCACGGTCGTGGCAGGGACCACCGTGCCGTCGGACACCAACCCGCTCGCGTTCGACTTCCAGGTGCCGTCGGACATCCCATGGAGCACGAGCTACGTCGCGCACATCAAGGTCGAAAGTGACGACCTGCCGCCGGAGGTCCCGGAATTCGAGGCCGAGATCGCGGTCGATCGAACACCCCAGGCCGTGATCTCGGTCATCCCGGCGGAGGTCGTCGTCGGCGAGAACGTGACCCTGACGGCGAGTGCCGAGGGAAACCCGGCCGGCGATCCCTTCCTCTGGACCATCTATCCACCGTCGAGCTCGAGCTTTACCCGCACCGGTGTCGCGACCGTCGTGGCGGTTGATGAAAACGGGCCGTGGGACTTCCACCTCACGGTCGACTACGACCACGGCGCCGAGGGCGGCGGCACCTACGAGGCGACGGCGAGACGTTCTCGATTTCACCCCGTCCTCGGTGGTCGCGGACTTCAGCATCTCACCCGCCGGACCGGTCCACACCCAGCCGATCACCCTCGACGCATCCGCCACCAAACCGGTCGGTGGCAACCTCGGCTTTGCCTGGCAGGTCGAGAGCCCGCTTCACGACTACACCGGCTGCCCGGCGGCAAAGATCTGCGTGATTCCCGGCGGCTCGTTGAACTTCGACACCACCTATGAGATCACCCTGACGGCGACCAACAACGACGGCGGCGGGGTCGACCAGATCACCAAGGAGATGTTCGTGGCGGACGGAAACTTCCAACCGGTCGTCCACATTCTGCCCAGCGATCCCGAGATTGGCGAGAATATCCTCTTCACGGTCAGCGGCGGTGCCGGTCGACGTCGACCTGGCCGAGTGGAGCTTTGCATCCCCCGGTTGCGGCGGCTCGATCCGACCCCACTCTGTCTGCCCGGTCTCTGGAACGACTGCAAGGCGGCATCTTACAAGTACGCCTTTGCGGGCACCTGGACCGTCAACCTGTCGATGCAGATCGAAGGCGTCGTCGTGTCCGCGATGCCGGTCGCGGTGACGGTATCGCCGGCCGGCGCGTGCTCCGGGGGCGGGCTCGAGTGCGGCAACACCACCTATGACAACCGCACGGCCGCAGACGCCGCATCCTTCGGCGGCGGCATGGCCGGAGATCCCGATCACATGTTCGCGGTCAAGTTCGAGCTCGCCGATTTCGGTTATCAGCCGGGCCGCTTCAAGATCTCTTCATTCTGTGCGGCCAACTCGATCGATCTCAGCGCCCAGGGGGGCCCGTGGCCGAACCAGGTCTTCATCTACCGCGATCTGGGTGGCTATCCGGATGAAAGCGAGATCCTCGGCCAGGGCACCATCTGGACCGGCGACGGCTCCGGCCCGTCGGAGGTGATCCTGGAGTCTCCGGTGTCGATTCGCGGCGACTTCTGGCTGGTCAGCCGTGGCGATCCCCGGTGGGCCGGCGAGGACCTCAACCTCGAGTACGACACCGCCGCCAACGTCGGCCGGAGCTACGTCTCCTCGAGCGGAATCGCCGGTCTCGATCTCTCACCAGACGGCAACTTCATGCTCCGAGTCCTGCTCGAACCCGACGACCGGATCTTCACCGACGACTTCGAGTCCGGCGATGTCGCGGAGTGGTCCGCAACCCTCAGCGACTGAACGATTCTCGACCGACTCGTGGTGGTGAAGCTCGGATCTCCTTGACGCCGCCCACAGAACCCTGTATACATTTTTCCAGAGACGGTGTCTCAATCTAAAAATTTGAGAGTCTGACCTCAAAAGGTCATGCTCGAACCCAGTGTCGACCCACCCCGGAAACCACCCAGGGTTCCGGAGACGGTCCTCGCGAAAAAGGAGATGCACATGCAGTTTCAGGAGCTTGCTTCGATGCTCCGCGGAGATCTGATCACGCCCGACTCGGACTCCTACGACGAAGTCCGCGCCGTCTTCAACGCCATGATCGACAAGCGCCCGGCAGCGATCGCGTTGTGCGTGGACACCACCGACGTCCAGACCTGCGTCAACTACGCCCGCGACAACGGCATCCCGCTCGCGATTCGCAGCGGCGGTCACAACGCCGGCGGTCTGGGTTCGGTCGACGGCGGCCTGGTGATCGACCTGTCGCCAATGCGCGGCATCCGGGTGGACCCGAAGACCAAGAAGATTCGCGTCCAGGGCGGGTGCCGGTGGGGCGATGTCGACCACGCCGCCCATGCCTACGGTCTGGCGGTGCCGAGCGGAATCATCTCGACCACCGGTGTCGGCGGTCTCACCCTCGGCGGCGGCGTCGGCCACCTGACCCGGAGATGCGGTTTGACCATCGACAACCTCCTCGAGGCTGACGTGGTCCTTGCCGACGGCTCGATGGTGGTCGCCGGTCCCGACGAGAACCCCGACCTCTACTGGGCCCTGCGCGGCGGTGGCGGCAACTTCGGCGTCGTCACCTCCTTTCTCTTTCAGGGACACCCGGTCCACACGATCTTCGGCGGGCCGACCCTCTGGAGCCTCGACCGCACCGAAGAGATCATGAAGTGGTATCGCGAGTTCATTCTCTCGGCGCCGGAGGAGCTCAACGGCTGGTTCGCATTCCTGACGGTGCCGCCCGCGCCGCCTTTTCCAGAGCACCTGCACCTCCACAAGATGTGCGGCGTCGTGTGGTGCTACTCGGGCGACCTCACCAAGGCCGAGAAGCTTTTCGCGCCGGTTCGAGCCCTCGAGCCGGACCTCTACGGGGTCGGGGAAATGCCGTTCCCGGTCCTCAACTCGGCCTTTGACGGGCTCTACCCGCCGGGCCACCAGTGGTACTGGCGGGCCGACTTCTTCAGCGAAATCTCGGACGCCTCCATCGTGGAACATGCAAAGGGCGGTGAAGGCCTTCCCACCATGCAGTCCGGCATGCACCTCTACCCCATCGACGGTGCGGGCCATCGCGCCGGCTCAAAGGACACGGCGTGGAGCTACCGCGACGCGAACTGGGCGGGGGTCATCGTCGGCGTCGATCCCGACCCGGCCAACAAGGACATGCTCCGCGACTGGGCGGTGGGCTACTGGGACGCCGTGCACCCGTATTCATCGGGCGGCGCCTACGTCAATTTCATGATGGAAGAGGGCCAGGAGCGGGTCAAAGCCAGCTACCGCGACAATTACGCGCGACTCGCCAAGATCAAGGCCAAGTACGACCCGAAGAACCTCTTCAAGGTCAACCAGAACATCGAGCCGAAGGCCTGAGTGGGCTACGGATTGACCGTGACCGATCCAATGACCGACCTGACCGCGTCTTCGGTTTCTGCTGGACGGCCGTCAGGTCCCAACAACGGGGGTTCAAAATGAAACGAATCGTGATCGCTGTGTGTGCCCTGGCCGTACTCCTGCCGCTGACTACGCAGGCCGGCGACTGGAGCGCCGAGCAGAAAGAGATCTGGGCCTGGGAACAGAGTTGCTGGCAGACCAACGACGTGGGCACTTTGATGGCGTGCTTCCACGAGGATTTCGTCGGCTGGGGCAACACCGAGCTCGGCGTGCCCACCAACTATAACGACCGGAAGGCCATGTTCGCGCAGGAGTTCGCGGCCCAGGAGACCGTGTCGGTGTACGCCAAGCCGCTCAGCATCGAGGTCCGCGGCAATGTTGCGGCGGTGCTCTACGTCGTCACCATCACCCGTAAGGACAAAGCCACCGGCGAGGAAACCACTTCGGTCGAGCGCTGGACCGACATCGCCATGAAGGAGAACGGAACGTGGTCCTGGATCGCGGATCACGGCACTCCGGTGGATACCGACTGACCAGAGATCGATCGCCACCCGGTGACCGATCCCGGTGGTGGTTTTGTCTGAGGCCGGACCCGTGGAGCGGGCATTGATCGATTTCGAGTGCGGCCAATGCCGCGAGGCACTGCGGCCGAACACTCGCCAACACATACGGAGGTTCTCATGCGTCGTCTTTTTCAAGTTTCACTGATTGCCCTCGCCACCCTGATCTTCTTGCCGACTGTCGCCGGCGCCGGGGACGCCGAGGACGTCATCGCCGTGACCAAGGCCCAGTGGGCGGCCGACATGGCAAAGGACGCCGACAAGGGAGCGGCGATCCTGGCCGATGACTACACCGAGTTCAACTCCCAGTTCCCGACCCGGATCGACGGCAAGGCGCTCGCGACCCGGCTCAACGAGGCCTCCTCGATGGGTTCCGGCAAGGTCGTGGCGGCCGAGATGGCCAACCCCAAGGTCCAGGTCTACGGAAACGTCGCGATTCTCACCTACAACTACTTCGGCGTCACGTTGGACGGCGACGGCGAAACCGAGCCCAACCTCGCGAAATCAACCCGCGTCTACGTCAAGACCAACGGTAAGTGGATGTTGGTGCACGCCAACTTTGCGCCCGTCGGTTCGTCGGACGACTGAGGACTGGTCGCCGCGGACGGCAGGGAGCGTCCCTGTCGTCCGCTTTATGAGAAACCTCACAAAAAAGGGGGAGATGAGAGATGAAACGAGTAGGAACTGTGTTTACTGTATTACTGATACTGGTCGCGCCCGCCGTCTTCGGCGGCGACTCCGGCACCGCAACCGGTCGCTTCGCCACCCACACCATGTCGACCGACTCGACCGAGCTGCCGGACGGCGGCCGGGTGGACATCGTCCACTACAACCAGTTCGCGTTCTCCGACCAGCCCGGCCACCCGATCGACAACACGACCGCCGACTGCGTCGGGAGGTATCTATTCTCGAACGACGGCGACGTGGAAGCGGCCAGCGGGATCTGCTTTGCCACGGACGCGGGCGGCAATATGACCTCGTTCTGGTGGCGGTTCGAGGAAGCGGCCACCGCGAACTGCCCACTCATGTGCGGGAGCTGGGGCTACTTCGACGGCACCGGAAAGTACAAGGGCGTCTCGGGCACCGGAACGTGGAAACAGAGCTCTGTATTCGGCGACGACGGCGTCGGCACCTGGAAGGGATCATTCTCCACTCCATAGTCGTAACGGCGCTCGCCGAGCGCCATTGATCGTACGGGCGGGCGGCGACAAGCCGCCCGCTCAACGTCTTGGTCCGAGCCTCCAAACCTCCCCACCTTGACACCCGCTCCTCACCGCATCAGATTGGGGTTGCATCACACCTTCAGAGTGAGTCGTGGAGGCCCCATGCGTGACACCAGCATCAGCTTCATCCGTTCGCTCTGCGCCGGTGAGATCGAGGAGGATGTCCTCTTCCCCTTCCCCACCCTGAGCGACGATGAGCGCGAGATTCTCGCCCCGGTCGTCGAGTCGGTCGACGACCTTCTGGGAGGTCACGCCGAGGACTTCCGCGCCTGGGACGTGGCCGGCGAGATGCCCGCAGAATTTCTCCAGGAGCTGCGCGAGTTCGGCCTCTTCGGTCTCATCGTGCCCGAGGAGAGCGGCGGTCTCGGCTTTGGCAACATGGCCTACTCCCGCACCGTGCAGCAGGTCGCGCGCCATGATGCCTCGGTGGCCGTCACCATCGGCGCCCACTCTTCGATCGGTATGCGCGGCCTCAAGCTCTATGGCACCGACGAACAGAAGAATACGTACTATGATCGCCTCGCCAGCGGCGAGCTCATCGCCGCCTTCTGTCTCACCGAACCCGAGGCCGGCAGCGACGCGGCATCGATCAAGACCCACGCCGTGGAGAAGGACGACCACTTCCTCCTCAACGGCGCCAAGCTCTGGGTCACCAACGGCGGGATCGCCGATTTCTTCACCGTCTTCGCCAAGACCGGCGAAAAGGAGGCCCGCTCCAAGCTCAGCGCCTTCATCGTCACCCGCGACATGCCCGGGGTTTCATTCGGCGCCCACGAGGACAAGATGGGTATCCGCGCGAGCTCGACCTGCTCGATCTACTTCGAGGACGTCAAGGTCCCCAAGGAAAACCTCCTCGGCCCGCTCAACTCCGGATTCAAGGTCGCAATGAACATCCTCAACAACGGCCGCTCCGGCCTCGCCGGCGGTTGCGTGGGTGGCATGAAGACCCTGATTTCGCTGGCCTCGAAGCACGCGGCGGAGCGCCACCAGTTCGGCCGGCCGGTCGGCAGCTTCGGCCTCGTCAAGCAGAAGATCGGCCACATGGTCGTGGACTGTTACGCTACCGAAAGCGCGGTGCAGATGGTCGCCGCCCTCGCCGACCGCGAGTACGAGGATTTCTCGGTCGAGGCCGCGATCACCAAGATCTTCGCCACCGAGGCGCTGTGGCGCACCGCCGACCAGTCGCTGCAGATCGCCGGCGGCACCGGCTACATGCGCGAGTACCCCTACGAGCGGGTCCTCCGCGACTGCCGCATCAACCGCATCTACGAAGGGACCAACGACATTCTCCGGCTCTACGTGGCGCTCACCGCCCTCAACGACGTCGGCCAGCGGCTCAAGGAGATGGCAGGCTCATTGCGCGGCATCTTCGACGATCCGATCAAGGGCTTCGGCCTGCTCTACGACTACGCCAAGCAACGCGCCACCTGGGCCACCGGCCTGCCGGTGTCCAGCCCGAGCATGACCAAGGCCCACGTGGCCCTCCGGGCCGAGGCCGACATCTTCGAGGATACCGCCCGCGATCTCGCGGCGATGGCCGACCGCCTCCTCCGCAAGCACGGCAAGGACATCATCGGCAAGCAATTCGCCACCAGCCGCCTGGCCAACGTCATGATCGACCTCTTCGTGCTCGCCTGCGTCCTCAGCCGGGTGACGGCGGCAATCGAAGCCAAGGGCGCCGAGGGGACCACCGAGGAGATCGGGATTGCGAAGGTCTTCGCCGGCCAGGTTCAGGGTCGAGCTCGGCGAAATTTCCGCAAGATCGACGACAACGACGACGAGATCATCAAGCATCTGGCCGAAGCCGCATACGAGCGCCGAGGCTACGGCTGGGACGTTCTCTGACCTTCTCGCCGCAGCCGATGAAGGTGACAACACCTTTGGTGAGCGGCATCGTGTCTCCCCGTTCGGTGAAGCGTTACGATACCACCCGGAGCGGGGCATCCTGTTCTTCGTGCGCACCGTTGCGCAGATTCCGGCGTTGGCTCGACAGAATGGCGGAGCACGATAAACAGTATTCGTGACCGCAGCACGCCGTAGGCGCACCGCGCCTTCGCTCACGATAACGAAAAGGACCGGCTCTCACTCACGACGAGAGCCGGTCCGCATCCCGAAACCTCAGTCGACTTCAGCGAAGGCGTGAATCGTCGCGTTCTCGACGCCGTCCTCGGCCTTGGCGGCATCCCCTTCGGGCGAGTCCAACCACGCCTGGAGGGCATCCATGTCGGCGACCTCGACCAGCAGACCGACCAGATCGGGATCTTCCATGCTCTGAAAGACGCGCGCACTGGGAACGCCGTGCTCGGCGAAATCACCTTTCCGGCTGGGCTCGCCCAGCCAGGCGGCCAGCCACACGTCCGCGTCCTTGACCTCGTGGGTGAAGATCATCGTCGAGGTCATCGCGTTGGGCGCCCAGTCGCTGTTCCAGATGTCGTAGGCGATCTTCCACTGTCCGCCGACCTTCTGCCAGCCTTCGATGAACTTGCCCTGGTCGATGACGGTTCCGTCAGGTGCGATCATCGCGTAGGTGCCGACGTGAAAGCCGACATCTCCGCCGGCGACGGTCTTGATCGTGTTCATGTCGGCGGTCAGCCCCGCATCGACCAAGTCGCCGAACTCTGCCCTGGCGGCGGCGTGTCCGCTCATCATCTCGGTGTTGGGCGGCATCAGGACGCAGTCCTCGGCGTACAACGCAGTCAACGCATCGACGTCACCGGAGTTGAGCGCTGCCTCCCAACTCTCATTCATCGCGGCGAGCTCGGCGCTCTGGTCCGCTGCCTGCGGCGCGCAGGCCGCGACGGCAACGATCATCAAGAGCGCGGCGACCGCGCGCACACGTGCGAAGCAGACTCCCGTTTTTTGCAGGTCTCTCATGTCTCCATCTCCTCTCGTTATCGATCGTGATTCGATTCACCAAACCGGCTGGACATCCGGTTTTCAGTTCACCTCGGTAAACATGTGCAGGCTGGAGTTGATGACACCATCCTCCGCCTTGGCTTGCGTCGATTCCTCGCCGCCGGCAAACGCCGTGAACGCTTCCGCGTCATTGAGTTCAAGCAGAAGCGCCACCAAGTTCGGGTCATCGGCGCTTTGAAACATCCGCGTACTGGCGGCGCCGTTGCGAGCAAAGAGCTCGGGCCGACTGTCCTCGCCCCGGAAGGCCGCGATCCAGTGGTCAAAGTCCTTCACCTCGAGCGCAATCAACGCGGTCGTGGTATTTGCACCGGGCGCCCAGTCGCTGTTCCAGATGTCGTAGGCAATCTTCCACTGACCGCCGACCTTCTGCCAGCCTTCGATGAACTTGCCCTGGTCGATGACAGTTCCGTCAGGTGCGATCATCGCGTAGGTGCCGACGTGAAAGCCGACATCTCCGCCGGCGACGGTCTTGATCGTGTTCATGTCGGCGGTCAGCCCCGCATCGACCAAGTCGCCGAATTCCGCCCTGGCGGCGGCGTGTCCGCTCATCATCTCGGTGTTGGGCGACATCAGCACGCAGTCCTCGGCGTACAACGCGGTCAACCCGTCGACATCGCCCGCGTTGAGCGCCGTTTCCCAGCTCTCGTTCATTGCGGCGAGCTCGGCGCTCTGATCTGCTGGCCTGCGGCGCGCAGGCCGCGACGGCAACGATCATCAAGAGCGCGGCAATTTCGCGCCCACCCCCTGAGCGAACGACCAATCCTCGAAGTCCTCTCATTGTGTTCCCCTCTCTCTCGCTTTCGTTTTTCGATTTCACCAACCGCACGGATTCCCGGTTACAAACGGGCGGATCACCGCCATCGGCACGGTGCCCCAACAACCTCTCATTCCCTTATTGAGATTCGGTCTAAACAATAAGCCGAGCGCCGAGGGTTGTCAAGTCCTGATCAGTGCATCCAGCGGTCGCGAAACCCGTATATCTTTCGAGAGAATCGGAGTTCTGCATGAGTGGATCAAACCCGGGACGGATCGTGGGCACGATCGCAGGTATCGTCCTGATGATCGGCGCAGCGATCTTCTTCGTATTCCGTTACACCTTTACCACCGGAAGGCTGTACGAGGTGCAAACAGCGCTCGGGGTTGACGCGCCACTGCCTGAACGGCACATCGTCGCCGAGGGGTTCAAGGGTTGGGCGATCGTCGATTACGGCATCGAGGCGTCGCCCGAGCTTGACCTCGCCGACGGAGTGGTGGTGATCGAATACCCTCCGGCGGGCCGGCTGGAGACCTCGTCACCGGCACAGGAAGCCGAAGGGTTCCTCAACCGCGAGTACTTCGAGCGACGCGAGGGCGCACTCGTCCCTTTGAACCGGCTGGGTGAGATCTGGGGCGAGTACGACATGAGAATCGCGGACGAAGACACCGGCGGGCCGTTGCGACGGTCTTCCGGGTTCTTTGTCGGATCGCTCGCGGAGTTTCGATCCGCCGAGCGCCCCTCACCCGGCATCGAGTTTCCAGCCGTCCCCACCTCAGAGCCAGCGCCGGAGTGAGTGTCCATCAGAGGTGGATATCCTCCGGATCGAGATCCCGATCCTATTGATCATCCAATCACGGCGAAATCACTCTTCAGCGGTGAGTTGCTCCAGCATCCGGCGCGAGTTTTCGAAGCTCGGATCGACCTCGATGGCTTGTCGGTACAACATGATGGCCCGCTCCCGGTCGCCCTTGAGCAGGTACGCCTCGGCGAGACTGTCATAGCTGTTCGGGTCCTCCGGAAAGTGGCTGACGTTGACTTCGAAGACCGCGATCGCCATGTCGACCTCGCCGTCCCCGAGCAGTTGGTACCCGAGGAGATTCAACGGAGCGCTCGAGCGGAGCTCGTATCCTTCGCCTTCGATCACAGCCTCGATGCCCTCGGCGTCGTCGACCCCCCCTGCCTTCATCGACCGGAAGAGCGCCTCGCCGAGCGGAGGCCTCGGCGACTGCATACGGTTGGCCGAGAACGATCGCCTGCAGCGTGTGTGCGGGCTGTTGTGCGCCGTCCGTGTAGTTGGACAGCACGATGATTGTGACGTCGTCGTCCGGGTAGCGCATAAAGCTGGCGCTGACGCCGGGCGCACCGCCGCCGTGCCCGATCGATTTGTGGCCGCCGTCGTTGGCGATCCGCCAGCAGTATCCGTATCCCACGAGGTTGGGGGTGAACATCTTCGTTTTCGACGCCTCGCCGAGGAGGGTGTCTCCATAAAGGGCGCGATCGAACTTGAGCATGTCGAGGACCGTGGTCTCGATGCCGCCGTCGGCGGAGGCCGGCGGCACCTGGAAAATGGCGGCCGTGAACCCTCCCGAGAGGCCCTTCGTGTAGCCCATCGCGCGGTTGGGCACGATCTGGTCCCAGAAATTGATACCGGTGTCGGTCATCCCGGCCGGCGCGAGGATGTTCTCCCGAATGTACTGCGCGTACGGTTGACCGGCGACCTTTTCAATCACCGCACCGAGCACCACGATGCCGGAGTTGGAGTACGCGAAGCTTTGACCTGGCGTGTCGAAGACCAGCTGCTGGTCGTAGATCAGGGGCAGAAAGTCGTCGATATTTCGCAGGCCCGCCTTTCTCGCCCGATACTCCGGGTGGGCCATGTAGTTGTACATCCCGGAGGTGTGCGAGAGCAGGTGGTGGACGGTGATGGTGTCGCCGTAGGGAAAGTCGGGCAGGTAGCGAACCACCGGCGCGCTGAGCTCGAGTTTGCCGCGTTCCACCAGCTGCATGACGGCCACTCCGGTGAAGGTCTTGCCGATCGAGCCGATGTTGAACCTGGTCTCGAGGATGTTGGCGACGCGGTGATCTTTGTTCGCCTCGCCGAAGGCCTCGGCGTAGACGATATCGCCGCCCATGGCCACCAGAACGGTCCCCGAGAACAGGTCGAGCCTCGCAAACTCGGTCATCACCGCGTCGATCTTTTCGGCCAGCTCCTGGGCCTGGGCGCCGCCCGCTGCCATCGTCACGCACAACCCAAGAATGAACCCTCGCATCAAGCGTTTCATACGGACTCCCTCGTGTGTACGGCCGGTTCCAGGATCCCTGATGTGCGAACACCAGGATCATCCACGAAATGCAATCCGGTGTCGATCAGCCCATGTCCAGGTAGCGGTGGTTACAGTGGTCGTCACCCTGCATCAGGGTCGCGGTCCGCTCCATTTTGAAGTTCGGGTTGAATGCCGGCGGCCAATAGTAATCCATATTGCAGACCGCCGCGTGGCCGATTGCACCACCCAACCCGGCGTCGCGATACACCTTCGCCCACACACACTCGGTCACCCGAAGCTGAAACACCTTGTCGGTGTCCTCGGTGATCTCCATGGTTAGCGCCTTCTCATATCTCGGCGGTCTGAAGGTCGAGACGAAGGTCTGAAAGGTGGTGTTAGGGGAGTTTTTGGCCTGGCGCTCCCCGACCCGCCGCCCGACATCGGCGGAGTAGACCTTGAGCAACCGAACGAGCTCCTCCTCCTCGAGCTCGGACTGGAGGCTCTTGATGAAGTCGATCAAACTGCGGTTCTGCCCGGTCACCTGCTGCAGCATGGTCGTCTTCTGATCGAACTCGACCTCGAACTTGTGTTCCCCATCGTTGTCCGACGAGCCCTTTTGAGGTGCTTCATCGGCCCTCACCCTGCCGGCGCACAGACACGCGAGCGAACACGCGGGCACCACCTGGGTGAGAAAGCGCCTGCGATCCACGGCCGTGATGAGTTGCTCGGTCATGGTGCCTCCTTGATATGACGGTATCGAGAAGATACGCACCAGGCTCGGGTTGGTTTTTGAGCTCGGCTCGGCTGCAGGGACGCATCAGCCACAAGGAATAGCCCCTCCCGTGTTCGTTGTTGAACTGTTGTGAACAGCAGTCTCCAAAAGCAGCGCCCGGAAGCCGACCCTTGCGATTTCATTCGAAGCGGGACGCCGGACGAAAAATGAGTGGAAAAGGAAGCGCCAACATGACCCTGGGCACCCTGTACGTCGACGGACCCCTCTGCCCCTTCACCCACCGCGTCCAGATCGCCGCCGGCGAGCTCGGTGCGCAGATCGACATCGTGAACAACAAGGACATTCCCGAGTCCGTGCGGGAGGGTAACACCGGCGGCACCTGGCCCGCCTTTGCCCCATCCAACGGTGGGGGACTCCTGCAGGACTCGGCGGAGATCATCGACCGTCTGATCACTCACAGCGGGACCACGGGTGAGGCATACCGCGCCGACCCCGAGATCCTCGCCAAGCTCGACACTCTGATCGGCTGCATCTCGAAGGTCATCCTGGCCGGCAAGCCCCCAATTCAGCGCGAGTTTCGCGAGAAGCTCGACCGGGCGCTCGCCGAGGTCGAGCTCGTTCGTGCCGCCAGTGGCGGGCCATTTCTGGGAGGCGATCAATTCTCACAGGCCGACGGCCACGTTGCGCCGTTTCTCTATCGTCTGCCCTTCCTGGTGGAAATCCGCAACCACGTGCCCGAGATCTTCCTGGTCAATGCCGGGTTTGCCGCATGGGTGGATCGGGTCGTCAATCGGAGATCTTTCCAGGACATCGCACCCAAGCGAAACGTCCTGCGCCAGTTCTACGCGGCCAAGGCCTCGTATGGGAAACCGATGAAGATCGGGCGGCTTCACCATTCCGGTTTCCGCGGCATGTGGGACGATGTGGTTGCGCGCACCTCCGCCGCAGCCGCGGATGACGATCGTGACAATACGCAACTGCAGGGTGCCCGCGACCTCTGCTACCTGCTGTTCCGCGCGGTCGCCCTGCACGCCAAGTTCGAAAACCTCCTGCTCTTCCCGGCCCTCGACGCCGCCAAGGACGATCCCGGCTTCACCGCCGAGGCGGTCGAGCAGCACGCCCACGAGGAGGGAGAGATGAACGCCTTGCTCGATGTTTTCGATCGTGCGCTCAACGAAAAACCCGGCTCACGTCGACAGGTCCTGGCGGAACTCACCTCGGCCTGCGCGCGCTTGCGGGAAGGCCAGTTCGCGCACTTCGATTTCGAGGAAACGAACTTTCTGCCTGTGCTCTCCGAGCTCGAGCTCGAACAGCACCTCGACATGCTGGAGGGAGCCTACGAGATGTGCATTCTCGAGCGGCCGCACCTGATCGGCGTGTTGGCGTCCTACATGCCGATCGAAAACATCCTCTCCCTGCTCGACTCGTTGCTCTACGCGGTCGATCCCGAATCCGAGCAGTGGCGCACCCTGCTCAGCGCGATGCAAAGCCACCTGAGCGCCGAGCAGTGGCTCAGGGTCATGAGGCGCTTCGAGGACGTCCTGCCGATCTCGCTGATGGTCGTTCCCAGCGGGCGGAGCGTCGACCGCATCGGAACGGCGGCGCGGGAGCTCCAGACCGCCGCCCCGGTCGAGCGGATCGAGATTCCCGGGGTCGCCGCCGCCGGTTGATCGTCATCGGTTCAGACGACGTAGCCTTCCTTTTCCATCGCCGCAAGCTCTTTCTCGATGGCGAGCCGCACCTCCGGCGGCATGTCGTGCTCCCGGGCCAGCATGGGTCGCAGCCCTTTGCCCACCCCATCATCGATGAAGTGGGGGCGTACGAAATCAGAGGTCCAGGTTCTCTCTGCAAAGGATCGGCTCGCAAGCCTCTCGAAAAAGCTCCTGATCCCCTTTTCCGGGTTTCCTTCCAGCTCGCTGAAATAGGAGCCGTAGATGTGGAGCGAGTCGCAGATGTCGACATAGCGGCCCACCTGGACCGGCCGTGAGGCGACCTCGGATATCCGCTCGGCGATTTTTCGCATGAGGGTCGTCAGAGCGATCACGTTTTCGAACCAGGCCTTGTACAGGTCCCGGCTCCGCCAGTGGGTGTTCATGTTGAACACCAGTCCGTCATCTCCACCTTCGAGCAGCCGGCCCCAGATTCTCTGCAGACACGGGGGATGCTCGCTCGGCGGATCGAGAATCGCGTTCCAGGTGATGCCCTGGGCGCGCCGGCTGTATGGGGTCTTCGACAGTTTCTCGATCATGTAATCCACTTGATCGACGATCGTGCCGTCGATCTCGTACTCGAAGAGCCGCCCGTGATAGGTGTACGACCAGCGCGTGTCCGTGCTTTCGACGCCCTTGAGAATCTCCTCCCTCGGCTTCTGCCAGTAGTCATGGGCGCCGTGGACCACCTCCATCACGTACTCCGAGAGCCCACCCAGACCGTCGGCAAAGGAGCGGTGAAACCGCGGCTGGCCGAAGGGGTCCTCGACCGTGATGATCACCGTCGCATCGCGGCTCGGCGGGTCCTCGGGGCGGTCATACTCGGTGCGAACGCTCGCCCCGTTCTCCCAGACCGCCTTGATCGCCTTTTCGTAGGCCTGGGGGATCGTCTCGCCAACGACGCTCAGAACCGGGATGTTGCCTGGGTCCATGTCCGCTCCTCCTCGTGTACTCACAGCATTGTAGCGGCGACGCCCGGGCGCGACAGCCAATCCGCCCGTTGTCGATATCGAAGGCTCGTTGTTGTTCCAATCTCAAACACCTTCGGCTGAAGCTGCGCCCTTCGTCAGGGACAAATCCTGGCATCCGCATTGCACAAACCCACGCAGGAGGCTCAGATGCCCTATTGGATATTAGAAAACGGCGAGACGATCGGCCCGATGAAGGCGATCGACGTCCTGCGCCGCGCGCAGCCCACAACCCAGGTCTCCGACGGTCAGAGCTGGTTCTGCCTCGAGGATCCCCAGATGGTCGGCGCCTCCGTTTCGCAGGACACCGACCACGGGGAACCGATGCCACACGGCGGCCGACTGACGATTCGCTAGCCGCACTTGAAACGAGTGAGAGTGATCCTGAGCAACCCCGGTGCCCGGGTGCGCCGATAGACGTCCTGTACGTGCGGCCGAGACGGCCGCACCACAATTTCGCCCTGTAGTGGTAAGACGTGTCGCCTGCACGATGCCGTTGGGAGGAGCAGCAACGAAGAAATTCCGGCGCGTGTCGATCGAACTTCAGGGCATCTTCGTAGGACCGGATCCTCTTGACGCGGGACCACGCGAAACCACAAAATTCCGGTATGAGAAGCAAACGCGACTACGAGGCCCTCGAGGCGTCCGAGCTCTTCTGCCCGACCTGCAAGACCGCGCGGCCGGTGCGGCGACACCTGCTCCTGGTGCTGCCAACCGGTTCCAAGTACGAGTACCGTTGTGCCGTCTGCGCAACCCCGGTCGGCGCCAAGGACGACTCCGACCCGAGCGAGTACCAGGAAATCCTGAGCGGACGGCGGTTGCGCTGACGAAGGGCGCTCTATGCGCTCCAGGCATCGACCGCTTCGAGAAGGGCGCGTTCGATCGCAGGATCGCTGGCAAGGTGGCCGGCATCCTCGACCAGGATCAGCCGGGAATTCGGCAGCCGTGTATGGAGCCTCCAGGCCTGCACCGGCGGACAGATCACGTCGCGAAGGCCGTGGACGATCGTCACTGGTATGTGCTCAATCCGTTTCGAGTTCTGCAAAATCTGCTTGTCCTCGAGAAAGAATCGGTGGGCCTGATAGTGGCAGTTGATCCGCATTTCGGCAAAGTGGGATTCGAATGCAGCGGGGTCCTCGGGCGGCCCTTCCGCTGAGTCCTCGAAGAAGCTGTACTCGTAGGCAAAGAGCACCGCGAACCACTTTTTCTTCTGCCCCTGGCCACCCTCCTCGAAGAGCCGGTGGAGACGTTCCTGAACTCGATCGGTGCCTGGCGGGAGATCAGCCACGAATTTCTCCCACGCCCGCGGCGAAAACCGGGCGGCGCCGTCCTCCGAGTAGAAGTAGTCCTGGTCCTCCCAGCTGCAGGTGAAGACACCCCGCAGGATCATTCCCGCGACGTTTTTCGGAAAGGCTTGCGCATACAGGAGCGCGAGGGTCGTTCCCCAGGAACCGCCGAATATCATTATCGGTGGCCCGAGCCGCAGGTGCATGCGGAGCTTTTCGATGTCGTTCACCAGGTCCTGCGGGGTGTTGTCGCGGATCTCCGCCCAGGGAATGCTCTTGCCGCTTCCCCTCTGGTCATGGGTCACTACACAGAACCGTTCGGGATCGAACCACCGAGCATCATCGTCGTCACAGCCACAGCCCGGTCCGCCGTGGAGGAAGAAGACGGGAACACCTTTCGGGTTCCCATACAAGGCAAAGTGGACCGTGTGGGTCTCGCTGACCACCAGGTGCCCTTCATCGAACGGCGGTGTTTGCGGCCATAGATCGTACATCGTAGGTTCTCCAATTATATGGGCGCCGTCGATGGGCGGCACGACTCGGCACGCCCATCCGCCTCGAAAACCTGTCACGAACAGCTTCGTACAACCCCTCATGAGGGATCTGGTTGTTCATCGATGGCCGGATGCGCGAGCCGACTCTGCGCGGGGCGCGAATCTGGCCCAACCGTTGGCTGTCTTCGTACATCCACCCTGACCCGCATATCTCACCAGCTTTCTGCTGCGGCCGGCGATGCATCGCACCCAGCGGTGCTTTCTCCGCTCGGGGTGCTCAACGTACTGCCGAGTACGTCTCTGCGCCCCTCGAGTCGAAAACCCCACCGGGCACGGCGCCTCGCCGCCCTCGCGACGAAACCCGGTGAGATATGCGTGCTAAGGGGGACCGATGCTAGGTTGTTTCCGCGCCGGCTGTGATCGCAGGTGTTTCGTCAAGGCGGGAATCGGAAGCGCGGCGTGGGCGGCGATACCGTCATTCCTCCATCCCGCAGCAGCTGCAGCCCCTGAGCAGGCGGAGGTGGCTGGGATTCACGCCGTCGTCAGACCGCCAACGCTCTTCGCGGGTATCCGCAGACCCATCACCGAGCGGACCCAACTCGAACCGAGGATCAGAGAATTGGAGACCGCCTGCGGCGACACGATCGCGGGACCGCTGACCCACATCTTCAGGTTCGACACCCCGGTAGAGGGCTTCGACTCGGAAATCGGCTTCCCGGTTTCCTCACCGGTGACAACGGATGACATCACGACCCACACCTTGCGGGAGATGCACTTCTACGCACGAACACACGATGGTTCGATCGACTCCTTGCGCGAGACCTCGCGCTCGCTCTACGAGTACATGAACCTCACCGGGCTGTCGCCCGAGCTCGAGCTGGTGGAGGTCTACCGCGATCACCGACTCGGCCAACCGCTGGGAGGCGAGGTCGAGGTCATGGCGGCGTACCTCGCCTGGCCCGAGGTTTATCTGATGCAGCTCACCCGGGTCCTCGGACCCGACACGGCGATGCTCATCTGGGAGGGAGGAGAGACGATCACGCCGCACACCCCGGTCGATCCGCGGTGCGCCTGGGTCGGGCACTCCATTGCGGAGCTCAAACGGCGCAGCAACGCCAATCAACAGTTCGAAATCCTGTCCCGGGTCGCGCTGGTGAGACCACAGGAAGACATCATGAAGTACAAGGCGCTGTACGACGAAAGTGGCGACGTCGCCACGATCTTTCGCGCCCAGGAAGAGCAGCTCGAAAAGACACCGACGGGCGGCTTTGTGGACCCTCCGCACTTCGACGGCGCCACCCTCCACGTCAGCAAGGTTCCCTACAACAAGGAGGCTTACGTCGCGGCAAAGACCCACCGCGAGAAACGCAAGGCGTATTGCTTCTGCAACCTGGTGCGGGAGGCGAACGACCCGCGCATCGATCCCATCTTCTGTTATCGCGCAGCCGGCTGGGCGCGGCAGTTCTGGGAGCCGATTCTGGAGGTCGAGTTCACCGGCTGCACCATCACCCACTCGATCCTCAAGGGAGACGACTTCTGCGCCTGGGACTACCAACTCGGGGAGGGATTCGGCGCCTGAGCCTGTTTGAGCAAACGGTGCTGTTTGTCGTCGGGAGCAGAGAAGCGGTGATTCCGGACTGGAATGCCGAAGCAGACCCGATCTCGAAATCTCCCAGGCTCGTTCCCGGTTCTGCTTGAAATCGTGCTAGGGTGACGTTTTCGCGGCGTGACAGCTGCGCAAAAAATTACCCCTGACCATGCGAATGGAGAACACCCAATGCGAATCACGACTCCGTTTTCGATTGCCACTGCGCTGATGTTGGCGTGTGCCACCGGCTGTTCCGACCAACCGGCCACCGATGAGAGAACCGCAACCGAGAACACCGGCGCGATGGTCGCCAACGCCGCCAACACCGGCGGGCCTGCAGTGGTCTCCGGCAGCGTCGTCGAGACGATGGACTCTGGCGGCTACACCTACGTCAGGGTCGACACAGGCGACGAGGAGATCTGGGCCGCGGCGGGGCAGTTCGAGATCGCGGTCGGCGACCGGGTGAGCTTCCCACTCGAGACCCCCATGCAGGATTTCCACAGCAACACCCTCGACCGCGATTTCGAGCTCATCTACTTCGCCTCGTTCATCGTCCCCGAGGGCGAAATGCCGGCCGCAAGCCCACAAACCGCCATGGAGCTGCCGCCGGGGCACCCGTCGCTCGATGCCTTCGCGATGGACCAGCCGGCGGCAGGAGCAGCCGGCGTCATTGCCCAACCGGCCGGCGGAATGACCATCGCCGAGGTGTGGAGCAACCGAGCTGAGCTCTCCGGAAGTTCCGTCACGGTCAGCGGCCGCGTCGTCAAGTACAACGCCGCCATTCTCGGGCGCAACTGGTTCCACATCCAGGATGGTTCGGGTGAGCTCGCCGAAGGCACCAACGACCTCACGGTGACCACCACAACCGATCTCGCGGTAGGAGACGTCGTCACCGTCACCGGCATCGTGGCCACCGACCGCGACTTCGGCGCGGGCTACACCTACACCGTGATGCTCGAGGACGCCGCGGTCGTCAAACGTTAGCAACCGAGGTCGCCACTCTCGATCGTCTCCAGGTGCGGCCGGAGACGGACGGCCCCTTTTCTTCAGCCCCACCCTGGGATCCGAGGAACCGGCCGAGCCTGCGCCGCAGTCCGGCACTCATTGTTGCCCATCAGCTTGGGATCCTGCCTCGGAGCAATGTGTGTTGACTTCATCCGCGCCCCCAGATAAAATGGAAAGTCTTGGTAGATAAAGGTTTCTACTAAAGACAGGAGAAGAAATATGGATGAAGATCAGGGGCCCGGCGAAGATACACTGGCAATCTATCTCAGGCTCACCGATACGATCAACGAGCATCAGTCACGGCTGGTCTGGTCAGAGCTTTTCTTCATCGCGCTCGAGGTCGTGGTTTTCTTTTTGTGCGTTCACCAGATCATTGCCATGAGAGCGAGCCTCGGCCCCGATGTGGACGGGATGAGCGCGGCCATGCTCCTGATGAGCCAGGTGATCGGAATGGCCATCAGCGCGTATTGGATCGCCTACTCCATGCGGCTCCAGCTCCGTCTCAAGCTCCGCTATTTCCAGGCTCGCTACCTGGAGCGAAAACTCGGCGGTGCTGGGGAGAACATCTTTGCTGGCGACGCAAAATTCAACAAGGACAGGACATCGCTCGAAAGCCCGGATGGAAAGGAAACCATCAACTATCCGCGAAAAGGTGCGCTCAGAATGGACGGCGTTTTCGGCGCCGCCAAACCGCGACTTCTCTCGACGTTGATGCCGGGCCTCTTCTTCATCCTCTTCGCGACGCTCTTCGCACGGGTGCTCGCCGAGCTCATCGCGGTGGCAAACTGATCGGCATATCTCTACGTTTTTGGCAGCGGTCGGGAAGGACACCCAGGAAATCTTGTCCGACGGCGGGCTGACCGAGACGATCCTGCTCGATGCCGGCAACCCGGCGATTGGCACCGCGACCGACTGCCCCGCTACCGACCAGCGCGGCGAACCACGCGATACGACTTCCTGCACGCCGGGGTCCACCGATCCCTGAACGGAGTACGCGTGACGTCGTGGTGCCAATCACGTCGGTCCACGCAACCCTGCTTCGGTTTCAAACGTAACAGTGCACAATGCGAGGTGGTTCATGAGATTGCAGCTCGTCCTTTGTCACGCCGCAGTCCTCGTCCTGGTGACCGCCGCTCCCGCAAGCGCAGCACAGGCGGCTGTCGAGGCACACACCGCAGAGGTCAACGGGATCCAGATGCACTACGAAGTCGTCGGTGCCGGCGATCCCCTGCTCCTGCTCCACTCCGGGACGCAGTCCTCCCGCATGTGGGACGATTTCGTCGACAGGTTTTCGGAGCATAACCGGTTGATCATCCCGGATCTTCGCGGCCACGGGCGATCCACCAACCCACACGGGGTTTGGACCACCAGCCAGCTCGCTGCCGACGTCTTCGCCCTGCTCGACATTCTCGAGCTGGATCGCGTCAAAGCCATCGGGGCCAGTATCGGCGCCATGACCCTGCTCCGCATGGCGACTCAGCAGCCGGACCGGATCGACGCCATGATCGTCATCGGCGCCGGCACCTACATCCCCGCCGAGTGCCGCACGATCCTCGCCTCCGCCACCACGGACACGCTGTCGGAGGCTGCGTGGCAACAACTCCGCGTCAGGCACCCGCAAGGCGACGACCAGATTCGAGCCCTCTATGCATGGGTGGCCTCCCTCGCCGGCAGCGTCGACGACATGAATTTCACGCCGCCTTTCCTGGCGACCATCACGGCGCGGACTCTCATCATCCACGGCGACCGCGACTACTGTTTTCCGGCGTCGATGGCGTGGGATATGTACCAAGCCATCCCCGATGCGGAGCTGTGGGTGGTTCCCAACGGCAGCCATGTGCCGATCAGAGACGGCAACGCAGGCTTTTTTGCCGAGATCGCGATGGGTTTTCTGGGAGCTGCCGGGTCCACAGAGTGATCATTCACCTGGATTGAATCGATCGAGCTTGTCTTCGAGCCGCTCCACCCGGTCTTCGAGATCAGCCACGCGTTGGGACAGGCTGGGGACGGCCGCTGCGCTTCGCGCCGGCTCGAACTCGGTGGTCGGGATGTCCGGCGGGCCGCCCACCAGGTGGGTCCAACGCGCTTCCTTCTGACCGGGCTGTCGAGCCAGGTGGACGGTCATCGGCTCGTCGCCCGCGGCGAGCATTACGAGGGCGCCTTCGACCTCGACGGTCGAGGCAAAGGGGTGCATGCGTTCGGTCCGCGTCCGGATTTCCCCCGCGGTCTGGGGCCCGCGCAGCAGGAGGACGGTCATGACCGCCGTGGTCTCCGGCGACAGCTCCCACATCCGGTCCAGGCTGTGACGCCACTTCTGGGTCCGCGCCCCTTCGACGGGCCACACCATGACCTCGGCGTGGAGCCGGTCCAGGGTGGTTTTAACGTCGTTTTCAGACAGGGTCATGACCGGGTCACGGTTGCTCTTCTGGTTGCACGCGGCAACCAGCGCGTTGACCGAGAGCGGGTAGGCGTCCGGCGTCGTCTGCTCCTTTTCGAGCAGGCAGCCGAGCACCCGGATCTCCACGGCGTCGAGTCTGCGGGGCAATCGCATGCGGCCTCCCGTCGCCGGAGCATTCTACAGCGAAGCTCAGCCGAGGCGCGAGAACGCGAGGTTGAATCCGGCGGTGGCCGCCACTGCCGCGCAGAGGAGCCCGACCGCAAAACAGGCGAGAACCACCCGTGACGCTTTCCACAACCGATCGTCCGCCACGCTTTGCTCGAGCCGGCGCCCGCGACGCACCACCACCACGATGCAAAAAATGTTCACTGCCACCGCGGCGCCGGCAAAACCGACCTTGAGCAGGTGGAGCGGCGTGATGGGCCTCGTCAGGTAGAGCAACGAAGCCCCGGTCACTACCACCGCCAGAACCAGGGGAGCCTCCACCAACAGGTCGATCCAGTAGTGGAGGCGGATGGTGGCGGGATGTATATCGCGATTGCGGAAGGGGTAAATCTCGATGACGGCTTCGGTCGCTACCACCCCGCCCCACAGCGACAGCACCATCAGGTGGAGCATCGCCAGGATGTCGATGGCAGAGGTTTCCATAGTGGCGTACCTCCTTTTCGCCCTCGTGAACCGGTCCATTGTGCCATCACCGAGAACTCGGCGTCGCTGCCACCCACCCACCCGGCAGCCGAGACGGCTGCCCCACAATCATCCCTCGGTCTATCGAGATGGACTGTGGGGCACGAGTCTCGCCTGAGGGGTATTGGTGTTTGGAGTTCATGATCGCTATCACCTCGACGGTAGATCTCCTCCGGGCGCCGGCCCGTTAACCTTGCCTGTGCGTCACGCGCCAACCAGTGTCGTATTTGCGGACGACGATCTCGACAATGACGAACACGAAATATCAAACCCCCGGTCCGAGGCGTGCATCATGAGTCGCAGACAGTGGCAGTTGAGCTCGGCGACGACGACGCCACCCGCCTCCGCGCGGTGCGGCTGGCTTTCGAAAACTCGATGATCTTCAGCGACGGCTTCGGTTCTGGAGACACGTCGTCGTGGTCGATCACAGTCCCCTGAGCGCACGAATTCAGGAAGATCCCTGGTGCACCCAAAAAATCGCGGAGGCGATCACTCTGATCACCCCCGCGACAATATTTCGGCCCGGTTCGTCTCCGGGAATAAACGAGATGGAAGTCTAGTGGGCCTTGGTTGACCAGTGGATGATCGAGGTCATATTCTCGTGGTAGGAGCCCTCCTCGACCACATCCGTGATCCCAGCCCATCTTTCGCGGCGGCCCTCCGAATCCATGTCATCCCAGGAGGCGTCAAAGGCGGCGTCCACCGCATCGAGTCCGTCGGCATCAGCCACGACGTACCACCATGTGTGGCCCGCTGGATTTTCGGTGTCGATGGCTTCGGTTGACAAACCGTAGGCTTTGACCACGCCCTTCTCGAGCAGCGACTCGAATACCGGCTTCAGCCGGTTGTCCCAGAAGCTGTGGAACCCACGGTCCTTGCCCTGTTTCACCAACACGAACTGCCCGTGATAGTACCCGCCGTCAAAGGTGCCGGCGACAGAACGCAAGTTCTCGGTTTTCATCATGTAATCGCGGTGTTTGGTGATCATCGAGGCGAACTCGGTGTCCAGGTTGGCCGTCGATTTCTTGTCCATCGCCTTCCAGGCCGCATCATAAGCCTCGCCAGCCTTGGCCAGAGCGCCCAGGCTGTCAGCCGAGTACCAAAGAGAATGGGTGTAACCTTCCGGACTGTGCAGCATCTCGGAGTCGATGCCCCACTCGGTGATCGCGCCGTTGGCCATCAGCTTCTCGAGGATCGGCTGGTCATTCTGCTCGAACATCTCGACATATCGGTCCCAGCTCGCGCGCTCCACCTGCCAGAGCTCGACCCGGGTATAGGTCTCAGTTTCATCATCGTCGGCCGCCCGCGCGACCCGTGGGATCGCGATCAGCGTCGCGAGCATCACGATTGCCGCGAGCGAGCCGATCCGGAGCCACCCTTCGGTTCTGGTATTCGTCCTCATCTTCATCTCCTACTCCTCCTTTGTCTCGAACGTTGCTAGTAGTGCTCGGACCGCGCAGGCCGCTGATCCCGAAGGGTCGAACCCGGCTCTCTGCCGTTCCCCCGTCCCCCTCCGAGACCAACGAAGATCACACCGATTCAACGGTTTTTCAGGGTGAGCCCGCGCCCGGGCGTGAATGGCCGCCTCACCGCTCATCCTGAAACTGTGTCTTAATTTCTTAACACTCTGCCCATTATCCCGAGTCGCGACCTGAAGTCAAGCTCCGCCAGGATGGTCGAGATCCCGATCCATCAACTGGGTGTGTGGTTCTGAGGAGCAACAGGGGAGCAACAAAGGACTCTGGGGGTTGGTGACACCTGGTTGCGGACCCGGAATCAGCTCACTCGTCGCGAACGAGACTGAGACCGTCGGGAGTCTCCTCGATCCGATATCCCATCCGGCGGATCTGGGCGTAGATCGGCACGGCGCCCGGCGAATACACCACGATCTTGAGCAGCGGAAGGCCGAGGTCGTGACCGAGCTGCAGATATCCGAAGAGCACCTCTGCGTGTCTCTTTTCGACCAAAAAGCGCATCGCGTCCCGGCGATCCCAGGGGTGGCCCTGTTCGATCATCCGTCGGGCCAGTTCGAGCTTGCGGTCGCCCTCCGCCGAGCGAAACTCCACCACCTGCTGGATCTCGAGGAACGACTCGCTCCGGCCGTAGGCAGGATTGTTTTCTGCAAACTCGCTTAGCGATTCGGGGGTCGAGAGCTCGCCCAGAGCGCGCAGCAGGACCTCTTGATAAGAGCGATCCTCGATGGTCCCGAGCAGCTCCACGATCGCCGGTAACACCTGTCGGTCGCCCAACCGGGCGGCAAAGAGCAGACCGGCCACCCGCACATCTGGTTCGATATCGATGGCCGAGTACTGACGCGCAAGGGCCGCACCGCGCCCGCCGCGGACCGCGGCCAGATAGACCAGCGCCTGTTGCCGCATGAGCGGTGAACCGCCTTCGTCGAGCAGCTCGCTCGCAAAATCGAAGGTCGCCGCCGAGGGCGGCATCAGGGCGAGCGCTCGCAGGCCGGCGCCGAGAGAGGCCCGGTTCTCGGCGTTCGCCCGCGTGAGGTCGATCACCGGTGCGATCGACCGCGGATCACCGATCTCACCCAGCACCTGAAGCAACCGCAGCTTGGCTTCGTCCAATGCTCCCGGGTCGGCCAGCATCCGGTGGGCCGGCGGCAGCGTCTTGTCCCCGGCAATCACCAACCAGGAGGACGCCCTCGTCGACGCGGAGCCTCCCGTGTCCAGCGCCCGGAGGTTGGCGCGGATCCCTTCGGCGGAGGTGTTCTCGTCAACCACGAGCTGCCATTCGGCAGCCTCCTCGTCCCGCCTCCGCTGGATCTCGGCTTCCCGTGCGATGCGCTCGCGCTCCTCCATCTCCATGAAGGCTGCCGACGTGTCACCCAGCTTTTCGTTGAGCCTCGCGGAGGTCTGGACGAACTTCCCTTGATCGAGCTTGCCATCCTGGTAGAGCCGATCGACCGCGTCTCGGGTCAGCGCGAGCTGTTCGAGATCCTCGAAGGCCAGAAGGCGCTCGATGACGAAATCCTGCGCTCGCGCAGGGTCCATGCGGTAGCGGGTCTCGAAGGCCTTCCAGTTGTCGGCGATCCACCGCATCTGTTCGAGATAGAAGAGGTGGGCGGCCGGGTCGGGGTGTTGGTCGAGGATGGTCGGCACATTGTGCAACCGGAACATCTCGGGAAGCGCAGTCGCAGCGGTCGAGAAAGGCCGGAACATCGAGCTCGGCCGACTCGGGAAGCGTTCTCAGAGCCTCGAGCGTGCTCACGATCAGCGGATCCGCGAGCGAGCGGTCCTCGATTGCCGCCACTCTCTCCAGATCTCTGACGAGGACTGCTGCCGACTCGGCGGTGCCGAGCTCGGACAGAAGCTCGACGATGATCTTGTGCGTCCGGTAGTCGGTGCCGCCCGGAATCGGCGCCGGATCCGCCGGCGGCTGCAGCCCGAGCAGGGCCGCCAGCAGACTCGGCAACCTCGCTGCCTCTGCCATCGGTGACCGCGTGACGGACCGCAAACCGCCCAAAGGCGGCGAGCTCGTAGAGGATGTATTCCTGCGGGCACTCCTCCACGACCCAGCCGAGCTGACGGATGAAGACATCGGCCACCTCGGGCGAGGGCATGATGTCCAGGGTCAGATACACCCGCGATCGGGTCTGCGAAAACTCCGACACAAAGACGTCGTTCGCGTCGTCGTACGCCTCGGCGAACAGCAGGGCCTCCATGTACCCGATCGCCGGCACGTACGCGCGATCTCCGAAGTACGAGACCCAGCGGCGGTGGACGCCGGGCAGCACCCGCTTGCGGACCGGCGTGTCGTGGACGAGAGCGCGCTGCGCCTGCGCCAGCACCTCGTCCTCCACGCCATCGAGCCGGGTCGCGAGCGTCGCCATCACCACCCGGTTGAAGTCCTGCGGCCGGCCGTCGTCAAAGTCGATCAAGACCAGCCGGTCGAAGAGCTCCCGGCTCTGATAGAGATTCTTTTCAAAAAATGCCGTCAGGGCGGGGCGCAGCACCGGATCCCCGATGTTGGCCAGCACCGCCTCCTCGATCTCGGTCGCGACGCACGCGGATCCATCCGGGTTGAGATAGAACCTGCCGTAGGTTGTGAGGCTCGCAACGTCACCCGTTGCCAGCACACGGTTGAAGGCTTCGATGTCGCCGGCCAGAGCGAGGGAGACCGCGGCGCGCAAACGCAGCGTCTCGGTCATCCGACATCCAGGCGCGCTATCGTCGCGGCCGTCTCGTCGGCGGACCCGGGTGACCGGATCTCGATCCCGTCGAGGACCACGACCTTGCGGGTGTCCGGCACCGCCGGGCAGAGGCCGATTTCCCATTGATCCCCGGCGGCAGCTGAGGCAACCGCGAGCCCGACGACCAACGCGACGATCAACGGCCGCCGCCCGAACCAGAATGGCCGGTCGACGGATACAAATGTTTCACAGCCTGAAACGCCGGTAGAGATCATCTCTCGAGAGTATCACCGGAGCAGAAAGACCTCGCACGGCGTGCCCTCCGCTGCAACCACGAAGACACAAAACCACGAAGGATTTCACCAAGAAAATTTTCTTCGTGTTTTTCTTTGTGTCTTTGTGCCTTTGTGGTTGCGACATCTCGGCGGCTGCGCGACCCTTTGATCGCACTCACTTCGGGGCGGCCGCCTCAAAGGAAGCTATTTCTATTAGAGTGGTACTAATGGGCACAGGAGAGACCATCCGCCGCATCCTGAGCCTTCGCAGCCTGCCGCTGCTGGTGGCGATGATCGCGGTGCTGCTCTGTGCATCGTCGCTGTGGCTCGGGCTCCAGAACGACGATTACATCCTGCGCCTGGTTTTGTCGAAGCCACCTCTCGACCCCGAGTGGACGCGCTCGCCGGTCGACGCCTTTGCGTTCTTGGATGGCGATGAGGCGCTCATCCGCAGCGCCGTCGAAACGGCCCGGATCCCGTGGTGGACCCATCCGAGGCTCAAGCTCGCGTTCCTTCGTCCCGTCACCAGCATCACGCACTGGATCGATTTTCGCGTCTGGCCGGACTTGCCTTGGCTGATGCACCTGCAGTCACTTCTCTGGTTCGCCGGCGCCGTCCTCGCCGCGGCGGTGCTTTACCGGCGATTACTCCTGCCCGCCTGGGTCGCGGGTCTGGCGGCGCTGCTCTTCGCGATCGACGACGCCCACGGGATGCCGGCGGTGTGGTTGGCCAACCGCAACGCCTGCATCGGAGTGCTCTTCGGTGTGGTGGCTCTCATCGCCCACGATCGCTGGCGGCGTGACGGCTGGCGTCCCGGCGCGTACGTTGCGCCTCTCGCACTCGGGCTGGGGCTGTTGGCGGGCGAGATCGCGCTGGGCGCCGGTGGCTATCTTCTCGGCTATGCCGTCTTCCTCGACACCGGCACCTGGCCGCGTCGGCTCGCCACCCTGATCCCCGCCGGTCTGGTCGGCGCGGCGTGGTGGGTGGTCTACCGGACAATGGGCTACGGCGCCGGCGGCTCGGGCGTCTATATCGACCCCAGCGCCAATCCCGTATCGTTTGTCTCCGCCGTGGTGGAGCGCGCACCGTTGCTGTTCTTCGGGCAGTGGGCGCTACCGTCCGGCCTCTCCCTGATGTTCTCGCAGAAGGCCGGTCACATCCTTTGGCTCATCGCAGTCGCACTCATGGTTGTGATCACCGGTCTGCTGGTGCCCATGCTCACTCGTGACCGCGTGGCGAGATTCTTCGCTCTCGGCATGATGCTGTCGCTGCTTCCGGCCTCCGCCACCTTTCCCGACGACCGGCTGCTGTTCTTCGCCGGCGTCGGCGGGGCGGGTCTGCTGGCGCAGTTGCTGGCTGCGATCTGGCAACGCGACGACTGGGTGCCGTCGTCCCGAATCCGGCGGCTGCCGCTGCAGACCGTGTGCTGGGTATTGGTTGCGATTCACCTCGTCTTTGCGCCGCTTGGTCTGGCAGGGACAGCCAACTCGGTGAGGACCTTCGGATCCTTTATCGATCACGCCGCGTCGAGCTTGCCTTCGGATCCGGCAATAGGTGATCAGGTCGCCGTCATCGTCAACACGCCGACAGCTTTCATCTCGTTCTATGGCCCGTTGATTCAGGCGTTGAAAGGTCGTCCCGTCCCCAGCCGTACCCTGATCCTCGGATCAGGCATCTACCCCACGACGATCTCCCGGCCGGCCCTCGACGTGATTGCGATCCGGCCGGACGGCGGTTTTCTGCCGTCGCCCGGCAGCCCGCAGCCCGGCCACGAGGCATCGCAGCCCGTCCTCCACCCGGCCTACATTTTCCAGACCTTGGACCGCCTCTACCGCGACGCGACGCCGATGAGCGTCGGAGACCGGATCGGCTACGGCGGCGTGATGATCGAGATCGCCGACGTCACATCGGATGGTCGTCCGCTCGAGATCAGAGTCCATTTCAAGGTGGATCTCGATGACTCCTCGCTGCGCTGGCTCCAGTGGAATCGCGGAGTCTATGTACCATTCAACCTCCCCGAGGTCGGCGCATCGATAGTCCTGCCCGCGGTCACGGTGCCCTGGTAGCAACGCTGATTCCATCGCTTTCGCGTGCTAAGTTTCGTCGCCGGAAATCGTTTCTCATGCAAGAGCCATGCGCACGAAAAACTTCGTCCGCTTCTCGATCGTCGGTCTCGTATCCCTCGGTCTTGTCGTTCCGGTCGTCTGGTTTGTCTACCGACCCTGGGCCCTGACCTGGGGCTCGACGGTCGAGGAGATCGCCCGTCCCATGCCGGGTGACGAGGTCCTCGAGCGACCGACATTCAGTGCGACCCGCGCCGTCACCATCGACGCGACGCCCGAAGAGATCTGGCCCTGGATCGTTCAAATCGGCTATCGGCGCGCGGGCTTCTACAGCTATGACGCCCTCGACAACGACGGGATCCCGAGCGCCGAGCGGATTTTGCCCGAATACCAGAGGCTCGAGGTCGGCGACACCATCCCACTTTCCGCGAGCGCTGAGGTCAGGGTGACCGAGCTCGAAGCGCCGTCCTCGATGGTCCTCGTTTTCGAGGTCGAGGGCACCTGGTCAAATGCCACCTGGGTGTGGTGTCTCTACCCCGAGGACGCCTCGCACACCCGTCTCGTCACCCGGCTTCGCGCCAACCCCACCGGGGTCACTTCCCGGATCTTTCTCGATCTCGGCGAGATCATCATGATGCGCAAGTGCATGCTCGGGATCAAACGGCGTGCCGAGCAGGGACGCCGGGCATCGGTGAGGCGGTCCCCGGCTGAGCACCATCTCACCACCTCTCCGAAGCCGGCTACCTCGAAGTCATGATCAGTGACACTGTTGCAGCTGTTGTCGGGCGATCGCCTCAGTGGCAGCGATGGGCGCCACGCACTACATTGAATGTGTCGTACCGCGCAAACCCAATGATGCCGCATGGGGCGGCATGGCCAGCTGTCTCGCCTCGGGTTTCGGACCGCCTCGGATCCGGACCTCACGGGCTGAATAGCGTTCTGATTCCATCAGGCGCGTACGATCGGGAGGACCACGATGAACGGACACATGCTGGCGAATCACGACCACCCACTCGTCGCTGAGACGGCGGGGAAGTTGGTCAATGGCAAGGGTCGCGTCCTCGACAAGCTCGAAGCCCTGTTCCTGTTCGTCCGCGACCGTATCAGGTTCGGATTCCCACCTCGCTGGAAAGAGTGGGACAGGGTCACGGCATCATGGGTCATCGAGTCGGAGTTCGGGTATTGCAACACCAAAGCCACATTGATGGTGGCGCTGTGTCGCGCCTCCGGCATCCCTGCGAGGGTGCACTACGGCTCGATCAACATTGACATCATGAAAGGAATTTTTCCTGCATTCACCTTTCCCTTCATGCCCACATCCGGTCCTCATTCATGGACCGAGGTCGAGATCGAGGACGCGTGGAAGCCGATCGACTCCTATATCAACGACGAGGCGCTATTCAATTCCGCGCGGATCCAACTCGAGCAATCTGGGCGGACGATCGGATACTCCCTGGCTTGCATTGACGGCAGGTGTAGCTGCGAATTCAACTTCGGCGAGAAGGGATTCGCGCAGATGGGCGCGGTGGTCGAGGACCATGGGGTATGGGACGACCCGTCGCAGTTCTTCGCAACCGATCAATATCAAACTTTCAACCGGTTCCAGCAGTTCCTCTACCCCGTCATGGCCACCCTGAGCAACAGGAACATCGGCAGGCTCAGAGCGCGGCATTGACAATGCCGCGTGAACAATCGAGCGTTGCCGCGGGACGGAGCCGGCATATCAGCTGACGTACCGGGTTGAGACGCCGGAACGAACCGCCGCGTACCGGCGATAGCATCGAACGCCCCTGTCACAACGTCACGAAATCGCGGTGATCTCCTCGAGTTGTGAGGTTGTGATCGGTGGCACCCATCGATGGGTTTTGGGAGAACAACCCTGCTGTGGACAGCGGCGGGAACAGGTTATCGGCGAGGCGGCACGCGCCTCGTTCTCACTATCAGCCGGGTCACCAGTCGGAGAGGCGCTGGCGCACAATTGCCTTGAGCGATTTCCGTGACGGGAGTCCACGGGCGACCGTTGTGCCGCCGATGACGAGCTGTGGGTTCGGGCCTTCGTCGTCGGCACCGGCGAACTCCAAGCTCGGTTTGAGCTCGAAATCGGCGAGAACGGAGACGCAAAGACCGGCGAGGCGCTCGCGATCCTCCCCCTGCTCGCCACGAACCGTGACCTCGATTCTCGAGAAGAACTCACTGAAGTCCTCACTCATGAACCGCAGGTACTCACGCCACAGCGCGGTGCGATACTCCTCCTGCTGCGCCCCTGGAATGAAGTTGTCGGCTGTCAGCTCGGCCAAAAGAAAATCCACGATCTGCTCTCGTTCGGTGAGGCCTCGGGAGCCGACCTTCTCGCATGCCTGCCGGAGGCCCACGATTCCGACCCGGTGGAGTCCGACCAGCACTTGCGACACGGCATAGCTTCCACAGCGCATAGGTTGCTCCTCGACTCCCCGAGATCATATTACGTCCGGCCAGTTGCAATCTATCGGTGACACCGAATCCGATCTCAGAACCCGGCGCCGACGCCCCCCGCGAGTCCTGAGACTCTCACCGGTGGCACCCGCGAATTTCATCACGTGATACCCGCAGCCCATGATTCCCAGGGCTACACATCAATGCGAAACGTGGTTCCCGTCCGTCACCCGAGAGCCGCCGCCAGTTGGCCGAGAAGCTCGCTGCCCTTGCCGTGCCAGGAGGAGCCGTGCATGCACGCCAGGGTGGTCGGTTCGGTGGCGGCCAGCTTGGCGATGAGCCCGGCGGTGTTCCTGGTGTGGGCGTAATAATCCATCGCGTCCCGCATGGCCTCGCTCGGCCCCAGGATGTCGCCCTCGGTCACCGGTGGGTGATCGGCGCCCGGTTGGGTGAACAGATCGCCACAGAAGAGAGTGCCCGTTTTCTTTTCGAACAGGTAGCCGCAGTCCCAGCCGTGGGGCAGGTGGGGGGTGTCTATCCACCCCACGGTGTGATTGCCGAGTGAAAGTTCCTCGCCGTCGCCGAGCCCGTGAGCCTCGCGGTCGGCGACGTCGTCGACCGAGACCATCTTCGCCACCGCACCACACAGCGGTACGGCATTGGGCGCCACGCCCAGGAACTCGTTGAGGGCGCCACACTCGTCGGCCTCGAAGTGCGAAATTCCGAGATAGCGCAAACTGCTGACCGGAATCACCGCCTCGATGGCCTCGCGGACCAGCTCAAACATCCGGCGCGGCCCGGTGTGGAACAACAATGGCTCGTCATCGGCGATCAGAAACTGGTTAAAGGTGAATCCCCCCGGCAACGCCGGCATCGGCGGCACCGGGGTGCTGATGCGGTAAATGCCGTCGCCGATCTCGACGATGCTCGTGCTGGACTGAGAGTTGGTGATTGTCATGATGGCTCCCTATCGGATTGCGAAGATCAACGTATAGACCGCCATGCCGATGACGATCAGCGAACCGAAGCTGAAGAACGTGGCGCGGATTTCGTGCGGCTTGGCGGTGGAGTACGCCCAGAAGTGTGCCAGACGTGCGGCCACGAATCCGTACAGCAAGACCTGAGCGAGCAGAAGGGCGGGCTGGGTCCAGACGAAGAGCAGCCCGGCGATCAGGAACATCGGAATGTTCTCCATGTCGTTGCGGTGCATTCGTCGCGACCGCTCGACGTAATCATCCTGGTCGAGCTGACCGGGCCGGGGTTTCGGGTTCGCCAGACCCGCGGCGGCGTCCTCGGGGTTGAGAAACCCTCCGCCGACCTTCATCATTCGATAGACGGTGATCCACCCCTGGCCCATCATCTTGATGATCATGATGGTGGCGGCAATCACATAGGTCACAAACACCGGATTCTCGAACGTCATTTGGCACCTCCTTGGAGCGCTGCGTCTCGAAACGTTGTACAAAGATCGGCAATCAAATCGTCGTCGCTGTGGATCAACGGATCGTCGGCGGACGAGGCGATCGCCTTCATGTTGAGGAGGCCCATCACTGAGGTGTGGGCCGTAAACGCGAATCGGCGTGGGTCGACGATTTTTGGGAAAACCGCCAGTACGTTGGTCGGCCCGAAGACGGGCCTCCGCACCCCCGTAAAACATTTCGTTGACCGGGCGGATGCGCTCGAGCTCCTCGGGGCCTATGATCCCCTCGAATTCGCCGCCGGGGCCCATCTTGTAATAGAGCATGAAGATCTCGAGACGGTCACGATAACGGTTGAAGACCGTCCGCATCAGCTGCTCGACGGCATCGACACCACTCTCGGTCTCGGCAACCGCGGCCTGAACCTCGGTGGCCGACTCGACCCACTCGCGGAGCAGCAGCTCGAACAGGAGGGCTTCCTTGCTGTCGAAAGTAGTAATAGAGCGCCGGTTGCGTGAGCTCGAGCTCTTCGGCGACGGCCGCGAGCGTAAAGCCCGCCAACCCGTTGCCAAGGACGACATTCAGGGCCGTGTCGAGAATCTCGGCGCGAGTCTGATCCCGTCGGCGCTCATTCCGGGCCTCTCGTTTGCTGCCGGCAGCACTGTCTTTGCGTGAATTCATAAACAGAATTTAATCTATATAAAATGATTTGTCAAGAATTAAATTACTCTGACCAAGAACCACAAAAAATCGCCGGCGAGGGAAACCTCGCCGGCGGTATCGCAATCGAAAGATAAGGAAACTCAGCTTCCGGGCGTCTTGACCGGATCCGGCGGGCGGGTCGGAAGCTCCCTCGGTTCCCGTTCCATAGCGGAGAGGATCTCGGCCACCGCCACCTCGAGCTGTGGATCGCGGCCCTCGATCACGGACTTGGGATCGTTTTCGACCTCGATGTCGGGTTCGACCCCGTAGCCCTCGATGATATAGCTGCCGTCAACGTCGTTGGTCGCCGACCGCGACACGAAGACGCCGCCACCGTCAATCAGCGGCAAGGTGCTGCCGCCGACCACACCGCCCCACGACCGCTTACCGATCAGCGGGCCGAGCCCGGCCCGGCGGAAGTAGTGGGGAAAGATGTCCCCGTCCGAGGCCGAGGTCTCCGAGAGCAGGCAGGCCATGTGCCCGTAGAAAGACGGTGGCGGGATAGGTGAGCGGCGGGTCGTACAGGCGACCGAAACGGGTGCCGAGCAGCTTCGAATCGAGGCGCTCGATGATCCACTGCGACACATTGCCGCCGCCGTTGCCGCGAACGTCCACCACCAGACCCTGCTTGCGGATCTGCGGGTAGAACCACTTGATGAACTCCGCGATCCCGGGCGCGCCCATGTCGGGGAGGTGCAAGTAGCCGACCTTGCCGGCGGTCATCTCCGTCACCCTGTCGTAATTCCCGAGCACCCAGGCGAGGTATCGCAGCGACTGCTCACTCCTCACCGGCTCATAGGAGGTCTCGCGGGCGCCCTCGAGGCTCGGCGAACCATTCAGGGTGAATGTCACCGGATCGGTCTTGTACTGCAGAAGGCGGTAGGGGTTGTCGTCGCCTTTCAGCTCGACGCCGTCGATCGCCATCACGAAATCGCCGACCTTGGCGTCGACACCAACCTCGGTGAGTGGCGAGCGGTACGTCTCCTCCTCGTTCTGGCCGCGATAGATGGCGGAGATCCGGTAGCGGCCTGCCTCCACGTCGAGCTCGAAGAGCGCTCCCGGCAGCCCGGCGGGGGCGCGGTCGGGAATCTCGAAGTCACCGCCCGAAATGTAAGTATGACCTGCGTTGAGCTCCGCCACCATCTCGCTCAACACATAGTTGAGGTCCGATCGATTGGCCACGTGCTGGAGTAGAGGGCGGTACTGCTCACGGATCGCCACCCAGTCGTAGCCGTGCATGTTCTCGACGTAGAAGTAGTCGCGGAAGCGGCGCCACGCTTCATCGAAGATCTCCGCCCACTCCTCTGACGGCACCAGGTCCATCTCCAGGCCCTTGGTGGAGACCACCTTCGGCTCGTCCGGCTTTGCCTTCGCGTCATAGAGCTCGAAGCCCTTCTCAGAGCGGACCAGCACCTTCTTGCCGTTGGCCGAGACCACCCACCCGCGCAAACCGGACTTCACGATCTCCGACACCTTGCGGTCCTCGAAGGCGAGAATCTGCAGCTTGCGGGTTTCGAGGTTGGAGCGCCCGTTGAATCGGGGCCCCGAAGTGCCGTACAGCAGGTGGTCCTCAATCGCGAAAAGCCCGGTGTAGTTGTCCGCCTCCACCGGGACCCGCATGACGCGCGCTCCAAGACCATCGAAGTCGATGACGACGGGCTTCACCGGTTCCTTCTTTTCTACCCCGGCGCCCTTCTTGGCATTCGGGTCACTCTTCTCGGCCTGGGCCTCGTCCGTCTCTTTCCCCTCGAGGCCGACCTCATCGCTTTCGGGCGGAAACAGCGGTTTGACGTCCTTGCGCAGGGCGAGCGCGTAGATGCCGTCCCGCTGGTTGCCGGCGAAGTTCCACTCGAGGTTGGAGATCTGCGGCGCGTAGTGGCGCTCAGAAATAAAAAACAGATAGTCGCCCTTGGTTCCCCACGCCGGTGAATAGGAGTTGAAGAGGTCCGAGGTTATTTGCCGCGGCTCACCGCCCGCCACGCTCCAGATGAAGAGGCGCAACACGCCGGCCTCGTTGTTGAGGCTGAACGCCAGATATCGACCGTCGGGTGACCACGCGTAGGCATCCATCTGGCCATAGATATCGTCCGCCACCTCGAGTTCGGCGCCGTCGGCCACCGTCACGACGAAAAGCCTGCCGTCCTTGTCCGAGAAGGCGATGCGCGTGCCGTCCGGCGACCAGTACGGGTTGAAGAGATACGCCTCGTGGCCGTCGGTGATCTTCTTCGCCTCGCCCTTGCCCGCCTGGTCGGTGACCCAGATCTCGTCCTCTCCACCGGCATCGGAGATGTACGCGATGTGCATGCCGTCGGGCGACCAGGCGGCGTTACGATCGTCCGCCCCCGAGCTGCGCGTGAGGTTGCGGGTCGGGCCCTTCTCGATCGGAACCGTGAACACCTCGCCGCGGGCGACCATGACCGCCCGCTCACCCTGTGGTGAGATGTCGAATTCCCCGACGTCGTCACCCACCGAGATCCGCCGCGGCCGCTTCCACAGACCGTCGTCCGGAACCGTTACCTCGATCGCACGATCGTCGCGCGTCCTGAGGTCGAGGATGTGCAGTTGGCCGTCGAGCTCGTAGACGATCCGGCTCTGATGGTCGGTGCTCGGCCAACGCACGTCCCACAGCTCGGAGTCGGTGAGCTGTTCGACTGCTCCGTCTGCCGGGTCGAAGGCGTAGAGATTGAGGCGGTCACCGCGGTCGGAGGCAAAGTAGATCTTGTCGCCGATCCACATCGGATCGCGCTCGGTGCGAATCGAGTGTGCTACGGGCTCGACCTCGTAGCTTGCGAGGTCGAAGATATAGAGGTCCTGCGCCCAGCCGCCCTGGTACCGCTTCCAGTGGCGGAAATCCCGAAACAGCGGCGAGTAGACCATCTTCGATCCGTCGGGCGAGAAGTCGCCGGCGCCGGAGTTGGGCATCGGCAGCGCCCGCGGCAGGCCACCGGTGCGAGGCACCGTGTAGAGCCTGCCGTCGGTACCACCACCCGCATCCCGGAGCGAGCGGAACAGCACCGCCTCAGAATCCGGCGTCCAGCCGTAGACCTGGTTGTCGTAGCCCCAGCGCGGCGGTAAGGGTCCGGTCGCCGGGTACCAGGTGAGCCGGGTGGGCTCGCCGCCCTCGGTCGGCACCACGTAAACCTGCTCGTCACCGTCGTACTGACCGGTGAAGGCGATCCACTGTCCATCCGGCGAGAACTTGGCAAACACTTCCTGACCCGGATGTGCGGTCAGCCTGCGGGCCGTTCCACCGCCGGTGGACGCCAGCCACAGATCTCCACCGTAGCTGAAGACCACCTGGTCGCCGTAGATGTCCGGGAACCGAAGCAGCCGGGTCCCACCGTCGGCCCACGCGCCGCCGGCCGCCAGCATCACGCCGAGGATCCCGCCGATCAGACGATTTTTCATTGTGATTCTCCTCCGCTGAGATGAATTCTGAGACAAACGACCCGGTTCGGGCCTGCAGGAGTATACGAGGATCCCTCGAGCGGGTTCCTGCAGAAGTGCAACTCCTCAGTCTGCACTCACCCCGCTACCGTCTGCTAAACAAGATTGCGACTTGATATTTTTTGGATGTGGCGTATGCTCCGAACAAATAAAACCAAGGTAATACGGGGCGGCGGCATCCGTGACCGATGGAGCGCTTCTTTCCTTAACGGCAGCGACTCATGAAGGGAGAGATTCTCGTGGACAAGACCCTGCTCGGTATCATGGTGTGGATTCTTTTTCTCGGCGGGCTTTTCGGTTTTGTGGTGGCTCTCGCCAAGTTCTTTGGCGGCGGGACGCCGGTCGAATACGGCGTGATGGGAATCGGAGGCGGCTTCTGGCTCCTCTCCTCGGCGATTACGATCTACTTTCGTTCAAAAACGTAGCCCAAGGGACACATATCAGCTGGACTGTCCCCGGCCTCTTTGAGAAAGGAGGGCACGACGGTGAAACGAGAGCAAGCGATCCGTGTGATTGCCGGGACCTTCGTTTTGAGCTCCCTGGCTCTGGGTTGGTTTGTCAGCCCCTACTGGTACCTCTTCACGGCCTTTGTGGGCCTCAACCTCTTTCAGTCAGGGCTGACGAAGTGGTGTCTGATGGATGACATCTTGAAAAAGCTCGGTATGGCGGCATAGCAACACCCAGGTAACGCACGGCAGCGTTCTGTCGGTGAAAGCTGGGTGCTGCGTCAGATGCGTGGCACCCATGTTCATTTGTTGTCCGTCGGTCGTAGAATCTGCCAATGGCTGGAATACAGGCTTCGGAATCGACCCTCGACTGGTTGCTGGCCGGCGACCCCGCCATCCGCTGGCAGGTGCTGCGGGACTTGATGGCCTCGTCTCCCTCCGCGATCAAACGCGAGCAACGCCGAGTCGCAAACGAGGGCTGGGGCGCGAGCCTTCTCGAGCGGCAGGATCCGGAGGGTACCTGGGCCGGCGGCCTGTACTCCCCCAAGTGGATCTCCACCACCTACACGATGCTGCTGCTGAGGGACCTGGGTCTGCCCCCGGAAAACCCCCAGGCACAGCGCGCCTGCTCGCTGTTGCTCGACCGCGGACTCCACCGCGACGGCGGCGTCGGCTTCGACTGGGGGCGATCCGAGACCTGCGTCACCGGTATGGTGCTGTCGATCCTGAGCTGGTTTCGTTTTGATGACCCGCGGCTCGACACAATCGCCGAACGCCTGCTCGGGCAGCAGATGGACGACGGCGGCTGGAACTGCCAGCGCCAATTCGGCGCCACCCACGCGTCGATGAACACGACCATCCTGGCGCTCGAGGGCCTGCTGCTCTACGAGCACCACCGGGCGAGAAAAGCTAAAAAACTGCGCGCGGTGCGCGCGGCGCAGGGACGGGGCCGAGAGTTTCTGCTCCACCACCGGCTCTACCGCTCTCACCGAAGCGGCGAGCTGATCAAACGCGATTTCGTCCGTCTGGCCTTCCCGCCGCAGTGGCATTTCGACATCCTCCGCGGGCTGGACTACTTCCGCGCGGCCGACGCCGCCAGGGACGAGCGTTTGGTCGACGCGATCGAGCTGTTGCAAAGCAAGCGCCGCAGCGATGGACGCTGGGTCCTCGAGCACCGCTATCGGGCGCGTTACTGGTTCCAGATGGAAACCATCCGGCGCCGGTCGCGGTGGAACACGCTCAGGGCGCTGCGGGTCCTGAAGTGGTGGGATGACCATTAGGCATAATGACGCCGCTCTTGAGGCCACCTTGTGAGGTGGCTGGGCGAAGGCCGACACGCGCACCACGAAATCGTGTGGTGAGATAGTCGAAAATGACTACCCCTGTACCATGCACCCTTCGGCATCATTCTGCGTAGGGTGGAACCCATGACGCCCGCAAGGCCGCACCGCTCAGGCTCTCAGCTCCTTGGCGAGTGTTTTCTGAAGGGCCTTGCCGTAGGGCGGCACGAGGCCCAGCAGCTTCCACATGTTAGGCAGCGGCGCCTTGAATACGGCCCTGGCGTGGCTGAAGGCCCGGAAGCCGTCGAATCCCCGGTACAGCCCCATGCCGCTCGCGCCGACGCCACCGAACGGCAACGCCTCGATCAGGGCGTGCATGACCACCTCGTCGAGAGTGACTCCGCCCGACGTCGTGTGCGACAGCAAGCGTTCTCGCTCCACGGCGTCATCTCCGAAGTAATAGAGGCACAGCGGCCGTGGATGGTCGTTGACGTATGCGATCACCTCGTCGATATTCCGGTAACCCTTCACCGGCAGCACCGGACCGAAGATCTCCTCCTGCATCAGGCGCAGTCCATCGTCGGGCTCGATCACGATCGTCGGCGCCAGCTTGTGGAGAGGATCGTCGGTCAGGTCCTCCCCCGCCGGGTTGATTTCCAACACCTCTGCACCGCTCCGGCGCGCCTCCGCCACGACAGCTTTGAGGCGCGCGTAGTGGTTCTCATTGATAACCGACGTGTACTCGGGGTTGTTCTTGAGCGACGGATACATCGAACGGATATGTCCTTCGACCGCCGTCACGAAATCGTGCACCTTGTCGGACGGCACGAAGGCGTAGTCCGGAGCGATACAGATCTGGCCCGCGTTCAAAAGCTTGCCGAGGGCGACGCTGTGGGCCGCACGCCCGAGATCGGCCGACCGCCCGACCACCACCGGCGACTTGCCGCCAAGCTCGAGCGTTACCGGCACGAGGTTGTTCGCGGCGGCGCGCATCACGAGGCGGCCGACCGCCGTCCCGCCGGTGTACAGCAGGTGGTCCAGACGGCAACTCGCTGAACGCCCGTCCCACGTCGGCGCCGCCCGTGCACACTACCACCTCGGTCTCGTCAAAAGTTTGAGCGACCAGCTCCGCGAGCAACGCGGCGGTCGCGGGCGTGTGCTCGGAGGGCTTGATCATGGCCCGATTACCGGCGGCAAGAGCACCCGACAACGGGCCGAAGATCAGATACACGGGGAAGTTCCACGGACTGATGATGCCCATGACCCCCTTGGGCACGTACTCCACCCAGGCTTTGCCGCCGAGCAGCCCGAGCGGGAAGTCGAGCGATCGACGCTCCGGCCTCATCCACCCCCGCACACGCTTGCGCGCGTGCTTCAACACGCTGATGCTCGCGACAGCCTCGGTAAACCGGGAAAGGTCCCGCGGCCGGCAGCCGTAATCGGCCGAAACGGCATCGGCGATGCGCCCCTCGTTGTCGACGAGGAGGTGGATCGCACGATCGATCCGGTCGATCCTCGTGGCGGCCGTCACCGGAAGCTCGGCCAGGAATGCCTCGCGTTGCCGCGCCACCAGCGCCGCCATCGATTCCGCTGTCCAGACAGTCGACGGAGTGGGCCTATCAACCATGACACTGCCTCCTCTCGATCGCTTTCGTCAGCCGACCCGCGGCCGCGGTCGAAACTTGGAGACATGCCACACCGTCGTGCACCGCAGTCGGCTGGCCGGGTCCACACAGCTGAGTGTTGTTGACGCGAGCATACGCTTCCGATGAACGGCCGTCTACTCCGGATGCGCCGCACGGCCCGGCCCCAAAACGGTGACGCGGCGCGGTGGAGCACCGGTGCGGAGGTTCCTTTTCAACGCTGCTGCGACCCACAGATGCGATACGCGTTGCACCTTCCACCGCAACACCGGCCAAGTGTCGTCCCGCATTGCAAGGATCATCAGTGCGAAGGTTGGTTCACCTGAATTACCCGGGGCTCAGGTGGGACCGTCAGTACGAGGGACACCGCCTTTTCCAGGAACGGATCTCTTTTTCCATGGGTCTCCATCTGGTTGAGGACGGTGCAGACGCTGATGCCCGCATCGGGGCTGAAGAACACGTCGCAGTCATACGCTCCACCGTGGCCGTAGAAGCTAAAGCCCCCGATTGTTCGCTTCATGATGCCAAAACCGTAGTCGTACTCCTTGCCTCCGTGTCCGAGGTCGGCCGCCGCCAGCATCTGCCGCAGGGTTGACTCCTTCGTGAACAACCTCCCACCGAGAAGGGCTCGGAAGAAAACATCGAGATCCTCGCACGTGGAGACAACCCCTCCCCCACCCCAATCGAAGGAGGTGTTGATGGAGGCGGAGATATCCATTTCACCGAGGAATGCGTGGGACAACGGACTGCTCCCCCTCGGTTCTTCATAGAACTCGAGATAGCTGTTGGTCATCCCGAGGGGGTCGAAGATGCGCTTTCGGTATTGCTCCGCCAGGGTCGAGTCCGTCATCTTCTCGATGATCATGGCCAGCAGCACGTAGTTGAGGTCGCTGTAGATGTAGTCCTCGCCGGGAGAAAACGTCGGCTTCGTGTTCACCTCCCACTCGTAGTAGCACCCGAATATCATCTCGGGCGACCACTGCGTGTCGGCGTGCTCCAGCACAAAGGGGACGAACTGCGGATCCTCCATGTAATCGGGAATACCGCTCGTGTGGCCGAGCAGTTGGCGGATGGTAATCCGGCGACCGCACGAGGTTCCCTGATGAATGAGCAGGGTGTCGAGATCGACAATTGAGGAATCGACGAACTTCTCGAGCGTGTCGTCGAGGCTCAGCCGTCCCTCCTCTACGAGCTGCAGAACAACCGTGGCGGTCATGGTCTTGGCGATGCTGGCGATTTTGAACTTGTGATCGGCGGTCATCGCCTCCTCCAAACCATCGGCGATGCCGGCTGCGCCCTCCCAGGAGATGGTCGGGCTCTTCACCAGGAGGATGGCGTTGTGAATCGGGTCGTCAAGGCCCGGATCCACGATCCCTTGCACATGGGCCTCGAGCGCCGCGGCGACCTCGCCGCGATCCTCCCCACTATCTTCCCCCGGCATCGAGGCCGGTAATTGGATCATGGCAGCGACCGAAACAGCAGTCGCCAGCAGGAGAGCGGCTGGTCGGATGATCCTTAGCATGCGGTTCATGACCCCCCGATGCGGATTGAGGAGAGTCCCGCTCGCGCCCTGCTCAACAAATCAGGGTTGGCGCCTCGAGCCCCTCATCTATTCTCCAGGCATTTCAGATAACGGTGTTATCGGCCATTTGGTTCACACACCTCGAGTCGAGCCGATCACATCCTCATGTCGATGTACGTCAGCCTCACTCGGCGCGGTAGAGCTGCCAGCTGTCGCTGACGCCCTTCAACTCGTGCTCGCCCCGATCGACAAAGACGAGCCCCGATCCGGCGACCAGGTCCTTGACCGTGCGTGACACCAATACCTCTCCCGGGCCCGCCAGCCCGGCCACCCGCGCCCCGATATGCACGGCGATCCCCGCGAGCTTTTCGCCTGACCACTCACACTCGCCGGTGTGCAGCCCGGCGCGGATCTCGAGACCTAGCGGACGCAACCCGTCGCGGATCGCCATCGCGCAGCGCACGCCTCGCGCGGGGCCCTCGAAGGACGCGAGAAAACCGTCGCCGGCGGTGTCGATCTCGCGACCCCCGAAGTGCGCAAGCTCGCGCCGCACCAGCGCGTGGTGCCGCTCGAGCAGCCCACGCCACGCGGCGTCGCCAAGCCGTTCCGCGGTGGCCGTAGCGCCGACGATATCGGTGAACAGGACCGTCGCCAACACGCGCTCGGGTTCGGGCGTCACCCGACGGCCGGTCAGGAACTCCTGCACGGGCCCCAGCATCGCCTCCGTATCGCCCGCATGGAAAAAGTGATCCGCACCCGGTATCTCCACGTAACGCGCACCGTTGATGTGCTCCGCCAGGTACCGTCCGTTGCCGACCACCACGTAGCGGTTGCCCGCGCGGTGGAGCACCAGCGTCGGCAAGCGAAGCGACGGCAGCACCCACCGGAGATCAGAAGAGTAGGTCAGCGGATAGAGCTGTTTGAACTGCCCCGGACTCATGGCCAGGCGTTCGTACCGTCCGCGCCACGCGATAAAGGACTCGTCCCCCGCCAGGCTCGGAGCGCCGACCCGAGCCGCCTCGCCGGTGCCCCACGAGCTCAGGATCGCCTCGACCAATTGCGGAACCACGGTTTCAGGCACACCACACGGATAATCGTCGGCCCGCGACCGCCTGGCGTAGGCGTCAACGAGAATCAACGCGGTGCTTCGGTCGGGATGGGTGGCGGCAAAGAGCAGGGCCAGTCTTCCGCCGTCGCCGTGGCCGAAGATCGCCGCCTGAGCGCTGTCGGCCGCGTCCATCACGGTGCCGACGTCGTACATCCACTCTTCCCAGGTCGGGACCGCGCCGAGCGGGACCGGGTCCGACAGCCCGGTGCCTCGTTTGTCGAAGCAGATGACCCGCGCAAACCGCGCCATGCGCTCGAGAAAGGCCGAAAGCGACGGATCTTCCCACATCACCTCGAGGTTCCCGACCCAGTCCGGCACGAAGACGAGGTCCAGGGGACCGTCGCCGCAGATCTGGTAGGCCACCGACTGGCCGTCCGGATTTCTCGCGTATCTGATCTCGCTTTTCATGGTGCCGGTCGCGAGTATATACGGCAGCCGCGACGCCCGCCGCCACAACGGGCACTGAACCAGCCACCCGGGATTGTGGTGCGGCCGTCCCGGCCGCACATTTGGCGGTGATCGCGATCCCTGCAGGCGAGACGCCTGCACCACAAAGGAGAAACCCGGTATTCGATGGGTTCGCTGTTCTCGCTCAGGAAGACGGGGGTTCTCGTGAGGCCGTGATCAGCGGCGCCGCAGGTTATCTCTCGACCCCGACATCCCAATTCAGAATGACGTTGAGGTGGCTGGGGCGTTCGGTGCCGCCTTCGGAGCGCAGCAGCAGCAGCCGGCCGTCGGGGCCGACGTCGTAGGACAGCCCGGGCACGTTGGAGTACGCCCCCTCGACCACCACCTCCGGCCGCCCGGCCCGGAATCGAGTGCCGTCGGCCGAGGCCTCGAGGATCGGGGTGGCGTAGAAGCGGTTGCCGTAGCGATAGTAGAGGGTCGCGCCGTCGGCGGAGAAGATCGGCTCCTCGCCGCCATCGAGAGAGACGCTAAACGAGCGGTCGCCGCCGACGGCGCGGGCGTAGATCTCGTAGCGCCCCGACTCGTCGGACGACGTAGGCGATCCAGCGGCCGTCAGGGGAGATGTCGGGGCCCCACTCGGAGGCGTCGGTGACAACGACGGGTTCGAGCTCGGCGGGGTCGTCGGGGTCGAGCCGGTCGATGTCACAGCCCGTGCCCGCGGTGATGACGAGGATGCCGACGTCCTCGTGCCACGCATAAGGGCTGATGGGGCTGTCGGTTTCGCGGAGCAGGGTCGCGGGCTCGTTGCCGCCGACCCTCCGCACGTAGATGCCCCAGGGCTTACCGCCGCTGTGCCCCGTAGGCGATCCGCTCGCCGTCCGGCGCCCAGATGCCGCTTCCACCGTCGCCGTCGGTGGTGAGCAGCCGGCGGGCTCCGCGTTCGAGGTCGTAGACCCACACCTGGGAGTCTGCGCCGCCACCCACCGTGATTGCGAGGTTACTGTCCGTCAGGCGACAGCTCGAAGTCGCCGTAGGAGAGCAGCGGGAAATCAAGCGGTGTGATGTGCCTCGCCCGTCGTCCCATACCAACTCGTTGCCGAGCAGCCACTCGCCGGACTCGTAGACCATGGTGCCGTTCGATGCCACCGCGTACTGGCCGATCCAGCCTTCGACCATGAGGCCCTCGAGCGCCGTCACCGGCCGTACCAGGTCGGTGAGGCGGTCGAGATCGAAGCGCGCGGCCATCACCGCACCGTCGCGAACCAGCAGCAGCGGCCCGCCCGGAAGGAGCCGCGGCATGCTGCCGCTGATCCCCAGCACCGTCTGCCGCTGGGTGCCGAGGTCCATGAAGCTGACCTCGTCTGTGGCGGCAGCCTCGTCTCTTTGACAGTCGCTTTCGCTGTTGAACACGATGGCGTCATGTCCCGGCACGCGGCTGGGCCAATAATACTTGTCAAAGGCGGCCTGGGCGGATAGGGCACGGCGGTGTTGCGCTCGACGTCAATCCGCACCAGCTCGGTCGCCTCGGCGCGATTGATGACGATCTCGCGGTTGTTCACCCAGCAGTGGCCGAAGGAGTTTGGCAGTTCGATGAGGCTGGTCGCGCGGTCGCCGCGGGCGCCGATCCGCATCAGCGCGTCGCCCTTCATGAAGCTGATCCAGTTGCCGTCGGGAGAGATCTGCGGGTGGTAGCCGCCGCGGGTGTCCTCGAGCAGCTCGCCCTCGGGCTGGTCGAGGAATCGGCGGTAGAGCCACGTCGCATTGTCACGCTCGACCACCACCACGATCAGCCGGCCGTCGTCGGAGATCGCGAGGCAGGGCTGCGGCACGCCCAGCGGCAGCTGGTCGCGGCTTGCCACCTGAATCCCGTCTGGGAGGGCCAGCGAAAGGTGCGTTGGGAGACGCTCTCCTCGGCCGGAGCGGTCGGCCGAAAAACCCACGCCGCGAGAATCAGGGAGAGCGCCAGCGCGCCGATCGCAACCGGCAGCGCGGGCGAGCGTTTGACCGCGGGGGCGTCGGCTTTCGGCTGCTCGTCGTCCTGAAGCTCGAGCCGCGCGTCGGCGGCCGAGCGCAACCGTTCCTTCGGGTTGCGGGCCAGACAGCGGCGCAACAGGCGGCGGACGTTGGCCGGTGTGTCGTCGGGCAGCAGGTCCCAGTCCAGATCGGCCCGCAGCACCGCGGCGAGGGTGTCGCTGACGGTGTCGCCGGCAAAGAACCGGCGGCCGGTGAGCATCTCGAAGAGAATGACGCCAAAGGCCCAGAGGTCGGCGCGTTGATCAACGGCCTCACCGCGCGCCTGTTCGGGCGACATGTAGGCGGCGGTGCCGAGGATCACGCCGGCCTGGGTCATGGCCGCGGTGATGGTGGGCGAGCTGAACATGTCGGTTGTGGAGTCCGGGTCGCCCATGTACGCGCGGGCGAGGCCGAAGTCGAGGATCTTGAGCTCGCCCGCCGGGGTGATCTTGATGTTGGCGGGTTTGAGGTCGCGGTGGATGACGCCCTGTTCGTGGGCCGCCGCCAGGCCGTCGGTGAGCTGCAGCGCCAGCGCGACGGCCTCGTCGACCGGGATCGGCCCGGCATTCAGGCGCTCGCTGAGATCCTGACCCTCGACCAGCTCCATCACCAGGAAACGGTCCTGATCGTCCTCCTCGAAACCGTAGATGCTGGCGACGTTGGGATGCTGGAGAGTCGCCAGGGCCCGTGCTTCACGCTGGAATCGAGCGACGCGTTCCGGGTTGGCGTTCATCTCTCCCGGGAGGACCTTGATCGCTACCTCCCGATCAAGCCTGGGGTCGTGGGCTCTGTAGACCTCACCCATGCCGCCGACGCCGAGCAGCGACACGATGCGATACCCGCCGAGAATTGTCTCCGGCTCCATGCTGTGGATGACCCCCTTGACTGCGGCTGTTGAGCGATCACTTTCACAACACGCGTAGGGGGATGCATATTCTCAACATCCGGGTCGATGATCTCTGGCTCACCCGTTGATGAATATGGTGCGGCGGCGTTCACAACCCCGTGATAGGCTCACGGCATGCCGAAGATACCTCCTGCCCCCCAACGCCAAACGGCACGGCGGGGGCATCACCGATCAGTTTCCGCGGCTGGTTCGCACCTGCCACCCTGAAGGGAGACTCGCAGTGAAGACCCGGATTCTCGTCGCACTCACCGTATCGCTTTTCATGCTGCCCGGCCTTCTCCAGATGGCCCAGGCCTGCACCAACATCCTGGTCAGCAAGGGCGCCTCGGCCGATGGTTCGGTCATGATCACCTACTCCGCCGATCTGGGCGGGTGGGTGTCCCACCTCACGTATCTGCCCGCGGCGGATCACGTGGTGGGGGAGTTGGTCGAGGTCACGACCTGGGAGCACCACCCCAACCCGACCAGGGTCCGGCAGGTGGCCCACACCTACGCGGTCTACAATCTGATGAACGAGCACCAGCTCACCATCGGCGAGACCACCAACGGCGGGCGCAAAGAGCTGCACAACGACACCGAGGGGCTGCTCTATTCGGAGCTGATCACCCTCGCCCTGCAGCGGTGCAAGACCGCCCGCGAGGCCGTGCTCACCATGGCGGCGCTGGCCGAGGAGTACGGGTACCGGGACGAGGGCGAGACCTTTTCGGTGGCCGACCCGAACGAGGTCTGGATGATGGATATCATCGGCAAGGGGCCCGGCACGAAGGGGGTGATCTGGGTCGCCGCCCGGGTTCCCGACGGGTATATCTCGGCCCACGCGAACATGTGCCGGATCACCACCTTCCCGATGGACGACCCCGCCAACTGGCTCTTCGCCCCCGACGTGGTCGACTTTGCCGTCGAGAAGGGGTATTACGATCCGAGCTCGGGCCAGCCCTTCAGCTACCGCGACGCGTATCACCCGCTCAATCCGATCTCAATGCGGGTCTGCATGACGCGGGTATGGTCGATCTACCGCCGCAGCGCCCCCTCCCAGGTGTTCGGCGATGATTTCCACCGCGGCGTCGAAGGATCGGAGGATTTCCCCCTCTTCATCAAGCCCGACGAGAAGCTCAGCGTGCGCGCCGTGATGGGGCTGATGCGCGATCATTTCGAGGGCACGCCCTTCGACATGACCCAGGGGATCGATGCGGGACCCTTCGCCTGCCCCTACCGCTGGCGCGACCTGACCTGGACGGTCGACGACGTCAAGTATGTCTGGGAGCGGCCGATCTCCTCGCAGCAGGCGGGATTCGTCATGGTGACCCAGAGCCGAAGCTGGCTGCCCGACCCGGTGGGCGGGGTCTACTGGTACACCCCCGATGACTGCTACACCACCCCCTTCACGCCGTTTTACGCCGGCACCGAGCGGGTGCCCCAGGCCTTCGCGCAGGGCGACGTCGACCGGTTCTCCTGGGACTCGGCGTGGTGGGTCTACAACATGGTGTCGAACCTGACCTACAACACCTGGTCGCGCATCATCCCGGACGTGGCCGCGGCGCAACAGGAGGTGGAGGACGCGATCTTCGCCATGCAACCGGCCGTCGAGGAAACCGCGGTCAAGCTCTTCGAGCAGGACCCCGAGCTGGCCAGGCGGTTCTTGACCACCTACAGCGTGAGCACGGCCGAAGGGACGCTCGAGCGCTGGAAAGAGCTGGGTACCTTCATTCTGACGAAGTTCAACGACGGCTACGTGCGCACCGAGGAGAAGGGCACCGAGGGCGTCGAATACCCCGAGGCCTGGCTGCGGCGGATTCTCGAGGAGAATCCCGACCAGTTCCGGGTGCCCGACTGGGGCCGGGAGCCCGAGGAATAGCGGTCGATTGCCAATGCCCTTCTCTGTGAATTCCCTTTTCTCAGACATCAGGCCAGTTGACAAGTTGCGATTCAGTCTCTATCTTTCTCATGCGAATCAACCATGTTCAGACAACGCGCGAAGTGATTGGAGGACACAGATGAGGTCCAGGTATTCACGTCAGATGGCGGGACTGTTGCTGCTCTCCGGAGTGATCGTGCTCGCCGCTTGCCTTCCCGCGGACGAACCGCCACCGACCGCCGAACAGATGATCGAACGCGGCCAATATCTGGTGACAATCGGGGGCTGCAACGACTGTCACACGCCCAAGGTCTTCTCGGGTGGCGGCACGGGACTCGATGAGAGCCGGCTTCTCTCGGGCCACCCGGCCGACGCCGAGATTCCCGAGTTCAGCTTCGACAATATCGGTCCGGGAAAATGGGTTCTCTTCTATGAGCACCTGACCGCCGCGGTGGGGCCGTGGGGAGTTTCATTCTCGGCCAACCTCACCCCCGACGAGGACACCGGTATCGGTGACTGGACCGAAGAGGAGTTCATCAGCGCCCTGCGAACCGGCACCCACCGCGGGATCGGACGCCCGATTCTGCCGCCGATGCCGTGGTTCAACCTGGCGATGGCGACCGACGAGGACCTCCAGGCGATCTTTGCCTATCTGAAGTCGATCCCGCCGATCGAGAACGAAGTGCCGGACGCCATCGACCCACCGAAGATGTGAGGCGCCAGCCGCCCACACCCGTCCCGTTCTTCACACCGCGTCGCGTGGCGATGCGGTGTGAACTGCGGGGTGACCGCGCCCCGCGACGGACCTCCGGCACGGATTGAACCACTGATTCCGACCACCACCCGGCACTCTTCCCGCATGCTGCTCCCACCCATTTGCGTCAGTGCGGATCGTGGAAGCCGTAATCGTTTCCCGGGTCACACGCTCAAGATTGCGGCAACTCCCCCGCGACCGAAGCCACCGCCGGATCAGAGCCAAGGCGCCAATGAGGTGCCCATATGAGGTTGTGATCAGCGGAAAGTGCCAACCACTCGTGGGCTACTCGGAATCCGGATCAGTGTCCGCAGGCACGACCTCGAGCAGCTCGACCTCGAAGATCAGCGTTTGAAAGGCCAGGGGCCCACGTTTCCCGTAGGCGAGATCGAGGGGCACGTAGAGCTCGTAATTGCCGCCCTCCTTCATCAGCTGCAGACCCTCGGTCCAGCCGGGAATCACGCCGCTGACGTTGAACTGCGCCGGCTCGTCCCGCCGGTAGGAGCTGTCGAACTCGTTGCCGGTGACCGTGGTGCCCCGATAGTGGACCTTGACGGTGTCGAGCGGCTCCGGCGAACGGCCGGTCCCTTCGCGGAGGACCTTGTACTGGAGGCCGCTGGCGGTAACCCGGACACCCTCCCTGGTCTTGTTTTCCTCGAGAAAGGCGATCCCGGCCTGGTGGATCGCCTCCGACTCCGCACCCGGGCGAGCCCGCTGCCCGGCGTCGACCCTTCGCTTGAGCTCGACCAGGATCTGGTGCATCTCGGGTTGGCTCAGCTTGGGCTCGGCACCGGACAGGGCGTCGGCGATCCCCTGGACCACGGCCTCGGGGTCCATGTCGACGCCCTGGCGCTTGAAGTCACCACCGATCTGGTAGCCCAGGCTGTAGTTGATGCGGACGGTCTCGTCGTGGAGGTCGAGCGGCTCCTCTTGCGCCCGGGCGATACCGGCGAGTAGCACGAGAAACACTGCGAGCGCGGCGAATTTCCTATTCATGAATGATGCTCCTCCGATCCCTGGTCGACGCGTTGCCATGGTACCAATGAGGGAAAAGGGGCCGCCCGAAGGCGGCCCCTGTCCACGGACTCAGGGTTTCGGTTACTGTGCCACCAGTCCGCCACAGCCGTTGAGGGTGGGATCACCCACGCAGTACGGCACCATCATCTCGTTGTCCTCGTGCTCGACGATGTGGCAGTGCCAGACGTAGAGGCCCTCGGTGTCGAAGGTGGCCGCGACCCGGGTCACCTCGCCCGGGTAGGCGATCACGGTGTCCTTCCAACCGGTCTCGTCGGCCTCCGGCGGCACCGGACCCTGCAGGACCGGAAGACCGGTCACCGGATCGGGGATGAACGGCTCGCGGTTGAGCACCTTGAACTTTACCAGGTGGAGGTGGATCGGGTGGCCGTCCATTGTGTAGTTCCACAGCTCCCACGTCTCGGTCGCCCCGAGCGCCGGGTTGGTCACAATGTCGTCCGACCACAGGGTCGGCTTGGCCCCGGTGTTATTCGCTGGGACCTCAGAGGTCGGAGCTCCGAGGCTGCCGTTCGATGCCGAGCACCGCCGCCTTGGGCGCGAAGGGTATGCCGCCCGCGGCGAAGCAGGCGTTCAACGGATCGAGTGGATCGAACGGAATCGGCCACATCGGGGACCTGATCAATGGTTCCGTCCGGGTTGATTGTCACGCACACGACCGTCGACTCCTCCTCGATCAGCGCGAGGTCGCGCGGTGTGGGGTTCACGTTCGGTGCACCGGCGGGATAGGTGTCAACGCCCTCCACCGGGCTCAGGACCAGGTTCCACGGGTCGGTGGCCGGGGTCGCGCCGCCGGGATCGGTGTCGCTCTGCCCGAGCAGCGCGCTGTTGACCCGGAACTGCATCACCTGGCCGGTGGTGCCCGGGTCGGCGGGCACGTCGGGGAAGCCGCCGAAGGGGGCGTCCGGCGCGGTGTTGTACATGCGCACGATGTCGCCGTTCTTGAGGCCGCGGAAGTCGACCAGAACGTCGGCGCGCTCGGCCAGCGCCATCAACAGGCCCTGCTGCTTGAAGGGCGAGTTGACTCGGTCCCACAGGGGAACGCCCGGCACCAGCGGCGTGGCCTTACCCGTGACGATCTCGACCACCTGCGGCAGCAGGCTCTGCTCGGCGCCGATCTGGTAGAAGGGGATCTCCTTGTTGGGGTTGCCCTTCTTGTTGAGACGGAACATCGACAGGTTGAGGAAACGTGAGTTGCAGCCGTTGAGGAAGCGGAAGCGGTAGATCGCCGGCGCTACCTCGAGCTCGGGCCATGCGACGCCATTGACCACCATGACGTTGAAGAAGGCCTCGGGGTTCCAGATCGGCGAGATGTCCGATTCGTTGGTCGGGATGAAGTCGATGTTCAGACCGGCTTCGGTGTTGCCCACAACCGAGGGTACGTTCCCCAGCTGGCTGTCGAGGAGACCCTCGAACACGGCGCGGTTGGCCGGGTAGAAGAGCGACCCGTCGGCGTTGAAGGAGCGGTCCTGAATCGCTATCGGGATCTCGCGATAGGCGTACCGCCCTGGCGGCAGGATTGGTGGCGGCGAGTGTATCGCCGGGCTGTGGCGCGGGGCTCGGCAGCGTACCTGCCAGGAGACCCGTCTCACCGCCGCCCGCCTCGCGGATCAGCCAGAATCCGGCCGGTCCCGCGTAGACGTTGTTGCGCGTCATGCCCAAAGTGTGGTCGTGGTACCAGATCGTGGCCGAGGGCTGAGTGTTGGGGTAGGTGAAGTTGGCCACCCCCGCCGCCGTGACGTTGGTGTTAGGCGGCATATCCAGCGCCGTAGCCATTCGCCAGGGTGCCCTGGCAAACGTAGATCCCATTCGCAGGGTCAGCGTCTGCGGGATCGGTCTCACAGCTGAAGTTGCTACCGGCCGGATCGGGCAGCCACCATGCCTCGGGGTAGCCGTCGCTCTCGGGGCCGACGTGGGCGCCGTGGACGTGGGTCACGATCGGCACCGGTCCGGTGTACAGGTCCTGGCTCTGGCCCCGGCAGTCGGTCCTCGGATCAACCATGAGGCAGTCGGCGCCGGGGTTGGCCCAGTGCAGCGTCTGGTCGATCGGCAGCAGGTGCGGGAGGTAGTTTGGACCGGCGCCGAAGTTCTCCTTCAGGTCATTGATCCAGTCCACAGTGGTCACGTGCCGACGGTGTTTTCGACCGTGTAGGCGGGGTAGTTGAACTGCGAGTTGGGCGCCGGTGCAGATCCCCGCCCCTCCGCCGAGGCCGGTGGAGTCTGGCATTGGATCGGCGTCCGGACCGTAGCTCCAGACCGTCGTCGCCGGGAAGTTGTCCGCACGCCCGTTGACCGTGATTCCAGATGCCCGCCGGGCAGGATCTGCTGCTGGAACTGACGCACCGCGATGTCGTAGTCGTTGTCCTGCGTGTTGTTTGCCGGGTTCGTATCATTCATAACCGGCGGAATCACGAGCGGGATTACGTACTTGGGAACCGTGCACGGATCGAGCGTGCCGCCCGGTACGGGCGCCGCGCCCGGGCCGCAGCCCTGCGCGTGCGCGGTGAGGCGCCGGCAGCAAGCCTAATACCAGGCCTGCGACGACTGCGATGCCAAATGCGGTTCTGAAATGTGTCCTTTGCTCCATGGCCCTGCTCCTTTTCGTGACGTTGGTGTCGGTCAATGTTGGATCCTTGATCAATTGCTCAACAGAATGCCTGCACATCCGCGTCCCCATCTCCCGTCATCTCCCCCTTTCATTCGAAGCCTGTATCAACAGTCTCGGATGGACCGGGATCAGAATGTAAGCGCAATAAACACGCAGATTTCGCAAGATTTCTTACGGGGAAAATACGGGGGCCGCGGTGGTTTCTACCGGGAAACTACTGAGATCCGGAGGTCGGTCGATGCCCGTCACCCCCACCGACGGCGCGTCACAACAGGTCATTGTCCGCCGCCCAACGAACCAGCTCGACGCGGCTCTTGAGCCCGAGCTTGCCCATCAGGTTGGCGCGGTGGGTCTCGACCGTCCGCACCGAAAGCCCGAGCTCGTCCGCCGCCTGGCGGTTGGTGTAGCCGCGGACGATGAGGCGTAGGACGTCGGCTTCACGCGGGGTCAGGGATTCCTGGGCGCCGGACGGCGCCCGTGTGTGTTTCTCGGGCTTTTTCAACAGCGCGCGGGTCATCGACGGGTGGATGTACAGCTCGCCACGGGCTACGGCGCGGATGGCGTTGATCAACTCGGACTCGACCGCGCGCTTGATGATGTATCCGGAGGCGCCGGCGTCGATCGCCTCGCGCAGCAGGCCCTCGTCCTCGTAAACCGTGAGGACGAGCACGCGGGTCTCGGGGAGGGCCTCCCGCAGCCGCCGCGTGATCTCGATCCCGCTCGGGCCGGGCATGTTGAGGTCGAGCAGCACGATGTCTGGTTGGAGTTCAGCCGCCCGCTCGATCGCCTCGTCACCGCTGGCCGCCTCTCCGACCACCGACAGGTCCGGCTCGACGTTCAAGAGGGCGCGCAGGCCCGCACGCAGCACGCCGTGGTCGTCGGCAAGCAGGATTTCAATAGCCATCAGGGACCTCTGCGACGACGGTGGTCCCGGTGCCGGGGGCGCTCTCCACGAGCAGGTTGCCACCAAGCATCTCGGTCCTCTCGCGCATGCCGACAAGGCCGAGCCGGCCGTCTCGGATCACATCCTCAAAGTCGAATCCGACCCCGTCGTCCTCGATGACCATAATGATCATGTGGTCGCGCTTCTTGATGAGAACGCTGACCCGTTCGGCGCGGGCGTGCCGCACCGCGTTCGTGACCGCCTCCTGGGCGATTCTGAAGAGGGCGATCTCGACCTCGGCCGGGAGCCGATCACCGTCCATCCTCACCGCCTCGAACTCGACGATCTGCGGGTGTTGCCGGTCGACCTCCGCCAGGTAGTTCCGCAGGGCGAACACCAGGCCGAGTTGATCGAGGCCGGCGGGGCGAAGGTCGGCGGCCAGACGGTGGAGGTCATCCTGCACGGCGTCGGTCATGTCGAGGAGCTCGTTGATCCGGGAGGTCACCTCTTCGGGCCGGTCGGCATTTCGTTCGAGCAGCCGCAAGCCGACCTTGAGGGTCGTCAGGACCTGAGCCGTTTCGTCGTGGAGTTCGCGCGAGATCGCGCGCCGTTCGGCCTCCTGGAGATCGACCTGCTGACGCGACAGGGTTTTCAGACGCTCACCACCGGTGCGCACCTGGTCGAAAAGAATGGCGTTGTAAATGGCGATCGACGACGGCGCCGCCAGGCCCTCCGCCAGCCTCAGGTGCTCCTCGGTGAAAAAATCCGGCTCGGACTTGGAAAGGGAGTACAGGCCGAGCACCGTGCGTCCCGTCACCAGCGGGACCCCGATCCAGCTGTGCTCAAACTCGGGGTGCATCCGGCCGCCCCATGCCACGTGACAGTGTGTGTCCCTGATGATCTTGCCGAGTTTACCGGACAACACCTCTTGGAGAACTGGGTTTTCTGCGGCGTCAAAGGACGCCGTTCGCCGGTTGACAAACTGGAACCCCTCCTTTCCATCCGACACCGCGTGAACCCGCAGCCGCGAGGTCCCCTCGAGCAGCATCACCCGCGCGCGGTCGTAGGGGATCAGCTCACCCATATGTTCAAGCAGTGCCCTGACGACGGTATCCAGGTCCAGGGACCCGGCGACCGCGAGGCTCGCCCTGCGGAGCGTCTGCGCGGTCATTCGTGCACGCTGTTCAGAGTGATAAAGCTGCGCGTTCTCGAGCGAAATGCCGACCTGGTGGACGACCGTGGCGAGGAGGGTGCGATCGGTATCGGACAAGGTGCGGGGACTGCGCCACCCGATGTTGAGGATGGCCTTCCTGCCGCTTCCCATTCGCAGCACCGCGCCCAGGTGGGTGCTCAGCCCAGCCGACGCAAACGCAGCTTTTGGCAAGCGAGGGCACTCGTTCATCAGCTGCAGCCCAGCCGGCGCCTTTTCCCCTTTCAGCAGTGGACCGCAGACCGGGCAGGTCGCGAGCGGTGACGCCACTTCCGCGGCGACGAATTCGTCGGGCACGCCGCGCTGCGCGGCAACCCGCGGAAGGTCATCGATGCTCTGACCCGGAATCGTAACCCAGGCTGCATCCGCTCCGACCAGCGGCAGCACCTCGTCGATGACGGCGTTGAGCAGCGTTTCGGACTCCAGCAGGTCGATGGACGGTGAGGTCACTCGTTGCAGCGATTGTTGCGTTTCGACGGTACGTCTGAGCTCGGATTCGACGCGCTGATGTTCGGCGAGCGAGTACATCAGAGGCCGGAACAGCAAAAAATACAGGGTCGGAAAGGTGAGTAACGTCAGCACCGAAGCGTCGATGAGCGCATACCAGACGGACGGTGTGACATCCAACAGAAGGATCAGTCCCATCACAGCGGCCTCGGTCACAAAGACCGTGACGGCCGTGATCAGGAGACGATGCCCCGGCGACAGGCCGGCGAGCTTGCTCCGCAGTCGACCGGAGATGTCGTAGGTGTTCTCAGCGTCCGTCATGGGCCCTTGCGAAGGCGGTGGCCGGATTCCGAGTTTCTCCAATCCTCCAGACCCGCACAGAGGCAGGGGGCGCGGCACCGCATCGCCGGGTCTGATCGGCTGAGTCATGTTGTGACGCAACTCCCAGTCGGTCGAAGGCCCGGTCGAGCTCTTATTACCGCCGTCTTCAAGATCTCTATCGATTATTCCGCTCATGCCTCTGCGTGCCCGCCGTGTTCAGATTTCCGAGCCTGGGAGACCTCTACGAATCTCAAGTAACCGTCACTCGATCAGGACGGAAGAGTCAGCAGACAAAGTACCACAGGGAGCAAAATTTCCTGCGACGGCACCTCTGCAACCATCCGGGATTGGGGCGCCGGCAGAGTGCCCGAGGGTGCCAGGGGAGCGTGCCACCTTCACAGTGTTGGATTGTCCCGGATACTTCCATTCCGCAGAAAGGAGGCCGCATTTCAGCAACAACACGCCTTCAAATCAACCATCATGTGGGTGGCAGCCACCATCCTCCAGCAACAACGCGGAACGCGGCGCCTATAATCGACGTCGCGATGAAAACCATCGGTCTTGTCGGCGGCATGACACCCGAGTCAACAAAGGTCTACTACGAGCTGTTGATCCGCGGCGCCAGACAACCGGGCGGCAACCCGCTTCGCAACCCGAAGATCCTCATCTACAGCATCGACCTCGCCGAGCTCGTTCGGCTTCAGCGCGAGGGCGAGCGGCGAGAGGTGGTTGATTTCCTCGCCGGCATTCTGGAGCGACTCAGAACGGCAGGCGCCGAGGTCGGCGCCCTGACCGCGAACACCCCCCACGCCTATCTTGACGAGATCCGGGCTGAGACCCCTCTCCCGCTGGTGAGCATCGTCTCGGCCACCCGGGATGCCGCACGCGAATATGGGCTCGAACGCGCTCTCCTCCTGGGGACCAGGACGACCATCGAAGCCGAGATGTACCCGCGCGAGTTCGCCGGTGCCGGGATCAAAATCGTCCTGCCCGGCGAGGACGACCGCGAGTTTCTCGATCACACGATTTACGGCGAGCTGGCGCTCGGCCGAGTGACGCCGGAGCTTCGGCTGCGCTTCCTGGACATCTGCGAGAAACACATCGAACGGGACCGTATCGACTCGGTGATTCTCGGTTGCACCGAGCTCCCGCTGGTGATCTCGAGCGACGACCTCTCGGTTGATGTGCTCGATACAACCACGATCCACGTCGACGCGATTCTCGCGGCCGCCCTCTGAGGGCCGCCAGAGAACGACCATTCACAGGCACTATACGGTCTCCCCACTCGGTAATCTGGAGCACAGCATTGATATGACGATTCGTATGCACTATACTGCGCATCCGGAGGATCGAGATGGTCAAGAAGCGAATCACGGTGACGATTGACGAGGATGTCGCCGAGTACCTCTACCGAGCCTCGAATACAAGTGCGACCGTCTGCGACGCGGTCCGGGACTACCGGGACCGGCAGCTCGCAAAAGAACTCGAATCCGCCTATCAAGAGGACGCCGCCGCGAGCGCTGAGCTGGCTGCGGAGTGGGAGTCCGCCGATTCCGAGGTCGAGGAATGAAGGCGCCGATCAGCCGTGGCGACGTCGTCCAGGTTCGCCTCGACCCCGGTGAGGGGCGAGAGATCCGCAAGACCCGCCCCGCGGTGATCGTCTCCAACCGAGCCGCCTGCCGATTCGATTCCGTGCTCCAAGTCGTCCCGATCACGAGCCTCCCGGATCGCCCGCTTCGCCCCTATGAGGCTCTGATCGACGACACACCCGCCGGCCTCACGAAACCCTCGCGCGCGGTTGCCAACCAGATCCGTACGATCGCCAGACACCGCATCACAAAACGAATCGGCCGGTTGTCGGCATCGGAGCGTGAGGCCGTTGACCGCGCACTCGCGATCCAACTCGAGCTGCGCCCTTCTCAGATGGTCAGGTCATGACCGGTTGCGCTCATTCGTTGTGGTGCGGCCGTCGCGGGCGCACAGTGCAGGCGGGACGCCTGCACCACAATTCTTTCGTGACCTGATGCGCAACGGGCATGCCGTGCAACAATGCAAGGCATGACGGACAGCGGGGCGAATCTCCCCTTCGAATGGCACCTCGAAAAGGTGCGGTGGCAGAACCCTCGCATCCGCGTCCTCCTGGGGTGCGTGCGGAGTCTCGACGGTGTGCTGGAGAGCAACTTCGCCCTCCTCCACTGCTCGCCCGCCCGGCTGCTCGAAATCTGGGACACGGTTCGCACCACGTGCTGGATGGTGCAGACCAAGCTCACTCCGTTGATGGAGGAGCCCTCGGTGTTGCCGGACCTCGACGAGGCGGTACGAAGCGCTCGCGATACGCTCAGCTTTCTCGACGGTCAGGTATTCACCCACCTCGACCGTTTCCCGGATCTTCCCGAGGAACCCCAGTTCGACGAGCTGCGGAGAACCCTGTGCGTGACCATCGGCAAGCTGCACGGTTTCCTGGTCGACATGCTCGGTGAAATCCTGGCCGCCGACCCGAGAAGCGAGCACGACGTCGACTATTTTCTCGCCCGCAAGTTCCCCCGCGATGTGGAGGAGTCGGAGTGGCTGCAAACCTCGGTGCAGCGGCTCGAAAGCGATCTCGTGCGGCTGAACGCCCACCGCCACGCCGATCTCGGCTCGGTGATCGACACGATGGCGAGGTCGGGCAAATTGCCGTCACCCGAAGCGTGGCAGCGTCTCGCAGGTTTTCTCGACACACTCGAGTCCGATTTCGCACCAAAACTCGAGGGCCTCGCAGGGCTTCGCGCCATCCGTTTTGGCGAGCTCGAGGTCCTGCAGGCACACCAGCGCAATCTCCCCGAGTCCTGTCGCGTCGTTGGCGAGCTCTATGCCACGGCCATCGTCGTCCTGGACACTCTCGGGCTGTCCCTCGACCGGACCGACCGGCAAACCGCCCACTCGGTGGCCGTGGACGTCGAACGCGTCTTGTGCACGCAGATCATCACCTGTCTGCGAGTCGTCGAGGATGAGCTTCGCGATCTGGCGACCTTCATTCCACTGTGGTCGAGCAGCATCGAAAAACGCCGCGCGCTGATGCTCCGCCCGAAGGAAGAGATCGCCGACGATGTGGACTAGGGAAAAACCTCGTAAACCGCTGATAGCGATTGCTCTCGCGGACCGCCACGCTCGCGCGCTGTCAATCCGTGCTACACTGAATCCGTGGAGCACGGGTCATGAACCTCACCATCACCATCGACGATGAAGTCCTTCGCCGGGCGCGAATTCGCGCCCTTTCGCAAGGGACCTCGGTCAATGCGGTGCTGCGCGGATTCCTCGAGAGCTACGCCGGGTCTGACATCGAGGGCGGCGCACGCGATCGATTGGCGAAGCTGGCACGCGAGTCCATCGCGTCGAGCGGACCCGGAGGCCGGACCTGGACTCGAGATGAGGTCTACGCCGATCGGCTCGATCGCGACCAATCGGTCCACGAGCCAAAATGAGCTTTTTCGTCGATACCAACGTCGTGGTTTGTGCCTTCGACCGCGCCGACCCGACCAAACAACGGATCGCCATCGAGGTGCTGGAGGGCGCCGAACGCCTCGTGCTCAGCACCCAGGTGCTGCTCGAAACGTGGTGGGTGCTCACCCGTAGGCTCGCCGAGCCCCTCGAAGAGAACCAGGCGAGCGAGGTCATTGACCGGTTGTGCGAGCTGCCGGTGGTCTCGACCGACCCGCATCTCGTCAGACAGGCAATCGCCACCTCGCGGCGCTTCAATATCGCGATCTGGGACGCACTGATCATCGAGGCTGCACGCACCGCCGGCAGCAAGAACATCCTGAGTGAGGATCTCCAGACCGGCCAGGATTTCGACGGGGTGACGGTCGAGAATCCGTTCGCGTAACGGTGGCAGGGTCACACGCTGACGCGCTCACACTGCGTCAACCAGGGTCCAGGGTGCCATTGATCACAACGTCACAACGTGAATGCGGCAACTGAATTGAATGCGATGGGTGGAACCCGTGGTGATCCGCGGCTCGAAACGATAGAGTGACACCCGTCATCCCGGTGCCAATCGCGCCGCGGTTCGGCGACAGTGAGACCTGTAACGGAGAGAAAAACCATGCGCCCATCTCGACGGCGATCGATCGCGTTTCGCGCAACCTTGACGGGTGTCCTTTGGGCCTCGTTGATCGCCGCAACGGCCGGCAACCTCGTGGGTGCGGCCCAGACGTCATCGGCTCCCGAGTACGGGATCGAAATGAGGGAGGCTTGGATCGGCATGCCGGATGGCGTGCGCCTGGCGGCGGACCTGTACATGCCGGCGGGAGGTGGGGATGGCGAGACCTTTCCCGTCCTCCTCGAGTACCTCCCCTACCGCAAGACCGAGTCCCGGGCCCGCAATTACTCCCTGTACTCGTACTTCGTCGAACGCGGCTACGTGGTCGCCAGTGTCGACATCCGCGGTACCGGCAACAGCGAGGGACGGCTCATCCCCTACGAGTACTCCGACCAGGAGCACGCCGACGGCGTGGTGGTCATCGATTGGCTGGCCCACCAGCCGTGGTCCAACGGCAAGGTGGGCATGTTCGGCATCTCCTGGGGCGGCTTCAACTCCATCCAGATGGCCCGTCTCAATCCCCCGGCCCTGAAGGCCATCATCGCCGTGCACTGCCACCGAGGACCTGTACCAGGATGACGTCCACTACATGGACGGCATCATGCACCTGGATTCCTGGGAGATGAGCCAGGACCTCGACAACGCCCGACCCGGCGCCCCGGACTACGTCATCGACGAGGCGTACTTCCGGGACCGTTTCGACACCCAGCCCTGGATGATGACCTACAAGCGCCAGCAGCGGGACGGTCCGTTCTGGGACCGGGCCTCGCTCAAGGGCCGTTACGACGAGATCAAGATCCCCACCTTCTTCATCGGCGGCTGGTACGACGGCTACCGGGACACCCTGCCGCGAATGCTCGAAAACCTCGAAGCTCCGGTCAAGGCCATGATCGGCCCCTGGTCGCACGCCTGGCCGCACGATCCCTATCCCGAGCCGGGCATGGAGTGGCGGCACGAGGCGGTGCGCTGGTTCGATCAGTGGTTGAAGGGCGTCGACACCGGGATCATGGACGAGCCCCGCTTTGCGGTCTACGTCCGCGAGTGGCATCCCCCGGGGCCGTATCTGGATACCGCGCCGGGTTTCTGGCGTTGGGAAGAGGGCTGGCCCATCGAGCGCATCGAAGACCGGGTTCTGTACCCGCAGCCCAACCACACCCTGTCCGCGGCACAACCCGAGACGACCGTGCACCAGCTGCGCTGCGTGCCCAGCACCGGCATGGAGGCCGGCGGTCCCGTCATGTGGTGGGGGGACGTGGCCCACGACCAGCGCGGCACCGATGCCTACAGCCTGGTCTACGACAGCGACCCGCTTGCCGGGGACACCGAGATCCTGGGGCTGCCCCGCGCCGTGCTCCAGGTGTCCGCCACCGCCACCCGGGCCAACTGGTTTGTCCGCCTCTGTGACGTCGCGCCCGACGGCACCGTCACCCAGGTTGCCGGCGCCGGCTTCAACGGCACCCACCGAGACTCCGCCCGCCGGCCCGAGGACATCGAACCCGGCCAGGTCTTCCCCCTGGACATCGAGATGCACTTCACATCCTGGGTGTTCCCCAAGGGGCACCGCATCCGTTTGTCGGTCAACAACGCCCAGTGGCCCATGCTCTGGCCCACGCCGTACCCCCTGACCACATCGCTGTTCATCGGCGGTGCGAGCGGATCCCACCTGGTGCTCCCGGTCGTACCGCCCGGCCCGGCCACGGCGCCGACGTTCCTACCGCCGGCGCCAAGCCCGGAGCTGCCCGGCTTCGAAAGCATGGATGTGGGCACCAGCTCGGGCTACGGCGAGGTCTCCTCCGTGGACCGCAACCCCCAGAGCGGCGAAGTCACCGTGACCGCAACCAACACCGGCGCCTCCCGCTATCCCTGGGGCACCGAGGCCTACGACGAGACCATCGAGCACCGCACCTCGGACGACCATCCCGAGAACACCTAGATGCGCGGCAGGCACCGCATGGAGGTCACACTGAAGGATCGCGTCCTGGTGTGGGAAGCAGAGCTCTCCTTCACCAGCGACCGGGACAACTTCTACTACCGCTACACCCGAAGGCTCGAGGAAAACGGAGTCCTGGTGAGGGAGAAGACCTGGACCGACACGATACCCAGGGATTTCCAGTAGCCGACCAGCCGGCCGCTGCCGGCGCTGCTGCACGGCGGCAGGAATCAGCCGCGCCCACTATCCGTTATGATTGAAACGAGCAATTAATCTGATCACTAAGAGAAAAATGCCCCCAAAGAGTCCCCAGGTTCTGGTTGCCGGGATCGCGCGGAGCTCGTTTGACGAGCTTGCCCCGGTGCTCGACCGCCACAAGCTCACGGTCGTTCAGGTCACGTCGGCCGAAGACTCGCGATTGTATGCACACTCGGAACGGGTCGATCTCGTGATACTCGAGGCCGAACCGAAGGAGATGAGCCTCGAAGAGGTGGTTCGAACGATCCGGTCAGAATCGTCGGCTTCCAAGACGGCGTCGATCCTCGTGCTCGCAAAACCGGGCAACGAGGACGAGGCCCGCCGGCTCGTCGGCCGGGGCGTCGACCGCGTCATGCTGGCGGTCGATCCCCCCAAATTCATCGCCCAACAGGTGGCCGAGCTTCTCGAGATCGCCGCGCGGACGACATTGCGGTTGACCACCCGGCTGCTGGTCGAGGTGGCCGACGGTTCGGAGGAGGCGTTGGGCGCCGTCGTCAACATGTCGGCGGCCGGTCTGTTGCTGGAAACGGACGCCGATCTCGAGCCGGGGCAACACGTCATCCTTTCGATCGATATCGAGAACCAGGACGAACCCGTCTCGGCCAAGGCCGAGGTCGTGCGCAATGCCGACCCCGACCGCGACGGCGTCGAGGGCATCGCGGTCCGTTTTCTCAGCTTCGCAGGCGACAGTCGCAAACGGCTCGAAGCCATCCTCGGCGAAGCCTTCCACATTCCAATCGATGAGGTGCGGACAACCTCGTAGAAGCGGAACGTGACAGCCGTCCGGTCCGACCGAACCCAGCTCGGCCTCAGGATCCACCCTCGCCCCAGTTCTCGACCAGGCGCAGCGAGGAGCCGCTCACGGCATTCTTGGCGCGGATGACGAGGAACCTCGTGCCGTCGGGAGCCACTTCGAAGGGGTAGGTTCCAGGCAACGTCGGCGGAAGAACGCCGATCTGCTGTGGCCGTTCGACCTCGACCGCCCCATCCGCCCGCTCGCGCACCCTGGAAGCCATCAGACTCGAGCCCTCGGCAAAAAAGATCTCGCCGTCGTCGGACCAACGCGGGGCGAAACCGCCGTCGATCGACACGCGCCGCACCGTCTCGCCGTCCGGAAACGAGCGGACGAAGACCTCGATGCGATCCTGCACGAACTCGCTGTAGGCCAACCACCTGCCGTCCGCCGAAATGGAGCCCATTGCCGATATCATCGGACGGTCGGACCACTGCTGCGCCTCGAGTGTTTCGAGATCGAGAGTCCACAGGAAGACTGCATTGTCATCATCTCCGGTGTTGAAAAGCACCGTCTTGCCGTCCCGCGTCACCGCCCACGCGTACGACCTCTCGGTCGACTCGCGCAGCAGCTCGGCCTTGGAGACGCCGTCAGTGGAGATCCGGTAGATGTCATTACCTCGAAAAAAGATCACCGACCGTCCATCGGGTGTCCAGACGGGATTCGACTCGTTCTTCGGGTCGCTGGTGAGCCGCGTATCCAGACCGCGCTCGAGATCGCGAACCCAGATGTCCCCAGACGTCTCGCTGGTCGTCCAATCGAATGCCAGGATTCGACCGTCAGGCGACAAACTCGGGTTCCATAACGAACCCTCGACGCCAATCGGCGTCATCTCGCCCGAGGCGCGATCCATCCACACGAACTCGCTCTCGGCATCGGCGGCGCTGCCCCGCACATAGGCGATCCTGCCCGAATCGCTGACGGTGAACAGCGCGTGCGGCGGCCACGACACCGGCAGAACATCGCTCGCGATGCGGATCGGCTCCCCCTCCACCCGGCCGGTGGCGATGTCGAACCACTGCGCCTGCAGCCCGCCCGCGCGCGAAAAGACCAGCATTCCAGAAGGGATGTACACCGCGTTGGACGCCACCGGCAGCTCGAGCTCGAACTCTTTGGAGTCGAGCGAACCCATGTAGACGCCGGTCGCACCGCCACCCTCGGCTTCGAAGAGCAAAAACAGGAAACGTCGTCCGTCGGGGAGGAACGAGGGAAACACCACCCGGTCGCCGTCGCGATCCGGATAAGGATTCAGGAGGATTTCGGGTTCGCCGTCGAAGGGCCTGACCCGCATCAGTCCCTCCGGGACTCGGCTGTAGATGATCGTGCCGTCAGGCGCCCAGGCGCCGGTCGCGAGTCGACGGCTCGGCACGGTCACGCCCGGCACCGGCTCCGGACGGGCGCCGCCGGGCGCGAGGATCACCATACGTTCACGGTCGAAGAAGGCGAGCGAACGCGAGTCGGGCGACCAGAACGGGCCCCGGATCTCGTCGCTTGACGCGACGGTTTTTTCATCGCCCGTACTGAGGTCGCGTACGATCAGCGACATCTCGCTCCCGCGCTCGACGACAATGGCGAGTCGCACGCCGTCCGGCGAGATCGCTGGTGGGCCGCCGCGCGCCGAGACCACGGCGCCCGGGTCCTCGGGGACGATGTCAGTCACCAACTGCATCGGCGCTTCGCGCGGCAGCAGCCCGATCCAGGCCACCGTCGCCGCCAGCGCGAGCAACGCCCCCGCGGCCACCGCCCACGCCAGCTTCGTGCGCCCGCGGCCATCCACTGCGGTGCTGAGAGCAGGTTCAACTTCCCGCCCATCGCTCGCCTCAGCAAGCTCCAGCCCCACATCCCCGATGTCGCGAAAGCGCCGGTCCTTGTCCCGTTGGAGGCAGCGCCGCAGCACGCGCCGCACCGACTGCGGCGTCGCCGCCGGCAGGCGGTCGAAGTCGACCTCCGCCTGCAGGATCGCGGCAATCGAGTCACTCACCGTCTCGCCGACAAAGGGGCTGGCTCCCGTCAGACACTCGTAGAGCATCACCCCTAAGGACCAGACGTCAGAACGGCGATCGACCGGACGGCCTCGCGCCTGCTCCGGGCTCATGTAGGGCGCTGTGCCGAGGATCACCCCGGCGGCCGTCGGAGACTGCGCCGCCGTGATCGTCGGCGAGCGGGTCAGATCGGCAGACGACGACGAACCCTCTTTTGTTTCCTTGGCGAGACCAAAGTCCAGCACCTTGACCTTGCCGTCGGGCGTCAGCTTCACATTGGCGGGCTTGAGGTCACGGTGGATGATGCCTGCCTCGTGCGCCGCTTCGACGCCTCGGCAAATCTGCGCACACACCTCGAGCGATTCATCCACCGCCAGCGGGCCACGGTCGAGCCGCTCGGCCAGCGTCTCGCCATCGACGTACTCGAGGATCAGATACCTGCGACCCTCGTGCTCCTCGACGCCGTGGATCCCAGCCACGTTGGGGTGGTTGAGCGCCGCCAGCGTCCGCGCCTCGCGCTCGAAGCGCGCCAGCCTTTCCGGATCGTCGGCGAGGTCCTCGGGCAGCGCCTTGATCGCCACCGGGCGCCCCAGCCGGGTGTCCGTCGCGCGGTAGACCACCCCCATCCCGCCGCGACCGATCTCGGCCTCGACGGTGTACGGTCCGATGTTCTGAATGGTCTCGGTCAAGCGCCAACTATAACGTGTTGCGCACGGATCTCGATTCCCGATGCCGCCTGCATGGGGTGCCACACTTCGCACGCACGCATTGTGAGGGTATCAACAGCGGCCCCCCTTCACCTCCACCTCGGGCCGCAACAAATATTTCCGAGGGTGACACCGGTTGCACCCAACCAGGAGTAGAATCTCCCGCATGACGCCCGAGTCGGCGCCGGTCGCCCCTCGACCGAGGAGGTTGCCATGCGGCGGTTGTCACTGGCGCTCGTTGCGGTGTTGTTGCTGATCGGACCGGAGGCTCGGGCGGGCGATCACGATGGTGCGAGGCGCGTCGCCATCGGCGTCGGCGTCGGCACATTCGACGAGCAGGGCAGCGACCTCATGCTGCGGAAGGACGGCGAGCCGGGCAATCCCATCATCGGATGGATGGGATCCGACCAGGTCGCCGCCGATTTCGCGTACGACCTCGGTCCCGGGTTGACGGTCGACCTGAGCTACGCCCGGCTCGACTACGATTTCGGCACCGATCTGGTCATGACGGAGCCGGGCGGCGGGTTCGCGAGCACGCAGATCGCGACCGGCAGCATGGACGAGTACCGCCTCGCCGTCCTGCTCGACATCGACCTGCTCGGTGATCACCCCACCTACTACGTCTCACCCCAGCGGAAATCAAAATGGCGATTCGCGGTGTTCGCCGCGGTCGCGATGACCACAACCGGCGACGTCAATGTGGCCGATGCCGGTCGTGAGCTGCTCGGCATCGAGGGCATCGAGACGGGGAGTCAAAGTTCGGCCGGCGTCGGCGCACAAATGGACTACAGGCTGGGGCGCTCGGGCTTCACCATCGGGGCCGACGTGGGCTGGATGTGGAAGTTGAGCGGCGATTTGTTCACGGTCAACACCACGTCCGACTCGCCCTACGCTGGCACCACAGTCGCGCACGAGGGCCTCGATTTCCTGTTCAATCTTGCCTACCATTTTTAAATTGGGTAGCGACTACCGGGCACGGCTCCGGCCGTGCGCTGCCTACTTGACTCGCACCTTCGATGGGGTGCACCCATCAACCGTGTGATCGCGACCCGTGGCACCCGTCCTATCGCGGCTTTAGATGGACTTCGCGGGCGAACACGGTACCGAGAAACTCTGTTCCCGTCGACTGCAGGCGCTCGAATCGTTGCTGAAACTCCGGCGTATCGACCGTCTCTGCATCGATCGCCGCCCAGTCCTTCCAGAAAGTGTCGTAGGACGCCATGTTCGGGAATATCTCGACGACCATGATATTCCAGTCATCCGGGCTGGATGACCATTTTGTCAGGACCTTGTAGTCGACGAGAACCTCCTTCTCCACCGCCAGCTTCAGCTGATGCTCCCAGACCGTGGCGATGTTCTGCAGGTACAGCTCGGTCTTCCCCGGGGCGGTCCGAAAGGTCATGATCTGCCATACGGGCCCTTCCTCATAGGTTTCCAGGGCCACGCGAGCCGTCTGACCGTGCGCCGATTTCGGCACCACCGACAGGACGACGAACGCCGCAAGAACCACTGCAATCTTCTCGAATCCGTATTTCATCGGACAGCACCTCCTGTTCAATCACATTGGGTTCGGAGTCTTCTCGAGTCCACCCAGAGAGTAGCACCAGCTCGGTTGCACCCGCTCGAGGGGCCCCATTCACAAATTACGCGGGTTTTGCTCGGGTGCCTCGGGTGCAGGAACCACTTTGCCACTACTGGTGACGCAAACTCACACGGTGATACGTGGCATCAACATAAATTTGTATTTTGCAACTATTGTACGTTACAAACGTATGTATCTCCGAGCTGATGACGCCGTGTCGACACCGGTCGGCAGAATGGCGCATCACGAATTCGACGGAGGTACACATGTCCCGAGTCTTGAGGAACCTGAAGATCGTCATCACGGCCTCGGTACTCGTCGTCTCGCTCGGCGCTTGCGGGATCGGCGCCGTTCGCACCGACGACGACGCCAGTGCGCGAATCGTCAAGCTCGCGGCGAATGACAACCGTGCCATGCAGCACCTCGGCCATCTGGTCAACGAGATCGGGGCACGCCCGGCAGACTCGTACCAGGCGCTCGCGGCCTACCGTTGGGCACGCGACGAATTACGCGCCTTCGGTTTGGAAAACGTCCACCTCGAGTTGGCCGGAGAGATCGAGGGGTACTTCCCCGACGACGCGACGTCCGAGCGCTACCGGCAGCTCTACCAAACGATGTTCGATAAGGAGCCCGACCTGGAGAGGGTCCCCATTTTCAACGTCATAGCCGACCTTCCGGGAATCGAGCTGCCGTACGAATTCGTCATCGTCGGGGGGCATCTCGACTCGACGGCGCAGGGCGACGGTGCGACCGACAACGGCACGGGAGTGGCGGCCATCATGGAGGCCGCTCGACTTCTCGTGGAGTCCAGGGCACAGCCCCGACGCACCATTCGCTTCATCCTGTTCGGCGGCGAAGAGGTCGGCCTGGTGGGCTCCCGAGCCTATGTCGAGGACCACCCCGATGTGATTCCCGCGACCTCCGCCGTGTACGTTCTCGATCGCGGTACGGACTACATCTCGGGAATCCTCGCAACCACACCCCTCGAGGCGGACCTGGCTCGGGCATTCGAGGGCGTTGCTCAGCTCGACTCAAACATGCCGTTCAACATCGCGCAGGTCGACTACCTCCCCCGCGTCGACCCCACCTGTGGCGCCCCGGCAAGCCAGATGGTAGAAACCAGCGAGGGAGGACGTCGGGTGATCACCGGTGGCTGCGGTTCCGCTCGAGGCGCCGCATCGTTACCCGAAACACCGAAAGCCGGAGACTCACCCTCGTGCTCAAAGGATGAACGATCCACCGAACCCGGGACCGACGACATGGTCGATGGGAAGCCCGTGGGCAGACGCCTTGTCATGGTCGGACCGGACGGAATGACCGAGATCGATGAATCCGACCTCGAATCCTTGGGCATCACGCCGGAAATGTTGGCCGATGAAAACGGGATTGTACGGAAAACCGTGGTCATGGGCTCCAGCGACCACGCTCCGTTCCTGGCGGCAGGAATCCCGGCCTTCTTCATGCAACAGGAGGGCACACCCGGCCTGGCTTACCCTGCCCACACCGCCGAGGACACTCTCGACCACGTGGTGGCGGAATTCGTCGAGCACTCGGCCGCCGTCCTGGCCCTGGGCGCCCTGGGGACCGCAAGCATCGACCACATGCTGTCGCGCGAAAGGCTCGAGGCGCCCGCTTCGGAGGAATCATCGGGGCCGGAACAACTCGTCGAGATCAACGTTCCAGAACCCGCTTCCGCTCCCCAGACCGGCGCTTCCATCCCCGGTTGACGGTTGGCTGCACCCGGGCACGCCTCACGAGCGTGATCATGGAATCCGTGAGCAATCTCTCAAAACCGTGAGATATTTGCCTCGTACAAGTTTTGAGGAGTCCAGCCATGACAAAACTCCTGCGAACCCAGGGAGAACGCCTGTACGACGTGTTCGCGGAGCTGGTGCGAGCCTACCAGTTCAGGGACCGTGAGCAGACCTGCTGCCGGGGGTTGTCGGTCTCCCAGTGCTACGCGCTCGAGACACTGTTGTCGAACGGCCCGATGACCATGAGCGAGCTCGCCCGCACCCTGTATCTCGAGGCAAGTACGGTGACCCGGATCATCGACCGGCTTGTCGACGCCGATCTCGTGGAGCGCACAGCGAGCGACAGCGATCGACGCGTCTGCCGGGTCGGCGTTACCGACGCGGGTCGACGGTTGGTTTTGCGAATCCGCGACGACCTCATCGATGAACACGTATGGGTGCTGCAACAGGTGCCCACCAAAAGCAGAGAGGCGGTCATTACGGCGCTCGACCACCTCCTGGACGCTTTTCGGACGCGGCAGGCCACCCCTGACTGCACGAGTGAGGATGCCACCGCTGCGGGGGTTGCAAAAACAGCGAAGGGCCGATGATGCCGAATTGCCGTCTGTCGGTCGGCGATGCCGGTGACGCCCCGGCCTTCTTTCTTCGGGGGGGACGAATCCGACTCGCTCAACCGGCTGACGAAGTCTCTATCCACCGGCTGCTCGCGCTGTCGGAGCTGCCGCATGAAGACATCAGCCGACACCTCCGAACCTTCCTGGTGGCCGAGCTCGGGGGTTCACTTGTCGGAGTCGTGGGCCTCGAACCGTGCGGTGACAGAGCCGGTCTGCTGCGGTCGTTGGCGGTCGCGGCCGAGATACTGGGGCAGGGCGTCGGCACGATACTGTGCGACCGGATGCTGGCCGACGCACGCCGGACCGGGATCGAGCGTCTGTACCTCCTGACAACCACCGCCGAACGATTCTTCGCCCGCCTCGGTTTCGTCCCTGTTGAGCGGACGCGGGCCCCCGCGTCCGTTCAAGCGACGCTCGAGTTCAAAAGCCTGTGTCCGGCAAGCGCGATCTGCATGGAGCGGCTGCTGGATGACCTCTCCATCGCGAGCGGGGCTCAGCTGTAGATGTCGGCCTCGAGTTGGATGCCGTCGATCGCCTCCCGAACCACGTCGGCCGCGATGCCGCAGTGACGCTCGACCATCCCCACGAGGTGTTCGCGGCCGGCGAGCTCGGTGGTAGTGGTGGTGTCTCGAGTGGTTTCGCTCATCTTGAGGTTGTGGAATCTCACCGAACCACCGTCTGTGAAGCGCTCGACCACGAGCGCATTCATGAAGGTGGCGGCGTCGCTGTAGGAGTCACGGATGACCTCTTCGAAGTCATCGATCTTCCGCGGCTCGGGTTTTGCGAGGTAGCCGTGGATGAGATCACCGTCGCGGTACATGTCCATCCGTGATCGACCGAGATCGTCCTGCGGCCGGAGCGCATAGCGGCTCCGGCCGAACCGAATGTCAAGATCGCGGTCGAGGTCGCGCGGCATCGCTTCGAAAAACGGGGCGCCGTAACCCACGTCGACCAGGAACTCACGACCCTCGATCCGGACGATGGAGACCACGTGCACGTCGGCTTTCGACATGTCCGCGCCGCAAAGATCGACATCGTAGCCCAGGTGTCTCAAAAGCTCGTAGAAGTAGGGGTTGTTGGCGTAGCAGGTGCCACCGAAGTTGGATCCCTCGATACCGTCGAGGTGCTCGGTGAGGCTCGGGATGGAGGCCGCGCCCCTCGTCTTCTTCAGCCACAGCTTCGAAATGTTCTCGAACGGCACCCGGATCAGCTGCGCCCGAACCAGCCGGTTCAGATGGTCGATGCCCGGAGGCTCGGCATCGATCCCGAGGATCGAAAGGTACCGGTTGAATACAGCCTGCACCGTCATGACGAGCGGTTCCCTCCTCCGGCGGCGAGTATAGCGATCAGGTCGTTGCTCCGTGGCACGATGAGCGTATATCACTGCGAAATGGGTGATTCACCCAAAACCTGGCCTCCACCACGCCTGTCGAGGAGGGCCCTCAGGTTCCGGCCGAGAAGCGGCTCGACGGAAGGCTGGCCGAGGATTGCCAGCTTGCCGCGAATGCCGTCCTCGCGCCGGCTGTCGGCAGGACCGTCGCCCACTCCAATCAGGCTTCTGGTTTCGTCGATCGAAAAGTAGACCCCGGCGTCGGCGATTCGCAGCGTTGGGTTGGCCGGGCACGTGCGCTGGCACAGCAGGCACCCGATCAAGCAGTGGTGGGCTCGGGGATGCACCGTTCTCGGCCATTCACCCGGGCTTTCGTTGGCCAGAGTGAGACAGCGCTCGGCGCGCAGCAACACCCGGTCCTGCAATATCGCTTTCGTCGGGCACGCCGACCGGCAGATCGTGCAGCCTTCACACTCGGGCAGAAGCTCCGGCCCCTTTTTCGGTCGATCCTCCGGCACCGGCAGAGGGGCATCAGTCGTGTAGCCGCACAGCTGCATGTAGCTGCCGATGCCCTCGGCATACGCGATGTTGTTGCGGCCATAACGAACCAGCCCGAGCATCGCGGCCACGGTCTTGAGCGGCGCGGTGAGGAGCTCGACACGCGCCCCCGGAAGGCCGTTTTCGGCGAGATCCTGACGCACGTCGTCGAAGGTCTCCCGATACCGAAAATAGGTCGGCGGCAGAAGGGCATCAAAACGAGCGCCGCCGAGTTCGAAACCAACGACATGCGCCGGTCTCGGCATCGCCACCACGACCACAGATTCGTCCGGTGCCGCGTCACGTGCCTCGAACACGAACTCGAGGTTGTCGCGGCAGAAAGCTTCGTCGAGCTCCCCGGATTCACGGCGGGCGAGGATCTCGGCGCACGCCCGCCGCACCACCTCCACTGATCCCCACGCAACCTTATATTCGCGTTCCTCCGCCCAGCGTTTCAAGGTGCCGATCATGTTCGCCTCCTGCATGGGTTTGCGCCGATCCCCTCTCCCCGATGTTCGAGCCGCTGATGTTTTTGTGTAACACCTCAAAATAAGTTTTAGGTGTTACTTCTTTACAATAAGTTCTCCGCGTGTAATAGTCAAGAGGGACTGAGAGGTATTACATCCCGTGGAACCGCTGTGGGCCGATCTCATCAACTCCGACTGGCACGATCACCTGGGAACAGGGGCACGCGAAGACCGGATCGGAAACGACACCTGGCTGGCGGGCTTCCTCGGACGAGCCGGGTGGTCGAGCACGCGCCTCCCCCGCGGCGAGCATCGCGATGAGTTGCGTCGGATGCGCGGGTTTCTGGTCCGGGTGGTCGAGCGGGTTCGCCGGGGCCGGAATATGACCACCGCCGACCGCGACCGGCTCAATCGTTACCTCGCCGCCGCGCCGGTTCTTCGCCGGCTCGAGACGCAGGGCAACTGCGCCGCGGTGCGGCTCGAGCCCGCCGCCGCCGGGTTCGATGCGGTGCTTGGCGAGGTGGCCGGATCCTTCGCCGACCTGATGGCGACCGGCGACCCGGCGCGAATCAAGATCTGCGCCAACCCGGATTGCGGGTGGGTCATCTACGACAAAAGCCGCAACCGCACCCGCCGCTGGTGCGACAAGACCGAGTGCGGCAACCTGATCAAGGTACGGCGCCACCGACAACGCAAGCGTTCAGGTTAACAGCCGTTCGCGCGGGTGTGGCGCCCTCGACCGCAGCTCACGATGCGGCAATGCGAACCGTGTGACTCATTCACCTGACCGCTTCTTGACACGCCTCAATACAACTCGAAAGAAGAACCAGGCATCAATGACCGCAACCTCACAACCGAGCCTCAGGGCTCGCCCGATGCCTCGAGGCCATCATCCACCTCCCCTGAGCTTCGGGACCTGTCGTCGCGAGAACCCAACAGGGACATCGGTCATCACTTCGTGGACCCCTACGGGTCCCCGTACCAGCACCTTTTTCGACGGCTCATCTTCTGATGACGAAGCCATCTATTGGTTCTTTGGGTGGGGGTCTCGCGATGCACTCGCGATGACAGTCGGCAGCGGTTACGACGCCTCCTCGAGGTGCCTGGCGATCAGCACCTTGATGAGCGACTGGCGGGGCACGCCGAGTCGTGACGCCTCGCGATCAAGCGACTCGATCATCCACACCGGGAAGTCCACATTGACCCGCCGTTGCTCATGGCCCGGGCGGCGCACCCTGGAGAGGTCGAGGTACTTTGTGACATCCTCACCCGAGTCGAACTTCTTGTCGAGATCCTTGGCCTTAATCTTCATACAACTCGATCTCCTCTGTTCGCGATCGACGAACTGAAATGATCCGGGTGCGATCTTCCCGATAGGTCACGACTGCTGACCAGTGTTCGTCGCCAGTTCTTCCGATCACAAGGGACCTCGGCTCGTCAGTTGTTCTCGCCGGAACCTCGATCAAGTCGGGGTCCTCCCACAATAACTGTGCCTCTCCGAAATCGATCCCGTGCTTTTTCTGGTTCGAGCGACTTTTCCGCTGATCGAACTCGAACTTCATGGTATAGAATTTATACCTTGAATATACAAAGTCAAGCCCTCGATGGCTTCGACTCAGCCATCAGTAACGCGCACCCAAGGCAGCAAAGCGGTTCGACGCTCCGATGCCGCCCGTCAAAGCGTCGTCATCGCAGCGTAGACCCCGGTGACGACCTGGGCCATGCGCTCATAGTCGAGGGTGTCGGGGGTGTCGGTGACCTGGTGATAGTTCGGGTTGCGGTAGAACGCCGTGTCGGTGATCATCACCGCGTTCCAGCCGTGATTCCAGAAGTTGAGGTGGTCGGAAAAGTCGACGCCGGGTACGAGCGCCGGAGCGTTGATCGATCTCACGGGGAGCTCAGTCGCTCCTGCCATCCGCGCCTTGACGCGGCGGGTGAATGCCAACGACGAACCGTTACCCACGACCGAGATGAAGTTGCCGCGGGTCGGATACAAAAGCCCCATCCCGGGTACAGGGTAGGTCTGCGAGCCCGGCTCGTCTGAAAAATAGCCGAGCATTTCGAGGCAGATCATCCCGCGGACTTCGGCCTTGCTGCGGGCCAACGAGCTCGCGTGGACCGCCGAACCCATACCCGGGGTGCGAAAGTTTGGCGGTTCTTCGAGCGGCCAGAGCGCGAGCTCGAGGCGGTGGCTCAACTCGGGGCGGTGCCGTCCGAGAAGCCGCGCCAGCTCGAGCAGGCCCGCCACCGCGCTGGCATTGTCGTCGGCGCCGGGCTGCTCGCCGCAGACGTCGTAGTGGGCGCCGATCACCAGGACCGGGGCGCCGGCCGACCCATAGCGGGCGATGAAGTTCGAGAAGTCCCAGTCATCGACGGCGAAGGCCTGCTCTTCCACCGGCAAGCCGCTCTCCTCGAGGGCCGTCTTCACCCATGAAGCGGCGCGTTCGAGATCATCGGGCCGCTCGAAACAACGAAAGCCGGGAAGCCCCGTGAGGGCCTCGACATCGGACCGCAACCGGGACGGGGCCGCCGACACCCCGGACGCAGACGGCCGGGCCTTGACCGGGTTGGTCAGCACCATCACGGCCACCAGAAAGAGAACGCCGGCCACGGCAGACACCCACAGCATCACGCGGAGAACCTTTCGCATCAGATCACGCGGAAGGAAGAATACCAGGATGGCTCACCGACCCACCGACATGAAGGAGGGGCAGAGGTTCCTACGGGAAACCAGTTGAAAACCCAAACCTACGTGCTGACGTGTCTCGGCTCAGCCGAAATCCACCCGTGGCACCCATGAAAATCTCGTCAAGATCCGCTAACATGGCGCCCGGCAAGTTCTTGTTCAGGCGGGAAGGCATGAGCAAAGATTGGCATGTAGTTCTAGTGGCCGGAGTCTCTCAGAGCTCTGTTGGAGAGCTCGCGCCGGTACTCGACCGCCACAAGCTCACGGTGGTTGAGGCGGCATCAGCCGAGGACGCGGTGATGTATGCCCACTCGAATCGGGTCGAGCTGGTCATCCTCGGAGTCGAGCCCACCACCTTGAGCCTCGAGGATGCAACCCGGACGATCCGGTCACAATCGTCGGCCTCCAGAAAGGCATCGCTTCTGGTGCTGGCCGAACCCGGTACCGAGGACCACGCCCGCCGGCTCATCGGCCACGGCGTCAACCGGGTCATGCTGACGGTCGATCCCCCGAAGCTGATTGCCCTCCAGGTGGCCGACCTGCTCGAGATCGCCCCGCGGACGACGCTGCGGCTGAGCACCCGGATGCTGGTCGGGGTGGAGGACGGTTTCGAAGAGGCGCTGGGCGCGGTCGTCAACTTGTCGGCGGGGGGCCTGCTTCTGGAAACCGACGCCGATCTCGAGCCCGGCCAACACGTCGTCATATCGATCGACGTCGGTCCCGAGAGGGAACCGGTCGCGGCCAAGGCCGAGGTCGTCCGCAGGGCCAATCTGGAGCGCGAAGGCATCGATGGCATCGGAGCCAGGTTTCTTGCCTTTGCCGGCGACAGCCAGAAAACGCTCGAGACCATTCTCGGGGACGCTTTCCGCATCCCGATTGACGAAGTTCGGACGACTTCCTGACGATTCGCTTCAGCTTGGCGGCGGCGTCTCAACCGGTGGTGGGGTGAGCGTAGGCACTGGCTGCGTGGGCGTAGGCACCGGCTGGGTCGCCGTTGGCGGTGGCTGGGTGGGCGTTGGTGGTGGCGTTGGAGACGGCGTCACCCCGTTGAGCATCGGCTCTTCGCGCGGGCCGAGAGAAGCGTCGGCCCCGTCACCCGCACCAGACCATCCGGCACGGCCTACCGCCACGAGCACAGAGATCGCGAGAACCAACATGTATACATGGGCAAGGCGACGTCGCATTGAGTACCCCCGTTCGCGGCCTGATTCTACACCTGTCTTCGAGTAAGGTCCCACCCGAGCGACAATGCGAATATGAGCTGCCGGAAGGCACGCGGCCGGATGACACCCAGGGTGACGAGGTAGTGACAGCCTTGGGTCGGTCGGGCATTACCGGCGAGTGTGACGGCGGCGAGGTCAGGGCCGATGGGCAGACAATCGCCGGCAGGGAGGCCGCCAGCATGCAGTTCACGGCGTCACGAAACCTTGACGACCCGGACGCCATCGGTCTCACGGCGATGTTCAGATAGATCGGTGCCAAGGACGCGCTGGATTGTGACGTTGTGATCAGTGGCACCCATGATTAGTCTCTCGATTTCGCGGTGGATCGACCCCCGGCCTCGACCGGTCCGAGGTACCGATCGAGCCAGTCCAGGACCTCGCGGATCACCTCGTTGGGCGAGGCCGGGACGTGGCCGCCCTCGAGCAGGGCCAGGCGTTTGTGCTCGGCGGGGGTCCCCAGCAGGTCGAACATCGGTTGGATGTTGGTCTCGACCGGGGCCTGAAAATCGGCCTTGCCATTGATCATCAAGGTCGGCACGGTCGACCGCGGCGCGAAGTTCTGCGGCACATCGGCCGGCGGCCAGCCCTCCTCGATGCGGTACAGCCCACCCGAGACCAGCACGCTCGCAGCAAACCGCGGTTCGATCGCGGTCAGCAGCGGGCCGTAGTAGCCGCCCCAGCTGAGCCCGTAATAAGCCAGCCGGCCGCTGTCGATGTCCTCTCGGGTCTCGAGGTAGTCGACCGTCCGGCGCAGGTCCTTGGCGAACTGGATCGTCATGTCGCGGTCGTCGTTGGGGCCGCGCACCTCGAATTGCCGGTCGTAGGTGCCCTGGTAGATCGGATAAACCAGCGCGCGCCCGCTCTTGGGGATGAAGTACCCGAAGGGGAAGCTCGGGTTCGCGGCGTTGGTGAGATAGCGCGCGCTCGAGGGTGGGAAGTAGACGACCGCCTGATACGGAGGTTCGGCGTTCTTGGGCAGGTACAGGTGGATCGGCAGCCGCTCGTCGCCGTAGGCCGCGCGCACGGAAACGACCTCGTGGCGCCAGTACTCGGGACCGTCGTCGGTCGACTCAACTTTCGAGTCGAGGTCGCGATCGTCGTAGTCGAAGCTCTGCCGCACGAGGGCAAAGGCCTCGTCGTCGATCGCGGTGTCCCCCCGGTGGTCGACGACCGTGTGCTCGATCTCGATCAATGCGGCCTCCGGCAGCGGCCCGTCGGTCAGGATGCAGCGAAATCCGTTGATCGGCAGTCGGTTGAAGGGATCGGCCGAATCGGTGCTGCGGTAGAGGTAGTCGGGCTCCGACCACGCGCCGCCCAGAATGTGGCGCGTGTCGCGGTTGCGGTTGATGCACCACTCCCTGACGTTGCCGGCCATGTCGTAGGTGCCGTTGGGCCCGATACCCCCGGAGGAGCCGACGGGGACGGGCCCATTGGTGTCGAAGTTGCTCCACAACAGGATCTCGCTGAAGATGCTCTGCTGCGCCGCGCGGCGCCAGTGGAAGACGGTCGGCAGGCTTTTGCCCGCCCAGGCGGCATAGGCTGACGCCTCGAACCAGCTCACTCCGCCGACCGGCAGCTCGTCCCTTCCCTCCGGGTAGTCTCCGAGCGCCCAACCGGCCGGGCCGGGGCGACCCGTGGTGTCGACGAGGACGCCGCGGTCGACCTCCGCCGGCCAGAACCGGTCCTCGCGATAGCCGCCGGCATCCACGAACTCCTTGTACTGGCGGTTGGTGACTTCGAAGGTGTCGATCCAGAAATCGTCGAGCGCGACCGATTCCCCGGCCCCGAACTCGGCCCTGCCGGCCGCCACCCGGACCATCCCGGGCGGGATCTCGTCCTCCCGAAAAAGGCGAAAGGTTATGCGGCCGCCGAACGGCGCCCCCTCGAAGGCGGCGTAGCCCTCCTTCTCGACCAGATAGCGGGCGGGTTGGGCGATGACCACGTTTTCGATCGGCGTCTGGCCGAGATTGATCCACTCGCGTTCGGGATGGTCATAGCCCTTGACCCGGACGACGGCGCCGGGCGGATCGGAGTCGAACGACACGGGAATCCCGATGTTTTCGATGAACTCCACCAGGTAGGGGTCGTCGGGGATGATCGCCGAGGCCTCGTTCAGAAGGCGCATCGCGCCGTCCTTGTCCCCCGCGCTGTGGAGCCGCTCGATTTCCGGCACCGCCTCGTTGCGTGCCCACGATACCCGCGAGCTGCGGTGGAGCAACCAGGCAACCCCGGCGCCGATCAGCGCGACAAAAAGGACGAGCGCGGCGAGCACCGCCGGGCGACGCAGCAGCGACCCGAGGCCGGCGGCCGGCGCCTCGAGCCCTCGCTTCAGCGCGAGCAGCGCCTCGTGCAGCTCCTCGCCCGAGGCAAAGCGTTTCTCCGGCGCCTTCTCCAGGCAGCGCTCGAGGATCGCCTGCAGCCCCACCGGGATGTCCCGCCGCAATTCATCCAGCGGTGGCGGGTCGTCGCGCAGGATCGCCGTCGCCGTGTCGAGTTTTGACTCGCCCGCGAACGGCCGCCTGCCGGAAAGGACTTCGTACAGCATCACCCCGAAAGAAAACACGTCGGAGCGCGCGTCGACCGGCCGGCCGTGCACCTGCTCGGGCGACATGTAAGCCAGAGTCCCGATGACCTGACCGTCGCGGGTGATGTATGGCGATGTCTGGACCGTAGCCGTGGGCGCCTCGGTCAACATCCCGCCGTCCTGCGGGTCGGCGTCGCCGATCAGCTTGCCCAGACCGAAGTCGAGCACCTTCGGCACGCCTTCGTCGGTCAGCACCACGTTGTCCGGCTTCAGGTCGCGGTGGAGTACGCCCTCGCGATGGGCCCTCGCCAGCCCGGCCGCGATGCCGGTCGCGATGTCGATCGCGCGGGCGATGCCCAGCGGCTCGGAGCGGACAAGGCGACGAAGCGACTCGCCGCGCACCAGCTCCATGACGATGAACGTCACTCCTTCTTGCTCGCCGACGTCGTGAACAGTGGCGATGTTGGGGTGGTTGAAGGCCGCTGCCAGCGTCGCCTCCTGGCGGAATCGCTGCCGGCGTTCCACGTCGGCCGTCACCTCCGCCGGCAGGACCTTGATCGCGACCTCTCGGTCGAGACGCGTGTCGGTGGCGCGATAGACGGTTCCCATCCCACCCCGGCCGATCGTGGCGTCGATGCGGTAGTTTCCGAGTCGCTGACCCTGCGTGAGCTCCATTTCGATCCACCCATCGAGATTTTGTATCTGCTGAGAATCATAGATGAAAACACCCTGGGCCACAGCTTTCTTCCTGCTAGACCTCGTCGCAGGCGCCACCCATCGAGATGCGGTCAATGCCACCCATTTTTTACACTTTTTCACACACACCGAAGGCTCTCACAAGTAGACTTGCTTGAGACAACCGAAGGGCCTCGGGACTCATGCGGTCCCTCGATCGCAGGAACTCCGATCCGAGAGGGAGGCGGCACGATGAAAAACAAGGGAGTCAGCAGACGCAGATTCATCGGTGGTGCGGCGACCGGCGTCGTATCGGCCGGGCTCGGGTTGACCGGGTGCTCGCGAGCCATCCCACCCGAAACCGAAGCGGCCGGGCAGGAAACCACGGCACCGGAGATCTCGTACCGGGTTCTCGGACGAACGGGTCTGAAGATCCCGCTGATCAGCTTCGGGGTGATGAACTCCGACAACCCCGACCTGCTGCGCCGGGCCTTCGACCTCGGTCTCAACCACCTCGACACCGCCCACGTGTACCTGCGCGGCAACAGTGAGCAGGTGATCGGCGAGGTCGTCGAGCAGCGCGGCAACCGCGACTCGGTCTACATCGCCACCAAGATGCGGTTTGCCAGAGATCGCGAGCGAAACGTCTTCACCGACGAGGCATCTGCGCGCGAGCCGGCGGCGACCGAGGAGAACCTCTTTCAACAGCTCGAGACCAGCCTCGAGAGGCTTCGCACCGACTACGTCGACATCCTCTACCTCCACAGCTGTTACAGCCCCGCGATGGCCACCTACGAGCCGCTGATGGCGGCGATGGTGAAGGCCAAGGAGCAGGGCAAGGCGCGGTTCATCGGCGTCTCGACCCACAACGACGAGCCGAACGTGATTCGCGCGGCGGTCGATGCCGGGGTCTACGATGTCGTGCTGACCGCCTACAACTTCCTCCAGGACCACAAGGACGCGGTCGGCGACGCGATCGCCTACGCCGGCCGGCCAGGACGTCGGTGTCGTCGCCATGAAGACCCAGGGCGGCAATCGCCTCAACCAGCAGGAGGGGGTCGAGATCAACCACCAGGCGGCTCTCAAGTGGGTCTTCGCCAACCCCCACGTCTGCACCGCGATCCCCGGCATGACCACCTTCGAGCAGATGGACTCGAACTTCTCGGTGATGGCCGATCTCGAGCTCAGCGAATCCGAAAAGCGCGAGCTCACGCTGGCCTCGCTGTTGCCCGGGACCTACTTCTGCCAGAGCTGCCGGGAGTGCGTGCCCACCTGTCCCGAAAGGGTCGAGATCCCCTCCCTGATGCGGGCCTACATGTACGCCGAGGCCTACGGCAACACCATCCAGGCGGAGGAGACCATCGCCACCGTGCCGGAGAATCGCGGTCTCCGCGTGTGTGCCGATTGCAGCTCGTGCCGGGCGCGGTGCCGTCGCGATCTGCCGATCGCCGACCGCCTGCGGGAGATGGCGGGTGCCAACTGGTCTCAGGCCTAGGAAGATCCTCGGATGACGATTTCAATCCGCTGGCCGATCCGACCGGCTGCCCTCGCC